>NZ_CBDDGH010000006.1:535000-749649 GCF_965227725.1 Shimia sp. | reverse complement strand
CATTGCAAAGACGGGAGATCCTATTGTTGAGACCCCGCGGTCGGTGAGTGTGATAACCGCTGAGCAGATTCAAGAGCGTGGTGCACGCGATCTGGAAGAGGTTTTAGCCTATTCACCAGGTGTTCGCGCGGGGCTTTTTGGTCAGGACAACCGTGCCGATTGGGCCAACGTTCGTGGGTTCACCCCAAACTTTCTGCAAGATGGGCTGCAGACCCGCTATGACTTCTATAATAGCCCTCGCCCCGAAACATTCATGTTCAATAGCGTTGAAGTATTACGTGGGCCTTCCTCTGGGCTCTATGGAAGCGGTTCTGTAGGCGGGGTGATCAACACAACTTCCAAGACCTCAGCACAAGATGCCCCAAACATTGTGCAGTTCCAGCTGGGTAGCAACAACCGAAAGCAAGTTGGCGTTGATGTCAGCGGCGATGGAAATGAGAGCGGAACACTCAGATACCGTTTCGTAGGTTTGCTGCGCGATTCAGATGATGTTTTGCTATCTTCGCGAGACGATACCGTCAATTTGGCGCCGTCCGTCACTTGGCGCCCTTCCGACGATACGGAACTGACGGTTCTTGCGAGCTATCAAAGAAGTCGCGCGACACCAGCCACGCAGTTTGCGTCTTGGATCGGGACATTGGAGCCGGTGCCATCGGCGTTTGTGATTCCAGATCTGTCTGGTGGTGGAGGGGCGCCGACTGTTGTGCCGACGCCGCACGCTGGGCGCGAGTTTGAGTCTGACCTGTATGTTGGTGAGCCTGGATTTGATCGATATGACTCAGAGTCCGCAAGCCTGTCTGCCAACTTCCAGCATCGTTTCAATAGTGTTTGGTCATTGAATGCAAATGCGCGCTATACTGACTCTGATGCTGAATATGATCATGCATATTGGTACGGCGCGACAGATATCCGAAATAACCTTCCTGCGCTTGCGCAATATATCTATCTTGGACGCTACAACCCTGACGGCACAATCAACCGTACCTTCTATAAAGCACGGAACTCTCTCAAGACGTTCGCAGCTGACGCTTACGCAACGGCAGATTACGAACTGGGCTCTGTCGAGATGCGCAGCATTGTTGGCTTGAGCTACGGCCGTGGTGAGTTTGATAAAGATACCTCGGACAACACCGATCCAAACAACCATGGCGCGCCCATTAACCCGTTTGACCCAACATACGGCAATGTCATCGACGTTGCGATAGTTGATACTCCTTCCGTCACCACCAAAGAGTGGGGGATTTACTCGCAGAACCGCGCGACCATTAACGACCGTTTGTTTGTCGACTTCGGTGTGCGATACGGTAGCGTTGATGTGGGTGAGAACCTAGACTCCTCGAGTGGACGCTTGCGTCCCGGTGCTGATGACAGCGCTTGGACTGGCAATGCGGCTATCATGTACCGCTTTGACAACGGGCTTGCACCTTACGTCAGCTGGGCAACAAGCTTCCAACAAGAAGCGTTTGGTACCGACGCCAATGGTCGGCCGTTTGAGCCAACTGAAGGTGAGCAATATGAGGTTGGTGTAAAGTTCCAACCAACTGGCACAAATACACTGTTGTCTGCGGCGGTATTTGATATCACGAAGTCCAATTTGCTAGAGAGAGATCCGGCAAATCCCAACTTCCAGGTGCAGTCCGGCGAGACAACGTCCAAAGGGGTCGAACTGGAAGCCTATCACAGCTTCGGGGACATCTCTGTTCAGGCATCTTATACCTATCTCGATACACAGACCGACTCCCAAGACTTTATTGATGGTATTCCTGAGCATCTGGCGTCCGCTTGGGTAAACTACACACCTAAACAACTCGGTGGCTGGAGCTTTGGTCTGGGTGCACGGTATACTGGATCGTCTTTTGGCTCGGCGGGTCTTCCTGTTGCCCTGCCGGGGCTGCCCACTGAATTCAAAACCGGGGCTTACACTTTGTTTGATGCCGCGGTGTCTTATCGCAAAAACGATTGGCTAGTGGCGTTCAATGTCAACAATCTATCAGACGAGCGTGTCATCACCGGTTGTGGCGCATTTTCCTGTTACTTCGGCGAAGGTCGCAATGTGATGCTTACTGTCAGCAAAACATTCTAATCAAACAACAAGGGGCCAATCGCGCACACCGTGGCTGGCCCTCTAAAATCTTGACAAAATTACTTTGCCGAACTACCCAAGCACTTCAGCCACTGCCGGTACATTCAGTTGCCCACCGGTAGCCAGCCTCGAGTTTTGGACAGTCCACTTCACATGGATATGCAAGCAAGAGGTGCGGAAATTGCGTGCTTTTCATAAATTGGCACTATTGATTTCCTTGCTCTGTCCTATTGCGGCGAAGTCAGAGTCTTTCCCTGTTGAAATCACTCACAAATATGGTTCTGCGGTTGTTCTGTCTGAGCCAAAAAAAATTGTGTCTCTGAGCTTTATAGGGCACGACTTTCTGCTTTCGCTGGGCGTAGTGCCTCATGCTTTGCGCATGTGGTACGGCTCGCATCCCTATGGGGTTTGGCCCTGGGCGCAAGATGCATTGGGAGACGGAACCCCCATCGTCATGCGCGGCGAGATCGACATTGAACAAATCGCCGCAATGAAACCTGACCTGATTGTAGGGCAGTGGAGTGGCATGACTGAAAAAGACTATGCGCTTCTGAGTCAGATCGCGCCCACTATCGCCACGCAGGAGGCATGGGGGGACTACGGCGCCCCATGGGCGGAGATGCACCGCGTTCTGGGGCTTGCAACTGGGCGGCAGTCGATTGCTGAGGCGCAAATCGCGCGCATTCAGGGGCGCTTCGCAGATATCCGCGCCGCTCATCCGGACTGGCAGGGCGCCACCTCCGTGGTGGTCTGGTCAGGCAGCACCGGGGCCTATTCCAGCCGCGACATTCGCGGGCAATTCATGGCAGAGCTCGGCTTTCAAGAACCGCCCGCGCTCAAAGACATCGGGTTGTTTGACAGTTTTTATAAATTGATCCCTGAAGAGGTCACAGAGCCTATTGATGCGGATGCCCTGATCTGGATTGACGCAGGCAAAAATGTCGCGCGTCTCAATAGCTTGCCACTGCGACACACCATGCGCGCCTATCAGGAAGGCCGTGAAATCTATCTGGGCGTTGATGTGACCGCTGCGTTGTCCCATGCGAGCCCATTGAGCATTGACTACACACTGGACGCTTTGGTGCCTTTGCTTGAAGCTGCAATGGACGGTGATCCGGCAACCGTGGTGTCCTCCTCTCAACAGGCGGGCATTCTGCCAGAGGTGCAGCCATGAGCGTATACACCTCAGAAGCGCCCATGTTGCGGTTACAAGACAGGCGTGGGCTTTGGTTGCTGATCGCGACCTGCGCCGTGATGTGCCTTGCGGTCATGGCGCTGCGCTTTGGATATCGCGCGGTGTCTTGGAGCGACGTGTTTGCGCTTTTTGTTGGTTTTGAAAGCTCTGTTGCGGAGCATATCGTGGTCCGTGAAATCCGTCTGCCGCGCCTATTGGCTGCGATACTTGCAGGCAGTGCTCTGGGCGTTGCCGGCGCTCTGATTCAAGGTATGACCCGCAACCCACTGGCCGATCCGGGGCTGCTTGGGATCAACGCCGGTGCAGCCTTCGGGGTTGTTTTGGTTGTCTTTGCACTGCGCTGGAGCGACCCAAGCCAGTTTATCTGGGTTGCCATGGCAGGGGGCACTTTGGGAGCTCTGAGTGTCTTTGTCCTGGGCGGCGGTGCACAAGCCAACCCGGCGCGTTTGTTGCTGGCTGGGGCCGCCATAACCGCCTTCTTTCTTGCCATGACACGGGCGGTTTTGTTGATGAGCCGACAAAGTCTGGACGTGTATCGATTTTGGGTGCTCGGCGGTCTGGATGGCATCAGCTTTGACGATATCAGCGCGCTCTTGCCATTTTTTGCCGCAGGATTTTTGGTCGCGATTATGTCCGCACATCTGCTCAATGCGCTGATGTTGGGGGAAGACACCGCCAAGGGGCTTGGCATCAATGTCGGGCTGGCGAAATTGATCAGCGGCCTGGCGATTGTTTTGCTCGCGGCCAGCACTGTGGCGCTGGCAGGGCCCATTGCCTTTATCGGGCTGATGGTGCCGCACATCGCGCGCGCCTTTGCCCGGCAGGATATGCGCTGGATGGTTGGCTTCAGTGCTGTAATCGGTGCAGGCCTGCTCCTGATGGCCGATCTTCTGGGACGGCTGCCACTGCTTGGCGACAATATGCAGGCTGGTGTTATGGCGGCGCTGATCGGCGGCCCAACGCTGGTGGTTATGGTGCGCAGAGGGGGTGGACGAAAACTATGAGCATCTCGCTGCAAACCTCGCGCTTTTCTTTTGAAATCAGCCCCCGCGCCGTGGTGGCTGGCGCCTTGCTGTCTCTGCTTGGCCTGTCTGTCGCCTTACTTTCGCTCAGCATTGGCAGCTATCCACTGAGCATCCCGCAACTCCTGCTTGGTCTGGCTGGCCAGCTTGACGGGGTGGAGGCGATGATTGTTCTGGAGCACCGTCTGCCGCGTATATTGGTGGCAATTGGGGCAGGGGCTGCCTTTGGCATGGCTGGCGCAATGTTTCAAACCATGTTGCGCAACCCTCTGGCATCACCCGATGTGATCGGCTTTACCGCAGGTGCAAATTTCGGGGCTTTGCTGGCGGTTTTGCTGACCGGGGGCATGGTTGTGGCAGGGGCCTTGGCTGGCGGCGTGGCAACAGCGCTGACGGTCGCACTCTTGGCCTGGAACAATGGGCTTCAGATCAACCGTTTGATTTTGGTCGGTATCGGCGTGAGCCTGTCACTGGCAGCAGCGGCGGATCTTTTGCTCAGCTGGACAGATGAACGCATCGCAGCGGATATGGCCCAATGGCTGACAGGGTCTCTGAACACGCGCTCTTATGAGGATGTTGCCCTGATCTGGGGCGGTATCGCCTTGCTCCTGCCATTGATTGTCTGGCTGCTCTTCCCACTTGCGCGTTTGGCAATGAGTGATGAAACCGTGGTTGGGCTTGGCCTGTCGCTGGTCTCCCTGCGCCTGCTGATCACCGGCGTAGCGGTCGCGCTCGTGGCCTTGGCCGTCAGCGTAGCCGGCCCGCTTCCCTTTGTGTCATTTGTATCGGGGCCAATCGCACGCGGGATTGTGCGCGGGGGGCAACCGGCTGTTTTTGCAGCGGCTTTGGTGGGCGCTGTGGTCACATTGCTGGCTGATCTGGTGGCGCGTTCCGTTCCCTTTGTCCAGCTTCCCGCCGGTGTGTTCACAGCATTAATCGGTGCGCCGGTTCTGATGTGGCTGCTGATGCGACAATTCCGAAGAGGAAACCTTTGATGAGCCAATCTGCCAGATTACGGGCTGAAACCGTCTCTGTTGCCTTTGGCAACAAGCCCGTCTTAAACGCGCTTTCTCTGGATGTGCCTGATGGTAAAGTGACGGTCATTGTCGGGCCCAACGCCTGCGGGAAATCCACCTCGCTGCGATCCCTGTCGCGGCTACAGAAGGTGGATAGCGGTCAGATCGTGCTGGATGGAAAAGCGATTGCCAAGCAGAGGTCCAAATCCGTGGCGCAATCGCTTGCGGTTTTGCCCCAGTCCCCTGTGGCGCCGGAGGATATCTCTGTTCATGATCTGGTACGCCGGGGGCGGACACCGCATCAATCGGCGCTGCAGCAATGGTCCCAAGCAGATCGCGCTGCCGTGGCGCGCGCTTTGGAGCTGACGGGCATGGCGCATCATGCGCAACGCAGCCTCGACACGCTCTCTGGCGGCCAACGGCAACGCGCCTGGATTGCGATGGCGCTGGCCCAAGACACAGACATTTTGCTGTTGGATGAGCCAACCACCTACCTTGATCTGCCTCATCAGATTGAGCTGCTGACCCTTGTGCAGACGCTGAACAAAGAGACCGGGCGCACGGTTGCAATGGTGCTGCATGATATCAATCTGGCCGCGCGTTTTGCAGATCACATCGTCGCTTTGAAAGACGGTCGTGTGCAAATTGAGGGTGGTCCGGAAGACGTCATCACAGAAGCGATGATGGGCGAGATTTTTTCATTGCCTTGTACCGTGATCGCAGATCCGCTGCATGGTCATCCCCATGTCATTCCAAAATAGGGGCGCACCTTATGACTGAGCAAACACTCTTTCCACATGTGGCCGAGACAAGTCTGTCGGGCTTGGCGTTCGCTGCAGTTCGCGCGCTGCTCATGCACGAGGCCGAGGAACATGATCTAACTCTGTCGACTAACACCGAGAAAATGGTCCGGATGTCGACAGAATACGGGGATCTCTCATTCCAGGATATCAAAGGCGGTGTAAAAGCCGTTGCCATGTCAAAACGTGCAGATACGTTATTTATTTTGAAAGAGAGCCTCGTAGAAAGCATCTCGCATTTCGCACCAGAACTTGTTGAAACGCTTGTTTGGTCAGATGCTAGTTTGCATCAGGGGCATCCCCCTAACTTCCAATTTGCAACAGTAAAATCAGTGCGTGCAATCGGTGGTGATTTCATGCGTGTCGTGCTGCACGTTGAGGATGTTAGAAATTTCGTCGATTCCGCTATTCATTTTAGGATAATTTTGCCAGCGGTAGGCGATAACTCACCGGATTGGCCAACGGTAAATGAAAAGGGTGTGACCGTTTGGCCGAAAGGGGACAAGGCGCTGCACCGACCGGTTTACACCGTACGGCGGGCAGATATTGCAGCCAAAGAACTTGAATTTGACGTTTTTTTGCATGCTGGCGGGCGGACTACGGAATGGGCAAAAGCCGCGGTCAAAGGTTCCAAGATTGGCCTCACCGGGCCGGGTGGAGGGGGTATCCCAAAAACAAATAGAATTGCGGTCTATGCAGATGAAACGGCATTTCCGGCGGTCGCCCGCCTTTTGGAGGGGTTACCACGAGACAGTACTGGCAAGATTGTTGTGATGGCTGATGGAGGAGAAGCCTGTGGTTATATTTTCCCGGAACATCCTCGATTGAAACCCGAATGGGTAAAACGGAATGCTTGTGAAGGGCTCGCTGCTCAAGCCATTACGGACCGAAAAGATCATGCGGACCATATGCTGTGGTTTGCGTCAGAAAAAGAGGATGTCGCCAAAGTGCGCGCCTTTTGCAGCGGTGCAAACATCGACACCAAACAGCACTATATCGCGACGTACTGGAGCCGTTGATGACTAGAGTTCTTATACTCCTTTCCGCTCTCGTGTTGCCTTTCTCAGCGTTGTCTCAAACTTCCCCATTGGGGTCCGAAGTTGCCTCTGAGACGGCATCCGTGCCCGTATTGAGCGCGCCTCAGGTGGAGACGAATGCGCCAAGCCTAAATTCGATATCACCCACATCTGAAGTTACGGATGACGGGCCAGATGTTCCGCAATCAAATGGTGCAAATGTGCGGTCTGGAACGCGCGTAAATTCAGATTTGGATTCAGCAGGCGCTTCGGAAGCGGCAGATCGGAACACACCTGTACAGAGGCAGATTGGAGCCGATGAAGAACAAAACGCTTTGGCGAACGAAGCGATCATGGATGATGCGTCTTTTACCGCAATAACGGATGAAGACATTGTGCCAATGACTCGCCAGCAGGAGCTGACCGAGGTTGCGCAATCCGCGATTTCAGGCGCCTATCGGTTCTTGCGCGATGGTGGCCCAAGCATTTGGGCAATTGCTTCGCTTTCTGTCGTGACATTGGCTTTGATCCTTTGGAAGATCTGGCAGCTGGCCTTGATGGGAGCATGGTCGCGAGGCAAAGCAGATCAGGCAATTCGAGCTTTCGAGAATGGAAATGCTCAGCTGTCTCTTGACATAGTGCGCCCCCGGCGCGGCGTGCGTTCCAAAGTAATTACTGCTACTCTCAATGCTATGGGGCGATTTGATGAAGATCGTGCCAGAGAGGATGCGGCGCGTGTCGCCAAAAATCAATTGGCTGAAGCGCGTGCGGGGCTCTCAGCTCTTGAACTTATAGCAACTATCGCGCCGCTATTGGGCTTGCTGGGCACGGTACTCGGCATGATTGCGGCCTTTCAAGCCCTGCAAAGTGCCGGTTCCAATGCGGATCCATCACAGCTTGCAGGTGGCATTTGGGAAGCGCTTTTGACTACTGCTGCCGGTATGGCAGTCGCTATTCCAGCTTCCGCGGCTCTGACTTGGTTTGAGAGTGTCATTGATCGTATCCACCGTGATATTGAGGATGCGGTCACACGTCTGTTTGTAGCCTTTGGCACGGAGCCTGATCTCAAAGTGGCGGCTGAATAAGATGTTTTTAGAGCCAAGTGTTCGTCCCCGTAGAAAACCCAGCTTAACGCCTATGATAGATGTGGTGTTTCTTTTGCTGGTATTCTTCATGCTGGCCTCTCGTTTTGGCACCGACGCCATGTTGAGTTTGCCGCTTGCTGCGGGAGGCGGCGTTTATTCCGGTCCACCACGTTTGATTGAAGTTGGTTCAAATGACGTCAAGTTGAATGGAATTGTTGTGGCAGATATTGTCGCTTCCGTCGCACCGCTGACCGAGACGATGAATGATACACTTATTTTACGGGGTGGTGCTGAAACACCTTTGCAACGCATTGTAGACGTCACTCAAACGCTGCGATCTGCGGGCTATACCTCGGTTGTTTTGGTTGAATAGAGCAATGCAAATTGAAAAGCCAAAACGCAGGGTACGTGGAGAAAGCATTGTTCCCATGATTAATGTGGTGTTTCTTCTGCTTATTTTCTTCCTGATGACCTCACGTTTGGCGGAGCCAACCCCATTCAAAATTACGCCACCAAATGCAAAGGTAGATGCGAAACCTGTGGCAGAGGCAGTCGTATTCCTAAGCGAAAAAGGTATTTTGTCTTTCGACGGTCAGGAAGGCGAAGCTGCGTTAATCAAGCTGCTGGCGCAAAGCGCTAAGGCTTCGGTTATTCGCGTGCGTGCGGACCAAAATGTTCCCTCCAACATCGCGGCAAAAACGCTTTCAGATCTTGCAGCTGCAGGCATGTCCAAGGTTGAGTTGATTGTGGTGCCACAATGAGGCGGACCCTAGAGTTTTGTGTCGCTGCATCTTTGGCGGTTGGAGTGCATGTCGCTGTCTTTGCAACTGTGCCAAAAACAGGTTCGGAAGCGGCTGGTTCGGGTGGAGAGGAGATGGTTTCTCTGCTGGGTGCTGCCCCAACCGTCGTGGAAATGGTTAAGAGCTGGGAGCAGGCCCCAGAGACGTCCATTGATGTACATGATGTCATGGAAGCCGAAACGCCGATGTTGAACTCGCCTGTTGTTCCCACATTGGAGGATTCTGCACCCCGTGCAGAAGTGCGTTTGCCTACTTTGCAAGACGCTAGTCCAGACCAATTTCAAATTGATCCCTTAGCGACTCAGCTGCCACCGTCACCTGTTGATGAGAAAAAGCCAGATCCGGATGCAGAACAACAGGAGCGTCCTGAAATCGATGAAGTAGAGCTGCAACCAAAGGAAGAGAAAGCGCTTAAGGCTGATGTAAATTCGTCCGGGCGACAAGAACAGCGCGCGGCTGGTAGCAGCGGTGGAAGCAACGCGGGCAATACTGCAACAGCGACGGTTAGCACGGCAGAACAAGGCAAGAAGGCCAAGCTTAAAGCCGTTTGGGGCGCCAAGATCCGCAACAAAATAGCGCGTTTCCAAAGGTACCCGAGAGGTGATCATGGAAATGGGAGAGTTGTGGTGCGCATATTGGTTGCTCGCGATGGTCGCTTTGCCAATACGCAGATCTTGCGATCATCTGGAGTTTCGGCGCTCGACAAGGCCGCCGTTGCGGCTGTCAGGTCAGCAAAAAGAGGACCGAAGGCGCCCAAAGGATTGGAGGGCGAAACATTTAGTTTCAAGATCGCTCTGAATTTTAGTCGGTAGACCGTTTTGCATATTGTTTCGACTTAGGGTGTGACCGCTGATCGAGATTTTGCATTACACGACTTTGCGGTGGCTGGCTCTCGAAGGATAGCCTGCTCTTGGTGAGTAAGGTACATTCACTTGAATATATTTCCTTTAAATACAGCACCTTATCTCAGTTCGGTAACGGCGGTTGCGTGCTCCCGCAACCAAATTTAGCATTTTATAGAAGTCACTTAGCGCCCAAAGGGGCGCTGCTTGCGTTTTTGGTTCGGCAAGTGTGGAAGCACTGTGACGGCGCACTGCCAGCGTTTTGCGAAAATACCGAAACACTTCTTAGGAAAAGTTACGGCACCTCTAAACCGGAATAAGTGTATTCTGACTTGTGGGAATTGTCTCTTAGGGGGCTAAACTGCTTTGAAGAAAGTGAGGTGGGATGGATCGGAGAGTGCTGTTATGGTCCATCACGATCTGTGTGGCAGTGATCGTTTGTGGATTTTGGCTTTGGTTGAGCCCAAAAGAAAAAAACGGACAATCAGCTGGCCGCTGAGACCTTCAGAGCTTTGGACCTTTCGATTGAAGCCTTAGAAGTTTGGACATGTCACGTTTTTGTGCCGCCCCAAGTGCACGTTTAGGCTACTTTCCGTTCGAAGGCGACCGGGCTTTTCCAGCCCAATGCTGAGTGCCTTCGGCGCGGATTGTAGAAGCCGT
The DNA here is from genome assembly GCF_965227725.1 of Shimia sp. GTDB lineage: Bacteria > Pseudomonadota > Alphaproteobacteria > Rhodobacterales > Rhodobacteraceae > Shimia. The sequence continues at coordinate 739,130 of NZ_CBDDGH010000006.1, read as the reverse complement.
AGATGTACTGGAAGATGGCTAACTCAGCGTCCCGCCGCGTCTGCTATGACCTTCGCCAAATCAGCTCTGCCTTGATCGTTTTGAAGAAGGTTTCCACAGCTGAGTTGTCATAACAGTTGCCTTTGCCACTCATCGATACCTGGAAGCCGTGCTGGCGCAGCAGCTTCTGGTAATCGTGAGAGCAGTATTGGCTGCCACTGTGGTGTGGTGGATGCAGCCTTTTGGTGGCTGCCGAAGAGCTACGGCCATCTTCAACGCTCGGATCGCCAGATCACGCTTCACCCTGTTGCTGACCACCAAGCCGATTAGGCGCGCAGGCCACGGTTGCTGACACCCAAGACCTGACAAAGGCGGTTGGTCGAGAATTCGTGGCCATGCTCTTCAATGAACTGGAACCTCATGGTTTTTGGCTCGCGAAGAAGGCTGTGGCCTTCGAACGCTCTCTCGAACGCATGGCGTTCGCGTTCTCAGTTTGGGATGTCCCCCTCCTCCTTGAGAATACGGTTCTCCCGTCGAAGTCGCTCATTCTCTCGGGCAAGGTCGAGGTCTTTGTCTGACACAACCTTGGTGTCACGATGTGATGTCACCCATTTATTCAGCGTCGAAAGGCCAACACCCAAATCCGAGGCCACCTGTTTGCGTGTTAGTCCGCTCGTTAGCGCGATCCGCGCCGCATCAGCGCGGAATTCGTCCGTCCGTTTCAATCCCATAGCTCGTCTCCTTTGCTGCAATAAATGCTAGCAAAGGAGCGGCATCAAACCGCGACAGGTCCAAGCCTCATGTTGCCGGATTTTTGACGTCCAATTGGTAGATTAATTCGCCGTAATGTTGAGACTCTGTTATCGGCCAGGTTCGGGGCTCACGCTTCTCGAGAAATGTCATCGGGTATTCAGTTTGGATTTTCTGCGGGTCTGCATTGGAACGCCTCGACGTGGAAAGGCCTCGTTTCAGAATGGGGCGCCATTGTTTGGGCGATGCTTCTGCTGACTTGGTAAAACGTTTCGTTCGTCAGCCCGCTGCGAGAATTCGCGGTGTTGACTTGCGCCGCCTAATAGAAGGCACCTTATTGAAATTGCCATTCTCATCGATGGTCAGACAACTTGGTTTGGTGGGAATTCTATGAATATACTGGCGTTCTGGAGTTTCTTGTCCCATCCAGACCGTGTGTCTCATTTTGCCGAAATGCAAGGCCTAGAGCTTTCGATCTCTGGATATTCCATCCGCACCGAAAACCCGCAAACTACACCACTATCGTATTGATTTTTCGAACCTTCTTGTCGAAAATAGCGGTCATGCGAATTTGTGGGCCCGGCGATTTTTTGGCGGGTAGGGGGGAGCTATGGCCACTCTAGTTATCGGTGGTGGAGTGGTTGGGCTTTCAATTGCTTACGGTCTGCTAAAGCAGGGGCGTGAGGTGATTGTGATTGACGGTTCCGACACCGATGCGCGGGCGTCTCGCGGCAATTTTGGTTTGGTTTGGATCCAAGGGAAAGGTTTGGAGGCGCCGCCTTATGCGAGCTGGTCGCGCCAGTCTGCGGGTTTGTGGAAACAATTTTCAGATGAGCTCAAGGAATCTACCAACATAGACGTCGCTTTCAGCCAGATCGGCGGCGTCGAATACTTCACTGAAATTGGTGCGTTGGAACAAGAGGCTGCTGATTTGTCCGGCCTGCGCGAAAAGCTTGGTGGCGATTATCCCTTTGAAATGTTGGACCATGCGCAGCTCAAAAAACTGGTGCCGGAGATCGGCCTCAAAGTCGCAGGGGGGATTTTCTCCCCCATGGATGGCCATGTGAACCCGCTTTTGCTTTTGCGCGCTTTGACCGAGGCGGTGAAACGTTTGGGCGGAAGGTTACAGACGGGGCACTCCGTTACCTCGATTGAGGGCGCGGATCACAGCTACAGCGCATTACTTGCCGATGGGACACGGATCGACGGCGATGCTCTAGTGCTTGCAGCGGGGCTTGGATCGGCAGAGCATGGTGAAGACCTGGGTTTCAAGGCACCTGTTCGCGCCCAGCAGGGGCAGGTGCTCATCACAGAAAAGCTGCCGTTCTTTCTAAAGTATCCGTCTGGCAGGATCCGGCAGGTGAATGAGGGTGGGGTACAGATCGGGGCTTCGAAGGCCGAAACGGATTCTGAGGCGACAGATCTCTCTACTCTGCAGGAGCTGGCGCGCTACGCCGTTGACGTGTTCCCTTTGCTGGAGCATGTGCAACTGGTGCGCAGCTGGGCAGCGCTTCGGGTGATGTCGCCGGATGGTCTGCCAATTTATCAACGCTCTGCCAAATATGCTGGCGCGCATTTTGTGACCTGTCATAGCGGTATCACACTGGCAGCAGCCCATGCGGGCTTGTTGCCGGAGTGGATTGACGGGCGAAATACCGCGCCTGACCTCACCTTTTTTAGCGAAAGCCGGTTTGATGTTTGAAGCTATGGAGCCCGCGCGCAAGCAGGTTTCTTTTACCTTTGAAGGGCGAGAAATCTCTGCGCCCCAAGGCAGTAGTATCGCCGCGGCCCTCTTGGGCGCGGGGATTCACACCTTTCGCAACACCCCGGTTTCTGGTGCAAACCGTGGGCCATTTTGCCTGATGGGGGCGTGTTATGATTGCATCGTGCAGATTGAAGGCGAAACGGTCCAAGCCTGCATGACGCCGGCTCAAGACGGGATGAATGTGACGGCAGTGAAGGTAGCTAAAAATGTCCTATGACATCGCTGTTCTGGGTGCCGGGCCCGCAGGGTTGGCCGCGGCCACGCGCGCTGCGCAACTGGGTGCGCATGTCGTTTTATTGGATGAGCAGGAGCATCCTGGTGGACAGATTTATCGCAATGTAGATGTTGCTTCTGGCATGCAACAGCGCGTCTTGGGGGCAGATTACACGGCCGGGCGCCAGTTGACGGATGCGTTTCGCCAAAGCGGTGCAGTGTATTATCCTGGATGCACTATTTGGGATGTGACGCGTGACGGGCAGGTGACCTTCAGTGAAGCGGGCAAAGCGCAACAAATCAAAGCCAGCCACCTGATCCTCGCGACAGGTGCGACCGAGCGCCCAATGCCATTGCCTGGCTGGACTTTGCCGGGGGTTATGACGGCTGGCGCGGCGCAAATCTTGATGAAATCCGGTGGCTTGGTTGCACAAGATGCGGTTCTGATCGGTAGTGGGCCTTTGCTTTATTTGCTGGCAGCTCAGATGATCTCGGCGGGAAGCAAACCGGCGGCGCTGATCGAAACGCAGGCGCGCGCTGATCTGTGGTCGGCGCGGGCGAACATCCCGGGTGCCTTGCGCGGTTGGCCGTATCTGGCCAAAGGAGCCGCGATGCTGGCCCGGATCAAATTGGCTGGCGTCTCGCGGTTCACGGCGGCCCATGATGTGGCTTTGATCGGCGAGGACCACGTGACAGCCGTGCGCTTTTCTTGTGATGGGAAACCGCAGGAGATTGCCGCGGAAACGGTGCTGCTGCATCACGGAGTGGTGCCAAATACGCAGATGTCCCGCGCGTTGCGACTGGATCACGATTATGATCAGACGCAGCGGTGTTTTGTTCCCAAGGTGAATGCAATGGGGGTGTCATCTCATCCGAGCATCAGCATCGCCGGAGACGGTGCCGGGATTGGCGGCGCGAAGGTTGCGGCCCTGTCTGGTGAAATTGCCGCATTTGGCGCCGCGCAGACTTTGGGGCTGATTTCCGATGCAGAGGCGCTTGCCGCTCCATTGCAGAAAAAACGTGCCAAGGAGTTGGCAGTGCGGCCGTTTCTGGATCGCGCTTACCCCCCGTTTGAACAGTGCCTGCGGCCCGCGAATGAGACCATCATATGCCGTTGCGAAGAGGTGACCGCCGGGGATATCCGCCGTTTCGCTGAGTTGGGCTGTAAAGGGCCCAATCAAGCCAAAGCCTTTGGGCGGGCTGGCATGGGGCCTTGTCAGGGACGGTTCTGCGGGCTGACCGTGACAGAGATTCTCGCGCAGGAAACAGGGCAGACACAGATCGAAACCGGCGCCCTGCGCATTCGGTCACCGCTTAAGCCTGTGACATTGGGAGAGCTCGCGGCCTATAGCCCGGATCGGGAAAACTAACGAAGAACAATCGTCGCCTAACGGATGCATGTCGGCCGTGAGGTTGGGATGATCGCGTTTTAAGGTAGAACAGCGGGCGCAAGTTGGCGGGAGGCTGTCTGAAACTTGCGCCCGTGTCTTACGTTTTCACGTATGGATGTGAAAACGTCCGGCGTCGTGTCTTCCGTGAGTGCGGCCTGATCGGGGCTTGAGCCAACGCCGTAGTCGTCTGTTCCCACCGCATTGATGGTGGTTGTGAGAGCGCCGCTTCACACGGCGCTCCATGTGTTTAGCGCACCAGATATGCCAGATAACGCCTTTCGGCCTGTTTGAAGACGCGGTCCACCAAGAAGACAATCGCGAGATAGAGAACCGCCGCCACGAGCAGACCTTCATAGGCCAGGTAATACATGCCGTTCAGGGTCCGGCCGGCACCCAGGATATCGGTGATGGTTATGGTTGAAGCGATGACGCTGGCATGCAGCAAGAAGATCACCTCATTGGAGTAGGCGGGCAGGGCGCGGCGCAGGGCGCTTGGGATGATGATCCGGCGGGTCACCTTGGCGCGGGTCATGCCGATTGCCTGTGCCGCTTCGATTTCGCCCTGCGGGATCGCCAGGATGGCGCCGCGGATCATTTCACAGACATAGGCGGCGCTGTTGAGAGAGAAGGCAAGCACAGCACAGATTTCGGGGCGTTTGAGGGCAACCCAGAAGATCGATTCACGTACCGCCTCAAACTGCGACACCCCGTAATAGAGAAGGTACAGCTGCACCAAGAGCGGCGTGCCGCGAAACGCATAGCTGTAGGTGGCGGCGGCACGGCCGAGATAGGGAATTTTATAGGCCTGAAACAAAGCCAGAGGGATCGCCAGCACTGCACCGATCAGCAGAGAAGAGCCAATCAGCCAGATTGTTGTCCAGACACCTTCCAGAAAAAGGCCGCGATGTTCCCAGATCAGATCGTATTCCATCACGCGCCCCTCATTTCAGCGCGTAGCGCTTACCAAGCGCGCGCAAGCCGACGTCGGAAATCATGGTCAATCCCAGGTAGATACAAAACGCCATGAGCAGGAACAGGAAGGGTTCTTGCGAAGTGCGCCCGGCCTGATGGGCGTTGTACATGATGTCGTGGAGACCAAGGATTGAGGCGAGCGCGGTTGTTTTCAGAAGCACCAGCCAGTTGTTGGTGAAGCTTGGCAGAGCCAAAGGAACGATCTGCGGCCACACGATCCGGATCATGTAGGTGCGTGGGGCCATGCCGATGGCTTTGGCGGCTTCGATTTGGCCCAGTGGGATGGACAGGAAGGCTCCGCGAAACGTCTCCGTCATATAGGCGCCAAAGATAAACCCGATTGTTATCGCGCCTGCCATGAATGGGCTGATTTCAATGTACTTCCACCAGCCGGTTGCGCTGCCGATCTTGTTGAGCAGCATCTGGCCGCCAAAAAACACCAGAAGCATTAAGACCAGATCAGGTAGGCCACGGATCAGTGTTGTGTAGGTGCGGCCAATTCCGCGTGCGACCGCGTTGTTTGACAGCCGGAGCGCAGCGCCCACGATCCCAAACATGATGGCAAGACACACGGCGGCCAGTGAGAGGCCAACCGTAAGGCCCAGACCGGACAACACCATGGGGCCATATTCTTTGAGCAGTTCGACCACGATACCCTCGTATTAAGCAATAAGCCCCCTCCCGTTTGGGAAGGGGCAAGGATGTGAGGATTATTCCCCGTAGATGTCGATATCGAAGTATTTATCGTTGATTTCCGCGTATTTACCATTTTCACGCAGGGCAAGAATGGCGCCGCTGATGGCATCACGCAGTTCACTGTCCGCTTTGCGGACACCAATGCTGGAGCCATAGCCGAAGTACTTTGGATCAGCATAGTCGCGTCCGAACAGGGCAAACTCTTTGCCTTGATCGGTGTTCAGGAAGCCTTCAACGATCTGCAGTTTGCCACCCATCGCGGCGTCCAGACGACCTGCGACCAGATCCAGCCAGATTTCATCCTGTGTCGGATAGGTTTTCACAGTCACATCTTTGCGCTCGTTGCGCAGATAGTCTTCCATGATGGTGGAGCGCTGAACACCAACGGTTTTGCCTGCCAGGCCGTCCTCGTCGTTCAGGCCTGCATCAGAACGGCCCACAAAGGTGGAAGGGATATTGTAGTATTTGCCGGTGAAGTCGATGGCGCGCTGACGTTTGTCGGTGTTGGTCATGGAGGCCAGGATCGCGTCGAATTTATTGGCGTTCAGCGCCGCGATCAGCGCGTCGAACTCGTGTTCTTGCCATGAACAGGTCGCATTCAGTTCTTCGCAGATCGCGTTCCCGATTTCGATGTCAAAGCCGGTGAGTTCACCGTCGGCGGTTTTAAAGGCGAAAGGCTTGTAGCCGGCTTCCGTGCCCCAACGGATGACAAGGTCTTCGGCAGAGGCCGCAGAAGCGCCAACTGCAAGGGCCAGCGTCATGGCAATGGATTTGAGTGCTGTTTTCATTGTGTCTTCTCCTGTTGGTTTGGTCTTTTGGTTTGGGGAGTTGGGGGGGTGGGTGTTAGTCGCGTGCGCGGGAAACAAATTCGCGCCAACGCTCAGAGACGTGTGACGGGTTGTTGAAGAGCTCGTCGGGGGTGCCTTCGGCCTCGATCATGCCTTGGTGCAGGAACAGGACCTTGTCGCTGACTTCGCGGGCAAATCCCATTTCGTGGGTGACCACCAGCATGGTGCGGCCCTCTTCGGCGAGGCCGCGCATCACTTTCAGAACCTCTCCAACCAGCTCCGGATCAAGTGCAGAGGTAGGCTCGTCAAAAAGCAGTGCGCGTGGTTCCATCGCCAGTGCGCGCGCAATGGCGCAACGCTGTTGCTGCCCACCGGAAATCTGTGAAGGGTAAAAATCGCGGCGCTCATAAACGCCCACTTTCTCCAGACAATCCTTGGCACGCTCACGTGCTTCGGCTTTGCTGAGCCCCAAAACCTGAACGGGGCCTTCCATCACATTTTCCAGTACGGTCATATGTGACCAGAGATTGAAGCTCTGAAAAACCATGCCGAGGTTGGTGCGCAGCCGGACTGCCTGTTTTCCATCGACACCCGTGATTTCGCCAGCGGATGTGCGGGTGAAGTCAATCTCTTCGCCTTCGACAAAAATGCGGCCTGAGGACGGGGTTTCCAGCAGGTTGACGCACCGCAGCAAAGTGCTTTTGCCCGATCCCGATGATCCCAAGATCGAGATGACATCATGTGCCTGGGCGTCCAGCGACACGCCATGCAGGACTTCAAGCGACCCGAAGCTTTTCTTGAGGTCGCGAATGCTGATCGCTGTAGAGGTTTCTGTGGCGGGTGAGGTGTTCATTCAATGCTCCGGATGCAACCGTCGTCAAAAAACTGCATCCAAACATCGCGGCCAGAAAGGGTGGAGTGGCGAACGAAAGTTTCACAAATATGAACAAGTCGCGTCTAAAAAATGGGCAAACGCCAAGCTTGCCCATTCATTAGATCGAGGAAATTGAATGCATTGAAGTGGCTTGGGAGCCGGAACATGCGCGATCGCGCAGGTGTTTTTGAGGGGCGAATGATATGCGCTGTCAGGCGGCAGACGCGTTTGATGCTCCATTGCGCAGCATCTTCAGAAACTCCGCGACATGGGCGCTTTGTACTTTGCTTTTGTGAAACGCCATATGCACCTCACTGGAGTAGCTGAACGCATTGGGCAGGATCTGGTGAAACTCCGGCTCGCGCCCATCAAATTTATGATCTGGTAGATATCCCAGATAGATTCCGGCTTTCACCAATGCGGCAACGGCTTCGGTTTCATGCACGGTAGGCCCGCGTTTGAAGCGGCTTTTGAGGTCATTCTGCAGGCTGCTTTCCCGGTACTCGCGAGAGATCAGCTGATGGCTTTGCGCCTCGCTTGGTGTGATCTTCTCACCTTGCTGCATCTTCTTCACAAGCGGATGAGAAGATCCCGCGTAAACACTTGAGGCTTCTGAATAAAGAGGCTCGTAGTTGAGTTCCTCAAAAGACGTGTAACGGTGCAGAATGCCAATATGGGCCTTGCGTTCAATCAGGCGTTTTTCGATCTCACGGGGGGAGCCGACCATCAGATTGATGGTGACATTGGGCGCCACCTGATGAAAGGTCTGCATGACGCGGGTCAAAGGGTTCTTGTCATCGCTGTAGGTGAAGTCGGTCATGCAGATGTCCAGCGTGCCAACCAGATTTTCATTGATGGTTGCAATGTCTTCGACAAATTGATCCGTGGCTGACAGCAGCTGCTCGATATAGACCATCGCCTTCTGGCCTTGCTGGGTCAGTTGAAAGCCCCTGCGGCCCCGCTCGCGATGCAGCAGGCGCATCCCCAGCCGGGTTTCGATGTCTGAGATTTGACGAGAGATGGTGGAGCGGCCGACGCCCAATTCCGTTTCCGCCGCAGACAGGCTGCCGCATTCGACCACTTTGGTTAGCACGCGCATCAGTCTCAGATCCACGTCGCTGACAGTGCCGAAAAATATCTTTTTGCGCATGTCTGGTTCCCTCGCTCAAAAGTATTGCCACTCATTGAAACATTTATTGGCTGTCCTGCAATATCTTGATGTCGTTGGGGCCAGTAACGTGCAACTCAATATCTGATACTCACCAGGAGATTGTGGCGTTATGGCTTGGACCCCCGAAAAGTTGAAAGAACTGCAGGACCGTTTTGACGGAGCCAACTGTGGTGTGGTTCATGATGCGCATGCCGCGCATATCTCTTCGCTTCTGTTTGATCCGGGTGGAACGCGGCGGACCGCGCCTTATGCGGGGGCGATGACGTTTCTGGATGCGCCAGTGGGTGATCTGGAGGCAGAAACTCTGCAAAATCTGGATGTTGCGATCCTTGGCATGCCGATGGATCTGGCGGTGACCAACCGTCCCGGATCGCGGTTTGGCCCCCGTGCGCTGCGCGCTATTGAGCGTATAGGGCCCTACAACGAAGGCCTGCGCTGTGCCCCTGTGCAAGAGATGAAGGTCGCCGATGTCGGGGATGTGCCATTCCGCAGCCGCTATAGCCTGTCCCAAAGTCATGAGGATATCACCGAGGCAGTCGCTAAAATCGTTGATGCGGGTGCAATGCCTCTGTCTGTGGGTGGGGATCACTCCGTCAGCCTGCCTATTTTGCGGGCATTGGCCAAGGATGGTCCGGTGGGTATGGTGCATATTGACGCCCATGCGGATACCGGCGGTCCGTTTGATGGCGAGCGTTTTCACCACGGCGGCCCGTTCCGCAATGCGGTGCTTGAAGGGCTGCTGGACCCGGAGCGCACCATTCAGATCGGCATTCGCGGGCAATCCGGCTATCTTTGGGAATTCTCCCATGCGAGCGGTATGACAATCATTGAGGCGCAGACGCTGGCACATCAGGGGCTGGATGCTGTGATCGCCAAGGCGCTTGAAGTCATTGGCTCCGGGCCGACCTATGTTTCTTTTGACATCGACTCGCTGGACCCGGCCTTTGCTCCCGGCACAGGCACGCCAGAAGTGGGCGGCCTCACACCGCGCGAGGTGATCGCCTTGCTGCGGGGGCTGAAGGGCATGAACATTGTTGGCGGCGATGTGGTTGAAGTGGCACCTTCTTTTGATGCCACATCAAATACGGCGCACAATGGTGCAACCGTGCTGTTTGAGATCCTCAGCCTGATGATGTTTCGCAACCAAGGCACAGGGCAATGAAAGGGTTCTCAGATCTGGTAACCCGTCTGGCTGCCCTTGAGGGGGACCAGTGGGAGCTGCAGCTGCGGGCGCGGCGCATGAATGAAGCGGGGGGCAACATCATCGAGCTGACCATCGGTGAGCCGGATGTGCCGACGCCACATGAACTGGTGGATGCCTGTTTTCGCGCCATCGCAGAAGGGCGCACGCGCTATTCTCCTGCGGAAGGCGAGCTGACCCTGCGCCAGACTCTGGCGGAGAAATACAGCGCCCGAACCGGACGGACAATCAGCCCGGACAGCTTTATCTGTTACCCGGGCACACAGACCGCGCTCTATGCAGCGATGCAGCTGTTTGTTCAGGCAGGCGATGACGTGCTGTTGTCCGATCCCTATTATGCCACCTATGAGGCTGTGATCCGCTCCACAGGTGCCGATATGGTGCCTGTGGCGTTGCATCAGGACAAAGGTTTCCGCCTCCAGCCGGAAGATCTTGAGGCCGCTATCACGCCACGCTCCAAGGTTTTGTTGCTGAATAACCCGCACAACCCCACCGGGGTTAATCTGAATGCCGACGAGTTGCGCGCCATTGCTGAGGTCTGTGTCAAACATGATCTGTGGATCATCGCGGATGAGGTCTACGAAGCGCTGATCTTTGATCAAAGCTTTGCCTCCCTGTTTGACATGCAGGAGTTTGCAGAGCGTGTGGTTGTGGTGTCCTCAATCTCCAAATCACACGCGGCGCCGGGCTTCCGCAGTGGCTGGATGGCCGCAAGCGAAGAGGTGTGCAACGCCGCAATTCCACCGGCTGTGGCGATGTTGTTTGGCAATCAGCCCTTTATCGCAGACATGACGGTTTGGGCGCTGACACATGAACTGCCTGTGACGGCAGAGATGCGCAACGCCTATGGTCGACGTGCGGAAATGGCCAATGCCATTCTTGCAGACTCCGCACTGCTCACTCCGCTGCCCCCGCAGGCCGGCATGTTCCTTTGCGTGGATGTGTCTGCCACAGGGCTGAGCGGCTCGGAGTTTGCCAACCGTCTTCTGGATGATCAGGAGGTCGCCGTTATGCCGGGGTCCTCGTTTGGTGCGCAGGCGGCGCATCTGATCCGGCTCAGCCTGACGGTGCCTGACGAACATATCAAAACAGCTTGCGAGCGCATCTGTCGCTTCGCCGCTGATCTAACTGAAATGGCCGATTGATCCGGCGCTGCCGATCAAAGCGAAGAAGAGGACATGCCATGACCATTCATGCCAACTCACCCGAAGCGCGTGATATTGCGCATCACTTCCACGGATACACCAACGCCCGCGCCCATCAAAAAAACGGCCCGATGGTAATTGACCGTGGCGAAGGTTGCTATGTTGTTGACAACACGGGGAAACGCTACTTTGAGGCCATGTCAGGTCTATGGAGTGTGGGTCTCGGGTTTTCCGAGCAACGGCTGATTGATGCTGCCACACAGCAGCTCCAGCGCCTGCCATTTTACCACAACTTCTCACATAAATCGCATGATCCGGCGATTGATCTGGCCGAGAAACTCGTCTCCATCGCGCCGGTGCCGATGAGCAAGGTGTTCTTCACCAACTCCGGCTCTGAAGCCAATGATACGGTGCTGAAAATGGTGTGGTATCGTTCCAATGCGATGGGGCAGCCGCAGCGCAAGAAAGTGATCAGCCGCCAGCGCGCCTATCACGGGGTTACCATTGCCGCGGCCAGCCTGACGGGCCTGCCCAACAACCACCGCTCCTTTGATCTGCCGATTGCCAATGTGCTGCACACCGCCAGCCCACATCACTACCGCGACGCGCGGGATGGCGAGACCGAGGAAGAATTTTCCACACGCCTTGCGCAGGAGTTGGAGGACCTGATCCTTGCCGAAGGTCCAGACACAATCGCAGCCTTCTGGGGCGAGCCCGTAATGGGGGCCGGCGGCGTTGTGGTGCCACCGAAGGGCTATTGGGCCAAGGTGCAGGCCGTGTTGAAGAAATACGACATCCTGCTGGTTGCCGATGAGGTCATCTGCGGGTTTGGCCGTCTGGGCACGATGTTTGGCTCTGAAGCGATGGAAATGCAGCCGGATGTCATGATGATGTCCAAGCAGATCACCTCAAGCTACATGCCGTTCTCTGCCATTATGGTGAACGACCGTGTGTTTGATCCGATTGCTGATGAAAGCAATTCCATTGGCGTGTTTGGTCATGGCTTCACCGGCGGCGGGCATCCTGTGGGTGCCGCTGTGGCTCTAGAAACCATCAAAATCATCGAAGAGCGTGACTTGGTGGCAAATGCCGCCGATGTGGGCGCGCATATGCAAACCCGCATGGCGGATCTGGTGGATCTTCCGATGGTGGGCGAAGTGCGCGGCTATGGGCTGATCGGCGCTGTTGAGTTGGTGCATGACAAAGCGGAGAAGTCTCCCTTTAAGGCGCCGGGCAAACTCGGCGCGCTGGTGAACGCGGACCTGACCGAGCGTGGCGTGATTTCACGCAACATGATGGATGCGATGGCGCTTTGTCCTCCGCTGATTTCGACAAAGGCTGAGATTGATCTGGTGATCGACAGCATGGCGGCCTCCATCGAAGCCGTGTCGAAATCCATCACCGGGTAACCCCCGTTTTCCAATCGCTCTCAAGCAGTGACCCGCCCCCTAGCCGGGGGCGGTGCGGAGAGCTGTATCAAAAGGATTTTGATATGCTGAAACACAACTACATTGCCGGTGAATGGGTTGCAGGGATTTCTGAGGCGCAAAACATCAACCCGTCTGATGTGACAGATCTGGTTGGCACCTATGCGCAGGCCAGTCCCGAACAGGTCAACGACGCCATTGCCGCAGCCAAAACGGCGCAGCCCATCTGGGCTGCGATGACGCCGCAGGACCGCGCAGATATCCTGGATCAGATCGGCACAGAGATTTTGGCGCGCAAAGACGAGCTGGGAGAATTGCTGTCGCGTGAAGAGGGCAAAGTGCTTGCCGAAGGGATCGGCGAAGCCACCCGTGCAGGCCATGTGTTCAAGTTCTTCGCACAGGAAGCGCTGCGGGTTGAAGGCACCTATATCGACAGCCTGCGCCCGGGTGTATCGGTCGATGTGCGGCGGGAGCCTGTTGGGGTGGTTGGCCTGATCACGCCATGGAACTTCCCGATCGCCATTCCTGCGTGGAAAATGGCACCGGCGCTTGCCTTTGGCAATTCCGTGGTGATCAAGCCAGCCAGCCTGACGCCGGGCAGTGTTTGGGCCTTGGTCGAGATCATTTCGCGCACGGCAATGCCCGCCGGGGTGGTGAACCTTGTGATGGGGGGCGGCGCTGCTGTTGGCAATACGATCTGTGAGTCTGCGGATGTGGCAGCTGTCTCTTTCACAGGGTCCGTAGGCACGGGCGCGCAGGTGCGTGAGATTGTTGCCGGGCGCGGTGGCAAGGTTCAGCTTGAGATGGGAGGCAAAAGCCCGCTGATCATTCTGGATGATGCTGATCTGGACGTGGCAATCAACTGCGCAATCTCAGGATCCGTGATTTCTACGGGTCAGCGCTGTACCTCAAACACGCGCATCATCTGTACGCCGGGCATCCACGATCAGGTGGTGGAGGGCATGGCCGTTCAGGCGCAGGCTCTCACGGTTGGTCACGCGCTGGACCCCAGCAGCCAGATCGGCCCTGTTGTGGATCAAAAGCAGCTTGATACCAACCTGCGTTACATCGACATTGCGGATGCCGAAGGCGCTCAGCGCCTGTGCGGCGGGGAGCGGTTGGAGCGCCCACAGGACGGATTTTACATGTCGCCGGCTGTGATTGCGGGATGTACCAACCAGATGCAGCATGTGCGGGAAGAGATTTTTGGCCCGGTGGTCAGCGTGCTGCAGGCCGACGATTATGATCAGGCGCTTGCCATCGCCAATGACAGCGAATTTGGCCTGTCCTCCGGGATTTGCACCAAATCTCTGAAGTATGCTGAGGCCTTTAAACGCCAATCTGCGGCAGGCATGGTGATGGTCAATCTGCCCACGGCGGGCGTGGATTATCATGTGCCGTTTGGGGGCCGTCGCGGATCGTCTTATGGATCTCGCGAACAGGGGCGCGCTGCGGTGGAATTTTACACCACAGTGAAAACCTCTTACACTTTGGCTGTTTGAAAATAAGCTCTGCGCGGGGTTTACCCGCGCAGTCCGTCCAGACATCCGGGATTTAAGGTTGCTTGAGGATCAATCAGCGATTTCAGATCAATCGGAAAGCCATGCCCAGCACCAAGGTCACGCGCCAGCTTGGCTTTCTTGCGTCCCAAGCCGTGTTCAGCACTTAGAGTGCCGCCCAGTTCGAGAGCGAGCTTATAGACGCTGTATTCCAGGGTTGTGCGATCAGCCTCCGGTGGCAGTGTCAGGTTAAAGTGGATGTTGCCATCCCCCAGATGCCCAAATGCGGAGACTTTGGCGGCAGGCTCTATCTCCAGCACCAGCGCCTGCGCGCGGCTGATGAAATCAGGCACGCTTGGCACAGGCACAGCAACGTCATGTTTGAGTTGCGGCCCGGCCAGACGCTGGCCCTCCACAATGGCTTCGCGCAGCAACCAGAACGCCGCCCGCTGGTTTTCGCTGGTGGCCAGCACGCCATCATGCGCCAGACCCTGTTCAAGAGCGGCTTCAAAGATCTGCATCATCTGGGTTTCCAGTGTCTCTGCGGTTTCGCCGCTCAGCTCCAGAAGAATGGACCACTCCGGCATCGGATCCAGCGGTGGTTTGACGCTGCTGACATGTTCCACCGCAAAGGCCACACCCTGACGCGGGATCAGCTCACAGGCATCAAGGCTGCCTCCAGACAGGCCTTGCGCCAGATTGCAGAGCAGGGGCGCATGAGACAGATCTTGCAGAGCCAGCAGGGCCGCGACCCTTGCTTTGGGGCGTGCAACCAAACGCAGGGACGCTGCCGTGATGATGCCCATGGTGCCTTCAGACCCGATAAACAGGTGTTTCGGGTCTAGTCCCACGTTGCGTTTGCGCAAAGTGCTCAAATCACTCCAGATTGTGCCATCCGGAAGCACAACTTCGAGCCCAAGCACCAGATCGCGCATCACCCCATAGCGTAGCGCCATGATGCCGCCGGCATTGGTGCTGAGCAGGCCGCCGATTTGCGCTGTGCCTTCGGAGCCCAGCGACATGGGGAACAAACGGTCTGCCTCTTGCGCCGCGTCTTGCAGCGCGGACAGCACGCAACCGGCCTCCACAACAGCCGCATTGGTATCAAGGTGGCGGATACGGTTCATCCGACCCAGTTGCAGGATCACCGCTGGTGTTTCTGTAGCTGGCGCGGCACCGCCCACAAGGCCGGTATTGCCACCCTGTGGGATCGCCGCCACGCCGTGTTGGGCACAAAGCTTGATGGCAGTGCTGACTTCTTGAGTGGTTTGCGGGCGAACAACGGCCAAAGCACGACCGGGAAATTCGTTCAGCCAGTCGGTTTCATAGGCTGTCTTCGTGTCGCTGATGGTGAGCGCAGCAGCGGGGAGCGCCGCGCGCAGAGCGTCCAGAAAAGACGTCTCCATCAGCCCGCGCGCCCGGGAGACAGTTGAATCCATGTGGTCTTGAGTTCCGTGTATTTATCGAGTGCGTGCAGGGATTTATCTCGCCCGGAGCCGGATTGTTTGAACCCGCCAAATGGTGTGGTCATGTCGTCGCAATCATAGCAGTTCACATAAACCAGACCGGCACGAATCTGTTTGGAAACCTGATGTGCCACGGACAGATCATCAGTCCAGACGGCAGAGGCGAGCCCATAGACCGTATCATTGGCGACACGCACCGCCTCAGACACATCATCAACCGTGATGACAGAGAGCATTGGCCCAAAAATCTCTTCCTGCGCGATGCGCATGTCGTTGGTGACATCGTCAAAGATCGTCGGGGCTACATAGCTACCCCCAGCGACAGGAGACTTGCGCTCCCCACCAGCGATCACACGTGCGCCATCCTGATGGGCGGTGTCCACAAAGCCCATGACCCGTGCGGCATGTGTCTCATCGACCAAGGCGCCCATGGTTGTGTTCGGGTCCAGAGGGTTGCCCGGGATAAACTCGGCGGCCACGGCCTTCAGGGTTTCAACAACCTCGTCACGCACGCTGCGCTCCACAATCAATCGGCTCGGGCAGGTGCACATCTCACCCTGATTGAAGAAGGCCGCCTCAGCAGAGACACGGGCGGCATGGGCCACATCGTGACAGCTCGACAAGATCAGGTTGGGGCTTTTTCCGCCCAGTTCCAGCCCGACTTTCTTCAGATTGGACTGCGCGGCATGTTCGCTGAAAATCCGGCCAACACGTGTGGAGCCTGTGAAAAACAGCCCGTCAACATCCATATGCAGCCCAAGCGCACGGCCAACTTCGGGCCCCATGCCAGTGACAACGTTGAACACACCTGGCGGTAAGCCCGCCGCAAGCGCGAGATCTGCCAGCCTTAGCGCGGTGAGCGAAGATTGCTCTGCCGGTTTCAGCACCACCGAATTGCCGGTGGCCAAAGCAGGGGCAACTTTCCACATGGCCATGAGCATCGGGAAATTCCATGGCACAACAGCCGCCACCACTCCCAGCGCTTCGCGGGTGACAAGAGCAACCACGTCTTTTGCCGTTGGCGCGACCTCGTCATAGACCTTGTCGATGCTTTCCGCGAACCAGCTGACACAATCCACGACCGCCGGCAGATCAATATCCACACTGTCAGAGATCATCTTGCCCATATCGAGCGTTTCCAGGAGCGAAAGCTCTTCACCGTGCTGTTCAATCAGCAGCGCGAAGTTCTGCAAGACCCGCTTGCGCTCGGCAGGGGGACGATCCGCCCAGACACCACTGTCAAAACTGCGACGTGCGGCCTGCACGGCGCGTTCAACATCTGCATCTCCCATCCGCGCGATCTGCGCCAGCTGGCGGCCATCCATCGGGCTGTGTGAGGCAAACACCTCGCCAGACAGCGCATCAACCCGCTGACCATCAATCAGGCCCCGCCCATCAGGCGTGAGGGCGGCGGCTTTTGTGGTCCAGTCACTTAGGGTAAATGGGGCTGTCATGCGCGTGCTCCTGCGTCAAAAAGATCCTCAACGCCCAGGATCAGAGTGCTCTGCTGTGTTTTTTCGGTGTTGGCAATCGCTTCAATCATCTCCGCTTCGGAGCGCACACGTATGACGTTCCAACCGTAGGCTTTGCCAATCGCCGCAAAATCGGGCGACTTCAGATCTACGGCGATGGGGCCGACATTGATGTCATTCATGAAGTTGCTGATTTCCAGATAGCAGGCATTGTCCCAGAGGATCATCGAGATCGGGATGCCGGCTTCGACGGACATGGCCATTTCCGTCAGTGTGAACTGCGCGCCGCCGTCACCGGCTATGGCCACCACCGGGCGGTCACCGGCCGCGATTTTGGCTCCGATTGCCGCGGGCAGGGCGTAGCCCAGCGTGCCAAATCCGGTGGCAGAATTGAACCAGCGCCCGCTGGCCGGGATCGGCAGAAGATCATTGCCGGCATAGACAGGCTGCGTTGAATCTCCCACAAACACTGCATCGGGAAGGGCGTCCCAGAGGCGTCCAAAACTGCGCGAAACATCGGCATAAAGCGGCGACAATCCCTGCTCTACAGCCGTGCGCACCGTTTCAATCTGCACCGCCAGAGGATTGGCTCTGGGGGTGTCAGGCAGCCGGTCAGCGATCTCATTCAATGCGGCACTGGCATCCGACAAGATTTCAAGATCAGCTGGAATATTGCGTTTGAGTTGTTTGGCATCAATGTCGATCCGCATCAGCTTGCCACCCGGAACAAACGGGCCTTTGGCATAGACATCATAATCCGTCTGCCCAAGTTCGGTTCCCACCGCAATGGTGAGGTCAGCCTGCGCCACAAGCTCTCGCACGGCTTCCATGGAAGGGGAGGCGTTGAGCGCTAGAGGGTGATCCTTCCCCAGCACACCGCGCGCGCCTGTGGTGGTGACTACGGGCGCATTCAGACGTTCTGCTAGGCGCTGCAGGGCGTCCGCTGCACGAATTGCGCCACCCCCGGCAAGGATGATGGGTTGCTGTGCGGCGTTGCACATCTCTGCACATTTTTGCGCCTGCGATGGGGCAATATAGGGTGGTACATTTGGTGTGCGCGGCGCAGGCAGGGGCAAATGGCTTGCATCGGCACCCATCAGGTCAAGTGGGATCTCAATGTGTACCGGGCGGGGACGGGCGCTTTCAAAGACGGCATAGGCGCGCTCAAGCACAGACAGGATGTCATCCGCACAGGTCAAAGTATGAGAGAACTCCGTGACCTGCGACATCAGCGCTTGCTGGTTAGGCAGCTCATGCAGACGCCCGTTGCCATGGCCCAGATCACGTGTCGCATTGACGCCAGACAGCACCAGCATGGGAATGGAATCCGCATAGGCCTGACCGATACCGGTGATCGCATTGGTCAGGCCCGGGCCGGTGATCAACAGGCATACACCGGGCTTACCGCTCATCCGAGCATAGCCATCTGCGGCAAAGCTGGCGCCTTGTTCGTGGCGGGGAGTCACATGTTTGATCGAACTTTTGGTCAGGCCGCGATAGAGCTCTGCTGTATGGACGCCGGGGATACCAAAGACATGGTCCACGTCAAAACGCTCCAGCAGTTTGATCAGATATTCACCTAGGGTTATAGCCACGTCGCTTGTCCTTCCAGTTCCGTCTCCCCGGCGCAAATAATACCAACACCGAGCGCTGGTTCTGCCACTAAAGGTTGGAACGAAAGTTTCAACCATATGAAATGGTTTGCGTTGGGTAGCGTGTTTGGCGGGGGTTGTCGGTTAATTGCAGCGTTTGCGAAGGCACTGCCACTTTATCGAGATTAGGGGGAGATCGGTTGGGGCCGCGTTACAAACTGTCATTTCGTGTGCACTAGAGCTCAGTTTACCCAAAGCAGCTCGAAACAAATTTGCCAAAGGCATCCGTTTTTGAGGCAGATCGGGCCTCTGGCGGGTAGACGAACCAGATCGGGGCATCTGGTTTCCAGAGCGAGCCTGGCGAGACCTCTACCAAACGTCCTTCCGCAAATTCATTCTGAACGGCCAAGCGGGATTTTATTGCAAGACCAAGGCCTTGTGAGACAGCTTCTGTTAGTGTGTCCGAATTGGAGACTAGCATACTGCTCCGCACCGTTGCATCTTTCCGTTTGCCTTTTGCATCCTTGAAAGCGATCCGCGTCTGCCAGGGCAGACAGACCCAAGGCAGATCTACGGTCGCCTCAATATTCTGCGGTGTTCCATGCTGCGCTAGGAACTCAGGTGAAGCGCAGATGATGCGATGGTTGTCGCTGAGCTTGCGGGCAATCAGCGAGCTATCAGACAAATCCCCGACCCGCACCGCACAGTCCTGCCCCTCTGCAGAAAGCGCCACAAAACGATCCACCGCGAGAAAATCAAAAGTCAATTTGGGATGTTCCCGTTGAAAAGTCGGCAGCGCGGGCAGAATGAAACGGGATAGTATCCACGGCGACATCGTAACGCGGATATGGCCGGTCAGCTCGGCTGAGCCGCTGCCCGCATCGCGCTCCGCCTGCGCCAGATCTGCGAGGATGGCCTCTGTGCGATCAAAGAAGATCTGTCCTTCGTCAGTCAGTTTCAGCATGCGGCTGTTACGGTGAAACAGCGTCAGCTTGAGCGCGGCCTCAAGTTTATTGAGCCGATGGCTGGCGGTGGCGGGCGATATGCCAACCCGCCGCGCACCGGCTGTGACCCCGTTTGCATCAGCGATGGCCACAAAGGTCTTGAGATCGTCAATGGAGTACATTCGAAATCTTCAAACGCTAGTTTCAGATTATAGCATATTTATCTGATTTATTCGATTGCGCTACTCCAATGTCAAAGCTATGGAGGAGAGAAAATGAAACATCTGTTGAGTGCCGCCAGCGTGGTCGTCATTTTATCAAGCCCGCTCGCCGCGGCAGGGCTGGAAACCTATCTGGAGTTTCCCAAGGAGATGCCACCGGGCAATCTGGCGATTGGGCCGGACGGCCGGATGTTCATGTCAGTGCACGAGTTTTACGGCCCGGAACTGCGCGTTGTTGAGGTCATGCCGGATGGCAGCACAAAGCCCTACCCAACCGAAACCTGGGCCCGCGCTCCTGAAGAGGATGGCGACGGCTTGCGGGGCGTTTTGGGACTGCGCGCGGATCGCGAAGGCATTCTCTGGATGCTTGATGGCCAGGGCGAGGGGCAAACCGGTCGTGTTGTTGGCTGGAACACCAAGACCGAGGAGCTGCATGCGATCTACTATGTCGGGCAGCCCGCCGCGCGGCCGACATCATTCCTCAACGATCTCGCCATCGACCGGGAGCATGGCGCGATTTACATCTCCGATACGGGTGACGGCGCGAATTCTGCGGTGATTGTGATCGACATGCACACCGGGCGTGCCCGGCGCGTGCTGGAAGGCAGCGCTTTCACCGTGCCGGAAAATATGCCGATGATCATCGACGGTCGCGAGATCAAGCTGGGCGGCAACCCCGCCAAGATCGGCATCAACCCTATCACCATCGATCCGACCAACACCTGGGTCTACTTTGCGCCGATGACCGCGTCCTCCATGTACCGTGTGCGGACAACCGATCTGCTTGATGCGAGCCTGAGCGATGACGACCTCGCAGCCCGCGTCGAGAGGTACGGAGACAAGGTTATCTCGGATGGGTCTACCGTGGATGCGGATGGGAATGTCTACATCACGGCGATGACAGACAACGCTCTTGGCGTCACAAAGCCCGATGGCACCTATGAAGTGCTGTTCCAATCCGACGAAGACCTGCCCTGGCCGGATGGCTTTTCGATGGGTGTCGACGGCTATGTCTATGCCACCATCAACGAATTGCACCGCTCACCGGTTCTCAACGGTGGCGAAGACGCCTCGATCGGCACCTATCGCATCGTGCGTTTCCCGGCGCTCGGCACGGCCATCAGCGGGAGGTAAAGGATGCTGTATCGACTGGACTTCACGGTGGAGTATGACGCCACTTTGCAGCAGCAGGGCCTGTTGGGTGTCTGGGCAGAAGAGGCTGAAGCCGCGCTTGGTGCCAAATCGGCGGGCGTCGTGAAAGACCTGTGGAAAGTGGTCGGAGAGCGCAAAGTGCTGGCGATTGTTGATGTCGACACGCCAGATGCGCTTGATCAGATCCTTTTTGATCTGCCGATCATGCAAAAGATGGGCCACCACGTTCAAGTCGACGTTCAGTCGCTGCGTCGCTACGAAGACTTCGCAGCAGACGTCAAAGACCGCATCGGTCGCTGAAGCGAAAGGTATCTTTCATGGCAAAAATGGTTCACTCCTGTATCCGGGTTCTGGAGGATGACAGGTCGATTGCGTGGTACAAATCCGCCTTTGATCTGGACATTGTTGATCAGCTCGATTTCGAGAGCTTTCGCCTCACGTATCTCGCAAACAGAGAGAGCGGGTTTGAGCTGGAGCTGACGCTCAACAAGGACCGGACCACACCTTATGAGCTTGGCGATGGCTACGCGCATTTGGCTTTTGTCGTGGAAGATGTCGCCGCCTATCACAAAACTATGATCGCAAAGGGGATCGATGTTGGTGAGCTCGTCGAATTCGCACCTGATGGCGAACTGGTGGCGCGGTTCTTCTTCGCCACCGATCCGGACGGCTATAAGATTGAAGTCCTGCAGAAGGCCGGGCGCTTCAAATAAACCGGGGTGCAGGCGCATTTTAGGTGCGAGACCGCAAAACAAGATGCGCCTGTATACCGCCCCTTACGGGGCCTTTGGGCCGCGCGATAGTGCAAGTGCTTTCCACAGCTCGCTTTCCATCCTCCGCACAGCTTCCACCCACCGGCAAGCGCATACAACTGACCTGAACTCTCCGTGAGGCAGGCTATCTCAGCAGAGTCCGCAGCTCTAAGCTTCAGGAGATTGCACGCCACGGGGCTCTGGACAGAATGCAAACATCACCCAAACCAAAAGACGCTCGCAAACCGCTTCGGGAGGGGTTGCAGGCCGCCGGGCAATACGGTGCGCTTCAAACAGCGGGGCGTTTTTATCCGGTCGCCTGTGTCGCCTTGGAAATCACCCAGAAATGCAATCTGGACTGTACGCTTTGCTACCTGTCAGAACATGCGGAGCAAGCCCGTGATGTCCCTCTGGTGATCCTCTTCCAGCGCATTGCGATGGTTCATGCGCAATATGGGGAAGGCACCAATATACAGATCACGGGGGGCGACCCCACTTTGCGCGCTATCGAAGATATCGAAGCCATTTGCAAAGAGATCAAGCGTCTGAACATGCGGTCCTGCCTGATGACAAATGGCATTCGCGCCACCCGCCCGCGTCTTAAGCGCTTGGCTGCGGCGGGACTGAACGATGTGGCCTTTCACGTCGATCTGACACAGGAACGTCAGGGGTATGACAGCGAAATTGCGCTGAACAAAATCCGGGAGAAATATATCGCAAGGGCGCAGGGGCTCGGTCTGCGCATTCTCTTTAACACAACGGTTTATGAGGGAAATCTTGCTGAAATACCTGCGCTTTGTGCGTTCTTTAAAGGACAATCCAGGCATTTGGCGTTGGTGTCTTTTCAGATGCAGGCGGACACAGGGCGCGGCACGGAAGATAAGCGTCGCACGTGGCTGACCCAAGATGTGCTGTCAAAGCAGATTGGCAAAGGCTTTGGCGTGGCCTTCCCCTCAAAGATCGGGATCGGCCATTCTGGCTGCAGCCGCTATGATCATCTGGCCATCGCAGGTGACACCGCCGTCTCGATCCTTTCAGACACGCAACTGGTCAAACGCGCCATCAGCGCGCTGGAAGCCGCAGACACCGATGAACACGCCGTGGCCAATTCACGCAAAAACTGGCGCAAGGCCCCGCTCCATGATCCCGGCCTGATCCTACATGCGGGCAAAACACTCCTGAAAGTTTTGTGGCGCCTCAGATCGGGGCTGTTGTCCAGCCGCCGCGTGCCTTCGAGGATGAGTGTCGTGCTGCATTCTTTCATGGATGCCAAAGCGCTGGAGCCTGAGCGTTGCGCCTCCTGCGTGTTCATGGTCGCCACAAGTCAGGGGCCTGTGTCCATGTGCGTGTTCAATGCCGAAAGGGATGCTCAGCTCTTTGCCCCTGTGGCGCTTGAGCATGGCACACAAAAGCTGTGGTGGAGCGCGGCCACCGGTGAGCTCACTGAAAATCCGGTAGAGGCACGCCCCGAGGTGCCAAAATTCAAAAACATGAAAGGCCGGCAACGCGCCAAAGCCGCCGGTCAACGGGAGCATTCCACATGATGCGCTACCTACTTCTCCCATTACTTATGCTGCTGGGTGCCTGCGCCAGCATAGAGCGTGTGGCCCTGCCAAAGCCGACACTCCTGTCGCCGAGCTTTGCAGTGGCTGAAGACACAACACGCGCGCGCGTCGATCATACCGCTTGGGATGGCTTTCTGGGAACATATGTCCGTCACGATGCGCAAGGCATCAATCGCGTGGCCTACGACGAGGTTACCGATGTCGACCGCCAGAAACTGCAGGGTTACCTTGCGGGCCTCGAGCAGACCGAGGTTGAGGCTCTGACGCGAGAGCAGCAGCTGGCCTTCTGGATCAACCTCTACAACGCGGAAACTGTGGAGGTGATCCTGCAACATTATCCGGTCACGTCCATTCGTGACATCACCGACGGGGCCTTGTCTTTTGGGCCATGGGACCGTCCGGTCACAACGGTTGACGGGCAGGTACTGACCCTCAATGATATCGAGCATCGTATCATCCGCCCGATCTTTAAAGAACCACGCATCCACTACGCATTGAACTGCGCCGCTGTTGGATGTCCGAATTTGATGAACCGCGCCTGGCGTGCCGCCACGCTTGAGCGTGATCTGGAGGCAGCAGAGCGCGCCTATGTCAACGACGACCGCGGTGTGCAGGTTGGCCCGAACGGCGCTTTAACGCTTTCCAAAATCTACATCTGGTTTCAGGAAGACTTCGGCGCAAACGAAAGAGAGGTCTTGGATCGCCTGCAAAAGGTGGCAGATCCAGAACGGGCAGCGGCAATCTCTGTGCGCAATGGTGTGAGGCGCTACGCTTACGACTGGTCGCTGAATGAGGTTGATCGGTGAGCGAAAGGCCACCTACGGGGAAACGCAAAGTTTTTCGGCTCCGTGACCTTGAAGAAGTTTCAGCATGCTTGGATCAAAGCGTTTTTCAACATGTGCGGCTCCGTTCCGACAGAAACGGAGCACACATGACACGCGCAAACATCATGTCTCGCGCGCAGAAGACGCATAGCGTGCGGAAGCCACATAGTAGTCCTCAAACCCAATCCGTTCGCGGAGTTCGCTGAATGTCATCAGACCCGGGCGGCGGTCTTCTCGCATAGCCTGCAGGCAGCTCACCATGGCCTGCATGGCGCTTGCCATGAGTGAGAGCGGGTAGGCGGCGATGGAATAGCCGATGTCTTGCAGGGCTTCGTTGGGCAGATCAGGTGTTTCGCCACCTTCAACGATATTGGCCATATGGGGCAGCGAAGAAATGGCGCAGATTTCCCGCATTTCCGCTTCACTGCGCGGTGCTTCTACAAAGAGAATATCGGCGCCCAACTTGGCAAATTCCTCTGCGCGTGCAAGCGCTTCTGGCAGGCCATGTTCGTGGCGCGCGTCCGTGCGTGCCAGAATAAGGATGTCGCTTCCTTGCGAGCGGAGCTCTTCACGGGCATCGACCGCAGCGCGGATGCGATCAAAGGCTTCGCCACGTCCCACCACCGCTTTGCCGGGCGTGTGCCCACAGCGTTTGGGGGCCAGTTGATCTTCAATCATCACTGCCGCACAGCCTGCGCGGGCAAAGCCTTTCACGGTGCGTTTCACGTTCATCGCGTTGCCATAGCCGGTATCGCCGTCGCCGATCAGGGGAATGTTGACCGCATCCGCAATATTGCGCGCCTGATCGACCACTTCGCCATAGCTCATAAGGCCAAGATCCGGCTCGCCGATGCGGCTGGCTGATGTGGCGAAGCCGGACATGAACGTCAAATCATAGCCCTCTTGCGCAATCAGCTTTGCGGATAAAGCGTCAAAACAACAGGGCATGATGTGGCATCGGTCTTCGGCTAGAAGCGCTCGGAGCTTTGCGGCTTGGGTCATAGAGAGGTCACCATTTGAAAGGAATGTAGAGCGCCAGATCTGGCACGATGTAGAGAATTGCAACAGACAGCAGCATCAGCGCGAGGAACGGCCAGACGCCGCGCGCAACCTCCCCAAGCGAGACCCGCGCAACCGCTTGGATGACATAGAGGTTAAGGCCAACCGGTGGCGTGATCAGCGCACATTCGACCATGATCACCATGAAGATGCCAAACCAGATCGGGTCAAAACCGAGGCTCATCGCAGCAGGGAGCAGCACCGGCGTCATGATCAGGATCATCGACAGCGCTTCAAACACCAGCCCCATCACCAGCAAGACCACACAGACCAGCAAAATGAACACAAGCGGCCCGTCGATATTGGCGGCAATAAAGGCAGAAATATCCTGCGGGATACGGTAGAGTGCGATGGCTTTGCCAAACACCTTCGCCCCGGCCACGATCAGCAGGATAGCAGTGGTTGTGATGGCGCTTTCCCGAACCGCTTCCCAGAAGGTTGCCCAGGTGAGCGTGCGTAGCCAGAAGACTGTGATCAGGATTGCCGCAGCAAATCCAACGGCCGCCGCCTCGGTCGGGGTGAATGCGCCGGAGTAAAGCCCGAGAACGATCAGCAGGGCGAGGGCAAAGGAAGGCAGGGCGCGGACCGAGCTTTGCAAGCGCTGCGCCATGTCCGCTTTCTCAACCGGCGTGTAGGCGGGGGAAAGGCGGGCATAAAGCATGGCAAAAGCCACAAAAAGCGCAACCAGCAACAGGCCGGGGCCAATCCCGGCCAAAAACAGCGCGATGACGGATTCTTCGGCGACAAAGCCAAACACAATCATCGGGATGGACGGGGGGATCAGAATGCCGAGTGTGCCGCCCGCTGCAAGCAGCCCGTAGACAAAACGCTTGTCATAGCCACGGCTGACCATTTCCGGAATTGCGACAGTGCCGATGGTTGCTGCTGTGGCAACGGATGATCCGGAAATCGCTGCAAAGAGTCCGCAGCTTAAGATCGTGGCCACCGCAAGTCCGCCGGGCCAGTGACCCACCCAAGCTTGCACCGCGGCAAAGAGATCACGCCCGACACCGCCTTTCAGCAGCACGTTGGACATCAGGAGAAACAGCGGAACAGCCAGCAGGATAAAACCATCCAGCGTGGAAAGAACAGCCTGCGGCGCCATCAGTGGAGAGAAGCCACCCAGCATCAACATGCCAAGCCCAAGCCCTCCGAGCGCAAAGGCAACAGGCACACCGATGAGCAAGAGGGCAAACAGGCAGACGAGGATCAGAACAATGGTCATTCGTGGCTCGCTCCCAATGAGGCGACATGCTGAAAGCGCAAAGAGAGCAGCTCTACTACGGCCTGAGCCGTCAGCAAGCCAAAGCCGACAGGAACGGAAAGCTCCGCAATCCAGCTGGGCAGGTTCAGGAGTGATCCGGTGGTGCGGCCGCGCGCCCAACTGTCGTGAAATATGCCCCAGCCCCAGTAGGCGACGCAGGCGGAAAAGAGAATGAGCACCACCAAAGACAGCGCCACGCAAATGCGCTGGGCGGTAGGGGGCAGCAGCGCAGTGATCGCATTTACCGTGATATGACGACGGATGCTGAGCACCCATCCCAGCGAAAGCAAGCAGCCCCAGATCAGACAGAGCTGGCTGAGTTCTGCGGCCCAGATGGTGGGTTTGATAAAGAAATACCGCGCGATGACCTCATAGGTCAGCATCGCGCCCGTTGCGGCCATCAGGCACGCGCCAAGCAATCCGGCGAAGCGCGACAGAGTCGTAATGATATGCATGAAATCAGAAGCGGGC
The DNA here is from genome assembly GCF_965227725.1 of Shimia sp. Lineage (GTDB taxonomy): Bacteria > Pseudomonadota > Alphaproteobacteria > Rhodobacterales > Rhodobacteraceae > Shimia. Next base: position 712,477 of record NZ_CBDDGH010000006.1, on the reverse strand, counting down.
GGCCCTCATATAGCGCCGCCCGAACCCTTTTCTTAGTCGCTACCAGCGGCGTTGAGAACGGTTTGACCGGCCTCACCGGACGCCGCGAGATAGGCGTCATAAACAGGCTGTGCCACGGCTTTCCACTGCGCGAGCTCATCATCGGTCAATTCAACGATGTTCATGCCGTTTTCCTTTGCTGCGGCATAAGCCTCAGCCTCAATAGACGCCATCTTGTCGCGCACACTCGCCTGAGCGACCGCTGCGGCCTCGGTGATGTGACCGCGAATGTCGTCTGCTAGGCCGTTCCACCACTCATTGTTGACCACCACAACAAATTCGATGTCGGCATGGTTCGTGACAGTGATGGTGTCCATCACTTCCCAGAGTTTGCGGGATTTCACGCCGGATACGCCGGTCATGCCCACATCAACGGTGCCGCGCTGATAGGCAAGATATTGTTCTGAGCCGGAGATCAGTGTTGGCGCGCCGCCCGATGCTGTCACGAAGTCACCAAGGGTTTTGCCAAAAACGCGGACCTTCTTGCCTTCCATGTCTGCCGGGGTGCGGATTGCGCCACCGTTGGACAGCATGATCGCGCCGCCGTAGGCTTGCCAGTAAAGGACCTGCCCACCGGTCTTTTCGATCTCGGCTTCAATGGTCTCGCGCACCTCGGAGCCTTCAGCGACCGCCGCGCGTACCTTGTCTTCATTGTTCAGCAGGAACGGCATGTAGAAAACATCCACCACCGGCGCATCGCCCACATAGCGGGTCAAAGACGCGACGCCCGCTTCAATGGCACCCGAACCGACCGCCGCAGGCACCTCTTTGTCTTTATAAAGCGTTGCGCTGTCGTAGATTTCCACATCAATCGCACCGTCTGTGCGGGCCTCTACTTCCTTTTCGAAGAGAAGCAGGTTTTGGCCCAGATGGCTTTTGAGCGGAAGCTGAAGCGAAATCCGCATCTTTTCCTGAGCCACAACCGCAGAAGCCGTCAGGGCAACGCCAGCGGCGGCCCCCAAAATAAATTTGAACATAATTTCCTCCCAAAGAATGCCCGCAGCACCGCGCGCAATTCACTGAACAATGCAATCAAATTTCTGTGAGCTTGGCAAGAATAAAGCCCCGCAGGCGTGTGGAGCACCAATGGTCTTCGCCTCAACGCCTATGTGGAGTTTCAAAATTCACCGCACCTCACCGTCAGGATCGCGCATGATCCTGCGGAATTTGATCGTATAAGAGGTTATCGGGCGCTCGTTGAGCCGTCTATGGATCGGCTCTGTGGTCGAGTGGCGCTGGATCACAGGACCGAGCGCCACAGGTTTTGTTTGGAAAGGCGGAGAAACAGGGCAGTCAGCAGTCTTTTCCCGCTCGCTGCCCCGTCCCTAAAGCAAGGCGTTACGCCGCCATATCATCGCGCATATCTGTGCTGTTTTGCTGGCTGCCGATATCAAACGTCGCAACAGTGTCGCGCAGCTTGCTGGCATCCTTGGTCAGCGAGTTTGCTGTCTGCGAAGATTCATAGACCAGGCTCGCGTTTTGCTGCGTGTTGTGGTCAAGGTTGGAAAGGGACGCCGACACCTCAGACATCTGAACAGACTGCTCCTGTGTTCTGCCCGAGACCGCCGAAATCAATTCGTTGATGTTGTCCATCTCGGTTTTCACAGCCTTGATCAGTTCATCAACACGACCGGCCAGACCTTTGCCTTCCGATACGCGATCGTTGCTGGTTTTGCTCAGATCGCTGATCTTGGTTGCAGCATCCGAAGTATGCTGCGCAAGGCTCCTGACTTCGGTCGCAACCACCGCAAAACCGCTGCCAGATTGCCCCGCACGCGCCGCTTCCACACCGGCGTTCAGTGCCAAGAGGTTGGTTTGGAAGGCGATGCTGTCGATCAGGTCCGAGATCTGCAGGATTTCCACCGAAGACTCGGCAATGGATTTCATTGCGTCCATCACGCGGTCAAACTCTTCGGCCACATTGTTGGCGCTCTGGCCCGCTGTTTGCGCGGCTTCCCGCACCTTTTCCGCATTTTGCGAGGTTTGGCGGACAGAGTCGGTCAGCGATGTGGTCACCGCATTGGCTTCCTCCAGAGATGCCGCGTGGTCATTTGCAGCCCGTGAGACGCCATCCATCATTTTGGAGAGATAAGAGGCGCGATCATCAAGCGTATCCGCACCCATGCGGGCCTTTGACACGATCTGTTTCAACTCCGAACGTGCAGTTTCCGCATAGGACAGAAGCTCTGAATAGCGACCTTCGAGATCTGTCGAGACCGGTTCGGCCAGATTGCCTGTGGCGATCTTTTTCAGAATGGTAGAAATCTCGCTGAAGGCTTTGTCCAATTTGGTCATCAAGCCGTTGGTGGCATCCACGATGCCCTCACCGCCAGATACATTGGTCTGAATGCGGCCGGAGAAATCACCAAACTGCGCGCGCTCAGCAATCTCCTGAACCTCTGCGCTCAACATCTCATTGTTGCGTGCTGCTTCGATCGCAACATTCAAGCTGCGGGCAAGCTCGCCAAACTCATCCTGGCGCTTCGCACCGGGGACCTCATCAACGGCCTCACCCTTGAAGTGAGACTGCATGGTGCGTGTCAGCAGCCCAAGGGGGCGCAGCATACCAAGCATAACCATCAAACCCATCAGCAGCACCGCGGCGATGATCACAAAGACCGAGATTTTTGAAGCTTGTTCCGCAGACTTATACTCTTCGGTCAAAGCAGAAATCTGGCCTGAAATCCGCAGCTCTGGCGACGCAAGGAACTCGTCCAGCGGTGCCATGATGTCTGCTTTATACTGGTGATACTGTTTGGAGTGCATCAGGTCACGCGCGAGTGCAAAATCTGGCTTGGCGTTCACGGTATAGGCGCCGGTGCTATCCTGATAAATCCCTTTCACCGCATTCATCGCCCGGACTTCCAGCGCGACCAGCCCATCGGAATTTGCCTTGGCCTGCGCCAGAAGCTCGAACTCGGCGTCGGTGAAGCCCGCGTCTCTCATGAGGTCTTCAAGGGAGCGCGTAATACCGCTGCCTGCGGGCACTGGATGGCCCGCCGCCACAAAATCCCAATAGATGCGATGATAATCCGACGGTCGTTCTTTCTCCCCGTTCCGAATGGCGAGAATCTCCATATATTGCGCTTCGTAGGCTGGATCAGCGGTTACCACATAGGTCCGCGCGAGCCGTGTGAGGTCATCGCTGGACTGGCGCAATTCGTCTGCAAGAAGGTATGATGTATATTGCTGCTCATAGGCGTTGCGCAGCGCTTCGCCGGATTGGGTCCGCATGCTGCTGGTTGTATAGACGAAGAGCGCGCTCAGGAGGCCGATGGCGCTTAGAGCGATGCCTAAAATGCTAATTCGATTTCGAGCAAACATTTGATTCCCCGTTGGTACATGTTCAGGGACCGCTTTTGCATGGCGTTCGTTGATAACTAGATAATCAAAGGATGAAATTTTGAGCAGAAATGCCGTGTTTCTGGAGCTGTTTTGGCTGAATTTAGCGAATTTAAGGGGAAATTAGGGTTTATGTCTGTTGGCGGAAGATCTTGATAAATATGCGAAAAAATTCTTCCAGAGGTTGTTTTTGATGTCCGTGGTCAAACAGGCGGTGTTCTCAATCGGTGAACCCAATAATTTTGAGTGTCTGATGCGTCTACATGTCTGATCGTGTCGCCTGTCTAGAGCTTCAAGCTGAGACTTTGCTGAGAGTAGGAGTGCTCATGCAGCGTATCTAGATAGTCTGCCTCTACAGAACCACAACGCCGCAAAGGGATTCTCGGTTTTGCGAGCGTGAGCCCAATTGGGACAAGAGATCTACCACCGACGATCAAATCTGCTGACCGCAAGCGAGGGCGATTGGCACGCGGCATGTCGTAATAATTCAGAAGGCGCGAGAGACTTCAGAAAAGGTCTTCCGCGCTGTCCCTCTATAAGAAACCCACATTTCAACCATCTGTTGTGCGCTGCAGGTAACACGATCGCCGTTTTTTCAGCTTTCTACGTGTCCGGACCACCGAAAATTGGCAGCCTTCGCTGCAAAGTGATACGGAGATCCAAAGGCACATTGGATCCGTCCTTTCGGACGGCGCTCAACAAGACGGAAGGCAAATGCATTTTCTGAGCTCTGGTTACCGTACGGGGTGCCATGCCCGGTATTGAAAACCTTGATGTGGTGCCCAACCACTGGGTGCGATCCATTCTCGCGCTGCCACATCTTTCCGAGCACCGGCAGGAGGCGCTCGACGCCGCGGGGCTTTCTCGCAGCAGTCTGGAAGACATTGGCGGCCCAATCCCGCGCGGCTCTGAAACGGCGCTTCTGGATTTCTTTTCCGACCGTCTCAATAGCGCCTACGTTGGGGCTGAGATCGGGGTCGCGCTTGATCCGCGCAACAACTCGCTGCTGACATATATTCTGTTCAATTCACACACATTGCATGATGCGATCCACCATGTGCAGCGGTTCACGCCCATCACCCGGCCGCGCGCACGGATTGAGCTTCGGGAAACCAAAGACCATATCGATTTTATTGTCGACGGGGTTGGTCCGAACCTTCTGCTGAACCTCCACCTGATCGAATTCTCGCTTGGCGCCATGCTGGGGGCGCTGCGCACGGCCACCGACACGGAGGGGCTGGCTATACAGGTTGGTCTGGCCAATCCGCGTCGAAACGGCCGGCGGGAACTGGCAGAGATCTATGGATGCCCGGTCGAACTGGGCGCGGATCAGAACTATTTGCGCTTCCCTCTCTCAGTTATGGACACAGCCATTCGCGGGGCTGATGAACATCTGCTGGGGCATCTGACCAGCTACGGCGAAGTGCTGCTCAGCCGCAATACACGCCATCCCGCAACGCTGGCTGAAACCGTTGAACGGCATCTGTTGCATGGCATGGCATCCGGTCGCCCCAAGCTTGGCGATACGGCAGATGCGCTGGGGATGTCTGAGCGCACCCTCAATCGCCGCCTTCAGATGGAAGGCACCAGCTTTCGCGATCTGGTGTCCAACACGCAGATGAAACTGGCGCGTGCCTTCCTGAGTGACCCAAATCTGTCCTTGGCGGAAACTGCGCATCTTTGCGGGTTTTCGGATCAAAGCAGTTTTACGCAGGCCTATCGCCGCATGACCGGAAAAACGCCCAAAGCTGACAGAATATTGCTCATTAAAAGCAACGGGTTGCGATAATCCGCCGATGGCGAATTTCCTAAAAGGAATGGCCGTACATCAACATAAAATCTGTGTTTCAGTTGAGCCAAGCGACCACCACTCGCGGAACGACTAACTTGAAACAAGGGCAAACAATTGATGTCAAACGGCACTTTCTCCGAATTCCTATCGGCACTTCTGGCGTTTGAGTCGGGCTGGGATCGGGATCGGTATGAAACCGGCGTCATTCAGGATTGGCAATTGGACACTTGGGCCGGAGGTCCGGTTACGGATTTCTTCCCAGTTTACAACAGCTGGGGCGACCTGAGCGACAGTGAATGGGAGGCGATGGCCTATCGCTCAACCAATTCGCTTGGCTTTGTCGGGTTTCAATTTGGCGAAGCGCTTCTGATCGATCTGGGCTATTATGACGACGATCAGTTCTACGGCAACGGCGCCTCTACCAACACATGGGATGGAAGTTGGACGGGGAAAAACGGCGTGTCCTCTCTTGAAGAGTTCATGACCAAAGAGGCGCAGACCGTCGCCATTCAGGAGGCGTTTGGCCTCAACCTTCAAATCATCACCAACGGCTTGGAAAACGCGGGGCAGAGTCTCGATGATTTTCTCGGTCAGACCACGACCTATACGGATGGGAGCGGCAATACCGTCACGGTGGAGCTGACGTTGACAGGCATTCTGGCCGCGGCCCATCTGCGGGGCGCTTACGGCACGCTGAATCTGTTGCAAAACGGAGCTGTTTCCACAGACGAATATGGCACGTCGATCCTGCAATATATCGACCTATTTGGCGGTTATGAGGCGGCGTCAGTGGAAGATATGATTGCGTTTTTTGAGGATCGCAAAACCGGCGACGAAGGGCTGGGGACTCCTGGAGGAAGCACCGGCGGAACAGACGGCGGCAACTCCAGCGGGGAAACTGACAGCGGCTCCGGTGACGGCGGATCTGGAGCCTCAGGTACACCGGTTGGCAACGGCACTGCTGGCGTCGACAAAGACAGCGCAAATGTGGTGCTGACATGGACCTATGGGGTGGCCGCACAGGTCACGGATTTTGATCCGACCACAGATACAATCTTTGTGGATTGGATCTCCGCAAGCGATCTTGAAGTGACCGAAACCAACGGCTCTGTGGTATTTTCCGTGCCCTCCAATCAACAATCGCTTACGCTCGTTGGCGTCACATTGGCGGACTTGTCCGCAGCCAATTTCACCATTCTTGATAACTCGGCGGCGCAGGAAATCCTGAGCCTCATTGGGGATGATGACGACACGGGAGACAGCACCGATCCCGATACAGGCAGCGGTTCTGACACAGACAGTGGTGCCAGCGATGGGGGTGATACCGGAGGCGGCACCGACGACTCCGACACTGGCACCGGGGACAGCGGCAGCGGTGACGATGGAACGGATAGCGGGCAAGGCGAGGGCAATACGACTGAACCGACGCCGAGCGGATCAGCCGAGGACTTTGACAACCCGGCGATCACCAAGACAAACGCGGATGTCGTGATCACCTGGGCCTACGGCACGGCGCGTGTTGTGACGGATTTTGATCCTCAGAGCGATACCATCTTCATTGACTGGATCGGTGCGGATGCGCTTGAGATCACCGAAGAAAATGGCTCTGTTGTGATTGCGGTGCCGTCCAACGCGCAGTCTCTGAATTTGCAGGGTGTCACGCTGGATATGCTTATGACGAGCAATATTCACGCGCTTGATGCGACCGCGCGGGCGGAGCTTGCCACGATTGTCGGGCAAGGCGATGGGCACGACAGTGGCTCAGATACCGGGGATGGGGACACCAGCCACGGCAATGGCGGCCACGGAGATGACGGTCATGGAGGTGAGGGCGATGGAAGCGACGGGCATGGCGACGGCCATGATGGCGGCGCTGGGCACACCCATATGCATGTCACGATCAGCTATGACAGCCCCGCGCGCGTGATTGATGGCTTCCTGCCCAATATGGGGGATGTGATCGAAATCAGTGCGGATGTGACCGCCGCAGATTTTGAGATTTTTGAGGAATCCGGCGATGCACTGGGCCAGACCGTGCGGGTTGCGATCACCCAAAACGGCGTGACAACACAGACCATTCTGACCGGCATTGGGTTGGACGATCTCTCCATTGCCAATTTTTCAGCGGGCAATCAGGGTGTGCTTAACGAAATCGCCAGTGCCATCGGCACCCAGATTTCCACGCCAAATACGGGTGGTTACACACTCAGCTATGATGCCGACGGCTCTAATCCAGCAGAAGTCACGGGTAGCACAGATACGGGCGGACGGATCTTTCGGGCTGACAGCAACGCAGATGACATCGTCGGGTTTGATGCCTCCGTCGATCAGATCGATTTTGGCGGCACGTCGGTCCACGGCATGATCGTGACCAAATCTCTGTCGGGCGAAATTGTCATCGACAGCCCTTGGTCGGATGCCGCCCAGATTGTTCAGGGTGTCACCTATCAGGATGTCAGCATCGAGAGCTTCGGCATCGTCGGGAACGAGCATTTTCGGCAGGATATGGGCGGTGTGATTTCCTGGGAGCAGGGCATTGGCCCCCGCGAGGCGGACACAGTCTACATCCGTAGTCACGAATACGGCAGAGCAGAGGTGATCGACAACTTTGATCCCACCTCAATGAAAATCAGCTTCCTATACTTCGGCACCCGGGAACGTTTGAGCGTTGAGGATACCGAAGCGGGTTTGATGATCTCCTCTCTGCCGAGCGGGCAAAGCTTTACCTTCACGGGGGTGAGCAAGGCTGATCTGATCCCGGGCTTGGTCGAGTTCCACTTCGATCAGGTGATGGAGGACAATCTGGAAACGCCGTTTGGCTTTGATCAGAATGATGTCACGCTTGTCGATCGTACGGTTCTTCTGACGCCGGAGGCCCCTCTTGGGGCCACCACAGATGGCTATCAGACCCGCACGGGCGACTTGACGGGCAGCGCGGGTAATCCTGATGGTGCAGAAGGGGATGGCGGTGCAACCGAAACCGGCGGCAATCCTGATGACACTTCCGATGGCGCAGGGTCAGGCGTGGGGCCCAGCGGTGTGGTGACCCTTGGAGAAGGCGTCGATGTTGTTGACATTGATTGGAACTGGGGTGCGCGCACCACAATTGATGGCTTCAATCCCGATGAGGATATGTTTGATTTCAAATCTCTCAGCGGAGATCAGGTCGACATCAGCGAAGTGGACGGAAATTTGCAGATTGAAGTGCTCAACAATGGCGGGAACGTCACCACATTTACCGGCCTTCAGGCCGAACAGCTGAGCCTTGGTAACTTCACCGCAAGTCCAAATAATTCAATCCTTGATGAGGCTGGATTGTTGATGGCGCAGCTGAGCGAATATGGTTTTGACCCGTTGGGATAACCTGCCTCAAGAAGGGGCGGTGCGCTGCCCCTTCTTTCCATTTGGTCCGAGTTTGTTACCCACGGTTTCACGTTCGATAAGTCTCGACTGAACTTCTGTCGGCGCTGGCGGGCGTTGATCAACAACCCAATTTGCAATGCCTTCGGCCGCCTGCCTGCCCATTTGTTGCACCGGCAAATGCACCGTCGTCAGACGTGGATAGGTTTCCGCAGAGGCGGGCAAATCCTGAATACCCATGACTGATATATCTTTGGGCACAGATTTTCCGGCCCGGTGCAGAGCGTTCAGAGCGCCAAATGCGATGACATCTGACAGGCACAAAATGGCGTCATACTCATTTGGCTGGCTGAGCAATTCCCGCACAGCCTGTGCCCCTCCAGCGACCGAAAGCTCCGTTTCCAGCGCGTTGCGCAGCGTGCCGCCCTGCAGTTCCGCGATGGCGGCAAGGCGCGCTTGTGTGCGGTCATTGAAAGCTGTTGGGCCATGAACCACCGCGATGTTTTCATGCCCCGATGACCTGAGGTGCTGGTAGGCCAGCGCGGCTGCCTTGTGGTTGTCATATCCAATTGTGGGCAAACTATATTCCGGGTCAAAACAGGAAATCACCAAGGCTGGAACGTCTCGCCGCTCCAGCATGTCAAAGAGCGCCTTTGTGTGGGATTTGCCGGTGAGAACCAGCCCTTCCACCCCATTGTCCAAAAGCTCTTTTGCTTTGCGGGCTTCTTTCTCTGGGTCTTCATCTGTCGTCGCGACCACAAGCGAAAACCCCAGCTCCACAAGGCGGTTTTCCATCGCATTCAAGGTGATCGCAAAGATGTCGTTGTCCAGTGTGGGCACCAGCGCGCCAAGGATTTGAGTGCGGCCTGAATTGATGGCCCGCGCCGCGGCGCTGCGCACAAACCCAAGGTCGTCGATCACCCTTTGCACACGGGATCTGGTGGCTTCTTGCACCAGGTCTGGCGTGTTCAAAACGCGGGAGACCGTTGCCACCGAAACCCCTGCTTCGCGCGCGACGTCGCGCAGGTTGGCGCGTTTTTTGTGAGAAGGTGGGCGTGACATTCTGCGACAATAGGAGGGTTCTGTAACTGGTTACAGGAAAATCTTGACTCGTTGCGATTTTCGCCATGTAACTAGTTACATCAAATAAAAAGGAGAGTTGCGTGCAGCAAACGCCGGTTCTCAGAGAGTTTAGCAATATGGGGTTTGACGGCACCCGCCGCCGCTTCCCCGGCTTTCCCTCGCGTGCCCGGTTGCTGTCACAGGTGCTCTTTCCGCGAGAGGCCAGCCGGTTTGAGTTGAAGGCCGGTGACCTCCTGTCTTTTGAAACACCACTGAGCGCGCAACAGATCACCCTGCTGGTTTTGGATGCCCGAGGCCAGATTGCTCCCGGCGCTTTGGGCCTGTCTGCGAACGGGCGGCTGGATCTGGAGAGCTTTGACCACCGCGCGCTACTCGGCTGGAATGCCCGTCATGGCGGTGACGATCTTGATGGGGTCGTTGTCACTGAGGTCGAGGCAGACGGGCTGCTGGTGTTTGCGGCCAAGACAGATTGCACGGTTTGGGTGATCCGCGCCTTGCCGGTGGCGGCGCTGGTTTCCGGCGCACATGTTGGCCAGATCTTCGTCACACGTACCGCCGGCACCCCGAATATTGAGGACTTCCTCCCGACGCCATTGGGCGAGATACGGGATGAGTTCACGGTCAAGCGCGGCACAGCCATGGCCTATGAGCTGGCAGAAGGCGAGACCGTTCAGATCATCGATGTCGAAGGGCAGCAATGCTCCGATTTCACGGCGCTTCGGGTGGATGCGCTGGACCGGGGGCTGGAGCGCGACATCGACAGCACCGCAACCCGCACAATGGTGCGCGGCGCCTATCCGGGGCCGGGGCTGCTGGATAAGTTCTTTGACCGCGATCTGAACCCCATGATGCGCGTGCTGCAAGACACATGTGGCCGGCACGACGCCTTTGGCATGGCCTGCACCGCGCGCGGCTATGAGGAGCGCGGTTTTCCCGGCCATCTGAATTGTTCTGACAACATCTCCCACTCAGTTGCCCCCTACGGGGTTGGGGCGCGTGTGGCGTGGTCCGCGATCAATTTTTTCTGGAATACTTGGGTTGACCACCAGTCCCATCAGCTTCTGACCGAAGAAAGCCACTCTCGGGCTGGGGACTATGTGGCGCTTCAGGCCTTGCAGCCTTTGGTCTGTGCCTCAACGGCCTGTCCGGACGATCTTGATCCGATCAACGGCTGGAACCCCACCGACATACATGTGCGCATCTACAAAAAAGACGCACCGATCCGCCATGCCGTGGCATACCGCGAAAAGGAAGATGCGCCCATGTCGATCAGCCAGCAGAGCGCCTTTGCGCCGGAAACATCCAAGCTGACCAAGCATTTTGCCCCGGCGCGTGATCTTTGGGCGCCCGTCAGTTTTCCCGCCACCGGCACCATCGGAGAGTATTGGGCCTGTCGCGAGGCGGTCACAATTCAGGATATGTCCGGTCTCAGGAAATTTGACATCATCGGCCCGGATGCGGAGCGCTTGCTGCAACGCGCCACCACCCGTGATGTCTCCAGATTGGCGGTTTGGCGCGGCAGCTACACCTTGGTGTGTGATGAGGCAGGGCAGGTCATTGATGACGGCACGCTCTTCCGGCTGGGGCCTGAGCTGTTCCGCTGGTGCTGTGGCTCGGAAGAAAGTGGCCGACAGCTTGATGCGCTCGCCAAGCAAGAAGGCCTGCAAGTGCGTATCCATGCGTTGGGCAATGCTCTGCCCAATCTGGCCGTTCAGGGACCAAAATCGCGTGACCTCCTGCGAAAGCTGACCTTTACCCAAAGCACGGTTCCGGCTCTCGATGATCTCAACTGGTTTGGCGTCACCGTGGCACGGGTTCAGGATCGGGACGGCATCCCCTTCATGCTCTCACGCTCCGGCTACACCGGGGAGTTGGGCTACGAACTCTTTTGTGCGCGCGAAGACGCTGCCGCTCTCTGGCGGGCTGTTGTGACCGCGGGTGCGGAGTTTGGCATCACGCCCATGGGATCAGCGGCTTTGGAGCTTCTGCGTGTGGAGGCGGGGCTGGCGGCCGCACATGCTGAATTTGCGGCCGGTGTGGATGCCTTTGAAGCCGGGCTGGGCTTCGCCGTTAGCCTGAAGAAAGCTGGTTTTGTCGGACATGCCGCTCTGAGCCGGAACGCGCAAGCTCCGCGCAAGTTGCTGCGCGGGCTGTGGTTTGAAGGAGATGACGTGCCGGCACATGGCGCGCCAGTCTTCGCCGGAGAGCGTCCGGTGGGCCAGATCACCTCCGCTGTGCGCTCGCCGATGTTTGAGCGCGCCATCGCCATGGCGCGGCTCTCAGTGGAGTTTTCCGCGACCGACACGGCTTTGGAAGTGGGCCAGCTGGATGGCCATATGAAACGTCTCCCCACCAAGGTGTGTGACATCCCATTTTACGACCCGAAACGAGAGAAGGCCCGAGCATGAGCGATGCGGTTGTCGAAATAGACGGCGTCTGGAAAATTTTTGGTGCTCAGGCGGATGAGGCCATGGCCGCGATCCGGTCAGAAGGCATTGGCAAGGCCGAAGTGCTGGAACGCTTCGGCGCGGTTGTGGGCGTGAAAGACGCCAGCTTTCAGGTCGCTGAGGGAGAGATCTTCTGCCTGATGGGGCTGTCAGGCTCCGGCAAGTCCACACTTGTGCGCCACATCAACCGATTGATTGAACCCACCGCCGGTGCCGTGCGCATTCTGGGCGAAGACATTGGCAAAATGCGTCAGGACGCCCTGCGGGCAGTCAGGGGCACCAAGATCGGCATGGTGTTTCAGAACATGGCCCTGCTGCCGCACCGCTCTGTGCGCGACAATATCGGCTTCGCCCTCGAGCTGCGCGGCATGGATGCGTATCACCGCGCACAGCTCGCAGATCAGGCGCTCGAAACGGTGTCATTGCATGGCTATGGCGACAGGCTCCCCTCAGAGCTCTCCGGTGGGATGCAACAACGGGTGGGGCTTGCCCGGGCATTGGCTGCAGATCCTGAGATCCTGCTGATGGACGAGCCGTTTTCCGCGCTGGATCCGCTCATTCGGCGCAATTTGCAGGACGAGTTTCTGGGGCTGTCCGAAAACCTGAAAAAGACCACAGTCTTTATCACCCATGACCTCGATGAAGCGATCCGGATGGGGGATCGCATCGGCATCATGAAAGATGGCGAGATTGTTCAGATTGGCACCGCCGAAGACATCGTCACCGCTCCGGCTGATGACTACGTGGCGGATTTTGTCGCGGGCATTTCGCGCCTCAAGCTGGTGTCGGCGTCCAAAATCATGGTGCCGCCAGACGCCTATCAGGCCAAGCGAAAGCCGCTTGATCTGGCACTGGAGCATCCGGAGGCCCGGCCGGAGGATGATCTGGACACGCTTGTCGAGCTGAGCACGCACTCGGATTTGCCGGTCCTTATCAGGTCAGACGGCGCGCTGGTGGGCGTGGTCGACAAAAACACACTGTTGCACGGACTTCAGGGGAGTGCAGACCAATGAGCATGCAGGCGAGCACAGGGGCCGAACAGCGCAACATCGAGGACCGCGACGTCTCGATCGAGGCGTTCTGCGTCACCAAAGCGGACTACTACGCCCCGATCTTTGAGCGCCACCAACGCGGGCAACTGCCGCGCTGGCATATGAATATCTGGGGCGTGATTGCGCCTTGGCTCTGGGCCGCCTGGCGGGGTGTCTGGCTGATGTTCTGGGTGTCTCTGGCAATCGACATCATTGCCATTGTCTGTCTCATGCAGGTGATCAAGTTCGCGCCGCTTCTGGCAGAGGCACAACTCGATCCCAATGCCAATAAAACGCTCATTCCCCGCTACACCAACTGGATCAGCACCTACGGCACCATCGGGTGGATGCTCCTGATCTTGGGGCGTCTCTGGATGGGGAGCCAGGCGAACCGGTGGTATTACGACCAATACAACCGCTGGCGCATTGATCCCACTGTGGCCAGCGGCGCGACGCCAAAACGGTTGGGAATGGGATTGGCCATTATCCTGATCTGCAGCCCGATCACCACCTACCGCGCGACACAGCTGCGATTGGATGAACGGGCCTGTTTCAACCAGATCCGGGCCGCCGAAAGTGTCGAGAGCCTGATGGCGCAGTACCAGCTGCCCGACGTTGCCACGCTCAGCACAACGGTGCGTGCCGATGCCACTGCGGCGCAGGCGCTTTATGATCAGCTGGACGCGATTTCTGACCGCACCGCAGAGCAGAACACAGCCCGCAGCGCCGCCCGCCGCGATGCGCGTGACCTCGGTCGCAGCGCCGATCTGGTGGAAGAGTATGCGGCCATCACAACACGGGACCGGTTTGACTGCTTCTTTATTGATGATTTCCCAACACTGGCGCGCCTCGATCCACCGGAAGACGTGACCTACCGCCGTGTCACGGATGACGCGGGCAACACTGAGGTTGTCGCGCAAATCAAACCGCCAGTTGAAGGCCGCAAGGTCACGCTGTTCACCTATTCTGCGGAAAGCATCGACATCTCCATCAACTGGCTGCGCGCCTCCTTTGCCGGAGCCTTTGACGCGATGACCAATGTGCTGCGGCAATCGCTGATCCGGGTGGAAGTCGCCTTCATGCAGACGCCTTGGCCGGTTGTGGCCTTCCTGTTTTTGGTGCTGAGCTGGACCTTTACCGGCATGGGCACCACGGCTTTCGTGGCCTCGTCTCTGGCCTTTCTCGCGTTGTTTGAGCTGTGGCAGATTGCCATGCAAACCATGGCGCTTGTGGTTGTCTCGACCGCGGTCTGTGTCTTTGTCGGGCTGCCCATCGGCATATGGATGGCCAAAAACAAAATCGCGCGTTTCATCACCGAGCCCATTCTGGACGTGATGCAGACCATCCCGTCGCTCAGCTATCTGGTGCCGGCGGTGGCCTTCTTTGGCATCTCACAGCCGCCTGCGGTATTGGCCACGGTGGTCTTTGCGATGCCCCCCATGATCAAGCTGACAGCGCTTGGTATTCGGCAGGTGCCCGAAAGCACCAAAGAAGCTGCGCTTGCTTTTGGCGCATCAGAACGACAGCTCCTGCGCAAAGTGGAGCTGCCAATGGCGGTGCCTTCAATCATGGCCGGCCTTAATCAAACCATCATGCTGGCCCTCTCCATGGCCACCATATCCGCCTTCATCGGCGCCGAAGGCCTTGGCGCTATTGTGACGGCCGCGCTGGGCGATGCTCAGGCCGGCAAAGGCCTGCTTGCGGGGATCGCCATCGCGCTGGTTGCGATGATGATCGACCGCATCCTGCGCGGCATTCGAAACTCGTTCAGCCGTATCTGACCCAACCAAAAAACACACAGGGAGAACCACTCATGAAAACTCTTAAGACATCCGTTGCGCTGGCGGCCCTGCTCGGGGCGGCTGCGGGGGCCTCTGCTCAGGAGAAAGTCACCTTCTCAGATCTGAGCTGGAACGGGGCTCAGGCCATTGGCCATGTGCTCTCCACCATCATCGAAGACCAGATGGGCGGAGATGCGGAAATCGTTTCCGGTATGAACCAGGCCGCCGTTATCATGGCCGGTATGGACAAAGGCGATGGCTCCATTGACGTCTTTACCGACCTCTGGATGCCAAACCAGCAGGCGCTTTGGGACGAATATATCGATGGCAATCAGACCGTTGTGACCAACGCGCCTTATCAGGGCACGTCCAACATCTATGTGCCGTCCTACATGAGCGACACGGTCAAAAGCATTGAAGACCTCAAAAATCCCGAAGTGGCTGCCATGTTTGACACCGATGGCAACGGCAAAGGGGAATATTGGGCAGGTGACGTCACATGGGCCTCCACCAAGCGCTGGCAGATTAAGTTCAAATCCTACGGTCTGGATGGGTTGTGGGAGCCAAACATCGTGTCTGCCGACACGTTTAAGGCAGGTCTTGAAGCCGCTTATACAGCGGAGAAGCCGCAGCTTTTCTACTATTGGACACCAGAAGCCATCCACGTCAAATATGATCTGACAGCCGTGCAGGAGCCAGCCCGGACCGATGGCTGCGAGGATGTGGATCTCGATGCAGAGGACTGGCTCGAAGTGTCCGAATTCAACTGCGTGATTGCGTCCAACGACATCTACGTCGCCTACTCAAAATCACTGGAAGAGCGCAATCCGCCGGTCGCGCAAATGCTCTCCAACGTGCAGTTCACCGGAGATGAGATCAACGGCTGGATCGTTGAGATGTTTGAAAATAAACGTGATCCGCGCGAAGTGGCCGAAGACTGGATCGCAGACAATATGGACACGGTGAAATCCTGGATTGAGGGCTAAGTCCGACGTGTCTTCAAACGGAAACAGGCCGCATCAGATGCGGCCTGTTTTTTGAATTTGAGTGCGTGCGTTTCAAGTGATCGCCCAAAGAGGGCGCTTAGTTCTGCCCACGTGCTTCTTTGACCCAGGCCACAATCAGCTCGCGGGAGTCGCGATCCATCTCGATCGCGTTTGGCGGCGGCATGGCGTGAGACAGACCGGCTTGCAAGTAAATCTGATCCGCATGACGCGCCACATCTGCCTCGGTTTCCAGCACAACGCCCTTTGGGGGCCAGTGCATGCCCTCCCATGAGGGTTCGCGCGCATGGCACATCGAGCAGTTCCCGATCACCGCATAATAGGCGTCTTCAAAGCGCTCCGCAGATGCGTATTTCTGCTCGTAAGGCGTCAGTTGACGCGCTTCTGACTCCTCATAGCTTTCACCTGAGCGCGCGGTGGACAGCCACGCAATCACCACCATGAGCACCGCAGTGGCAAGCCAGGTCCAGTTCGGTCCTTTCCCGGTTTTGTGCATGGTGTTGAAATAGTGGCGGATGGTCACGCCGGTCAGGAAAATCAGGCTTGCGATGATCCACGAATATTCCGTCGCAAAGGCCAGAGGGTAGTGGTTGGACAACATCAGGAACACGACCGGCAAGGTCAGGTAGTTGTTGTGGGTCGAGCGGACCTTGGCAATCTTGCCGTATTTCGCATCAGGCGTCCGCCCAGCTTTCAGATCTGCCACCACAATCCGCTGATTGGGCATGATCTGAAAGAAAACATTGGCGGTCATGATGGTCGCCGTGAACGCCCCCAGATGCAGCAGCGCCGCCCGGCCCGTGAACAGCTGATTATACCCCCAGGACATGAACACGAGGATGGCAAACAGCAGCAGCATCAACAGGGTGGGCTGTTCGCTCAGTTTGGATTTGCACATCGCGTCATATGCCAGCCAGCCAATCGTCAGTGAGCCACCGCTGATCAAAATCCCTTGCCAGAGCGCCAGATCGGCTTTGGTCGGATCGAGCAAAAAGAGTTCGCCGCCAACCCAGTACACAATCATCAGCAACGCGGCACCGGACAGCCAGGTCGTGTAGCTCTGCCACTTGTGCCATGTCAGGTGCTCAGGCATCTCAGCAGGCGCGACGAGGTATTTCACGGTGTGATAAAACCCACCGCCATGGACCTCCCATTCCTCGCCAAACGCGCCCTTGGGCAGGTGCTCGGCGGGTTTGAGCATCAGGTCGAGTGCGATGAAATAGAATGAGGCCCCAATCCAGGCCATCGCTGTGATGACGTGAAGCCAGCGTACTGAAAATGCGATCCAGTCCCACAAGATTGCCATATCGTACATGGCGGTCCTCCTAAAAGTCGTGTTCTGACACACTTTATTGGAGGCATGTTTATTCTGCTATCGCAGTCAAAAGCCAAGCAGTATCAAAAAAAACGAAACAATGGTCGGCTTTCGGGCGGCTCGCACCATTGGTGGTGCGTATGAATTGGGCGGATTGGCGGTTTCTACGCGTCAGGATTGGCGGGGTCTGACATGCAAAAAAGCCCGGCGTCATCAAGACACCGGGCCGCGCATACAGTCAGGGGGAGTGAGTGAGATGCGCTGAAGGCGTTAGAAATCGACCTCGATGGCAACGCCTTTTTTGACAGCCAGATCGACAACAGCTGCCGCAACCGCGAGATCCTGAAGGCCGACACCGGTGCCATCAAACAGCGTGATCTGATCTGGCGATGTGCGGCCCGCAATCGTGCCATTGATGACCGCGCCGATCTCGGCAACATCAGTGCCTTTGATCAGCCCCTGACCAACCGCGTGCTGCGCTTCGCCGATGGATACCGATTGGGCAATCTCATCGGTGAAGACACTAGCCTTCACCAGCAGTTCCGCCTCAACCTCTTGTTTGCCCTTGGTGTCGGTGCCCATACAGGCGATGTGGGTGCCCTCTGAAATATGATCCGCCATCACCGAAGGTGAAAATGCCGAGGTGATGGAAATGATCACATCCGCCTCTCTCAGATCGGGTAACGCGACAGCCTCAAATGGCAGCCCGGCCTCATTGGCGACCTTCTCAATGTTTGGCAGCATTTCAGGGTGATAGTTCCAGCCAATCACCTTTTCAAAATTGCGCTGTTCCAGCGCCGCGCGCAGCTGGAATGTGGCCTGATGCCCGGCGCCAACCATGCCAATCACCTTGGCATCTTCGCGCGCCAGATGTTTGATCGACACAGATGAGGCGGCAGCGGTGCGCAATGCGGTCAAGAGGTTGCCGCCAACCATCGCTTTGGCTTTCCCTGTGTCCGGATCAAACAGAAATACCGTGGACTGGTGGTTGATCAGATTGCGTTTTTCCAAGTTGTTGGGCCAATAGCCGCCCGCCTTCAACCCAAGGGTCAGCCCCGCTTGATCAAAGCCCCCCTTGAAGCCATATAGCGCCTCTTCATGGCCGATGGCTTCGCGCACAACCGGGAAATTGTAAGCGTTGCCCGAGGCCATGGCTGCAAAGACACGCTCCACAGCGTCAAAGGCCGCCTCCCGCGTCATCAGGTCGGCAATCTCGCGTTCAGGAACAATCAGCATATTTTTCTCACTTTGCATTGGTGCGCCCGCGCGTCGGATCGGAAGAGAAACCGGCGCACAGGTGTCTTTCTGGCAGCTTCACCCTATCGGAGCATTTGCCTCAGGCGTTCAATCAATAGGCTCGGCCGCGCGCTGACACCGGCCAGACGCATTCCACCTTGCCGTTGCGCACACCGACGTACCAATCATGGACATTTGCGGTTGGATCACAGTGCCCCGGCACCAGTTTGAGCTTGTCATTCACCTTCAACGCGCCGTTCGGATCCATGACAACACCGTGTTCGTCAGAGCATTTGATGTATTCCACATCATCACGTCCAAAGATCACGGGCAGACCTGAATCCACGGATTGCGCCTTGAGCCCCGCGTCCACAATTGCTTTGTCGGATTTTGCATGGCTCATCACGGAGGTCAGGATAAAGAAGGCGTTTTCCCATTCGCCCTGATCGATGCGGTTGCCCTCTTTGTCCAGAATGCGACCATAGTCCGCGTCCATGAAGGCATAAGAGCCGCATTGGAGCTCGTTATAGACGCCCGAATTGGACTCAAAATAGTAGGATCCGGTGCCGCCACCGGAAACCAGCTCACATGTGATGCCCGCATCCTTCAAGCCGGCAATGGCGTCTTCCACCATGGCAATCGCGATATCCAGTTTGGCTTTGCGATCCTCATAGCTGTCCATATGTTGCATGGCCCCCTGATAGGCCTGAATGCCGCTGAATTTCAGGCTGTCCGCCGCCTTGACCGCCTTGGCGATTTTCACGACCTCCTCAGTGGAGGTCACACCACAGCGCCCCGCGCCACAGTCGATCTCGATAAACACTTCCAGTTCCGTGCCATGCAGCCCTGCGGCTGAGGACAGGTCGGCGACATTCTCCAGATCATCAACGCAAACGATGGTGCGGCTGCCGAATTTGGGCAGGCGGGCCAAACGGTCAATCTTGGCGGGGTCGCGGACCTGATTGGACACCAGAATGTCCTTGATCCCGCCACGCGCAAACACCTCGGCTTCCGACACTTTCTGGCAACACACGCCAACCGCGCCCCCTAACTTTTCCTGAAGCTTGGCCACATCCACCGATTTGTGCATCTTGCCATGCACCCGATGGCGCATGCCGTGCGCCTTGGCATAGTCCCCCATTTTCTTGATGTTGCGTTCCAGCGCATCAAGATCCAGCACCAATGCCGGTGTCTGAATATCCGCTTCGTCCATCCCCGGTTTGGCGGGAATGTCATAGCCGACTTCGAAATCATTGAGGTTGCTCAGGTCTTTCATTTCATGCTCCTCCGTCAGAATTTGCCCGCGCCTTGGGGCTGTCTCGATGATTGGGTCAGGGGGTGGTGAGCCAGGGCAGGGTGTCGAGATCGACATTCCCACCGGTGACAATCAGGCCGACACGTTTGCCCTTGAAGGCCTCGGGGTTCTTCAGAACCGTCGCCATCGGCACCGCACTTGAGGGCTCCATCACGATCCTCAGGTGTTTCCAGATGAGTTTCATCGCGTCGATGATCTCTTGCTCAGAAGCGGTGTAGATCTCGCTCACGTGGCTGGACACAAAGTGCCATGTCAGATCTTTGAGCGGCACAAGCAGACCATCCGCGATGGTCTTGGGGGCATCATCAGCGATGATATGGCCCGCTTTGAAGCTGCGATAGGCGTCGTCGGCCTGTTCCGGCTCAGCGGCAATCACCTGTGTTTCCGGCGCCAGCGTGGCGAGTGTCAGGCAGGTGCCTGAAATCATCCCGCCGCCGCCAATCGGCGCTACAACCGCATCGAGCCCGTCCACTTGCTCGACGAATTCCTTGGAACAGGTGCCCTGACCCGCGATCACCCGTGGGTCGTTGTAGGGATGGACAAAATCGCCGCCACTTTCCACCTGCACCTTGGCAAAGGTCTCCTCACGCGAAGACGTCGAAGGCGCGCATTCGGTGATTTTGCCACCATAGCGGCGCACAGTGTCTTTCTTCGCTTGGGGGGCCGTGCTCGGCATCACGACATTGCAGGGAATGCCGCGTTTCATGGCGGCGTAGCTCAGGCAGGAGGCGTGGTTGCCCGAAGAATGCGTCGCCACACCTTTCGCGGCCTGCGCGTCGTCCAAGCCAAACACGGCATTGGTCGCGCCCCGCACTTTGAACGCGCCCGGCTCCTGAAAGTTCTCACATTTGAAGAACAGCTTGGCCCCGGTCAGCTCATCAAGATAGTCCGATGTCCGCACCGGCGTTTGGCGAATATAAGGCTTGATCCGCGCGTGGGCGCTCAGCATGTCGTCATAGGTCGGGATATACATTCCAGCTGTCTCTCTCTTATGCGGCGTCTTGCCGGGGCACAGCTGTGTTGCCGCGGTAATAGTCCTGCGCTGCAGCGACGCCTGAGCCCAGTGTGATATCCAGTCCCAAGTCGGCCATGCACATTTCAGCCGTGGCGATGCCGGACAGGGCCATCACATCGGTGAGGCTGCCCAGATGGCCAATGCGGAACACCTTTCCAGCCACCTCGCCAAGTCCAACACCAAAGGCGACGCCGTACTTGCTGGCTGCGTGGGTCACGATGTCTGTGGCGTTGAAGCCCTCGGGCGTGCGGATGGCGCTGACCGTATCTGAGTAAAGCGACGGGTCAGCGGCACAAAGGTCCAGCCCCCAGGCCCGCACAGCCGCCCGCACACCTTCCGCGATGCGATGGTGGCGTGCAAAAACGTTTTCAAGCCCCTCATTGAGCAGCATGGTGCAGGCTTCGTTCAGACCATTGAGCAGGCCAACGGCGGGCGTGTAGGGATAAGCGCTGTTGGCATAGCCCGCGCGCATGTCGGCAATATCAAAGAAGGTGCGTGGCAGCGCGGCGCTCTGGCTGGCCTCAACCGCTTTCGGGCTGAAGCCCACAATGGCCAGACCCGCGCTCAGCATAAAACCTTTCTGTGAGCCGGTCACCGCAACATCCACGCCCCATTCATCCATGCGAAAGTCCATCGACGCGATAGAAGACACGCCGTCCACAAAAAGCAGAGCAGGGTGGCCCGCCGCATCCAGCGCCCGGCGCACGGCGGCGATGTCAGATTTCACTCCGGTCGCGGTTTCATTGTGCGTGGCCAGCACAGCTTTGATTTCATGCTGCGTGTCTGCGCTGAGGATCTCTTCATAGCGCGCCGCCGGCAGGCCTTCTCCCCACGGGGTCTCCACAACCTGAACATCCAGGTCATGACGCTCGCACATGTCGATCCAGCGATGGCTGAACATCCCATTGCGCGCTGCGAGAATTTTGTCGCCAGCCGACAGACAGTTGGTCAAAGCGGTCTCCCAGCCTCCGGTGCCGGTGGCGGGAAAGATGAAAATCTCCGCGTTTGCGCTTTTGAGAATCTCGCGCACGCCTTTGCGGGCCGGATGCAGGATTTGCCCAAACAGCGGGGAGCGATGGTCAATCGTCGGCATGTCGCAAGCCTTGCGCAGGCTTTCGGGAATGTTCGTCGGGCCGGGGATGAAGACGGGGTTTTGAAAGCTCATGGATAATCTCCTTGCGTCACAGAAACGACCATAAGCAGGAGTCCGGCACCTCGATATTTTTTTGATTTTTGGTCGTGAAGTTCGGATGGATCAAAAAATCTGTTTGTTGTCAGATGTTTGATTTTTTCATATAATGAATTTGTTTTTCACTTCGAAAATGTGAGTATTTATGGATTTTCAAGATAATCAGGTTTCGAACGCTCGAAAGTCCCGGGGACGGCCGCGCGGGTGGGATGACAAGACCGCGCAAAACACGATCAAATCTCTGGATCGCGCCATGGAGGTCTTCGAATATCTCAGCGAGGCGCAGGGCAAGCCCTTGTCTCAGCTCGCCGATGAGATGGGGCAATCTCCGGCTACGGTTTACCGGGTGCTGATCACGCTTGAGGGCCGCGGTCTGGTGGAATTTGATCGCTACGAGCAGGTCTGGCACATCGGCCCCCGCGCCTTTGTAATCGGCGCGCGGTATCTGCGCCGAACCAGCTTGGTCGACCGCGCCCGGCCAATCATGCGCCGTCTTATGGAAGAAACAGGTGAGACCGCCAATCTCGGCGTGGAACGTGAAGGCGCGGTGCTTTTTCTCAGTCAGGTCGAAACCCATGCCAGCATTCGGGCGTTTTTTCCGCCCGGCACCCTGTCTCAGATGCACGCCTCTGGGATTGGCAAGGCACTCCTCGCCCATATGGATGCTGACCGGCTGGAGCGTGTCCTCTCAGCCAACGCGCTTGAGGCCTTCACCGATTTTACCATCACAGACCGGGCTGCTCTGCACGCCGATCTCGCGCTGATACGCGAGAGGGGGTATTCGGTGGACAATGAGGAGAAAAATATCGGCATGCGCTGCATCGCTGCGCCGGTGTTTGACCTCAACAATGAAGCGGTTGCCGGGATTTCGGTCTCCGGGCCCACGAGCCGGGTCGGATCTGAAGAGATCGCCCGTTTCAGCCAGCCGGTGGTGGAGGCTGCGCAAGCTCTGACCGTGGCCATCGGGGGAGAAGCGGCGTCAACAATGTCCTGAAGAACGGCGCACTGTGCCCGGCTTATCCGGGCTTAGTGTGCAGGCCACCCACAGAAGGTCTTTGGGCAGCCTGCACGTTTGCTGTCTTGGCGGGGGTTTATTCCGCCGGTGCCGGTGCCTCTTCCACCACCGCGTTCTGGTTCACCATGTCGTCCTCACGGTGAAAGAGAGGATAGATATAGAGGAAGGCGGCGGAGATCAGGTAACCGGCGGTCACACCTGACAGCTCGGGCCAATGCAGGCTCGCGCCATGGATGATGCCAACCGCTGACATGGCTGATGCAGCCAGGGCAAACCCCCCGGCATTGCGGAAGCGGCCATCAATCACACTTGCGACAATCGCGCCCCAAATGAGGCCTGTCAGAATGGCCCCCTGGGACAGGGCGAGATGGCCTTCAAAATGCGCCCCTTGCTGAAGCAGAGCCGCAGTCAGCGCCTCGTCACCAAGCTGAGGCAGCCCGGCAACCCCGACCGCGCCCAAAGCGCCCATGAGGGAGCCCCATTTGACCATAAGAAAGGCTGAGACATGCGGCATCATCGCGATGGTCACAGCGGCCATATGCTCGGTTTTGACCGAATGTGCGGTGTTGGTGATCAGGCTCAGCGCCACAAACACCAGAACCGGCGCGGCGGCGGCCACTGGGATCAGGTTGTTGAGGAAGGCCAGCAGCCCCAGAAAGGCAGCGAGTGGAATGACCACGCCAACCCCGATGATATAACCCGCACGCGCGCCCATGCGCTTGTAAGCCGGATGTCCGATATAGGCCGTGGTTGGGAAGGGCGAGCCAAACACCGCGCCCACCATGGTGCCCAGACCGTCGGTGATCTGGCAGGTTGCCACAGGATAATGATCCCCTGCCGCTTCCGCGCTCTCCACGTTGTTCATCGTCTCAATGAAGTTGTAGATCTGGACCGGTATCAGCACCAGAAACAGCTCCGGATTGGCAAACAGATGCTGAATGCCGGCAATTAGATCGCCGAAATAGGGCAGGGGCGCATAGAAGCCAACGCCGTCCGCACTCAACTTGGCCTCACCAATGCTCAGCGCCACGATTGTGCCCACGATCAAGGCCAACAGACCTGCTGGAATATTGTACGGCAGGCGGAAACGACCAACGAGGCCCCAGAGAATGATGATCATGGAGGCAAAGCCGATGAACGGGTTCTCAAACACGGTGGCGAGCGGCACGGTGCCAATGAACACCAGCGCGATGCCGCACAAGGTGCCGAGCATCCCTGCGCGCGGTGTGACCCGTTTGAGCCAGGGGCCAATCACCGCCCCCAGAGCGGCGACGATGCCCCCCATAAAGCCTGCACCAATCCCGACCTGCCAGGCCAGCATCGGGTCATTGGTGGACCAGTAGATCGGGCCGATCACACCAAACAGGTAGACAAACATCACCGGTGTCGAAATGCCGTAGGGCATCGCGGTCACATCACGCCCATGCTGGGCGGCGGCGCGTTTGGCGAGGCCGACATAGACCGCAATACCGGCGAGAATGGCCACAGCAGCGCCCGGCACGATCCGGCCGTAAACGATGTCTGCGGGCATGTTGAACACGAACTGACAGATCCCTGCCAAGACCATCAGATTGATCAGGTTGTCGGTAAACAGCGCCCAAAACGCGCTGAAATCGCTGCGGTGAAACAGCTTGTAGGTATAACTACCATCCCTCATTGGGACCTCCATCTGTAAGCCGGAGGGCGGTTTCTCCTCAAACCGCTTACCCGGCGTTTCTCACTGCGCCGCGATATGCGGAACAGAGCCCCAAACTTGGGGAGTTGCGGCAGTTTCAGAGGTCAGAGCAGTAATGACGTCGCCTGCAAAAGTCGCGCCAATCACTGCAGGCCGCTTGTCGCGGCTACCGCCTGCCCCGATGGGGCAGATCAAGGGTGCGATGGATCGCCCATCGCAGAATTCAGCGCATCCGGATTTGAACCGGGCGCGTTTGGTTTGAGAACCGGTCAGGCAGACATAGGCGTCGACTCCTGTCACAGGAAGCGCATCTGCACCACTTTGGCAGCGTATTTCGTCCTGATGCGCCATGTGCCCTAGAGGCCTCCTCCGGTCCTATCCGGGTTTTCAGATTGTCGGCAGTCTAGGGATTCTGATTGCGCAAAATAGCGGTGGCTTTCCCGAAATATTTTCAAAGGATTTTTGATAAAAGACGCCGCGAGTCAGGTGCGCTCTGCGCTGTTTGACGTATCTAGAACGCGCCTGCAACCCAGCGAATCCGCATAGGATGCAGGGGTGAGGTGTGGTCTCAAAGAATCGCTTCGCGGCCTCTCAAACGTCAATTTGATAACTTGACAAAAATACTAAGATAAACCTATCAGTGCGCAGCCCATGGCCGCTGCCATGGGAAACATTTTCAGGGAGAGACCCATGTCCGTCACATCATTGACGCGGGGTCTTTGCTCCGCCGCCGCAGCTCTGACGCTATCCATCGCGTCCGCCACGTTCGCATTTGCAGAGACCATCAAATTGACCGACATCGCCGGGCGCGTTGTCGAAGTAGAGAAAAATCCGTCCAAAGTGGTGATTGGCGAAGGTCGCATGATCTATTCCATCGCTTTGCTGGATCAGGAAAACCCGTTTGCCCGTGTCGTCGGCTGGAAAGACGACATGGTCAACTATGATCCCGATGCCTACCGCAAATATCTGGCAACCTATCCAGAGATCGCGGATCTGCCGAGCTTTGGCAGCCCCTATTCTGACGAGTGGAATCTTGAGGCCGTGATCGCGCTGGGCACCGAGGTTGTGTTCATGAACCTTGGCAACCTGCTCAAGGCGCAGGAAAGCGGCATCATCGACAAGCTGGAAGAAGCCGGTGTTGCGACCGTCTTTGTGGATTTCCGCCAGAACCCGACTGAAAACGCCCTGCCCAGCATTCAGCTGATGGGCCGTATCTTTGACAAACGCGATGAAGCAGACGCCTTTGCTGATTTTTATCAGCAGCAAACCAAGCTGATCTACTCCCGCGTGGCGCAGATCCCGGCGGAAGAGCGCCCCATCGTGTTCATTGAAAATGCTGCGGGCTACAATCCAAACAAATGCTGCTCCACCTATGGCGCGGCCAACTTGGGCCGCTTGGTGGACCTGTCTGGCGGTCGCAACTGGGGCTCGCTCAAATTCCCGGGCTTTAAAACCAATGTCAGCCTTGAGGCCATCTTTGCGGATGACCCGGACGTGATCATCGGTACCGGTGCCAACTGGTCCGAGGCCAACCCGGACACCATCGCCGTGCTCTTTGGCTACGAGGCCGATGCCGCCACAGTGCAGGAACGTCTGGCAGGTCTTGCCGCACGTGAGGGATGGCCAGAGCTGTCTGCCGTGAAAAACGGCCGTTTCCACTCGGTCTACCACCAGTTCTACAACAGCCCTTACCACTTTGTGGCCATGCAGGCCTTTGCCAAATGGCTGCACCCGGAGCTGTTTGCCGATGTAGATCCAGAGGCCACCATGCAAGAGCTGCATGACCGCTTCCTGCCGATTGACTATTCGGGCGTCTTCTGGGGCACCCTGAAATCCGGCAGCTGATCACGCTGCTCTTCGCCCCGATTGGCTTTGTGTCAGTCGGGGCTTTTTGCCTTAAGAGGATTTTTGATGAGTGCGGAACTGACAGCGCAGCAGATGCGGCAGAGCTATGGCGCGCAGGTCGCCCGGCGATATGGCATGATTGGCGTGATCGCGACGCTTCTGGCCATAAGCTTCTTTCTCGATGTGGCGACCGGCCCCGGGCATTATCCACTGTCGACAGTGGCCGAGGTGTTTCTTGACCCGCTCTCGCACGGCGTTCGGCTGAAGGTGATTGTCTGGGACTACCGCTTGCCGGTGGCGGTGACCGCCGTGCTGGTCGGTGCCTTGTTGGCTGTGGCCGGCGCGCAGATGCAGACCATCCTGAACAACCCGCTGGCAGAGCCTTTTACTTTGGGCGTGTCTGCGGCGGCCAGTTTTGGCGCCTCCTTGGCAATTGTGCTCGGGGTTTCGGTGATCCCGGCGGTTGGCCCGCTGCTTGTGACAACCAACGCCTTTGTCTTTGCGCTTGCCACCTGTGGGTTCATTCTTTTGGCCACACGCCTCAAAGGCGTCGGCTCTGAAACCATGATCCTCTTTGGCATCGCTATTTTCTTCACCTTCTCGGCGCTTCTGGCGCTGATGCAATATATGGCCTCTGAGGATCAGATCGCGCGGATCGTTTTCTGGATGATGGGGTCTCTCAGCCGCGCGAGTTGGGAAAAGATCAGCATCGGCGCGCTGCTTCTGGCCATTGCAATCCCGTTCAGCCTGCTGCGGACCTGGCCCATGACCGCCCTGCGCATGGGCGAGGCCACTGCAGAGAGCATGGGGGTCGATGTGGCCCGCTTGCGCGTGGAGATGCTGATCTGCGTGTCGCTGCTGGCCGCGACAGCGGTGTCTTTCGTGGGCACCGTTGGTTTTGTCGGCCTTGTCGGGCCGCATATTGCCCGCCTTCTGGTCGGGGAGGATCAACGCTTCTTTGTGCCTCTGTCCGCTCTGGTGGGCGCATTGGTGCTGTCGCTCACCTCGCTCATTTCCAAATCCATCACCCCGGGCATCATCTACCCGATTGGCATCATCACCTCGCTGATCGGGGTGCCGGTCTTCATCTCCATCATCCTCAGCACACGACGGGAGAAATTGTCATGACGCTGCGCGTCACAGATGTGAATGCCGGATATGGTAAGGTGCAAATCCTGCGCGATGTCTGCCTGCCGGACATCGCCCCCGGCAGTTTTGTCGGGCTGATCGGCCCGAATGCCGCGGGCAAATCTACGCTGTTCAAAGTTCTTGCGGGCCTGCTTGCGCCGTCTTCAGGACAGGTGATGTTGCAGGGACAGGACATCACCCATCTATCCCGCAAGGAACGGGTGCGCCGCATCGCCTATATGCCGCAGGCCTTTGGCTGCAACGCTTTGCTTACGGTGTTTGAGGGCGTTTTGCTGGCGCTCAAACAAACCACGGGCTGGCGCGTGCGCAATGACAATCTGGACCGTGTGGCCGACACGCTCAACGCGCTTGGCCTGTCTCATCTTGCAGATCGTGGAATAGCGGATCTGAGTGGCGGTCAGGCGCAGATGGTGGCTGTTGCCCAAACCATCGTGCGCGCACCGGATGTTATCTTGCTGGATGAACCAACCAGCGCGCTGGATTTGCATCATCAATTGTCGATCATGACCTCCATCCGCAGCGAAATGGAGCGCAAGCACCCCATCGTGATTGCCGCTTTGCACGACCTCAATCTCGCAGCCAAATTCTGTGACCGTTTGGTGCTCCTGCGCCAAGGCGCCATCCTTGCAGATGGGACGCCAGAAGACATTCTTGCACTTTCCGAGATCGGCGCCACCTACCGGGTGCAAACCGATCTGGAGCGCACCAAACGCGGCGTACTCTATGTGGACGCAAGGCTGTCTGCATAATCGCAATCAAACGATAAGGGGCGCAGATCTGATCCGCGCCCCCTTGTCAGGCTCTTCCTGTCTCTCGCGCGGAGCAGGTCTATCGCCCCGCGCTTCTGACTATTGTGCAGACGCCACTGGCGTGCCTGCATTCTGAGACCGCACCACACCAAAGCTGTGTCCGCGCCCATCTTTGAACGAGACATAGCTTTTGCTCTCATAATAGCCGAGGAACCGCATTTTGAAGCCAAGGTCCTCAATGCTGTCCGCCGACATATAAAGCGTGAGAACACCGGATTTGTCATAATCCACCCAGGCCCGCGCCTCGCCGTCCTGTGCATAGGGGAAGACCTGTCCGGTTTCCTTCAGATAAAGATCTGCCAATTCCTCAGTCGACCCAAATACCAAGGCGGCATCATACCGCTCCGTGTCTGGGTCCCAATCAAGATCAAACTTGGGAAGCATCTCGTCCAAAGTCTCCCGCATCTCTTCAGCCTGTGGATTGCTTGCATCCGCAAGCCTTGCCTCAAAACCGCTCAGTTCAAACGCGCGGCTGAGGGTTGGGCTCAGCTCATTGTCCACCGGATGCCTTGCAACGTCAAAATCCGGGTCAAGCTGCACAGATAGAGCGGCCGCCTTGAGCGGCAGAGTGATGCTGTCCGAGCGCGCGCTCAGCTCTATCACATGCCGCTCTACCCCGGCTTCCGTTGTGACTGTGACGGGGAGTGTCAGATCATAGGTTGGTTCGGTTTGTGTGATGTTGAGCACCACGCCGTGTGTTTCGCTTACCAAGGCTGTGGCCGAAGCCAGCGTCACATGCGGCAACCCGGCTCTTGTCAGCCATTGCGCAAAGAAGGCTGAGAGGTCACGGTCAGCACTCCGCTCAAATGCGGCCTGAAGGTCGGACCAACTGGCCTTTTGCCCGGCGTTGATCCGGTAGAATTCCTGCAGCCCGGCGGTGAACGCAGCCTCTCCGATCTCTGAGCGCAGCATATGGAACACATAGGCCGCTTTGCCGTAGCCCTGACTTTGATTGCCGTCATGGGCCGCATAGCGGAAACTCGTGAGCGGCTGCATCTCATCGTCTTCCAACAAATCCAATGCGGTGATCCAGTCCACCCGCATTTGCCGCGCCGCATCCGCGCCCTGATCTTCGGCAAGTGTGTAGTCTGCGAGATAGGTAGTCAGACCCTCCGCCCAATTGCCTGCCTCATAGTCCACGCGCACAGCGTTGCCCCACCAATTGTGCAGAATCTCATGCGCAAGCGAGCGCCCCGTCATGTAAGAATGAGACAGCACCGCACTGCCCACATAGGTCAGACCGGGAAAGGCAGCGCCCACCGGAATAGGCGCGGCAACAACCGAAAACCCCTCATAAGGGTAGGGGCCGATCAGCGCCTGATAGCGGTCGATGTAGCCAGCGGAGGCCTCAAGGTAGCGGGTGGAAAGCTCCCTATTTGGCGCATCCATATAGGTGCGCAGTGTCAGATCGCCATGCGCCTGCTCGGTCACGGTGTAAGGCCCGGCAAACAGACCCAAAAGCTTGCTTGGCCCCTCAAATGCAAATGTGACAGAGCGCGTGTCGCCCGTCACTTGGTTTGACAGAATACGTCCGGTCCCGGCGACAGTCTGATCTGCGGGCACCGTCACGGTGATTTCATGGGCAAACTCTTCGGAGTCCGCAACGGGCAGCCATGCGCCCCCCGTCAGATAGCTCCCTGTCTCTGCCCATCCATTCACACCACGCTGTTCTTTGACGTTGGGCAAGGTGCCGGCATAGCTGTCCTGCTCCTGCGCTAGCCAACTGGCAGTGGGCGTTTGACCTGCCTGCTCAAGCGCTGGGCCAGTGGTCTGGATTTTCACCGCGCCTGTTGTGGTATTCAGGTCAATTTTGGTGATCAGCTTGGCCTCAGAGGCCATCCCCGGTGTGCTCAGCAGCGCAGCAAGAGAGACTAGGGTCGGGGCGGTTCTTGGAAATTTGAATGTCATATCATGTGACCTTACAACTGAAGGCGGTTGGTCATGCCCAAAGCGGGTTTTGGGCATGACCCGTTTGTGCTGTCTTAGAACGTCATGCTGGTGCCGAACCAGATGCTCCGTCCACCGATCCACGGGCTGGAATCGGTTGCGGTGCCTTCCGGTGTCTTATCCAGCAGGTTGTTGATCTTCACATCCAGCCGCACCTCTTTGTCAGCGGCAAGTCTTGCCACACGGAAAGAGGTGTTGAGGTTCAGCTGGATCAGGCTGCCAAAGGCATGATCTTCGTAAACATCGTGCCGGATGCCGCCAACGACCTGATTGTCGCCTGTATCAATGACCCCGTCATAGGCCCCGGTGATATCGGCGGCCAAAGCTGCGCGAATACCGCCATTATACCACGAAGACTGGACCTCCACAGAGGCACGCAGAGGTTGGTCAAAGCTGCCTGAAACCGCGTCCCAATCGTCTCCGTCATAGGAGTTGCCATTGTAGAGCACGCGATCCCCAAACACATCACCATTGCTGAAATAGGTGTTGTTGGAGCGGTTGTTCTTGGACCAGGTCACCGATGTCAGAATGCCGATGCCATCAAGGTTTCTGATGCTCTTTGGCTGCCAGGACTTCTGATACTCCAGAACCAGAGATTTGTACTCGCTTGTGCCATCGTTGGTCAGCGTCGCCGTGTCTGCATTGCTGCCGTCTTCAGCTGCAAACAAATCACGCCCCTTACGGTGCAGGGCACGCAGGCGCCATAGGCCCGCCCAGTTGTCGGTATAGGCCAGCGAGACGCTCAGCTCGTCGTTGTAGGGGGTATCCAGATTGCTGCCGGTATAAGATGTTGCCCCGCGATCAACCAACTGGTTCCAGTCCGCGGTGGGTGTCCCCCGAAGCCAAAGCTTGGTCAGCGGGACAGCGTCGTGTACCGCGTAGGCCAGGAAGTTGTCGTCATAGTAGCGGTTTGCACCAAAGGTCAGGGACATGTTGTTTTTTGGTTTCCATGTCGCCGTCAGGCGCGGTGCAATATCGACGTTTTTCAGAACGTCATTGCGGTCCATGCGCAGACCCCCGCGCAGATACCAATCGCCAAAGGTCTGATCAATTTCGGCAAAGGCACCAATCGCATTGGCATTCACGTCCACATCATAGGCATCCTGTGTGTTGCGAATGAAGAAGTACTGATCCGCATTACAGGAGGGATCGCCGGCGTTGCAGGCGCCCGAGAAGTTTCGCAGGGCGTTGGTGTAATACTCCAGACCGGTGCCTTCCCGACCAGCCTTATAGTGGTCAAAGCTCATTCCGGTGATGAGCGTGCCGTTGCCAACCTCGCCAGAAAGCGTTGCATTGAATCCGATCCGTTGATCGGTCAGGGTGCGGACACCGCTGCCGCCCAACAGACAGTTCTGAATGCCTCCAACCGCAAGATCCGCATCGCAGCCGTCAATCGCATCGGTGAAGTCGTTGCCGCTGCGATCAAGACCGATCCAGGAAAAGGCTTGCCGCTCGCCACCGTCGTTTTCTACCTCGTTGTTTTGCAACGTCGTGCCGAGTTCCAAGGTGGCGTTGCGCAGGAAACCGACCTGGCCGAGGTCTTTCTCATAGCCCAGTTCGCCCAACAGCGCCTGATTGGTGATATCCAGCCGGTTGTTGGCGGTTTCCGCGAGGTTCCATGTCTGATCGTAGTCAGTGAAGTTCACAGACCCGGACAGAACGCCGCCATTGTCCAATTCATGCAAAAGCCCAAGGCGGTAGAAGTCGCTGCGGCTGTCGGAGTCCACCTCTTCCGATCCGTATTGCACGGCGCGCTGCTTGGTCGCGGAGGCCCGCTCTGTTGTATAGGCAAACAGCAGGGCAGTGCGGTCAGACACAGGCAGGGAGTAGTCAAAGGCAAACTGCTGTTTGTTCCACTCCGGCTTGTTGCGATCCTGAGGGTTTTCACCATCCTCGGTGCCAAGGGTGTATTTTGTCGTGTCATCGCTTTCAAAGGACAGGCTCGCCGACCCTCTGGGGCCGTCCAGTGTAGGCTTGCGCAGCTTGTAGTTCACAACCCCGCCAAGGAAGCCGCCGTGGCGTGCTGAGACGTTGGAATCAAGCACCTCCGCCTCATCCACTAGGCTGCTTGGGATGTATTGGGTTTGTGAGTGAAGGCCATAGAACGAGGTCAGGTTCGGAACCACCGCCACCTCTTCAAATTCGAGAGTTTCGTTCGGCAGCGCGATCGAGTTGATGCCAACGCCGTCGATCATGATGTTGTTTTCACCAACCTGCGCACCGGAAATCGAGAATTCCTCGGGCTGCAGGCTCAACACGTCATCCGCAGAGTCCCCCAGCTCATCATTCAGCTTGTTTTCGCCGTTGACGTCAGAGCGATACTGCACGTTTGGCAGGGTACGGAAAGCGGTGTTGGCGTCATTGCCAATGGCGCGGACTGCGATGGATGCGCCATCCAGCGTGGTCTTCCCGGAGTTGGCCGGATCATCGCTGTCAATCGCGGTCCCTGCCAAAACTGCAGTCGCCTGACCCGGCGCGGTATTGCTGGCGCCTGCACCCTCATCGCCAGCGTCGCCGGAGGCCAGGGTTGCGTCTGTCTGGTCCGCGTCGGTTTCCAGCTGAACGGTGATTTCATCGATGTCGGTTACTTCTTGAGCCTGCAGCGCCGCCATAGGCAACGTCGCAAGCACGGTCGAGGTCAGAAGCAATGTTCTGACGCTTTTGGAGGAGGTCATATGCAGATACTTGAGTTTTGTCGTTCTGGGAGGATCGGCTGGAAGACTCGAATCAACGCGGTCTGTATCTGGCTGCCGTGGCGGAAATTTCAGCTTCCTTAACGGGATGCAAGGCCGTTTCTGACATTTTTGTGAAGTCCCAAATAGTGGAACTTAATTGGGGTGAAATCTATCTTGAGTAGATTTTTCTGTCAGTGCTTTGCCGCTTGACAATCCCTGGCACGAGGTAGAGATAGCCGCCGTCGCACGCCAAGTCTGCACCCCAGCACCGCCAGCGAAACTCCAATTCTCTGAAGTGATCTCCGTTGCCCTTTGGGTGGCGCAGCCACTCATGTTTCATGCACCACAGGGCGGCTCGGCTATGAATGAACTCTTGGACATTGTTGTTTCCGGACAGGAGGAGGTTCTTGGTTTTCTGAGCGAGGGCGGGGTGGTCATCTGGCTCATTGCCCTGCTCGCTGTTCTGACGCTCACGGTCATCATCTGGTGCCTGTTGCGGCTCTCGATGTCAGGCGTCTGGACGGGTGGTCATAAAACAGAGAAAGCGATCCGCCACTGGCGCGCCGGTGAAGTTGATGCGGCTGTTCAAACGGTGGCCCACCGCCGCTCTATCCGCGCCACTGTGGCCCACACAGCCTTTGTGAACCTGTCCATTCCCGCCTACACCGAGCAGCACGCGCTGTCTGAGGTGGAGCGTGTGGCCAAACGCAAACTTGCCGAAACCCGCGCTGGGCTCAAGTTTCTGGAGCTGATCGCAACCATCGCGCCGCTGCTTGGGCTGCTTGGCACCGTGCTGGGCATGATCGCCGCGTTTCAGGCGATGCAGGATGCCGGTGTCCGCTCAGACCCCGCTGATCTGGCAGGGGGCATCTGGGAAGCTCTGTTGACCACTGCGGCGGGCATGGCTGTTGCGATCCCGGCCACCATGGCAGTGTCTTGGCTGGAGTCCCAGATCGACCGCCTGCGGCTTGATCTTGAGGATGTGGCCACACGGATTTTCCTGCCGCGTCACGAGCCGGTCTCCGAGGTGCAAAAGGCCGCCTGATGTTGTCTCTGGAAAGTCAGCGCACCAGCCGCAAACCCAGCCTGACGCCGATGATTGACGTGGTGTTTTTGCTCCTCGTCTTCTTCATGCTGGCCTCGCGCTTTGGTCAGGACATGAGCGTGCCGCTGATGCTGGGAGGCTCGGGGCAAAGCTATTCCGGCCCACCACGTCTGGTCGACATCTACACCGACACGCTGCGCCTCAACGGGGTCGAGCTGGAATTGCCCCAGATCGCGCAACAGCTTGATGATCTGACCAAAGACCCCACCGATGTTGTCATCCTGCGCGCCCGCGAAGACACCACCATGCAGCGCACAGTCGAGGTGATGGAAGCTCTCGGCAGTGCGGGCTTTCCGGCGCTCACATTGGTCGACATGCCATGAACTTCGAAGAGCTCCGTCCCAAAGCCAACGCCGAAAGCATCATACCGATGATCAATGTGGTGTTCCTGCTTTTGATCTTTTTCCTGATGTCCGCCGAGATTGCGCCGCCGGAACCCTTTCAGGTTGCCCCACCTTCAGCCACGCTGGACACCCCCGCCTCAGGAGAGCTTATCCTGTTTGTCGACGCCGAAGGGATCGTCGGGTTTGAGGATGTGGTGGGCCGTAACACCGAAGACCTCGCAGCCCTAGACGCCATTGTGCAGAGCTATCTGGCGCTTTGCGGTGCACCCGACTGCGATGTCATTGTCAGAATTCGCGCAGACCAGCAGGCCCCGGCGCAGGCGGTGGCGCGCCTTTTGCCCAAACTGGCCGAGGCCGGTGTGCGCAAAGCAGAATTCGTGACTGTGGTTCAATAAGGCACCGCCAGATGAAATTTGCGCAGCTCCTGTTTTCCTTCACCCTGTCTGTTTGCGGTCTCCTGATGGCCTTTGGGTTTTCGCTTTCCCCCGCCGGTATGGACGCTTCCGGAGATGCGGGCGTCTATGAGGTCACCCTCGCGGCCTCAAATCAGACCATGGTGTCCATGGTACAGGCATGGGAAACCCCGCCAAGTGTTTCTGTGCCACAAGTCGAGATGCCGCAAACGCCCATGGAGCAAAGCGACGTGGCGCCCCAAATGGCACCACCGCCTGAAGTGCCGGAACGGCCCTCCACCATGGCGCCTCAGATGGTGGCGATGTTTGAGGCGCCCAAACTGCCGGAGATTGACCGCGCGGTTTTCGCGCCGCCCCTGCGCGAGGTTGCTGCCGCCAAGCCCAAAGCGCCGCCGCCGACGCCTCAAGCTGCTCCGGCCCAAACGCGGCAGGCGCAATCTGAAGCATCTGCGATGCAGTTTGCCCAACGCGCTTCCGGGTCGGGGGGAGGGGGCAATGCGGGCAAGGTCAATACGGCCACTCCGTCGGCAAATGGTAAGGCCCGCCAGGCCAAGCTCGCCCGCCAATGGGGGGCGCAGATCAAACGTCTGGTCGAGCAAAACAAACGCCAGCCGCAAAGGCTGGCGCAAAGTTCCGGTCGCGTGGTGCTTATGATCTCCGTGCGCGCCAACGGCCGCGTGATCCGCGCAAAAGTCGCGACCTCCTCCGGCATTCGCGCCATCGACAACGCTGCCTTGGCCGCTGTGAAACGGGCCGGTCGCCTTCCGCCCGCCCCCGATGGCTTTGGCAAAAAGAAGCATGCCTTCCGCCTGCCCATCAATTTCACCAAATAACCTCTTCTGTCCGCTACGAAGTGGCGCGTGATGGCAACTCTTGGGGTGGCATGAGCGCCTGAACCCCGTTTTTTGTTTACCGGTTGTTTTGTTGGCGGCTAGGCTTGGCGCAGGTTGCACCTTTGGTTTTGGTATGTGCTCTATGCGGTTGTCTTTGCGTGTTTGCGCCAGTTTTGTACTCTGTTTGGCGGTTTGGGCTGCTCCCCTTCGTGCGCAGAGCTGGGATGCGCAATCCACCCACAGCGTCCAAGGTGTCACCGTTTATGACGCCGATGTCCTGCTCACTTTTGCCGGCCAGGTTGCCTTCGAGCGTCACGGGCAGATCACAGCAGAACAGGTTGCCGCCGCGATTTCCCAGATCTATCGCGAGGACGGTTATTTTCTGGCCGAGGCCCGTGTGGCGTCTGATGGCCGCGCGATCGTGGTGGATGAAGGTCACATTCAGGAGGTGATCATCGAAGGTGTCGACGCCCACACATACGCCGCTCTGGAGCGTGTGTTTGCGCCGTTGCTCTCCGTGCCTGCGCTGCCGCTCCAGCGTTTTGAACGCGCGGTGATGCTGGCAGAAGATATCCCCAACATCGACCTCTCCACCGAGATAGATTTCCCATCGTCAAACGGGGCTCGTCTGCGCGTGCTGGTTGAGGAACAGGCCAAATCCGCAGGCACAGCCACGCTCGACAACCCGCCGCGGGAGCTTGGCGAAGCCCTAAGCCTCTATTTGGCTCAGGAATTTTACTCCACATTTGCTGTTGGCGATCTTCTCCGGCTTGAGGCCTCAGGCACCATCAACTGGGATCAGGACAACGAGGAGTCCCTTTGGGGCGCACTCACCTACCGTTTGCCTCTGCACAGCAACGGGCTTTATGGCGAGCTCTATTATGGCTCTGTGAATGCGCGCCGGGACATCTCCGGCAGTTTCGCCAGAACAGAGATCGACGGGGAAAACCTGACGCTCGCTCTGGGCTACCCGGTGGTCAGGGATGTCGAAAGCTATGGCTACCTGCTGCTGGATTATCGCCTGTC
The DNA here is from genome assembly GCF_965227725.1 of Shimia sp. Taxonomy (GTDB): domain Bacteria; phylum Pseudomonadota; class Alphaproteobacteria; order Rhodobacterales; family Rhodobacteraceae; genus Shimia. The sequence continues at coordinate 675,692 of NZ_CBDDGH010000006.1, read as the reverse complement.
CCAATCAGATTCAGAAAGCGGCGGCGTTCCTCTGTCCAGCGAAGCGGATGTCATCGGGCTGACCTATCTTTATGGCAAAAGCTTCGCCAGCGGCGGGGCCCTGGAAGCAGGGGCCACGCTGTCTTATGGAGAGAACGAAGACAGCAATACCGCACCGGGATTTGATGATGGGGATGCCTCCTTCTGGCATCTGCGCGGCGGTTTTGGGTACGAGAGCCCGCTCAGCGCGCTTGCCGCCAATACCGCGTGGCGCACCGAAATCTGGGGCCAGTACACCAATGATCGACTGCCTTCTGTCGAAGAGTTCTTCCTTGGCGATCGCTATGGATTGCGCGGCTACCGCTTTGACGAAGTGGATGGAGATTCCGGCGTCAGCGCTCTGTTCGAGCTGTCCCAAAGCTATTTTCCAGCCACACCCGGCATCAACCGCGTCTCGCCATTTGCGTTTTTGGACCTCGGCTATGTGTCCAACAACGCACCTGCAGATTTTGAAGTCGATGACGCCACGCTGGCCTCCGTCGGGATTGGCGTCGACATCGACTTCCGCCGTAACCTCTTCCTGTCAAGCTACGTGGGATTTCCGCTGAAAGACGGCCCATTGACCGAGGCAGGGGATGCGGCCGCCTATATCGCTTTGACAACCAGTTGGTGAGGGGACCATGCGCAGACAAACACTTGTGATGTTGCTTGCCACCTGCCTGAGCGCAGAGCTGTTTTCCGGTCCGGTACTGGCGCGCGGAAACCACTACGGTTGGTGTCGCGGTGTCGGCAATCCACACCAGTCCGCGCAGGGATGCGGTCAATCCGGATCACAGCACCACAATACCCAAACCTCGGGGCCTTCAAGCCCGACAGCCACCCAACTGCCCCCCAAAGGCACGCCCAGCACGCCGCAATCTGTCGCGGTACCTGTGTTGGCCCCCACAGCGGTGCCTGTTTTGGCACCGCAAAGAACGCCGATTGCAACGCCGGTGGCCATCCCGCCTCAGGTGCCGCCCTTGATTGTCGCGCCACCCCTTGCACCGCAGGCCACGCCTCAGGCAACCCCGACGCCCACTCCCGTGGCTGTCCCCAACGCCGTGCCCACGCCGGTGATCGCACCGCCGCTGGTCCCGCAAGCGGTGCCGCAGGCTGTGCCACCACAGGCGCCACGCCCGATTGCGACGCCCCAACCGATACCACAAGCGAACCCGCAGCCAACCGCGATCCCGACACCCACGCCCACGGCGGTTCCCACTGCGGTGCCGCCGTTGCCAAACGCGCCGGTCCCAACGCCACAGGCGGTGCCCCAAGCCACACCCATCGCGATCCCTTACGCGGTGCCTGCCCGCATTCCACAGCGCGTTCCTGCTGTGATTGCGACCCCAACCGCAACGCCGCAGGCGATCCCTCAGGCGACACCGACACCCCTGCAAACCCCAATAAAAACACCGGTGCCGACACCCGTGGCGGTGCCCAACCAAATCCCTCAGGCCATTCCCCAGCCTGTTGCCAGCACCGCGAAACCTACGGCGACCCATCTGGCGGTTCCCGGTCACAAGTCGCCCACCGGATATGCGGTCATTGTGCGTCCGAAGCCCCGCCCGGCAAAGCTCACCGCCCCCTCAGGGCAGGCCGCGGCTTCCGCCACTCATCAGCCAAAAATCCAATCCGCACCCAAGAAGTTTCAGCACATCGCCGCCGTACCAGGACGGCACGCGCCACATGATCCCCCGCGCTTCAAGGAGAGCGCTTCAGGTGAGGAATGGGAATGTGTCGCCAGCGGCTTTGGGCCACGCCGCATGGCAAATGAGAGAGGTCAATTGCTGGCGTCAGGCGCGCTCCGCCACATCGGCAATGTGGACGCAATGGCAAGAGACGTTCCCGCGCGCCACTTGAAACACTCCGGCTGCATCATCTCAATCAAACGGCGCAAATAGACAGCCTGACAGCGGTTTGCGCGAGATCGTATCAGCGCATCAAACAGTCGCACAGCCCAGCCGGATTACCAGACGGCAAATTCACCAGTAAGAGCGGCGCTCCTCTGTTGACATGCCGTCAAGGCCTATCTAATTACCTCCGTTACCGGGCCCTTAGCTCAGCTGGATTAGAGCAGGGAACTTCTAATTCTCAGGTCGGGGGTTCGAGTCCTCCAGGGCTCGCCATTTGTCCTTTTTCTGCTGTAAATCGACGCCCAAACACCAACGTTTCGACGGGCATTGGTTTATTAAGGCGTTGGCGACGTACTGCTAAGGCGAAGCACAGTTCATTTCGGAAAGGAGGCGGGAATAAACGATCTTCTGCCTCGTAGACCGTACCCCTGAAGCTGCGCTCTGGAAACCTCTCAACGGCACCGGCGCGTTCTTCGCCTTGCCGGTTGCGGAGGCAGTGACCCTCGCACTGGCTCTGGTTCCATTCGGCAATAGAGACCGTGGCGAGACCTCCTCCTGCCCGCAGTTTCCAGTCAGACATCACAGGACGCGCCGGTAAACGGTTTATCAAGCCTATTTCCTCATATTCCGTTTGAAAAATCCCGCCAGCAGAAAGCCGGTCCCAATGCCTATTGCCTCATCCTTGCGTTTCAGCCTTCTGGCTCTCGGCCTCGCGGCGTCCGATGTGCAGGCAAACAGTGTCTCATTGATCCAAAACGGCTTCTTTGCGCAGCGCGCTTCCTTTGACGATACCTCTTCCTTGGTGCCGAACCGTACCGCTCTCGCGCAACCGTCCGGCGCCGATGTCAGCCGCGGTGCGGTGGCCTTGCGCCCCGGCGCCGCCAGCCTTTTCCGGGGTCGTGCCAGTGGCGGTCTTTTTGCGCCGGTCCAGGTGCAGGTCCTGCCGTCCGCAGCCAAGCAGCTCATGACTCTGATTGCAGGAGCAGAAGCGGGCAAGGCTGGCTATGATGCGGTGCAGCATGGCGCCCGGACCCGGCCCGCTAAACGGCCAACGGAAATGACAATCGCCGAGATTTATCAATGGATTGACGCCACCCCGGGCCAGCCCCATGCGATCGGGCGCTATCAGCTTATCCCCGCCACTTTGCGCCGTCTTGTGCGCCATCAGGAGGTGCCGCACAGCGAAGTTTTTGATCCTGAGCTGCAGGACCAGCTGGCACACCAGCTGTTGGAAGAGGCCGGCTTCAGCGATTTCCTCGCCGCTGAAATGCCGCGTGGGGACTTTATGCTCAATCTGGCCAAGATCTGGGCCGGCTTGCCCACGTCAAACGGCAAATCCTACTACGAAGGCTATGCCGGCAATAGCGCTGTCTACACGTGGGACTATTTCGACAGCCACTTTAGAAAGATCTTTCCGGGCTAGCGATTGAGTTGGGTCGGAAGGGGACGTTGCATTGTCGTTTGAAAGTTCGAACTGGATGAACGACAGGCGGGACTTTCGCAACAATCGCGCCCAAAACGCCCCAAGTAGCGGCCAACAGCACTACATTGCTACGCCGAATTCAGAGCAATGTCGGCACTCTACGCGACGCCTCCAACCAGATCATCGCCACGCCGGTTTCGCCAAAACTCAGTAAATTCTTGGCTATGACAGAGACGAGGAAGTTGCTGGCTGATATACAATCGGCCAGCCAGCAAGCAAAACCTCAGATCTTGAAGCTGTCCTCGAGAGCACGAAACCCGCCGATAAACACATCATTGGCCACGAAATCATGCCAATGCTGACTCTGACCGTCTCCGGCCTCAAAATCTGCCCACCATTCCGCAAAAGTCTCGTTGCGGTCAGTGATCGGCGTGAATTTCATCTTGGCGATGTAGTTCACAAACGGCAAAGGCCCATTGGGGAGCATGTCATATGACAACGTATGCTCGAGATCGGAGATCGCCAGCAGCGTTTCGCGGATGCGGCCAGAGCCATCGGTTAGGGCAAAGTTGCGCACGCAGCCCACCTCGCCATTGGCATGCCCCTCTTCGATCTTACTGTCCGTGGCGGCGGGATGCCAGCTCGGCAGCCCATTAAAATCGCGCACCCGCTCCCAGACCTGCGCCACCGGCACGGCGATAACGGTAGAAGAATAAGCTTTAATCATCAGGCAACTCCCTTTTTGACGGCGGCCCCGCGACGCATCGCGCCGAATTTTGCGGTTTGCTCGGAAATGGCGCGCTCGGTCGGCAAGCGCTCCATCGATGAGGCACCATAGAACCCATGACAGTCAGGGCAAAGATCAAGGAAGGCTTGCGCATCCTCAGGCTCGGCCAGTGGGCCGCCATGGCAGATAAAAATCAGGTCGTCGCGGTGCGCACGGGCCGCAGCGGCCCATTCATCATAAAGGCGCGCGCAGTCTTCGATTGCTGGTGCGCTATCGCCCGCGCCGATTGCGCCACCTGTGGTCAGGCCGAAATGCGCCACAATGACATCTGCGCCCGCTTTGGCCATGTCCGCTGCATTCTCAGCGCTGAACACATATGGCGTCGTCAGCAGATCACGCTGGCGCGCCTTGGCAATCATCTCAACTTCCATCTCATAAGACATGCCCGTCGCTTCAAGCTCCTGACGGAAGCGACCGTCAATGATGCCCACTGTGGGGAAATTCTGAACACCGGCAAAGCCCATGCCTGCCAAATCATCGAGAAACTCATCCATGATGCAGAACGGGTCGGTCGCGTTCACACCCGCCAAAACCGGAGTTTTTTTCACCACGGGCAGCACTTCGCGCCCCATGTCTTTGACGATCTCATTGGCGTTGCCATAAGACATATAGCCTGCAAGCGAGCCACGACCGGCCATGCGATAGCGGCCTGAATTGTAGATGACAATCAGGTCAATTCCGCCTGCTTCTTCGCATTTGGCCGACAGGCCCGTGCCCGCGCCGCCGCCGATGATGACCTTCTCTGCCGCGATCTTCGCGCGCAACCGATCAAGGATGTCTTTGCGTCCTGTAACCGCCATGTCAGCTGTCCTTTTCCGTATAGATTTCTTTGAATCTGCTGATCGCCGCCGTGGCGAAAGCAGGATCGTTGATATGCATGTCCAGCTCGACAAGCTGGCGATCTGCCGTGATTTTCACGGTGTCGCGCAACGCCTGAAAAAGCGCGGCGTTTGCCTCTGGATCGTGGAAGGCACCGCCTTCGATATCGAGCGCCGAGACCCCGCGCAGCGGCAGCAAGAAGCGCACCGGCCCTTTGCAGGCATTGAGCTTTTCACCAATCCACCGTCCGATCTGGGCGCATTCCTCGGCTGTGGACCGCATCAATGTCACTTGAGCGTTGTGGTGATAAAACGTGCGTCCCTTGAACTCGGCCGGCACGGACTCTGGCGACCAGAAATTCGCCATATCGAGCGCGCCGCAAGAGCCTACGTAAGGGATTTCGGTGCGGGCCACGGCATCCAGCCGCTCTTCACCCGCAGACAGAAATCCGCCCACAATCAGGTCGCATATTTCGGTGGTTGTGATGTCCAGCGCACCGGCGATCTCCCCCTGATCGATCAGCTGCTCCATTGAGCGACCACCAGAGCCAGTGGCGTGGAACACCAGACAATCAAACGCGCTCGACAATTCGTCGGTGATGGCCTGGACCGCTGGTGTGGTCACGCCAAACATCGAGAGGACCAAAGCCGGGCGATCATCTGCGCTCTCAGGAATGGCGTGGACCATCATGCCGGTCAGCGCATGGGCCGCATTGGCCAACAACTTGCGCGACACGCGGTTGATCCCGGACACATCCGTGACCGGATGGAACATATTCACATCCGACGCGCCCACATAGGCCGAGACATCGCCAGAGGCGAGCGTAGAGACCAACACCTTTGGAAGGCCAATGGGCAATGCCTGCATGGCAGGGGCAATAATGCCCGACCCGCCGGAGCCGCCCAGACCGATGATGCCGCCCAGATCCTCCTGCCCCAATACATAAGCCTCAAGCGCCTTGGACATTTCGACCACGGCGCGCCCGCGATCATTTACGAACACCGTGGCAGGGCCTTCAGGATGGCAGGCCGCGACGGTTGCCGCGCTGACATCCGCCACATCTTCGCCGCCTTTGGTGCCGACATTGACCAGAACTGTCGGCGTTCCAGCAGCTTCAATCAGATCGCGCACATACGACAGCTCCGCCGCCTTGGTGTCCGCCGTACCTACGACATAGGCTTTCTTGATCATCTTCACGTTCTTCTCCTCCTGCCGCGCCTCAGCCCGCCTGGCCAGGCTCAAGCCCCAGATGTCGCTTTTGCATGGCGGTATCTTCCTCAAGCGCCTGCGCGGTCATCCGCTCGACGACCTCGCCGCCGACCATGATCGCCACATCTTTGACCGAGGCCAAAGCCGCATGCAGGTTCTGTTCGACCAAAAGCACAGCGATGCCTTCTTGGGCGATTAATTCGATCAGTTTCACCACATCCGAAACAATTGCCGGGGCCAGCCCCTCGGTCGGCTCATCCAGAACCATCAGACGCGGGTTCAGCAACAGCGCGCGGCCGATGGCCAGCATCTGCTGCTCCCCGCCAGAGAGCGCATTGCCCAAATTTCGGCGACGTTCCTTAAGGCGCGGGAAGGTCTCGTAAACCCGGTCAATCGTCCACGCGCCGCCTTTGCGCGCCACGATTTTCAGGTGCTCTTCAACCGTCAGCGAGCGGAACACACGCCGCCCCTGCGGCACATAACCGATGCCCATGCTGGCGCGTTTTTCCGGGGCCAGCTCGGACAGATCAACGCCGTCAAAGCGGATCGTCCCGGCTGAGTTCGGATGCAGGCCCAAAATGGTGTTGCACAGGCTGGTCTTGCCCATGCCATTGCGCCCCAGAATGCCCAGAGGCCGGTCGCCCAGATTCAGATCCACCCCATGCAAAACATGGCTAGACCCATAGCGCAGGTCGAGCCCGCGTATTTCAAGCAAAGCGTCAGTGGCCATGTGCGCCCCCGATATAAACTTCATGCACCTGTTCATTGCGCATGATCTCGTCAGGTGCGCCTTCGGCCAGCATCCGGCCGTTATAGAGCACCGACACGCTCTCAGAGGTTTGCAACGCAATATCCATGTCATGCTCGATCAGCACGACAGTCACGTCTTTGGGCAGTGACATCAGCAATGCACTCAGCTTGGGGCGCTCCGCCGGAGACAGGCCTGCCGCCGGCTCATCAAGGAGCAGAATTTTAGGGTTCTCCGCCAGAGCAATGCCAATCTCGAGCTGTCGGCGCTGACCGTGGCTCAGCTCGGACACTTCGCGACTCAACACATCGGCGACACCGGCGACATGAGCCAGCCGCTCTGCCTCGACCATGCGTGCGTCGGTCTTGCGCACGGGCATGATCTGCCCCCAGCCGCCGCGCACCCCGGCCACCGCCAGAAACAGAGTTTCCTGAACGGTTAATCCGTTGAACAGATGGGCGTGCTGATACGTCCGGCGCAGCCCACGCCGAATACGTTTGTTGATCGGCTCGCGTGTCACATCTTTCCCAAAGAGGGTGATCGAGCCAGTCGATGCGCTCAGATCGCCGGTCAGCACGTTAAACAGGCTGGTCTTGCCCGCCCCGTTCGGACCAAGGATCGCGCGGCGTTCGCCGGGACGGACTGACAGGGTGATGTCCTGCACAGCCCAGAACCCGCCGAAGCGCTTGCCAATGCCCTGAGCTTCCAGGGCATTGACGGTGGTATTTGCAGCACTTACGGGCACGAAGGATTGTCCCGGCTCACCGGACCTGCGGCCAGGAAGGTCTCTTTGTCCTGCCCCAGCAGCTGGTTCACATCGCGCACAACTTTCACCACGCGGTTGCCCAGAGTGCCGTCTTCACGCTCAAACACTTCGGTCACAAAGTTGTCGACGATGCCGTTGCGGTTTTCGTCCAGACGCATGGTGCCGCCGGTCGGGGTGACAAAGGTCAGATCGGTCAGAGCCGCGCGGAACGCTTCCTGATCGCTCGACAGATCCGCGTCCACCTCGTCCAGCGCCAGCATCGCCGCCTTGGCACTCATGTAGTAGTGATGCGCAAAGATCGACGGGGCCGAGAAGCCATCGGGAAAGGCTTCGGTGTAGCTGGCAGTGAAGGCTTTCCACTCTTCGCCGTCATAATCGCTCACCGTCGGGGTGCCCGCAGGCGCGCCAACCAGAAGCTTCTTGAAAGGACCCTTGGAGTCGAGGATCGACTGGTCGATGGTGATTGAGCCGCCGATGATCGGCTTGTCGCCTCCCGCCTGGCTGTACTGCGTCAGGAAGTTGACCGCATCCGCGCCGCCAAGCGCGACAAAGATCGCGTCCACATCCTGTGGGATCGAATACACAACCGAGGAGTAATCCTTGTTCCCGATAGGGGTCCAGAACTTCTCAGGCACCTTGCCACCGGCTTTGCAGTACTCGCTCATAAAGCCCAGAACCTGCGTGTAGGGGAAGGAATAGTCCTCGGCGATCACGGCCACCGTTTCATAGCCCATTTCGTTGTAGGCGTAGTCGCCCACACCCACCATCCACTGGGCACCGTCGCCGCCAAAGCGGAAGAAGTTTTCGGAGCTGTCACGCAGCGTGGTGTCCTGCGCGGCCGAAGAGCCGTTGAGGAAGGTCACAGCCGGGTAAGATTTGGACAGATCGCGCAGCGCCAGACCTTCGGACCCCGAAAGCGGGCCCACGATCATGTCAACGCCATCCTGCTCGATCAGCTTGCGGGCTGCGTTTACGGCGCTGTCAGGGCTTGCGTCCGAAGACATGGTGATCACTTCAATGGACTTGCCGTCCACTTCACCGCCCACTTCTTTTACCGCCAATTCGGCGCCACGGATCCCATCCTGACCCAGCGCGGCAAAAGCGCCTTCAAGGATCGAGATCACTCCGATTTTGATGTCGGCGGCCGAGGCCGGCATGGCCATCGCGCTGAGCGCGAGCACCGATGCTGCGAGTTTGAGCTTGTTCATGTTAAGGTTCCTCCCTTTTGATTTGCTCAATTTGTTGTCTTGGGCGCTGGCTGCGGTGGAGTCGGGCGCAGGCGTGCACCCCAGTCCGTCACAAGCTGCTGCAACCCGTTGGGCGCCGCGATCACGATCAGCAACAGAACGGCGCCGATCAGTGTGTTGAAGCGTTCGCGGTCAATCAGATCGACGGCAAAAGTGTCGAGCAGGACAAAGACCACCGCTCCGACAAACGCCCCGCTAGGGTGACGCAGGCCACCGATCACCGCGATGATCAGCAGGTCGATGATGGGCCCGAGCCCGACCGAGAAGGATGAAACGCGCTCCTGATACCAGGCGTTCAGAATGCCGCCGGTCCCGGCCAGAAAACCCGAGAAGGCGAAGGCTGCGACGATCGGCGTGGTGACTGAAATGCCCAGGGCGAGCACGCGCCCCGGCGCGTCACGCACGGCCTGGATGGCCAAACCCAGAGGCGAGCGGACAAAGCCGTTGACCAGCACCAGCGCAATCACGGCAATTGCCAATGAGAGAAGGTAAAGCGGCAGCGGATCACGCAGGCTCATGTCGCCAATCATCGGAGCGCGCACGCCGGAGAAACCGGTCCAACCATTAAAGAAGGTGTAGTTCTGGCGAGTGAAGTAGAAGAAGGCCACGCCAATCGCCAAGGTGATCATGATGGCGTAGATCCCGCGCGACCGACGCGCGATCAGGCCGACAATTGCACCCGAAAGGGTCGCCAAAACCAAGGCCAGCGGCACCGTCAGCCAAAATGAAAGTTCAGTGCCCACACCCACAGTGTTCGGCCCGAAATAGGCAACTGTGTATCCCGCCACGCCGGCCAACGTCGCTTGCGCAAAGGAGACAACGCCCAGATAGGTGGCCAGAAAGCTCAGGCTCAGCGCCATCACTCCAAGGATCAGCGCGCGGGTCGCAACCTGGGTCAGCCAGAAATCATTGAGCATCAGAGGCAGGAGCAAAAGCGGGGTCAGGATTGCAGCGTGTTTCATTATTGTTCGGCCTTTCCAAGCAGCCCCTGCGGGCGCACCGCGAGAACCAGCACCATGATTGCGAAGGTGAAAACGACCCCATAGGTCGGCGCATAGGCGAGCCCGTATTGCTCGGCGAGCCCCACCAAAAGCGCCCCAAGCGCCGCACCACCGATTGAGCCCATGCCGCCCACGATCACCACAACAAGCGACGACAGCAGGAATTGCAGATCCGTGCCCGGTGCAATCGACAACGCACTCGCCGCAACCACACCGGCCATGCCAGCCAGCAAACCACCAAGGGCAAAGACCAGAACAAAGATGCGATTGATCGGATAGCCAAGTGCCCGCAGCATGTCTTGGTCATCCACGCCTGCGCGGATCACGGCGCCAAATCGGGTCTTTTGGATCAAGAGCCACAGCGCAATGCCCGCCACCAAGGCAAAGCCCATCAGCGCCAGACGGATATTGGCATAGCCCACGCCGAGGATCGGCAAACGCTGACCGCCCGCCAACGCCTCCGGCAGCTCAACCTGATAGGTGATGCCGCCCCAATACCACAGCATCAGGTCCGCCATGATGATCGAAATCGCAATGGAAGCCAGCGTCTGGCGCAGTTCGTCGCCCTGCATCCAGCCAAGAACGCCGAACTGAACCAGCGCCCCTGCCAGGGCCGCCGCAACACCACCGCCCATGACGCCAAGCGCCCAGGAGCCGGTGAGGTCAACAACGCTATACCCGACATAGCCGCCCAACAGCAAAAGCGCGCCATGCGCCATATTCACGGTCCGCATCAGACCGAAGATGAGGCTAAAGCCGCTGGCTGCGAGAAAGTAGAGCGCTGCCAGCGTCAAACCGTTCAAGGTGACAATAAGAAAAAGTGTCATGAGTCCTCCGTTGGCGAAGACCATGCCGGAAATTTCTGCAAGGGCGCAGGTTTTGATGAATTGTTACGCGAAAAATTAGTCTTTATTTTCAAGCCCTTAAAGAAACATCAAGAAGCCTTCCTTTACAAAAATCGGAATTTTTCAGAATTTACTTCCAATTAAGACCTGTTTCTTCCTACAAATCGGAATGCAGAAACTGACCCTGACCGGACATTGCGTCACAGCACCTGCCCCGCGAAACCGCATCTATTGCCCTGCGCTTGATGGCCTGACACCCCGTCAGGCAGATATGTCTTTTGTGATGCCGCGCATGGACCACAACCGGGCGCTGCGCGAAACGGCGAACCAGGGCGACTGGGCGTCAATACTGGCCAGCGATCCGTTCGGCTCCACCTCCGCCTTCTTCGCACGCCTCAAAGAGCTGGGGTACAAAGGCGTGGCAAACTGGCCCTCCTCGATCCTTTTGGAAGGCATCTTAAAAGAGACAATGGCCACAATCCCCGCCACGCCAGAGTTTGAATATGACGTTCTCGCGTCAGCGCAGCGCGCGGGTTTGGATGCGATAGCGTTCTTTCTGTCATTGCAACAGGCGCGTGCAGCCATGCAGGCCGGTCTCAAGCGGTTGGTGCTGCACCCGGGATTGCTGGTCTCAGAAGGTGGCATCGCGCCAGACATGGTGCTCGGATCTCTGCAAAGGTTGATCAACGCGCTCAAATCTGAGGCCGAAACGGTCGAGGTGTTGGTCTACACATCCGCATGGCACGAAAGGTCATTGCCACTCAGCACGTTGACCGCTGACGGGGTGATCTGGTTCGGGGACGCGCCATGAGCACATCCGAAAAACCATTCCTTTTTGCAGCCGTTGTCGGCTCGGGCCTGACGGCAAAAGCCGCGGACAAAGCCGGCGCGGATTACTTGCTTGCGCTCAACGCAGGCCGGTTCAGAGTGCAAGGTGCATCATCACTGACCAGCTTCCTTCCGGTCCGTTCCGCCAATGATTGGGTGATCGAATTCGCTGAACGTGAAATGCTCGGCCGCTGCGATGCCCCGTTGACGGCTGGATACTCCGTAAGTGACCCAACCCTCGATATCGAAAACCTGGTCAGCCGCACCCGCGATCTGGGCTTTTCCGGCATCTGCAACTTTCCCTCCACAACCCTGCTTGACGGGCGCATTTCCGAAGTTCTGGAGCAAGAGGGTTTGGGCTTTGCGCGTGAGCTTGACCTCGTGCGCCTCGCCTCCAAGGCCGGGCTGACCTCTTTCGCATATGTACGCACGAACCAACAGGCGCGCAGGATGGTTGATGCGGGTGCCACAGCGATCTGCGTGAATGTCGGCTTTACCAGCGGCGCGACCGGGGTCAGCACCCATTTGACCTTGGACACTGCCGCCCGGTTGATCGACCGTGTGCTGGAAGGGGTGCCCGCCACCGTCGACAAGCTCTGCCACGGCGGCCCAATCACCTCTCCCGAAGAGGCCTTGGCCGTCACGCGCATCTGCAGGGTCGAAGGCTTTGTGGCCGGCTCCACGCTGGACCGCTTGCCTGTCGAGCAAACCCTGAACGAAGTGACGCGCGGCTTCACCGCCATCCCCGCGCTGGCGCGCAGCTCCTCCAGCTCAGAAAGTTCCGGCCACGACCTCGTCGGCTCGTCCCATGCCATGCAAAACATCCGCGCTGATCTCAATGACCTTGCTCACGCGGATGTCCCCGTTCTGCTCGTCGGAGAAACCGGCACAGGCAAAAGCCGCGCCGCACTGCACCTTCATGAAAGCGGCCCCGCCGCGCGGCGTCAGCCGGTTGTGGTCGACTGTCCTGCCCTGACATCAGAAGATGGCGCAACCTATCTGTTGGGACGCGGCGGCGGCAGCAGCGGCAGCCAGCGAGGCGCGCTTGAACAGGCGGCGGGCAGCACGGTGATCCTTGACGAAGTCTCAGCCCTGGCCTTGGACCATCAGGGCAAGCTCATAAAATTCGCGGATGAAAGGGTCGTGCAACGCGTCGGCGATCATACCCTACGCGATGTGTCGGCCCGGATAATTTCCACCACCTGCGAACAGCTTGACGAGATCGCTGAGACTGGCGCATTTCGCCGTGATCTGTTTTATCGCCTCTCCGGTCACGAAGTCATCCTGCCCCCGCTGCGCGAGCGGGTGGATGACATCCCCGAGCTCGCCCTGCATCTGGGGCGCAAGCAGACCGGCATGGAACCAAAATTCTCAAACGCCGCCTTGCGCGCGCTTTTAGAGCATCCGTGGCCCGGCAATGTGCGCGAACTCGGCTTTGCCGTGCAGCGCGCCATCCGCAATGCAAATGGCGGCACCATCGACCTGCGCGCGGTCGAGTTCCTGCGCAGCAAGCCGCAAACGGCCCCTGCCACACCTGAAGAGCCCGCGCTCCCCGCAACCGCTAAATCGGAAAAAGAATGGATCGCCGAAGCCTTGGCCCGCAACGGCTTCCGCCGCGGCCAGACCGCCGCAGAGCTCGGCATCACCACACGTACGCTCTACAACAAAATCAAAAAACATGGTCTGCAGACCTGATGAAGCGGGGCATCCTTCAGAACTGAAGGAACCTGCAGCGCAGTCATGGCGCGATGCCTGACCAAAGCAGGTCTTTCGATCAACTTAGATCTGGGACGGTTAGATGTCTGCATTGTTGGCGGGTTTGCAAACTTAGTTCAACGCAAGAGCAGCATGCCCGACAGGCTTTATTCACGCCATAATTTCAAATTCATAGTGCTAACAGAGGTCGCACACATCGCTTGGCGGGTTGACTCCTGCCGTCTACGCCAACCTCAACCGAACCACTCGGCCTGCCTCGCTAGAGCTCCGCAAAGTCCGGCTCAGCAGGCCTTGGCCGCAACCAAACTAACAGAAAGAAACAGGAACGGATTCTGCACTTCAACGGCCCGGATCATAGGGCCGGGTCAAGTGCGAAGTTCCAAGGCGGCACAACCACGGAAGCCGACACCACCAACTTTAGAGAACAGGCGTTTTTGTCCGACGGCCTAATCATAGGAAAGATCTTGTCGCCCTTCCCAGGGGGCCGTCGTTATCAGAAAATCTTGGCGGATCTGAGAAGATACGAAGTAGAGCCTAGCATGTTGCGAACACAGCTACGCTTTAGTGACGACTTTGATTGGAAGCCGATTACGCACGGGTCACCTAGGGTCTTGGAAACACCTACCTATCGCGCATTTACCACTCAGACGACGATCTGGTAGCAGGCTTCCGTGTCTCGAAACTGGGGCGCTGTCGACCGGCTCCGCCCCTAAGGTCGCTCAGCAATCGTGAGGATTGTCTGGGTTTGGACTATTTGTCCTTGCCGCCACCGGGGGGGCGACCGCGGCCAGATGGGTTTCCTGTTGTAGACGGCCATCCGCCTGTGTTTCCTTGACCTTTACCCATCTCGAAATCCTCTCATTTGTTTGGCGAGGGGCATCAAGCACCTCATACAATAAACCTAATTCGATGATCTTTACGCGGGTAGTGGGTATGCGGTGACATTTGCTTACGTGGGCTTCTTTCAAGCGCGCTGATCAATGGTGAGATTGCTTAGCCGACCAGTTGTGCAAATGAATTTGAGACATTCAGAAAGCAAAAAGCCGCCCCTCTCGGGGCGGCTCTTAATTTCTCAACTCAAACCGACGCTTAGCCGATGATCGCGTTCAGTGTCGCGCTTGGGCGCATCACTTTGGCTTTCAGCTCCACAGACGGACGGTAGTAGCCGCCGATGTCTGCTGCCGGGCCTTGCGCTGCTGCGAACTCGGAGAGGATGGCTTCTTCGCCTTCTGCCAGCGCTTTGGCCACGCCTGCGAACTCTGCCGCCAGATCGGCGTCGTCAGACTGTGCTGCCAGAGCTTCGGCCCAGTAACGTGCAAACCAGTAGTGGCTGTCGCGGTTGTCAGGCTGGCCCACTTTGCGGGATGGGGAGCGGTTGTCGTCCAGAATGCCTTGGGTTGCGGCTTCGGCAGCGACACCCAGAACACCCGCTTTGGCGTTGCCTTTGACATCCGCGAGGAAGTTCAGGCTTTCACCCAGCGCACAGAACTCGCCCATGGAGTCCCAGCGCAGGTGGTTTTCTTCGACCAGCTGCTGAACGTGCTTGGGGGCAGAGCCGCCCGCGCCGGTTTCAAACAGACCACCGCCCTGCATCAGCTTCACGATGGAGAGCATTTTGGCCGACGTGCCCAGCTCAAGGATCGGGAAGAGGTCGGTCAGGTAGTCACGCAGCACGTTGCCGGTGATGGCGATGCTGTCGTTGCCCGCGGTGATTGTTTTGAGGGACTGTGCGGTTGCTTCGCGTGGCGCGAGGATCTGGAACAGGTCCGCTTTGCCCGCAGCTTCCAGCGCAGGTTTCACGTATTTGATCAGCTCGGCGTCATGGGCGCGGTTTGCGTCCAGCCAGAAGATCGCCTCGGAACCGGTCAGGCGCTGACGGTCCAGAGCCAGCTCGATCCAGTTCTCAATCGGTGCCTTCTTCACGGTGCAGGAGCGCCAGATGTCGCCTGCTTCAACGTCGTGGCTGTGCAGGGTGTCACCGTTGGCCAGAACAACACGGATGGTGCCGTCTGCTGGCGCTTCAAAGGTGGTTGGGTGGGAGCCGTACTCTTCCGCCTTCTGTGCCATCAGGCCCACGTTGGCAACGGAGCCCGCGGTGGTCACATCCAGCGCCCCGTTGGCTTTGAAGAAGTTCACGGTCTCATCGTAAACGGATGCGTAGCAGCGATCTGGAATCACACAGTTGGTGTCACCCTTGTTACCAGCCTCATCCCAGCCTTTGCCGCCTGCGCGGATCACGGCAGGCATGGAGGCGTCGATGATCACATCGGACGGCACGTGCAGGTTGGTGATGCCTTTGTCAGAATCCACCATATACATGGACGGACGCGCGAGCGCGGCGATCTCTGCTTTGATGGCGTCGGCGTTGTCGAGCGTGTCGATGGCTGCCAGAACAGCCCCCAGACCGGAGTTCGGGGAGCCGCCCGCCGCTGCGATGGCGTCGCCATGTGCATCCCAAACCGGACCAAGCCATGCTTTGACCGCGTGGCCGAAGATGATCGGGTCAGAGACCTTCATCATGGTGGCTTTCATGTGCAGGGAGAACATGGTGCCGTCAGCTTTGGTATCCTCAATCGCGTCAGCAAGGAACGCGCCGAGCGCTTTCGCGGACATGAAGGTCGCGTCAGCTACGGTGCCTTCTTCCAGCGGCCAGCCGTCTTTCAGAACGGTCACGGCGCCGTCTTTGGCCACAAATTCGATTTTCGCGTCACCAGCCTGATCGGCGGAGATGGTCGCGGAAACTTCGTTTGCGTAGAAGTCGTTGCCCGGCATGGAGGAGACTTTGGTTTTGCTGTCAGACGCCCAGGCACCCATGGAGTGCGGGTTGTTCTGTGCAAAGTTCTTCACTGCACGTGCGGAGCGGCGGTCGGAGTTGCCTTCGCGCAGCACAGGGTTCACAGCGGAACCTTTGATGCCGTCATAACGCGCGCGGATGGCTTTTTCTTCGTCAGACTGCGGATCTTCCGGGTAGGCCGGGATGTCGTAACCCTGCGCCTGCAGCTCTTCGATGGCCGCAACCAGCTGAGGCACGGAAGCGGAGATGTTTGGCAGCTTGATGACGTTGGCGTCTGGTGTTTTCACCAACTCGCCAAGCGCGGCCAGATCGTCAGACTGGCGCTGATCGTCGGTCAGGTTTTCCGGGAAGGTTGCGATGATGCGGCCGGCCAGCGAAATGTCCGGTGTGCCCACGGTGATGCCAGCGGCAGACACGAACTTGCGGATGATCGGCAGGAAGGAGGCAGATGCCAGCTCCGGCGCTTCGTCTACAATTGTATACAGAATGTCTGGTGTCTTGTTATCAGCCATATTTATCACAACCTTTTTTAAGTCAGGGGTGTCTCTAGATTTGCGGGTTCTGGGCAGAATGCCCGAAGTAATCCGTGTGGTCCTTCCGCCGTCGAGTGCTTTTGGCGGCAGCTAAAAGCCCGCACGACGGCATCGTGCGGGCTCGGTATAGGCCGCATGCGGCCAAAGATCAATTCCGCGATCTCTCTCAGGCGAAGGCTTTTTGCCGCGCAGCCTGCATATGGGCGTTGAGCGCCTCAATTTGTGCCTCTGAGAGCCGCAGGCCCAGCTTGGAGCGCCGCCAGACCACATCCTCGGCCGCCCGCGCATATTCCTTTTCCATCAGCCAGCGCACTTCGGCCTCTGTCAGGGTTGCGCCAAAATCGATCCCCAGATCCGCCGCTTCTTTGGCCTCGCCCAGCATGGTCTCGGCCTCGGTGCCATAGGCGCGGATCAGGCGTTTGGCCCAAGCCGGTGTCAGGAATGGATAGCGGCTTTGCAGCGCGGCTATCTTGCCTTCAACCTCATGCACCTGAAAATCACCGCCGGGCATCGCCACGCCCGCTGTCCACGGGGCGGTGGCTTCGGGGAAGAACGGCACAATCTTGGCCATCGCCGCCTCGGCCAGCTTGCGATAGGTGGTGATCTTGCCGCCAAAGACATTGAGCACCGGCGCGCCGTTGTCATCAAGCTTCAGCACATAGTCGCGGGTCGCCGCGGTCGCGGAGGAGGCGCCATCATCATAAAGCGGGCGCACACCTGAGTAGCGCCAGACAATGTCCTCCATCGTCACCGGCTTCTCAAAATAGTTTGAGGCAAAGTCACACAGATACTGCGCTTCTTCATCGGTGCAGGTCGGGGCTTCATCGGCGTTGGTATGCTCCTGATCGGTGGTCCCGATCAGCGTGAAATCTTCCTGATAAGGAATGGCGAAGATGATCCGGCCATCCTCACCCTGGAAGAAATAGCAGCGGTCGTGATCAAACAGGCGCTTGGTCACAATGTGCGAGCCGCGCACCAGACGCACGCCCGCAGAAGAGTTCTGTTTCAGTACACCTTGAATGACATCGGCCACCCACGGGCCACCCGCATTCACCAGCGCCTTGGCGCGGGCCGTGCGGCGGGCGCCGGTCTCCACATCTTCCATCTCGATCTGCCACAGACCATCGGTGCGCGCGGCAGAAAGCACCTTGGTGCGGGTATGGATCGTCGCGCCACGTGCTTCGGCATCGCGCGCGTTCAGAACAACCAGACGGCTGTCCTCGACCCAGCAATCGGAATATTCAAACGCCTTGGCAAATTTGCCCTTCAGCGGTTTGCCCGCCTCGTCCGACTTCAGGTCCACCGTGCGCGTGCCGGGCAGAATTTTGCGCCCCCCAAGGTTGTCATACATAAAGAGACCGAGACGGATCAGCCAGCTAGGGCGGCGGCCCTTCATCCACGGCATGACCAGCGACAGGATGCGCGATGTTGGCGTGTCATTGTCAAACCGCATGTCCTTATGCATCGGCAGCACAAAGCGCATCGGCCAGCTGATATGCGGCATCGCGCGCAGCAGGGTTTCCCGTTCAATCAGCGCCTCACGCACCAGACGCACCTCAAAATACTCCAGATAGCGCAGCCCGCCGTGAAACAGTTTGGTGGAGGCCGAAGAGGTCGCCCAGGCCAGATCGTTCATCTCTGCCAGTTCCACGGAGAGGCCGCGGCCCACCGCATCCCGTGCGATGCCGCATCCGTTGATGCCACCCCCGATCACAAAGAGATCTACGGTGCTGTCTGCCTGCGCTGTCATGGGATTCCCTTTCGCGGAACGCTTACGAACATTTTCGCGCATCTTCGAACATTTTCGCATCTGAGAGTCAAGAAAAACCACCTCTCCGGCATAGGTTTTCATTGTAAATTCACAAAAACCCTGCCACGGCTGAAATTGCAAAACGAAGATAACCGAACATGCACAGCAGTTTCCGCGACCGTGAAATCCTCGAAATCGCCCGCACAGAGGGCAAAGTGACCGTCGAAGGGCTGGCCGCGCATTTTGATGTGACCGTGCAGACCATCCGCCGCGATCTCACCCAGCTCGCCAATGCCGGGCGGTTGGAGCGCGTGCATGGCGGCGCGGTTTTGCCCTCAGGCGTGCGCAACATCGCTTATGAGGAGCGCAGCCGTGTGAATGCAGAGGCCAAAGCCGCCATGGCACAGGCCTGCGCTGCAGAAATCCCCAATGGCTCCGCACTCTTCATCAACATCGGCACCAGCACCGAGGCGCTGGCCCGCGCGCTTCTGGGCCATGACGGGCTATTGGTGGTCACCAACAACCTCAATGTGGCGCAAATCCTCTCCGGCAATGAGCGCTGTGACGTCTTGCTGACCGGTGGCAAACCCCGCCCCGAAGATGGCGGGCTTGTTGGCCCCATCGCAGAACGTATGGTGCGTGATTTTGCCTTTGATTACGCCATTCTGGGCTGCTCCGCGATCTCCGCAGACGGCGCAGCCTATGACTTTGCCATGGATGAAATCGCGGTGTCGCAGGCCGCGCATCTCGGCGCACGCGAAACCTGGCTTTTGGCCGATCACAGCAAATTCCAACGCAACGCCCCCGCGCGGATTTTGGATTTTGCCGAAGTAGACCGCCTGTTCACCGACGCGCTGCCTGAGGCGCTACAGGCCATCTGCGCAGAGAAAACCATCCGCGTGCAAGAAAGCGGCTAGGTTGGCAGACCGCAGGGTCTGGCAAAGGCGCACGGGGCCATCAGATCCGCTTGGCATTCGGTCTGCGCGGGCCTATGTAACACTATCACATTTTCTGCAGACAGGTGCCCCGTGACCGAGCTCACCATTGATCCTCAGCGTTTGAAATCCGTGCGCAAGGCACGCAAGCTCGGGCGCCCCAAGCTTGCCAAACTCACCAGCCTCACAGAGCGTCAATTGACCAAGCTTGAAACCGCCTCCAAAGGCGCAGCCTTGCCCGAGGCGACGGTGATCCGCATCGCAGGCGCGCTTGGCATCCCCGCGCTTGCGCTCACCGGTGAGCTACCGTTGATTGAGGATGATCTGCAGCCGGCAGCCAAAACCTCATCCTGCAGCTGCTGCAGCTAGGTTCGTCTCGGGCCGCGTCTGCCAGCGGCCCTAAACCGGCACCTGCAGCCCGGCTTTGACGCGATCTATCACCACATTGCTGTGAAACCGGCGAATGTTGGGGTTGTCGTTGAACACCCGGCGGCTGAACTCTTCATAGGCCGTCATATCCGGCGCGGTGACGACAAGAATAAAATCCGCCTGTCCGGTGACGTAGTAACATTGCTGCACATCATCCAGCTGCAGCATCGAGCGGCGGAACTCATCCAAAAGATCCGTGCGTTCCCGCTCCATTTCCACCTCCACAATGAAGGTCATGGGCCGCCCCACGGCCTTGGCGGACACCACCGAAATATCCGCTTCAATCACGCCAATCTCCCGCAGCCGCGTGACCCGCCGCTGCACGGCGGAGCGTGAGACCCCCGCGATCTCTCCCAGCTCATCTGCGGTCAGCCGGTTGTTCTTTTGCAGCGCGGTCAGCAGCCGCCGGTCCGTGTCATCCAATGTCATGGCCAATTTGGTCGCTCATGTCTGAAAATGAGAGCACATTGCCTCTTATTTGCCAATCTGAGGGCAGGATGCCCAGATCTTGGCGCTACCCTCTGCTCTGCACCTCTCTTCTGTCAACCCAAAGCAAGCATTGCCATTCCTGCCCGCGGCACCCAATCTGGCCGATGAACTGGCCACAATCGGAACCACCCCATGCGCTTCACTCATGAGCACCACCACCACGTTGTCTTTGGCGATTGCGATCCGGCGGGCATCGTCTACTACCCCAATATCTACCGGTGGATGGACGGCACCTTTCAGCGGTTTCTGCAAGCCTATGGCGGCCACGCGCAGGTCTGTGCGCACCTCGGGGCCAAGGGTCTTGGCCTCATGGAAACCCAAGCCAAATACCGCCGCCCGCTCAGGGATGGCGATCTGCTGACCATCCGCATGGAAATCACCGATTGGGCCGCCAAATCTTACCGTCTGTCCCATCTCGGATATGTCGGAGAGGATCTCGCCTTTGAGGGCACCGAAGTGCGCGCGTTGTTTGAAATGCGCGATGGCCGGATGCGGGCAGGGGAGGTGGCACGTCTGAAATCCCTTTTGGAAAGTCCCCCAATACCATGACCGACACCCTAGCCAACCCGTTTCGCAGCCAAGGCCTCCCGACCCGCCAGTCTGACACGCTCCCGAGCCGGGATGCCGCAGCGGTGGCCAAGCTGCTCGCGCTTTGTCCGGCCCACGCCGAAACCCCGCTGCGCGACATGGCCGATCTTGCTGCCAAGCTTGGGGTGGCGCGCTTCCACATCAAAGACGAGCGCAGCCGCATGGGCCTTGGCTCCTTCAAAGCGCTCGGCGCGGCCTACGCCATCGCCCACGACGCGGCCCGCACAGACCCGTCCGACTGGTCCCACGCCCTGACGGGCCGCACCTATGTCACCGCTTCGGCGGGCAATCACGGCATGTCGGTCGCGGCGGGCGCGCGCATCTTCGGGGCCAAGGCGGTGATCTACCTCGCCCACACAGTCCCCGCCGCCTTTGGCGCACGCCTTGAGGCACAGGGAGCGGAGGTTGCTTGGGCAGGTGATGATTATGAGGCCAGCATGGCCGCCGCCGAAGCCGCCGCAAAGGCCAACGGCTGGACGCTGCTGTCTGATAGCACATGGATGGGCAATGAGGCGTCGGGCTACCGCGTCATGGAGGGTTATCTGCAAATGGCCTCGGAAGCCGCCGCCCAAATTCCCGCGCCGCCCACACATATCTTTCTGCAGGCCGGTGTTGGCGGCCTCGCCGCCGCCGTCGCCGCCTTCGCCCGCGCCACTTGGGGTGACGCGCCGCAGATCACCGTGGTGGAACCCGAGGCCGCCCCCGCTCTGATCGAATCCATCCGCGCAGGCCAGCTTGTGGACACCACCGGTCCGGTTTCCGATATGGGCCGCCTCGATTGCAAAACCGCCTCCATGGTGGCGCTCAACGGGCTGGCGGTGGATGCCGACAGCTTCGTGACCATTTCTGAAGAAGAGGCTCGCAATGCGGTGGATATCCTCAAAGCCCACGGCATCGCCAGCACCCCCTCTGGTGTGGCCGGTGTCGCTGCCGCGCTGCTCAAGCGCCCGCGCCTTGGCGTAGACGCCCGCATCCTCACCATTGTCAGCGAAGGCCCGGAAGATGTCTGAGCCGATGCCCGCCCGCGGTTTCCCTCCTGCAGAGTTCGCGGCCCGCATCTCCCGCCTGCAAACCGCTATGGCCCGCGCAGGCCAATCCGCCCTGCTGCTCACCTCTGCCGCCGAAATCTTCTACACCACGGGTTTTCTCACCCGCTTCTGGGAAAGCCCCGCCCGCCCGTGGTTTGTCCTCATCCCCGCCACCGGCACCCCCATCGCCGTGATCCCCGCCATCGGCGCAGACCTCATGAGCAAAACCTGGATCACCGACATCCGCACTTGGGACGCCCCCTTTCCCGGCGATGATGGCCTCAGCCTGCTCAGCGACACCCTTGCCGAGATCGTCCCTGAAACGGGTAGCATCGGCCTGCCCATGGGCCTTGAAACCCAGCTGCGCATGCCGCTGGCCGACTATCATCACCTCACGCAAACCCTCGCGCCCCGTCGCTTTGTCGACGCCACCGACACCGTCCAGCGCACCCGCGAAATCAAATCAGAGGCCGAGATCGCCAAAATCCGCGCCACCTGCGGGGTGGCCGACCGCGCTTTTGCCCGCATCGCGGAATACGCCGCCGAAGGCCGCACCCATGCGCAGGTCTTCCGCGATTTCCAGCGCGTGCTGCTGGAGGAAGGCGCCGATTGGGTCAGCTACACCGCTGGCGGCGCAGGGCAGGGCGGCTACGGCGATGTCATCTCCCCTGCTGGCGATCAGCACCTCACCGCTGGCGACATCCTCATGCTCGACACCGGCGCAGTGCTGGATGGCTACTTCTGCGATTTTGACCGCAACTTCGCCATCACCCGCGCCGATGAGGCCGCCAAACGCGCCTACGATCAACTCTACCAAGCCACCGATCATGTGCTTACCACCGTGCGTCCCGGCCACCGCGCCTGTGACGTGCACGCCATGTTTGTCGACAGCCTTACCGCTCAAGGCGCCACCCCCGGCGGCGGGCGGCTCGGCCATGGCCTTGGCATCACGCTCACCGAATGGCCCAGCTTCACCCCGCATGACACCACAGAGCTGCGCACCGGTATGGTGCTCACGCTGGAGCCGGGCGTGGAGATCGCCCCGGGCCGTTTTCAGGTGCACGAAGAAAACATCGTCCTGCGCGAGGATGGTTGCGCGCTCCTCTCCACCCGCGCCCCCGCCGCCCTCCCGATCCTGAGGTAACCCTATGGACACCATCCCCTTCACGCTCGGCACACCCGCCTCTGGTCACCACACACTGGGCCTCATCGTGCTCAAGTTTGACGAAACGCTGGAGCAGGATTTCCGCCGCCTCTTCCCCTCCCGCGACCTCGCGCTTTACACCTCCCGCGTGCCATCCGGGGCCGAAGTCACCACCGACACCCTGCAGGAAATGTCCCAAACCCTGCCTGCGAGTGCGGCGCTCTTTCCACCCGCCGCCCGCTTTGATGTGGTTGGCTACGGCTGCACCTCCGGCACCACCATGATCGGAGCCGCCAAAGTCGCCGCGCTTGTTGAACAGGGCGTAAGCACCCCCGCCGTGACCGATCCGCTCACCGCGGCCATCGCCGCCTGCCGTACGCTCAACATCACGCGCCTCGGCATGGTCACGCCCTATGTGGCAGAGGTCTCCCTCCCCGTGCAGCGCGCCTTTGAGGCCGCAGGCATTTCGGTGCCTGCGCTGGTGTCTTTTGGCGAGGCAGGGGAGGAAAACGTCGCCCGTATCACCGCAGAGTCTGTCAAATCCGCCGCCCTCAAGGTTGGGCAACAGGCGGTTGATGCCGTCTTTCTCAGCTGCACCAACCTACAGACGCTGGATGTGGTCGCCGATCTTGAGGCCACGCTCACCAAACCAGTTCTCAGCTCCAATTCGGTGCTGGCCTGGCATATGGCGCAGCTCTCCGGCGCGCCGCTTTCGCCGGAGGCACCGGGGCAGCTCTTTGCCCATAGATCAGCCAAAAACGCCACAAATGTCGCTCCTTGACCTGATCTGCTGACACCCCCCGCACAGGCTGGGGGCAATCAAAATGCGGGAGAGATCATGAAAATCGGCTTCATCGGATTGGGCAATGTGGGCGGTAAACTCAGCGGCAGCCTGCTTAGAAATGGCAAAGAGCTTTATGTCCATGATCTGAACGTCGATCTTGTGGCGAACAAACTGGCCGACGGGGCCAAGGCGGTCTCCGGCCCGGCAGAGCTGATGCGTCTCTGTGATGTGGTCATCACCTGCCTGCCGTCCCCCGCCGCCTCAGATGCGGTGATGCAGGAGATGCTGCCGGAGGTGCGTCCCGGCAAAATCTGGATGGAAATGTCCACCACCGATGAAGCCGAGGCCAAGCGCCTTGGCGCGCTTGTCATCGCCGCAGGCGGCGCGGCGGTGGATTGCCCGGTGTCGGGCGGATGCCACCGCGCGGATACCGGCAATATTTCCATCTTCGCAGGCTGTGAGCGCGCCACCTTTGAGCGCATCCTGCCGCTGCTGACCACCATGGGCCGGCGCGTGCTGCACACGGGCGATCTCGGCTCGGCCTCCGTGCTCAAAGTGGTCACCAATTACCTCGCCACCGCGCATCTCGTGGCCAGTGCCGAGGCGCTCACCACCTGCGCCGCTGCCGGTATGGATCTCAACACCGCCTATGAGGCGATCAAGATCAGCTCCGGCAATTCCTTCAGCCATGAAACCGAAAGTCAGGTCATCCTCAACGGCTCCCGCGACATCTCTTTCACCATGGATCTGGTCAAAAAGGACATTGGCCTGTTTCAAGATGTGGCCGACCGTGCTGGCGTGCCGCTGGAGCTCAACCCGCTGATGATCTCGATGTTTGACGACGCCATCGCGCGCTTTGGAGAAAGAGAGCTCAGCCCCAACATCATCAAGCGGCTGGAGGAGGTCACCGGGCTTTCCGTGTTGGCCCCCGGCTTCCCGCCTGAGATGGTGGATGATGAACCCGAAGAGCCCGGCTATGAAGTTGTGCCGCAAGGGCGCGGCTGAGGCTGGCCGGTTGGGGCGTGTGAGCGGTTGGCTAGACGGTTGGCGCCCATGCCCCGTCAACGTGAGAGGCTTCCTGATCACCCGGCCATGGCGGCATGGTGATGCATATGAATGTCAGCGGCACCTCGCCGGTGCATCGGTACTGAAACGCGGTTCCCACCGGAATATCAATCGACACACCGGGCGCGAGGGAGGTGACTCTTTCCTCGCTCTCGTCACGCCGCCAGATCTCCCCTTCTCCTTCCAGAACGTACCAAAACTCGCTGACGCTCCGATGAACGGTTGCTCTGTTGATCTGGCCCGGGGGAACGCTGCTGTGGATCATATTCCCCGTGGTGCCATCCATAATGAAACGAATGTCGGCACCGGCGGGCGATTTGGCATCCGGCACCTCCGGCAGGACGGTTTCTTTCATATGTCAGCTCCTTGAGCATCTGGCACCAATGGCAAAATACGGGCGCAGCATCGCCCAGTCTTCTCATTCCCTCAATATCCCGGGGGTGAGCCGCGTCTCAAAAACTGTCCGGTGGACAGTTTTAGCGGCGAACGGGAGGAGCCCCACGCAGCTTGCTGCGGTGGAGGGGCTGGCCCCTCAACCCCCTGCGATGTCGCCCGGTTAACCATTTTAGGCCCCGATTTTCGCACCTCCGCGATACAGCCGCGATACAGACGCAATACCGACGTTCAAAACAGGCGATTTTCGCCGTTAACCTTTTGACGCTCACGCCTTCGGATGGGTGGCGTTATAGACTTCCATAAGACGTGCCGCATCGACCTGCGTGTAGGTCTGCGTGGTCGCAAGAGAGGCATGTCCCAACAGCTCCTGAATGGCGCGCAAATCACCACCGGCGCTCAGCAGATGGGTGGCAAAACTGTGCCGCATCGCATGGGGGGTGGCGGTCGCGGGCAGGCCCAGCTGTTGCCGTGTCTTCTGCATGGTCATCTGCACGATCCGTGCACTCAAAGGGCCGCCACGCACGCCGCGAAACAACGGTGCATCCCGGCTAAGATCATGCGGGCAAAGGGAAATATAATGGTCAACCGACACCCGCGCCGCGTCCAGCACGGGCACGATCCGCTCCTTGCCGCCTTTACCGAGAATGCGCAATGTGCTGGGCAGAGGGGCATCTGCGCCGGTCAGGCTCAGCGCCTCTGAAATCCGCAGGCCACAGCCATAGAGCAGGGTGATCACCGCGGTATCGCGCGCGCCGACCCAGTCGTCTTTGGATTGTAGTTCAACGGTTTCAAGCACTTGCTTGGCCGCATCCTCAGACAGCGGGCGCGGCAGCTTGGCGTTGAATTTGGGCGCTCGGGTGGCCAGAACTGCGGTTGGATCACAGCCTTCCCGCTCTGCAAGCCAGCGGAAAAAACTCTTTACTGCCGAGAGCTTACGCGCCAGAGAGCGCGGCGCAATTCCGGTTTTTCGCGCGTTCGCCATCCAGCTGCGCATGTCCTGCACAGACACCTGCATCAAAGGCGCAAGCCCCTGCGGTTCGCCCTTATGCAGGGTCAGAAAGCTCATGAATTCAATAAGATCGCGCTCATAGGCGGCGATGGTGTTGTTTGAGGCCGCCTCCAATGCGGCCTTATGGGCCAGAAAGCGCGTGATCGCGTCAGACGCTGCGGCGCTGATCACGCCAGCCAGCGGCGCATGGCGCGCTCAAAGACACCGGCAAAAAACGCCAGCAAATCAGTGCCTTGTTGCGGGGTGAACTGATGCGGATCTTCCGCGCCCATCACCAGCAGCCCGGGCAGGCGGCCCTTGCCAAAATCCAGTTTCAGACAGGCTTCCGAGCGGATCCAGTCGCTGTCCTCGCCATAGACCTCCGTACGCACGCCCTGCACCTGGCGCAACGTGACCTGTCGTTGTGGTATGTTGCGCCCGCCGGTCAGGTAATCCTCGACAAACCCGGGAGCCGCTGTTGACAGCACATCACCAAGCCGCGCCAGAGCGTTGTCACCTTCGGTTTCCTGCTCGGTTTCCAGCACCAGCCGGATCGCGTCCACACGCAGAATATCTGCCACTTCGCCGCCAAGATCATGGAGGAACCGTTCAAATTCCACCGGATCCAGCATCCGCAGGATCGCACGATGCACCTGATTGGTGCCCGCCAGATTGTCATAAGCCGCCGCAATCACGCTGCGGTGGGTGTCCTCCAACCGGTCCAGACGCGCCTCGAGACGCTCCATGGCAATGCCACGCAGGTCGACAATATTGCCGCCCATGGTCTTTTCATTTGCCGCGATCAACGCGCGCATCAGATCGCGATCTTCAAGGATCACATCCGGCTGCGAGATGATTTTCTCACGCAACCCGTCTTCAATCTTAGGAGTGCTGCTCATATCGGTGCCATTTACGGTCGTTGCCCAGAGTCTACCAGAGCGTTCTGCCAAATGCCTCAACTTTTTGCGCCAATCCGCCGAAGGGGGGCTATTGGCGCAAAAATGTTTCGAGCGGCACCTCAGTGGGGCAGGAGGCCCTAAAGCGACTTAGCCTGCTCCCGCAGCGCAAATTTTTGGATTTTGCCGGTCGAGGTCTTCGGCAATTCGCCAAACACAACTTTCTTTGGCGTCTTAAAGCCCGCCAGATGCTCACGGGCAAAGGCGATCACCTCCGCTTCTTCCGCATCCGCGCCTTCCAACAGTTCGACAAAGGCACAGGGCACCTCTCCCCATTTCTCGTCAGGCTTGGCCACCACAGCCGCCAGGCTGACCGAAGGATGATGCATCAGCGTCGCTTCCACTTCGACAGAGCTGATGTTTTCACCGCCGGAGATGATGATGTCCTTGGCGCGATCCGTGATCTGGATGTAGCTGTCCGGGTGCTGCACCGCGATATCGCCAGAGTGGAAATAGCCACCGGCAAAGGCTTCTCGGGTCGCCTCTGGGTTCTTCAGATAGCCCTTCATAACCGCGTTGCCACGGATCATGATCTCGCCATCCGAGACGCTATCCATCTCAATTTGTTCCAGTTTTTCGTTGGTGACAGTCACCTCTTCGATGAAAGGCATCGTCACACCCTGCCGTGCTTTGATCGCAGCGCGCTCTGCTGTGTCCAAACCGTCCCAACGGGTGTCGTCCCACAGGCATTCGGTGACAGGGCCATAAACTTCGGTCAGCCCATAGATCTGGGTCACGTTGAACCCCATGGGCTCAAACTTGGCCAAGATGGCCGGGGCAGGTGGCGCGCCTGCGGTGAAGACTTCGACCACATGATCAAAGCTGCGGCGCTCTTCCTCCGGGGCGTTCACCATCATATTGAGGACAATCGGCGCGCCTCCCATATGGGTCACGCCCTCATCGGCGATGGCATCAAAGATCGGCTTTGCGGCCACGTCGCGACAGCAGATCAGCGTGCCTCCCATCATGGGCATCAGCCATGTGTGGCACCAGCCGTTGCAATGAAACAGCGGCACCACCATCAGATACACAGGGTAGAGCGTCATCTGCCAGCTCAGAACCTGCCCCATCGCATTCAGATAAGCGCCGCGATGGTGGTACACCACGCCCTTCGGCTGCCCTGTGGTGCCGGAGGTGTAGTTCAGCGCGATGCTCTCCCACTCATCCTGCGGCATGATCCAGTCAAACGCCGGATCTCCGGACGCCAGCAGCGCCTCATAGGTCATGTATTTGCCGCTCGCCGGGAAGCCTGCGGCGTCATCTGGCACCTCGACAATCGTTGGGCCATCGCCGCCCATCTCTGCAATGGCGGCCTCTGCAAGCGCCACAAAAGCGCTGTCCACGAGCACAACCTTCGCTTCGCCGTGCCCAAAGATATAGGCCACCGTATGCACATCGAGCCGGATGTTGATGGCATTGAGCACTGCACCGCAGGCAGGCACACCAAAATGCGCCTCAGCGGCTGCGCGAACGTTGGGCAACAGCGTGGCGACTACATCGCCTGAGGCCACACCCAGTTTGGCAAGGCCGGAGGCCAGCCGCGTGCAGCTTTCGTGGTAGTCTTTGTAGGTCAGACGGGTGTCGCCACTCACCATCGCAATGCGGTTGGGAAACACCGTCGCCGCGCGTCTCAGTCCTGAAAGCGGTGTGAGCGGCACAAAATTTGCAGCGCATTTTTCCAAGCCAGTTTCATCGGCCATCCAACCCATCGACGCATCCTCCCTGTCGTCCACCGTTTCAGCGGTGTGTTTTTTGGTCTCCGAATAGAAACCCGTTAACCGCATCTCGATCAAGAAACTTTGGCGTCCGGGCGGCACTGAGTGTGATTCAGCGGAGCGTCAAATTCCGCTTTTGACGCGGCAGATTTGCGGCGCGGCACCATTTCGCCGCCATCGTTCGGACGTGATTTATAATAAGTTTGGAATGAATGATATTTAAGCAACTGAGATTGTTCACTCTTTTTCAACACTGACACAAAACAATCGCATTTGGGGCGCATTGCTTCCTCAGTGGGGGCGTGCAGTGGATTTATGGAAAGCGTTGGGGACTTTACGGTGCCGATGGAACATCCGGTGGGATCAATTCGTGATAAGGCGATCAAGGCCTTGGCTGCGCGCAAACAGGCTGCGGGGATACGGCCCGTTCTGATCACGGCAGGCTGTGGGTTTGTGCAGGGCACGCGGGTGGCCACACCCGGCGGGTGGGCAACGGTCGAAAGCCTGAGCGTGGGTGACGAGGTGCTCACCTTTGACGCCGGATTTCAGCGTATTATGGCGATGTCATCTGATCTGATCCTGTCGCCTGAGCAGCTGACGCCCAACAAGCTGCGGCCTTTGCTGGTGCCCAAGGGCACTTTGGACAACCGTCAGGACATGATCGTGCAGCCGCATCAGGGCGTCTTGATTGAAAGCCCAACTGTGCGCGACAAATGGGGTGATCCTTTTGCGGTTATCCCCGGCGCTGCGCTGGAGATTTTTGAGGGCGTTTCCCGGCTTGAGCCCGCTGATGAGTTGCGAGCCTATCTGCCCGCTTTTGCCGAAGATCAGATGGTGTTTGTCAACGGCGGTGCCCTGTTGTTTTCCCAATCTATCTGGGGTGTGCGGGCGGGTGTGCAGCCCCGCTTTGGCCGCGCGGCCAATTACAACCTGATGCCGGTCTTTGAGGCCAAGGCGCTTTTGCAAAGCGGGTCGGTTCAGGCCGTCTATGGCAACCCGGAAGAGCTGCGCCGCGCCGCGTAATTGCGCCGCACGGCACTTTCTAAATACCGTCTTTCACAACAAAAAAGCGCCCGCCAAAAGGCGAGCGCTTCTTGTCATTTGTCTGCGATGATTACGCAGCCGCTTTTGCTTCCGGGCCAAAGCGACCGTAGAAGGTTTCACCCTTCTCTGCCATTTCACGCAGCAGTGGCGGGCAGGAGAAGCGCTCGCCATACTTCGCGGTCAGCTGATCACAGCGCTCTGCCGCCCAGGCTGCGCCCACGATGTCGAGCCAGCTGAACGGGCCACCGGACCAAGGCATGAAGCCCCAGCCAAGGATCGCGCCCACGTCACCTTCACGGATGTCTTCCAGAACACCCGCTTCCAGAGAGCGCACAGCTTCCAGAACCTGAGGGAACAGCAGGCGGTGCTGCACGTCGATCAGCTCTGGCTGTTCTTCCAGAAGAGGGAACTTCTCGTTGAAGCCTTCCCAGTAATCCAGACGCTTGCCTTTTTCGTCATAGTCAAAGAAGCCAGCCTTCGCCTTACGGCCCAGACGGCCTTCTTCCACCATCCAGAAGGTCACATCGTCAGCGACAGACTTCGGATAGGCATCGCCCATCGCAGCCATGGTGGCCTTGGCGATTTTTGCACCCAGATCCAAAGAGGTTTCATCCACCAGCTGGATCGGACCAACCGGGAAGCCAAGCAGCTGTGCCGCGTGGTCCAGAAGTGGACGGGACACACCTTCGCCAGCCATCATCGTGCCTTCGTTGATGTAAGGGATGATGCAGCGGTTGGCATAGAAGAAGCGCTCGTCGTTCACAACGATCGGGGTCTTCTTGATCTGACGCACATAGTCGAGCGCCTTGGCAACGGCACGTGGGCCGGTTTCTTTGCCTTTGATGATCTCAACCAGCGCCATCCGCTCCACAGGAGAGAAGAAGTGGATGCCGATGAACTGATCTTTGCGCACGGATGCCTCGGCCAGACCGGTGATCGGCAAGGTGGAGGTGTTGGAGGCAAAGATCGCGTCCTCAGGGATGATCGCCTCGACCTTTTTGGTCATCTCGGCTTTTACGCCCACGTCTTCAAAGACCGCTTCGATGATCAGATCCACGTCAGAGAGGGTGTTGAGATCGGTGGTCGCAGTGATCTGCCCCAGCACGGCCTCTTTCTTCTCTGCGGTGATCTTGCCGCGCTTGATGCCCTTGTCGAGGAACGTCTCAGAGTAGGATTTGCCGCGGTCCGCCGCCTCTTGCGAGGTGTCGATCAGCACCACTTCGATGCCGGCCTGCGCCGACACCAGCGCGATGCCCGCACCCATCATGCCTGCACCCAGAACGCCGACTTTCTTGACGGTCTGATCTGCAACGTCAGGACGGTTGGCGCCCTTTTCCAGCGCTTCCTTGTTGATGAACAGGGATTGGATCATCGCAGAGGAAGACGGGTTCATCAGCACGTTTACAAACCAGCGCGCTTCGATCTTCAGGGCGGTGTCAAATGGCACCTGTGCGCCTTCATAGATCGCAGACAGCATGGCTTTGGCGGCCGGGTACACGCCCCAGGTGTTGCCGTTGACCATGGCAGATGCGCCCGCAAAGGTCATGAAGCCTGCTGGGTGATAAGGCTCGCCACTCGGCATTTTGTAGCCTTTGGTGTCCCAAGGCTTCACGATGTCCGCGTCGGTTGCGTTCAGCACCCATTCGGTTGCCGCGGCCACTGGATCGTCCACCACTTCGTGGATGATGCCCGCTGCTTTGGCTTTCTTGGGGTCGACCAGCTTGCCTTGCAGCAAGAAGGGGGAAGCCGCCATTGCGCCCATCATACGGATAAAGCGGGTGGTGCCGCCCATGCCCGGGAAAATGCCAACCATGATTTCCGGCAGACCAATTTTGGCCTTCGGGTTGTCAGCCGCAAAAATGCGGTGTGTGGCCAGCGGGATTTCCAGACCAATGCCAAGCGCGGTGCCGGGCAGGGCGGTTGCAATTGGCTTGCCGCCTTTGTTGGTCTTCGGATCCATACCCGCGCGCTCGATTTTGCGCAGGTATTTGTGGCCGGTCATGGTGAAGTCAAACAGCGCCTGCGCTGGCTCATCGCCGGCGTCCGCACGGATGGTGCCCAGCACGTTCAGGTCCATGCCACCCGCAAAGGTGCTCTTGCCAGAGGTGATCACGGCGCCTTTGATGTCGTCGTTGGACAGCACTTCATCAATCAGCGCGTCCAGCTCACCAAAGGAGTCACGGCGCAGGACGTTCATGGATTTGTCAGCCACGTCCCAGGTGATGATGGCGACACCGTTGTCGCCGACGTTCATTGTGAAATCAGTCATGTCTCTTATCCTGTTGTCGGCGGATTACACGCGTTCGATGATGGTGGCTGCACCCATGCCGGAGGCGATGCAGAGCGTGGCGAGGCCAACTTCTTTGTCCTGACGCTCCAGTTCGTCGAGCAGCGTGCCGATGATGATCGCGCCGGTCGCACCCAGCGGGTGACCCATCGCGATGGAACCGCCGTTTACGTTCACCAGCTCTGGATCCACGTCGAAGGCCTGCTGGAAGCGCAGCACAACGGATGCGAAGGCTTCGTTGACTTCAAACAGGTCGAAGTCGCTGATTTGCATGCCGGAATCCTTCAGGATTTTCTGGGTGGCAGGCACCGGGCCGGTCAGCATGATGGTTGGGTCCAGACCGATTTTTGCGGTCTGTTTGATCACAGCGCGCGGCTTGATGCCGTATTTCTCGCCGAATTCTTTGTTGCCCACCAGAACACCAGCAGCCCCGTCCACGATGCCGGAGCTGTTGCCCGCGTGGTGGATGTGGTTGATCTTGTTCAGGTGCGGGTACTTCATGATCGCGAGCTTATCAAAGCCCGGCATCACTTCGCCTTGCTCTTTGAAGGCTGGCTTCAGGCCGCCGAGGGACTGCATGTCGGTGCCCGGACGCATGTATTCGTCGCGGTCAAGAATGGTCAGCCCGTTGATGTCTTTGACGGCCACGATGGATTTGTCAAAACGGCCTTCATCCCAGGCCTGCGCGGCGCGGCGCTGAGATTCCATCGCCAGCTGGTCCGCCTGCTCACGGGTGAAGCCGTATTCGGTAGCGATGATGTCCGCAGAGATGCCCTGAGGTACAAAGTAGGTGTTCATCGCCACGGATGGATCCACGGCAATCGCAGCACCGTCAGAGCCCATTGGCACGCGGCCCATCATCTCCACACCACCAGCGATATAGGCTTCGCCTGCGCCGCCTTTGATCTGGTTGGCGGCGAGGTTCACAGCTTCCATGCCGGATGCGCAGAAGCGGTTGATCGCCAGACCGGGGATGATCTCATCCAGTTCAGACGCCAGAACCGCGGTACGGGCCAGACAGCCGCCCTGTTCCTTCACCTGGGTCACGTTGCCCCAGATCACATCCTCGACCGCGTGGCCTTCGAGGTTGTTGCGGGATTTCAGGTTGTTGAGCACGGTGGTTGAGAGGGCAACGGAAGTCACCTCATGCAGGCTGCCGTCTTTGCGGCCCTTGCCGCGCGGGGTGCGCACGGCGTCATAGATATAGGCTTCGGTCATTTTGGTCTCCTATGTCAGGCGAAATCAGGCTCGGTCGCTTGGGCGGCCGGGCATCAGGTCGTAGGGATGTTTCCATCCCGGTGTTTCAGAAATATTGGTCAGCCAACGGTCCATATTGGGCCAGTCGGCGCGATCAAACCCGAAGTTCTCCGGGTAAAACAGATAGCCGCAGCAGGTCATGTCGGCATTGGTCAGGCTGTCGCCGACGATCCAGTCGCGTCCCTCAAGATGTGTGTTGAGCACATCATAGGCGCCGGTCAGGCGGCTTTGATTGAAGGCGATCACTTCTTTGGGCTGCTTGTCCGCCGGGATCAGGTGCATCAGGAAACGGGTCACTCCGGCCACAGCGCTGAGCTTGTGGTTGTCCCAGAACTGCCAGCGCAGGATCTCGCGGCGTTCCGTAGCGTTCTGGCCGCCATGTTTGCCTGATTTTTCAGAGATATAGTCCTGTATAACCGCAGATTGCGTGAGCGTGGTGTCTCCATCCACCAGCACAGGCGCTTCGCCCATCTCGTTCACATTGGCGCGGAAGTCCTCGCCGCGTGTTTCTCCTGCGAAGAAGTCGACTTTCACCGGCTCCCAGGCAAGGCCCGATAGCTCTAGCGCCAGCGCGGCCTTGTAGGAATGCCCGGATTCCCCGAAGCAATAGAGTTTGATCGTCATGCCGTCCTCCCCTTGGCATATCGTGAATTGGGGGTTTCACACCCCCAAACCCCCGTGGAGTATTTTGGGCAGAATGAAGGGGAGCGCTTAAGCTGCCTGCGGGGTGGACCCACTACTTCATTCTGCCAAAAATACTCTCGCCGAAGGCCTCCTTCGGCTTGGCTTGATGACGATGCTTGCAGAAGATGCGCTACAGTTGCTCCCATCACCGTTTTCTCGCATCCAAAGTTGCATTGAACTGGCGCAAGCGATGCGCCAGCTGATCGGTGTCTGTGACCGCGTCGAAATTTTCAAACAGAAAGGACAGTGCCTCGCCTTCATCCAATCCCGCTTCTGCCGCAAAGCTCTTGAGCTTGCGGTAGCCATCCTCGGTCAT
Organism: Shimia sp.; assembly: GCF_965227725.1. Classification (GTDB taxonomy): domain Bacteria; phylum Pseudomonadota; class Alphaproteobacteria; order Rhodobacterales; family Rhodobacteraceae; genus Shimia. The sequence goes on along the minus strand of NZ_CBDDGH010000006.1, from coordinate 641,250 downwards.
GGCGACCGGGAAGCGGCGGGTCAGGCGAAAACGTTTGGGCATCTGTTCTCCTTGGAGACGCCAGTTACTGAAGCAGCGGGCGGGGAAGACCCCGCCCAACCAGTGCATCAGAAGTTTTCGGCCGCCAGCGCCATGACGGTGTCACCGCCGGACTGGATGCGGGCCAGATGCATACCGGTCGCAGGCAGACGACGTGCCATGTAGTAGCGGCCGGTGGCAAGCTTGGTTTCATAAAACGCTGCGTCGCCTTCGCCCGCAGCCAGCGCCGCATTGGCCGCTTTTGCCATCTGCGCCCACATCAGGCCGAGGCAAACATGACCAAAAAGATGCATGAAGTCATTGGAGCCGGAGAGCGCATCGTTGGGGTTCTTCATGCCCGTTTGCATGAAGTACATGCCAGCGGCCTGAAGATCCTTAGAAGCGGCTTTCAGCGGCTCGATGAAGTCTTTCAGTGCTTCGTCTTCGCCATTTTCCTTGCAGAAGTTTTTGACGATTTCAAAGAAGGCCATCACGTGCTTGCCGCCATCAACAGCCAGTTTGCGGCCCACAAGATCCAGCGCCTGAACACCGTTTGCGCCTTCATAGATCATGGCGATACGGGCATCACGGGTGAACTGGCTCATGCCCCATTCTTCGATGTAGCCGTGACCACCGTAGACCTGCTGTGCCTTGACGGTCATGTCGTAGCCTTCATCGGTCAGGAAGCCTTTGATGACAGGGGTCAGCAGGGAAATCAGGCCATCTGCGTCCTTGTCATTGCTGCGGTGTGCCTGGTCGATCATGGTGGCGCCCCAAAGGATGAACGCGCGCGCGCCTTCCACGAAGGATTTCTGATCCATCAGGGAGCGGCGGATGTCTGGGTGCACGATCAGCGGATCGGCTGGGCCATCCGGGTTTTTCGCGCCGGTCACATCACGGCCCTGCAGACGGTCTTTGGCATAGATCAGAGCGTTCTGATACGCGGCTTCCGCCTGTGCCAGACCCTGCATGCCCACGCCAAGACGCGCTTCGTTCATCATAGTGAACATGGCACGCATGCCTTTGTTCAGGTCCCCAATCAGGTAACCTTCGGCTTCGTCATAGTTCAGCACACAGGTGGAGTTGCCGTGGATGCCCATCTTCTCTTCGATGCTGCCCACGGACACGCCATTGCGCGCGCCGATGTTGCCTTCGTCGTCCACAAGGAACTTTGGCACGATGAAGAGCGACACACCTTTGATGCCTTCAGGGCCACCAGGCACTTTGGCCAGCACGAGGTGCACGATGTTGTCGGCCATGTCGTGATCGCCAGCAGAGATAAAGATCTTCTGACCGGAGATTTTGTAGGTACCGTTGTCCTGTGGTTCCGCCTTGGTGCGCATCAGGCCCAGATCGGTGCCGCAATGTGGCTCGGTCAGGTTCATGGTGCCGGTCCACTCACAGGAGACCATCTTGGGCAGCCATTTGTTCTTCTGCTCATCGGTGCCGTGGGCAAGGATCGCCGCCGCGGCGCCGTGGGTCAGGCCCTGATACATGGTGAAGGCTTGGTTGGAAGCCGAGAACATCTCGCCAACCGCGGTGCCCAGAACATATGGCATGTTCTGCCCACCGTATTCTTCTGGCATATCAAGGCCGGTCCAACCGCCTTCTTTGACCTGCTCAAACGCATCCTTGAAGCCGGTCGGCGTGTAGACAACGCCGTTTTCCAGACGGCAGCCTTCATGGTCGCCCACAACGTTCAGTGGCGCCAGCACTTCGCCGGTCAGTTTGCCTGCTTCTTCCAGTACAGCGCTGGTGAAGTCAGCTTCCAGCTCGTTGTAGCCGGGGATGTCGGAACCGGAGACATTTAAAACGTTGTGAAGAACAAACTGAAGGTCTTTCACGGGTGCGGTATATGTTGGCATTGGGCTCTTCCCTTTGGGTGATCCGATACGGAGGTCTTGGCGGCGCGCTTACTGCGCAGCGTCTTTATGTGTGTCGAGGTCAGCGAGAAATCTCTCGCCCCATTTCAATTGCTCACGCAAATCGTCGATGGCTTCGGTGAGCTCATCACGCTGTTCTTCCATGTCCTGCAGGCGCTGCTGAGCCACTTCATACGTGCGCTGCAGTTGGGTCGCTTGCTGGTCTCCCATGTCATAGAGATCCAGAAGTTGGCGGATCTCCTCGAGGGAAAAACCAAAGCGTTTGCCCCGCAGGATCAGCTTCAGGCGTGCGCGGTCACGTTTGGTGAACAGACGTTTCTGGCCTTCTCGAATTGGGAACAACAGTTCCTTGGCTTCGTAAAAGCGCAGAGTGCGAGGCGTCACGTCAAAGGCGTCACACATCTCGCGGATGGTCATCGTTTCTTCGCTCATAATTGCGTCCTTTCTTGAAGGAAGTTGAGGAACAAAATGGGCTTCGGGAATGGCGATACTATACCACTTGACGTTAACGTAAGTAAGACGTCACGTCATAAATTAAAGTGACGTTAGATCATTTCAGATTTCACGATTTGGTGCGCGCGCGTGGCATCCGATCCGCTCGATTTTGCTCAGGGCGCCGGGTTTTGCGTTGATATTGTGAGCAATTCACATGATCGGCCACACAGGCGATTGAACGCACGTGCCCAAAAATAAAAGGGCCGCGCGAGTTGCGCAGCCCAAATCATCATGCAGCATGGAGGGGCTAGGCGTCGCGCCTTAACCGTTATCTTTCACAAGAAAAGCGGCGGTCTCATCGCGCAGTTCTTTGAGTTCACGCATCGCCTCTTCCAACGCAAGGCGCTGTTCTTCCAGCTCTGCATACTGGCGGTCCGCCATGTCCACAAAAGCCTGCATCTGCGCCGATGTGCCCTCATGTTCGTAGATCAGAAGCCACTGGCGGATGTCTTCCAATTTGATTCCAAATCGACGGCCACGCATGATCAAAGTCATCCGGGCGACCTCTTTGGGGCCGAAGAAGCGGCTGCGACCGGAGCGCTCAGGATGCAGTAGTTCAATATACTCGTAATATCGAAGCGTGCGCGGGGTCACATCGAACTTGGTGCACATTTCTTTGAAAGATAGGCGAGTATCAGTCATTGGCGTGGTCTCCTTGCGACCGCAAACTTAGTTTGCATCTGCAGCGAGAGCAACCGCCCCCTTGCGGCTGATTGAATTTGGCGCTCATAAATAGTCCGATGATTGCGGGAGGCGGAGCATGAACTCACAAAAGGCAAAGATGGCGGAGCATTTCATAAATGCGATTCCCCATTGTAAAGCGCTCAATATGAAGCTCACGGACATCGGAGATGGCAAAGCGTCCATGGAGTTGCCCTATGATTCCAAAATCGTAGGCGATCCTGAAACGGGCGTTTTGCATGGCGGCGCCGTTTCTGCGCTGATGGACACCTGCTGCGGTGCAGCGGCGATGTGTCACCCGTCTTCGCCCTCCGGCACAGCCACCATTGATCTGCGCATCGACTACATGCGCGCCGCAACTCCAGGGCAAACAATCCGCACCACGGCGGAGTGCTACCGCATAACGCGCTCGGTCGCCTTTGTGCGCGCGACCGCGACGGATGACGATACAGACCGCCCGGTGGCCACGGCCACTGGTGCCTTTACAGTGGAGCGTAAATGATGGCACGCACACGACCGGAACCGGTTCAGGTGGTAAAGCAACGCCGTGATGCAGCGCTGAGTGCGCTGGTGCATGGCGTGCCCTATATCAATTTTCTCGGCATCGAATTTGAGCGCCGCGGCGATGAGCTCACCGCGATTTTGCCGTTTGACGACAAGCTGATCGGCAATCCGCTACTGCCGGCGATCCATGGTGGCGTCACAGCGGGGTTTCTTGAAACCACAGCCGTGATTGGGCTGGCGTGGTCGGGCCTCTGGGATGACATCGAAAGCGGGCGGATCACCATGGAAGGCCTCACGGAGGGCCATCTGCCGCGCATGCCAAAAACCATTGATTTCACGGTGGATTATCTTCGTTCTGGTTTGCCACGTGATGCCTATGCGCGGGCGCGGGTGAACAGGTCAGGTCGGCGCTATGCCTCCGTGCATGTCGAAGCCTGGCAGGATCAGCGCGACGTGCTCTTTGCGCAGGCCACGGGGCACTTTCTGATGCCTCAGCGGGATGACTGACAGCGCGCCGTCTGCGGGTGGGGTGGGTGAAATCACCCATCGCCGCATTCTGCACACGGCGCTGCCGATTGTTCTGTCCAATGCCACCGTGCCGATCCTTGGAGCGGTCGACACCGGGGTCGTAGGACAGTTGGGGGAGGCTGCGCCCATCGGTGCGGTCGGGATCGGCGCGATCATTCTGGCGGGTCTCTACTGGATCTTTGGGTTTCTGCGGATGGGCACAACAGGCCTGACCGCCAAGGCGATCGGGGCCGGGCGGCAGGGCGAGGTGGCTGCGATGCTCACCCGCGCCGTGATGATCGGTCTTGCGGGTGGCCTGTTGGTGATTGCTGGGCAGGTCTGGCTGTTCCGCGCCGCGTTCTGGCTTTCTCCGGCTTCGCCGGAGGTTGAGGGGCTTGCCCAGCAATACCTGCAAATCCGCGTCTGGTCGGCGCCGGCCGCGATCGCAATCTACGGGCTGACCGGATGGCTGATCGCGCATGAGCGGACCAAGGCTGTTCTGGCGATCCAGCTCTGGATGAACGGGCTTAATATACTGCTCGATCTGTGGTTCGTGCTGGGGCTTGGCTGGGGTGTTGGCGGCGTGGCCACCGCCACGGTGATCGCCGAGGTCACGGGCGCCATGCTGGCGGTGTGGTTGTGTCGGGATGTGTTCCTCAATCCGGCCTGGAAAGAACGCGCACGCATCTTTGACGCCGCCGCTTTGCGTGAAATGGCCACGGTCAACCGGGACATCCTGCTGCGTTCTTTGCTGCTGCAGGGCATTTTCATGTCCTTTCTCTTTCTAGGGGCGGACTTCGGCGATGTGACCTTGGCGGCCAATCAGGTGCTTTTGCAGTTTCTGGAGATCACGGCCTACGCGCTGGACGGGTTCGCCTTTTCCGTGGAGGCGCTGGTCGGACAGGCCTTCGGGGCAAAAGACCGGCACACCCTGCGCAGAGCCTCTGTGATGTCGAGTCTTTGGGGCGTGGTCTGCGTGATCCTTCTGTCGCTCATGTTTGCGCTCACCGGCGGATGGATCATTGATGTGATGACGACCTCGCCAGAAGTGCGCGCTGAGGCGCGTATCTATCTCCCTTGGATGGCATTGGCACCCACACTTGGGGTGGCGGCTTGGATGCTCGATGGGATCTTCATCGGCGCTACGCAAACCCGTGAAATGCGCAATATGATGTTCATCTCGGCATTGGTGTATCTCGGTGCGGTGCTGGTGCTTTTGCCGGGTTTTGCAAACCATGGGCTGTGGCTTGCGCTGTTGATCAGCTTTGTGGCGCGGGGCGTCACCTTGGGGCTGCGCTATCCCGCGCTTGAGGCCAAAGCGGTCTGAAGTCTCTGATTTCATTGTAACAAAACCGCGACGCGCGTTCGGTTGTTCGGACGCGCCTTGCCGCGTTTTGCATGTGTTTTCGAAACCCCCTTGATCCGCTCGGCGAGTCGACGTAATTATATGAACAAGTGTTCAATAATGGGAGGAGGGGCTCATGTTCACGCACACAATGAATTTTGATCTGGGCGAGGACATCAACGCATTGCGCGAGATGGTGCACCGCTTCGCGCAAGAGCGCATCAAGCCTATGGCTGCCGAGATTGATCAGAAGAACGAATTCCCAAATGAGCTTTGGAAAGAGTTTGGCGAGCTTGGTCTGCTGGGCGTCACCGTGCCGGAGGCCTACGGCGGTGCAGAGATGTCCTATCTGGCCCATGTGATCGTGGTGGAGGAGCTGGCCCGCGCAAGCGCATCGGTGTCGCTGTCCTACGGCGCGCATTCCAACCTCTGCGTCAACCAGATCAAGCTTAACGGCACGGAAGAGCAGAAGCAGAAATATCTGCCGCGCCTGATTTCCGGCGAACATATTGGGGCGCTGGCGATGTCTGAGCCCTCCGCCGGTTCTGATGTGGTGTCCATGAAGCTACGCGCTGAGAAGCGCAATGACCGCTACATCCTGAACGGCAACAAATATTGGATCACCAACGGGCCGGATGCCGACACGCTTGTGGTCTATGCCAAAACCGATCCGGACGCCGGGCCGCGCGGCATCACCGCCTTTCTCATCGAGAAAGAGATGAAGGGGTTCTCCACCAGCCCGCATTTTGACAAGCTTGGCATGCGTGGTTCCAACACCGCTGAGCTGATTTTTGAAGACTGCGAAGTGCCGTTTGAAAATGTGCTGGGCGAAGAGGGCAAAGGCGTTGCGGTCCTGATGTCTGGATTGGATTATGAACGTGTGGTGCTTGCGGGCATCGGCACGGGCATCATGGCGGCCTGTCTGGATGAGGTCATGCCCTACATGGTGGAGCGCAAGCAATTTGGCACCTCTATCGGGAACTTCCAGCTGATGCAGGGCAAGATCGCGGATATGTACACCGCGATGAACTCGGCGCGCGCCTATGTCTATGAGTGCGCGAAAGCCTGTGATCAGGGGCGCATCACCCGTCAGGATGCAGCGGCGTGCTGCCTTTATGCCTCAGAGGTTGCCATGACACAGGCGCATCAGGCTGTGCAGGCCTTTGGCGGCGCAGGGTATCTGTCTGACAATCCGGTGGGGCGCATTTTCCGCGATGCCAAGCTGATGGAAATCGGCGCAGGCACCAGCGAAATCCGCCGTATGCTGATCGGCCGCGAACTCATGACTGCAATGAGCTGATGGTCAGGCGCGCTGCACATCGGGGTCCGCGCAACGCAAAAGGGCGAACAACCGTTCGCCCTTCGCCAAGCTCTATGCGTCGCTCTGCATGGCGGAGCGCGCAGGGTTTAGAAGCGGTGCACGTAGCTTGCGGAGACCACAATCGGGTCGATTTCCGCTTTGCCGATAGCAGTGCCGTTAAGCGTGACATCGGAATCGATGTCGATCCAGCGCACATTGAAACGCACAGCGCCGCGATCAGAAACCGCATAGTCGACACCTGCGTTCAGCGCGAGGCCCCAGCTGTCATCCAGCTCGAGAGTGCCAAGCGCGGACTCTTCTTCAAAGAAGGTCGTGTAGTTGATACCCACGCCGAAGAACGGAGTGAATTTGCTGTTGGTCGGAATGTGGTAATTCACGGACAGGGTGGGTGGCAGCTGCTTAACTTTACCCGCGGTTGCGCCGCTCGCAAGCGTAACGGTGTGAGAGAAAGGCGTCGCCGCCAGCAGCTCAATACCGATATTGTCACGGATGAAGTACTCAGCGGTGAAGACAGGGCGTGTGTTGCTGTCGATGCTGGAGTCAGAAGTCTCGCCGGCCAGCAGGCCGTTGCCGGATTTCGGGTTCACATTGCCAACACCAACGCCCACGGTCCAATCACCTTGGGATTGTGCAAAAGCAGGCGCAGAAAATGCGGCCAGAGCGGCTGTCAGAGCCAGCGTGGAAGTCATACGTTTCATGGAGGATCTCATTTCATAGTCGTTATGAGGGGTTATGTGCGCAATGTGACCGACTCGCCGCACCGCCGCACTGATCTAAATCAAATCCGCGTGAACAGTTGGCGCGGTCTACCTAAGCGACGCCAAAACTGGGGGTCATATGAAGCTGCAATCTAAAGTTATCACGGGATCTGAGGATTTTGCCGCCAACCGCGCGGCCCATCTGGACATGCTCCAGACCGTGCAGTCAGCCGCAGAAAAGGCGCGGATGGGCGGCGGGGAGAAATCCCGTGCCCGTCACGAAAGCCGTGGCAAGTTGCTCCCGCGTCGCCGCGTGGCGGGGCTGCTTGATCCGGGATCGCCCTTTCTGGAAATCGGCGCGACGGCTGCACATGGCATGTATGACGATGCCGCGCCCAGTGCCGGTGTTGTTGCCGGGATCGGACGGGTCCATGGCCAGGAAGTCATGGTGGTCTGCAACGATGCCACGGTGAAGGGCGGCACATACTTCCCGATGTCGGTGAAAAAACACCTGCGCGCTCAGGAAATCGCCGAGCAGAACCATTTGCCCTGCGTCTACCTAGTGGACAGCGGCGGCGCCAACCTGCCTCAGCAGGATGAGGTTTTTCCGGATCGGGATCACTTTGGCCGCATCTTCTTCAATCAGGCCAATATGAGCGCGAAGGGCATTCCCCAGATCGCCGTGGTCATGGGCTCCTGCACCGCAGGCGGAGCCTATGTGCCTGCGATGTCTGATGTGACCATCATCGTGAAAGAGCAGGGGACAATCTTTCTCGCAGGGCCGCCTCTGGTGAAGGCCGCGACCGGCGAAGTGGTCAGCGCCGAAGACCTTGGCGGCGGTGACGTTCACACGCGCCTTTCCGGTGTTGCCGACTATCTGGCAGAGGATGATGCCCACGCGCTGGCGCTGGCGCGTGAGTCCCTGAAACATCTCAATCGCACCAAACCTCAGACCGTGGATTGGGCCAGCCCCGAAGAGCCCGCCTATGACCCGGAGGAGATACTCGGCGTGGTCCCCGGCGGTTTGCGCACGCCTTATGACATTCGCGAGGTGATTGCCCGCGTGGTGGATGGCAGCCGCTTTGATGAGTTCAAGAAACGCTTCGGCGAAACGCTGGTCTGCGGCTTTGCCCATGTCAAAGGCTGCCCTGTGGGCATCATCGCCAACAATGGCGTGCTCTATTCCGAAAGCGCCGCCAAAGGCGCGCATTTTGTAGAGCTCTGCTCCCAACGCCATATTCCCCTGGTCTTCTTGCAAAACATCACGGGCTTTATGGTGGGGCAGAAATACGAAGCCGAAGGCATCGCCCGCCACGGGGCCAAGATGGTGACCGCCGTTGCCACCACCAAAGTGCCAAAAATCACCATGTTGGTGGGCGGCTCCTTTGGCGCTGGCAACTATGGCATGGCGGGCCGGGCCTATTCACCGCGCTTCCTCTGGACGTGGCCCAACTCCCGGATTTCGGTGATGGGAGGTGAGCAGGCCGCAGGTGTGCTGGCGACGGTTAAACGCGACGCAATCGAGCGTCAGGGCGGGGCATGGTCTGCTGAGGAAGAGGCGGCATTCAAGCAGCCTACGCTTGATATGTTCGAAGAGCAAAGCCACCCGCTCTATGCCTCTGCGCGCCTGTGGGACGACGGCATCGTTGATCCGCGCAAGACCCGCGATGTGCTGCATCTGAGCCTGTCCGCCGCGCTGAATGCCCCGATTGAAGACACAAGGTTTGGTGTCTTCCGGATGTGATTGATCCGCAGGGGGCAACCCCTGCGCCCCCGGAAAGTTTCGGGCAAAACGAAGAACAAGGTCGGGAGGCCGAGATGTTTGAAAAAATCCTGATTGCCAACCGTGGTGAAATTGCCTGCCGCGTGATGGAAACAGCCCGCGCCATGGGGGTAAAAACCGTCGCGGTCTATTCGGATGCGGATGCGGGTGCCAAACATGTCGCGCTGGCCGATCAGGCGGTGCACATCGGTGGGGCCGCACCGGCAGAAAGCTATCTGAAAGGGGATGTGATCATCGCCGCCGCACTGGAAACCGGCGCTCAGGGCATTCATCCGGGCTACGGGTTCCTCTCTGAAAATCCCGAGTTCGTGGAGGCTGTCGAGGCGGCGGGTCTGACCTTCATCGGCCCCTCTGCTGAGGCCATCTGCGCCATGGGGCTCAAAGATGCCGCCAAGGCGCTGATGGAGAAGGCCGATGTGCCTGTGGTGCCGGGCTATCACGGCGCAAATCAGGATCCTGCGTTTTTGGCCGAACAGGCAGATGCCATTGGCTATCCGGTTCTGATTAAGGCGGTCGCAGGTGGCGGCGGCAAAGGCATGCGGCTTGTGGAGAAACCTGCCGAATTTGCCGATGCGCTGGCCAGCGCACAGGGCGAAGCCACCACAGCCTTTGGCAACCCCGATGTGCTGATTGAGAAATTTGTCACCAGCCCGCGCCACATCGAAGTGCAGGTTTTTGGCGATGGGACGTCAGCGGTGCATCTGTTTGAGCGGGATTGCTCTTTGCAGCGTCGGCACCAGAAGGTGATCGAAGAAGCGCCCGCACCCGGTATGACCGAAGAGATGCGCGCGGCCATGGGTAAAGCAGCGGTGCGCGCGGCCGAAGCGATTGGCTACAAAGGCGCAGGCACCATCGAGTTCATTGTTGATGGCAGCAATGGTCTGCGGCCCGATGGCTTCTGGTTCATGGAAATGAACACCCGCCTTCAGGTCGAACATCCCGTGACCGAAGCGATCACCGGTGTGGATCTTGTGGAATGGCAATTGCGCGTGGCCTCAGGGGAGCCGCTTCCCAAGTCTCAGGACGCATTGACCATTACCGGGCATTCCTTTGAGGCGCGCATCTATGCAGAAGATGTGCCCAAAGGCTTCTTGCCCGCCACAGGGACGCTTAGCCATCTGGAATTCCCCGCGCAGGCGCGTATCGACAGTGGTGTGCGGGCCGGCGACACGATCAGCCCCTGGTATGATCCGATGATTGCGAAGCTTGTCGTGCACGGCCCGACCCGCGACGTGGCACTGAAACAGCTTGAGCGCGCCCTGCGCTGGACCGATGTCGGCGGCACTGTGACCAATGTGAGCTTTTTGGCTCTGCTGGCGGCGCAGCCTGATTTTGTGGCGGGAGATGTGGACACAGGCCTGATTGATCGCAACATCGACACGCTCGCGCAGCAACCTGTCGCCTGTACCAAGTCCCGCGCCATCGCAGGGCTGACAGCCATGGGCCTGCGCCCGTTGGATGGGGCGGCCCCGGCAAACACCTTGGTGCTGTGGTCCCCGCTCACCCATGTGGTCACGCTCACGCATAATGAGGAGCGTTTTGATGTGGCGGTGCAGGTGAATGACACCGGCGCCTATACTGTGCAGATCGGCGACGTCAGCCACGAGGTTACCTATAAGACCGGCGCTTGGTGGGTCGACGACACCAAAACCCTCGCCCGCACAGCCCGCACCGGCAATGAGCTGACGGTGTTCTGGGGCAATGGCTATCGTTTCACGGTTGTTGACCCGCTGGAGCGTGAAGACGAAGCCGCAGCGGGCGGCAATCTCATCGCGGCACCGATGCCGGGCCTTGTGAAGGCGATTTTTGCCGAGGCAGGACAAACCGTGGCACAGGGTGACCGGCTGGCGATTTTGGAAGCCATGAAAATGGAGCACTCCCTGCTCGCGCCACGCGATGGCATTGTCGCCGACGTGCTTGTGACAGAAGGCGCGCAGGTGGAAGACGGCTCCGCCTTGATCCTGTTGAAAGAAGAGGAGACCGAAGAATGAGCATCAGGCTGCACCACGTTCCGTTCTCCCGGTCCTTCCGTGTCCTCTGGATGTTGGAAGAGCTGGGCCTTGAGGCCGAGATCATCGCCCACAGCATTCGCAAAGGCACCATGCGCGCGCCGGAGGTGAGGGCGATCAGCCCCGCCGCCCGCGCTCCTGCCATAGAGATCGACGGGTTCACCATGATCGAAAGCGGCGCGATCCTTGAGTATCTCGCCGAAACCCACCCTGAGGCGGGTCTTGGCGTGGCCGTCGGCGCTCCCGAACGGGCCAAATACCTCCAGCTCATGCATTTTGCCGAAACCCAGGCGGGTCTGATTGAGCATCTCAACATGCAGCATGTGTTCCTGCGTGACCCGGCGCTGATCTCCCCGACGGTCATCAAGCTCAATACCAAACGTCTGCAGGTCACCATGGCGGCGCTGGAAGGCATGTTGGGCGATCAGGAGTTCCTCCTGCCCACCGGCTTTGGGGCGGCAGATATCATGATGGGCTTCAATCTCTATTCTGCGCCTTATTACGTGGCCCTCTCGGAGTATCGAAAACTTGAGGCCTACCGCGCGCGGCTTGAGGCACGCCTCGCCTATCAGGCGGCCCGGGCCAAAGATGGCGCGCAGGAGTTTTACACACAGGATTTCTACCCCATTCCGGAAGGGGCCTGATCCATGGCGGAATATGTCGAGGTTTTTGAGGTCGGCCCGCGCGACGGTCTGCAAAATGAAAAACGGCAGATCCCCACGGTGGAGAAGATCGCGCTGGTGGACTGCCTGAGCAACGCGGGTTTCAAGCGCATCGAAGTGGCGAGTTTTGTCAGCCCCAAATGGGTGCCGCAGATGGCGGATTCCGCTGCGGTGCTCGGGGGCATCATCCGCAAAGCCGGTGTGCGCTATGCGGCCCTGACCCCCAACATGCGCGGCTTTGAAGGCGCCGTTGCGGCGCGCGCGGATGAGATTGCGATCTTTGGCTCGGCCTCGGAAGGGTTTTCCAAGGCCAACATCAACGCAACCATTGCCGAAAGCCTTGAGCGTTTTGCCCCGGTTGTCGCGGCAGCCAAGGAGGCGCGCATCCCAGTGCGCGGCTACGTCAGCTGCGTCACCGATTGCCCCTATGACGGCCCGACCCCACCGGCAAAGGTGGCGGAAGTGGCCAAACATCTCAACGATGTGGGGTGCTATGAAATCAGCCTTGGCGACACCATTGGGCAGGCCACGCCGGAAAGCATCACAGCCATGTTGCAGGCGGTGCTTGAGGAGGTGCCTGCCGCAAAACTGGCGGGTCACTATCATGACACCGCAGGCCGCGCGCTTCTGAATATCGAGGCGTCGCTTGCGCTTGGTCTGCGTGTGTTTGATGCGGCCGTGGGTGGTTTGGGCGGATGCCCCTACGCACCCGGAGCAGCCGGCAATGTGGCAACCGAGGCAGTCGCAGCGCGGCTTGAAACCCTTGGCTATGAAACCGGCCTTGATCTGGCTGTGGTGTCACAGGCGGCAGAGATGGCGCGCGCCATGCGCATGCCTACTGAATAAGGACTGATCTGAATGCGCTTTGAAACGCTCTTGATTGATGTGGATGCACGCGGGGTCGCTACGCTGACGCTCAACCGCCCGGAAAAACACAATGCCATGTCCGGCACCATGATCACCGAACTCAAACAGGCTGCCGAAGCGCTTGGCGCTGATCCTGCGGTGCGCGTGGTTGTGCTGACCGGGGCGGGCAAATCGTTCTGTGCGGGCGGGGATCTCGGGTGGATGCAGGCGCAGATGGCAGCTGATGCAAAGACCCGCTTTGTCGAGGCCCGCAAACTGGCGGAGGCCCTTCAGGCGCTCAACACCCTGCCAAAACCCTTGATTGGCCGCCTGCAGGGCAACGCCTTTGGCGGGGGTGTTGGCATGGCCAGCGTCTGTGATGTGGCGATTGGCGCTGACAGCTTGACCATGGGGCTGACCGAAACCAGGCTGGGTCTGATCCCGGCAACCATCGGGCCTTATGTGCTGTCGCGCATGGGGGAGGCGATGGCCCGCCGTGTGTTTATGTCGGCGCGCCTTTTCAAGGCACCGGAAGCGGTTGCGCTCGGGCTTCTGGCCAAAGCGGTTCCTACCGATGATCTGGACGCCGCCGTCGAGGCGGAAATTGTCCCGTATCTGTCCTGCGCACCTGAAGCTGTGGCACGCGCAAAGGCGCTGGCGCGCAAACTTGGACCAACGATTGATGACGCGGTGATCGACCACACAATTTCTGAGCTCGTGGCCTGCTGGGAAGGGGCTGAGGCGCAGGAAGGCATCAAAGCGTTTTTCGCCAAAGAAAAACCGGCTTGGGTGCGCTAGGCTGGCATGGGGTGCAGCTCTCGCTGCACGCTGTCTGGTTCTGGGAGACGCAAGCCGATGCGCTGGATCTTACTTTTCGTGCGCACCAATCTGCGCCTGCTCTTTGTGGTGAGCCTTTTGGCCAATCTTGCGCTTGGCGTACTCAACTTTGTGGTTCAGCCGATTTGGCGCGCCGCAGCTGTCACCAGCGCGCTGGCGCTGGCCGAGGTGAAATCTGAGGCCGAAGAAAGGCGCGCTGTCGCCAAGGCCCGATCCAAAGAGAAAGCCAAGGCGCGTCTTCGGCGGGTGGCCGTCGCGGTTCCGGTTGTCGGCTTGGCTGCGGCAACCGCTTTTGAGTATGCGGCATATCAGCGCTGGCAAGCCGAAAACCCGAGCCAAACCTTTGATGATTATGCCGCTACAGTTCTTGCCAGCAGTCAGGAAGTGGCGGGCGAGGTGGCCGGGGAGCTCACCGAAGTCTTTCCGGAATGGGCGACGCCAGATGTAAACGCGCTGATGCAGGCCATGGAGGCCGGGCTGCAAAATCTGCGCCATTTTGCCGAAGCCACCCCCACAGAGGCGCCGGAATAAACGCGTAAGATCAGAGGGTAAAGCGTGCCAGAGCGTCTTGCACCTCGGTCTGAGGCAGTGAACTTGCCGAAGCTGACGAAAACCCTTCGGTATTAACCAATTTTGGAATCAACCCTTTCGGCCACGGTCATTCACGAAGATTCGCGAGGCCACGCTGCAGGCTCTATTCTTTCACAGATGCAGTTTTTTGCCTTAAGCAATTCTTTTTTAATAGGAAACGTGAAATCAACTGACCGTGGGCAGGCCATGCAAATTGTTGACCCAGACATGACGCGGCGGTAAACCCACGGAGAGTATTTAAAGCCATCTGACTGCACCAACTCGGCGTGCATGAAAGGAGCTACCATTGGAAGAGATGCTCAGGGAATATTTCCCCATTCTCGTCTTTATGGCCGTAGCGATCGGCCTCGGTCTTGTTTTCATTCTTGCCGCCGTTGTTTTGGCCGTTCGCAGCCCCGACCCCGAAAAAGTCAGCGCCTATGAATGTGGCTTTAACGCCTTTGATGACGCCCGCATGAAATTCGATGTGCGCTTCTATCTGGTTTCGATCCTTTTCATCATCTTCGATCTGGAAATCGCCTTCCTCTTCCCCTGGGCCGTCGCCTTCAAGGATGTGTCGATGATCGGTTTCTGGTCCATGATGGTGTTCCTGGCCGTATTGACCATTGGGTTCGCCTATGAATGGAAAAAAGGAGCGCTGGAATGGGAGTGATGACCGGTTCGAATACCGCTGGAGTTGACCGCGAGGTGGTCACTCAAGCCATCAACACAGAGCTTCAGGACAAGGGCTTTCTGCTCACCAACGCCGAAGATCTGATCAACTGGGGTCGCACAGGGTCCTTGCACTGGATGACCTTTGGTCTGGCCTGCTGCGCGGTTGAGATGATGCACACCTCCATGCCGCGTTACGATGCAGAGCGCTTTGGCATCGCGCCGCGTGCCTCCCCGCGCCAGTCTGATGTGATGATTGTTGCTGGCACGCTGACCAACAAAATGGCTCCCGCGCTGCGCAAGGTTTATGACCAGATGCCAGAGCCGCGCTATGTGATCTCCATGGGATCCTGCGCAAACGGCGGCGGCTACTACCACTACAGCTACTCTGTTGTGCGCGGCTGTGACCGCATCGTCCCTGTCGACATCTACGTTCCCGGTTGTCCGCCCACCGCAGAAGCGCTGCTCTATGGTCTGCTACAGCTGCAACGCAAAATCCGCCGCACGGGGACCATTGAACGATGAGCGAAGCCCTGAATGAACTTGGCGCCCACATCGAGCTGAAGCGCCCCGATTGTGTCCTGAGCTGGCACGTCGCCTTTGACGAGCTCACCATCGACGTGACACCCACCAACATTGTGGAGTTTGTCGATTTCCTGCGCTCTGACGCCACATGCCGTTTCTCCACACTCGTGGATATCACCGCTGTGGACTATCCCGAGCGCTCCCGCCGCTTTGACGTGGTCTATCACTTCCTGAGCATGTTCCAGAACCAGCGCGTGCGCCTGCGCGTGGCGGCACGTGAAGATGAGACCGT
The DNA here is from genome assembly GCF_965227725.1 of Shimia sp. GTDB lineage: Bacteria > Pseudomonadota > Alphaproteobacteria > Rhodobacterales > Rhodobacteraceae > Shimia. Next base: position 625,602 of record NZ_CBDDGH010000006.1, on the reverse strand, counting down.
ACCGTCGATCACTTCCGTGCATCCCTCGGCCAACTGGTTTGAGCGCGAAGTCTTTGACATGTTCGGCATCATCTTCTCCGAGCACCCGGACCTGCGCCGCCTGCTGACGGATTATGGCTTCCGCGGCCATCCGCTGCGCAAGGATTTCCCGACCACCGGCTACACCGAAGTGCGCTATGACGAAGTGCAAAAGCGCGTGGTCTATGAGCCGGTACAGCTCACACAGGATTACCGCCAATTTGATTTCATGTCGCCATGGGAAGGGGCCAACTACATCCTGCCCGGCGATGAGAAGGAGGGCACCTCATGATGGACGGCTCCAAATTTGATGACGGCAGCGTGGATGCGCTGAGCGGCGAACAGAAGATCCGCAACTTCAACATCAACTTCGGCCCGCAACACCCGGCGGCCCACGGCGTGCTGCGTCTGGTGCTGGAGCTTGACGGCGAAATCGTAGAGCGCTGCGACCCCCACGTGGGTCTGTTACACCGCGGCACCGAAAAGCTGATGGAGAGCCGCACCTACCTGCAAAACCTGCCCTATCTCGACCGCCTCGACTATGTGGCGCCGATGAACCAGGAGCACGCATGGTGTCTGGCGATTGAAAAGCTGACCGCCACCGAAGTGCCGCGTCGCGCCCAGCTCATTCGTGTGCTGTTCTGTGAAATCGGGCGTGTGCTGAACCACTTGATGAACATCACCACACAGGCGATGGATGTGGGCGCGCTGACCCCGCCGCTCTGGGGTTTTGAAGAGCGTGAAAAGCTCATGGTGTTTTATGAGCGTGCCTGCGGTGCGCGTCTGCACGCCAACTACTTCCGCCCCGGCGGTGTGCATCAGGATCTGCCCGACAAGCTGGTGGATGACATCGAGGAATGGGCCATCGAGTTCCCGCAGGTGATCGCGGATATTGACGAGCTGCTGACCGAAAACCGCATTTTCAAACAGCGCAACGTCGACATTGGCGTCGTGACAGAGCAGGACGTGCTTGATTACGGCATGTCCGGTGTGATGGCGCGCTCTGTGGGCATGGCATGGGATCTGCGTCGCGCGCAGCCTTATGAGTGCTACAACGAGTTTGAATTCCAGATCCCGGTTGGCAAAAACGGGGACTGCTATGACCGCTACTTGATGCGCATGGAAGAGATGCGCCAATCGGTCAGCATCATGCGTCAGGCGATTGTGAAACTGCGCGAAGCCACCGGCGATGTGCTGTCGCGCGGCAAACTGACCCCGCCCAAACGCGGTGACATGAAAACCTCGATGGAAAGCCTGATCCACCACTTCAAGCTTTACACCGAAGGCTTCCACGTGCCTGCCGGTGAAGTCTACGCCGCTGTCGAAGCGCCCAAAGGCGAATTTGGCGTCTACATGGTGGCGGATGGCACCAATAAACCCTACCGCGCCAAACTGCGCGCGCCGGGCTATCTGCATCTGCAAGCGATGGATCACATCGCCACCGGCCACCAACTCGCCGATGTCGCCGCCATCATTGGCACCATGGACATCGTGTTCGGGGAGATTGATCGCTAATGCTCCGTCGTTTGTATCACGAACAACCCGAAAGCTTCGCTTTCACCGCTGCCAACCAGACCTGGGCCGAGGCGCAGATCACCAAATATCCGGACGGCCGTCAGGCCTCTGCGGTGATCCCTCTGTTGTGGCGTGCGCAGGAGCAGGAAGGCTGGCTGACCAAACCGGCTATTGAGGCCGTCGCCGATATGCTTGGCATGGCCTATATGCGCGTGCTTGAGGTTGCGTCCTTCTACTTCATGTTCCAGCTTCAGCCGGTGGGCTCTGTCGCCCATATCCAGATTTGCGGCACCACTTCCTGCATGATCTGCGGCGCCGAAGACCTGATCGCGGTTTGCAAAGAGAAGATCGCCGCCAAGCCGCATGAGCTGTCAGCAGACGGCAAGTTTTCCTGGGAAGAGGTCGAATGCCTCGGGGCCTGCACCAACGCGCCTATGGCGCAGATTGGCAAAGACTACTTTGAGGATCTGACCGCCGAAGGCTTTGCCCAGATGCTGGATGACATGGCCGCTGGCAATGTTCCGACCCCGGGTCCGCAAAACGGGCGCTATGCCGCAGAGCCGCTCTCCGGCCTGACCAGCCTGAAGGATTATGACAGCGGCCAGACGCAGTATAACGCCTCTGTGCAGCTTGCCACCGATATTGGCGATTCCATCAAACGCATCGACGGCACCGAAGTGCCCATTCTGACCCCATGGGTGGGCAAAGACGGTGTGGTTGCCGGACGCGCAGCCGAAGGCCAACCGCCCAAACCGGCACCGACGCCCAAGCCCGCCGCCAAACAGGCCGAAGAGGCCAAGAAAGCGGATCAGAAGGCAGAGAAAAAAGCGTCCAAGCCCAAGGCCAAAGCCAAGAAACCGGCTAAGGCGGATGCCGCCGATGATCTCAAACAGCTCAAGGGCGTTGGCCCCGCGCTGGAGAAAAAGCTGCATGATGCGGGCGTGACAACCTTTGCCCAGATCGCGGGCTGGTCCGCTGACGACATCGCCGAGATGGATGACAAACTGTCGTTCAAAGGCCGCATCGACCGCGACGGCTGGGTCGAGCAAGCAAAGCTGCTTGCTGAGGGTGGTGAAACAGAATTCTCCAAAAAGGTCGCCAAAGGCGACGTATACGAGGATTAAGTCATGGCGGCCCAAACCCAGACCCCTTCGGCAAAAGCCGGGCGCAAAGCCGCGCTCGTGATTGCTGGTACAGGTGTGTACTGGATTGTGGCCATTCTGATCGGCAATTCGCTTGAGCTGTCCCAGCGGACACGCGGCCTGCTCGATCTGATTGCTCTGGCGGGGTTTGTCTTCGCCATTGTGATGATCTTCAATATCTGGCGCGCGCGTCAGACAGACGAAAGGTAACGGGATGCTCAAAGATCAGGACCGTATCTTTACGAACCTCTATGGCATGCATGATCGCACGCTCAAAGGCGCGCAGGCGCGTGGCCATTGGGATGGCACCGCCAAGCTGATCCAGCAGGGGCGTGATGCGATCATTGACACCATGAAGGCCTCCGGTTTGCGCGGGCGCGGCGGCGCGGGCTTCCCGACCGGTCTGAAATGGTCCTTTATGCCCAAGGAAAGCGACGGGCGTCCGGCCTATCTGGTGATCAACGCCGATGAATCCGAGCCCGGCACCTGCAAAGACCGCGAAATCATGCGCCACGATCCGCACACGCTGATCGAAGGCGCGCTGATCGCCTCTTTCGCGATGAACGCCCACACCTGCTACATCTATCTGCGCGGCGAATATATTCGCGAGCGCGAGGCCCTGCAGGCCGCGATTGACGAAGCTTATGATGCGGGCCTGCTTGGCAAAAACGCGGCTGGTTCCGGCTGGGATTTTGACGTCTTCCTGCACCATGGCGCTGGTGCCTATATCTGCGGCGAAGAGACCGCGCTGATCGAAAGCCTTGAGGGCAAAAAAGGCATGCCACGCATGAAGCCGCCGTTCCCGGCGGGCGCGGGGCTTTATGGCTGCCCGACCACGGTGAACAACGTGGAATCCATCGCCGTGGTGCCCACCATCCTGCGCCGCGGCGCTGAGTGGTTTGCCGGTTTTGGCCGCCCCAACAACGCGGGCACCAAGCTTTTTGCGATCTCCGGTCACGTGAACAACCCCTGTGTCGTCGAAGAGGCCATGTCGATCTCCTTTGAGGAGCTGGTCGAAAAGCACTGCGGCGGCATTCGCGGCGGGTGGGACAATCTCTTGGCGGTGATCCCGGGCGGCTCTTCCGTGCCTTGTGTGCGCGGTGAAAACATGCGCGACGCAATCATGGATTTTGACTACCTGCGCAACGATCTGGGCTCCGGTCTCGGCACCGCCGCCGTGATCGTGATGGACAAGCAGACCGACATCATCAAAGCGATCTGGCGCCTGTCCAAATTTTACAAACACGAAAGCTGCGGTCAATGCACACCGTGCCGCGAAGGCACCGGCTGGATGATGCGCGTCATGGACCGTCTGGTGCAGGGCAAAGCGGATGTCGAAGAGATCGACATGCTGTGGGATGTGACCAAACAGGTTGAGGGCCACACCATCTGCGCCCTTGGCGACGCGGCTGCATGGCCGATCCAGGGCCTCATCCGCAACTTCCGTGGCGAAATCGAAGACCGCATCAAAGCCAATAAAACCGGCCGCATGGGCGCATTGGCGGCGGAGTAAACGAACAATGGACTTAACTATGAAGACCTCTCTGAAATCACCACGTGCCAAGGTTCTGATGATCCTTGTGGCGGCCACCGCCCTATCTGGCTGTGGCGAGGCGTTTCGGGACAGTTTCCGCAGCAAACGCGACCGCGTGACCTTTGACGGGCACAGCTACAAAGCCAAAGCCAACAAAGTGTCGCGGGATACGCGCGATCATTTCTCTGTCACCGTTGCGCGCGCCAATCAAAGTCTGCTCGGCGCGCGTCAGGCGGGGGAATATGAGGCGTTCAAATACTGCATTGCAGAATACGGAACGACAAACGTGGATTGGCTGGTTGGCCCGGAGGATGACACCATCATTCCGGTGGACGACAAAATCACGCTGGAAGGGTTCTGTCGCCCTTGATCGGATATCAGACATACGCGGGTTGTTATTGCCTAACAGACCCCTCCGCCGCTCTGTGCAGCTTGGCAAAGGATCGCTTTGCCTGTGCAAAAGGAGTGTGCGCATGAAACGTCTGATGTCTGCTGTTGTCTTGGGAAGTCTCGTTCTCGCGGGAGGGGCCTCGGCCAAACCATCGCTGCGGGACGTGAAAGAGATCTACGAGCCGCTTTACTGGGCGCTGGTTGCTTTTGAGATCGCTGATGTCTGTGACAGCCTTGATGGGCGCAAGCTCAAAGGGGCGACCGACGGCTGGGCGCTTGTGCGCAAAGCGCGCCAGCTGGGCTACACCAACGAGGAAATCCAGTCTTTTCTGGACTCTGACGACGAGAAGGCGCGCATGCGTGCCCGTGGCGAAGCCTATTTCAAACACAAGGGCGCCAGCTACGACAATCCGGAAACTTTCTGTGCGTTGGGGCGCGCCGAAATCGAACGAAACAGCCAGATCGGCGTGTATTTGAGGGCGAAGTAAGCCATGTCTGACCTCCGCAAGATCATCATCGACGACACCGAAGTCGAGGTAGAGAGCGCGATGACCCTGATCCAGGCCTGCGAAGTGGCCGGGATTGAAATACCGCGTTTCTGCTACCACGAGCGCCTGTCGATTGCGGGCAACTGTCGGATGTGCCTTGTGGAGGTTGTTGGCGGCCCCCCCAAACCTGCGGCCTCCTGCGCCATGCAGGTGCGCGACCTGCGCCCGGGGCCGGAAGGCCAGCCACCTGTGGTCAAAACCAACTCGCCCATGGTCAAAAAGGCGCGTGAGGGGGTGATGGAGTTCATGCTCATCAACCACCCGCTGGATTGCCCGATCTGCGATCAGGGGGGCGAATGCGACCTTCAGGATCAGGCCATGGCCTACGGCATCAGTGAAAACCGCTTCCGCGAGCCCAAACGCGCGGTGGACGATCTGAACCTCGGCCCGCTTGTGGCCACCACCATGACACGCTGTATTTCCTGCACGCGCTGTGTGCGTTTCACCACCGAGGTCGCGGGCATCACCCAGATGGGTCAGACCGGGCGTGGTGAGGATGCGGAAATCACCAGCTATCTGAACGAAACACTGGACAGCAACCTGCAGGGCAACATCATCGATCTCTGCCCGGTCGGCGCGCTGACCTCCAAGCCCTACAGCTTCACAGCCCGCCCGTGGGAGTTGACCAAGACAGAAACCATCGACGTGATGGACGCGCTTGGCTCCAACATCCGCGTTGACACAAAGGGACGCGAAGTGATGCGCATTCTGCCGCGCAACCATGATGGCGTGAACGAAGAGTGGATTTCCGACAAGACCCGCTTTGTCTGGGACGGCCTGCGCCGCCAGCGTCTCGATCAGCCTTACGTGCGCGTGGATGGCAAGCTGAAGCCCGCCACATGGGGGGAGGCCCTGTCCGCCGCTGCTGCCGCGATGAAGGGCAAAAAGGTGGCTGGTCTCATCGGGGATCTGGTGCCGGTTGAGGCGGCCTTTGCGCTGAAGCAATTGGTGCAGAGTCTGGATGGCAACGTGGAATGCCGCACCGACAACGCGCGCCTGCCCATTGGCAATCGCGGCGCTTATGTGGGCACAGCCACCATCGAAGACATTGAGGATGCCAAGTTCATCCAGCTGATCGGAACCAACCCGCGCGAAGAAGCGCCGGTATTGAATGCCCGCATCCGCAAAGCTTGGCTTAAGGGCGCGCAGGTGGGCTTGATCGGTCCGGCTGTGGATCTGACTTATGAGTATGCCCATATGGGATCTGGTCGCGCCGCACTGGCTGATTTCGCCCAGCATGATTTTGACAAGGTGAAAGACGCGCCGTCGATTGTGATCGTCGGTCAAGGCGCGCTGCGCGAAGCCGATGGTCTCGCTGTGCTGGCCGCCGCGCTTGAGGCCGCAGAGAAATCCAACAGCAAACTGCTGGTCCTGCACAACGCCGCTGCGCGCGTCGGTGCCATGGATGTGGGCGCGGTCACCGAAGGCGGCATGGACGCGGCCATTGATGGCGCGGAGGTGATTTACAATCTGGGCGCAGATGAGGTCGAAATCGACGCTGGTGCCTTTGTGATCTATCAGGGCAGCCACGGGGATCGCGGCGCGCACCGCGCCGATGTGATCCTGCCTGCCGCCGCATACACCGAAGAAAACGGCCTCTTTGTAAACACCGAAGGGCGCCCGCAGCTCGCCATGCGCGCGGGTTTTGCGCCCGGTCAGGCCAAGGAAAACTGGGCCATCCTGCGTGCGCTGAGCGCTGAGGTGGAGGCGACTTTGCCCTATGACTCGCTGGCGCAATTGCGTCAGGCGTTGATCAAGGAAGTTCCGCATCTGGGCAAAATTGATCAGGTGGCAGAGAATGAGGTGGCCGCGATTGACGCGGGGCCCCTTGGCAAGGCGACCTTCCTGCCAGCGGTGAAAGACTTCTATCTGACAAACCCAATTGCCCGCGCCAGCGCGCTGATGGCGGAGCTTTCCGCCACCGCCAAGGCGCGCGGCTCAGAACAGATCGCGGCGGAATAAGCACAGCATGACACGCCTTTCTCTCCATATCACGCTTGCAGCGGCCTGTGTCACAGGGCTTGCGGCCTGTGACCCGCAGTCGGGCACGGATGTGAGCCGTGGGGAGACCGCTTTTGTCCCCGACTATCAGGGGGTGGACACGCGGCTGCTGGAAGGGGATCTGGTGAATTTCCACGTTGCCATGACCGGCGCGCGGGATGCGGATGACGTGCATGATTATGCCGAATGCGCCGCCGCGCAATATACGCTGATCCGTGGCTTTGGCTTTGCCCGTCACGTGCGCACAACAACAGACAATCAGGGCGGACTTTGGAAGGGGGATGCGGTTTACACCATCTCCCCGGCGCTGCCCCGTGGTCTCAAAACGATCGACGCCGAAGTCATCGTCGCGAACTGCGAAGAAAACGGAATACCTACGGTGTGAGGACCCATGACTGATTTCTTTACCACCACATACCTCGGCATCTTCCTCCTGACACTTGGGCAGGTGCTTCTGGTTGTTGTGCCGCTTTTGGTCGCCTTGGCGTTCCTGCTCTATGCGGACCGGAAAATCTGGGCCGCTGTCCAGCTGCGCCGGGGCCCCAACGTGGTGGGCACCTTCGGTCTGCTGCAAAGTTTCGCGGATTTCATCAAATATGCGGTGAAAGAGATCGTCTATCCGGCGGGCGCAGACAAGGCGGTCTTCCTGCTTGCGCCTATGGTCAGCCTTGTGATGGCGCTGATCGCCTGGGCGGTGATCCCTTTCAACGACGGTTGGGTGGTCTCTGACCTCAACGTTGCCATTCTTTACGTCATGGCGATCAGTTCGCTAGAGGTCTACGGCGTCATCATGGGCGGCTGGGCCTCCAACTCCAAATACCCGTTTCTCGGCTCGCTGCGCTCTGCGGCGCAGATGATCTCTTATGAGGTGTCGCTTGGCTTGATCATCATTGGCGTGATCATCACCACCGGCTCCATGAACTTCGGCGACATCGTGAACGCGCAAGACGGCAAATACGGTGCGCTCAGCTGGTATTGGCTGCCGCATTTCCCGATGCTCTTCCTCTTCCTGATCTCGGCCATGGCGGAAACCAACCGCCCGCCGTTTGACCTGCCCGAAGCGGAATCCGAGCTGGTTGCAGGCTATCAGGTGGAATACAGCTCCACGCCGTTCCTGCTGTTCATGATCGGCGAATATGTGGCCATCGTTCTGATGTGCGCCCTCGTGTCTCTGCTGTTTCTCGGCGGCTGGCTCTCCCCGGTGAACTTCCTGCCCGATGGCATCTTCTGGATGTTTGCCAAGATCTGCTTTGTCTTCTTCATCTTCTCGATGGTGAAGGCCATCACCCCGCGCTACCGCTACGACCAGCTGATGCGCATTGGCTGGAAAGTCTTCCTGCCGATGTCTCTGGCTTGGGTTGTTCTGGTGGCGTTCCTTGCAAAATTCGAACTCTTCGGCGGCGCTTACGCCCGCTGGGTGATTGGAGGCTGATATGACGGCAATCGACTACAAACGCGCCGCCGGCTACTTCCTGCTCAAGGATTTCATTGGTGGCTTCAAACTTGGCATGAAGTATTTCTTCAAACCCAAGGCCACCGTGAACTATCCGCACGAGAAAGGCCCGTTGTCTCCTCGTTTCCGTGGCGAGCACGCCCTGCGGCGCTATCCAAACGGCGAAGAGCGCTGCATTGCCTGCAAACTCTGCGAAGCGATCTGCCCGGCACAGGCCATCACCATTGATGCGGAACCACGTGACGACGGTTCCCGCCGCACCACCCGCTATGACATCGACATGACCAAATGCATCTACTGCGGCTTCTGTCAGGAAGCCTGCCCGGTGGATGCCATTGTCGAAGGGCCAAACTTCGAATTTGCCACCGAGACCCGCGAAGAGCTGTTTTATGACAAGGAGAAACTCCTTGAGAACGGTGCCCGCTGGGAAGCGGAAATTGCCCGCAACCTCGAAATTGATGCCCCCTATCGCTGAGTGAGGATCACAGGACCATGAGCGACAGCAAAAACCCGTATCAGGCGATGTTCGCCCAGTATCAGGAGATGGCGAAAGCCTTCAATCCGGCGCTGGAGAGCTTCACGCCCAAAGGGTTTGAGGCGCTCTGGCCCACCATGCCCAAGGACGTGATGGAAATGTTCTTTGGCAACACCATCAATCAGGGCGGGCTGGATGCCAAAACCCGCCTTCTGCTGACGCTGGGGGCGCTCACCATGCTGGGCGCACAGGCGGACGCGCAAATGCGCCTGACGGTCCGCCATCTGGTGGAAGCAGAGGCCACAAAACAAGAAATCGTGGAGACCATCGGCCAGATGTCGATGTTCGCCGGTATTCCCGCCACCACCCGCGCGATGGAAATCGTGCAGGAGGTTCTGGCGGAAAAAGAGGGAAATGACACATGACCATGGCGGCATTAGCTTTCTGGCTGTTTGCGATTTGCGTGATCGCTGGCGGTTTTTTCACCGTCATCAGCCGCAACCCCGTGCATTCGGTGCTTTGGTTGATCCTCGCGTTTCTGAGCTCTGCGGGACTGTTTGTCCTGCTGGGGGCAGAATTTGTCGCGATGCTCCTGATCATCGTCTACGTCGGCGCGGTCGCGGTGCTCTTCCTCTTTGTGGTGATGATGCTGGATGTGGATTTTGCAGAGCTGAAGGCGGGCATGGCCCAATATATGCCGCTGGCGCTGCTCATCGGTGTGATCCTTCTGATGCAGCTTGGCATGGCTTTCGGGGTTTGGCAGTTCGCTGATGAAGCGCAGGCATTGCGCGGTGCGGTTACTCCCACCGATGCGCATAACACCGAGGCACTGGGTCTGATCCTTTATGATCAGTACTTCCTGCTGTTCCAGCTGGCAGGTCTGATCCTGCTTGTGGCCATGATCGGGGCGATTGTGCTGACCCTGCGCCACCGCAAAGACATCAAGCGCCAGAACGTGCTGGAGCAGATGTGGCGGGATCCAGCAGATGCGATGGAATTGAAAGACGTAAAACCGGGGCAGGGGCTTTAAGCCGCGCCAGAAGAGAAAAAGAACCGAGGGACCAAATATGATTGGTTTGGAACATTACCTAGGCGTCGCCGCGACGCTGTTTGTTATCGGCATTTTCGGCCTCTTCCTGAACCGGAAGAACATCATCATCCTTTTGATGTCGATCGAGCTCATCTTGCTGTCAGTCAACATCAACCTGGTCGCTTTCTCGGCCTTTCTGGGGGATCTTGTCGGGCAGGTCTTTGCGCTCTTTGTGATGACCGTCGCCGCAGCTGAGGCCGCCATCGGCTTGGCCATCCTCGTCTCCTTCTTCCGCAACCGTGGCACCATCGCGGTCGAAGACGTCAACGTGATGAAAGGCTAAGCGTTCATGGAAAAGATCATCCTCTTTGCGCCACTGATCGGCAGCCTGATCGCAGGCTTCGGCTGGCGCATGATTGGCGAGAAGGCCGCGCAATATCTCACCACAGGCCTGCTCTTTCTGGCCTGCCTGCTCAGCTGGATTGTCTTCCTCGGGCTAGATGCGGAACACGTCAAACAGATCCACATTCTGGATTTCATTCAATCGGGTCATCTGGACACCGCATGGGCGATCCGCGTTGACCGCCTGACAGCGATCATGCTGATCGTGGTCACCACGGTCTCCGCCCTCGTGCACCTCTATTCCATGGGCTACATGGCGCATGACGAAAACTGGGGGCAGGGCGAGCACTACAAGGCGCGTTTCTTCGCCTATCTGTCTTTCTTCACCTTTACCATGCTCATGCTGGTGACCGCCGACAACCTCCTGCAGATGTTCTTTGGCTGGGAAGGCGTGGGCGTCGCCTCTTATCTGCTCATCGGCTTTTACTACAAAAAACCGTCCGCAAACGCGGCGGCGATCAAAGCCTTTGTGGTCAACCGCGTCGGCGATTTTGGCTTCCTTCTGGGCATCTTCGCGATCTTCTTCCTGACCGAGAGCATCAAGTTTGACGACATCTTCGCCGCGGCACCCGTCCTGGCGGAAACACAGCTTGAGTTCCTGTGGCGCGAGTGGAACGCGGCCAATTTGGTGGCCTTCCTGCTGTTCATCGGCGCGATGGGCAAATCGGCGCAGCTGTTCCTGCACACCTGGCTGCCGGACGCGATGGAAGGCCCGACCCCGGTGTCCGCTCTGATCCACGCCGCCACCATGGTGACCGCCGGTGTGTTCCTGGTGTCGCGCATGTCGCCGCTGATCGAATATGCGGATGAAACCAAAGCCTTCATCGTGTTCCTTGGCGCAGCCACAGCCTTTGTCGCTGCAACCATTGGTCTCGTGCAAAACGACATCAAACGCGTGATTGCCTACTCCACCATGTCCCAGCTGGGCTACATGTTTGTGGCAGCAGGTGTTGGCGTTTACTCCGCAGCCATGTTCCACCTCTTCACCCACGCCTTCTTTAAGGCGATGCTCTTCTTGGGGGCGGGGTCTGTGATCCACGCGATGCACCACGAGCAGGACATGCGCAACTACGGCGGTCTGCGCAAAAAGATCCCTTATACTTACTGGGCCATGATGATTGGCACGCTTGCGATCACCGGCGTCGGCATCCCGCTGACCCACATCGGTTTTGCTGGCTTCCTGTCCAAAGATGCGATCATCGAAAGCGCTTGGGCAGGCACAGCTGGCGGCTTTGCCTTCTGGGCGCTGGTTGTCGCCGCGATGTTCACCAGCTTCTACAGCTGGCGTCTGATCTTCCTCACCTTCTATGGCGAGCCGCGCGGCAACAAGCACACCCATGATCACGCACATGAAAGCCCGATGGTCATGCTGATCCCGCTTGGCGTTCTGTCGCTCGGCGCGATCTTTGCGGGGATGATCTGGTTCGGCTCCTTCTTTGGCGATCATAACACGGTCAACAAATTCTATGGCGTGCCCGCGCATCATGCAGAGCACAGCGAAGGCCATGGGGACGAAGCCGCACACGGCGACGATCACGCAGAAGCCAAAGCCGATGACCATGCGCATGATGACGGTCACGCTGAGAAACATGGCGATGAAGATCACGCGGCGGTGGCGGCGGCGCATCATGGCGAAGCTCCACAAGGCGCGATTTTCACCCATCCAAGCAACCATGTGATGGACGAAGCGCACCATGCGCCCAAATGGGTCAAGGTCAGCCCGTTCATCGCGATGGTGATCGGCTTTGTGATGGCCATGTGGTTCTACATCTGGGATCCATCCATGCCCGCCAAAACCGCAGCAAGCCAGCGTCCGCTCTATCTGTTCCTGCTCAACAAATGGTACTTTGACGAGCTTTACGATGTGATCTTTGTGCGCCCGGCCCGGGCGGTCGGAGCGTTCCTTTGGAAACGCGGCGATGGCGATGTGATTGACGGCGGCATCAACGGTGTGGCCATGGGCATCGTACCTTGGGTGACCAAAATGGCGGGCCGCGCCCAGTCCGGCTACATCTTCACCTACGCTCTGGCCATGGTGATTGGCATCGTGGCTCTGATCACATGGATGACGCTCAGCGGAGGAGCACACTAATGAACGACAGCTTGCTCTCCCTGGTCACGTTCCTGCCGACCTTTGCCGCGCTGATCCTCGTGGTCTTCCTGCGGGGCGAAGACGAAATGGCACAGCGCAATGCCAAACGTGTGGCGCTGTTTGCCACAACGGTCACTTTCTTTATCTCGCTCTTCATTCTGGCTGGGTTTGATCCAAGCAACCCGGGGTTCCAGTTCGTGGAACAGCGCGAATGGATCATGGGCATGACCTACAAGATGGGTGTGGATGGCATCTCCGTGCTCTTTGTCATGCTCACCACCTTCATCATGCCGCTGGTGATCTGGGCGTCCTGGGATGTTCAAACCCGCGTCAAAGAATACATGATTGCCTTCCTGCTTCTGGAAACGCTGATGCTCGGCGTGTTCATGGCGCTGGATCTGGTGCTGTTCTACCTGTTCTTTGAGGCTGGCCTCATCCCGATGTTCCTGATCATCGGGATCTGGGGTGGCAAAAACCGCATCTATGCCTCTTTCAAGTTCTTCCTCTACACCTTCCTCGGCTCGGTGCTGATGCTGGTGGCGATGGTCGGCATGTTTGTTCAGGCAGGCACCACCGACATCCCGACGCTGATGACCCATGAGTTTGCCTCTGAAACCATGAATGTTCTAGGCTTCACCGTGATTGGTGGTGTGCAGACGCTGATGTTCCTGGCCTTCTTTGCCTCTTTCGCGGTGAAGATGCCGATGTGGCCGGTGCACACTTGGTTGCCCGATGCCCACGTGCAGGCGCCCACGGCGGGCTCTGTGGTGCTGGCTTCGATCCTGTTGAAGATGGGTGGCTACGGCTTCCTGCGGTTCAGCCTGCCGATGTTCCCCATCGGCTCTGAGGTCATGACCCCGCTGATCCTCTGGATGTCGGCAATCGCGATTGTCTACACCTCGCTGGTCGCACTGGTGCAGGAAGACATGAAAAAGCTGATCGCCTATTCCTCGGTGGCGCACATGGGCTATGTGACCATGGGCATCTTTGCCGCCAACCAACAGGGCATCGACGGCGCGATCTTCCAGATGCTGAGCCACGGCTTTATCTCCGGCGCGCTCTTCCTCTGTGTCGGGGTGATCTATGACCGCATGCACACCCGCGAGATCGACGCCTACGGCGGTCTGGTGAACCGTATGCCAGCCTATGCGCTGATCTTCATGTTCTTCACCATGGCCAATGTCGGCCTGCCGGGCACCTCCGGCTTTGTCGGGGAATTCCTGACGCTGATGGGTGTGTTCCAGGTCAACACCTGGGTGGCGCTGGTGGCGACAGCCGGTGTGATCTTCTCGGCGGCCTATGCGCTGTGGCTCTACCGCCGCGTGGTCTTTGGCGATCTGATCAAAGAGAGCCTCAAGTCGATCACCGACATGACCCGCCGCGAAAAGATGATCTTTGCACCGCTGGTGGCGATGACCCTCATTCTCGGCGTCTACCCATCGCTGATCACGGACATCATCGGCCCCTCCGTCGAAAATCTGATTTCCAACTATGACACCGCTCTGGCCCATGGCGCTGCCGCCAGCCAGATGGCATCGCACTAAGGAGCGCTTGAGACATGATTCAGGCTGATCTGAATATCATCCTGCCGGAAATCTTCCTGGCGATTTATGCCATGCTCGCGTTGGTGGCGGTGGTCTACACCGGCAAAGACAAGATGGCGGGCATGCTCACCTGGATCACCGCCGGTGTGTTTGTGCTTCTGGCCATGTGGATTGGGGCGTCCGGCGCAGGTGACAATGTCGCCTTCAACGGCATGTTCCATGACGACGCCTTCTCCCGCTTTGCCAAAATTGCCATGCTGCTTTCGGGCGCTGCGGTTCTGGTGATGGGGCAGGATTATATGGCGCGGCGCGGCATGCTGCGCTTTGAATATCCGGTCCTCGTGTCGCTTGCGATGGTGGGGATGATGACCATGGTCTCCGCCGGAGACCTGATCGCGCTCTACATGGGGCTGGAGCTGCAGTCTCTGGCGCTCTACGTGGTGGCGTCCTTCCGTCGTGACAGCGTCAAATCCACCGAGGCGGGCATGAAGTACTTCCTGCTGGGCGCTCTGTCTTCGGGCCTGCTGCTCTATGGCTCCTCCCTTGTCTACGGCTTTGCAGGCACGACGCAGTTCAGCGGCATCATCGACGTGGCTGGCCATGGCGACACCCCGCTTGGTCTGCTCTTTGGCCTGACCTTTGTGGTGGCGGGCCTCGCGTTCAAAGTGTCCGCCGTGCCGTTTCACATGTGGACACCGGACGTCTATGAGGGCGCGCCAACACCGATCACCGCCTTCTTCGCCACCGCACCAAAGCTTGCGGCGATGGGTCTCTTTGCTCGCGTGCTGTTTGATGCCTTTGGCGGCGTGGTTGCGGATTGGCAGCAGATCATCGCGCTTCTGTCGGTGCTGTCGATGTTCCTTGGCGCAGTCGCCGCGATTGGCCAGCGCAACATCAAACGCCTGATGGCCTATTCCTCGATTGCCCACATGGGCTATGCGCTGATGGGGCTTGCCTCCGGCACCGCTTTGGGGATCGAAGCGATGCTGGTCTATATGGCGATCTACGTCACCATGAACATCGGCACCTTTGCCTTTATTCTGTCGATGGAGAAAGACGGCCAGCCGGTGGTCGATATTTCTGCGCTCAACATGTATTCCAAGCGCGCGCCGGGTCGGGCGCTGGCGATGCTGTTCCTGCTGTTCTCGCTGGCGGGCGTGCCGCCTTTCCTCGGCTTCTTCGGCAAACTCTATGTGCTGCGCGCCGCTTTTGATGCGGGTCTTGCATGGCTGGCGGTTGCCGGTGTGATCGCTTCGGTGATCGGGGCGTTCTACTATCTGCGGATTGTCTACTTCATGTACTTCGGCGAAGAGCGTGACGCACTCGACGCGCCACGGTCTCCGGTGCAGCACCTCATGCTGGTGCTGAGCGCGGCCGTGATGCTGCTGGGTGTGGTGAACTTCTTTGGCGTGGATACGGCTGCGCAGGCCGCCGCCGTCGCCCTGCTGCAATAACCCGCTTGCCTTTTTGCATCCGGACGTTGATTGTGACGCGCCCCATGGGGCGCGTCGCCCTTTTTGAAAACGCGCTACGTGAGGGCGCTTTTCGACCTGTAAGAAGATAAAAACACATGAGCAATTGGCCCGAGGGGTATGGCCGCCGCGTTCTGGCGGAAGTCGACAGCACCAACGCAGAAGCCGCGCGCATTGCACCGCAACTGGCCGCGCCTGAGTGGATCCTGGGCCTGCGCCAGACCAAAGGCCGTGGCCGCCGTGGCCGTGCTTGGGTCGATCCGGTTGGCAACTTTGCTGCCACCTTGGTGATGCGCCCGGCGGAAAGCCCCGATCAGGTCGCTCTGCGGTCTTTCGTGGCGGCGCTGGCGCTCTATGATGCCTTTGTCGCGGTGACGGGTCGCAGTGACGGGCTGGCACTCAAATGGCCCAACGACGTGTTGCTGAACGGCGGCAAAGTGGCGGGCATCCTGCTGGAGAGCGCAGGCTTTGCGGGGGGCGCGGTCAGCCACATTGCCATCGGCATCGGCGTGAACCTTGCCCACGCACCCGACACCGGCGCTGTCGAAGCACAGGCCACGCGCCCGGTCTCGCTGCTCTCTGAAACCGGCGCGTCCGTCGATCCGGAAAGCTTCCTTGAAGCGCTGGCCACAGCCTATGCCCGCTGGGAGGCGCAGTTTGCCACCTACGGGTTTGAACCGATCCGCACCGCCTGGCTCACGCGCGCGGCGCGCATTGGCGAAGTCATGACGGCACGTACCACCCGTGAGGAGACCACCGGGACCTTTGAAATGGTGGACAGCGCTGGAAATCTGGTGTTGAAGACCGCGAAGGGCCGCATTGCCATAGCTGCGGCAGATATCTTTTTCTGATCCACGCAACAGGGGGATCTGCGCCATGCTTCTTGCCATCGACTGCGGCAACACCAACACTGTGTTCTCGATCTGGGACGGGGAGAAATTCCTGTGCACCCTGCGCACGTCGACCCATCATGCGCGCACGGCAGACGCTTATTTCACCTGGTACTCAACCCTGATCAACCACTACGGCATCGACGCAGACATCACCGATGTGATCATCTCCTCCACCGTGCCGCGTGTGGTTTGGAACCTGCGTGTGTTTGCCGACCGGTTCTTCAACTGCCGCCCTCTGGTGGTGGGCAAGCCTGAGTGCAAACTGCCGCATCAACCGCGTGTGGATCAGGGCACCCAGCCGGGGCCAGACCGTTTGGCCAATGCGGTGGGCGCCTATGACCGCCACGGCGGTAATGTGGTGGTGGTGGATTTTGGCACCGCCACGAACTTTGACGTGGTCGCCGAAGATGGCGCCTATGTGGGCGGCGTGATTGCCCCCGGCGTGAACCTCAGCCTTGAGGCGCTGCACTCCGGTGCCGCCGCATTGCCGCATGTGGACGTCAGTCAGCCGGAAAAGGTGATCGGCACCAATACGGTTGGCTGTATTCAATCAGGTGTGTTCTGGGGATACACTGGCCTGATCGAAGGCATTATCTCCCGGATCAAAGCGGAATATGGCGCACCGATGAAAGTGGTGGGCACGGGCGGCCTTGCGCCGCTCTTTGAGCAGGGCGACCACCTGTTTGACACCATCGAAGATGATTTGACGATGCACGGGCTGACCGTCATCCACGACTTTAACAAGGAGCAGGGCGCATGAGCGACCGCTTGATCTATCTGCCGCTTGGCGGTTCTGGCGAAATTGGCATGAACGCCTATGTCTATGGCTACGGGCCAGCAGACAATGAGCGTCTTATCCTGGTGGACATTGGCGTTGCGTTTTCCGACATGGAAACCAGCCCCGGTGTGGACCTGATCTTTGCCGACATTCGCTGGCTTGAAGAAAACAAACACCGGCTGGAGGCGATCTTCATCACCCACGGCCATGAAGACCACATCGGCGCGGTCGGGCATTACTGGGAACGCCTCGGCGTGCCGGTCTACGCCCGTACATTCACCGCCAATCTGGCCCGTCACAAGATGGCGGATCGCGGCCAGCCCGAAGAGGTGGTGCGCACGGTCTCTGCCTGGCCCGAAGTGACCGAAGCCGGCCCGTTCAAGGTTGGGTTCCTGCCGGTCAGCCACTCCATCCCGGAAAGCGCCGCTTTGGTGATCGACAGCCCCGCAGGCCGCGTGATCCACTCCGGTGACTTCAAGCTTGATGAAACCCCGCTGGTGGGTGAGCCTTTTGACCCGGCTTTGTGGGCAGAGGTTGCCAAAGACGGCGTCAAAGCGCTGATCTGTGACAGCACCAATGTGTTTTCTCCCCATGCAGGCCGTTCGGAGGCCTCTGTCGGGCCGGAGATCGAAGCACTGGTTGCCAAAGCGCCCAATATGGTGGTCGCCACCACCTTCGCCTCCAACGTGGCCCGCGTGAAAACGCTGGCTGAGGCGGGCGAGCGGGCAGGGCGTTCCATCTGTCTGATGGGCCGTGCTATGCGCCGTATGATCGAAGCCGCGATCCAGACCGGTGTGCTTGACAGCTTCCCCAAGGTGGTCAGCCCCGAAGATGCCGCGAGCATCCCGCGTGAAAACCTGATGCTGCTCGTCACCGGCTCTCAAGGCGAGCGTCGCGCCGCCAGCGCACAGCTGGCCCGTGGCAAATACAATGGCATCAAACTGAAAGAAGGCGATCTCTTCCTCTTCAGCTCCAAGACCATTCCGGGCAACGAAAAAGGTGTGATCCGCATCATCAACCAATTCTCCGAAATGGGTGTGGATGTGGTGGATGACAGCTCCGGCAAGTACCACGTGTCCGGCCACGCCAACCGCCCGGACCTCAAACGCCTGCATGACATCGTGAACCCAACCATGGTGATCCCAAATCACGGCGAACACCGTCACCTGCGCGAACACGCCAAGCTTGCCAACGAAGGCGGCCGCGCTTCTATCGTGGCGGTGAATGGCACCATGCTGGAAATCTCCGGCGACCAGCCCTCAATTGCGGGCTACGTCGAAACCGGGCGCACCTATCTCGATGGCACCGCGCAGATCGGCGCGCTGGACGGCATCGTGCGCGATCGTATCCGCATGGCGCTCAACGGCCATGTGCTTGTGACCGTGCTGCTGGACGAGGATGATGAGCCGCTTGGCGATGCGTGGTGCGAGGTCATGGGCCTGTCAGAAATGGGCCGCTCGCAAGCGCCGCTGGTTGATGTGCTGGAAGAGGACATCACACAGTTTCTGGGCCGCGCCAAAGAGAAAACTCTGGCGGATGATGACAAGCTTGAAGGTGAAATTCGCCGGATCGTGCGCAATTCTGCCCGTGATGAGATCGGCAAAAAGCCCGAAGTTACTGTAGTGGTCAGCCGCCTGAGCTGATCCTACTGAGCTGACCTTACTGGGCTGACCCTCGCGTCAGATCTCAAAACACAGCAATAAAAAAGGGCCCCTCGGGGCCCTTTGTCGTTTCGCGCAGGCTGTGTTTAGCTCGCCGCGTTTTCTGCGTCGCGCCGCTCTTCAAAGCTCAGCGCAATAAAGCTTGGCAGATGGTCGCCCATGCCCACCACGCGGTTGTCATCGCGCCGGTCATGACGGCCACGGCCGCGCCCGCGGTTTGAACGGCCACGTGGCTCTTCCTGCGCAGGCAGTTCCAGCGCCTCTACCACGTTTGGCTTCTCTTCGGCCTTCTTGGACGTCTCTTCCTTCGGCTTGCGCGCTTTGCGCGGTTCCGGCTTAACCGGATTTTCCACGCGCGGGATCTCTTTCTGGATCAGCGCTTCCACCGCTTCAAAGGCTTTTTCGTCCCGCGGATTGCAGATCGTAAATGCCTTGCCTTCACGACCGGCGCGACCTGTCCGGCCAATGCGGTGCACATAGTCTTCGGCGTGACCCGGCACATCAAAGTTGAACACATGGCTCACACTTGGCACATCCAGTCCGCGCGCCGCCACATCAGAGGCCACCAGAATACGCAGCTCGCCATTCCGGAAAGATTCCAGCGTCTTGGTACGTTGCGATTGGTCCAGATCGCCATGGATCGGCGCGGCATCATAGCCGTATTTCTTCAGCGATTTTGCACAGATATCCACATCCGTCTTGCGGTTGCAGAAGATGATCGCATTGCTGCAGGCTTCACCTTCACCGTCGATCAGCGCGCGCAGAACCTTGCGTTTCTCGCTGCCTTCACGATCACGGCGGGAGGCTTTGAACATGACAACGCCCTGCTCAATGGTCTCGCTTGCGGTCGCCTGACGGGCCACTTCCACCCGCTCCGGGTTGGAGAGGAATGTGTTGGTGATCCGCTCAATTTCCGGCGCCATGGTGGCGGAGAAAAACAGGGTCTGGCGGGTGAAGGGTGTGAGGCCAAAAATCCGTTCGATGTCAGGGATAAAGCCCATGTCCAGCATCCGGTCAGCTTCATCCACGACCATGACCTTCACGTCAGACAGGATCAGCTTGCCGCGCTCGAAATGGTCCAGCAGACGACCCGGTGTGGCGATCAGAACATCGACGCCTTTGTCGATGATCGCTTCCTGCTCCTTAAAACTCACCCCGCCAA
Source organism: Shimia sp. (assembly GCF_965227725.1). Lineage (GTDB taxonomy): Bacteria > Pseudomonadota > Alphaproteobacteria > Rhodobacterales > Rhodobacteraceae > Shimia. The sequence continues at coordinate 605,492 of NZ_CBDDGH010000006.1, read as the reverse complement.
TCAGCAGCGCTTTGGTCAGCTTCAGATATTTGGAATAGGTGTCAAAGTTCTCCGCCACCTGCGCGGCCAGTTCCCGTGTCGGGCAGAGCACAAGGCTGCGCGGCATGCGCGCCCGCGCACGTCCCCGCGCCAGCAGCGATAGCATCGGCAGGGTGAAGCTTGCCGTCTTACCGGTGCCGGTTTGCGCGATGCCAAGAACGTCCCGGCCTTCGAGCGCGGATGGAATCGCCCCCGCTTGAATTGGGGTCGGCGTTTCGTAGCCCGCTTCGCTGATTGCTTTCAGCACCTTAGGGTTCAGGTTCAGGTCAGAAAATTTTGTCATTTGTATCCGTGGTTTACGGACACGACTTGGCCCGTAGCGGCTTTGGGATCAGGCCCGGCTGGCCCCGCAACACATGGCGATATCGATCCTCGGCGCCTTCTATCGCACAGAAGGCTTTAGGTCAATGAAACCAGCGAGTTCCCACCGGTTTGACGTAAAGTGAGAAACATTTGCCTCAAAAATCGGGGAAGTGTTTCCGGCGTTTCGCATCCAGATCCAGCACATGTTCCTGCAAGACCCCACGCTCCCGCAGGCGCTGCGTCAGCTCAGGCGTGGCCAGACAGGCCTCTTCATAAAACCGCTGCAGCCCATCCGGCTCCTCGGAAAGATGGGCAAAAAGCTTATGCAGATTGAGGCCGCCCTCATCTTCCGGAACAGCCGCGCCCAGCTCGTCACGGTAAGACCCCTTTTTGTGGCGATAGGTGAAACTTTTCTGCCAATGATCCCACCCTGTGGTGTGCAGGTGCAGAAGCCTGGTATCGGTCAGCTCCATCTGCCCCGGGTTGCGCACCCCATTTTGCATCACATTGTGGATTTTCACCTTCATATCGCTCTGCTTGGTGCGCATGAAGATTTTGCCAGCCACATGGCTGACAAACCCGCCTTTCAGATAGGGCGCAAAGGTCGGGTAGATTTCCGCCACCAGCCGGCTGCGATCATCTTTGTTGGCGATGAAGCTTTTGAACAGACGTGGTTCCGCGCCTTCCTCCATAGGTGCCAGCGCCTCAGCTGGGCGCACGCGCGCGGTCAGGCAGCTCTCCGGCAGGGCGGCAAGCTGATCCGTGATAGCACGCTCCGGCCACAAAAACTCATCCACATCAATATGCAGCAGCCAATCCAGATCTCGCGCGCGACTATAGGCATGGCGCGCGTTATAGGACTGGCGGTTCTGGTGCATCGGCGGGCGCTTGCCCCGCGCCTTGATCCAGTAGTTCTCGCCGGTGCTCACGGGTGTGATCTTCCGATGCGCCTTCAGCAGCGCCTTGGCCTCTGGGTTTGGGGCGTCGAGATAGATCCAAAGATGGCTCGCCCCCAGCTCCAGATGGTGCGCGGCAAAATTCAGGATGTCTTCGGCAGAGGCTTTGATGGTTGCAACCACACCCCAGGTTGGCTTTTGCGTTGTCATTTCCGTGCCTGTTGCCGCTCTCGTTTTGCCCGCATCTGCGACAGGCGCCGAAACACGCCGCCCGGTTCCGCAATCAGCTCGCCCAGCAAATGCTCAGCCAGCGGCGCAATCACCGGATCGGTCTTGGCCATTTCCCAGATCGGGGCGATCAGGTTGATATCCAACCCGCCATGGACCAGCGAAAACGGCTCCATATCCAGCGGGAGCCGGGTTTTGACCCGTTTGCCAAAGCCATGCTCTTTTTCAGGGGGCAGGCCGCTGAAACTGCGCTCAAACTCATAGAGCTTCATCATGCCAAAGAGCATCTTTAGGGCCTGGCCAACTTCCCGCTGCGCTGGCGTGTCTCCGTGGTCGGCAAAGGTCTGCACCGCGCTCACCTGCCAGCGCAGATTTAGCGCGCCAATCAGGTGCGCATGTTCTTCTGCCCAGATCCGCCGAAACAGCGCGGCGGTTTGCGGCGGCTGCGCGCGTTTGCGCAGGTTGGAAATCAGCTGTGCATTCAGAAAGGCCAGCGCGCTCTGGCCGACAAACTCTTCCGCAATCTGCCGACGTTTGCGCGCCCAGCTTGTTTTGGGATCATCCGGCTGTTTTTGCGTTGCGCTCTCGGGCACAATTTCAGCCTTCAGCGCGGACAGATCCACATCCAGCGGCGGGAGGTCTTCGGGGCCAAAATCAAAGGGGTCGCGCCGCCCCTCATAACGCGCGAGCATATAGGCAAAGCCGCCCGGATAGGTGAGGGTGTCGTCGGTCATGGCGCGATGTTTGCACGGGGGCATCCCCCGTGCAATCTCAGACTGTATCAGACCATCATTTCCTTGGTGGCCGTCAGCGTCACATCCGGATAGTCGCGCGCCACGCGGTCGATATCCCATTGCAAACGCGTCAGAAACACCACGTCGCCATCATGGTCATAGCTGATGTGCTGCTTGTTCATGTCGGCAAATTTCTCAACCGCCTGACGCTCGCCATTGACCCAACGGGCCGAGGTGAACTGGCTCTGTTCAAAGCGCACCGGCAGGCCGTATTCCATCTCGATCCGGCTGGCGAGCACTTCGAACTGAAGCTGGCCAACCACACCGACGATGAAGCCGGACCCGATCATCGGTTTGAACACTTTGGCCGCGCCTTCCTCGGCGAATTGCATCAGCGCCTTTTCAAGGTGCTTTGCCTTCATCGGATCGCCTGCGCGAATGCCCTGCAGCAGTTCCGGCGCAAAGCTTGGAATGCCGGAAACGCGCAGCGCCTCGCCTTCGGTCAGCGTGTCGCCGATCCGCAGTTGCCCGTGGTTGGGAATCCCGATGATATCGCCTGCCCAGGCCTCGTCTGCGAGCTCGCGGTCAGAGGCGAGGAAGAGCACTGGATTGGAAATCGCCATCGGCTTTTTGGTGCGCACATGGGTCAGCTTCATGCCGCGCTTAAAGTGCCCGGAGGCCATACGCACAAAGGCCACACGGTCGCGGTGTTTGGGGTCCATATTGGCCTGAACCTTGAACACAAAGCCCGCGACCTTCTTTTCCTCAGGCGCAATCTCACGCGGCTGCGCGGTCTGCACCTGTGGCTCCGGCCCGTAAGAACCAATGCCATCCATCAGCTCTTTGACCCCAAAAGAGTTGATTGCAGAGCCGAACCAGATCGGGGTCATATGCCCTTCCAGCACCGCCTGCGGATCCAGCTGCGGCAGCAGCTCCTTGGCCATTTCGACCTCTTCCTGCAGCTTCTCCAGCAGATGCGCAGGCACGTGGTCGGCCAGTTTCGGATCGTCCAGCCCGTCAATCTGAATGGTCTCGGCGATCACATTCCGGTCCGCGCGGTCCATCAGCTCCAGACGGTCGTTGAGCATGTCATAACAGCCCAGGAACTCGCGCCCCATGCCAATCGGCCAGCTCGCCGGTGTCACGTCGATCGCGAGGTTTTCCTGAATCTCGTCAATGATATCAAAGGTATCGCGGCTCTCGCGGTCCATCTTGTTACAGAAGGTCAGAATCGGCAGGTCGCGCAGACGGCACACCTCAAAGAGCTTCTGTGTCTGGCTTTCCACACCTTTGGCGCCGTCAATCACCATCACCGCCGCATCCACCGCCGTCAGCGTGCGATAGGTGTCTTCAGAGAAGTCGCTGTGGCCCGGTGTGTCCACCAGATTGAAGCGGAAGTTGCCAAAATCAAAGGACATAGCAGAGGCCGACACGGAAATACCGCGATCCTTTTCCATCTGCATGAAGTCCGAGCGTGTCCGCCGTGCCTCACCTTTGGCACGCACCTGACCCGCCATCTGGATCGCACCACCGTAGAGCAGGAATTTTTCCGTCAGCGTGGTTTTCCCGGCGTCCGGGTGCGAAATGATCGCAAACGTACGCCGGCGCGCAATCTCGGGCGGCAATTCGGGGCGGTTTGTGCTCGTGTCCAACATGGTCGCGCGTATAGGCGCGCGCGCTCATTTTCGCAAGGAAAAGCAGAGGGCAGGGCTGCGCGCAGCCCCGGCCGCGTTACTTGGAAGACGCCCGTTTCAACAGCTCCACCGTGTCCGGACGGTTCAGCAGGCTTTCATGCACTTCCAGATGCCCCACCGGCCCGCCGCGGGTGCTGTTGTTGGCCGCTTTGCGTTGCAGTCGCTCGGTGACCTCTTTGGGCACAGCCGGCCGCGTGCGCGTGTCCATCTGCATGGTTTCGGCCGAAATCCCTTCGGCAAAGATGATCTGATGGGTGTCAAACATCAGCTGGTAGTAATCCACAAAGCCACCTTCGGCGGCATAAACAGTCTCACCGTTCACCAGATGGCGGGCTTTGATCAGCAACTCGCTGCGCCCCACACCGATGTGGTCATGGCGCTGATAGACAAACAAGCGATGGTCCGGGCTCACCCGCAAATCGCCTGCATTGTTGAGCGTGCCTTTGGTGATCACAATCGGGGCAAATTCGCCGCTGGCGCGCTGCACCGAATGGCCGATCCAGCGCAATTCCTGCGGACCGTCATCGCGGGTCAAAACGCGGTCGCCCACTTTCAGGTCCTCGACCTTGCGCTGCTCTCCGGTGGCCATGGTGATATGTGTGCCGCTGGTAAAGCTGACACAGGCCAGCTGCGCGAGCCGTGTCGAGGCCGCGTCGCGGTCGATCCCGACCAGCGCGTAATCGGTTTTGGGTGTCAGAGGCGCAAGCGCTGCGCCATAAATCTGGACCACGCCGCCTGCGTCATCCACTTCAACCAGCACCAGCACTTCGATGGTGTCGCCGCTGGGGGGCATGAATGTGGCCACACAATCCAGAAACACCCGCGCGTCCTGGGTGCCAAGTCCGCGGTCGCTGGCCACAAAATGCTGCCCGTCCGCATCGGTGCGCAACGACAGGCTTTTCACCTGTGCATCCATCGACAGCGCATAGATGTCATCCAGAACAAGCTCTTGGGCAAAAGACAAAGAATCCCCGAGGTTCGCGCCATCTGTGACGTGAAACGCTTCTGCGAGATACACAGGCAGCCGCTGGGACGGCATCGCGGTGTCCTGAACCTGTGAATACATGGTCTACCTTCTCGTTACTTCTCTTATGGGCAGCGCCGGTCCCTAAAATTATCGTTCAATTGTGGCAGCAGAAAGCCGAGCCTTCGGCATATTGCTGGCATCCTTAGAGAATTAGGTATTTCTTAGCCACATTACAAAGGGGAGAATCGCATGGAATTGGGAATCAAAGGTAAACGCGCGCTCGTCTGTGCGTCCTCAAAGGGTCTGGGGCTGGGATGCGCCCGCGCTTTGGCCGCCGAAGGTGTGGATCTGATCATGAACGCACGGGGTGCCGAGGCGCTGGAAGCCTCTGCCGCAGCGATTCGCGAGGAGTTTGGCGTCAAGGTCGAGGCCATCGCCTGTGACGTGACCACGCCGGAGGGGCAGGCCAAGCTCATTGAGGCCGCGCAGGGCGTCGATATTCTGGTCAACAACGCAGGCGGCCCGCCTCCCGGCATGTGGACCGATTGGGACCGCGACGATTTTATCTCCGCGCTGGATGCCAATATGCTCGCGCCCATCGCGCTGATCAAAGCGCTGGTGCCGGGCATGATGGAGCGTGGCTGGGGCCGTGTGGTCAACATCACTTCGGTGTCTGTGAAATCCCCGATTCCGGTGCTGGGTCTGTCCAACGCCGCGCGCGCGGGCCTCACCGGCTATGTGGCGGGCACCGCCCGTCAGGTCGCAGGCACAGGCGTGACCATCAACAACCTGCTGCCCGGCATCCACGCCACCGACCGCGCTGTGGCGCTGGACACTGCCGTGACCCAGCAACAGGGCATCAGCATGGAAGAGGCGCAGGCACAACGCGCCGCCACCATCCCCGCAGGCCGCTATGGCACCGCAGATGAGTTTGGCGCCACCTGCGCCTTCCTCTGCTCCCATCATGCGGGCTTTATCGTGGGTCAAAACGTGCTGCTGGACGGCGGCGCCTTTGCCTCCGCGATGTAAACAGGGGCAATAGATTTGGCGCGGGGTAGTGGTGTGTCTCAGGGGTTTTCACTGAAAGATCATCTGTTTAACGCAGAAAGCATGGCGGATCTGGCGGCAGAATATGCCGCCGGCATCCCCGGTTTTGATGCGAAGGGCTTTCAGGCAGAAACCGTTGCCGGCTTTCCAGAACGTGAGCTCATGGAGCGCATGGACTGGATTGCCGACTGCATCGAAAAACGCCTCGCGCCGGACTTTCCCACCATGGCGGATCAGCTGGAGGCCGCCATGCCCCCCGCGCTTGATCCATCGCTGACCGATGATGATTTCGGGCGCTTCATCCATGCGGTACCGGGCATCCTCGCGGTCCGCCACGGATTGGAAGAGCATCGCGACCGCAGCTTTGATCTGCTGCACGCCGCAACACAGCGGTTCTCCATGGAGTTCTACATCCGCCCTTTCCTGAACCGCTGGACAGAGGAGACCTTCGCCCGTCTCGCGGACTGGGCGCAGGACACAAACTATCACGTGCGCCGTCTGGTCAGCGAAGGCACCCGCCCCAAACTGCCATGGGCCAAAAAGATCGACATTGACCCGCTTGCTCCCCTGCCGCTGCTGGCGCAGCTACACAGCGATCCAACCCGCTATGTGACGCGCTCCGTGGCCAACCACCTCAACGACATTTCCAAGATCGACACAGGGGTGGTGGTGCAGCACCTCGCCGCTTGGCAGGCCGAAGGCACGCAGGCCGCCAAAGAGCTGGATTGGATGACCCGGCACGCCCTGCGCACCGCTGTGAAAGCGGGCCATCCCGATGCGCTTTCGCATCTGGGGTTTGCCGCAGACGCGCCCGTCACCGTGCAAAACCTGAGCGTCGGCGCTGACAGCATTGTGATCGGTGAGGCGCTCAATGTCGCCGTCACGCTCAGCACAGATGCCCAAAGCCCCGTGCCGGTAATTGTCGACTACGTGCTGACGTTCCACCGCCCGGAAGGCAAAACCGGCCAGAAGGTCTTCAAGCTCAAGCAGGGAAAAGTGCCCGCTGGCGGCCATTTGGAACTGGCCAAGAAACACCCGCTCAAAGCCAACGCCTCCACATTCAAGCTGCATCCTGGCCCGCATAAGCTTGCGGTGCAGGTCAACGGCAGGCAGCTTGCCGAAGTGGCATTTGATTTGGTGGACGCAGGGTAATTCCTTTACAGGCTTTCACGTTTTTGTGGGGCGACTGGTGCGAACAGTTGCTGCCTGCTAGGCGGAAAGTCTGACGAACTGGGGAAATTCCATGCAGGCCACCGCCATTATCACGATCTTCGCAGCCATCATTGTGCTCAGCCTTTTTGTCGCGCCGCGCCGCGCGTCGGTCGAAGGCTTCTTTGGTGGCCAATCTGTTTCCGGCAACGCGCCACAGCTCTGGACGCTGGTGTTCTCGCAAGTCACCACTTGGATCTTTGCCCGCTCGCTGATGAACGCTGCGATCCTTGGGTTTTACTACGGCATCGCAGGCACGCTTGCCTATGCGGCCTACTACGGCTCTTTCCTCACCGGCGGCTACATCGTCAACCGCATGCGCACACAAGGGGCGCGCTCGGTGCAGGACTGGCTGACCGATCGCTTCGGCGCGGCAGGCACCACCGCTTATAACGTCGTCATCGCCCTGCGTTTGCTGTCAGAGGTATTTGCAAACCTGCTTGTTGTTGGCCTGATCTTCTCAGCAGCCTTCCCCGAGGTTGCGAGCGCCAGCACCACCGCCATTCTCGTGGTCGGCATTCTGGCTCTGGCTTATTCCGCTTGGGGCGGTCTTTCAGCAGCACTGCGCACTGACGTGGTGCAGATGAGCCTCTTCCTCGTGGTCTTTGGTGCGGCCTTTGTGGCGCTGATCCTGCGCCCCGGCTTTGACCTCGGCGCTGTTCTGACCGCGCCCGGTGTCTCCGGCCCGCACAATGGTTGGGTGCTCCTGGTGGTCGCCGCGCTGCAGGTCTTCTCCTATCCGGTGCATGATCCGGTGATGATGGACCGCGGCTTCCTTGCCGATCGCGACACCACCCGCAAAAGCTTCCTGCACGCCTTCTGGATTTCCACCCTCTGCATCATCGCCTTTGGCTTCTTTGGTATTCAGGCCGCGCTTGAGGGGGCCGCTTACGAAGGCCAGCTGCTCGGCACATGGTCCACAATGCTGCCAACCTGGGTGTTCACGCTGCTTCTGGTGTCTCTGCTGGTGTCAGCGCTTTCCACTCTGGATTCTGCCCTCAGCTCCGCGTCCCGCCTTGTGGTCGAGGAACTGCGGATTGCGCCGCGCACCCTCATGGGCGGTCGTATCGCAATGCTGTTCTTTGCGGTTGCAGGCGGTGCGTTGACCCTTTGGGGCAATCAGACCCTGTTTGATGCGGTGGCAGTATCAGGCACGGCCTCGATGTTCCTCACGCCAGTGCTGGTTGTCGGCTTGCTGAGCAACCGCACGGTGCCGCTCTGGTCCTATCTCGTCAGCTTTGCCGCCGCCATGATCGGCGCCATGGCCTATATGTTCCGCAGCTCAGAGCTGTTTGCAGGCCTGCTTTATGACGGCCACAAATACGAACAGCTCCTGCAAATCTGTCTGATCGTCTTGGTGATCGGTTTTGCCGCTGTGATCCTTGGCAGCCGCAGGGTTGATGCGCGGGTAGGGGGCTGATACATCTGCGCGAAACCCGATGGAAACTCTCGGGGATCGCAAGAGGCCACAGGTGCAGTCGCAGATCGAAACTCCCACACCCCGTCTTGAAATCCGCAACCTACGCCGCCGTTTTGGCAGCCGTCAGGTGGTGGACGACGTCTCCCTGTCCCTGCATTCGGGGCAGGTGACCTGCCTGCTCGGCCCATCCGGCTGCGGCAAATCCACCACCCTGCGCATGATCGCAGGGGTGGACATGCAGGACAGCGGCGAGATCTATGTGGACGGCAATCTGATCTGTGACACGGTCTTCCGCGTCCCGCCGGAGCGCCGCCAGATCGGCCTGATGTTTCAGGACTTTGCCCTCTTTCCGCATCTCTCGGTGGCTGACAACGTCGCCTTTGGCCTGAAAGGCAGCCGCGACGCCAAACGCGCGCGCGTCGAGGAGCTTCTGGCCAAGGTCAATCTCGGCTGGGCGATCGACAAATTCCCGCACATGCTGTCGGGCGGCGAACAACAGCGCATCGCCTTGGCCCGCGCACTCGCCCCGCGTCCGCGCATCATGCTGATGGATGAGCCCTTCTCCGGCCTCGATAACCGACTGCGCGACGGCATCCGCGATGAAACCCTCGCTGTCTTGAAAGAAGAAGACACCGCTGTCCTTCTGGTCACCCATGAGCCGGAAGAAGCCATGCGCATGGCCGATGAAATTGCCCTCATGCGCAATGGCAAAATTGTACAGCAAGGCGCTCCCTACAACATCTACAACGCCCCCGTAGACAAGCAGGCCGTCGCTTTTTTCAGCGACATCAATGTGATCCGCTCCACCAGCAACGGCGCGCTGACGGACACGCCTTTCGGTCAGTTCCTGACCCCCGGTCTGGAAGATGGCGCACCGGTTGAGATCGTGATCCGCCCGCAGCACTTGAAACTGGATTTTGACCGCGCCGGCCGTGGCCCGCTGCCCACGCCCTCAGACGGCGTTGCGGCGCGCGGTGTTGTCACCCGTGCGCGCTTCATGGGCAACGAAAGCCTTGTTGAGTTCAAAATGGATCACGATGCCTCAGATCTGAAAGTCACCGTGCCCAATGTCTTCCTGCCCAAAGAAGGCACGGCGCTCTGGCTCACCATCCGCCGCGACCGCTGCTTCGTGTTCCCGGCGGACTCCTGAACGGCGCGGCCCACTTCATTCTGCCAAAAATACTCCGGGCCAAATACGCTGGGGATGAATTGGCGCAGCCAAGAAGGGGCTGGCCCCTTGTCTAACCCTGCGCCTCAAAGTCCCGCAAACTCTTCCCCGGCTCCTCCACAAACAGGCCGGGCAGGGGCGTGATCTCCGTGATCTGATCCACGCGCAGCTCCGCAAACCCATTGCCGGTTTCATCCCAAACCGCCAGCACCCAAACCCGCCCCCAATAGCTCAGCTTCAAAGGCCGCACATCCTGCGCGCTTTCAGAGGTGCGCACACACAGCTTCTGTTTGCCCCGGATCGCGGTGCGCAACGGCTCCAGATGGCGCAACGCCCGCGCACTCACATCAAAGGGATAGCTCGCAAAACCAAAGCCCTGCGTCACCCCGCCCACCTCTTCTGGCAACATGGCGTCGATCTTGGCGCTCAGGCTTTCCGCCGCCTCCCGCAGCTCCCCCTCCATGCCGGTGCCCACCACCGCAAGCCCGATATGCAGCGCCTCAAGCTCCGCCTCTGTCAGGTTCAGAGGCGGCAGGGTCAGCGCCGCCTGCGCCCGGTATCCTGTGCCACGCGCGCCCTCGATCGCCACGCCACTCCCCATCAGCGTTTTCATATCGCGATAGACCGTGCGCAAAGAGACCCCAAGCGCCGCTGCCAAATCCTCCGCCCGATGCAGCTGCCCATCGCGCAGCATCTCCATCAACGACATCAGCCGGTCAGCACGATTTTCCGAGGTTCCCATGGGATGATTCTCTCAATTTCTGCCTTCAAACAGACAACTGACAGAATAGTGACAAATAGAGCAGGGAAAACCCGCGATTTGACGGGATTTACAGCCGCGCTCGCCTTTTCCGGGGGCGGCTCAAGGGGTAGGTAAAAGGCAGATCACTACATTCGGGGCCAACGCCCCACCAAGAAGGAGAGACATCATGGGTATTGGAAACATCGGTCTGCCCGGCATTCTGCTGATCGCGGTTGTGGTTCTGGTGCTGTTTGGTCGCGGCAAGATCAGCGGTCTGATGGGCGAAGTTGGCAAAGGCATCACCTCGTTCAAGAAAGGCATCAACGAAGGCCAGCAGGAGCTGGAAGAAGACGCCGCAGATGCCGCCAAAGACGTGACCCCATCTGACGACAAAGACAAAGTCTGATCTGAGGCCAATCCAATATGTTTGATTTGGGTTTGCCGGAGCTCCTGGTCATTGGCGTTGTCGCGTTGATCGTGGTCGGGCCCAAGGATCTGCCGGTTCTGTTCCGCTCTGTGGGCCGCTTTGTCGGCAAGGCCAAGGGCATGGCGCGCGAGTTTTCCTCCGCCATGAACCAGGCCGCTGATCAGGCGGGCGTCAAAGACGTCACCGACACCATCAAAGGCGCCACTGACGGGCTCAACAAAGTGTCCAATCCGCTCAAAGCGGCCAGCGATGCCTTTGCGGACAGCGCCAATGAGGTGAAACGCTCCATGAGCTACGAGCCCGGAGCCGAAACCACACGCCTGTCCAAAGAGCGCGCGGAGGCTGCGGAGAAGATCCGTCAGAAATCGGCGGAGATGGCGCAGGCGCGTCTAGACAAGGAAGCTGCCGAGAAGGCCGCCGCTGAGTCCTCTGACGCAGGCGCGTCAGACAGCGGGACCGCGCCCAAAAAGGATGATGCATGAGCAACACTGACGAGATTGACGACAGCTCCGCCCCGCTGATCGAGCATCTGGCGGAGCTGCGCACGCGGCTGATCCGCTCCGTGCTCGCCTTCATCGCGGCGATCAGCTTCTTCTTTGTGCCGATTGGCGGGCAGTTCATTGCCGAACACGTGCTGCATTTCCTTGTGGCACCCATTGTCGACGTGCTGCGGGATCTGGGCGATCCGTCCCCCACGCTGCAGTTCACCTCGCCGCAGGAATATCTGTTCACCCTGTTCCGTATCTCCATGGTCGGCGGCTTTGCTCTGGCCTTTCCAGTGATCGGCTACCAGCTCTGGCGCTTTGTGGCCCCTGGCCTCTACAAAAGCGAACGCGGCGCGTTTCTGCCCTTCATGATCGCCTCGCCTTTCATGTTCCTTCTGGGGGCAACCTTTGCCCAATTGGTCGTGACCCCGCTGGCGATGCAGTTCTTTCTGGGCTTTGCCGATGTGGCGTCCGTCTTTGCCAACCTGATGGCGCCTGCGGTCGAGGATGTGCCCGGCACCGTGGCCGCGGCAGCCCCGCAGGCAGATGAAGGCGTGCAGATCACCTTCTTTGGCAAGGTCAATGAAAGCCTTGATATCACGCTGAAATTCATCATGGCCTTTGGTCTGTGTTTTCAGCTCCCGGTGCTGCTCACCCTGATGGGCAAGGCTGGTCTGGTCAGTGCCGATGGCCTCGCCTCCGTGCGCAAATACGCCATGGTTGGCATCCTTGTGCTGGCCGCACTGGTCACGCCTCCGGATGTGGTGACACAGCTGATCCTCTTCACAGTTGTCTATGGCCTCTATGAGATTTCGATCTTCCTTGTGCGCCGTGTGGACAAACAGCGCATCGCCAAGCTCAAAGAAGAAGGCGTCTATTTTGAGGATGACGAAGAGGCCGAAGACCTCGCCGATATCGACACCAAATAGAGCTCACAATGACCTTTTAGAAACGCGCCCCAATCGGGCGCGTTTTTCCTTTGTGTCATCCCCTTGTTGTTGCGCACATAAAATGGTCTGTAACGACAGCAACACCGGAGGCCCGCCATGGATGACACCACTTTGACCCGCATCGCCGAAGCGCTTGAGCGCCTGTCCCCCGCGCCGCTGGCCGCGCCGGATTTCGCTGCTGCGGATGGGTTTGTCTGGCATGTGGATCCCGACCGGCTGGAACCGGTTCCGGAGATCAACCGCGTGTCGCTCGATCTGCTCGTCGGCATTGACCGCTCCCGCGACACGCTTCTGGAAAACACCCGCCAGTTTGCGCGCGGATTGCCCGCCAATAACGCGCTCTTGTGGGGCGCGCGTGGCATGGGCAAATCCTCCATTGTCAAAGCCGTGCATGCGCAGGTGCTCTCAGAAGGCCACGCGCTCAAAATCGTCGAGCTGCAACGCGAAGACCTGCCCTCTGTTGCGCGGCTTCTGAACCTGCTGCGCGCCAGCTCCGAGCGCTTTCTTCTGTTCTGTGACGACCTCAGCTTCAGCCATGATGACCAGCATTATAAATCGCTCAAAGCGGTGCTGGATGGCGGCATCGAAGGGCGTCCGGACAATGTGGTCTTCTACGCCACCTCCAACCGCCGCCACCTGATGCCGCGCGACATGATCGAAAACGAACGCTCCAGCGCCATCAACCCGTCTGAAGCGGTGGAGGAGAAAGTCTCGCTCTCAGACCGCTTTGGCCTCTGGCTCGGTTTCCACCCCTGTTCGCAGGATGACTACCTCGCGATGATTGATGGCTACTGCGCGGCACATGGCGTGTCCGTTGACCCAGAGCGCCTGCGCGCGGAGGCCATCGAATGGCAAGCCACCCGCGGCGCCCGCTCCGGTCGCGTCGCCTGGCAGTTCTTCCTCGATCTCGCAGGCCGCGAAGGCGTCAAAGTGTAACGCACACGGCGGCCTGTGCCGCCAGCGCTTCTCATTCGCCAAATATCCCGGGTGAAGTCACAACTCCGTTGTGACGAGGGCAGCGCCCTCCCTGCGCGCACCTGTGTAGTGCGTGCCTCGGCGGCACAGGCTAAAAACAGCCCCGCCACCAAGCTCAGTCTCTCGGCGGCTTATTTCAGGTAAGGCGCCGGGTCCACGCTGTCAAAACCATCACGCACCTCAAAATGCACAAAGGCATTTTCTTCGGGCAACTGCGCCATGGGCTGTCCGCGTTTCACATTGGTGCCTTTGGACACTTTCACATCGGCAACGTTGTAATAGACCGTCATCAGGTTGTTGGGGTGGCGCACCACCAGAATGGTCACATCATCCGCATCCGTGGTGATCGCGGCCACTTTGCCGTCTGCGGCCGCCAAGACCGGCGCACCGGCATCCCCCGCGATGTCGATCCCGTTGTTCTTGCCCTTGGCATAGGGGCGGATGATCTTGCCGGACACAGGATAGCCCATCGCGGCCTGCGACGCGCTCTGTTGCGCGCCCAGATCCGGGCTTTCAGGTTTTGGCGCAGCGGCCACTTTGGCAGCGGTTGCATCATCTGGCAGCGGCTTGGACGCGCTTGGCGGTGTCGGTGTGGGGGAGCCTTCCCCCGGCTTGGTGGTTGCCACAGTCGACACCGCAGCCGGAGCTGGTGCAGCGGCACTTGGATCGGCTGGCGGGATCAGCAGGATCTGGTTCTCACGGATGGTGAAGTCGCTGCCCAACCCGTTCCATTCCGCCAGCGAGCGCACGGACACATTGTAAAGACGTGCGATGGTGAAGGCGGTCTCTCCGCGTTTCACCTTATGGCGCACCGGCTCAAGCCCGGTCTGCGCGTTTTCCGATGGGGTCGTGACCGGGGCGGCTGCGGGGGCAAGCGAGCTGGTCTGAACCTCGGTGGTGTTGGCGCTTTCAATCGCCCCGCCAGCCAGCGCGGCAATATCCACGCCGCCCGGAGGCACGATCACGCCGGTGCCCCCTGTGGCGGGTGACGGTTCGGCCACACGATAGGGCAGCACAATCACCTCATCCTGACGTAGCTTCACGTCCGGCGCGATGCCATTGGTGCGGCTGAGTTCTTCGACAGGAATGCCCACACGGGCAGAGACATCCTGCAAGGTGTCGTCCCGCTGGGCCACGGCCACCTGATAATTCGGATAGGAGATCACACCGCGGTTGTCGGGGTTGGGGCGCTTGGAGGTGGCGGTCAGCGCCGCATCCGAGGTGTCCAGCGCACTGCCCGCCGCATCGCCCCGCAGATCATAGTCAAACCCGCCCTCACAGGCGGCCAACACGCTCAGGGCAAGTCCTGCGCTGATAAAGCGGATGCGCTTTGCTTGCGAAAAAACCATCTCGATATCCTCACGTGCGGTCCCTTGCGAAGGGGTCTGATGCCATGACCGCTTTGGTTCTGTTTACTACATTGCTGCCCAGATGGGCGACGCCGCCCCCTTTGCCAAGGGGAAAGCCCTGAAAAATCAATCGTTTTCCCGGGCGACACCTTCCAGCAAAGGCACAAAGCGCACCGCCCGCAGCTCGTCATAGTCAAAGCCGTCTTCAGTGCGCCGCACCCGGATCAAACTCTGAACCGCGTCCGACTGCCCGACAGGCACCACCATGATACCGCCGATCTTGAGCTGCGCCAAGAGGGGGCCCGGCGGGTCCTCTGCTGCAGCGGTGACAATGATGCGATCAAAGGGCGCCTGATCGGGCAGGCCAAAGCTGCCGTCCCCGATCAGGGAGGTGATGTTCACGATGCCCATGGCGTCAAACACGCCGCGCGCCTCATGCACCAGCCGCTTGTGCCGGTCCACGGTGTAAACCCGCCGTGCCAGCTGCGCCAGAATGGCCGCCTGATAGCCCGAGCCGGTGCCCACTTCGAGCACCTTGTCGCGTGATGTGACCTCCAGCGCCTGCGTCATCAGACCGACAACAGAAGGCTGTGAAATGGTCTGCCCGCAGGCAATCGGCAGCGGCGTGTCCTCATAGGCGCGCTCCGCAAACAGTCCGCGCACAAAGGGGCCACGGTCCACGGCCTCCATCGCGCCGAGCACCGCCGGGTCCGTCACCCCGCGCGAGCGCAGCGCAAAGAGGAACTGCATTTTGCGTTCTGCAAGCGCGTCCGGATCCATTATTCGATGTCTTTCAATGCCTTCAGGGCGTCATGCGCGGTCAGATCAGCGCGCATCGGCGTGACAGAGATATAACCGTCCAGATTGATGGCGGCGTCGGTGTTCTCTGCGGTTTTGACCTGCTGATTGCCGCCCTTCGCCCAGAGGAAGCGACGCCCGGAGGGCGAAGTGTGCGGCTCCACAGAGAAACAGGTGTCCTGCCGCAGCCCCTGCGCGACTACGCGCACGCCTTTCACATCCGCTGCCAGCACGGGCGGGAAGTTGATGTTGTAAAACAGGCCATAGGCAGAGCCGTTTGGCACCTCGGTGGCAAGGATCTTGCGCAGCACATCTGCGCCATGCTGGCCAGCGGCCTCAAACGGATCCTCTGCCGTGTAGTTCTGCGGGCCCAAGAATTGGGAGAGCGCAAAGGAGGGGATACCCTGCAGCGCGCCTTCAATGGCCGCGCCCAGCGTGCCGGAATAGAGAGCGTTTTCTGCTGAGTTGTTGCCCCGGTTGACGCCGGAGAGGATCAGATCGGGCTGCGCCTCCTTCATCACATCATGCACACCGGCCAACACGCAGTCCGCCGGGCTGCCCTCGGCGGCAAAGCGGCGCTCGCCCATTTTGGCGATCATGGTGGGGTGGGTGTAGCTGATGCAATGGCCGACACCGGATTGTTCAAAGGCCGGTGCCACACACCAGACTTCGCCCTCTGCTCCGGCGAGCTCATTCGCGATCTTTTCCAAAACGGCCAAGCCGGGCGCGTTGATGCCGTCGTCATTTGTGATGAGAATGCGCATGGTGCCTGCCCCCAAATCTCGCCGCGTCTCAAGGCCGGAACCTTGCTGATTTGCTTCTGTCTAGTGGAGCTGCCACGGCGGAGCAAGCGCCACAGTCAGCCATGCGGCGCAACGGACGGTGACTGGGGAATCACCGTCACACTTAAGTTGTGTGCTTTACGGTGTCGGTTGGTTCAGAGGTTGAGCTCCGCCATCAGCCGCGCGGCTTCATCGCGCGGATGGGCCAGCGTTGCGCGGTCTTCGCCGGGGAAGAAACGGGCACGCGTGCCGGTGGGCATGCCTTTAGGCGCAAGGATCGAAACCTTCGGCCCGATGTTTGCGGTTTCCGCCTGCCAGCTCTTGGCCAGCGCGATCTGCGCACCTTTGGTGGCGCCATAAGAGCCAAAAAACTTCTCGCCCGCACGTGGATCGTCAAAGAATACCGCATGGCCTTCATGGCCCAGAAGCGGGCTCAGGAAGGGGATCAGCCGCCCGACAGCGTCCAGATTGATCGCCACGGATTTCTGCCAATCCTTGGCGTCGATGTGATCTGCGGGCGTGAGCGGCGCACCATGGGCGGCGGTGTGTACCCACAGGTCCACTTTGCCCCAACGGTCATGGATCGAGCGGCACAGTTGCGCCATCGCATCGGCATTGGTGATGTCCATCGGCGCCAGCGTGGCCTGACCACCCTTGGCCTGGATGCGGTCATCCAGCTCTTCCAGCGCGCCTGTGGTGCGGGCCACCGCAACCACGTGATAATCCGGCGCAAGCGCTTCGGCGAAAGCGGCCCCAAGGCCACGGGACGCGCCAGTGATCAGCGCGATCTTGTCGCCCGAAGGCGTGGAGGAAACTGGAGTATCGGTCATGGCCACTGGAATGCGGCCAATGGGCAGTGAGGTCAAGGGGCAAGCGCTGGCGTCAATGTCGCAGCGCTGCCCCTCCGTTGACCGCTATTTGGGCATCGACAGCCGTGTCGCGCCATGCCCGCTGTTGAGCACGATGCTGTGGGCGTCAATCGCCAGCACCTTGCCAGATGGCGTGCGATCCCCAGGTTGCACGCGCAAGGTCCGGCCGCTGCGCGTCATCAATAGAGCGCGCGGCCGTGTTTGTGATCCCATAACGCCAATCAGCGTCAGTCGAGATCGGTTCTTCAAGACACCGCTCTGTGTGGCCTGTTCGGCCACCTGCGAAGGCGTTCTGGAGGTCATGGGCTATCCCGGTGTGTGAGTGGTGGCGGCCTTATAGAGATAGCTCCGCTGACTGCCACCGCTGAATACCGGGATGTTGGTTAACGAAAGCTGAATGCCGCCGAGACTCTGCGATTGGCCCAATAAAATAAGCGGATTTCAGCCAGTCAGGGGAGGGAGAGGTTGGTCTGGGTTGAGGTGTAAATTGCCCCATTCGACCCTGAGGTGAGGCAGCGTTATGGCAAGGCCGCCGAGAGGGGATCGGTCAGAGGTCTGGGCGAATGTCGTTGCCGGTTGCCGCATAAAGATCGAGCAGCGCGTCAAAGGTGATTCCCGCCTTTTGCGCCTCTGCCAGCGGCCCGTCATTGAGGCTGAGCCTTGGCCGCTCCTGCGCCCCACCTGCGATCAGCGCGCCTTCAAGCGGGGTCTCGCTTTCATAGTCGGGGATGTCATTCATCAGCCAGGCCGCACAGCCCTCAAAGCCGGGCGTTTCGCCCGTGGCATCGTCGAGGTAGCGGTAGAAATCCGCATCCGCCAAATGCGCCCAGACCGCAAATTGCACAGCCTCGTCACTGCCCCTGATCGGCAGCGCGAGCATCGCCCGCACAAACCGCAGCCCGTCACAGCGGCAGAGATCGGCGGAGAGCTTGTCTTCGCCAATCTCAAGAATCTCCTGCCCGCTGCCCTGCAAATCGCCATGCGGCCACGGATCCGGATGGTCATAGCCGATGTCGATCAACCCGCCAAAACTGCGCCCGCTCTTGGGGCTGACCCAGTCCGGATCATGCAGGCGACGCCAACGGCTATCCAGGGCAAGCAGGCTCACAGGTCGCTCAGCCCTGAGAGGTGGCCAAAGTCGCCCCGTTCCAGCTTGCGCCCGGTGCCGGAGCCTCTTTGATCTTCTTGCTCACCCGGCTGCTGTTTTCCAGATCGGCGAGATATTCCGCGGTCACGCCGCCGGTGATGTACTCCCCGTCAAAGCAGGAACAGTCAAAGCGCGCGATCTCCGGGTTGCCTTCCTGTGCGGCCCAGATCAGGTCTTCCAGCTTCTGATAGAACAGCGCATCCGCGCCCAGTTCTTCGCGGATTTCCTCAATGCTCATGTCATGGGCGATCAGCTCATGTTTGGTGGGCATGTCGATGCCATAGACATTGGGGTGCGACACGGGCGGGGAGGCCGAGGCGATATAGACTTTCTTCGCGCCCGCTTCGCGGCACATCTGCACAATCTTCTTGATGGTGTTGCCGCGCACGATGGAGTCGTCAATCAACAGGATATTGCGCCCATCCATCTCACGCGGAATGGCGTTGAGCTTGCGGCGCACAGATTTCTGACGCTCTTCCTGACCGGGCATGATGAAGGTCCGGCCCACATAGCGGTTTTTCACCAGCGCTTCGCGATAGCGGATGCCAGTGGCATTGCTGACCTCCAACGCCACAGGGCGCGCGCTGTCCGGCACCGGAATGATCGCGTCGATCTCAAGTTCGCTTTCGGCAATCTGCTTGGCCAATGTCTGCCCCATGCGCAGCTGCGCCTGATAGACGGACACCCCGTCGAGCACGCTGTCCGGACGCGCCAGATAAACATATTCAAAGATGCAGGGCGTCAGCTCGCCCTCAACCGCCTGAAACTCATGCAGGTTGCCATCCATATCCACCAGCAGCGCTTCGCCGGGCTTCACGTCGCGCATTTTCTCAAAGCCATTGATGCCAAAGGCCACGTCTTCGCTGGCAAAGGCATAATCGTCACCTTCGCCATCTGCGGCGCGTTTGGCCACGGACAGCGGGCGGATGCCATGAGGGTCGCGGAACGCCAGCATGCCAACACCTGCAATCAGACAGATCACGGAATAAGCGCCCTGCACCCGCTCCATGGTCATCTTCACACCGGCAAAGATATTGCGGATCGCATCGCCGCTGCCGTTCACTTTGATCGCATCAGCCACTTTGTCCGCCAGCACGTTCAGCAGAATTTCACTGTCGCTGGTGGTGCGCAGATGACGGCTATACTTGCCGGTCACCTTCTCGCGCTGCGCATCGGTGTTGGTGATATTGCCGTTGTGCACGAGATAAATGCCGTAAGGCGCATTCACAAAAAACGGCTGTGCTTCGGCCGCGCTCAGGCTGCCCGCGGTGGGGTAGCGCACATGGCCCATGCCCACACGGCCGGTCAGGGTTTCGGCGTCGCTGGCCTGAAACACGTCTTTGACCAGACCATTGGCCTTGCGTTCGCGGAAAAACCCGCCGGTGTAGGTCACAACACCCGAGGCGTCCTGTCCGCGGTGCTGCAACATCAGCAGCCCGTCATAAATCTCCGCAAAAACATCGTCATTGCGATTGGCGATCCCCAGAATTCCGCACACGTGCAGCGCTCCTATCTTCGGACTAGGCTTGGCTAGATTGGGTGGTTAGGCACCTTCGCGACGCATGTGTTTGGCGCTTTTGGAAGGTCGGTGTCTCTGCACGTTGCGCGCGGAGCGCTTGGGTTCGGGTGCAAGTCCACCCGCCGCAAGAGGCGGCTGTGAATGGGGTATGGTTTCGCCCAATGATCACAGAGGTGGCTCCGAATCCCTGTTTCGTGCTGCGCCTGTCTTAAGCGCTCCGGTAATCTATGTCACGAAAGGATCACATTGGACGGGCCAGAAAGCGCGCCCTGTCGCCGCGTCGTTTTGGTTTTTGATCAAACGGTTAAATTAGTGGCGCAGAAAGGAGGGTAGGGCGGTGGCGAGACCTACTTTGCATCCACACGCAGTTGCCCAATCCGTTTGCGCACCAAGTCGATATGCATGCGTGCGTGATAGGCGGTCTGCCGATAGGCCGGGGGCAGGCGCAGCTGCGAGATCTTGCGATCCACCGAATCCAGTGCCTTGGCGAGCCGCTTGAGATCCTTGGCGCTTGAACTGTCGCTGACTTTGGCCTCGATCTCGCGGATGTGGCTGTAGTGTTTCCAGACCTGCCAGCCGCGAAAATAGGAATAGATCATCGGTGCGATCCGCAGCAGCGGCAACAAAAGGAACAGAATGGGCAGGATCAACAGAAACAGCCGATTGACCTGCGCCGCCATCCAATAGGGCAGCAGATTGTGCCAGGTCGAGGGCCCCGTTTCGATCAATTGGCGTGCCACGTTGTTTTCAGGCATGCCAATGCCTTCGGCCACCGGAAACGCCCCGCGCTCTGACAGGATGTCCCGCCCGGCATGCAGCTCTTTGGCCGCCATGGTCAGCCGGTTCACCAGCGCCGGATGCAATTTCGGATCAATCGCCATCTGCGCCTTTAGGGCCAACACATGCTGTGTTTCCGTGGGCTGCACCGGATCAAGCGCAATCGCACCCACGGGAATATCAACGATATCGGCATACTCCATATGCCGCGCAATCGCCTGCGTGTAAGACAGCGGCAAAAGCGTGATCTCATCAGAGTTAAACGCCTGCGACAGATAGGGCGCCTCAATGCTGCTGACCAGAAAGGCCATGTCGAGCCCTCCCGCCTGCAGGGCAAAAATTGACTGCGCCGCGCCCAGCTCAAGCTCTTTGTTGTCCGCCTCAGGCAGGCCAACGGCCTCTCTGAAATCTGCAAAGGCCGCTGCCGTGCCGGAGCCAAGCGCCCCGCGCGAAATCTGCAGATCCCGCCACAACGCGGGATTTGAGGGCAATTGATGATCGCTGCGCACAAGGAACAGCATCGGCTCATAAAACAGGCCGCCAATCGCCTCGGCCTTGCCCGGAGGCACCGTGATTCCGGCCTGCAAAAACGCGGCATCCACCGCGCCAAGCGTCAACAGCTCCGCATTGTCGACCGAGCCGTTGGTGTAAAGAATCTGCACGTCAATGTCGTCACGCGCCAGAATATCGCGGTAGCGTTCCGCCATCAGCGCATAGGCACCGCCCCGCGCACCCGCCGCCAGCGAGAGCGTTTTGGGCGGCAGCAAGACCGACACCACAAGGGCAATACAAAGCGCGACCGTCAGCGTCGTGAGGGCAATCCAAATGCGCATGAAAGGGCTCAAAATAGCTTGTTTCCCCGCACGGTAGCCGCCGTTTGTCCGCCAAACAAGAGGGCGGCGAACAGGCAGGTGCAACTGTGGAAATCAGGCCGCGCCCCAAGGACGGCCTGCGCGCACCGATCAAACGTCATTGTGCTTTTGCCCCCCGCCGGTTGCCCCGACGCATGAAAAAAGCCCGCCACCAACCGGTGCGGGCTTTCAGCAGGACTGTGTAGAACGATGTGCTGTCTTACGCCTCGCAGACGCCAACCAGCTGTTCGTATTGGGTGGTGATCCAACCCAGCGCTTCCTGTGGGTCGCGGTCGTCAATCTGGCGGGTGATGCGGCTGAACACTTCGGCCGAACGGCTGTCATCCACCATCGCGATAGACTGGCTGGTGATCACGGTCTCATAGACAAAGAAGGCAATCGCAACCAGTAGGATGCCGCGCAGCACACCGAAAATAAAGCCAAGGCCCTGATCCAGCCCACCCAGTGCAGAGCGCTGCACGATGGAGGAGAACAGCGGCGTGAACAGCGAGACCACCACCAGCGACAGCGCAAAAACAGCGGCAAAGGCGGCGATGATCGACAATTCACAGCTGTCGGCCAGATATTCACCCAGAATGGGCACTTCTTTGACCAGCGGCTGGAGAGATCCGGCAAACATGAAGGCCAGCACAGCGGCGGCAACCCACCCGGCGATGGCCATGGTTTCCCGCACAACGCCGCGGCTGTAGGCCAGCAGCGCCGAAATTACGATGATGCCCGCAACGACGGCATCGATGATGGTGAAACCTTCCATGTAGTCCTGTCCCTTATGACCGGCCCTGTGACCGGCCCCGGTTTGCCTTGCGGCGTCTGTTTTTACGTGCGTCCGTCCCCGTCAGCCCGCTCCGAATACTTCGCCCACAAAACTTGCCAAATCTCCAATACGGTTCAGCTTTATGCCGTCAACTGTGTTGGTTTTGCCGCCCTTTGGCGCGATTGCCGATGAGAAACCAAGTTTTTGGGCTTCTTTCAACCTATTTTCCGTCTGACTCACCGCGCGCAGCGCGCCAGACAGGCTGATTTCGCCAAAAACCACTGTATCGGCGGGTAAGGCGCTGTCTTCACGGGCGGAAACCAGTGCGCAGGCCACCGCAAGGTCTGCGGCCGGTTCGCCGATTTTCATGCCGCCTGCCACATTGAGGTACACATCCAGCCCCGCAAAGGGGATGCCGCAGCGCGCTTCCAGCACCGCGAGAATCATCGCAAGCCGCCCGCTGTCCCATCCGACAACCGTGCGGCGGGACTGGCTGTGCGGTGACGGGGCCACCAGCGCCTGCAATTCTGTCAGCACGGGGCGGGTGCCTTCGATCCCGGCAAACACCACGCTTCCCGGTGTCGGCTGGCCGCGATCAGACAGAAACAGCGCGCTTGGATTGCCCACTTCCACCAGCCCGCGGCCGGTCATTTCAAAAACGCCGATCTCATCCGCGGGACCAAAGCGGTTTTTGACGGCGCGCAGAATGCGGAACTGATGGCCGCGCTCGCCCTCAAAATAGAGCACCGTATCGACCATATGTTCCACCACGCGGGGGCCTGCGATTTGCCCCTCTTTGGTGACATGTCCCACCAGAATGATCGCCATGCCTTTGCGTTTGGCAAAGGCTGTCAGCTCATGCGCCGCCGCGCGCACCTGACTGACGGAGCCCGGCGCGCTGCCCACATTGTCGCTCCACATGGTCTGGATGGAATCGATGATGGCAAGCTGCGGCCGTTCGGCCTCCAGCGTGGTCAGGATGTCGCGCAGATTTGTTTCGGCGGCCAAAAGCACGGGGCTTTCCGTCAGCTGCAGCCGTTGCGCCCGCATCCGCACCTGCGCGCTGGCTTCCTCGCCGCTCACGTAGATGGTTTTGACACCTTGGCGCGCAAACCGCGCGGCGGCCTGCAACAGCAAGGTGGATTTGCCGATCCCGGGATCGCCGCCCACCAGCAAGGCGCTTGCCGGCACCAGCCCGCCGCCCAGCACGCGGTCAAGTTCCTTCACGCCGCTGATGGTGCGCGGCGGCGGGGTTTCCTTGGTGGCCAGATCAGACAGCTCGATCCGCCGCCCCTTCGCATTGCCAAGTGCGCTGCCTGCGGGGCCCGCCCCGAAGGGTGCCTCTTCAACGATCGTATTCCATTCGCCGCAGGTCTCACAGCGTCCCGACCATTTGGAGGAGACGGCGCCGCAGGCCGAACATGTGAATTGGGTTTTGCTCTTTGCCATTGTGCCGTTTTGGATCACGACCGCTTGCGGGTCAAATGGCTAATTGTCAGCGACGCCAGAATACAGCCGGTGAACAGATAAAGCCCCCAGCCGGTGTAAACCGTCACATGGCCCGCGCCCTTGGCGATCACGATATAAAGCGCGATCAGAAAAACATCGCCCATCGCCAGCTTCCCCAGAAACTCCAGCGTGGGCAAAGCTTTGCGGCGCAAGAGACCAAACTGAATGAGCGCAATGCCGATGACTTTCAGATAAGGAGCGAAAATCGCCAGAAACGTCACCAGAAGCGCCAGCGCCACATCGGTGCCCCACAAAGATTGCAGCCCGGAGACAATCGAAATCTCGCTGAGACCAAAAATCGGCAGCAGGCCCGCGCGCATCAGCGGTGCAAACCACGCAATCGGAAACAAGAGCAGCAGCGAGAGATTGGCCAGACGCAAAACAGACTTCATAGGAACAGTGCTAGCCTGCACAACCGCGCCGCGCAAGCTGGCCTCACGGGGGAATAGCGTCACTCTCTTCCCTCCTCATTTGCACCCTCAATCCTGCAAAGCTTTTTGCATAAACGACCAGAACGGGCCCATCAGATAAGCACCAAAGGTGGTGCTGCGGCCGGTAAAGACCACTGTCACCGGCATATCGGTGGCCAAAGTGGCCTCATCTCCGAGCGTGGCCAAAAGTGCTGCGTGGTCCTCCGCATCAATCTGCGCAATCCCGTCATAGCCCATCACCGCGCCATCGGCATTGCGGCGGGCTTCCGGTGACAGCGAGGTGATCGTCGCCTGCACGCGCGGGTGGCTGCGCTGCGGGAGCGCCGCCACGGTCAACTGGCCAGACATGCCCACCCGCAGCTGATCAATCACCTGAGGGTGCGCCAGAAAAGACACCTGATGTCGCGCGCTTGGGCGGGCCAGTGTCAAAACCGTTTCCGCACGCGGTATGACCATGGCCGCCGTGTCAAAATAGAGTGCGGCGACAATGCCTGCTTCCGGCGCGTGAATCTGAGCTTGATCTATCTGCGCGCTCAGGCGCAAAATCTGCCGCTTGAGCCGTGGGATCGCTTCTTCGAGTTGCGCAAGCCGATCCAGAAGCTGCTGACGAAACTCGAGTTTCTCGCGCATGACCTGCATCGCGGCCTGAATGGCCTGATTGCGCAAGGAAGACACTTCTGCCCGGTCCCGCTCCAGCGCGGCTTCGAGCTCCAGAATGTCCTCGCCAAGCGCATCCATATCAGCGGCGCGAAAGGCGCCCTCTGCCCTCAGGCTGGCATATCGTTTGTGCCGGGCGAGCATGGAAAGGCGCTGCTCCTCACGCCGCGCCATACTTTGCGAAAGATGGATCATCCGTTCCTCAAGCGCGCCTTCCAAGGTGGCACTCATGTCGGCGCGCAGTTGCATGGCGGTTTGCATATTGCGCATGCGCCGCACCGCCATCTGCGCCGCATCGCTGGTTTGCGCGCCATCGCCCGCGTGCGGCAGCCGGTCTGACAGCGCCGCCCTGATGGTTGCGCGCTCTTCGATCATCGGGGTCAGCGCGGCCTGCAATGCGTCCCGTTCTGCCCGTTCCTGATCCACATCGAGTGTCATCAACACTGCGCCACGGGCCACCTCTTCATGCTGGTCCACATGGATCTGCGCGATTTTTCCCCCAAACGGATGCTGCACATCATAGCTTGGGCGGGCGGCATTCAAATGCCCGGACGCCGGAATAGACGTGGCCAGCGGCGCGAGCGACGCCCAGAGCGCAAACAACAACAGAGCGCCAAATACCACGGCGCAACCAATGCGCAAAGGGCGCGTGACCCGGGTTGGCAGCTCTGTATTGGCCGGGTCGGGGGCGGCGGAGAATGCGGCTGCGTCACTCAATGTTGGGGCACTCCCTGCAAGGTGACGGGGCGTGTGGAAATGGTCGCGCAATAGACCGACTGGCCGTCAATGTTTTGAATGTCAAACCGGTCGCTCATCTGGGAAATCACCGCCAAGGCCGCCTCATCCCCGGGCAGGTCGGCCATCTTTGTGCTGGGCTGGCGCAGCAGCTCGGCGATTTTGCGAATTTTGGCATCTGCCTTGGTGCGCCCCTCCTCAGTCACCGTGATTTCACAGCTCTGGTCAGAGAGGAAACGGAACAGGAAAACCGCCTGCCGTGCGGTGTCCTGCGCGCCGCTGGCCTTGGTGAGGGTGAAGAGCTCTGTTGCAATAAGCTCGGCCCGGTTTGAGAGATCTGCATCTGAGGCCCGTGTGAACTGTGCGCTGACCCAATCGGTGAGATCCTGAAGGCTTGTGTCGCGCAACGGCAGCTCAATGCGCCGTCGCCCGCTGCTCATACGGCCCAGAACCTCGCCACGCGCACCAAAATCCGCCATGCGTCCGTTTTCTAACAGTAAAACGTGATCGGCGAGTCCCATCAGGCCGGATCGGTGCAGCACCATCACCACCGTTGTGCCTTGTTTCTTAAGCCGTGCGAGCACGGCACAAAGCTGCCGCTCGCCTGCGGCATCAAGCAGGGCATTTGGCTCATCCAGAAACAGATATTTTGGCTGGTGATAAATCGCGCGCGCCAGCGCAACGCGTTGTTTTTGTCCGGCGGACAGCAGATAGGGCGCTGCGCCGATATCCGTGTCATAGGATTGCGGGAGGGCAGAGATCAGGCCGTGCACCCCGGCATTTTTGGCCGCCTCCACCACATCTGCGTCTGAGATGTCGGGCGCAAATCCAGCGATGTTTTGTGCCAGAGTGCCGTGAAACAGCTGCGCCTGCTGCGGCAGGTAGCCGATGTGGGCGGTGTGGCTTTCGTTTGGCAGGGTTTTGATTTCTGTTTCATCCAGCCAGACGGTGCCAATGGGGCAGGGTGTTGCGCCGCTCAGCGCCTCAATAAGGGTGGTTTTGCCGCTGCCAGACGGGCCAATGATCACAAGGCAGTGGCCTTTGGGAATTTGAAAGCTGACCCGATCCAGACGGGGCGGGGCGCCACCGCCGCGTGGGGAAATAAGCCCGTCACATCGCAAGGCCCCGGACAGCGAGGGGATCTCTGTTCCGATGTTTTGTGTGGGTGCCGGCAGGTGTAGCAGTTGTTGGTAGGCGGTGCGGAAAGTACGCATGTCGGGCAGGGACGCGATCACCGTTTCAAAGCTGCTGACCGTTTTGGTCAAAATCAGGCTGGCGGCGATCATGCCGCCGGCGCTGAGGGCATCATTGACCACCAGCGCGGCCCCCAGACTGAGGCCAAGCAGCTGCGACAGGCTGCGCACAAAAGCGCTAGCTGCGTTGCTGCTCGCTGATAGCGGGGTCAGCTGATCTTCGATTTGGTTGCGCGCGGCCATGGTGCGCAGAAGTTTGGCGATCAAATTGCGGCTGAGCGCGGCGAGGCCGGGGTGGGCGGCAAGATCCTGCACGTCTTTTTGCGCGGTGGCTTCGCCATCTGCATATTGCGCCAGAAGGGCGGTGCGAGGCGCCATGAGAGCTTTGGAGCCGATGCGCAGCGTGGCCGCGGTGGCGATCAGAGCGCAGGTCAGGGCGACAAACCAGGGGTGAATGATCCACAAGACCGCCAGGAACATGGGCAGCCAGGGCAGGCTTAAGGCTGCGGTCGCCGTCGGGCCGGAAAGGCCGCTTTTTAACTGTGACAGAGCAGCAATCCGATCCTGCTGCTCACGGGGGGGAGAGCCGAGGATCGCGGGCAGGCTGATCCGTTCGCCCCAGCGCGCGGCGCATTGCAAGGTGATGTCGCGCAGACCGTCGACCATAGATTGCAAGAGCAGGGCTGCGGACGCGACCAGCAACAGCAGCGACAGGGTGTGAAGGTTGCCGGTCGGGATCACGCGATCCAGCACCTGCATCATGAAGATCGGGCTGATCAGCACGGCAAGGTTTGAGATCGCGCTCAGGCCGAGGAGCGGGGGCAGCAACCTTTTGAGTTGCGTGAGCGGTGAGGCGTGCATGCTGGCCTCAGAGCAGGAAGTTTGTTTCGTCCAGGTCGTCCGGATCAACAGATTTCAGGATCAAACGGTCATTGCTTTCGCCGCCGGTGAGGGCGGAGAGGTCGATCACCGTGGCCCAGCCCTGATCCTGGATATGGGCCTGCAGATCATCATAGCTGATGCCATAGCTTGAGAGGTCAATGACATCGTGGTCCACCTCAAAGTCGTGGATCATGTCGCGCCCGTCGCCAGCAGAGGCAACAAAAGTGTCCGCATCGCCGTCTTTCCACCAATTGCCGCCCCAGAGGTGGTCATTGCCCGCGCCTCCCGAGATGGTGTCCGCACCGGCGCCGCCAACCAGTTTGTCATCCCCGCCATCACCAGAAAGACTGTCGTCGCCGCTTTGGCCGTGGATATAGTCGCGCCCCGCGCCGCCCTCGGCGGTGTCAGCCCCTTCACCCATGGTGATACTGTCGTTGCCTGCGCCACCGCTTGCAAAGTCATCTCCGGTGCCGGCCATGATGCGGTCGCTGCCCGCATCGCCATGCAAGGCATCGTCATCCGCGCCACCGTGCAGCGTGTCGTCGCCGCCACCGCCGTGCATGGTGTCATTGCCGTCGCCCCCGCGCAGATCGTCATTGCCGCCCTGATCGCTGAGCAGCTGCGGGTTGCGCAGCAGGATCGTGCTGTCAGTATCCACAGGGGCGAATGGATCGGGCGCGCGCGGGTCGACCGCGCCATCGTTACTGCCGGTGCTTTGGGCTTCGGCCATGAATTCGGAATAGGCGGTGCCTGCAGCCCAGTCGACCTCTACGCGGTAGATGCCGCCTTCGGCGGCGGTGCTGCCATCCAGATCATGGTCGCCACGGTTGAGGCCAAAGTAGAGGTTGCCCTCGCCATCCATGAAGACTGCGCCATAGGCGCCTTTGGGCATGCCGGAGCTCATGCCATCGTCATAAAGCGTCGCGGTGATGGGCACCGAGCTGATGGCGGGGCTGCCGCCGTTGGGCACATCAGACACATCGATGCGGTGCACCGCGCCTGGCTCGCCATTGCGGCCCGGGGATTCCACCGCGTAAAATGCGCCGTCCTGCGCGTTATAGGCCACGTCATAGGAGCGCCCGCGAAACAGACCGTCCGGCAGATCGTAGTTGATCGCCTGCGGATTGCCATTGGCATCAAGGGTGTCCACATCAATCTTGGTGACGCGGTTGAGGCTGGATTGGAAGGTCCAGAGGTTCCCCTCGTCATCAAAATCGCCCACATAGTCCGCGACCGGAGTTTCTCCGACTCGGTAGGCGTAGCCTTCTGCATCGACCATCACCAAATCCCGTATGGAGACAGGATTGCCAAGCGCGTCGGTGCCGTTGGCTTTGGCAATGCCGTATATCAGGTCATCTTCGGTGTTGAACCCGATGGCATTGATGCGCAGCCCCGTTGGGTGGCCGGCCAGCTCATATTGCTCGGTTTCCGGGTCAAACACATTGAGCTGCCCGTCGATCATCTGGAAGAGTTTGGATTGCCCGGGGGCGAAGGCCGCAACATGGGTTGTGTCCGCGCCGACGGTGACTTCTTTGAGGTAATAGGGCACGGGGCCATCAAAGATAATCTCGGAATCCGTCTCAGGCGGGGCCACTTCGCGCAGGGTCAACCCGCCGGCCTCACCCGTGCCTGAGACCTCAAAGCTGTGGGTTTCAAACACACCGGAGGTGGTCTCCACCGTGCCGATCACCTCTCCGTTCCAGAGCACCTCAACCTTGCCGCAGGCCGCGCCACCGGCAAGGTTGGCGGCCAATTCAAAGCTGACAGTATATGTTTCGCCAGCCTCGGTTTGAACCGACTGGCTGAGGGCGGTTTCGCCATCTGCCTCGCTGAGAGACCAGCCGCTTTGTGCGGCCATCTGACTGAGCGTGGCGGCACCGCCGCCTGATCCGCTCAGCAGGTTGTTGTTCTGTAAATCGCCGAAAACCAGATCGTGACCCGCCCCGGCATTCACCGTGTCTGCGCCCATTCCGCCGACCGCCACATCGTGGCCGTCCTCCAGATTGAGCAGGTCGTCGCCTGTGCCGCCGTCCACCGTGTCATCCCCGGTGCCTGCGTTCACAGTGTCGTCCCCTGCGCCGGAGGAGAGCAAGTCCTCCCCTCCGTTGCCCAGGACCACGTCGTCGCCGGCGCCGGTTGAAATCACGTCATTGTAGCTGCGGTTGGCGGCATCCCCGTTGGAGACAATGGCGTCAGGGTTATAAACCCAGCGCCCATCGACAAAGATCCACTCATTGCCCACCATATCCCCGGCGGCGAGGTCATTGCCCGCCCCCGATGTGATGGTGTCATCCCCGGCGTGGCCGTTTATCTTGTCCACGCCCGCGCCCGTGGTGAGGGTGTCGTCGCCCGTCGTGCCAATAACCTGATTGACCGGCGTCTGCGGCTCGTTTTCTGGCATACCAATATACCTTTTACCAATACATGCAGAACATTCTGCGAACAGAAAGTTGATAAAAGGTTAAATTATGCCGTGTGCCTTAGGTGAGCTGATCTCCTAAGGCGCGTGCACTCACCGCACCGCCTCAATCGGGCCCTCGGCGCTGCCCGAGATGAACTGGGTCACATAAGGGTCGCCGCTGGCATCCATATCCGCCACGGGGCCGGTCCATTGGATCACCCCGCCATGCAGCATGGCCACATTGTCGGCAATCGCGCGCACAGAGCTCATATCGTGGGTGATGGTCATGGCCGTGGCCCCCATCTCCACCACGATTTCGCGGATCAAGTCATTGATGACGCCCGACATAATCGGGTCCAGCCCGGTGGTCGGCTCATCAAAGAAGATGATGTCAGGTTGCGCTGCAATCGCGCGGGCCAAGCCCACACGTTTTTGCATCCCGCCGGAGAGTTCGGACGGGTAGAGATCCGCCACATCCGGGGTCAGCCCCACTCGGCGCAGCTTTTCGATGGCAATCTCGCGCGCCTCGGCTTTGGGGCGTTTCAGGCTGCCGCGCAGCAGACGGAAGGCCACATTTTGCCAGACAGACATACTGTCAAACAGCGCGCCGCCCTGAAACAACATGCCAAACTGGGCCAGAAACGCATCGCGATCGCCGTGGGTGGTGTCCTTGCCATCCACCATGATCTGGCCGCTGTCCGGGCTCACCAGCCCCAGCACCGACTTCAGCATCACCGATTTCCCGGTGCCGGAGCCGCCGATGATCACCATGGAGCTGCCCTTGGCAATCTCAAGGTTCACCCCGCGCAGCACCTGTTTGGGGCCAAAGCTCTTATGGACGTTGTCAAAGCGGATCATGAGGAGAAAAACAGCCCTGTCAGCACAAAGTTCGCGGCGAGGATCAACACAGCTGCGGCTTGCACCGAGCTTTTGGTGGCCTGGCCCACACCCTGTGCGCCGCGGCCGGAGTTCATCCCGAAGTAACAGCCCATGACCGCAGAGATCACGCCAAAGGCGCAGCCCTTCACAAGGCTTGAGACAATGTCATTCAGATGCAGGAAGTTTGTGGTGTTGCGCACATAATTGGCCGGATTGAAGCCAAGGTTTTCCGTGGCCACCAGGAAGCCGCCATAAATGCCGATCACATCGCCGATGCCCACCAGTACCGGCACCACAATCGCGGCGGCCAGCACACGTGGCGCGGTCAGATATTTCATCGGATGGGTCGACAGCGTCACCAGCGCGTCAATCTGCTCGGTCACCTTCATGGTGGCGATCTCGGCAGCAATCGAGCTTGTCACCCGCGCCGCCACCATCAGGCCCACAAGCACAGGGCCCAGTTCGCGCACCATACCAATGGCCACGATTTGCGGCACCACGCTTTCCACGGAAAACCGCGAAGAGCCGTCATAGATCTGCAATGCCAGCGCGCCGCCGGTGAAGATCGCGGTCATGCCCACCACAGGCAGGCTCAGCCAGCCGATGTTAAACAGCGCATTGAGAAACTCGCGACCATAAAACGGCGGGCGGAAGATATGGCTCAACGCCCCCCAAAGGAACAGCGCCACATCCCCGATGGTGTTGAGGATCGACAGCGTGTTGCGGCCAATCGCATTCAGAGGCTTGAGCAGAACACTCATGACACTTTGTAGCGGCGCTGATAGCGCTGTCCCATGGAGGTCAGGATTTCATAGCCGATGGTGCCCGCCGCATCGGCCAGCGTGTCCACCGACTGGTGCTGGCCCAGCAGCTCCACCTCACGGGGTTCTTCTGACAGGTCGGTCACGTCAATGCCGATCATATCCATCGAAATGCGGCCAATCAGCGGACAGCGCGCCTCCCCGGCAAACACGTCGACCTTTTCGCCCATGGCGCGGATGATGCCATCCGCATAGCCTGCGGCGATGGTCGCCACGCGGCTGTCGCGCTCGGCGATCCAGGTGTTGGAGTAACCCACGCTTTCGCCTGCCGGAACATCGCGCACCTGAATGACAGGGATGCTGAGCGTCGTCACCGGCGTGGCCTCGACAAATGGCATCCCGCCATAGAGCCCCACACCGGGACGGGTCAGATCAAAGTGATAATCAGAACCCAAGAGAATGCCGCCGGTCGCAGCCAGCGAGCGGGGCACATCCAGCCCGTCGGTCATCTCTTTGAACGCGGCAAGCTGGCGCGGGTTCATCGGATGCTCCGGATCATCGGCGCAGGCCAGATGCGACATCAAAAGGGTCGGGCCGCGTTGCAGCACCAATTCGCGCACAGCGTCCCACTCCGGCGCTTCCAGCCCAAGCCGGTTCATGCCTGTGTCCAGCTGCACGCCAAACGGGTGCGCGGGCAGGGCTTCCACATGACGCACGATCTGATCCACCGAGTTCAGCATCGGGGTCAGCCCCAGATCGCTGATCATATCGGTGTCGCCGCGCATATGACCGCTGAAGATATTGATCTCCGGATCCGGTCCCACAGCCTGTCGCAGCGAAGCGCCTTCTTCGGCGGCAGCGACGAAAAAGCGGGTCACACCAGCGCGCATCAAAGCCCGCGCCACGCGGTCCGCGCCCAAACCATATCCATCCGCCTTCACCACGGCGGCGGTCTCCGCGCTTGTGCGCGCATCCAGCGCCCGCCAGTTGTGCAGCAGCGCGTCGAGATCAATTGTCAAAGTTGCAGTAGCCATGAAGGCGTTTGTTGACGCCTCACCGCACAAGGTCAAGGGCTAAGACGTGGCGAATTTTCGGATGCAGGGCTCTGTTTCGCTGTTGCGCAACGTCCGCTGCATAAACGATCTCGGTTTGGCGGCTTTGTGAAAATGACACCTACGCAATACCGTAGGGATACCGACGCGATACCGACGTCCCGTTTTGGCGCTGAGACGCCGTTTACCTTTTGATTCGCACGCGCAAAAAAAGCGGAGGTCAGTACTCCTCCGCCCCTCCCTGCTGCCAGGGCTGCACAAGGTTGCCAAAGCGGGTGAACCGCCCCTCAAAGCTCAGCTCCACCGTGCCAATCGGGCCGTGACGCTGCTTGCCGAGGATCACCTCGGCCTTGGCGTGCAAGCGTTCCATGCGCTCCTGCCAGGCGGCCATCTCATCCAGACGGTCATCAGAGGGCTTTTCACGCTCCACATAGTATTCCTCACGGAACACGAACATCACCACATCGGCGTCCTGCTCGATCGAGCCCGATTCCCGCAAGTCACTGAGCTGAGGGCGTTTATCGTCGCGGCTCTCCACCGTACGCGAGAGCTGGGACAGCGCGATCACCGGGATATTGAGCTCCTTGGCGATGGCTTTCATGCCCATGGAAATCTCCGCGATTTCCTGCACCCGGTTGTCTGCTGTGCCGCGGCAAAGCTGCAGATAGTCGATGATCAAGAGATCAAGACCGTGGGTCCGTTTGAGGCGCCGCGCCCGCGCCGCAAGCTGCGCAATCGGCAGGGCAGGGGTGTCATCAATGAACAGCGGGCAGGCTTCAAGGTCTTTTGCGGCCTGCACAAACCGGCGGAATTCCTCCTCGGTCATGTCCCCCTTACGGATCTGTTCCGAAGGGATCTCAGCCGCCTCAGACAGGATACGCGCCGCCAGCTGTTCTGCTGACATTTCAAGGCTGTAGAAGCCAACTACCCCGCCTTCCACGGCCCCTTCAGAGCCATCGGGTTTGATGCCTTTCTTATAGGCTTTGGCCACGTTAAACGCGACGTTGGTGGCCAGCGAGGTTTTCCCCATCGAGGGACGTCCCGCAAGGATCAGAAGGTCCGATGGGTGCAGGCCCCCGAGCTTCTTATCCAGATCAATCAGACCGGTGGAAATCCCGGCAAGACCACCCTCCCGCTGATAGGCAGCGTTGGCGGTGTTCACCGCTTCTGTGACCGCTTTCAGAAAGCTCACAAATCCGCGTTCTGAGGAGCCTTGCTCCGAGAGTTTGTAGAGCGCCTGTTCGGCCTGAACGATCTGCTCTTTCGGCTCCAGTTTGATGTCGGCTTTCTTTGCTCTGGTGGCAATGTCATTGCCCAGCCCAATCAGCTCGCGCCGCATCGCCAGATCATAGATGATCTGTGCGTAATCCCCTGCCGCAAAAGCAGAAATTGCCGCCCCAGCCAGACGCAGCAGATACGCTGGACCGCCCAGTTCTTTCAGACCTTCGTCGTCTTCCAAAAAAGCCTTCAGCGTCACAGGGGAGGCCAGATTGTTCTTCGCAATCCGCGCTGCAGCCACCTCAAAAATCCGCGCATGCACCGGCTCGTAAAAATGCTCGGAGGTGATGATCGAAGCGACCCGGTCAAAGATGTCGTTGTTGGTCAGAATCGCACCCAGAAGCTGTTGCTCAGCCTCAATGGAATGCGGCATTGGGTCTTCTTCAGGTGCTGCCTCAGCGCCCGGATTGATACTCGAAATTTCGTTCATGATCTTGCCCAACTGCCCCCTAAGCGTCGGTTGTAACAACCGCACTTATGCCGGGCAAACTGTATGTTTCTGTGGAACACCTGTGGATAACTGCTGTCCACCCGATATTGTCAAACGAAGCGCCACCTCGTCAACATATAGGGTCAAAGCAGCGTTCTCACGCCCGCACATCAGGCCGGCGTGAGACAGATTTTGCCGATGCTTTGGCCTTAGCCGTTCTTGCGGGCCTCTTGCCAGGCGCGCGGATCTTTGAGGAAGGTTTCTACCTCGGCCAGCGTCTCTTCAGAGAAGGCACCCTGCGCTTTGGCTTCTGCCAGCACATCCCACCAGGTGCAGAGATAGTGCAGCGCCACCCCATGGTCGCCGAGCGTTTTCTCGGTCTCCGGGAAGATGTCATAGTAGAAGATCACAGCGGTGTTGGCGCAGCTTGCGCCGGTCTCGCGGATCGCATCCACAAAGGACAGCTTGGAGCCGCCATCGGTGGTCAAATCTTCCACCAACAGCACGCGCTCGCCTTCGCTCATCGCACCTTCGATGCGGGCGTTCTTGCCGTAACCCTTTGGTTTCTTGCGCACATAGGTCATTGGCAGCGCCATGCGCTCCGCCACCAGCGCGGCAAAGGGAATGCCTGCGGTTTCGCCGCCTGCGATGTTATCAAACGCCTCAAACCCGGCTTCGCGCATCACGGTGACGGTCATGAAATCCATCAACGTCGCTCGGATGCGCGGGAAGGAGATCAGCTTGCGGCAATCGATATAGCTTGGGGACGGCAGGCCGGAGGCCAGCGTGTAAGGCTCATCAGTGTTGAAGTTCACCGCGCCAATTTCCAGCAGCATACGGGCTGTCAGGCGGGCAATTTCTTCTTTCGGCGGGAAGGCGGTTGGGATCATCTCAATGTCCTTTGGCAGCAGTTATTGGTCGGCGACGTTCCAGAACACGTCAAAGCCAGGATCAAATACAGTGACCGGCCCGTCAGAGCATTCAATTTTCTCTGGGAAAACGGTGGCTTCGGCGCCTTTGGTCAGCGTGATCTTGGCGTCGTTCACAGGCAGCCCATAGAAGCTCGGGCCATTGCGGCTTGCGAATTTTTCCAGAGTCTCAAGCGCGTTTTCTTCTTCAAACACATGCGCCAGAAGCGCCATTGTGTTGGTCGCGGTAAAGCAGCCCGCACAGCCACAGGCGTTTTCTTTCAAATCATCCACATGCGGCGCGCTGTCGGTGCCAAGGAAGAACCGTGCATCACCCGACGTCGCCGCTGCGCGCAGCGCCAGGCGGTGCTCTTCGCGTTTGGCCACAGGCAGGCAGTAGTAGTGCGGTTTGATGCCGCCCACGAGGATGTGGTTGCGGTTGATGATCAGGTGGTGCGTGGTGATTGTTGCGCCCAGATCGGTCGCATTGTCTTGCACATAGGCAACACCGTCCTTGGTTGTGATATGTTCCATCACAACGCGCAGACCCGGTGTGGCTTTGCGGATCGGATCCAGAACGCGGTCGATAAACACCGCCTCGCGATCAAAAATATCAATGTCGTGGTCGGTGACCTCGCCATGCACACAGAGCGGCAAGCCAATCTCGGCCATTTTTTCCAAAGCCGCACGCACGTTTTTGAAGTTGGCCACGCCGCTTGCAGAGTTTGTGGTTGCGCCCGCCGGATAAAGTTTTACGGCTTTGATCAGCCCGCTGGCATGTGCCGCTGCGATATCTTCGGGGTCACTGTCCTCGGTGAGGTAAAGTGTCATCAAAGGGGCGAAGTCCATGCCCTCCGGCAGCGCCGCCATAATGCGGTCTTTATAGGCTGCGGCCTGCGCGCCGGTCACCACAGGTGGCACCAGATTCGGCATGATGATCGCGCGGGCAAAATGGCGAGCGGTTTCAGGCAGAACGGCTTTCAGCATCGCGCCATCGCGCAGATGCAGGTGCCAGTCATCGGGGCGGGCAATCGTCAGGCTTTGGGTCATGCCTGCGCCTTACACAAAAGCAGGTGTGCTGGCTAGCCTTTGATGTGATGGTTTTGGGCGTTTAGCCCGCAAGCCGCCCCTGCTCGGCAGCCCGCGCCAATCCGTTCAGATGCCTCAGGAAGCGCGGCGCTTTCAGGCGGCGTGCCACATTGGCACACAGCAGTGCGCTGACAAACGGCCGCTTTTTCCCGCTCACCGCATCCAGCAGGCGGTTGAGGTAGGGCAAATGCCCCCGCCGCGCCCGATAGAGCTTGTAGAAGGCCCCGCGGCTGAGTGTTCCCGCCCCGGCCTTCACAAGAACCCGATAGAGGATTTGCATCTCCAGCAGATCGTTTTCGATCGCGGTACCGAGAAAGGGCGTTGGGAGGAGGGTGCTGTTGTCGATGGAAAAGAGCGTCGCATGCATCGCATCAAGAGCTTCATGTGGATCATAGATCACAAAGCACCGATCCGCAGAGGCCGCCATCTGAGGGGCAAACCCGTATGGCCCGTCAAACGCCAGCCGCCGCGCCTTTGGGAAACGGTGGTCCCAGCCAGCCAGTCTTGGCGCGAGGGTCGCTTGCGGCTGCACCGCCACAACTTGCGCTTCTGGCGCTGCTGCAGAAAAGGCCGCCGCCGCATAACCGCAGGGGCCTGCCCCATAAAAAACGACCTCGTCAAAGCGCTCAAAAAAGCCGTCAGCCTGAAGTTGGTCAAAATAGGCATACACCGCCGGATCGCGAAACCAGGTGTCGCCATTGCTGAGAATACAAAGATGTGACCAGCCCAGCTCACGCACCAGCTCCCAGCCCAGCGGCTGCCCGGTGTCTGCGCGTGACTGAATACCGTCAATGGTTTCAAAGGTCACCAAGAGGACGGGCTTGTCTTCGATCAGCGTGGCGCAATGTTGTCGGCCCAAAGGTTGGAAATGGCCATGTTTTTCAACCACATCCTTCAGTTGCCGCAGCCAAGCCGCTTTGGACAAGCCGAGCATTGGCGTGTCAAACCCATTGGGTGAATCCTGCATCTCTTTTCCCTTTGGCGCCCGGTTTGTCCGGTTGTGTGGCGTCCATTTTTGGCTCTTGCCGGACAGAATAGGAACCATTTGCGGCAGAAATGTGGAGCGTGTCGGTTTTTCTACAACTTTTGTCCCAGCCCCCTGCGCTTGACCTTCCTGCATGGGCTGTGCAGCCTGACGCGGTGATTTATGATGTGGGATGCAAGGCGGGGACTTATGCAAGCCATTGAAAGTATTGACGCGGTTCAATCCATGCTCGCGGCGGAAGGCTACGTCTGTGGCCGCCCATTGGCAACGGTGGTTTTTCTGGCTCTGCGCCTGGGGCGTCCGATTTTTCTCGAAGGGGAGGCGGGTGTTGGCAAAACCGAAATTGCCAAGGCGCTTTCGGCGGCCCTCAATCGCAATCTGATCCGTCTGCAATGCTACGAAGGATTGGACGCGGCCAGCGCGGTCTATGAGTGGAACTTCGCGGCGCAGATGGTGGCTATTCGGACCGCAGAAGCCAGCGGCGGCGCGGATCGCGCGGCCCTGCAGGAAGAGCTCTTCAGTCAGGACTACCTCGTGGAACGCCCGCTGCTCAAGGCCATGCGGCCTGACCCAGCCGGAGCGCCGGTGCTCCTTATTGATGAGCTGGACCGGACGGACGAGCCTTTTGAAGCCTTTCTGCTGGAAGCATTGAGCGATTTTCAGGTGACGATTCCGGAGCTTGGCACCATCAAAGCGCCAGAGCCCCCCATCGTGATTGTCACCTCCAACCGGACGCGTGAGGTCCACGACGCGCTCAAGCGCCGCTGCCTGTATCATTGGGTGGATTATCCGGACTTTGAGCGCGAGATGTCTATTTTGCAGGCCCGCGCGCCGGAGGCAGCCGCCAGTCTGAGCCGGGAAGTTGTGGCCTTTGTGCAGAAGCTGCGCACCGAAGATCTGTTCAAGAAACCCGGAGTTGCAGAGACCATCGACTGGGCCAAATGTCTGCTGGCGCTCGATGTTTTGACGCTCAGCCCACAGGTGATTGCGGACACGCTCGGCGCGGTACTGAAGTATCAGGACGATATCGCAAAGCTTCAGGGATCAGAGGCCAAGCGGCTTCTGGACGAAGTGCGCGCGTCCTTGGAGCCGGCCTGATGTTTCCTCTTGCCGTAAATATCCCGGGGGGTGCGGGGGGCTGGCCCCCCGTTCGGCGCAATGCCTGAATACCTCCCGCTCGACATTCCGGAAGCCCCCAAGCTGACGCAGAACATCACGTGGTTTGCACGGGCTTTGCGCAAAGCCGGTTTGCCGATTGGTCCGGGGCGGCTGCTGGATGCGATACAGGCTGTTGAGGCGGCAGGTTTCACCAGCAAACAGGATTTCTACTGGACGCTGCATGCGTGTTTTGTGTCACGCCCTGAGCACCGCACCACCTTCGCGCAAGTGTTCCGGCTCTATTGGCGAGACCCGCGATATCTTGAGCACATGATGTCCATGATGCTGCCCGCCGTGCGCGGCGTGCAAGAAGATCGCACAGCCCAGGCAGGGGAGAAACGCGCAGCAGAGGCGCTGCTTGACGGGGCAAATGCTGAGCTGCCGGAGACGGAAACACAGGAGGAAGACGGCACACAGATCGAGATTGACGCCTCCATGACGATGTCATCAGAGGAAAAGCTGCGCGCGCTGGACTTTGAGCAGATGAGCACCGATGAAATTGCCCAGGCCAAACGCATGCTGGCGCGGCTAAAATTGCCTGTGCAGCCCATTCAATCCCGGCGCACCAAAGCCGATCCTCTTGGCTCGGGCGTGGATTGGCGCGCCACCATGCGCAACTCCATGCGACAAGCCGGAGATCTCTCCGAAATCGCAAGAAAGAGCCGCCGCACGCGCTGGCCCAATCTTGTGGTGATCTGCGATATTTCTGGCTCGATGAGTCAATACAGCCGCATGGTGCTGCATTTCCTGCACGCCGTGGCCAATCAAAAGGGCGCGGGATGGGCGCGGGTGCATGGCTTCACTTTCGGCACGCGGCTGACCAACATCACACGCCATCTCGCAACTCGGGACGTGGACGCTGCTTTGGCCGCCGCTGGTGCTGAGGCGCAGGACTGGGAAGGTGGTACGCGGATTGGCGAATGTCTGCACGCCTTTAACCGGGATTGGTCACGTAGGGTGATGGGGCAGGGCGCAGTCGTGCTGCTGATATCGGACGGTCTGGATCGCGGTGCACCGGAGGATCTCAGCAAAGAGATGCAACGCCTGCATCTGTCGGCGCGGCGGCTCATCTGGCTCAACCCTTTGCTGCGGTGGGAAGGATTTGCCGCCAAAGCGCAAGGCATTCGCGCCATGCTGCCCCATGTGGACAGCTTTCGTGCCGGCCATTCAATTGCGTCTATCGAGGCCTTGGCGGAGGCTTTGTCTCGGCCGGATGACATCGGTGAGAAGGCGCGGCTTTTGCAGGGAATTCAATAGGCTGGCGCGCCTTTGTGGGATGGGAGTGACGCCAAGCGGTCTTGTGTTACGCACAGGGCTCCCCCATGTTCAGCCGAGACGAGGGAGATCATCATGAGCCAATCACCTAAAGACGCGCCCGAGCTGGCGCTGGAGTGGCACCGCGCAGGACGGGGTGCAGCGCTGGCAACGGTGGTGGAGACCTGGGGGTCCGCGCCGCGACGTGTCGGCGCGCAGATGGTGGTCTCTGGCGACGGGCAAATTGAAGGCTCTGTTTCAGGCGGCTGTGTCGAAGGTGCGGTGATGGTCGAAGCGATGGACGCGCTCGACAGCGGCAAAGGCACCCTGCTTGAATTTGGCGTGAGTGATGGAGATGCTTTTGCTGTGGGCCTAGCCTGCGGGGGCACCATCAAGGTGTTGGTAGAGCCTGTGGGGGCGGTTTTGAGCGAAGAGGTGCTGGCTGAGCTTGTAGACGCCCGCGCGGCGCGCAAGGCGGTGGCCTATGTGTGTGATGCCGAAACCGGAGGTGGCGTGCTTACCTCGGAAGGTTTTGAAGACCGCTTCCGCATGGACCGATCTGGCGTTGAGGACGACGGGCGTTTTGTTGCCATCCACAATCCCCCTTTGAGAGTGGCTGTGGTTGGTGCGGTCCACATCGCGCAAGCGCTGGTGCCTATGGCACGCATTGCGGGGTTTGATCCGGTGATCGTTGACCCGCGTTCCGCCTTTGGCTCAGAGGCGCGGTTTCCTGGCGAGAAGATCATCGAGGATTGGCCTGATGAAGCGATGGAGCAAATCGGGCTTGATGCACGCACTGCGCTTGTACTGCTGACCCATGACCCGAAGTTGGACGATCCGGCGCTGCACATCGCTCTAAAATCCAAAGCTTTTTATATCGGGGCGCTTGGAAGCACACGCACCCATGCAAAACGGGTGGAGCGTCTGACAGAGGCCGGATTTGAGGAAGCGCAGATTGCGCGTATTCATGGGCCGATTGGCTTGGACATCGGAGCGGCCAGCCCTGCGGAGATTGCGGTCTCGATTATGGGCGAACTTCTCCGCGTGTTGAGGAAAGGCGCATGAAATTCGGTTCTGTTGCCCTCGCAGAGGCGGAAGGTGCGATCCTCGCACACTCCTTGGTGCTGCCTGCATCAGAGACAGCTGGAAAACCCAAACGCATCCCGAAAGGAACCTGCCTGACCGCCGAGGACCTCTCAGCTTTGGCCCGCGCCGGGATGGAAACAGTCACCGTCGCGCGGCTGGAAGAAGGGGACGTGGATGAGGACGCTGCGGCGGCGCAGCTCGCATCGGTACTGCTGGAAGGCAAAGCGCGTGAGGGGTTTCGGGCGACTGGCGCAGGTGCTGGGCGGGTAAACCTCTATGCCAAAGGCTGTGGTTTGGTGCGCATCAATGCCGACATGGTCAACCACATCAATAGCGTTGATCCCATGATCACATTGGCCACCGTGCCGGACCGTCACCGTGTCGATGCAGATGGCATGGTCGCGACAATAAAAATCATCTCCTATGCGGTCCCTCAGGCAGCG
Source organism: Shimia sp. (assembly GCF_965227725.1). GTDB lineage: Bacteria > Pseudomonadota > Alphaproteobacteria > Rhodobacterales > Rhodobacteraceae > Shimia. The sequence continues at coordinate 564,210 of NZ_CBDDGH010000006.1, read as the reverse complement.
CTGGATGCGGTCTGCGCCGTGGTCCAAGACGCTCTCGTGTTGCATCCTCCGGTTTTTTCCTCTGCGACGTTGATCGAAACCACAATTGCGGAAGATGTGCCCTCTGACAAAGGCCGCCGTGCGATGGCTGGACGTGTGGAGCGGATGGGCATGACGCTGTCGCCGCGTGTGCTTGTCGCCCACGAGGTGAATGCGCTGGCCAGCGCGATTGAGCAGGCGACAGGTCAGGTTGTTTTTGTGCTCACGGCCTCGGCAACGTCCGACACATTGGATGTGGCTCCGCAGGCCTTGCGTGAAGCAGGTGGTGTGGTTGAGCGCTTTGGCATGCCGGTTGATCCGGGAAACCTTTTGTTTCTTGGGCGCTTGGGTGAAAAGCCGGTGATCGGTTTGCCTGGTTGCGCCCGATCTCCGGCACTGAATGGCGCGGATTGGGTCTTGGAGCGCGTGGTGTGTGGCGAAGAGGTCAGCCACAGCGACATCGCTGCGATGGGTGTTGGGGGCCTGCTGAAGGAGATTCCCACCCGGCCAATGCCGCGTGAAAAAGGTGTTTAACCGCAGAGGCAGGCTCGGTTTTTTATGCACATACGACCAATGTCTAAACGCATTCTCCCGATCCTTTGAAAAAGCGGGTTCTCAATCGCCAAGGGGGCTGCTTTACTCCTCAGCAATGACAAAGCCACTAATGCGGGAGGAGCCAATGTCACAGGTCACCATGACTGTGAACGGCAAGCAAATGTCCGGAGATGCCGAAGGACGCACTTTGCTCAGTCAATTTTTGAGAGAAACCCTGGGCCTGACAGGCACACACGTCGGATGCGACACAAGCCAATGCGGCGCTTGCATTGTGCATGTGGATGGCGTTGCAGTGAAATCCTGCACCATGCTGGCCATGGAGGCAGACGGGGCAGACGTATCGACCATCGAAGGTCAGGCTGCGGCTGATGGCACGCTAAATGCCTTGCAGCAGGCCTTTCAGGATCATCACGGCCTTCAGTGCGGGTTCTGCACGCCGGGCATGATCATGTCTGCAGCAGACCTGCTCAAAACCAACCCCAAGCCAACCGAGGCAGAGGTGCGCCATCATCTGGAAGGCAATATCTGCCGCTGCACGGGCTACCACAATATCGTCAAGGCGATCATGGCGGCCAGCGGTCAGGACGTGAGCAGCATCGCTGCCGAATAAGACTGTTCGCCGCGCAGGAGGAGGCGCGGACGAACGTGTTTGAGATCACGGACCGGGCGTAGAGAGCCGCAAGATGCGCGCACCACCCCGGTTATTAGGGAGGAAAGACATGCCAAAAGATCATGGCATCGGCGCCAGCCCCAAGCGGCGCGAAGACGTGCGGTTCCTGAGCGGGACCGGCAACTACACAGATGATATCAATGTGAGCGGTCAGGCCTATGTGCACTTCCTGCGCTCCGATGTTGCGCATGGCCGGATTACGTCCATCAACACCGAAGCCGCCGCGGCCATGCCAGGCGTCTTGAAGATTTTCACCGGTGCGGATTTTGAAGGTGTTGGTGGCATTCCCTGTGGCTGGCAGGTGACGGACCGTCACGGCGAGCCGATGCAGGAACCCGCGCACCCGGTGCTGGCGCAAGGCAAAGTGCGTTACGTCGGCGATCAGATCGCCGCTGTGGTTGCCGAAACGCTTGAGCAGGCGCGCGATGCGGCTGAGGCCATTGAAGTCGATCTGGAGGAACTGCCAGCCGTTGTGGACATGAAAGCCGCACTGGCGGACGGGGCCACCAAGGTTCACGACGATCTGACCTCCAATCTTTGCTATGACTGGGGATTTGTTGAGGAAAACAAACCTGCGGTTGATGCGGCCTTTGAGGAGGCAGCGCATGTGACCACATTGGAGTTGCGCAACAACCGGCTTGTTGCCAACCCGATGGAACCACGTGTTGCGATTGGTGATTTCAACCGTGGCACCGGTGACAGCACGCTCTACACCACAAGTCAGAACCCCCATGTGATCCGACTTTTGATGGGTGCCTTTGTGTTGGGCATTCCTGAGCATAAACTGCGCGTGGTTGCGCCAGACGTTGGTGGCGGGTTTGGGACCAAGATCTTCCACTACGCCGAGGAAGCATTCTGCACCTTTGCGGCCAAAGCGCTGAACCGTGCAGTGAAATGGACCTCAACCCGGTCGGAAGCCTTCATTTCCGACGCACATGGCCGTGACCACGTGACCAAGATTGAATTGGCGCTGGATGCGGACAACAACTTCACCGCCATTCGCACCGACACCCACGCCAACATGGGGGCCTACCTCAGCACCTTCGCGCCATCGGTTCCGACTTGGCTGCATGGCACGCTCATGGCGGGGAACTACAAGACGCCTCTGATTTATGTGAACGTCAAAGCAGTCTTCACCAACACCGTGCCTGTTGACGCTTATCGCGGAGCGGGACGCCCGGAAGCGACCTATCAGCTGGAGCGGGTGATCGACAAAGCCGCGCGCGAGCTTGGAGTTGATCCGATTGCGCTGCGCCGCCAGAATTTCATCACGGAGTTCCCCTATGCCACGCCGGTGGCGGTGGAATATGACACGGGTGATTATCACGGTACCATGGATGCGCTTGAAAAGATCGCAGATTTCTCGGGCTTCGAAGCGCGCCGCAAAGAAAGCGAAGCGCGTGGTAAACTGCGTGGCCTTGGTGTGAATTGCTACATTGAGGCATGCGGGATCGCACCGTCCAATCTGGTTGGTCAGCTTGGCGCGCGTGCAGGTCTTTATGAAAGTGCGACGGTACGTGTGAATGCGACCGGTGGTCTGGTTGTCATGACTGGCAGCCACAGCCACGGGCAGGGGCATGAGACCTCTTTCCCTCAGGTGATTGCCGAAATGATTGGCATCGACGAAAGCATGGTCGAAATCGAGCATGGTGACACCGACAAAGCCCCAATGGGAATGGGTACCTATGGGTCGCGTTCGCTTGCGGTTGGTGGCTCCGCGATGGTCCGCGCGACCGAGAAGATCATTGCCAAAACCAAGAAAATCGCCGCACACCTGCTTGAAGCTGCTGAAGCGGACATCGAGCTGAAGGACGGTACATTCTCTGTCGCGGGCACGGACAAATCCGTGGCCTGGGGGGATGTGACACTGGCCGCTTATGTGCCTCATAACTACCCGTTGGAGGACATCGAGCCCGGCTTGGAAGAGACTGCTTTCTATGATCCGGCCAACTTCACATATCCTTCCGGCGCTTATGCCTGCGAGGTCGAAGTGGATCCGGAGACTGGGAAAGTCACCATCGAAGCGTTTTCTGCCGCGGATGACTTTGGCAATGTCGTGAACCCGATGATCGTTGATGGTCAGGTCCACGGCGGCATTGGTCAGGGTATCGGTCAGGCACTGTTGGAAAACGCGGCCTATGATGAAAACGGTCAGCTCTTGAGCGCGTCTTACATGGACTACGCGATGCCGCGTGCCAGTGATGTGCCGTTCTATAGTGTCGACCACTCCAGCCAGACGCCTTGTACGCACAACCCACTGGGCGTGAAAGGCTGTGGCGAGGCCGGTGCAATTGGTTCCCCACCCGCAGTTGTCAACGCTGTGGTTGACGCGCTGCAATCCGGTGGCCACAAAGTTGATCATGTAGATATGCCTGTGTCGCCCTCGCGCGTCTGGGCGGCGTTGAACGCCTAAGGAGGAGACATCATGTATAATTTTGATTTTGAGAAGCCCTCCACAATCGCGGATGCGGTTGCTGCGTTGGGTGCAGAAGAAGCGCAGGCTTTGGGAGGCGGACAGACTTTGATCCCCACCCTAAAACAGCGCTTGGCCAGCCCGAGTAAACTGGTGAGCCTCAAAGGTATCAGTGAAATGCAGGGGGTCTGCATTGCGGATGATGGGGCTGTTTGCATCGGTGGCGCCACTTGTCACTCAGATGTCGCAGGAAGTTCGGATGTTTTTGCCGGCCTTGCGGGCCTTGCAGGTGGCATCGGTGATCCAGCGGTACGTGCGCGCGGCACCATTGGTGGCTCTCTGGCCAACAATGATCCTGCGGCCTGCTATCCGGCGGGTGCCTTGGGCTGCGGTGCGACGATCATGACAAACAGTCGTGAAATCGCCGCAGACGACTACTTTGAAGGAATGTTCACGACTGCGCTTGAGGAAGGCGAGATTGTCACCGAAGTGCGCTTCCCGGTGCCTGAGGTATCCAACTATCAGAAATTCGAGCAACCCGCTTCCCGCTTTGCGCTGGTCGGTGTGTTTGTTGCGAAATTTGCTGATGGGGTCCGTGTTGCCGTGACAGGCGCGTCTGAGGAGGGTGTGTTCCGTTGGACAGAAGCAGAGGCAGCTCTTTCTGCCAACTTCTCAGCCGATGCCATTGCGGATCTTAAACTGGGTTCGGATGGCATGATTGCTGATTTGCATGGCACTTCCGAATATCGCGCGCACCTCGTAGGTGTTTTGACACGACGCGCGGTTGCAGCAGCGGCCTAGAGCGCCTTATAGTTCTAAGAAATAGGAGGGCGGCTGTTAGATCAGCCGCCCTTTGCTTTGGAAAGGCGACAAATGATTCTCGATATTTGGAACAGTTTTCAGCGGCTGCCGCTGTGGGTGCGGATTTGGATGTGCGTGGTCCTAGCGCCAATCAACATGGTCCCGCTTTTCTTTATCGGCTCACATCCATCAGCGATGTGGATCGCTTTGCTCTCTGTCATGGGGATGCTGGTGAACCTGCCGATTCTGATCAGAGAGCGTGGCTTCTCCGCATCCTTGTCCTTTCCGCATTTGATATTCTGGGTGCCGCTTGTTGTGATTTTGCTCACACGCCCGCCGTTTCTGGAAGGAGCAACCGGTGCCTATGCCAGCGTCCTTTCGGTGCTGCTGATCGTAAACATCATTTCTTTGGGTTTTGACTTCAGAGAGGCGATCAAATGGCTGTGCGGTGCGCGCCACATTGCATGAGGCAAAGAAAAAGCCCCGGCCAAAGGCTGGGGCTTGAACGTTTGCTATGACCGTTCGGCTTACTTGGAAATTGGGCCGATCATCATGATCATTTGGCGGCCTTCCATCTTGGGCATGTTTTCCACTTTGCCCAATTCTTTGATGTCTTCAGCCACACGCTCCAGAAGCTCACGGCCGAGATTCTGGTGGGCCATCTCACGGCCGCGGAAGCGCAGGGTGACTTTCACCTTGTCGCCTTTTTCGAGGAACTTGATCACATTGCGCATCTTGACGTCATAGTCATGCGTATCCGTGTTCGGGCGGAACTTCACCTCTTTGACCTCAATGGTCTTCTGCTTTTTGCGCGCCTCGGATTCGCGTTTCTGCTGTTCATATTTGAACTTGCCGAAATCCATGATCTTGCAAACCGGAGGGTTCGCATTTGGGGAGATCTCAACAAGGTCCAGACCAGCTTCTTCGGCCATTGTCATGGCTTTGGCCGGGTGCACGACTCCGACGTTTTCGCCGTCTGCGCCAATCAAGCGGATTTCGGGAGCGCGGATGCGCCCATTGATACGAGGTCCGGTGTCACGCTGTGGCGGTGCGTTATGAGGTCTGCGGGCTATCGTTTTGTTCCTTCGATGGTGAATACCTATGAGTGGCTAATTTATTCGCGCTTGCGCGGCGATACAACCGCCGAATCCGCGACTGTGATGCAAATCCCGCGGCTTTCCCCCTTGAGAAGGAGGGCGGCAATCACGAGATGCATGGCGCAGGGGGCGCACTCGGTTTGGTAGCGCCCCATTTTTGGAGTGTGGTAATGAGAAGCCTTGTCTGGAGCATCTTCGCTTTAAGCACAGCTTTCGGGACATATGTTGTCTGGCAGAATGCTGTCAGCCCTGCAGCGTCGTCATCGGTGTCGAATGCTGCAGAGGTTTCTGAGCAGTCAGTTTCGGACACGGGAGAAAGCGCGCCAAATACTGAAAACATCCAGCCTCAAGAGCGGGCGCTGGAGGCATTGTTCACGCCGGAAGGCTTTGATTTGAAAGCGGTTTGTGCGCTGATCGGTGCAGCGGACATGGGGGATTTGCAAAAGGCGGCGCTTAAAGCAACGCTCGTGGATTCTCTCGAAAACCCTGAGTTTCTCCAACAGACGTTGGAGAATGCCAAAGATGCCTTAGGCTACTGAGTGAAACAAAAAACGCCCCCAATCGGGGGCGTTTTGTTGTGAATTCTCATCTTTAGTCGAGGAAAGCTTTTTCCACCACGTATTGTGCGGGCTTGGAATTTGCACCTTCCTCAAGACCCGCTTCTTCGAAGAGCTCCTTGAGCTCGAGGTTGAAGGCCAAATTGCCGCAGATCATTGCGCGATCGGTTTCCGGGTTCAAAGGCTCGATTCCCAGATCTTCAAATACCTCGCCAGAGCGGATCAGATCGGTGATCCGGCCCATTTTGGGGCTCTCTTCACGGGTGGTGGTTGGGTAATAGCGAATCTTCTTGTGGAAGTCTTCGCCCATCAGCTCTGCGAGCATTTCATCGTTGCGGATGCTTTCGATGAGGTCGCGACCGTAAGTCAGCTCACCAACTTCGCGGCAGGTGTGGGTGATGATGACTTCATCGTAATCTTCATAAGTCTGCGGCTCGCGCAGCAGCGAAGCAAACGGGGCAAAGCCTGTGCCGGTTGCAAAGAACCAGATGCGCTTGCCTGGCAGCAGGGCGTCGTGCACGAGCGTACCAACAGGCTTGGGGCGCAGGATGATTTCATCACCCGGTTTGATGTGCTGCAGCTTGGAGGTCAGCGGGCCGTCTTGCACTTTGATGGAGTAGAACTCCATTTCCTCATCCCACGCTGGGGAGGCGATTGAATAGGCGCGCAGAAGCGGTTTTTGCTTGCCTGTCTTGGGGTCTGGATCGCCCATCAAGCCAATCATGACAAATTCGCCCGAACGGAAACGCAGAGACGCAGGGCGCGTGCAGCGGAATGAGAACAGGCGGTCAGTGTAGTGCTTCACCTCTGTCACAGTTTGCGCGTCAGGAAGGGCGGGCACTTTTACGGATTTTTCTTCGGTCACAGGCGTTTGCTCGGTCATATCAAAACAGGCGGGATTGCCACGCCTCCTCATCTAACATCTCTGGTGGGGTTTTGAAGGTATATCAGTGATGCGGCTTTGACATATCGCAAAGCCGCACCACTTTCTTCGACACGCTTTAGCCGCGCATCCGGGCTTGGTAGTCGTTGGCTTGCCAGTTGGCGCGGAATTTCCATTCCTCTTCTGGCTGGCGGGTGGACAACTCATCAGAGATTTCCACCTCGTCAAAGCCACAGCGGCGCGCCATGGCATATTGATCTGAAATAACGTGGCCTTTTGCGCGCAGGCGGCCATTGTAGCCAGCCAAGCGCAGCTGGCGGGCAATGGTGAAGCCGCGGCCGTCTGCAAAGCTTGGGAAATCCACGCGGATCATCTTCACGCCTGAGAGCTGAGCAATAACAGCTGCCGGGTCGGTATCTGAAGGGACGTCAAGCGCCGCCACATCATTTGCGGCTTCATCCAGCGGCACAAAACCAAGGGTCCAGTCGTCGGCGCCAAAGCCGTTGTCTGTCACGATCACAGTCATGTCTTTTCTCCGGTTCGCACTATTTTGCCATCGACAAAATGAATGCCACATTCTTCTTTGTCCTGACCGCGCCAGCGGCCGGAGCGAGGGTCTTCGCCTTCTGCCACCGGCGAGGTGCAAGGCGCACAGCCGATGGACGGGTAGCCTTTGGCCACAAGTGGGTGACGTGGCAGGCGGTTTTCTTCCATATAGGCACGCACGTCATCCGGTGCCCAATGGGCCAGCGGATTGACTTTGATGCGGCCTGTGAAGTCTTCGATTTCAAAGAACTCAAGCGCGGCACGCGTGCCGGACTGGAAGCGCTTGCGTCCCGTGATCCAGCCATCATAGCCGCGCAGGGCTTTTTGCAGAGGGCGGGTTTTGCGCAATGCACAGCAGGCATCGGTGTCGTGCTGGTGCAATGTGCCATCTGGGTCTTCTGCGGCCAGCGTGGAGTCGCTTGCGCGGATCACCTGAACATTTTCCAGACGCAGCTGCTCTGCCAAGTCCTGCTGGTAGACAAGTGTCTCCGCAAAGAGCATTTCCGTGTCCACGAAGAGCACGGGAATTTTGCGGTCTACAACGGCCGCCATGTGCAGCAGCACAGCGGATTCCGCGCCAAAGGAAGACACCATTGCCAGTTTCCCGGCCTGGGGATCCTTCAAGGCAGCTTCCATCACCGCCGTCGCAGAATGATGGCGGTAGCGCGCGTTCAGCGCATCCACCTTTGCCTGCAGCGGATCCACGCGCTCTGACCCCGGGGCTTTCCCGGTGGTCAGAGGTGAGGTCAGTGGCGTGAGGCCATTATGCTGCATTCGCCTGGGCCTCTGGGTAGAGGTGAGCCTTGAACGGCGCGAGGCCGAGGCGGCGGTACGCTTCCAGGAAGGTCTCTTCCGGGCCTTCGCGCAGCTCCAGATAGCCTTTCACGAGGCGCTCAATTGCAGGCACGATTTCATCGTAAGCAAAGCCGGGGCCAGCGCGCTCACCGATGGAAGCGGTCCAGGTTGCATCGCCGCCAAGAGTGATCTGGTAGTTCTCAACACCAGCGCGGTCGAGACCGAGGATGCCGATGTGGCCCACGTGGTGGTGGCCACAGGCGTTGATGCAGCCTGAGATCTTGATCTGCAGGTGGCCGATGTCGTGCTCAAGCTTCAGCTCTTCAAAGCGGGTTGCGATTTGCTGAGCCACAGGGATCGAACGCGCGGTTGCCAGCGCACAGTAGTCCATGCCGGGGCAAGCGATGATGTCGCTGACAAGACCAATGTTTGCCGTGTGCAGCTCCGCCTCACGAAGTGCCGTGTAGATCGCTGGCAGATCGGATTTGTGCACGTGTGGCAAGATCACGTTCTGCTCGTGGCTGATCCGCAGCTCGTCATGCCCATAGTCACGTGCGATCTGCGCCAGAACACGCATTTGCTCCGCGGTTGCGTCGCCAGGGGTTTTGCCCTGTTTTTTCAGCGAAACCGTAACAATGGTGTAACCCGGCGCGCGGTGCTCGGTCAGGTTTGTGTCGACCCAGCTGCGGAACATTGGATTGGCGTCGTAAGCCGCTTCAAACTCTGCGATCGGCGCGTTGCGGAAGGCAGGTGGTGCAAAATGCGCCTTGATGTCTGCAAACAGGTCCTGATCAACACCGGAGAAGGTTGGACGCACGCTTTCATAGCGCTCCTCAACCTTGGCGCGGAATTCATCTAGGCCGGTTTCATGCACAGTGATCTTGATGCGGGCTTTGTATTTGTTGTCGCGGCGACCAATCTGGTTCCAGACGGAGACGGTTGCCTCGATGTAAGGCAGCAGGTCTTCTCGCGGCAGGAAGTCGTTGAGGACTTTCCCGACCATAGGTGTACGGCCGAGGCCGCCGCCGACCAGCACTTGGTAACCTGTTTCACCAGCGTCGTTTTTCACGATGCGAACAGCCAGATCGTGCGCCTTCAGAACGGCACGATCAGCTTCGCCAGCACTCACGGCGATTTTGAACTTGCGACCCATGAACTGGAACTCAGGGTGATCGGTGGACCACTGACGGATCAGCTCTGCCACCGGGCGTGGATCTTCCAGTTCGTCTGCTGCTGCGCCTGCAAAATGGTCTGCGGTCACGTTGCGGATGGTGTTGCCGGAGGTCTGGATGGCGTGCATGCCAACTTCACCCAAAGCGTCCAGCATATCAGGCACGTCTTTGAGTTTTGGCCAGTTGTACTGGATGTTCTGGCGGGTGGTGAAGTGGCCGTAGCCTTTGTCCCATTTCTCTGCGAGCAGCGCCAGCGTGTCCATCTGCGCGGAGTTCAGGGTGCCATAAGGGATGGCGACGCGCAGCATGTAGGCGTGCAGCTGAAGATAGAGGCCGTTCATCAGGCGCAGAGGCTTGAATTCATCCTCGGTCAGATTGCCGGCGATGCGGCGCTCTACCTGTGCACGGAACTGACGATTGCGCTCGGCCAGGAAGGCTTTGTCAAAGTCGTTGTATTGATACATGGGTGGACCTTTTCGCGTTTGTCTCAGGAGAGGCCGATCAGACGGCCTGACCATCCTGGTTTGCGGCGTCTGCCTGTTTGCCGTGGAAGTAGTTTGATGGGCCGGTGCGGCGGAATTCTTCGCGGAAATGGGTTGGCTCAGGGCCGTTTTCCCCGGCAACCGCATCCGCCAGATAGGCGCCTACGACTTCGCTAACCTGTTGAGAAGCCTCAAGAAGACGCAACTGTGCGTGGGCTTCATCAGTTAGTAACTCTGCTTCGGTCAAATCACGTGACCAATTGTCTTCGGCTGTGAAGTAAATCACGTCGCCTTCCAACAGGGCGTTGGCGGTGATGACTTTGGGTGTGAATGCGCGGGGCATTTGTCCGACTCCGGTGTTTGACTTTGATCCATATATAGGAAATATTCCCCCTCAACCGCCAGATACTGGCGAAAATAGAAACGTGCGTTTCGGTGTCAGCGGGGATCTGCGCCGATGTTCCAAAAACTGAGGGGAAATGGAATGGCGTTGCGCATTGACGACATGGATAAGAAAATTCTTGGGGAGTTGCAACGGGACGCAGCGCAATCTCTCGATGAAATTGCCAAACGTGTGGGATCTTCGAAGACTCCGGTGTGGAACCGGATCAGGAAATTGCGCGAAGGCGGGGTCATTCGCCAGCAAACCGTTCTCCTGGATGCCGAAGCCCTTGGTTTTGATGCTTGTTTCTTTGTTCTGATCCGCACCAGCGAACATGAGGCCGATTGGCAGGCGAAATTCTTGAAAGCTTTGCGGGAGCGGCCAGAGGTGCTGGAAGCGCACCGGTTGGCGGGGGACATAGACTATATCCTTAAAGTGCAGGTGCAGAATGCGCGCGCTTACGACATCTTTTATCAAGCTTTGATCTCAGAGGTGAAGGTCCACAACGTGACCGCCTTGTTATCAATGGAAGAAATCAAATCCACGAGCATGCTACCGCTCTGAGCGGTAAGATTTGGTCGTTTTTTGCAAAGCCGCCTGCAGGCGTGTCTGTATCGCGTCGGTATTGCGGCTGTATCGCGACAGTGCAATTTCGCACCTTTGCACCTTACCGCAACGTTCGATGCTGTAAGATTTAGACTGCAGCCGATCTGACCCGAATTGGACCAGATCGGCCTGCCTTGCGGCGCCTTTAAGGACGCATGAGCAACCAAATCATTGCGCCGATGAAGGCGAAGGTTGAGAGGTTGAGAACTGTGTTGAGCAGATCACCGATCAGCATGATGCGCCTCCTGACGCAGGCCCCGGATCAGACAGACACAGAGCAGCACACAGACAAAGACAAAGGGCAGGGCGCCAATGGCGATCAGCTTTTTGATCGCATCAACGGAACCCGACAGGATCATCGCCGCGCCCAGCAACCCGAGCAGCACGCCCCAGACCAAGCGGACTTTCGGGCTTGGGTCGGGATCGCCGCCGGTCGAGAATGTGCCGAGCACAAAGGCCGCGCTCACCACGCTGGTGACGATGAAGAGGAAGGCCGCCAAAATGGTGGCGATGGTGGTCAATGTTGGCAGGGGCAGGCGCTCCAGCAGGCCAAAGGTGACACGTTCCACATTGGTCTCTGCCATCAGGAGCAGATCACCGCTGCCATGTAATGTGTCAAACAGACCAATGCCGCCAAAAGCGCCAAACCAGATCACCGAAAACACGGTTGGCCCAATCAGCACGCCCAGCACAAACTCGCGAATGGTGCGGCCTTTGGAGATGCGGGCAATAAAGACGCCGACAAATGGCCCCCAAGCGATCCACCAGACCATATAGGTGAGGGTCCAATCCTGAAACCATGTCCCGAGATCGTCGCCAAAGAAGGTGAGCGTTTCAAAGCCACGGGGGATGGCGGCAAAGATGTACTCGCCAAAGCCGTTGAGAATGGAGTTGAGCAAAAATTCCGTGGGGCCGAGAATGACGGTGTAGAGCACCAGAGCGATGGCGATGATCATGGCGGTGTTGGAGAGGCGCGCCATGCCGGTGCCGAGATCCACGAGCAGGGGCGGCAGGTAGGCGGCGACCATCACCACAAAGACGGCGGCCACTAGCCATGTGGCGGCTTTGTCTCCGCCCATCATCACGTCGATGCCGTCGGCCACCTGAAACACACCCATGGCGATGGAGCCGCCCACGCCAATGGCAATGGCAACAATCGCCATGAAATCAGAGAGGCCCCCAACAAGCTTTGCCCATGTTTCATTTGGGAAGAGCGTTTCAATCGGGCCGCTGACCAGCATCGGCGCGCCTTTGCGAAAGGTGAAATAGGCAATTGTGAGCGCAGTGGTCCCGTAAATCGCCCAGGCATGGATGCCCCAGTGGAAATTTGTGGCCAGCAGAGCCTGCTGGGCGGCATAGGGCTGTTCCATGAAACCTTGGGCAAAGGCAAAATGGGTCAGGGGTTCGGCAACGGCCCAGAACAGCAAGCCCACCCCCATGCCGGCTGCAAAGAGCATGGCGATCCAAGAGGGCGTGGAAAACTCCGGCCGATCATCATCGGCTCCGAGGCGGATGTCTCCAAATCTGGAGAAGGCCAGCCAGATACACAGGAGCAACATGCCAGAAACAGAGAGCATGACAAACCAGCCGCGGCTCTCAAAATATTTGGCGACCACTGTGGAAGCCAGACGCACGAGGCTGTCCGGGTCCATGACACCCCAAGCGCCGATCGCTGTGATCAAGGTGCAGGAGGTTGCAAGGGTGAGCTGCGAGCGTGTCACGGTTTGCCCTCCAACATCTCAGGGCAAGCGATGTGTTCTGTCGTGCGGTTGATCCTCATAGCCTGCTCCTAACAAAGCTTACTTTGGTGGTGAAAGTGGCGGTCGGGCGCGCAAGGGAGAAGTGTCTGCGCTTATGCGTCTTCGTTCGTTTGTAGCCAAAAGTCAGGCGGTCTCTCCAATGGCTTCTGGCGCTGTGTCATAGCGAAAAAAGTGAATATGTGAAGTAAAATTTCAAAAGTTAATAAAAGATTAATAAATTAGACAGGTGCCCTAATGTTGTGCAACGCTTGGATCACTGGACTTCGTGCAAAAGGGGTAGACTATGTCTGAGACCAAAAAAATGCTCGATCCGGACCCAAGAGTCTGGGATTTCGAAACGGAATACGAGCTCGGGCAGGACAACATCAGGCCATTCGGACTTGATATACACAATCCTGTATTTCTTATTTCTAGTATATTGATCTGTGCATTTGTGCTGATCTCGCTGGCCAATCAGGAAGCCTCTGCGGCCTTCTTTGGATGGCTCAGGCCGTGGCTGACCAGCACCTTTGATTGGTTTCTTGTTCTTTCTGTGAATGCGATCACGCTGTTTGTGCTGGCGCTTGTTGTGCTGCCGGTGGGCTCTGTGCGGATTGGCGGTAAAGATGCGCGGCCGGATTATTCCTATGCGGGCTGGATCGCGATGATGTTTGCCGCTGGTATCGGGATCGGCCTGCTGTTTTTTGGCGTGCTGGAACCGGTTTACTACAACTTTGCCGAAAGCGGCGGTGCGCGGCCTCTGAATGTGGATATCACCCAGCCGGGCAATGAATATGTCGGCGTTGTGGGCACCATTCACCACTGGGGGCTTGAGGCCTGGGCGGTGTACGCCGCAGTTGGTCTGTCGCTGGCGATTTTCTGTTACAACCTTGATCTGCCGCTGACACTGCGCTCTGCATTTTATCCGATTTTGGGGGATCGCGTCTGGGGCTGGTGGGGCCACACCATTGATATTCTAGCGGTTTTTGCCACGTTGTTTGGCCTGACCACGTCGCTTGGTCTGGGCGCTCAGCAGGTGGCCGCCGGATTGAATGAGGTGTTTGGCATTGAACCTACCAACACGGTTGTGGTGCTGTTGATCATCGGGATCACGGTGATTGCGCTGGGATCGGTTATGCTCGGCATGGATGCCGGGGTGAAGCGCCTGTCAGAGATCAATATGATCATGGCGGTGGCCCTGTTTGTCTTTGTGATTGTGGTCACGGGCGTCGGCACGGCGATTGCGCGGTATTTCTCTGTGATGACGGATTATGTGGCGATGCTTCCGGCGCTCTCAAACCCGTTTGGGCGAGAGGATACGAGCTTCTTCCATGGCTGGACGACGTTCTATTGGGCCTGGTGGATCGCGTGGTCGCCGTTTGTGGGGATGTTCATTGCGCGCATTTCCAAGGGGCGGACGGTGCGTGAGTTTGTGCTCTGTGCCCTGATTGCGCCGACGGCGGTTTGTGCGCTGTGGATGTCCACCTTTGGGGGTGCGGCGATTGACATGCTGAACGCCGGTGGTGCGGAAGGCGTGAAGGCGACCGTGATTGACGCCTATAAGCCAGAGGGTGCGCTGTTTGGCTTCCTCAAGGAGCTGCCGCTTTATTCGGTGGTGGCGCCGATTTCGCTGGTGCTGATCGTGATCTTCTTTGTGACCTCGTCAGACTCCGGCTCGCTGGTGATTGATACGATCACCGCAGGCGGGAAGATGGATGCGCCGGTGGTGCAGCGGGTGTTCTGGTGCACGCTGGAAGGTCTGGTGGCGATTGCGCTTCTGCTGGGCGGCGGGTTGGCCGCGCTGCAGGGGGCGGCGGTGTCCACGGGCATTCCGTTTACGCTGGTGGTGCTGATGATGTGCTACTGCCTGTGGCTGGCACTGAAGGCTGAGCGCGCCAAGATGTAAGATAAGCTGCGGGCGCGTCTTTGGGGACGCGCCCCTAGCGTTTAGGTGCGACGCAGGGCGCTGGCGAGCACGGCGATCATGAGCGCAAGGCCGGCAAGCACTGCAAAAGACACCCGAAGAGATGTGGCATTGGCGATGAACCCGATCAGTGGCGGGCCAAGCAGCATGCCGCCATAACCGAAGGTGGCGGTGGCCGCGAGGGCTTTGCCGGGGGGCACAACGGGGTCGTTGGCGGCGCGGCTGAAGGCCAGCGGGAAGATCAGCGCATAGCCCAGACCCATGAGCACAAAGCCCGTCAGCATGATGGCGGGCACGGGAAAGAGCACGGTGAGCAGCGCGCCGATGGCGGCGACAAAGCCGCTGATGCGGGCGGCGGTGACGGGGGCCACATGGCGGGTGATCTGGTCTCCGGCAAGGCGCATGGCCACCATGGCGACAGAAAACAGCGCATAGCCCATGGCGGCCCAGTTTTCCGGTGCGTTGCCGATGTCGACCAGATAGACCGCGCTCCAATCCGCAATCGCCCCTTCCCCCATGGAGGCGCCAAGGGCCAGAAGGCCCACAAGCACGAGGGGGCCGGTGGGAAGGGAGAACACCGGTGCCGGGTTGCTGCGGTTGGTGGGGGAGGTCCACGGGATCTGACCGATCCAGAGCATAAGGGCTGTCCAAGTGCCTCCGATGGCGATGAAATGCCAGAGCGGCGCAATCTCAAGGCTGATCGCGCCGTAGCCGCTGGCCGCACCCAGCCCGGCACCAAGGCTCCACATGGCGTGATAAGACGACATTTGCGGGCGTTTGGCCCAGCGTTCGACCTCAGCGCCCCAGGCGTTCATGGTGACATCCATCGCGCCGTGCGCGGCTCCGAAGAGAAAGAGCGCCGGGGCGAGAAACCAAATGCTGGGGGAGGCGGCGAGTGCGACGACGCACACCAGATTGGCCGCACCGAGGATGCGGGTCACCGCCGCAGCGCCGTAAGTGTCGGCCAGACGACCGGCGATCGGGAAGGCGCAGATCGCGCCGCCGGCGAGCAAGAGCAGAAGGCCGCCCAGCTCGGCGTGGGACAAATCATGGGCTGTCTTAAAGGCCGGGATGCGCGAGGCCCAGATGCCAAAGAGCCCGCCGTTGAGGGCAAACATCGCGGCGATGGCGCGCCAGGCGCTTTGCCGTGTCAGATCTGCAGGGGCAGGGTTGTGCGACGGCGCGGCGTCTGGTGCGATATGTTCAGAAGTCATCGGAACGTGTCTGGCTTGAGGCCGTATTTGGCAAGTTTGTCATACATGGTTTTGCGCGGCAGCTTGAGGGTCTCGGCCGCTGCGGCGGCGCGGCCTTGGTGTTTACGCAGGGCTTCGGCCAGCAGGGAGCGCTCCACCTGTGCCATCTGCTCGGCAAGACCAAGCGAGGCGCTTTGAGTTTCTTCGCCGGGCAGGCCCAGCACAAAGCGCATGGCAACACTCATCAGCGCGCGGGCATTGCCGGGCCAGTCCTGCGCCATGAGGCCGGAGATCACCTCAGGCGTGACCTCGGGGGCGGTGACGCCCGCTTGTTCGGCGGCCTGAGCGACGTATTGTCGGAACATCACCGGAATGTCCTCGGGGCGTTCAGACAGTGCGGGTATGCGGACCTGCAGCGCGTCCAATCGGTAAAAGAGATCGGCATGCAGGCGCGCCTCTTGCACGGCTTCTGACAGATCCGCAGCACTGCCAAAAATCAGGCGGGGATGATCCTCGGTTTCCAAAAGCGACAGCAGCGCAAACTGGGTCTGCATCGGCATGGCCTGAATTTCATCCAGAAACAGGCTGCCGCCTGCGGCGTCCTCGACCGCCTGTTCAAAGCGCGTGACATCCATGTCGATGGTGGTGTGTTTGCCAAAGGGGCCTTTGCTGAAGGGGGAGCAAAGATGCACCACTTCGGCCACTTTGGAGATGCCCGCGCCGGGCGGGCCGCTGACCAGAACTTCGGCTGGGATGCGCGCAACGGAACGCACCCGACGGCGCAGGGTCTCAGATTGCTCGGAGACACCAAATATCCAGCGCGCGGCAGCGTCGCCGGTTTCAAGCTGGGCCTTCAGACGGCGATTTTCGAGCGCCATGGCCCTGGCTTTTTGTGCGCGGTTGATCACGGCCACAAGCTCTGTTGGTGCGCAGGGTTTTTCCAGAAATCCAAATGCCCCCTGCGTCATGGCTTTGACGGCCATAGGGATGTCGCCCTCGCCTGTGAGCAGGATCACCGGCAGTTCGGCGTCCGCTTCCTTGGCGAAATTCAGAAGATGAAAGCCATCCCGCCCGGGCATGCGCATGTCCGAAAGGATTACGCCGGTAAAGTGCGCGGTGATGTGATCTTTGGCTTCGACAAACGAACCTGCGGCAATCACGGGAAAGTCTTCAAGTTCAAGCGTTTGCGTGAGGGCCTCGCGCACCACCGGATCGTCGTCCACGACGAGGACGGGCGTGGCAGCCTCGGGCAGGGGGGAGGTCATGCGGCGCTCTCCTGTGGCCAGCGTTCCAATTCAACGGTGAAGAGCGCGCCGCCTTCCGGGTGATTGCTGCCCCGGATGTTGCCGCCAAAGCTCTGGACCAATCCGTAGCTGATAGAGAGGCCGAGGCCCATACCCTCAGAAGAGCCAACTTCTTTGGTGGTGTAAAACGGGTCAAAAATCTTGTCGGGCGCGTCAATCCCCGGCCCCGTGTCGCGGATCAGCACACAAAGGCGCGGGGCGGATTGAATGGTGATGTCGATCTGTCGGGTCGCGCGGTTGGCCATGGCGTCAGCCGCATTGGTGATGAGGTTCACAAAGACCTGCCCCAGGCGCACCTCGCCGCCACGCACATATACCGGGGTATTGAGCGCGTCCGGCGACCAGTTGAGGGTGATGTCGTCTTGCAGAAGGCGCGGCTCTGTCAGCTCAACGGCCTGCGTGATGACGGCGGCCAGATCAATGCGGCCTGTCGGCTCGTTTTCATTGCGGGCAAAGGCGCGCAGGTTCTTGATGATGCGGGCCATGCGTGTGGCCATCTGTGAGATGCGCGTGAGGTTCTCGCCCGCTTTGCCGCTGTTGTCCCGTTCCAGAAAGCGGGTGCCGTTTTCGGCAAAGGTCTGGATCGCCATAAGCGGCTGGTTGAGTTCGTGGCTGATGCCCGCACTCATCTGGCCAAGGGCAGAGAGCTTTCCAGCCTGCACGAGGTCGGCCTGCGCCTTTTTGAGCGCGGCTTCGGCTTCTTCGCGCTCGGTGATTTCGCGGCGCAAAGCCTCGTTGGTGGCGCTGAGCGCCTGCGTGCGCAGGGTGACGCGGTTTTCCAGCTCGGCATTGGCCTCTGTCAGAACGCGACGGCGTTCCAGAACCTGCAGGAGGATCAGGCCAAAGATCATAAAGATTGCGGCGATGGTGCCTGCCTGCAGCCCGGCAATGCGGCGGGCAAGGCTGACGTCGACGATGGCTTCGGCCACCATATCAATCACCGGCAGGTCCTGCACGATGTGCAGCCCGCGCGCGGGGATATAAGGCCCCCAGTCCAGTTGCCAGATTTCAAATCCGGCGCGGGTGTAGGATCTGAAGGTCGGGGCGATTCCCTGCGGGGGGATCAGACTTTGCCCATCGGGGGAGCGTTTCCAGAACACCAGTTCGGATCGGTTGGAAATGAAGACCTCATTCAGATCGTCGATAAAGAACACGGTGGGGCCATCGCCGCGCCAGTTGCCTTCGACATCTTCCACATCCACCACCACTGTGAGCACGGCGCTGACCGCGCCATCTGAGGAAAAGCTTGGAACAGAGTAGTAAAAGGCGCGGCGGTCAAAACGCAGGTCGACTTCGTGGTGGGCCCCCAGTGCGCCCTGAAGTGCGCGCCTGAAATAGGGTGTTTCAGACAATGCGTTGGGGGGCGGGGCGGTTTCCTGTGCGGTGGCAAGGATGGTGCCGTCCGCACGGGCATAGATGAGATCCAGCGCGGCGGTTTTGTCTGCCGCCTCCAGCAGGAGGGCGTGGCCGCGTTGGGCTGTGGTGATGGCCGGGTTGTTGGCCAGGGCCAGCAGGGTCGGGTGCTCTGCCATTAGAACCGCAAGCTCTTGATATCGCTTGAGTTGTGCGGTCAAGCGATCAGCGCCCAAAGCCAGATCGGCCTCGCCCCGGCGGGCCAGCTGTTCCAGCGCCTGACCATAGCCATAGCGCCAGACCCCACCGGCCACAGCGAGCACGGTGAGCAGGAAGATCATCAGAATCGCCGCGCGGTGGCGGATCCAAGTACGCATGGGCGTGACCCTAGCGATTTTGCCGAGGGGCTGCGAGTCGTCGTGAATTTGGGCATGTGTCGCGGTGTGCGGGCGGGCCGTGCGCGGCGCATGGGAGAATTTTGACGTGCCCCCTTGCTCTGGAATGAACAATCGTTCAGTCTCTGCGGATCAGCACATGGGGATGACGTAAGGAGCGCGCAGGGGATGCCGATCAAGAACCGCTTTGCAGAGATGCAGGAAGAGATCACCGGCTGGCGCCGGCATTTGCATGCCCATCCGGAGCTGATGTTTGACGTGCAGGAAACGGCGGCCTTTGTGGAGGCGCGGCTGAAGGAATTTGGCGTCGATGAGATCACGCCGGGGATTGGCCGCACCGGTGTGGTGGCGGTGATCAAGGGGCGCACGGACACCAAGGGGCGCGTTGTCGGGCTGCGTGCGGATATGGATGCGTTGCCGATCGAGGAGATCACCGGGCTGGACTATGCCTCCACAGTGCCGGGCAAGATGCATGCCTGCGGCCATGACGGGCATACGGCGATGCTTTTGGGGGCGGCGAAATACCTTGCGGAGACGCGCAATTTTGACGGCACGGCGGTGATGATTTTCCAGCCAGCCGAAGAAGGCGGCGGAGGCGGCAAAGAGATGTGTGATGACGGGATGATGGACCGTTGGAACATTCAGGAGGTCTATGGCATGCACAATGCGCCGGGACTGGCGGTGGGCCAGTTTGCCATCCGGCCCGGTGCGCTGATGGCCTCAGCAGATGAGTTTGAGATTGAGGTGACCGGTAAGGGCGGTCATGCGGCGGAACCTCAGGCGGCGGTGGACACCACATTGGTGGCGGCGCAGATTCTCGTGTCGCTTCAGTCGATTGTGGCGCGCAATGTGAAACCGATCGAGCGGGTGGTGCTGACAGTCGGCACGCTTGAGACCGACAGCAACGCCTCCAATGTGATTGCGCATAAGGTGCGCATGAAGGGCACGGTGCGCACGCTGGACAACGACAACCGCGCTTTGGTGGAGCAGCGTATCCGGGAGGTGGCGACCCATACGGCGCTGGCCTTTGGTGCCACTGCAGAAGTGACCTGGGAGAATGGCTATCCGGTCACCGTGAACCACGAGGCGGAGACCGCCTTTGCGATTGAAGCTGCGCAGGCGGTGGCGGGGGAGGCCAATGTGGACCCGGATGTGGATCCGATCATGCCTGCGGAGGATTTCTCCTTCATGCTGGAGGAGCGCCCGGGGGCTTATATTCACCTTGGCAATGGCGACAGCGCTCAATGTCACCATCCGGCCTATAACTTTGAGGATGAGGCGATCCCCTTTGGCAGCAGCTGGTATGCCGAGATGATTGAACGCCGGATGCCCGTAAAAGACGTATAAAGACCCGATCAGGAATTACACACAGATGCCTATTAAGAACCGTTTTGCCGAGCTGCATGCTGAGATCACCGAATGGCGGCGTGACATTCATGCCCATCCGGAGGTGCTTTATGAAACCCACCGCACGGCAGCGCTTGTGGCGGACAAGCTGCGGGAGTTTGGCTGTGACGAGGTGGTCAGCGGTGTGGGGCGCACCGGCGTGGTGGGCATCATCAAGGGCAAGACCAATGCGTCCGGCAAAGTGATTGGCCTGCGCGCCGATATGGATGCGCTGCCGATGCAGGAGCAGACCGGGCTGGAGTATGCCTCAACCCATGAAGGGGCGATGCATGCCTGCGGACATGACGGCCACACCGCCATGCTGCTGGGCGCTGCCAAGTATCTGAGCGAGACCCGCAACTTTGATGGCGCTGTTGCACTGATCTTTCAGCCCGCCGAAGAAGGCGGCAATGGCGCCTTGGCCATGGTGGAAGACGGTATGATGGACCGTTGGAACATTCAGGAAGTCTACGGCATGCACAACCAGCCGGGCATGGCTGTGGGTGAGTTTGGCGTGCGCAAAGGGCCGCTGCTGGCGGCGGTGGATTTCTTCACCATCCATATCGAGGGCAGAGGCGGCCATGCGGCGCACCCTCAGGACACGGTGGATCCGACATTGATAGGCACGCAGATGCACATGGCGCTGCAATCCATCGTCAGCCGCAATGTCGACCCCGTGGAGCGCGCTGTGGTCTCGGTGACGTCGTTTCAGACCGGATCTGATGTCTACAATGTGATCCCGCACACCGCCACGCTGAAAGGCACGGTGCGCACGTTTGTGCCGCAGACGCAGGACATGGTGCAGGCGCGCATTGAAGAGATCGTGGCGCAGGTGGCTGAGAGCTTTGGCGGCAAAGCCACGCTGGATTATCAACGCATTACGCCTGCGACGATCAATTCAGAAGAGCAGGCGGCCTTCGCCGAAGATGTGGTTACCGCGATCTCCGGCAGCTGCAATCTCGCGGATATCAGCATGGGCGGCGAGGACTTCTCCTATATGTTGCAGGCCCGGCCCGGTGCCTTCATCATGATCGGCAATGGGGACAGCGCGTCTCTGCACCATCCGGAATATAATTTTGACGACGATGCGATCCCTTACGGGAGCAGCTTTCTGTCGGAAGTGATCGAGCGCCGCATGCCAGCGGCCTAAGGCAAGAGTTACAGCGAGGAAACGAGATGCCAACCAAGAACCGTTTTGCAGAGTTGCATGATGAAATCACCGCATGGCGACGTGATCTGCACGAAAACCCTGAAATCCTGTTTGAAACCCACCGCACCAGCGCGCTTGTGGCCGAGAAGCTTGAAGCTTTTGGCTGCGATGAGGTCGTGACAGGGATTGGCCGCACCGGTGTTGTCGGTGTGATCAAAGGCAAGGAAACCGGCTCCGGCAAGGTGATTGGCCTGCGCGCAGATATGGATGCGCTGCCGATCCATGAGCAGACCGGGCTGGAGTATGCCTCCAAGACGCCGGGTGCGATGCACGCTTGCGGCCACGACGGCCACACCGCGATGCTGCTTGGCGCGGCTAAATACCTGAGCGAGACCCGCAACTTTGACGGCACGGTGGTTGTGATCTTTCAGCCAGCCGAAGAAGGCGGCGGCGGCGGCAAAGAAATGTGTGATGACGGTATGATGGACCGCTGGGGCATCCAGGAGGTTTACGGCATGCACAATTGGCCGGGCATGCCGCTTGGCAGCTTTGCGATCCGTCCCGGATCCTTCTTTGCGGCGACTGACCAGTTTGACATCACCTTTGAAGGCAAGGGTGGTCACGCGGCCAAGCCGCAGGAGACGGTGGACACAACCGTGATGGCGGCGCAGGCGGTGGTGGCGCTGCAGACCATCGCAAGCCGCAACGCCAACCCGGTGGAACAGGTTGTGGTGTCTGTCACCAGCTTTGAAACCAGCTCCAAGGCCTTCAACGTGATCCCACAGAAAGTGCAGATCAAAGGCACCGTGCGCACTATGAGCGCGGATATGCGTGATCTTGCGGAACAGCGGATCAAGGCGATTTGTGCAGGTATGGCCGGAACCTTTGGCGGCGCGGCGGATGTGACCTATCACCGTGGCTATCCGGTGATGGTGAACTCCGAAGTGCAGACCGAATTTGCCGCAGAAGTGGCGAAATCCATTTCCGGCCAATGTGAGGAAGCCCCGCTGGTGATGGGCGGCGAAGACTTTGCCTATATGCTGGAAGAGCGCCCCGGTGCCTACATTCTTGTGGGCAACGGCGAAGGGGGCGCGGCGGTGCACCATCCGGAATACAACTTCAATGATGAAGCCATCCCGGCAGGCTGTAGCTGGTGGGCAGAGATCGTTGAGAAGCGGATGCCAGCCGCTTAAGCAAACAGAAGGCCGCGCTGAAGGGCGCGGCCTTTTTGATGTGGCGCTTATCCCAGGCGGGCGCCTGCAAAGCCTTCAAGGGAACTGCAGGTTCTAAGACGCCAGCCGTTGCTCCAAATGCGCCGAAAGCGTGTGCAACAGATGGGTCTTGTTGATCGGTTTTGACAGGAACATATCCATCCCCGCCTCAAGACAGGCCTGTTTGTCGCTGGCAAACGCATTGGCCGTAAGCGCAATAATGGGCGGTTGTTTGATCGGCAGCTCCCGGATGATACGGGTGGCTTGAAGGCCGTCCAGCTCAGGCATCGACATGTCCATCAGCACCAGATCAGGGCTGTCGAGTTTGCAATATTCCACCGCTTCGACGCCGTTTTCGACCTCGATCAGTTCCAGCGGATAATCTGCGAGATATTTGCGGATCAGCAGGCGGTTGGTTTTGTTGTCCTCTGCCAGAAGAATACGGGTGCCGTAGAGATGTTCGGGCGCAAACTTGAGATGCTCAACCTCGTCTCTGTTTCGCCGATGGGGGCCTTGCCCATGATGGTGGCGGAGAAGCAGGCGCCCTGATTGTATTTTTCACACAGGCTGATATCGCCGCCCATCCGACGCGCGAGCATGGTCGAGATGGTGAGGCCAAGGCCGGTGCCGCCAAAGGATCGGGTGATCGCGGCGTCGGCTTGAGAAAAGCGGTCAAAGACATGGCGTGCCTGCTCTGGCGAGATGCCGATGCCGGTGTCGATGACGTCAATGGAGATGCCAAATTCGGTGCCGGGTCTGCGGCTGACGACAACCCGCACACCACCTTCGCTGGTGAATTTCACGGCGTTGCCGATCAGGTTCATCAGGATCTGGCGCAGGCGGCCGTCATCGGCGCGCAGCTTTTGGGGGACACCCTCTTTGTATTCAACCGTCAGGAAGAGGCCCTTTTGCTCGGCTTTGTGGCGCAGCAGATCGGCCACGCTGTCGATACAGCGGTGGAGATCAAAATCAACCTCACAGACGTCGAGTTTGCCGGATTCAAGGCGGGAGAGATCCAGAATGTCATTAATGATCTTAAGCAGCGCGTGGCCGGACTCGCGGATCGTGGTCACATTCTGCTTGTCTTCGCTGGACAGCGGAGATTCAGAGAGCAGTTCGGACATGCCGATGATCGCGTTCATCGGTGTGCGGATTTCGTGGCTCATATTGGCGAGGAATTCGGATTTTGCGCGATCCGCGGTTTCTGCGGCGCGTTTGGCGTCGGCCAGTTCGGCTTCATAGCGCTTGGTCTCTGTGATCTCCCGCTCAATGCCGATGCTCATGACCACCTTGCCGTCTTCATCCAGCACGGGGAAAATATTGGTGTCCACCCAGATGAGTTTGCCGGATTTGGTGCGGTTGAGGATTTCGGTATGAAAGCGCTCGCCGCGCTTCTGGTGCCGTTTGATCGTCTCGACTGTGTAGGGGTCGGTTTCCTTGGCGTTGAGCAACTCGCCCGCGTGGCGGCCTACGGCGTCGTCAAAGGCGTAACCGGTCATCCGCGTGAAGCCGTCGTTCACCCAGATAATTTTGCCGGTTGGATCCGACAGCAGCACGCTGTCGGAGGCGTGTTTGGCGACCAGAGAGAGCCGTTCAAGCTCCTCGTCGCGTTTTTGCAGTTTCACGATCATCGCGCGGCGCTGTTCAGACAGGCGTGCGGCGGCGAGGGTGGAGGAGAGCACCAGTACAAAGGCCACAAGGAAGAAGATACGTTCGCCCCAGATATTGGGAGCGTGCAGTAGCCAGCCGTCTTTGGGGCGGGCGGCGATCTGCCATGTGCCGCTCGGCAGTTGAATGTCCATCAGGATGGGGTCGTCGTTCAGCACCTCGGAATTGCCGAAGAAAAGCTCCCCCTCAGCGCCTTTGCCGTTCTTGCCGATCAGGGCGATATCCAGTGTCAGATCGGGATCGCGCAGGCCGGCGCTCTCATAAAGATGTTCGGCATCGATCACGGCGGCGATCAGACCCCAGAAGCGCCGCTCGCCGTCACGCTCATCCCAGACCGGCAGACGGGCGATCAGCCCCACGCCGCCCTGTACCAGATTGAGGGGGCCGGCGATCGCCATTTCGCCTGTGTCACGCACCTGATAGGCCACCTGACGCCGGGCCTCATTCTCATGGTAGTTCAAGCCGAGGGCGGGGCGGTTGCTTTCCAGGGGATAGACCCGGGTGATCACAAGGTCGGGCGCGGCGGCGATGTTGATGAATTCCACGGTGCCGCCTGTGATGCGGCTCATCAGGGCGCTGTAGCGCTCCTGAGACATGTCCAGGTCATCTGAGAAGGCGGCAACAATGCCGCGCACAAGCTGAATGCGGGCGCCCACTTCGCCTTCGATCTGTGCCCGCAACCGGCTGGTCTCGCTGAACGCCAGAGAGCGCTGTTCCTGCCGCGCAATCGTGTCGTTTTGCTGTTCCGTGTAGATGGCGAAGGAGGAGACGACCAGCACAGCAATAAAAGACGGAATATAGGCGCGTCGAAAAACGAGCGTTAAAATCCTACGCAAATGGGCGGTCAGTTGCATTCGTATTCCGGTCCTTTTGTCCGGCCGCAGGGGGCGCATTGACTCTGCATGAGGCATGTTAAGGGGGATTTAAGATCCATACGCCGCTGAGCGGGGCGGATGTCATCAGGGTTGTGTGACGTTGGATGGCGGAAACTGTGCTCAATCTGGCCTGTCGAGAAAAATTATTGTTTTACAGTATTTTAAGTTTAACGAGACACGCAGCCCTAGCAATATTTATGGGTCCAAGCTTCCGTTGAGGCAAGATAAAGATCTACTTTGCATAGATTTTTCTGAAGAAAACTACGCAGGCACCGGCTGGATCAGGGGAGAGGCCGCCTGCGCGGTGTCTTCCGGTGTGTCGCCGAGACGTGGTGGTACGCGATAGGCGCGCACTCAGTGGGCATGTCTGCAGGACGTGGCAAAAGGGGCCGAGCTGTGTATAGAGAAGCTTGCCGCTGCACTTGGGCGGGCCGCACAAAAAGGGACCTCTTCTTGACGCAAAACCCGCTTGTTCTCGGATGGCAATTGCGCAGCTACCTTGCGCTGCGCCCACTGCTGCAGCCCTTGATGCGTCGCGTGGTCGCCAAGCGCGTGGCAAAGGGCAAAGATGATCCCGCACGCAGTCCGGAAAAACTGGGACAAAGCTCTGTGCCGCGCCCCGAAGGCATAGTGATCTGGCTGCATGCGGTTGGGTTGGGCGAAGTGCTGGCCTTGCGCCCCTTGCTTAAGGAGATGGCGCGGCAGGCACCCAATGTCTCTTTTCTGGTGACGTCAACCGCGCGCAGCTCGGGGCAGGTGATGGGGGCGAACCTTCCGGCCAATGCCATCCACCAGTTTCTGCCGCTGGACGGCCCCCGGTTTGTGGCGGCCTTCCTCGATCACTGGCAACCGGATCTGTCGATCTGGTCGGAGCAAGATCTTTGGCCCGGCGCCATTTGCGACACCGCGCGCCGTGGCATTCCGCTGGCCTATATCAATGCGCGGATCACGGAAGCGGGCCATAAAAGCCGCGCCCGGTTTCGCTCTGCCTTTGGGGATCTGATGCGGCTGTTTGATCTGGTCGCCGGACAGGACGCAGACAGCGTGGCGCGCCTACGCGATCTGGGAGCGCAAGCGCCCCGCCAAATGGGATCGCTCAAACCCGCGGCTGATCCGCTTTTGGTGGATGCGGCGGCCTTGAGCGCTGTGAAAGCCCAGACCGAAGGCCGGACAGTCTGGGTTGCGGCTTCAACACATAAAGAGGATGAGGCGCTGGTGATTGCGGCGCATCAAGACCTTTTGCGCGCTGAGCCCTCCGCACTCCTAATACTGGCCCCGCGTGTGCCTGACCGCCGCGCAGAGATAGGCGATGCACTGGCCAACGCCGGATTGTCTTATGAGCTGCGCAGCACAGGTGCGGCGCCTTCGGCGGAGCATCAGGTCTATATGGCAGACACCTTCGGGGAATTAGGTTTGTGGTACCGTCTGGCAGACATCGCCTTTGTCGGCGGCTCTGCAGGCGATGTGGGCGGGCATAACCCGTGGGAGGCGATCGGGCAGGGATGCGCGGTCTTGCACGGGGCCAATACCAGCAATTTCAGACAAGACTATGCTGATCTGGCGCAGGTGGGCCTTGCTACAGAATGCGCGGGGGCTGATGCGGCCGCACATATTGCCGATGTCCTCGCCAATGTGGACAAGGCCGGAGATGCAGCGCAGGTGCGGCAGAAAGCGGAGGCTTTGGTCGTGCGCGCACGCGAAGGTCTCACGCCTCTTGCCCGCGATTTGCTTGCGCTGCTAAGGGCTGCGCCATGATCCTGACGCTCTTCAATCTGTTTTACCGGCTGCTTTGGGTACCTTTGCTGCCATTTCTGATGATCTACCTCTATATGCGGGGACGCAAAGATCCGCGGTATCTGCGCCATGTCAAAGAGCGCTTCGGCTTTTACGGGCGCGCGCTGCCGCAGGAGGCGATCTGGTTTCATGCGGTGAGCCTTGGTGAAGTGCGCTCTGCCCTTGGTATGATCCGGCTCGCACTGGCGCGTGGTGATAAGGTGATCCTCACCAACTTCACCCCTGCGGGACGCGAAGAGAGTGAACGCCAGTTTGCCAAGGAGATTGCCGAGGGTCGCCTCGCGGTGCTTTGGGTGCCTTTGGACATGCACTGGTGCCTGCATCGGTTTTACCGCGCCTGCCGCCCGCGCTTTGGTCTCACGCTGGAGGTGGAGATCTGGCCAGCGATGATCGCAAGTGCGCGCCGCGCCGGGGTGCCGCTTTATCTGTGTAACTCTCAATATACGTCAGGGGCCTTTGCCAAAGACGGCAAGGGCCTGCGTTTGCGACAACGCGTGATTGCCAGCGTGGCCGGTGCCTTTGTGAAATCAGAGATCCAGCGCGCGCGCTTTGCCTCTGTCGGGGTGCAGAACATCACGGTCACGGGTGAGCTGCGGTTTGATCAGCCGATCCCGCAGGCCTTGCTTGATGCGGCGGCGCAGGTCCGCCCGCAGCTCACCGCGGATGGCCGCCAGGTGATCACCATTGCCTCAGGCGTCGCGGGGGAAGAAGAGATCTTCCGCGACATGATCCTGTCGTTGCGCGCCGCTGCCGCCAAGGACAGCGCCCCGGCGCCGCTCTTTGTCTATGTGCCACGTGCGCCCGAACGCTTTGAGGCGGTTGGCCGGATGCTGCAAGACGCAGGGCTT
The DNA here is from genome assembly GCF_965227725.1 of Shimia sp. Taxonomy (GTDB): domain Bacteria; phylum Pseudomonadota; class Alphaproteobacteria; order Rhodobacterales; family Rhodobacteraceae; genus Shimia. Next base: position 536,393 of record NZ_CBDDGH010000006.1, on the reverse strand, counting down.
TCTGTCCGCGCGCGCAGTCAGGTGGCTGAGGCAGGCACAGCGGGGCTGGCTGTATTTGGAGAGGCCTTGGCGGATATGCCCGATGTCCTGCTGGGCGACAGCTTTGGCGAAATGTACTTCTATCTCGGCCTGGCCGATCAGGTCATCGTGGGCGGCGGCTTCACCCCGGCAGGCGCGCATAACATCATTGAGCCGCTGGCAGTTGGCAAACCTCCGATCACAGGCCCGGAAACCTGGCCCATCGAATTCCCCTTTGCGGAGGCCGAAGCGGCCGGTGTGGCCAAAAGCTTTGACACACCGGAAGCGATGGCGGCTGCGCTCTGGCCCCCAAGAGAGGCCCCGCTCAAAGAGGCCGCGATATTCATGGCCGAACACCGTGGTGCCAGTGAGCGTACATTGCAGGCAATGGATCAGGTGTTGATCTCACAGAGCGAAAAGTCTGACTGAACATATAAAGGGGGTGCATGATGCGCCCCTTTTCACGTCTCGGGCAGGGCGAGTCGGCGGGTGTGATGGTTTGCCAAGGCAAAACGGGCGGTTTCAGCTTCGGGAAAGCCCCGTTCTCAGCGTCAAAGGCTGCTGCTCCAATTTTTCCACTTCCCCAAACCCTTTAAAAACAGGGCTTTTGCGAAAAAAACATGCAGCGGGGCAGTTTTTTTCATTTTCCTGTCAAAAAGCGCTTGCGACTCATTCGTACCAGCACTAGAACCCCCTTCACCGGCGGCGCTGAGGCGCACAACGGCGGGACGGACTGGCAGGGAGCGGCGCTCTGGGTTGGGAAGTTCTGGAAATATCGAGCAGTATCAGCGGGTTGCGCTAGGAGGTTTTTCGGCGCGGTCTGGTGGTTTTGTCTCTGGGGTTCTTGTTTGGGCTCCGACGTTATTTGACATTGTGATGACACTGAAGAGATATGAGGGCGGTTTGGTTCTTTCGATGAACAAACACCTGCATATCGGCTCTTAGGCTTCGGCTGATAATAGAGTTTACAACAGCTTCACTGTTTGGTGGCTTTCGGTACCTTTGGTACCTGAGCACATTGAACAGTTTGAGTTCATCCGGGATTAGCCTCCTGGATGAGATGTGCAGAGGTTCGAACGTCAAGGATACGCTGGTAACAGCGTTTCAACTTGAGAGTTTGATCCTGGCTCAGAACGAACGCTGGCGGCAGGCCTAACACATGCAAGTCGAGCGCGCCCTTCGGGGTGAGCGGCGGACGGGTTAGTAACGCGTGGGAACGTACCCTTCTCTAAGGAATAGCCTCTGGAAACGGAGAGTAATACCTTATACGCCCTTCGGGGGAAAGATTTATCGGAGAGGGATCGGCCCGCGTTAGATTAGATAGTTGGTGGGGTAACGGCCTACCAAGTCTACGATCTATAGCTGGTTTTAGAGG
>NZ_CBDDGH010000006.1:0-532500 GCF_965227725.1 Shimia sp. | reverse complement strand
GACCGATAGCGAACCAGTACCGTGAGGGAAAGGTGAAAAGCACCCCGACGAGGGGAGTGAAACAGTACCTGAAACCGAACGCCTACAATCAGTTGGAGGCCCCTTGAGGGCTGACAGCGTACCTTTTGTATAATGGGTCATCGACTTGGTCTATCTAGCAAGCTTAAGCCGTTAGGTGTAGGCGCAGCGAAAGCGAGTCTTAATAGGGCGCATGAGTTAGATGGATCAGACCCGAAACCGAGTGATCTAGGCATGGCCAGGTTGAAGGTGCGGTAACACGCACTGGAGGACCGAACCCACATCTGTTGAAAAAGATCGGGATGAGCTGTGCCTAGGGGTGAAAGGCCAATCAAACTCGGAGATAGCTGGTTCTCTGCGAAATCTATTTAGGTAGAGCGTCATCCGAATACCCCGGGGGGTAGAGCACTGGATGGGTAATGGGGCCCCACAGGCTTACTGATCCTAACCAAACTCCGAATACCCGGGAGTACTAGATGGCAGACACACTGCGGATGCTAACGTCCGTAGTGGAGAGGGAAACAACCCTGACCTACGACTAAGGCCCCTAATTCATGGCTAAGTGGGAAAGCAGGTGGGACGACCAAAACAACCAGGAGGTTGGCTTAGAAGCAGCCATCCTTTAAAGATAGCGTAACAGCTCACTGGTCTAAATAAGTTGTCCTGCGGCGAAGATGTAACGGGGCTCAAGCCATGAGCCGAAGTCTAGGGATGCGTAAGCATCGGTAGCAGAGCGTAGTGTGACATAGTTCCAATCCTCTTCTATATCCTCCGGGATATAGCGCAGGATATGGAGCTTTCGATGAAGCCGGGGCGTGAGCCATCCGGTGGAGAGATCACTAGTGAGAATGATGACATGAGTAGCGACAAAGAGTGTGAGAGACACTCTCGCCGAAAGTCCAAGGGTTCCTGCTTAAAGCTAATCTGAGCAGGGTAAGCCGGCCCCTAAGGCGAGGCCGAAAGGCGTAGCCGATGGGAACTAGGTTAATATTCCTAGGCCAGGAGGATGTGACGGATCATGAAGGTTGTTCGCCCTTATCGGATTGGGCGGGCCGCTGATTGGTTCCTGGAAATAGCCCTCCATGAGACCGTACCCTAAACCAACACAGGTGGACTGGTAGAGCATACCAAGGCGCTTGAGAGAACGATGTTGAAGGAACTCGGCAAAATACCTCCGTAAGTTCGCGAGAAGGAGGCCCAGTTTCTACGCAAGTATTGGCTGGGGGCACAAACCAGGGGGTGGCGACTGTTTACTAAAAACACAGGGCTCTGCGAAGTCGCAAGACGACGTATAGGGTCTGACGCCTGCCCGGTGCCTGAAGGTTAAAAGGAGGGGTGAGAGCTCCGAATTGAAGCCCAGGTAAACGGCGGCCGTAACTATAACGGTCCTAAGGTAGCGAAATTCCTTGTCGGGTAAGTTCCGACCTGCACGAATGGCGTAACGACTTCCCCGCTGTCTCCAACATCGACTCAGCGAAATTGAATTGCCTGTCAAGATGCAGGCTTCCCGCGGTTAGACGGAAAGACCCCGTGCACCTTTACTACAGCTTCACACTGGCATCAGGCCATGCATGTGCAGGATAGGTGGTGGGCTTTGAAACCAGAACGCCAGTTTTGGTGGAGCCTCCCTTGAGATACCACCCTTGCATTGCTTGATGTCTAACCGCGGTCCGTTATCCGGATCCGGGACCCTGTGTGGCGGGTAGTTTGACTGGGGCGGTCGCCTCCTAAAGCGTAACGGAGGCGCGCGAAGGTTGGCTCAGAGCGGTCGGAAATCGCTCGTTGAGTGCAATGGCAGAAGCCAGCCTGACTGCGAGACTGACAAGTCGAGCAGAGTCGAAAGACGGCCATAGTGATCCGGTGGTCCCGAGTGGAAGGGCCATCGCTCAACGGATAAAAGGTACGCCGGGGATAACAGGCTGATACTGCCCAAGAGTCCATATCGACGGCAGTGTTTGGCACCTCGATGTCGGCTCATCTCATCCTGGGGCTGGAGCAGGTCCCAAGGGTACGGCTGTTCGCCGTTTAAAGAGGTACGTGAGCTGGGTTTAGAACGTCGTGAGACAGTTCGGTCCCTATCTGCCGTGGGTGTAGGATACTTGAGAGGAGTTGCCCCTAGTACGAGAGGACCGGGGTGAACGATCCACTGGTGGACCTGTTGTTGCGCCAGCAGCAGTGCAGGGTAGCTATGATCGGACAGGATAACCGCTGAAGGCATCTAAGCGGGAAGCCCCCCTCAAAACAAGGTATCCCTGAGGACCGAGGTAGACCACCTCGTCGATAGGCCGGAGATGTAAGTGCAGCAATGCATTCAGTTGACCGGTACTAATGGTCCGATAGGCTTGATTTGATCCAGTAAAAGAAAGACTTTTACGGACACAAAAGCATACACAACAATCAGTATACTGACTTGGACAACACATAAACCGAGCTATTTCCTCGGTTTGGTGATCATAGCGCGAGTGAAACACCCGGTCCCATCCCGAACCCGGCCGTTAAGCACCGTAGCGCCGATGGTACTGCTGCTTAAGCTGTGGGAGAGTAGGTCATCGCCAAACCTAGAAAATAGCTCAAAAAAAACATCTCTCAAAACGATACAAAGAATACCTTCAGAACAACAAAAACGTCCTGAAGGGCGACAGATCTCAAAGCCAAAAATGGCCCAAGATCAAAAGCGTCGCGGGATGGAGCAGCCCGGTAGCTCGTCAGGCTCATAACCTGAAGGTCGTAGGTTCAAATCCTACTCCCGCAACCAGTACTCTCGAACACGAAGCCGCCGCAGGGCGGCTTTGTTCGTTTTGAGACACCCCCAAACTCAGCAAGCCAGCCAATTCTCCAATCAATTCAATGGCCAAACTCCCATCAGCGTTGGGCATAAGGCGAATGCTCTCAAGCAGGGACCGCATGATCGTTGTCGCTTCAGCTTTGGTTGCCGGATCGTTCAGTGCCCTGGTCAGGTTAGCGACCTTGTCGCGATACACCTCGGAGAGGTTGGGGTGCAGCATAACGGGGGCTGGCGGCTCAGCACTAGCCAACTCAGCTTCAAGGTCGCGCTTGCGCGCCTCCAGGTCGTCCATCTTAGCCTTCATGCTCTCGTGAAACATCCCCTCGGCAATGGCGTCCACGATGCGGTCAATCTGGCGAATGACCTGCGCCAGGTCACGTTTGGTTTTGGCTTCATCAACCGAACTCAGGGCTGTGAGGCGGTTGTGTTCTTCCTGATATGCTTTGACGAACTCTGCAATCAGGTCAGGGTGGAGCAGTCGATCTTTGAGGCCGGCCAACACCCGCGCTTCAAGCTCATTGCGGCTGATGGTCTTGCGGTTGTCACAGGTGCCCTTGTTCCGAGTATTGGCGCAGCCGTAGTTGGTTTTGCCCACAATGGTGTAGCCGCCGCTGCAACATCCGCACTTCAAGAGACCTGAAAACAAGTGCTTAGGCCGTTTGGCGCGCTCCGGACGGTTGAGACCTTCCGCAATCACGGCGTTGCGTGACGCCTTTTGGCGCGCTTTGACTGCGTCCCACAGGTCTTGATCTACGATCTGTAGATGCGGCACTTCCTCAACGACCCAGTCTTCTGGCGGATTGAGCTTGGCCTGACGTTTGCCATTGCTCGGGTCCTTGATGAACCGTTGGCGGTTCCAGACGAGGCGGCCAATGTAGAGTTCATTATTGAGAATACCTGTGCCGCGCTTGTGGTTGCCGTGGATGGTAGAAGCACCCCATCCAGCGCCGCGAGGCCCTGCGACACTGTCACCGTTCAGGGCGGCTGCGATGGCACGGGGGCTGATTCCGTTAGCATAGTCTTTGTAAATGGTGCGGACGATTCCAGCCTGCTCTTCGTTGATGGTGCGTTCGCCAGTGGTCATCGTGCCATCGGTTTGCAGTGTACGCACTACGTCATAGCCGTAAGTAACGCCGCCAGCGGATTTGCCTTTGCGCACACGGCCCTCTAGGCCGCGATGGGTCTTCTGGGCGAGGTCTTTGAGAAAGAGGCTGCTCATGGTGCCTTTGAGACCGATGTGCAGCTCACTGATCTCGCCCTCGGCCACGGTGACAATCGGAATGCCCTGAAACCGCATCTGTTTGAAAAAGGCCGCGATGTGTTCCTGGTCGCGGCTGATACGATCGAGACCCTCGGCGACAACCACGTCAAAGACGTTGTGGCGGGCATCCTCAAACAGGCGCTGGTAGGCAGGGCGCAGGTGCGAAGCCCCGCTCAAACCGCGATCCGCGTAGGTCTCAGCTTCGCGCCAGCTGTTGCCTGCAATCAAGCGGGCACAGAGGCGGTGCTGATCCTCAATGGAGGCGTCGGTCTGAAGGTCGGTGGAATAACGGGCGTAAATGGCGGCGCGCATTAAGAAAGGCTCCTGAAAAGAGGTCGTAAAAATGGGCGCCCTAAGAGCTAGAGGGCTCGATGGGGCGCCCGCAACAGTTTTTTGCGGTTAGGGCAGGTGAGTACGATGCATTTGATCCGCGAAGGACTGTCTCGCGGCTTGTTTGCCGAGCAGTCGAGCGAGCTGCGTCAAGGCAGCCTGATCGCGTTGCGGTACTGCCGATGCGATGTGGTTTTGATTTGGAGGAGTCATTTTGAACCCTCCGGCTGAGATCGAGATATCCTTTGCAAAAGGATCTGCGAGGGCTGCGGAGCTGGCCGCCTAAATCGGATCTCAGAGGTATCTACAAAGTAGGAACAAACGGGGCGAAGTGAATGCTTCGTTTTTAGTGGCAAGTGAGCCTCAGGTTAAGATGGTCACTTCGTATATCAGTCAGGTGAAATATGCAAGCCGTTGAAAAACAACAACCTTTGATTGCGTCGCATCCTTGCCGGTCACAGCCAAAGGCTTGATTGGGCGAATGCACCATAAACCGATTTGGTCCAACTGTTGTGTAAGGCCTGTAAAATTACATTACCTACAAATCTTACTGATTCAGGCATTTGATTTTGATGCGCCACCAAAAGCCCAATAAAATATGGCTTCAGAAAAAACTCTAAGAGCTACGGAGCGAGAATTTGCAGTGTAATCTGCTGTAATGAAGCCTCCGATATTACAAATCTATAATGTGAATTAGTCTCGATGTGATCTGACACCGCCCCCTTGTCAGCAAGCTGAAACGGCGGCGGCACATCTCTTGAGTGAGATGATGGTTGTCCGTTTTGCTGGTGGTGCGAACCAAACCATCAGTAACCGTCCGGTCTCCCCGCTCTGCCGTAGGTCGCTATGACCAGATACTGTCCAGTTAGCAGAAAGTGGATAGTATTGAGATTTGGGACGAGCGGTATCAGGTAGCACCGGATGAGGCCGATGCTGCCCGTTTTCTGCCGGTTGAAGTAGTTGATAAGGCCCCGACCTCGCGCGTCGTTGCTCGGTGATCTAAGTGTCCACTTCGCTAAAATGGACACTTAGGGCTGCCCGGACCGTCTTGACAAACATCAGATCTGTCTGAGTTTGTTGTTGCATTTTTCTTAGCATTGACCGGTTGGTCTGATGTTTTTCCGCGATCAATGGGATCCGAAGGCGCTCATTCGAAGGCCGTGACAGAAAGCTGGGCGGACACAAAATGACAAGCTAAACCGCCTTCCCGACGAACGCCTGCGGTGAGATCGAGACGGCCCATCCGGGCTGTCTGGGCAGCCAGGACACGTTCTATGTCGACACCTATTGCAAGGTGGCGCATGCTAAGCTCTACGCCACCAAGACGCCGATCACCGCCGCCGATTTGCTCAATGACCGGGTGCTGGCGTTCCATGATGAGCATGACCTGCCGGTGCTGCGGATTATGACCGACCGGGGCACGGAATACTGCGGGCGTGTCGACAAACACGACTTCCAGCTGTTCCTGGCAATCAACGATATCGATCATACAAAAACCAAGGTGAAATCACCGCAAATGAACGGGATTTGTGAGCGGTTCCATAAGACGATCCTGTAGGAGTTCTATCAGATCGCCTTCCGCAAGAAGCTTTATGACAGCATCGACGCGCTACAGGTCGATCTGGATGAATGGCTGCACCATTACAATCACGAGCGCACGCATCAGGGCAAAATGTGTTGCGGCAGAACGCCCATCGAAACTATGTTCGACGGGAAAGAAATCTGGCGGGAACAGTTCCTGAGCTGAACTTCACCTGACAGACGTCGCCAGAAAAACGGCCATCTGTCAGATCACATAGGAACCACTACAACATAGACGAGCCTGATAGCCATCCAAACGCCCGCAATCGTGCGGGCGTTTTTCAATCGAAGACCTCTTCTCGAGATGGTGAGCTGATTGCAAAGCGTTTCATTGCGTCTGGATAACGCTCAATCATTGAGAAGTACTCAGCTGTTAAGCCTGCCGGCTTTCTGTGGCCACCTGAAGCTTCATTGGCCTCATAGTTCTGAAGCGACCGCAGTTCCACTCTGTATAGCACTGCAAACTGCTCCTGAGTTAGGCCAAGCTTCTCTCTAATTCTCCGAACCGATACGTTCCTTCCGGGCGTTACTATGCGAACATGAAAGCCAAGTTTCGACAGCTCGGATTGAAGCTCATTTGGGTCTTCGACTCTTGGCAAAATGAACGCTTCTTCTTGAGATCCAGCTACAATGGCATCGATCAGGTTCTTTGACTTTCTCAGCGTAAGACCGTTTTTGTGCAACAGTTTGATTGCCAAGTAAGCGTTTGCATGTTTTTCAAAACCGCAAATTACGACGTGTTCTTTCGAACCGGACAGGTTTTGGGGTGCGGCCGGGATTTGCTCCAGTCGTCCTTTTAGATCCTTCAATGACAATTGCTTCGACATCACGAAACTCCTCAAGCGCCAAGACGCCTTGGATAATGCGACGAAGACCGATGCTGCCAATGCGATTAGTCCAAAGGCCACCTTCTCCGTGGGTACTGACACTTTTCGCAATGATCTCTTGACCAACCAGCTCGATCTCACCGATCATCATCAATGAGCTTTTGGACAGCTTAATCTCAGCTTTAATAATGTCGCCTTCGCTGTCCGCAGACAAATTTACAGGCAAGACCTCTAAGCCTTTCATGTACGTCATTGAGTAGCCTACTCAAGTTCTCACATCAGGCTGGCTACGCAGCCTGCCTTTGTTTGCAAATTACAAAAAGCCGGCCCCCCCAATAGAGAAGTCTAGCTTTTCCACAAAAACACCATTCTGGTTCAGTTTGGTGTATCTAGATCCGCTCGGGGTCAGAGCTGATCCCAGGCGCAGATCGTGCCGATCTGTCCCCGTAGGCACGCGAAAAACCCCGTCACCGGTCGAGGGGGTCTTTACGCGCATCTCCGGCACCGTGGGAGCCATTCAGTTCTTTGACAGTGCCGCCGTCGCCTTCGGCCCATCGGCCTCATCCCGGCAACCGCAAGTGGCTTTGGGCTGGACCACTGTTCCGGCGACGCCCGCACCGTCAACCCACTCGCGTGCCAGTAATTTTAGTATACCGTGAGGTATACTAAAATTGGACGAATACATCCCTCATCTTTTCGCGGAAAAACCGTGGGAAGGCCGACAGACTAGGTCACACACTCATAAACGACTAGCGTGGTTTGAGGATAGCTGATTCACTCCTTGAAAAGAGGAGAGCAGCATGGCCCAGCGTCGCTACGAGCTGACCGATTTCGAGTGGTCGATGATCGGCGGGTTTTGAACGGCATTTACTGGCGCCTCAGGACGGGTACCCCTTGGGCCGACATTCCCGAGCGCTATGGTCCTTACACCACCTGCTATAACCGCTTTGTGCGGTGGGCTCGGATATGCGTGTGGCTCGATACCGTTGAGTTTGCAGGTCTCGATCAGTGACGCGATGACGGCCCAGTTCTGTGCGCCAGCGTCGCGTCCGGCGAAGAGCGCGTTTTTGCGGTTCAGGGCGATAGGACGGATGGTGCGTCCGACGGTGTTGTTGTCGATTGCGATGCGGCCGTCACTGAGGAACAGGATCAGCCCATCCCAGTATTTTGCAATGTATTTCAGGGCCTCTCCGGTTGAGGATTTGGACGAGACCCGGGCACGACTTTGGGCAAGCCAAAGGTCGATGGTGTCGATGACAGGTTTTGAGCGCGCCTGCCGAGCAGCATGGCGTTGGTCTGCGGTTCGGCCTCGCAGGTCTTTTTCAATACGATAGAGCGCCTGAATGTGCGCCAAGCCCTCCTGCGCGATCGGTGCAATGCTGGACTGGGTAACATCATGCAATTTGCGGCGAACAACCAAAAAAGATCTGACATGTTCACCGCTCGTTTTACGCAACGTGAATCATGACGCTAAACGGAAATCAATGGGTCCTGCCCCTAAGGTCGCTTGAATTGGGCTGTCTGAGCCAGGGGGCAACTCATTCTCCTTCTCGGGTTTGGGTCGAGTTTTCATACTGCTCGTGCAAAGCGCGCAAGTGAGAGAAAAACTTCCCACTTTGGACATCATGTGCGTGTGCAGTTTGCAGAAACCAAGCCTTGTCACCCTCTAGCACTCGTATGTGTAATTGGGTTTGGTATTTTGAGCGCGGACGGCCTCTAACCGCTGGTCTATGTGATGCTGCCAACGGCTTTACAAAAAGCCCCGGCGAAGACTGCTGGCTTTTTAGCCTTTGCAAAATCTTGGTCTCGACACGCTCAGCCAAAGCTTCGAGCTGATCTTCGAGGTGATTCAATAGTTCTCCTGAGTGATGCGAATCGGTCATTTGTTTCTCCAGATGTTTCGGATGCGCATACGGAAAACTCTGCGAGATTCATAGAGTACTTCGTGGACGAAGCGAAGGTCTAAGTGAATGTTCCGTGCATGACGGAACTAGAGACACAGGTTCTTTTGGAGGCTTTTGCGAAGGCTCTAAAAGCCGAAAGAACTTCGCAAAACTTAACACAGGAAGAATTGGCGCAGCGTGCAAGATTGAGCGCGCGGTATATCTCTTACCTTGAAACAAACCGGTATCAGCCAAAGCTGGAAACAATCGGTCAAATTTGTAGTGGGCTGGGGCTCAGTCTTTCCGATTTCACAAAGAAAATTGAACGTGCCTATCCAGCAGAGGGGAAGTCTCAGAAAGCTGAGTAGCGGATTTGGCTATCTGGCCGAAGTTGCATCGACCCCAAGCTCTATCTTGCTTCGTGTTGAGTTTTTTGCGTTTTCTTAAGGGCTTGACTACGAGAGCCGGCTGAGATTAGTAGCGCGTATGATTACACCAAATCGCATCACAATTTTTAGCGCTCGAATATCCGGCTAACGCAATTCGTTAGTTGGGAGCGCGCTGGTGCGGGTGAGGGCCTTATACCCCCTTTGCGGCAGATTACCGTTGATCCGAGGGTTCGATTCCCTCCGTTCCTACCATACTTCTTGTAGGAAAAATCTATGCTGATAATTACAGTTTCCGTTGGTGATCGAGTGATCGCTAAGGCATCGGCCGCTAATGTCTCGAACCTGGCTGATATCTCCAACTACGAGGTTCGGACCGTCGAGCGGGGTTACGAACCACTTGGAATTCCATCATCAGATACCCAAGGAATGATCTCTGGTCATGAGCGCCGTAGCAGCGTGTGGAGCCTCGTTGAGAAAGTTGCAGCGTTGGCGCAGAGGGAACGAGGCGATGTTTAGGGCGTATAACGCCAGCCTAGCAGACCGCGCGATGTGGGGGGGCGTAGCAAAATTGGCTGTCATCCATGTACTGCTCGCAATGCACATTACCTCGCTTCTCTTTGGGGAGAGCCGTGATGTCAGACAATGACCAAGAGGACTCGGTCTCTTTCTACTTCCGAGTTTCCTCTGAACAGGCGGATCAATTCAATCAACTCGCTGCCGCACAGTTTGGCATGAAAAAAGGTGCGAAGAGGCAGATGTTCTTGAAACTGCTTGATGACCACCTGCGGTCCCAAAAGATTGCCCAATTGAAAGAAGAAATCTCGGTGCTTGAGAAGGAAGGGAGATAGGGCGGATGTGCGCAACGAATGGAGCAGCCAATGCGCGGTAGGCACCAACTGCGTGTTTGGAGTTGGGCTACTCAGAGCGATCCTGCCAAACATCTATTTGCTGAAAAAACCGTGGGTGAATGCGGGTATCACTCGCAGAGGGCAACGCCCTTTTGAGAGCTTTTTGGCGATGCCGCAGATTTATCATCTACTGCTCCGAAGCAAACAAAAACGGCTACGCAGGCTAACGGGTTGTAATACACGCTTCGCGCATATTCCAACCCATGCCTGTTTCTAGGGTGCCGCAAGCGGACCCTAGAAAACGCTTCTCCGCCGCAAGGGGCAGGTGGCGCCAGCGTTATGACGAAATCGGGAGCGGACATAAGTTGGGCCGGCGGGTCCTGCAACCAACATGACGTTGCACAAATCTATCGGTGGCGGACGTAGAGTTCGGCAAGCCGCAGCTCGTTTGGCCAAAGGTCAATTTTGGAGAGTAAGACGATGATCGACCACAGCAACTTCGATGACAGTTTTGTGGATTGGGCTGATGGTATCAGAACGATGGAACACCATTTCTCTGGTACAATGTGTGAGGATGAGCCAGCAATCCGGCAAGACCTGTCGTCGATGTGCCCAACCTTGCCGGATCCGAAGCGTCGGTGGATGGTGCACTCCTATTTGCACAAACTGCATGCAGTTTGAGAAGCGCACAGGGCGCTCAGGCCGTAGCCAAATTGCTGAACCTGTTTTTTCGGATCGCGGACGAGAAGAAAGAACTATGATGTAATGCATATGTTGCATTGTAAGGCATATGGAAATATTTGTATTTCAATACTTCAGATGAACGGCATATTGAGGTAAAGAGACATGAGCCAGCGCAAGAAAACCGTCTCGCGTGAGGCAAAGGAAGCAATTGAATTGCTCGGCTTGATGATCCGCTCGGCGCGGCTTGAACGCAATATGACGACGAATGATCTGGCCTCTAGAGCGGGTGTGTCCCGACCGCTGCTTGCGCGTGTGGAAAACGGGGATTCCAAAGTAGGGATAGGTTCTGTGTTTGAGATCGCCGCAGTGGTTGGAGTGCCATTGCTGGGCGATCAACCGAACGATGTTTCAAACGCCTTGTCGGCTGAGCGGCGATACCAATCTGTTTTACGCCAAAGGGCGTTCCAAGCGCAAAACAGGAAGGTAGATGATGACTTCTAATCTGCTGAAGCCAGCAAAGTCTCTCTTTGTTTGGATTTGGCTGCCGGGTGAAACAGAGCCTTTGGTCGCAGGGCGCCTGGACCTGGTAAAAGGGGTTCACGAGTTCACATACGGCCGCAGCTACCTCAACACCCCCAATGCGGTACCTATATACCTCCCGGACCTCCCGCTGGAGAAGGGGATTATCGCACCAGCTGCCCCGATGACGATTGCAGGCTGCCTTCGCGACGGCAGCCCTGACTTCTGGGGCCGGAGGGTGATTATCAACCGGCTCACCGGGAGAAAGGGCAAAGGCCTGGATGTGGATGCTCTTGATGAGATGAACTTCATGCTCCAGTCCGGATCCGATAGAATTGGTGCTCTCGACTTTCAGAGTTCCGCGACAACGTATGTTCCGCGCCAGCAGGGCGAAGTGACTTTGGAGATGCTGCTGGATGCGGCAGAATATGTAGAGAAAGGCACCCCGCTGCCGCAGGAGCTGGATGAAGCCTTGCGCCACGGCACATCGATTGGCGGGGCCCGACCGAAAGCTCAAATTCAGGATGGGAAGACCAAGTATATTGCGAAGTTCTCAGCGTCGAATGACCAGCACTCGGTGGTCAAAGGTGAGTACATCGCTATGAAGATTGCCGAGGCAGCTGGGATCGACGTAGCTCCAGTAGAGCTGAGATCCGCTTCAGGCAAGGATGTCATCCTGATTGAGCGATTTGATCGGGTCTCCACTGACAAGGGTGAAACCCGCCGTGCCATGGTCTCAGGGCTGACCATACTGGGCCTCGCGGAGCATGAGGCTCGCTATGCGAGTTATCCACAGCTGGCCATCGAATTGCGAAGGAGGAGCAGGACGGCCGAGAAGGATGTGAAAGAACTGTTCCGGCGGATGTGTTTCAACATCCTAGTGGGAAACACGGATGACCATGCTCGGAACCACGCGGCATTCTGGGATGGAAAGGACATTAGTCTGACGCCCGCCTATGATATCGATCCGCGGCCACGCTTTGCCCATGAAGCGAACCAGGCCATGAGCGTGTTCGAAGCAGAAAATCGCGCCCAGCTGGTTCTGGCAATGAAGTCGGCACACGTTTTCGGTGTGCAGAAGGATGAGGCGCGAGCGATGATCAAAGAGCAGGTTGACGCCATAAGCGATCTCTTCCCGAAGCTGGCCAACGAGGTCGATCTGTCGGCGCAGGATCGGGATCAGATCCGCGAGAAAGCGATGCTTCGAGAGTACGCATTCGAGGGTTTTTAGCGTCGACTAGCACGTGGATGAAATCTACGTTCGCGTCGGTGGCAAGTGGCGATGGCAATGCCTGATCAGGCCAACAAGTTGGCAATACAGAGTAACTGGCATTGCCAACTTGTTTGTACGTCGTGAACTGATTAGGCCTCACGTATGAATATGCCGTTCAAGATGCCTCGCATGAAGGGTTTTCGCTTTCTACGCGAGATCATCGCCTATGCCGTTTGGGCCTACTATCGCTTTTCGCTTAGCACTGCTGATGTTGAGGATCTTCTCGCAGAACGCGGCGTGAGGATCAGCCGAAAGGCGATCCGGCGATGGGTCATCGCTTTGGCGGCCATTTTTCCAGTTGCATCAGGCGAGACTGGCCTGGTTGCCTTTGATGAAGCAGCACTTCGACAGACTTCCGTGAATGCACGGTTCGTCCGCCTCTCACCCGTTCGTGCAATGAGTAGTGAATGGCGAATGCTGTAAGAACATATGTCTTTTGCGTCCGTATAATGTGAGCCGGGGCGGAGGACTACAATTCAAGCGATGGATTGGTGCATTCGCTGCGGCTATGCCTCAGCCATCCCCAACTGTCGCAGATAGACCGATATCCGCTCAAGCGCTGCGGGAGAAAACACCATCGCCTGTTTGTAGCGTTCGATGGTCAGGTCGGGGAATTCGGCGAAGAGGATGGCTTTGGATTGCTCCGCATCGGCGTAGCGCCCCGCGGCCAGCAAGACCGGGGCGAGGTTGCGGTGGATCCAGTAGGCGGTTGGGCGCTCGATGATCGCACGTTGGAAGAAATCGGCAGCTTGCGCGTAATCCTCGTTCAACTGGTGTGCGCTGGCAATGCCCACGTAGTTGTTGAAATTCATCGGATCCAGCGGGCTGAGCCGTATGGCCTGTTCAAACCGGGGCAGCGCGAGATGCGGGCGGTCGGCATAGACCTCAAGCCAGCCTAATCGCGAATGCGCCCATCCACCTGCGTTGCCGCGCAGATGACCGAGATACGCATGACCCATTCGTCATGCCATCGGGCCCCGCCCACAAATATGGTGCCTTGCGCGGCGATCCGGTTGATTACTGACTGTGTTGCCGCGCGACGTGTTTTGGCGTCAGCGCCTACGGGGCCGAAGCTAACGATGATCTGGTTCAGCACCACATCGTTGAGAACGCGCACGCCCTCGGCCTGATTCAACCGCTCGGCAATGCGCGCGGCGATACCGCAATGGCGCGCCACCTGATCACGCACGCCTTGCCGCCCCAGCGACCGCAGCACTGCCCAAGTGGGTAGTGCCACGCCACTCCCGACGGCCTGTATTGGCATGAACCGGACTTTGCCGACCTTCGATTTCGGCCTCTCGCTGATGCAGCATGATTTTGCCCTCGCGGAACGCCCTTCGCTGCGACACAGCGCATGTCGTCGCAGCAGCCGTTCAAAGGCGTCAATCTGGCCTGTACCGAGACCACACTTCCGCTGCTGGCAGAGCCGACCATCGAGACGCGGACGAAGCTGCCATTCGCTGCAAGCGCTAATTCTTGGCCGCCGACGGGAAGGCTCTGCAAAGGTGGACGGAGAGCAGACGTTCTCTGCAGTTCACGTGAAGGCACGCTTTGTGCGTAAAGTCGACTGAACTAATTCAACTTTCAGTTTTTCTCAGCCAAATTGTCCGTCGCAACAACGGTTTCGAAGTACTCGACCTTCAAGTCAAACGATTTGAGGAGTTTCTGCGTGCTTGGCTTGACCACGGCATCATCAAAATCTCCTTTCTCGAAATGCCCCGCAGAAGCGAGGTCAGACCAAAGGCTCGTAACCACAAGTTCGTTGTGTTGACCGTTCACTTTGACCGCAAGGGCAGCCCCTAAATGTCCTGGAAGCTGCGCCATCTCGGCGAACGTCGTTCGTTTTAAGTGATCAGCATATTGCTCCAAGACGTCATCAGTTCCTGCCACTGCTCGCCACCAACGGATAATCATATTGTCCTCGTTTTATTTTTTCTGTCGCCGCCAACACCGCTGTTGGTTCAAGCCGACGCGTACTTGTCGCCAACTTCAGCGCGCACCGGGTGGGTGTCATAAAAGATCGACAAAGACGCAAACTTGCCACTTTCAGAAAACTTGAAGTAGTCGACGCCCTGAAAGACGATTTGGTCTCCACTTTTGAGCGTCCAGTCATACTCAAAATGAGCTGCGGCACTATCTCCGTTTTCGCCAAGGAGAACGTCAAAAACCGTAAGTTTGTTTGCGAAAGAAGCGCTCCCCAGTTTCGCAAAGAAATCTGCAGGGTCTTGTCAGAAGAACCCGGCTTGAAGCGCGAAGGCGCAAAACTAACGTCGAGCAATGACGAACAAATCCCCATTTCGCTACTTCAAAACCAGCCCTGAGATCATCCGCTTGGCTGTGATGATGTACATTCGGTTTCCTCTGTCGCTCAGGAATGTCGAAGATCTGCTACACGAACGCGGCATCGACGTGAGCTATTAGTCCGTTCGGTTTTGGTGGCAACGGTTCGGTCCCAAATTCGCATCGGAAATTCGCAAGAGATGATCTCAGTCGATGCGTTGCCACTCAAATTGGAAATGGCATCTGGACGAAATGTTCGTGAAGATCAACGGCGAGCGGTACTACCTTTGGCGGGCCGTTGATCATGAGGGTGAGGTCCTAGAAAGCTATGTGACGAAGACGCGAGATAGGAAGGCAGCATTGAAATTTCTCAAGAAATCAATGCGGCGTCACGGTCGGCCAGGCACACTGGTAACCGACAAACTCCGCTCTTACGGTGCCGCGATGAGGGTAATTGGCAACGCGGATAGGCAGGAAACTGGCCGCTGGGTGAACAATCGCGCAGAGAATTCTCATCTGCCATTTCGACGAAGAGAGAGGGCGATGCTGCGCTTCCGACGATTGCGAAGTCTGCAGAAGTTCGCATCTGTCCACGCCTCTGTTCTCAACCTCTTCAATTCGGAGCGCAGTCTCTATTCCAGACAACATTTCAAACTGAACCGCGTCGCCGCTCTGGCCGAGTGGCGCCAACTTTGTGCTGATTAAGGGGCAGAAATTCTGTCCTAGCTGAGGCTAGTTCGAATTCGTCTGACAGCACCGCGGGATCAATTGCCGGACGACAGATCCCCCACATCGCCGCGGGTTTCCAGAAGCTGGGTCAGCCAGTTCGGATCCATCTCGGGCACCGAGCTGAGAAGCAGGTCGGTATAGGGGTGGTGCGGTGGTTTGAACATCTGGGTCTTCGGCCCCTGTTCCACCACTCGGCCCTGTTGCATCACCACCACCTCGTCGGCAATCGACCGCACGGTCGCCAGATCATGGGTGATGAACATGTAGGACAGGTTCAGCTCTTTCTGCAGCTGGTCCAGAAGCCGCAGGATCCCCTCGGCCACCAGTTGGTCCAGCGCCGATGTGACCTCGTCGCAGATGATGAACTCCGGGTTGGCGGCCAGCGCGCGGGCAATGCCGATCCGTTGTTTCTGCCCGCCGGAAAGTTCGCCCGGGAAGCGGTCGTAATATTTCGACGGCTCCAGCTCGATCAGATCGAGCAGCTCATCCACCCGCGCCTTCAGCTTGCCGCCTGACAGGCCGGAATAAAACGCGGCGGGGCGGCCGATGATCTCGGAAATCCGCTGGCGCGGGTTCAGCGCGGTGTCGGCCATCTGATAAATCATCTGCGCATGTTGCAGCTGTTCGCGGTCGCGGTTGCGGAAGCTGGGGGACAGGGGCTCGCCCTTGAACAGGACCTCGCCTGACATCGGTTCCAACAACCCGGTGATCACCCGCGCCGTGGTCGATTTGCCCGATCCGCTTTCGCCCACCACGGCCACGGTCATGCCCTCGTAAATGTCGAAAGACACGTCATGCAGCACCTGCACATTGCCGTATCCCGCATCCACATTCTTGACCGAAATCACCGGTTTGGTGTCATCCGTGGGGCGCGGCCGTTCTTCACGGCGGAAATTGCGCACGGCCCAAAGCGATTTGGTGTACTCCTCTTTCGGATTGGACAGCATCTCCTCGGTCGGCGCTTCCTCGACCTCGTCCCCTTTCAAGAGCACTTTGATCTTATCCGCCATCTGCGCCACCACCGCGAGGTCATGGGTGATGTAGATCGCCGCCGTGTCAAACTGTTCGACAATATCGCGGATCGCCGCCAGCACCTCGATCTGGGTGGTTACATCCAGCGCGGTGGTCGGTTCGTCAAAGATAATCAGATCCGGGCGGCAGGACATGGCCATGGCGGTCATCGCGCGCTGCAACTGCCCGCCTGAGACCTGATGTGGATAGCGAAAGCCGATCTCGTCGGGGTTGGGCAGGCGCAGGCGGTTGTAAAGATCCACCCCATCCGCCATCGCCTCTTCCTTGGTGGCGGTTTTGTAATGCAGCGGGGCCTCGATATGCTGGTCGATCAACTTGTGCGCCGGGTTGAAACTGGCCGCCGCCGATTGCGCCACATAGGCGATCCGCCCGCCGCGCAGAGCGCGCAGGTCGGCGCGCGAAGCATTGGTCAGCTCCATCCCGTCAAATTCGACTGACCCGCCAGAGATCCGGCAGCCAGCGCGGCAGAACCCCATCGCGCCCAGACCCAGAGTGGATTTGCCCGCGCCACTTTCCCCAATCAGGCCAACCACTTCGCCCTTTTTCAGGTCCAGATTCACACCGTGAATGATCTCATGCCATTCGATCCCGTCATGGGCCTCGATGCGCAGGTCGCGGATCTTCAGAAGGTTTCCGTCTTTCTTGCTCATGTCTTACTCCTTCAGACCCGAGGACCGGTGCAGCATCCAGTCGACCACAAAGTTCACCGACACGGTCAGCAGCGAGATCGCGGCGGCCGGAATCAGCGGGGTAAATTCACCAAATGAGATCATGGTGGCGTTTTCGCGCACCATCGACCCCCAGTCGGCAGTGGGCGGTTGGATGCCAAGGCCAAGGAACGAAAGGCCCGCCACCAGCAGGAACACGAAGCAGAACTCCAGTCCAAATTCGGCCACCAAGGGCGCGGTGGTGTTTGGCAGCACGTCACGGCGCACGATATACCAGGGTCGTTCGCCGCGCAGCTTGGACGCTTCGACGTAATCCATCACCACCACATTGCCGGCAACCGCGCGGGTCAGGCGATAGACGCGGGGCGAATAGATCACGGCGATCACCACCACAATCACCAGGATGCCGGTGCCAAAGATCGACAGCATCAGAAGCGAGAAGATCAGCGACGGGATCGACATCAGAAGGTCCGCCGAGCGGCCGAGGATCTGGTCCATATACCCCCCTGATACCGCGGCAAACAGCCCGGCCAGCGCACCGGCCACAAAGGCGAGGATGGTCGCGGCCAGGGCAATGCCCACCGAGTTGCGTGCACCAAACACCAAGCGCGAGAACATGTCGCGGCCCAGTTGGTCTGCGCCCAGCAGCATGTTTTCATCCGCGGGCGCAAAGGCCGAGGCGATCACTTCTGCTTCGCCATAGGGCGCAATCCACGGGGCAAAAATCCCGGCCACGGCATAAAGCAGCACCATCAGCATCCCGAATGACGCGGTCAGCGGCGCCTTGCGGATTTCCCGCGCCCCGTCTTCCGACAGGATCAGGGCCAGGATTTCGCGGAAGGCAAAGGATGCCAGCGCTGCGACGATCAGAATGCCCACAAGCTTGATGAAGAACCAGGCGCCATCCGCCCCGCCAAACAGCAGGAACAGCACAGTGAGCGCGGTCACCAGACCGGCATACATGGTCAGGGTGCGGTGTTTCAGATAGGCCCCGGCGGCGGACGCGGCAACCATGGCGGCGATGATCAGGGTCAGATACAACATGTCATCTCCTCCTTATTTCGGGTGCCGCAGACGCGGGTTGGTCATGATGGTCAGAACATCCGCTGCGAGATTGAGCAGGATGAAGGTGGCCGCGAAGATCAGACAGCTGGCCTGCACAATCGGGAAATCGCGTTTCGACACTGCGTCGACCAGCAGCTGGCCAATGCCCGGATAGACAAACACCACCTCGATCAGCACCACGCCGGTGATCAGATAGGCCAGGTTCAGCGCCACCACGTTGAAGATCGGCGCCAGCGCATTGGGCAGCGCGTGGCGGATCACCACCTTGGCGGGCGGGGCGCCTTTCAGACGAGCCATCTCGATATAAGGCGAGGCCAGCAGGTTGATGATCGCAGCGCGCGTCATCCGCATCATATGCGCGGTCACCACCAGCACCAGCGTCAGCGCGGGCAGGAAGGCGATCCGCAGATATTCCCCGAAGGACACCGTGTCGCTCAGCCGGGCGATGGCCGGGAAATAGGGGTTCTTCACCGCCAGATAGAGGATCAGGATATAGCCCAGAAAAAACTCAGGCGAGGAAATGGTCAAAAGCGTGCCCACATTGGCCAGACGGTCAAACAGCGTGTTGCGCAGCAGCGCCGTGGCCACCCCCAACGCAATCGCCAAAGGCACAGCAATCGCGGCGGCATAAAGCGCCAGGTAAAGCGTCTTGAGGAAGCGTTCGCCAATCGCGGATCCCACGTCCTGTCCCGAGGCAAGCGACTGGCCGAAATCGCCGATCAGCGCCGATCCGAGCCAGTCGAAATAGCGCACGATCGCGGGCCGGTCGAGGCCGAGCTTTTCTTCCAGCGCGGTGACGGTTTCGGGGGTTGCGGCCTGGCCGAGAATGGCCTCGGCAGGGCTGCCGGGCAAAAGCTCCACCGCAAAAAAGATCAGGATGGACACGGCAAGCAGTGTCAGGGCGCCAAGCCCCAACCGTTTGCCGATGATGGTGAATATGGACATGACGCTTCCTTATGCGTTGAAGACATCGGGGTGGCTTGAATGATCACCGGGGCGATCCAGAGCAGGCAGCTGTCGGCTCTGAGACAGGAGACAGAGCGCCCAAATATCCCCCCACGGCACGCGCGGGGGGATAGATTGGCGTTCATCGCGAGGTCGCGATTATGCGAACCACCAGCGGCTCGGACCACGGGCGCCGTCAAGCTCCCAGCTGGCCGCCACATTTTCACCGCGCATGACATTGGCGCGGCGCGCGTAGACGAAGTTGTTGAACATCGGGATGACGGTGCCGCCGTCATCTTTCGCCAGCATCGCCATTTCGCCATACATCTCGGTGCGCAGCCCGTCATCCAACTCGGATTTCGCCTGCAGGAGCAGCTCGTTGAAGCGCTCGTTCTGCCAGCGGCTTTCGTTCCAGGCAGCATCGGACTTGTAGGCCAGCGAGTACATCACATCCGGGGTCGGACGGGCGCCCCAGGACACGGCGCAGAAAGGTTTCTTCAGCCAGACATCCGAGTAGTAGCCATCGTTCGGCTCGCGCACGACTTCCATGTTGATGCCGGCCGCCTTGGCCTGTTCGGCATACAGCACCGCCATGTCCACAGCGCCTGCAAACACCGAATCCGCCGTCGACAGGCTGATGTTCAACCCGTCATGACCGGCCTTTTTCAGCAGCGAACGGGCCTGATCAGGGTCATATTCATGCTGCTCCAGCTCGGTGTAATAGGGCATCGCGGGCGAGACATGGAAGTCATTGCCCTTGGTGGCTGCGCCAAAGGCGATCTTCTCGATGATCTCGTCGCGGTTGATCGCCAGTTTCAGCGCCTTGCGCACGTCGACATTGTCAAACGGTGCGGTGTCGCAATGCATCGGCATGGTGATCGCTGCGGCCGAGGGGATGTTCTCGATCACGATGTTCGGGTTGCGCTGCAGAAGCGCCATGGTCTTGGTCTCAATCAGCGACACCGCGTCCACTTCGCCGGTCATCAGCGCGGTCTGGCGCGCGTTCGGGTCGTTCAGCACCAGCATCTCGATCTTGTCGAAATAGGCGCCTTCGCCGTGCCAGCCATCGTGGCGATCCAGCTTCCAGCCTTCACCAAACTTGCCTTCGGTGATTTTGTACGGGCCGGACCCGTCACCCGATTGCCAATCAATGCCACCATCCTTGGCCGGGCAGATCGCGAAGTGATAGTCGGTCATCAGCCAGGGCAGGTCAGCATTGCCGCTGTCCGTGGTGATTACAACCACATCGTCACCCTGCGCCTCGATATTGGTCACGGTGCTGAGCAGCGATTTCGCGGCTGAAGTGCTGGCCTCACCACGATGGTGGTTCAGTGACGCCACGACGTCATTGGCCGTCACCTTGCCACCCGAGTGGAAGCTGGCGTTCGGGTTCAGTTTGAAGGTCCAGACCGAGGCATCCTCGTTGCCCGACCATTCCAGCGCCAGATCACCGCCCAGCGAACCGCCCGCCTCGATCATGGTCAGATACGACCGGTACTGGTGCGCCAGATAGATCATCTGGCGGGTGGTGTAGGTGCCCGGATCGTGGCTGTCCGAAGTGTTCCCGTCATGAATGCCGAAGCGGAATGTGCCTCCGCGCTTGGGCGTGTTGGCATATGCCGAGCCTGCCATTGCACCAATGCTGGTGCCGGCGATGCCCAATGCGGTTGCGGATTTCAGAAAGCCGCGGCGGCTTACACCACCGGCGCCGATCAGTCCGCCGTTGCTTTTGAGTTCAGTCATGAATTTCCTCCTGTTGAGCGATGTTCTTGGCCTCTTTGGGCCATTATTTTTCGTATTTCTTGTCCCGTTTCGACTGTGTCGATGGATCGGTTCCAGATCCGCGCGCGGCTAATCTGGTTTTGTATGGTCCTCTAACAGCTTCCAGCCTTCCGAGATTTGTGGGATCTAACCAGTCGCTTTCCGACACGAACTTTTCCGTTTGCGACACTCCCTCTCGTTACAACGTGTGCGACATATCGAAATGCCACCGGTAGACGCGTGAAAATGCACTGTACTTTCAAAACCGCACGAGCCTCCCCAGCTTAACCGGTACCCGCTATGTCTAGGATACGGTGGATCGAGATTGGGAAACAAGAGACCGAAGCCTGCAGAGATTGCCTTGAAGTTACGGCAGGCTGAAGTTCCGATGGTGCACGACTGTCATTGACCTTTCGTACCGTTGATAGAATCTTGTTTGGAATCTGCCGCGTAGCTTGAACATCTGATCTTGTTCGCGCGGTGGTTAAGCTGTTCAGGATGTCGTCAAGATTTTTCGGCCCTGCGTCAATTTTCTGACGCTATGGTAGTGGATCGAGATCTCGCAGAAAGACGGCGGGCGGCACTTGGGGATATGCCGTGAGCTCTTTTGTAGGCAGAGCCAAAATGCGCGGCATTTGCAAAACCACAAGTTAGGGCAATATCAGTAAGGGGCAGGCGTGTCTTCTTTAAGAGGTCGTCGGATTTGCCCAAACGCAGACCCAGATAAGCCTGTTTGGGCGTTTTGCCGACGTCATCTATGAAACGCCGATGCAAGTGTCTGTTGCTAATACCAGCAAGGCGCGCAATTTGAGGAATGCTTAGCGGTGCCGCGAGATGGTTTTCCATTAGTTCCAGCGCCGTTCTCACCGAAATATGTAGGCCGCGGTACTCGATTGAAAGCATATCACCGGCATGTGTCCGTTGCTGATCTTCAGCGCGCCTTACGCCAGTGTAGATAAACCACTCGCTAACTTGGCGCGCCAGTTCTGCACCATGTTGAGACCGGATAAGAGCATGCATCATGTCCAATGGCGCGACGCCACCGGCACAGCTAATGCGATCCCGATCGATAACATAAAGCCGCCGCTCCATCAGGAATTCATCTGAAATTGCCTGCAGCTCTTCAAAATGTTCCCAGTGCACAGTGAAGCGCCGGTTTTTCATCAGCCCAGCTTTGGCCAAAAGCACGCTGCCACCGGAAATACCGCCAAGCACCAGGCCGTGTTGCGCGGCGTTTCGTAACAAAGTCAAATAGGCGGGATCATGAACGGAAAAGGGATCGCCACCGGCAACAATAAAGAGCGCGTCGAGAGAACGGATGTGATCACTTGCTGGTTGCGTCTCGAAGCCGCCTCCTACTGAGGACGCGACCCATCCACCCTTCAGCGATAAGTAGGTTACTTGGAACAGAGACTTCTTTGCCAAAAGATTTGCCGCGCGCAGAGGTTCCACCGTGTTGCAGCAGCACATCAACGCAAAATTGTCGATTAATAGAATGCCAATTCTCTCAAGCATGCCGGGAATCTCGCTCGCTTTGGCTAAATTTCGTCCATTTATGGCAAACTATGAAAAGATGGGAGGCGCAAATTGCGCCAATTTACCGGCTAAACGGCGAATTGGAGAAGCGACGTGCGATATTCGGGCCTGCGGATCATCAAAGAAGCACTGACCGGTCACAAAGGGTGGAAGCCAGCCTGGCGCGATGTGGCCCCCCAGGATCAGTATGATTTTGTGATTGTGGGCGGCGGCGGACATGGGCTTGCAACAGCCCACTACCTGTCCAAGGTTTATCGCAAGTCGCGCATCGCTGTGCTTGAGAAGGGTTGGATTGGTGGCGGCAATGTTGGACGAAACACGACCATCGTGCGCTCGAACTACCTGCTGCCTGGCAATGAACCTTTTTATGAGTTTTCGCTGAAGCTCTGGGAAGGTCTGGAGCAGGACCTGAACTACAATGCGATGGTCAGCCAGCGCGGCATTATGAACCTGTTTCACACCGATGAACAACGAGATGCTTATCGGAGACGCGGTAACTCGATCATCCTGCATGGTGCAGATGCTGAGCTGCTTGAGCAGGATCAATTGCGCAAGGAAGCGCCATACCTGAACTTTGATCATGCCCGCTTTCCAATCAAAGGCGCCTTGATACAGCGCAGGGCGGGTACGGTACGACACGATGCTGTTGCCTGGGGCTATGCGCGTTCGGCGGATATGAATGGCGTCGACATTATTCAAAACTGCGAGGTGACTGGTTTCAGAATCGAGGGCGGTAAGATGCAGGGTGTAGAGACCACCCGTGGATATATTGGCGCAGACAAGGTTGGTGTTGCTGTTGCCGGGTCTTCGAGCAAAGTCATGTCTTATGCAGGTATGCGACTGCCCATCGAGAGCCACATGCTTCAGGCCTTTGTTTCAGAAGGTTTGAAGCCGGTTATTCCGGGAGTCATCACCTTTGGCGCAGGTCACTTCTACATTAGCCAGTCCGATAAGGGGGGACTGGTTTTTGGTGGCAGCATTGACGGTTATAATAGCTACGCCCAACGCGGAAACCTGCCTATCGTGGAAGAGGTCTGCGAAGAGGGCGTTGCCATCCTTCCGATGATTGGCCGCGCGCGGATGTTGCGCAGTTGGGGTGGCATTATGGACATGTCGATGGATGGTTCTCCTTTCATCGACAAGACCCATATCGAGGGGCTCTATTTCAATGGCGGCTGGTGCTATGGCGGTTTCAAGGCGACGCCAGCCTCTGGCTATGCATTCGCACACTTGCTTGCGACTGACACTCCTCACGATATTGCGACGGCGTATCGTTTGGACCGTTTCAAAACGGGCCGCCCGATTGACGAAAGCGGTTCCGGCGCCCAGCCGAACCTGCATTGATCGAAGGACCACAGACATGTTGATACCGCATCCTTTGCTTGGTCTGCGCGATGTCCAGGAATTCGTTTACCTTGGCGACGCGTCCTTGATGGATCGCCCCGACTGGCAAGCCGAACATGCTGCCGAAGCTTTCCATGACTATACCTATTTGCGAGACAACCCGGCAGGCGAACACCGCGAACTCTGGTTCCATGAACAGGGGGATCGCTCGTGGCTGGTTGTTACCCGCGATACGCGCACCCATGAAATACTGAAGGCTGAATTGGCTCGCCCGCGCCGCGAAGGAGAACGCGCATGACCCAGAGGAACCGTGTGAATGGCGGCCAACTGGATCGCTCCAAGACACTCAATTTCACCTTTGATGGTAAATCCTATCAGGGTTTTGAAGGCGATACGCTCGCCTCTGCCCTGCTGGCCAACGGTGTGCGTCTGATGGGCCGCAGTTTTAAATACCATCGCCCGCGCGGAGTGATCACATCGGGCTCCGAGGAGCCAAACGCATTGGTGCATCTTCGTAACGGCGCGCATCAGGAACCCAACACGCGCGCCACAGTGGCCGAACTTTATAATGGTCTGACCGCTACCTCACAAAACCGATTTCCTTCGTTGGCTTTCGACGCTCTGGGGGTGAATGACTGGTTCTCTAGTTTCCTAACCGCAGGATTTTATTATAAAACCTTCATGTGGCCTGCGGCGTTCTGGGAAAAGATTTATGAGCCGATCATCCGAAATGCGGCCGGGTTGGGCGCATTGTCGAAAGAAGCCGACCCAGATGCTTATGACAAAGGCACTCGCTATTGCGATCTATTGATCATTGGCGCAGGTCCTGCAGGGCTGGCAGCCGCACTGACAGCCGGCCGGGCGGGATCCCGGGTTATTCTGGCGGATGAAGATTTTGCCATGGGTGGTCGTCTGAACTCGGAAACGGGTTTGCTGACAGAGGTGTCGGGGCAGGAGTGGGTTGCTGCCACTCTGGCAGAGCTGCAAAGCTTGCCAAACGTGCGACTGATGACCCGCACCACAGTTTACGGGGCCTATGATCACGGGGTTTACGGCGCAGTTCAGCGTAATGGCGATCATCTTGCCGCCCCTCATGCGGATCTACCGCGTCAGACCCTATGGCGGATCTATTCCAAAAAAGCCATTGTTTGCGCAGGTGCTACCGAGCGTCCGATCGCTTTTGAAAACAACGACCGTCCGGGCATCATGCTGGCGGGGGCGTTGCGCGCCTATGCGAACCGATGGGCTGTTCTCGCAGACAAAACAGTGGCGGTGTTTACAAACAACGATGATGGTCACCGGACAGCTGTTGACCTAATGGCCATAGGCGCCAATGTCGTGGCGGTTGTTGATACAAGATCTGAGGCGCCAAAACTGGGCGAATATCCGCTCTTTGCTGGTGCTCGGGTGATCAACACCAAGGGGCGTCTTGGGTTGAAATCCATCGATATCCGTCAGTCCGACGGCACCGTTATATCCATCGCTTGCGGCGCATTGGGCGTGTCGGGTGGCTGGAACCCGACTTTGGGCCTGACATGCCATCAGCGCGGCCGCCCGGAATGGCGAGAAGATATCGCGAGTTTTGTTCCCGCAGGCGACTTGCCCGTTGGGCAGTCAGTTGCTGGCGCTGCAAATGGTCAGTTTTCAACCCATGGTGCGCTTATGACCGGGGCTGAAGCAGCTGTGAAAGCGCTTTCTGATCTCGACATCGTTGCCAAGCCAGCCGGACTGCCTAAGGCTGAAGACGCGCCGATTACGCTGCAGCCATTCTGGTATGTAGGGAAAGGCAATGGGCGTGGCTGGCTTGATTTTCAGAACGACGTAACCGTGAAGGATGTGAAACTGGCCCACCAAGAGGGGTTCCGGTCAGTTGAACATCTCAAGCGCTACACAACACTTGGTATGGCAACTGATCAGGGCAAATTGTCCAACTTGGGCGGTCTTGCAGTCATGGCGGAACTCACCGGCAAAACCATTCCGGAAACCGGCACAACGATCTTCCGTCCACCCTATACTCCAGTTCCCATTGGTGCCCTCGCAGGACGGCATCGTGATGAAGAGTTTCGTCCTACTCGCCTTACACCAAGCCACGATTGGGCCACTGAACAAGGCGCGGTTTTTGTCGAAGCAGGTGCGTGGTTGCGTGCGCAGTACTTCCTGCGCGAAGGTGAAACGCATTGGCGTCAAGCCACGGACAGGGAAGCGCTGGCCGTGCGTAAATCCGTCGGGGTTTGCGATGTGACGACGCTGGGCAAAGTGGATGTGCAGGGTAAGGATGCCGCCGAGTTCCTGAACCTGATCTATTGCAATGGTTTTGCCAAATTACCGGTGGGAAAATGCCGGTACGGATTGATGCTGCGCGAAGATGGGTATGCCATGGACGACGGCACTGCAGCACGTCTTGCGGATGGGCATTTCGTTGTGACCACCACAACGGCAAATGCGGTAAGTGTTTACCGCCACATGGAATTTGTCCGCCAATGCCTGCGGCCAGATCTGGATGTGCATTTGATATCCACGACCGATGCCTGGGCGCAATTTGCGGTAGCGGGGCCAAACTCCCGCAAGCTGTTGCAGAAGATTGTTGATGCAGATGTAGACATCAGCAACGAGGCTTTCCCATTCATGGCCTGTGCAAAAATTACCATCTGTGGTGGCATTCCTGCGCGATTGTTCCGGATCTCATTCTCGGGCGAATTGGCATATGAAATTGCCGTTCCGACGCCTTATGGCGACAGTTTGGTGCGGGTTCTGATGGAAGCGGGCGAAGAATTTGACGTCACTCCATATGGCACCGAGGCGCTGGGTGTGCTGCGGATCGAAAAGGGTCACGGGACCGGCAATGAGTTGAACGGTCAGACGTCCGCGCATCACCTTGGCATGGGGCGCATGATCTCGTCTAAGAAGGACAGCATCGGCACTGTGCTTAGCCGCCGCGAAGGACTTTCAGAAGACAATGGTATCCGCCTTGTCGGTCTCGAAGTGATGGGCCCAGAAGACCTGGAAGCGGGCAGTCATTTGTTCACGTCGGTGGCAGAACAGATTGTCGCAAATGATCAGGGTTGGATCTCGTCCGTCTGCTATTCGCCCCATTTGGAAAAATCCATTGGGCTAGGCTTTTTGACAGAAGGCTCTGCCCGCATGGGCGAAATCATCGACGTAGCGAACCCGCTGCAGGGCAGCACCCTGCGCGCCAAAGTCGTCAGTGCACATTTCATCGATCCAGAGGGGGAACGTCTCCGTGCCTGATTTCCAATTGATTGCCAAACCGGCCTGTTCACCAGACGCCGACAGCCAGTTCGGCGAATATGCGGTACTTGAAGTTCCGCTGGCCATCGTTTCTGTTGCCGCGTTCGACCTTAGCAATGGGGAAGCATTGCTTTCCAAGTTTCTGGGGGTCGAGCTGCCTGAAGTTGCCAAATGGGTCGAAAACGGGTCTCGGAGTGCCTTATGGGTAGGGCCGGGCCAATGGTTTGTCACAAGCGACGAGAGCGAGCATGCAACATTGTTCAATAGCCTCTCAAATGCAGTCGGCGAGGAAGCAGCGGTCACGGATCAATCCGGCGGATGGGTATGCTTCGACGTAGCGGGGCCAAAGCTGGCTGACGTGCTGGAAAAACTCGTCGGCTTTGACATCGCGAGTTCGGGCGCCGGCGACGCACAGCGCACTACGATTGAGCACATTGGCTGCTTTGTTCTTTGCAAATCTCAGACCGCAGCGCGTGTTTTCTGCCCCCGATCTTACGCCCGATCACTTCAGCATTCATTGGTTCAAGCCATTCGGTCGCAACTGGCTTTTGAGAAAACATCGGCTTCGTGAGTTTTGAATGAACGTCATGTTTTTTCTGGCATCTATCGACAGTGTCTGTCTTGCAAAGGTTTACTTGCGAAGAGGTTGATCACTTTAGTGAGCGCTCATGTGCTCGCTATTCCGGCAATAAAAGTTCACGAATAAAAAGGCGCGGAAACTGCGGTTTTTAAATCGCGTTCGTTGCCGAGCGTGCGACACTTCTTAGCCACCGAAAAAACTGTACCGAGCGTCCCTTCGCTTGCTGCTCGATTGATATCTCAAGCCAATAACCGTTCGGGCCAACGACAGTCGTGGGCGAAATCTGGACAAGGCTTCCTGCATTAAGTTCATATTCAATCATATTGCGGTCTACCACGGCCACACCAACCGAGTTTTTGGCCGCCTGAATGGCAAGTTCGAGCGATGCAAACTCCATGGATGCCTCGGAGGGTAAATCTGGATAGTCAGGTTCGATTGAAAGCCAATCCTCCCATAGTGGAAACCGCACTCCGTTATCGAAGACGTGCAACAGGCTGCCGGCACGCATGGCTTCGCGGTCTTCAAAAAGCTTACGCGAGCAAACGGCGATATGTTGCTCCAAAAACAAATGTAGGTGCTCTGATCCGGCTGTCGGATGGGTGCCAAAGTGAATGACGCAATCCATTCGGATTTCGGGTCTTGCGACTGTGTGAATTACTAGATCGGTATCCGGAAATCGTTGAGAATAAGATGACAGGCGCCTTGTCAACCAACGTGCTGCCAATGTCGGAGGGGCTAGAAGGTTGATCTTGTACCGCTGCGCAGAGCCGGTCGCGTCGTTCACAGCATCTTCCAACAGGCCGAAGGTCTCAAAAACTCTCCGATGCAAGATCTGACCGTCTGGGGTTAGTGAAACGCTATTGCCCACGCGGTCAAATAGATCGAGGTCAAGCGCTTGCTCAAGCGACTTGATCTGTCTGCTGACGGCGCTCTGCGTGACGCCAAGCTGCTTCGCGGCCTCGGTAAAGCTCAAACATTTTCCGACAACCGAAAACGCGCGTAGGGAGGTCAGACTGGGAATATTCTTCATAGCGCTGTGAATCCTAGTCGGGGGGAGCTCTGGTTAGCAGAATTTATTCTGATGTACTGCCTGAGTCATTACAAAATTGAATGACCCTTCCATTTTGTAATTTGCCTGAACTCCGGCATTTCATCAAAATTTCGCTATGGCAGCTCGACGCGAGGGAGGCGACTTGCCCAATCCACGCGTTCTCAGGCTCAACTCCGGCAATGAAGGTGCACTCGGATGACAATTGATCAACTGGCCTCCAAGGCGCGTGGACGTCGTGGGCGTCGCCGTGAAGGCGGGGCAACTTCCCCGGCAATCGTACAACGCCCGTTCGCGCAGCTAAAGCGTACCTATCCGGCCGTCGCGCTTATTTCGGATGATCAGGTTGAGGCGATCCATCAGGCATCTCTGAAACTGCTTTCGGAAACCGGCCTGGACGTGTTGCATGAAGACGCGCGCGCCGTGATGAAAAAGGCGGGGGCCGATGTTCGGGATGGTGAAGAGCGTGTGCGCTTTGATCCCGATCTGATCAACGAAGCCATTGCAGGCGTGCCGTCGGAATTCACGCTACACGCGCGAAACGCCCAGCACAATGTGACCATGGGCGGAAACAACATTGTTTTCAACATGATGGCAAGCGCGCCGAACTGTTCGGATACGGATCGGGGCCGGCGCGCGGGCAATCAGGAAGATTTCCGCAACTTCCTGCGATTGGCCCAAATGCACAATGTTCTGCACGTGACAGGTGGATATCCGGTAGAACCCGTCGATATTCACGCGTCTATTCGCCATCTTGATTGTATTCAAGATTACATCACGCTGACCGACAAGGCCTATTGTGTCTACTCGCTTGGTGAGGAGCGTGTCTCCGATGCGATCGAGATGACGCGGATTGCCCATGGTCTGACCCATGACCAGTTGCGTGATCAGGCCTGCATGTTCTCGATCATCAACACGAACTCTCCGCTGCAGCTCGATATTCCGATGATGCAGGGCGTGATGGCGTTGTCCGAGATGGGCCAGCCTGTTGTGATCACACCCTTCACGCTTGCAGGGGCGATGGCCCCGGTCACGATTGCCGGTGCCGTGACGCTGCAAAATGCCGAGGCTTTGGCAGGTGTAGCCTTTAGCCAGATGGTGCGGCCAGGTGCGCCGGTGATGTATGGCGGCTTCACGTCGAACGTGGATATGAAGACCGGCTCGCCCGCGTTTGGTACGCCGGAATACATGAAGGCGCAGCATATCGGCGGACAGCTGGCGCGGCGCTACGGTATTCCGTATCGCTCTTCGAATGTGTGCGCGGCCAATACCGTTGATTCACAAGCAGCATACGAGGCGGTCTTCTCGCTTTGGGGGGGCATTAATGGCGGAGCCAACATGCTGATGCACGGGGCGGGGTGGCTCGAAGGAGGGCTGTGCTGCTCGTATGAGAAGGTGATGCTTGATATTGACCTGCTGCAAATGGTCACGGAATTCCTGCAGCCGGTTTCGACCAGCCCGGAAGACCTGGCGCTGGACGCCATCAACGAGGTTGGGCCAGCTGGTCACTTCTTTGGCACTGAGCACACACAGGTGAGGTATCGCGACGCCTTTTATTCGCCAATCCTAAGCGACTGGCGCAACTTTGAGACCTGGCAAGAGGCGGGATCGCCGATTGCGATCGAACGTGCCAACGCAGAGTGGAAAAAGCGCCTTGCCGCCTATGAAGCCCCGGCCTTGGATCCGGCGATCCGGGACGAGCTTGACGCCTTTGTCGCCAAACGTAAGGCCGAGGGTGGCGCCGCCACGGATTTCTAATTTTTACAGGCTTGGTAGGGCGATCGCGATGGTCGGGATCGTTCTGCCCTCCAGCAACCCACAGCGAAGAAGAGCCCCTTTTTCACTGAGATAGATGCTTTGGGTCAGAACGACAAGCGCGCACCCAGACGCAGTCAAAGTGAAAGCTGAATTCCTAAGGAAGAACGAAACATGCCTACTATTCAAACCGACGAGTTCACAGGCGGAAAGAAACTGCCATCCCACGCCAAAGTTGTTGTTATTGGCGGCGGCGTTGTTGGTTGCTCGATCCTTTTTCACCTTGCCAAATTCGGGTGGAAAGATGCAGTCCTGCTTGAACGCGACGAGCTGACCTCGGGTTCTTCTTGGCACGCTGCCGGTGGTATCCACACCATCAGCTCGGATCCCAACATCTCGCGCCTGCAATCATATACGATCAATCTGTATAAAGAGATCGAAGAACTGTCCGGCCAATCAGTTGGTTTGCATCAGACCGGTGGCTTCTAT
This sequence comes from Shimia sp., assembly GCF_965227725.1. Classification (GTDB taxonomy): domain Bacteria; phylum Pseudomonadota; class Alphaproteobacteria; order Rhodobacterales; family Rhodobacteraceae; genus Shimia. The sequence continues at coordinate 501,621 of NZ_CBDDGH010000006.1, read as the reverse complement.
GCCGCCTCCACCAAGGAATGGTATGATTACCTTAAAGGCGAGCGCTCGAAGGCGCGTTACATGGGTCTGGATCAGGAATTCATCTCGCCCAAGGAACTGGCTGAGCGTCACCCGCTGATTGATCCGGACCATTATCACGCGGTCCTGTGGGACGCTCAGGATGGCCATCTGGACCCGTCCGGCACGACCTATGCTTTTGCCAAGGCAGCCAAGGCGCATGGCGCGCAGTATTTCACCCACTGTGGCGCTACAGACATGACGCAGCGCCCCGACGGAAGCTGGGACATCGTCACGCCCAAAGGCACGATCAATGCAGAGCACGTCGTGAACTGCGGTGGTCTGTGGGCGCGCGAAGTGGGCCATATGGCAGGCATCCATCTGCCTGTTCAGCCGATGGAGCACCATTACCTAATCACCGAGCGCATGGACGAAGTTGTTAACTTCGGTCAGCAATTGCCGCACGGCATCGATTTTGAGGCCAACGTGTACTGCCGCCAGGAAGGTCAGGGCATGCTGCTGGGCACCTACGAGGCCCAGGCGACCCCGTGGAAAGTCGGTGGGACACCCTGGGACTTCGGCCATGAACTGCTGCCACCGGATCTGGATCGCGTGGCAGACCGCCTGGAAACCGCATTCGAACGTCTCCCGGCGATGGCCAATGCCGGCATCAAGGATGTAATCAACGGCCCGTTCACGTTTGGTCCCGACGGCAATCCGCTGATAGGTCCCGTTCCGGGCATGAAGAACTACTGGGTGGCTGTCGGTGTCATGGCGGGCTTCTGCCAGGGCGGCGGCGTGGGCCTGACGCTGGCTGAGTGGATGATCGACGGCGAACCATCCATTGATGTCTGGGCGATGGACGTGGCACGTTTTGGTGAATTCGCAACACCTGACTGGGGCACAATCAAGTCGTCGGAAAACTACGAACGCCGGTTTGTGATGACGTTCCCGAATGAAACCCTGCCTAAGGGCCGTAAGCAAAAGACAACCGCTCTCTATGATCGCATGATCGCCAAAGGTGCGGTGATGGATCAGGGTTTCGGCCTCGAACACGTGCTCTGGTTTGCCGATGGCCCGGAAGATGCGCATGAGGTTCCAACCTTTGAACGCAACCGGTCACACGACTATGTCGCCCGGGAAATCAAGGCTGTGCGCGAAGCTGTCGGTGGCATTGAGATCGCCAACTTTGCTAAGCATGAGTTCAAGGGCGAGGGTGTTCGCGAATACCTGAACCATATCCTTGCCGGCTTCGTTCCCAAGCCGGGACGCTTGGCGCTGACGCCGATGCTGACACCCAAGGGCAAGCTTTACGGCGATCTAACAGTGGCTTGCCTGGCCGAGGATCACTTTATGCTGTTCGGCTCGGGCGCGATGCAGGAAGCACACCGCCGCTGGTTCGAAAAAGACCTGCCCGCGGGCATTTCCTACACCAACGTATCGGACGACTGGCACGGCATCGCCCTGTCCGGCCCGAAATCGCGGGACCTGTTGGCCCGAATCACGCGCGACGACGTTTCTGCGGAAGCCTTCAAGTTCCGCGACCTGCGCCAGACCTTTGTCGGCGGCGTGCCGGTGATCATCAACAGGATCAGCTTCTCTGGCGAATTGGGCTACGAGATCTATTGCAAACCGCAATACCTGATGCGCCTAGCAGACGCCATTGAAGAGGCCGGTGCCGCTCTGGGCTATCGCTGGTATGGCGCGCGTGCGCTGCTGTCGATGCGGCTTGAAAAGGGCTGGGGCGTCTGGACGATGGAGTATCGTCCAGACTTTGACGCGGTCGAATCTGGGATGGATTTGTTCATCAACTGGAAGAAGGATTTCGTCGGCAAGGAAGCCACGTTGAAGGCACGCGATGAAGGTGTCTCGCAGAAACTGGTAACCATGACCATCGACGTCGAGGGGATCGACGTCGCCCATGACGAGGCGATCCTGAAAGATGGTGAACCGGTCGGTTATGTCAGCTCTGGCGGCTATGCGCACCATGTCGGCAAGTCGATGGCGATGGGGTATGTCGCAACCGAATTCGCAACGCCGGGCACCACGCTCCAGGTGGAAATTCTGGGCGACTTCTATGACGCGCATGTCCTCGCAGGACCAATCTATGACGCCAACGGCGCAAACATGCGTGCTTGAGGAAGAGTAAGAAATCATGGGTCGGCCAGAGAAAGATTTAGAAGCGGTTGTAAGTGAGCGTGTCGAAGTGAACCGCTTCATATTCTTATTGATGCCCGGGTTCTCAGCATTGGAACTGGGATCCGGTATCGACTCTCTGGCCGCTGCAAACGCGGCCATGGATCAGGACTTTTTTCAATGGAAAACAGTTAGTGAGAAAGGTGATAGCGTTGTATCGTCTTCGGGGCTTACGGTGGCAGTCGATAGTGTGCTGCCTTATGTACAGCGTCGAGACTGTATCGTTGTCTGCTGCGACTTCAATTCCCAAAACCACCCAAAATCCGGAGTGATTGCAACTTGGCTACGGCAAGCCGCTAGGCTAGGAGCACGACTTTATGGACTGGGAGGCGGCGCACTGTTTCTCGCCCAAATCGGCATAGCGAACGAGGGGCGCATCAGCACACACTGGAGAATGAAGCCTATCTTTGAGGAAGGCTATCTGAATCTGGAGCCTGCCTGCACAATTTTTGAAGAGACTTCAAACATCGTCTCCTGTGGGGGGGGCGCTGCTACTCTGGACCTTTTTTCTGCGTTGATCCGTAAAAAGGCGGGTTCGGAAACCTCCAGCCAGGTCGCTGACCAACTCCTTTGTGGCTCTATGCGTGATGGAAATTGCCGTCAGAGTATTTCCAGTCTCTACGGCCCGAAATACAGGAACGAAAAGCTATCCACGGCGATAACATACATGCTGGAAACCTTGGAAGAACCTGTTTCACCATCGGTAATCTCTCGTCAGGTCGGGATATCGACCAGGCAACTTGAAAGGTTGTTTAATCGATATTTGGGGACAAGCCCAAAGGCCTACATGATGGCTCTAAGGCTCGAGAGGGCACGCGCATTGTTGCAGCAAACCCAAATGCGCGTGATTGATGTTGCTACGGCCTGCGGGTTCTCATCACATAGCACATTTGCCAAACACTACAAAAAGCACTTCGGGATACTGCCTCGTGACGAAAAGGTAGTGCTCGCGCATTAACTTCGGGCTTGGCAATGGGATCTACCAAGAAAACACAGTTCACAACGGAACAGAACTGCGCTCGCTGCGAAGCAGAGCGCGGAAAAATCGCTCCTGCACCTGATGTTCTGATCAACAACGACACTGCAGAAAACCGCACCCCGATAGCCGTAAATGGGGAAATTGCGGGTCAAGCTTCTGAAAGGGATGCACAGAATGAAAACGCATTACAGGGATAACCGGAAGATCGACCCAAGCCAGGGTGTGCGTCTTGGCGACGGGACGATAAATGATGGTGACCGGGTCGAGATTGGACCAACGGCACTGGCCCACGCGGAATGGCGTGAGGCGGGGTTGGAACTGCCCGATCTTGTCGAGATGCGCAAAGCCCGGCATCAGCGCCTGACCGATGCCATTGTGGCGCGCGGCTATGGGGGTCTTCTGATGTTCGATCCTTTGAATATCCGCTACGCGACTGACACGACGAACATGCAGCTGTGGAACACCCACAACCCGTTCCGGGCCTGCCTGCTGTGCGCCGATGGCTATATGGTGCTTTGGGACTACAAAAATGCGCCGTTCCTAGCCGAGTATAACCCGTTGGTTCGCGAAAGCCGATCCGGCGCGGATATGTTCTATTTCGCGCGCGGCGACCGGATCGGGCCGGCGGCTGACGCCTTCGCCGCCGAGGTGGCAGACCTGCTGGCCACCCACGCTCCTGGTCATACACAGATTGGTATTGACAAGATCCAACCTGCGGGACTGGACGCAATCCGTCGTGCAGGACTTGAGTTTCGCGATGGCGAGGAAGTCACCGAACGCACGCGGGGCATCAAGACCGAACACGAGCTGCGGGCCATGCGCTGCGCCATCCATTCCTGTGAGCGTTCGATGGCCGCAATGGAAGACTTCGCCCGCACCGAGATTCCGAACGGTGGCGTGACCGAGGACGACGTCTGGGCCGTCCTTCATGCCGAGAACATCAAGCGCGGCGGCGAGTGGATCGAGACAAGGCTGCTCACCTCGGGACCGCGCACCAACCCCTGGTTCCAGGAATGCGGGCCGCGGGTCATCTCTGAGAACGAGATCCTCGCCTTCGACACCGATCTGATCGGGCCCTATGGCATCTGCGCGGACCTTAGCCGTACCTGGTGGATCGGCGACGATCTGGCCCCAGCCCATATGCGCGAGAGCTACGCCGAGGCCGTCGAACACATTCGCTATAACACGGCGCTTCTGAAACCAGGTCTTCACATGGAAGACCTGACACGCTCACTCCATGTGCTTCAGGACAAATATGATGAGCTCAAATACTCCTCTCCGATGCACGGTGTGGGCCTGTGTGACGAATGGCCATTGATCGCCTATCCAGACCGTCTGGTGGACGGGGCCTTTGACGCCACTCTCGAACCCGGTCTGACGCTGTGCGTCGAAGCGCTGGTGGGCGAGGTCGGCGGCGACCACATGGTCAAGCTGGAGGACCAGGGCGTTGTGACCGAAAGCGGGTTCGAGACGATCTCGACCTATCCGCTCGACGAACGCCTGTTCCCCTGCGGCTGACAAGACATCCGACGCAATCGAACGCAGGGGATGGATCCATGCGATACCTATCAACACGCGGCCAGGCCGCAGCACTTTCATTCAAAGAGGCCCTGCTGGTGGGGCTAGCAAGCGACGGCGGACTTTACGTGCCTGAAGCATGGCCGCATCTGAGCAGTGATGAAATCAGAGCATTGCGGGGCAAGCCATACCCCGAAGTTGCCTTTGCGGTGATGTCGCCTTTTGTTGGCGGCGAAATCGAAGATGCCACGCTTAGAAATATGATCGAAGAAGCATATGCGACATTCCATCATCCCGCAGTGACACCACTGGTGCAGATGGGGCCAAACGACTGGCTGCTGGAGTTGTTTCACGGGCCAACATTGGCGTTCAAGGACGTGGCCATGCAAATCCTTGCGCGCCTCATGGATCATGTGCTCACAGAGCGCGGGGAACGGCTGACAATTGTCGGGGCGACATCTGGCGACACAGGTGGTGCGGCACTTGAAGCATTCAAAACCTGCGACGGCATCGACACATTTTTTATGTTCCCCAATGGCAAGGTCTCTGACTTCCAGCGCCGGCAAATGACCACGGTGGGTGCTGATAACTGCCATGCTTTGGCACTCGATGGCAGCTTCGATGACTGCCAGTCGATGGTGAAAGAAATGTTTGGTCACCAGGCCTTTGCCAGCCGGGTCAGGTTGTCGGCGGTGAACTCGATCAACTGGGGGCGGGTGATGGCGCAGGTCGTGTACTATTTCACGGCGGCAACTGCGCTTGGCGCACCGGAGCAGAAAGTAAGCTTCACCGTACCGACCGGGAATTTCGGTGACATCTATGCCGGTTACGTCGCCAAGCAGATGGGCCTGCCGATCGACCGATTGGTGATCGCGACCAATGAAAACGACATTCTTGCCCGTACCCTTGCGACTGGGGATCATAAGCTTGGGACCGTTAAGCCTACGATCACGCCCTCGATGGACATTCAGATCTCATCGAACTTCGAGCGTTTGCTGTTCGAGGCAGCAGGGCGAGATTCAAACGTGGTGCGCGAACTGATGGCGGCATTGAAGGATAACCGCAATTACAAGCTACCAGATGAGATGTTGAGTTTCATCCGCGAGAGCTTTGACGCCGGTGCAGTTTCCGAAGTCGAAACGCTGGAAGAAGTTGGGCGAATTCGGCGAGATACAGGCTATCTGGCCGACCCGCACACCGCCGTTGCCGTCAAAGTCGCACAAGATCATGCCGATGCAGATGTGCCGATGGTGACGCTCTCGACTGCGCATCCTGCCAAGTTCCCCGACGCGGTATTTGATGCTACGCAAGAGAAGGCGCTTCCCCCGGCTTGGGGCGATGTTCCCGCAGAACGGACCGAAAGCCTTACCAAACTGGCGGGTGACCGGACCCAGGTTGAAGAATTCATTTTGAAACACGCTCGCCTCGCGCGTGGATCGTTTCAAAGTCTCACCTCTGAAGGAGTGACGTAATGACCAAAGAATTTCTGGTGTGAGCGATACCAGAACTGTGACTCTTGTTGGCTTCAGGGTAGGGTGGTCATCTCAATTCTTCCATCATCTTTTCATGGAACACTTCGGCCGGCGTCTTCCATCCGAGGCATTTACGAGGCGTGTTGTTGAGGCGGTCACAGATCATTTTCATGTCGTGATCAGTCATCGGTCTGATGTCGCGTTTTCGCGGTAACCATCTTCGAAGACGGCGATTGGTGTTTTCGACAGTGCCTTTCTGCCAGGGAGAGGAGGGGTCGCAGAACCAGGTTTGTGTGCCAATCTCAGCCTGCAGATGTGGCCAGCTGACAAACTGGCCTTGTCAGAGGAAACCGGCTTGAAGCGAGCAGGGCGCACAATTAGCGTCCAGCGATGACGAACAAATCCCCATTTCGCTACTTCAAAACCAGCCCTGAGATCATCCGCTTGGCTGTGATGATGTACATTCGGTTTCCTCTGTCGCTCAGGAATGTCGAAGATCTGCTACACGAACGCGGCATCGACGTGAGCTATTAGTCCGTTCGGTTTTGGTGGCAACGGTTCGGTCCCAAATTCGCATCGGAAATTCGCAAGAGATGATCTCAGTCGATGCGTTGCCACTCAAATTGGAAATGGCATCTGGACGAAATGTTCGTGAAGATCAACGGCGAGCGGTACTACCTTTGGCGGGCCGTTGATCATGAGGGTGAGGTCCTAGAAAGCTATGTGACGAAGACGCGAGATAGGAAGGCAGCATTGAAATTTCTCAAGAAATCAATGCGGCGTTACGGTCGGCCAGGCACACTGGTAACCGACAAACTCCGCTCTTACGGTGCCGCGATGAGAGTAATTGGCAACGCGGATAGGCAGGAAACTGGCCGCTGGGTGAACAATCGCGCAGAGAATTCTCATCTGCCATTTCGACGAAGAGAGAGAGAGAGAGCGATGCTTCGCTTCCGACGATTGCGAAGTCTGCAGAAGTTCGCATCTGTCCACGCCTCTGTTCTCAACCTCTTCAATTCGGAGCGCAGTCTCTTTTCCAGACAACATTTCAAACTGAACCGCGTCGCCGCTCTGGCCGAGTGGCGCCAACTTTGTGCTGATTAAGGGGCAGAAATCCTGTCCTAGCTGAGACTAGTTCGAATTCGTCTGACAGCACCGAAGTTCTCTCTGCTGGTGGCGATGACCATGAGTTCATCGTTCTCCCAAAATAGCCTCGAAGCGTCTGGACGGTTTCCCCGCCACTATACGGGTGGCGTGGAAGGCCTACATTGGGCGAACGATGTCAGCATCCTTTGTCTCGGTCGTAGCAAATTGGGTCAGTTTCAGATTGCACTCAATACAATCGCGAGGTCGGTGAAACTGTTCACCTCCAGATCATAACCGCCTTCGCCCGCGACCTCTGAACCGGTCTCGCCCCATTCCTCTGGTCGGCGGATAAGGGCTGTCCGGAACCCGACATCGCGGGCGGCGTCCAAGTCGAAGGGATGGCAGGCGACCATCAGGCATTCGGGCGGATCCAGTTGCAGCAAGGTGGCAGCACGGGCGTAGGACTCAGGCAAGAGCTTGTAGACACCGAAACCTTCGCAGGACAGAACCGCATCCCATATCAGATCGTTCAGGCGTGAGCTATCGATGACCAGCCGGTAGGACAGGAGCGTGAAGGACGCCACAATATAGCGGTTTCGCAGGGCGGTCAGGCCGGGTTGGACATCCGGCCATGCGGTGAAGCTGTGCGGCGCATCCCAGGCGATCGCGCGGCGGTCAGTATCGTCGAAGATGTCCAACCTCTCATCGGCGAGCAGTGTGTCCAGACAGAACCGATGTGCCTCGTCAAAATTATAGGCCGGCGGGCCGACGCGCCCGAGATCAAGCATGGCTTCCATGCTGCGACGCCGCAGCTCGTTGGTCAGCGCGCTCCAGTCCCGGGTGATCCCATGGCGCGCGCCGGCCGCCGCAAATGCCTCACGAAAGCCGGTGTGCCAGTCGAGCACGGTGCCACCGGTGTCGAAGGTCAGAGCTTTGATACCTGACAGGCTCATGGGATCAGCACCGTCGCGCCCAAGGTCTTGCCGGACTCGATGGCTTCATGTGCCTTGACCGCATCCTTCAGCGAGTATTCGTAGTTGATGTTGGCATCCAGAATGCCGTCACCGATGGCCTTGAACAGATCGCGTGCCGTCCACTCCAGATCAGAACGTTTGGCGACGTAATGCATGATCGCAGGACGAGTGATGAACAGGGACCCCCGGCGGCCTAAATCCTGGATCACGTCAATGGGATCGGGCGGACCCGACACATGGCCATAGGCCGCGCAGACGCCCATCAGGCGCAAACTGTCGAGGCTGTCCTGCAACGTGTCCTTTCCGATCGCCTCGTAGACCACGGCGCAGCCCTCGCCGTCGGTCACGTCGCGCACGACGTCAACGAAACTTTGCTGTGAGCGGACGACAGGGTAGTTACAGCCTGCCGCGCGGGCGACCTCAGCTTTCTCTTCAGTCGAGACCGTACCCACTACGGTTGCCCCAAGCGCCTTGGCCCATTGGCAAAGGATCAACCCCATGCCGCCTGCAGCCGCGTGGACAAGGATCGTGTCACCTGGCTGCACGGCGTATGTGCGGTGCAGCAGGTAATGTGCCGTCATACCCTTCATCAGCAGCGCGGCAACCTGCTTGTCGTCTAACCCCTCGGGCAGATGCAGCAGCTTGTCGGCGGGATAGTTGCGCACCTCGGAATAAGACCCCAGCGGCGGGATGCCATAAGCAACACGATCCCCGGTCTTAAAGCCGGTCACGCCGTCGCCCACGCCCTCCACAATGCCCACGCCTTCAAAGCCGATCACCACCGGTTCATCCGGAACCGGCCACGGATGAGATATACCGCTGCGGTGATAGGTGTCAGCATAGTTCACGCCCACCGCCGTGTGACGCATTCGCACTTCACCCGGTGCCGGATCAGGCACGTGCCAGTCTTCCCAGTTCATGCAACTGGGCGGACCCTTCTTGTGGATCACTTGTGCTTTTGACATGGTATCTCCTCCCTTGGTTTGTGCTTGTCCTCAGACGGCTTGCGCTGGCTGCAGCTGATTCAGGATATTGGTATAGGTCTCTTCGCCCTGCGCGCCGGTGACGAGATGTTGGTGGTTGAAGATCATCGCGGGCACGCCGGTGACGCCGCGAGACGTCCAGAACCGCTCTTTCTTTCGGACGGATTCAGCGCGCTCGCCACTTTCCAACATTGCACGGACCGTGTCGCGATCGAGACCAATGCTGGCGGCGACATCGGCGAGAACATCCACATTGTTGAGATCTTCTCGCTGGGTGAAGAACGCCGCGAACAGCGCCAGTTTCATGTCATGTGCACGGCCCTGATCTTCAGCCCAGTCAATCAGTTGGTGGGCGCGGAAAGTGTTCACCATCCGCATGTCGTCGGCATAGTTGAACTCGAACCCAAGTGCTGCGCCCATCTCGGTCAGGCGCGCCCGCGCCTTGATCGAGCCTTCCAGCGTGGTGCCGTATTTCGCGGCCAGATGTTCCCGCAGGTTTTCGCCTTCTTGCACCATATTGGGGTTCAGCTCAAACGGGTGCCAATGCAGGTCAATGGCCACACCGGTTGCATTGGCGGCATGTGCCAACTGGTGATAACCAATGACGCACCAGGGGCAGACGACATCAGACACGATGTCTACACGAAGGGGGGTAAAGGCGCTCATCTATTCACTCCATAGATTTGGAAACTTGAAGAGACCGACCGCAGGCTGGACACACGCCCTGACGTGCCTGTGTTTCGGTTCGAACTTGTTTGTGAATGTGGCTGGCTGCCCGACGGGAAAGGCCCAAATCCTTGCGCAGGGCTTCTATTGATGTCTGCTCCTCTGCACAAATCGTGCCATCCTCCAGCGCAAGGCGAAACTGGGCTTCCAGGCTGGCACGGCGGCGGTGAAGTTGGTCGTTCAGGCCGCTTGCAATGATCCCGGCAGGCAACGCGGCCATGCCGATCCCGACGATGGTGATGATCGCGCCGAAGATCCTGCCTGCCACCGTCACCGGCGTCACGTCGCCGTAACCGACCGTCGTCAGCGTGGCCACCGCCCACCACATGGCGGCAGGGATAGAGCCGAAAGCCTCTGGTTGCGCCTCATGTTCAGCCAGCCAGGCCCCGCTGGAGGCAAAGATCAGCATCAGAACAAGGATGAAGAAACCGGCCAGAAAAGCCCCGGCTTCTTCCTCGAACACCGCCAGCAACATGCCCAAAGCGGGTGAATATCGGGTGAGCTTAAGAAGGCGTAGCATCCGAAGCGTGCGCAGTATCCGCAGATCCAGAGGAAATAGCATACCCAGCACCGCCGGCAGGATCGCCAATAGATCAACGACAGCCAGCGGGCTGGTGGCCCAGTCCCGTCGCGACCGAACCTCAGGGTTTTCGGGGGCCACCCACAACCGGGCCAAGTATTCGGCAGTGAACACCAGCAGCGACACCGTCTCGAACAGGTCGAGCGCAAGCTTCCAGCGCGCATAGATCGGCGCGACCGTCTCGAGGATCACTGCACCGACGTTCAGCGAAATGAGTGCGATCAGCGCGATCTCCAGCAGCAGCGGGCCGTCAGCGTTTCGGTCGGGCCGCTCGAGCCACCAATAGACCCGGGCCCGTAGGGTGGGATTGGCTTCAATCATTGCGGAAGGTCATCCAGGCTCGGCTGACGGGGACCACGATCTGCGAAAACAGCGCTGTGCCCCACAGCAAGTTAGCCACCAGAGACGGCACATGAGGCACCGCAAAGTAAGTGCCGATTGCGCAAAGGATTCCGAACAGGCGCACGTCCCCTCGGCCAAATCTGGACGCGACGCGATCCTCGATGATCTGCCGTAATACCCAAAGCATGGCGATGTATCCGGCCAACCCGAAACAACCGATGGCGGCGTATTTGACCGGGTATGGATCCCAGAAACCGACCTTGACCTCTGCCGCAAGCGCCACGCCCACCATCACCCCGCAGAGCATCAGCACCAGATGTGCCAGCCACCAGATTGACAATGGTTGCGGGCTTGTTGTCCTTGGGTTTGGCATTGCCGACAAAGTCGAAATAGATCCAGCACATCACGAACATCGACACGCCGCCGATCACGAAATTGACCAGCACGTCGGGCGTGACCTTGTATATACCTTTCTCGGACAAGGTTACGACCAGCTTGAAAAAACCCTCTCCCAGAACGATCAGCGTCAACAACGCAAACCGCTCGGACATGTGTCCAAGGCGCGGGGCAAAACGATCAAACCGCAGTACGCTGATCCGTGGAATCATGTAGACCAATTGGGTGGTCACCATGGCCGCCGCAAAAACCCAGTAGGCCAGGGGTTTGGGCAAAAATGCCGTTGCCGCGAAAATCGCGGCAAAGATCAGAAAATTGCGAATGTGTTCGTTGCAGAACGATTTGCTCGCGGCGTTGGTGCGACGCGCTCGGAAATACAGGGCGGCCATCAACAGGCGATTGGCCGCGAAGCCCAGTGCAAAGAACGTCCAGCCTTTGCCATCGATGGCCGGGATCGCGGCGGCCATGAACATAACGGTACAGATCATCAGTGACATGATGATCCGGTGCCAGAAATCGGTGCTGACATAGATGGAGTTGAAGATGCTTAGCTCACCCCAGGCATACCAAAGGGCAATGAAAACACCGGCAAAGGTCAAAAACCCTTGCAGGTCCAGATGATCCGACAGGTAGTTCCCCAAAAGGAAGATCGTCACCACATGGATCAGATCATAGAACAACTCGACCCAGTGGACGTGGTCATGGGTGTTCTCAAGATCGTGGTGATGCTGTGGTTTCCGCCACATCGGATGATCATTCAGGGCCATGTCGGGGTCTTTCTGCTATTGGATGGCCCGCCCCAACCGGGGCGGGGTAAAAGAGATCAACGATCGTCGGGATGCACCCAGGTGTATTTTTCCATGCCGCGATCCAGTCGCGTGTGGGCCAGTGCATTGGTGAAGTTCGAGATCAGCTTGGCAGCCAGTCCCGTCAGCACGTCCAGCGCCGCCTTGCGGTCATAGCCCGCATCCAGAAACGCCTGCAGGCGGTCGTCGCCGATATGGCCGCGCTTCTCAAGCAACTCTCGGGCAAAGCTTTGCAAAGCCGCCAGCTTGGGGTCGGCCAGCGTTCGGCCTTCGCGCAGATCGTCGATGACGTCATCGGGCATCTTGGCCCGTTTCATCATCATCGTGTGCCCGGCCATGCAGTAATGGCAGCGATTGATGAAGTTCGAAGTCATGAAGACCACCTGCGCCTCGAGCAACGTGAACGAGCTGTGCTTGAGGAACAGGTCGAACGCTTTTTGATAGGTCTCGTAAGTCACCGGGCTTTCGGCAAACAGCGCGTGCAGGCTGATCAGACCGCCAAATTCGGCCACGGTCCGATCAATCAGAAGTTTCGAATCTTCGGGAGCGGTGTCCTTGGTGTGATAGGTAAAGGTGGTGACATTAGCGTCTGTATCGAGCATGATTCAATCTTTGTTCACATCGGAAGAAAAACGAGCGGCATTCGCCTTGGCCGCCGCATCAATATCACCCTTGCCGAAGGCCGAAGGACGTGGCTCGGGCAATTGCAGAGCCTCCTGCACTCTCGGCATCGCATCGAGCCGGGCGAACCAAGCCTGAAGGTTGGGCAAGCCTTCGATATCCACGGTCGCCCAGAAATAGCTGCGCGCCCAAGGATAGGTGGCGATATCGGCAATCGACATCTCGCCGCCGACCAGCCAGTCGCGACCCTTGAGCCGCGTATCCAGCACTTCCAGCAAGCGGCGGCTTTCGGCCACGTAGCGGTCGATGGCATAAGGCACCTCATCGCCATTGGGCTTGGCGATGCGCTGAAAATACATCGCCTGCCCCATGATCGGACCTATATGGCCGACCTGAAAGAACAGCCATTGCAGCGTCTCGGACTGCTCCACCGGGTCGGAGGACAGGAACCGCCCATATTTTTCGGCCAGGTGCCACAGGATTGCCCCGCTTTCAAAGATCGCGCGCCCTTCGGCCCGATCCCAGATCGTCGGGATCTTGCCGTTCGGGTTCATCTTCACGTAGTCGGGAGCGTGCTGTTCCTTCTTCGAGAAGTCGACATTGACCAGCTCGTAGTCGATCTCGGCCTCGTGCAGGAAGATGAGCGGCTTCCACCCGTTCATCGTGTTCGCGGTGTAGAGAACGATATCAGGCCGCGGCATGCTCGGCCTCCGAGAAGACGGCACCCAGATGGGCATCGAAGCGAGCGAAGTCAGCCTCGATTTCCGGATTCTTCATCACGTCGAAAGCGGCAAAGGTCGGCAACGGCGTCATGTCAAAGAATTGAGCGTTCAGGTGCAGAGGGCGTAGAAGATCGTCGACGCTACCACCTTGGAAGAAGGGCTCTGATGGATCGTCGAAAGCCTCGCGCGGGGCGTTGAAAGTGACTGACAGCATGTATTTGGTGCCGGTCAGCGTGCCGCCCATGCCATAGTTTTCCTTGGGTGCCTCTGGGGTGCGACCGTCGCCGTTGGTCAGTCGACCGTCCATACCGACGGTGTAGACCTCGTCCATGTATTTCTTGAACGACCACGGCGCGCCCATCCAGTTGATCGGGAATTGCATGACTACCGTGTCGGCCCAGATGTGGCTGTCGACTTCGGCATTGGCGTCGTAGCCTTCGGCCACGGTGGTCACACGCACGATGTGCCCCTGCGCCTCCAGGAAGGCGCGCGCGCGGTCCACCAGTGTGGCGTTCAGCGTGCCGGGTGCGAATTCATAGGGCTGTGCTCCGTTCAGAATCAGGATGTTGCTCATGGTCGGTTCCTTTGTGTTTCGGCGGGCCTCACTTGACTCGCGGCCCGTTCGAGGGGAAATTGCGATTGCAAGGAACTAAAATCAACCAGTATACTTTTGGTAACCTTAAAATTAGAAGTGAGGGCACCACATGCGTGCAAGAGTCGAAGACGACCCCCAGGGCAGGCGGCAGGTCTATGAGGCCTGTTTTGAACCTTGCGCGATCGAAAAGGGCATGAGGATCATCGGCGGAAAATGGACCGGGTCGATCCTGTGGCACCTCAAGGACGGTCCGGTCAGGTTCAACGATCTGGCTCGGATGGTTGGTGGCGCATCCAAGAAGATGATCACCGAACGTCTGCGCCAACTGGAAACGCAGGGGCTGGTCCGGCGCGAAGTCATGGATACAGCCCCGGTGTCCGTTCACTACGAGATCACCGAGTTCGGGCGCAGTGCGCTGGGCTTCCTCAACGAGCTTCGTAAATGGAGCGAAGGTTTACCGCAGGAAATCCACGCCGATGGCTGAACTCCCCCGGCTGAAGCCCGACCCTATTCCCGTGATCCATCCAGTCCAAGAATTCGCCGTCAGCGGCGCGCGCGCGGCGGTTTACGAGCGCACCAAGAAGGGCCTCGGCGTCCCCTGGATGGGCGTGGTTGCCATGGCCTTCGCGCATTACCCCCGGTTCTATGACACCCTGTGGTCGGCCATGGAGCCAATCACGGGAACCAAGGTGTTTAGACAGGCCTGCCAGTCCATGCGTGATGTCGCCGAGCGGGAGGCAGAAGCCATGGAGCCTGCGCCCTTGGTGTCGCGGCTCATTTCGCAGGGCTATGGCGTGCAGGAGATCGACGACATCCGCGCCTGCAACGAAGTCTTTTCCGCCGGCAACATGCCTTACGTCCTGATGGCGACGCTGGCGCGGCTGCTGCTGGAAGGAAACTCATGGCAAGGCGCTGGAGATCTTGGCCGCGCTACGTCCCCAACTCCAGCCATGCCCAAGCCGCCTCTGATGGAACCGCATCACGCCTCAGGCGATCTGGCGGCCCTCTACGGTGAACTCCGCGAGGTGCTCGGGCTGCCCTTCGTCAACACCGACTATCGCGCCTTTGCACGCTGGCCCAGCTATTTCACCTTGGCCTGGAGCGATCTTAAACATCGATTGTCCGAGGCCGGGTATGCCACCAGAGTGGAGTGTGTCCATCAAGCGGCCATCGACCTTGCAGTCTCGCTGCCGAATGCGTCTGGAATAACCCCTGACGCTCTGCGTGACGCAGCCACATCCGATGCATCGTTGGAAGAGATCCTATCAGTGGTGAGGTTGTTCCAGTGGCTTTTGCCGGGTCTGGCGGTGAACGTGGCGTTTTTTCGAAGCCAATTGCAACGTTAATCCGCTGGATTGCCTCAAACGTCGAGCCGATTGCATCGGCATCTTTCAATGGAATAATGCGACCCTGCTTGCTTCGTCCCGCAAGACGTCAATACGCCCACACCACAAATTCGCTGCCAAAACGAAATCCGGCAATGACGGACAACACCGCTGCTTTTGGTTGCCTGGGCTGATGGCTGGTTGAGGACAAGTGTGAACCTGGCGCGGTCGAGTGAAAGACTGAGTTGTCCCGCATTTCGAATGTCGCAAGTTGCGGACGCAAGAACTACCGCTGATTCCGCCGCTCTGCATCATGAGGAATTTCGCCATCGCAGCGAAGGAAATGATACGAGCGCTTGCAGCGAGAACCTTGGGCTTCCGAATTCGGTTCCAAGCTGCCGTTTGATGCCCTATCCGCAAAAGTCCGCTCTGGGCCGTTCGCGCAACTTTGCAAAGTCTGCTTTCTGCGCATTGCTGCCGTTTGTACCATGCGCAGCGTCAGTCAAAATGGGCTCACCACCGACAAACGCCGCATGAGGGATCGACCTCCGCTTCGGAATGGCGAACGGCAGGACCGTTCGCCAAAGTTTCTCAGATGTCGATACGCTCGGCGATGCTCAGCGCATCCTCAAGTTCAACGCCAAGGTAACGCACTGTGCTGTCGACCTTGGTGTGACCAAGCAGCAGTTGGACCGCGCGGAGGTTGCCGGTCTTTCGGTAGATTTCCGCTGCCTTGGTCCTGCGGAGCGAATGGGTGCCATATCCGCTTGGTTCTAACCCAATCGCCGTGACCCAATCACGAACAAGCCGTCCATACTGGCGGGTTGAAATGTGGGGCCGGTCATGAAAGCGGCTTGGAAACATAAACCGACACGCAAACATCTCGGGAGATTTGACCCAGGCGAGGACACTTTCACGCGTGTTTTTAGTCAGTTCGAACTGGACCGGCCGCTTGGTTTTGCTCTGGATAACCGAGACGCGTTCTCGCACACGATCATCCTTGACCAGGTCAGAAACGGCCAGTTTCACAAGATCACAGCCGCGAAGCTTACTGTCGATAGCGACGTTGAAAAGCGACAAATCGCGCAGATAGCCTGCCAGTTCGAGTCTTGCCCGGATTGCCCAGACCTGTTTGGGAAGCAAAGGCCGCTTTTGACCGATAATCCGCCCCTTATTCCAGGCTCTGCGTTTCGGGGTAGTTGCGGGAAGTTGGACTTTTGGCATAATTTGCCCTCCGGTCCTCCCTCCAAGCCCAATCATCAGCACCGCGCCGACGTGACAAATCTACATTCTCATTGAATGACCGGTGTCAGAGACGCACGATGTCCGTCCTTGCCGCACAAGCATTGGGCGGCAAAGAGTCCACTTTGACCGTTGGTGCACATCGCACCAACGTCCATTCGATTCGAAGACGGCCAAAAACGTGAAAATATCAAAGGCGGTTTCGCCAAGGGTTTGAGGCACAAGAATATTCAATGATTTCTTGGAGCAGGCCATCTGGGACAAAAACGACCGTTATTGGCACAGCCTCCCTTGTCACCAAACGAAATGCTGCAGCGATGCCGACGGAAAGGGCGGTTGGATGCCAGCTCAGGCGATGGGGTCGATTTTCAGGCGATAGACCCTCGTGCTCCCAGGCGAGCCGAGATGGCAAGAAAGGTCATCGAGCGCACGGGATGACCCCGGGCAGAACAAATCAGGAGTAGGAACCATGTTATTCTCAGCACCTCGTCAACATCGCCATCATCACCGCCGTGCGGTTCTCACTGACGGGACGGCCAAGCGTATCCTGCGGCAGTCCAATCTCATGTGGAACGATGGTGGGTACCGCGTCCAAGGCAAGATCATCGGCTGGAAGCGGACCGACAACAACACCCTCGGTGCCGTTGTCGCTTACCCCTACACGGGCGCGCGCCACCTCTGGCGCGTGAACATGAAGACGGGCGGCGCAAAGCACCTTTGCCGTTTGTCGTGAAGGACCGGGGGCGGCGCAAGCTGCCCCCCTTTTTCCACAATCTTGAACTGGGGAAATTCATATGGCTCACCAAGTTGGAAAATGCATCTGCGGACGTACGCGGCATTGGCCGCGCAACGCCAGGGTCGGCGATACTTGGACGTGTCGTGGCTGCGGTACCGTGACCACGCTGGTCCCTGACGGCACGCCGGGTGCTCAATCGACCATCACCGCTCCGTCCTGGGGCGACAACAAGAAGCGCAAGGCAGGGCGGCATCGCCATCCGACCCATTCCCGGCGGGCTGCACCGCCGTCGCGTAAGGCTCCAAGCCGTGCGCGGCCGCAGGCCAAAGGGTCGTCAGGTGGTCTTGGTATCGGGCTGGCACTCGGCCTGGCCGGGTTGGCGGCTCTCGCCGGCCTTTCCCGTAAGTAGTCAATCCACGAAAGGACATATGATATGCAAATTCTTTCACTGCCGTGGCTTGCGGCTCCAAAACCGAAGGCTCCCCCCCGGCTCAGCTTGTCTGGGCCGGGAGGCCGCAAGCGGTCTGCGATCGTCGCATCGACGACCGGTCCACTTGCCCCGCTCTCAGGAAAGCGGGCACTTCTTCTCGCCGACGTCGAGAACTTGAGCATCAGCGCCTCTGATTTGGGACGGTCGCTCTGCTTCCGCTCGCTCGACCGTGTCCTCCGAAGGCATTCGACAAATATCTCGTGCCATGCGTTTTTCAGCCGGAAGGCGGAGGATAACGAGCTCGTCGACGCTTTCATGGCCATCGGCTGGCGCGCCCACCCGCGCGATATCCAGATCGCACGGACGACCCGAGGGATCGAGAAGTTCGCCAACAGCGATCACACGATCTGTTTCGGAGCCGGCATGCTGCTCTCGCGGTCGACCTACGACGTCGTTGTGATTGCCACTGGTGATGGCGCGCTCGGCTGCGATCTGGCCAAGGCAATCAGGGAGCATAGCGCACCCGGTGTTTCCATCATCACGATGTCGCTGGCGGGCTCCACATCGCACCGGCTGAACGCGGCGAACAATGCTGATTTCGACAGCAACATCGAGATAGGGTCAGATTGCCTTAACCCGATCGTTAAATCTGTTGGGCAGTACCGAAACACGCGGCCCGATACCTCCGGCCGAGATAGTCGCCATGCGATCGCATGGTAATGTCACCGGCTATCGGCCACGTCGCCGGCGGCACCGACCGAAAGGCCGGCGTCGTCATCACGGTCCGCATCCCTACGGCCTGCTGGACTTCATCGTCGCCTATATGATGGGAATAATTGGTCTTGGTGCCGCGTTGGCAATCTCGCCGATGCTGGCGTTCTTCGCCTACTTTGCCATTGGCATCATCCTGTCCCGCTACATCGGCAAACGCGTGCGATGGCGTGAGATGACGGCCAGCATAAGAAATGTCGCAGCCGTGAAGCTGCACACGATCTACACATGGCCTGTTTCCATGCCCGTGTTCATCTTCCAGCTCTTCGTCGTGAAGTTCCTGTAGGCTAAATTTCTGGTGTGGAGCCGGCGTGTGTGAATTTCTTCGCGATCAAGAAGAAAGACCGCGAGTTGAACCAGGACAATGACGCGGAACTATACAATAGCAAGGATGGAACACAGGAACTAAGGTTAAACAACAGCTTCTATGGGTAGAGAAAAATGGTTGGGGAGAATACAGGCGGTATACGCGACAATGAGCAACCTGGTTCTTCCGAAGAGTTGATCGATTTCGATGTCACAGAGTTCCTCGCTTTCTACTATGATCGATTGCCCAGCGGTCAGGGTGGCGCCAGCCCCGCCCGCATCAAGAATTTGGAAGCAGGCCTCAAGAAGTATCTAGGGCGACCACCTCCCAACAAGGACGGCGATCCGGGTCATTGGATCGCACCGCGCGGAACTATCGAGAGTTGGCGAAGGTCTGAATCGCAAGGCAAGCCACTGCCGCGGAAGAAATTCCCGCGGAAGGTCCTCGAAGCTTGCTGGGAGGAATGGGGCGAGGACTTCTCAGCGGACCAAAGCATTGGCAACCGCCTCACCGTTCGCACTGGGGCAGAAGAGCTTCTGGAGGTCGGTCCAGCTGGGGTAGAACCAATACCATCGTCTGGGCGCTATCTCCTGCGGGCAGACCTCATACGATTGACGCCCTGCTGCAAGCCTTGGCGATACAAGGGTCAGCATGTTGCCGAGGTCAATCTCGGCTTTCGGGATGCATGGATCGAAGCAGATTTTCCCGATCCAGAGCCAACCGTGCTACTCAGGCATTTGAATTCCAAGGAGCCGCCGACGCAGTTCGGCGAGGCGATCGCCACAACAATCCAATGGCAATGGCCGAGCATGCAATGGCGCATGATCAAACCTGACACTGATGCCCGCCATACTGGCCAGTTAATGAGGGCACAGCTTGCCGAGTTTGGTGCCGAATCCGACCAAGAGGTCATCCTGAATGTCACGGTAACGACTGAGGATTTCTGGCCCACTGTCGAGATGCTGAAACCGAGTGGTTACAAACAGATGCCACCGTCACAGCGAGAGAGTGCTGACAAAGCAGTGGAAACCGAGCGGGCACGAATTGAAAGACAGCTGATCAATCAGGTTTTGCGCCAGAGAGTCGGCAAGAAGGAACGTCATGTGCTGGCGTCTGGGAAATTTAGGATAACGTGATGGATTGGCTGTTTACGAACGACCCCATTGAGATGACTGACCGTGAAGCCGACGCGATCGGCAAGATAAGAGCGTCCAAATTGGACGACATTGTCGGGCTGATCGCGTCAACAGGCTACGACAAGAGGTCCTTCTTCGAACACGGTGACTGCCGTGGGATGGATTTCCGGGATTCGGACGTCAAAGGTGTGTCCTTTGAAGGCGCCGACCTGACCGGTGCCATCATGTATCGCGATCAGTACAAAGCGATCAGGAACACCGGGCCGCGTTCGCTTGACAAGGTGCGAGTGCAAGAAAGCCGTGCCAGAGGCAAGCGCGACGAGTTCACCGTCATCGCGAGCAAGCCGATGGACCCGGGCGATGCTCGGCAGAATTTCCGATCGGAACTGGAGGCCATGCTGGAGGATCATCGTGAGACCAAGCGGTACGACTGGAATCGGCTTGTTCCATTGATGCGACGGCTCGACGCACCATTAGGGCGAATCTGGGGGCTCCAGATGGCCTTGGATCGAAGCACAGGGACAACCAGTGCGGCCCTTCTTGCGGCTTGCGCCGATGGCTTGGAAGAAATTTCCGATAACGCCGCTCCTGATGAGATACTCGCCCTTCGCGTGATCCGGTTGATCCAAAAAACGTCTCTAGAAGATCGGTTGGAGACCTTGCGCGGATCGATTGCGGCCGGTGAGCGGCTGGATTATCAGCTACAACTCAAACTGCCTGAATTTGCCACAAGGATAGACGACCTAAAGCGAGTTCTCGATACGATTTTGGAACGACGTTGGAAGATCGATTCAGCTCTCTTTGTTGCGGCTGCGCGAAAGGCGCCAAGCTCGATGTCCGACATCGCGGCCTTCCTGGAGATGATGTCGGAGGCCGGCGTGCGGCCCGACAACGCGGTATTCAGCACCTTGTCGCAGCGGACGAAAGACGTGTCCGACATCGCGCCCTTCCTGGAGATGATGTCGGAGGCCGGCGTGCGGCCCGACAACGCGGTATTCAGCAAACTAGCGGAGCGGACGAAAGACATGTCCGACATCGCGGCCTTCCTGGAGATGATGTCGGAGGCCGGCGTGCGGCCCGACAACGCGGTATTCAGCAAACTAGCGGAGCGGACGAAAGACATGTCCGACATCGCGGCCTTCCTGGAGATGATGTCGGAGGCCGGCGTGCGGCCCGACAACGCGGTATTCAGCACCTTGTCGCAGCGGACGAAAGACATGTCCGACATCGCGGCCTTCCTGGAGATGATGTCGGAGGCCGGCGTGCGGCCCGACAACGCGGTATTCAGCACCTTGTCGCAGCGGACGAAAGACATGTCCGACATCGCGCCCTTCCTGGAGATGATGTCGGAGGCCGGCGTGCGGCCCGACAACGCGGTATTCGGGCAATTGTCGCAGCGGACGAAAGACATGTCCGACATCGCGGCCTTCCTGGAGATGATGTCGGAGGCCGGCGTGCGGCCCGACAACGCGGTATTCGGGCAATTGTCGCAGCGGACGAAAGACATGTCCGACATCGCGCCCTTCCTGGAGATGATGTCGGAGGCCGGCGTGCGGCCCGACAACGCGGTATTCAGCAAACTAGCGGAGCGGACGAAAGACATGTCCGACATCGCGGCCTTCCTGGAGATGATGTCGGAGGCCGGCGTGCGGCCCGACAACGCGGTATTCGGGCAATTGTCGCAGCGGACGAAAGACATGTCCGACATCGCGGCCTTCCTGGAGATGATGTCGGAGGCCGGCGTGCGGCCCGACAACGCGGTATTCGGGCAATTGTCGCAGCGGACGAAAGACATGTCCGACATCGCGCCCTTCCTGGAGATGATGTCGGAGGCCGGCGTGCGGCCGCGTGCCTCCGAGTATTCCGCATTCGTAGGAGCTTGCAGCAATGCAATGGAGGCAGAGCCATTTCTCGCTGAACTCGAGGCATTGAATGCCAAGCCGAGTGTCGTAAGCCTTTCGAGCCTGCTTGCGCATACGAAAGGGGCGGAAGAAGCAGAAGCCGTCTGGCAAATATTCGGTCGCTTCGGTTTGTCGCCAAACCAATATGCCTTCAACGCTCTGCTCAACAAGCAGCCCGGCTGGGATGAAGCTTGGCATGTACTCACAAAACGCCGACCGGACCGGGTGCGCCCCGACAGCTACACGTTCGGCCACCTGCTCTCCAAGGCACTTACGCGCGAACACATCCGCACCACTCTGTCCGAAGTCCGCAAGGCGCGCGTTCCGTACAGCACAGCTCTCGTGCGCGAGGTAATTCGAGCTGAATTGTCAGACAGCGATGTCTTGTGGTTCTTCAACCAGCTGCACCGTTCCGGGTTTGATCCGCGTGCCTGCGATCCGTCAGAAATGGGCGATATTGTCGAACGGTTTGAGACACTGATCCGGCGCTTTAAGACTTGATCATGCGCTCCATCCAAGTGTGATGATCTTGGACAAAAACGACCGTTTTTGACGCATAGGTTTTGGCAGGGGATTTTTGTGCTTGGTATGGAACACTCTTTCGTCCCGCTCGAATGCGTTCAACGGACGGGAACTTTGAAATCAACCTACGTACTGAGAAATGCTACGCTTCTGCAAGAGTTGATCGGAATCCAAAACACACCTACGCTTATGAGACATTGTGGGAGTTATTATGGCACGTTCTCTACACTCGGTTTTTGCAATTCTAACGGTGATGTTGGGTCTGTCCGATATGGCGAAAGCTCAGAACCTCATGTCAGGTGATCAGCTTTTTGATGGGTTCAACATCCAACAAGACAATGGAAACATAACCATTGAAGGCTACGGTAGAGTATTCCCATTGACCTGAGCCCCAAGTTTCCTCCACCTCGCGGAGAGTCCTTGGGTTTGGTTTGATGACCTTATACGGCCAGTTTGTCCATGTTCATTTTTTCTGCAAATTCCATCGGTGTCAGGTTGCCTAACGCGGAATGTGGTCTTTGGTAATTGTAATCCTCCTGCCATGCTTCCAGCGTTTCACGGGCCTCGGCCAGTGAGCTGAAGAGGGTTTCATTCAGGCATTCGTCACGCAGCTTTCCGTTGAAGCTTTCGATGAATGCGTTTTGGGTTGGTTTTCCCGGCGTGATGTAGTGCCAGTCGATCCCGGTCTCCTGAACCCACCGCAGGATGGCCATGCTGGTGAACTCGGTGCCATTGTCAGAGACAATCGTTCCCGGCATTCCGCGTTCAGCGATGACCCGGTTCAGCTCCCGCGTGACGCGCAGACCTGATAGGGAAGTGTCGGCTACCAGCGCCAAGTTCTCGCGGGTGTGATCATCCACAATCGCAAGAATGCGGAACCTTCGCCCATCGGTGAAGGCATCTGACACGAAGTCGAGAGACCAGCGTTGGTTGAGGCCATCCGGAACTGCCATCGGTCTTCTGGTGCCCAAAGCGCACTTCCGGCCGCCCCTGCGGCGCACTTGGAGCTTCTCTTCACGATAGATACGTCTCAGCTTCTTGTGGTTCACCTCGAAGCCTTCACGCTGGACCATGACATGGATGCGGCGATACCCGAACCGGCGGCGCTCTTGCGAAACCCGCTTGATCGCATCACGCAAATCCGCGTCTTCGGCCCGACGGGACTTATACCGCACCGTCGACCGATCCACATCCAGAGCAGAACACGCCCGACGCTGGCTCACCTGATGAACCTCCACCAGATGGGCAACCGCCTTCCGCTTGGCATCGGGCGTCACCACTTTTTTGAGTTCACATCCCGCAGCATTGCATTGTCGAGCATCTGTTCAGCCAACAGCTTCTTCAGCTTTGCGTTCTCGGCTTCCAGCGCACGCAGCTTCTTGGCATCTGACGGCTCCATGCCGCCATACTTCGACTTGTATTTGTAGAAGGTGCCTTGGCTGATCCCATAGCGCCTGCACACGTCAGCCGTCTTCTCGCCTGCTTCCTGTTCCTTGATCATCTGAATAATCTGCTCGTCAGTGAATCTCGTCTTCATTTGTCCGTCCTTAAGTTGGGCGGACTCTACACTAAACTGGAGGAGATCCAGGGGCTCAGGTCAACTTAAGTAACCCGACCGCCAAGCAGACATTCATAGCGTGACGCAAAACGCCTACTCAGCTACTGCGCAATTCTAGCAATTTGAGATGCTACATGGCGCCACGGATAAACCTGACGCAGTTCAGAAATTTCAGACGTCGGGTCTAGAACTCCTGATTCAACTCAGCCGCGGCCGGTATTTCCCGTTCACGTCTAGCGATATAGTCCAGAAGCTCTTCATTTTTTCCGGGATCCAACTGCGGTTCTTGGTACTCACCTAGCAACCTTCGAGCATGCTGCAATGCCCGTTCGGTGATTTCCACCGATCCTTCTGCTGCCCATTGCTCGATAGAATTGTTATCAAAAAGCTCCGGCATAAAGAATGCCGTTTGGAAATTCTCTTGTGTGTGTTCATGGCCAAGATAGTGACCACCGGGTCCCACGTCAGACACAGCTGCCACAGCTTGATCAAAGTCATGCCATTTCGGACCTTCAGCCATACGATAAGCCATCGCGCATTGTTCTGCGTCGACAACAAACTTTGCGATTGAACAGTGCATGCCAGCTTCGTTCCAGCCCGCCGAATGCCAAATATAGTTTGCCCCGGCGTGCATGACAGCCGAAAGCGTTGTGCTGCTTTCGTAACCAGCCTGCGCGTCGAAGGTTTTCGCGCCGCCCAGTGTATTGGATGTTCGCCAAGGCACCTCGTAAAAGCGTGCCATTTGACCAATCATGAAGTTCATCAGGCTGATTTCTGGGGTGCCAGCCATTGGAGCTCCGGATTTCATGCTGACGGTGGACAAATAGTGACCATAAATTGCAGGAGCACCCTCACGGATAACCTGAGTGTAAGCCAGAGCGCTAAGAGCTTCTGCGTTCAGTTGAGCAACGGTGGCAGGTACAGAAGCTGGAGTATTTGCACCACCTAAAACAAAAGGCGAGCACAAAACAGGTTGTTTGCGTTTACAAAAAGCGCGCATCGCTCCCAGCATGGTTTCGTCCCAAACCAGAGGTGAATTACCGTTGCAATTACCGGTCGTGACGGCGTGCTCTTCCATGAAGTCCTCACCGAACAAGATCGCGCACATGTCCATGACGTCTTCGGCATTCTTTGGGCTTGTCGTCATGCCCATGAACATTTTGTCTGAATACTTCATTGAAGAATAGGTTATACGCAGATGACGCTGGCTGATCGGATGGTCATAAGGCTCCACGATATGGTGCGCTGAGCTGTTCAGCGCGGGCATCATGTGGCTAAGTTTATGGAAGGTCGCCAGATCATCCAGAGTTGGATTACGGCGCACGTCGCCAAGGTCACGGATGAACGGTGCGCCAGTCATTGGCACAAAAACCGAGCTCCGACCACCGAGCTTAACGTTGTTTTGCGGATTCCTGGCGTGGTAGGTGAATTCGGACGGAATGGTCGCGATCAGGTCCATCACTAGGTTGCGATCCAGATACACCATCTCATCGACAACTTTGGCGCCGGCCTTTTTCCAGTCTTCCAGCGCAATCGGATCGCGGAATTGGATGCCGACGTTTTCCAAAATGTCCATTGAGGCATTGTGGATGCGTTCAACCTGCGTACCATCCATGACTTCACAAAGAGGCAGCCTATTGGTCAGTCCGGGAAGCATGTCAAAATTCATGGCGGTGCGGACGGCTCGGCGAGCGGAGCGACCACCGGCACGAGTGCGCATAGCTGTTTTCTGGGTCATTCATGGTCTCCTTTAGAGGGAGAGTCGCGGATTTCCCCCTCTTGTTCGTGCTGAAGGGCGAAGAGTCCTTGCAGAAACCGACACTATCGAGGAGAGGGCTTACTTGTAGCGTTGCATCGACGGGCTGACACCGTAGGCTATGCGATAGACCCGAGAGAAATGTCCTGGGCTTTCAAAACCGCAAGCCAACGCCACATCAATCACAGAGGCTTCGGTTTGCATCAGTAAATGCCGCGCGCGCTCAAGCCGCATTTCCAGATGATACCGCTTGGGGGATGAGTTTAGATAGCGACCAAAGAGCCGTTCCAGCTGACGCGAGGATATCCCAAGGTCCTTTGCAATATCTGCAGGTGATATGGGGTTTTCCAGGGTGTCCTGCATGATTTGTAGGGCTTTGGCCAGATGGCGGTTGCGCATACCGTTGCGGGCCTGAAGCGAAACACGTTGCTCCGCAGACGCATTCCGTGCGCCAGAATAAACCATTTGGTCCGCCACATCCATCGCAAGACCGCTGCCATGGTCCGTTTCCACTTTATGTAACATGAGATCGGCAGTGGCCGTGCCTCCTGACGCAGTGATGTATTTTTCGTCCGCCACAAAGACGTTGCGCACCAGGTTCACTTCGGGAAATTTCTCCATAAATGCGTCATGAAAGTCCCAATGTATGGCTGCCTGCATCCCGTCCAGAAACCCAGCCTCCGCGAGTATCCAAGCGCCAGAGCATAAGGCGCCAATCGGATGGCCCTTCGCGCGCTGCTCACGGAGTGCTTTTATCAAGTTTGTGGAGGTATGTTTCTGCATGTTGGAGCCCGATAGCACAAAAACCTGATCACACTTCGGAGCGTGATCAAAGCCACCGTCAACTTGCATAACTATGCCACCAGAGCATGTAACGGTTTTTCCGTTTTCAGATAGGAGCGTCCAGTTGTAGAGGTCTTTGCCACTTATCATATTCGCAATGCGTAGCGGTTCTACAGCACATGAGAACGCAAGATTTGCAAAGTCTTCGACCATCAAGAAAACAATGTGTTTCGTCATCGTTGCTTGTCCGCAAGTCAAAGGGCGAAGAGGCAAGCGCCACTTCGCACTTCAGATTTGAGAAAGTTCAATTTGCCGCCGCGCGTGCCGCCTCGAGTCAAGAATCATAGTCCGCTTGGTTGTCAGAAATCCACTGACCCACGTGCGCGTCGATATCATCAGAGCTATCTTGGCCTTCTGAGATAAACTTGTTCTGAGCGGAGATATCATTGATGGAAATCTTCGCCAGTTCGAACAGTTTCGCGGCTGCTGGATTCGCGTTTAGAAAGTCGTCAGTTGCCACGACGCGAATACTGTCCACAGCAAACCCAAGGTCCTTGCCTTCGAATTCCGTGTTTGCCGTCGCGCCATCAGGCAGGGAGCTGTAGGGCACCGCCAGCCATTCAACGTCTACGCCTGGCACCAACGCACCGGATACCCAGTAAGGTGTCCATGTGTAATACAGGATGTTTTCTCCAGCGCTGCTGCGCGCAATAGTGTCGGCGATAATAGCGTTATATGCTCCTTGGTTATGTGAAACCGTATCGCGCGGGCCGAATTCCGTAAGTTGGTGCTCAATGACGCGTTCACAGCCCCAACCCGGAACACAGCCAGCAAGATCGGCGGTTCCGTCGCCATCAGCGTCAAACAATTTCGCGATTTCCGGATCCTTCAGGTCACCAAGGTTTTGAACGCCCGCGTCATAGGCCGACTTGTTGATCAGATAGCCTTGCAATGCCCCGTCAACCAGGGTGCCGACTTTCTCCAGAACCGCGTCTCCGCCAGATTCTTCAAAGAAGTTATGGTGCAGTGCGTTCCAGTGAACGGCCGTAAAATCGCCATCCCCAGTACCCAGTGCAAGGTGAATGGTTTGATATTCAACCTCTTGTGGTTCAGCCACCTTGTACCCAAGGTCCTCAAGCGCACGGAATAAAATGCGGTGCTGGAAGGTTTCCTCCAGAGATGGTGCCATAATCGGGCGAACGTCGACGCCTTTTCCTGGCATACTATCCGCAATTGCTGCGCCGCCCACTAGGGTCGCTGCAAGCAATGAGGCGATTGCTGTTGTTTTTTTCATGGAGTTGCTCCTCTGTTGGATTATTTTATCTTTCCTGTGGTTCGCAATATCAGTCCGACTGGGCCGCCTTGCCACCAGTGACGATGCCCGCGTTCGCGGCCAGATTGCCCCATTCCTTGGGTGATCCGGTCCAAAACGATTGCAAGAATGACGATGCCGAGCCCCCCAACGAGAGCCTTTCCCGCGTCTAACCGCCCCATCGCTCGGAGAACTTCGTTACCGAGCCCCTTCACGGAGATCATAGAGGCAATCACAACCATCGAAAGTGAGAGCATGATTGTTTGGTTCACACCGGCCAGAATGGTCGGTGTGGCGAGCGGCAGCTCAACTTTAAGCAAGATTTGCCTTGGGTTGGCACCAAAAGCCTTCGCCGCTTCGACAACAGACGGGTTCACACCGCGAATGCCCAGCGAGGTCAGGCGCACGAGTGGCGGCAATGCGAAAATAATTGTTACAATCACGCCTGAAACGTTGCCGATACCGATCAGCATCACTACGGGAACCAAATACACAAAGGCCGGTATGGTCTGCATCGTATCAAGTACGGGGCGAATGGTGGCTTCAAATCGGTCATTTTTGCCCGCCAAGACCCCAAGGGGCAGACCGATCAAAAAACACAGCAGCACTGAGCTCACCACGATTGCCAATGTGGTCATCGCAAGGCCCCATGCATTTGGCGCAAGGAATCCGAGGCAGAACATGCTGACTCCAACCAAAATAGCCACACGGTGACCAGCTGCTTGCCAGGCAATTAATACCATCAAAACCAACATGATCGTTGGAGGCACCGCGTTCAGCGTGGTATCGATGCCAACGATCATTTCATTGAAGATGTTTTTAATAGGCTGGATGATGCCGCGATTTGCAATCGCCCATTGTTTGACGCCATCGGCGGATTCCGCAATGCCCAGATCAACTGAGGAAAACGGATCAAGGATGCTGAAGCTTTTCTCTTCCATAATGATCTCCTCAGTGCTTTATGGCGCTCTGATCATCGACATCGCCTTGGATGCCACGCAGCAGAGCGTTTTTGGTCACGACGCCAATCGGACGGCCGTCAACTTTGACCATGATGGGGTTTTGGGTCGCGATGGAGAGGTTTACGAGGTCATCTAGGGAATGGTCTGGATGCGCTTCGGGCCAGGTTTTTGTATCGCCAATCGGGCCACGGCGACCTTCGTAGGCTTCAACAGATTCCATGATTTTCCCGGCTGAAACCAGATCTAGCTTGGAGATGCCCGCCACAAAGTCCGCCACATAGTCATCCACCGGATTGGTCACGATATCCTCTGGTGTACCCACCTGAACCAACGCGCCGTCTTTCATGATCGCGATACGATCCCCGATGCGGATCGCCTCATCCAGATCATGGGTGATGAACAACGTTGTTTTGTTCATGTCAGCCGAAAGCGACATAAATTTATCCTGCAACTGACGACGGATAAGTGGGTCCAGCGCCGAGAATGGCTCGTCCATCAACAGGATTGAAGGATCGGCCGCAATGGCACGGGCCAGTCCTACCCGCTGCTGCATACCCCCGGAAAGCTCGTCGGGGTACTTCTGATCCCAACCATTCAAATCCACTGCATCGATGGCGCGCATGGCGTTTTCCTTGCGGCTTTCCAGATCGTATCCGCGCACTTCTTGGTTGAACGCAACGTTGTCGATGACGGTCCGATGAGGCATTAGCGCCATGTTTTGAAAAACCATGCCAATTTTCTCGGCGCGCAATTCACGCAGGTCGCGCGGTGACAGTGCGTTAACGTCTTCTCCTTCAATAAACAGCTGACCTGTCGTGGTTCGATCAGGCGGTTTACGTGTCGAATCAAAGTGGATTTGCCGGAGCCAGACAGGCCCATAATGCAAAAGATTTCACCTCGTCCGACTGTGAATGACGCGTCTTGAACGCCCACTACGCAATCGTATTGGTCCCTGACCTCGAGCTTTCCAAGTCCTTGTTCTTGAATGGCCTTCATCGCGGCGTCGGTGCGTCTCCCGAAAATCTTCCAAAGATTTCGACAGTCAATCACCGGGGCTGCCAAAGCATCTGTCACGTCAATCTCCCTGAACTTTTTATTGTATGCTGCATGTTTTATTGTTGTACACAAGTTGTATTTTTGAAAAGATTGTTGAGGACACGCAGCCGGGCCGTCGTTAGACGCTCCCGCTGAAGGTGAAAAAAAACTGAGCAAAAACAGAGGAAATGGGATGAAAGAAGAGGCGCGTCGACGCAAAAAAGAGTTGTTCGATCACCTGAAGGTATCGATTCTCACCCAGC
The DNA here is from genome assembly GCF_965227725.1 of Shimia sp. GTDB lineage: Bacteria > Pseudomonadota > Alphaproteobacteria > Rhodobacterales > Rhodobacteraceae > Shimia. The sequence goes on along the minus strand of NZ_CBDDGH010000006.1, from coordinate 471,589 downwards.
GTCTGCGTCCAGGTTCTGACCTGGATGAAGCGGAACTGTCTGCCGCTTTTGGTCTTTCCCGCACTCCTCTCAGGGAGGTCTTCCGCGAAATGAGCGGTGCGGGCTATCTGGATCTACGCGCTAATAAAGGCGCGCGGGTGTCAGATATGTCCTATCGAACACTACGTGACTTCTTCCTCGCCGCTCCCATGATCTACGGAGCGATCCTTCGGTTAGCCGCTTTGAACGCGTCCAAAAGCCAGATTGAGCGGCTTAAGGGTGCCCAGCAGGAGTTCAAGGCAGCCCTTCGTGACGGTTCCGCAGGGGACCGCGCTTTGGCGAACAACCATTTCCATGAAGTGACTGGTGATATGGCGGGCAACATTTACCTCCAGCCTTCCTTCCAACGTTTGCTGATCGACCATGCACGTATCGGCACGACGTTCTACCAACCAAAGAATTCCGAAATGGTCGGCAACCTCACCAAGGCCAGCGAACAGCACGATCAGATCATTTCGGCAATTGAATCGAGAGATGAACAACTTGCCGGAACTTTGGCGGACGAGCATTGGAGTCTGTCTCGAGGACAGATCGAAATTTTCGTTATGCCCGATGCTCTGGAAGTGCCTCTAGGGACGTTTTCGAAACCAACTTCTGCATGAGGAATAAATGACGCCGATTTTTAATTTCGACGGGATATATACGCCTGTCGTAACGCCATTTCATGAAGATGGCGCCTGCAACTGGGACACTTTGGCGGACGTGATTGAGTACCTAATTGAAAAGGGTGTTCATGGTCTGATTTCTGGTGGCTCTACGGGTGAAAACTACGCTCAAACCGTCGAAGAACGCATCGACATCGCAAAATTCACAAAGGAACGTATCAACGGACGTATTCCACTGGTGGTTGGTACTGGCGCGATGATGACCAACGACTCCGTCTCTTTGGCAAAGGGAGCTAAGGACATTGGTGCGGACGCTTTGCTTTTAGCATCGCCAGCTTATTCTGTGCCAACGGACCGTGAAAACGCACTTAACGCGCTTGCGATAGACAAGGCTGCGGATTTACCGATCATGCTTTACAATTACCCTCATCGAACGGGCACGATGATGGGCGAAGAGTTCCTCGACCGTGTTGGCCGCAGCCGGAACTTCTGTGGCATCAAAGAAAGCTCTGGAGACATCAACCGCGTTCATCTTTTGGCGCGAGACTACCCGCATATTCAAATGGGCTGCGGCATGGATGATCAGGCGCTGGAATTCTTTGCCTGGGGTGCCCCGTTCTGGGTCTGCGGCGGTTCAAACTTCCTGCCCCAAGAACATGTTGCACTTTACGACGCCTGTGTGATTGAGGGGGACTTTGTGAAAGGTCGCAAAATCATGTCGGCTATGCTGCCACTGATGCGCGTGCTGGAACAAGGCGGTAAGTTCATCCAGACCATCAAGCATGGCGTTGCTATGAATGGCTTTGAAACCGGAGGCATGCGACCGCCGCTAAAAGGACTGAACAAAGACGACAAGCGCGCTTTGGAACAGGTCGTGCGTGTTCTTAAAGCAACCATTGCTGAAATCACATCGGAGGGCGCAAAATGAGCCTGCTGACACAAGACGAATACCGTGCGATTGCCGCCGGTTTGACCCTGCCGACCAGCGCTTTCATTGATGGCGGGTACCGCCCGGCGATCTCCGGAAGCACCTTTGCATCGATCAATCCAGCCACCGGAGAACACCTGGCCGAGATTTCAGCATGCGGCCAGGAGGATGTTGATTTTGCGGTGGAAAAAGCGCGCGAAGCGTTTGACGATGGTCGTTGGAGCAAGTTGCACCCCAGCGAACGCAAAGACGTGCTAATCCGGTTTTGCAAGCTGCTAACTCGAAATGCGCGGGAGCTTGCGGTTATGGAAAGTCTCGACAGTGGCAAGACTATTTACGACTGTGAAACAGTCGATGTGCCTGAAACCATTCACTGTCTAAAGTGGCACGCTGAAGCCATAGATAAGATCTACGATCAAGTGTCTCCAGCATCTGACGATCACATCGCGATGGTTGTGCGCGAGCCTATTGGCGTGGTCGGATTGGTTCTTCCCTGGAACTTCCCCCTGCTCATGCTCGCTTGGAAAATCGGTCCGGCGTTGGCTGCGGGCTGTTCCGTCGTGGTGAAGCCGGCTTTAGAGACAACACTGACGGCATTGCGAGTAGCTGAACTGGCATCAGAAGCCGGGCTCCCGAAGGGAGTTCTTAACGTTGTACCTGGCGGCGGCACAGAGGTAGGCGAACCCATAGGTCGCCATATGGGCATCGACATGGTGTCCTTCACCGGCTCGACCGTGACTGGAAAACGATTTTTGACGTACTCCGCTGAGAGCAATGCCAAAGAAGTCGTTCTGGAAATGGGCGGGAAAAACCCTGCGGTTGTCATGGATGACGCGGAGAACCTTGACCGTGTCGCACAGCATATTGTGAACGGGGCTTTTTGGAACATGGGTGAAAACTGCTCTGCAAGCTCCCGTTTGATCGTTCATAAAGATGTGAAAGAGCATTTGCTGGAACGCATCGCTTTGCATGCAAAAGAGTGGAACGTCGGCGACCCTCTGGACCCCAAAACCCGGCTGGGCGCGCTTGTTTCCCAAGCGCATTTCGACAAAGTTGCCAGCTATGTGTCACAAGCCAACGACGTTGTTATAGGCGGCAATGCTAAAGATGGATTTGTGGATGCAACTGTTGTGAATGTACCAGGGAACGACGATACGTTGGCGCGTGAAGAGATCTTCGGTCCTGTTTTGTCGGTGATTGAAGTCGCTGGCCTTGATGAAGCAATCCGGCTTGCGAATGACACGGAATATGGGCTGTGCGCATCGATCTTCACTGCAAATACCAAGCGGGCAATACGAGGCGCACGAGCGCTGCGGGCTGGGACTGTGACGGTCAATAGCTTTGGAGAAGGGGATATCTCAACACCTTTCGGCGGCTACAAGCAGTCTGGATTTGGAGGCCGCGACAACTCGCTGCATGCGCACGATCAGTACAGCCAATTAAAGACCATATGGATTGATCTCGCAGATGATGCGGATGAGGCCGTGGATTGACGGGTTTCAAAGCAAAACGCCAACCTGTGCATCGAGGCCCCGCAGGATGGAATACCATTCTGGGGCCGCAAGCTGCGCCGGAGCAACTGACGCATGACACAACTGCAGACTTTGTTGTCATTGGCGCGGGGTTTGCGGGTATGGCCGCGGCTCGGCGTCTGGTGGAACTGACACCAGACAGCCGTATCGTAGTGCTGGACGCTGGCCGCGTGGCAGAAGGGGCATCAGGGCGCAATTCTGGCTTCATGATCGATTTGCCACACGAGTTGACATCGGAAGACTATGCCGGTGCGGGCGACGACAAAAAAATGATCGCTTTGAACCGTGAAGCGATCAAGTTTCTAGGCAAAGCGGTCGAGCGTTATCAAATTGATCTGAACTACTTTGATCCTGCAGGAAAGGTAAACGGTGCAGCAAGCGATGCCGCCCTTCGTCACAACGCAACTTATGCTGAACACTTGCGACTACTGGGCGAGAACTGCGAGCTCCTAGACGCAAAGCAAATGCAGGAGTTGACCGGTAGTCCTCACTATTTGGGGGGACTCTTCACACCAGGCACTGTAATGCTGCAGCCCGCTGGGCTCATTCGGGGCATGGCGGAAGGCTTGACGCGAGACGGAGTAGCGTTGTTCGAAAACAGTCCGGCGACCGAGATCCGAAGAAATGGCGCGGGGTGGCATGTCAAAACAACCAAGGCGACAATATCGACGGCTAATGTAATTCTGACAGTCAACGGCCATCTTGAAAGCTTTGGCGTCGAACGTGGAAAGCTTATGCAGCTCTTCCTATTCGCCACAATGACGCCGGAACTTGATGCAAACACTACGAAGACTTTAGGTGGACAAAGCCGATGGGGTATTACTCCATCTGATCCGATGGGCACCACGATGCGCCGGATTGATGCTGGACAAGGCGGCAATCGCATTGTGACTCGAACCTGCGCCGTTGTTCGCCCAAATATGCAGACGCGTGAAAGCGATCTGAAGCGCGCTAATGCTGTGATGCAGCGCAAGTTTGATCAACGCTTCCCACAGCTCGCAGGCATGAAGATGGAGCATAGTTGGGCCGGGCATCTTTGCCTCAGCTTAAACGGTGTATCCGTCGCGCGTGAGATCGATACAGGGGTCTACTCCGGTTGCGTTCAAAATGGCTTAGGCACAGCACGGGGAACACTCACAGGCATCACAGCCGCTGAACTGGCGGCAGGCACGAGCTCAAATATTTCCGACCATTTTACGGCCGAATGCCGCCCGAAACAGCTACTGCCAGAACCCATTTTTTCAATCGGTGCCAATGCGGTCCTGAGGTATCGTGAGCTTAAAGCAAGCAGCGATTGAAACACCGCTTCATGCAACGCGAAGAAAGATCATTTTCTGATTTTCGGCGAACTTCCTGGTTTCTTTACGGTAAGCTCAGCTTTGCCATTCGCCCGCCATCCACGGTGTAGACCTGCCCAGTAATAAATCCCGCGTCGTCGGAGGCAAGGAATGCCACGAGGCTTGCAACTTCTTCGGGCTTCCCTGTTCTCTGAATAGGGTGAATAGCGCCGATGCTATTCCGAAACCCTTCGGGGTCTGGCATCTTTTCTACAAACTGTAAATTAAGATCGGTATCGATCCAGCCGGGGGCAACTGCGTTACATCGAATGCCATCATTTCCATGATCAATCGCCACAGCTCGCGTCAAACCATGGATTCCAGCCTTTGAGGCACAATAGGCAGCGTGATTGGGATTGGATCCGATTCCTTCTATCGAACCAGTGTTTACGATGCATCCTCTGGTCTTGCGCAGATAAGGTAAGGCCGCCTTTATCATCAAGAATGGCGCTGTGAGGTTCACGGCTATATTTTGGTTCCAGTCTTCAAGACTCATTTGCTCCACACCAGCTTCTTGCATCATACCGGCGTTGTTCACCAGAATATCCAGCTGACCAGCACGGCCAATAACGTAATTCACTACGTGTTCCGCAGAGGAGGGATCGAAAAAATCTGCCGAGATCGCTTCGAAATTGTCATCGGATCCCCGCTGCGCGGTGAACACTCTCGCTCCGTCGTCCTGCAATCTTTGTGCGATCGCGCGGCCAATGCCTGAACGGCCACCTGTTACAAGTGCGATCTTTCCTGCGAAACGCATCATGAGACAGGTTTCCCACCGTTCACTTCCACAAGTGCGCCACACATGTAGCGGGCGGCATCGGAGGCCAGAAACAGTATAACATCTGATACTTCTTGGGGTTCAGCAACGTGCCCTATCGGGACGCTTTTCCCAAGTTCGGCAATGGCTCTGTCAGGATCAAAACCGCGTTTTTCAAACCCGGACCGCAACATGGGCGTATTTACTTCATTTGGGCAGACCGCATTGATGCGGATGCCCTGATGAGCGTGATCCATTCCCATACATTGGGTAAGTGAGGCTATAGCGGCCTTGGTCATGCAATAGAGAGCGTGATTGGGACCCGGTGCCTTCCCCCCCCAGCATGAAGCTGTGTTTACAATGGCACCGCCACCCGTTTCCGCCATTAGAGGAATGGCTGAGCGACAGATGCGGAAGGGTGCCTCAACATTTACGCCCATCGACAATTTCCAGTCGGCATCCGTGGTACCGGTCACAGCCCCACGCGTAATGACGCCGGCATTGTTGATAACAATATCGAGCCCACCTAGGCTTTTCATCGCGCGTTGCGGCAGCTCGTCACAATACTGGGGGTCCAGTAAGTCTCCGGGCAAATAGGCTTCTGCGTCAATATCGCTAACAACTTTGTCGGCCACAGCCACACGCGCCCCTTGCGCCCGCAAACTTTCGACAATTGCCGCTCCAATTCCGCCAGCGGCTCCAGTAACAAGTGCGCATTTTCCAATAAATGTCATCTTGAGAACCTGCCTAAAAGCTCGCGAAAGTAGAGCCGAACTGGCTGCGGTCAGGGACCACCCCCAGGCCTGGTCCTGTGGGGCGCGAAATGTGACCTCCTTTTATGCGAAGACCATTCTTTATATCGTAGTTTCCATCAATGTACGGAGCGGCAAGCCAAGCGCCTTCGTTGAGATCCGAACGAACAGTAGAAGCAATCTGCACACAAGCGGACGCGATGATGTCGCCACCCCATGCGTCGTCGCAGGTGTGCGGCAGATTTCGAGCTTCGCATATATCCCGAAAAGCTCTCATTTTTTGAAGACCGCCAATTCTAGTGACTTTCATTCCGAAACCATCGACGAGTCCGGTGCCTGCGGCAGTTATTACCGTGTTCAAATCTGTCCCATTTTCGTCCATGTAAATTGCGTGATTCACCAAGGGCCGAATTTTTTGCAAGTCTTCGTAGGTATTGCATGGCTGCTCCATTACGAAGGGTATGTGAGGGCATTCTCGACTAACGCGCAGCGCATCTCGTGTCGTCCATCCACGGTTAGCATCCACGGCCAGTCGCATGCCTGATCCAGAGATCGCCTCCCATACCTTGTGGATCGTTTCGATGTCCAACTCCACAGGTCGCCCGCCAAGTTTCACCTGTAGTCGTGGATAGCCTTCCCCCTGCTTTTCTTTAGCCACTTTCGCAATTTCATCCGGAACGCCGACGCCCGTGGCAAAATATGACGGGACCCGATCTGTTACGGCTCCCCCCAAAAGCTCCGCAACAGAAACACCGAGCCTTTTGCCCAAAAGATCGTGAACAGCTATGTCTACGGCTGCTTTAGCGTAGTTATGCCCGTTCAATAGCTGTTCCATACGTCGGTTCACAAGACCTGGCCAGGTTTCACAGCCGATGAGGCCTGGTGCTATTGCGATCAAAGCAGCCTGAGCCCCAGCCGCATGAGCTTCGGCGTAAGTTGGCCCAACTGGACAAGTTTCGCCCCAACCTTCTGTGCCGTCTTCGGCAACCAACCGTACTAGAGTAGTTTCCAACTCCCAAACCTTGGCCTTTGCCATGGTGTAGGGAGGGTTTTTAACGGGTAATGAATGGCTGTAGAGGTGGACTTCCGCGATCTGCGTTCCACTGCGTATTATTGAAGGAGAAGAGTTTGGCATCCTTTTGCTCTCGTTTTCCTGCGGTAATTTACGCCTGACAGGGAACGACAATAGAGTGATATTTGAATCGGACTTCGCAGCTACCGTCCTATTGAAGATTCGGAGCGACTCTTTTGCTAGTATCGAACCATCCAAGGCAATTTAAATCTGGATAACTCGGGGCCTTGCAGGCCTCGACCATAGCATTTGGTCGAGTGTAATTGACTTTCTGCACGCCCACGAACCTCAGTAGGTTTTCTTTCGCGAAGTAAAAACTCCTGTTTGTGAAGCGGCATCAAAAACGCGCATTTCCACTTCGGCACAGGGGTGTCTGGCCGCCACCAATTTGGCGGGTTCTCCAGCACAGGCTTCGTAAACACGCCCGGGAACCAACCGGGCGATCTGGCCTCGATTGACGTGAAAAACGGCGTTTGCGTGATCGACGGTGACTATCTGAATGTTGTCGATCTGAGCCTGAAAAATGCGACCACCCGAAATCTGGTGGGTCTGTTGGAAGGATTGCGGCATGGAGATGCGACCGCTGGGCGCGGGAGCACCAGGTCCGACATTACCGCTGACAATGGTAACTAGTCTAGTGTCTGTGGCTATTCGCGTCGACGGCTTCACCAGCGAAGCCAGAGGCCGTTCATGAGGCGAAGGAGAGGCTATGGTTGGCTCTCGATTGGTCAACTCCGTTCCGCGCTGCGTCGGTCAAGTGAGGGGAGAGCCGCACTGAGCTTCGATTGGCGGCGGACTTTCCTGCACGAAGACTTAAAGCTGTGATGTTGCAGGTTGAGCGGGAAGGGTGAAAGGCAATTTTGCCCTTTATATTACAGTACGCGGCAAACGTAGCATATTTCTGCTTTCAGTTTCCGCTCTTTTCTCCAGGGCTGCATCCGTCGTGGTCGACCATACGCTGGACCGTCAGTTCACGGTCGACGCCCCAGATCGCGCGTGGGTGACAGACATTACTTACCTGCGCAGGCACGAAGGATTTGCGTATCTTTGTGTCGCTGTTGATCTTTTCTCGCGGCGTGTCGTGGGGTGGGCCATCCAGTCTCGCCAGACTTCAGAACTGGCGGTGCAAGCATTGCAGATGGCAATTTGGCGACGAAAGCCCGGATCAGGCCTGTTGATCCATTCGGACCAATGGGTCCAGTTCACCAACCGTGAATGGGCTGCCTTCCTGCCGGAACTCAAATTTGAACACTCCATGAGCCGCCGGGGAATTGCCACGACAATGCGGTGGCTGAGAGCTTCTTTCAGCTATTGAAGCGGGAAAAGATCAGACGCCGGAAATAACGAACGCGCAAGGAAGCGCGGCCAGACGTCTTTGAATACATCGAGCTGTTCTACAACCCAAAGCGCAAGCATACAAACAACGGCATGCTGTCAAACGTTGACTTCGAAGAAAGACAGCTCAAACTCAAAAAGGCAGGTGTCTAAGAAGCTGGGGGCACCTCACCAACAAGTTTGCTGTCCATGGACCCACAGGCGCTGACGTCAGACAGAAGATAGTTAGCGGATTAAGGGGGGCATCACGAAGCAAAGATGAATTTGGCAGTGAATATTGCAGTAGCGCCCAGAAATTTACAGAAGTGGTTTTGTAGGTTTCAATTCTTAGAGCGTGTCGACAAAAGTTGACAAGACTATCCCGGTATATACCATAGGGATAGTTTGTTTTTTATGTTATTGGTTTCTATTGGCTTGGTTGATATTGTCACCGTTGATGTGTGTATTTGCACGTACAAAAGAGATACTGTGACCAACGCAATTTTAAGTGTTGGCGAAGTAGACCATAATCCAAAGGTTGAAATTGGCATAATCGTTGTTGATAACGACAGCGAAATGTCTGCCCTCCCAAAAGTCTCTATTGCAGCGTTGTCGTGCACTCATCCTGTGCGTTACCATCATGCGCCATCGGGCAATATCTCTATTGCGAGAAATGCTTGTTTGAATATTTCTAACGCGGATTGGCTGGCGTTCTTGGACGACGACACCATCGCAATGCCGGGTTGGATAGAAGAGTTGTATCGAGTAGCGAATAGAAGTGGTGCGGATGTTGTTTTCGGGCCCGCAGTCGCGGAGTACCCTGCAAAGACCCCGCCTTGGCTTTTGGAAAATGATTTCCATTCAAGCATACCGCAGCGCAAGAAAAATTTGCTCCGAAACGGGCACACATGCAACGTTCTGATGCGGCGAACGAACACAAAAATAAGAAACCAGAGGTTTCTAGTTTCTCTTGGTCAGACCAGCGGTGAAGACACAGAATTTTTTGCTAGGTTGGCGCGCAGTGGCGTGAATGCCGAGATTGCTGAAAAGGCCATTGTAAAAGAAATTGTCCCACCTGAAAGGATCGGTTTGGCTTGGTTGATAAGGCGCAAGTTTGCCAATGGCTGGGCGTTTGCTTTCTCTAGCGTTGGCAAAACAAAATTAGAGCGGTTGGCCAGATCGCTCTACAGCGCCGCAGTGTTTTCTTGGTGTCTCTCAATGGCGCTCTTTACGCTGACATCATTTAAGCGATGCGCATTCTGGCTCGTTCGGGGCGCATTTCATCTGGGAGTGGTCCGTGGCTGCATTTCGATGCCTTCGATGCAGCTTTATGGTGGTGGTAATGCTAGCAGAGATACTGGGGAGGCTTAATGCGCGCTGTTTTCCGCGAAGATGTGGAGTATTGGGCATCCGTTAATTCTGGTAGCCCAAAAAGTGGTTTGAGCAGAAGGGCGGTTCTCAGCTTGTTTATAAAGAACATGTCTGTGAGGGCGGTTTTTTGGTTCAGATTGTCACATTTTTTTGTGTCGACACCTGTCCCATTTGTTGCCGGCTATCTGCGGAGAATGTTGATCCGAAAGTTTGGGCTGGATATCCCGCCCGATACTGAGATTGGTGGGGGCCTCTATATTGCACACCCGGTTGGTGTAACGGTCCTAGCTGAACGCATTGGCAAGCGTTGCACAATAGTCGGAAACGTAACAATTGGAAAACGCATTGGCGACCAAGGGCCAATAATTGGAGATGATGTCTATATCGGTGCGGGCGCTCGTGTCATCGGCCCTGTCCTGGTGGGAGACATGGCGAAGATTGGTGCCAATGCAGTAGTTGTCAAAGACGTGCCAATGGATGTGACAGTTGTTGGCGTACCGGCCACCCCTGCAAGCCGCACACCTAAGAAGTCAACAATGTAGTGTATTGCTGAGGGATCTTTGACTAGAGCGCTCGTACATTCCTCATGGCCCTTGGTTGTACACGGCATTTATTAGGTATTTCCGAGGCGCAAACTTCAAATTTCAGTTTAAAAGTGCGGTCAATTGATTTTCACGTATTAAAGATCACCTAAACTCCAGTGCATCCAATGATTGCGAAATTTGATCTAATCAGTGGGTGGATGAGTTAGTTGACTATAGCCACCCAGAACTCCTCGGTCGATGATATAAGATAGGGGCAGCGAAAAGCTCGCGTTTTTATAATACGTAGCGACGGTACCATTTGAAAAATGGCTTCTCAACAATTTGAGGAAGCTCTCATTGGTATCAAAAATCATCACATAGATAGACTAGCGGTTTATCATGAGGCAACGTTCTATTTGTTCTTCTTAGTGAGGCTGATTGCGAGAAAATTTATGACTATTTTTAGAGGCGCCTGAATTGGGTGATTCTTCTGCATTCGCACAATGGGTTCTTTTTGTTTTGTGAGGTTCTCTTCTTCTGCGTCAGATTAGGCCTGGTTCACCTTATTATTAAGAAGACTTCTATGCGACGGGGTCATTGCACTGACAGTATATCAAAGGAGAAAATAGATGTGCTGACAGCTTAAATGGAAATTTTTTTCTGCAAGTGAGTAATAACATGCTAATAAGTTAAATTTTTATATTTGACCTCTTGCACTTCTTTTTTTCTTTTTATCTCAGCGTGTTGTTGGAAATATCAGAAGGTTAATCTTCTCAAAACGTTAAAATTCTGCCATGTTTTTCCCACATTTTGGTGAGGGTGGACCCGACGCCCTTGGTCTATTTTTAGTGCCGCCGACTTTTCGGCTGTTATTTGTATGAGGTTCATTATGAATTCTCCGGTGACCCCAGAGCAACTGGTCAATAGCTTTTTTGTAGGTAACCAAAACGACCCTCGCGTAGAGGTGCTTGCCGATGGCAACTACGTAATTGTGTGGGTGTCGGACGGGCAGGATGGGTCCGGTGCTGGTATCTTTGGACAAAGGTTTACCGCTCAGGGTCAACGGATCGGATCACAGTTCATAGTGAACGATACAAACCAGAACGATCAGCAAGACCCATCTATCGCAGCGACGGATGATGGTGGCTTTGTCGTCGTCTGGGATGCGATAAATCAGGATCAGCCCGGTGTTTTTGACTTCGGCATAGTTGGGCAACGTTTCTCGGCTGACGGTACTACGCTCGGTGGGGAGTTTGTGGTCAACGCGGTGAATACGGCGGCTTCGCAATTTGACCCTGAGGTGGCATCTGTCCCGGGCGGCGGGTTTGCCGTGACCTATGTTGACGACCTGGGGGATGGAAGCAACGATGGCATTCGTCTGCGCTTCTATGACGGTGCTGGCGCGGCTTTGGGCGATGATATTCAGGTGAACACTGGAGTCGCGAGTAATCAATTTTCCCCAGACATAGCACGCATTGAGGCCAGCGCGGGGGCGAATGGATTGGTCAATGGCGGGATAATTATCACGTGGACCAGTCCCAATTCCGGAACCACCGGGGACGGCTCGTCCAATGGTGTGTTCGCTCAGGTCTACGCCGCGGATGGCTCGCCTGTCGGTAGCGAGTTTCAGGTTAATACGACAATCGTCAACTCACAGAGCGAACCTGCCAGTGCTGGGCTTGCGGGTGGCCGTTTCGTTGTGGTTTGGGACGACAACGGCGGTGCAGACGGCAGCGGGACCGGTGTTTTTGCGCAGGTTTTTGAAGGTGACGGTACTCCGGTTGGCGGCGAGTTTCAGGTCAACACTGAATTTTCTTCCACGCAGAATGATGCGGAAATCACGGCCACGATTGATGGTGGATTTGTTGTCACCTGGACGTCAAACACCAGCGCCACTGCAGGCGATGGCAGTAGCACCGGGGTCTTTGCGCGACGCTTTGATGTGAACGGGGCGGCGGTGACCGGGGAAATCCTGATCAACGAGGAAATCACCTCCAGCCAGTTTGCTTCAGATGTGGCTGCGCTGTCTTCGGGCGGGTTTGTGGGCGTCTGGGTCTCCGAGACATCGGGCGATGCGGGTGATGGCGATCTGCAGGGTATTTTTCAGCGGATTTTTGACGACCCAATGACCTTTGTCGCGGCGGGGGCACAGCCCGAAGTAGAGGCGTTTTCCACCAGTCGGACATTTGCCGAAGCGGATTTGAACGCGGCTCCACAGCGTCTGGATATTGATGGCGCAGTTGCGTTTTCTGACACGGATTCCACCGATTTCGATGGGGGGCGGATCACGCTTAGTCAAATTCAGTTGCGCGTGGATGAGGATGAGTTTCCAGCTGAGGACGCCGATGAGCAGTTTCAGCTCGGGCTTGATACGTCCGGGGTGGTTTCAATCGTTGGAACGGATATCTCAGTCGATGGTGTTTTGGTGGGAACAATTGCCCAAGATGGCGCCAACGGGGCACCGCTGGCGCTTGATCTGAACGCCAGCGCAGATGCTGCGGCCGTTGAAATACTGCTTGAAAACCTCACTATCGCGAATGTGTCGGATGATCCACGGGCGCAGTCAACGCTGGAACTTTTGGTAGATGACGGCGACGGATCAGCGTCTGAACCGGTACTTATCGCAGTGGAGATCACACCTGAAGAAGATATTGACGGGCTGGTCGGCGCAGAGCGCCAGGTCAATACTGTTACGGTCAACAATCAGCGCGAAAGCGATATCGCTACGCTTGTGGATGGTGGATATATTTCGGTTTGGACTTCCACCAATCAAGATAACGCGGGTAGTTTTGATCAGGGTGTCTTTGCGCAGCGATATGACGCAAATGGCAAGGCTGTTGGTGCTGAGGTCCAGGTCAACTCAACTGTGATCTCCTCACAATTTGATGCCCGGGTGACTGGTTTGACGGACGGCGGTTGGGTTGTTGTTTGGGACGATGCCGCCATAGGTGGCATTCGCCTCAACCGCTATGACACGGCGGGAAATGTCACTGTCTCCGAGTTGCAGGTCGAGACCGAGACGTCCGGCAATCAGTTTGAACCAGATGTCGTCGGGCTCAACAATGGTGGCTATGTGGTCACGTGGTCCTCGCAAAACTCCGGGAGCGCGGGTGATGGCAACTCCAACGGTGTTTTCGCCCAGCTCTTTAACGCTGCTGGGGCGCCGGTTGGGGGCGAAATCGCCGTGAATGAACAGACCATTGGAGCGCAGGACACATCCAAGGTCGCTGCGCTTGGTAGTGGCCGCTTTGTTGTCGTCTGGGAGGAACGCGATATCGCAAACGGCGACGGGAGTTCTGGCGCAATATCTGCAAGGATTTTCGACGCAACAGGCGTGCCAGAGGGAAGCGAATTCCGGGTCAATACCCAAACCAACTCTGATCAATCCAATCCGGTTGTTGCAACTTTGGCCGATGGCGATTTTGTGGTGGCATGGCGATCGACCGGTCAGGATGGAGCGCAGGGCGGCATATACTATCAACGCTTTGCCGATACGGGCGCCTCCATTGGTGATGAAATCCGGGTGAATGACACAACGGAGGGCGATCAAACCACGCCTGATATCATTGCGCTGGATACCGGCGGCTTTGCCATTGGCTGGGTCGATACCACGGCGGCGGCACCTGGGTCCGGTTCGGATGTTTTTGTGCAGGTGTTTGACGCAGACGGCACACGGCTTGACAGCGAGCGTTTGATCAACACCGAAGTTGCCTCAACACAAAATGAAATTGCGCTGACAGCGCTGCCCGGTGGCAACTATGTTGTTCAGTGGACCTCAGCGACATCCGGTACTGCAGGGGATGGCGACAGCAACGGCATCTTCCAGCAGATCGTGGCGGACCCAACTGACATTTCGCAATCGGAGGCACCCAATCTCCAAGGTTTACCGCTGATCCTGGAGTTGAATGAAAATGCTGCCAATCTTGGGGTGCAGCTTGTCCAGGCAGGAGGTCTGTCTTTGACGGATGAGGACTCTCCCGATCTGGCCGGAGGGAGCATCCGTCTGGCGCGAATTGTCACAGAACCTCTGGCCGCTGCGTTCAACGCGCCCGACAATCTCGATCAAGATTCAGTTTTTGTCGCCGTGGGGGGCGGCATAACTCAGAATGTCGATACTCTGAGCGTAGACGGCGTGGAGGTCGCGATAATCTCCTCTGATGGTCAGAATGGCGCTGATCTGGTGTTAAACCTGCTGGCGGGGGCAACGCTCGATCGGGTTGAGACGCTGCTAAATGCGTTGAGCTATCAGACCGACAGTGATGATCCGCGCGACACCCGGACATACTCACTGCTGATCGAAGATGGCGATGGCGGGTTAACCCAGCCTCGGTCGCTTGAAATCCGTATTCTTGCTGAGGGCGAGCCAAATGCGCCTGTACCGGTGCCCCCTGAGCAACAAGTTAACACGTTCATCACAGATCAGCAGACCGATCCCGAGGTAGCGGCGCTCACCGATGGCGGTTGGGTGGTTGTTTGGAGTTCCGATGGACAAGACTCCGAGGGGTTCGGCGTGTTTGGCCAGCGCTACAATTCTGAGGGTGTTCGGGTTGGGGGAGAGTTCCAAGTCAACACGAGCTTTGACGGCAGTCAAAATGATCCGGTTGTGGCCGCGCTTGAAGACGGCGGCTGGGTCGTTGTCTGGGAAACAGGTTTTGTCGATGTGCCAGGCAGCACCGACGTGGGGATCGTGGCGCAGCGGTATGGGGCGGATGGCACCCCGGTTGGTGGAGAAGTGGTCGTGAACACGACTACTTCCAATACGCAGTTTGATCCGGCGGTTGCCACCATTCCGACCGGGGCACCTGGGTTCGCCAGCGGCGGATATGTGGTTGTCTATACGTCAGATACAGGGGACGGGTCATCTGGTGCGATCCTGATGCAGAGGTTTGCAACTGACGGCACGGCAGTGGGATCTGAGTTGGTTGCGAACGCGACGACTGCTGGCTTTCAGGATGAGCCGGACGTGGCGGTGCTGAGCGATGGACGCATTGCTGTAACCTATCAAACATCAAACAGTCTGTTCGTGCGCGTTTTAAACGCGGATGGCAGTGAGGCCGTTCCTGAGATTTTGGTTACTCCCAATGCGAACACTCCGGATATCGCGGCGACCGCCGACGGAGGCTTTGTACTGGCTTGGGCTGATACAAGTGGTTTGGACGGTTCAGGGCAGGGTATCGCTGCGCAGCGTTTTGACGCGAGTGGCGCACCGGTCGAGAATATTTTTGTGGTGAACGACCCCTTTGCTAGCACGCAGGGTGAGCCGGATGTGATCGGTCTGGATGACGGGCGGTTTGTGATTGCGTGGCGCGATTTCTCCAACGGCGGCGACGGAAGCGGTGACACAATTTACGCACAGGTCTACTCAGCCACCGGCGAGCGGCTGGATGGCTCGTTTGTTGTCAATCAGGAAACCACGCTGAGCACCCAGTTCATGCCGAAACTGGCGGCATTGCCAGGCGGAAATTTCGTGGCAACCTTTGCGTCCTCAACGTCTGGCTCTTCAGGTGATGGGAGCTCAACCGGGGTTTTCCAGCAGATTTTTGGCGACCCGGCTGACTTTACCCCCGGTGCCGCGCCTGTGATTCAAGGCATGTCCACAAGCGTTTCGTTTGATGAGGCAGATGTGAATGCCGCATTGCAACGCCTTGATGCAGACAAAACAGTTTCTTTGGGTGACACGGACTCTCCGGATTTTGACGGAGGCGTGCTCACACTGGCCGTGGATCAAACCTTCGATATCCTCGAGCAACTCAACGCGGGTGATGACGAGACGCAGGATCAACTGGGGCTCGTAGCAGGTGACGTTGGCAACGGTGACTTGCAGTTCACAGGGCTTGGGCTCAACGACACTGTATCGGTGGATGGGACGGCCGTTGGCGTGATCACCAGCGTCGGTACGTCTTTTGAAATCACCTTCAACTCTGATGCGACGGCAGAGGACATCGAAGCCATTTTGGGCAACCTTGCCTACGGCAATGGCTCAGATGCACCTGCGCCTGATCGGCGGCTCCGGGTCGACTTGACCGATGGCGATGGGCAGAATGCGAATACCCAACTGATCGATGTCAGCGTTGTACCCGAGCCAGATTCCGGGCTGATTGCTGGTGAAGAACGGCGCGTAAATGCCTTTACTGAAAGCACGCAAACCGCTGCGCAGGTGGTTGAACTGACGGGCGGTGGCATGGTCGTTGTCTGGCAGTCCTTTAACCAGGATGCCCTCTTTACAGAGGGTGTGTTTGGCCAGACGTATGACGCCGCTGGTGTACCGGTTGGGCGTGAATTCGCAATAAACACCACGACCGACCGCAACCAGAGCGAGCCTGTTATTGCAGCGACATCTGATGGCGGCTTTGTCGTCGCCTGGCGGGGCAACAACCAAGATGCGCCGGGCAGCTTTGATGACGGTATTATCGCCCAGAGATTTGACGCTGCCGGGGTCGCGCAGGGGGGCGAGATCATCGTCAATACGGCGATCCCTCAGACACAATTCGATCCGTCCATCGCGGCGTTTGTCGATGGCGGATTTGTGGTCACATATGTGTCGGATCTGGGGGATGGCAGTGGAAGTGCCATTCTGAGCCAGCGCTTTGATGCCAGCGGCACGCCGGTCGGCGCTGAGGTGGTGGTCAATACTGCCAATACCACAGGTAGCCAAAACCAGCCCGCAGTGGCGACGCTGGTCGATGGGGTGGGGAACAATGTGGGGCATGTGATCGTCTTCACGGCCCCAACACAAGGCGGTGATGGCGACGGCGACAGCAGCGGTGTCTTTGCACAGCGCTTTGACGCGACGGGAGCGCCCGTTGGCGCGGAATTCCAAGTCAACACGGCCACTGAGGGCGCTCAGGACGAGGCGGCTGTTGTCGGGCTGACAGGTGGTGGTTTCGTTGTCACTTGGACGGATGACACACAGGATCGCTCCTCCAACGGCGTCTTCGCCCAGATCTATGATGCAGTAGGTGTGCCTGTTGGCGACGAATTCCGGGTGAATACAGATCGCACGAACAGCGAGGGCGACCCGGCAATCACCGCGATGAGCGATGGTGGTTTTGCCATTAGCTGGACCGCCGGCACCAATCAGGACGGCAGCGGAGATGGCATATTTGCCCAGCGTTTTGCCGCAGATGGCAGCCGGATCGATGGCGAAGTCCAAGTCAATGTAGAGACGAGTTCCAGTCAGAACCTCTCAGACGTCGCAAGCTTTGGGACCGGGGCGGTTGCTGTTTGGACCTCCGCAACAAGCGGCAGCTCGGGTGATGGCAGCGGAAGTGGCGTTTTCTTGCGCACTTTCGAAGCGGCGCCCGCGACCAATACATCTCCGGTTTTGGAAGATGTGGAACGCAGTGCAACGATATTTGCGGACGATATTGTCGGCGGTGTTCCGATCCGAGATACAAACATTGGCCTGTCTGATGCTGACACCACGAACTTTGATGGTGCCACAATTGAGTTCTACTACACCGCTTTTGCCGCCCCCAACGACCAACTGGTGATTTTCACCGACGCAGATGTGACGGTGGCGGGGAGCACAATCAGCGTAGGCGGCACGGCCGTTGCGACCATCGATGCGACCAGCGATGGCAGCAATGGCGGCCCACTACTGATCACCTTCAACGCGCCTGCCACGATAGATGATGTGCAGATGGTGTTTGAGCATATCAGCTACAGCTCAACCGACCTTGCCGCCAATTTGGCGAACACCAGTCGGGGCATCGGGTTTGTGGTCACTGATGGCGATGGCGGTCAGAGCGAGCCGGATTCCATTTTCCTCAATATTCTCGCAGGTTCGGATACGTTTTCAGGATTGATCGTGGACGATTGGGGGGATCCGGAAAACGAGAATGCGCAGCTTGATGATTTACCCCCGCGCAGCGAGGCAGCGTTGTTTGCGGCACCGCAATTGATTGATGCAAATGTGGATTTCCGTGACTTTGAGGGCGCGAGTTTCAATGGTGGCTTTGTCCGTGTGTCGGAGGTCTTTAACTCCTCGGGTACGCAGCAGCTGTCGGTGCAGGATCAGGGGACCGGTGCTGGGCAAATTGGATTTGACGGCAGTAGTGTGTCGTTTGAGGGAACAACCATTGGCAGCGTCAACGGGTCATCTGACGGCGTAGATGGAACTGCATTGCAGATTGATCTCAATGCGAATGCGGACGAGGACGGTATTGAAGCGCTGATTGAAGCACTGACTTTTGGGATCAGCGGAACCCTAAACAACGACTCCGTCGCGTTTGACATTTCTGTTCAAAATCAACTGGGTGCACAGAGTGCGTTTAGCCGGACGCAGCAACTAGTAGATCGTGATCTGGTGATTGTGGATACCGGCCTAAGCGAGGAAGCGCAGGTCAACACATTCACGACCTCAGCCCAGCAAGCGCCACGCGTGGCAGAGCTGAGTGATGGCGGCTACGTGGTCGCTTGGAACTCGACACAGCAGGACAACCCCGCCAGTAGCAATCGGGGGATTTTCGCTCAGATTTACAACGCGCAGGGCGATCAGGTCGGTGTTGAATTCCAAGTCAACGAAGTTGCTTTGGGGGATCAGGTCCAGCCGCGCGCCGAAGGCCTTTCGAACGGCAATTTCATATTGTTGTGGACTGACGGCAATCTTGATGGATCGGGGCAGGGCGTTTTTGCTCAGCTTTATCAGAATGATGGGACAGAAGTCGGGTCGGCTTTTCAGGTAAACGAAGAGTTTTCCTCGACCCAAAGTCAGCCTGAGGCCGTCGACCTAGGTGCCGGTCGCACCATGATTGTCTGGACCTCAACCAGTTCTGGCTCTGCCGGGGACGGCAGCGGCAATGGTGTGTTTGGTAGGGTCTTTGATGCGTCAGGTGTGCCTGAGGCGGGTGAGTTCCAAATCAACTCAACAACAACAAGTGGCCAGCAGCGGCCACAGATCACGCTGCTCCCAGATGGGGATGCTGTGGTGGTCTGGGAAGATCGCGGCGGTGCCGATGGATCTTCCTTCGGGATTTATGCGCAGCGGATCGACACCAATGGTGCTTTGGTTTCTTTCGACGGTATGTCCGCCGGGACGGATGAACAGCAGGTCAACACGAGCACGCTCAGCACACAGCAACGTCCTGACGTGGCGACGCTGGCCAGCAGCGCCGCACTGCCTGCCGGTGGGTTTGTGGTCGTCTGGGAAAGTTCAGATGGCAATAACAACGGGGTGTTCGCCCAGATTTATGACGCGGGTGGCGTGCCTCAGGGCGGCGAGTTCCGAGTGAACACAACCGTGATTGGCCTGCAAACCGATCCTGTGGTGGTCGGTGCCTCGGATGGCAGCTTTTTTGTGGCTTGGAGCGATGATAGCGGCATTGACGGCAACGGGCGTGGTATCACCGCGCAGCAGGTCAACGCAGATGGTACGCTCAACGGAAACGCTTTTGTCGTTAATGAAGAGAACAGCGCCAGTCAGACGCAGCCTGATCTTGCCGTACTGCAGAACGGGACGCTTGCTGCGGTTTGGGTCTCGAACACTTCTGGGGCTGCGGGTGATGGTTCCGGGAATGGTGTTTTCCAAGCCTTGTTCAACCAACCTGCCCCAGCTGCCGGAGCTATGGCACCCGTGCTCGTGGGCGTTGAAGACGTTGTTGTGTTTGATGAAAACACTGCCAACGCCGCGCCGCAGCTTTTGAACCAAGATGGATCGCTGTCTCTGACAGATATGGATTCTGCTGATCTTGATGGCGGCAGTATTTTGGTACAGCGCATTGTGGGCAGCACGTTCAACGAAGAGGCGCTGCGGGGCGCTGGTGAAGGTGTTGAGCAAGACTCTTTTGGCGTAGCTGATGGGAATGGCGTAAGCGTTTCCGGCACCCAGATTTCTGTTGGTGGAAACGTGATCGGCACCATTGTTGAGGATGGTCAGAGCGGCAACCCTCTGAAAATCGATCTGAGTTCGGCTTTTGCGACCCCTGAAGCTGTGGAAGCCATTTTGGCGCAGCTTTCATATCAAAATCTCTCTGACGATCCGAGCGCCAGCCGACAGGTGGCCATCCAGGTCACCGATGGCGATGGCGGGTCGACCGGCAGCGAGGTGATGACCATTGAGGTTGTTGGTGAAGTCGACAGTACTTTGTCGCCGCAGGGAGGCGAAGAGCAGATCAATACCTTCGTTCCCGATGGCCAGAGCGATGCTGCGACCGGGGCGATTTATGACTCGGCGGGTGTTCAAATCGGGTATGTCGTGGCTTGGACCAGCGCGAACCAGGACCGCACGCAAGACAACACACCGGGGGTGTTTGCGCAGCGCTATGACTTAAATGGTGATCCGGTTGGCGCGGAGTTCCAAGTTAGTCTGCATACCGAATTTACGCAAAATGACCCAACCGTGACCGGCCTCCCGACTGGGGGCTTTGTGATTGGTTGGAACGACAACAGCTTTGCGCATCCGGCGGGCGTGCCGCTTGGCGAAGTCTCCAACGGCAGTTTCGCTCAGATTTTTGATGAGAATGGCCAGAGGGTTGGGGGCGAATTCCTTGTCAACGATCTGGTGTCCGGTACGCAAAATCAACTGGAGCTTGCCGCCAAAGCCGACGGAACCGTCCTCGCGGTGTTCACTGATACTCAAAGTGCGGACGGCAGCGGTTCGGGTGTTTTCCTGCGTGAGTTCGACAATACCGGTTTGGCTACTGGCGCGTCCCAGCAAGTCAACGTTGAGTTTTCCTCGACCCAGAATGATGCGGCTGTTGCGGTGCTCAGTGGTGGTCGGGTCGTTGTGACATGGAGCTCAGCTACCTCTGGCAACGCGGGGGACGGTGCCGGTGTTGGAGTTTTCGCGCGCTTGTTTGAAAACGATGGCACGCCAGTGGGCGGTGAATTCCAAGTCAACACGACCACGTCGAGCACGCAGGACGCCGCGCGCGTGGCAGCATTGGCCGATGGCGGTTTTGTGGTTGTCTGGGATGATGACAGTGGGATTGATGGCAGCAGCACTGGCATTCAGATGCAGCGCTTTGATGCAAATGGCGCGCCTGTCGGTGGTGAAGTTCTGGTCAATGATACGACAACGTTTGCGCAGGTCGATCCCTATGTGATGGCACTTGATACCGGTGGCTGGGTTGTTGCCTGGACAGACTTCAATGGGCTTGCCGATGGCAGTGGTGCGGCGGTATTGGGGCAGCTTTATGCACCCGACGGAAGTCGAGTGGATGGCGAGTTCCTGATTAACTCCGAAACATCGTCGACCCAGAGCGAGCCTCGACTGGTGGCACTGCCCAATGGCGGGTTTACAGCGGTGTGGACCTCCGCAACTTCCGGAACCGCAGGGGACGGGGATGGCTTCGGTGTCTTCCAGCAAGTCTTTGCAAATACTGGCGATGTGCTTGTTTCCGACAACCCGATCCTTATTGGGCTTGAGGGCACCGTTGCTTTCAACGAAGCGGATGTTAACGCTGCGGGTCAGCTCTTTGCCACATCAGCAGGCTTTGGAGACGCGGATTCCATGGATCTTGATGGCGGCGTTTTGACGGTTTCGATGGTCGTCACCGACGTCGTACAGGCGCAATTCACAGCACCTGATGACGCCTCTCAGGATCAGCTCGGGATCAGCACAGCTGGCGCCGTTTCTGTCGCGGGTGCTGATGTTTCGGTGGGCGGCACGCTCATCGGCACGATCGTATCGGATGGCACCAATGGCGCCAATCTGGTGGTGAACCTGAACAATGCAGCTACAGCGGCAGGAATTGAAACCCTTATCCGTAGTCTGACTTATGCCAATACCTCAGACGATCCAGAAACCTCGCGTCTCATCGCCATTCAAGTAACAGACGGTGACGGGGGCTTTGTGCGCGAGACGGTGGGCATTGATATTGCGCCGGAAGTGGATGGCGCCGTCCTCGTCGGAGATGAGGTACAAACCAATTCATTTACCACCAACAGTCAGGCCGATAGCCACGTCGCTACACTTGCCGATGGCGGTTATGTGATTGTCTGGACTTCAACCAATCAGGACGCCACTGGAGACAACCAGAATGGGGTGTTCGCACAGCGGTATGATGCGTCTGGCGCACCAGTTGGTGGGGAGTTCCAAGTCAACACCAATGCTGCTTTCAACCAAGATACCGCACAAGTGGTCGGGCTCGCGACGGGCGGTTTCGCGATTGCTTGGGAAGACAATTCCGGCCTCATTGGCGCCGACAGCGATCAAGAAATTGCGCTTCAGGTTTTTGATGCGAATGGACAGCCCTTGGGTACGGAGATTGTGGCTCCGAGCACCACCCACTTTGACCCCGAAAACCCAGCGCTTGCGGCGTTTGCCAACGGTGATTTTGTCTTGGTGCGAGAGGGGCGGAATCCGTCCAATGGCTCGCTGGATGAAATCTTTGTCCAGCGCTTCAATGATCAAGGCGGCACGGTTGGATCAGAGATCGTGATCCCCGCAATCGGGAGCTCAAACCTTAGATCAGCCGCAGTCGCGACGCAGGCAGACGGCACTTATGTGGTGGTTTTCCAAGCTTCTAATGTTGATGAGCCGGGTGCGTTCAACAATGGGGTGTTCCTCCAGCGTTTCGCAGCCGACGACACGCTGATTGGCGGGCCGATCCAGGTCAACACGCTGGAGCGTTTCGGTCAGTCTCTCGCGCGTGTTGCAGCGACCGAGGACGGCGGCTATGTCGTGACCTACCAGTCTGATATTGCAGATGATTTTGGCTTCTCTAGCGGCAGCTTGGGCATTTATGCACAGCGCTTCGACGGTGTAGGCAACAAGGTTGGCGATGAGTTTCTGGTCAATGAGATTGTCGATAGCTCTCAGTTCGAACCCGATGTCGCGGCACTTGCTGGCGGCGGATTTGTGATCAGCTTTGTCGACAACAATGGGGTTGACGGTTCCGGGCAGGGTGTCTTCTTGCAGCAATATGATGCGCAAGGCCATCGGATCGATGGAATGACGCAAGTCAACCAAGAGATAAGCTCCACGCAAAACCAGCCGGCCATCGCGGCTTTGGCAAATGGCAATATGGTTGTGTCGTTCACATCCAATACCAGCGGGAGCGCGGGCGACGGCAATAGCAACGGCGTCTTCCACCAGATTATTGGTGATCCCGCAGATTTTGCCAGCGGCGGTGACCCGGTGCTTGAGGGCATCAACCGCGAAGTGACTTATGCGGAAAATGACCTAAATGGCGTGCCCCAGTTGATTGATGCGAACGGAGCCGTCGCGGTTTCTGATCCAGATTCCGCCGATTTTGATGGTGGCGCCATTCTGGTTTCGAACTTGATTTCATCCGCGCCGCTGATTGACCAGATCAATCCACCAGATGATTTGACACAGGATCAGCTCGGTCTACGCCAGACTGCGCGGATCACCATAGCGGCCAACGATGTTTCCGTGGACGGCACGATGGTGGCACAGATCGTTCAGAATGGTCAGGACGGCACCCCATTTGAACTGAGCCTGAACGCGAACGCGACGCCTGAAATCGTCGAATTGCTTGTTGAGAATCTAACCTATCGCAACATCTCTGATGATCCGCTTTCAACCCGCGATCTCCGCATTCAGATCACGGATGGTGATGGCGGGGCGTCTGAGCCTCAGATTGTCACGATCACCATCACGCCAACGCCTGACGCTGCACAGCCGGTTGGAGGCGAGCAAGAGGTCAATACTTCTGCCGGGGCCAATTCAGAACCAGCGGTGGTGACATTGCCGGGCACGGATGGAGATTTTGTAGTGGTCTGGTCCGGTCCCGATGCTGATGGGCAAGGCATTTTGGCGCAGCGTTTTGACGTGAATGGCAACAAGGTCAATCGTGATGGCACTGGGCTGCCATCGGGTGACAATGACGAGTTTGCTGTCAATACCACCACGGCCGGCACCCAAGGAGACGCCCAGATCGCGGCGTTTTCGAACGGTGGTTGGCTTGTCACCTGGACTGACTCCAGCGGTCAGGATGGCAGTGGGTTGGGCGTCATTGCGCAACTCTTCAATCCCGACGGCACCCCCAATGGCGGCGAATTTGTCGTTAACAACCTGACGTCTTCCTCACAAGAGCATCAAGATGTGGCGGTATTGGGTGACGATAGCTTTGTCGTGACTTGGGAATCGATCAATTCCGTGGGTGCGAGTGACGGAGATGGCCGCGGTATTTTGGCCCGGCATTTTGACTCATCAGGCACGCCACTTTCTGGCCAGTTTGTGGTCAACACGGGGGTGGCGAGCACGCAAAGTGACCCTGCTATCACAGATCTCAACGATGGCGGCTTCCTAGTCACTTGGGAATCATTCTCTTCCAGTGGCTCCGCTGACGGTGATCGTTTCGGCATCTTTGCGCAGCGTTTTGATGCGTCGGCTAATCCGGTGGGCAGCGAGTTCCAGGTCAACACCTCGACACGCAGCGACCAGAGTGATCCGGCTGTGGCTGTGCTGAGCGATGGTAATCTCGTCATCACCTGGACCGATGCGGTAGCGGATCTGGCGTCTTCTGGGGTGTTTGCCACCATCGTTGCACCTGATGGCACGCCGCTGGTGGAAGAGTTCCGCGTCAATGACCAACGCGCCTTTATTCAGAACGATCCTTCTGTTGCAGCGTTGGACAACGGCAGTTTTGTGATCGCCTGGACGGACTTCAATGGCACAGACGGATCTGGTCAGGGCGTGTTCGCCCAGCAGTATGACAGCACCGGTGGGCGTATCGACAGCCAGTTCCAGGTCAACACCACCTTCTCGGGCACTCAGAACCAGCCTGACGTGGCGGCTTTGCCCGGTGGCGGCTTTGTGGTGGCTTGGAACGGTTCTGTGCTCATCCAGATTTATGGTAATGAGACACCCACCATTTCGCCAGTCTCGGCGAACGGCGATGAAGACACGGCAATTGCGCTGGATGCGGCTATCTTCGATGCAGGGTTCTTCGATCCAGATGGCAATACGCTACAAGAAATCCGCATCGAGACTTTCCCGACGAACGGTACTTTGGCGCTCAACTCGGTGCCAGTGCTGAGCGGTCAAGTTATCTCTCGCGCAGATTTGCTCGCGGGCAATCTGACCTACACTGGCAATCAGGACTTCAATGGCAGCGACAGCTTCCTTTGGACCGGTTCGGATGGGATTTCCTTCTCGACGGACCCAGCGGTTGCAGCCAACATCACCGTCGATCCTGTGAACGATGCGCCAGGGCTTGAGGCAGGGGCGGATACCAGCGCGGGTGAGGGGGGCAATCTCAATCGCACACTGGATCTTTCGGACCCTGACACGGATCTGCGCAGCTTCACCGTCGACTACGGCGATGGGGCTCCTCTCGAAATGTTCGATAGCAGCTCGCTGTCGCCGGTCATCAATCATGTCTACAGCTCTGAGGGTGACTTTACCGTCACGGTGACAGTTGACGACAATGCCGGAGAACCCAACTCAGTCGAGATGGACAGCTTTGTGGTCTCAGTCGTCAACGCCAATCCGGTCGCGGTGAATGACTCTGTCTTTGCGAACGAGGATGGCCCGGCGATCAACGGCAATGCACTGACCAACGACAGTGACCCAGGTGGAGATGCATTGAGTGTGAGCGCCGTTAACGGCATGGCCGCGGATGTGGGCAACCAGATCACATTGGCATCGGGTGCGCTCTTTACCCTGAATGCTGACGGCAGCTTTGACTATGACCCCAATGGGCAGTTCGAAGGCTTGGCCGACTTCCAGTCGACCGCAGAGCAAATCACCTATGATCTCTCAGATGGTGAAGGGGGGACAGACACTGCCACGATCTTTGTCAATGTTCAGGGACAGAACGATGCGCCTGACGCGGTAGACGACAATGTAAGCGCCAATGATGATAGTGCGATCAGCGGCAATGTGCTGAACGACAATGGCAATGGCGCTGACAGTGATATCGATGCTCTCAATGTGCTGTCTGTCTCTGCCGTGAACGGTCAGGCAGGCGATGTGGGCAATCAGATCGCGCTTGGCTCAGGGGCGCTGCTGACGCTGAACGCAGATGGCACGTTTGATTATGATCCCAACGGTGCTTTCGTGGGTGATGATGCGGACAGCTTCACCTACACGCTTTCGGACGGTCGGGGCGGCAGTGACACTGCGACAGTTTTTGTAACAATCGTGGGCACCAACATCGCGCCGGATGCGCAGGATGACACAATTGCGGCAGACGAAGATGTTCCAATCATGGGTGATGTCTTCGCCGACAACGGCGCAGGCCCGGATGCGGATGCAAATGGCGACTCAATCACAGTGACGCAGGTCAATGGCAGTGCTGCCAATGTGGGCATTCCCATCGCACTCACAGGAGGGGGCACGCTCACGCTCGAAAGTGACGGGCAGTTCACTTTTGACCCGGCCGGGGACTTTGAAAACCTGGCCTCAGGTCAGGCGCAGAACACCTCCTTTACCTACACCATCGAAGACGGTGAGGGCGGCAGCGACATGGCGACCGTGACGCTGGTTGTCGCGGGCGCAAATGATGCTCCGGTTGCGGTTTCTGATTTCGAGATGACCGATGAGGACAGCGCAACCAATGGCGATGTCTTGACAAATGACAGCGAAATCGATGTTGGCGATATGCTTGCCGTTGTCGAGGTCGGTGGATCAACACTCGCTGTTGGCATGTCAGTGACGACCAGCGGTGGTGGTTTGGTGACCATCGATGCCAATGGCCTTTTCACCTATGATCCCAATGGCGCTTTTGAATTCTTAGGCATCGGGCAATCCACGACGGACTCCATTGCTTACACCTTGGGGGATGGGTTTGGTGGCACAGACACAGCTACGCTGTTTGTGACGGTCAATGGCGTGAACGACGCCCCGGTCGCGGCTGACGATGCCTTTAACGTTGGTGAAGATGACAGCTTGACTGCAGATTTGACGGCGGACAATGGGAGCGGTGCGGACAGTGATCCAGATGCGAGCGATGTTCCGTTCCTAACGGCGGTTAATGGGTCAACCGCCGCGATTGGCCAGCAAATCACGCTGGGTTCTGGAGCGCTTCTGGTTGTGAATGGTTCGGGCACCTTCACTTATGACACCAATGGCCAGTTTGAGATGCTGAATGTCGGTGAAACGGCGATGGATAGTTTCACGTACACGCTCTCAGACGGCCAGGGGGGCACAGATACTGCTACCGCGACGATAACGATCAACGGCAACGCGGATACGCCCGTTGCAGTGGATGACGACGTTGCGACGGATGAAGACATGCCAGTGTCCGGCGATGTGCTGACCAATGACACCGACGCTGATGGCGACACGCTAAGCGTCGTTGCCGTAAATGGCGAAGCTGGCGATGTGGATACACAGATTGTGCTGCCCTCCGGAGCACTGCTGACGTTGAACTCTGACGGCACATTCGACTATGATCCCAACGGCCAGTTTGAGGCCCTGGCTGATGGTGAAAACGGTGCGGATCAGTTTGACTACACCGTTTCTGACGGCAATGGCGGCACGGATACCGCAACTGTCACGATTGACATCGACGGTGTGAATGACGCACCACAAGCCGGTGATGATTTCTTCTCGACCGATGAAGAAACGTCGCTCGTCATGTTGGACCTTTTTGCCAACAATGGCGGATTGGCTGATGTGGACATTGATGGAACCGATGTGATCTCGGTCGTCGACGTTAACGGCGCGCCGGGCGATGTCGGCAACCAGATCACACTGACTTCGGGCGCCTTGCTTATCGTCAACGCAGACGGCTCCGCGAGTTATGATCCAAATGGGGCGTTTGAGTTCCTTGCGGCGGGCGCAGATGTCAACGACAGCTTCACCTACACGATTAGCGACGGCAACGGTGGCACGGATACCGCCACCGCGACCATATATGTCAATGGTGTCAACGATGCCGCTGTTGCGGAAGACGATGGGTTCAATGTTGCGCTGGATGACGCATTGATGGGCAATGTGCTGTCTGACAATGGCAATGGTCCGGACAGCGATGTGGATGTTGGCGATGTGCTCTCGGTGACAGAGCTGAATGGCTCCGGCGCCGCGCTGGGTGTTGCGACCGCCCTGGCTTCAGGGGCGCTGGTGACGCTGAATGCAGATGGCACCTTCAGCTATGATCAGAATGGGGCTTTTGCAGGTCTGAGCTCGACAGCTACGGCGGCCGACACGTTTGACTACACGATCTCAGATGGCAATGGCGGCACGGATGTGGCGACGGTGACGATCACCATTGGTGGCTCCAACCAGCCTCCTGTTGCCGCGGGCGACAGTGCGACGACTGACGAAGACAACGCTGTTGTGATCAATGTGCTGGCCAATGACAGCGATGTGGATGGCGACACGCTGACGATCTCGGCGCTTGGTGCAGCGAGCAATGGCAGCGTTGTAGACAATGGCGACGGCACAGTCACCTACACACCAGACGCAGACTTCAACGGCGCGGACAGCTTCACCTATACAGTGAGCGACGGTAACGGGGGCGTTGATACGGCGACGGTCAACGTCACGGTGAATCCGGTGAATGATGATCCTGTTGCCGCGGGCGACAGCGCCACGACCGACGAAGACAATGCGGTTGTGATCAACGTGCTGGCCAATGACAGCGATGTGGATGGCGACACGCTGACGATCTCGGCGCTTGGTGCAGCGAGCAATGGCAGCGTTGTAGACAATGGCGACGGCACAGTCACCTACACACCAGACGCAGACTTCAACGGCGCGGACAGCTTCACCTATACAGTGAGCGACGGTAACGGGGGCGTTGATACGGCGACGGTCAACGTCACGGTGAATCCGGTGAATGATGATCCTGTTGCCGCGGGCGACAGCGCCACGACCGACGAAGACAATGCGGTTGTGATCAACGTGCTGGCCAATGACAGCGATGTGGATGGCGACACGCTGATGATTTCGGCGCTTGGTGCAGCGAGCAATGGCAGCGTTGTAGACAATGGCGACGGCACAGTCACCTACACACCAGACGCAGACTTCAACGGCGCGGACAGCTTCACCTATACAGTGAGCGACGGTAACGGGGGCGTTGATACGGCGACGGTCAACGTCACGGTGAATCCGGTGAATGATGATCCTGTTGCCGCGGGCGACAGCGCCACGACCGACGAAGACAATGCGGTTGTGATCAACGTGCTGGCCAATGACAGCGATGTGGATGGCGACACGCTGACGATCTCGGCGCTTGGCGCAGCGAGCAATGGCAGCGTCGTGGACAACGGCGACGGCACAGTCACCTACACCCCGGATGCGGATTTCAATGGCGCCGATAGTTTCACTTATACGGTGAGTGACGGCAACGGGGGCACGGATACGGCGACAGTCAACGTCACGGTGAACCCGGTGAATGACGATCCGGTTGCGGAAGACGATGGGTTCAATGTTGCGCTGGATGACGCATTGATGGGCAATGTGCTGTCTGACAATGGCAATGGTCCGGACAGCGATGTGGATGTTGGCGATGTGCTCTCGGTGACAGAGCTGAATGGCTCCGGCGCCGCGCTGGGTGTTGCGACCGCCCTGGCTTCAGGGGCGCTGGTGACGCTGAATGCAGATGGCACCTTCAGCTATGATCAGAATGGGGCTTTTGCAGGTCTGAGCTCGACAGCTACGGCGGTCGACACGTTTGACTACACGATCTCAGATGGCAATGGCGGCACGGATGTGGCGACGGTGACGATCACCATTGGTGGCTCCAACCAGCCTCCTGTTGCCGCGGGCGACAGTGCGACGACTGACGAAGACAACGCTGTTGTGATCAATGTGCTGGCCAATGACAGCGATGTGGATGGCGACACGCTGATGATCTCGGCGCTTGGTGCAGCGAGCAATGGCAGCGTTGTAGACAATGGCGACGGCACAGTCACCTACACACCAGACGCAGACTTCAACGGCGCGGACAGCTTCACCTATACAGTGAGCGACGGTAACGGGGGCGTTGATACGGCGACGGTCAACGTCACGGTGAATCCGGTGAATGATGATCCTGTTGCCGCGGGCGACAGCGCCACGACTGACGAAGACAACGCTGTTGTGATCAATGTGCTGGCCAATGATAGCGATGTGGATGGTGACACGCTGACGATCTCGGCGCTTGGCGCAGCAAGCAATGGCAGCGTTGTTGACAACGGCGACGGCACAGTCACCTACACCCCGGATGCGGATTTCAATGGCGCCGATAGTTTCACTTATACGGTGAGCGACGGCAATACTGGCACGGATACCGCGACGGTGAATATTACTGTGAACCCGGTGAATGACGATCCTGTTGCCGCGGGCGACAGCGCCACCACCAACGAAGACAGCGCCGTTGTGATCAATGTGCTGGCCAATGACAGCGATGTGGATGGTGACACGTTGACGATCTCGGCGCTTGGCGCAGCGAGCAATGGCAGCGTCGTGGACAACGGCGACGGCACAGTCACCTACACCCCGGATGCGGATTTCAACGGCGACGACAGCTTCACTTATACGGTGAGTGACGGCAACGGGGGCATGGATACGGCGACAGTCAACGTCACGGTGAACCCGGTGAATGACGATCCGGTTGCGGAAGACGATGGGTTCAATGTTGCGTTGGATGACGCATTGATGGGCAATGTGCTGTCTGACAATGGCAATGGTCCGGACAGCGATGTGGATGTTGGCGATGTGCTCTCGGTGACAGAGCTGAATGGCTCCGGCGCCGCGCTGGGTGTGGCGACCGTCCTGGCTTCCGGCGCGCTGGTGACGCTGAATGCAGATGGCACCTTCAGCTATGATCAGAATGGGGCCTTTGCAGGTCTGAGCTCGACAGCCACGGCGGTCGACACGTTTGATTACACGATCTCAGATGGCAATGGCGGCACGGATGTGGCGATGGTGACAATCACCATTGGTGGCTCTAATCAGCCCCCTGTGGCAGCGGACGACAGCGCCACCACCGACGAAGACAATGCGGTTGTGATCAATGTGCTGGCCAATGACAGCGATGTGGATGGCGACACGCTGACGATCTCGGCATTGGGTACTGCCAGCAACGGCAGTGTTGTAGACAATGGCGACGGCACAGTGACCTACACGCCGGACGCGGACTTCAACGGCGCGGACAGCTTCACCTATACAGTGAGTGACGGTAACGGGGTCACGGATACCGCGACAGTGAATATTACTGTGAATCCAGAGCCTTCAGTCAATCTGCTTGGTCAATGGGAATTCAATGGTGATGGCACGGATCTGATTGCCGGGAACACCGCGCTTGTCAGGAGTGGGGCTCAATTTGGACCGAGCGCCGCGGTGCTGGACGGCGTCAATGATTTTGTTGAGATCACAAGCCTTGGCGCTTACGAGATCGCAGAAGGGTTCGCAGAGATCCGGTTCTCAATTGATGCGCTCAGCGGAGTGGATAGCACTACAAATCTGCGATCCGGTGAATGGCAGGCGCTTTTCTCTCGTGACTCTCGAGGTTTTGACGGCGGCGGCCATGTCACGGCATTGGTGGACGGCGACGGCTCGATCCTTGTGCGCCACCAGACAATGACACAGAGCTATGCGATTGATGTGGATGCTGGCAGCATTATGGCTGGAGTAGACTACCACCTTGTGTACAGCTTCAGCGCGGACACAGGCATGGCGCTCTATCTGGCGGAAGATGGCGATCCGCTGCAGGAGGTTGGTAGCAACGATGCCTCTGTATTGGCGGGCGATCCGTTAGGCTTGATCGGTAATCAAGAACCCTGGACCTTGGGCGCGTCACAAGCCAGAAGCAATGATGGCGTTGCAGACCGGCTGCAGGATTTCCTCGATGGACAGGTGGATAGTTTTACTCTGACTGCAGGCGTGTTTTCTGTTTCAGGTAATACTCCTCCTGTTGCTGCGGACGACAGCGCGACGACTGACGAAGACAACGCTGTTGTGATCAATGTGCTGGCCAATGATAGCGATGTGGATGGTGACACGTTGACGATCTCGGCGCTTGGCGCAGCGAGCAATGGCAGCGTCGTGGACAACGGCGACGGCACAGTCACCTACACCCCGGATGCGGATTTCAACGGCGACGACAGCTTCACTTATACGGTGAGTGACGGCAACGGGGGCATGGATACGGCGACAGTCAACGTCACGGTGAACCCGGTGAATGACGATCCGGTTGCGGAAGACGATGGGTTCAATGTTGCGTTGGATGACGCATTGATGGGCAATGTGCTGTCTGACAATGGCAATGGTCCGGACAGCGATGTGGATGTTGGCGATGTGCTCTCGGTGACAGAGCTGAATGGCTCCGGCGCCGCGCTGGGTGTGGCGACCGCCCTGGCTTCCGGCGCGCTGGTGACGCTGAATGCAGATGGCACCTTCAGCTATGATCAGAATGGGGCCTTTGCAGGTCTGAGCTCGACAGCCACGGCGGTCGACACGTTTGATTACACGATCTCAGATGGCAATGGCGGCACGGATGTGGCGATGGTGACAATCACCATTGGTGGCTCTAATCAGCCCCCTGTGGCAGCGGACGACAGCGCCACCACCGACGAAGACAATGCGGTTGTGATCAATGTGCTGGCCAATGACAGCGATGTGGATGGCGACACGCTGACGATCTCGGCATTGGGTACTGCCAGCAACGGCAGTGTTGTAGACAATGGCGACGGCACAGTGACCTACACGCCGGACGCGGACTTCAACGGCGCGGACAGCTTCACCTATACAGTGAGTGACGGTAACGGGGTCACGGATACCGCGACAGTGAATATTACTGTGAATCCAGAGCCTTCAGTCAATCTGCTTGGTCAATGGGAATTCAATGGTGATGGCACGGATCTGATTGCCGGGAACACCGCGCTTGTCAGGAGTGGGGCTCAATTTGGACCGAGCGCCGCGGTGCTGGACGGCGTCAATGATTTTGTTGAGATCACAAGCCTTGGCGCTTACGAGATCGCAGAAGGGTTCGCAGAGATCCGGTTCTCAATTGATGCGCTCAGCGGAGTGGATAGCACTACAAATCTGCGATCCGGTGAATGGCAGGCGCTTTTCTCTCGTGACTCTCGAGGTTTTGACGGCGGCGGCCATGTCACGGCATTGGTGGACGGCGACGGCTCGATCCTTGTGCGCCACCAGACAATGACACAGAGCTATGCGATTGATGTGGATGCTGGCAGCATTATGGCTGGAGTAGACTACCACCTTGTGTACAGCTTCAGCGCGGACACAGGCATGGCGCTCTATCTGGCGGAAGATGGCGATCCGCTGCAGGAGGTTGGTAGCAACGATGCCTCTGTATTGGCGGGCGATCCGTTAGGCTTGATCGGTAATCAAGAACCCTGGACCTTGGGCGCGTCACAAGCCAGAAGCAATGATGGCGTTGCAGACCGGCTGCAGGATTTCCTCGATGGACAGGTGGATAGTTTTACTCTGACTGCAGGCGTGTTTTCTGTTTCAGGTAATACTCCTCCTGTTGCTGCGGACGACAGCGCGACGACTGACGAAGACAACGCTGTTGTGATCAATGTGCTGGCCAATGATAGCGATGTGGATGGTGACACGTTGACGATCTCGGCGCTTGGCGCAGCGAGCAATGGCAGCGTCGTGGACAACGGCGACGGCACAGTCACCTACACCCCGGATGCGGATTTCAACGGCGACGACAGCTTCACTTATACGGTGAGTGACGGCAACGGGGGCATGGATACGGCGACAGTCAACGTCACGGTGAACCCGGTGAATGACGATCCGGTTGCGGAAGACGATGGGTTCAATGTTGCGTTGGATGACGCATTGATGGGCAATGTGCTGTCTGACAATGGCAATGGTCCGGACAGCGATGTGGATGTTGGCGATGTGCTCTCGGTGACAGAGCTGAATGGCTCCGGCGCCGCGCTGGGTGTGGCGACCGCCCTGGCTTCCGGCGCGCTGGTGACGCTGAATGCAGATGGCACCTTCAGCTATGATCAGAATGGGGCCTTTGCAGGTCTGAGCTCGACAGCCACGGCGGTCGACACGTTTGATTACACGATCTCAGATGGCAATGGCGGCACGGATGTGGCGATGGTGACAATCACCATTGGTGGCTCTAATCAGCCCCCTGTGGCAGCGGACGACAGCGCCACCACCGACGAAGACAATGCGGTTGTGATCAATGTGCTGGCCAATGACAGCGATGTGGATGGCGACACGCTGACGATCTCGGCATTGGGTACTGCCAGCAACGGCAGTGTTGTAGACAATGGCGACGGCACAGTGACCTACACGCCGGACGCGGACTTCAACGGCGCGGACAGCTTCACCTATACAGTGAGTGACGGTAACGGGGTCACGGATACCGCGACAGTGAATATTACTGTGAATCCAGAGCCTTCAGTCAATCTGCTTGGTCAATGGGAATTCAATGGTGATGGCACGGATCTGATTGCCGGGAACACCGCGCTTGTCAGGAGTGGGGCTCAATTTGGACCGAGCGCCGCGGTGCTGGACGGCGTCAATGATTTTGTTGAGATCACAAGCCTTGGCGCTTACGAGATCGCAGAAGGGTTCGCAGAGATCCGGTTCTCAATTGATGCGCTCAGCGGAGTGGATAGCACTACAAATCTGCGATCCGGTGAATGGCAGGCGCTTTTCTCTCGTGACTCTCGAGGTTTTGACGGCGGCGGCCATGTCACGGCATTGGTGGACGGCGACGGCTCGATCCTTGTGCGCCACCAGACAATGACACAGAGCTATGCGATTGATGTGGATGCTGGCAGCATTATGGCTGGAGTAGACTACCACCTTGTGTACAGCTTCAGCGCGGACACAGGCATGGCGCTCTATCTGGCGGAAGATGGCGATCCGCTGCAGGAGGTTGGTAGCAACGATGCCTCTGTATTGGCGGGCGATCCGTTAGGCTTGATCGGCAATCAAGAACCCTGGACCTTGGGCGCGTCACAAGCCAGAAGCAATGATGGCGTTGCAGACCGGCTGCAGGATTTCCTCGATGGACAGGTGGATAGTTTTGTCTTCGCTGAGGGTACCTTTTATGATGCATTGTTTTAAAGCAGCATCCAGGATTCAGGGAGTGCGCATTGAATGAGCGGGATCGGATAGAAAATACGCGTTCTGTTTGTTCTATTGATTTGGCGTGGCTGGATGATGGTGTTCGACGCGATGTTTTCGTGCCATGCATCGCAGTTTTGTTCGATATCGGCGGTTGCATGCTCCCGCAACCAAAATATACCAGCAAGAAAATAAGACACCTGAGACAGTTTTAGGCTCTCGAAGCGCGACCGCCTAAATCAAGCAGTGCTACAGCCGTGCTACACCATACAGCAAAAGCAAGCACACTCCTCACATAGCTCCACACTACACAGCAGCCGCCTTCGGGCGGCTTTCGACGTTTGGAACCTCACCAAGTGGAATCACTCTGGAAGCAACAAGAGCCAAAACTGAAAAACAGAGCGTGGTCATCGTCAGTACTGTCAGCACCGGCAGCAAAGTGAATGGCCGCTAAGAGCCGATTCTGTTGAAAAACAACGTGTTGCTGATGCAGAAATTGATGAGCTGAACCGAGCGCGAGCGCCTTTCTGGTCAGGCTTTGCGCGTTTGCTGCGGCGCAGGAAAGATCTTGGCCAATTTGCGGAGGTTCTGGGCGGTGGCGGCGAGGAGGAATTCGTCATTGGCACCACATGGTCCGCGTAGTCGGAGCCGTCCCAGACCGAGGATGCGTTTGAGGTGGGCAAAGAGCATTTCGACCTTCTTTCTGAGTTTCATCGAGATGTCGTATTGGCGGGTTTTGGCGATCTCGCGGGCGACTTGACGAGCGTCTTCGTGCTCTTCGCGGGTGATTTTGCGCGCATCGGCATTAGGGCAGCATTTGGCTTTTGATGGACAGGCCTGGCAAACTTCTTTCAGGGCGCGGTAGCGGGCCGTGCCCTTGCCGGTTGGCCCTCGGTTTGGGTCAGAATAGTTGCGGCGGAACTGCTTGAGTTCCTGGCCCTCAGGGCAAATGTATTGATCGTTTTCTGCATCCCACTCGAAATCCGCCCGCGTCCAAGTGCCATCGTTGCGCCCGGACTTGTCGAAGACCGGAATGTGCGGGGCGATGTTGCGGTCGACAAGCCAGCCCAGGAGCGGCCCGGTGCCATAGGCGGTGTCCGCGATCAGGCGCTCCGGATGCAGATCGAACTTCGCTTTCACGCGGTCCAGCATCGTCTTGGTCGATCCGACCTCTGCCTGCCGGATTGATCTGGTGCCTTCCACGTCGATTATAACCCCGTGATCCGTGTCGATCAGGTAATTGTCGGAATAGCTGAAGAAAGCAGGCCCTTTACGCGCTGCCGTCCATTGGCTGGCAGGGTCAGAATGCGAGGTAAACTTGGGTTGCACTTCGCTCGCAGCTCCGAAAGCCGCCTTATCCAGGGTGTCGAGATATTCGCGAACCGCACGAGGCGCATCTTCTGGATCGATGGTTGATGCATCCCATTCTTCTTTTGGCGTTGAATTCTGCTTGTTGGCATCGGCTTCGATCAGGCTGGCATCGATTGCCATGCGCTGACCGCTGACCAGACCTTCTTCGATGCACCGCGCGACAGTCGTCTCAAAAAGGTGGCGCAGCAGTTCGCTCTCGCGGAAGCGCCCATGCCGGTTCTTGGAGAACGTCGAGTGATCCGGGATACGGTCATTCAGATCGAGGCGGCAAAACCATCGATATGCCAGGTTCAGATGCACCTCTTCGCACAGCCGTCGCTCAGAGCGGATGCCGCAGCAATAGCCGACCAGCAGCATACGGATCAGCAGTTCAGAATCGACCGATGGACGACCGGTGTGGCTGTAGAAATCCGCGAGATGCACTCGAATGCTGCTCAAATCGACAAAGCGATCAATCGACCGAAGCAAGTGATCTTGGGGCACGTGGTTCTCCAATGAGAACTCATAGAATAGCGACGCCTGCGCTTCCTGCCTCGGTCCCAACATCGCTCTATCCTCCCACCCATTGGAAGAATTGAATCAGCAGTTCATGCACCGATCAAGGATGAGTTTTTCAACAAAATACGCCCAGTCTGTGAAGTCGTTTTTTGTCCTGCGTGCGCACGCAGCGCCATAATCGCCGCGAATGCTTGGCCCAGGATGCTGCGTAGCGACGAAGATCGCTGCCATACTA
This sequence comes from Shimia sp., assembly GCF_965227725.1. Lineage (GTDB taxonomy): Bacteria > Pseudomonadota > Alphaproteobacteria > Rhodobacterales > Rhodobacteraceae > Shimia. The sequence goes on along the minus strand of NZ_CBDDGH010000006.1, from coordinate 434,344 downwards.
GCGGCGGCGCAGCCGTCGCTCCCTCAGGGCATGAAGCGATTATGATGTGCCTAATCGTAAGGTGTGTGGTTTGATTGTGGAATACGCAATTACGGCTTTGGGCCGAAACTAGTGATAGAATGTATCTACAAGCGGGCGGGATAAACGATGTCAAAGAGCGGCGTGGTTGTGTCGAAACGACCAAACACGGGCCCAATTTAAGATGCGCAGTAAGAAAATGTAGATGTTATAAAGTGGGGCGGTTGTAACGCTTACGGTTCGTTCACGCTTCTTGAATTGCCTTATGTTCTCTCTCGATCTCGCGCGCGAGAAGTCCGACAATGAAATGTCCAATGCGCTACAGATTAAAGCAACTGAAATGCGGTATTGAGCAGAAGCTGCCAATAAAATTGGTCACTTCTACCGTTCCGATTGAAGTGCGCCCCTGACCCCACGAACCTCACTGCGGGATATTCTCCGGTGTCAGCACTTGGACTGTGGAAATCGGCGCTTCCACAAGACCGATGGACAGCCCATGAAAAGAAAGGAAGGTGTTGAACGTGTTCCGTAGGTCCTGTTGCAGATCGTGATGCAGGATGAAATCGATGCGCCGGCTCTGGATCAGCGCTCTATTTTCCCGATCAAGGTCGTGAGCCACATACATATCCGGGCGCAGACCTCTGTGCTCTAGCGTGCGTAGGATTGACAGGTTGCCGCCCCCCATCGAATAGACTGCGCGCAGATGATGAATGTCGTCGACGGACTTCTTTATGAGCCTTGACGTTTCAAGGTCCACCCCGCTGCCGCCTTGGACAGCTAGAACCTGTAGTTCAGGTCGCTCGCGTGCCAAGGTTTCGGTAAATGTGTACTCACGCTGTTCTTCTCCCAGAAAGCGTTCATGGCTGCGAGTGGCTAAGACTATTCCCGGCTCATCCCCAAGCATACGGGAGATAAGATAGGCAGCAGTACGTCCTGCTCCGGCGTTGTCTAACCCGACATAGGAAAGACGATCGGTATCCCCGATATCGGTGACAAGCGTGACAACCGGGATTTTTGCGGCGGTCAGCGTCTTCACTGCTTCCCTAATACGTGCTGTATCCCGTGCCTTAATACACACGCCCTGACTACCTCGCTTCATGATCCGTTTCAGCGCTGCGACGACCTCATCCTCTTCCATGATCTCCTGCAGCAGAAATCGGGGGCGGCACACCGCAGTCCCGATCTGTGGCAGTACAGTTTCTGCGGCCGACTTTACCTCGCGACTGAATCGAGATGGTGCCTCTACAACGAAGTCAAAGAACAGACGTCTGCCGCGGGCAGCAAGCTGGGCTTCTTGTGCCTTCAATTCTTCAATCGCGGTTTTCACACGTAGCTTTGTTTGCGGGCTCACATGGGCCCGTCCGTTCAGAACCCGATCAACAGTAGCGGTGCTCAGACCTGCCTGCCGAGAAATCTCTTTGATTGGAAAGCGGTGTGTCATTTGATGTGTTTTTGATGTGTTTTTGGCCCCAACGCAATGCCTGTGCTTGTATCCTTTCTGGGAACAGGGAGGAGCCTTTATGAGGGATACCATCGAAAACACCGTTGCCTACTACGACCCCGATAGCTGTGATCTTGGAGAGTTCACAGCACTCATCGATCAAGCTACGCGCAGGGAGCAGGTGCCGCATGCAGCTACAATTGAAAAGAACATCCCGATCTACGATATGGCGGACCTGCGTCCGGCCCTCGAAGGTGACCAAACTCGTCGAAAGCTCATGGCGGAATGGGCGAAAGTTCTGCGCTCTGGTGCAGGAGTCGTGGCCTTGAAGGGAGCCTATGCCGATAAGACAGCTCTGGATGAAGCGACCCGCATCTACGATAAAATTATTGCGGAAGAGAAGCAGGGAGCTGGTGGCGCGGGCGATCACTTCGCGGCGTCAGGAGCAAATGATCGAATATGGAACTCACTTCAAAAACTCTGCGAAGCCTCGCCCGAAGTGTATCTAAACTACTTCGCAAACACCTCTATCGCTGTGGTTTGCGAAGCTTGGTTGGGGCCGAACTATCAGATGACGGCGCAAGTAAACCTCGTACACCCCGGGGGCGCAGCTCAGCAGGCTCATCGCGACTATCATCTTGGGTTTCAAACCGCCGACGTCAGCGCATCTTATCCCGGGCACGTCCACGATGTTTCCCCAATTTTGACGCTTCAGGGTGCTGTCGCGCATTGTGATATGCCTTTGGAAAGCGGCCCGACCAAACTGCTGCCCTTTTCGCAAGCATATCGTCCGGGTTATGCAGCATGGCGCCGGGAAGACTTCCGGGCGCTTTTTGAAGAACGCTACGTGCAGCTACCGTTGGCCAAAGGAGATGCTGTGTTCTTCTCCCCCGCGTTGTTCCACGCGGCGGGTGCCAACACCAGTCATGACATTCACCGCTTCGCCAACCTTTTGCAGGTGTCATCTGCCTTTGGCCGCGCAATGGAGACCGTCGACCGGGACAGAATGTGCAAACTGCTTTACCCCCTCGCGGTTCGGGCCAAGCAAACAAACAGGCTCAGCGTCGCCGAGTTGTCGGCGGCAATCGCTGCGACCGCGGAAGGGTACTCTTTTCCGACAAATCTGGATCGTGATCCGCCAAAAAACGGTCTTGCACCGGAAACCCAAGCCGCCTTCTTTCGGCGCGCATTGGTGGAAGGGATCGAGGAGCATGCCTTCACTGAGCAGCTCGATCAGATGAGTAGTGCAAGAATGGCCTAAGCATATGCGACTTGGCAGCCGAGTTCCTAACCCGTCGCTGGCTGCGTATGCGGCATAGGTCTGCGCAGCTGCCTTGGTCGCCTTCATTTCGACCCACGCCGCAACCTGCAAACTGTCCTCTTAGATTTTCCTAGGACAAAGGTGGCTCAAGCGCCGCCGCTACGCAGCTACGCTCAAAATGCCTGCATAGTGCGAGGCCAATAGGTGTCCCTGGCGATGTTACCAAACCATATCAGAAGAATACCCTTAGAGACCTCCTTTACCCATTGATTGCTGACCGCGCAGGCTGGTTGTTTGCGAACTCGCTTCTGTCCTTTGTGGCCCGCGCAACGCAGAACAACTCTTGGCCTATGAAGAGACGCAGCGCATCGCCACAGATATGCAGCATTTGGAAGTATCCAAAGTCCAGGGCCCGCTAAGGTCCATGCTGGCGCGAAAGGTAGTGGTGCATAAGATACATAATATCCCCAAAGCGGCCCTGCGTTGTTTGGGACAACCCACCCACCTCGGGACACGTATCTCAGATTTGGCTGATCCGGTTTTGACCCGAAAAACAACGAAAAAGGGTATGGTTTGCGATGACCTAGAGCATTCGTGATCGCTTCTAATACCTATATCGCTCCGCTCGCGGCTGAATGCAGACTAGAAAACTGCTTGCTACACAAATTTGACATGTAGCCCTGCCACACGAACACTGGCTTTTTTATAGGTTTAGAAGGAATCGGTTATGTCCTTTTGGTGGCGCAGCATTGTAATTGGCAACTATCAATCTAACGTATTGACCGGCTCAAGTGGTCGCGACTTTATTTTCGGCCGGTGGGGAAATGATACAATTTCCGCGGGTGGCGGCAACGATATCATTTTTGGTGGTTTTGGGGACGACGACATTTCCGGTGACGCCGGACGTGATACGTTGTTTGGTGGCCATGGCGACGATTGGCTTCGGGGTGGTTCGGGCAACGACCGTCTTTTTGGTGGCCGCGGGTTCGACACGGCGATTTATGAAGGCGGTTTGAGCGACTATAGCGTCTCCTTTCAAGGCAAGTGGCATTGGCAAACCATCAAAGTCTCCAGCGTGAATGCTACGGTGGCCGATGCGGGGACGGATCGGCTTAAGGGGATCGAGGCGCTCTATTTTGCTGCAGATGACCTTACGATTTTTGTGGATGGTCGCAACAATGCGGCGATTGCGGAGGATGACAGCATCACCGCAAACGAAGACGGTACACCCCAAATTTCCCAGGCCGTTCTTCTGGCGAATGATTCCGATTTTGATGGCGACGACGTTTTCATCTCTGCCGTGGCAGCTACGTCTGCTTCCGGTGCTTCTGTTGAGTTTGCGGATGACCAGATCTCTTACAATCCCGGCAACCTGTTTGACGGTTTGGACGACGGCGAGACCGCAACCGACAGTTTCACTTACACGATTGACGACGGCAAAGGCGGGACCGCGCAGGCCACCGTCACTGTGGCTATTCAGGGAACAAATGATGCGCCCGTGATTTCGGCAGCCGCCACGGTGACCATCGAAGAAAACACTACCGTTGTGCCCGCCGCGATTGCGGCAGCGGATGTGGATGGCGAGCCTGTGGGCTTTGCGATCACCGGCGGCGCCGATGCGGCTCTGTTCGCAATAGACGGCTTAACCGGCGCGCTGAGCTTTGTCTCGGCACCGGATTTTGAGATGCCTTTGGATGCGGATGGCGACAATGTCTACAAAGTACAGGTAAGTGCCACAGATGGTGACTTGACGGATAGTGCAGAGATCGCTGTCACGGTTTCGGATGTTGACGAAATCGACGCGCGCATCAACGAGTTGCACTACGACAATGCAGGCACCGACGTTGGCGAATTTGTCGAAGTGCGCGTTGGTGCGGGGCAGGATACTTCTGGCCTTCTCATCGAGTTCTATCGCGACAGCGGTACACTCTACGATAGTGTGACTCTTGCTGCGGCGCCGAATAGCTCCGAAAACGGATTTGACTATTATTTGGTGGAACTGCCCACAAACGGTATTCAGAATGGAGCGGCCGATGGCATCGCGCTCTCCAACAACGGTCAGCTGATCGAGTTGATCAGCTATGAGGGGACGCTGACCGCCACTGAGGGCACCGCAACGAGCGTCACCTCAACAGACATCGGGGTCACCGAAAGCAGCAGCACACCCATTGGTGCATCGCTTGCACGGAACGAAGCGGATGACACCTGGTCCGTCGCCGATCAGGACACGCGTGGCGTGAACAATGATTTTGTGCCCCCTGCGGAGCTGGTGATTTCAGAAATCATGCAGAACCCGGCGGCCGTTTCTGACACTAACGGCGAGTATTTCGAGGTTTACAACGCAGGATCGCGGGTCTTTGACATGAACGGCTATACGATTTCCGACAACGACTTCGACAGCCATGTCATCGACAATGGTGGACCGCTCCTCATCCAACCCGGTGCTTATCTCGTGTTTGGGCGCAACGCTGACGCCGCCTCCAACGGCGGTGTCGCTGTGGATTACCAGTATTCGGGTGTCTTCCTTGCCAATGGCGCTGATGAAGTTGTTCTGACAGACATTGAAGGGCGCGAGATTGATCGGGTCGAATATGACGGCGGACCGCTGTTCCCAGACCCTAACGGGGCGTCGATGGAGTTGGTTGATCTGGCGGCGGACAACAACGATGGCAACAACTGGACAGCCGCGATCCAAAGCTTTGGCGATGGCGATCTCGGCACACCAGGCGATGCGAACGGTGCCGCGCCGCAAGTCTTTGTCGGGCGGATCAACGAGTTCCACTACGACAACAGCGGCAGCGACATCGGTGAGTTCGTTGAGGTGCGCGTTGATGCGGGTAGCGACGTCAGCAACGCGACTGTGGTACTCTACAACGGCAGCAACGGAAGCCCCTACGCCACCTACGCTTTGCCCGGCGCACCTGTGTCTTCGGATGGCACCTACGACTACTACATAGTCGACACAACCGGCCTTCAAAACGGCGCCCCCGATGGCATCGCGCTGGTGAACTCCGACACCGTCATCGAATTTCTCAGTTATGAGGGCGCCCTTACTGCAGTGGGCGGCCCGGCAGATGGCCTAGCGTCAACCGATGTAGGCGTATCGGAAACCGGAAGCACGCCGGTCGGCTTTTCGCTCCAGCGCAATAACGATGGGAGCTGGCGCGCCGCGGAGGCAGAAACCCGTGGCCGTGCCAATGACGGAAGCGCTCCGGCAATTGCCGTTGCGATCAATGAATTCAGGGTGTCCAGTAGCGGATCGTGCGATGACACCTCGAATTTTGTCGAGCTTGTTTCCACACCCGGTCAATCTTTTGACGGCCTGACCCTGCTGGCACTGTCCGGTGAGTTTGAGCCGGGTACGGTTGACTATGCTATTTCGCTTGACGGGGCCGTCGCCGATGAAAACGGCTTCCTCTTGATCGCAGAAGCGACCAATCCGGCACTTGGAACAGGTGATGTCGGCGTCACGGACCTCGATTTCTTTGGTTCGCCACAGTCCTTTCTTGTTGTCGATGGCTTTACCGGCAATGCGGGCGACGATCTTGACGTCAACAATGACGGGACGCTCGACACTGATGTCGGGACGGTGCTGACGTCGCTGTCGCTTATCGATGGCGATACCAACCCCGATGTCAGCTATGGCGATACGGTCTTTGGGCCGGACGGAAGCTTTACCCCTGCGGGTGGCGCACGTAACCCGGACGGCACCGGTACTTTCCAACAACTGGCCTTTGGCGACACATCTCAGGACACGCCGGGCGAAAGCAACGAGGCTGGCCCCGCCGAATTGGTCCTGATTTCTCAAGTCCAAGGCGCTGGGGATGCAACCGCTTATTTTGGCCAGGTTGTCACGGTCGAGGCAATTGTCACCTACGTGGTGGAAGACGGCTTCTTCCTGCAAGAGGAAGACAGCGACAGCGACGCAGATACTGCGACGTCCGAAGGCATATTTGTCTTTGCTCCCGGCCTGACCTCCCTGCCCAGCTTGGGCGACAAGTTGTCGGTTACTGGAACCGCGACAGAATTTTTCGACCAGACCCAGATCGGCAGCGTCTCCAATGTGACCGTGGTGTCGTCGGGCAATCCTTTGCCCACGATGGCCGAAATCATGCTGTCCAATGCAGCTTCAAACTTTGAAGCAGTCGAAGGTATGCGATTCCGCCTATCTAGCGGCATCTCTGGGGAAGAAATCACCGTCATCGAGAACTTCAACCTCGACCGCTTTGGTGAGATCACGGTTAGTGCTGGCACACAAACCCAAGCAACGCAGCTTTTTGACGCGCAAACCGAGGCTGCTCAGGTTGCGGCGGTCATCGAAGGCAACCAAAACAACCGTTTGATCATCGATGATGGGCAGCCGGGACAGACCCCAGATGCCTTTGCGTTCATCGCCAACACGACCGCTGGTGACGATGGCGACGGTATTCTTGATGCAGGCGATACTTTCACCGCCGCAGGCGCAACGTTGCGGCTTGGGTCCGAAATCACCGGCGTGACCGAGGATGCGGGTCAAGATGACATCACCGGTGTGATGACTTTTGCGTTCGGTGAATACCGCATGCTGGTGGACGGTCAGCTTCTCGTCGATCCTGCCACCAACGAAGGGGCGCGTCCTGACACGCCAGACGATGTGGGGGGCGACATCCAGGTGTCCGCGTACAACGTGTTGAACTACTTCACGTCGTTGAGTGACGGAGCGGCTACAAACCCAGCGGGTCAGGCCCGTGGTGCGCGCAGTGCTGAAGATCTGGATCGGCAGACAGTCAAGCTGGTTGAGGCCTTGCTCACGACCGAAGCGGAAGTCTTCGCCATTCAGGAGATTGAGAACAACGGGTTTGGCCCCGGTTCAGCCATCGCCACTCTGGTTGACGCGCTCAACGCCGAGGCAGCAGTGCTGGGAACCGGTGCGATTTACGCGTTTGTTGACCCGACCGGAACCGGCGACCCAATCGGCACAGATGCTATCACCACGGGTCTGATTTACGACACCACTGCGGTGAGCGTTGTGAGTTCTGACTTCAAGATCTTTGATGAGACCTCCGCTGTAGAAACGTTTGCGCTCGCAAATGTACTCAATGCCGTTGTGTCTTCTAGCGATCAATTGGGCGACTTCCAGCGCAACCGGCCTACGGTTGCGGCCGAGTTTGAGGATCTGTCGTCTGGTGCGACCTTCACGGTGGCCTCAAACCACTTTAAGTCGAAAGGCGACAGCAACCTGCAAGATGTCGTGCTGGCGGCGCAATCCTATCTTGACGGGGGCGGTACAGGTATCACACAGGCCGATATTGATGCAGTTATTGCTGATCCGAACTACGATCAAGGCAATGGGCAGGGCTTCTGGAACGCGGTTCGGACCGATGCGTCTAGCGAACTCGTGGCTTGGTTGGAGAATGACTACAACGGTGCTGGGACCGAAAACTACCTGATGCTCGGCGATTTCAACGCCTATGCGAAGGAAGACCCGGTACAGACCATTGCAGATAATGCTGCTTACACCGACTTGATAGACAGCTATATCGGTCAAGAAGACGCGTTCAGCTTTGTCTTCGACGGTCAGCAAGGCACGCTCGATCAGGCACTGGCGTCAAATGATATCGCCGCCATGGTGACCGGCGTCACAGAGTGGCACATCAACGCGCAGGAACCGGACTTGCTGAACTACAATAGCCAGTTCAACGATCCAGGTTTCTATAGCCCCGATGTTTTTGCCTCCTCTGACCATGATCCGTTGATTATTGGTCTAGATACGCAACCTGATACGTTGCTCATGGGCTAACGCATGGATCCCAGGCGGCTGATCGTCGCCTGGGAAGTCTCCTTCAGAACAAGGCGAGGCCGATGGTTTAGAGGAAGTGTTGACTTTTGGCCTCGCAGCCTGGGATCAGCCCGTTGAAGTTTTTGTCATCCGTCAAAGCAAAGATTGACGTATATGATGGCTGAAAATGCTGCGTAATAGGGTCTAGCCACGAAATCACCGACGCTGACACCGTAGAAGATGCCAGAGGCTCCGTATGATGTGTAGCGTAGATGGATTGCACACGAGAGGCTCTGGCGACCGTCGTAGACCGCTCTCTATCCGATGCTCAAATGGGAACGACCACATATGAGGTATGCTGCATCAGAGATGTTTGGAGGTCATTCGGCTCCTGAAAGAAAACCGTATGTCGGTGCGTAGGTCGCTGGCTAAATTGTCCGCTCCCGTCACCACATTCTACCGCCGGCATCCAGATTTGGCAGGTGTGGCAAGGGTTAACATCTCGCGTTTTAGCGCACGCTAAGCATGTCTTCACAAGTGTCGGCTTTGAACAAACCTCGACTGGCTTCTTGCTATTGCGGAGAGCGACAGCCTTTTGCTGATCTGGTTGGAGGCGTTCAATTGGTCGGCGCCTCATTCCAATCGGTCGGCGTGCACCTCAATTTCAAAGTCCAATTTGGCAGCCGTAGATTTCCGGCTGGTTGGCTGCAGCGAAGGTCCGGTTTCTGCCGATTCTGTTGAAAAACAACGTGTTGCTGATGCAGAAATTGATGAGCTGAACCGAGCGCGAGCGCCTTTCTGGTCAGGCTTTGCGCGTTTGCTGCGGCGCAGGAAAGATCTTGGCCAATTTGCGGAGGTTCTGGGCGGTGGCGGCGAGGAGGAATTCGTCATTGGCACCACATGGTCCGCGTAGTCGGAGCCGTCCCAGACCGAGGATGCGTTTGAGGTGGGCAAAGAGCATTTCGACCTTCTTTCTGAGTTTCATCGAGATGTCGTATTGGCGGGTTTTGGCGATCTCGCGGGCGACTTGACGAGCGTCTTCGTGCTCTTCGCGGGTGATTTTGCGCGCATCGGCATTAGGGCAGCATTTGGCTTTTGATGGACAGGCCTGGCAAACTTCTTTCAGGGCGCGGTAGCGGGCCGTGCCCTTGCCGGTTGGCCCTCGGTTTGGGTCAGAATAGTTGCGGCGGAACTGCTTGAGTTCCTGGCCCTCAGGGCAAATGTATTGATCGTTTTCTGCATCCCACTCGAAATCCGCCCGCGTCCAAGTGCCATCGTTGCGCCCGGACTTGTCGAAGACCGGAATGTGCGGGGCGATGTTGCGGTCGACAAGCCAGCCCAGGAGCGGCCCGGTGCCATAGGCGGTGTCCGCGATCAGGCGCTCCGGATGCAGATCGAACTTCGCTTTCACGCGGTCCAGCATCGTCTTGGTCGATCCGACCTCTGCCTGCCGGATTGATCTGGTGCCTTCCACGTCGATTATAACCCCGTGATCCGTGTCGATCAGGTAATTGTCGGAATAGCTGAAGAAAGCAGGCCCTTTACGCGCTGCCGTCCATTGGCTGGCAGGGTCAGAATGCGAGGTAAACTTGGGTTGCACTTCGCTCGCAGCTCCGAAAGCCGCCTTATCCAGGGTGTCGAGATATTCGCGAACCGCACGAGGCGCATCTTCTGGATCGATGGTTGATGCATCCCATTCTTCTTTTGGCGTTGAATTCTGCTTGTTGGCATCGGCTTCGATCAGGCTGGCATCGATTGCCATGCGCTGACCGCTGACCAGACCTTCTTCGATGCACCGCGCGACAGTCGTCTCAAAAAGGTGGCGCAGCAGTTCGCTCTCGCGGAAGCGCCCATGCCGGTTCTTGGAGAACGTCGAGTGATCCGGGATACGGTCATTCAGATCGAGGCGGCAAAACCATCGATATGCCAGGTTCAGATGCACCTCTTCGCACAGCCGTCGCTCAGAGCGGATGCCGCAGCAATAGCCGACCAGCAGCATACGGATCAGCAGTTCAGGATCGACCGATGGACGACCGGTGTGGCTGTAGAAATCCGCGAGATGCACTCGAATGCTGCTCAAATCGACAAAGCGATCAATCGACCGAAGCAAGTGATCTTGGGGCACGTGGTTCTCCAATGAGAACTCATAGAATAGCGACGCCTGCGCTTCCTGCCTCGGTCCCAACATCGCTCTATCCTCCCACCCATTGGAAGAATTGAATCAGCAGTTCATGCACCGATCAAGGATGAGTTTTTCAACAAAATATGCCCAACATGTAGGGCATCACTTCGATTTTGGCTGCGGAGCCGCTATTAGGCGGATTCCGCAACAAGTTTCCTTATTCGCCCGATGGGGCAAGCTAGTCTGTCAGGCTTTGCACGCGTGAATGTCTCGAAGACTTCCGGTCATCCTTCTAAGGTCGCTTGAATTGGCCTGTCTGAGCCAGGAGGCAACTCATTCTCCTTCTCGGGTTTGGGTCGAGTTTTCATACTGCTCGCGCAAAGCGCGTAAGTGAGAGAAAAACTTCCCACTTTGACCATCATGTGCTTGTGCAGTTTGCAGAAACCAAGCCTTGTCGCCCTCCAGCACTCGTATGTGTAATTGGGTTTGGTATTTTGACCGGGGACGACCTCTAACCGCTGTTCTATGTGACGCTCCCAGCGGGTTTACAAAAGCCCCGGCGAAGACTGCTGGCTTTTTAGCTTTTGCAAAATCTTGGTCTCTACACGCTCAGCCAAAGCTTCTAGCTGATCTTCGAGGTGGTTCAATAGTTCTCCTGAGTGATATGACACGGTTATCTGTTCTCCAGATGTTTCGGATGCGCATACGGAAAACTCTGTAAGATTCAAAGAGTACTTGGTGGACGAAACGAAGGTCTAAGTGAGTGTTCCGCGCATGACGGAACTAGACACACAGGTTCTTTTGGAGGCTTTTGCGAAGGCTTTAACAGCCGAAAGAACTTCGCAAAATTTAACACGGGAAGAACTGGCGCAGCGGGCCAGAGTGAGCGCGCGCTATATCTCTTACCTTGAAACAAACCGGTATCAGCCCAAGTTGGAACCAATCGGTCAAATTTGCAGTGGGTTGGGGCTCAGTCTTTCCGATTTCACAAAGAAAATTGAGCGCGCGTACCCAGCAGAGAGGAAGCATCAGCAAGCCGAGTAACGGAGCCGGCTATGTTGCCAAAGTTGCATCGTTTTCATACTCCATCTGGTTTCGTGTTGGGGCTTTTACGTTTTCTTCAGGGCCTGACTGCGCGACTTGGCTGAGATTAGTTGCACGCATGGACACACAAAACCGCAGCAATACTCTGCGCGCTCGAATATCCGGCTAACGCAATTCGTTAGTTGGGAGCGCGCTGGTGTGGGTAAAGGCCTTATACCCCCTTTGCGGCAGATTACCGTTGATCCGAGGGTTCGTTTCCCTCCTTTCCTACCATAGTTCTTGTAGGAAAAATTTATGCTGACCATTGCAGTTTCTGTCGGTGATCAAGTGATCGACAAGGCAACGGCCGCTAATGTCTCGAACCTGGCTGATATCTCCAACTATGAGGTTCGGACCGTCGAGCGGGGCTATGAACCACTTGGAATTCCATCATCAAATACCCAAGAAATGATCTCTGGTCATGAGCGCCGTAGCAGCGTGTGGAGCCTCGTTGCGACGGTTGCAGTGTTGGCGCGGAGGGAACAAGGCGATGTTTAGGGCGTATGCCGCCAGCGTTGCAGACCACGCGATGTGGGTGGGCGCAGCAAAATTGACCGTCATCTATGAACTGTCAGCAATGCACATTGCCGTGCTGTTCTTTGGGAAGAGCCGTGATGTCAGACAATGACCAAGAGGACTCGGTCTCTTTCTACTTCCGAGTTTCCTGTGAACAGACGGATCAATTCAATCAACTCGCTGCCGCACAGTTTGGCATGAAAAAAGGTGCGAAGAGGCAGATGTTCTTGAAGCTGCTTGATGGCCACCTGCGGTCCCAAAAGATTGCTCAATTGAAAGAAGAAATCTCGGTGCTTGAGAAGGAAGGGCGATGGGGCAGTTGTACGCAACGAATGGAGCAGCCAATGCGCAGTAGGCGCCAATTGCGTGTTTGGAGTTGGGCCGCTCATTGCGATTCCGCCAAACATCTATTTGCTGAAAAACCGTGGGTGAATGCGAGTATAACTCGCAGAGGGCAACGCCCTTTTGAGAGCTTTTTGGAGATGTCGCAGATTTATCATCTACCGCTTCGAAGCAAACCAAAACGGCTACGCAGGCCTGGGGCGCCGCGAGTGGACCCCAGAAAATGCTTATCCGTCGCAAGAAAGGAAGAATGCCGCAGTTATGAGGAAATTTGGAGCGGAGGGACATTGGATCAAAAGATCCTGGAAGGGCTAACCGCATTGGCAGCTGACACGTCTGCGGCTCCTATGCGCGCGGCAGGGCGCGACCCAGCAGCAGATCTGGCTACCAACAATGCGTATTGTGCATTTGAGGCGGTTGCAGATCTTTACGCGCCGGGGCCTACGGGAACGAATGTCAATGATTTTAGGGCTATCTTGTTAACGTGACAGACGTTGCCAAATTTATCATGCTCTCCAGCTCTAATACTGACGTACCATGATCAGATCGGGTGTTGTCGCTTTAACTTCTGGTCCATCAACGGGCACCGATAATAAGGCATTATTCAGATCACCTAGCTGGTGGCATCCCTGCCCTCAAATGCCTCTAAGCTGTGAAATTGGGTGTTGATGCTGCACGTCGGCTTGAGCGGACACGGTAGCAATTTCGACGGACGAATGGATGGCCGCTAACATTTGCAATACACCTAGAGAAGTTAGTGGCGGAAAGAGGCGAAATCCTGCGTTAGGGATTCATAGATGTCTGTCGTCAGGTGACGACCCTGCGGGGCGTCTTTGTCTTCTATGACGCCTTGAAACCCGTCTAGAATTTCGGCTGCCTGACTTTGAGCAACAGTTTTTGCCCATCCTTGAAATAATGGGCCCGCATTTTCTCTAAAGAGATGCTGTCTTTCCCCTTAGCGATCAGGCTGCACCAATAAAGAGTTTGGTACATGTCTGCGTTCACATGCTCAGAAACGAGCTCCGAGTATGACTTTGATTTTGCGGCTTTGATAGCGGCGTCAGCTATACCCATGATCACGTAGAAAACGCCTGTGCGGCTTCTCCCATATCCCTGAGATTTTTGGGCCATGTTTGTTTTGCTATAGGGAGAGCTGGCATTTCGATGAGGTTGTCGTGAGAATCTCAGACCAAAAGTATTGGCTTTGACGCGCGGTCGATCAACATGGAGTCGTGTTGGCGAAATCATCCAGCCGAAACAAACGGACGGCAAAACGGCTGTTGCGCCGCTTGGTAAAACGTCTTGGTTTTATTCCCAAGAGGATCGTCACGGACAAGCTGCTCTCAAATGCCGCCGCCAAATGGGAGATCGGCCCGGGCCTGGATCACTGGTCGCACAAGGGTCACAGCAACCACGCCGAAAACACGCATCTCCCATTCCGAAAGCGAGAACGGACTATGCAAGGCTATCGCTCTCAGACCGGACTACAGCGGTTCGTAGCCATCCATTCAGCAATCCGCAATAGCTTCAGCATCCCCGCTCGCAGCCGCTCAGCCTTAACAATCAGATATGACCGTCTCAAAGCGTTTGGCACTTGGAATGCGGCCACACGGGCCGCTTGAAATCCGAAAACATAGCATCTCTATGTGGATCACGGATTAACGTGACAATACCGGCGGCGGCCTTGTTTCGTGGGGATTGGACGAGAACGTTGAGAGGCCATTTGTCGGCCGGGGCTGGCCGATCACGCCGGATCTTGGCGGCGAACCCTTGGCCGAAGCGGCTTACCCAATCGTGGATTGTCTCAAAGCGAACCGCTGGTAGGCCCAGACGCCGTATCAGATGACGCTCTTCGGAAAACGGAAGTCTATGATCCGCGACAAATCTACGTAGAAACCTGACCTATAGTTGGGGAATTGCTTACTTAAACCGAAAGACTTTCGGGGAATGCAAAAAGACTGTTAGAGTCTGCATTTGTTCAACATCGATGCTGCTTCGGTTTTATAATGCCAGGCAAGATGAGTTCGTTATAGTTGCTCACCGAAGAGCGGATGCTGAACAACGATGAACGACCCCAACAATGACACGGCCCCCATTGTCCCAGAGCTTCTGGCAGAGCAGTTCATCCTGCCGGTTGAAGGCTCGCTGGCGCGGTCGGACGTGCGACAGTTTGAATTGCTGTTCGACCTGATCCCCGACATCTATTTCTACATTAAGGGTACGACCGGCCGATGGGTTACTTGCAACATTGCCAGTCTGCGTCTGTTGTCTCTGACCAAGCGGCACGAGATTTTCGGGGCGCGGGAAGAGAGCTTTTTTCCGCCCCAGATAGCCGATGCTATCAAGCAGGACGATTTGAACGTTATCAGAAATCAGAGACGGATCATCAACAAGTTCGAACTGATCGCGGATGAGCGTGGCCAGCTTATCTGGGTGGTTACAAACAAGCTCCCCATTCTCAGTACCAATGGCGAAGCGCTTGGCCTGGCTGGGGTCACCCGAATCCTGCCCGAAAGTCGAGCTTTGCCCGGCCCGCTGGAGCGTTTTCGGGTCGTCGTGGCTTCTATTGAAAACAACATTGCCCAGCCCATTAAAGTTCCCGAGCTAGCTGCAATGGCGGGAATGTCGGAAAGCCATTTCCGCCGACGGTTCAAAGCAGCCTTTGGCGTCTCGGCACAGGAGTTCATCTTACGGACACGTCTACTTGCGGCCTCGCGCATGATCGCCAACAGCGCCGATCCGTTCTCGGTGATTTCACTCCGGTGTGGTTTTTCGGATCAGAGCTATTTTACGCGCCAGTTCGTTCGTTTCTTCGGGCAATCTCCCAAAAGATACCGGCTGAGATGGCGCAGCAGCTAGTTCAGAATGATCGAATAGTTACAAAACACAGCAAAATTCATGCAAGATATCACGCTTGTGACGTGGAACTATCTTCCTGGTTGATGGTCCGAGGGACCGTCAAAAACGGGAGGAGGCATTCAGGTTACACGCCTGAATGGCATGACAAATTGTATACTATCAACAAGATAGAATTCGCTTCCTACGGCGTGGATACGGCTAATGTCGTGCTAGTTCTGGTGCATGGCCTTGGGGCGTCGGCGCGTCAGTTCGACGATCTTATTGAATTGGCTTCCAATGACCTTCGGCTGATTTGTGCCAATTTACCCGGTCATGATGAAAACTTCTGTGATCCCAGGGAAGGCTCAATCGGCTTTGTGGCGTTCCGCGATCTTCTGATCGGGCTTTGCGATGATCTGAAAATCCGGAACGCCGTATTTTGCGGTATCTCAATGGGGGCGGCCCTGTCACTGATGGTGGCCAAGGAGCGCCCGGACTTATGCCGGCATATAGTGGCCATCCGGCCTGCTTGGCTGACCGAGCGTCGGCCGGAAAATCTGGATTTGATCGGCCGCATAGGTGAACTGTTCAGGGCACAGGACAGTACGGCAGTTCGTGTTCAGATAGAAGCCACCCCCTTGTTTCGGGATATGGCACAGGATGTGCCGCGCGCTGCGGACTCTGTCCTGTCTGCAATTACCCGGGATCACGCACCGAGCCACGCGCCTGTTCTTTCTGCGATGGTTGCAGATGCGCCGTTCCGTCGTCTGGTCGAACTGCGCGAAATTCGCTGCCCGGTTTGCGTGGTAGGCACCAATGCCGATGCGTTGCACCCGATTGAGCTGGCGCATCAGACAGCTAACGCATTGCCGAATGCCCGCCTTGAAATTCTGCCCCCGCGGTATCTCGCGCCCGAGGCTCACGCACGCGCGCTGAAAGACCTTGTCCGGGATGTTGTCACCCTGTCTGACGGAGTACAAAATGATTACCAAAAGAGTTGACCCTCAGGTTTTTTTGGACCGAATGCGCCAAAAGGTGAAGGCCCGAGACCCGATCATGATTGCCAGCGCCGGCAGTGGGCTGGTCGCCAAGCTGCTGGAAGAGCAGGGGGTTGATATCATCAATACCTTTTCCGGGGCGCGGCTGCGGGCCAACGGGATGGGCACGATGTCGATGATGTGGCCCAATCTGGACAGCAACGCACAGACGCTGAACTACACCCGCGAAGACATCATGCCTGCGCTGTCGGGCCAGGCGATGATCTGCGCCTGCCTCAACGCCAATGACCCCCTGCGGGACATGCGCATGGTGCTTGAGGACTGCCAGCGCATGGGGGCCAATGCGGTCTCCAATATCGGGCCGTCGGTGTCTTATGTGGATGAAGGCAGCGAAATCAAGAAGGTCCTGACCAGCGCCGGTGTCACCCTGGACAATGAGATCGAGATGCTGCGCTTGGCCAAAGAGATGGGGATGGTTGCGGTTGGCCTTGCTTTCACGCCCGAGGACTCCGAGCGGATCGTGGCCGAGGCGGCGCCGCATATCTTCTGCTACCACGCGGGCACCACGAAGGGCGGGCGCACGGGCTACGACAACGGCTCGACCATTGCCGATACTGCTCGCGATACCGAGGCTGTTTATCAGCGCGCACTTGCCCTTGCACCCGACACCATTCTGGTCGGCCACGGGGCCGCGATGGAAACGTCCGAGGACGCGCAGTTCATGCTGAACAACACCAGCGGCCACGGCTTCTGGACCGGATCCTCGACCGAGCGGTTACCGATTGAGCGTGCGGTGACGCAGGCGGCTTCGGACTTCCGTAAGCTTTCATTTCATTGATCAATAGGTGTGACATGACCCCAAGCGTAGCCATTCTAGCCACTGCCGATACCAAGGGACAGGAAATCGCCTTTCTGCGGGACCAGATCACCGCACAGGGTGTCACCGCGCAGGTGTTCGATTTCGGCGTGATGGGTGACCCTAAGATCGCCGTCGATGTCAGCGCCGATCAGATCGCGCGGGCGGGTGGCACTGATCTGGCCTCTCTGCGGCGGGACGGCAAACGCGAAGAAGCAAGCGCCGCCATGTCGGTGGGCATGACCAAGCTGCTGCTGGAGCGTCTGGCACAGAGTCAATTGCAGGGCGTGATCGGGCTGGGCGGGACGCAGGGGACCGCCGCTATTGCCCGTGTGATGCAGGCCTTGCCGTATGGCGTGCCCAAGGTGATGTTCTCGACCATGGCGTCAGGCGATACCTCCGGTTACGTGGGCATTCGCGACGTGACAATGATGTTCTCGGTCAGCGATATTCTGGGGCTCAACCCGTTTTCCCGTGCCATGCTGACCAATGCCGCCGGGGCCATCGCCGGGATGGCCAAGGCCGGGGCCGATCTGAACTTTCAATCCGACCGTCCGGTGATCGGCATGACCAATCTGGGTGTGCTGACGCAAGGCACCATGCGCGCCATCGAGCTGCTGAGCGACAAGGGGTACGAGGTGATCGTGTTCCATGCGGTCGGCTCTGGCGGTGCTGCGATGGAGGCAATGATGCGCGAGGGAGTGATCTCGGCCGTGTTCGACTATGGATTGGGAGAGTTGGCCGATCAGATGTTCGGTGGCATCCGTGCCTGCGACGACACGCGGCTGACCGTGGCGGCGGAACTGGGCTTGCCGCAGGTAATCGTGCCGGGCGGGATCGACCATCTGGGCATTCTGCTTGATGAACCCAACACTGTGCCGGGTCAATATGCTGACCGGCCTTATGCTTTCCACAACCCGGTAATTTTCGTACCCCGCACCACCGCCAAGGAAAGCCAACAGATGATGACCGAGCTTGGTCGCCGGGCAACACAAGCAAAACACACCAGCTTCCTGCTGCCCATGAAGGGGGGCAGTGCCTATTCGGTCGAGGGCGGGCCGCTGCGAGACATAGAGGCCGATAGGGCCCTGTTTGCGGCGGCCCATGAGGCCCTGTCCGGTATCGGTCCGGTGATCGAGGTCGACGCTGCTGCCGAAGACGCTGCCTTTATCGAAAGCGCTGTCGATACACTGATCGCCAACATCGAGGCAGCGGGCAAATGACCCTGTCGCTCAGCAATATCCACAAACGCTATGGCGGGCTACACGCGCTGAAAGGCGTGCATCTGAATGTGCCCGAAGGCGCGTTCTATGCACTGTTGGGGCCGTCCTCGGCGGGTAAAACTACGGCATTGCGGGTGATTTGCGGACTCGAAACGCCGGATGAGGGTACCGTGTCGCTGTTCGGTCAGCGGGCCAATGACGCGCCCATTCAGGGGCGCGGGCTGGCGATGATCTTTCAAAGCTTTGCGCTCTATCCGCATCTGAAAGTGCGCGAGAATCTGGCCTATCCCTTGCGTCGTAGCGGATTGCCCTCGCAGGAGATCGACAAAAAGATCGGGCGCGTGGCCGAGACGTTGAATATCCAGCACCGGCTGGGCAATCGCACCGATCAACTTTCGGGCGGTGAACAGCAGCGCATCGCCATTGGCCGCGCCCTGATCCGCGAGCCGCAGGTTCTGTTGCTGGACGAGCCGCTGACCAATCTGGATGCCAAACTGCGCGACGCCATGCGGGTCGAGTTCAAGCGCCTGCATCGCGAACTGGGCATCACAATGCTCTACGCCACGCCAGATCAGTTGGAGGCCACGACGATGGCCGACCAGATCGCGGTGATCGACGATGGCAGGATCATTGCAACCGGCACGCCGGCAGATCTTTATCATGCGCCACAAAATACCCGTGTTGCACAGCTTGTCGGCTCACCGCCGGTCAATCTGGTGCCGGTTCAGGCACGATCCGATGCTGGCACGTGGCTTGGGTTCGCGCAACTAGCCTTGCCCGCGCCAGAAGGCACGGTTTGCGCGATCCGTCCGCATGATCTGACCCTTGCCCCTGATGACCCGGATTTCGAAGGTGCGGTCGTGCTAACTGAAGCCCTTGGCGATGTCAGTGTCGTGACCGTACAGGCAGGCGACGTGCAGCTGCGCACCGTTCTTTATGGCACGGATGCGGCGCGACTTCGGATCGGGGATCAGCTGCCACTCAAAATCAATCACGCGATGTATCTGCACCCGTCTGAGGGCGCACACCTGTGACAAAAAGACCTGGACAATCAACGGAGGAGAGAATGACCAGATTTAGCAAAACGGGGGCGCTTCTGTCAGCGGCGATATTGGCCGGATCGGCCGTCGTGGCAGAAGACATCACCATCCGCATGGCGGCACCCGATTGGGGGCCTACGCGTTTCATGCAGGATCATGCAAACGCAACCTACACCGCTCCGTCGGGCAACAACGTCAAGCTGGAGATCGACTTTATCCCGTGGCCGAATTTCTTTGACCGAGTAAATGCTTCTCTGAACTCGGGCGAGCAGAAATACCAGATGCTGGTGTCTGACAGCCAATGGCTGGGCACCTTCATCGAGGCTGGTCATTTCATGAAGCTGAACGACTACATCGCCGAAGACGAAGAGTTGCAGGCCATTATCACGGACCTGCATCCGGCGCTGGTCTCAGGCTATTCGACCTATCCCAACGTACCGACGGAAAAGATCGCTGAGATGGGGAATTATTCGCTAGACGTCAACTACTATGGCTTCCCGCAATTCCCGGACAACTATTTCACCTATTATCGCAATGATTTGTTCTGCGACGAGAGCGAGAACGCCGCGTTCCAGGAGAAATATGGGTCAGAACTGCCCTGCGCCCCCGAAGCCTGGGACAGCGTAACCTGGGATGACTGGGGCAATTTTGGTGAGTTCTTCACCTGCAAGGCCGGGGAAACGCTGGCAGGTGAAACGCTGGACAGTGATGTTTACGGGGTCGCCTATCAGGCGGGCAAGCCGCTGGATTTCTCGACCATGCAGATCAACGCATTCTTCTGGCAATGGGGCGGAGGCATCTGGGATGAGGCCAATGAACCCAATGCGCAGGTCATGGGTGTCGTCAATTCCGATGAAAACGTCGCCGGCTTCGAACGCTATCTGGAGCTGCTGAGCTATGCGCCGCCGATTGCCAAGACCGGCCAGATGGGCATCTTTGAAATTCAGGATTTGTATATGCAGGGCAAGATTGCCGCCATCATCGACTGGGCTGCACTGGCTGCGCCGGTTGTTGATCCGGCAACCAGTCAGGTCGCCGATGTCACCAGCTTTGGAATGATGCCGGGTAATATGCTGAACGGCGAGTTGGATCGCAGCGCCAATCTCGGAGGGCAGCCCTTTGTTCTGACCACCTGGAACGATGATCTGGTCGTCGCCGAGGCGCTGAACCTGGTCAAATGGTGGCTGTCCGAGGAGATCCAGATCGCTGCGGTCAAGGCCGGTGGGCAGTCGGGTCTGACTTCGGTTCTGGAAAACCCCGACTATGACAGCTGGGCGCCGTGGAATGCCACCTATCGCAAATCTCTGCCCTGGCAGAAAGACCTGTGGCACGTGCCCGAGATGTTCGAGATGCTGACCCAACAGCAGGAAGAGTTCGACCGTGCAATCACTGGTCAGGTTTCGGCCAGAAAGGCGCTGGATGCTGTGGCCGAATTCCAGGACGAACTTCTGCGCGACGCGGATCGCTTGCAGTAAACCGATGGAGAAAGCTGTGAACCAGGCGATAAAACCTCCCCAACTGCCGCCCGCTTTTATTGAAAAGGTGGAAACCCGTGGCTTTCTCCAATGGATCAACGCGCCAGAGCGGCGCGGGGCACTTCTGGTTACGCCCGCTCTGGCCACCTTGTTTCTGATCAATATCCTGCCGCTGCTGTGGTCTTTTGGGTTGAGTTTCTTCAACTATCGCGCAAACCGCTTGAGCCCGCCCAAGTTTCAAGGGCTTGAGAATTACACTGACCTTCTGGGCGATGATCGCGTTTGGGAGCGGTTTGTGACCACGGGACTGATCGTTAGTTCTTCGGTCGTGTTGCAATTGTTGGTTGGCTTCGGGCTGGCGCTTTTGTTTGCAAAGAAGTTCCCGATGCGGCGGCTGGCGCTGATGTTCGTGCTGACGCCTATGATGTTGTCTTTCGTGTCGGTCGCGATCTTCTTCAAACTGTTCTACGATCCAACGCTGGGTATGTTGTCCTGGTTCATCAGCCTGTTCTCCGGCGAAAGCTTTGCGCTGCTGGCGACCCCCGCGGGAGCCATAGCGGGCATTGTCATCGCCGATGCCTGGATGTGGTCGCCTTTCGTGATGTTGCTGGTGCTGGCCGGGTTGGTTTCGGTCCCGGGCTATCTTTATGAGGCGGCCGAGATCGACCGTGCTTCAAGCTGGAAGCGGTTTCGCACAATCACCTTTCCATACGTCAAAAGCCTGCTGTTGCTAGCACTGTTGTTCCGAACGATCGAGACATTTAAGACCTTCGATCTGGTCTTCCTGATCACCGAGGGCGGGCCAGGTTCGGCCACGGAAACCATCGCCATCTACGCCTATCGGCTGGGGTTCCAGTTTTTTCGCACCAGCGAGGCTTCGGCGCTGGCCTACATGATCCTGTTCGTCGTGATCGTGCTGACCTCGATCTATCTCTACGTGGTGAAACAACGCAATGAAGCGGAGGGCGCGTGATATGTCATCGTCGTTTCGAACCCACGACCAGGCGGGCCCGGTCCGCACCGCATGCGCCTGGCTTGTGGGCATCATCTACTTCGCGCCAGTTTTCTGGATCATCCTGACAGCCTTCAAAACTCGCGCCGATGCATTGGCGATCCCGCCTAAGCTTTTCTTTTCCCCGACGCTGGACAATTTCCGCGCCGTCTTCTTCCAAACATCGACTACCGGAGAGGTAACGGGGTCGGGCGTCTGGCTCTACTTCGCGAATTCGGCCTTCATTGCAGGGTCATCGGTGCTGTTAGCGCTGATTATTGGGACGTTGGCGGCCTATGCCTTCTCGCGCTATCCGCTCAAAGGCAACGACACCTATCTCTTCGTGATCCTGTCGACCCGCATGCTGCCTCCGATTGTTGTGATCATCCCTATTTTTTTGGTGTTCCGTCTGACCGGGCTGTCGGGTTCTTATATCGGGATCATCCTGCTCTATACCGGGTTCAACCTGCCGTTTTCGATCTGGATGATGAAAAGCTTCTTTGACGATCTCAATTCCGAGGTTGAAGACAGCGCGCGTATGGATGGCTCGGGTGACTGGTCGGTCTTTGGACGTATTGCGCTGCCGCAGGTTAAGGCAGGGCTGGCGGCAACGGCGGTTTTCGCGCTGATCCTGACATGGAACGAGTTCATCTTTGCCCTGCTGTTAACAGGCCCTGAAACCCGAACGGTTCCCGTCGCCATCGCCAGCACCATCGGCGGTGAGATCGGTGTCGATTGGGGCAAGCTGTCGGCCATGGTGTCGCTGTTCCTTGTCCCTGTTTTCATCGTGACTTTCGCTTTGCAGAACCAACTGCTGCGCGGGGTCACCTTTGGCACTGTCCGCAAATAAGTGAGGCCAATATGAATGAGTTGAAACTGTCCGGCCTGACCAAGTTCTTTGGCGACTTCGCTGCCGTTCAGGATGTGGACGTAACGGTCCAAGCGGACGAGGTTTTGTGCCTGCTGGGTCCTTCGGGCTGCGGGAAGACCACCACGCTGCGTATGATCGCTGGGCTGGAATCTGCCACAAAAGGCTGCGTGTTTTTCGGTGACCGCGACGTGACCGCCCTGCCTGCGCGGGACCGGGATGTGGCGATGGCGTTCCAGTTCTACGCGCTCTACCCCGATCTGACGGTGGGCCAGAACCTTGTCTATCCGCTACAGGCCGAGGGCGCGAGCCCCGAGGAAGCTGCTGATCGTCTGGGCCAGATTGCGGACATCCTGCAACTGAGCGAGGTACTGGACCGATATCCCCATCAGTTGTCAGAGGGGGAGAAACAGCGCGTTGCCGTGGGTCGCTGTGTGATCCGTGCGCCCAATGCGTTTTTGTTCGATGAACCGCTCAGCCGTCTGGACGCCAAGCTGCGCGATGAGATGCGCGGTTCGATCCGCAAGGTTTTGGCGACGCTGGACCGCCCCACTGTGATCGTCACCCATGACCAGCTTGAGGCGATGACAATGGGCGACAGGATTGCGGTCATGCGTGACGGCAAGGTAGAACAGGTCGGCCGACCGTTGGATGTATTCGAAAGGCCTGCCAACACATTTGTTGCAGGGTTTATCGGAACCCCGCAGATGAACCTGATTTCTGGACGCTGTATTGCGGCCAACGATCGAGAGCTGGCGATCGAAACCGCCGGACACACGATATCAGTTTCATCCGATCCTTTTCAGACGCTCCCACCTGAAGGGGCAGAGGTCACCATGGGGTTCAGGCCGCGAGCTGCCGCACGGTCTGCCGAAGGCATATCACTCAAATCCGCCAAGGTATTTTTGTGCGAGAACATGGGGGCGGAAACCCTTGTGCACTCTGATTGGGCAGGACAGTCAATACGTGCCTTGCTGCAAGGCCCCGGTTGGCCGGAAGGGCAAGCACACGACGTTGAAGTCAGTGAAGTGGCGCTAACTCTATTCGGTCCAGACGGAACCCGGATCAGACGGAAATCCGAACAGGAGGCCGCATGATGACGACTCTCAGTAAAACCGCGGCCGCTCGTTCACGAGGTTTGATTTTGGCGATGTCGATCGGATCGTTGATAGCCGTCTTTCAGCCATTTTCGCACGTCTTATTTCAAGTTGGCTGCCTGACAGCATTTTTCTCAGCGATCCTATTCAACTTGATGCCTTTCATAAATGCCGGCCAACCCCTGAAATCTCTTCGCCAGCCAGCAGTCACGATCCTGATCGTTTTCCTGTGTCTGGTTGGTTTCGCTATCCTGTCTGCCTGGGGCTACGTCCTCTATCTGCAGGCCCAGTAGTTTCGGAAAGTTAGAATGAAAAATCGTTGGAATGACACAGAAGCTAGCGCTTTGGCTATGGATTTGGAATTGCGCGCGTACACATCTCGTTTGATTGGCGTAGACGCTGAACTTGTGTTGCATGGGGGCGGAAATACATCGGTGAAAACCATTCAAAAAGATATTTTTGGCAATGATGTGGACGCGATTTTCGTCAAAGCGTCGGGGTTTGATCTGGCAAATATGTGGACCGAAGGGTTCACTGGTTTAGAGCTGAACAAGCTGCTGGCACTATCCAAACTTCCGGCTTTGTCCGACCCTGACATGGTGCGCGAAGTGAAGCGCGCGCAGTTCGACCCGCAGGCTGCAAATGCCTCGATCGAAGCCATTGTTCATGCGGTGATCCCGTATAAATTTGTAGATCACTCTCATGCGGATGCGATCCTAACAATTTCGAACTCGATGCTGCCGTCCGAGACTTGGCAAGAGGTGTTTGGTGACAGTGTTGCCGTGCTGCCCTACGTGAAGCCGGGCTTTGATCTGGCGAAACAGGTTGCAGAGTTTGCGGCCAAGGGCGGCTTTGAGCGCTGCGACGGGCTGATCCTGGAAAACCATGGGTTGTTTACTTTTAATGACGACGCCAGAAAAAGCTACGACCAGCACATCAAACTGGTGGCGCTTGCTCAAGGGTTTCTGGAAGATAAATTCGGCCGTCTGAAGCCGGGGGCCCCGAATACAGACGATCCGCTGGCTCTGGCGCAATTGCGAAGGGCCGTCGGCGATCTGGCAGGGTTTCCTGTTCTGTCGCGCCCCTCATGCAGCGTACCAGAGGACTTTTCCGGGCGGCTGGCCGAGCTGACCAAAACCGGCACCGTGACGCCCGAGCATGTCATTCACAACAAACCGTTTCCTGCACTTGTCGGTCCGGAAGCTACCGTTGGACTGGCGCGATTTGCTGCTGACTATCAGGCCTATTTCGATCGTGCTGGCGATGACAATTTGCAACGACTGCCCCTGAACCCACATTGGGTGGTGTCCCAAACGGGCAGCATCCGCAGCTTTGGCCCCAACATCAAACGCGCCGATATTTCGGCTGATGTTGCGCGGACCACGGCGAAGGCGCTGCTCTATGCGCAGGAAACAGGCGGCTGGCAGGGCCTGAGCGAGGATGACCTGCGCGGGCTGGAGTATTGGGAACTGGAACAAGCCAAACTGAAGAAACAACCCAAAGGCCCTGAATTGACCGGCAAGATCGCGGTTGTGACTGGCGCCGCCACTGGGATCGGGCGTGCGATTGCGCAAAAGCTGCACGCAAAGGGGGCCGTGGTCGTCGGGTTCGACATCAATCCTGTGGTCGTAGAAAACCTGTCGAATACAGGACTTGAAGGTACAGTAGTTGATGCTACGGACCGGGCCGAAGTCGAGGTTGCGCTGGCGAATGTGGTCCAAGCCTATGGCGGGCTGGATATTTTAGTTTCGAACGCGGGTATCTTCACCGCAGGTGCGCAGGTCGAAGATATGGACGACAACGACTGGGCTAAGTCTATGCGGGTCAATTTGGACGCCCATATGATCCTGTCACGCGCCTCCGTGCCCTATCTCCGGCAGGGTTTTGACCCGTCGATCCTGTTCATGGCCTCGCGCAATGTACCAGCTCCAGGGGCTGGGGCCTCGGCTTATTCGGTGGCCAAAGCTGGGTTGACTCAACTGATGCGTGTTTTGGCGCTGGAACTGGCTGAAGCCGGAGTGACAGTCAATGCACTACACCCCGATGCGGTGTTCGACACCGAGCTTTGGACCGATGAGGCACTGAAGCGCTCCGCCAAACGCTATGGGTTGACGGTTGAAGCCTACAAAAAACGCAACCTGATGAAGGCCGAGATCTCGTCAGACCACGTCGCAAAAGCTGCACTTGCGCTTGTCGGAGACCGTTTCCGTCGAACAACCGGCGCGCAGATTCCGCTGGATGGCGGAAACGCACGAGTAATTTGAGCAAGTGGTTGAGTGTCTGGTCAGTGAAAATGAATGACCTCAGATGCTGGTCTTGCCAGACCGCGCTGGCAAAAAATCGACTAAATCCGCAGGCCTACAACATGGCTCGCAATCACGAAGGAGGCTGGTATGTCGGATGCGATCAAGGGACCGGGATTATTTCTGGCGCAGTTTGCGGATGATGTTGCTCCCTTTGATACGCTGGGCGATTTAGCGACATGGGCAGCGGGGCTGGGGTATAAGGCGGTGCAGATCCCGACATTTGACGGGCGTTTGTTTGATCTGGATAAAGCCACTGACAGCCAAACCTATTGCGACGAGATTACTGGCATCTGCCGCGACGCAGGGGTTGAGGTCAGTGAGTTGTCGACCCATTTGCAAGGCCAGTTGGTCGCCGTTCACCCGGCCTATGATCGGTCCTTCGATGCCTTCGCGCCCGAGAAGGTTCAGGGCAGTCCGCAGGCACGGCAGGATTGGGCGGTGGATCAGGTCAAGAAAGCCGCCATCGCCGCGCGGCGTATGGGGCTGGACACCACTGTCAGTTTTACCGGATCACTGGCCTTTCCGTATCTCTACCCGTGGCCGCAACGGCCTCAGGGTCTGATCGAAGAAGCTTTTGAGGAACTCGCCCGCCGCTGGAAGCCGATCTTTGACGCGTATGCCGAGCAGGGTGTTGCTATTGGCTTTGAAATCCATCCCGGAGAGGATGTGTTCGACGGTGCGACCTTTGAGATGTTCCTCGATGCTGTAGATGGGCACGAGGCCTGCCGGATCAACTACGACCCCTCGCATTTCCTGCTGCAACAGATGGACTACCTAGAATTCATCGACCTCTATCACGAGCGCATTTGCGCCTTCCATGTGAAGGATGCCGAGTTTAACCCGACCGGACGGCAAGGCGTCTATTCAGGCTATCAGGGCTGGATTGGTCGGGCGGGTCGATTCCGCAGCCTCGGCGATGGGCAGGTGGATTTTGGCGCGATCTTCTCGAAACTGACGCAGTATGGCTATGACAGCTGGGCGGTGCTGGAATGGGAGTGCTGCCTGAAATCTCCCGAACAGGGGGCCGCTGAAGGCGCGCCATTCATCGCTCGCCATATCATTGAAACCACGGATAAGGCCTTTGACGATTTCGCAGGCGGCGAAGTGGATCAGGCCATGATCCGATCTATGCTGGGGCTGGGCCAATGAAACCATTGAAATTGGGTATGGTCGGGGGCGGGCAGGGGGCCTTTATTGGAGCGGTCCACCGCATTGCCGCCCGGTTGGATGGGCAATGGCAACTGGTGGCGGGGGCGCTTTCGTCGGACCCGCAGCGGGCCGAAGCCTCGGCGCAAGAGCTGGGTCTTGATCGGAACTATGCAGATTTTCGTCAGATGGCACAGGCCGAGGCCGCGCGCGACGACGGTATCGATGCAGTGGCGATTGTGACGCCCAACCATGTGCATGCCGACCCGGCCATAGCGTTTCTTGAAGCGGGAATCCACGTCATCTGCGACAAGCCTCTGGCCGCCACGGCTGAGGATGCCGCGCGCATCAAGGCCGCAGCTGAGGCGTTACCCACCCATTTCATCCTGACGCACAATTACACCGGCTATCCGATGATCCGGCAGGCACGTGAGATGGTGCAGGCGGGCGAGTTGGGCAAATTGCGGCTGGTGCAAGTGGAATACGCGCAGGACTGGCTGACGGAACCCACCGCCCCCGACAACAAACAGGCCGATTGGCGTACCGATCCGGCGCGTTCGGGGGCCGGGGCCATCGGCGATATTGGCACCCACGCATTCAATCTGGCGCATTTCGTGACGGGCGAGGTGCCCTCGCATCTGGCGGCAGACCTTTCCAGCATGGTGCCGGGTCGTTTAGTCGATGACAACGCCCATATCCTACTACGCTATGCCAGCGGTGCGAGGGGGATGCTCTGGGCCAGTCAGGTGGCGGTGGGCAATGAAAACGGCCTGCGCCTGCGGATTTATGGCGACCGGGGCGGCTTGGAATGGTCGCAAGAACACCCCAATCATTTATATGTCAGCGGCTTTGGACGTCCAACGCAAATAGTAACGCGCGGTTCGAGCGCGATGACCTCCCTTGATGCTCAGCGCGCCAGCCGTGTCCCGTCGGGCCATCCCGAAGGTTATCTAGAATGCTTCGCAACGCTTTATAACGAAGCGGCCGACCTGATCAGGGGCAAACACGACGCTGGTCGTTTGTCGCCTGGCCTGCGGGATGGCTTGTTAGGTGTTTCGTTTGTTTCCGGAGCCTTGTCTTCGGCTAAGGGCAATGGCAAATGGGTTAGGGTCAAATTGTATTGAATTTCGATACAGCGAGCGTTTGAAACTTGTGAAGGGCGTGGCGAATTGAGGGATCTTTGCTGTCCGGCCGACGAGCTGTTGGCTAGCTTCTCTCCATGCTTAGCAAAGCCGTGTGGCAAGTCTCAGATTGATTAAAATGTTGATTTGAAAGGGTATATCTACCCGAGGTCAGGTGTTTTAGGGTGGGCAAAGACACGGCCTGAGTGGAGTGAGGCTCTGGCTCATAGGCCGTACAAATACTTCGATATCAGCGCCGAAAGTAGTTTCAGTTTCGAAAAAGACACCCGACGATGTAAGGATACTGGTTCCCAGGAGTGTCGCAAAGGGTTGTAGCCACTTTTTCTGTCGTGCGAAATTCCGCCTGTGTCTGGTAAACCGTCGTGAGCCGCTACCATCCGATTTCACGGCTTCGAGGCTTTTGACACTTAGAATGCGGCTAGGCGATATGCATGGTGACGGATCATAAGTGTTCCTTTCTGGCCTAGAACTTAACGTTACCTCCCCCCCTGAGCAGCAACTGGCTTAGATGCACCCCTCTATTCCGGCTTTGGGTGTGTGATTGCCATTCTTGGTGCTCCGCTTCTGAAAATCATTCGACCAATTCAGCCAGGTGGGGTGTAAGATTAACTACGATACTGTTTTTATACGATAATTTAATGTCGGACATTATTGTTGATTTTGTCAGACATTATTTTTATCGTGACGCCTACGAAACTCGGAGCAACGTGACGTGTCTGACCAGCCGACAAAACCAACCCCTTCTGACAACGATGCATCGCGCGCGCTTGAGCATCTGGAGCCCGGAAACAGTCGGCGCACGGTATTGGATGCGCTGTCACGCATGATCGAAAATGCGCAACTTGGCGTGGGAGATCGCCTGCCGCCTGAAATAGCGATTGCGCGGAAGCTTGAGGTGAGCCGCGCGAAGGTGCGGGAGGCGCTGATCGCTTGGCAAAACATGGGAATTGTGACGCGAAACAAAAAGGCGGGCACCGTGCTGGCGGCTGAGGTGTTCAGCAACGCCATCCATATGCCAATGACACTCAAGCTCGAGGCCGAAAGCCTGTTGCGGACCCATTCCGTGCGCCGCCCGCTTGAGATCGAAGCGGTTCGGCTGGCCGCCCGCCACATCAATGAACGTCATGGGCGATTGATCATGGGCCGGGTTGAAGAATTGATGACTGTCTACAGCGCGGGTGAAGACTGGCGCGAAGCTGATCACAAATTCCACGCGGCGATCCATGCCGCCACAGGAAACCCTTTGTTTGCACAACTTGTGCTGCAAATTCAGCAGGGCTTCAACGAAATCTATGAAACGCCGCTCGGACAACCGCAGCTAGGTCAGAACACTATTCCGTTGCACCCGGATCTGGCCGCCGCGGTAGTACGTGGTGAAGAGGACAAAGCCGCCGATGTGATGGCGCGCATTATGGACATGGTTGAGACCGAAGTGCGCAAGGTGATGGAGACCTATGATGTCTGACCTTGACCAAAACGCCGCTGCTCTGGCGACTGTGCTCAGTTCGGTTCTCGCAGATGAACATGGGGCGATCACGCCACCCATCGTGCAATCCTCGCTGTTTGCCTTTGAAGATTATCAGGCGTTTGAAGATCGGATGGCCGGCCGCAGTGAACGACCAATATATACTCGCGTTCAAAACCCGACCGTCGCGGCATTTGAAGGGTTGATGGCACAGGCAGAGCATGGCGCAGCGGCTGTCGGATTTGCCTCGGGCATTGCAGCCATCTCTTCAACCTTGCTGGCGTTTTTGCAACCCGGTGATCGGGTTGCCTGTGTTGAGCATGTTTACCCTGACACCTATCGCTTTATGGAGCTTATGCTGCGCCCCTTTGGCGTCCAAGTCAGCTATCACTCCGTGGCTGCTTTCGAGACGGACGCTAATCTGCTGGAAGGAGTCAAACTGGCCTATCTGGAAAGTCCAAATTCTGTGGTCTTTCAACCGATGAACTTGATGCAGGTGGCTGAACATGCGCGGCGGCATGGTGTGCTAACGCTGATTGATAATTCATGGGCCAGCCCAGTGTTCCAGAACCCCATCGATTTGGACATCGATATTGTGGTGCATTCGGCCTCAAAATACATCTCCGGTCATTCCGATACGGTTGCAGGGGTTACGATTGCGGCGGAAGAACATATTGCCCGGATCCGGGATCTGACGTTGCCGCTGCTTGGGGCCAAACTGGCGCCTTTTGAGGCTTTTCTTCTAACCCGCGGCCTGCGTTCGCTTCCGGCGCGCATGGCACAGCATCAGGCAACAGCCAATCTGTTTGTCGACCGTTTGGCCGGACTTTCGCAGGTGCGCAAGATCAACAGCCCCGGCGCAAATGATGTGCCTGGTTTGCGGGGACGAACGGGTCTCATGTCTGTGGAATTTGACGACAGCGTCGATATTGCGAAGTTTTCGGACAATCTGAAACACTTTCGGCTTGGGGTCAGCTGGGGTGGTTTCGAGAGCTTGGTCTTGCCGGCGCGGGTTGGTCTGGCGCAAGCCGGAGAGAAAAATTCTATGCAGCATTTTGGCGTCTCACCCAACCTGGTTCGATTGAACCTTGGTCTGGAAGATGCCGAAGACCTTTGGGCTGATTTTACCAACGCCCTGAGAATAAGCGTCGCCTAAGAGCACAAAAAGACGCGCAATCCCAACACCATTGGAGGACGAAGAATGACATATTTGAAGACCTGTACCAGCGCTATGGCCTTGCTTGTAGCCAATGCGGCTGCCGCAGACACAACCTTGAAATTGGTTGAAGTGATTACCAGCCCAGAACGCACCGAAGTGCTGCAGACTCTGGTCGATGGGTTTGAAGCCAACAACCCCGGTGTGACCGTCGAAATCGTCAGCCTGCCCTGGGGGCAAGCCTTTGAAAAGCTGGCAACAATGGTGGCAGGCGGTGATATTCCGGATGTTGTGGAGATGCCCGATACCTGGCAAGCTCTCTATGCCGGATCTGGTCAGCTTGCGAGCTTGAAAGATCATGTGGCCGGCTGGGAAAATGGTGCGACCTTAACGGACAAGACTGTCGCGATGGGATCGCAAGCTGGCGATCTCTATATGATCCCTTATGGGTTCTATCTGCGGGCAATGTTTTATAATAAAAAACTGCTGGCCGAAGCTGGCGTAGAGGCTCCGCCTGCCACCATGGCCGAGTTCATGGATGCGTCTGCGAAGGTGTCAGAATTGGATGGCAAATCCGGCTACTGCTTGCGCGGTGGACCGGGTGGTACAAATGGCTGGATCATGCTGGCCGCTACCATGAATGGTTCTAACGATTTCTTTACGTCCGAGGGCAAAAGCCGCATCAACGAGCCCGGCTCGGTTGAGGGCATTCAGTTCATGATTGACATGTACCAGAAGGGCTATGCCCCGAAAGACAGCGTTAACTGGGGGTTCAATGAAATTGTGGCCGGCTTTTATTCCGGCACCTGTGCCTTCCTCGATCAAGACCCTGATGCCTTAATCGCAATCTCGGAACGGATGTCTGACGATGATTTTGCCGTCATTCCCATGCCGGTGGGACCATCCGGCAAGTCTTTCCCCACGATTGGCTTTGCGGGTTGGTCGATCTTCAATTCGACCGAGCATCAAGAGGAAGCATGGGATCTGGTTGCGACCCTGTCGTCTCCTGAAGCCAACGCGAAATGGGCACAGCGGGTTGGTGTGATCCCGATCCACAAAGGGGCAGATCAGGATCCGTATTTCCAGACCGAACAGTTCAAAGGCTGGTTCGACACGTTGAATGGCGCGCAATATGAGCCAACCACCATGCCAACCCATCTTGAACAATGGGGCTATTTCGCTTCGACAGTACTGTTGGAAACCAGCCAGGAGGCTTTGCTCGGCCAACGATCCGCACAGGATGTTGCTGATGAATGGGCCGATCTGCTGACCGACGAATATGCCAAGTGGAAAGCGAGCCAGTGACCCTTTCGCTGACAACCAAGCGCCTGCCCGGGACACCCCGGACAGGCCGCGCACTCTACTGGCGCTATATGGTCGAGCCGTTTCTCTATCTGTCGCCTGCCATCTTGCTGATTGTTTCGGTTCTGCTGATGCCGCTGATCATCGGCATTTCTTATTCGTTCCAAGCGATTGAGCTGCTTCGGCCTTTCAACACCGGTTGGGTGGGATTGGAAAACTTTGCAAAACTTTGGTCAGATCGCAAATTCTGGCTGGCGCTCGACAATACCTTTTGGTGGACGTTCTGGTCGATTTCCTTCCAGTTTCTGCTGGGCTTGGGCCTAGCGCTGCTTCTGAACACCCAGTTCTACGGCAAGAAGCTGTTTCAGGCGCTGGTGTTCCTACCCTGGGCCGTTCCTACATTCCTCTCAGCTTTGACCTGGGCTTGGCTGTTCAATCCCGTGATTGGACCGCTGCCGCATTGGCTCGCTGCTTTGGGCATCCTGTCCGAGCCCTATAATATTATGGGCGATCCAGATCTGGCGCTTTGGGGGCCTATTGTTGCCAATGTCTGGTTTGGGGTGCCGTTCTTTGCCATCACGCTTCTGGCCGCCTTGCAATCCATCCCAGGGGAATTGTTTGAAGCGGCCAAAATAGACGGTGCCTCTGCGTGGCAGATTTTCAGCAAAATCACTCTGCCATTTCTGGCACCAATGATCGCCATAACCGTGATGCTTCGCACCATCTGGATCGCCAATTTCGCGGACCTGATTTATGTGATGACAGGAGGTGGCCCGGCCAATTCAACGCAGATTGTCAGCTCATACATCTTCACAACCGCTTTCCGCAAACTGGACTTTGGCTATGCCTCCGCCATTGCTGTGGCTCTGCTGGGCATTTTGTTGGTCTATGCCGTGATCGTGCTGTGGATCCGCAAAAAACTGGTCAAAATCTGAGGGTCAAATGGCAATCTCCCGCACTCATCCGATGTTGACGGTAGGCAAATATGTCGCCCTTCTGGGGTATCTTTCCTTTGCTCTCTTTCCCTTGTACTGGCTGTTGAAAATAGCGTTGACGCCCGATCAGCTGGTGTACAGCGAAGGCACATCGCTGTGGCCGTCGCGCATAACAATCAGCAACTTTACAGAAGTGCTGTTTCAAACCGATTTCCTGACCTATTTCGGCAACTCTCTGACCGTCTCGCTGGGCACAGCGGCCCTCACCACTTTGATTGCCGCTGGCGCAGGCTACGCGTTTTCGCGATTTGATTTCGCCGGCAAACGGCTGTTGATCGTGGTAATGCTGATAACCCAGATGTTCCCGCTCCTGATGATCATTGCGCCGATCTACAAGATCATCTCGTCGCTCGGCATGTTGAATTCGCTTACGTCGCTGATGGTCGTCTACACCGCCTTTAACATCCCATTTGCAACCTTTCTGATGCAGTCTTTTTTTGATAGCATTCCGAAAGATCTGGAGGACGCCGCGATGATGGATGGCTGTTCTCGATTTCAGGCGCTGCGTAAGGTTGTTTTCCCACTGACCCTGCCCGGTCTCGGGGCAACCCTTGGGTTTGTGTTCACCGCTGCTTGGTCTGAGCTGTTGTTTGCCCTGATGCTTGTGTCCAAGAATGACGCCATGACCTTTCCCGTTGGCCTTCTGACCTTTGTGTCAAAGTTCTCAGTCGACTGGGGTCAGATGATGGCGGCAGGTGTGCTTGCGCTTGTTCCCAGCTGTTTCTTTTTCATCTTCATTCAACGCTACCTGGTGCAGGGCCTCACGTCTGGCGCGGTTAAAGGATAGGAGGTTCGCTATGTCTCGGATCGAACTCAACAATGTGGTTAAGCGCTACGGGTCAGTCGAGGTTCTGCGCGATATAAATCTTGATATTCAGGACGGTGAATTCATCGTGCTGGTAGGTCCTTCGGGCTGTGGGAAATCCACGCTATTGCGCATGATTGCGGGGTTAGAACCCATCAGCGGTGGCGACTTTCTGATTGACGGTGAACGGATGAATGACGTGCAGCCGCGCGATCGGGACATCGCCATGGTCTTCCAGTCCTATGCCCTTTATCCGCACATGGATGTTGCTCGGAATATGGGTTTCTCTATGGAAATCCGCAAAGACTCCGTGTCTGAACGCCGTACGCGCGTTGAGGCGGCGGCCAAAACTCTGGGTCTGTCTGCGCTCACTGATCGCTTGCCCCGTGCTTTGTCAGGTGGGCAACGCCAGCGCGTCGCAATGGGGCGCGCCATCATTCGTGACCCGCGCGCCTTCTTGTTTGATGAACCACTCTCCAATTTGGATGCCGCCCTGCGAGTGGAGATGCGGCTCGAAATTGCACGCATGCATAAGAAACTGGGCGCTACGATGATATATGTCACTCATGATCAGGTAGAGGCGCTGACCCTCGCCGACCGAATTGTTGTGCTTCATGGGGGCGACATCCAGCAGGTTGGCACGCCTCTGGATTTGTATGAACGTCCGGCAAACAAATTTGTGGCCCAGTTCATTGGGTCTCCGACGATGAACATGCTCCCCACCGCTGACCAGGCAAACGGCTTTGTTTTGTCCAATGGCAAGGAGATTGCACTTTCGGAAGGTCGGTATTCTTGTCAGGTTTCAGAGCTGGGGGTCCGACCAGAGCATATTGACATCGTTGCGCCAGACGAAGGTGACCTGGTCGGTGTTGCAGATGTGGTTGAACGTCTTGGATCAGACACAAACATCTATGTTCAGGTAGATGGGCTCGGGTCGACGTTAGTTCGCCGATCTGGAAATCTCCCTATAAGTTCAGGGGACCGTCTTGGTTTGCACTTACAGCGCAACAACATTCATCTATTCACCGCAGAGGGTGCCCGTCTTGAGCGATAGCTTGGCTCAGACCTAATAACCATTAGATAACGGGAGCGGCGAGTACGATTTTTGACGGGAAGACCTTTTGGGATCTGTCATATTGGGCCTCTTAGGCGCATCTCGCCAGCGTAATCCGTTACGATTTCTGGAGTCGGCGCCGCTCTACACGCATCGGTCGTAAACGTGAGGTTTGTCATGGGGCTTAGGCAAAAAAGGTTCCATATGAGCCAACTGAGCATCGCTCCACCGGGGAAATAGACATGTTAACATATTGTCTTCGAACGATGAATTGCGAGTCTGGCTATATACCAATCGATCCGGAACCTAGAGTAGCATCGAGTGCACAGAGACCGTGCATTCTATTCGTTCTATTGATTTGGCGAGCTTGAAGATCCGCGATGCCGACAGCCGCACGGTAAAGAACAAGGCGGTTGACGTGGCCCTCGGCGTGACCCGCGATGACAGCCGCAAGGTTCTGCGCCTGTGGATCGCCGAGAATGAGGGGGAAGTTCTGGCTCTCGGTGATGAACGAACTCAAGAACCGCGGGCTACAGGACGTGCTGATTGCGGTCGTGGAAGGGGCTCAAGGGCTTTCCCGAGGCGATCACTGCCGCCTTTCCGGAGGCCCAGGTTCAAACCTGCATCGTCCATCTGGTGCGCCATTCCCTGAATTTCTGCTCCTGGAAGGACCGCAAGGCGGTAGCGGCCGATCTGCGCCGGATTTACAGCGCCCCGAGTGCCGAGGCGGCCGCGGCCGAGCTCAATGCGTTCGAGGAAAAATGGGCCGGGAAATATGCCTCCATCGCGCCCGCCTAGCGCAGGGCCTAGGAAGAAGTCATTCCGTTCTTCTCCTTCGATCCGGCGATCCGCAAGATCATCTAAACGACGAACGCATTGAAAGCCTGAACCGGGTGATCCGGAAATCAATCAAGACCCGAGGGTCGTTCCCGACTGATGAAGCGGCCACCAAGCTGATCTATCTCGCGATCCGCAACTTCGAGAAAGACGGCCGAAAATTCCGCGAATGGTTTGCAGGCGACGAGAGGGGCTGAAACCGCCAACGAAACAACCAAAGAAGGGGCGGCTCTGGCTGAATGACGGATCGTGCGTTCGACTACGGCCAGAGCATCGCGATCATGTTTGGAGCTATGATTTCGTGCATTGTCGAACAGATGACGGAAAGGTTTTCCGCACGCTCAACATCATCGACGAATACAGCCGAGAATGTTTGGCCATCCGTGTGGATCGCAAGCTGAACTCAGGTAACGTCATTGATGCCTTAAGCGATCTGTTCATCCTGCGCGGGGTGCCGTCGTTCATTCGGTCAGACAACGGGCCGGAGTTTGTTGCTCAGGCCGTTCAGGACTGGGTCAAGGCTGTTGGCGCAAAGACGGCCTACATCGAACCGGGGTCGCCATGGGAGAATGGATGCTGCGAAAGTTTCAATGCCCACATCAAGGACGAGTTCCTCAATGGCGAGATCTTCTACAGCCTGCGCGAAGCTCAAATCCTGATCGAAGAATGGAGGAAACACTACAACACGAAACGCCCCCACAGCGCGTTGGGCTACCGCCCACCGGCCACGGAAACCATCGTTCAGATGGATCAAAGGCCGATCATGCACTAACAATCAAATTGGAGCCCTCAGGTGGGGCTGATCATGATCGACAGCTCAACGGGCGCATGCGCGAGGAACGCCTTAACGAAGACCTGCTACCGTCGCTGCGCTAAACCTGCCGTATGATCGCAGCATGGCTCGCTGACTTTAGTCGTAACCGGCTGCACTAGAACTCGCTGGTATCGCGCCATATGAATATGTCAACCGGTCAAAGTAAAGCCAACAGTCGCACAGAGCTATCTTACAAAAGCGGACTCTAAACTGAGTGGGTCAACCTCATATTTTCCGTAGAATAAGGCTCATCCATAGAGCAGTTCAGGCAGCCAAAGCACCAGTTGCGGTATGAAGGTGAGCAGTAGGAGTACGCCAATCAGCGGAACTAAGAAAGGCAGGGTGGCCTTTACACACTGTTCAAAAGGCACTTTTGAAACCCGGGAGAGTACAAAGAGCACCATGCCCACAGGTGGCGTCAACAAGCCCAGCATCAGGTTCAAAATGACGATGATGCCAAGGTGAATGGGATCGATCCCGAATTGCGCGGCCACAGGCATCAAGACAGGAACCAGAATCGAGATTGCGGCGATGGTCTCCATGAAGAGGCCCACGATCAGAACGATCGCCATGATCAGCAGCAATACTACGGCTTTGCTGTCGGTGAAGGACAACACGAATTCAGCAAATTGAGTGGCGATCTGATTGGCTGTCAAAATCCAAGCAAACACAGAGGCTGCACCAACGATCAGCATAATCGCGGCCGTGGTTTCGATGGTTTCCAAAGAAATCACGGCAAGTTTGCGCAGAGTGAGTGTTCGGTAGACCAAAGTGCCCAGCACCAGCGCATAAGCCGCCGCGCAGATGGCTGCCTCAGTTGGTGTGAACGCGCCGGACACAATGCCACCGACGATGATAACTGGGGTCATCAGGGGCAAGAAGGCTGCCTTGAAGCGGGTGCCAATCAGGGTGGCGCTAAAAGCAACGTCGCGGGGATAGGCGCGTTTGCGAGACATCCACCACACCATCACCGACAGAGCGCCCGCCATCATCAAGCCTGGCACAATGCCAGCGACGAACAATTGGCCAATCGAGACCGATGCCATGACGCCAAAGATCACCAAAGGCAATGAAGGCGGAATGATGGGGCCGATGGTGGAGGACGCTGCGGTGACGCCCACGCTGAAATCGTCATCATAGCCCGCTTCGCGCATGGCTTTGATTTCAATTGCGCCAAGACCACCGGCGTCAGCCACTGCAGCGCCGGACATCCCTGCGAAGATAATACTTGCGCCGATGTTCACGTGGCCAAGACCGCCATGCATCCAGCCCACAATGGCGCGGGCAAAGCCGAAGATACGCGCGGTGATGCCGGCAGAGTTCATCAGCGCACCGGCAAGGATAAAGAAGGGGATGGCCAGGAGCGGAAAGCTGTCCATGCCATTGACCATGTTATGCATCAATAGAACCGGCGGTAGGCCGGAATGAAGAATGTAGGCGAAGGAGGAAAGCGCGAGCGAGAATGCGATTGGCACGCGCAGCAGCATCAAACCAAAGAGCGATGCGAAAAGTATGAAGAGGCCCATGGGTTCTTAGCTCCGTGTCGCGGATTTCAGTCGCGTGAAGATCTGTAGAATGATGATCAATGCATTGATCCCGGCCAGAGCCATCACGCCCGCGTAAAGGTAGTATTTGGGGAAAGGAAGAGAGACCATTTGCTGAAACGATGTACGCTGGATCAGCTCCCAAGCTGACCAAAGGAAGGTCGCAAACAGTGCGAAGCTTGCCAGTAGAGCAAAGAGATGGACCCACTTCAGGTGACGGCCATAATACTTGTCTACAAATTCGAGTGCGATGTGCGATCCCATCACCTGACAGCGGATTGCACCGCAAAAACTCAGCAAGATCAGGAGATACCGCGCCGCTTCCTCCGTCCATGCGATTGAGTCGTTGAGGACGTAGCGGGTGAAGAATTGCAGGAACACGACACAAAACAACGCCGCAAAGAGGGCGAGAAGCGGGTAATCGGCTATGCTGATTTTGAAGTTTTTGAAGTGCAGCTCGTCTTCTTGAGCCAGGGCGTCAAAATCGATTTCAGGCGCTTGGGTCATGTCCTTCATCGGACCTTTCCTTTCCATATGTTGCTGGGCCCGCCGATCGAAATTGGCAGGCCCAGAACCATTTTTATTCTTTGATCGCTTGCAGGCGCGCGAAGATCTCTGGCGTCCAAGGCACATCTGCGCTGGTCAGCATTGGAGACACCGCATCCATGAAGGGTTTGCGATCCACTTCGTTGACGGTCACGCCCTGTGCGCGGAACCAATCAGCGAGTTCTGCCTCTGAGGCAACAATTTCATCAGAGGTGCTAGAGGCGGCTTCCGCCAAAGCGTCCAGAAGGGCTTGGCCGTCATCGCCCATTTTGCCGAGGGTGACCGGCGACACTACCATTGCCAGAGAGTTGGTGATGTGGCCCGTTAAGTTGATGTTGGACTGAACCTCGTGGAACTTCTTGAACTGGATGGTTGGCAGTGGGTTTTCCTGCGCGTCTACAACGCCTTGTTGCAAAGCGAGATAGACCTCTGCGAAGGCCATTGGTGTTGGGTTTGCACCAGTTGCTTTTGGAAACATCTGATAAGCAGGCGCATTTGGCGTGCGGATTTTCAGCCCGTCCATATCTTCTGGCGACATGATTGGCTTGTTGGAAGTCACGTGGCGTGCACCATAGTAAGTCATTGCGGCAATGGTGTTGCCGGAAACCTTGCTGTAGGCCTCGCTCATTTCTGCAAACAAGTCGGAACCGACGTAGGCTTTCCAGTGGTCGTAAGAGCGCATCGTGAAGGGATAATCAGAGATGCTGATCGGGCCATAAGACTGACCCAAGAAAGCAATACCTGTGTAGATCACATCGACAGTGCCCAGAGACAAGGCTTCGTTCAGCGCAGCTTCTTTGCCAAGTTGAGAGGCTGGGAACACCTCCATCGTGTAGCGACCTTCGGTGGCCTTCTCCAGTAGGTCTGCGGCCCGCTCTGCTGCTGCGTGGTATGGCGTTGAGGCTTCATAGACGTGGCCAAAGCGTAGAACTTCCTGAGCCCAAGCGGTGGATACGCTTGCAGTGAGCGCCAAAGTTGCGCCTAGGGCAACGGTGCGGATGTGATGTAGTTTCATTTTTTCCTCCCTGGGTATGTTTTGAAACTTTTGGCTTAAATGCTGGTGCGTTCGCTAAGAGCGGAGTGCTTACGGAAACCGAGGTTTTGTCCCGGCTTTTTGGAGGGGCGCTCAAATCCAAACTGAGTAGGCCTTTGGAACGATGGCGTGCTGCGCAGCTTTGCAACAAACTGCGTTTTTTCGACGATTGCGCCCTGCGAAATGTCTCCAAATCTGGCATCAACTCACATCTTCCTCCCTGATGTGGGTTGAATGGTTTGCATATTTGAAACAGTGTGTCAAATACGAAAGGGTGACGCATGACGAAATCGACTCAATCCTCCTATTCCGCACCAGCTCTCACGCGTGGGTTGAAAATTCTTGAGATTGTGAGCAAAGCGCCAGAACCTCTCAGCACCCAGGACATTGCCGCCGAACTCGGCCGTAACCGAAATGAAGTGTTTCGGATGATCGCGGTTCTGGAAGCTGAGGGCTTTTTGGAAAAAGCGGGAGCGGGTTATGGGTATGTGACCACATCTAAACTGTTGGAGATGGGCCTTAATGCCCCAATTATAAAAGATATTTTTGAAGCGATTTCACCGATGGCGGACCGCTTTTCTGCCCGCACAGGTGCACCGTGCCAATTGGTTTTACCAAGCGGCGATGAGATGGTCGTTATGAAGCGATGGGAACCGCCACTGCGGATGTCGATCAGCGTGCCGATTGGTTCTCGCAGGCCGCTGGAAGACTCCGCGTCAGGCATCGTTATGCTCTGCGCTATGAACCCTTTTCACTTCTCAGAGACGGAAGTGC
Organism: Shimia sp.; assembly: GCF_965227725.1. GTDB lineage: Bacteria > Pseudomonadota > Alphaproteobacteria > Rhodobacterales > Rhodobacteraceae > Shimia. Next base: position 393,498 of record NZ_CBDDGH010000006.1, on the reverse strand, counting down.
GCATTCGCGAGAGAAATCCTGACTTTCGCTCGGATCACTTGGAAGAATACCGCAGATCGCTGGCTCAGAATGGCGTGCTGCGATTCAACAGTCGCTTTATGAGCGGTGTTGTGGATCTCTCCGTGCCATTGGTTTCTTTGGGGGGGCAACTTCACGGTGCACTGACTGTTCCCTACGCCAACAACGCCACATGTGAGGCTGATGTGGAAGAGATTGAGGCCGAGCTTCTAAAGATTAGAAACACCATCGCGACGTCCATGCTGCGCGCCTGAAATGCGTAACATCTGTTATTATCGGGCCGATTTAGGATACCGCACAGTCGTTGTGATGTTTCCAGCGCGGAGAGCTTGCGATTCCCGCAACCGTTCGGTCTCCTAATTTAGCAAGTGATTAGAGAGTTCCTATTTGACAGCTTAGTCTGGTTCGGTAACGGCGGTTGCGTGCTCCCGCAACCAAATTTAGCATTTTATAGAAGTCACTTAGCGCCCAAAGGGGCGCTGCTTGCGTTTTTGGTTCGGCAAGTGTGGAAGCACTGTGACGGCGCACTGCCAGCGTTTTGCGAAAATACCGAAACACTTCTTAGGAAAAGTTACGGCACCTCTAAACCGGAATAAGTGTATTCTGACTTGTGGGAATTGTCTCTTAGGGGGCTAAACTGCTTTGAAGAAAGTGAGGTGGGATGGATCGGAGAGTGCTGTTATGGTCCATCACGATCTGTGTGGCAGTGATCGTTTGTGGATTTTGGCTTTGGTTGAGCCCAAAAGAAAAAAACGGACAATCAGCTGGCCGCTGAGACCTTCAGAGCTTTGGACCTTTCGATTGAAGCCTTAGAAGTTTGGACATGTCACGTTTTTGTGCCGCCCCAAGTGCACGTTTAGGCTACTTTCCGTTCGAAGGCGACCGGGCTTTTCCAGCCCAATGCTGAGTGCCTTCGGCGCGGATTGTAGAAGCCGTAGATGTACTGGAAGATGGCTAACTCAGCGTCCCGCCGCGTCTGCTATGACCTTCGCCAAATCAGCTCTGCCTTGATCGTTTTGAAGAAGGTTTCCACAGCTGAGTTGTCATAACAGTTGCCTTTGCCACTCATCGATACCTGGAAGCCGTGCTGGCGCAGCAGCTTCTGGTAATCGTGAGAGCAGTATTGGCTGCCACTGTGGTGTGGTGGATGCAGCCTTTTGGTGGCTGCCGAAGAGCTACGGCCATCTTCAACGCTCGGATCGCCAGATCACGCTTCACCCTGTTGCTGACCGCCAAGCCGATTACCCGTCGGGAATGCAGGTCCATTTAGAGCCATTGTGAGATTTGCGACTTTGGCGACGGGAGATAGCCCTCCAGAATGGAAGCGTATTCTGCTTCGCTAACAGCAAGCACTTGCGCTCTTGCTGACAACCTCCTCGCATGCCATCTTGAACAGCGCGCCTTCGGGATGGGCGACGTTGCCGAGTGCATACTCTCTCATACGACGTCGATTTACAGCTCTTTAACCTCCGCTTCTGTCGGGCGTTTTGCGTTCCGAAAGAAAATACATCCGCGATCCCGTCAATCGCTTGCCGCTTCCAAGTGTTGGCCTGATTTGTATGTAACTTATATTTTGCTGCGATCTCCTGTACGCTCTTTTCGCCACGCAGCGCCTCCAACGCCACCTTGGCCTTAAATTGATCTGTAAACTCCCGGCGCTTTGCTATTTTCGCATCCCTTCAGAGGTTTAGGATACACCTTAACCAACTGCCTAACTTTCTGGCACCAAGTCACACCCTACTGCTCCATAGACCTCAAGCAGCGTGTCACGAGGGCATCCGTATCTAAAATCAGTACGGAGTTCAGCGTGCCAAACGTATTGGTGTGCTGTATGCAGCCCGCCACATCTTCCGCAACACTCCTTTCGGTGTTCTGCTTATCGATGGGTTTGAGCGCAGCAATCTGGTTTTCTGTGGTCATGATGATCTCATCCACGGAATCCACCAAAATACCGAACCTCTGCCCATTGTGCTTGAAGATCAAAACCTTTTGGTCGGCCGTCTTGGTGGGAGGCATGCCATAGAGCAGACGCGGGTTCAGCAAGGTGATCAGATCGCCCCTAAGGTTAATGATCCCTTCCACAAATTTCAGTGCAAAAGGAGGCTCCAGCAATTCCGCAGGGCGCTCAATGACTTCGCTGACCTTTGATGTTTCAAGCGCGAAGCGCTTGTCGAAGGTGAACTGAATGAAAGTGCGGCGGGTGTTCCCGCGGAGCTGCGCCGATGTTTCGCTGTCCTCCGTTTCTGGGGGATAAATCTCCTGGCATGCCTTTGCGGCTTCCATAAAGCCTTTGTCTTCTTGGAGCATTTCTGGCTTGATCATCATCACGATGCGATTTTCTTGATCAATCAGACAGCCTTCGACCAAGTCACCACAAGGCAGCGCAAGTTTTGCAAACGGAAGAATCTCATCTTCGTAGTAGGGCAGGATGCTGTCGATGGAATACACCATTAGACCGACAGGCCCTTCTGGTGTTTCAATCACCAACATGCGCCGTTCTTGCGGCGGTTGGGTGAATTCGATCACCGGCTCATCGCCGAGAAAACTGCGGAAATCGATCACCGGCAAAATGACACCGCGCAGATTTGCGGTGCCCAGGATATGACCATGCGCAAAGAGCGACTGATCCAGCTTTGGCAACTCTCGCACTTCCTTCACGAACCGAAGATCAATGGCGCAAGAGGTGTGACCGGTCTGGAACGAAATGCAGGAGTGGCGTTTGCCCCGTGAAAATGCCTGACGGCTCGCTTCTGCACTGCTGTTGCTGCGCGGAAGTTTCTCCAGGTTCAGCAGCTCCTGAGGATCAAGGATCTGGACAAGCCGGTCGCCACCCTCAAACTTTAAAACGCCTTCGATAACAATATCTTTGATGCCGCGATCGTTGGGTTTGAAATCAACCCGCGCGGCATCCTTGCCGTTGAGAACTTCGCTTGTGCGGTCAAACAACAGGCCAATGCTATGTGCGCCATGTTCGATAATCGCAACCTTACCAGCCTTGTCCTTGGGTGCATCCGGGTATTCCAACAGCTTTCGCAGATCCACCACCGGCACGATCTTTTCGCGCAGATTGAAGAGCCCGAGCATATAGTCAGGGGACAAAGGGACAGGCGAAATGTCCTTGGGCTCGTTCACCACTTCTTGGACCGATGACACCGGAATGGCGAATTCGGTCTCTCCGATCATGAAGGAGCCGTAGATCGCTTTTTGTTGCTTCTCTTGCCCTATCCGCGCGGGTTTTGGCGGTGAGGCGAAAGAAGTAGGTTCCGTGGCTGGGTTTGGCTCTTGCTCAATCGGAGCCAGGCCATCGGAGGTTTTCAGCGCTGTAGACAGCTGATCCAAAGTCAAATCCATATTCTATTCTCCCAGTCGCGGGATGGGTGCGACGGTGAACTCCCCGCTGGTGCAGTCAATCGTCACCTGCCGTCCTTGCAGGCCACCGACGTCCTCATAAATGTTGCGCAACCCCGCCTGTCGCAGGACGCCATAGGCAAATTTGGCGTTGATACTCCCAACCAATCGAGCGGGATCGGTGTCCGCAGGCATGGTCATATTCGCACCACCAACAATCAGTGCCTTCACTTTGCGAATGTTGGAGGCGTTGAGATCCATCATTGATTGCAAAGACCAAAACGCCTGATCAACATGCCGGCCGCTGAGCTTTTCACTTTTGTTCCCGGACTTTGACAGCAGACAATGGGCCAAACCAAAGATGCCCTCTGCCGGATAAAGCAGGCCCAAGCCGATACAGGATCCAAGGATGGCCGTGAGAGATTGACCCTCTCGGCCGACTTTGACCTGCCCGATCTGAACATGCAGTTTTTCATTGGCGGCCGTCGTCATTCCGCCCCCGCGCGCGCTGTGGGCTGGTAAATGATCGGAGCGACCTGCGAAAAATCGGTGCTCAGGTTGGTCAGTGTTTCACTCTCACCAATATAAAGCACACCGTCGGAGCGGATCATGCATCTGACATGAGCCAGTATTTTCTCCTGATCTTCAGGCGTGAAGTAGATCAGCACATTGCGCAAAAACACCACGTCAAAACCGCCCGCACCGCTCATTTTTTCGAGCAGGTTGTGCAGCTTGAACTTCAGCCGTGATCGCACCTGAGGTACGGCCTTATAGCCATTGGTGTCATCGCCCTTCATGTGTTTTTGAAACAGCTCGGGTTGCGCGGTACGGAAACGGGCGATTGCGCGCCCGTTGTAAACCCCGGTCTGGGCAATATCCAAAACACGGGACGAAACATCCGTACCCAGCACGCTGTAGTCAAAACCCGGGTGCTGAAGGCGTTGCTGTTCCAGCAACACCCCAACCGTATGCGCTTCCTCACCTGTGGAGGCAGCAGCAGACCAGACCCGCATTTTTCGCCCACCGGCTGTCTTGTGGAACTCCGGCAGGAACGTTTCTGTGAAATGATCCCAGACCCGGGGCGTGCGATAAAAATAGGTCTCGTTTGTTGTCACCCGATTGGTGAGTTCCTGCATCTCACCGGGGTCATTGGCGAGCCGGGAGATGTAGGAGGAGAAGCTCGGCTCCTCCACCTCCCGTAGGCGTTTGCGCAAGCGACTGATCAGCATCGACCGGCGGTTCTCCGCAATCGTGATGCCCGTCGTCTTATGCACAATCGCGCGCAGTTTTGAGAACTCGCTGTCGCTCATGCTGGTTTCTGCAACATGTGATGTCATCAAAAGCCCTTTCCTTGAGTGGTGCGACGGATCAGCCGCCCAGCTTCGCAACTTCCGATTTGAGCTCTTGAGCCCCGCCACTCAATTCCACTGTCGCAGCAGCAATCGCATCGGAGGCCACAACGGCTTCCTCAGATGCGTCAACAATGCTCTGAATGGCTTCGGCCACATCCCGTGCCGCAGTCTGCTGTTCATTCGCCGCAACAGATATTTGCGTGATGGAGTCCGTTGTTTCCGAAATCCCCGAGAGGATTTTGGTGAATGCAGCACCAGCTTCGCGGGAGACTTCGCTGCCTTGCGTCACGCGCTTAACAGTGTCGTTGATCAGCTTGCTGATTTCCTTGGTTGATTGCGACGACCGTTCGGCCAGCTTGCGCACTTCATCCGCCACAACAGAGAAGCCGAGGCCATGTTCGCCTGCGCGGGCCGCTTCAATCGCTGCGTTGAATGCCAACAGATTGGTCTGGCTGGCAATTTCGCTGATTGTCTTCACAATTTCACTGATTTCCTCTGAAGAGGAGTTGATCAGATCCATCGCCTCGATGGAGCGTTCGATCGCTTTTGCACCCAGATCAGCTTCTTCTTTGGTCTTCTGCGCAATTTCATCAGAGCGGTTGCTGTTTTGGGCAATCGAGTCAATGGAGGCGCTCAATTCCTCTACAGAGGCACTGATTTCTTCCGTGGTGCAGCCAAGGGTTTGCGCCCCGCTGGCCACGGTTTGCGCTTGTTCCGAAATCCCGCTGGATTGATCCGCAAACCGCATTGCAATGCGGGTGACCTCTTTCTCCACCTGTTTCGCGGCAGTGATGTCAGTGGCGAATTTGACCACTTTCACCGGTTTGCCGTCCGCATCAAACACCGGGTTGTAGGAGGCGTTGATCCAAACTTCGGCGCCGTCCTTACCAAAGCGTTTGTATTCCCCCGCAGAGAACTCACCCGCGGCCAGATCCGACCAGAATTTGCTGTAGGCTGGAGAGTTTGCATAGGCCGGCTCACAGAACATTCGGTGATGGCGCCCACGGATCTCTTCCATTGAATATCCGACGGTTGCCAGAAAATTCTCGTTGGCAGTCAGGATTGTGCCATCCAGCTCAAACTCGATCATTGCCTGCGCCCGGCTGATCGCGGCCATCTTGCCGTCCTGCTCTGCCGTGCGCAGCTTTTCTTCGGTCACGTTGGTGGCAAATTTCACAACTTTGAAAGGCTTGCCGTCAGCATCAAAAATCGGGTTGTAGGAGGCGTTGATCCAAACCTCGGCACCGCCTTTGCCAAACCGCTTGTATTCGCCGACAGCAAACTCACCAGCGGCAAGGTCTTCCCAAAATTTGCGATACTCAGCAGTGCTGGCGTAAATTGGGTCGCAGAACATCCGGTGGTGCTGACCGCGGATTTCATCCATTGCATATCCGACCGTAGCCAGGAAATTCTCATTGGCTGACCGAATGGTGCCATCCAGATCAAATTCGATCACAGCCTGCGCCCGGCTGATCGCAGCCATCTTGCCGTCCTGATCTGCAATCCGGCGTTTTTCTTCGGTTACGTTTGTGGCGAACTTCACAACTTTGGTGGGTTTGCCGTCCGCGTCGAAAATTGGGTTGTAGGACGCATTGATCCAGACTTCGGCCCCGTTTTTTCCAAGCCGCTTATACTCACCCGCGAAGAATTCTCCGGTCGCAAGGCGCATCCAAAAATCACGGTAGTCCTCCGAAGCCGCATAAGCTGGCTCGCAGAACATACGATGATGCTTGCCTTGAATCTCGTTCAGTTCATATCCGACGGTTGTCAGAAAATTCTCATTCGCGTTGAGAATGGTTCCATCGAGTTCAAACTCGATCACCGCCTGCACGCGATTGATCGCATCCACAACCCCCTGCAGATCGGTATTTGTATCCGTTGGCTCCGTTGCCCCAGTCGCTGTACGCGCACCCATGATTTGGCCCTTTCAGAAATAATCCCAGTGCCGAAATTGACGGGAGACAGGTTAAGATTTGGCTATTGGAGGTTGTTTTGCGGGGAGGCATATTCTTAAAATAATCCGCAAATGCCCGTGCGTCTCTATGGACGGAAGGGAGGAGACAATCAGATAACACATTCACTGAATGCCTGTGGCGCTCCCTGAAGCAGGAGTCCATCTATCTTGAGGAAATCTCCGATGGCTTTCAGACCTGGCGCGTCGTCAAGAATTGGAGGGCCTTTGGAGCACCAGTCGATCCCATTCGGTGCTTGATCGGCAAACGCCGAACGACGCATATTGGACGGGCTTGGAAGAGCAAAATGCAGCATAAAATCTAAATCGGAGACACCTTAAGAAACTACAAGACCGCACAAAAAAAGTGAGGTCGATTCACTTGTCTCATCCGCTCCCAATCCCGCCCATATTTACCGATGTTTTTGCGTAAGCGGTCCGCATTATTCATGGATTTGCAACGGCCGAGGGAATGGGCGGAGAGCGCACGACTTGCTTCGCTCAGTCTGGCATTGGGACAGCAGCTGCGGATGATCTCGGCCAATTGAGCGCGGTCGAAAAGATCGATCTCCTCGGCTTACTGCCCCAAGATTTTGGAGAGCAATCTGCCGTTGCTATCGCTGTGGGAGGCGAGCGGGAGGTCACTTAGACGAAGGATTTCACCCTTGACCCTTGGACTTGTGGTTCACCCCGCGCAGAAGGCACACGGATCGGCCTTACCGATGCTCAGAAGTTTTGGAAGTTGCAGGGCCAGCGCGTCGCAGGATCTCGACTGAATTTCAGTTAGCGTTCGCAGGCAGCGAGATTACATTTGTACTGCACTCTGAGGTTTCTCCCCTTCCCCTAGCGCTGCTCTGCCAAAGTAATAAAATCTCATACCCGCTCAACAGTACGGGTTCATCAAACAGGAAACTCAATTCAGGCATTGCTCAAACAGTGCGAACTGAATAGCCCCGTGTCGGGGGAAATTAAGTGCGCCTTGATGGATGCCACCAGTATTGCTTACAGATAATCAGACTCGAGCAAGATTGTTCCGCTATCTATGGCATCCTCTAAGCTGCTAAATGTTTTATACGTAAGCGCGATAGCATCGACGAAATTCTGACCTGACCCGCTTTGATCAATCTGTAAGAATGTATGGGTGCCACCGCCCCATGTGCGCTCATCCAGCCGGACAAACTCATCCACAGATTGTTCATTTTGGATATCAATCACATCACTGATGTCGATCACTTCGCCGTCTTCGAACGATCGAATGCGATGCGGTGATGTTGTCGAGATATCTCTGAGAACAAATCTATCAGTTCCTGCCGAGTTGATGTCAGCATAGTCTGTTCCGAGTATGAAAGTGTCCTCTGCGGCAGTCCCGGCTTCATAGCCTGCAGCGGATATACCATTGTCGGCTACGGGCATCACAACGTCAGAGTTTCCAATCACAATTGCGCCTGTATTGATCGCATCCTCCAGACTGTGAAATGTCGTAAACGTCAGCGCGATGGCATCGACAAAAATCTGACCTGATCCGCTTTGATCAATCTGCACAAAGGTGTGGGTGCCGCCGCCCCATGTGCGCTCCTCCAGACGGACAAACTCATCGACCGACTGTCCGTTTGGGATGTCTATCAGATGGCTGAGATCTAACGTTTCGCCACTCTCAAAATTCCGAACACGGTGTGCCGATGATGTGGACAAATCCGTCACAATGAAAGTGTCCGTTCCGGCAGAGTTGATGTCAGTGTAATTGGCGCCAAGAACAAACACATCACTCTCAACCGAGCCCCTCGCATATCCATCAGAATAAATGGCATCTTCGGGGATGGGGGTTGCCGTGGCTGCGCGCGGCTCAAAGGCGGTATTGAGATATTTGAAATCATAGATGATCGCCTCGAGGTTATCCCTGAAAGGATTGCCCAAGGAGATCGGTTGGAAAGAGTAGACTTCTTCCAAAACAAGACCGGTCATTTCGGTGGAGCCGATAAGTGCGTCATCGAGATAAATCGCAAGCAGCGCATCAGAGGCACTGTAGCTCACGACCAAATCATGACGCTCCGTGTCATCGATTTTTGTGTCTGTGACCAAAGCAAAACTCTGCGCATCACTGTTAAAAATCGTAAAGTTGATCGTGCCATCATCTTGGACGTGGAGCTTCATGCCCTGAACGTGCTTGTACAGCAAATCTCCACCACCGGAATCCGCCGCTGCGCGCTGTATGTCGAAGTGGAATGAGAACTGATCTTGCCCGAACAGATGTGTGTCATCGCGACCAAACGTAAAGACCGAATCCGATTTCAATCGCAAGCCCACCTCGCCGTTGGCACCAACAGCAAAGTCAGTCTCTTCAAAGAGTTGGTCCTCATCCCGATTTTTGAGCAGCGTGGCGCCGTAACTAGAGCCATCGGTTGCCGAGGCGTTCGTGAAATCGATATCCACATAGACCGGGTCAGCAATGTTGACGCTGATAATATTGTTTGCGACCGTGCCGTCGGCAGTCGTCACAGTCAGAATAACCTCTTTGGGGCCATGCGTGGTAAAAGTGTGGTCGACCTCGATACTTGTCTTAGTTTGTCCATCTCCAAAATCCCAAGAGAAGGTTGCACCGTCATCGACCAGCCCATTCTGATCCGCTGTTAAGCCCGCGTTGAAGGTGAAGGCAAAGTCATTTCCGGAGAATTCCCCGCTCGTATATTGCGCAACCGGCGTCAAATCATCTGGTGTGAATTCAAATTGTGAAATTGCCGCTCCGACCCCATCAGCAACGCTTTCCGGAACAATCTGAAGATCAGTCACCGACGCGTTGCTCCCACTCAGAGCATCAATAAAGATATCCTGCACGTAGTTGGGGGCATTTTCGTTTGTATTCTGGGTAATGACGTTTCCGCTTATGGTAAATCCCGCGGCTTCCATTCCAGCCAAATCTCGGAGGCCGGGGGTCACATTGTCGATAATAGTGACGCTTTGTGAGGCGGGATTGACATAGATTTCCGGGACAGTGACCGCTCCATTTTCGCGGCTGAGATTTTGGACAAGAGTGTTGTTTTGAATAGTGATTTCAAAACCTTCGCCAACACTGATGCCATGTCGATGAGCATTGTAGATCAGGTTGTCTTCGATTGTTATGTTCCGATAGAACATCTCCTCGCCAGCGCGGCCATTGTCGACCTCTTCATTGCGCATAAAAATGGAATGCGTGGCGTCACCATCGCGGACATGCAATATATTGCTGCGTATTATGATATTCTCGCTCGGTGAGGTTGTGCCATTGGTCCAGAACTGGATCAGATCACCATGATCCCCACCACCCACTGCCTCTTCATGCCGCCACGGGCGCATATCCCTGATTTCATTTCCTTCGATGAGGCCGTTGGTGACGCTGATAAAGTTAAGACCGTCCGAACGCAGATCGTGGATATAGTTATCTGTGAATATGGCTCCATCGACATCAAGGACTTTCACCGCGCGATGAAAGCCCGTGACTTCATTATTATGGAAAGTGATGTCTTCGCTTTCACGGGCAGAAAATCCGACGCCGCTCGACAGTCCTTCAACGAGGCCCCCATGCGCTTTAACATCCAGATGATCTTCGGGGTTTCCTCCAAGCCCTTCTGGCACGGGGTGTCCTTCAAAGACCGAGTTCTCGATCACAACGGATTTGGAGCCTTTTACAATCTTGAAGACCTTTTCATAGATAGGCAGCTCTCCGGTCGGCTGGTACTCGATTTTAAGGTCGGAAATTTTAAGGTTCTCGACACCTGCCAAAATCCCGCCTGAAAAAATCGCCTTGTCGATTGGATCAGCGGATCGAATTGTGACTTCGGAGGCATATTTTCCATGAGAAGTCTTGAGAGTTGAAGTCGAAAGATTGAGGAGGCCATACTCGCCTGGGGCGAGCTCAAACACTTCCCCTCCGGTTGCCGAATCCAATTTGGAGAGAAGGTCGTCATAGTCCGTCACATAGATCGGGGTCGGCATATTAATATCCTTGAAAATTCATCAACTATAAAATTTATGGCACCCGCTCCCTGGTGACAAAATCCTAGAAAAGCTTAGAATTTTAGTGTCTCCAGAAAGTGGACGGTAAGCCGGTCAGGTCAATCGAGGACCTCCGGAATGTTGAGGGTTTTCAAACCCGCGCGGAGATCTTCTTCTGCAAGTAGCCTGTTTTTCTGTGGTGATTTTAAGACCAGCAGAAGGAAATTTGCGCCTAAAACGTGTGGGCCAAGGCTTGAATTGCGTTGACATCCCCTGAGACACACTGATGTGTCCGGTATGTTTGGGAGGGTATCTCAGGTCTTCCGGTCGACCCTCTCGCTTGTGGTTCGCGCCATCTATCGGCCTTGAACCCCATTCTGAAAATGGTTGCTCTGCGTTTGCAGAAATGTTGCTTACGCAAGCAATTGTCGAAACCTCATCAGCTACAAATACTGAATTTCATATGTCCAATCATGCAATGCGAAATTGCGGTTTCGGTTCGGGCGAAAGCGACACGCGTCGCTGGCCGATTTCACGGTCCAACATCATGACCTTGAGGTCGCGCTTCCGCAGCGAAGGACCGGTAAGCGGGCACTGGCCAACGCAGTCATCGAGGACTCGGGTTTGCGAGGTGACTTCGAAGGCTCAGCGCCACAGCTAAGCTCGGTAAATGAAAGTTTGTCTCATCCGGCAGCGTGTGAAATCTCCGGCCACTGAATTTTGACTTGCAGAGAATAGAGGTAATGCGGTGTTTGGATGCAGAGATCTGGGGCTTCGCTGAACCTCAGCTCTGGGCCTATTGCAAAATCCCATCGCTGATACTGTCGATGGCTGTTTTGAGACGCTCGCCAGAACATCTTAAGCGGGGGTGCCTCACCGTGGATATGCTGCCGGTTCCAATCCGAATCCCTCAAAGCCCCTGGGCGACAAATGAGACAAAGCGTTCAGCAAGCGGATGTCTTGTTTTGGGTAGATAGGCGACCATTGCGGTTCTTGGCAGCGGAGGAAAGCCGTGCTCGATAACCTTGAGACCAGTTGCAGCAGAGTTTGCAACAACGGAGACCCCGAGCCCGGCTTTCACAGCAGCCTGAACTCCTTGAATAGAATTAGCCTCAGTTACGATCCGCCAATGCCTTTGGGATATCTCCAAGATTTCGGTCGCCATTTTCCGATAGCTGCAGCGTTCATGCATGACGACCAACGGTACTTCTTCGGTGGTTTCCAGATCTAAGCAATCTCCTTTGACCCAAACCATCGGTTCCTCGCGCAGCACCACACTATCTGGTGCTTTGGTGCTACCGCCATCGTGGCCAGTGATGATCACGTCCAAAAGGTTTTGGTCCAATTGATCACGCAAATCGAAACCCGTTCCCAACTTCAGTTCAATAGGCAGCTTGGGGTGTGAGCGTTTGAACCTGCTTAGCAGGTCATGCAGATGGTCGGGAGCAAGATACTCAGCAAATCCAATGCGCAATGGTGTTGCGGTATCTGGGGCACTCAGTGAAGTAGCTGCTTCGTCTGCGAGTGCAATGATTTTTTGGGCGTAGTTAAAGAACAATTCTCCAGCCTGTGTCAGCTCTACCTTTCGGCTTGTTCGCGCCAGAAGTTTCGCATCAAGGCGTTGTTCAAGTTTGGAAATTTGCAGGCTCACGGCAGACTGCGTTCTGCCAACCTGTTTGGCGGCGGCAGAAAAACTTCTCATGTCACCCACCGCGATAAAGGTGCGTAAGCTCAGCAAGTCAGTGTCGAGGCGGAAGGGCGATTTATTTGATTTGCTCATAGGTATGATTGAAACAACTCATTTCCCTGATTTCAAGCGGCCATTTATAGATCTCATGAATTGGTCGCAATGGGCGATCTCAGCAAATACATGATGGAGGAGTTTCCATGAAAGCCGTAGGGTTCAAAGAAAGTTTGCCAGTAGAGGTCGCGAACGCACTCGAAGACATTGAACTGGGCACCCCTATCCCGAGGGATCAGGATCTCTTTGTGGAAGTGCAGGCTGTTTCGGTCAATCCGGTCGACACCAAGATAAGGATGCGCGGCGGGCCGGAAACTGGACATAAGGTTCTGGGGTTTGATGCAGCGGGTGTCGTTAAGGGGCTTGGCGCAGGGGTAAGCAAATACAAGTTGGGGGATGAGGTGTTCTATGCAGGGGATGCGGCACGTCAGGGGACCAATGCCCAATTTCACGTCGTGGATGAACGCATTGTCGGGCGCAAGCCTAGCAAATTGTCGATGGCAGATGCCGCTGCATTGCCGCTTACCTCAATAACGGCATGGGAAATTCTGTTCGACAGTTTCAAGCTACAAGAGGGGGCAGGGCAGGGGGATACCTTACTTGTGATCGGAGGAGCCGGTGGTGTTGGCTCCATACTCATTCAGATCGCCAAGGCTGCAACGAAGCTCAGGGTGGTCGCTACTGCATCGCGCCCTGAAACCATTGAGTGGTGCAAAAAGATGGGCGCGGATCACGTCATTGACCACAGAGATGACCTTACCGAACAGCTGGATGCGTTGGGGATAGCGCCTCGATATGTTGCTTCGCTTACAGCCACGGAACAGCATTTTGATGCAATCGTGGATGTCATCGAGCCGCGTGGCGAAATCTGCGTGATAGATGACCCAGTGGATCTCAACATAATGAAGATCAAACAAAAATCCCTATCTTTCCATGTCGAATTCATGTTTGCCCGTCCGATTTTTCAGATGGATGACATTGATAGCCAGCGGGCAATGCTGAACAGGATCGCGGATCTCGTAGACGCCGGAGAGATCATCACAACAGCGACCAGGCACCTTGGGTCCATCAATGCGGCCAATTTGATCGAGGCGCATCGTCTTCAGGAAAGCGGGTCGGTTTACGGCAAAACGGTGCTTGAGGACTTTGAATAGGTCTTAGTCAGTCACTTGATTTCACACATGCGTTTTACGGCCTCAAGGACGTGACGCATGGGAAAGGGTGCCCAGGTCATACTCTTCCTGCACCGCGCTACCCTTTCCTCCCTTATCACGTCGTTTTGGAGAAAAACGCATGATCACACAAGCAGAAATAGACGCTGGCGACATTGACCCCGTTGAAACGCGGGAATGGATTGATGCGCTTGTAAGCACAAAGGAGATGGGCGGAGAAGGCCGAGCGCGGCATATTCTGAAAGCTCTGATGGACACTGCGAAAGTCGAAGGGCTTGTAACTTCTGAGCAGCCCTTCTCCTTGTATCGCAACACGATTCCGGCAGAACAACAGAGCCCTTATCCGGGAAATCTTGAAATAGAAAACAGGCTGACTTCCATCATGAGATGGAATGCTTTGGCGACCGTGGTGCGCGCAAATGAGGCCTACGGCGGGCTTGGGGGGCATATTGCGAGTTACGCCTCCGCTGCGGAGATTTTCGAAGTTGGATTTAATCACTTCTTTCGGGCACGCACAGAAGAGTTTGGCGGCGATCTCGTGTATTATCAGCCACATTCAGCACCTGGCATCTATGCGCGCGCGCATCTCGAAGGGCGCCTGAGCCGTGAACAGCTGGACAACTATCGCCAAGAAGTTGGGGGTAACGGTCTCTGCTCTTACCCTCATCCTTGGCTGATGCCAGATTTCTGGGAGTTTCCGACAGGCTCCATGGGGATCGGTCCGTTGAATGCCGTATATCAGGCGCGCTACATGCGATATCTGGATGCTCGTGGACTGGCTGACACAACGGATCGCCACGTTTGGGGTGTCTACGGGGACGGAGAGATGGACGAACCAGAGTCCATCGCGGGTTTGACGCTTGCAGCGCGCGAAGGGCTCGACAATCTGACCTTCATCATCAATTGCAACCTGCAGCGGTTGGATGGCCCTGTCCGAGGCAATGGTCAGGTGATCCAGGAATTGGAGGCATTGTTCATCGGCGCGGGCTGGAATGTCATCAAGGTGCTCTGGGGTTCCGAATGGGACGAGATATTCGCTCGGGACAAAGACAACGTTCTGCTTAGCCGCTTTGCTGAAACCGTTGACGGTCAGTACCAAAACCTCGGTGCGAAAGACGGCGACTATAACCGCGAAAAATTCTTCAATGCTGATCCGCGCAGTGCTGCGCTGGTCGCGCATATGACTGAAGCTGAGATCAATAAGCTCAAACGCGGTGGCCATGATTTGCGCAAGTTGCACGCAGCTTTCGCAGCAGCGAAAGCGCATAAAGGGCGTCCAACTGTAATTCTGGCCAAGACCAAGAAGGGCTATGGGATGGGCGGCGCGGGTGAATCCCGGATGATCGCGCATCAGGCCAAGAAACTGAACACAGACGCACTTTATCAGTTCCGAGATCGATTTGGGCTACCGATGTCGGACGAGGATGTAGAGAAGATCCGTCTCTACACACCTGAGCCTGACAGCGAAGAGATGGTCTACCTGCGTGAGCGCCGGGAAGCACTTGGCGGCTACATTCCAGTACGTGTACGCAAAGCGCCTGAAGCGTCGAAGGCCAAAGTGCCGGATCTAGAAAAGTATGCCAAGTTTGCGCTCCAGGCTGACGGCAAGGAAATGTCCACCACAATGGCCGCCGTACGCATGATGGGCGGAATGCTGAAGGACAAGTCCTCTGGGCCGCGGTTGGTGCCCATCGTGGCGGACGAAGCCCGCACATTTGGTATGGACAATCTGTTCCGGCAGGTGGGCATCTACGCCCCTGATGGCCAGCTTTATGAGCCGGAAGATGCTGGTTCGATGATGTACTATAAAGAATCCGAGAGCGGACAGCTTTTGGAGGAAGGGATCACTGAGGCCGGGGCATTGTCTTCCTGGGTGGCTGCCGCAACATCCTATTCCATTCACGGGATGCCGATGCTGCCCATTTACATCTACTATTCGATGTTCGGATTCCAGCGCGTTGGAGATCTGATCTGGGCCGCCGCGGATCAGCGGGCCCGTGGCTTCCTGCTGGGCGCGACGGCCGGACGGACCACTCTTTCCGGCGAAGGCTTGCAGCACCAGGACGGCACCAGTCATTTGATTGCGGCAACCATCCCGAACTGCCGTAGCTATGATCCCGCGTTTGCTTATGAGCTGGCTGTGATCATGGACCATGGCACGAAACGCATGATGGAAGAGCAGATTGACGAGTTCTACTACATCACAGTTATGAACGAGAACTACGCGCAACCGTCTCTTCCGGCAGGCAGTGAGGAGGGTATCATCAAAGGTCTGTACAAACTCGACAGTCAAGGCTCTGACACCGCAAAAGCGCGTGTCAATTTGGTTGGGTCCGGCACCATACTTCTTGAAGTGATTGCGGCGGCAAAGATCCTCGACAGCGAATTTGGGATTGCGTCTGATATCTTTAGCGCGACCAGCTTCTCGGAGCTGTCCAGAGATGCAGAAGAAACTGCGCGTCAGAACCGGTTCAATCCTCGGGGCGCGCCACGTCAGTCGCATGCGCAACAACTGCTGGGCACCCAAGCTCCTGTAGTTGCCGCGACCGACTATGTGCGCGCGGTGCCTCAGATGATCGCTCAACACTTGCCACAACGCTTTGTTGCCTTGGGAACGGATGGGTTCGGTCGTAGCGATCAGCGCACGAACCTGCGGGCATTCTTTGAAATGGACAGGCAGAACATCGCATTGGCAGCCATCGAGGCGCTGGTGCGTGATGGTAAAATAGATGAGCAAGTGCAGAAAGATGCCTTGAAGAAGTTTGGAATGAGCGCAGGTAAACCTGCCCCTTGGACCGTGTAAGAGGGCAAATCCAATGACAAATTCAGTCGACCTGCACATTCCTGACATTGGCGACTTCAATGATGTCCCAGTGATCGAGCTTTCCGTATCGATCGGTGACATAATTAGGGAAGACGACACAATTCTTGTGCTGGAAAGCGACAAAGCCGCGCTGGATGTCCCCGCCACAATAGGTGGAAAGGTGGTCGAGATCCTTGTCGCAGAGGGGGATACTGTTTCTGAAGGCGCGCCTGTGCTGCGTCTGGAAGTAGCTGAAGCGAGCGAGGTTGATGCGAAATCCGCGCCCGACCCAGCTGAGGCACCCTTTGCTGAATTCTCGGCACCGCCTGCAGAGATCTCTGCACCGCTGCCACAACCCGTGGTATCGAATTCGCGACCTCTGCCTGGTCCTACATCCGGCAACATGGTGTACGCCTCGCCGTCGATCCGCAAATTCGCGCGCGCGTTGGGCGTTGATATCAGTCAGGTTCCTGGTAGCGGCGCAAAGGGGCGCATCGTTCGCGAAGATGTGGCTGGTTTTGTGAAAAAGGCGCTTCAGTCGGCCAGTGACGCACCCGAAGTGGCAAGGTCAGGATTGGGTCTTGAACTTCCAGCATGGCCTACCGTGGAGTACGAGAAGTTTGGACCTGTTTCGCGACAAAAGCTGTCTCGAATTGCGCGTATTTCTGGCCCGAGTTTGGCGCGCAATTCTGTTGTTATTCCGCATGTCACAAACTTTGAAAGCGCGGATATCACTGATCTTGAGGATTTTCGCAAACAGGTGAACGCCGAGGCGAAAGACGGTTCCAAAATGACCATCCTTGCCTTTGTCGTCAAAGCGGTTGTCGCAGCTCTGAAAGAACATCCCAGATTCAACAGCTCTCTTGATGGTGATGAGTTGGTGATGAAGGACTACTACCACATTGGTGTGGCCGCAGATACGCCAGACGGGCTTGTCGTTCCAGTTGTCAAAGATGTTGATCAAAAGAGCCTCAAAGAGATCGCGGTGGAAATGGGCGCGCTGGCGGGGCAGGCGCGCGACGGAAAGTTGAAGCCCGCTGATATGCAGGGCGGAACCTTCACGATTTCATCATTGGGTGGCATTGGCGGTGATAACTTCACACCAATCATAAATGCGCCGGAGGTTGCCATTTTGGGCATGGTTCGGTCCTCCATACAACCCGTCTGGGATGGCGCTGCCTTCCAGCCGCGTCTCATTCAGCCCATGAGCCTCAGCTGGGACCACCGTGTTGTTGATGGTGTTGCCGCCGCTCGTTTTCTGAAAACCGTACAGGCGATCCTGCAGGATTTCCGCCGTATCAACTTGTGATTGGAGAGCGGAATGGCACTCAAAGTTGAAATCCCTGATATTGGCGATTTTTCCGAAGTTCCGGTTATAGAAATCAATGTCGATGTAGGGGCTGTTGTTCAGGTCGATGACCCGATCCTGCTTTTGGAAAGCGATAAGGCCACACTGGATATTCCGGCGCCTGTTACGGGAAAGGTCATAGAGCTTCTTGTCTCAGAAGGTGATCTTGTGAGCAAAGGCTCTCTCGTTATGATGATTGAGCCTATGGAGGCCACAGGACAGCACGAGGCGTCGCAGCCCAAAAAGACATCGGGTGAAGTTCAAAGTCATCCGGCACAGGCAACCGAAGAAGCACTTCCAGCCAGCGACCTTTACGCTGATACCGTTGTGATCGGAGCCGGCCCAGGGGGCTACAGTGCAGCGTTTCGTGCCGCCGATTTGGGGCAATCGGTTATTCTGATCGACAGCGGCGATACACTTGGGGGCGTTTGCCTGAATGTCGGTTGTATCCCTTCCAAGGCGTTGTTGCATGTCGCCAAAGTTATGGACGAGGCCGAAGAGGTCTCGGCTCATGGTGTTGACTACGGCGTACCGCGTTTTGACCTGAACAAGGTAAGACATTGGAAGGACAGCGTGGTGACGCGCCTGACAGGAGGTCTGAATGGTCTTGCCCGCAAGCGTAAGGTGACGACAGTTCAGGGCTATGGGACCTTTGTCGGTCCCAACCAGGTAAGGGTTTCAACGGCTGAAGATGATCAGACCGTGTCGTTCAAAAATGCCATCATTGCGGTTGGCTCAGCTCCAATAAAGCTGCCTTTCCTCCCCGATGACCCCCGCGTACTGGACAGCACCGGTGCGCTCGAACTCGAAGACATTCCGCCCCGTATGCTGGTTCTGGGAGGTGGTATCATCGGCATGGAGTTAGGCCAAGTTTACCAACGCTTCGGCTCAGAGGTATCGGTGGTTGAAATGATGCCGCAAATTGTTCCGGGCGCTGATAAAGACATCGTTGCGCCACTGATGAAGCGTTTGTCGGCCAAGTTCAAAGAGATCTTGCTGGAAACCCGCGTTACCGCAGTTGAAGCCAGCCAGGATGGTCTGGTTGTTACTTTCGAGAAAGGCGACGACGGATGGCAGAAAACTTTTGATAAAATTCTCGTCGCTGTAGGCCGCAGTCCGAACGGGGCGAAAATTTCGGCCGAGGCTGCTGGTCTGCAAGTCGACGAGCGGGGCTATATCCATGTTGATCGGCAGATGCGTACAAATGTGCCGCATATATTTGCCATCGGCGACGTGGTCGGCCAACCGATGTTGGCGCATAAGGCCGTTCACGAAGGCCATGTCGCGGCTGAAGTCATAGCCGGACATCAGGCAGCCTTTGATGCGGCGGTAATCCCCTCCGTGGCCTATTGCGATCCTGAGGTGGCCTGGGTCGGATTAACAGAAGCGGTAGCCAAAGCGCAGGGCACCAAATTTAAAAAAGCGATTTTCCCGTGGATGGCTTCGGGCCGATCTTTATCCATGGGGCGTGATGAGGGATTGACCAAATTGATCTTTGACCCCGATACCAAGCGAATTCTTGGAGGGGGAGTTGTTGGTCAGGGCGCGGGCGATCTGATCGCTGAGATCGCCTTGGCGATAGAAATGGGAGCGGATGCAGAAGATATCGCATTAACCGTTCACCCTCATCCAACTTTGTCGGAGACAATAGGATTAGCAGCCGAACTGTTCGAAGGCACCATCACCGACTTGTAGGTGTTGGCCGCCGCTCACAACCCAGCAACGCGCAGGAGGTTTGCAACCCAAGTATAATGCTCAGCATTCTTGAAACAGGTCGGCCAGGCCCAGTTTTCTGCGGTAAAGCTGGGTTGTAGATCACGGATCTGCCGGGCGTGTCTGCGGGCGAGTGGCAGGTTGTTTGCGTCAGCGGACAGAACACATAGTACCACACGCGCGCGTACGCTGCCTGGGCTGACGCGCAGCACATTATGTGCGTGTTGCCATGCGCTCTGGTCGCCGGATAAGGCCAGCGCCATGGCCAAATTGGCCTCAATCCAGATGGGCGGGTGGGGGGTAAGTGCGAGGGCTTGACGGCACAAGGCGATCTCGCCGTCGAGTTGATCGTCATACCCCAAAAGCCCTGCGTGATATCCGAGCAGTTCGGGACTGTTCTGAAACTGATCCAGAACTTGTTGCATAAGGCGGCAAGCCTCGCCGGTTTCGCCAGCGACATTGCGGGTAAATGCCTCAAGTGCTGCGCAATAAGCGTCATTGGGGTGGCGTACACGCAGAGTCTGGCAGGTAGATATCACCTGATTGAGTGTTTGCTCAGGCGTGGTGTCCATGCCCAAACGGATCATGTCTAACCGGCAAAACCCGATCGCGACGTGGGCAGGCAAATAGCCCTCATCCAGTGACAGACAGGTCTCATATTGTTGGATTGCACGCCTTAGCCCGTCCTGTGTGGTGTGGCTTTCCTGAATGCGACCTTGCTGAAAGGCGGTCCAGATTTCGGTTGTGGTGGTGCGCGAGGACCAGATATCGGACCAGTGGCCGTCACGCAGGTTCAGCTGCAAGGCCTGTACGACCTGCATTGAAATTTCTTCGACGGCATTAAACGTGTCTTGTGCCTGAAACCGGAAACGTCCCGCCCAAAGACAGGTTTTGTCGAGTGACGAGGTCAACTGAGCAGAAACACGCATACCCTCGGCGCCGATGATCACCCGCCCGCTTAAGATGTACCCCTCGACCGGGCCTTCCTGGCGGCTGGCATCCCGCAATTCAATCACATCGGAAAGCGTTCCGAGTAAGAACATGAGTTCGTCGTGGATTGAGCTCGCTGCAATATCCAATTCGGCATCACTGCCGACCTGCTCCATCTGTTCGACCATAATGGTGGGGCGCTGACGTCCCCATTGGGGTAGCCCTCTTGGCTGAAACGGCAATCCGTTAGGGGTTTCCACACTTGTTTCGAGATCCCAATAGGCCTGCCGTTCTACGGTCAGCCAGTCCTCAAATTCCGGATCAGCGACGTCCAGTCCTTCGAGCAATTCAGAGCGGTCCGGCAACAATTGCACATCAAACAAATCGACTTCGAGCGTGTCCAGTTTGATGGAAACGGTTTCACGATCGATTTCTAGAAAATCGAGGCCGAACTTGCCGAAATGTTTGGTCAGCACGCTCAGCTCTTTGCGCAGCGAAGAGGCTCCCTGCGCCGGTGCGCTTGTGCTCCACAGCCGGTCCTGAATCCAGACCCGGCTGCGGACCGTGTTTTTTGACAATAAGACTAGCGCGATCAGCGCTTTGGCCTTGGTGCCGCGCGGCGTTGCGTCCCGCCCATCATCGCAGATGATCTGAAACGGGCCCGAAAGGAAAATCTTGGTTCGAGCTTGGCTCATGGTCATCCGTCAGACAGGCCGCAAAGCCTTTGTTACTTGCCGCACCCGCGGACCGAGATTTCACCCATAGCTTCGGCTGCGATGTCGCGCAGATCATACTCGTCCAGAGGGGAGGGTTCGGGTTTGCCTCTCTTTAAGGAGATATCCGGGATCACCACGTGAACCTGTTTTGGGCTGTCATATACAAAAGTAATCTCCGGGTTCAGGGACTCGCCGCTTTCGCTGGTGCCGGCGAACATGTCCCGAACGGTTTTTTCGCCTGCTTCGCGGTTTGCACCTTGCGACTGATCGGACGCGGCCGCCAGCTCAAGAATTGCGTGACCAAGTTCCTTAAGTGAGAAACTGTCATTCAGTTTCAATCGTGCCATTCCAAAAGTCCTTTTTCTGGTTCAATAATAATAGTTAATAGCCCCTTAAGCAGTTTGCCGGAACTGAAAATGACCGACACATTCATTCAAAGTGCCGAAACGGGGAAGCTCATTTCCAAAACATCCTTCGCTGACTTTCCTGACAGCGCCCCAATTCACGTTGCGTTTCGGCTGATAGAGCTCCGTGAGGGCACCATTTCTCCGCCAGGATCGATCAAGCGCCGGGTGGCTTTCGGGGTGGCTGATACCCCTGAAGAGGCTGCGCGATTGTCGGGTTTTGAGGCAATTGAGCGTTACGCCCTGCAATACAGTTCAGATCAGGATCAGACCTGCCAAAGTCTGATTGCCTCAGATGGGGGTTTACATGAAATGCCGAGGGCGGCCTTGGCGATTGGGGCGCCAGACACCAATGGCACCGTTACCTCCAAAGGGGCCGCAGCAGGACAAACACATGCTGATGCTGCCTTGCGCGCGGTCTATGAATGCCTTGAGCATGCCTTGGATCAGATCGGGGAGTATACACACCGCGTCGCGCCACACTGTTTGCCGCAAGCCCTAAATGCGTGGCTGTCGCGGCATTTGCGTAAACTCGACATTCATGTGCAGCCGGTCCACGACATTGGGCTACTTGTGCGCGTCGTGTGCAGTGATTTCGATGGTGGGCGGCCTAGCTATGGCACGGCTTTTGCCAACGATTTGGAGCAGGGCGCGTTGAGCGCGGCAGGGGAAGCAATTGTATCGTGGCGCAATATGGTCACCTTAGAGCACAAAGGAGTCACGCCAAAGGATATGGATGCTGAGGAGGCGCGTTTCTTTGAGCTCTACCGTGGTGCGCGAGGGGATCGGCCGATGTCGCCGCAGCAAGAGTTTAGCCGCGAAGCATGGCAAACTTTGCCACCCGATCTTAATCGCGCTTTGGAGCACGCGGCCAATGTCTTGGGTAACCCGGTCGCTGTGTTTGACATGACCGCCGCAGCCATACCGCTGCGTGTTGTAAAGGCCGTGCCGATTAGGAGCTGATGAGCTCATCAAACTGCTAGGGCTGCGTTAACTTTCGCGCAAACCCCGCGTGCCGGGAACCACCCCTAACGGATTTTCATATTGATCAGCAAAGGTGGCAATCTGTTTGCATCTTTCATAGCTCGGCAGCCCGCGGGTAATTGAGGCACACGGTCGCGTGGGGATGTCGCGAAACTCATCATTGGCGATCGGCCGCGGCGTATCTCCGATCACAACCAGCGGTCCCACCTCGATCAAGCGCGCCAAAAGGTAGCCTGACACAGGCGACGTTCGCGCCCCATTGGTCCAAAGCAGATCATCCAGAAAATGCGGATCCTCGTCGCCGGGGCCGAACTCAAGCCGCATCATCATGCCGTCTGTTCCTCGAGAAAAGCGCCCCCATTCTTGTGGAACAGGTTCACCATCAAGGCTCAGATCCTTGGTTCTGAGCGCACGCAGGTAAACCCCCAAAGGATTGGCAAAGGCCATCACCCGCCCCTGAGGCGGGTTTTTGCCGCGTAAGAAAACCTGATCGTAGGCTGCCTGAGCTGCGCCGGCATCAGCATTGCGGCAATAAAGATCTTCGCGATCTACCGACAGGAAGATTTCTTCCAGTTTGGCGCGTCTGCGTTTGCCATCCTGATTGACCGCATAGGGAAATGACCCGAAATGCACGACAAAAATCAGATCGCTGAGCCCGTTGATGTTTTCGGCCATGAAAAGCACATGTTCCATATTTAATGGGTGTTCAGGCGGTTGTGCCCTGCCGAACCCAACCAATCTTCTGCGGAAGGTTTCGGTGCGGGTTTTGACAGTTAAGCTATTCCATTGCTGCTCAGGGATGCCAAACAGCTCTTCGGCCTCATAACGTCGGCCAGTGATACTGGTCACACGCTGCAGGAAGTAAGGCAGGTCATGAACCGCCATCGCTTGCCACCACTCCATCAGTTCGGTTGTCGCAATGAACCGTTTGGGCCGCAGATTTCCATCGCTGTCAGGGCGCATAACCAGCGCATATTCCAGGTATTCATTATGTAGTTCTGCCCGTCCGGGCCATCCCCAGTCCGAAAGTTGAACAGCCAGTTCTTCGCCCAGACAATCCAAAGGTTCACGCGGGTTCGCTGGCCATTTGATGGAATGAGCGATTTTGCCATCAGCGATCTTCGACGGGTCAGTGACCAAAAAGGGGCTGGCTTTGTGCGAATTTATCAAGTCGAGGATAGTGTCGTTCCATACGGCAAGAACCGCATCGCTTACATCCGGGTCCGCGCGTCCAGGCGACTGAAAAATGTACATCGTTACGTCCCTCAAACAATTCGGGATTAAGTTAGTGCGGCCGCAAGAAAGGCCCTGCGACCGCGCCGTCCCACAGAGCATAGATTGGGGCAAGCTCTGCTGGGGATGGTGAAGAATTCACCGGCGCGGCCACTGAGGCATTCGCCGGTATGTCGTTTTTGCTCGCCTGTCACGATTGGGGTTGCGGTGGCAGGTGGCGGGTCCACCAATCGCTCAGGCTACAGCCAGATACGCGGATTTCAGAGCTGCCGGCCCCATTGCCAGAGATCGTTAGAATGTCACCATCGAAGGTTTCAAGCGTCATGGTCACATTAGAACGGAAGGTCGCCATATGTTCCGCTAAGATGCCGACAGCAATCCGCTCGCCCATGCGCAGGCTGTCGAAACTGTCGCTATAATAATTCACACCGGCCATGCAGCCCGCGAGGGACATGTTTTCAGCCAGTTTGTTCAACTCACCGTTCAAGGTCAGCACGTCAGGCGCATCGTCACCCTTTGTTTCCTTTAGGTTCAGGCCTCCGTCTTCCGGCACAAATGCAGCTGGCGCACCGGCCTCTTTCAACGACATCGGTCGCTGGTCTGCGTCATGGGTGCGGAAAAATGCTTTGAGTACAGTCACACACCCTCCAGCTATCGTTGCATGCCCGGCCCCATAGGAAGGATGCATGGGCGATCCTCCCGGAGAAGCCATTGGCAACAATAGGTTGCGTGTCATTTCGGGCAGGCGGCTCCAAGAGCGTGTGTTGTGCTTGAAGCGTCGTTCAGAGGGAGCTGCAACAATCGCCTCAATCAGGTTGAAGTCCTCGGTTGAGGCTGATCCCAGCTTGTCCACGTGCTGAGTGGCCATCGCCTCCGCCGCACCAAGCTCTGCGCCGTAGCCGTTTTCAATCAAGCAAGCCACGCTGCCCAGTTTTTCGGGGCGCGCCCGGTTGTGCGTCTCAAATTTCTGTTGCCAAGAGGCCCTGTGCGCCCGTTTGGCGGTCTCTTTCAAAAGAGACAAAAGATGCGCTTCTTCTGAGCCGTCGAAATGACGCTTATCCTCGATTTTGGGCATGCCAAGATCACTTTTGGTGTTCCAATCAAACAGCAATGCGGCTGTATTTAGATAGGGCTTACAAGACGCGTCCGAGCAGGCCAGCGTTGCTAGGTCACGCGGCGTTTCAATATACTTTTTTGTGCCTTCAAAAGCAGCGAGCTCTTTTTTCGTATTGGCGCCGTTTTGAACATCCAGCCACTCTGCCCAGTCGCGCAGATAATCCACTCCGGGTGCACGCTCGGTGATCCGCTGGTCCCAACGCCCGATCTTACTTTGAGCGCGTTCATCTCGAGGTGCATAGCCTTTGTCTTCTGGCGCAGCAGCCCCTTGCAGTAAAAACTGCGAAACATAAGGGCCATCGGCGCAACCGGCACTCGACCCGCGGAAAAGAGTTTGCGGCGTCAGGTTTTCGCCATCTCGCGTGCGCCTGTTGGAGGAGACCATGCTGAGCGGATTGCCTTCGGCATCGGTTGGCGTTTGCTCAGGGTCAAACCAAGGCATATTGGATAAGGCAGCAGCGACTCGCTGAGAAGTCTTGCTGGTCCGCATGGCTTCAAAGGAAAGATCCCGGAGATACGCCATGGCATAAAGTTCAGCCATTTCGGCTGCCAACTCATCCGACCCCAGGCAAGGCGCCGGCGCCAAGGCAACAGAATTTGCTTCTGGTGCTTGCGCGACCAATTGATGGTACGCAAGGGGCATGTCCCAATTGCGCCAAGAAAATTCACTACCTTCCGCATTAGGACGGGTTTGGAAACTGCCGCAATATGCCGGTGAATCAAAAAGCGCGATCCGGTTCCCCATGTTGTCGGTGTAGCTAGGATCTGAAATTTCCTCAAAAAAGTTGTTGTAGGAATACGTTGTGACGATTCCGAAAGCATTGTGTTCCAACCCTTTGGAAAACCGGGTTGGCCATGTGCCAGGAAATGCGTCAGCCTCGCCGTTGCAGTGAGTTTCAACGGCCAATGCACTCAGAGGAATTGCTGCCGCACTGCACTTGAGTACCTCGACCACTTGGCTGGATTCCGAAACTTTAGTGGTGGCGTAAGCAACATTTGCTTCTCTAGTCATGATGCCCTCCTTGGTATTCGGGTGCATCAGGAACAGGCGGCATTACCGGATCGTTACCGATTTCGCTGAGATCGTTACTTTGAGAAAAATTTGACCGAAATCTAGGTCGGTTTTGGTATTTGTCTTTTTTCGAAAAGTCTTGCGCTTTGCGAGGGTAAGTAATCGATTAGCGGGTTATTCAGGCAAGAATTGGCGGTGATAGAGCGATAGGCTAAATGTTAATCCCAAAACTCAGGGTCCAAGAGACGCTCTGCTTAACCATTCACCAAGGTCTTTTTCCGCAGATGAGATGACCTCGGTATTCAAGATGTGGATGCGCATCGCTTTTGACACTGCCCTGACGCGCTTGTTGATCGCTACATCAGCATTCGCCAGGGGCAGGTCATTGACGTCCAACTTTTCATAGATCGACAGCAAACGGTTCTGCACAGTCCGTAGGGCGAGTTTGCGACGCTGCGCTATGATCTTGTCCGGTAGTCCCAGAGCCAAATCGGAAAGAATGGCCAACTCGACTTCTGTTAATGCTTCACTTGAGCGGCTCTGCTCGCTCTGAATCTGATGTATCTCGCGGTCGACCATGATTTGCCCTTCCACCAGCACCGCGCGCAAGGCTAATTGCATGCGAGAGGGGCTCGCGGTTTTGAGTACGTACCCATAGGCGGCTTCTTTAGGGACGATCCGCGCAATGCCGCGCAGGTAAGCTTCGTCTGAATAGTTTGACCAGAACAGAATGCGCGTGCTCGGCCGTTCGGCCCAAATCGTGCGCGCGGCCTCAATCCCGTTGCGCTCTTTCATGCGCAGGTCCATCACAATCGCTTCGACAGCATCGTCGCGAGCCATCTGTTCACCCTCGCGCCCGTTTGTAGCCAATTCCACTTCTATAGCTTCAGGCAGCGCTTCGTAGACCAGTTCCATGAGGTAGTTGGCATGCATGGCATCATCTTCAACCAGGAGAATCTTCATGCTGGCATCTCGTCCTTGCTGGTGCACTCTGATGTCGGCAGACAGACGATGACTTCGGTGCCATTGGAGTAGGAGATATCGAACTGTGCGGCGATGAGCCTGGCGCGGGTGCGCATATGCATCAGACCGCCCGATGCTCTTGCTGGCGTCAGTGCGGGATGTGTTTGACCATCATCGTGTACCGATAGATACAAACCGTCGCGGCAGGCGATCTCGACTGTGATGGATTGCGCCTGCGCGTGGCGAACAGCGTTGTTAATCGCCTCTTGCGCGATCCGAAACAGTGCAATCCGTTTTGCTTGCGGTAACTGATCGACAAGCCCATCAGACAAGTCGCGGACATCAATCTGCATTTGTTGGTCCGGCCCTACGGCACGCTCCAAATGTGTACGAACTGCGTGCTGAAACCCAAAAAGTTCCAACAGAGAAGGGATCGACATGTCTATGATGGTTCGCAAATCCTGTATGCATCTTTGCATATGGTCGCGTAACGCCGCGATATCTCGTTGCGATTTGCAGCATTCCAACTCGCGGCTTATCCGCGTCAGGTCCGCCAGCGTTTGGTCATGCAGGTCCATGCCAATCCGCTGGCGTTCCTGTTCCAGAGCATCGGTTAGACTTGACGCCCCAAGCCGCAAGCCTTCTTCGCGCGCCTGCAGTTCAGCGCGCTTAATGGCCTCGCGTTTGGCTTGTTCGGTGGCGCGCAACGCATAAAAATAGGGTGCTAAAATATCGGCAATATTGCGTACCTGCTCGACGGCGTTTTTGTCATAGTAGTCTGGCTGTTGGGATGAGCAGTTGAGGGCGCCAATAGTGCGGCCCAGCACCTTCATTGCGACATTAACACGACTGCGCAACTGGTGCCGTATGATCGGCCCTGCATCTGCGCCTTCAAATATGTAACGGGGGTCTTCCAAGGCGTTGCCCGTTAGCAGGCTGTCACACTTGCCGGTCAGGATATCGCGCACAGGTGACACCGCGACCGGAGCGCGCGTACGGCTCCAACTGGTGCGCAGGCCGACTTCGTAACTTGTGTTGAGCTGCCCGTTTTCATCGACGAGACATACATCCAAGTGGTCCACATGCAAAATGCGGTCGATCTCGGATTTGACCGAGCGCAGCGCGGATTTGATATCGAGGTTTCCTGCCAGATGGTTTGAGATCCGCAGGTAATAGGCAAGATCAGCCATTTACGACCCTTTGCAAAGCAGGCCTTGAAACTATAGCCAGAGCGATGCCGCGTGTCATGCGGGTTGCCGCAGGCTCTTTGCGGGAAGCCGCAAGCAATGCGCGCGGACTACTCTTACCCTTATCGCCGAAACTCGGAATCTTTGTCACGCAGGCCCCTTTGGGGGGCAAAGAATGCATGTGCGGCAGTGTGGCCGCTCTGGGAGGATACCATGAAACTTAAGGCCATTTTATTGGGTGCTACGACAGGATTAGCCGCTTTGGCTGCGACACCTGGCATAGCAGACACATCAGACAAACGTATTGCGTTGTCCAACAACTACGCGGGAAACTCATGGCGCCAGGCGATGCTTGAAAGCTGGCAGAAGAATGGTGACGCAGCGGTGGCTGATGGCGTCGTTGCCGCGGCTGACGCGTTCACGACTTCCGAAAATCAGGCCACCGAACAGGCGGCTCAAATTCAGAACATGATCCTGCAGGGCTATGACGCTATCGTTGTAAACGCTGCGTCGCCGACAGCCATCAACGGCGCAGTCAAGGCAGCCTGCGATGCAGGCATTACCGTTGTATCGTTTGACGGTATTGTGCAAGAGCCCTGTGCATGGCGCATTGCTGTCGACTTTCAGCAGATGGGACGTGAGCAGGTAAAATACTTGGCTGAGCGCTATCCCGATGGCGGCAACCTTCTTGAGATCCGTGGACTTGCTGGGGTTTTTGTTGACGACGAGATCAGCGCAGGCATTCATGATGAGATCAAGAACACGAATTTCGAAGTTGTCGGGTCGGTTCATGGTGATTGGGCTCAGGACGTGGCGCAGAAAGCCGTCGCCGGTATATTGCCCAGCCTGCCCGATATTGTAGGCGTCGTGACCCAAGGGGGCGATGGATATGGCGCCGCGCAGGCGATTGGCGCAACGGATCGTGCGATGCCGACGATTGTGATGGGCAATCGTCAGGATGAATTGCAATGGTGGGCTGACGAAAAAGCGGCCAACGGGTATCAGACCACTTCGCTGTCCATTGCTCCGGGTGTCAGCACACTCGCATTTTGGGTGGCACAACAGGTTCTCGATGGAAATAACGTTCCCAAGGATTTGACCGTTCCCTTTCTGACTATTTCGGATGCCTCTCTGGAAGAGGCGCTGCAAACCACACCTAAGGGGTCGGTCGCAAACGTGGAATACACGCTGCAACAGGCCAAAGATGTGATTGCGGCGGCCAAATAATTTATGCCTGATACTCAAACGATACCCGGCGCACTAGATGCGCCGGTTGTCTCGCTCGACGCGGCGGATATGTCCTTTGGCCCTGTTCATGCCTTGCGCCAAGCCACGGTGACCGTGGCAACCGGGGAATGTGTTGGTCTGGTGGGGCACAATGGCGCGGGTAAGTCGACCTTGGCTAATGTGATCAACGGACGGCTTTCGCCGACAGGTGGAGGGGTGACGCATCGCTATGCCACTAGCGCGATGACAAACAGTGAGAACGCGCGAAACGCTGGAATTCGTAGCGTGTTTCAAGAGCTATCCCTTTGTCCCAATCTTACCGTTCTGGAAAACCTGCGGATCCCGTACCGGAACATGCCACGTAGAAATTGGCGGCGCACTGCGCAGCAAAAAGTTACTGATGCGCTGGATTTGGTTTTTCCCGGGCATGACATCCGCCCACATGCCACCGTGGGTGCCTTGACCATTGCGCAACGGCAGATGGTTGAGATCGCCATTGCGTTTGCCGATCGGGATAGTGAACCCAGCCTTGTTATTCTGGATGAGCCAACATCGTCGCTCGACGCTGCGATTGCTCAGCAATTACTGGCTCACATCAACCGGTTTTGTGCTGCAGGCGGGGCTGTTCTGTTTATCTCTCACATGATGGGAGAGATTTTTGAGGTCGCGACCCGGATCATCATCATGAAAGACGGCCAAATTGTCGACGATCGACCTGCCCGAGCGTTTACACGTAGCAGTATCGTGGATGCGATGGGCCATGTTGCACCAGATCATGATGAGGCGGTGGTCGATCGTGCTAACCGCCCGCTCGGAGATGAAGTGATCCGTGCCGAAAACGGCTTGAGCGCTCGTAAAGGTGAAATTGTAGGTCTTGCCGGTCTAGCCGGGCATGGGCAGGCCGAAGCGCTGGCGCAAATCTATTTTGATCATTCCCCCTTGTGGAAAACGACAAAGACACCGGAAGTCGTATTCGTCGCCGGCGACCGATCCCGTGACGGAGTGATGCCGCTTTGGTCGATCCTGCGCAACCTTTCACTGACCACCCTGAACGAGTTCAGCCGTAGGGCCATGGTGGATCATGGCGCAGAGGTTGGATTGGTGCAGAGCTGGAAAGAGCGGATCGGTATTCGCACCGATAATTTACGTAATCCGATCCTGTCCTTGTCAGGCGGCAATCAGCAAAAGGTACTGTTTGCCCGCGCGCTTGCCTCTGCTGCACCGATCGTGCTGATGGACGATCCAATGCGCGGTGTAGATGTGGGCACTAAGAAAGAAGTTTATCAGATGCTTCAAGATGAAGCTGCCAAGGGTCGAAGCTTTCTTTGGTATTCTACGGAAACGGACGAAATTTTGGAGTGCGACCGGGTGTTTGTGTTCCGCGCCGGTAGAATTGCAGCAGAGTTGATTGGCGAAGAAATAACCGAAGAGAATATCCTGCGTGCTTCCTTCGAAATGCAGGAGGCCGCCCAATGACTGCTGAACGGATGCGATTGCTGCTGCCTGTTCTGTCACTGGCGGTGCTCTTGGGCGCCGTCTTCTACTTACAACCCCGCGCCATGAGCTATTTCGGGCTAAATCTGCTGTTCAATCTGGCGATTCCTGTTGCCTTGGCGACGATTGCCCAGATGATGATTATCATGGTCAATGATATTGACCTCTCCATCGGTGCCTTTGTCAGTTTTTGCGCCTGTGTGACAGCGACATTTGTGCATGACACGCCACTAATCGGCTACTCTATTCTGTTGCTTGCCATTCTGGGATACGCCGCGCTGGGAGCTTTGATACAGTTGCGCGGGCTGCCAGCCATCGTGGTGACACTGGGTATGTCTTTCGTTTGGGGCGGACTGGCTGTGTTGATCTTGCCTTCCCCCGGTGGCGCTTCCCCTGAGTGGCTGAAGGCTTTGATGGTTTTCAAAACACCTCTGGTTCCGATTGCGGTGATAGCACCTCTGATCATTGCTTTTGTGGTGCATGTGCTGATCAAACGTTCCTGGGTCGGCGTGGTCCTGCAGGGGCTCGGAGGAAATGAACGCGCAATGGAGCGGGCGGGCTGGTCTGTCGTCCAGTTGCGCGCGGGGGCGTATGGTTTGGCTGGGCTGTTCGGGGTGCTGGCGGGCATGTGTCTGGTTGGGCTCACGACAGCCGCCGATGCCAATATCGCGCTGCGCTATACGCTCTTGTCGATAGCTGGGGTGATCCTGGGTGGTGGCGAGTTTGTCGGCGGGCGCATTTCGCCGTTTGGGGCTGTGATTGGTGCGCTGACACTGACATTGGCGGCCAGTTTTCTGTCTTTTCTGCGCCTGTCACCGGATTGGCAAATTGGTGCGCAGGGCGCGATCTTGATACTGGTTCTGGCGGTCCGGTTGCTGTTTGTACACAAAGGGGCTACCGCATGACTGACAAGATGCTGTCTTTAGAACCAAGCGTCAATCGGCTTTCTGGCCTGATCCGCAAACCTTGGCTTTGGGCTTATATTGCGGCGACGCTGACATTTGCTGCGACCAGTTTGGTTG
This sequence comes from Shimia sp., assembly GCF_965227725.1. Taxonomy (GTDB): domain Bacteria; phylum Pseudomonadota; class Alphaproteobacteria; order Rhodobacterales; family Rhodobacteraceae; genus Shimia. Next base: position 361,795 of record NZ_CBDDGH010000006.1, on the reverse strand, counting down.
CAGGGTCCGCAGCCGGATCGCTTCTCTATACGGCACTAACCTTTGCGTCTTTTTCGGCCATTGTCGGTATCGGGCAGATGCTTGTGATCACCATGGGCCCGGGCAATGTTGATTTGTCGATCCCCGCCTCTATGACGCTGGCGGCGACCTTGGCACTGAAATTCATGGACACGCAAACTGAGTTGATCCTGCCCGGGTTCTTGATTGCGATCGGTGTGGGCATGGGCAGTGGAATCCTGAATTTCGCTCTGATCCTGCTGCTGCGCATCCCGCCGATTATTGCCACGCTGGCTGCGTCGTTTCTCTACCAATCTCTGGCGATTTGGTCCAACCGTGGCTTGCGGATCAAACCGCCCGAACCTCTGGCAGAATTCGCAACAGGGGGCACCCTGGGTGTACCCAATGTGGCACTGGTCGGGATCGCACTGGCGGTTTTCGCATATGTATTGTTGGAGAGGGCCATTGCGGGACGCTGGATCTCTGCCATCGGGCAAAATCTGCGCGCTGCACGGTTGAGCGGAGTGCCGGTAAACATCGTACGCTTTGCCGTCTATGTGAACTCTGCTGTCTGCGCCGCGCTTGCCGGATTTCTTCTGGCTAGTTTTTCCGGCGGAGCCAACCTGAACATGGGAACAGAATACATGTTGATGTCGATTGCCGTCGTCGTCATCGGTGGGTCTTCGATTGGCGGAGGTAATTCGAACGTCCCCGGTATCTGGGGAGCAGCGCTATTCATGTTCCTGATCGTCTCGATGCTGAACTCATATGGTCTGGGGGCCGGGATACGACTGATCCTTACAGGGTTTGTGATTGTGTGCGTCGTCACGCTTGCCAGTCGGAAAGGATACAAAGCATGACACGTGCACAGCACTATGACATAGTTAAGCCCGAGTTCCGCGATTTGATTCACGAAAATCTGAGCCTGACACGGATTTCGAGCGGTCATGTCTGGACGGAAGGTCCCGTCTGGTTTCCTGCGCATAAGCAGCTTTTGTTTTCAGATATTCCGAACCAGCGCCTCTGCCGTTGGACACCGGATGGCGGGACCAGCGTATTCCGCACGCCCTCGAATTTTGCCAACGGCAACACACGCGATCTGCAGGGGCGTTTGGTGACATGTCAGCACGGAACGCGTTCGGTGGTCCGTACGGAGCATGATGGAAGTCAAAAAGTCATTGCAGATGCCCATGAGGGGAAGCGGCTAAATTCCCCCAATGATGTGATTGTACATTCCGATGGCTCGATCTGGTTTTCTGACCCCACATACGGAATCCTTTCGGATCTTGAGGGCAGCCGTGCTGACCCCGAGCAAGAGGGTAATTTCGTCTACCGTGTGGCCCCTGACGGACAAGAGATCAAACCGGTTGCAACAGATTTTGTTCAGCCCAATGGGTTGGCTTTTTCTAGGGATGAAAGCCGGCTCTATGTGGCGGAGTCTGGCAGCAGCCATGATGCGTCAGTACGGTCAGTTCTAAAAGTCTATGACGTTTTGACCGACGGAGAGTTAGCGCATGTGCGAGACTTTGCGGAAATCGACAATGGTTTGCCAGATGGGTTGCGTGTCGATCATTATGACAACGTCTGGTGCTCCGCTAATGATGGCGTGCACGTCTTTGCGCCAACTGGGGATCTGATTGGCAAGGTTTTGGTCCCTGAACGGGTCGCCAACCTCACCTTTGGTGGCGAGCGCGGGAATGTCCTCTTCATCACCGCCACAACCTCAGTCTATTCCGTTTTCGTGAATACCGGAGCTAGCTAAGCGTTCTCGTGTCGCCAGTCAGATAGCGCTTTGGGCTGCGGGTGACCGAGAGCACCCCACGGAAATCATCGTCGATAAAGCGTATCAAACAGGATTTCGCCCAAGCATTTTGGTGACCGATGTCACCAAGACTGCGTGATCAAGCGGCGATATATCGCCAGAAAAGTCACCCTTTTTCAGCGCCCGACAGTGTTCCCGCACGCACGTATTTTTGGGAAGCAAGAAACAGCAACAGCACCGGGGCAATGACCAAAATAGCCGCAACAATTGCTTCCGGTTTGTTGATTGGAATATCGCTGGCAACGTCATTCCCCAAGGCGCCGGAACTGCTGACCAAGACGGCAAGTCCAATGGGCAGGCTATAGAGTTCATCTTTGGTGAGAAGCACAAAGGCCAAAAAATAGTTGCTCCAATTGGCGAGAAAACTGAAGAAGGCGACCAGTGCGATCAACGGTTGGGAGAGAGGCAAGGCAACTTTACTAAAGACTTCAAATCGGCTCGCGCCATCAATGCGGGCTGCGTCTATGAGCCCATTTGGCAGTGATGTGGCGTAGTAGATATAGGCGAGATAGACTCCAAACGGAAAAAACGCGGTGGCGATGATCATGCCCAGGTAGCTGTTGTTCAGTCCGAAGGCCTGCATCTGAAGGAAGATCGGCAGCGCAACCACAGTGTTGGGCGTAATCATGGCCACCAGAGTCAGCACTAGAATGGTCTTGCGCAAGGCGAAATCATAAGTTGCCAGTATGAACCCTGCGGGGAGCACCGCGGCCAGTGACAGGCTGACGCCGCCGATGGTGTAGATTGCAGAGTTCAGGGCCCATCGGCCAATCTGAAAGTCATTGTAGGTTGTCAGATTGTGCCATGTCTGGGCCAACATCTCAAAGCGACCCAAAGAAAATGGCCCCGATGAAAACAGCGTGGGTTCGTCTCGAAAGGCGGCGAGCAATAGCCACAAAATTGGTGTTGCGTAAAAGACAAAGGCAAGCCCGAGGCAGAACCAAACGATGATCCATCCCAGCCGGGCATTCAAGGGGGGTGTTTTCTGAGCAGCGGCCATGGGTCAATCCATTTTGTAAAACCGCGTGCCAAAGACAACGCAGAGAGAGATGAAGATCGCGACCCCGAGGAGCATGGTGCTCATCGCGGCGGACGCGCCAAAATCACCCAAGTTAAACGCATATTGGAACGCCAACTGGTTTACTGACCAGTCGGGGCGTGAATAGGTCGAACCTGCCAGTGACATGAGCTGGGGTTCCACAAACATCTGGATACCGTTTGCAAAGGACAGGATGGCCATCAGGGCAAGGGAACGCCAGACCATCGGCAATTTGACCCGCGTTGCAATTTGGAACTGGTTGGCCCCATCCACATGGGCGGCCTCAACCACTTCTTTTGAAATGCCTTTAAGCGCGCCGCCAATCACCACGATCCAGCCGCCGGAATAGGCGAGATAGGCCATCAATGCAAAGACGACAGGGTAGCCGAAATGTGACACGACCTGACGGCGGTTCTCCCATCCAAACGCTTCAAACAAAGCGCCATAGGGGCTCACGGCGGGGTCCAGAAGAAAGAGCCAGAGGATCACGATAGCGGATGAGGTTATCGCGCCAGGTAAAAAGAACGAGGTTCGCAGCACAGACGCCGCGCGATCCGGCAGGGCGTCCAGCATCAACGACAGACCCGCTATGCCGACAACCATCATGGTTAGCCAGATGGTGACATAGGTGAACACATTCTGAATGGCTTCAATCAGGCGGAAGTCATTGAGAACAAATTCGTAATTTGTGAAGCCCCAGAACACCCAGTCGATTGTGTCCATAAAACTGAGACCGATCGCATAGACAACCGGCGCAATCCCGAAGAAGCCAAGCAATGCCAGATAGGGTGCCATCATCGCGATGATGAACCAGCGATCCTGCCGGCGGCGTTTTTTAGGGTCTGAATTGGGCGCTGAGATTTGTGTCATGGATGCCTGTGAGCGAGCAAGGGGAGGCGGCGTGTGCCGCCTCCGAACAGGGTTAGTTTGCGATCTTATACCCGGCAACTTTGGCGGAGTTTTCTATTTCAGCTGCATAGTCTGCCAGCTTGTCCACGATGCTGCCGTCAGATGCTCCGTCGATCTTGGCAAAGGCTGCCATGATATCAAAGCGGTATCCGGCATATGAAGGATGTCCGTAAGGTGCTGAAGCTTCCATTTTATCGTAGACATCTGCTGCGGCATACCAAGGGTCGCTGGCGACGCGATCTTTCCAAACCGCGGAACTGTCCGCATGGGCAGGCATAGTGGTTGCTTTGCCCTGCAAACCGGTGTCCGTGGTCATCCACTTAATGAGTTGCACCACTTCATCGGGGTGCTCGGATTTGTGGTAGCCGCCAAACACACCGCCGCCCCAGCTCCAAGCGACGGGTTTTTCTTGATCCTGAAACTTCAGAGATTCAGAGGCTGCAACGATGCCGCCATCCAGCTCATAGAGAGGTCGCATTACGTGTTCACCGAACCATGTCGGGCCGTTAAACATCAACAGCTTGCCGTCTTTGACGTCGGTCACAAAGGACGGCTCAAACGGGCCGTGAGGGCTCAGGGCGCCATTCGCGCGCATCCGGTCCACCATGCCTGCGGCTGCAACGCAACCGTCATTCGCCATATCGATTTTGATCGTATCGGTGGATCCTTCCACCAGGAACCCAGGCTCACAACCGCCCGCAATCAGCATATTCACCACCGGTGTCGGTTGCGTACCTGTACCGACGATCATCCCGTTTTGTGCAGCCACCTCCCCAATTTTTTCAAACTCTTCCCAAGTTGCCGGGACCGCCAGTCCCAGTTCATCAAACTTCGGTTTGTTGTACCAAGTGATGAAATGGGCCAGATCGTTGCGCAAGCACAGGAGGCGTCCGTCTCCGGTTTCGCATGGCGAGAGTGAGCTTGGCAGGAAGCTGTCAACAACGGTGGCGTCTACCTTGTCGCTGAGATCCATCAGATAGTTTGAACGGCGGGTGGACAATTGCGCAATCTGCTGTAGTTCTGCCATGAAGATCACATCGGGCACATCATCCCCTGAGCGCATCGCAAGTTGCAGTTTTGCAGTCTGGTCCGGCGGGGCGACCGTAACAATATCGAGCTCAATGTTGTCATGGGCGGCATCAAACGCTTTGAACGGCTCTATGCGCGCTGTGTCTGACCATACAGTTAACTTTACCGGATCTGCCGTTGCACTGCCCGCTGCAAGCGCTGTGGCGACGGTTGTCAGAAGTATCCGTTTCTTCATCTTGGGTCTCCTCCCTTAGTGACCGGATTATCGGATGGATTGGCCTGTGCCATCAAAGACGTGGAAGTCGTCAGGGGTGATTGAGACGGGTACGATATCGCCCCGTTTTTCGCTGGCTGAGGCTGGTAATTGCACGACCAGAGGTGTTTCGCTGCCATAGTCGATATGGGCGTAACTTACGTGGCCGAGCTGTTCTAGTGAGACGATTTCCCCTCTGAAATTCAAAGCGTCAGTTTGCTCGGTTCCGATCTGCACGGCTTCGGGGCGAATGCCGAGCGTCAGATCCGACTGTCCCGTCAGGTCACACTGGTTCAGAGCAACGGATTTTTGCTCTGCCAGTTCAATCTGAACCAAGTTCGAGCCAGCCGCAGTCGCCGCGATGAAATTCATTTTGGGCGAGCCTATAAATCCTGCGACGAAGAGATTGTTTGGGTGATTGTAGAGCTCCAGAGGGGTGCCAATTTGCTGAATTCTGCCACCGTCAAATGCGACGATGCGGTCAGCCAGTGTCATTGCTTCGACCTGATCATGGGTCACGTAGACCATTGTAGCGCCGACATTGCGGTGCAGTTTTTCGATCTCAAATCGCATTTCAACGCGCAACGCAGCATCCAGATTTGACAATGGTTCATCAAACAGAAACACCTCGGGATTGCGCACAATCGCGCGGCCGATTGCAACGCGTTGGCGCTGACCTCCTGACAGTTGGCTGGGTTTGCGCTCCAGCAGCTCGGTAAGGCGCAGAATACGCGCCGCTTCGTGGACACGACTGTCCACCTCCGCTTTTGAAACCTTATTCAGGCGCAGATTGAAGGCGATGTTCTCAAAGACAGATTTATGCGGGTACAGCGCGTAAGACTGAAACACCATGGCGATGCCGCGCTCAGAGGGCGAAGCGTAGGTTACGTCATGATCACCAATCTGGATCTGGCCCGCAGTGGCATCTTCAAGCCCGGCAAGAATGCGCAACATCGTCGATTTACCAGAGCCTGATGGCCCGACAAAGACCACAAACTCCCCCGGCTCAATGTCAAGATCAACACCAGTAATGACCTCAAGTGCGCCGAAAGACTTGCGAATATTGCGAAGCAAAACCTTGGACATGGATTAGTCCCGCCGCTGATCTACGACGGTTTTGGACAAAGCGGTCGCATCCAGTTTATCCCGATCAAAGTGATGCCCAATACCCGGCTCCTGAGAGATGTTTAACTGACCATCAATGATGGAGATCGCCCCCATGTCTTTGAGGGTGTGAATGTGGTCTTCATCGAAGATGATCTGTTCGTAAAAATCATTGTTTTCAATGGCTCCGCACAGCTGCGCGTTTTCCAGCCCCATGCCATGTACCTGTGCGCGCATGCCGAAGCTATCGGACAGTTGCGCGATCTTCATCGAGCCCGTGAAGCCACCTTTGAAGTGGAAGCTGACACGCGTCATATCGAGCGCCCCGGCCTCAATCCAGCTTGCCGCGTTCCAGTGTACGCCGTCAGACGTTTCTGCTGCCAGAATGGGTATATCAAGCTTGTCCGCGAGCTTGGCGTAGGACCCGAGGTGGAATTCACGCATCGGCTCTTCGTACCACATGTACCCTTCGTCCTGCAGGGCCTTGCCTACGGTCAGCGCATCGGCGTAGTCCCAGCCTGCTGATCCATCAAACATAAGCGGAGCGTCAGGCCCAACCCATTTGCGCAGGGCGCGGATCAATTCAATGTCTTCTTTCACCAGCCCCCAAGCATGTAGTTTGTATGCCCCAAAGCCGACATCTCGGCAGGTTTTGATGTTGCGCTCATAGGTCGCCAGATCTTTCCAGGTCGCTGTGGAGGCATAGGCCGGGATCGACGTTCTAGAGCCCCCTAGCATCACATGAAGGGGCATCTCAGCCACTTTGGATTTGAGATCCCAGCACAGCATATCGAGGATGCCAAGTTGGCGCTGGTGGAACTCTTCCATGCGGTCGACTTCCCAAACGCGGGTCCACATGCGCTCGGTCATCAGAGGGTTGTCACCGATGAAATGCGCGAAACGGCGCCTGACGACGTCGAATACCGCGTCCCCCATTTCGACAGTGACAAAACCGGATCGACCGCACTCTGTCTCCATGAGGATAGACGCCAGTCGTGGACCTTCGCCGTCAGGTAAGCCGCCGTGCGACGTTGGCAAACCAAAACGCCAGATGATTTGTGGCGCACGTGGTGCCTCATGAACCCAACATGTGAAATTGGCTATCTTCATTTTAATCCTCTTTTTTGCCACCTTAAAAATATTTTAAAGCCTGTAAAGAATATTTTTGATTTCAAAAAATTCTCCTTGGGGTTTTCAGGAGCCTGGTGTCAGTGCTAAAAGAAGCAAAAAATTGATCGGAAAAGCAGCGCATGACGGAGATGGTTTTGGATCAGGTTTACATCCCTGAAACGCTCGAAGAACTGCCAAAGCATTGGAATGCGGGATTTGAAAAGTTCATTCAGGCCGTCGGGACGGGCCAATTGCCACCGGGCACGACATTAACTCAGGCACAACTATGTGATTTACTTGATTTGTCGCTGACACCACTGCGAGAGACATTGGTTTTACTGGAGGAATACGGCCTGATTGAGGTTAAGCAGCGCGCAGGTGTGACCATTCTGAACCCCGAATTGTCATTTGTTCGCGAAAACTATCAGTTCCGAATCCTCATTGAAGAGGAAGCACTTCGATCTTTTGCTGCAAGCGTGAATGACGATTGGCTGAAAGCTGTGCGGGATCGCCATTTGATGTTAATCGATCGCCTGGAGCAAGAGCCGGACAACATGACAAACGTTGCTGCTTTTGTGGCGTTGGATCAATTTGTTCATTCAAGTTTTGTCGAGGCGCTTAACAACAAGTCCATGCTGGCGACCCACAATCGGCTGCAACAGAACATTCGCATGGTGCGCTCAATGCAGAAAAATGCCGCCTATTTACGCAATTTGCTGAGTGCCGCGAATGAACATCTGGCGATCTTCGAACAGATTGAAAAGAAAGACCACGAAGGGGCAGCGCTAAGTCTGCGCAGGCACTTTGAAGCGTCTATTTACCGCGCGGTGGTGTCCTACTAGCCTAGGTAGTTTTACGCATGCAAAGGGGCGGCACAAAAACGCGACAGGTCCAACAGATAGCGCAACGGAATTGCGCCGCCTGTGCGACAGCCTTGGCTTGGAAGCCGGTTTTGAAACAGCGCGCATGTATCGCGGCCCGTTTGAAGTCCAAGCGACCCCTTGCTTCGCCATTGCTTCAATGGAGCTTGGCTAGAACTTGGTTCTGCTGGGGGCGGTGAATTTAGCCGCCCCAAGCGGCTGGTGCATAGGTGTCGTCCGGCGCGATACATTCGATCAGGGCAGGTGTGCGGTTTTCTCTGACCTGCGCCAGTGCGGCTGTTAAACCATCGAGATCGGTGGCGCGCAGATCTTTCATCCCGTAGGCGGCGGCGATCTGCATCAGATCGGGGCAGGAGGGATCTACGCCGATGGGGCTGATTTCGGCATCGGCCATATAGGTTTCGATTTCCCGATAGCCCGCATTGTTCCAGACCAGAAAGATCACCGGGGTGCCTGCGTCGGTTGCGGCGGCCAGCTCTGCGATGCTGAATTGCAGACCACCATCCCCGACAAGGCAGACCACGGGCGCTTCCGGAAGCGCGAGGGCTGCGCCCACGGCGGCAGGTGGCGCATAGCCAAGGGTGCCGTAGCCGGTGGCGGAGTTGAACCAGCCCCCGAGGGTTTGTGTGGTGGGCAAGAACAGATTTCCGGAATAGACCAGCTGCGTGGAATCTCCGACGATGATGCAGCCGGGCAGGGCGTCTGTTACTGCTTGCAGGATGGCGAGATCTGCCGCCATGGGGGTGCCCGCAGGGGGCGTGGCCGCCGCCAGCAGCGCCTGTGTGCGTGCATTCCCCCCGCGATCCGCAGTGGGGGGCAGCAGAGGAGCAAGTCCAATCAGGGTTTGCGTGATGTCGCCGTGCAAAGCCACTTCACAGACGGGTTCTTGCGTGAAGCGGTCGGCATCAATGTCTGCGCGGATAAAGCGCTGTAGGGGCGGGAAGCCGCCATCCATATAGACATCATAGTCGGTTGCGCCCATTTCCGTGCCCAGACCGATCACCAGATCCGCCTCTGCGATGATCTCACGCACTTCGGGCAGGGAGGCTGAGGCGGGCACATGCAGAGGGTGCTGCCCAAGGTCTGCGCGCGCATTGGCGGTGGAGATCACCGGGGCATCTATTTGTTGTGAAAAGGAAAGCACGGCATTCCCTGCGCCTTTGCATCCGCCACCGGCGAAAATCAGCGGAGTTTTAGCCTGCGCAATCAGCTCGGCTGCGGCCTGAAGCGCGGAGGGCTCCGCCTGTGGTGGCTGCGCAGAAGATGGCGGCAGGGTGTAGTCAGGCATCGGGGCGGCCATCAGATCGGTGGGGATCTCGATGTGGACCGGACCGGGGCGGGCGCTTTCAAACAAGTCAAAGGCCGCGCGCAGGGCGCCGGGCAGCTCCTCAGCGCTGCGTAGGCTGTGGCTGTGCGGGGTCATGGCGCGGATCAGGCCCTGCTGGTCCGGCAATTCGTGCAGCAAGCCGCGCCCGCGCCCAAAGCTGCTCGCTGGGTTGACGCCGGTGATCACCAGCATCGGGATAGAATCCTGCATGGCCTGCGCCATCGCAGTGAGCGCGTTGGTGAGGCCGGGGCCGGTGATCAGCAGGCACACGCCGGGTTTGCCGCTGACACGGGCATAGCCATCCGCCATGAACCCAGCGCCCTGTTCGTGGCGCGGCATGATATGGCGGATGGTGGAGGCGGCCAGGCCACGGTAAAGCTCGATTGTATGTGCGCCGGGAATGCCGAAGACGACTTCTGTCTCCAGCTGTTCCAGCATCTCTACAAGGGCCACGCCAACGGTTTTCATGCGGGTACTCCTTTCAGGACATTTGCTAGGCCGCGCACAACGCGCTGCATGTCTGTATCGGTGATGGTCAGGCTGATGCGCACAAAACCTGCGCCTTGGGTGCCAAATACTTCGCCGGGCAGCACAGAGACAGCCTCGCGCGCCAGCAGGTCTTCTGCAAAGGCTTCGCCGCTGCGTCCGGTGTCGCGGATGTCGAACATCACAAACATACCCGCATCCGGCAGGCTGATGCGCACAGAAGGCAGATCTGCCAGACCGTCGACCAGCATTTGCGCGCGGCGACGATAGCTGGAACGCATGTCCTGTGCTGTGGTGTTTGGCGCCAAGAGTGCGGCCTCTGTTGCGTCAGCAATGAAAGGCTGATTGCCAAACAGGATAGTTTCAGACAGCGGCAGCACGCGGGACACAAATTCCTCCGGTGCCACGATCCAGCCGCTGCGAAAGCCGGGTGCGGCATGGGATTTTGAAATCGAGGAGACCACAATGGTGCGCTCTGCCAGATCGGCGAAATCCAGCGGAGAGGTGAAAGCGCCGTCAAACACCAGCTCTGCGTAGACTTCGTCGCTGATGATCCAGAGATCATGTTCTTTGGCCAGGTCACCTATGGCGCGCAGATCTTCGGGGCGCAGAACCGCTCCTGTGGGATTGTGAGGCGTGGTCAGCAGGATGGCACGGCTGCGCGGCGTGATATGGGGGGCGATGTCACGCGCCTGTAGGCGAAAGCCATTATCAGCCGACATGGGCACGGGCACGAAACGCCCGCCCGGCGCGGCGACAACACCCTCATAAGACACATAAAAGGGATCGCCTACCAGCACCTCATCACCGGGATTCAGCAGGCCCATCATGGTTAGATATAGCGCGGTCTGTGTTCCCGGTACGGTCATCACATTTGCGGAAGTGATCGCCCGGCCACTGCGCGCTGCATAGCGTTTTGCCAAAGTCTGCAAAAGGTCGGTTTCACCTTGACCGTTGGAGTAGCCGGCACGGCCCGCCGTCAGGGCGTCATGACAGCTCTGCATCAGAATCGGACTTGGGGGAATTTCCGGCTCGCCAATGGAGGCGATCACAATATCCGCGCCGTCTGCCTTCATTTTAAGCGCTTTCAGGTGAACGGCCCATTTGTCCCCGCCGAGGTTGGCCAATCTGCTGGTTATGTCGCCGTATTTCACTGATGTCTCCTTGTCGCGCGCTGCCGATCAAGGCGTTTTGGGGCGCGCCTGAACGGGCTGAGCGAGAAAATGGTTGCTTCGTCTGATATGGCCTGCTTATTGTACAAATGTAAAGTATACAGTTGTGCAAAAAAAATTTGCCAGACATCACACAGGAGAGCCCATGCTCGCAGCTCAATCTCATGCCGCAACCGATCCGCGCGCTCCTGCCATTGAGGTGCGCAACCTGCACAAGAGCTACGGCGATCTTGAGGTGCTCAAAGGGCTTTCGGTCACTGCCCGCCACGGCGAGGTGATCGCGATCATTGGCGGCTCAGGGTCGGGGAAATCCACGTTTCTGCGCTGTATCAATCTGTTGGAGAAGCCCAATTCCGGTCAGATCATCATCGGTGGTGAAGAGATCAAATTGAAGACAACGCAGCATGGGCTGGAGCCCTCTGATCGACGGCAGGTCGAGCGCATTCGCACCAATCTCGCCATGGTGTTCCAGAGCTTCAACCTTTGGCAACATATGGATATTTTGCACAATGTGATCGAGGTCCCTGTGCATGTGTTGGGGCAGTCGCGCGATCAGGCCATCGCCACCGCCGAAGACATGCTGCGCCGTGTCGGGCTTTATGAGAAACGCCACAGCTTTCCGTCTTTCCTGTCTGGGGGACAACAGCAACGCGCGGCGATTGCGCGTGCGCTGGCGGTAGAACCTAGCGCGATGTTGTTTGACGAGCCGACCTCTGCGCTTGATCCCGAACTGGTGGGAGAGGTGCTTAAGGTTATCAAGGATATTGCAGGGGAAGGTCGCACCATGATGCTGGTCACTCACGAGATGGCATTTGCCCGGGATGTCGCGGATCGGGTGATCTTTCTGCACCAAGGCCGGATCGAGGAAGAAGGCCCGTCCGAGCAAATTTTCAATGCTCCGAAGTCAGAGCGCTTGCAGCAATTCCTGCGCTCCATCGGGTGACGCCAGACAAAGACCAAAACAATACAACAAATCCAACAGAGATAATCAGACAACAGGGAGCCTGATAATGAAAACAACTTTGAAAACACTGACCGCTGTGGTTGCGCTCAGCTGCACCGCTTTTGCCGCACAGGCAGACACGCTGCGCATCGGGGTTGCCGCAGAACCCTATCCGCCGTTCTCAACCCCGGATGCCAATGGCAATTGGTCTGGCTGGGAGATCGACTTCATCGCTGCGCTCTGCGCCGAGATCAAGGCCGAATGTGAGATCACTCCGGTGCCTTGGGATGGGCTGATCCCCGCCCTGACGGGTGAGAAGATTGACGCCATCATGACCTCGATGTCGATCACCGCAGAACGTGAGAAGACCATTGATTTCTCGGATAAATATTATCAGACACCCGCCTATGTCGTTGGCGCAAAGGGGCTTGAAATGGACGCGAGCCCAGAGGCGTTGGACGGAAAAATCCTTGGCGTTCAGGTTTCCACCATCCACCTCGCCTATGCGCAGAAATACTATCCCGGTGCAAAGATCCGCGAATATCAGACCTTTGATGAGGTGAACCAGGATCTGGTGTCCGGCCGTATCGACGCAACCCTGGCGGATTCGCTGGCGCTGGCGGGTTTCATGGCATCTGACGACGGGCAGTCCTGCTGCGAGGTGAAAGGCACCGCCGCTCATGATCCAGCCATTCTTGGCAAAGGCACTGGCGTTGGCCTGCGCAAGGGCAGTGATGAGCTGAAAGCGCGCATCAACGCGGGCATCAGCGCGCTGCGTGAGAATGGCACCTATGCGGAAGTGACTGCGAAACACTTCGACTTTGACATCTACGGCGACTGATCGCTGGCTCTGGCTCTCCGGCCTGCGGTGCCGGAGCGCCTTTTTGATCACGTGTTTGATCTTGAGGGAACATGCTTGAATTTCTTCTGGGTTCGGAGACGGCCCAACTTCTGGCGATGGACAGCTGGGGCGGGGCGCTCTGGCGGGGCTTGCTGGCGACGTTGCAGATTGCTGTGGGCGGATATGGCCTTGGCATCCTGATTGGGATCGCTGGCGCCTTTGGCAAGCTCTATGGCGGCCCGGTGTTGCGTGACCTCTTGGAGCTTTACACCACAATTGTGCGCGCGGTGCCCGAATTGGTGCTGATCTTGTTGCTGTACTATGCCGGAAATTCGCTCATCAACCTCGTGCTTGGGCAATTTGGTGTGGGGCCAATGGAGATCAGCGGGCTTGTGGCCGGGATCTATGTGATCGGAATTGTGCAGGGGGCTTACACAACCGAAGTGATCCGGGGCGCGATCAATGCCATCCCCGCGGGGCAGATTGAGGCCGCCCGTGCCTTTGGCATGCCAGCCATGAAGGTGCTGCGCCGGATTACGCTGCCTGCGATGCTGCCTTATGCGCTGCCGGGGCTGGCAAATCTGTGGCTGATCGCCACGAAGGACACGGCGTTGCTTTCGATTGTTGGCTTCTCCGAGCTGACGCTGGCCACCAAACAGGCGGCGGGCGCAACCAAGTCTTACTTCACATTCTACACGGTGGCAGCGTTGATTTATCTGTCGGTGACCATCATTTCGATGCGCGGGATCCGCTGGCTGGAAAAACGCAGCCGTCGTGGCCTGCCGGCGCTGGGGGGCTGAAGATGTCGGACCTTGTTGAGACTTCTGCTGGGCCGCTTCAGCGCCTGCGTAGCGTTCCTCGGCATCGCATTGGCATGGGGCTTGTGTTTGGGGCGTTGATCCTGACACTGGCGCTGACAATGCGCTGGGACTGGCTGCCCAAATATGCGCCGATGATTGCGCAGGGTGTCTGGACAACGATCTGGCTGTTGGCGGTGTCGGTTGTACTGGGTATTTTGCTCGCAATTCCGATCGGGCTTGTGCAGGTGATCGGGCCCTGGCCGCTGGCGCGGCTGGCTGCGGCCTATTGTACGGTGATCCGCGGCACGCCTCTGCTGATCCAGATTTTCTTTCTGTATTATGGGCTTGGGTCTCTGTTCCCGCATATTCCGGAAATCCGGGGCTCTTGGATGTGGCCCTATCTGCGCGAGGCCTGGCCCTATGCGCTCTTGGCGCTGACCATGTCCTTTGCGGGTTATGAAGGGGAGATCATGCGGGGCGCTTTTGCCGGTGTGCCCAAAGGCGAACTGGAAGCGGCACGCGCCTATGGCATGCCCCGGTTCAAGATCCTGCGCCGTATCTGGCTGCCGCGTGCCTTGCAGCGGGTGCTGCCGACTTTGGCGGGCGAAGTGGTGCTTCAGTTGAAGTCCACACCTCTGGTGGCAACAATCACGGTATTTGACGCCTATGGTGTCATTTCGCGCATTCGCAGCGACACCTATATCACCTATGAGCCGTTGTTACTGTTGGCGCTGATCTATATTGTGCTGGCGGCGGTGATCGTGGGCGTTTTTGGCTATTTTGAGAAGAGAACCCCGCAACGCAGAGACTAGTACCAAAGGTGACCGGTAAGCATGGCGAAACAAGCGAAGAAACGGCTCAGTCGGCAAGAGCGCTATGATACCCTGATTGATGCCACTTACCGATGTGTGGCGCAAAATGGGCTTGAAGGCACGACCATTCGCGATATCGCCGAGTTTGCCGGGGTGACCTTTGGCCTGATCCGCCACTACTTCCGCAATAAGGAAGAGTTGATCGAGGCGACCTACACGACGGTCACCGCGGATATGACCAAACATGCCCATGTGGCCGCAGAGCAGGCGGGCCCGGACCCGGCAGACCAGCTGTTTGCTTTTGTCAAAGCTAGCCTGAGCGAGCCTTTTGTCAGCCCGCATTATCTGGCGTTTTGGTCAAATTTTGTTGGCAAGGTGTTGTTTGATCCGCGCATGCGGGAGCTGCATGAACAAGGGTTCTGGCGTTACCGTCAGGTGTTGACGGATCTGGTGTCTCAGACCTTGGGGCAGGCAGGAAAGCCAACCGATGACGCGGCGCTGTCGATTGCGGTGGTCAAGGTGAATGCGGTGATTGATGGGCTTTGGATTGAGGCCTGTCTTGGGGTCGATGCGCTTCAGGGGCCGGATCTGGCGCAGGCAGGTATTGATGCGGTTGCCGCCGTTTTGGGCGTTTCGTTTCCGAATAAACCTGACTGACGTTATTTCTGAACGCTCTGTTTGGCACTGCTGTGCGCACCATTCAGAAAACCGCCCGACATATCGCAAGGTATTGTGTTTGAACGCAGCTGTGGCGTGATCCGGTGCTGCGCAGAGCGCTTTCGCACGTTCATTTTCAAGGTTTGAATTTATCGAATTTAAGACGCTGATAAATTCAATTTCTTCGTGAAGCACCTTCTGTCACAGTCTTTCAAAAGACACTCTAACCCAAGGAGGTGACAATGGAATTTTGCGTTCAGCTGAGCCCCTATTACCCGGATAAATCATATGGCGGGGATCGCGTATTTAACGACATGCTGGAGCAGGCCGTGCTGGCTGATCGCCTTGGGTATGACTCTGTCTCTGTGACCGAGCACCATCTGGTGAACATCCTGATGATGCCCGCGCCGCTGCAGTTTGCCACGCAGATCGCGCAACACACGGACAATGTGAAAATCATCACGTCGATCGTTGTTCTGCCGCTGCATGACATGCGCGTCTACGCCGGGGAAGTTGTCTGTGCGGACATCTTTACCAAGGGCCGCCTGATGCTGGGCGTGGGCCGTGGTGCATTTGCTTACGAAATGGAGCGTATCGGCGTTCCGATGGAAGAAACGCAGGATAAATTCAATGAATCCCTGGATTTGCTGCAAAAGCTGCTGACCGAAGAAGAGGTCAGCGCAGATGGCAAATACTATAAGTTTGATCCGATCACGATCATGCCGCGTCCGATGACACCGGGCGGCCCGCAGATGATGATGGCGGTGCTCAATCCTGAGGGGATTTACCACTGCACCAAGCGGGGTTTCCACATTCAGACCACGCCGTTGGCGGGCCAGCATCAGCTGTTGCTAGATCAGGTGGCAGGCTTCAACCGCGCCAAAGACGAGCTTGGCGATGCGGGTTCACATCTGACGCTGTCCCTGTCGCGGCTCGGGTTCATCAGCAATTCGGATGCGCAGCGGACCCGGTTTATTGACCAGGCCGAAGCCTATTACGCCCGGTTTGACAATGTGTTCACCGGTCCCGGCGAGGTGGAAAACGGCCTGATCAAGCAACTGCCCCGCAAGCAGACTCGTCAGGAACTGGATGACAGCCTAATGATTGGGTCTGTGCAGGAGATCGTCGACAAACTGGGCGTTTATGCGGATCTGGGCATCGACCGGTTCATTCTGAGCTGCAACTTTGGTCTGTCCCAGAGCGAAACACTGGACACAATTCAGCAATTTGCCGAAGAAATCGCTCCGCATTTCTCCCCTGCGATGAAGAACAAGCGCGAGGCCGCAGAGTGAGCTACATGGGTGGGATAACCGCGGTGGAACGGGATCGTTTTATCGGCGCGATGCGGCAAGTGGCTTCAAGCGTGACCGTGGTGACAACAGATGGTGCCGCTGGGCGCCATGGAGCCACGGTCAGCGCCTTCAATTCGCTGTCGGCTGATCCGCCTTCGGTGCTGATCTGTCTGCGTGCGGACAGCCGCATCGCCCGCGCTGTGGTGGAAAACGGAAGCTACTGCGTGAATGTGCTGCCGGAAACCTGCGCGGATATGGCCGGACGGTTTGCCGGCGCGCAGGACGCAGATCTGAGCGACCGTTTTGACGGGATCGACTTGCTGGCAGCAGAAACGGCCTGTCCAGTGTTGTCCGGTTCAACGGCGTTTCACTGTGCGCTTGGGGCGTCTTTTGAACAGGGCAGCCATCTGATCCTGATCGGCCATGTCACAGATATCTTTGAGGGCGGTGCTGCGCCCCTGACCTATATGGACGGCCGGTTTCACCGTGTCCTCCCACACTCATAAAACTAGAAAGGAAACACATGCCAATCATCCGGGTTGAGATGTTCAAAGGCCGCAGCCGTGAACAGAAACGCGAAATGGTCAAAGAGGTCACGGAGGCCTTTGTACGCACATGTGGCGGCACGCCAAAGGGGCTGGCGGTGGTGATCACCGAAGTTGAAAAAGAAGACTGGGGGTCCGCTGGCGAGCTGTGCTGTGACCTTTACCCGGATTGAGGTGCGCCATGACGGATGTGATTGACTGCGCCTATACGGTTGAGGGCGAAGGCCCGCCGCTGTTCCTGATCCACGGGATCGGTGCGGCGCGTGACACCTGGCGCTATGCCATGCCGGTGCTGACCGAGCATTTCACCGTGATCAGCTATGACCTGCGTGGCCATGGCACTTCGCCCTTGCCGGAGGCGGAGTTTGGTCTGGATGAGCTGGTGGCGGATCTGGAAGCGCTGCGCGCTAAGCTCGGCATCGAGAAAGCCCATTTTGCGGGGCATTCGCTGGGCGGCATGATCGGCCCGGCCTATGCGCGCAAATATCCTGACCGGGTGTTGTCCATCGGGCTTCTGTCAACTGCGGCAGGACGCACGGAACAAGACAGCAAAAACGTCTGGGCCGTGGTGCATGCCATGGAGGAAAAGGGCATCGCTAATGTCCTGCCCACCCTGAAAGACCGCTGGTATACCGATGGGTTTCTGGAGAGCCATCCGGAAATCGTGCAACGGCGCATGGATCAGGTTACCGGCATGTCAGGCGAGATCTTCATGAATGTGTTTCGTATTTATGCGGGCACAGAAATGCTGCCTTGGCTGCATGAGGTCAAACATCCCTGTCTGGTGCTGACCGGCGAAAAGGATGGGGGCTGCAATCCGCGCTTGAACACCTTGATTGATGCGGAGCTTGAGAACTCAGAGCTGGTGATCCTGCCGGAGCTCAAACATTCGATCATGCTGGAAGACGGGGCTAATGTGGCCCGTCATCTGGTGCGCTTCATTCAGTCTCTGGACTGAGGTCAGAGGGTACCGCGCCCGGTGCGCGGTATCCAAATTGGTGCGTTAATTCGAAAAAATCGAACCTGACGTTTCATAAAACTCGCTGTACCGAAACATGCATCGGATCATACCCTTTTCCGATAAACGCATGGGTTGCGGTCGGCGGCTCGTAGGAAAAGGGAACCTTTGTGACTATCGCCACCACGTTCAATGACGCCACTGTGGGCGCTGCTCTGGACAAAGCCATTGCGCTGGACCTTCTGAAAACCGGATCATTCATAGACGGAGACTGGGTTGAAACCAGCGGGGGCGCGACCTTCCCTGTGCTGGACCCTGCGACCCGCGAGGTGCTGTGCCATGTGTCAGATCACGGCGCAGAGCAGGCCGAGGCTGCGGTTCAGGCGGCAGAGAAAGCGCTGGCCGGCTGGAAGATGACGCCACCACGCCAGCGGGCCGCGCTGCTTGAGGCGTGGTGTGCGCTGGTTGAGCGCCACAAAGAGGCGCTGGCCGAGATCCTGACGCTGGAAAATGGCAAGCCACTGGCGGAATCTCTGGCAGAGGTGGCCTATGGCAATTCCTACATCAAATGGTACGCGGAAGAGGCCAAGCGCATAGAAGGCGCAATCCTGCCCTCGCTGGTGCCAGAGGCGCAGGCCATTGTGACCCGTGAGCCTGTGGGCGTGGTGGCGGCGATCACGCCGTGGAATTTCCCATCCGCCATGCTGGCGCGCAAGGTTGCCCCAGCATTGGCAGCGGGTTGTACCATTGTTGTCAAGCCTTCCGATGAAACGCCTCTTTCGGCACTGGCGCTCACCGAATTGGCGGCGCGTGCCGGAATTCCGGCAGGGGTGATCAATGTGGTGATCGGCAAGGATGCCCCGGCGATTGGTGGCGTGTTCACTGGCAGTGATGTGGTGCGCAAAGTGTCTTTCACCGGGTCCACCGCCGTGGGCAAGCTGCTGCTCGCGCAATGCGCGGGCACTGTGAAGAAAGCCTCTATGGAGCTCGGAGGCAACGCGCCGTTTATCGTGTTTGATGATGCAGATCTGGACAAAGCCATCGACGGGCTGATGGTGTGCAAATACCGCAATGCCGGGCAGGTCTGCACCGCCACAAACCGGGTGCTGGTGCAACGCGGCATCTATGCCAAGTTTGCAGAGGCCTTTGCCAAGCGCGCTGAGGCGTTGAAAGTCGGTCATGGGCTGAACCAATGTGAGCTGGGCCCGCTGATCAATGAAGCGTCATTGAGCAAAGTGCAAAATCTGGTGGACAGCGCCGTGGCTGACGGGGCGAAAGTGCTGTGCGGTGGCACGACTGCTGAGGACATGTCCAAGCATTATCTGCCCACGGTCATGACCGGTATCACCACCGAGATGCAGATCACCGGGACTGAGGTCTTCGGCCCCGTGGCGGCGCTGATCCCTTTTGAGACCGAAGAAGAGGCAATCGCGATTGCCAACAGCACGGAATACGGGCTGGCCTCTTATTTCTACACCCAAGACGCCGCCCGCATGTGCCGCGTGAAAGATGCTCTGGAATTTGGCATGGTTGGTGTGAACACCTGCGCTCTGGGCAATGAGATCGCGCCTTTTGGCGGCGTCAAGGAATCCGGTATTGGCCGGGAAGGCGGGCGCGAGGGCATCGAGGAATATCTCGAATCCAAATATGCGTTGATGGCGCCCTGATATGGCAAAAGGGTACTCTCACATTGTCATAGGCTCCGGTTCGGCGGGGGGCGTGATTGCCAGCCGCCTGAGCGAGGATGCTGATACCAATATTCTGGTGCTGGAAGCCGGGCCGATGGACCGCAGCCTTTATGAGCTGCGGATGCCCGCCGCGCTGGCCATTCCTCTGGAAAGCGAGCGGTTTAACTGGGCCTATTATTCCGAACCGGAGCCGCATCTGGACAATCGCCGCGTCTACTACCCGCGGGGGCGGGTTGTGGGCGGCTCGTCTTCGATCAATGGCATGGTGCATTTGCGGGGCAACCCGCTGGACTATGAAGGCTGGGCGGCACGAGCGGGGCTGGAAGATTGGTCTTATGCCCATTGCCTGCCGTACTTCCGCAAGCTGGAAAGCAGCGCCCATGACGGGAATTTTCGCGGCAAGGATGGCCCGATAAAGGTTACAATCCCGGACTGCAAAAATCCGCTGTTTGAGGCCTTTCTGGAGGCCGGCCAGCAGGCGGGACATGCCTATACGGATGATGTGAACGGCTACCGTCAGGAAGGCGTGTTCCGCATGGAACGCTCGACCCACAACGGGCGGCGCAGTTCGGTGGCGCATTGCTATCTGCATCCGGCGCGGCAATCTGGCCGGATCACGCTGGCCGTGAAGGTGCGTGTCACGCGTATTCTGTTTGACGGGCTGCGCGCCATCGGCGTGGAATATGTGGAAAAAGGTGAGACAAAGCAGGCGTTTGCGGAGCAAGAGGTGATCCTGTCAGCAGGGGCCATCAACTCCCCGCAGCTGTTGAAACTGTCCGGGATCGGCCCGCGCGAGGAGCTGGCGGAACACGGGATCGACACGATCCAGAATCTGCCGGGCGTGGGGGAAAACCTACAGGATCACTTGGACTATCTGGTACAGTATCACTGTCTCAAACCCGTGTCGTTTTACTCGGCGACAACGCCTTTGGGCAAACTGCGCACAGGGGCGGAATGGCTGTTTCTGCGCAAAGGGGTCGGGGCGTCAAATATTTGGGAAACGGGAACATTTTTCCGCACCCATGACGGGGTCGATTTCCCGAATATGCAACACCATTTTGCGCCGATCGCCGTCAGCTATGACGGGTTGGAGAAGATCGAAGGCCACGGATTCCAGTTCCATATCAGCCAGATGCGCCCGCGTAGCACCGGCTGGGTGCGGCTGGCCTCCAATGATCCGATGGCGGCTCCGAAAATCCGCTTCAACCATTTGTCCAACGCGGATGACCGTCAGGAAATCCGGGATGCGGTGGCCATGACGCGTGAGTTTGCAGCGCAGAAGGCGTTTGACGAATTTCGCGGGGCTGAGATTGCGCCGGGGGCGGATGCGACCAGCGATGCGGCGCTTGACGCTTTTGGGCGCGCCAAGGGGGAGACCTCACATCACCCCAGCTGCACCTGCAAAATGGGCCAGGATGACATGTCTGTCGTGGACGGGCAGGGGCGTGTGCATGGGATGGAAGGGCTGCGGGTGGTGGATGCGTCGATCATGCCGACCATCGTTTCTGCCAACATCAATATCCCCACCATCATGATGGCTGAGAAAATCGCGGATCATGTGCGCGGGCGGCCCCCGCTGGCGCCGCAACATACAGAGTTCTTTCAAAATAAGTCGGCCTGACAAAAACCAAGAAGCTGACCTCAACAACGGAGAAATGAATGACCACAGGGATCTTTAAGGCACTTTCAACAGCGGCGCTTGGCCTTGCGCTTGGCACCGCTGCCTTGGCAGAGGCGGAATCCAGCGATCCGATCAAGCTGACCATCAACGAATGGACAGGGCAGGTTCTGACCACCAACATCGCTGGCGCTCTGCTGGGCAAGATGGGTTACAATGTCGAATATGTCACCGCCGGGTATTTCCCGCAGATGACCGCGCTGCAGGACAACACGGTGACGGCGGCTCTGGAAATCTGGACCACCAACATCGCAGACGCTTATGACATCGCGATCGACTCCGGCAATGTGACCGACATCGGCAGCCTTGGCATTGTACCGCTGGAAACCTGGTTCTACCCCGCCCATGTTGAAGAGCTCTGCCCCGGATTGCCGGATTGGGAAGCACTGAAAAACTGCCCGCATGTCTTTGCAACGCCAGAGACAATCCCGCAGGGACGTCTGGTGGATTACCCGGCGGATTGGGGCACATCCAACCGTGACCGGCTGACCGGTTTGGAGCTGCCGTTTACGTCGATCCCGGCTGGCAGCGAAGGGGCTCTGGTGGCTGAGATCAAAACCGCTTTCACCCGTAAGACGCCTTTGTTGGTGATGTTCTTCAGCCCGCATTGGTCTTTCTCCGAATATGATCTGCGCCCTGTCACGCTGCCGCCCTTTGAGGCTGGCTGTGAAGATGATCCTTCTGTTGGCGTGAACCCGAACGCCACCTTTGATTGCGATTTCCAACGCGGCGATGTGCGCAAGGTGGCCTGGGCCGGCATGGCTGACAAATGGCCCGGTGCGCATGCGCTCCTGAGTGCGCTCGAGATTTCCAACGAGCAGCAGATCGAACTGATCAACATGGTCGACCAGCAGGGCAAATCTGTGGATGAGGCCGTCGCGCATTGGTTGGCGGAAAATGAGGCCAGCTGGACCTCCTGGATCGACGCCGCGCAGTAAACCGCAGCGGATCAAATATGGGAACGGGCCCGCCATGCGCGCGCCCGTTCCGTTCCCTTTTGTTGACAGGAAAGCCAGACGTGAAAGACGCCTCAGTCCCGCAAAAAGACGTGATTTTAGAATGCCGCAACCTTTGGAAAGTGTTCGGTGACGCCCCTGATGGGTTTGATCAAGCCACCAGAAGCCTTTCAAAAGAAAAGGTTATCGCGCAGGTGCGGGAGAATGGCAGCTTGCCGGCAATCTGTGATGTCTCTCTGGATGTGAAACGCGGAGAGATCCTCATGATCATGGGGTTGTCAGGGTCGGGCAAATCCACGTTGCTGCGCTGTATGTCACGTCTTGTGGAGCTGTCTGCGGGAGAGGTTTCTTTTGAGGGTCAGAACATTCTGACGCTGAAAGACCGCGCCTTGACAGATCTGCGTCGCAACAGTTTTGGCATGGTGTTCCAGAGCTTTGGACTGTTGGGGCATTTGAATGCGCGCGACAATGTGGCCTTTCCATTGCGGGTGCAGAATGTGCCCAAAGCGGCGCGACATGCGCGCGCGGATGAATTGCTGGATCTGGTGGGGCTGGGGGAGCGCAAAGGCAACTTTCCGCATGAACTTTCCGGCGGTCAGCAGCAGCGGGTGGGGATCGCGCGGTCGCTGATTTCCGACCCGGACCTGTGGTTTCTTGATGAGCCTTTTTCAGCGCTTGATCCGCTGATCCGCCGTCAGATGCAGGATGAGTTCCTGCGGTTGCAGACCACATTGGGCAAGACCATTGTGTTTGTTACCCATGATTTTCTGGAGGCGGCGCGGTTGGGGGACCGCATTGCCATTATGCGGGATGGGCAGCTTGTGCAGGTTGGCACCCCACGCGAAATTATCCTGTCACCAGCAGATGACTATGTGCGCGATTTTGTGTCCGATGTGCCCACCAGCCGTATCCTGCATGTGTCAGATCTGATGAAAGCAGGTGTGGCCGAGGCAGAAGCGCCAACTGTGGCCCCATCTGATCCGCTGGAAGTGGCGATTGACCATTTCCTCTTTGGCCATGCGGCGCTGCGCGTGGTGGATGATACGGGTGTGGCCGTGGGGGTGATTGCGCGTGATGATTTGCATGTGTTGACCGGGCAGGGGGCACATCATGGCTGATCCTGTGCAATCCCGTCGCGCCCTTGCCGGGTTTCTGGGGGCGGTTGTATTGACCGTCTGCGCCTTGCTGTTGCGCAGCCAGCTGCCTTGGATATTGACCTTTCCTGCGCAATGGACCGTGGCGTTCAGCGAGATGATCAATGTGGTGATCGGGGCGCTTCTGGATGTGGCCTCGCCGCTGTTTCGCGCGCTGTCGGCTTGTCTGGAGTGGCCCATGCGCGCCATTCGGGACGGGTTGCAGGCGGTGCCCTGGCAGGTTCTGACCGTTGCATTTGTGGCTGTGGCCCTGCGCGCAGGCGGGGTGAAGCTGGCGCTGTTTTGTGCGGTCTCCTCTGTCTACATCCACATCTCTGGTTACTGGGTGGAAAGTCTGAACTCTGTTGCGTTGGTGAGCGTGGCGTTTCCGCTGTCGATGCTGGCAGGACTTGGGATCGGCATCATGATGAACAAGAGCCGCCGCCTGTCCATGGTCTTCACGCCGATGCTTGATTTCATGCAGACTGCGCCCGCCTTTGCTTATCTGGTGCCGCTGATTGTGTTGTTTGGCTTCGGCCCTGTGGTCGGTTTGATCGCCAGTGCGATCTACGCCATTCCCCCGATGGCGCGGAACACAAAACTGGGGCTGGATCTTGTGCCTGAAGATCTGCATGAGGTCGCGGCCATGACGGGGTGTTCGCCCAGCAAACGGTTTTGGCTGATCGAGGTGCCCACGGCGCTGCCGCAACTTTTGATCGGGCTGAACCAGACCATTATGGCGGTGCTGAGCATGGTGGTGTTTGCGGCTATCATTGGCGGGTTTGAGGACATCGGCTGGGAAGTGCTGCGCAACATGCGCCGTGCTCAATTTGGGGAGAGCCTGATGGCAGGCGTGATCATCACCCTGATTGCCATTTTGCTGGATCGCATCACCCGTGGTTTTGCCTTACAGGCGCGCAGCCATACGGCACCGGCCACCTCCCTCAGCCGTTTTGCGCTGATCACGCTGGGGATCATGGCGGTGGTCTGGGAGCTGTCGCTGACAGGTCTGGCGCAGATCGGACCTGCTGAGCGCGGTTTCACGCCAGCAGATCAGATCAACAGCTTTGTGGCGAGCCTGAGTGTTTCGGTTGGCAGCTTTACGGATTGGCTTAAAACCAGCGCGATCTACTATTTCCTTCTGCCAGTGCGGATCGGGCTGGAAAAAGCCGTGTCGCCTTTCACCTGGGGCTTTGCCTTCACACCGGCATTGCAGCTTGGCTACTGGGGGCTGGTGGCGCTGATTGGCGCGCTGCTTGCGTGGCGCCAAAGTCTGTTGGCAGGCAGTGTCGCAGTGCTGGTGGGAGCCTTTCTGTTTACGGGCACCACCGGGTTGCCGTGGCCCGCGACAATTGCCATTGCTTCTGCCACCGGTTTTTGGGCCGGGGGATGGCGTGTGGCGTTGTTGTGGGCGGGCACGCTTGGGGTGATCCTCCTGGCGGGCCTGTGGGCACCGGCAATGTTCTCGGTCTATATCTGCCTGTCCGCGATTGCCTTCTGCATTGTGGTGGGCGGAGGGATTGGCGTGCTGGCGGCGCAGTCAGACGCGGTCTCCGCGGTGATCCGACCGATTTTGGATCTGTTGCAGACCATCCCGCCATTTGTCCTGCTGATCCCTGTTGTGATGTTCTTTCAGGTGGGGGATTTCAGCGCCTTTCTGGCGATCATTTCCTATGCGATTGCGCCAATGATCCGCTACACCGAACGCGGGCTGCGCGACGTGCCGAACACGATGATCGAGGCCGGGATCAGCACGGGATGCACGCCGCTTCAGCTGTTGTTTCTGGTGAAGCTGCCCACCGCGCAGCGCCAGATCATGCTGGGGATCAATCAGGCGGTGATGTATGCGCTGGCGATGCTGGCCGTCGCGGCCCTTGTGGGGTCGCGGGGACTGGGGCAGGAAGTCTATGTTGCGCTTGGCAAGGCGGATGCCGGGTTGGGCATCATGGCGGGCTGTGCCATTGCGGCCATCGCGATTTGCGTTGACCGCACCTTTGTCAGCGCTCTGGCGCGTCAGCAGGGGCAAGCTGCGCCTTGAGCGTGTCTATGGAGGACTGGAACCAAGGCCAGTCCTCCCCCACATCTGGGCGGGAGACCAGATAGGCGGTGCGGGTAAATTCGGGCGTGTCCCCAACCTTGAACAGACGCTCTGTCGCCAAATGATCCTGCACCATACGCGCGGGCAGATAGCCGGAGCCGCCCCATTTCAGCAGGTAGTCAATGGCCCAGCTGCTGGAGCTGATCGTGATCACCGGAGTGCGCGCCACAGAGAACGCCTCTGCATGCAGGCGCCGGAACTCGGCCCCTAGATCCACATAGACATAGCCGGGATCCCATTCCATGAAGTCGCGCGGCTGGTTGGACACTTGGATCAAACGATCTGCAAACAGGCGTTCGACATGCCAACCGCCGGAGACGGCCGCATCAAACATCAGCGCCACATCCACAAGCCCAGTGGACAGCCAGCGCTCGATGTCTTCCACATCTCCGGCCCAGAACGAGAGCGCCACCTCGGGGTGGTTCTCGCGCAGCTGATCTGCCCAGATCCGGCCCGCGCCGTCCCAGAGATCAAAATGGCACCCCACGTTGCAGACGCTCTTGAATTCTTTACTCAGCGACAATTCCTGCCGGGCCTGACCCCAGGCCTGAGACATGATTTCCGCATAGCGCAGGAACTTGAATCCGGCAGAAGTCAGCTCTGCGCCGCTGCGGCTGCGGATCAGGAGCTTTTGCCCCAGGAGGTTTTCAAGTGCGTTGATCCGTGTGGTCACAGTGGATTCGGTGACATTCAGCCGCCCCGCAGCGCGATTGAGGTTGCCAACTTTGACAACTTCAAGGAAGGTCTGGGCAAAGGTGACGTTCATTTCGGCCCCTATAGTTTTAATTTTCTTTCGTAAATGCGCAGTAATTTTGAGATATTGCAATCAAATGCGCGTATTTTGGCCGCAATGAGGTGCCGCGCACGGTGTTTTCCTGTGCAGATGCCCAAATTGATTGCCTTGTTAGGTTTTTGGGGAAGCAAGGCTGGCAATCCTGTCCCGGACTCCATAGCATCCCGCCGTTCGTCAATGAATTCGCGAACTTAGATGAAAGACCTATCTGGAATGACACGCCTATGAGCAACCCGACTTTTGAGTTTTCCCATGCGATCACGCGCCGCCCGACGGCGAGCATTATTGACGGGCTCCGCGCCGAGGATATCGGCTCTCCTGATCTGGAGCAGATGCTGAAAGATCATGCGCATTATGTTGCCACTTTGAAGGCCACGGGCGCAAAGGTGATCGAGCTTGACGGCGTAGATGCCTTCCCTGATGCTGTGTTTGTGGAAGACACCGCGCTATGCCTGACTAAAGGGGCGGTTCTGATGCGTCCCGGTGCCGCAACACGTTTGGGCGAAGTGGCTCAGATGGAAGCCACCATTCGCGCAAATTTTGAAGATGTGCGCCAGATCACCAAAGGCCATATCGAAGGCGGCGACATTCTGGTGACCGAGCGGGAAATCCTTGTGGGCCGGTCAGATCGCACCGATGCAGAAGGCGTAGAGGAGCTGCGCAGTCTTGTTTCTGATTGGGGGCACACGGTACGTGAAGTGTTCACCCCGCCCGGTGTTTTGCACTTCAAGACCGATTGTTCTTTGCTGGATGGGGAAACAATCCTGTCAACCAAACGTTTGGATGCATCTGGGTGTTTTGAAGGCTATCGCGTTTTGCATGTGGCAGAAGGCGAAGAGGTGGCGGCCAATACGATCCGTTTCAATGATACGGTGCTCTGCCCGGCCGGCTTCCCACGCACCGCAGAGACCCTGCGCGCCCATGGGTATAAGGTGGTTGAGATCAACAACTCCGAATGTGCGA
Organism: Shimia sp.; assembly: GCF_965227725.1. Taxonomy (GTDB): domain Bacteria; phylum Pseudomonadota; class Alphaproteobacteria; order Rhodobacterales; family Rhodobacteraceae; genus Shimia. The sequence goes on along the minus strand of NZ_CBDDGH010000006.1, from coordinate 334,509 downwards.
AACTTGATGGCGGCATGTCCTGCCTGTCGCTTCGGTTCAACATCCGCTAGGCATCTGGTTGCCCACTGCAGTGCTTTGATGCGGTGGGCAGATCGCGGATTGTCGTAGTTGATTGATGCGAGCAGAATTTCGATCGACTGTCCAAAAGGTTGCAACCAGTCTGTAGCTCAGGCAACCGGAATTGGTTGCCCGCGTTCAATTTTGAAGCGGTTGCTTTTTTGGTTGCGCTCTTCGCTTGGGGACAGGCCAAAGGCTCGTCTGTAGTGTTTTGAGAGCGTTGAAGAGCTGTTGTAACCTACGGAAAGTGCTACGTCAGACAGGCTGTTACGTGAGTATAAGACCTGTTGCCGGGCAGCGTTCATGCGCAACATGCGATAGTAGTTCAGAGGGCTTTGACCAAGGTACTTCTTGAATTGACGCTCAAGTTTACGCGGGGAGACCTCTGCCTGCTCGGCGACATCTCCAATACTCACGGGCTCTTCTAGATTGTCGGAGAACACCGCAATCGCTTTGGCCAGAGGGGGCGGCAGATCCCTTGTCACACCCGCTGTTTTAAACGCAGGGACGCTTTGGCCAACGCCTTCTGTGCGTACCATTGGATGCTGGAACCAACAGGCGACTTCGGTCATCACAACGCTGTCCAACGTGTCTTCGATCATGCCCAACATCAGGTCAAACATGGCGGCAGCGCCAGAGGCCGTCAAACGGCGGCGATCAAGGACCAGCACATCGTCGCTGACTGCTATCTCTGGAAAAGCCTTTTCAAAGGCAGCCCGATAGCACCAGTGCACCGAGCAGGTGTGTCCCAGAAGTAGGCCCGAAGCTGCAAGCGGGAAAACACCGCCACTTACCGCGCCGATTTGCACACCGTGGCGCGCCAAATACCGCAGATGTCCATTTCCGGATGCAGGCACTGCAAATGCGCTCTCAGGGTCAGACAAGAGAAACAGGTAGTCGAGGTTTTCAACATCGCGCAGTGAGCAATCTGGTTGAAAAACGACATTTGCGCTGGCAGTGACAGCCTCGCCATTTTCAGACAGTACACGCCACGAGAAAGCCTCACGATCAGAGATTTCATTTGCCGCCCGCAACGGCTCGATGGCGGAGGTCAGGCACGCCATCGGAAAGCCCGGGAAAACCAGGAATCCAATATTGGTTGTGTCTCTACGTTCCATGGTCTCTTGATCAGAAATCAGCCGCTAAGTCGCGTTCTATATGGCTGAAATTATTGGATTATGTCTGGCGTGAAAGGAATTTTCAGCGCACGATGTAGACAGAACAAGGGGCGTGGCGGGCAATCTGGGCGGCATTTGGGCCAATGAGATAGTCCCTGAGATTGGGCTTATGGGCGCCCATCACGATCACCTGTGCATCAAGCTCCTCTGCCGTGATCAGGATTTCCTCAGAGGTCTTACCCATGCGGATCACATGCTTTGTCTCAACGTCACGGCCAACGGTTTCCTCGATGAACTTATGGAGGGCGACCCGGCTGCCTTCTGCCATTTCGTGGGTATGCTCGTCAGAGAAAAAGGTACCAACGACGCTCATGCGAAAATCAGGTAGCACTGTGACAACCGACAATCGTACGCCTTCCAAATCGGCAATCTGGCGTGCTTTTGTAAGTACGGCTTTCTGATCTTCAGGTTGGGTCAGGTCAATCGCGGCGAGTACTGTGCGGGTCATGCGGGCACCTCTTGAGAATCTGTTTTCGCTTTGCGGCGGCGCTGTACGCCAAACACAAGGCCAAGCAGCAACAGAGCGGGGAGATAGAAGATCTCTTGAGGTGGACGAGCAGCCTCCACTTCGATCTCAACCACTTCCCAATCAAAGTCGATCTTGAGCTGCTCTGCCGGGCCGCCGAAGTTCAGATTGTCCACCAAAAGTGCGCCATCTTCGTCACGGAACTCGATGCCCGCGCCGTCCAACAGTCGTGTTTCACCATTTTCACCAGCGGTGCCAAGCGGGAGCAGATAGCGCGCATCTACCAGATCGCCTTCTAAGTTTTCTCCGGTCAGACGGACGCGAAGGGTGCCGTTGTCGGGCGCGGCTTCTGCCAGTGTGTAGAGTTCAGCGGGGGAGCGGACTTCGAATTCATCTGCGATCTGGTTCAGGAAGAAATCCGGACGGAACAAGATGAAGGCACAGAAGATCAGAACCGCGCTTTCCCACAGTTTTGAGCGTGTCTGGAAGTAGCCCATGGTGCCAGCCGCAAAGAGCAGCATGGCGATCAGCGCGGTGATGAAGACAACTATCGCTTGGACCGGGCCAACGTCGATCAACAACAAGTCGGTATTGAAGATGAATAGAAATGGTAAAAGCGCGGTCCGGATGGAGTAGAAAAACGCTTGGAAACCGGTGCGCAGAGGGTCGCCTTTTGAAATGGCCGCAGCTGCGAAAGACGCAAGGCCAACCGGGGGGGTCACATCTGCCATGATGCCGAAGTAGAAGCAGAACATGTGTACCGCAACCAGTGGCACAATAAGGCCATTTTGAGCACCCAGCTCAACAACCACGCCGGCCATCAACGAGCTAACCACAATGTAGTTTGCTGTTGTTGGCAGCCCCATGCCCAGAATGATCGAAATCAGAGCGACGAAGAACAGCATTGCCAACAGGTTGCCGCCTGACAAGAATTCCACAAATTCAGCCATGACTTGTCCGATACCGGTCAGCGTCACCGCCCCCACGATGATGCCCGCAAGCCCCATCGCCGCGGCAAGGCCGACCATGTTGCGCGCACCGATAATCATGCCTTCGATGGTTTGTGCAAACCCATGTGAGAAAGAGGCGGCGATGGTGTTTTGATTTCGGAAGAAGGCCTTGAGCGGATCCTGGGTTAGCAAAATCAGGAGCATGAATATTGACGACCAGAAAGCTGACAGGCCCGGCGACTTGCGTTCGATCATCAGCAGATACATCAGCAGCAGGATTGGTAGCAGGTAATGCAGACCAGTCTTCAAAATAGTCCGAGCCGGGGGCAGATTCAGCATGGAGTCGATGCCGGTTTCCAGATCGGGTCGTGCTGCGGCATAGCGGACAGCTGCCACGTAGGCGATCAAGAGGCCAGCCACAAGAACCGGTGTGGACATTGGCCCAATCAGGTTGTCGACCAAGGTCACGATCTGACCGGCAAGCCAAAGAGTTCCCCCACCGATCACGATAGAAATCGCGATAATGAAAATTGCACCGAGCATGAACTTGATGGGGTGCATGCGGCTTGTGCCGGTCATGCCCATCTTCAGCGCTTCAAGGTGCACAATGTAGACCAGAGCCATGTAGGAGATCGCCGCAGGTACAATCGCGGTCTTCACAACCTCCACATACGAGATGCCCACATATTCCGTCATTAGAAAGGCCACCGCGCCCATGACTGGCGGCGTAAGCACACCGTTGATGGAAGAGGAGACCTCTACCGCACCTGCTTTGGCGGGCGAAAAGCCGACGCGGCGCATCAGCGGAATTGTGAATGTTCCGGTGGTCACCACATTGGCGATGGCGGAACCGGAGATCAGACCAGTGGCAGCAGAGGCAATAACGGCCGCTTTCGCGGGGCCGCCACGCAGGTGGCCAAGCGCAGCAAAAGCCAGCTGAAGGAAATAGTTACCAGCTCCGGCTTGATTGAGAAGTGCGCCAAACAGCACAAACAGAAACACAAAGCCAGAGGAGACCCCCAGAGCCACGCCGAACACGCCCTCGGTTGTCAGCATCAGGTGGCTCATCGCCTTGTTAAACGACGCGCCCTTCCACTGAACCATTTCCGGAAGCCCGTCCCAGGAGCCGAAAAAGACATATGCGAGGAAGAAAATCGCAACACCCATCAGTGGGAAGCCAAGAGAGCGGCGGGCGGCTTCCATCAGCAACACAATGCCGATGCCGGCCATGGCGAGATCAAGCGTGCTTGGAATGCCGGTCCTGGCCGCAACCCCTACATAGTTCCACGCAAGATAGGAGGCGCTGACTGCGCCTGCTATGGCGGTCAGCCAAGTCAGCGCGGGTACATGATGGCGCGGGCTAGAGCGGAAGGCTGGAAAGGCCACAAAAGCCAAAAAGACCGCGAAACCAAGGTGGATTGCACGGGTTTGCGTGTCGTTCCACACGCCCACGCCCAAGATGAAGGGAAGCGGGGATGCGATCCAAAGTTGATAGATCGACCAAATAAGAGGAACCGCCCACAAGATTTTGGCCGAAAACCAATTGTGTGGCGTGCGCGCTCCGGTGTCGGACTCGGCAACAATATCTTCCAGATCGACCTGATTGGTCTGTGCAGATGTATCTGACTGTGTCGAAGCGTTGGTCACGGTTGTCCCTCTTGTTTGCGGAATTCTTTTTATGAGCGAATAAAAAGGGCCCCCACCGATTAGGTGGGGGCAGTTGGGAGGAAATTACTTCCAGCCGCGTTCTTGGTAGTATTTCATCGCGCCTGGGTGGATTTCTGCGGTCAGGCCATCCGAAACCATTTCAGTTTCTTTCAGGTTGGCGAAGGCTGGGTGCAGTTTGCGGAAGCCATCAAAGTTTTCAAAGATGGCCTTTACCACTTCGTAGACAACTTCGTCAGATGCTTCAGCAGATGTCACGATGGTGGCTTTGGGCCCCCAGGATGGCAGATCATCTGGGTTGCCAGGGTACATGCCGCCGGGAATGGTCGCAGGCGCATAGGCCGAGTTGTCCGCCAGCAGCTTGTCGATGCCTTCACCAGACAAAGGAATGATTTTCACATCGCAAGTGGAGGTCGCTTCCTGAGAAGAGCCGTTGGGCAGGCCGGCGGCCCAGATGGTCGCATCGATTTTGCCGTCACACAGCGCTGCGGCTTGCTCAGAGGACTTCAGCTCTGCTGCCAGAGAAAAATCGTCAACGGAGAGACCTTCATATTTCAGCAGTGTTTCTGCCAGAACGCGGGTGCCGGAACCAGGGTTTGCGATATTTACGCGCTTGCCTTTGAGGTCTGCAGTGGTCGTGATGCCAGCATCTGCGCGTGCCATCAGGTGCATTGGCTCAGGGTGTACGGAGAACAGGGAGCGCAGGCCGCTGTAAGGACCGTCTTCGGAGAATTGGTCGGTGCCGTTGATGGATTTCACCTGAACGTCAGACTGGATCACACCAAAGTCCAGTTCGCCCTGACGGATGGTGCGTGCGTTGTAAACTGAACCACCGGTGGATTCTACGGAGCAGCGGATGTTGTGCTCTTTGCGGCCTTTGTTCACCAGACGGCAGATCGCACCGCCGGTAGGATAATAGACACCTGTCACACCGCCGGTTCCGATCGTCACAAAGGTCTGATCCGCTGCGGAAACAGCACTTGCACCCATGGTAAGAGCCAGCAAAGCACCTGTAATTTTCTTGGTCTTGGACATGTTTTCCTCCTGTTGAATTACCATACGCCATATGCCCGCTGCCATAAGTCGGCAGAGGCGAGCATCAACGCTTTGTCCGAAAGTTGGTTACCAGCGAAGCCCGCGCCTTTGTGAGAGACAAAAAAGTTACGCTGTGACCGTAATTTTTCTGAGGGCTGGAAACATTGCCTTGGGCAAAAGCCGGTGGTTACAGTTCCACGTAACTGCGACGGAGCCTTCAAAATGAAAATCCTTTTGGAAAAAGCCATTCCTTTTGTGGTGGCAATTTGTTGCTGCGCCAATTTGGCGAAGCCTGGCAACGCAGAGGTTTGGGTCGTCGGGTCGATGGAGGGTTTTGCGCCGTTCAATTATACGGTCGACGGCCAGTACCGCGGGATCGACGTGCAAATCCTCAATGAAGCGGCTGAGAAGATAAATGTTGAACTGGAGCACCGTCCCTTACCTTGGAACCGCGCCTTGCTGGATTTTAACGCCGGAAATCTGGATGCTGTTTTTCAGCTTGCACCAACGAAGGAACGTTTTGAGAAGTGGAATATGGTTGGCCCCTTGCGCCGCACAAAAACGGTTTACGTAACTCTGATTGACAGCCCTATAGAGGACATCCGGTCACTTAACGAATTAGATGGGCTGATTGTAGGCGTCGTGTCAGGATTTACCTATGAAGACAGTTTTGACCGACATCCCGACATTGCCCGCGAGATGTCAAAGGATGATTTCACCAATATATTAAAGCTCATGCTGGGGCGGTCAGATGTCATTGTCGGTGGTCACGCCACGCTTGCGCATATCATTGACGACATGGGATTGACCGAGAAATTGCGCTTTCTTCCGACACCCTTGGTTGAGCAAGAGCGCTATATTGCATTCCCACGAGATGGAGACGGGGACGACATGGCAAACCGCTTGCAAGGCTCTCTGAGCGCCATGCATTCTTCTGGCCGCATCCGTGAAATTGTTCAGGAGCATTTTGAGGAATGAGAGGCACACGTCTGCATCGATTGGGGGTAACACCCAAGATCGCGATAGCGGCGGGCATCATTGGCATCCTCTCTGGGTTCGTTCTGGGCGTTGTGACCCTTTGGCTTGAAGGAACACAGCGGGTTGACACGGCCCGTCAAAACGCCGACCGCATCATTCGCGCCACTTTGCCGCAAATCGAAAGCGCCTATTGGGAAGTCGATATCCCCGACACACTGGCCTTTATGGGGGGGCTATTAAAAGATCCCGTGATCACCGAAGCATGGATTGAGGATCCGCTGTTAAGCGACAGCCTGCGGGAAAGTGCGGGCATTGGTGATTTGTCGGTCGCACGCACCGCACAGGTAAAAGCGCCAAGCGTCGCACGTTGGTTTGGCTTCGGCGCAGATGGCGATGAAACCTACCGCTTTGCCCTGCACAGCAAGCGAGATGGGGCCGATATCGGGACTCTTTTTGCCATTTACTCCTATCAGTCCATCGGAGCTGAAATGGTCGCCCGAAGTTTGGTGGTGCTTGGCTCTAGCATTCTTCAGACACTTCTCGTGACCAGCGCGATTTTCCTTTTGGTGCAGGTGACCGTTATTCGCCCAATTACTCGCCTGCAGATGGCAGCATTACGTGTGCGTGATGGGCATAAATTCGAACTCACCGATCGCGACCGCCACATGCTTGATCCGCACCGCAGAGACGAAATCTCACGACTTGCACGCGCCTTTGGGAGAACAGTCGGTGAGCTGGAAGATAGCCGGGACAATCTGAAATCCATCGTGGACGATCGCACACAAGAGTTGGTGGCGGCACGAAATGAGGCCGTGGAAGCGTCGCAAGCGAAATCCGTCTTTCTCGCCAATATGAGCCACGAGTTGCGCACGCCAATGAATGCCATCATTGGGCTATCCGAGGTGCTGTTGAGGGACGGATACAACGATCGAACGCCCCGCTACATTCAAGATATGCGCGCTGCAGCGGCCCATTTGTCGCAAAATATCAATTCGGTGCTGGATCTCTCCAAAATTGAAGCGGGGGAAATGGCATTGGAGAACGTATGGTTCTCTGTGGATGAGTTTTTGGATAGCGTGATGATGCAAACTCGCGCTTTGTTGCAACAAAAGCCGGTGCGCTTGATCTGGAACTACGCACCGGACCTTCCTCGTGAGATCTTTGCTGACCCGCTCAGATTGCGGCAAGTGGTGATGAACTTTGCTTCTAACGCTGTGAAGTTCACTGACCAAGGAGAGATCTGCATCAATGCCTGTTGCGAGATGCTTGATCAGAACAAGGGTCACCTCACCCTTAGTGTCCGCGACACTGGCATTGGAATTTCACCGGAGCAGACCGAGGAAATTTTCAAACCATTTGGACAGGCAGATACTTCTACCACCCGAAAATATGGTGGGACCGGACTGGGACTGTCCATTGCTTTGCGCTCAGCGGAACAAATGGGTGGGACCTTGAATGTAGAAAGCGAGACTGGCCAAGGTGCCTGTTTTTCATTTGATTTTGTTGTCCCCAGCAAGCCCGCGCTCTACGGACAGGACAGAAAACTGACGATCCCGGTTTTGGGGGAAGGTCACCAACGGGCCTCGGTAGCTGCTATGGCGCAAAGAGTTGGTGGCCAGTTGGCTGAAGAGGGCGCGGCTGTTCGAGCTCTTGTGGATAGCGACCACGTTACTTTTTTGCGTGAAGAGTTAAACGCTACACCGGCGATATCGATCGACCTTCCAATCACACACGGCGAATTTCTTGAGGCGGTGAAACGCTCTCAAAATCAAACCAATGAGCCCAAATCAACGCCAGATATTTTGGCAAGGCGCGACATTCTTGTGGTGGAGGATAATCGGATTAATCAATCGGTCTTTGAAGCGTTGATTGGCGGGTTTGGTGCTGATGTACGAACGGCCGCCAACGGCCTTGAAGCAATAGAGCACGTGGCGAAAGCCATGCCTGACATGATCTTGATGGACCTACATATGCCCATGATGGATGGTCACCGCACCATGCAAAAGCTTCAAGAGGACTACGGCGGTAAACTGGCCCCGGTCATCGCTACGTCGGCCAACGCCACCCCAGAAGAGTACCAAAAGTGTCGCTCTGCCGGCTTTGCCGAATTTTTGCCCAAGCCGGTCGACCCTGCCAAGTTGCAAGCGGTGCTGGAAGAACACGTGCCAACTACGCAGGCGCCAAAGCACTTAGATCGCCAGCAGGGCCTCTTCCTCGCAGGGGGAAATCGCCTGCTTTATGAACAAAATTTGGTACGCTTTCGCGAGCAACTTAAGGGTTGGTGGCAAGCACTGTCGGGCGGAGGCGTTGCGCCCGACGATATGAACTCCACACTTCATGTCATTAAGGGATCTGCACGCACCGTGGGTGCTGTGCCGCTCGCCGAAGCGGCCCAGAAGACTGAAACTGATCAGGCGCATCTCAAATTTGTATTGAGCGAAATCGAAGTTTTGTCCGAAGAACTTACCTTGGAGGATTTGGGGTTAGAGGAGACCTCAACCCAACATCCTGCCAGTTGGGAGGCGCTAATTGAGTTGATCCAAAGTCATGATATGGCGTCTTTAGGTCATGCCAAGATGCTCCACAAAAGCGAACACTTCAGTAAAGAGTTCGTCGAACTGATAGATGCACTCGAAAAGTTGGACTTTGTTAAGGCTCTTCGGCTGGCCAAAGATGGGTGTCCGCGATCTCACTCTGACCGATAAGCCTCGATCTCTTTGGCCATTTTTGTCAGCAGGTTTTCGGCCTTTTGCAATCTGTCCGCGCGACGTGTGAGCAGGCTTTCTAGTGCGCTCCTGGACTGTCGCAGTTCGATTTGAGTACGGATGCGCGCACTCAAGACCGCGGGTACCACTGGGCGTGAAATGAAATCAGAAGCGCCTAGTTCCAAACCTTTGGTCTCATCTGCCGGATCATCCAAATTTGTTACAAAGATGATCGGTATTTCCGCGAGACTGGCCGTCGCTTTGATGCGGCGGCATGCTTCGTAGCCATCCATGTCCGGCATTCGGATGTCCAATAAGACGAGATCTACGCTCTCTTTGGACAAATAGGACAGAGCACCCTGCCCAGAGCGTTGCGCAATGACGCGATAGCTCTCGCTGAGCAGTCCGTAAAGATGATGAATATTGTCGGCGGAATCGTCGACGACCAACAGAGTCGGCTTGTCATCGTGTTCCAGAGGTACCTCTAGTAGATCCGCCTCAGGGGCTAACTCATTCTCATTTGCCCCTCCCGTGAGCTCATTTGCAGCGGAGGCAATTGCCCATAGATTTGGCGAAACGGTTGCGTAGAACTGTTGCCCTGTCAGACCCATGGCGGCCGTATTGGCGTCTCGTTCAAACAACTTAACACCCAAATGCGCTTCTAACGCGCGGATTTGGCGGCTTACCGCTTCCCGCGAGACATTCAACTCTTCTGCGGCTGTGGTGAAAGATCCCAGCCGCGCGGCTGCCTCAAAGGCAACCAGTGACGTCAAAGGGGGCAGCTGTCGTTTCAATTGCTTCATGCGAGGCATGTGAATGGAAACCACAGCTCTGTGCAAGTGGGCGAACCCGCTTTTGTGCGATGTGACGGAAATGGAGCAATGACTGACCAAAACGCGTCTGTGAAAACCAAACCACAACCGTCATTTTCGCTTCAAATGAATGAGGATGCGATGCGTTACAGCGGATTTCGAGTGATCAAGGAAGCCCTGACAGGCCACAAGGGGTGGCGCCCAACTTGGCGCGATGCCACTCCTCAAGCAGACTATGATTTTGTCATAATCGGCGGTGGTGGTCACGGGCTTGCAGCGGCTTACTACTTGGCGAAACAATTTGGTCAGAAGCGGATCGCGGTTCTGGAAAAAGGCTGGATCGGCGGCGGCAACGTTGGACGCAATACGACGATTGTACGTTCCAACTACATGCTCGACGGGAATGAGCCGTTTTATGAGTTTTCGCTGAAGCTCTGGGAAGGGCTTGAACAAGAGCTGAACTTCAACGCAATGGTCAGCCAGCGCGGTATCTTGAATCTGTATCACACGGACGGACAACGAGATGCGTTCCGGCGTCGAGGCAATGCAATGATCCTGAATGGCTCAGATGCCGAGCTTTTGGACGCAGAGGGCGTGCGCGCCATGTATCCCTTTCTGAATTTTGAGAACGCTAGGTTCCCGATCCGAGGAGGCTTACTGCATCGGCGCGGTGGAACGGTACGCCATGATGCCGTAGCTTGGGGCTACGCACGCGGTGCAGATCGGCATGGCGTCGACATCATCCAGAACTGTGAAGTCACCGGCTTCCGTATTGAAAACGGCAAAGTCCTCGGCGTGGAAACCTCACGCGGATACATTGGTGCAAAAAAAGTAGCAGCATCCGTTGCTGGCAGCTCAAGCCGCCTGATGGCCCTTGCTGGCATGCGACTCCCAATAGAGAGCCATGTACTGCAAGCTTTTGTCTCAGAGGGGCTAAAACCTACGATTCCAGGGGTGATTACCTATGGTGCGGGGCACTTTTATTGCAGCCAGTCTGACAAAGGTGGCCTTGTATTTGGCGGCGACATAGATGGGTACAACTCTTATGCGCAACGGGGCAATCTGCCTGTTGTTGAAGATGTTGTGGAAAGTGGCGTCTCCCTGATCCCTGCGCTGGGGCGCGTGCGCCTGTTGCGCAGTTGGGGCGGCATCATGGACATGTCCATGGATGGGTCGCCTTTCATCGACAAAACTCACATCGAGGGGCTCTATTTTAACGGAGGTTGGTGTTACGGCGGCTTCAAGGCAACCCCGGCAGCCGGGTGGTGCTTGGCGCATCTCTTGTCGACTGACCGACCGCATGAAACGGCTCAAGCCTATCGGCTGGATCGTTTCCAAACGGGTCACATGATTGACGAAAAAGGGCAGGGTGCCCAACCAAATCTGCACTAAGGACACCACCATGATCAACAAACTTGACCAGGGTCCGATCCCGAATTGGCTTCCCTGCAGCGAGGGACTTGCAGTGCACTACGCCGTTTTTGGGCCGTTGGAGACTAAAACATGCTGATCAATCATCCTCTTTTGGGACCACGCGATGTCTCTGAATTTACCTATTTGGGCGACGCCTCGTTGATGAACCGCCCCGATTGGCAGGCCGAGAACGCGGTTCAGGCGTTCCACGACTACCTCTATTTGCGAGACAATCCGGCGGGTCTGCATCGGGAACTCTGGTTTCACGAACAGGGTGATCGGTCATGGTTGGTCGTGACGCGCAACACACTGACACATGAAATTGTTTCCGTGGAAATGGCCAGCGAAACAAGACGATCGGGAGGAGCTGCCCAATGAGTGTCAACAGACTACAGGGCGGTCTGATAGACCACACCGCGCCGTTAAACTTCACTTTTGATGGGCAGAATTATGAGGGCCGCCAAGGTGATACCCTTGCTTCTGCCTTGTTGGCCAATGGCGTGCGCCTCATGGGGCGGTCGTTTAAGTATCACCGCCCGAGAGGTGTCGTTACGGCTGGATCAGAGGAACCAAACGCGCTGGTCATATTGCGCGAGGGCGGCCGTCAGGAGCCCAATACAAGGGCGACAACTATCGAGCTTTTTGACGGGCTCAGCGCAAAAAGCCAAAACCACATGGGGTCTCTCAAATATGACTTTCTTGGCATTAACGATCGGTTCGCACCGTTCTTCGCCGCGGGTTTCTATTATAAAACGTTCATGTGGCCGAAAGCCTTTTGGGAAAAGCTCTATGAACCGTTGATCCGCCGCGCTGCGGGTCTCGGCAGCATATCGTTTGAAGATGATCCTGATGTCTACGACAAAGGCTTTTTGCATTGTGACCTTCTGGTTATCGGTGCTGGGCCTGCGGGTTTGGCGGCTGCACTCACAGCAGGGCACGCTGGCGCCCGTGTGATCATTGCAGAAGAGGACTTCTTACTTGGCGGCCGCCTTTTGGCGGAAACTCAAGAGCTGGATGGCGCGGCCGGGATCGACTGGGTGGCGAAAATCCAAGCAGAATTAGTATCGCTCGATAATGTACGTATCATGCCGCGTACCACCGTTGTCGGAGCGTATGATCACGGCATCTATGGCGCAGTCGAGCGTGTGTCTGATCATTTGGCAGCCCCGCAACCCGGTAAGCCGCGTCAGATATTTTGGCGTATTTATTCCAAGCGTGCTCTTGTCTGTGCTGGAGCTATTGAGCGCCCGATCGCATTTGAAAACAATGACCGCCCGGGCGTCATGCTGGCAGGAGCAGTCCGCGCTTACGCCAATCGTTGGGCCACGACGCCGGACCAAAGTGTTGTGGTCTTTACCAACAACGATGACGGGCACCGCACAGCGAGAGACCTACTGACAAAGGGCGTTTCTGTGCCTGCAGTGATTGATACGCGGCATAATGCGCCATTTGTCAATGGCACAGAGGTTCTGGCGGGCGCTCAGATTATCGACACCAAAGGCAGACTTGGTGTTAAATCGGTGACTGTCAAATTAGCCAATGGAAAAACGCGCATTATCCCTTGCGGCGCCGTTGCGGTTTCTGGCGGTTGGAATCCCAATCTGGGACTAACTTGTCATCAACGTGGTCGACCTGTGTGGAACAACGCAATTCATGCATTTGTGCCAGGAGGGGCGCTGCCCGTGGGCCAGTCCGTCGCAGGGGCTGCATGCGGTGACATGACCACCTCACAGGCTTTGATGGGAGGGGCCCAACGCGCAATGGACGCTTTGGCAGCCCTTGGCATCACCGCAAAGGAGATCGAGTTGCCGCAAGTTGCGGAGGAACCTTGCAACATCACACCTTTCTGGCATGTCCAAGGTGCCAAACGCGCTTGGGTCGACTTCCAAAACGATGTGACGGTTAAAGATGTGAAACTGGCGCATCAGGAAGGTTTCCGCTCAGTCGAGCACCTGAAACGATATACCACGCTTGGCATGGCAACGGATCAGGGCAAAACCGCGAATGTCACCGGATTGGCTGTGATGGCCGAGATAACGGGAAAGTCCATACCGGAAACAGGTACAACCATCTTCCGCCCCCCATATGTACCGGTATCAATGGGCACTCTGGCTGGTCGTTCCGTTGGCGCTGAGTTCCACCCTGTCCGCAAGACTCCCAGTCATAATTGGGCGGAGGAGCAAGGCGCTGTCTTTATGGAAACCGGCAATTGGTTGCGTGCGCAGTACTTCCCTCGCAAAGGCGAAAGTCACTGGCGCGAAACGGTCGACCGCGAAGTTCTGACAACTCGCAATTGCGTGGGCGTTTGCGACGTAACCACTCTTGGCAAAATTGACGTTCAGGGTGCGGACGCCGCCGCATTTCTCAACAAGATTTACGCCAACGGCTTTGCAAAATTAGCAATCGGCAAAGTCCGCTATGGCTTGATGCTGCGCGAAGATGGCATCGCGTATGATGATGGGACTGCAGCCCGGTTTGCCGAGGACCATTTCGTCGTGACGACCACAACTGCAAACGCTGTGCTGGTCTACCGAAACATGGAATTCGCCCGCCAATGTTTGTTCCCTGAGATGGATGTCCAACTGATCTCCACAACGGAAGCTTGGGCGCAATACGCAATCGCGGGACCTAATGCACGCAAGCTGTTGCAGAAGATTGTTGATCCTGATCACGACCTCAGCAACGAGGCTTTCCCGTTCATGAGCTGCGGTGAGATCACAATCTGTGGTGGGTTGCGTGCCCGTCTGTTCCGAATTTCCTTCTCTGGCGAGCTGGCCTATGAGCTGGCCGTACCAACCCGGTACGGTGATGCTTTGATGCGCCGCCTAATGACAGAGGGAGAAGAGTTTGGCGTAACTCCATATGGCACAGAAGCACTTGGCGTGATGCGAATTGAAAAAGGCCACGCTGTTGCAGCTGAAATCAACGGCACCACCACAGCTGCCAATCTCGGTATGGGGCGAATGGTGTCCAAGAAAAAAGACAGTATCGGAAGCACTTTGTCAGAACGTTCGGGGCTGAACGGGGATGATGATTTGCGCCTCGTGGGCTTGAAAGCTGTCGGAGAAGGTGTGGTAACCGCGGGCGCTCACCTCATGAATGCAAATGGTCCTGTTGATGCCAAACATGACCAGGGCTACGTCACATCAGCGGCCTATTCTCCGGTGCTGGAACGCTCCATTGGTCTTGGGTTACTAAAAGATGGTGCCAATCGTATGGGAGAAACCCTTCGCATGGTGAACCCTCTTGAGGGCAAGGAGGCCACGGTAGAGGTGGTATCCGCTCATTTCATTGACCCCGAAGGAGGGCGTTTGCGTGTTTGATTTGAAACCCACCACCGCGCTTGGAGAAGAGAACGCGCGCATTGATGTCGTCGGTGCGTTCACCATCTCTGAAAACTCAAACTGCTCGCTTGCCTCGCTGGCTGCCTGCAAAGGGCAAGAAGAAACTGTCGCCGGTGCTATTGAGAGCGCTCTTGGGATCGACCTACCCGGCCCAGGAGGTTGTGTGACCAAAGATGATCATCGCGTCTGGTGGTCCGGTCCCGGTCAGTGGATGATTGAAGCGGATCACGACACGCACCCTCTTCTGGCCGGAGAGGTCAAAGAGATCGTCAGAGACGCTGGCGCTGTGACAGAGCAGACCGATGGCTGGTGCCGGTTTGATATCGAAGGCGCCAGCCCGGAGGCCTTGTTTGAACGCCTCTGTGCTGTCGACATACTCGGCTTGGCTACAGATACCGCAACGCGCACCAGCATCCATCACATCGGTTGTTTTCTAATCCGGGAAGAGGCGCGCTTTAATGTAATCGGCCCACGTTCGTCTGCTGGTTCGCTGCACGGTGCTTTGGCTGAGGTGGCCGCAGGGTTGCCTTGAATTGTCCGAGAAACAGTGAGGCGGATGTTTGACTTGATGTCAGAAAGCTGGACGGTTGGTTAAGGTGTATCCAAGACCTTTGGAGGGATACGAACACGGCGAAGCGCCGGAATTTTATAGGTCAGTTTAAGGCCAAGGTGGCGTTGGAGGCGCTGCGTGGCAACAGGACCGTGCAGGAGATCGCAGCGAAACATCAGTTATATACAAAACAGGCTAACACCTGGAAGCGCTCGATGATCCAGCGAGATCACCCCGAGCTGAGTATCAGTCAGCAATGCAAACTGGTGCAGCTGTCGCGGTCGGCGCTCTACCATACCTCAGTCGGGATTGATGCTGACACGTTGGCGATGAGGAAAGAGATCGATCGTATGTTCACCAAGTATCCATTTTTCCATTGCAGCCAGGCGATTTGGGATAGCTAGATCTGCCGAGAGGGGCGGAGGCTAGATCGTGGCCTTTCTGCGCTGTGAAGGCACGATTGTCGGGCCTTACCGCGGCAGGCGGCTGATGCGAAGATGACGCTGGAAACGATCTACAAGGGCCTCCGAACCCGCCAGCTACATCCCCAGCATCCCGTTTACCCGTACCTGCTGAGGAAGATGGTGATAGACCGTCTGAACCAAGTCTGGTGCGCTGACTTCACCGTTGCTCCAGTACGGAACGGCTTCCTGAATATGGTCGCGATCATGGATTAGGCCAAGCGTAAGGTCTTGAGATGATGGCTCTCGAACAGGATGCACGCAGAATTTTGCACAAATGCATTGAAAGAACTCATCACTAGACACGGCCCACCGAGATCATGAATTCAGATCAAGCATCGCAATTCACCGGATCGGTGTGTATCACAACATTGACCAACGCTGAGGTGCACATCTCGATGGACGGTCGAGACAGATATAGACGCGATTCCCGGAAAACCAGTTTTAAAGCGGGATTTGCTCACTAGGCTCGGGTCACTTCAGCCAACTTGATGCATTCTCAGGTTAGCACCCTAGAAGCCACGATTGTCTCATAGAATTCGGACAATCGTGCCTGAAACGCCGCGTGGCTAAACTCTGCTTTCACGCGTTCTTTGGCACGTGCGGCGAGCGCCTTAGCGGCTTCCGGATTTGCAGTCAAGTGCAGCAATCCTTGGGCCATCGCTTCAGGCGTCGGTGCAACCAAATGAGCGATATCTTCGCCAATCACCTGGGTGTGGGTTGAGAGGGCAGTGGCGAGCAATGGGCGGCCGCTGTCTAGGTATGAATAGACCTTCATCGGCGTGTTGACACCTATTAGGCGTGGAGACACGACGATGTCAGCGGCCCTCAGATATGCTCGAAGTGCAGAAATCGGACGCGGCCCCAAAAAATGGCTGACGTCGCCGATACCGAGATCAGCGGCTTTGGCTTTATATCGCGTAATGTCTTCGCTGGCCCCGCCAATCACGACCAGATGCATCCGCCTTTGGGGGAGGGCGCGGGCAAGTCCTTCCATCAGCAGATCCAGCCCCTGGTAGTGTTCAAGATTTCCCACATACATCGCCACGGGAGCATCAAACCTAGCATCAGATGTGTCGACATCGTCCTGCTTTATCAAGGCTCCGTCGAGCAAGCTGACATCTGTGATAGTTTTGACAGGCAACTCTGGCGCATTCGCGCGGGCAATGCGTTCCAGCGCCGGGCAACATGTTATTGCAGCAGTCGCGCGCCTAAGTGCACCACGTTCCGTGGCTTCGAGCATACGTTTAATGGGCCCAGGGAGGTTATATTTCTCCTCGATTTGCATGGGAATTGAGGAGTCTAGATCAAATACATAAGGCACGCGAAAGATCGGTTTGAGCCATCGCGCGACGTAGGCCATTTCCTCCACTGCGTGGATAACATCATAGCGGTTGCGCGATAATATTGCGATGGCCATAGCTGTCATCAACAGGTCAGCGAAAGCTTTTTTTCCGGAAAAGCCAGGGCGAATGCCGCGCAATGGAGCCAGGTCGGCTACCCGAAAAATATTGACCCCCTTTATTTCCACAGGATCACCCTCAGCAAAGGTGAGCATGTCGATCTCATGTCCCTTTGCCGCAAGGCTTTCGAGCAACATGAGCAAAGCAATCGGAGTGCCGCGCAGAGAGAAAAATGGCTGCGGCGCTAAAACTAATATTCGCATCAAGACATCTCAAATTTAATAATGCTATTTACGCCGAAATCTCGTGGCGTCTTGTCTAAAGAACCGCATTTTCTGCCGCCATGGCTCCTGCAGTGAGAAACAGTCTCCAAACTCCCGGAGCATTTAGTCAAACCAATTTTGTCTGAACATGTAAATAATTCCGCCCCGTTGCAGGAATTCCAAGCCTTACAAAGCAAGGTTAGAGTGCTAACCATTTAGATGACTGATGCATTCGCGCAATATAGCGGCGGCTTATTGGGGCGAGACGTAATTCGTTGTCGTTGCGATTGTGCCGTTAGGCAAAATAGTGATAAGGAATGAGGTGTTAAGCTGATTAAATAACTATAATTTTTGTTCATTTTTTAATTGCGCCGACGGTCACTCAGTTATGGGTCTGTCGGTTCTGAGACTTTATGATGAAGAGTGACTTCGCTGAAAAAATCGGAATTGCCTTTGTAGGTTGTGGCTATGTTGCTGATCTGTATCAGGCCACCCTTAGCAATTGGACCGGGCTGTTAGATCTCAAGGGCGTACACGATATTTCCCTGGCTCGGCAGAGGCAATTTGCCAGCCACTATGGCGTACCGCAGTACGACAGTTTAGATGCGATCCTTACCGACCCGAACGTCCAGATTGTTGTCAATCTTACTCCGCCAGCGCAGCATTACGCGATCTCCCAAAAATGTCTCTCTGCCGGGCGGCATGTCTACTCTGAAAAGCCGCTGGCATTGGATTTGCCTGAAGCCAAGCATTTGGTAGATTTGGCACAAGAGAAAGGGTTGTACGTTGTTTCCGCACCCTCGAGTTTTTTGGGGCCAGCAGGACAGACTCTCTATCAGGCGGTGCGCAACCGCGAGCAGGGGGTGCCGCGTCTCGTTTATGCTGAGATGGACGATGGCATGGTTCATCGTATCGGTTATGAAAATTGGAAAACGGCTTCTGGCGCATATTGGCCGGCGGAGAATGAATTTGAGACGGGCTGCACATTGGAGCATGCCGGATATGCGCTGACTTGGCTTGTTGGCATGTTCGGTCCTGTTCGGCGGATGGTGTCTTTTGCAAGTTGCTTAGTGGCAGACAAAGGACCGGAAACACCAACCAACTACACCACGCCTGATTTCACTGCGGCCTGTCTGGAATTTGATGAGGGGTTGGTCGCGCGGCTAACCAACAGTATTGTCGCGCCACATGACCACCAGTTCCGTATCATGTGCGATGACGGCGTTTTGAGCGTCGACGAAACTTGGGATTTCTCCTCACCTGTACGATCCATTCCTTTACCAACAACCCGTCTGCAACGCGGAGCAAAGAAGCTCTTGGGCTTGGATTTTGGCAAGCGTCTACAGCCGGAAGCCTCGCGCGAAATTTCCACGGCTAAGCGGGGATACCCGATGGACTTTGCGCTTGGTGTTGCGGAGATGGCGATGGCGCTGAAGAGTGGTACACCCCCGCGTTTGGGCGGCGAGTTTTCTCTGCACATCACTGAAGTTTCTCTCGCGATTCAGCATCCGGAGATCTTTGGAGCAGAATATTATCCCACTTCAGCACCCGAAAAAATGGAACCGATGAAGGTGCTTGAGCTTTCTTGCTCTTAAAGGGAAGACGATCTTCGGTGTCCCGCTTATTCTTGGCTGCTCGCGTTTGACCAAACCAAAGGGTCCTCAGATGTGCCGCGTTGTCTCTTCCGCATCGCGAAGATGACACCACCTGCCACAGCCTGAAGTAAGACCATTCCAAACCCAATCCAAGCCAGTGATATGGCCTGAGCAGCACCAATTCCAAAAGCTCCAAAGAGGTAAACAAAAATCTGCTCGCGGATGCCAATACCGTTGACTGAAGCAGGGATCATCATGACAAAAAGCGAGATCGGAATGATCCCAAAATAGATCCAAACAGGAACCTCAATGCCAAGTGCTACTCCAATCAAATAATAGTGCAGCACTACGTTGGCCTGAAATACAAATGAAATTCCCATACATTTGTAGATCGCTCCCATTTCGGACCCAAAAGCTCGAGATGTTTCACCAATCTTGCCAGCAATACTCTGGAGCTTTTGAGCACCGGGCAGACTAAAGGTAGACGTTTGACGCCGTTCTTTACGCATCAATGCAAGGCCAATACTGGCAATCAAAAGAAGTACAAAAACCGCCAAGAGCACCCAATGAACGCCGGTTTGAGCAAGAATATCGCGCCCCACGAAAGGCAGTGCGAGCGCAGCTAAGACGAGCAGCCCAAACATACCTGTAAGCCGTTCCACAAAGAGAATTAGGAAAGAGCGCGTATAGGATCCTACGCGGTCAGAAATGTCGTAAGCCCTCATAAAGTCGCCACTCATCAGGCCTGGCAAAAATGCGTTGAAGAATATTCCGATTGTGTAGGCGCGGATCAGCTCCATTAAAGGTACGTCAAACTTCTGAGCAGCCAAGAGAATCCGCCAACGCCAAGAGCACAGCAGGTAACCAAAAACATTGAGGGAAAATGCCAGTAGAAGGATCACCGGATCAGCGTGGCCTATGGCCATCCAAATTTCATCCATGTTGTCTATTTGCTTGTACAGCAAATAGGTCAGCAAGCCGATGCTAATGACCGCCTTGATCAAGAATGAGATCACCGCCCGAAGACGACCCTTTCCAGATGGCGTTTCAGACATTTTCTTGGGTACGCTTTCGAATGAGTTTCGCCGGAACTCCCCCCATAATGCTGTAGGGTTCTACATCGTGGGTCACCACTGCCCCAGCGGAGATGATACTGCCATGCCCAATCCGCACGCCATCGAGTACACGTACGCCTGAACCTAGCCAAACATCATCTTCGATTTGAATACCAAGACAGTTTACGCCCTGAGAGATCATAGGGGTGTTTAAGTCTGCAAATCCATGATTTCCGGCTATGATGTGGCAATGACCTGCGATCAGGGCGTTGTCGCCAATGGTTAAGCCGCCGTGGCCATTCAATATAGTATAGGCACCAACAAAGCTGTTGCTCCCAACAGAAATGTGGCCTTCGTATCCAGTCTCAAACCGGACCCCCGCCATAATTTGTGTCTGTTCACCAACTGAAACGGATGCTTCTGTGCTCTTGATGTCAAAGACCGTGTTTTCGTCAACAAGTGCGCCCGCTTCCAGAGTGAGACGTTGTGGACACCTCAAAGTAACGCCACGGGAAATCGCTGCGCCTTTGCCAAGTTTGCCAATCAGGGCGCGGTAGATATTTTGTCGTAGCAGTAGCCCAAGCGCGCCGGGCAAATTCATAAGAAATAGTGTGCAAGCTTCATACTTTAGCAGATCAAAGAAACGTTCACTTCCAACGATCCGCTGCTGGTAGCTTTTGAGTGCACTTTGTTTGCCTTGCTGCAATCTGTTGTTACTGAAATTTTGCGTCATTCGCCGCTTTCAAAAACTTATCTATGAGGGTTCCCAACCGGGGCCGAAACTAAGCTCCATTCCAAGAAGCGGCAGGGTTGGTAAGAAAAGGGGGGCGCTGTGGCTGAATACGAACACTACTGAAACGGGCATTTTTCTTAAATTTAGTCTCAGGCGTTTTCACCCGAGACATAGCTGACATTAACCCCCCGGTTATGAATAGCATGGTGAGCAGTGCAAACGGCGCGATGAAGTCAGACTCGGTCATACTACGAGCTAGTGAAACCGAGCAGACACAGAGGAAAAATACAGTTGGGATCGGATTGGTCTGGCTTCTTGCAAGCAGGATGCTTCCGATTGTCCAGAGAACCGTCAGGATGCAGAAAAAGAGACCGATCAGTCCTTGGTGTACAGCAATTTCAAAATAGGAATTGTGAAAAGAAAAGGTTGCATAGGTGGCCTTGTGGAACTCTTCATAGATGCGGCTAGCCTGAGACAGTTTGTCATAAGGTGTCCAAAAGCCGCCAGCCCCAACGCCGAGAAGAGGGTCGTCCTCTATCTGGCGTGTTGCATATTCCCAGAGCAGCGTGCGGCCGGTTAATGTGGTGTCTTTACCGAACGCGCCAAGCACAGCATTGATGGGATCAATGCTTTGCGTCGTGAAAAAGGCCGAGGCGCTTAGTAGGAGCGCCGCTACCGCAAGAAAGCCCAGGGCGTAGAACCAACGACGTTTTAGAATGCCAGTCTGAGGTACGATTGCGAACAAGAAGGCGATCACTGCGATACCAAATGCCAAGAGCATAGCGGTGGCGGAGCTTGCCATATAAATTTGCCAAGCGGACAAAACCAGAGCGAACATCCCGAAGAGCTTTCGTTTCTTCGATGAATCCGGGTCAAAAACTATACACAAAGAGCAGAGCCATAGGATCACCATCGCTGTTCCCATGGCATTCTTACTCGAAAACACACCACGGGCACTAGTACCTGTACCTATGTAAGGCGCGAGAAAACTAAGTATGCCGTAGTAGGTCGCGGTCAGAGCCAGAGCTAAAATCAAATCACGGACCGTCAACCTTGTTGCAATGAAATAGCAGATCATGATTGTCAGGAGCAGTTGCAGGCCTGACCTTAGAATCAAGGTCGTCTCAACGCCCCATATTGCTGACAAAAGCCACCAAGCAGGAAAAAGGAAAAGGACGAAGCTGCGGGCAATCAATGGGAAAATCTTCTGGAAATCTCTTATGAACGCCCACGCGAAGTAGAGCGCCAGCGGGTAGAGTATGAGTTCGTCAAAGCGAAATTGTTTGAAAGTTACAAAAAACCACAGGGCGACAAGAATGAAATCCCGGCGGCGTTCGCGAATTTCCAAGACCTCCATGGGTGTCGCAGTAGCGGTCATTGCGTTACCTCACTTCGTTGGTGCCGTTTAAGGTGGTCTGCGAGCCGCAATGACATTGCCACAACCGAAAGCGTTGGATTGGCCTGTCCTGACACCGGAAAAACTGAGGCTGAGGCGACATAGAGATTGTCGATCCCATGTACGCGGCAGTTGCGATCAACGACCCCGGATCCCGGTGTGTCAGACATACGAGTAAGGCCTGCCTGATAATAGCCATCGCGGGCCTTGTCCTCGATGGCCTGCGCAAAAGTCTCATCGTCCGGCAACGCGATCTCAGCAACATTCGCTGCTTTGAGGCGCTTTGCCAAAAGCTTATGGCCAGCCATTAGCGCATCAATTGTGCGCTGTCCGTATCGAAAGTCTATCTGCAACATGCGCTGCCCGAATTTGTCTCTTTCTTCAGAAAGTGTAACCTGACTCCCGGATTCTGGGAAATGTTCGGCGTGATAAGCGAGAATGTATGGCCCGCGACCTACAAAGGCGAGACGTTGAGGGCGTCGCATCGAAGGCGGCATAAACCGTTGAGCCGCTGAACGCAGGATGTTTGATGCACCAATGGGATCTTTGATAACATTGGCAATATGATTGCCTGTATCTTCGAAATCTTTGGGCTTTTTGAGCAGTCTTTTAAGGGAGATCTCGCCAGAACTTTGCCTAGGATCTTCAGGGGGCAGGTTTTCAAGCCAGAAAGCCACGTTACTTGGTGCACCATCTAACAGGCAAAATCGACGCCGATACGGGCTGCGCCCGCGAGCACTTTGATAGCCGAATTGCTTGGCG
This sequence comes from Shimia sp., assembly GCF_965227725.1. Taxonomy (GTDB): domain Bacteria; phylum Pseudomonadota; class Alphaproteobacteria; order Rhodobacterales; family Rhodobacteraceae; genus Shimia. The sequence goes on along the minus strand of NZ_CBDDGH010000006.1, from coordinate 311,688 downwards.
AGTTGTGGATCAGTGAAAGTGATTTCAGCCATACCGCCGGTGAGGTGCCCCATGTAGTAGCGCCCAAGGGCATTTTCAGTGGAAGCAAAGATCTTGGGATGTGCAGCTTTTTCAAGCAGCAACATACGTGTGGTTTCAAGTCCGCCGCAGGCCAAAACGAGTTTTTTGCAGTGTAGGGCACATATTTGCCCTTCATGGGATAATGTGAGTCCACTCACTTGGTATTTTTTAGAAGTTTCCCAACGAAAGGAGAGAACGCGTGTCCTTGGTAAAAGATCAATGGGCTCAAGCCCGTTTTTGAGGCGCTCTTGCAGATTGGTCGCTTGGTCTTGGGCATTCAGGAGCTCCACTTTTTTGAGGCAGACCCCTGGAATGTCTGGATTATTTGAGACTGAGGGGTGTTCAAATGTCGAATCTGCTTTGAGAAATTCCGCGGCTGGAGCGATCCACCGAGCATACTCATTGAAACTTATCGGCCAGGGATGCTTGTGGCGCGAACGGTCTTGCGCAAAATCTTCTGGGTCAAATGGCATGCAGCGCCCGCCCCAGCCAAGTAATGTTCCTGCCACCGCTTCGCGGTTTGTACGATGCCGTGGATCGTGAGTGTCGGTTGAAAGATGAATATCTCTACGCTCACTAGGATCAATTGTCCCTTCGTCAAAGCCCCCCTGTTCGATGACAATAACCTTCACACCTGCTTGCCCAAGTGACAAAGCCAGTGCCAAGCCAGCAGCGCCCGCTCCAATAACGCAAACATCGTAGTTCTTCGAATGGGCGATTTGCAGGGTAACGGCCGTCATCAGAGCTTTGCCGCCTGTTCTATGGATACTGCATTTCGTTGACGGCGCTTCAAGCCAATCATCTTTCTCAAGGTAGTGATCGGAGCGGCTTGAATTGGCCCTAGGCGAGAACAGCTACCTGTATCGTTTTGCAGGGCGCTCAGTCTTTCGGGGATGGCCTTGCTTGCATATTGCTGTGCCGCACGCTCACGGATATCTGCGCAGTTCTGCCGGGTTGCTTTGACGTTTGTACGAAGAGATCGAACCAGATCATGAACGTCTGTCGGGTTGGCGTATTGCGCCATCGACCCAAACGTATCTCGTAGGCTTGGGCTCAGTACACAGGGGCGCTCCATCAACATTGCTTCAAGGATCGTGCGTCCGAAGGCTTCGACCCACTTGTGACTGTGGAAGTAGGAAAAAACATCTAAACTTTCGACGAAACGGTCCACAGGTTCGTTGTTGAATGGCACAATCTTCCAACCTTCTAAATTGGCGCCGAGAGAAATGAGGTGCGCTTCTGGGCACCCCATAACGCGTGTTCGCCAGCCAGCCTCCCGTGGAGCAACATGTGCCGCAACATCAGCTGCAGTGTCCGGCCATTTTAGCGGATCTTCACGGCTGTGACGGCCAACCGTTGCTATTGGCCCATCAAAAACGGGACGGTTTGACATCCAATTGCCGGTATCAAAGGAGTTCACCCAATCGGCGCTTGTTAGCCGTATAAATGGCAGGAAACTGCGCAGATGTTTTCGGATGACGCCTGAGACTGGTGCCCACATGGGCCGAATACCAAAAGACTGTTCGACATATCGTGTTGTGGCAATCGGGTCATATTCAAGTGATCCATCACCACGAAATGGAGGATGATGGCTCACCAAAACGGATGTGTTTGAACGAATTTTAGCGTTTTCTTGCACTCGATGTGCGAAGGTCAGCGGGTGGTGAAAAAAGGTGGTGTCAGCAACAACATATGCTTCCGGTTTGATGACTTTGACACCTGGTAAATCAGCCAACGCCGCTAACGCTGTGTTTTTTCCTGTGCCCGCATCAATGAAAAATCCGGAAGTCACTTCCAGTAATCCAATTGTCAAACCAGCAGCATGAAAAGCATGGGCGTCAGTCAAAATCGCGCTCGCCGTTCCCCCGGTGAATCTTGGGTCATAAACAAGCAGGATATCTATCCGGCTGGCTGTCATTCGCTAAACCCTGGCCAGACTTGTGACAGATCGCGCCCCAACAGCTCCGATAACCCGGCATTTCTGAGCGACAAATGCCCTGTCAGGTATCTGGCTGTTTCTGACTTCATTGCGGGCGGCTTCTGAGCTGTGAGCAGGATCGGATTAATCCGCTTAAACCACTGATAATGAATTTTTTTTCTGATGGCATGAGACAAGCCAGATTCATGCCCCATGTGATTACGATAGCGGCGAGAAACGATTGGCTGGCCGAGATAATTGATCAGCTGCTGGCCCTTGGGCAAGGAGGGAAAGTTGGTGCGGTTGAACCAAGTTTTTAGCGTTTCTACGTCCATATTCGAGGCTCCAATATGGGCGGTAACACCGTCTAAATAAGCCTGTTTATCGCTCAAAAAATCTTCAAATAGTGCGACATGCACATTATCACGGCCAAATACTCGAAAATACTCCGCAAGATGCGGCGCATAAGTGGAGCCGAGTAAGATCGAGCTGTGCGCGCTAATGGCTTTTTCAAAACCACAGGTTAGACGGCCGCTGCACATCAAGTGCCAATACTGAGAGTAGGCGCGCTTTACGGGGTTTCTCAATAGAAAGACCAGTTTCACGTCTGGCAATAGTCTTTTAATGCGGCGCGCAGCGACCGCAGAAAAGAGATAGGTTGTAGAATCCTCCCCGACGAGCTGATGATTTTGGAACTCAGAAAAGCACGACGTATACCAACTCAAATTGGGTGTGTTCTCTGGGCTCGGATCGAACCACTTCAGGCCTTTTTCGGTTTCAGTCAGAAAGTCAGGATGCGTGATCGGATCATCCGCATCAAAGAAATGGATTTCCTGATCGGGGATGCCGATTTCCGGATTTTGCCCAAGTATAAAATGCAACGACGTCGTGCCACATTTCGGCGCACCGCCGATGATAAAGTCAGGTAATCTTGTCAAAGTTCAATGACCTTGAGAGTCAGATAAGAAAAATAAAAAATGTCGATCAAAAGACATACAGAGATTAACCCGAGTCGATTGTGGAATCTACAATTCGTATCTTTTTAAAGATGCGCCTTAGGGTTTGTGGCGTATTCGCCGCAATGAAAGGCGTACTTTCTTATCAGATGCCCGCTCCCTAGGTGGCCGATGCCGCCTGCAACAGGCTCTGTGTCGTCGCAGGGGTCTCCACAAAAGTGCTGCGAGGGAGCGATAGTAACTGCGCCCGCAGTTTCTCTATTGGTGTGCGGTCTTTCAGAAGCCCCAATATTTCTTTCTCAAGAGCTTGCTCAATTGGTTGATTGAGAAGAATGCCACTTCCATGATCCTCAAGCCAGCGCGCAGTCTCTGTGCCTGCGGGAGCCAAGGCAGGGGTCGCAAAATATCCCCCCTCATAAATGCGGTTAGGCAATAGCCAAAGTGAATTGGCGCCTTCCTCATACCAATCGCCCGCCCACACCAGATCGACATCAGCATACATTTCAGACAAATCGTCTGGGGCGTTATACCGGCCACCAAAAGAGACATTGTCATAGGGCCGGATTTCACCTTCAAAGTCTTCGAACACGCCCGGTGCCGGGTAGCCGCGCAATACGATATCGACGTCTTCCGGAAAACTTCTGGCCAATCCAAGCAATAGCGCAAGCGATTTGCGGCAACGTAGATTGCCAAACCAGCCGATGCGGAGCCGCTGGCGCGGCTTTGATGATGGGGCATCATGGGGTGGACGATCCGGGAAATTGTCTCCGTCGATCATCAGGTTTTCGAGCAAGAAAGATCGATAGGCATTTGGGTAATGTACGGCGAAGTGCTCACTCTCAAAGCGAGGCGAAGAAATCACCACCAATGCGCAGTGTTTTAGTAGGCGCTCCTCTATACCGCGCAAAAGGCGGGCGATTGCGGAGGTGCCAGTTAGGCGATGATGCACGTCTAGGCATTCATATATCAATGGAGTGTTGAGGTTGAGTTTTGAACGCGCGCGCGCAGCTGCCGCGAGCATATCGAGATTTCGAGCGTAAATAACATCGGCTGTGCTCAACTCGTTCTCGTGTTGCGCCGCGATTCTTGCGCCTTTAAAAATTGAAAGCAGCCTTTGCCCGTAAGCATTATCAGTAGTTTCTCCGAGGTCGACGAGCGGCCACCCCGTGTTTTGCTTGGCACCGCGATGTGGCATGAAGCCGATGACCTCATGACCGGCTGATTGGAAAGCGCGGGCGCGTCGGCGGACTGCAGGCTCGTTTGAGTTGTGACCAAAAAATGCGATTGTAGACATAGGGGGTCTTCGATCCGCGATTATTCGGCAGGCTGCGGGAAAAATGATTTGGGTGTCTTTTTCATCAGGCGCGAGAGAAACCCAATTCCCCAAGCGAAGTGCATGGTTACTAAAGCAACGCTGGCAGCAAGTCCGCAGATAGAGCGGTGCTTGAGAGCAATCAAGATCCCGCAAGACAGCATGGCCAAAGCATAAATAGCGGGCCACAGAAGAAGTAGGGGCGTGATTGGTAGGACCGCTAGGCTAGCCAAACAGACTGCCGTGTGCACGGCTGGTATCATCTGACGCAGGGCGGGCTTGATGCTGTGTTTGCGGCAGGTCCGCGCACGTCCTTCGCCGTAACGAAAATACTGTCGCCACAATCGGCTTGCTGTCTTTCGCGGAAAATATTTGATACGCACATCAGAATTCAGCCAGATACTGCCGCCAAAATCTGTCAACCGCTTGTCATATTCGGCATCTTCATTGGTGCGAAAGTCAACATCGTAACCATCGAGCTTTCGGAACGTCGACATGCGGAAAGCTGCATGATGCCCATGGTCACAGTACCCGGAAACATTCCCGCCACGATGTGGGGAGCCTCCGGCTCCAAGCGGGGTATCCGCAACCCAAGCGAGCCCTGATTGAAAGCAGCTCTCGCTGTCAGCAATGGCATCCATTGGAACAACAACTGAGTCGACTTCTTTCTCTAACATACAGTGCACCAGATCACTGACATAGCCCTGCGGATAAGCAGCATGCGCATCACATCTGATCGCGAAGTCGATGCCGTCGAATTCCGGCGTCAGAAGCAAATTGAATGCAGCAGCTTGTATGCGCTGAGAATTGTGCCTCAAATGCAAATTAGGATGCTTTCTCATGAGGCGTGTTACAATGGCGCAGGTGTCGTCACTACTCCCACCATCTGCGACGATCACTGTGCAGCGAGAAGCAACAGCGTCTCCATGCATGATCTGGCTCAGCACAGCCTCAATCTGATCTGCTTCATTCAGGGTCGGAATAAGAACGGCGACGCGCGCGGGGTCAATCGTTGTTACCAATTGTAGGCCTCATGTGTCAGGTGGTCCAACTCAGACAGATGTGATGCAAACGTTCCGGGGTGCGGTCGCGCTCCGGATTGCAAAAGAAAAGTTGTAATTTTCGTGAGCAGTTTAAAGTCGCGATTGTTCAACGCCTCTCTTGCGCGCCAAACAGATCCTCGTCCAAGTGCATTTAAAATTGTTTTGCCCGTAAGGCCAAATTGCGAAAGGCTTAATAGCTGTTTGCGTACCGGCGAAGAATACGCCTCGGCGTTACCGTGCTTACCGGCCATAGACCTCACAACAATGTCAATTTCAGTCGGTGTGAGGCCGTCATTTTCTGCCATTTGTGCTGCCGCTTTAAAATCCTCAATAGCGCGCATCCAATCGCAACGCCGCGCGTAAACGCAAGCACGCTGCAAATGAGCTGCCCGTAAGGCCAGGGCTGATTTCTCCGCCTCAAAAAACGATGCATAGAAAGAAATCGGCAATGTTTGGTAGAGATCGCAGAATATCTCCCGATCGGCGGAAAGCCAAACTTCTTCGGATTTTTTGGCCGCGTGTTGCTGGCCTTCTGGACCACGTGCGCCACCATGTTTGCGTTGGTAAAACAACACATCATCGATCATCTTGATCGGAAAACGAGTGCACAATCGCACAAACATCTCATAGTCAATTGAACGGCTTAAATCTTCGCGAAACGGCCCCACTTTGTCAAAGCAAGCGCGACGCACCAAGCTGGCATTTTGGAAAAAGAAAATGTCTTCCAACAGATGCCGAATGATGCTGCCTGACGATAAGTCGGGCCAATAACCTGTTCCGAAGAACTCTTTATCTTTCTCGGACTCATCCGTCCTGAAACGCGCATGTGCTCCAGCCACAATGTCCACATCGGTAGCGTCAAGCACTTCGGCCATTTTCTCCGCCGCATCCAGACAAGCGACATCGTCGTCATCGCAGATCCACACGTACTCCCCCCGCACTTCTTTCATGGCGCTATTCAAAGCAGAAGATTTGCCCTGATTTTCTGCCCGGAAGTACTGAATTACCCCTCTTTTATCAGCGTTCATCGCAGATTTGACTATTTCAGGCGTCGCATCGGTTGACCCATCATCCCACACAATAATTTGGGCCACGGGTCGCGTCTGATGTAATAAGGCATCAATTGCCTCTTGAAGAAAACTACTCCGATTAAATGTCGGAATAATTGCAGAAATCGAACCTTGCAACGAGACAAGCCTTAAGTGAATAATTGTCAAACAATCGACGATTATTCAAACATGGGTATTTTTCTTATGTCTAGTTTTAAATGGAAAGTTCTGGTGGCGGTGTGATGTTCGGGTGTCACTTCGTTGCTCGGAAGGAAAAGAGCATTATTTGGGCTTTGCTGATTTCGTTAAGTTTTTTGGTTTCTGCGTCATTGGGGATTGCGCAGTCACTAGAAAATGACGGCGTATACAGACTCTCAGCTGGAGATAAAATCAGCCTTCGGGTTGTGATCTGGGATGAAGGTGAGCGAGACTATGTGATCTGGCGCGCTGTGAGCGGAGAGTTCTCCGTGCAATCTGAAGGCCGCGTCATGGTGCCGCTCGCGGGGCATCTGCCGGCGGCAGGACGCACGCCTGAAGAGCTCGCATACGATGTCGCGGATGCGCTTAAGGCTCAGGTGCGGAGCAACGATCCGCCGTCGACCTCTGTTGAGGTTGTTGAGTACGGCGCGTTTTACATCCTTGGTGATGTGGACAATCCCGGAGCGTATTCGGCACAACCAGGTTTGACAGTGCTTCAAGCTTTTGCCCTCGCGGGTGGTGGCCGGCATCTCGACACAGTTAATGGCGATCCGCTGTCCGTGCTGCGTGAAACAGGTTCGCTAGAGCAAATTCAAGCAGAACTTCTTCGTGCTCAAATAACCTCGCATCGTTTGCGTGCAGAAATTGAGGAGCATACTGAGCTGCGGTTTCCCGAAACACTCGGGCGAGACAGCAGCGCTGATAAGCTCGCGCGCTTGCTGGACGAGGAGACGCGCATTTTCAGCTCTCGTAGAACCGCATTAGAACGCGAGCAGGCTTCTTTGATGGAGTTAATCGCGCTGCTGACGACGGAAATCGAAAACGTTGAAAAAAAGATTCAGAGCCAACAAGAACAGTTGCGCCTCGCGCAGGAGTATCTTGAGAATACGCAATCTCTTGTCGACAAAGGTTTGGCTAAGGCTCCCCAGTTAACTCAAGCTCAGAAAGGCGTTTTTGATGTGGAAGCCAAGACGCTTGACCTGCAAAATACCTTCTTTCGAGCCAGCCAGAGCATCAAGGAAGCTGAGAGAGATATTGTTGCCCTGAGAGCGAACAGAGCAACGCAAGCCGCTGTAGAGCTGCAGAACGTGAGCGCAAGAATAGAGTCGCTTCTCAGTCGTCGCGAAACCGTACGCCTGCTATTGTTGGAGCGAGGCGCAACGAATACCGTAGTTGATGAGGATCTCCAGACAGAAACGATCTTCAGTTTGCAACGTGGACGTGGTGACGCTGCAAAAATGATACCAGGCGCTGACACGATCGTACTGCCGGGCGATGTGATAAACGTCGAGCAGCGTCTCGTCCCTGCGGATGAAGTGATCCCTGGCTGATCTAGAGCGCCTGTCGCCGCATGCGGCAGGCGCCAATCCATCGCGGCAGGCGAACTATCGCTTGGGCGCACTTAGCTAACGGCAACGAAGTGCCTCCAAAAGTTCTTCATTTGACATTTCGGCTTCAAGCCGTTGGACAGCATCTTGCGGGCAGCCTTGCTGCTCTGCGGCCTTCGTCAGCATAACAATGAGGGTCTCTGTGAATTCTTTTGGCGTATCGACTGCGGTGACCAGGCCATCCAGCATGTCGCCATAAGCTTCGAGAGTCTTTTTGAAAGTGACAACTCTCATGCCGAGCTCGAGATATGTGCCGATTTTGATACTTATCCCACTCGTGACCAGCATGGGCGCAATGCCAATAGTATTTCCATCACCTAATGTACGTAGATCTTCAACAAAACCTACGCAGCGTACACCGTCGTGTCTGCCTTCCACCCATTTGGAAATTTCGCCGACAATCCATAGCTCTACGCCGGTTTCTTCCCAAACGCGGGGCCATATCTCTTTTAGGATCATGTCTAATGCGGCGCGATTGCCGCCATGTTTTACGCCAATAAAAACAACACGCTGCGGGGCGCTTGCATCTCCGGTGTTTTTTGTGAGCCGTGGGCGCATCCAGATATGTTCTGCATCTGGAAGATGGTGCTTGACTGCATCTGCTTCAATTTGTGAGGCGTGAATGCAAATATTCGCGTCACGCAGGCGCGCGACCTCTTGATCTAGAGTGATGGGATTATGGTCTGGGCATATCCCGGACTCCTGAAAAGACACTGCCCTACTGGAGAAAAGGTCGTGCATCAAAACGCCACGCATCTTAGCCTTACAGCCGCCGAGCAAAGGGGCGAGGGAAGAGTACTCGGCAATCACCAAATCTGCACCCAAAGCATTTGCTGCGCATTGGACCTCTTCAGCCTCCCAATCTGCAAGCGTTTGGCCCAAAGCGCTAGGAAAAGAAAGTCGCCGCCCTCCGTTTAAGCCCGTGGTAAGAGACGTCACGCTTGCGAGGGCGCGGAGAATAAATTTTTTCCAGACCCGCGAACGGGTCGAGACATAAAGTCTACCAACCTTCAGGCTTCCGGGCCAAATGACAGGTATGTTGTTGTCGTACAAAACAGGGTCGGGGCGGCAAAATGGGATGTGACCAAAACTGGTGGTCGGCGCGGCGACAATGCGAACCTGATAGCCTGCGTCAAAGAGGATTGAGCAAAGGCACATAAGGTGCACACCGCTACCCGACTTGAGGTTGCTCAGGCGGCGATGCATCAGTATCGTTGCATAAACTGGGGCAGAGGTCGTCAAATTTGAATCCACCTTAGGGTGTTCATCTCTTGAAGCTATACGGATTGATACGCGAGATATACCCTTAAGGATTAATTCTCAATTTATTACAAAGCCACTAAGTGGCGCTATACCTTTCAAGCGCGCCTTTTTTAAGTAATTCTATTCCTTATTGCCTCCAGCAGCTGATGCCCGACCATCGGAATAACATAGGGGTGACGTGATAAGTGACGGCAGGCTGCACCCACTTGCCTAGCTTTCAACGCTGACATGATGCGTTCGGTTTCCATCATTTTCCTAAGGCCAATCTCTCTTTCGCGAAATAGATCAATCGCATGATTACTGATATCGTTATGATATCTATCGACAAACCTACAATCTTCTTTGATCAGTGCTTCGAAGTGATCGGGATCTATTCGGTGAGAAATCGACCCTCTCCTAACAGTGTAGAGGTAGTCAGCTTTTGGCCAAACGAGAACTCTCCCCCCCTTCGCCAACGCTTCAAAAATCAGGTGGCAGTCCTCGCCATTTCTCAGGCTTCTATTGTATTCTAGTTCTTTCTCTTCGATGAAAGATCTACGAAATATCGGCTTTAAATACCCCGTGTTTTTTGATTTTGGGGAAATTGTATTCTCGGAAACGTATTCCTCTAATGCAACTTTAACGCCAATCTTAATTTCGTTATGCCTTAGAAAAGCGCCATTCTCGTATGTATGCCCTTGCTCATCGACCTTTTGGAAGTTTCCCAGCAAGACGTCGGCATCAAATTCCTCCGCGTATGCAATCATTTCTTTGAGGCGGTCTGGCTGCATCGTGTCGTCAGAATCAAGCACGCAAATCCAGTTTCCTCCGCAGTGATTTAGCGCTGCATTTCGTGCTGCGGCGGGACCACCGTTATGGGCCAATCTTTCGAAGACCACGTCGTTTCGCACTGGAATTTGATCTACAAAATCTTCATCTGACGCATCGTCAATAATCACGACACGCGTTTTTACATCCCGCTGACCAAGGGCACTGCTTACTGACTTTTCAATCGTTGCTTTAGCATTCCATGCTGCAATTATTACCGTTGCATCGGTCATCTGAGTCTAATACGGTTCTATCGATTTGATTTTGAAATTAGTGGGTTAAGAACTTAAAGATGCTCGAAGATTGCCGTGCCTCAAAGCGGTTTGCAACAGATTACTCCGCATCAAGCCTCTATTTTTGTTGTCGGTTTTCTTTTTGGCAACAGAGATGCCATTTGCACAATCCACCTAAAGCAATGGTTGGCCGGACTTGACTGCCACTAAAGATATACCATCTGTCTCGGTAATTATCCCGGCTTGGAATGCCGCTGAGACGCTCTCTCGCGCGGTAAAATCTGCGCTACAGCAAGAGGGGGTCTCAGTAGAGGTTATTGTGGTCGATGACGCTTCTACAGATGAAACACTGGTTTGTGCTGAGAGGCTGGCAGCAGCAGATAATCGGGTTCGTGTTTTAAGGCAGAAGAATAATCGGGGCCCTGCTGCTGCGCGCAACCTTGCATTAGATGAAGCTCGCGCGCCTTACGTTACACCTCTGGACTCAGATGACTTTATGGAGAAAGGGCGCCTCAGAGCACTTTTGGCTATCGCACAAGAAACACATTGGGATTTTATCGCGGACGACCTCTTCAAGGTGCCTGAAAGTGACATTGATGGCCCTCGCCAGCGTTTGATTTCAGATGAACCAATCAACGAACTCAGCATAGATTTCGCGGGCTTCGTCCAAGGGAACCTTTCAAGCGAACGTGGCGGGCGTCGGGAGCTAGGTTTCATAAAGCCGCTTATTTCCAGAACATTCCTGGAGCAGGCAAACCTTCGCTACGACGAAAGTCTTCGTTTGGGGGAAGATTACATATTTTATGCCTCCGCGCTTTTGAGTGGCGCGAGATTTTGTCTGACGGATCCTTGTGGATACGTTGCCGTGATGCGGCCAACCTCCTTGAGCGGTGATCATTCTACGCGGGACTTGGGGGCGCTGGTGCAGGGGGACCTCTTATTGATGGCAAGTCCTGCGCTAAAGCCCGAGGATCGGGCTGCTTTGAAGGCGCACTACATTGAGACGCTCAAAAAATGGCACTGGCTTCGACTAATTGATGCGGTCAAATCTCGTAGCCCGCTTGAGGCTATTCGCTGCTTTTATGCCCCCTTTCCTGTGATCGAGGAGCTGCTGAGAAATCTCAGTGAACAGTTCATAATAAGAGGTAGCGCAAAGTGCAGGTCGTTGTTCGGGCGCGCTGCTAAGGCAGGGTCACCCAACGCTAAAGGCGGCAAATCATGAGCGGAGCAAAGATCCGGTGGGGAATTTTTGGCTCAGGGTCGATCGCGCAGCAGTTTGCGTGGGACATGAGATTCACCCGTACGGGTACACTTTCAGGCATCGCGTCACGATCAAAGGAGAACGCCAAGCGGCTTGCGGATGTTCACCCCGGAGCGAAGGTGTTTGCAAATTACGAGGAACTGGCGGCGTCGGATGCCGTTGATGCAATATATGTCGCGACACCCAATGCGCTGCACAAAGAGCATTGCCTCATCGCTATTTCTGCAGGCAAAGCCGTTTTATGTGAAAAGCCATTTGCGACAAATTCTTCGGATGCGCGAGAAATCGTCGCGGCTGCAAAGGCCGCAAATGTGTTTTGCATGGAGGCGATGTGGACTCGCTTTCTTCCGATGCTGACAAAGGCGCGCAGCCAGATCCGAAGTGGCGAGCTGGGTGAGATTGCACACTTAAACGCAACGCTTGGCTTTGCCAGAGCTGAACACCAAGGCGACCCAATCACCGATCCAGCGCTCGGCGGTGGGGCGCTCAATGACCTTGGGTGCTACGGACTTTCCATTGCTGAGTATCTTCTTGGGCCGTTTGAGGTTGTCGGTGGCGATCTGCAGCGCTCAGAAAACGGCTCAGTTAGGACCGCAACGATATCACTGCGCCATAACACCAAACGCGAGCTTAACCCACTTTCGGCAATAACTGTAAGTCATGCCACTCAATTGGAGAACGCGCTCACTATTTCGGGGACCAAGGCGCGGCTCTCTCTTTCAGCCCCGTTTATTCAGGCCCGCGAAGCTAATTTTTCCTCTGTGACGTTTTCAAATCCTTCTAAAAGTCCAAGTTCTTTAAAATCTCGATTCGCCTCTTCTTATTCAGGTCAAAAATTAAAGAAAGCGATTCGGACTGTTTTTCCACCATCCAGGGCGATTTCTGCCTCATTTCGTGGCGGAGGGTTACAATTTGAAATAGATGAAGTTGCGAGATGTTTGACGGGGGAATTGGTTGAGAGCGATATAATGCCCTTAAGAACAACCATTTCCATCATTGAGGAGCTTGATCGTATCGACAACTTTCGCAAATAGAGTGGACTTTCATTAGTGCGAAGAGACAAATTAATACGGACTTATTAGTCACAGTTTCGCCAAGGTCCGGGCGCCAATATGACATGTTGGAACTCTAGCTTGATCATTGACAGGTCGCTGCAAGCAGTGGTCGGCGTGGTTTCGGTTCCGGCATGTAGTTTATTGTGGGCCATTTCCAGAATATTGCCGGGCATTTTTATTCCAGAGGCTGGTCGAAGAGTTCGAGTAGGCGGATTATGGAATGTCCTTTTACAGTTTCACGCGGGTTTTTGCCGATCTTTCGGCGCACTATTCCGCATTATGGTTCTGGTTACTTTTGCGCGCTACATCGGCAATGCAGTATCGAGGCGGTACACCACTCAGCCGTTTCGAATTCACTACAGCACTGAAATCAGGGCGGTTTGCACTGCTCTAATTATTTATGTCGGCCTTTTGGCTGAGCCTTTGGTATGCGAAACGACTGGAGACGAAATGAACGATATGACGCACACGATGGAGATGGATCACCATGCCGGGCATGGGGCCGGTGATGCTGGCCAGGATCTTATCGGTTCGGGTAGTATCTCTTTGGCAGAAGCCATCCAGAAACAAAAAGAAATGATATCTGGTGGGCATGGCGCCCATATGGATGATTCCGTGAAAATGGGCGAGCACACAAGTCTCGTCGATCTATTTCCAGATGCAAGCGATCCAGACACCTTTGTAGCCATCAATGGCGGTTCTTGGTTTGACGCCTCGACATGGGCAAACGGCAAGATTCCAGGCGAAGGCGCTGATGTTTATATTCCGCAGGGTATCTCTGTTGTCTATGACGGTGTAAGTACCGCCGAACTCAAAACTGTGGGTGTCGATGGGGGCCTTCACTTCGCAGTAGATACAGATACGCGCATGGAAGTGGAATCCATTTTCACTGGATCCAGTTCCATTCTGACGATTGGTGTCGAAGGGAACCCGGTTCAGCCGGATGTTTCTGCCGAAATCATCTTCACAGATGGCCCGATTGACCTGTCATCGGATCCGTCACAACTAAGCCATGGCCTTGTCACGCATGGTCAGGTCGAGATCCAAGGTGCCTCTAAAGCTCCCTATCTCAAGCTGTCGGACGAACCTTCCAAAGGCGACACCACCCTGAAACTTGAAGGGGATGTGGACAGCTGGCAGGTTGGCGACAAGCTGGTAGTCATGGGCACAGAATATGTTGGCAACGACTCCAACGGAGTTCTGCAGACCCAAGACGAAGAAGTGACAATCGTAGCGATCAACGCAGAAACCGGCGTTGTGACCATTGATCGCCCTCTACAGTATGATCACCATACACCTGACTATGTGGGTCGTGACGGCATCGACAATGAGCTGTCCGTTTATGTTGGTAACTCAACCCGCAACGTGAGCTTTGAATCCGAAAATCCAGAAGGTGTACGCGGCCACGTTATGTTTATGCATAACCCGGATGTGGAAGTGCGCTTTGCAGAGTTCCATGAGCTGGGCCGCACCGACAAATCAAAACCGATCAACACCAACGAACTCTGGGATGCAAATGACTGGTCCAATCGTGGCCCAGGCATCAAAAATGGCCCTGGCGAAGATGTCATCGGTACCGCACGTAACCCCGGCGACGACAATGTCGAAGGGCGCTATGCGCTTCACATTCACCGTACAGGTGCCGCAGAAGACGCGACACTCGCGATCATCGAAGGTAACTCTGTCACCGGCAGCCCGGGCTGGGGCATTGTGCACCACGACAGCCACGCCGCGATCGACTACAACTTCGTTTACGGTGTCGCCGGCGCAGGGATTGTATCCGAAGATGCCAATGAAACCGGTCAATGGATTGGTAACTTCGTAACGTCTACGGTTGGAACGGGCCGTGACCCCAACTACGATGGCGCTGCCAATGTATTGACGCTGGAAAAGACAGGCGACTTCGGCATTGAAGGTGTGGCCTTCGAAAGCCAAGCACGCCAAATCGTTCAGCAAGACAACATCGCGGCGAACTCCAAAACCGCCTGGATGTTCAACACTTCGGAGACAAGTACTCAAGGCCCTCTCGCGGATGTGGTGCAGTTTGATCCATCTGGTGAACCATTCGAAGAAATTGAACGCTACGATGAAGAAGACACCTCAATTGTTGGCTTCACTGGCAATCAGATGATCGCTGTCGAGCAGGGTGTTTTCACAGGACACCGCAACATCGACAATGCGACCGACATTCAGCAAACTTTCGAGGACCTTACCGGCTATAACATTCACAATGAAGCTGTACACATCTTCAACTACACAAACGAATATGTCTTTAAAGACACTCTGCTTGTGAATGTTGGTAAAGCTTTCAAAGTTGGAGACAAAGTCGAAGGTGTAAACCTCTCCAACGTACACGTCGAAGACTCATTCGAGGTTCTCTCATCACGTGGTTTCAATGCAGATGCCGTGTATGTCGATGTTACGTATCGTGATGTCAGCAAAACTTTGAGTGCGCGTGATGCGAACGGCAATCTCGTAAACGTCGCAAACCAAATCATCGACAGTAGCAAACTGAAGCCGGTAGAGCAGATCACGTTCAAAGCAGACTCCGGAACGAAGATGACAATCCGCGCAGGTGGGTCTGATCTCGATATTCGCGGCACCTTGACCGATACCGCAGGGGAATTCCGTTTCCATGCAAACACTTGGTACCGCCAAGATGTGCATACTTTTGACGGCCTGCAGACCACAATTCGTTCAAGCGAAATGGACTACGTGCTGGACAAGTTTGGCGCCATCAAGAACGCGGACGGATCCTGGGACCTCGGTTTCTATTGGTGGGTTGGTGACCGTGTGACCGGCGAAAACCAAGCGGTACACATTCCATTGAAGCTCGAAGGGTTTTCGAATTCCTATCTAGAGCAGTATCGCATCGACAAGTTCGTCGCGCCCTCCGGAGAAATCAAACACTATTACGAAGATGGCATTAGCTCCATTGACGATGATTTCTCCAATGAAACCGGCGGAGACCACGGCGGCCACACAGGTGGCGACACTGGCGGTGATACCGGTGGCGATCATGGCGGCCACACAGGTGGCGACACTGGCGGTGATACCGGTGGCGATCATGGCGGCCACACAGGTGGCGACACTGGCGGTGATACCGGTGGCGATCATGGCGGCCACACAGGTGGCGATTCTGGCGGTGATACCGGTGGCGATCATGGCGGCCACACAGGTGGCGACACTGGCGGTGATACCGGTGGCGATCATGGCGGCCACACAGGTGGCGATTCTGGCACAACTCCTGATCCCGATGCTGTTCAACTGACAGATGGTGACGACGACGGCCGTTCTTTGAGCACCGAGGGTGCAGACGTCATCGATGGCCTCGGCGGCAACGATGTCCTCTATGGCAATGACGGCGGTGATACGCTCTACGGAAGCATGGGCAACGATACGCTCTATGGTGAAGATAGTGGCGACACATTGTTCGGTGGATCCGGCGATGACTCGCTTTATGGCGGTAATAACAACGACATCCTTGATGGCGGGTCCGGTGCCGACATCCTGCGGGGCGGCAAGGGCAAAGACACCTTCAAGTTCTCCATGGTGGATGGCGCAGTCGACACCGTTAAAGACTATGCTTGGTGGAATTTCGTCGACGTCGGAGACGCTTTGATCGGTTACTCTGCCGACGCAAATGACATCACAGATTTTGTGCGTTTCACAACCACGGGCGACAACACACTTCTGGAAATCAGCCCAGAAGGCAAAGCAGACGGCTTTGTAAAAGTCGCTATCCTTGAAGGTGTAAAAAATCTTCAGGGTACAGAGGCTGAAATGGAGGCCAATGGCTCCCTGCTGACAGCGCGCACCAACACTTCGCCAAGTGAAGGCGATGGCGGCCATGACGGCAGCGATAATGGCGGAAATGCCGGCGGTGATCACGACGGTCATACCGGCGGCGACACTGGAGGCGATACCGGTGGTGATACAGGCGGCGACCATGGTGGTCACACAGGTGGCGATGCCGGTGGTGATACCGATGGGGACAACGGCGGTCACACAGGTGGCGATACTGGCGGAGACAGTGGCTCTGGCTCACACGATCACGACGTGATTGGCGGTAACGGTGTAACCACACTGACTGATGGCGATGACAACGGTCGAGATCTGTCTACTGCAGACGCCGATCTGATTGATGGCCTGGCTGGCAATGACGTTCTCTACGGCGCAGATGGCGGAGACACGCTATTTGGCAACGCGGGCAATGACACCCTTTATGGCGAAGACAACGGTGATACGCTTTATGGTGGTGCCGGCGATGACTCGCTTTATGGCGGCAACAACAATGACATCCTTGATGGCGGGTCTGGTGCTGACATTCTGCGAGGCGGCAAAGGTAAAGACACCTTCAAATTCTCCCTGATTGATGGTGCTGTTGACACCGTCAAAGACTATGCATGGTGGAATTTTGTTGATGTGGGTGACGCTTTGATCGGCTTCACTGAAGGCAGCAGCGATATCGCCGACTTTGTCCGCTTCACCACAGTTGGAGACGACACACTCTTGGAGATCAGCCAGGAAGGCAAGGCAGATGGCTTTGTCAAAGTGGCCATCTTTGAAAATGTGCGCAACCTGGAGGGCACCGAAGCCAAGATGGTTGCCGATGGCAAACTGTTGACAGCCAAATCCACTCCCGGCGACCACGTTGCAACCGATGGCGGTAGCGATCACCAAGATGGTGATACGGGTTCACACGACGATAGCGACACTGGTCATAACACCGGCGGAAGCGACGACAACGCGCCTGATCCTGTGGATCAGGATGTTGTTGGCGGAGCAGGTGTCACAAAACTGACCGACGGTAACGACGACGGCTCTGCTCTGGTCACCTCGGACGCAGATCTGATCGATGGCCTAGCTGGGGATGACCTCCTCTTTGGCGGCGACGGTGGCGATACGCTCTTTGGCAACCTTGGAAATGACACGCTGAGTGGCGGCGACAATGGTGACACGCTTTATGGTGGCGCCGGCAATGATGCGCTGGATGGCGGAAACAATAACGACATCCTTGATGGCGGATCCGGTGCCGACACACTGACAGGTGGGAAGGGCAAAGACACCTTCAAGTTCTCATTTGTGGACGGCGAAGTTGACACCGTTGAGGACTACGCATGGTGGAACTTCCTTGATGTGGGTGATGCACTTGAGGGTTACACCAAAGGTGCCGACAACATCAGCGACTTTGTCCGCTTTGTCGCTTCCGGATCCGACACCATGCTGGAAATCGACACAGATGGTGGTGCCGATGCCTTCGTCGAAGTTGCATTGCTGAAAAATACCAAAAACCTTGTGGGCACTGAAGCCCAGATGGAAGCCAATGGTCAGCTTCTAACGGTTGGCACAGATTCCATGGCAACCGATCTCGGTCTCAGCAGCTTTGATGACAGCAGCTTCATATTCTGAACTCAGCATGAGATGGGCTTAGGCCGCATCTTTTGAAAAACAAAGATCCCCGAGGCAACACACGTCGCCTCGGGGTTTTTTTTGGTCTTGGCCAAAATCTAGCAAAACCAAGCTAAATAACTCAGCGCGTGACTACCCATAAAATTCATTGTGCGGTTTTCGAAAACACCCGCGCAGCACCCCAATATGGAAGCAGCCCCTCAAAGCCCAGAATGTCAGTTTTTTTCTGTTGGAAATAGAAGCCAGTGTTCTCACTGAACAGTAAGAGATTTTTGCAATGCTTTTGCCCATAAGGCTGGCGGTTTTTCCACGAGTATCTTGCCGGGCACAAAACCCGTATATCGTGCCTGTCGCGATACTTCTAAGAGATAACCACTTGAATGACAGGCGCGCGGGAGCCACAGGTTCATAAACAATCGCATCTTTGCTGATCGCCATCTGAAGGCCTGCGCGATAGTGGCGAAAGAAAAAGTCGATATCTTCGCCACCTGTCTTGCCAAAATCCAGCCGAAATCGAGCATCACGCAATTTAGGTTCACGAAGATCAAGCAAGACGTTGCCGGAAAAGCCTGTCTCAACCTTGCCATTTAATTTCGAGGGAACGCTGGAGTGTATCTCATTGTCTCTCATCCACTTCGGCGCATCAGGTGGATAAACGGCATAGACTGGCCCAAAAACAATCTGCGCTTGTTCTCGGGTCGCTGTTTCTAGCAAGTTCATAACCCAGCCTGGCTCTGCTGTCTCATCATCGTCGATGAATAGAAGAAAGTCGGCCTCAGCGTTTTCCAAGCAAGCATTGCGCGCAATCGAGATGTTACGCGCAGGTGCGTGGACATACTTTAAGTTGACGCCAAGTTCTGCTGCCCATGCTTCGATTTCAGATTGCTTAACAGGCTGTTCATCATTATCGGAAACGATAATACGCAGCCGCCAGTGAGCTTCCAGATTTTGTCGGCTTAAGCTTTCAAGCGTGTCATACAAACTATCTCTGCGGAATGTGCAGATGCCAATATCAATGTTCATTTTGTCACCTGCGTGGCCGGATTCTGCCAATAAGCTTGTGAAATTAAATAGAAGTACCAAATATGGTCAAAATATCTCAAGGTTGTTGCTAAGGCCACAAAATAACAAAGGTCACGGCAATCTTGCTGCCGAGTAGGACAATTTAGGCAATGATCATTTTAAAGGTGTTTTTTTCATCCGCAGCCACCATCGGTCTGTGCTTTTTGATGCATCTGTTTTTCGGTGGGTCCTGGGTTGTTTGGTTGATCGTCGGCTGGGTTTTGTCGGGGCCGATTGTCTTACTGATGTTTGCGCTTCATCATAGTGATACCGGCGACAGCATCACCCGGACTATCCAGAAGAAGTTTGTTGCATGGCGATCGAAGTCAGCTTCGACATACGACAGAGAGCCGCACCCTTAGCTTTCATTGACCAAGCTGTGCAGACATAATGAGTATTAATCTCTCCACATGGAGAGTGCTCTGAATAGGAGGGCAATGACCATTGCCCCCACTTATCCAATCACGGCCTACACAAACAAGAAATCAGCGTCATTCACGAAGGTCACCAAACCTGTATCGTTTGTGAGCTCGTATGTGCCTCCACCAAGGGCGTTTCCTTTAAGCAAGTCAGCGCTGGCACCATCCACTTCGATAGCTGCACCCCCAAAGGAAATGACAACTCCTGTTCCATCACCTTGATCCGTTACAGTGCCCGCACCAAGAGAAAGCTCGAACACTAGCCGGTCACTGCCAAGATCACCAAAGTCGGTTATCACATCGGCGGCGCTTGCACCTGTGGCAAAATCAGAAGCGAAGATGAATACATCATCTCCTTCGCCGCCAGACAACTGATCCGCACCCTCACCACCGGTAAGACGATCATTACCGATGCTACCCGCCAATGTGTCGTCACCAGCCAAACCACGAAGCACATCGTTGCCAGCTCCGCCATCCAACAGGTTCGCTAAGGCGTTGCCGGATATTAGGTCTCCAGCATCACCACCGATCACATTGATCGCATCCAGCGCCATTGCGGAACCTTGGATAGTGCCATTTGCAAAGCCTATTTCTGTCTCAAGAAGTGCCGCCAAAGCCTCTGCGTATTTTGCGTCACCTGCGTCCGTGAAGTGCACCATATCAGGCAGCAGATCCGCCTCCGTCAAAGGCGTATCAAACAAATGCAGAGTAGGATGATCTAGGGCTTCGGTGTTCACGAGCTGCCGGATCCCCGGGACATAGGTCCCGTTCCCTACATCACCGACAACGCGCGCGCCATCTACAATGCTGTAACCTTCATTGGTCTGGTCCACCAAAACACCAAGCTCAGGCTTCACAGGGATAAGAGAGATCACCAAATGACGATCAGCTGAGCCATCCAATGCAAAGTACTGATCAATCAAGACCTGCATACCCGCCAAGATCTGATCCACCTTGGTAGGCCCATTGAGGTCATTGGTGCCCAACATAAAGAGCGTCACGTCTGGATTGAGTTCATCTACAGTGAGCGAGAAGTTCATCTGGTCATTGGGATCATCGGTCAGTACCTCAGCCAAAGAATGGCCCGGAACTGCAGAATGGTCCTGATCAAGCATACCTTCTGAGCCGCTGTTAAAGCGGCCGATGTAATCTATCCAGACATCTTCGGCCAAGAGGTTCTCAAAGAGGTCATCTCTGAAGCCGCCTTCGACCTCGGGGTTTCCAGTCTTGAACCCTTGCGTCAAAGAATCTCCAAACATCATCACAGTCGCTGCGTAACCGTAGCTTGCCTGGGCCAGATCAACCACCAGACCACGACCTTCTCCCGTAAAGTCTCGCTGACCGACTGCCAAATCCACAGTACCTGTGTCTGTCGTTTTGCCATCGCTGATTGTGTAGGTGAAGCTGTCATCTCCGGTGTAGCCTGCGTTTGGTGTGTAAATCACTTCACCATTCACAATAACAACCGTCCCGTGGCTCGCTTGTGATGTGATCTCTGTTACATCCAAAGACGTGAGATAAGTGGCGTCTGGATCAACATCATTGGCCAAAACGTCCAATGTCCAGTTGCCAGAGCTTTCCACGCTAAAGAAGTCGTTATTGGCGACGGGTGGTGGGTCTACTGTCACCATGCGGCCATTTGACTCCATGCTCGCTTCGGTACCTTGGAGATTGCGTACGCCTTGCAGGATGGCAACGGGCACAAAACCGCTGGCCCCATCCGGATTGATTTCCATCAGCGTGTCGCTGCCGGTGGTGGTGAAGCGTACAAAATCCGTGATGTCATCGGTCGCGGAGTTATAGCCGACCAGCGCATCACTCACATCAATGAAGTTCCACCAGGCGTAGTCGGTGACCGTATCCACCGCGCCATCCACCACAGAGAACTTATAGGTGTCGTTGCCCTTGCCGCCGGTCAGCGTGTCCGCACCGGCGCCGCCGTCCAAAGTGTCATTGTTGTTATCACCAGACAGCGAGTCATCGCCAGAGCCACCAAACAATATGTCACCACTGCTGCCGCCAAAGAGCGTGTCGTTGCCAACATTGCCATAGAGACTGTCTGTCCCGCTGCCGCCATAGAGCGTGTCATTACCCGCCAGCCCGTCAATCGCATCAGCGCCGCCAGTCAGATACGGCAGCCCATCGTCATTTCCGTCTGTGAGCAGAACCGCGTTGGGATCAATCGGATCATAGAGCGACCCAACGGTCACAGATACATCGGCCGTGCTGGACGCGGTCCCATCCGACACCGCGTATGTGAAGCTGTCGCTGCCGATAAAGCCCGCATCCGGTGTGTAGACAATCTCACCGTTCACCACAGACACCGATCCATTGGCAGGTGTGGATCCCGAGACATCCAGCGTGAGACCGTCCCCATCCACATCGCTGTCATTGGCCAGAACGTCAATGGTGACGGCCACATCCGGGTCCGTACTGGCGCTGTCGTCCTGCGCCACCGGCGCATCATTTTGCGCCTGAATGGTCACCGTGGCACTGCCATCGGTGGTGGTTTTGCCATCACTCAGCACATAGCCAAAGCTGTCCGTCCCGGCATAATCCGCATTCGGTGTGTAGGTGGCAACGCCGCCCGCCAGGGTCACTGAACCATGTTCGGTTTCCACAACCCCTACGGTGCCCGCGTCATCATAATCGCTGGTCAGAGCCGTCACCGTCAGCGGATCGCCATTGGCGTCACTGTCATTGGCCAGCAGATCCAGAGCCACGGCTTGATCTTCCAAGGTGTTTGCCGCATCCGCCACGGCCACAGGTGCCGCATTGGTCTCATAGACTGTGACAGACACAATTGCTGTGCTGCTGCTGCTGCCATCGGAGATCGCATAGGTAAAGTTGTCGCTGCCCACAAAGCCGGGATCGGGCAGATAGACGATCTGCCCATCCACAACGGAGACCTGTCCGTTGGATGGAGTAGAACCGGAGACATCCAGCGTCAGGCTGTCGCCATCCGCATCGCTGTCGTTGGCCAGAGCATCAATCTGGATCGGGCCATCCTGCTCGCCATTGACCGCGTCATCCTGGGCCACCGGTGCATCGGGGGCAGGGGCCACGGTCACTGTCACCGTGGCAACAGATTGCGTGCCCTGATCATCGCTCACTGTGTAGGTGAAGCTGTCGGTGCCATTGGCGTCGGCATTGGGGGTGTACGTCAGCTGTCCCGCATCAATCACAACAGAGCCAAACTGCCCTGGAGTGACCGCATCCAAGCTCAGCGCAGCGCCTTCAGGATCGCTGTCATTGGCCAGCACATCGATGGTCACCGCTTGATCCTCTGTGGTGCCGGCACTGTCATCCACCGCGTCCGGCGCGGCGTTGGGGCTGGCCGTCAGAAGGCCACCGCTGGCTTCCAGGGATGCCTCGGTGCCTTGCAGGTTACGCACCCCTTGCAGGATGGCGACGGGTACAAAACCACTGACCCCATCCGGATTAATCTCCATCAGCGTGTCGCTACCAGTCGTGGTGAAGCGTACAAAATCCGTGATGTCATCGGTCGCAGAGTTGTAGCCAGCCAGCGCTTCCGTCACATCAATGAAGTTCCACCAGGCGTAGTCGGTGACCGTATCCACCGCGCCATCCACAACAGAGAACTTATAGGTGTCGTTGCCCTTGCCGCCGGTCAGCGTGTCCGCACCGGCTCCGCCGTCTAAAGTGTCGTTGTTGTTGTCGCCAGATAGCGAGTCATCGCCGGAGCCGCCAAACAACATGTCACCACTGCTGCCGCCAAAGAGCGTGTCGTTGCCAACATTGCCATAGAGACTGTCTGTGCCGCTGCCACCATAAAGCGTGTCATTGCCGGCCAGCCCGTCAATCGCATCAGCGCCGCCAGTCAGATAGGACAAGCCATCGTCATCCCCGTCTGTGAGCAGAACCGCATTGGGATCTATCGGATCATAGAGCGAGCCAACGGTCACAGATACATCTGCCATGCTGGACGTGGTGCCGTCTGACACCGCGTAAGAGAAGCTGTCGCTGCCGATAAAGCCCGCATCCGGTGTGTAGACAATCTCGCCGTTCACCACAGACACCGATCCATTGGCAGGTGTGGATCCCGAGACATCCAGCGTGAGACCGTCCCCATCCACATCGCTGTCATTGGCCAGAACGTCAATGGTGACGGCCACATCCGGGTCCGTACTGGCGCTGTCGTCCTGCGCCACCGGCGCATCATTTTGCGCCTGAATGGTCACCGTGGCACTGCCATCGGTGGTGGTTTTGCCATCACTCAGCACATAGCCAAAGCTGTCCGTCCCGGCATAATCCGCATTCGGTGTGTAGGTGGCAACGCTGCCCGCCAGGGTCACTGAACCATGTTCGGTTTCCACAACCCCTACGGTGCCCGCGTCATCATAATCGCTGGTCAGAGCCGTCACCGTCAGCGGATCGCCATTGGCGTCACTGTCATTGGCCAGCAGATCCAGAGCCACGGCTTGATCTTCCAAGGTGTTTGCCGCATCCGCCACGGCCACAGGTGCCGCATTGGTCTCATAGACTGTGACAGACACAATTGCTGTGCTGCTGCTGCTGCCATCGGAGATCGCATAGGTAAAGTTGTCGCTGCCCACAAAGCCGGGATCGGGCAGATAGACGATCTGCCCATCCACAACGGAGACCTGTCCGTTGGATGGAGTAGAACCGGAGACATCCAGCGTCAGGCTGTCGCCATCCGCATCGCTGTCGTTGGCCAGAGCATCAATCTGGATCGGGCCATCCTGCTCGCCATTGACCGCGTCATCCTGGGCCACCGGTGCATCGGGGGCAGGGGCCACGGTCACTGTCACCGTGGCAACAGATTGCGTGCCCTGATCATCGCTCACTGTGTAGGTGAAGCTGTCGGTGCCATTGGCGTCGGCATTGGGGGTGTACGTCAGCTGTCCCGCATCAATCACAACAGAGCCAAACTGCCCTGGAGTGACCGCATCCAAGCTCAGCGCAGCGCCTTCAGGATCGCTGTCATTGGCCAGCACATCGATGGTCACCGCTTGATCCTCTGTGGTGCCGGCACTGTCATCCACCGCGTCCGGCGCGGCGTTGGGGCTGGCCGTCAGAAGGCCACCGCTGGCTTCCAGGGATGCCTCGGTGCCTTGCAGGTTACGCACCCCTTGCAGGATGGCGACGGGTACAAAACCACTGACCCCATCCGGATTAATCTCCATCAGCGTGTCGCTACCAGTCGTGGTGAAGCGTACAAAATCCGTGATGTC
Source organism: Shimia sp. (assembly GCF_965227725.1). GTDB lineage: Bacteria > Pseudomonadota > Alphaproteobacteria > Rhodobacterales > Rhodobacteraceae > Shimia. Next base: position 287,036 of record NZ_CBDDGH010000006.1, on the reverse strand, counting down.
ATCGGTCGCAGAGTTGTAGCCAGCCAGCGCTTCCGTCACATCAATGAAGTTCCACCAGGCGTAGTCGGTGACCGTATCCACCGCGCCATCCACCACAGAGAACTTATAGGTGTCGTTGCCCTTGCCGCCGGTCAGCGTGTCCGCACCAGCACCGCCATCCAAAGTGTCGTTCTGCTTCTCTCCGGACAGGTTATCATTGCCAGAGCCGCCGTAAAGAATATCCGCGTTGCTGCCACCATAGAGGGCATCATCGCCAATATTGCCATAAAGCGTGTCCAGTCCATCACCACCATAAAGCGTGTCATTACCCGCCAGCCCGTCAATCGCATCAGCACCGCCAGTCAGGATCGGTAGGCCATCGTCATTTCCGTCGGTGAGCAGAACCGCGTTGGGATCAATCGGATCATAGAGCGAACCAACGGTCACAGACACATCTGCTGTGCTGGACGTGGTGCCGTCTGACACCGCATAAGTAAAGCTGTCGCTGCCGATAAAGCCCGCATCCGGTGTGTAGACAATCTCACCGTTCACCACAGACACCGATCCATTGGCCGGTGTGGATCCGGAGACATCCAACGTGAGACTGTCCCCATCCACGTCGCCATCATTGGCCAGAACGTCAATGGTGACGGCCACATCCGGGTCCGTGCTGGCGCTGTCGTCCTGCGCCACCGGTGCATCATTTTGCGCCTGTATGGTCACCGTGGCACTGCCATCGGTGGTGGTTTTGCCATCACTCAGCACATAGCCAAAGCTGTCCGTCCCGGCATAATCCGCATTCGGTGTGTAGGTGGCAACGCCGCCCGCCAGGGTCACTGAACCATGTTCGGTTTCCACAACCCCTACGGTGCCCGCGTCATCATAATCGCTGGTCAGAGCCGTCACCGTCAGCGGATCGCCATTGGCGTCACTGTCATTGGCCAGCAGATCCAGAGCCACGGCTTGATCTTCCAAGGTGTTTGCCGCATCCGCCACGGCCACAGGTGCCGCATTGGTCTCATAGACTGTGACAGACACAATTGCTGTGCTGCTGCTGCTGCCATCGGAGATCGCATAGGTAAAGTTGTCGCTGCCCACAAAGCCGGGATCGGGCAGATAGACGATCTGCCCATCCACAACGGAGACCTGTCCGTTGGATGGAGTAGAACCGGAGACATCCAGCGTCAGGCTGTCGCCATCCGCATCGCTGTCGTTGGCCAGAGCATCAATCTGGATCGGGCCATCCTGCTCGCCATTGACCGCGTCATCCTGGGCCACCGGTGCATCGGGGGCAGGGGCCACGGTCACTGTCACCGTGGCAACAGATTGCGTGCCCTGATCATCGCTCACTGTGTAGGTGAAGCTGTCGGTGCCATTGGCGTCGGCATTGGGGGTGTACGTCAGCTGTCCCGCATCAATCACAACAGAGCCAAACTGCCCTGGAGTGACCGCATCCAAGCTCAGCGCAGCGCCTTCAGGATCGCTGTCATTGGCCAGCACATCGATGGTCACCGCTTGATCCTCTGTGGTGCCGGCACTGTCATCCACCGCGTCCGGCGCGGCGTTGGGGCTGGCCGTCAGAAGGCCACCGCTGGCTTCCAGGGATGCCTCGGTGCCTTGCAGGTTACGCACCCCTTGCAGGATGGCGACGGGTACAAAACCACTGACCCCATCCGGATTAATCTCCATCAGCGTGTCGCTACCAGTCGTGGTGAAGCGTACAAAATCCGTGATGTCATCGGTCGCAGAGTTGTAGCCAGCCAGCGCTTCCGTCACATCAATGAAGTTCCACCAGGCGTAGTCGGTGACCGTATCCACCGCGCCATCCACCACAGAGAACTTATAGGTGTCGTTGCCCTTGCCGCCGGTCAGCGTGTCCGCTCCTGCGCCGCCGTCCAAAGTGTCGTTCTGCTTCTCCCCGAACAGGCTGTCGTTGCCGGAACCGCCATAAAGAATATCCGCGCTGCTGCCACCATAGAGGGCATCGTCGCCAATATTGCCATAAAGCGTGTCCAGACCATCACCGCCATAAAGCGTGTCATTGCCTGCCAGCCCGTCAATCGCATCTGCGCCGCCGGTCAAAATCGGCAGGCCGTCGTCGTCAGCATTTGTCAGTTGCGTCGCTTTAGGATTAATTGGGTCCAAGCCTACTTGTACGACCGCCCATGCGGTATTGGATGTCTCACCATTAGCATCAACAACTGAGTACTCAAAACGGTCAACACCCACGAAACCTGCGCTATTAGGAGTGTAAGTAAAGACTCCAGAAATGGGATCCTGGTTCAGACTTCCGTAAACCGGAGCTTGGGTAATGGTGATATCTAAATCGTCTAGTGCCAGACCATCTGGATCATAGTCGTTGGCCAGTAAGTCGAGCTCCATGAGGCTGCTTGTTTCGCTGAAGAACCAATCGTTTTGTGCGATCGCAGCAGTACGCGCAGTGAAGCTGACACTTTCGTAAGATGCCGTGGTGGACGGAGCAAAGTTCGGGTCCCCCATCCAGCTAGGTGTACCGTGCCAAATGCTCATGAATATTTGAGCGTCAGCAGTCGGTACATCCAGATCCATAGGGTCGACAACTGAATGTAAAAGAACGCCATCCGCGTACCATGAAATTGAATCCGGTCCCCATTCAATTTCATAAGTGTGGAAACCAGCGGAGGAATCAAAGCCGAGATCGACCACAGTTCCAACGCTTTCACCCTCAAAGTGGTAGGTCAGCCAGGCTTTTGTGGGATCTTCGCTTAGAAACTCAAAATCTATCTCTGTTTCCGGAGAATAGAGAAAAAATGTCGAATTTGCGCCGCTGCCAGATGCGGTCTGCATTTCGACGGTATAACGCCCAAAACTATACTCGTTGATCGTGCGGACTTCCCCACCGCCATATGATTTCCCGTCAGACGGTTGATCATCAAGTGTCAGGGTCAACTGCCCTGCCGAAACAGCAACATTGCCCGGAGACCAAGCAGTGTCGATCCATCCTCCTGGCAGTGCATAATCTGAAATCAGCCAGACGTTCGAATCTAACTGGCTGTTAAAGTCATCAGAAAAATTAGACATGCATCCAAACCCATAAAATCCCACAAAAACACGACTTATTAAGGAACAAGAAATGTCGCTTAAATTGCTAATATAATTAAATAGTCTTGAACCTTGTTAACGCATTTATAACAAATGTCGAGCACCTAGCAAATCAACTCTGCGTAAAGATAGTGAGAGTTGTTTCCGGAGCTGCAACAGTGAGCTGTCGAAGTTCGCATTGTGAGGGCAGGGCGCGCATTTGGGCGGATTTTGAGTCCGCCCTCGTCAATAAAATAGAATCAACGAACCGTTCAAAATTCAACGCGATTATTTCTTCAATTCTACAGCATACTCGAAACCAATGTGTTGAATGATCTATTTGAATAACCCGTGAATGGCGCTTCTTCGAAGAACAAAGCAAAGTACTCTACTGCGTTGTAATTTATGGGTGGTGCATCTTCTTTGTTTTCGGCCCTATATGAAAACCTATAAGGCTCCGAGCCTCCCGGTAGGAACCGCCTAAACGCTGTGTTAGTCTGCCGGCATTCAAAACGTGCGACCCAATTCTGTTATTCGGCAAAAATTGGAGGCAAAAATGCATATTTCTCGCCGGAACTTTCTGAAGTCGACGTCATCCATTGCCCTCTCTTCCCTCGCTCCATTGAGTGCCTACGCTCAGGCGGATCGCGATGTGCAATTCATTCCACACGCCGGCCAAGCCGGTGTCTTCTGGGGAATGGTTGAGAATGGGGAATTGGTAAAAGCTATACCGCGTACTGAATTTGATCCGCGCCCAACCAAAATGATATCCGAGGGAATTGTCAGTCGGACCTACAGTAAGACACGTGTTCTTTATCCGCATGTCCGAAAATCTTATTTGGAAGCGGTTCAAAATGGCGTGAAAGACGTAAAGCCAGAACGTCGCGCTCGAGAAGAATTTGTGCGTGTGGATTGGGATACCGCCCTCGGCCTTACGGCCAAGGCCATATTGGATACTATTGAAGAGTATGGGAATGAGGCGATTTTTTCGACTTCCTATGGTGGGTGGGCGCATGGCGGAGTTCTCACACCCAATGTTCTGCAGGGCCGCTTCTTCAATCTGATCGGTGGGGCGTCTGTAACTGTCGGCGATTTTTCCGGTGGCGCCGGTCAAATCATCATGCCGCATGTTATTGGAGACATGGAGGTTTATTCACGCCAGACCGCTTGGTGGCAGATACTCAATCACTGTGAAACCTTTGTCTTGATCGGCACCGACCCGCACAAAAATGGCCGGGCTGAAGGCGGCACAACCGACCATTCGATGTTCCCAAGATGGGAAGTCATTAAAGAGGCTGGCGTTCGCTTTATTTCAATCAATCCTCAACGCACGACGACTGATGAGTGGCTTAGAGCGCAGTGGTTGAAAATTATTCCAAACACAGACACTGCGCTCTTTCTTGCGATGTCGACCCACGTCTATGAGAAAGGCACTTATGATAAAGACTTCCTTGAAACCTATACCGTGGGTTGGGAACGCTTTGTCGACTATCTGCAAGGCAAAGATGACGGCATTCACAAAACGCCTGAGTGGGCGGCCGCCATTACGGGAATTCCAGCCAATCGTATCCGCGCGCTGGCCAATCGCTGCGCCCGCACGCGCACTCAGTTTGCCGGGTCTTGGGCGATCCAAAGAGCACATCATGGCGAAATGCCCTATTGGGCGATAACAGCCTTTGCCGCAATGACGGGGCAGATCGGATTGCCGGGCGGCGGGGTTGGCTTCTCGTGGCACTGGGGGCAAGGTGGCGCGCTTTTTGCTCAGGCACGTGCGCCGGGTGGCCTCCCTCAAGGGCGCAATCGCGTCGTGGGGATCTGCCCGGCGTCTCGTCTTAACGAGATGCTTCTCAATCCTGGGAAGGAATTCACACGCAACGGTGGTAATTTCACATTCCCAGATGTCCATATGATCTATAATGCCGGAAACAACTTCGGCTCACACCAACAAGACACCAACGAGCTCTTGAAAGCGATGAAGAAGGTCAAAACGGTTGTTTGCCAAGACCCATGGTGGACAGCAGCAGCACAGTTTTCTGATATTGTTTTGCCTGCAACATCAACTGTAGAGCGCGATGAGATCAGCTCGGGTGGAACGTACTCCAAGGACAAAGTGTATGCTATGCGCAAAATCATCGAGCCTCTTGGGGAGAGCCTAGACGATTTTGAGATCTTTCGGCGGCTTGCTGCAATGTTCAATGTGGAAGAGCAATTCACGAACAATCAAGACCGGATGGAGATCATCGAGACATCTTACGACAAATCGACAGCTTCCGAATATATGGATTTTGAGGAGTTTTGGGAAACCGGTGTGGCGCGAGTCCCTCAACCTCTTGAAGAATTTGACTGGGTGCGGCACGGCGCCTTCCGAACAGATCCCGCTGCAAATCCTCTTGCGACGCCTTCAGGGAAAATTGAGCTCTTCAGCCAGACGATCGCAGATATGAACTTAGAAGACTGCCCGCCAATGCCAACATGGCTCGAGCCAGCAGAGTATCTTGGGAACGCGGAGCCGGACCAATTGCACGTTGTCAGCCCGCATCCTTACAATCGCATTCATTCTCAGTTCGCACAGTCCGATCTTCGTCATGAGCTCAATATTGAAGACCGCGAATTCCTATTGATCAACACTGACGATGCTTTGGATCGCGATATTCAAGATGGCGACCTTGTCGAGCTCTACAACGACCGCGGCGCAGTGATTGTTGGCGCACGCGTAACAGACAATATTATGCTCGGTGTGGTGTCGCTTTATGAAGGGGCGTGGTTCTCGTTTGACAGCAAAGGGCGCTGCAACTCAGGGGCTATCAATATGCTCACCTCGAGCCGCCGCTCCTCGGGCCTCAGTCAAGCGACCACTGCCAATAGCTGTCTGGCGCGATTGCGAAAGGCCACAGATGTTGAGGGATCCAATATGGCTTACAACGGGCCAGCCACGATTTCGGAAGTTGTTTCACTAGATGTGGCAAGTTTTGGGTTAGACAGGGCCGACGGACTTCAGGAAGAATTCACCTCAAACATGGATCCTGGTGAGAAGCTCTTCTATGAATACTGTACGCTTTGTCACGTACCTCAGGATCCCGCGGCACATACAAAGGCGCAATGGCGCAGCATCACCGCAAGCATGTTCCCCAATGCCGGGGTAGACGAAGAGCAACAAGCGTTGATTTTGGAGTTCCTGGACAAATACGCAAAACCGGATTGATATCATCTCAGTGGATCTCGTGGGCTTAGTCTGATCCGACGGATGTGGACTGTCACTGCGCTAGCAATAATCAAACTAAGAAACACCGGAGTCGCTGCGAATTGGCGCCAAATTGCTACCGCAAACCGAGAAATTGCAGGCAGTGGCAGCAGTTGCGGGTACGACGATAGATAAAAAACATTGCATCACGCGCGCAGCTTTCCCAACATCGCATCAGGTCATAATGGGAGGATAACATGACCAAAATGCGAAGAACTTTCGTGAAAGCGGTTGGAGCGGCGGCCTGTGCGGCGATCACAATGGGATTGTCAGCACTGCCTGCGTTTGCCGCTGACGTCACATTGCGGATGCATCAGTTCCTGCCTGCGCAGGCAAATGTGCCAAAGAATATTCTGGATGTCTGGGCGGATACAATCGAAGCAGAGTCAGATGGCCGGATCGAGATTCAGCGCTTCCCGTCGATGCAACTTGGCGGCACCCCGCCACAGCTTATTGATCAGGCGATTGACGGCGTGGCAGATATTGTCTGGACCGTTGCAGGGTATACGCCTGGACGTTTTCCACGCGCCGAAGTGTTCGAACTTCCTTTCACGATGACCAGTGCAGAAGCGGTTTCACGGGCCTATTGGCAGCTTGCCGAAGAAACCATGATGGACGCAGACTTTAAGCAGATCAAAGTGCTCGGTTTGTGGGTGCATGGGCCAGGCTTGATCCACTCCAAAAAACCGATCGAAAGCGTGTCGGATCTCAATGGCATCAAACTGCGCGCGCCAACGCGTGTCACCACACAGCTCTTTGGCTCCATGGGAGCAACATCTGTCGGTATGCCCGTGCCCGCTGTACCAGAAGCGCTTTCAAAAGGTGTGATTGATGCGACGGTAATCCCTTGGGAGGTTACAGGGGCTCTCAAAGTCAACGAGCTGGTGGGCAATCATACGACTTTTGGAGATGAAACCCTTTATACAACCACCTTTATTTTCGCGATGAATAAAGATCGCTGGAATGCACTGCCCGATGATCTGAAAGCCGTGATTGACGCAAATTCCGGGCTCGAGTTTTCGGGTTTTGCTGGCAAACAGATGCAATCTGATGATGCCGGCCCCGCCAAGGCAGCTAAGGATCGCGGCAACAATATCATCACACTCTCTGAGGCAGCCGTTGCTGAATGGAAAGCTGCTGCACAGCCCACCACAGAAGCTTGGGTTGCAGAAATGGATGGCAAGGGTTTGGATGGCACTGGATTGCGCGCACGGGCGCTCGAATTGATAGCCGAAAATTCCGAAAACTAAGCGCGAAGACACACGCCCCCGTTTGCAACAAACGGGGGCGTGAATTGAGGAGACGGGCATGTACAAATGGGTGGAGCGCCTCGCGCGGCTGATGGCCGTGGCGGGCGGGGTGGTGCTTATACTGCTGGTTGGGCTTACTTGTCTGAGCGTATTGGGCCGCGGGCTTAATACCCTAGGCCATTCCGATCTTCTTGGAAGCCTGTCAGAAAGGGTAGCAGCTGGGTTGATCAGTAGCGGCGTCGGGCCGATCAATGGTGACTTTGAGTTGGTCGAGGCGGGAGTGGCTTTCGCTATCTTTTCTTTTTTGCCCATCTGCCAGCTCTACAAAGCACATGCGACGGTAGATATCTTCACCAATGCTCTACCGCGCCGCGCCAATCGAATTCTCACAGCATTCTGGGAAATGGTACTGTCCGCCGTTATTTTGCTGATCACCTGGCGCCTATTTGTCGGGATGCAGAACAAGCTAAGCTATGGCGAAACCACCTTTATCCTACAGTTTCCGATCTGGTGGGCCTACGGCTTGAGCTTCATCGCTGCGTGTGTCGCTTCAATCGTAAGCATCTATTGTGCGGCTATGCGCTTGGTTGAAATGTTGGCAGGGCGCGACCATCTGCTCGGTTCCGAGGAGAGCGGTCAATGAGCATGCTAGAGATGGGCTATCTGTCCTTTCCTGTCCTCCTTTTGATGATTTTTCTGCGTGCGCCGATTGGCTTGGCGATGTTCCTGTGCGGTATAGGCGGCCTCTACTTTGCCATGGGCGGCACCAATATGTTCATGGCGCGCCTGAAAACAGAGACCTATTCCACCTTTTCCAGTTACTCACTGACAATTATCCCGATGTTTCTGCTCATGGGGCAGTTTGCGACGCTGTCCGGCATGTCCTCAGCGCTTTTCAAAGCTGCTGAAAGCTGGCTCGGCCATCGCAAAGGTGGGGTCGCAATGGCCGCAGTAGGTGCATGCGCTGGCTTTGGCGCGATATGTGGCTCTTCATTGGCCACAGCTGCCACTATGAGCCGCGTCGCCCTGCCAGAGTTGCGTCGGTATGGCTACTCAGGCGGGTTCTCAACGGCGACTTTGGCTGCTGGAGGCACGCTCGGCATCCTGATACCGCCTTCTGTGATCCTTGTGATTTACGCCATACTGACCGAGCAAAATATCGCCAAGCTCTTCTTGGCGGCTTTTGTCCCAGGGCTTTTGGCTGCGCTGGGATATATTGCGACCATTTCAATTTATGTCCGGGTCAACCCTGATGCAGCTGGTACACGACCTGCTGTTCCATACGCAGAGCGCATGAAAGCACTGTTGGACGTTTGGCCTGTCCTGCTGATCTTCGCGCTGGTCGTCGGAGGAATTTATCTTGGTTGGTTCACTCCCACAGAAGGTGCGGCGGTAGGTGCAGCAGGAACCGGTATCATTGCCTTGTTGTCCGGCAGTCTCAGTTGGAAGATCTTTGTTGATAGCATCATCGCGACGGCTACCAGTACGGCGATGATCTTCTTCATCATTTTAGGGGCTGCGCTTTACAATGGGTTCCTCGCGCTCACCCAAGTGCCGCAAGAGCTTTCAAACTGGGTGGTGAGTTTGGGTCTTAGTCCCTGGATGGTGTTGAGCCTGATCCTCTTTTTTTATTTGGTATTTGGCTGCCTCATGGACAGCCTCTCGATGATCCTTCTGACAATTCCAATCTTCTTTCCTGTGATCAGCGCGCTTGATTTCGGGATGAGCGCGGAACATGTCGCAATCTGGTTTGGGATCTTGGTACTGATTGTGGTGGAAGTCGGATTGATCACCCCGCCTGTTGGAATGAACCTGTTTATCATCAACGCGATGGATCGAACCACGCCGATGATGGAAACCTACAGGTCCGTGCTTTGGTTTGTCTCCTCAGACATACTGCGCGTTATCCTGCTGGTGCTTTTTCCGACAATCACGCTGTTTCTAATACCTTAGTCAAAGGCGATCGGGCCGAACTTCAATTTACTTTACCGCGATTGTTAACCAATATCGTAAGGAGGGGCAGGGAGGATAAGGATGCGCACGCAGGTGGCCATCATTGGAGGAGGACCGTCTGGGCTCTTGCTTGGACAATTGCTTCATGGTGCAGGGATTGACACCGTGGTGCTTGAGCGACAGTCCAAAGCGCATGTCCTAAGCCGCATTCGAGCGGGTATCCTTGAAACTGGCACCGTCGCACTGATGCATCAGGCGGGGGTTGGTCAGCGGCTTGAAAAAGAGTGCTTTCGTCATGATGGCACCGTAATCTGCCATGGTGAGATGCGATTTAGCGTCAACTTCTCTGAACGCACGGGCAAACACGTGGTAGTTTATGGGCAAACAGATCTCACGCGCGACCTTTACGAAGCCCGAGAGATTGCAAGCGCGAAAACCCTCTTCAATATTGAAAATGTCACTATTCAAGGCGCAGATTCCGACACACCCTCGGTCAGCTATGAACAAGATGGGCTTACACATACGATCAAATGTGACTTCATCGCCGGATGTGATGGATTCCACGGTGTCAGTCGCCAAACTATCCCTGCTCACCTGAGGCGCGAATATGAAAAGCTTTACCCTTTTGGCTGGCTAGGTGTTCTTTCCGAAACGCCACCGGTCCATGATGAACTCATATATGCAGGATCTGACCGCGGCTTTGCACTTTGTTCCATGCGCAATGCAAACCTTAGCCGTTATTACATTCAATGCTCCCTGACAGATAAGCCTGAAGACTGGAGCGATACAGCTTTTTGGGAAGAACTAAAGCGCCGGATGCCAAACGACTACGCAGATAGACTTGTGACGGGTGCATCCATTGAGAAATCTATCGCTCCTCTTCGTTCATTTGTGAGCGAACCGATGCGCTGGGGGAGGCTGTTTTTGTGTGGAGATGCAGCGCATATCGTTCCCCCCACAGGCGCTAAGGGGCTCAATTCTGCGATGGGAGATGTGCACTATCTCTTCAACGGATTTCGGCAGTTCTATGAGGAGGGCGACAGTCTGGGTATCGACGACTACTCTGCCAAAGCCCTTGCGCGTGTTTGGAAAGCTGAACGTTTCAGCTGGGCAACAACCAAGCTCTTGCACAGCTTTCCTGATGACAGCGAATTCGACCGAAAGATGCGGCAGGCTGAGGTCGCGTTTCTAGCAGAAAATAGCGCGGCTCAGACCGTCTTTGCCCAGAACTATGTTGGGCTACCCTATTGAATTTGAGGTAAAATGCATGACGTTTTGGAGGAGGGAGGCCCTCAATGGTTGACCGTTTTGAAGAAGGTATGAAAGTGCGGCGCAAAGTCTTGGGCGACGCCCATGTGGACCAAGCTGAGCAGGCCAAAACCGAATTCGACTATCCGTTTCAAAATCTCATTACTGAAGCCGCTTGGGGGCATGTTTGGGCATCCGGTCGCATATCAGACCGCGAACGGTCCATGCTTACATTGGCATTATTGGCTGCGCTGGGAAACTTCGATGAAATCCCCATGCATATCAGGGCGACGGCCAACACAGGCGCATCCAAAGAAGATGTTTTGGAAGTCTTTCAACATGTGGCGATTTACGCAGGGGTGCCACGTGCAAACCATGCTTTGAAGCTTGCAAAACAGGCTTATGCTGAAATGGAAGGCGATCCACCTGCACCTATGCGCAGTACGAACGATTGAGCGAGGCCCAAACCCATGATCAAACCAGGGAGTTTCTATCAGAGGGATATGCAACGCCAACCTCCGGCGCGTGCAGAGGCGTACAAAACTAGTGTCAGCCGTTCGCCGAACTATCCCCGAATTGCTCTGGAAAATACGATTGGCGAAATGACTGGTCCCGTCTTTGGACATCATGATATCGGTCCACTGGACAACGATCTGCTCCAAAATTTCGCTCAAAACGGTGGAGTTCCACTTGGTGAAAGAATAATCCTGCATGGCCGAGTGCTCGATGAAAACGCTCGACCTGTAACGAACACTTTGATTGAAATCTGGCAGGCAAATGCTGGCGGCCGTTATCGACACAAAAACGACAGCTATCTTGCGCCAGTTGACCCCAACTTTGGTGGCTGTGGTCGAACCCTCACCGACGAGAATGGGTACTATGCCTTTCGCACTGTAAAACCAGGTGCTTACCCTTGGCGCAATTGGGTTAACAGTTGGCGCCCGTCACATATTCATCTGTCGGTGTTTGGCACAGGTTTTGCGCAGCGTCTGGTTACACAGTGCTATTTTGAGGGTGATCCACTGATCGCCAAATGCCCAATCGTAAATGCCATTCCTGATCCGAAAGCGATTGAGCAACTGATCGCACCGCTCGACCTCAAGGCGGCCATTCCGCTTGATTGCTTGGCCTATAAATTCGACGTGGTGCTACGAGGACAGCGCTCTACGTTGTTTGAAAATCGACTGGAGGGTAACTGATGGCGCAAAAACTACCCAACTTACAGGAAACGCCTTCTCAAACTGCTGGGCCCTATGTCCATATTGGTCTCGCGCCTCACGCCACCGGCATTGAAATCTACAATAAAGATCTGGGGTCTGACATCGCTGGCCCAAATGCCGAAGGGGAACGGATTGGAATAGAAGGCCACATCAAAGACGGCACAGGCGCGACTGTGAAAGACGCGCTTATCGAGGTCTGGCAAGCCAATTCAAAGGGCCACTACGCGGGGTCTAGCAACGCCTTAGAAGAAGGTTTTTGGGGATGGGGCAGGGCGGTCACCGATTTTGAAACTGGCCTGTGGCGTTTTGAGACCATCAAGCCCGGCCAGACGCCGGGCCTAAATGGCAGAGTTCAGGCTCCGCACATCAATCTCTGGATCGTCGCTCGAGGTATCAATTTGGGTCTGAATACTCGGCTGTATTTTGACGATGAAGAACAGGCCAATGTGGCTGATCCTACCCTCAATCTGATCGAACAGGAAGAACGCCGTGCCTCCCTGCTTGCGACACGCATTATTCAAGGCGATGCGGTGGTTTATAATTTTGACATAACGCTTCAAGGTGAGGGCGAAACAGTATTTTTTGACATTTAGGTACCGGGTGTGAGGAAAGAGGGGGATAAACACGATGGGCAAACCTTGCATCATTTGCTGCGCTATAACGGGGTCCGTGGCGCGCAAGGAGAACAACCCGGCTGTACCGATCTCCATTGCAGAGCAAGTTGAGAGCACGCAAGAAGCTTTTGAAGCGGGAGCGAGTATCGTTCATGTACATGTACGAAATGACGATCAAACACCCACTTCCGATCCGGATAAATTCGCGCGTTTTCAAGAAGAGATAAAAAAGCACTGTCCGGGACTCATCATTCAGTTCTCCACCGGCGGGCGCTCCGGGGCCGATAAAGAACGCGGCGGCATGCTGCCCTTGTCTCCGGATATGGCCTCACTCTCTGTCGGTTCTGTAAACTTCCCCACAAGGATTTACCCTAACGCGCCCGATCTGGTCGCCTGGCTTGCAGAAGAAATGAGACGCTACGATGTAACACCGGAAATCGAAGCCTTTGACCTTAGCCACATACTGCACGCGATCCGGTTGAACGCTGAAGGCATCTTACCCGGCAAGCTCTACGTACAGTTTGTGATGGGTGTAAAAAATGCCATGCCAGTCGACAAAGACGTGTTCGATTTCTACGTTGCAACCATGCAAAGCCGCGCCCCAAAGGGGGAATGGTGCGCGGCCGGGATCGGAATCAACCAGCTCGTGGTGAATGAATGGGCGATTGCCGCTGGCGGTCATACGCGTACGGGCCTTGAAGACAATGTGCGTCTTAATCGCAATACACTTGCACCATCAAATGCAGCGTTGGTCGCCCGCGCAGCAGAACTTTGTGAAAAATACCATCGCCCCGTCGCCACATGGCAACAAGCGCGCGAGATGCTGCAACTCACACCTGTGTCTGCGTAACAAGCTCGGATCACTGGGAGACCTCAAACATGATTTTTCAGGATCAAGATCACTGGTTGTATGGACTCTTTGATGACCACGAAACAGCCACTCTGCTTTCCGGCCAGACCAGTTTGGATCACATGCTTGCAGTAGAACGGGCTTACTCGACTGCTCTGGGCGCTAACACCGTGGTTCCTGACAGCGCGGTCCAAGAGGCGTGCGACGCTATAGATTCTTTTGTCCCTGATTGGTCGGTGCTTAAAGCAGGCACCGCGATTGACGGTGTTGTTGTACCCACGCTTGTCAAAGAATTGCGGTCTCAATTCCCTCAAAGGAGTCACGCTGCGCTGCATAACGGTATGACCTCGCAAGATGTGGTGGATAGCGCGTTGATGATGACACTGTGCCGCCTTTGCAGCCTCTTTGAGCACCGCCTCAACGAAATTGTTTCAGAACTCAATATGCTGATCTCGGATTTTGGAGATGTCCCTCTGATGGGTCGTACGCGCATGCAGGCAGCTCTGCCCATTTCCACAGAACATCGGCTGAAGCAATGGAGGGATGGAATCGCGGATGGCCTGAACCGTCTGCACGCGCTGAAGTCCCATGGGTTTGCGCTGCAGTTGGGGGGACCGATCGGGGATCAGAGTAGCTTAGGGGATAAAGTCGATCAGATTTCTTTGCATATGGCAAAGGCACTCGATCTAACCGTGCCAGAGCAGCCTTGGCATACCAATCGGATCAACATTGTAGATTTTGCCAATCTGTTGTCCTGCATCTCTACAGCGCTCGGAAAAATTGGTCAGGATATCACACTGATGGCGCAGCAAGGTATTGAAGAAATTGAGATTTCGGGTAGCGGCAGCTCCTCGGCAATGCCGCACAAACATAATCCGATACAAGCTGAGCTGCTCGTAGCCACTGCACAGTTTATCGCCACGCAGATGTCGGGCATCCATTTGGCGGCATTGCATGAACAGGAACGCTCTGGTGTTTCTTGGACATTGGAATGGATGCTCTTGCCCAACATGGCTTTGGCTACGGGGAGCGCGCTCAAAACAGCGTCTGCGCTGTTAAAAAATGTTGAGCGAATAGGGGTGGCCTAACAGTATCCCGATCACACACGATGGCTGGTTAAGGGCGCAAGTCCACGAGTTGTCCTTCACGCAGCTCCAGCGTATCTGGAGCCAAGGCTTCGCGAAATGAGGGCGTATGGCTGACCAACAAAATTGCTTGCGGCAGCCCCTGAAGGATTTCCAGAAGCCGCGCTTCATTCTTCGTATCCAGTGCATTTGTCGGCTCATCAAGAAGAAGCGCCTCGGGCTCCATTGCAAGCACCGTCGCCAAGGTTACCAGACGTTTCTCTCCTCCTGACAGCTTGTGCGTGATGCGATCGCGCAGATGCATTAGATCAAGGTCGGCGAGGACACGATCTACGATAGCAATTGCTTCGGATTTACTGCGCCCCAAATTGAGCGGCCCGAAGGCAATATCCTCAGCGACCGTGGGGCAAAACAGCTGGTCGTCAGGGTCTTGAAACACCAAGCCAATGCGTTGGCGCACCTCATGGAAATCGGCCTCGACACTGCGCTCCTTACCAAAAATCATGACGGTACCTGCGTCTGGCTTCTGAAGGCCAAGTGCAATGCGAAACAGTGTGGATTTACCAGCACCATTCGCCCCAGCAATGGACAATCGCTCTCCAGGTTCAAGATGCAGCGAGGCACCATTCAGCACTGGAGCGTGGCCAGGGTATGCGAAGTGAATGTCGTCGAGCCTTAGGATCGTCATAGGTGGTCCAGAATGAGAAGACCCGCACAAAGCGCGCACATCGAAACGGCAAAGAGGCGATCCCGCCGAGTCAGTGCGTAATCTTGTAGCAGGAAAAGTCGCCCTGAAAAGCCTCGACACTTCATTGCCGAAAGGATGCGCTCTGATCGTTCGATGGCGCGCACAAGCATCATTCCCACAAGATAGCCAAAGCTTCGATATGTGTGCCAGTTGGTTCCCGGACGAAATCCGCGGATTTTCATGGCGCCTCGGAGCCGGAGATACTCCTCTCGCAGAACTTCAATATAGCGGATAGTAAACATCAAAAGATGAACCAAGACTTCAGGGCATCGCAAACGATGGAGAGCATGCCCCAAGGTGACCGGCTCCATAGTCCCAACCAGAACCATGAGAGCAAGGATCACTGTGTTTGCGGTTAAAGCGATCTCTATGGCCTTCCAAAGCCCTTGCCAGCTCGCCGGAAAGCCAAAAACCGTGAACATTGCGTCGCCCGGCATTGAGAATGGCATCAGCACGAGCATGAATATTATGAAGCCGTCCATCATCGCCATGCGCTTCAAGGTTCGACGCTTAGGAAGGCCTGAAAGGATGAGAAGACATAGGGAGACCGAAAATGCAGCAACCAAAGCTGACAGGGTTTGCAAAGCCACGGTCACCACAGCAAAAAGACACACCGTTAGAATACGCATCCTAGGATCAAGCTCTGTAAGCTTACCATAGAGACTAGCGCCGCCAGCCTCAGAGAGCGTTTTTGCTTGTGGTTCCAGTGCGTGTGCCATCAGCTTGTCAACTTTTTGCGTGCGGCAATATAAAATCCGAGCCCAAACAAGCCAAAAATATAGCCAATACCCCCCAGAATGCTCTGAAAGTCGTTGTGCTCGCGATACGCCGCAATCTCGCGACGCAGTGGGCGCATCTCGTCTCTAACAGCTTGGGCAATCGCTGCGCGTTCTTCCTCAGAAAGCGAGGCAACGGTCATACCGCTGACATTTGAGCCTGACTGGGCAGCTGGCGCTGGATCTACTGTTTCTGCCGCAAGCCCCAAAATTTCCGCTACTTCTTCGTCAGGCATAGTGACCTCAGCAATGTGGCCTGCACCAAGATCAGCAAAAAAGGTATGCGCGACCGGGCTGCTTGGTGTGAACACAAAAAAACCATCCGCGTCAGTCACCGTGCGCCCCAATTCGGCACCATCTGGACCAGTGACGATAACTTCTTGATCTTCGGCCATATCGCCGTTTGAGAAGCCCAATTCTCCTTCGATCGCATCACCCGACGGGAACACTCCGGCAATCACCTTATGGGCCAGGGCAGGCAGCGGTGAAAGAACCAGCACACACATTAAGATCAGCTTTTTCATGCGGCTCGCCCTTTCAAAAACAGCTCCGGTTTGACTTTGCGCGCGAGCAAGACCGCAAACCCCGTGAGAACAGCCTCAATGATCATCACGGGAATATGGGCAAAAAACACGAGTTTCGCCGCAGGAATGAACTCTTCGCCTGAAAGGGCCAATGAAACCGCGACAAGTGCGGTTGTGGCAGCAATTGCAAAGGCGCCGCCAATTCCGCCCCAGATCGCCCCTTGAACAGGCGAGCCTCGGCCGATTAGGCGGCCAAACAACATCCAGGCTAATACGGCAGGAAACGCGATATTGACGGCGTTGATCCCGAGCACGGTTAAACCGCCAAAGCCAAAGAATACAGCTTGCAAAAGCAACCCCACAAAGAGGGCGGGAAATGCGGCCCAGCCGAGCAAGAGCCCGGCCAGACCGTTCAAAATCAAATGCACAGATGACGGGCCAATTGGGACATGGATCAGAGATGCCACAAAAAAGCTTGCCGACAACACGCCAGCAGCCGGGATGCGGTCAAGGTCCAGCGATTTTAGCCCCATCGCGATACCGCCGACCGCTGCGATTGCGCCGCCGATGACAACCGGATTGGACAAGGCTCCGTCAACAATGTGCATGAAGCGTTACTCCAGATCCCAAGCGCGGATCCAGATCACCGCATCCTGGCTCAGCTCTTTGCCCTCATGCTCGGTTTCCGGCCCAGAACCCAGAGCGGCAAAACCCCAATAACCTGCTTTTGGAACGCCAAAAGAGAAGTAGCCATTGTCGTCAGAGATCGCGACGATTGCGCCGCCTGGCAGAGGCGACACGGTCGCTGCTTTGGCTCCGGTGCCTTCCAGATCTGGCTCCGCTGCCATATATTCAATCTCGATTTCAGCACCCGCCACTGGCTGACCTTCGTTCAGAACACGGCCCGTGAAGGTAGACCCCGCAATAATGTTGTATGGCTTGTTCAGGGGCAGAATCTCGGTTGCGAGCCCTTGGGGCTGATCCCAGTCGGTCGGCAGCTCGTTGCGGTTCAGGTAGGTCTTGGTGATCTGCTGAATGTAGATATCCTCGGACTCTTCATAGTAAGGTGCGGGCACAGTCACGACGACATAGTCCCCCGAACGCTTTACCGGAACCGATCCCAAAAATGCTTTTGCGCTGTTGTCAGGACCGTCAAAAGTGGTCTCTTCAAGCGTCCCCAAGAGATCCGTTTTCTCACCGTTGTGGATAACGAAAAACTCTTCAGGCTTTTCCAAGGTCATCACATGACCCGCTTCGTGTGGATGCCAGAAAATAAGCTTGACTGGAACGTCACCGGGGCGCTCAATCATCGTGTCTTCGGTGTATTCCAGAAGAAAATGCGCTTGCGCCATCGCAGGGATGGAAAGAGCAGCGGTGGCCGCCAAAAGCAGCTTTTTCATTTGTTTGGTCCTTATCACGTTGCGCCTTCCCCGGCGCATTTATTTTTGTGTGACTTCGGAGAGCACGGAGCCACTCAGCTTCCAAACCAAGTGGACCCGGCGCACACCCCGTCGCCGATAATGAACGCCCCTTCCAAGGGCGCATGTCCGGCAGGTCTCCTGACTTGCGGGTCAAAACACGATGCTGGCCTTCCCGGGAAACCCCAGTGGCGTTTTCAGCCGTGCTCGCCGCTTACAGTTGCGGGGGCAGTTGTAGAGTTGGCACCAATCTCGCCGCACTACATTCCCTATTGCTTCCGGGTTAACCCGGAACCGAACATGGCGCGTTCTTGCCAGATGCGGGGAGAGCGGGTCAATAACGGATTGCGACCTCAGCGGACACAATTGCGGACTCACAGTAGATAAACATGAAACGTAATGGCGCGAGTCTGCCCAAAAATTAGTGCGTGCCGCGTTCAACGACGCTGGGATCGACGTAGACTGTCTCATCGTCTTTCGCCGGATTGGTAAGCCGGCGCTCCAAGAGCGCAACGATCTCGCGCACAGAAGCGTCGATGGGGTTGCGCACAGTGGTCAGGTCAAACATCGGCCACTTGGCCATGTCGATATCATCAAAGCCAACAATCGCCAATTCACCCGGAACCGAGCGCCCCAGTTCGCGTGCTGCCGTCAGAGCGCCAATGGCCGAAGCGTCATTGGAGCAAACCAAGGCGTCAATGAAATTGGAATCCAGCATCTCAAGCGCAATCTGGTGACCAGAATCCACGGTGTAGTCACTGAAAGCTTCACACTGCAGAGACAGCCCTGCTTCACCGAGGGCATCAAGCACGCCCTCTCGGCGGTCTTCAGCTGAATGAAAGTCCTTTGGGCCTGCAATAAGTCCAAACCGTTTTCTTCCGCTGGCTATAAGGTGCTCTGTTATCAGCCTACTACCCACCGCATTGCGACAGCAAACGTTATCAACTCCGGATGCATCTACTGGCCGACCCGAGGAGATCATTGGAATGCCAAAGCGCGTGCAATGGGTGACGATGTCAGCAGACATGCTTCCCCCGCGCAGAATGAGAGCGTCCAGCGGATAGCGCATGATTTCGTCAATGGCCGTGGCAGCACGTTTGCCGCCGCCATCAATCAAAACAGGCCATTTATCGATCCCATTGAGCTCGCGCACCAGTTGGCTGACAAACATAGAGTCATAGGCGCTGCGCATATTGCCGACAAAGATGGCGACAAGATGGGATCTGCCTCCCTGAAGACCTGCAGCCAGGGCGTTGGGCTGATAGCCCATTTGCGCGGCCATCTGCAAAATCGCCCGACGCTTCGCGTTGTCCAGATATGCGCCTTCGGTAAATGCTCGGGACACCGCGGAACGAGACACTCCAACTGCATCCGCCACCGCTTGGGCGGTCACCCGGCGTGATTTGGGCCGCTCTTTGTCAACGCCATGATTCATCTCCGCTTGGTGCCTCCCGGATGAAACTTAACAAAAACGCAAAATTCGCTTCACAGAACTGTCGCATATCTCCGCTACCTGAACACGTGTGCAGACATTGCACAACCCTCGCGCTGAGCAATCTGCAGGCGCACAGAATTTACACAGATCACCTTTGTCAGAGGGCAATGGGGGTCGGAAAACGCTGGTGAATCCAAACAGGGTTTGCCGACTCAACTGGAGACCGATTGTGAAACATTTCATGACAAGCACGGCTGCGGCCGCATTTGCAATGGTGGCAAACTCTGCCTTTGCTGAAACTGAAATCACGTGGTGGCACGCCATGGGCGGCGCATTGGGCGAAACTGTGAATGCCATCGCAGAAGACTTCAACGCGTCTCAAGACGAATACAAAATCACTCCGGTTTTCAAAGGCACCTACGAAGAAGCCCTGACCGCAGGCATCGCCGCTTTCCGCGCTGGCGAACAACCAAACATCCTTCAGGTTTTTGATGCTGGCGCCGCAACCGTCATCGGCGCCAAAGGCGCCACTGTGCCGGTGCAGGATCTGCTGACCGACAATGGCGTTGCTTTTGACATCAATGACTACATCTCTGGCGTGCGCTACTTCTATGCTGATGCCGACGGCAAAATGATCGGCATGCCGTTCAACTCCTCTTCGCCGATCATGTACTACAATGTGCAGGCGTTTGAAAAAGCGGGTGTTGAGCCACCAAAAACCTGGGAAGAGTTCCAGACCGTCACAGCTCCGGCTCTGAAAGGGGCTGGTTATACCGCGCTGACGCAATCCCACCTGCCATGGATCTTCACCGAGAACTTCATGTCTCGTCACGATCTGCCGTTCGCCACCAACAACAACGGCTACGAAGGCGCTGAAGGCACCAAGATCCTCGTGAACAACGACGCGATCAAAGCCCACTTCACCGCTGTGACCGAATGGCAGGATGCGGGCTACTTTGAGTGGTTCGGCACCGGTTGGGGTGACAACGCAACCCCATTTGAAGAAGGCAAAGTTGGCATGTGGCTGGGCTCTTCCGGCTCTTTCGGTGGCCTGTCCAAGAAAGACCTGCCGTTTGATTTCTCCGCGACCTACCTGCCTTACTGGGAAGCTGTGACTGCCGAGCCAAAGCAAACCTTCATCGGCGGTGCATCTCTCTTCGCTATGGCTGGCCACGACGCGGCTGACAACGAAGCGACCGCGGCGTTCTTTGAATTCCTGACCCAGCCTGAGACCCAGTATTTCTGGCACCAGGAAACCGGTTATGTGCCGATCACGGAAGCAGCCTATGAAATGGCAAAAGCGGATGGCCACTATGAGCGCGCGCCAGCTGCTGAGATCGGCATCAAACAGCTTTCCCTGCCAGCAGGTGACAACACCAAAGGCTATCGCATGGGTTTCTATGTGCAGATCCGTGACGTGATGAACCGCGAATACGGCCGCATCCTGACCGGCGAAACCACTGTGGAAGACGCCTTCGCGACCATCGAAAAAGAAGCCAACGATCTGCTGGCGAAATTCGCCAAGACCCAGAGCTAAGCTTCTCTTCCAGACAGATAATGGGCGGCCGCGCGAGATCGCGGCCGTCCCCTCTTTCAAAGGACACCTTCAATGAAACGCGCCGGTTTCACCACCAGATGGCTGCCGATCCTGCTGCTCTTGCCGCAGTTGATTATCATCGCCATCTTTTTCTATTGGCCAGCCGCCCATGCGGTGCAGTCATCATTCTATCTGCAAGATCCCTTTGGGTTTGGCTCAACCTTTGTGGGGGTCGACAACTATACGGATCTCGCAGGCAGCGGCGAATATCTGAAGATCGCGCGGTTCACGCTGGTGTTCACGATACTGGTGACCTTTTTCTCGCTTGCCTTGGCGCTTTTGCTTGCTGTGAAGGCAGATAAAGTTCTGCGCGGAGCGCGCAGTTACCGGACGCTGCTGATGTGGGTCTACGCGGTTGCGCCCCCCGTTGCGGGCTTTATTGGGTTGATCATGTTTGACCAGAGCTGGGGGCCGCTGACCGAGCTCGCGCGCAGCATCGGCTGGGATTTCAAACTGGGTGTAAACTTCAATGACACCGCAATCGCCATGGTGATCGTGTCCGTTTGGAAACAGGTACCGGTGAATTTCATTTTCTTTCTCTCAGGACTGCAATCCATCCCGAAAGCCGTGCGCGAAGCCGCCCTTATCGACAACCGCTCCGCCACCGGCCGTTTCTGGGAGGTCACCTTCCCACTGCTGGCACCAACCGGTTTCTTCCTGCTGATCATCAACATCACTTACGCGCTATTTGACACTTTCGGCATCGTCGACACGCTCGTGAAAGGTGAGCCTGGCAACAACCCGATGACGCTGGTTTACAAAGTCTATGTGGACGGTTTCCGCGGCAACGACCTTGGCGGCTCGTCTGCGCAATCCGTCGTGCTCATGGTGCTTGTGCTGGCACTGACCATCTTCCAGTTCCGCTTGGTTGAGCGGCGCATTCACTACACATAAGGGCGCAAATCATGACAGATATATCCCAAAGCCAGGCGCCCACGATGCCCATGCGCAAGTTCCGCATCCGCTGGAGCGATGTAGGCGATCACGCTGTGCTGATCCTTGGTTCGCTCTTCATGTTGGTGCCCCTGCTGATCGTGCTGCAAACCACGACGACCACCGATGTCGCGACCATCAAGAACGGCCCGGAGCTGGTGATCGGAGATCAGTTTGGCGTCAATTTTGAGAAAGCAATGTTTGAGGCTTCGGGTTTCTCTGGCGAGAACACCGGTATGTCCATGCTAAAAAACTCGCTGATCCTTGGCCTCGGCTTTGCCCTTGGTAAAATTGCGATTGGCATGATGGCGGCCTATGCGCTGGTTTACTTCCGGCTTCGGTTTGCAACCTTCGCCTTCTGGCTCATCTTCACAACGCTGCTTCTCCCGCTCGAGGTGCGCATTCTGCCGTCTTATGAGATTGCGCAAAAGCTCGGGTTGCTCAACAGTTACAGCGGCTTGATTGTGCCACTAATCGCATCTGCGACCGCGACCTTCTTCTTCCGCCAGTTCTTCCGTTCCGTACCTGAAGAGCTGGTTGAGGCTGCCCGGATCGACGGCGCCGGACCGGTCAAATTCTTCATCGATATCCTTGTGCCGCTCAGCCAGACGATGATCGCCGCCATGTTCATCATCATGTTTGTCTTTGGCTGGAACCAATACCTTTGGCCGACGATGATCACGACCGAAGAGCACATGTACACGCTGGTGCGCGGGATCAAGCAGATCACCCAAGATCTCGAAGGTACCAATATTCCCGAGTACGGCCGCGCCAATATGCTCGCATTGATTGCGATCCTGCCGCCTGTGCTCGTGGTGATTTTCTTCCAAAGCTGGTTCGTCAAGGGCCTCACGGAATCTGACAAATAAGGACAAGAGAAATGGCTCAGGTCTCTCTGCAAAACATCCGCAAAATCTATCCTAACGGCTTTGAAGCCGTCACCCGCACCAGCTTTGACATTGCCGACGGTGAGTTTGTCGTGCTGGTAGGCCCTTCTGGCTGCGGCAAATCCACTTTGTTGCGTATGGTCGCCGGGCTGGAAGACATCTCCGAAGGCCACCTCTCGATCGGTGATCGCGTAGTGAATGACGTTGATCCGGCGGATCGCGACATCGCGATGGTGTTTCAGAACTACGCGCTCTATCCGCATATGACGGTGCGCAAAAATATCGGCTATGGCCTCAAAAACCGCAAAACGCCGGCTGAAGAGATTGAACGTAAAGTGGTCGAAGCGGCCAAGATGCTGAACCTTGAGCCGTATCTTGATCGCAAGCCAAGCCAGTTGTCTGGGGGGCAGCGTCAGCGTGTCGCCATGGGGCGTGCGGTGGTGCGTGATCCGGCCCTGTTCCTGTTTGATGAACCGCTTTCCAACCTCGACGCTAAATTGCGCAACCAAATGCGCATCGAAATCAAGGCGCTGCAACGCCGCCTTGGGGTTACCTCGATCTATGTGACCCATGATCAGGTCGAAGCCATGACCATGGCCGACCGCATTATCGTGCTGAATGTGGGGCGGATCGAGCAGATCGGCACACCGGCGGAGATCTACCATTCCCCCGCATCAACCTTTGTTGCGAGCTTCATGGGCGCGCCTCCGATGAACCTGATCAACGCCCGTTTGGAAGGAGGACAGGTGCTTGTGAACGGTGGTACTCCATTGGCCAAAGCGCCGGGGGTAGGCGCTGTGACGCTGGGCATCCGCCCGGAAGATGTCGAGCTCAATGCAGCAGGGCCGCTGGATTTTCACGTCGACATCGTCGAAGAACTTGGCGCGCACCGCCTCCTGCATGGTCAGTTAGCAGAGCAAAACTTCACCATTCACGTCAGCAAAGAAATCGCGGCTGTTCCGGGTGCCACACGTGTGGCGCTGAAACCCGATGCGCTGCGTCTCTTTGATGTGGAAACGGGGAAAGCGCTGTGATCACTCATACCGTTGATACGCTGCCAAGAATCACCGCTGCCGAACAAAAACACCTTTTGGAGGCCCCTCGCACCGCACAAGCACATAGGGCGTTGCTTTCGCAAACCCCCGCGATGAACGCCGTGCAAATTGGTGGGACCGCCGCACAGTCCCTGCTGCCAACAACACCTACGGTCGCAGCGTGGAATGTGGAGCGTTGCCTATTTCCGGAAGACACTGCCGCCCATTTGAACATAGTGTCGCCAGACATCGTGCTTTTGTCTGAGGTAGATCACGGTATGTCCCGCACAGGGCAACGCCACACAACTGAGGACATGGCTGCGGTTTTGGGCATGCAATACGCCTTCGGCGTCGAGTTCCATGAGCTGGATCTTGGCGGGCCAACCGAGCGGCAGTTCTGCAAAGACTCCTTCAACAGCCTTGGCTGGCATGGCAATGCTATTTTGTCTTCCGTTCCGTTTGAGCGCGTTGGTATGATCCGGCTCGACCAAGACGGCCATTGGTTTGCCGCAGATGCTGGCGCCTCCGATCCTGATCAACCTCGGCTTGGTGGGCGCATGGCGCTTGCGGCCATTGTGCCCACAGAGGATGGCCCTCTTTGTGTCGTCTCCACGCATTTGGAGAGCAATGCAAACGCCGCACATCGCCATACGCAGTTCGCGGACCTTTTGGCTGCGATAGAAGAATTTGCCCCTGATATGCCCATTCTGATCGGCGGAGACCTGAACACAGGCAATCACATTCCTCCGGATTTTGACTGGAAGCGAGAAACGCTTTTTGATTTGGCTGAAACACAGGGTTATTTATGGGAGTTTACCGCCGAAGGGATGACCACAAGACCAAGCCTCATAACCCCGCACCCTGATCGGGTGATGAAGTTGGATTGGTTCGCGGGCAGGGGGCTGCACTGTGATGAAAAGGGCATCTTGCCCTCCATTGACGCAACGAAACGTCCTTTGTCAGACCATGATTGCGTTTGGTGTTCTGTGAGCCTTAAACATTCCCAGCCCGAGTAATCCCTAGTAGTAAAGCCCCCCTGAGCGTCCCTTCCGGACATCGGGAGGCTTGGTTCGTTGATGCATTTGCTGCGAGCATGGTGGGTGCGATTTTGTTTCCCGCGATTCCAAAAGAGGCGTTCACCAACAAAACTACGTAGAGGTTAAGCCTTCCAATCGGCTTTTCATCATTTCTGCACTGGTAATTGCCGGAAAAACACTAGAAGTAAGCGCCCGACTCTGGCGATTCAATAGATGATGTGCGTTTTGCGACTCTGCACGTTATCTTTGCGCCGCCGCCGGTTGCAACACTGGTGCGATTTCAAGCGTGCCACTCAAAGAAAGGTCACGATTATGGGTCTGACATGTTTTGATGTCATGGTTTCGCCCGACCTGCAGAAAACCATTCGTCCTGATGCAAGCGTTGCTGATGCCCTTGCGATCCTGAAAGAAACTCGTGCGCGTTTCCTGCCAGTGGTGGACGAGAGCGGCAAGTACTGCGGTGTTTTCAGTGCTCCCACAATGCTGAAGCTGATCCTGCCAAAAGCGGCAACCATTGGCTTGAACACGGAGAGCATGCGTGTCTCCATGGACCACCTCGGTTTCATGAGCTTGGATAAAGAAGACTTCCGCAACCAGATCGAGCGCCTCAAGCAAGAGAAAGTTGCGGACAACATGTCCAATCCGAGCAACATTCCAGTGGCTGCACCGGATACGCCGATTATGGAAGGCATCTTCCTTGTCTATAAATTCAAGCGTCACGTGATGCTTGTGGAGCCCAAAACCCAGCGTTTTGTGGGCACAGTGAGTGCAAACTCGCTGATGGACAAAGTCTTATAAGGTCAGCGCTGCCGCTGAGCCCAACTCACTGAAATCAAACGAAAACGGGACAGTATCTTGTCTGCACATTCTTCCTCACACTCTGAGGCAGGCTTTTCCTTGGCGGAAATGCTTGGGATTGATCCCCTGTGGATCGCTTCCGGTATTCTGGTTCTGGTTTATGCCGTACTCATCACCGAAAAAATCAACCGTGCCATCCTCGCGATGCTTGGCGCCTCGCTTATGGTGCTGTTTGGGATCTTGAACCAACAACAGGCTGTGGACGGGGTCGACTCCAACACGCTGGCGCTTCTGATCGGCATGATGGTGGTGGTTGCGATCACCAGCAAAAGTGGCCTTTTCCAGTATGTGGCCATCAAATCCGCCAAATGGGTGAAAGCGGATCCCACAGGGATTTTGATCATGCTCACGCTGATCACCGCTGTGTTCTCTGCAATGCTGGACAACGTCACCACCGTGTTGCTGATTGCACCGATCACATTGCTGATCACTGATGCGCTTGAAACACGTGTGTTCCCGTTCTTCCTTGCTGAAATCCTGGCCTCCAACGTGGGTGGTACCGCGACGCTGATTGGGGATCCGCCCAACATCATCATCGGTTCTGCTGCCAACCTCAGCTTCAATGACTTCCTCTACAACCTCGCGCCCATTTCCGCGATCTGTCTGGTGGTTCTGACCGGCATCATCTACTTCATGAACCGTAAAGAACTGTCCAAGATTCCGCCGGAAGCCAGCGCGCGCATCATGCAGTTCAACGAAAAAGAAGCCATCACCGACAAAGTGCTGCTGGTGAAATCCCTGGCCGTTCTGGCGCTGGTGATCTTCGGTTTTGTGGTTGGTCACGGCTATGGCGTTCAGCCGGGCACCTCTGCCCTCGCAGGCGCCGCGCTTCTGATGCTTCTGGCCTATGGCCATCAGCACGGCGAAGACCAGACCGAAAGCGTGCACCACATTTTTGGCGAAGTGGAATGGGTCACCATCTTCTTCTTCGGCGGTCTGTTTGTGATCGTGGCCGGTGTGGAGCAGGTGGGTTTGCTAGAGTACTTCGGTGAGAAAGTGCTGGAGTTGACACAGGGCGATATGATGTGGACCTCGTTCTTCATCTTCTGGGCGTCCGGCATTTTGTCCGCGATCCTCGACAACATCCCGTTTGTTGCGACGATGATCCCACTGATTGAATCCACCGCTGACACATTTGGGGGCCCCGATGCGATTGAGCCGCTGTGGTGGTCTCTGGCGCTTGGGGCGTGTTTGGGTGGCAACGGTTCGCTCTTGGGCGCATCTGCCAACCTGACCGTTGCAGCCTTTGCTGAAAAAGCAAAGCAGCCAATCGGCTTCCTGACGTTTATGAAATACGCGTTCCCCATCATGATCCTGACACTCATGATTGCCAACGTTTACCTCTGGCTGCGCTATTTCTAAGTTCGCGTAAGAGCATTCTAAGAGCCCGGTGCATCGCGCCGGGCTTTTTGTTTGCGGCCTGCCAACGTTGGGCCGCTCCGAAAGGCGGCTTAGTGGAAATCACGGCTGGGGAAGAGCCGTTTGGCCTGGTCACGGGGATGCATTGCCCGTGCAGGATAACGGGCCGCTTTGGGCGTATCGTCGGTGCGCTGCCCCTCGGTGGTCAGTGCCTTCGGCTCCGGATGACCCAACTCTGCCAGTTTATAAGAGAGATCCTGAATGTCCTGCGCGATCAGATGCACCACGATCCCTTCTCGTTGCAGATAGCCTGTGACATGCAACAGTCGACCGCCCATAACAATGCGCCGGTACTGCTCATAGATTTTGGGCCAGACCACAATGTTGCTGACACCTGTTTCGTCTTCCAGCGTGAGGAAAATCACCCCTGACGCTGTGCCCGGGCGTTGCCGCGTGATGACAAGGCCACACACGCTGTAGCGGCCCAGAGCGACCTGCGGCAAAGACGCATGGGTTATAATGCCCGGCAAGGACGGGCGCAGCAGTTCCATGGGATGCGCGCGCAGGGTGAGCCGTGTGGACACATAGTCCTCCACCACCTCTTCCCCCAAACGCATCGCAGGCAATATTACCTGAGGCTCAGAAACGCTTTCACCATCAATCGGGTCATTGAACAGCGGTAGGGGTTTCGGACTTTGAATGGCTTTGACCTTCCACAGTGCATCACGCCGCGTCAGGCCAGTGTCTGCAAATGCATCGGCCTCCGCCAATCGCGCCAAAACATCAGGTCGTGCACCGGCCCTCAGCCAGAGAGCTTCGGGATCAGGGTACCCATTGCCACGGGCCGCAACGATCCAATTGGCGTCCTCCTTTTTGAAACCCTTGATCTGCCGAAATCCCAACCGCAGCGCCAAAGCACCATCAGGGCGGCGCTCCAGCGTGTTGTCCCACTCAGAGTGGTTCACGCAGATCGGGCGGGTCTCCACCCCATGTTCCCGTACATCACGCACGATTTGTGCCGGGGCATAAAACCCCATGGGCTGGGAATTGAGGAGTGCACAGGCAAAGACAGCAGGGTGATGGCACTTCATCCACGCTGAGACATAGACCAGCATCGCAAAAGCGGCAGCGTGACTTTCGGGGAAGCCATAATCCGCGAACCCTTCGATCTGGCCAAAACAGCGCTCAGCCACCTCCGGAGAATAACCGTTGCTCAGCATCCCGGCGATGAATTTGTCCCGATGCTTGCCGATGGTGCCCATACGCCGGAAAGACGCGAGTGAGCGGCGCAGGTGGTCGGCTTCTTCCGCAGAAAACCCTGCGCCGACCATGGCAATTTGCAACGCTTGCTCCTGAAAGAGCGGCACGCCCAGCGTCCGCCTGGTCACCTCTTCCAAAGCAGGCCCGAAAGGTTCCGACTTTTCCTGCCTGTTACGGCGACGGATATAGGGCTGCACCATATCTCCCTGAATAGGGCCGGGGCGCACAATCGCCACTTCGATCACTAGATCATAGAACTCCCGAGGCTTCATCCGCGGCAAAAAATTCATCTGTGCGCGGCTTTCCACCTGAAAGACCCCAACGGCATCCGCGCGGCAAAGCATGTCATATGTGGGAGCGTCCCCCTGCGGGATGGAAGCAATGCTATGACTGAGGTTTTCATGCTGGCGCATTAAGGCAAAGGCCTTTTGAATGCAGCTCAGCATACCCAAACCCAGCACATCGACTTTCAGAATGCCAAGAGCGTCGATGTCATCTTTGTCCCAGCAGATCACAGTGCGGTCTTCCATCGCCGCATTTTCAATAGGCGCAAGCTCATCCAATCGCCCACGGGTGATGACAAAACCTCCCACATGTTGTGAAAGGTGGCGGGGAAATCCGATGATCTCGCCAATCAGCCGGAGGGTCTGCATCAGCCGGCGATCTTCGGGATTGAGACCCAACTCGCGCACACGGTCCAGATCAACACCGCCATTTGTCATGCCCCAGATTTGCCCGGACAAACCTGCTGTGACATCCTGACTGAGGCCCATCACTTTGCCGACTTCACGGATTGCAGCGCGGGTGCGAAAATGGATGACCGTTGCGCACAATCCCGCGCGATGACGCCCGTATTTTTCATAAATCCATTGAATGACCTCTTCGCGGCGTTCGTGTTCGAAATCCACGTCGATATCCGGCGGCTCACCACGGTGTTTTGACACAAAGCGCTCAAACACCATGGCGATCATATCAGGGCTGACATCAGTGATGCCCAACAGATAGCACAGGATGGAGTTTGCAGCGGAGCCACGTCCTTGGCACAAAATACCCTGCGATTTGGCAAATTGCACAATGTCATGCACGGTCAGAAAGTAGGCAGGAAATTGCAGCTCTTTGACCACAGCGAGCTCTTTTTGCATCAACTCGACCGCCCTATCCGGTGCGCCTTCAGGGTAGCGGCGCTCTAAGCCCTCGTTGGCAAGCCGCTCCAAACGCTCTTGGGGTGTTTCATCCTCTGTTTCTGCATGCGGATACTCATAAGACAGCTCACTCAGATCAAAACTGCACCTGTCCGCAATCTCGAGCGTTCGACGCAGTGCAGCCGGGTAATCGCGAAAGATCCGCGCCATATCTGTACCGGCTTTGATCCGGCGTTCTCCATTGGGTAAAGCACGGGTGCCGATTTCATCAATGGTGACATGCTCACGCATACATGTAAGCACATCAGCGAGCTGCCGACGGCTGGCGTGGTGCATCAACACATCACCTACAGCCACCAGAGGTGCTGAGGATTTTTGGGCTGCGCACGCGCAAGCCGCAAAATAGTCTTGATCGCTGCCGTCATAACGTGGTGCAGCGCCCAGAAAGACATGATTGGGAAACTGGCGCCGCATATGCTGGATATCTGCAATGCTTGCCTCCGGCTTGCTGTGGGGCAGGGCAATCAGGATCATGCCGCTACAGGCAGCAACCAAATCGTTGACATAGAGGACACATTGTCCTTTTTCGGCCCGACGTTTCCCCAGTGTCAGCAAGCGGGTCAAGCGTTGGTAAGCCGCGCGGTTGCGGGGCAGGGCAATCCACTCAACAGCGCTGTCCTGCAACACCAAGCGGCACCCCACAATCAGCTTGGGCAAGGATATGATGTCCGATTTGGCAAGCGGATTGCTCTGCCCCACATCCTGCCGGGAGGAGGAATCCATTTGCTGTTGCGAGCGGATCTGCACCTGTTCCAGCGTTTCCCGCTTCAGCTCTTTTAAGGCGGACCACGCACGCACCATACCAGCCAGGGAATTACGATCGGTGATCGCGATGGCAGACAGTCCCAGCTCCGCGGCCCGCACAACCAGTTCCTCTGGATGCGACGCACCTGTCAGAAACGTGAAATTCGTGGTTACGCAAAGCTCTGCATAAGCCTGACCCGACATGCGCGGCGTTCGCGTATCCTGTTGCCGCTCCGACAGTGCCGTGCTGTGCTGGATATCGTTCATGCGAATTCCCCTTGCACAAACCAGCCTGGGTTCTGTGGCGTATGAAACAACCAAAGCCGCCGTCCCTGTGCGGTATATACCCGCCAGTAATCGCGCAGTCCGGAGTGCCAATTTTCATCCTGCATCCACCATTCCGGAGCGATGCGCTCCGGCCCGGTCATACGCTCTGTTGTGAGCGGCATGCGACGCCAGTTAAACCGGGTAGGGGGGCGGTGACCGCTTCCTCCAATCGGCTCTGGTGGGAAGAGACAGATGGGACGCAATTGCATATGCCCCCAGCTCTTTGCCGGATCTGAATAGGCTGCTGAGGCGATCAAAAAACTGCGTTCGGGGATGTGACTGTCCGCCGGCAGGACGCGCTGTATGTGATCCAGCCCGATCCTTGTGCCAAGTCGCGAGATCAAGTCATCCAACTCATTCTTTCCGCCAATGGCGACATGGCTGATTTGCTGCACGGGCAGTGCCTCAACCTGTGTGGCAGCCAGCCGCAACATATCAATCCCAAATCCCGCATCGATCTCCATCAAGCCACGTTCAAACAGAGGCAAAATGCGTTGCGGATCTCGCAGGGCGCGCGCCAATTGTAGCTCAACCTGCTGATGGTCTTGATCTACACGGCGCAGCGTAAGGCAAAGCCTGCGTGCGCCTGTTTCTTGCGCCTTAAGCTTTGCACAGAGCTGAGCCAGCAAACGCTCTGTTCCCGCCATGACATCTGACAAAAGGCCAATAGGCTCTGGCAAGGTCATGCGTATGCTGTAATGCGGGGGATCGCTGCGCGGCGTAATCTCTTCGGCCTGCGCCCCCAGCGCTTGATCAAGCCGCAGCAGCAAGCCCGGACCAAAACGGCGTGTGAGGGGGGCGCGGGCCGCCTGGGCCAGCGCCCCAATGCTGCGCAGTCCCAATCGCTGCAGCGTGACGGAGGTCTGCTCATCTATACGGAGGGCCGCAACAGGCAGGTTTCTGAGCGCTGGCAACATCTCTCCAGGCGTGGCCACCCCCTCATCGTAATGCGCCAAAGCCCAAGCTGCGCCACGGGTATCTGCGAGACCTATGCAAACAGACAGTCCGGAACGCATCAGGCGCGCACGTATGTCCGCCAGCAGGGCCTCTTCGCCGCCAAAAAGATGTGCTGACCCTGTGATGTCCATCACCAAGCCATCGCGACCTTCCAAGCCGACCCATGGGCAATAGCGTGTGGCCCAACGGCACAGCAGATGCAGAAACCTCTGATCCTGTTCGGGATCCGCCACATGGCTTTGTAGATCCGGGCAGAATGCCCGCGCATCGGCATAGGCCATACCCTGATGCAATCCATGATCTGACGCGGCTGCATTTAGACAATAAATCCGGTTGGAGTTCTGCTGATTCAACGTCAGCGCAAAAGGGTCGTCGACCGGGCGCCGTCGCAGAACCCGGTCACTTGCCAACCTGGGGAACCATAATGAAACAATGCGACGCTGTATCCCATCGAACATGCCAGACACCAAATGTTCTCTATTTGTTCTAAATAGCCGTTCTCTTATATGGAGTCGAGTCATGGCGCGTGGCTAACAGAAGCAACTGGTGCCGAAGGCGAATGGCGGGTGAGGGGACATACGCCCACCATTATTCGCTGCACGAATGTAAACAAACCACTTGGATGCCGCCCGTTCTAGGCTGTATGCGTGTGGGACAGGCCCACGAAACACAGAGAGATCATCCCATGTACATTGAACCATTTGGCGTAGAGCAATGGATGAACGAGTGGGAAACAAAATGCGCTCTGAACCTCGCTGAAACCTGCGTGGAAAGCTTGACAATCGAAGAGCTCTTGCAAATTTCAGGCAAAAACGACACCGATTTGTCCGATCTACTGTCAATGAAGATGACATATGGCGACATCGAAGGGTCTCCACGCCTGAGACAAGCCATAGCGCACACCTACGCACAGCAAACGCCCGCCAACATCATCACGACCCACGGCACCATTGGTGCGAACATGCTCGTGCATAAAGCTCTGGTATCGCAAGGCGATAGGGTGGTGGCCGTCGTGCCAACTTATCAGCAGCATTACTCGATACCCGCCAGCATTGGCGCTGATGTGCAGGCTGTGCAACTCAGAGAAGAAGATGGCTGGCTGCCCAATCTGGATCTTTTGCGTGCAGCAGTGACACCGGGTACAAAACTGATTGCGCTAAACAATCCGAACAACCCAACAGGCGCACTGATTGATCGCGACATGCTCCTGCAGATCGTGGAGATCGCGCGCGCCGCGGATGCCTGGATACTTTGCGACGAAGTCTATCGCGGGACAGATCAATCCGGGGATGGCATAACCGCATCCATCGCCGACCTCTATGAAAAGGGCATCAGCACAGCGAGCATGTCGAAGGCTTATTCTCTAGCAGGGTTAAGATTGGGCTGGGTCGCAGGACCTGAGGCTTTGATCCACGAAATCGCCATCCACCGGGACTACGACACCATCTCTGTCGGTATGCTGGACGACCATTTCGCCACCATCGCGCTGGAAAACAGGCACGCGGTGCTGGAACGCAGCCATGCGATCACGCGAGAGAACATTGCGATCGTTGAGCGCTGGATCGCGAAGGAGCCGCGTATGAGCTGGGTAAAGCCACAATCCGGCACCACAGCGCTTCTGAAGTACGACCTACCAATGACATCGCGCGCGTTCTGCGTTGCTTTACTGGAAGATTGTGGCGTTATGCTGACACCGGGATCCGCCTTGAATATGGAAGGCTACGTTCGACTTGGCTTCGCCAACAACACGAATGTGCTTCGTGAAGGATTGGAAAAGCTTTCCAACTTCCTTGCGCGTCAGTGAGGCCAAGGCGAAGACAGGTTATCTGCGAGCCTGAGTAAGTTCTGAGGGATTTCAGGCATAATCAATGTTATGTCATTATAATGACTTATCGCATACATCAAAGCCGTATCCAAACTCAACCGAGATCAAGCCGCATTCGTCACGCAGCGCGTGGTGTTCTTTGCAACTTTCTGCCGCCGTTTGAGGTGGCGCATAACGTCTTTCTTGGACACCAATTTTCGCGCCCGCGCGCCATACGCACACTCCACCGGCTGACGGCGGATCGCTGGAATAGCGTCCTCCAAAGACCGAAGACTCTCAGGTGAAAGCATCGCGCGGGCGATTGGCCCCGGATAAAAACTCTCGCTCGCTGCGCCATTGCCATAAACGACCTCATGATGCTCAAAGAGCATGTGGAAATACGTCTCCTGACGCCGTCCATTCGCCACCCGCACAGGCCCTGGCGCTTGCGCCAAATGCTTTGCCCGCACAAATGCCTCGCCCGGATTACCGGCAATATCTGGCATCAGAATGCAGTGCTGCGGGGAGACAAAAAGCGGGCTGTGATTGTCGAGATACCCTTCAGGCAAACGTACGGAACGCCATTCCGGATTGGCCTCCAAAGCCTGCCGATCCAGATGGGTATATGTGATCCACTTGATCGGTTGCGGACCGCGATCGCGGGTCATCACGAGATCTCCCGCGCGCAGGCTTTCAATTGGCACTTCACCGTTTGGGGTCATGATTAACGTGCCTTTGGTGAAACAAGGAATACCGATTGAGTTCAACTTGATCCCATTGTCCAGCTGATCCGGCGTAACGCCGCGCAGCAAGACGGTTTCACCATTGGGAAACGTCAGCAGTGCGTTGCCATTACCGTCATCCCCAACCACCACATCGGTGGTTTTAATCGGATCGGAGTTCGCGTTGGTCAGCAGCGAGACGTCGAGCTGGTCGTTGGTGAAGCCATCGCCATCGTCATCACTCATGTCAAAGTCGGTGACAACGTCGTGCTCGCCAAGATCTGTGAGGGCAAAGGTATCATCCCCTGCTCCTCCGCTCAGGGTGTCATTGCCCTTCCCGCCAACCAGCGTGTCTTTGCCATCGCCGCCAGACAGGACGTCATCGCCCTCCCCTGAAACGCCACCACCGTGCAACAAGTTGTCATTGCTGTCGCCAGTGATGTTGTCACCGCCAAAGGTGCCGTAGACGTTCTCGATGCTGACAATCGTACCGTAATCGCCCGTCCCAAGAGTGTAGGTGCCTTGGTCAAGATCTACGGTGGCAAAAGACGCAGGGCCGAAAGAGCGAAACGTCAGCGAGTCAATGTCAGCGCCACCGTCGAGGGCTTCCCCGTGCCCAAAGCTACCATGAATGGTGTCATCACCTGCACCACCAAAAACCGTATCGGTGCCGGCACCGTTCTCATACCCAAATCGGCTACCGCTAAAGGCATCGATAAAATCGTTACCCTCACCGCCGGACAGGTAATCTGCGCCATCCCCACCTATGATGGTGTCGTCACCGGTGCCACCTTCAATTGTGTCGTTGCCTTTGTCCCCATTGATTGTGTCATTGCCACCGTTGCCTTCGATCCGATCATCGCCAGTGGTAATGATATCTCCCCCGCCGTCTTCGGCGCCGTTTTCATCATTGTAGCCAAGGCCCATATTCTCGCCGGTCTGCTCACCATCAACGGTTCCATCCGGCGGAGCATCAAAACGCACATTATCAATGAGGGTGTTTTCAGAGAGGCTACGCGCATCTGCATTGATTCCAAAGAATGCAAGATCGCTCATCACCGCTTCAAACTGTGCTGGCGTGACGTTGCCGCCCCCCTGGGTCTTGAAGGTTGCGGAGTCCAAATTAAACGAAACATTTTTGACAAGCGTGCCAGTTTCTGGCTGGAACGAAACAGAGGCAAAAAGCTTGGTTCCGTCATTCGCCACCAGCATCACATCAATGCTGCTGATTGGAGCGTCAGCGGTAAAAGGCTGCGCGTCTGCATTGCGGTAGGAGAAATCGACTGTGCCGCCGACGAGGGCGCTGTTGTCGCCTCCGAAATCGGTTGGCGTGGTCAACCAGGGAGACGGGCCCGTTTCGTTGTCACCGTGTTGGGCGCCGCCAAAGAAGGAGTTGAACCGGGCTCCTCCAATGAAAGAGTCGGAATTATTATCATAGACACGCCAGCCTTCATTGCTGCTGTCAAACGTGAATGTCTCTCTTGGCATCAGCCTACTCCAAGACATATGACAAACGTGGCATATGTCTCACTTAAAGTCCTTGAAGCGGCTGAATCACATAGGCAATCCAGCCGAACAGCAGAGCTAATTTCTGACCGTTAATTGGGGCCTAAATTGGACGCAGTCTTGAAAAGTTTGAAAAACAATTAATTGGCGAAATTTTTTCTAAAACGCACCACACCCTCGGCAGCGTGCAAAAAGGATGAAGATTTACTTCATCGCAACGAGACGTCTATGCACCTAGGTAGCGCCTCTTAAATTCGTGAAGATCAACAACAAGACAAGCGCTTGACACACTAAAACTTTTAATTGATTAGTTCGCTCAGGATTTTACCCGACTGACTTTGTCGGGTTTATTGGAGGGAACGCGAATGTTCGAAACGACTTTGAAATTGACCACTGCGCTTGCAGTATGTGCGGCGGCAAGCATTGCAAGTGCCGATACCTATGGCCCGTTTCCGGTGACCGTAAAAGGCTATGAAGGCGACAAGACCAACTCTGTTTCCTATTCCGGCCAAATCGCTCGTCACGCGCTGCACGACAGCCTCAAAAAAGCAGCAGGCAAAGGCAACGGCGGCGCAAATGCAGCTGACGTAGAAGCCATGCTGCTGGCGTATTTCAACGGCTCTGATGCAGACCTTGAAATCATGGCACCCGCGTCCAAAGATGGCTACCCGGTCAAACAAGCAACCGTAAACGCGATCTCCAAAGGCAAGAACATCTCCGGCAAATTTTACGACGGTGCGATGCCTGCGTGGCCCGGCAATGTGAGCGGCAAAGAAGCCATGCTGCACATGATCAAACACGCCGCGCA
Source organism: Shimia sp. (assembly GCF_965227725.1). Lineage (GTDB taxonomy): Bacteria > Pseudomonadota > Alphaproteobacteria > Rhodobacterales > Rhodobacteraceae > Shimia. The sequence continues at coordinate 250,600 of NZ_CBDDGH010000006.1, read as the reverse complement.
ATCAAACGGTGGCTTTGATGCTGAGAACGGCTATGACTGGGGCCAGGTGATCTCCAAATACACCATGGGCGCCATGATGTATAACCAAGCGGTCGACAACTATCTCGACGAAAAGCTTGATGCCGACAACAAGCCAAACAACAAACCTTACAAAGACGGCGCTTACTACACCGGTAAAGAGCACTCTTGGGATGAAGCCTTTGGCTATTGGGGTGGCCCCGCGCACACTCTGAGCCTGAGCCCAGAGCAGGCCTACAGCATTGCAAAGCAGAAAGACCTGACTGCTGCAGACGCCAATGGCGACGGTGTGGTTGACCTGAAATCCGAGCACGTATTTGGTCCGGCTTACTACGCTGCCGGCGCAGACAAAGGCGGCACCAAGTCCACCAACTACATGCACACCATTATGCAGGCTTTCGTCGACGGTCGTCAGCTGATCGCGGATGCAAATGGCGAAGCGCTCACCGATGATCAACGCGCGCAGCTGAAAGGCTATGCGGAAGTCATCGAGAGCAACTGGGAAAAAGTGCTGGCGGAAGCGACCTTCAAATACGCGGGTTCGGTCTATAAAGACATCGGCAAGATGGGCGAACTGGAAGGCGAAGAGCTGGCCAAAGCCTATCGCAACTATGTCAAGCATTGGGGCGAGCTGAAAGGCTTTTCCATGGCTCTGCAAACCGGCAAAAACAATCTCGGCGCGACTGCGACCGAGCTGAACAAACTGATCGGTTTTGGTCCTGTGACGCTGGACAACACCTATGTGACCGGTATCGATGCGGACGGGAACTTTGTGCGTGAGCGTCGCAAAACCTGGAGCGATTACCAGCTGCAGATGCTGGAGACCCAGAAGCTTCTCGCCGACACCTTTGGCCTGAAGTCCCGCGCCAATGATGCACTTGCCGATCTGGAAACACTGGCAGGCAAGCTGAACTCTGCGGACAGCGCTGAAACTGACTAAACTCATCAGGGCGGCACCTGAGAGGTGCCGCCCGTTCTAACTCAATGGATTGGATACAGACACTTACGCCCTTCTTTGCTGATTTTGCCGACCCGAAAAAACGGATTTTTGTCGGCTATCTTGGGCTGTCTCTGCTGATCGCTTTCCTTTGGCTGCTTTTTATCAAACGCCAATCGTTCCGAGACGCCGTTGCCCGCGTGTTTGATCGAAAGGTGTTCTTCTCGAAATCCGCTTTGGCGGACTACCAGATTTTCTTCATCAACCGCGTCTTTACGCTGTTTGTTTCTCCCCTGCTCATCACGCAGCTGGCCATCGCAACAGCAATATACTTTGCACTGCACCGACAAAGCTTCGTTGTTCCGGGTCTATTTGAAGACGTAAACAAACCGCTCGTGGTTGCTGCGTTCTCCACCACGTTGTTTATGGTCGACGACTTGACCAAATACTGGCTGCACCGCTGGATGCACCGATGGCCGCCGCTTTGGGCCATTCACAAAGTGCACCATTCCGCCGAAACGCTCACCCCAATCACAGTTTATCGCGTGCACCCATTTGAAGGTGTGCTTTATGCATTGCGAAGCGCTTTTGCGCAGGGGCTTGTATTGCCAGTGTTTATCTTCGGTTTCGGCAATACTGTGGATCTCTATACGGTTGTAGGCGTCAACGTGCTGGTGTTCCTGTTCCACGTCACAGGATCAAACTTGCGCCATTCGCATATCAATATCAGCTATTGGCCGTGGCTTGAGCGCCTGTTGATATCCCCCGCACAGCATCAGCTGCACCACTCAACAGCCGAAAGGCATTTTGACAAGAATTTTGGGGCAGCGCTGGCAATCTGGGACTGGCTGTTTGGCTCACTACATCTCTCAGAGAAAGATGAGGATCTCACTTTTGGTCTTCCGGACAAAGAGGCCAGTGCAACCGATCTGATCGATATCTACTTTCGACCATTTTCAGACATCTGGCGCTATCTCAAAAGACGTGGACAACGGTTTCTGAGAGTGCGTTGAAACACCCGGCATTGGACTAGGAAGCTCGGTCTTAAGCTCGGTGAGTAAGGATCAAATATAAGCCTTGAGAGCCGCGAGGCTCCCCGACTGAAAGATCATCGTGTGCCAATGCGTAAACGCCTCAGAAAAAGCGCTATTCTTAGATAGATCGCCGTAAATCTCACTCATGCTAAGCCATGCCGATGGGTCGGCTTTGCTTCTATGCGCCATTTCCGTAAGCCGGTCCCAATTGGGGTCGTTTGGCGCGATCATCTCGCCGTTCTCGCGGGTTCCCAGACACATACGCGCCCAAAGCGCTTCAATTAGAGCAAGGCCTGAGATCGAACCGCCAGCCGCCACAGCATCTCTCACAATCGGAAGCACGAACCCGGGATGGCGCGAGGACCCATCAAAGGCGACCCGTCGTGTTGTGTCTTTTATTTTGGGGTTTGAGAAGCGGGCCTCAATCAGAGAAAGGTAGTCTGAGGGTATCATCCCATCGACCCCCTCAACATGCGGCAGCACCTCTTGTCCCTGTACTTTGTGAAAAAATGTCGAGATTTCTGGGTGCGCCATGCAGTCCGAGATTGTCGGCAGGTTCAGCACTTCCCCAACATTGGCAAGCATCTGGTGCCCGGCATTGAGCACGCGGATTTTCATGCATTCATAGGCATGCACATCCTCGGTGATGGTGACACCAGCCCGCTCCCAAGGTGGGCGGCCCGCGCAAAACTCATCCTGCAGAACCCATTGCCGAAAGTTTTCATGCGTCACAGGAGCGGCGTCATTTATGCCAAGGCTTTGTGTCATAGCCCTCTCGGCGTCACCGGTTGCAGGCACGATGCAATCGACCATTGCATTGGGAAACGTCGCATTTTTGTCGATCCAATCTGCGAGATCCGGATCAGACAGCCTTGCCAACCCAACGACTGTGCTGCGTAAAACATCACCGTTGTTCTGGAGATTGTCACAACTTTGTCCGGTAAAGGGGAGCTCCCCGGCAAAATAGCGGGCGCGATAGGCGGCAACCATGGCTCCGAACGCTGTCTTTGGCTGATCTGGGTGTGCAACATCGTGCATGATATCAGGATGCGCGGTATTCAGAGCACCGTCCTCAGATTGATAATATCCCCCTTCGGTGACGGTGAGCGATACAATACGGATGCGCGCATCACTCATTGCCCTGATGAGCGGTCCGTTGGTTGGGGCCACCTCCACAAAGTCAATCATAGGTCCCACGACCTCGATGGCTGAGCTTTCAGGATCCAGCTCAATCAATGTGGTCAGGCAGTCCTGCGCTAGCAGTTTTTGCCGCATCTCTGCATCATTCGGCCGAACACCTGCCCCGATGATACCCCAATCCATGGCAAGCCCTTGCTGCATCAGGCGGTGCAAATACCAAGACTGATGAGCTCTGTGGAAATTTCCAAGCCCGATATGAACAATCCCGGGCGTAATCTCGCTCCGGTCATAGGTTGGGGTGATGACGCTTGCCGGTAAACGCCCAAGCGCACCGTTGGTCAAATCAATTGCGGGCGTTTTTGAAGCCGGTGTCTTCATCAGCTCATCCAATTCCCGCCATCAACATTGTAAGTCTGAGCGACAACGTAATTTGCCTCTTCGCTGGCCAAGAAAATAGCCATGCCACAAAGATCTTCAGCAGTTCCCATCCGGCCAAATGGCACCGCAGCTCCAACTTCTTTCTTCTTTTGTCCGAGAGGCTTACCTTCGTATTTGGCAAAAAGAGCATCTACGCCGACCCAATGCTCACCATCGACCACACCAGGTGCGATCGCATTCACGTTGATACCGTGTTCTATCAAATTCAGGCCAGCAGATTGCGTAAGCGAAATCACTGCGGCTTTGCTCGCACAGTAGACCCCGACAAGGCTTTCACCACGGCGCCCGGCCTGACTGGCCATATTGATAATACGGCCCTTCACGCCGTTCTCGATCATGTGGCGTGCCACAGCCTGCAGCGTGAACAATGTGCCCGCGACATTGACGTCAAACACACGAGAATAATCTGCTCGGGTAATGTCGCAGACAGGCGCTGCGCTAAAGATAGCGGCATTGTTTATCAGTATGTCAATCTTCCCAAAGGCTTCAGTTGTCTTCGCTACTGCCGCGTCAATGCTCGCCTGATCTGACACATCCATCTCAACGGCGATCGCAGCATTCCCAATGGACTGGGCTGCCGCTTCCGCCAAATTCACGTCGATATCTGCAATGGCCACGCGTGCACCTTCATCAACATATGCTTTGGCAAATGCCAACCCGATGCCCCGCCCCGCCCCGGTAATCAAAGCGTTTTTCCCAGCAAGTCTCATCAAACAATCCGCAGTCCATCGGCACCAAAGCGGTGTATCTCTTCAGCGCGCGGGTTGAGATGAATGGTGTCGCCATGTCTAAGGCTGACATCCCCGATAGCGCGCACCGTCAGTGTTTCCGCCAATCCCGTATTGTGGATGTGGAAAAACGTATCTGAGCCCAGATGCTCTGCGACACCAACGGTGCCTTGCCATTGGCCAGAAGTTTCGACCACATCGATATGCTCGGGGCGGATGCCAATGGTATGAGCGTTGAGTTTTTGCGCTTCACTGCCCGTAAGAAGGTTCATTTTCGGCGAGCCAATGAATCCTGCGACAAAGGTATTTCGCGGGGTTCGGTAAAGCTCAAGCGGAGAGCCGACTTGTTCGATAACGCCTGCCTGAAGCACCACAATCTTGTCAGCCATCGTCATTGCTTCAACCTGATCATGCGTCACATAGATCATGGTAGTTTTCAGACGCTCATGCAGCTCGCTGATTTCCAACCGCATACCCACACGCAGCGCTGCGTCCAGGTTTGAAAGCGGCTCATCAAAGAGGAATGCGGCCGGCTCGCGCACGATGGCTCGGCCAATTGCGACACGCTGGCGCTGACCACCGGAAAGCTGGCCGGGGCGGCGGTCCAAATAATCACTAAGGTTCAGGACCGAAGCAGCCGCTTCCACGCGCTTTTCGATTTCCGCCTTTTCAAGTTTCGCCATCCGCAATGGGAAGGCGATGTTCTTGCGCACTGTCATATGCGGATAAAGCGCGTACGACTGAAAGACCATAGCAAGACCGCGCTTGGCAGGCACCACGCCAGTTGCGTCTTCTCCGTCAATCTCGATATGTCCACTGGTGATATCCTCAAGTCCTGCGATCAGACGCAACAAAGTGGATTTACCGCAGCCAGAGGGGCCGACGAAAACGGTGAATTCTCCATCCTGGATCGTCAGGTCGAGTGGCGGGATCACCTCGGTGCTGCCGAAGCTCTTGGAGACTTGCTTGAGTTGAATTTGTCCCATGTATCAGCTTCCTTATTTAACAGCGCCGAATGTGAGGCCGCGGACGAGTTGTTTCTGGCTGAACCAGCCAAGAATGAGGATGGGGGCGATGGCCATGGTGGACGCCGCGCTTAACTTCGCAAAAAACAGACCTTCGGGGCTGGAATAGCTCGCGATAAATGCCGTGAGCGGAGCTGCATTTGCTGCGGTGAGATTGAGCGTCCAGAAGGCTTCATTCCAAGCTAAGATAAAGTTCAGAAGAAGGGTCGATGCGATGCCAGGCACAGCCATCGGTGTGAGCACATAGAGCAGTTCTTCTTTCAGCGTTGCACCGTCCATACGGGCCGCTTCCAGTATCTCACCGGGGATTTCCTTGAAATATGTGTAGAGCATCCAGACAATGATCGGCAGATTGATCAGCATCAGCACGACCATAAGCCCGCCTCGAGTGTCCAAAAGGTTGAATTCCACAAAGATGAGCGAAATCGGATAAAGGACACCCACCGCTGGCAGCATCTTCGTAGACAGCATCCAGAGGAGGATGTCCTTGGTGCGTCTGGAGGGCACGAACGCCATAGACCAGGCCGCGGGGATCGCGACCAGAATGCCCAGAATGGTAGAGCCGCCAGCGATAAACACTGAATTCCAAAGGAATTTCATGTAGTCAGAACGCTCTTGAACGATGGCATAGTTTTCCAGCGTCCAGTCAAATGCAAAGAAAAGCGGAGGATCGTTGATGGCTTGGGCTTCAGTTTTGAAACTGGTCAAAATTGTCCAATAGATCGGGAAGAAGATGATCAGCGCAACAGTCCAAGCGGCCGCTGTGGTGACGATCTTGCGTTGCGGTGTTGCAGAGCGTGCCATATTGCGTCCCTTAAGCGTCGAGATTTTTGCCAACGATGCGCATCAGGAAGATCGCTACGAGATTGGCAAGTATGATGGCGTAAACACCGCCGGCAGAACCGAGACCGATGTTTTGACTGTCAATGACGCGCTGAAAGATCAGATAGGTCAGCGTGCGGGTCCCAAAGGCGCCGCCAGTGGTGACAAAGATTTCCGCGAAGATAGACAGTAGGAAGATTGTCTGGATGAGGATCACAATCGTGATCGCCCGAGCCAGATGCGGCAGGATGATATGCCAAAATCGCTTCAAGGTCGGTGCGCCATCCATTTCGGCTGCTTCAAGCTGTTCTTGATCCAACGATTGAATCGCGGTGAGTAAAATTAGCGTCGCGAAGGGCAGCCACTGCCACGAAACAATGAGGATGATAGAGCCAAGCGAAACATCTTGCAGCCACGCCACAGGCTCTGCTCCGAAGAACCGCCATAAATGTGCAAAAATGCCATTCACAGGGTCCATCAGCATGTTTTTCCATACCAATGCGGAGACCGTTGGCATGACAAAGAAAGGCGCAATTACTAGAATGCGGACCACGCCCTGCCCCCAGATCGGCTGATCCAGAAGCAACGCAAGCAGTATGCCCAAGGCAACTGTGATAAGCAGGACGCCGCCCACCATCACAAGCGTGGTTTGCACCGCAGGCCAAAATGAACTGGAAGAGAGAAAGCGGCCGTAATTGGCAAAGCCGACCCAATCCAACCCACGTTGGATGCTATCGCCTCTCAAAGGCAGATATTTTGTAAAGGAAAACCACAGCGTCATGATCAAGGGCACAAGCATCCACCCCAAAAGCAGGACAACCGCTGGCGCCATCATCACGCGGGCAGCAGATCTGGAGGCTTTGGTGGACATGGGACGGACCTCTCCTGTTGGCGATAGTTTCGCCTGTGACCTTAGCAAATGTTAGGGAATTGATGAGAGAGATCAGGGGCAGCTGAGAGCTGCCACCTGAATGGGGAGCTTAGCGGTAACCCGCAGCTTCCATCGCATCATTCGTGAGTGCCTGTGCTTTTTCAAGCGCGACGGCAATGCTCTGCTGACCAGCATAAGCCGCAGAGAACTCTTGGCTCACTTCAGTCGCGATACCCGCAAACTCCGGGATTGCGGCAAATTGAATGCCAACGTATGGACTGGGATCTACCGTGGAGTCGTTCGGATCGGCAGACAGAATGGAATCCAGCGTCATCTTGGCAAAGGGTACCGACTGGTAATTCGGGTTTTCATATAGGGATGTACGTGCGCCCGGCGGCACGTTCGCCCAGCCTTCGTTGGCCGCAACCAATTCAATGTAGCTCTTTGAGGTTGCCCATTCGATGAATTGTTTGGCTTCTGCTTGTTGTTGTGTACCAGCCGGAATGGCGAGGGCCCAAGCCCAGAGCCAGTTGGACCGTTTACCGAGGCCCGTATCCGGTGCGAGCGCAAAACCCACACTGTCCGCAACGGTCGAGTCTTTTGGGTTCGTCACAAAGCTTGCTGCGACCGTGGCATCGATCCACATGCCGCATTTGCCTTGTTGGAACAACGACAGGTTTTCGTTAAAACCGTTGGTTGCGTAGCCTGTTGGGCCCGCCGCATCCATCATGGTTTTGTAGAAATTTAGCGTGTTGGCCCAGGCCTCAGTGTCGAACTGGGCATTCCAGTCTTCGTCAAACCAACGGGCACCAAAGGAATTTGACATCGCAGTGATGAACGCTCCGCCTTCGCCCCAGCCCGCTTTACCGCGCAGACAGATCCCGTTGATTTCGTTGTCCCGATCGGTCATTGCAGCCGCGGCTTCAGCGATAAACTCCCAAGTTGGCGCTTCAGGCATGTCCAGCCCGGCTTTTTCCATCAGATCCGTGCGGTACATGATCATGGAGCTTTCGCCATAAAATGGTGCGGCATAGAGCGTACCGTTGTGGGAAAGACCGCCCGCCATCGCAGGCAGGATGTCGTCAACATCATATTCTTCGGAAAGATCATCCAGTGCGACGAGCCAACCGTTCTCGCCCCAAATCGGGGTCTCGTACATGCCGATTGTCATGATGTCGAAAGCCCCACCTTTGGTGGTGATATCCGTTGTTACGCGCTGACGCAGGACGTTTTCCTCGAGCGTCACCCACTCGACGTCGATACCGGTCGCTTTGGTGAATTCGTCTGTATAGCCCTGCATGCGGATCATATCGCCATTGTTAACGGTAGCGATTGTGATCGTTTTGGAGTGGCCGTCTGCGAAAGCGCCGCTTGCTGTGATCAGCGAAAGCGCGGTCGCAGCACAAAGTGTGCTTTTAAAGGACATCCGGTTTCCTCCCTGTTTGGATGTGGAAACAGGCTAGCCCTCAACGCGACGCGGCGTCAATAAATTTTTTACGCGCGTAAATTTTGCACCGTTAAGCTGAATCACGCAATATGAGCTGCCCTTTCAAACGCGTGCTTTTCCAAGGAGATAGTTGACCTTCTATCGCCAGAAATAAAGCATTTGCAGCCGTTTGAGACACTGCATCATAGTTGTGAGAAATTGTGGTGAGCGGCGGGCAGGTATAGCGAGAATGGGGATGACCGTCCTGACCTGCGACCCGAATCGCACAGTCCTGCCCTCTTCCGACACGCACGCCCTGCTCGTAGCATGCAGTCAACAGCCCAATGGCAAGGCGGTCGTTGCTGCAGAGGATAGTGTTTGTCGAGAACCATTTGTTTGTGAGCGCTTCATGGCCTCCGAGCCGTCCAATCTCCTCAAAGCCCCAGCCCTCACCGTCGACAGACACTACTTCGGGCCTATGACCAAAGCTCTCCATAGCCGCGATATAGGCCTGGCGGCGACGGTGCGCATTTGGGTTGGCTGGGGTCTTCATTTCAAAGAAACAGGGCGGCTCACCCGTCCGGCACAAATAATCCGTGATGTGCGTGGTGAATTGCACATTGTCTGATCCGACAAAGGAGAGACCTATTTCCTCGACACTGCTGTCAAAAATGAGCGTTGGAACCTCAGCGCAAAACGCCTCTAACGCCTTAGTGTCGGATGCCCGCCCCAGCGGTGCCAGCAACACCCCTGCAGGTTTCAATGAGCGTAAGGTTTGCAGCACCTCAACTTCAAGCGCCGTATCGCCGTGCGAGCTGAACAATGTCGGGCGGTAGCCAGCCGCAATGCAGCGCTGTTCAAGATTGCGCGCAATTTCGGCAAAATAGGGATCTGAAAGCAATGGCACCACGATCCCGATGTTCTTTGTGAGCTTACGGTTCTGGTTCATCGCATAGATGTTCGGGCGATAATCAAACTGCTCCAGCGCCGCCTCAATCCGGGAGCGCGTACTTGCTCTGACACTGGTTGGGTCATTAAAGAACTTCGAAAGCGTAGGTCGAGAAATCCCGCTCATGCGTGCGAACTCTTCCATGTTTCGAATTTTCTCGCCTGCCATGAATTACACTCCAAATTCTTTGACAGGCAAGATACAAAACTTTCCTGAGGCATCAAATTAATTTGCGCGCGAAAATTTCTAAATTGCCACAATGTGCTATTGTTCGCACTCACCAAAACCGGCGTCACTGGTCGTTAGAGGTTCTCAACGTCACCGCTTTTCCAGAACGAGCGGCGTCACACGTTCTGCGATGACTTCGACAAAATGATCCAATTGATTGACGAGCGGGTCAGAGGTCTCGGTCGGATAGTACGTTGCCGATATGGGTGACCACCAGTCAGCACGCCCCTCATGCCGCCAAAGGCGCAAATCCGGGACAGATAGTGCTCCCTCACTTCCCCCCAAAAGGTAGGTGCTTTGATCAGTCGCGGGATAGATCGGGTATTCTTTCGCTGTCAGTTCCCAGCTCCAAGGGGACACGACACTGTCCGACACACTCAGCGTTCCCAATGCGCCCTGCTCAAACCTTAAAAGTGCGCTTGCCAGATCTTCGTTCTCAAAGCCTCTCATGGAAGGAACTGTTTGAGCCTGAACGCATTCGATTTCACCACCAAGGTAGCGTAGCAAATCTACATCGTGCACCAAGTTGACAGAAATTGGACCCGCCCCTTTTTGTTTTCGCCAAGAGGCTTCTTCGAAATAGTCATCTGGCTTGTAGAACCAACAAGTGGCATGCACAGCGCGCAGCTCCCCGATTTTGCCTTGCGCGATAAGGTTTTTGGCCTGCCGGATGATGGGGTTGAACCGCCGGTGATGGCCGACCAATACCGCGACGCCTGTCCTTTTTGCGTCCGCCACAAGTTTTGCAGCTGCGTCGAGGTCGTCTGAAAGTGGCTTTTCATTCAGTACAGGCACGCCCGCTTTGACACATTCAATTGCTTGTTCAACGTGCAACTTGGTGGGCGTCGATAAAATCGATCCCATCTGGTTTGTCGTCAGACATGAGATCCGCCAAGTTTTGATAATATCGCGCCCCAAATGACGTAACTTCCGCCGCCACGTCTTTACGAGGATCGACCACCGACACAAGAGTTGCCGACCGGCTGAACCCGATCGCCGCAGCATGGCGGCGCCCAACCAAACCGAAACCTGCAATTGCTATTCGGGCCTTTTGCCCGTTTGTTGGCTGAGATTTCGCCAAGGCAGCTCCTAATCAAGGCCAATGCTGCTCCCCATCAGTAGAGCGCTGCCAATGTTAAGAAGCGATATCTGGCAAATCAATGGAATCTGGCTCTTCAAGCCCTGCCAGTATCTGGCAAACATTCCCTAACGACCCAGCGCAGCGACGCCTAGCTCTCGATTTGGCCACCAACACTATCGCTGACAATGCAAGCAACTTTCTGACCTCGAACTTGCCTCAAACGGAAACGCTACTTAGCAATTCTTCGCGGTTCAAATCCTCTTTGGCGCCTGAAAGCATCACCTCCCCGCGCCGCAGAACCACAAAGCGATCTGCCAACCCGTAGGCAAAATCGAAATATTGCTCCACTAGAACAATGGCCATTTCACCTTTGTCACGCAGGAGTTTGATCACTTCGCCGATCTGCTGAATGATGTTGGGCTGAATACCCTCTGTCGGTTCGTCCAGCAGCAGGAGTTTGGGTTTTGTGATCAGTGCGCGTGCAATGGCAAGCTGCTGCTGTTGACCGCCAGATAGATCCCCTCCACGACGTCCCTGCATTTCTTTGAGCACCGGAAAGAGCTCAAACATCTCTTCTGGTACAGCCCTCTCCCCTTTGGGCAGACAGTTAAATCCGGTTTCCATATTCTCCCGCACTGTCAGCAGAGGAAATATCTCACGCCCCTGCGGAACGTATGCAACGCCTTTATGCGCAAGAACCTGCGCCGGTAGAGGTGGGAGGGCTTCACCATCCAGCGAGAGCGCTCCACCAGAACGCAAGTGGGTGCCTGAGATGGCTTTGATCAAACTGGTTTTGCCCACGCCATTGGTGCCCATAACACAGGTCACCTCACCCTTTTGAGCCTCCATGGAAATCCCGTTCAGGATTTGAGAATGGCCGTAATGCAGAGTGATATCTTCAAGTATCAGCATTCTAGCGCTCCAGATAGACGTCGATCACGTTTTGGTCGGAGGTCACATGGTCAAGGCTGCCCTCAGCCAGAACAGCGCCTTCATGCAAAACCGTCACTTTGCAATTGAGCCGGCGGACAAATTCCATGTCATGCTCAACAACCACGACCGCTCGGGTCTTGGCGGCTTCCACCAAGATGTCGGTGGTGTGCTCACGCTCCGCAGGCGTCATCCCTGCAGCCGGCTCATCAACCAGCAACAAGCGTGGTTCTTGCGCGAGCAACATACCGATTTCCAGCCATTGTTTTTGCCCATGACTCAATTCGCCAGAAGTCCGCGTCAGCTGATCACGCAGACCGATTTCCTCTGCAAGTGCATCGACTTTGGCGAGATCAGCGTCGCTCGGTCGATAGGCAAGTACTGAAAACCAGCCCCGGGGCTTTTTAAGCGCCATCAGCAGGTTTTCCTGTACCGTCTGTTCCTCAAAAACCGTGGGTTTCTGGAATTTACGCCCAATGCCTTCCTGTGCGATCCGGGCTTCATTCATGCCCAGAAGGCTGATGGACTTCTCTCCCCAGATCACCCGACCTTCATCCGGTCTGGTTTTGCCGGTCACGATATCCATGAACGTGGTCTTGCCCGCGCCATTGGGGCCAATCACCGCGCGCATTTCAGCCTCACCAATCTGGAACGACAGGTTGTTGATCGCGCGAAAGCCATCAAAGGTAACCGAGACGCCGGAGACTTCAAGAAGTGTGGTCATTGGTTTGCCTCCTTTGCGGCGCGGCGCTCAGTAACGATGTCAAAGAGGCCGCCAATGCCTTTGGGTGCAAATAGCGTCACAAGAACAAAAGAGAGACCCAGCAAAACCAGCCACCAATCGACCCATTTGATGGTGTAAAATCCAAGGTTAATGTCCGGAGCTTGCCCGCCAGTGAACCATGTGGACAGCAGACTCACAAAAGCCGCACCAATGACAGCTCCATAAAGCCGTCCACGTCCGCCGATAGCGACCCAAACCGCAAGATAGATCGAAGCGATCGGTGCGATCTCTGCTGGGTTAATGATACCTGCTTGCGGGTAATACAGCGCGCCCGCGACTGCTGCGATGCAGGCCGTAAGCGTGAAAATCACCAGCTTGTAGGTCTCTACCGAATATCCAAGGAACCGCGCACGGGCTTCGTTGTCACGGATACCGCGAATGACGGATCCAAATTTTCCGTTTACCAGCCAAGCACACAATACGTAGCCTGCGCCCAAGGCAAAAGCCGAGGCCCAGAAGAACCAAAGCGAGACATGATCTTGCGAAGCCGTGACACCCGGCAGGTTTTGCAGGCCAGACAGGCCATTGTTGCCGCGCAACCCGCTGTCGTTCTGGAAGAGATACAGCGCCAGTGCGAGCGTCATGGCTTGTGTCAGGATCGAGAGATAGACGCCGGTGACACGGCTGCGGAAGGCCAGCCAGCCAAAGATCAAAGCCAACACGCCGGGCACCAGCAGAACAAGCATCAACTGGATTGTCAGACTGTCAGCAAAAGCCCAGATCACTGGGAACTCGCTGGAGCCCACGACGCCAAAAATCTGATTACCAATTGCGTCGATCACTTCGCCGTCCGTGGGCGGGATCTCGGTGCTGGTGAGGCTGTCGACCACAATCAGACGGGTTCGCTCATACATCAGCCACATGCCAATCATATACCCGCCGAGGCCAAAGAAAGCGAAATGCCCGAGACTTAGAATACCTGTGTACCCCCAAATCAAATCCATCGCGAGGGCGATGAGGCACAGGCAAAGTGTCTTGCCCAGCGTCTTGATGAAGCTGGTGGAGATGCCCCCCACGCCAAAACCCTCAGACATCACAGTCACAAGCAGTGTGAAGAGCGCCAGGATCGACAGGAAAATCAGAACGGATGGGTTTTTGGCAATGAAACTACGCTGCATGGTTTAGTCCCCCGCCGCGCGACCTTTGAGGGCGATGATGCCCCGTGGCCGGAATTGGATGAAGATGATGATGAAGATGATCATGTAAGTCTGCGCGGCGAGCGTGTTGGATGGGTTCATCCACTCGATGCCTTTTTGCAGGAAGCCAATCATGGTTGCACCCGCAAGTGTGCCCCAGATGTTGCCTACACCGCCAACGACAACGGTCATAAAGCTTTGCACGATATAGTCGCTCCCAAGCTCGGAGGTTACTTTGGCAAACAGGCCGATGGCTACACCGGCGATACCAGCGATGCCCGAGCCCAGCCCAAAGGTCAGCATGTTCACGCGATCGGGATTGATGCCCATTGAGGCCGCCATACGCGGATTTTGGGTCACCGCACGGGTCTCAAGCCCCAAGCGTGTACGTTTCATGATGTACAGAAAGGCCGCGAAAAAGATCAGGGCGAGGATAAAAATCGCAATCCGAATATAAGAGATCGACACCACATCGTTCATGATCCAAGCACCGTCCAGCCAGCCCGGTGCCGTAAGTGGACGTGCCTGCGTGCCAAAGATGTTCTTCGCAAGCTGCTGAAGGGAAATGGAAATACCAAATGTGGCCAACAAGGTCTCCAAAGGGCGGGCCTGCAGCCAGCGAATGACCAGCCGCTCCATGGCAACACCTGCGGCAAAGGTCACTGCGAAGGCGGTTGGGATGGCTACGATAATGGAAACCGTATGATCGGGAATGATCTGCTGTACCACGTAACCGGTGTAGGCGCCCATCATAATGAATTCACCATGCGCCATGTTGATCACGCCCATCACACCGAATGTGATGGCGAGGCCAATGGCTGCGAGGAAGTAGATCGATGCGAGTGACACCGCATCCAGCGTCAAATCGAGTGTCTGGTTGAGGCCCACCTTCAGCTCTATGTCTTTTAGCGCTTCCGTGGCGGCATCGGTCACTGCCTTGGACGGTTCCAGATAGACATCAAAGAAAGTGTGCGCGGCAAGTGCTGCCTCAATTGCGGTGTCACCGACAAAGGCGGGCACAGTGCCTGCCTCTGCGAGCGCATTGTAAGCCGCGAGACGATTGGCGTCGGTGTTGAGCTGCGCCACCGGCACACCGCCAACGCGCGCGCCGTCGATATGGGCGGCAAGCTGCGTGCGGATGTCATCCTTGCTGATGCGTGCGGGCGCGAGGTCTTTGGCGACAAGCATGTCATAGGCGGCGAGGTGATCAAACTCCCCCTTCCCCGGTGTCAGGATTGCAGCGAAGTTTGCATCCTCAGGTGCGGCTCCCAAAACCACATCCCGCTTGGTCGCCAGAATTGGATTCAACGTCGCGCGCACATCCACACCCAGATCGCCCGACATATCGGAAATGGCGGCCAAACGCGCGGCCTCGTCTTCATCATAGCCAATGGTCAGCAACCGTTCGAGACGTTGCTTCTGCGCCTTAAGCGCAGCGTTTGTTTCCCCGTCAATCGAAGCGCGCAGCGGCGCAAGCAAACTGGCTTCTGGATCGCGCTCGATCGACAGGAGTGCCGCGCGGCGGGCCTCAATATCGGGATCGCTCAACTGGAACTGCACCAATGCCGTGCCAATCAGCGCGCGAATGCCGCTATTAGGCTTAAGATGTTTGAGGTCCGACTTGGGAAACTCACCGAGCAGCTCGCCGCTGTCAAAATCCGTCAGCGCGTAGGTCTTGCTGTCAATTTTCTCACCAATGAAAAACAGGCCATCGGATTTACGCTGCCACATATTTTTGGCGGCCCAAACCTCAAGTACGGATTGCGCCTGCGGCAAACCAGAGCTGGCCACGGCATCGATTACCGGGCCAATGGTCTTGCGCGAGCTCTTCACAATAAGCGCCTGATGCTCTTGTAGTATGGGTTGGATCAAGGCGTCCTGCGCCTGCCCCAAGCCGGGCGAAATCAGGCAAGCGACCAAGAAGGCAAGACCCGCCAAAAAAAGTTGTCTCATGTGAGGAAGTCCGCGCGAGTGGTTACGGGGGCGCAGGTCGTCGCGCCCCCAAAAAGGTCAAACCTTAGTAGTTGGACAGCGTCTGAACGCAGGTTTTGGTTTCGGTGTTGTACATACCGCAATCCAGCTCCTTCCAATCAGACACCAGAACTGCAGATTCTGGCAGGAAGTCTGTCCATGCATCGCCCGGCACTTCTGCGGTCTGGGAAATGATGTCAAACTGACCGTCTTCCTGAATTTCACCGATCAGAACCGGCTTCGCCAAGTGGTGGTTTGGCAGCATCACGGCGGTACCGCCAGTCAGGTTCGGGAATTCTTGGCCATACATTTCCGCGCGCACAGCATCCACTTCGGTAGAGCCTGCTTCAGTTGCTGCATTCACCCACATATTAAAGCCAATGTAGTGGGCTTCCATTGGGTCGTTGGTCACGCGTTCTTCGCCCATGGTGGCTTTCCAGGTTTCCACGAACTCCGCGTTCACCTCAGAGTCAGCGGACTGGAAGTAGTTCCACGCCGCGAGATGGCCCACGAGGTTGGAGGTGTCCAGACCCGCCAGCTCTTCTTCGCCAACGGAGAAGGCCACAACAGGGATGTCATCGGCAGAAATGCCAGCAGCTGCCAGCTCCTTGTAGAAGCCTATGTTCGCATCGCCATTGATGGTAGAAATCACGCCGACTTTCTTGCCATCCGCACCCAGCGCCACGACGTCTGCCACAATCTTGGACCAGTCAGAGTGACCAAAAGGAGTGTAGTTCACGAAGATGTCGTCGTCCGCGATCCCTTTGTCTTTCAGGTAGGACTCAAGGATGTTGTTCGTGGTGCGTGGATACACATAGTCGGTGCCCAGCAGCGCGAATTTTTCGACGCCCAGCTCTTCGAGGAAGTAATCGGTTGCCGGGATCGCCTGCTGGTTTGGAGCTGCGCCGGTATAGAAGACGTTTTTGGAGCTTTCTTCGCCCTCATATTGGACCGGGTAGAACAGCAGGCCATTCAACTCTTCGATCACTGGGAGCACGGATTTGCGAGACACAGACGTCCAGTTGCCAAAGATCACGTCAACTTCGTGTACGGTCAGCAGTTCGCGGGCTTTTTCCGCAAACAGCGGCCAATCAGACGCAGGGTCCACCACGACCGCTTCCAGCTGTTTGCCCAGCAGACCGCCTTTGGCGTTTTGCTGATCAATCAGCATCAGCATGGTGTCTTTCAGCGTGGTTTCAGAGATCGCCATAGTGCCAGACAGTGAGTGCAGCACGCCAACTTTGATGGTGTCTTCCGCCGCCATCGCTGCACCTGCGAGCGAAGCAAAAACCAGGGATCCGGCGAGCGTGGATTTCAGAAAGGTCATAAATTTCTCCCTGCGGGGATGGCGCAGAAACACTTGCGCTCAAGCGCGCGTTTCCATTACCTGATCCCGCAACTTTTGTTGCATCCGTGTGGCGGCTTTACCGAGGTCCAATTCGTGGGCCGTCACACACCCTCCGCTTTCTTAAGACATCCCGTCCCGCGGTTGGCGACATCACCCTTTGACACGCGCGGCGTGTTGGCAATTTTCACGCGGGTGAGAGACAAAAAATCCAGTGATGCTGATCAATAATTGAACAAATATCCCCAAGAAGCACAAAAAATAATCACACCAAGTGGCGCGCCGCACATCTTATGCGTGTTTTGACAGCATAACTGACGTAAGGGCGCTAATTCTTCATCACTCCCGGTCAATCCCCACTCAAACGTCACGCCGGTCAATGAATCCTCCATCCACAAAAAAGGCCCGCAGAAATCTGCGGGCCAATCTTCGTATTGAATGGGGCGGTCGCAATCAGGTGTTAAACAGGAAGTGCATGACGTCTCCGTCTTTCACTTCATAACCTTTGCCCTCGGCCCGCATTTTGCCGGCCTCTTTGGCGCCGCTTTCACCATCGCAGTTGATATAATCCTCGAACGCGATGGTTTCCGCGCGAATGAATCCCTTTTCAAAATCACCATGGATCACCCCGGCCGCCTGCGGTGCCATGGTGCCTCGGCGAATGGTCCAGGCCCGCGCCTCTTTGGGCCCTACTGTGAAATAGGTTTCCAGCTGCAAGAGTTCGTAGCCAGCACGAATGAGACGGTCCAGACCGGCCTCTTCCAGCCCCATCTCCTCAAGGAACATGGCGGCTTCTTCATCTTCAAGCTGACTGATCTCTTCTTCGATCTGCGCAGAGATGATGACATGGCTGTTGCCTTGCTTGGCAGCCATTTCCGCCACAGCGGCAGAATGCGCATTGCCTTCGGCGGCTTCGCTTTCACCTACGTTGCAGACATAAAGGATCGGTTTAGTTGTCAGCAGCTGCAGCATTTTCCAAGCTTTGGCGTCTTCGTCGTCAACCTCAACCACACGCGCAGGTTGGCTATTTTCCAGCGCCTCCTGTGCCATTTGCAGCAGGCGATCCTGTTGCAGCGCCTCTTTGTCGTTGCCCTTGAGCTTGCGCACCAGGTTGGCGCGGCGCTTCTCAATGCTTTCCAGATCGGCAAGCATCAGCTCGGTCTCAATGGTTTCTGCATCCGCCACTGGATCAACGCGGCCATCCACGTGGGTCACGTCGCCGTCTTCAAAACAGCGCAGCACATGGGCAATCGCGTCGGTTTCGCGGATGTTGGCCAAAAACTGGTTGCCCAAACCTTCGCCTTTGGAGGCGCCTTTCACCAGGCCAGCAATATCCACAAAGGTCATACGCGTTGGTATGATCTGCTTGGATTGCGCAATGGCAGCCAGTTTATCAAGGCGCGCATCCGGCACGCCCACTTCGCCCACATTGGGCTCGATGGTGCAGAACGGAAAGTTCGCTGCCTGCGCCGCTGCTGTTTTTGTCAGCGCGTTAAAGAGCGTGGATTTGCCAACATTCGGCAATCCGACGATGCCCATTTTGAAACCCATATCCGGTCTCCTGATCTCTTGTTTGTGCTGCTCATAGGCAGAGTCCCGTCGTGACGCAAGCCACGTGACATAGCAGCCCTTCAAAATAACGACTTCTGGACAAAAATGGCGCGCTTTCAACAGGCGCTTCAGGAGCCTCCTTTCGAGCTCTCGATCCACAGCAACATCAAGGGAGCAGATGCTTCCGCTTAGAAATGAAACACTTAGCCAGCAGGCATCACACAACTTCAAGTCCACGTGATGCGATGCTTTTTCAATTTGACCTCTGAGATGAATTCTCGCACAGGTGACCTTGGGGAAGACAGGAGGCGACTCTTTAGACGGAAAGACACGCACATGAAACTTCTGGCACCAATAGCCGCTGCAATTTTAATCGCCACTCCAGTGGCTTCGCAGCAACTTGTCGTTGGATTGGGATACGCAGATTTCTCCGACGGCGCCGCGAACGATACGGTCGAGCTTGATATTGAATATCACTTTGACCCCTTTAGGGATTTCGGCCGATGGACACTTGCCGCTGGCGGCGTCCTGACGGTGGATGAAGAGGGTGACGCTTTTTTAGGGGCTGGTATTTCCAGCGTCTATGACTTCAACGAAAAGTGGTTCGCTGAATTCAGCTTTATGCCTGGCCTATACACTGATGGCGACCGGCGTAATGATTTGGGCAATACCTTGGAGTTCCGCAGCTTACTCGCCGTTGGACGCAAGGTCACTGACACAGCCGCTATCTCCCTTGCGCTTCAGCACAAATCCAATGGCGGCCTTGGGGATGATAATCCCGGTGTGAATACGCTGAGCTTGCGTTACCACTACAATTTTTAGGGCGACCTTGCGAACGGTCTTGCGTGGGATTGATTTCCCACGCACCTTCCGGCACATGAGGGTGACCGAAAAACAAGGATCCGCCGATGACTCGTATCGACGCCAAATTCGCTGAGCTGAATGCCGCAGGCAAAAAGGCCTTTGTGGCCTATGTGATGGCTGGAGACCCAGACTACGATACCTCTTTGGAAATCGTCAAAGGGCTACCGGGCGCTGGTGTTGACATCATTGAGTTGGGCCTGCCCTTCACGGATCCTATGGCAGACGGGCCAACCATTCAGTTGGCAGGTCAGCGTGCGCTTGATGGCGGCATGACACTTCAGAAGACGCTTGATTTGGCGGCTGAGTTTCGTAAGGCAGATGACACCACGCCAATCGTATTGATGGGTTACTACAACCCTATTTATTCTCGCGGCGTTGAGGCGTTTCTTACCGATGCCAAAGCTGCGGGGATTGACGGGCTGATCGTTGTTGACCTTCCGCCTGAAGAAGACAGTGAGCTTTGCATTCCCGCGCAGGCAGCAGGCATGAATTTCATCCGGCTCGCGACCCCGACAACCGACGGCAAACGCCTCCCTAAAGTGCTGCAAAACACATCCGGATTTGTGTATTATGTTTCCATTACCGGCATCACAGGCGCCGCAGAAGCAGAGGCCACCGACGTAGGCCCCGAAGTGACGCGCATCAAAGCCAGCACAGATCTTCCCGTCATCGTTGGCTTTGGTATCAACACGCCGGAAAAAGCACAGAATATCGCCTCGGTGGCAGATGGTGCTGTGGTTGGCTCGGCCATTGTCAGCCAAATTGGCGCAGGCAAATCCACGACCGAAGTGCTGGAGTTTGTAAAATCTCTGGCGGATGGGGCGCATCGCGCTTAACCCACCCTTCTAGGCCGCAAATCTTCAGGCCTCAATTGACGCAATAAAAATCTTGGTGGGGGCCTAAGCCCCCGCTATTCTGGCTTTGCTCAAGTCGGCAGGCAGTGAGCTAAATCGGTGTGTGCCCTAACGGTCCTGGCTCTACAGACCTGAAGGAGGAACACATGCCCGTCGACCAAAACACATCCCCCACCCCCAGAACGCGCAAGCGCCGCGGCCGCAAGTCCCCGCCCGTCAGCAGGGCCTCTGCGGATGCCTTCAGTTTGGAGCACACCATCGGGCCTCGCGCGGGTTTTGGTTTTCTCGACAGCGATCGCATGGAGACGCTGAAAGAGCGGGTTCTTGATCTCCTCTCAGAATACGGCGTCATGATTGTGCATCCGTTGGCACGAGAGACCCTTGTGAAAGCTGGCGCGCGAGAAGGCCGCGAAGCCGGGCGCCTGCGAATGCCGCGCGAAATGGTCCAAGAAGCTTTGGCTGCGACGCCAAAATCCTGTCGCCTTGCGGGCAAGGACAGATCGTTTGATCTCACTGTACCTCGCATGGATCAGGGTTTCATTCTACGTACTGGCACGGGAGCCCACGGGTATGTCGACCCGCGCGACGCGAGCTATCGCAATATGGATCTCACCGCGGTTAAAGAGATCACAGCGGTTGCCAATACTCTCAATCAGGTCGGATTTATTGCCCACCCCTTTGTGCATGGCGTTCCTGAGGTCACAGCGGATATTCACTCCTATGCAACCATCACCGCGCGCACCCAAAAGCACGTTTGGATGCAGCCTTACCAGGAGGAAAATATCGACTACCTGCTGAAGATCGCTGCGATTGCGGCAGGTGGAGAAGAAGCGCTGCGCGCCAACCCGTCAACCAGCACGATCACCTGTTCATTCTCGCCACTTGAGTTCAAGTACATGGACACGGAGGTGATTATAGCTTGCGGCAGATATGGTGTGCCCGTTCACGCCTGCTCGCTGCCAAGTGCTGGCGGTACCGCACCCCTTTCCCCGGCAGCACTGGCTGTGATGGCAGTTGCGGAAGTTGTTGGCATGATCACCATGGCACATGTGCTTTCACCGGGCCTGCCAATCATTGCAACCCCGCTGATGTTTGCGCTTGATATGCGCACCGGAAGCGCCCTGCAATCTTCTGTAGAAGCGATGCAAGCAGCATCTCTGTCAATCCAACTCGTAAAGTATGGCTTCGGACTAATGGCGCACACCTACGGCTCCGGGTCCGACACGCCAGATTCAGACCACCAATCCATGGCGGAGCGGGCCATGCTGATGCAAACCGTAGCCCTGTCCGGCGCAGACATCTTGGGAGGGATCGGTCAGCTTGAGTGCGCTACCGTATTTTGCCCAGTTCAGGCGGTGCTGGACAATGAAATCGGCGGGATGGCACGGCGCCTGTTGCGTGTTCCAGACATCTCGGATGCGGCGCTGAATTTTGACGAGATGCTGAAGGTCCCCGTTGGCGGGCATTTTCTGGATAGCGACCATACAGTTTCAGGCTGCCGAGAACAGTTTACCCCAGATGTGTTCCAACGCGTTGGCCGCGACGATTATGAAGCTGGCGATCGCAAGGCAGCCTTTGAGTTTGCTCGCGAAAAAGCCCTTTCCGCAATAGAGAATTCCTCTGACGCGCCACTTTTGTCGCGCGATCAAATGGCGGAAATTGGCGAACTTACACAGATGGCGGACAAGCATATCGTCGAAGTTTACTCAGGTAAGGTCGAGACCATTTAGGCGTCTCTCTTGCCCCAAACCGAGGTCCGTCGACGCTAAAGCGGCGCCCGTGATCCAGCGGGTGGTAAGTCAAACCCGCGCTGGCATTTTGCGAGTGCAGTTTGCATGGCACTAACAAGTTTATCCCGGCTAATGGGCTTGGGCACATGCCCCGTCATGCCGCCATTGAGGTAGCCGGCCACCTGATGCACCATTGCATTGGCGCTGACAGCAATGATCGGGATAGGCTCTAGCATATTTTCATGCTCCAGTTCCCGTATTCGCCGTGTCGCCTCCATGCCATCCATTACCGGCATGTTGATGTCCATTAAGATCATATCATACTGCCCACGCTGCCATTCCTGCACGGCTTTTTCTCCGTCATCGACAATGGTGAGCTTTGGTGGACCTGCCTTTTTGAGCATGTGTTTTAGAACTATTTGATTGGTGCGATTGTCCTCAGCCGCAAGTATGCGAAGCCCTGCCAAGCTGGCCGCTTGATCGCCTTCTGCGATGTGACCGCGCGCGTCACCCTGTGGAAGGGCTTTTTCAACAAGAAGATTCGCCTGAAACTCCGCTCCCGCGCCCTCCTCGCTTCGCAACTTAATGGACCCACCAGTCAGCTCGCAAATATGCCGGGATATCGCGAGACCCAGACCGGTCCCACCATGCATGCGCGTTATGCTTGCATTGGCTTGGCTGAACCTCTGAAACAGTCTCGGCTGTTGCGATCTTGAAATGCCCCGCCCAGTGTCTTTGACCCGCAGTACTAGAACAGACCCTCGAGCCAAAGTCTCCCGCAGATCTATATGCAAAGACACGCTCCCAACGTCCGTGAACTTAATAGCGTTAGACAGAAGATTGCCTGCAACCTGCTGAAGCCGCATTGGGTCTGCACTTATCGTCGTTTTGGCCGCTTCAGACAGGCTGACGTTAAAGGCAAGCCCCTTCTCCTCAGCGCGCAACCGGAAGTGCTGCAGCATCGCGTCACCGAGCTGTCTCAAGTCATAGGGAATTGCCTCAAACTCCAGCTTGCCCGCTTCTATCTTTGAAAGATCGAGCACATCATTGATCAGAGATAAGAGCAGTCCTCCACTGTCCTGAAGGATCTGCACCAACTGTGCCTGATCTTCTGACAACCCACTGTCCCGAAGGGCCTGTGCCATACCCAAGATCCCATTGAGCGGTGTGCGGATTTCGTGGCTCATGGTGGCCAAAAAGACGGACTTGGCCTCGTTCGCCGATTCCGCGACGACGCGCGCCTCTTCCAGCTCCTGGGTCCGTTCCTTAACGGCGATCTCCAAGGTATCTAGAAGCTTCTGCAATCTTTGGTTCGCCTCATAGAGTTCACGACTTTTTGCCTCAAGAAGATGCTCAGCCTCCTCTCGCGCACGCATCTGCCGATTATACCTGCGGCGCGATACTGTTTCGGTTGGCGCCGCAAGGCCTTCGCGTAAAAACATCACGCGGCTTTCTGCAGTGTGAACTCTGCTGTAAAGCGCCCGCCCTGCGAGCGATCCACCATTTGAAGATCAACTTCCTGCTGGAAATGCTCCATGCAGGATTGGATCATCCCCTTGCAGAAATGGTGGAGCGGACGCTCACTGTCGTAGACCATTTTGAACTGATCCGCCGAAAGTCGCTCCGTGGTAAAACTTGGCAACTCGACTTCCGGGTAGAGCTTGCGCACCTCCACATGGACCTGATTTTCGATGGACTCCAGCATGTCGAACCCGTCAGTCTTGCCCTCAAAGAACACTGGATAGCTTTCCACAAAGCGGGCAAACATCCATTGGCCAAATTGCTCATGCAAATCCTCTACAGGTACTTTGACCCGAGCGCCGATCGCCTCCACGATTGTAAGCAGTTCTCGGCAAGGGTAGTTTCCCACAACGCTGAATGCGCCATCGGATTCCAATTCTGTTTTATCGAGAATCTCATCCACGACATCCTCCCCCAGAGCGGATTCAGCCATTCGAACCAATTCAACAAACACAATGCCTTTCATGGCAACCTCCGCGAAACTCAAAACCAACTCACTCGAACATGATGCGAACAAATGGTAAACAAAAATCTAAGAAAGCACGGGGGTTGCGCTTATACCGCCATATTGGTAAAGAACATTTACCAAATTACGGAGTTTAAGAGCGCATGACCGTGATCACCTGTATTGACGATCTCAAACGCCTGTATAAGCGCCGCGCACCGCGCATGTTTTACGACTATGCCGAAACCGGCAGCTGGACGGAGAAAACCTTCCAGGAAAACACCTCTGATTTTGCCGATATCTACCTGCGCCAGCGGGTGGCTGTGGATATGGCCGGGCGCTCTACTGCGAGCCAGATGATCGGTCAGGATGTGGCCATGCCGGTGGCGCTGGCCCCTGTTGGGCTGACCGGAATGCAGTGCGCCGACGGCGAGATCAAAGCCGCGCGCGCCGCAGAGAAATTCGGCGTGCCCTTCACCCTGTCCACCATGTCGATCAACTCGATCGAGGAAGTGGCAGAGGCCACGACCAAGCCGTTCTGGTTTCAGCTTTATACCATGACCGACGAGGATTTTGTGGCCCGCCTGATCGAGCGTGCAAAAGCGGCAAAATGCTCGGCACTGGTGATCACGCTGGACCTTCAGATCCTTGGTCAGCGGCACAAAGACCTGAAAAACGGCCTGTCCGCCCCGCCCAAGCTGACCCCTTCGACGATTGCCAACCTCGCCACCAAATGGCGCTGGGGCATTGAAATGCTTGGCGCCAAACGTCGCAACTTCGGCAACATCGTGGGCCATGTGAAAGGCGTGACCGACACAGCCGATCTGGGCGCCTGGACTGCGCAGAGCTTTGACCCGTCGCTGGATTGGGACAAGATTGCCAAAATCAAAGAGATGTGGGGCGGCCCGGTGATCCTGAAGGGTATTCTGGATGCCGAAGACGCCAAGATGGCGCTGAAAGTGGGCGCGGATGCGATTATCGTGTCCAACCACGGCGGCCGCCAGCTTGACGGGGCGCTGAGCGCAATCCGAGCCCTGCCCTCCATCATGGAAGCCGTGGGCGATCAGGTTGAAGTGCACTTGGACAGTGGCATCCGCTCTGGGCAAGATGTTCTGAAGGCGCTCGCGCTGGGGGCCAAGGGCACCTATATCGGCCGTGCCTTTATCTATGGCCTGGGAGCGATGGGCGAAGCTGGCGTGACCAAGGCTTTGGAAGTGATCCACAAAGAACTGGACGTCTCCATGGCGCTTTGCGGACGCCGCAATGTCACTGATCTTGATCGCGATATCCTCTTGGTCCCGGAAAACTTCGAAGGCCGGTGGCAAGCCTGATCTATCGCTTTGACATTCCGCTGCCCGGCACGTCATAAACAGGCCGGGCAGAAGGACGTCTTGTATATGCTTGTCTTTTTCAAACAGAATCTTGCATTTCTATCTGTGCCGAAGACCGGCTCAACGGCATTTGAAAGCACATTGCGCTCAAGAGCGGACGTCATTTTCACCAAGAGCGTGAAGCATATGACAATCGGCAAATTTCACGTCAAACTTGCCCCGCTTTTGTCCGAGACCTACGGCATTGAGCCCGAGCGTATTGCTGTGATCCGCGACCCGATTGACCACGCGCGCAGCTGGTACAAGTACCGCAGCCCTGAGCGTATGGGAGTTGGCAACCCGGCAAGCCATGGCGGCATCAGTTTTGACGAATTTGTCATGGATGCAATCAGCCCGTCTCCAAGCAAAGCAGCTGGCATAGGGTCTCAAGCGTCTTTTCTGTCGCTTACCCCAGGTATTGTCCCCATCCATCACCTTTTCGCTTACGATCAGAGCGAGCTTCTGCTGGCCTTTTTATCGGCCCGATTTGAGGAGCCAATCGTGCCCGGCTTGCGAAATGTATCTCCGGATGTGGCAGCCCCGATTTCTGAGGACGTCGCCGCCGCCTTTCGCGCTGCGCGCCCAGATGATTTTGTCCTTTATGACCGCGTCAAAGACGCAGGGGGCATCCTGCGCGATTTTCGCAGCGAGTAGCCCCGAATCCCCTTTGCATTTCAGCCAATCCGCGCTATAGGCGCGACTTCACGTGGGGTTACAGCCTTGGAGGAACCCCACCCTTATTTATGGAGAATGCAATATGGCTGGTCAGATTCCTGATCTTCACGCCGAAGTACGCACGGGGACAGGCAAGGGCGCCGCTCGTCAAGCGCGTCGCGACGGTTTTGTTCCTGGTGTTGTTTACGGCGGCGAAGGTGAACCTTTCGCAATCCAGATCCCTTTCAACGTTCTGTTCAAGAAACTGAAAGAAGGCCGCTTCCTGTCCACGCTTTTCAACCTGAAAGTTGAAGGTCAGGAAGACGTGCGCGTGATCTGCCGCGGTGTTCAGCGTGACACCGTGAAAGACCTTCCGACCCACATCGACCTGCTGCGCCTGCGTCGCACATCCAAAATCAACCTGTTCATCCACGTTGACTTTGAAAACGAAGAAGCGGCACCGGGCATCAAAAAAGGTGGCGTTCTGACCATCGTGCGTCCGGAAGTTGAGCTGAACGTGACCGCAGGTGACATCCCTGAGCGTCTGGTTGTTGACCTAACCGGCAAAGAGATCGGCGACGTGATCACCATCAGCCAGATCGACCTGCCAGCTGGTGCGAAGCCAACCATCGACCGTGACTTCGTGATCGCCAACCTGTCCGCACCTTCCGGCCTGCGCTCTGCAGACAACGAAGAAGAAGCGGAAGGCGAAGAAGCCGCAGCGGAAGAATAAACACGACACCGGCCTGTCCGAACTGTGTGAACGCGGTGCCCTAAGGCGCCGCGTTTTTTTGTTGGCAATGCGCGCTGTGCTTTCGGAACAGTCTTCCTTCTATGTCAAAGCAACCACAATCGCTCTTGCGCGAAGATTCGCGCCTCAGACCACCTACTCGATTGCGAACACGTCAGAACTTAGACAAAGCTGACGTTAAACGAGTGGTAGCTCGAGAACTGTATGCACCCTCAAAACTTGTGAGCGCGCAAGTCAGGCAAAGATATATTGGCAACCTGCTCTGCGATAGGAGGTGTGGACAGGGGATGAGTATCAGAGGAAAACTCCTCCGGGTCCCGCATGGGATGCCACTGATTGGCGAAGTGGATCTCCAAACCGGAGAACTTCGCCTTATAAGCCATCTTCGCACTGCCCGGCACCCAATAACCGAGATAGACATAAGGCAGCCCCGCTTCCCGCGCGATCTCGATGTGATCGAGGATCAGATAAGTTCCCAGTGATGCCCGACTTTGCTCCGGATCATAGAAGGAATACACCATGCTCAGGCCATCTTCGAGCATGTCTGTCAGGCATACACCGATCAAGGCATCGGTCTCCCGATCCGTATACTCCACCACGCGGCTGCGGATGGGCGTTTCCTCAATCATTGCAGCAAACTCAAAGACATCCATGTCTGCCATACCACCGTCAGCATGACGGGTGTCCAGATATCGCCGAAACAGCTCAAACTGCTCTTCCGTTGCCCAAGGAGACGTTGCGCGACGCATCAAATGCGCGTTTCGACGTGCTGCACGCCGCTGACTCTTGGTGGACTGAAACTTCGACACATCAATGCGTGCCGACATACAAGCGGTGCAGTCCGTACAAGAAGGACGATATAAAACATTCTGAGAACGTCTAAACCCCTGTTGAGAAAGCGCGTCGTTCAGAGCCGTTGCGTTGTCTCCTTGCAAGGCGGTGAACAGCTTTCGCTCCATGCGCCCTTCCAAATAGGGGCAAGGCTGCGGGGCGGTTACATAGAACTGCGGTGCTATTGGCAGGGTGTGGCGCATGATACTCCATCAACTAGGCACGAGGACAAAGTTATCAACAGGATCTGAGAACGCGCAAGCCCCTACAAAGCGTTGCCACCCCCTGTTTTTACACTGTTGGTTAAGATTTGAATTTCATTAACCGATTATTACCATCAACTTCGCGCAATCCGTCGCGTGCTTAAACTAGGTGCAACTTTCGATCAGTTTTTCCATGAAACGCTGTCCAGCTTCAAACTGAGCGACGGAGAGGAACTCATCCGGCTGATGCGCCTGCGCGATATCGCCGGGACCGCAGATCACTGTAGAGTAGCCAGCTTCTTGGAAGTGGCCTCCCTCGGTGCCATAGCTGACAACGCGCGTAGCGTTGTCTCCGGTGAGCTGACGCACCAGAGCTTCCGCTTCGCCTTGCTCCTCAGGGGCCAGCGCCGGAACCATAAAGGACTCGGTCATCTCGATGTACGTTTCAGGAACCACCGCTCGCATGTCTGCTTCAATTTCAGCGGCCTTTGCACGTGCCTGAGACATCCAGAACGCATGATCCTCACCAGGGACAACCCGAAAATCGAGACCGAAGCGGCAATCAAGCGCGGTGATGTTATGTGCTGTGCCACCTTCGATCACCCCAACATGAACAGTGGTCCATGGGGGCTCAAATGTAGCGGCCGTATCGCTAGGGGCCTTTGCCTGATTGGCGACATTCATTTCGTTAGCCCACTCAATCAGCTTGGCACCATACATGATTGCATTCACGCCGGTGTGCATCAGCGAACTGTGCACCTCAAAGCCGCGTATATGCACCATGAAGCCAGCTCCGCCTTTGTGCCCAGAAACCGCGCCCATCATGGACGGCTCACCAACGATTGTGGCACTCCCTTTTGGAAAGTGAGCATTCAGGCTGTCGATCAACGGCGGAGCGCCTGCGCAGCCGATTTCCTCGTCATAAGACAAAGCAAGCTGGATCGGCCTCTGAACATTGGCATAGTGCGCCTCAACCATCGCCCAGATGGCCAAAGCGTCAAAGCCCTTCATATCGCATGTACCGCGCCCAAAGAGCTTTCCGTCCCGCTCAACGACCTCAAAGGGATCGCTGGTCCAGGGCTGCCCTTCAACCGGCACAACATCTGTGTGACCCGACAATACGATGGCACCTTCCACCGCAGGCCCGACATGCGCAAAAACAGCAGCTTTGTCTGGATCTGTTTCATGCGGGTGGCGGTGTGCTGCGATACCATGGCTCTTGAGATAAGCCTCCACCCAATCGATCAGCGGCAAATTCGTTTCACTCGACACCGTTGGGAAAGATACGAGTTTCTCAAGAATGGCGCGGGGCGTCAGTCTTTCCGCCATAGACTCAATACCCGCTGTCGGTGATCAGAACTTTATGACCGGGGCCGACCTCTTTGTACTCGGACGGCTGCGCCTCATAGCCCACCGGATGGATCGGGCTTGGAATTGGCTTGAAATTCAGATCCTTCTCGGACTTGCGACGACGCGGATCAGCAATCGGCACGGCCTTCATCAATGCTTGCGTATACGGGTGCTGCGGGTTTTCAAACACTGCGCGACGCGGGCCGATCTCGACGATGCGCCCCAGATACATCACGCCAACATGGTGGCTGACACGTTCCACGACCGCCATGTCGTGGCTGATAAAGACGTATGAAATCCCCATTTCCGCCTGAAGTTCCATCATCAGGTTCAACACCTGCGCCTGGACCGACACGTCGAGTGCAGACACAGCTTCATCAGCCACAATCAGCTTGGGATTCAGTGCCAATGCGCGGGCAATCGCAATCCGCTGGCGCTGACCGCCGGACATTTCGTGCGGGTAACGACGCATGAAGCTGCGCGGCAGCTCCACTCGGTCAAACAACATCTCCACACGCTTTTGCAGCTCGGCACCGGAATGCGTCCCGTAGTTTCGCATCGGCTCTGCCACCTGATCCATCAACATCATCTGTGGGTTCAGGGATGCAAAAGGATCCTGAAAGATCATCTGCATATCTTGACGCGCGGCATGCATCTCTTTCGGATTGAGCGAAATGATATCCTTGCCGTCAAACCGGACTTCCCCAGAGGTTGGCTCAACCAAGCGCAGCAACGAACGGCCCGCCGTGGACTTACCGCAACCAGATTCTCCGACAAGAGACAGCGTTTGACCTTTGTTGACGGTGAAAGACACATCTTCCACAGCATGCACATTCGCCACGGTGCGCCGCATGAGGCCACCTTTCACCGGGAACCGAGTGACGAGGTTTTTGACCTCCAAGATGGTTTCTTCCGTCCCGGGGATAGGATCTGTGTTGTGCGTGGTGTCCCCAAACAACTTCATCGGGCTTGGGACATCCGTGCCCGTCATTTCACCCAGCTTGGGCACAGCCGCAAGCAGTGCTTTGGTATAATCATGGGTCGGGTTTTCGAAGATCTCTTCGACTGTGCCCTCTTCAACCTTATTGCCGCGGAACATAACGACCACGCGGTCCGCCATCTGCGCGACAACCGCCATGTCGTGCGTGATGAACATCACGGCCGTGCCGGTTTCCCGCTTCAAACGGTCCATCAGTGCCAGAATTTCCGCCTGAATTGTCACATCAAGCGCAGTTGTAGGCTCATCCGCAATCAGCAAACGCGGCTCGCATGCCATGGCCATCGCGATCACAACCCGCTGCCGCATCCCACCCGACAACTCATGCGGATATTGCTTCAGGCGTCGTTCCGGCTCCGGAATGCGCACTTGTCGCAAAAGTTCCAAAGCACGGGCTTCT
Organism: Shimia sp.; assembly: GCF_965227725.1. Classification (GTDB taxonomy): domain Bacteria; phylum Pseudomonadota; class Alphaproteobacteria; order Rhodobacterales; family Rhodobacteraceae; genus Shimia. Next base: position 220,216 of record NZ_CBDDGH010000006.1, on the reverse strand, counting down.
GCATCGGCTTTTGACAGTTTTTTGTGCAACCGCAGACCTTCGGTCAGCTGCCGGCCCACTGTAAATACCGGGTTTAGAGCCGTCATAGGCTCCTGAAAGATCATACCGATCTCGTTGCCACGAATCGTCCGCATAAGATCTTGATCGGCTTTGGAGAGGTCCACATCGCCGTTATCGCGGCGGTCAAACAACAGGCGGCCGCCTGCAATATCACCGCCTCCAAACTCCACCAGACGCATCAGAGACAGGCTGGAAACGGATTTGCCAGAGCCAGATTCTCCAACGATACATACGGTTTCACCCGGACTCACCTTGAAGGACACGTCCTCGACCCCAACCACCGGGCCGTCTTTGGTTTGAAATTCGACGCGCAGGTTCTCGATGGAGGCTATGGCGTTGTCCAGCATGCGGGTTACTCCCCTCAGTGTTTTTGTTTTCTCCTTGTCGCCGACGCTATAGCTGACGTTCCACAAGGTCAAACCGATGCGAACTTCTTTCTCGGAAAGCGACGGCAGGAAAAACAAACGAACCCTTGCATTTTTTTACCGACTGGTCTGTGATGCCCTCAGTCGGAGGGGAGTACGACACAAATCTGTGCATTGGGTTCTGTGCGATTCGCCACCCGCTCCTCTTGTTATGACAACCAAAAACGGGCGGAACCAATCTGCCTTTTTCGCACGAACGACGTGCCAACATGGAGTGAGATATGAAAGCAAAAACCCTGATGCTGGGCGCTGCAGCAGCGTTTGTGATAGCCCCGGCGGCCATGGCAGAGCGCGGCGCTGATGGCCACGTAAACATCATCTATTGGCAGGCGCCTTCGATTCTGAACCCTTATCTGTCCTCCGGGACCAAGGACATCGAATCCGCCTCTCTCACAATTGAACCGCTGGCGCGTTACGACGAAACCGGCAAAATGGTCCCATATCTGGCAGCTGAAATTCCAACCGTGAACAACGGTGGCGTTTCTGAAGACCTGACCTCTATCACCTGGACCATTGCAGACGGCATGGTGTGGTCTGATGGCACTCCGGTGACCTCCGCTGACGTTGTTTTCACCGGCGACTACTGCATGCACCCAGAAGGCGGCTGTGCACAGGCCGCGTTCTTTGACGGTGTTGAAGAAATCGAAGCGCTGGACGAAAAAACCGTCAAAGTGACCTTCAACCAGCCAAAACCAAACCCATATGGCCCATTTGTTGGCGGTCAGTCCCCAATCCTGCAGAAAGCGCAGTTTGAAAACTGCATGGGTGCCAAAGCGCCTGAGTGTACTGCAGAGAACTTCGGCCCAATCGGCACTGGCCCGTTTGTTGTGACCGAATTCAAAACAAACGATGTGATCCAGTACGAAGCCAACCCGAACTATCGTGATCCAGCGAAGCCAGCGTTTGCTACCGTAACCTTCAAAGGTGGCGGGGATGCGACCGGCGCAGGGCGCGCGGTTCTAGAAACCGGCGAGTTTGACTACGCCTGGAACCTTCAGCTGGCACCAGATGTGATTGCCAAGATGGAAGAAGGCGGCAAAGGCATCGCGATCGCAGGCTTTGGCCCACTGGTTGAGCGTCTCGAAATGAACATGACCAACCCGTCCTCCGACTTGCCTGAAGGTGAGCGTGCGACTGTTGCGCATCCACACCCGTTCCTGTCTGACATCAACGTGCGCAAAGCGCTGTCGATGGCAATCGACCGCGAGCTGCTGGTGGAAATCGGCTACGGCAAAGCGGGTAAAGTCACCTGTGACCTCGTGCCTGTGCCAGCAAACTACGCCTCTGCAAACACCGACTGTTTCACCCAAGACATCGCTGGCGCCAACGCGCTTCTCGATGAAGCGGGCTGGGTCAAAGGTGGCGACGGCATCCGCGCCAAAGACGGCGTGAAACTGTCGATCCTGTATCAGACCTCCACGAACGCTGTGCGCCAGGACTTCCAGGCGCTGATCAAACAGTGGTGGAGCGAGATCGGTGTTGAAACCGAGCTGCGCAACCTGTCCGCATCCGTGTTCTTCGGTGGTGACCCAGGTTCCCCTGACACCTTCCAGAAATTCTACGCAGACGTGGAAATGTATGCGAACACCTTCAACGGAACCGACCCTCAGCAGTATTTGGCGGCCTACCGTTGTGGCGGCGAGCCTAAGCCATCTTCCCAGTGGCAGGGTGAAAACATCAACCGCTTCTGTGATCCGGCGTATGACGCTCTGATCGACGAACTGGCCCGCACCGGCGACATCGAGAAGCGCGGCGAGATCGCGAAGAAGATGAACGACATGCTGACCAACGAGAGCTTCACCATTGTGCCACTGGTGCACCGTGGTCGTGTGTCCGCACATGCCAACTCTCTGGGTGGCGTTGTGCTGAACACATGGGACTCCGAGCTTTGGAACATTGCCGATTGGCACCGTGTGAAGTAAACTAATACTTAGGGCGGGCTTTCGGGTCCGCCCTATCCTCTATCGGTTCTGAACAGGCAGGTCGCTGCGCGGAGCCCACCAATCAAAAAATAGACGCACAAAGGCGCCGCTTTATGCTGACCTTCACAATACGACGGTTGATCCTTTCGATCCCGACGCTCTTTTTCATATCTCTTGTCATTTTCCTTCTACTGGAACTGGCCCCGGGCGACCCGATGGCACAGGTGCCGCTCACCGTGCCGCCAGAAGTGAAGGAAAAGATGCGCCAAGCCCTTGGTTTGGGCGAGCCTGGCTATATCCGGTTCTACAAATGGCTGGTTCAGTTCTTCTGGGTGGAACCACAGGTGCTGTTTGACCATCTCTTTGGCACCGCCTTCTCTGAAGGCAAGCTGCGCATCATCAGCTGGCAGACCCGCTCTCCGGTGATGGATGTGGTGGTGGAACGCCTGCCCCAGACCCTGTGGGTTGTGGGCATGTCCTACATCGTGGGCATCCTGATCGCGCTGCCAATCGGGATCTACTCTGCCTACAAACAATACTCAGTGTTTGATCAGGCCGGCACATTCATCACCATGATCGGCTATTCGATCCCGCCGTTTTTCACCGGCCCGCTGATCATTGTGATCTTCTCGGTGAACCTTGGCTGGTTCCCTTTCATCTATGACACCACACATGAGGTGGTGGATTGGGACAGTTTTGTCTATCAGCTGCGCCAGATGATCATGCCCGTGATGGTACTGGCGCTGCAGACCACCGCTCAGATCAGCCGCTACATGCGCGCCTCTATGCTGGACAATCTCAATCAAGACTACGTGCGCACTGCGCGTGCCAAGGGCCTAAGCGAGCGTGTCGTGGTTCTGGTGCACGTGCTGCGCAACTCGATGATCCCTGTTGTGACCGTAATTGCCTTGGGCCTGCCTGCAATCTTTGGCGGCGCAATCATCACCGAACAGGTGTTCTCTGTGAACGGCATCGGGGCTCAGTTGATCGGCGCCATTCAGGCCAACGACCTGCCCACCGTGCAGACGCTGACCTTTATGTTCGCTTTCCTGATCGTCTTCTTCAACCTGATCGCAGATGTGCTCTACGGCATTCTTGATCCGAGGATCCGCTATGACTGATACCACCAACACCGAACCGACCACACCGCAGCGGTCCCAATGGGTGGACGTCTGGCACCAGTTCAAGGCACACAAAGGCGCGCTCTTGGGTGGGATCATTTTCATTGTGATCGTACTGGGCGTCTTTATCGGCCCTTGGCTCTGGCCTTATGACGCGACCTACATCGATATCCGTTCACGTAACCAAGGCCCAAGCTTTGCACATCCCTTTGGCACCGACCAGCTGGGACGGGATACTCTGGCGCGGATGATGGCGGGCGGGCAAACCTCGATTGCCGTGGGCCTCACCGCCATGCTGCTGGCGCTGGGTCTGGGCAGCTTTGTAGGTATCACCGCAGGCTATTTCAAGAAACTCGACGGCCCGCTGATGCGCCTGACCGACCTGTTTCTGGCTCTGCCAATTCTGCCGCTTCTGCTGGTGATGATGATGCTCTTCCGAGAGCCGCTCTCTGCCGCTGTTGGGCCAGAGCGCGGGATTTTCATCCTGATCGTTGTCGCAATTGGCATCACCTCTTGGATGCCCACAGCCCGGATTGTGCGCGGCGATGTACTTGCACTGAAGGAGCGTGAGTTCGTACTCGCAGCCCGCTCCATCGGGACGTCAAACCACAACATGATCACTCGGCATATCCTACCCAATGTGCTCTCGCCGATCATGGTGTCTGCGACACTCGGCATCGCCAACGCGATCATCACGGAATCGGCCCTGTCATTCTTAGGTCTCGGCTTTCCACCTGACTTCCCAACCTGGGGCCGCCTACTGAATGACGCCGTGCAATATCTGCAGGATTATCCGGAGCGCGTGTTCTGGCCTGGTCTTGCGATCTCTCTGACTGTGTTGTCGGTAAACTACCTCGGCGACGGCCTGCGTGATGCGCTTGATCCGCGTATTCGCGGCCGATAAGTCAAACAATATCAACAGATAGGCCGGGTACATCGCCCGGCCTTTTCCATTTAGAGCGTTCAGTAATTTGAGACTTCAATCAAATTCTGATCTGGGTCTCTAAAATAGAGCGATGTGATCGGCCCCTTGGCACCGGTACGCAGCACCGGCCCCTCCTCGATCGTGACACCCTGCTTTTCCAAATGCACAATTACCTCGGCCAGCGGTGTCGTTGCGATGAAACACAGGTCGGCTGATCCCGGCATCGGCTGTGCAGCTTTCGGTTCAAACTCGCGACCAGCCTGATGCAGATTGATTTTCTGTTGACCGAATGTGAGGGCCACGCGGCCTTCTCCAAAAATCGCGACCCGAAATCCCAAAACCCGAGTATAGAACGCCACGGTTGCCTCGATGCTGGCAACTGTGAGCACCAGATGGTCCAGTCTTTCGATCTCGATCATTTGGTCACTTTCAGGATCTTTTCTCAAAAGCCGTCCAATCGCACATAAAGTTGTACAGCTCACCACCAAATAAAGGCGGTAAAGGCCGTTTGCCCTGCTAGGGTTGTTTCCAACACCGCTGCTGACTGCAGAACGGAACTCAACGCCTCGATCAAATATAAGCTGATCGCAAAACACAAGGAACGCCCAATGTCTCAAAGTGACCGCGCCAAAGCCTTCGCCGACCTCCACAAACCCGGCTCCCCTGTTGTGCTCTACAATATGTGGGATGCTGGCAGCGCAGCTGCCGTGGCCAAAGCTGGCGCATCAGCTCTCGCCACTGGGAGTTGGTCGGTGGCCGTTGCCCAAGGCTATGCAGATGGCGAAGACCTACCGATGGAACTGCTCTTTCAAATCGCAGGCCGGATCACAGCCACAACAGAGCTGCCAGTCAGCGTCGATTTTGAAGGCGGTTACGCTACTGATCCTGAAGAGCTCTCACTTAACATAAAACGCCTTTTGGCCACAGGTGCGGTGGGGCTGAATTTTGAAGATCGTGTGGTCGGCGGTGAAGGCCTGCATGATATCGCGTCACAGGTGGCGCGTATCAAAGCAATCCGAGCGACAGCCGATGCAACCGGAATTCCTCTCTACATCAATGCGCGCACAGACCTTTTCTTGCAATCAAAGCCGGATGCGCACGCCAGCTTGATTGACGATGCTCTCGCGCGGGCTGAGGCTTATACAAAAGCAGGTGCGAGCGGTTTCTTTGTGCCCGGCCTGACAGATCCTGAATTGATAAAACAGATCTGTGAACAGGTCTCTCTGCCGGTGAACGTGCTGTGTCTGGACACATCTGCTGACATAAAGCCGCTGGCGGCGCTCGGAGTGGCGCGCATCAGCTTTGGCCCAGCACCTTACCGCACAGCGATGAAAACGCTGACAGCGCAGGCGGCGCAACACTATTGAGTTTTAGAAAGTTGGCGACGCTCAGGCTGTGTCGCCAACTGCAACCCAACTGGGCTTATCGTCCAAATGCTCTTGGAACTGAATTTGCAACCCGAGATCACTATCAAAGGCATTGGCGGAAATCGGGAAACTCTCTTCCTCTGACAGGATCTCTCCCAACGACGTGCCACAGATCTTGCAAAAACATCGGCCATATTTGAACGGTAGCTCTGGCTGATAGAGCGCTACCCGATCTTTGCCGGACACCCACCGCAGGCTCTCTTTCTTTACAAAGACAATCGTACTCGCGCCCGATTTGCGACAGCGGGAACAATGGCAGGTCCCCATCATTGTTGGGGCCGCGCTCAACTCGAATTTCACAGCCCCGCAATTACAACTTCCAGAAATCACTTTATGTCCTCACCCGGTATTCAACATGAGAACACTTACAGAACATTGGAAAAAAAGCAAACTCGCAGACCCAAAAGAAAAACCCCGCCATTGCTGGCGGGGTTTCCCAAATCATAAAGCTAAAGATCGGGTAATCTTACTCGTCGCCCTTGAGCGCTGCACCCAGGATATCGCCGAGGGACGCGCCGGAGTCGGAAGACCCGTACTGTTCCACTGCTTCTTTTTCTTCTGCGATTTCGCGTGCCTTGATCGACAGGCCCAGACGACGGGTCTTGCTGTCGATGTTGGTGACGCGCACGTCGATCTTGTCGCTGACGGAGAAACGCTCTGGGCGCTGCTCAGCACGATCACGGGACAGGTCGGAGCGGCGGATGAAGGATTTCATGCCTTCGTATTCCACTTCGATGCCACCGTCTTCGATCGCGGTCACTTCAACAGTCACGATAGAGCCGCGCTTCACGCCGCCAACCGCATCTGCGAATTTGTCGCCACCCAGGGCTTTGATGGACAGGGAGATACGCTCTTTTTCAACGTCCACTTCAGAGACAACGGCCGAAACCATGTCGCCTTTGCGGTAGTTCTGGATCGCATCTTCGCCACGCTCGTCCCAAGACAGGTCGGAGAGGTGAACCATCCCGTCGATCTCGCCTGGCAGGCCGATGAACAGACCGAATTCGGTGATGTTCTTGACTTCGCCTTCGACCTCGGTGCCCTCTGGGTGTGTTTCTGCAAACACTTCCCATGGGTTGCGCATGGTCTGCTTGAGACCCAGAGACACGCGGCGCTTGGCACCGTCGATCTCCAGCACCATGACGTCCACTTCCTGAGAGGTGGAAACGATCTTGCCGGGGTGCACGTTTTTCTTGGTCCAGGACATCTCGGAGACGTGAACCAGACCTTCAACGCCCGCTTCCAGCTCAACAAATGCACCGTAATCGGTGATGTTGGTCACGCGGCCTTTGTGCACGGACTCCAGTGGGTACTTCGCAGCAACCAGATCCCATGGATCGTCTTGCAGCTGCTTCATGCCCAGGCTGATGCGGTGGGTTTCTTTGTTGATCTTGATGACCTGAACCTTAACGGTTTCACCGATCGTCAGGATCTCAGATGGGTGGTTCACACGACGCCATGCCATGTCGGTGACGTGCAGCAGACCGTCTACGCCGCCCAGGTCAACGAATGCACCGTATTCGGTGATGTTCTTGACCACACCGTCCACAGCCTGACCTTCGGACAGGTTGCCGATAACTTCGGCGCGCTGCTCGGCGCGGGACTCTTCGAGGATCGCGCGGCGGGACACAACGATGTTGCCACGGCGACGGTCCATTTTCAGGATCTGGAACGGCTGCTTCAGACCCATCAGAGGGCCAGCGTCACGTACGGGGCGTACGTCAACCTGGGAACCTGGCAGGAAGGCCACGGCGCCGCCGAGGTCAACTGTGAAGCCGCCTTTAACGCGGCCGAAGATCGCGCCTTCAACGCGTGCATCGTCTGCGTAGGCTTTCTCAAGGCGATCCCATGCTTCTTCGCGGCGTGCCATCTCGCGGGAGATAACAGCTTCGCCACGGGCGTTTTCCGCCGCGCGCAGGTACACTTCCACTTCGTCGCCAACAGCGATTTCAGGAGCTTCACCAGGGTTTGCGAATTCTTTGAGCTCAACGCGGCCTTCCATTTTGTAGCCGACGTCGATGATGGCTTGGCCCGCTTCAATTGCGATGACTTTGCCTTTGACAACCGAACCCTCGTTCGGTGTGTCCATTTCGAAGCTTTCTTGGAGGAGGGCTTCGAATTCCTCCATGGTTGCGCTAGCCATGTGGCGTTTACTTCCTTTACAAACGTTTTTTCTGGCCGTGCGGTTGTCTCCGCCGGTCTTGGTTGGTGTCCGCCTTCTGGCAGAACAATTTGGTCTTGGGCGCGCCAACAACAAGAAAACACACAAAAAACAAAGAGGGCCGGTGCGTCCGACCCTGCTCGTCTCATTGTTTTATGGCATTTGCGCCTTATAGACGTGCGCTTCTTAGCGACAATCACCTATGTGGGCAAGCCGATTCCGCGCACCACACGATCTCGGCGTAGTGTCGCCTGTTCAATTGTATTCAACCGCTCAAGCGCCGCCTCCGGATCCCGTGTACCCCCGGCCTTCTTCCAGATGCCGATGGCGGATGCAGGGCTCCATGGCAACGCTGCCACGCTCAACCATTGGCGCAACTCGGGTGGCAAAGCATCATAGGCTTGCATCGTATTCCCCTGACGCCGCCGCCCCTTCAGGCTGCTGTTGAGATTTTTCCGCATATCCACTCTGCCATTGCCTCATTGCGTAACGTTATTACATAACCTTACGTGCAAATCACAAGCCAGAAAATGCAAATCAGCGGCGCCCAACCAGGGCACCGCTGCAATAGCGCTATCGCCTGCTATCAAGCGATGGTTTTGACCAGAGCCTCTCGCGACTTACGAACTTTCGGCATCGGCAGCAGCCAATCCGCACCTTCTTCGCGATAGCCAAGCGGCAACAGCGTAACGGATTTCAAGCCAAGCTCTTTAAGCCCGATGATCTGATCCACAGCATCCGCATCAAAGCCTTCCATTGGGCAGCAATCCACTTCAAGTTCTGCCGCCGCCAGCATTGCAAACCCCAAAGCAATATAGGCCTGACGGGCTGCGTGATCGTGGTTTACGGTGGAATCGCGGGGCAAATAAGCGCCTTTGAGATTCTCGTAGTACTGGGTGATCATCGGGTTTTCGCCGCGCAATTCTTCCATATGCGTGCGAACCGCATCGATCCGTTCTGCGGAGTAGTTGTCCCACGCAGCAAAAACGAGCAGATGGCTACACTCGGTGATCTGGCTTTGATCCCAGCCCACTTTGCGGATTTCTTCACGCATCGCATCTTGAGTCACCACAAACACCTCAAACGGCTGCGTGCCGCTGGAGGTTGGAGCCATGCGGATTGCCTCCAAGATGGCCTCTACTTTTTCTTCAGAAACCGCTTTTGCAGGGTCCATTTTTTTGGTGGCATAGCGCCAGGTCATCAAGTCTTTAAGGGAGGTCATTTTTGATCTTTCTCAGTCTGTCACCCCTCCCGCGGCCGAGCCGCAAAGGGTGGTATATTTTCGATACTGACGATATAGAAAGAACCGAATACCGCTGCAAGAAGTCACATTCTCGTTCCCCGGTCACACGAAGGGAACCACCCCCAGGAGCCTCACATGCCAGATGCAACGCAAAAGACGCAGTGCCCGGAATGCCAACGCATCAACGAAGTTCTGAGCAGAGTTGGTGACCGCTGGTCTGTTTTGATTGTGATGTCACTTGGCGAATACGGTGTCTTGCGCTTCAACGAGCTCAAACGCCGACTAGGTATTTCGCAACGGATGCTGTCGCTGACCCTGCGCGAGCTGGAGCGCGACGGGCTGGTAAGCCGCACATACCACCCAACGATTCCTCCCAAAGTGGAATACGCTCTAACAGATTTGGGGCATTCGTTTTTAGAGCCTGTAAAAGCGATGGGATACTGGGCGTTGGAAAACCTGCCCACCATTGATGCGGCACGAGAAATCTATGATCGGGAAGCGGCGCTGAAGGACAGCGCCTGAGGCCTATCAGCTCCGCTGCGCCTTCACCGCATCGATAGCTGCTTGAACCGCCGTCTCGATGGCCAGGTCAGACGTATCAATCAGAACCGCATCCTCCGCAGGCTTCATGGGCGCCTCGGCCCGCTCGGCATCACGTGCATCGCGCTCTTTCACATCAGCCAGAACAGCGTCTCGCGTCGTATCATGCCCCTTGCCGACGAGCTCCAGATACCGGCGCTCCGCCCGCACCTCCGCGCTTGCAGTCACAAAAAGCTTAGCGTCCGCCTCCGGACAAATAACGGTGCCGATATCGCGCCCATCTAGCACAGCCCCCCCTGCCCGCCCGGCGAAAGCACGCTGAAAATCGATCAGTGCTGCGCGCACCTCCGCTATAACCGCTACCCGGCTTGCGGCCTGCGCCACCTCTGGCGTGCGCAGATTTTCCGCAGCCAGGTCCTCCGCCGTCAGCGCTTTCGCTGCATCAATCGGGTCAGTGCCATCCAGTGTACGCGCACCCACGGCGCGATACAAAAGCCCCGTATCAAGATGCGCAAAACCGAAATGCGCAGCAATTGCTTTGGAAATTGTTCCTTTTCCAGCCGCCGCCGGTCCATCAATCGCAATGGTGAATCGCATCGCTTCGCCTTTTCGCATGCGCTCCTGAATAGCAGCAGAGAGCTTTGAAGTTGATGCGGGCCTACACCACAGCCACCTTGGGGCGCAAGCTGACACGCCACGAAAATTCGCGCCGCCAGCAAATCCTAATATTACAGAATATGAATTTCACGTGGGTTCGCCGCACCTCCGTTGACTTGCTGCAAGCCTACGACCAATACACCGCTGAATGAAATAAATGGCGGGGATAACATGCGCGCAGCAGATGTGATTGCGAAACGGTTGTATGAGCAAGGATGCCGTTGGGCCTTTGGTATGCCCGGAGGCGAAGTGCTGACACTTTTGGATGCACTGGACAAAGCCGGCATCGAATTTGTCCTCTGCCGTCACGAAAACGCTGCGGGCTTTATGGCAGAAGCCACCTATCACCGCACTGGCGCACCAGGTATTTTGCTCACGACCGTTGGCCCTGGCGCTCTTAACGGTGTGAATGTTGTGGAAAATGCGCGTGAAGATCGCGTGCCCATGATTGTACTGACCGGATGCGTCGATCCGGAAACAGCCCAAGTCTACACCCACCAAGTCTTGGATCAGACAAAGGTTTTTGAGAGTGTCACCAAGGCGAGCTTTACGCTCAACGCGAAGGCAGCCCATGTGATCATCGACAAAGCCATTGGCATCGCCACAGAAGGACGCCCGGGCCCAGTCCACATTGATGTCCCGATTTCTGTGGCGAATGCGCCCTCTGAAGGGGAGGGCGTGATGCGCCGCGCAGCCGTTCCGGTTGCACCGGCAGGGCCCGAGCTGGATGCAGCCCGCACCGCTCTCGCAAGCGCAAAGAAGCCACTCATTGTGGCGGGCGTCGACGCTCTGTCTGAGGCTGGCGCCAGCGCGATCCAGCAGGCGGCAGAGCTCTTGGGCGCGCCGGTCATAACCACCTACAAAGCCAAAGGGCTGCTGCGCGAGGATCATCCGCTTGCACTCGGCGGCGCTGGCCTCTCCCCGAAAGCTGATAAGATTTTACTGCCGCTTGTCAAAGAGGCCGATGTCATTCTCGCTATTGGTTATGACCCCATCGAAATGCGGATCGGCTGGCAAAATCCTTGGGATCCCGAAACGCAGGTGATCATCGACATCACAGCCGAGCCGAACCACCACTATATGCATCAGTCCAGCCACAATATTGTTGGGGATTGCGCCGCCTCTGTTGCTGCGCTGCTTCCAGACAACGCGCCCACCGGCTGGTCGGACTCCACAATCTCAGACACCAAAAATGCCTTGGCGGCAGCGTTTCCAGCCGGAGAAACCTGGGGGCCAGCTCAAGCCATCTCAATATGTCAGGACGTTTTGCCGGCGGACACGCTGGCCACGGCTGACAGCGGCGCCCATCGCATTCTTCTCAGCCAAATGTGGACATGCCGCTTCCCGCGCGCGCTCACGCAATCCTCAGGGTTTTGCACCATGGGCTGCGCCGTACCGCTCGCCATTGGCGCTCAGTTTGTCGAACCGGATCGCACCGTGGTGTCCTTCAGCGGAGATGCAGGTTTTCTCATGGTCGTGGGTGAACTCGCAACAGCCGCAGAACACAACCTGAAAACCATCTTCGTTGTGTTCGACGACGCCTCCCTGGCTCTTATCGAGCTGAAACAGCGAGAGCGCAAACTCGACAATGTTGGCGTGGATTTCAAAGGAACCGACATGGCGTCCGTTGGGCGCGCTTTCGGCGGCAATGGTGTGAGTGTTTCCAGCGAAGCTGAATTGCGCCAGGCACTGAACGATGCGCAATCCGCTGAAACTTTCACAGTTATCGCCGTTCAAATTGACCGGAAAGCCTATGACAATGCCTTCTAATCCTACCGCCCCACGCGCGCTGGAAGGCGTATTGGTTCTCGATCTCAGCCGCATTCTTGCGGGCCCGACAGCCACCCAGCTTCTGGGCGATCTCGGTGCGACTGTGATCAAAATCGAAAATCCAATCACCGGCGGCGATGACACGCGCCGCTGGGGCCCACCCTACGCAGAAACGAAGGACGGCCAAAGTGATCTGAGCGCCTACTTCATGGCCGCCAATCGCAACAAATTCTCGGTTGCGGCAGATCTCTCGACTCCTGAAGGGCAAGAGCTTGTCAAACAGATCGCGGCTCAAGCTCAGATCGTGATTGAGAACTACAAGCCCAGGGGGCTCAAAAAGTATGGGCTCGATTACGCTGCGCTGAGTGAGATCAACCCGAGCCTCGTCTATTGTTCGATTTCCGGCTTCGGCCAAACCGGCCCCAACCGAGAACGGCCCGGCTATGATCTCATGGCGCAGGGATTTGGGGGCATCATGTCCATCACAGGTGATCCGGATGGCGCGCCCATGAAGGTGGGCGTCGGCATCGCCGATGTCATGTGCGGCATGTACGCCACCGTTGGCATGTTGGCTGCTCTGCGCCACGCAGAAGCCACCGGCGAAGGGCAACAGATCGACCTGGCATTGGTGGACAGCCAGATGGCCTGGCTCGTCAATGAAGGCACAAACTACCTGACATCCGGCAAGACGCCGAAACGGCGCGGAAATGGGCACCCTAATATTGCGCCCTACAATGTTTTTGCCACCAAAGACGGCCATATCATCCTAGCCGTCGGAAACGACACGCAATTTCAGTCTTTTTGCCGTGCCTTTAATTGCAGCGATTTGGCTGTGGATCCGCGTTTTGCAACAAATCCGCTGCGCCTGGAGAACCGCGTTGCGCTGGAAACCGCCGTTTCTGAAACAATTGGCGCCCACTCCTCGCAAGAGACCCTCGCAATGTTGCAAGCTCAGGGCGTGCCCTGCGGCCCCATAAACACCGTTGAAGAAGCCCTCACATCGCCGCAGGCCATCGAAAGAGGCGCTGTTGTCAAGGTTTCAGCTGAAGCAACCAGCGCCGGTACCGTAAATCTGCTGGGCAATCCGCTCAAATTCTCTAAAACGCCGATTCAATATGTAAAAGCACCGCCAAAATTTGGAGAAGACACCGAAAATGTATTTGACCTGCTGTCGCAACAAATGAGCCAAAGCCAATCACAATAGGTTGAGATCCAATCACCTTTTCGAGCCATAACGTTTTGGTGATGTGCGCGAATTTGGTGCCCAACCTATAATTTTTCAAACTGTCTTGAAGCGTTCGAAAGGTTTCATAATGCTGACCGATATCAGTGCCTGCGAGGTAAGTCTGTCTAACGAGGAGGCCTTGAGCGCATGGAACAATGTTATTCTTGGTGTCTTATCACATGGCCAAACAACCGGTGACCATCTCAACCGCCTGCTAACCCTGGCTCCTGATTTTGCGATGGGCCACGCCATGAAGGGCCTGAGCTGCTTGATGCTCGGCCGCCGTGAGCTGGTCAGCGTTGCGCAATCCGCAAGCGATGATGCGCAGCGTGCTCTGACGCAGGGCGGCGCCACAAAGCGTGAACGTCTTTGGTGTGCCGCACTGACGGATTGGCTGGCAGGCAAGCCTTCTCAATCTGTGGTGCGCATGGAGGAAGCGCTGCGCCTCAATCATGCCGACACGATCAGCATGAAGCTCTCGCATGGCATTCGCTTTATGCTTGGCGACAGCCAGGGCATGCTGCGGTCGATCGAGCGTGTGATCAGCGCCCATGGGGTTGCGCATCCGCTCTACGGATACGCACTGGGATGTCACGCCTTCGCACTTGAAGAAAACGGTCGCTATGAGCGGGCTGAACACGTCGGCCTGCGTGGGCTTGAATTCGCAGCAGACGACGCTTGGGGCCTTCATGCTGTGGCGCATGTTTATGACATGACACATCAGACCGACAGTGGCATCTCACTCATCGACAGCAATCTCGATGCGTGGAACCACTGCAACAACTTCCGGTTTCACGTCTGGTGGCACAAAGCCATTCTTCACCTGGATCAGGGCGACATTGGCACGGTTCTGGACCTCTACGACACCAAAGTGCGTGATGAGAAAACCGACGACTATCGCGACTTCTCAAACGCAAGCTCTTTGCTGATGCGTCTCGAACTTGAAGGTGTTGATGTGGGCGATCGCTGGGTTGAACTGGCCAATCTTGCAGAGAAGCGCTCTGACGATGGCTGCCTGACCTTTGCCGACATGCACTACATGCTTGCGCTGATCGGTGAAACCCGACCTGACGCCGTCGCGCGCTTGAATGCCCGCGTGGCCGAAAACGCCAAAAAAGAAGATGAAATGGCACGCGTGATGCTCTCGCCAGGTGTGGCGACCTCTGAAGGTCTGGCTGCCTTTGGCGAAGCAAACTACGCGACTGCCTTCTCTCACCTGCGCGCGGCACAGACCAACTTCCAATCCATGGGGGGCAGTCACGCACAACGCGATATCTTCGAACGTCTCACCATCGAAGCCGGTCTGCGGGCTGGTCATTTGGCGGAAACCGAAGCGCTGCTGCGGGCACGCACTGGGTTGCGTGGCGGGCATGAAGACGCATTTGGCGCATCACGCATGGCCCAAATCGCCGAGCTGCGCTCGTTGGCGACCCCATCAACGGCAGCAAACTAAGTCTGGACGAGGACTATGAGAGTGGCAAACCCGACCTTTGCTTCCGCTCCGGCGGCAGTGAATACAGCCGCACAGATCGGCGCCAAAACACGCGATATCCGTCTAGATTTTTTCCGGGGTATCGCGATGTTCATCATCTTGATCGCCCATGTCCCGGGCAACTGGCTAACGCTCTGGATCCCGGCCCGCTTCGGCTTTTCAGATGCCACTGAAATCTTCGTCTTTTGCTCTGGCATGGCGAGCGCCCTTGCCTTTGGCCGTGTTTTCCGCGAGCAGGGCAATATGATGGGCACCGTCCGGATCAGTTATCGTGTCTGGCAAATTTACTGGGCGCATATCTGTCTGTTTTTTGCAATCGCGACTGCTATGGTAGCGCTCAACGCGCTTCTACCAGAGGGTCGCAACTACGTCGGCCAGCTCAACCTGCACCCGTTCTTCAAAGACACGCCAACCAATCTGCTTGGTCTGCTGACTTTGACCTATGTGCCGAACTATTTTGACATTCTGCCAATGTATATGGTCATCCTCGTGATGTTGCCCGCAGTGGTGATCTTGGCAAAGATCAACAAGGCGCTAGCGTTTGCAGCCGTGGTCGCGGTCTGGCTGTGCGCGAACCTCTATGACCTCAATTTTCCCGCCGAGCCGTGGTCTGAACGCCAATGGTTCTTCAATCCATTTGGCTGGCAGTTGATTTTCTTCACGGGATTTGCGCTCAACGCACGTTGGCTCCCGGCTCCTCCAGTTGACAATCGGTTGTTTCTGGTGGCCGTGGCTGTGCTCTTGGTCATCCTCCCGTTTGCTTATTTCCGTCTCTATAATGAGCTGTCTTGGGCATTGGAGTGGCGCAAAGAGTGGCGTGTGCTGATCGACAAGACCAACTTTGGCATCTTGCGCTATGTCCACTTCCTGTCGCTTGCCTATGTTGCCTGGGTGCTGGCTGGCCGCAATGGCGACCGCCTTCAGCCGCGTGATCCAGCTTCGCCCATCGGACACATCTGGCAGCGCATGATCACCCTCATCCTGAAAGTCGGCCAGCAGTCTTTGGCGGTCTTCATCGCCTCCATGTTCCTGGCGCGCCTGATGGGAGCTTTGCTGGATCAGGTGGGCCGGACACATTTCTCTATGTTCTGGGTGAACCTACTCGGGGCGGCAATCATCGTCGGCGTGGCCTATGGAGCGTCCTACTACAAATCTCAACCTTGGAAAAAGCGGAGCGGCGCCAATGCTAAGACGTGAGTTTATCGCCAGCTTGGCGGCCTTGGCCGCAAGCCCCGCTTTGGCTGAAGCCAGCAACGAACCCGGTTTGCAACTGCATGCGCCTGTCTCGTTTGATCCAAATGAGGTGATTGAGCGTGCCCGTGCGCTTAGCCAGAAGGATTACCAACCGCCGAAGCGCATTCCGCAGGAATGGACAGAAATCGGTTATGAGGATTACGTCTCCATCTGGTTTGACGTGCGCAATGCGCTCTGGAGCAAAGAACCCGAGACCCCGCTCCAATTGGACGTCTTCGCCCCGGGCCTCTACTTTCCGCATCCGATCGAAATCTCAGTTATCGAAAACGGCATGGCTCAGCCGCTTAAATTTGATTTCGGTGTCTTTGACAAAACTGACAAGTTCCCTGAACTGCCTACCGATGACACGCTTGGCTATTCCGGCCTGCGGCTCCGCGCAGAATTGGAAAAGGCAGGCATCTATCAGGAATTCGCCGTATTCCAGGGCGCGAGCTATTTCCGTGCCATTGGGACCGGAAACATCTATGGCCAATCCGCGCGAGGTCTGGCCATCGATACAGCCTCACCCGAGGGCGAGGAGTTCCCGGATTTCCGTGCTTTCTGGATTGAGAAACCTGGCCCCAATGAAGTAACCTTCATTGTCCATGCTTTGCTTGATAGCCCAAGCTGCACAGGTGCTTATCGTTTTGAGATAACGCCGGGCAAAGCCCTCACCATGGACATCACAACGCATCTGTTCCCGCGTCGCGATATCGACAACATTGGCATCGCGCCTTTGACGTCGATGTTCCAATACGATCAAACCAACAGACATCGCTTCACCGACTTTCGTCCTGCCGTGCATGACACGGACGGTCTGCTGATCAGCAACGGCGCGGGCGAGACCATTTGGCGCCCACTGGCAAACCCTTCCGCGCTGCAGATCAGCGCCTTTCAAGACAACAATCCCAAAGGTTTCGGCCTTCTGCAGCGCGCGCGCGAATACAGCGATTTTGCGGATCTTGAAGCGCTCTATCACCGCCGCCCGGGCGTTTGGGTGGAACCCAAAGGCGATTGGGGCGAAGGTGCGGTCACGCTGATCGAAATCCCGACCCAGTCCGAGATCTACGACAATATCGTATGCTACTGGCGTCCAGCAGGCGGTCTGACCCGCGGCACGGAAACCCAACTGTCTTATCGTCTCACATGGAGCGAAGAGGTCAGCTACGGGCAAGGCCTCACCGTACTCAACACGATGATTGGTTCCGCTTTTGAAAACAACGGAACCATCGTACTGATTGATTTTGCCGACGCCGAAACTGTGCCGGCAGATCTCTCCGAGATTGAAATTGTGGTGAACAGCAGCGCCGGCGAAGTGTCCTCCGGCGTCTTGCAGCGCAATCCGGAAACCGGTGGACCTCGACTGGCCTTCAAGTTTCATCCAGGAGACGAGTCGCTCATTGAGTTCCGCGCACAACTTCGGCTCGAAGACGCACCGCTGAGTGAGGTGTGGCTTTACCGGTGGACCGCATGACGCCTGAGCATCCCCATATGCCCCCGCGAGCACCGCTCGCGATGCCGGCTCAGACTTTTTCAGAAGTCGGCAGCAGGCGCTCCATGGAACATGCCGGACGTCCGGGGCGTCACCTTTGGCGCCTAGCGGCCTTTGTACCAACCATCACGTTGACGACCCTGATCTGCACGTCCTTCTCAACGTATTTGAGCCGCGGCGGCGTCTCGACGATTGACGCCATTGTCTTGGCGCTGATTGCGCTTTCGACTGTGTGGCTTGCATTTTCGGCAACCAATGCCTGTCTGGGGCTGGTCAGCACAGCACTTGGCGGCATGCGTATGACCCGCGGCAGCGTGAACGGTCAATCCGCTCAAATCGCCCTGTTGATGCCCGTCTACAACGAAACGCCCTGGGATGTTTTTGGCAATGCCTCAGCTATGATGCGAGAGCTTGCAGATGGTCCCGGAGAAGATTGCTACACACTCTTTATCCTCAGTGACACGCGCGACCCGCAAGTCGCCGCGATGGAAGAACGCGCCTATCAGGCACTTAGCAGTTCAGCACACCCAGACACCAAAGTGTTTTATCGCCGTCGCGAGGAAAATACCGACAAGAAAGTGGGCAACCTCACCGAATGGATCGAAAACTGGGGTGCCGCTTATGACTCCATGGTGATCCTTGACGCAGACAGTTTGATGAGCGGCAAAGCAATTCGACAACTCGCGCGCGCCATGGCGGCTGATCCGGATGCAGGTCTCATTCAAAGCCGTCCAATGTTGATTGGCGCTCAGACACTTTTTGGCCGCGTGCAACAGTTTTCGAACTCCGTCTACGGCTGGCTGATTGCCGAGGGGTTGGCCTGCTGGTCGCAACACGAAGGCAACTATTGGGGCCACAACGCGATCATTCGCACACGCGCATTTGCTGAAAGCGCCCGCCTTCCGCACCTGAAGGGCTGGCGCGGCGCAAAACATCTTTTGCTGAGCCACGACTTTGTCGAAGCAGGCATGTTGCGCCGTGCAGGATGGGCCGTCCGTCTTTTGCCCCGCGTCACAGGAAGCTATGAAGAAACACCACAAACCCTGATTGACTATGTCGTGCGGGATCGCCGCTGGTGCCATGGCAATATGCAGCATTTGCGTATCCTTACGGCGCGCGGCTTCCATGTCATTTCACGCTTTCACCTTTTGTTGGGCGCCCTCGCCTTTCTGATGTCGCCCGCTTGGCTCGCGGTGATCACCCTTTGGGCCTTTGTCGGCGTCAGCGACGACACTCCACCCAGCTATTTTTCACCGGCGAACCCGTTGATGCCGATATGGCAGGAAACCCCAACCAGTATGGCCTGGTTCTACCTCGCTTTCATCTACGGCATGCTTTTGTTCCCAAAAATCGCCGGTGCTGTCATTTTTGGTCTGCAATCTAAAACACGCGCAGCCTACGGCTCACGTCGGGTCTTTATCGGGTCAATGCTCGTCGAAGTTCTGCTCTCTGTGCTCTATGCTCCGATCATGATGGTCCACCACACCATTGCAGCGACCTCCGCACTTCTTGGGCGCAAAAATGCGTGGGCGCCACAAGACCGGAGCGGGAACGGCTACGGATGGTTGGCGACCTTGCGGTTCCATTGGATTGAGACCGTGTTTGGCCTTGCACTCATCGGAGGCATGATTTTTGCAGATATCTCGCTTTTGATCCTGCCGATCGCTTTCAGCCTCGCAGCTGCTGTACCCCTGTCAAAGCTCAGCTCAGTGCCTGTCGCGAATGCCGCAAGCCGCGTGCTACGCCTCGACACACCGCACACACTCATCGAGCCAAAGATCGTGTCGTTGGCGCGGAATGAACGGGCTTGGATGAAATCTGTGCTGACAGAAACCGCTGCGCCGCAATCAATTGCGGCGGAGTGACAAGCGATAGATTATCGGCAGCGCCAAAGCCAATAGCGGCGCAGCAAAGGCGCGATAGCTTATCTGCAAGTTAAATCCGAAATATGAAAGGTATGAGCCGTTGAACAACAACAGGCTCTCCTCAAAACTTGCACCGGCAAAACCACCAGCGGAATTGATCCCGACTTGCATCAGGAAAAGAACTGCTGCGCCGCCGACAAACCCATAAACGCCCCACCGTAACGGGAGCAAAATCCCGGTGACAAGCGCAGCAACTGATATACCTGCGACCAACATCACAGCCCCTCAAACCAATCTACAACAAGATCAGACCAGCCCCTTGGAATAGCATGCCCCCCAGGGAACAGTGCCAATTCCAACGCAGAGTCCGGTGCACAGCGGTCCCAGATACGCCGCCAGAACTGTCCTTGTGTGACAAAGCGATCCGCTTTCAGGTGCACACATTTGTTGGTCTCGCGCCAGAGAGACATCGCATAAAAAATATCGCCTTGAGCGAAAGCATCCGGATCGGTCACTGGCACACGATTCACCACGCGCCCCTCCAGCGGAACCGTTCCGTCTGTCCACCCATGCGTGTGCAACATCCGCACCTGACCGGCACATTCTGTCGGATGCGGGCGCCAGAAATTTCCGCCGACAGGCGCGTAGGCGGCAAAAGAACTGGGATCAAGGCAGGCGGTATAGGCAACCATCGATCCACCAATGGAAAAGCCAGCCAACACAATGCGATCCGGGTCCAGATCAAAGCGTTCGATCGCATCATCCCGCACAGCCTGTAGGTAGGAAATTTCCTCCAACTGCCTGCCTGAATTTGGATGAAATCCCCAACTGCGCCCGCTACGCCCTTCTCGAGGTACGCCATCAGGCGCAATCACTGCATAGCCCCGCTCCAAAAACGCAGACACCATGCCCCCATTGCGGAGTGCCCCCTTCCCACTGCCCCCCCATCCATGGATGTAAACAACGGCGGGGGCTGGCTGTTCTTGCCCCTCAGGCAACGCGACATAGTAGGCCCGCTCCCCCACCTCACAGGGTGTCTCACTAGAGCATGCCCATGCAGCGGAACCACTCATTGCAGTAAAGGCCAGAGCCGCCAACATGGTCCATCGCATCACTATTGAGTCCTCACCGGCAATCCTGTTTTGAGCCATCCAGGGCCAGCACGGGACCCCAGCATTCCTTCCGGCACATCAATGATCGGTGTCAGATTGGCCGCTTCAAGCTGCCGAGTGACCCGCGCAGAGCGTACTCCGCGCGCGCAAATAACGGCAACAGGCTGTGCAGGAAATGCGCGTGCATTTGAAACTTGCTCAATGAAATCGCGCGCACGCATATCGATCGGCACCGCCGGCGCCGGTACACCAGTCGCCGCCCATTCATCAGGGCGGCGAATATCTACAAGCAGGATGTCACCTCTTTCTGCAGCTTGAAAAGCTTCCTGAGGTGTCATAATGTGCGCCACATCCGCACGCGAAGTGGGCAGCATGAACGAAGCCCCCACCCCAACTGCAGCCACACCTCCAAGCGCGAGCACAGACCGCCGTGAGAGCCTCATAGTATTGTCTTAGTTTGTCGGCGCAGGCGACGAGAAGTTAGGGATCGTGCTGTCTGACGCCGATTTTGATTCAATGCCACCCCAGTTGCCCTGTGCCAGCGAGATATTCCCCGGAATATCTTCCTCCCAGAAGCCTACCACATTTTTGGTGATGTTGAGATAGAGGTTACCATCAACAATCCGCCACAGATTCGGGTTGCCAGGAACCTTGCCGCCTTTGGACACACCATATGCACAGTGGCCATCATATTTCGGAGCATATTTTTCCGGATCCTTCAAGAACGCCTTTTTGTTCTTCTCAGAGGCAAAAGCAAAGGTCGCGCCGTTGTAGTCAGCGGTGATGCTCTTGTTGCCAGGAACTGCTGCTGGCTGCGCGCTGCCCACAGGGGCCTGCTCAAGCCCAAAATAGGCCACAACATCGTAACCCGAAACCGCGTAACCGGTTTCATCAACATACTGCTCCCCAGCAAAGGCCATGGTCGAGGTTAGTGCCACAAAGGCAGGTGCAATAAGCCACTTCACGATAACTCTCCTAATAACGTGATCATTTCAGTTGAGATCAGCGTAACACAGCATCGACGCCGCGCGCAGCCATCCTCGCGTGGGTGTGAAGGGTTGTGTAGCAGCGCGAAGTTAACGCGGTCATATCAACAGATACTTGTGAATTTTTTGTTCTAAGCCAATGGCCTATCTTAATAGCAGACTGTCACAAATTTCACTCATTGATTGCGAGTCTGTTACCACGGCTGGACCTTCTAGCAACAGAACCACTCCGCATTATTGCGCTGCGCCTAAACACAAACTCGCTTCGGCTTCCTGGCCTGAAGGCCTAACACACTATGAGTCGCAGGGACGTTTGAGAGGCGTCACATCGAAACTCAAGGAATTCTTGAAAACGTGTTTTTGGGTCTTGTGTCCCGTCAGGCCTGCACATATACGGGTCCGCGGAGACGTGGCCGAGTGGTCGAAGGCGCTCCCCTGCTAAGGGAGTATACCGGAAACGGTATCGAGGGTTCGAATCCCTTCGTCTCCGCCATTTGCACCGGATTGACAGGTGTTGGGAGCGTGAAAGCCCAAGGTTTTCGGTATTTCTCCTTCAAGACCCCAACATTTAGCCATTATGTTCCCGCAAAAATTGTGGGGTAAATTGTGGGGTGAAAATGAAAGATCCATCCAACACCGATCATCGTCCCGGAATCAAATCCGGACCACATGTCGAAAAGAAATTAAAAGCGTCATTCGTCCGGAATGCGCCTCCAGGACGTCATATGGACGGAGGGGGCCTTTTTCTGCAGGTCGACAAGTCTGGAGCCAGGCGCTGGCTATTGCGCGTTATGGTGAGGGGGCAGCGCCGGGAGTTTGGACTTGGCACCGTGGACAATCGGCAGCGCTTGGCGCACCGGCGTGATCCCTGACCCGCGATCGGATGCACTGGCTGATGGGCAGCGGCAGCTGGGCCACGCGATCTGCACCGTTGGGCGGATCGACGACACAGACGCACCCGGCGGCGGATGGTTTATCTTCCGTAACAGCTGGGGCACGCGCTTTGGCTACAAACGCCCGCAATCGCGCCTGCTCGCGAACGTACTGGCACCCGGTTACGGTGCCATTTCGGCACGACATATCGACGTTCATTGCTGGGGGATGATGGCGTTGTATGAGAGCCCTGTGGAAGAGTGACACCACGACAGCGGCATCGCAGAACGAAGTTACATTGCTGATCATCAAGACCCTTATTGCCAAAAGAGCCACAGATCAGTACGCCTACCGAAATTGACGCTCGCGATGCATTTTCAAATTTCGGCAAGGTCCTATTGCGGGGGAATGGCGTCAAAAAACGTATCGTTCTTGTGTCGATCCGTAGGCTGCAGAAAGAGTTTCACCACCCCTGTCAGAGGCGCTTCGAACACGGCTCCATTGCATAGCTGCTTTAATTGAACACGGTGAGACAACAGCTCCGAACAGCGTCGCTCCGTGAATAGCTACCTGTGCTGTCGAAATGCCTCGACATCGAACCGCACCGGTTTCATCACTCGACTGCGACGCTGCTGAAAAAAGTTGTTATCGAAATCTGGATGGTTCCAGCCTTTGTCGGAAACAAGAAGCTCAGGCGAAATGAGATCCATTTCCGGTTCTCGACCCATTCGCTGCGACGGGCATTGGAGCGGGTCGATGTGTTGAGCCAACTTTGGCAGCGACCGGCCCAGTTTGCAGCGCCACTGCGGCACACTAGACTTCGCGCGTGGGGAAATTTTTGCGCTGCGAGCGCGAGCCGCGCAAAAACGAAATCACAGAATGGGCTCGCTGGGGTCCTTAGCTGCGCGCAAGTCCTATGTCGCTCAGGGCTGGTAGCCGCCGTTAGACGAGTTTTGCACCAACGGCAGCTATGGACAGAAAGCGGGCTTTGCAAAGATTGACGGAGGGCCCCCTGCTTGTGCGCAGTTGAAGAAGTTCGAACTCGCACAGTGCGGACAAAAAACGCCGCGAGGCCAATGACCTGAATAGCTTCGGTCTCGAGCCTAAACACTGCTGGGCACACTGATGTGAACTAGTACGAATTCCCGAGAGACGCGAACGTCGAATGCAATCAAAGAGCCGATGCAGACGCGCTGATTATCGCCAATTGTACCTTCGTCGCCTCCTCACTTTGAAGAATTTCTCCGTTACTCGGTAGCTGGTACTCGGCAAAGCTGCGCAACACGGCCTGCTCGACTTCCTGCGCGGTATCGACGTCCGAGACAGAATGAGTGGATGTGAGTTTCCAATTTAAGCCAGTTATCTCTGGCATGATGGTGTGGTTGTAGTGTTTCACCTTCCGACACCACTACTGCGAGGTGGTGGAAGTATCTGTACCAGGCGCTGGTCACCCCCTGCGTTTGCCTAGGTAGAAGTGCCTTTGCTGCCTTCTTCAGGCAGGCAAACGGCCGGAATTCCTACAGGAACGACACACACGGTATTGCCCTTTCGGCTATTTGGGTTTGGCTCGTTGACTTGAAAATGGCCACCATTGCTTAGCTAGCCTTTTATGAGGCCTTTGACCTCGCTACGTACACGATTTTACTCAGGGCTGCGCACCGCGTTTGTCGTGTCGGGGTCACCAACATCCTGGTTAAGCATCTCCTCCACGAGGCACCCAAACCAACCACCACACTTAGCGCCTGCGCCTAGATGCTTAGCGAACGAGAATAACAGAATGCCAATCTTGTTGAGAAACCATCATCTAGCAGTGCGGCGCCTAATAAAAAGCGAACTTTGGACTGACTCTACAATCATTCCGTTGACGTGTTGACGGCAAGGGTTTCAAAGGCAGCGATCAGCTTTTTCTGCGTGTCAGATCCGTTCTGCCAATCAGCACAGGCCAGAAAAAAAGAAGTTTCGAAGTCCACGCCTTCTACCCGCCGCATGACCAAGTTGGGGTCTCGATTGCAGATTTTCACTGCCACCAAGGCGTTATTGAAGGTGACTGCGGACAAAGCCTCCACCATGCGGATGGCGAAGCCAGCAAACGGAGATTGCAAAACTGTTTTTATGGAAACACCATTTTCGTGCCAAAGTTTGGAAAAATAGTGGAATGCCGGATCGTTGCGTGTTGAGGAAATAATGCGCTGTCCTGCAAAATCGCGGACGCTCAAAGATTTTGCCGCAGCCAAAGGATTATCCGCTCTCATGACTGCCACTAGGGGTGCAACGCCAACTTCTGCGTTGTGCAGCCCAGGATGCTCAAGCGGGCGGGTGTGGAAGGCGAAATCAACATGCCCTTGAATGAGAGATTGAACCATTGAGGAGAGGGGGACCGAGCTGACATAAAACATCGCATCCGGATGATCCGCGACGATCTCGCCCACAATACTCGGCAACAGTTCGCTAGCTATGCTCATCGACGCAGTCAGCCGCACTGTAGATAGCACGCCCGTTCGCCCATAGCTCAGCTGCGCCTGGAAACGATCCAGATGTGCCAGCAAACTCACGGCATCTTCTCGCAAGCTCTCCGCGCGGCTTGTCGGGAAAATCGCGCCGTTTCTGCGGATAAAGAGCGGCGCGCCGATGACATCCTCCAGCACCTTGATCAGCTGACTGATCGCAGGTTGAGAAACACCCAGTTGGCGCGCGGCTGCAGAAAACGAACCGGTCGAAATCACCGCTGAAAAAGCCTCAATATGTTTCAGCCGTCTGATTCTGTTGGACTTAATGCCGTCAGCCATGGTGTCGCCTCATCCAATGCAAAGCTGCCATTGCATCCCAGCACAGATACACGGAGATCTCAAACCTATCTTATGCCACCTCTTCAGGGCGGAACCTTGGCATTGCGGCAAGCAAGCCCCGGGTGTATTCATGTTCCGGCGCAACCAGAACTTTGTCACAGGCTCCAATTTCCACAGCCTCCCCCGCGCGCATCACCATAACGCGATCACACATTTGTCTCACAACAGCCAGATCATGGCTGACGAAAAGCAGTGTGAGCCCAAGTTGCTCTTGTAAATCTTTCATAAGATTCAACAACTCCGCCTGTACAGTCACATCCAGGGCAGAGGTTGGCTCATCGCAGAAAATGAAATCTGGTCGGAACGACAGAGCCCGCGCAATGCCAATTCTCTGGCGTTCTCCACCAGAAAACGCATGGGGCATTTTTCGAGCCGATGCTCTGGGCAAGCCGACAAGTTCCATGAGATCCCCGGACAGTTCACGCGCCTGCGCGCGGCTGAGCACGCCATGCGCCCTAAGGGCATAAGTGATATTATCTCCTGCAGTCATGCGCGGGTTGAGAGAAGAGTATGGATCCTGAAAAATACACTGCAGCGACTGGCGATGAGCGAGCTTTTGCGCCTTTGATTTCAGATCGTCGATGTTGTGGCCCTTATAAGTGATTTCATACCCGGGATCTGGCTTGTGCAGTCCTAGGATCATCTTGCCAACGGTCGATTTTCCGGACCCGCTTTCACCGACTATCCCCAAAGTCTCCCCGGGAAATACATCGAAGTTTATATCAGATACTGCTTTGAAATCGGTCGCCGCCTTTAGGGCTGTTGCCTTCATCGCAAACGTCTTTGAGAGGTTTCTCACACTCAAAAGGGGCGCCCCTTCAACGCCCGCATCTGCTTTGCGAGACATCAGATAATCTATGGCGCGCTTGCGATCTTCCGCTTTACCCAGACCGCCAGGCACAGCAAAGCGCTCGATTTTGTGGTCGATCCGCGGGATCGCCGCCATCAATTCCCGACTATAGGGTTCGCTGGGATTGCTCAGCACTTGCGCAGTGGTGCCTTCCTCAACAAGTTTCCCATGTCTCAAAACATAAACATAGTCACACATCTCGGCCACGACACCCATATCGTGCGTAATCAAAATAATCGCGATATTCTCTTGGCGTGTGAGTTTGACAAGCGTTCCGAGCACAGCCTTCTGTACTGTGACGTCAAGTGCTGTTGTCGGTTCATCCGCAATAATCAAATCCGGTTTGGCACTGATTGCGATAGCAAAAACAATACGCTGGCACAGGCCACCCGAAAGTTGATGCGGGTATTTGCTCAATCTTTCTTCAGGCAGAGGGACTTCCGCTTGCTCCAACAGATCAATCGCATAAGCACGCGCGTCCTGCCCGCGCTTGTTGGTATTGGCCTCGATCGCTTCGATCAGCTGCTCGCCAATGGTGAGAACTGGATTGAGCGCGGTCATCGGATTCTGATAAATATATCCGACTTTGGAGCCCCGAATGTCCGCAAATGCGTGCTCTTCCAGCCGTGTGACCATCACCTCATCAAGCATGACGCCCCCGGTGTCGATCACTGCATTTTCATCAAGCAAACCTAGCGTCGCTTTGCCGATGGTCGATTTTCCGGCACCACTTTCACCAACGACGCCAACAATTTGTCCGCGCTTAACGGTCATGGAAAATTCGTCAATCGCCCGGAAAACTGCACCGTCCGCCATCGGATAGGCCACGGTCAGATTCTCGACGTGTACAAGCTGATCAGTCATGGTTCACTCCTTGCCGCGCAGATAGGGGTTGGCGTGATCACGCAAACGATCTGCCACTACGTTGATACAAAGCACCATGCCAACCAAAACGAGGCCTGGGAAAATACTGATCCACCATTTGCCAGACAAGATGTAGTCGTTGCCATTGGCGATCAATAAACCCAGCGAGGGCTCGGTGATGGGCACGCCCACTCCTAGGAAAGAAAGGGTTGCCTCTGCTCCGATTGCGCTCGAAATGGACATAGGTAGCACCACCAGAACTGGGGAGATTGAGTTCGGGAAAAGGAACCGTCCCATGATTCGCCAGTCAGACAGACCTGCAAGTTGGGCTGCGTGAATGTAGTCTTTCTTCAACTCTGACAGAGCGACCGCACGGACCAACCTCGCCTCCGATGCCCAGGCACCGATAATGAGGGCGATGATGACTTTGTCGATGCCTGTTCCGAAAATTGCGAGCACCATCAGCGCCAACAAAATCCCGGGAAAGCTCATTTTCAGATCGACGGTCCGCATGATTACGGTTTCGACCCAGCCGCCTTTCATTGCCGCCAGAAGCCCCATGAAAACCCCAATCGCAGAGCCAACAATTACAGCAACCAATGCGACAAAGAGCGAAATCCTCAATCCATAGAGTACGGCCGATAAAATATCTCGTCCCAATGCATCGGTGCCAAGTAGACTGGTCGTGCCATCACCAAGCGTCGATCCAGGTGGCAAAAGGCCATCCAGAATATCTAGTCGTGTCTGGTCATATGGGTCTTGGGGCGCAATCAGAGGGGCAAAAATCGCAAGAAAGATAAAGATTGAAATTCCAATCAACCCACAGATGGCTGCCGGATGACCTCTGAAGATTTTGGCGACATTTTCCAAAAATCTGGGTTCCGGCTTATCTGGAGAAGAAGGGCTTCCAATGTCAGCAGTTGTGGTATCAACAGGCATCTCTTTCTCCTCAAGTATAACGAATACGTGGGTCGAGCAGCGCGTAGAGCACATCGACGACAAAGTTTATGGTGACAAACATGAGGGTGATCAGGATCAGGTAGGCGACAACAACTGGGCGATCCGAATTGTGGATGCTGTCCAGAAGCAATTTGCCAATGCCGGGCCAAGAAAAAACCGTCTCGGTAACTGTTGCAAAGGCTATGAGGCCACCCAGCTGCAAACCTGTAATTGTCACAATGGGAATGAGAATGTTGCGCACAAGATGACGGCGGATGATCCGTTCGCGGCTGATTCCTTTGGCGCGCGCAAAGGTCATGTAGTCCTGATACATAACTTCCTGCGTGCCTGACCTTGCAAGTCGCGCCTGCAGGCAAATCGTGTAAATCGCCAGGTTAAGGGCCGGAAGCATAAGGTGGCTCAGGCCATCAAGGCTGAACACTGACCAACCCACACCGAAGACATCTACGGTATCGCCTCGGCCCGAGGCAGGCAGAACCTTAAACCAAACCGAGAACAGCATGATCAGCAAAACGCCCTGCCAAAAATTCGGTATGGAGTAGCCAACGGTGGTGAAGAAACTGATGGCTTTGGTGCTGCGTTTCTTCTGGTTCAACCCAGAGTACACACCCAGCGGAATACCAACCACCAGGCCTATGAACATGGCAAAGAAGGCCACCTCCAAAGTTGCTGGCAAGCGCTCCAAAATCAGATCCATGACAGGGCGATTGTAGACAAACGATGTCCCAAAATCACCTTGCAGCACATTCCCTAAAAAAGACAGATACTGGAGGAAGAGCGGTCGATCTACGCCCAGTTCCTGCGCCAACGCCAGGCGATCTTCCTCTGTGAAGTCTTCCCCGGCGAGTACAGCGACTGGATCGGAGACAACATACATCCCCACAAAAACCAGAGCCGACATGATCAGCACCAACACGGCGCTTTGCCCAAGTCGCTTGGTGACGAAACTCAACATAATGCCCCCTCCGGCGGTTCGCGAGTTGCCGGGCCTTACAGCAGGCTCGGCAATCTACTGCGGTTCTAGTTGATCACTTACGGCTAACAGTGGTGGCGCTGGTGCGCTCGTCCTGACGTCCGTTCACTTCGAGATCGGCGCGATGCGCCCAAATCGTATGCTGATAGTAAAGTGGAATGCCGGGCAACTCATCGACGACAATCCGCATCGCTTCACCGAGATAGGCGTTGGCTTGCGTTTCATCAGTTTCGACAGCCCAAGCCTTCATCGCTGCATCAAAGCCATCATTTTGATAGTTCGAGTAGTTTGATGAGCCCAAGCCAAGCTCTTTGTCTCTTGAGGCGAATGCAAAGGAGATCATCTGGGCAGGCCCCTGAGGGTGTCCCCAACCGTACATGAAGACGCCCAGTTCATTCTCACGACGTTTCCCCGCAAATACCGACCAAGGTTCAGTCTTGAGGTTCACCTTAATCCCGATGCGCGAGAGATATTGCGTCACTGCTTGGGCCACCCGCGCGCCATTTGCATAGCGATCAGACGGGGCAAAAAAATCGATTTCAAAGCCATCCGGATACCCCGCCTCTGCCAAGAGCTCCTTGGCCTTAGCCGGATCATGGGGCAACTCCGCGAGTTCTGGCGCCCCAGCGCGATACTTTGGAGAAAACTGATTTGCGACGGTCGCTTCTCCTCCAAAGAGTCTATCGGCAATCGCCTGGCGATTGATCGCCATCGACATTGCCTGGCGCACCCGCTGATCTGCGAGCGGTGCACTACCATCTTCTGCACGCACACCTTTGGCGCCTTCTGCATTCACATCCAGAACTAGGAAGATTGAACGCCAAGACGGTACTGCGGTGTAAGTCAGATCTTCATTGGCTTTCAAGCCTGGCAGATCTTCTGTTGTTGGATTTTCAATCAGATCAAAGTCGCCCGCCAACAAGCCCGCAAGACGCGCTCCGGCATTGCCGATGGTTCTGATTTGCACCTCGTCCCACTCGGGAGCACCGCCCCAATAATCGGCATTTTTGACCAAATCTGCTTCGCCGGATTTATCAAATCTCACAAATTTGTATGGCCCGGTTCCAATCGCGGCGCCGCCTGCCTCAAATTCCGCTCGCGTCGGATAGGTGATACCGCCGCAATCACCTTGGTCATCATAGGTAAGCGGCCCTACGGGAGTATCCGCACCTGCCGCAGGCAATATCGACAGGAACTTCATTTTTTGAATCCAAAGCGGATACGGCGCTTTCATTTCAAAACGGACAGTATGATCGTCTACCGCGACCACATCAGTGATTGGCCCCATCGAACTGGTGAGCAAATTTCGCTTGCCGTCAATCAGGTGCATCATACGACACGCCGAATAAACCACATCACGGGCCGTCAGCGCCGTTCCGTCGTGGAAGGCAACATCCTGGCGCAGCTTCACCTCTAGAGATGTGGAGCTGGTCCATTGCCAGCTCTCGGCCAGAAGTGGAGAGTCGTCTGCAGCCACCAGAGCTTCAAAAACGTGTTCTTTCAAGGAAGCCGTGGGTGTTCCGCCAAAGGGATAGGGATCAATGGACCGTGGTGCAGAGGAGAATGCCATCCGTAGCGTTTCTGCCTGAGCGGCCGCGGGTAGAGTCAATGCAGCGGACAATCCTATAATCGCCAAAGCCGTTTTCATGGGTGTTCCTCCTCTCATTTTTTGTTTGGTTGGGGCTGTTTTGCCCCGCCGGTGCGGTGTTCGGTGAATGTTTTGAATTCTTGCAAAACCCAGGCGCAATCCGCCTGCACTTTCGCGAAGTTCTCATTTCGCTCCCGCGTTGCCTCTGTCATGTAAAGGTCGCGGCGAAGCTCCACTTGTAAGATGTGCTGATTGATCTCGGGCCACCCGTACCGCAGCGTGATCTCCCCACCGATGAAGCGCTTGTTCATGCCAACATCATACCCGCGCGCGGCAAACAGCTCCGCCATTTTCTCGGCAATGTCTGGGGCGCAAGACGTTCCGCGGCGCGTTCCGATATCGATTTCTGGCCGCTGTTTGCCCCCGCGCATCTCAGCGTCGAACTGGGTCATCGAGTGACAATCCACAATGTAGACCTCACCATGCATGTCGCGCAGACGCTCAATCATACGGGTCATGGTCTGATGATAAGGAATGAAATAGCAAGCAAGTCTGCGCTTTGCTTCGGCATTACTTAGCTTGCGATCATAGATCGGTGTGCCATAGGCCTTCGACCAAAACAGCGTCGCGCCTACATCAACCGATCCTGGCAGAAATCGTCCTGGCCAGTTTTCTGGATCTTCTAACATGTTGGCGTCAATGTCGTGCTGATGCCGATTGACATCGACATAGGCCCTCGGGAAGTTCGCTTTGATGGTGCTAAGTGGCAAGGCTTCTGCCCCGCTAAAGAGTTCATCGACGTACTTGTCTGACGGATGGTCAATTTCTGCGTAGGTAAGTTTGGGGTCGAATCCAAAGTCTTCTGGATAAACGTCTCCCGAATGCGGAAACGACAGCATCAGGGGGGCGTTCTTCTCAACCACACGCACGACGTCAGATAGATGGGCCGTGGTGTCTGCGCTGGATTCTATCAACATGGCTTAGCTCTTAACCTTTGTTTAAAGCAAATTTGAATCAAGGCTACGAGCAGTTGCGGAACCAAGAAAGCTTATTGAGCTACCCTCTTCCCTCATAATTTTGGCTTATAGGGTGAGCGCTTATGGACCTATCAAATTAGGCAATACCGTTTTTTGCCCCGCGCTCAGGTGGTACGATCGCTCTAACACGCTCCAGTCAGTCAGCACGGTCAAAAACTATGAAAATATGTATACTTCACATCGGACACAGTGATCCAAACGAGAAACCAAAGCATCCACCTTCCCCGGTGAGGTTCCGACAATCTCTGGAGCCGCATCTACCCAATGCGTCTTGGACGGTCATAAGTGCAGTTACAGATTCACTGCCAAGCCCATTCGCGTTTGATGCTTATCTCATCACTGGAGGCAAATACTCAGTTTTCGAAAATTTCCCGTGGCAGGACAATCTGTTTGCATTCATTCGACGTCTACACGCAGGCAAAATTCCTCTGATCGGCATATGTTACGGGCATCAGGCTATCGCACATGCGCTCGGCGGCGAGGTGGCCCGCTCTTCGAAGGGATGGGGCGTTGGTTTGATGCCTGTGGATGTGATCCGCGATACAGAGTGGGCCGGAAAGGAGCTCGATATCTGGCTGCACGCAATGCACCAAGACCAAGTGACGGACCTGCCTGTAGGCGCTGAGGTCTTCTTATCCAGTGATTTTTGCCCCTACAGTGGCTTCACAATTGGTGATCATTTCTTAGCAATCCAACAGCACCCTGACTTCACGCCCGAGCTCAATGCAGATCTTATCAATCGTCGAAAGGAACGCATGGGATTGGCGGCATCGACGGGCTTGGCATCGCTGCAAGGAAGGGACGACACGCCAAAGAGCGTGGATTGGATGGCGGGTTTTCTTAAGCGCGCGTGCTAGCTAGGGGCTTCTAAAAATCGTCCAACAGAAGCGACATATAGCTTCGATTGAGTTCCTGCTTGATGGAAATTTTCCATCAAAGCGGAAATCTCCTATTTCGGACTCAAATCCGCTATGATAGACATACCTTCATCAACGGAGGTCGCACATGTCGGAAGCATTCTTGTCTCATATCTCAAACACCCTCGCTCAGATCGAGGCTGACGGCTTGTACAAACGCGAGCGAATGATCACGTCGCCTCAAGCCGGTGAGATTGCCGTCGGCGGTAAGACGGTTATCAACCTGTGCGCCAACAACTACCTTGGCTTGGCTGATCATCCAGCTCTTATCGCTGCTGCAAAAAACTCCATGGATCCAAAGGGTTTTGGCATGGCGTCAGTTCGCTTCATCTGCGGAACACAGGACATTCATCGTGAACTTGAGCAGAAGTTGGCCGGCTTTCTATGTAAAGACGATGCTATTCTCTTTGCTGCCTGCTTTGATGCCAATGGCGGGCTTTTTGAGCCTCTATTGGGGCCTGAAGATGCAATTGTCTCCGACAGTTTGAACCATGCATCGATCATTGATGGTGTGCGGCTTTGCAAAGCAAAACGTTATCGCTACGCGAACAACGATATGAAAGATCTGGAAGCGACGCTGAAACACGCACGCAATGAAGGCGCACGCCACATTATGGTTGCCACGGACGGCGTGTTTTCCATGGATGGCTATCTGGCCAACCTGCCTGAAATCACGAAGCTGGCCAGAGACTATGATGCGGTCGTGATGGTGGACGATTGCCACTCAACCGGTTTCATGGGGCCGCGAGGTGCTGGCACGCCAGACCATTTTGGCGTTGATGTGGACATTCTCACCGGCACTCTAGGCAAAGCACTTGGAGGGGCAATTGGCGGCTATATCGCTGGGCCGCAGCCGGTGATCGACCTGCTGCGGCAGCGGGCGCGGCCCTATTTGTTCTCAAATTCGCTCCCGCCCGCCATTGTCGCCGCTGGCCTAGAAGCTATCCGACTGGTCGAAGAAGGGGGCGACCGTCGCGAGAAGCTTTTTGAGAACGCCCGCTATTGGCGTGCGGGGCTTGCTCAATTGGGCTTTAACCTTCTGCCCGGTGAGCATCCGATCATACCCGTCATGTTGGGTGAGGCAACGCTTGCACAAGAGATGGCCAACAGGCTGTTTGACGAAGGTGTATATGTCTCCGGGTTCTTTTTTCCTGTTGTCCCCCGCGGGCAAGCTCGGATCAGAACACAAATGAATGCAGCTTTGACTAAAGACGAGCTGGATCGCGCTCTGGAAGCTTTCGGAAAGGTTGGCCGAGCACTTGGAGTCATTTCATGAAGCCAAATACAATGAAGGCTCTAGAGAAATCGAGGCCGCAAGAAGGGCTTTGGATGGTACAGGCACCGGTTCCGGAAGTCGCTCCAGACGAAGTGCTGATCCGCATTAACAAAACCGGTATTTGCGGCACAGACATTCACATATGGAACTGGGATGACTGGGCAGCCAACACTGTGCCCTACCCGATGATCACAGGCCATGAGTTCGCAGGTACAATTGTTGAGATCGGCAGAGATGTGACCGGCCTTGAAATCGGCCAGCGATGCTCTGGAGAAGGCCACCTGATAAGCAGCGACAGCCGTCAAAGCCGCGCCGGAAAATTTCACCTGGATCCAGGTACGCGCGGGATTGGCGTGAATGAACAAGGGGCATTTGCGGAGTATCTAAAGTTGCCTGCATTCAACGTAATTCCGCTACCAGATGATATTCCGGATGAGATTGGCGCGATCCTCGATCCGCTTGGCAATGCTGTGCACACCGCGCTCAGTTTTGACCTTCTGGGCGAAGATGTTTTGATAACGGGTGCAGGTCCGATAGGCATCATGGCCGCTGCGGTAGCGCGCCACGCAGGCGCGCGAAACGTTGTCATCACCGATATCAACCCAGATCGCCTAAAGCTGGCGCAACACGTGGCACCAACTGTCCGGGCCGTCGATGTCACAACCGAAGATCTGCATGATGTCATCTCGGAATTGGGTATGGCACAGGGTTTTGATGTGGGGCTTGAGATGTCCGGTTCGCAAATTGCTCTGGACCAGATGATCGAAGCCCTCGTGATGGGGGGCAAGATTGCACTCTTGGGCATTCCTCCTGGAAGGTCGCCGGTCGACTGGTCGCGCATCGTATTCAAGGCCATCACTATCAAGGGTGTCTACGGTCGAGAAATGTTTGAAACCTGGTACAAAATGATTGCGATGCTGCAGAACGGACTAGATGTCAGTCGCGTCATAACGCACCAGTTCGATGTGGATGACTTCGCTAAAGGTTTTGCCGCAATGAAATCTGGGAAATCTGGCAAAGTTGTTCTGAACTGGACCTAAGAAACGCTGTTGAAGAGATACACCATGACGAACACGCACACGTCCATTCTTGGGGCCATTGGGAATACGCCGCTGGTTCGGCTTGACCGGTTGGTAAAGCATTATGGCTGTGAGGGAACAATCCTCGCTAAGCTCGACCACCTGAACCCCGGTTTCTCCAAAAAAGATCGGGTAGCGCTTGGTGTCATTGAGGCCGCCGAACGTGATGGCTCCCTCAAACCGGGGCAAACTGTCGTAGAGCTAACGAGCGGGAATATGGGCACCGGCCTGGCCATCGTTTGCGGGATAAAAGGCTACCCTTTTGTCGCGGTTATGTCGAAAGGCAACTCGCCTGAGCGCGCGCGCATGATGGCCGCGCTCGGTGCCGAGGTGGTTCTGGTGGATCAGTTGCCTGGCAGTCGGCCGGGGGAGGTTTCAGGTGCTGATCTGGCTGAAGTGGATCGTGTTGCCGCCGACTTGACCAGAGATCGCAACGCATTCCGCGCAGATCAATTCCGCCGTGCGGGCAATCCGGGATCCCATGAACAAATGACAGGTCCCGAGCTTTGGGAGCAATCCGACGGCGATATTGACGCGTTTTGCGATTTTGTCGGATCCGGGGGAACTCTTGCAGGTACGTCTAAGTTCCTGCGCTCAAAAAATTCTAACATCAAATGCTATCCTATCGAACCTGAAGGTGCTGCGGTGATTGCAGGGCAAGATGTTGTCAAGCCTGATCATCCCATCCAAGGTGGCGGCTATGTAATGGCCGATCTCGACTTTTTGCGGAACCTAAAGTGGGATGGGTTCTTGCAAGTAGATGGGGACACTGCGCGCCAAACCGTGCGCGACCTAGCGCGGCTAGAGGGGGTTTTTGCCGGCTTCTCTGCAGGCGCAAACGTAGCTGGGGCAATCGAATTGTTAAAAGGCCCTCACAAGGGCCAAACAGTAGCCGTCATAATCTGTGACTCTGGTTTAAAGTATCTTTCGACGGATCTCTTTGGGTAAGTTACCTGATACAATAAGCGCGCCTCACAAGCCTATGCACCTTACCTAAACAGTAAGAACTTCGAACTCCTCAGATAGTCCACGAATGGAGTGGCGCCTGGCTGCGTTTACAGTTGTCCCACAATAGTGAAATCAAGACGGCTGGAACTATCGATATTGCCAAGAGACACTTGGTCAAAATCGATGCCGATAACAAATTCTATTGCCTCCTGCCTTTGCCAAGGCCCGTGCGGTTGTGGTCTTGCAGGCAGATAAAAACTGCTGGGATTCCTGAACGGCGGCCTTACGGGGGATGGTTAGCCAATCGTCATTATCAAGCGCCCCCAGAATACCGTCTACAATTAATTTGAGCACGTCTTCTGCTGCCTACAGGATAAATTCGAGATAGCCCCCATTTGCTGCGGCAAGCCTGTTTCGGATAGGCGACTTGGGTAGACCAACGTGTGGGTCACATGGTTCGAAATCGACCTTTGAATATGTAAAGCTGACCAGCTCCGACATTCGATGGAGGCTAGTTTTCAGATTCAGATCTACGCAGTTTTCTAAGAGGTAAATAATACGGTGCTGCGGCCCAACTATTTGCCACAGTCCATATGTCAAAGTTCGACGCGACCATGTGTTGGCGATAACATCTCGGCTCCATCGAGCTTTGAGAGCCGAGCGTGAGGCTTTGGGCTTCCCCTTAAATTCTTAGTGTGCAGGAATTTTCCCGCGCACCAGAGAATTTCTTTACAAGATGAGATTCATATTGGGAAACCTATTTACAGAATTTTTCTTTTTTCTCTGTGACTTGTTCACTTGTTTTCTCACCTCCGTATTCTTGAAGCTGAGGCCTCGGGCGCGACTGCCTGAGGGGGGAGATACTGTATTTTATCATCGAGGGAGGAGCCTCAATGTCACTGGATACCAATGCACCCGCAAAGTCTTTGCTGTCAGCCAATTTGACCAAAGATGCACATATTGATGCAGCAAAATACGACGCGATGTACGCGGCCTCTCTGGCGGATCCTGAAGGGTTCTGGAACGAGCACGGCCAGCGTGTGGAGTGGATCAAGCCCTACACCAAGGTGAAAAACACCTCCTTTGCGCCGGGCAATATCGACATCAAATGGTATGAGGACGGCACGCTCAACGTCGCTGCCAACTGTATCGACCGCCATCTGGAGACCCGCGGCAATCAGGCCGCCATCATCTGGGAGCCGGATGATCCCAACGAGCAGGCGCAGTCAATCACCTATGCCGACCTGCACCGCCGCGTCTGCCGCATGGCCAATGTGCTGGAGACCATGGGCGTGCGCAAAGGCGACCGCGTGGTGATCTATCTGCCGATGATCCCGGAAGCCGCCTATGCCATGCTGGCCTGTGCCCGCATCGGCGCGATCCACTCCATCGTCTTTGCAGGCTTTTCTCCCGACGCCCTCGCCGCCCGCATCAACGGCTGTGACGCCAAAGTGGTGATCACGGCGGATTACGCCCCCCGCGGCGGCCGCAAGACCGCGCTCAAATCCAACACCGACGCCGCCCTCCTGCACACCAAAGACACCGTCAAATGCCTCGTTGTGAAGCGCACCGGCGATCAGACCACCTGGGTCGACGGGCGAGACTATGACTACAATGAGATGGCGATGGAGGCGAATGACTATTGCAAGCCCGCAGAGATGAGCGCCGAAGACCCGCTCTTCATTCTCTACACCTCAGGCTCCACCGGCCAGCCCAAGGGCGTCGTGCACACCACCGGCGGCTATCTGGTCTATGCCTCCATGACCCATGAGTACACATTCGACTACAAAGACGGCGACATCTTCTGGTGCACCGCCGATGTGGGCTGGGTCACGGGCCACAGCTATATCGTCTACGGGCCCCTGGCGAACGGCGCGACCACAGTGATGTTTGAGGGTGTGCCCACCTATCCGGATGCTTCCCGCTTCTGGCAGGTCTGCGAAAAGCACCGCGTCAATCAGTTCTACACCGCCCCAACCGCCCTGCGGGCACTGATGGGCCAAGGCAATGACTATGTGGAGAAATGTGATCTCTCCTCTCTGCGCATCCTTGGCACCGTGGGTGAGCCGATCAACCCGGAAGCCTGGACCTGGTACAACGACGTGGTTGGCAAAGGGAACTGCCCGATTGTGGACACCTGGTGGCAGACCGAGACTGGCGGCCATATGATGACCCCCCTGCCCGGCGCCCATGCCACCAAACCGGGCGCTGCGATGAAGCCGTTCTTTGGCGTCGCCCCTGTGGTGCTGGACCCGCAGTCCGGCGAGGAAATCAGCGGCAATGATGTGGAAGGCGTGCTGGCGATTGCTGACAGCTGGCCCAGCCAGATGCGCACCGTCTGGGGCGATCACGAGCGCTTTGAGAAGACCTATTTCTCTGATTACAAAGGCTATTACTTTGCCGGTGACGGCTGCCGCCGCGACGCGGATGGCGACTATTGGATCACCGGCCGCGTGGATGATGTGATCAACGTCTCAGGCCACCGCATGGGCACAGCCGAGGTCGAAAGCGCGCTGGTGGCGCACGCCGCCGTGGCCGAGGCCGCTGTGGTGGGCTACCCCCATGACATCAAGGGCCAGGGCATCTACTGCTACGTGACCCTGATGAATGACCGCGAACCCTCAGATGAGCTGCGCACCGAACTGCGCAACTGGGTGCGCACAGAAATCGGCCCGATTGCCTCACCTGACCTGATCCAATGGGCGCCCGGCCTGCCCAAGACCCGCTCCGGCAAAATCATGCGCCGCATCCTGCGCAAGATCGCAGAAAACGACTACGGCGCGCTGGGGGACACCTCCACGCTGGCAGACCCCGCCGTCGTCGATGACCTTATTGAGAACCGCATGAACAAAGGGTGAGATCAGATGTCAGCAGATAGCGAAACCCTCACCCGGATGGTGAATGTGATCCTGCTTGGCCCTCCCGGGGCCGGTAAAGGCACCCAGGCGGAATTGCTCGTGAAAACCCATGGGCTGGTGCAGCTCTCCACCGGAGACATGCTGCGTCAGGCCAAGGCCAGCGGTTCTGAGCTGGGCAAACGTGTGGCCGAGGTCATGGAACGCGGCGAGCTGGTCACCGATGACATTGTCATCGGCCTGATCAAGGAGAAGCTCGCCAGCTCTGATGCCAAAGGCTTCATCTTTGACGGCTTCCCCCGCACGCTGGCGCAGGCCGATGCGCTGGGGCCCCTGCTGGAAGAGGCGGGCGTGACTCTGAGCGCGGCAATTGAGCTGCAGGTCAACGACAAGATCCTAGTGGAGCGCATTCTTCACCGGGCCGAACAGGCCAAGGCCGCAGGGCAACCGGTGCGCGCGGATGACAATGAGGAAACATTGGTGCAACGGCTTGAGGCCTATCACGCCCAGACCGCGCCGCTGATTGACTATTACGCAGGCAAAGGCGTGCTCAAGCCTGTGGATGCGATGGGCGAGATTGACGCCATCGCCAATGAACTTGCCGCGATCGTCTCTGAGGCGGGCGCGTGAAGGGAAACATCTGCGCGGGTATTTTTCGCGCAGATGTGGAGGATAATCACAACGAGGGAGGAGGCATTTATGTCTGACAACTCATCTAACGCTGCATATTGGTCTGCCAATGTGCGCATCATCCTGATCAGCCTCGTCATCTGGGCGCTGGTCTCTTTCGGGTTCGGCATTCTGCTGCGTCCGATGCTGGCGGGCATTTCCGTTGGCGGCACGGATCTGGGATTCTGGTTCGCCCAGCAAGGGTCCATCCTGGTCTTTCTTGGTCTGATCTTTTTCTATGCCTGGAAGATGAACAAACTAGACGCCGAACACGGCGTTGACGAAGAATAAGGGGCCCGTGCAACCATGAGCCAATTTGCCATCAACCTGCTGTTTGTGGGCGCGTCATTTGCGCTTTACATCGGCATCGCGATTTGGGCCCGTGCCGGGTCCACATCAGAATTTTACGCCGCCGGTCGCGGCGTTCATCCGGTCACCAACGGTATGGCGACAGCGGCGGACTGGATGTCTGCGGCCTCGTTTATTTCCATGGCGGGCCTCATCGCCTTCACCGGCTATGACAACTCCTCCTTCCTGATGGGCTGGACCGGTGGCTATGTGCTGCTGGCGCTGCTGCTTGCGCCTTATCTGCGCAAGTTCGGCAAGTTCACCGTATCGGAATTCATCGGCGACCGCTTTTACAGCCAGACCGCGCGTATCGTGGCGGTGATCTGTCTGATCGTGGCCTCCACCACCTATGTGATTGGTCAGATGACCGGTGTGGGCGTAGCCTTTGGCCGCTTCCTGGAAGTTTCCAACACCGCCGGTCTGCTGATCGGGGCCTGTGTGGTGTTTGCCTATGCGGTGTTTGGCGGCATGAAAGGTGTGACCTACACGCAGGTGGCGCAATATTGCGTTCTGATCACAGCCTACACCATTCCGGCGATCTTTATCTCGCTGCAGCTGACCGGCACGCCAATTCCGGCGCTGGGTCTGTTTGGCGAGCACGCAGCCTCTGGTGAGCCTCTGCTGGCGAAGCTGGATGCGGTTGTGACCGAGCTTGGCTTCAAGGAATATACCGCGCACCACGCCGACACGTTCAACATGGTGCTGTTCACCCTGAGCCTGATGATCGGTACTGCGGGTCTGCCCCACGTGATCATGCGCTTCTTTACCGTGCCGCGCGTGTCTGATGCGCGCTGGTCTGCGGGCTGGACGCTGGTGTTCATCGCGCTGCTGTATCTGACCGCCCCTGCGGTTGGTGCCATGGCCCGCCTGAACATTTCCGAACTGATGTGGCCAAACGGTGGCATCTCGGGCGAAGCGGTGACGGTTGAGCAGATCGAGAACGAGCCAGAGTATGACTGGATGGCCACCTGGCAGAAAACCGGTCTGCTGGATTGGGAAGACAAAAACGGCGACGGCAAGATCCAGTACTACAACGATGCCAATGCCGATCTTCAGGCGATGGCTGCGGAAAAAGGCTGGGAAGGCAACGAGCTGACCAAGTTCAACCGTGACATCCTCGTGCTGGCGAACCCTGAGATTGCCAACCTGCCATCCTGGGTGATTGGTCTGGTGGCAGCCGGTG
Organism: Shimia sp.; assembly: GCF_965227725.1. Classification (GTDB taxonomy): domain Bacteria; phylum Pseudomonadota; class Alphaproteobacteria; order Rhodobacterales; family Rhodobacteraceae; genus Shimia. The sequence goes on along the minus strand of NZ_CBDDGH010000006.1, from coordinate 179,294 downwards.
GTCTGGCAGCGGCGCTGTCAACTGCGGCGGGTCTACTACTGGCGATCTCTTCGGCCGTGTCTCACGACCTGATCAAAGGTGCGATCAACCCGAACATCTCTGAAAAGAGTGAGCTTCTGTCGGCGCGTGTTGCCATGGCTGTGGCCATTGCAGTGGCGACTTGGCTGGGTCTCAACCCTCCGGGCTTTGCAGCGCAAACCGTGGCTCTGGCCTTCGGTCTGGCGGCGGCCTCGATCTTCCCGGCGTTGATGATGGGGATCTTCTCCACCAAGATCAACAACACCGGTGCGGTGGCAGGGATGCTGGCAGGTCTGACTGTGACTTTGGTCTACATCTTCCTGCACAAGGGCTGGCTGTTCATTCCGGGCACCAACTCCTTCACCGATGCGGATCCGCTTCTGGGCACTGTGAAATCCACCAGCTTTGGCGCAATTGGCGCGGCTGTGAACTTTGCCGTGGCCTATGTTGTGGCTGGCATGACCAAAGAGACCCCTGCCGAAATCAAGGCGCTGGTCGAAAGTGTGCGTGTGCCGCGTGGCGCAGGTGCCGCTCAGGATCACTAAGTCCTGACACCCGGCGCTGGCGAGGGCTCCCCTCCCTGCCAGCGCTCTCCTCCTGTCCCGTCCGGGTCTTTCCGGGCGGGACATGTGGTCTGATCCGAGGTGCCACCGATGTTGGCCAGGCAGACCAAATATAAACACACGGAACTGACGCACCCATGCCGTTGACCCCTGCTCAAATTGCCCGATTTCTGAAGTCTGTTCATCCCTACGACAGCCTGCCCGCAGAAGTGAGCGCTGCATTGAGCGACAGCCTTGAGGCCATCTCTTTCGGCCTCGGCGACCAAGTCTATCAGCATGGCGCACCGCTGGCGGGGATTTACCTCGTCTATGCCGGGTTGGTGGAGATTTCTGATGAACATGGCGGCGTGGTATCCCATCTGGGGCTGCGCAATTCCTTTGGCGAGCGGGGCCTGCTGCGCGATGGCAAGGCTGCCACCAATGCACGCTGTGAAGAAGACAGCACATTGCTTTTGCTGCCCAAAGAGACGCTGCTTAAGCTGATTGAAGAACATGACGCCGTGCGGCGGTTTTTTGACCGCGCAGGTTCCGAGCGGCGCGGCGCAACCGCAGGCAATGACCTCGCCAATACCGACATCGCCACATTTATGGCGCGCAACCCCATCACCTTGAGTGCCGATGACAGCGTGCGCGTAGCCGCCCGCACAATGGCCGAAGCGGGTATTTCCTCAATCTGCGTGACCGCGCAGGACGGTGCTTTGCAGGGGCTCGTGACCACCGGAGATCTGGTCAGCCGCGTGCTGTCACGGGATCTGAGCCCGGACACCCCGCTGGCAGAGATCATGACCGCCACCCCGCGCAGCCTGCCCCCACAGGCGATTGGTTCTGATGTGCTGCATATGATGACGGAATTTGGCTTTGGTCATATTCCTGTGGTGGAAAACGGCGCGCTGGTGGGCATTGTGACCCAGACCGATCTGACCCGGCTTCAGGCGGTGAGCAGCGTGGAAATGGTGCGCGAGATCACCCGTGCCGACAGTGCCGAAGAGATTGCGCAGGTGACCGCGTGCATACCCAAACTGCTGGCGCAGCTGGTGGGCTCGGGCCACCGCCATGACATTGTCACCCGGCTGATCACCGATGTGGCCGACATCACCACGCGGCGTCTGCTGACGCTGGCAGAGGCCCGGCTGGGCCCGCCGCCGGTGCCTTATCTGTGGCTGGCCTGTGGCTCGCAGGGGCGTCAGGAACAGACCGGCGTGAGCGATCAGGACAATTGCCTCATTCTGGATGATGCGGTGACCGAGGACATGCACCGCGGCTATTTTGCCGAGCTTGCGCGCTTTGTCTGTGACGGGCTGAACACCTGTGGTTATGTCTATTGCCCCGGTGACATGATGGCCACCGCAGAGCGCTGGTGTCAGCCCGCGCGGGTCTGGCGCAACTATTTTCAGGGCTGGATCAACACCCCCAATCCCGAAGCGCAGATGCTGGCCAGCGTGATGTTTGACCTGCGCCCGATTGCCGGAACCTGGCAGGGTTTTGAGGAGATGCAGGCCGAGACCCTGCGCACTGCGGCGCAGAACTCGATCTTTGTGGCTCATATGGCCGCCAATGCGCTCAAACATCACCCGCCTCTGGGGCTGTTGCGCGGGTTGGTGACCATCAAGTCCGGCGAGCACAAGCACCAGCTTGATATGAAACACAACGGCGTTGTGCCGGTGGTGGATCTGGCGCGGATCAGCGCCCTGCAGGGCCAGCTGAGCGCCGTGAACACCCGCGCCCGCCTGCAGGCCGCCAGCGATGGCCGCGCCGGGTTTTCTGCTTCAGGCATTGCCGATCTGCTGAGCGCCTATGACTTGATTGCAGAGGAAAGGCTAAACCATCAGCTGCGCCAAATCCATTCCGGTATTGCCCCCGATAATTTCCTCGCACCATCATCTCTGTCAGACTTTGACAGAAGTCATCTACGCGACGCCTTTGTCGTAATAAAATCCCTGCAAGGCGCGCTCAGCCATGGGCGCAGCGCCAGCAGCTAGGCTTAGGAGGCCAGTGATGTTTCTCGAACTTCTCGCCGTGATTTTTGCCGGTGTGGCCGGGGCCGGCCTGATGATGTTGATCATTCGCCTGTCTGGCGGGCGTCTTCCCAAATGGCTGACACCTGTGGCGGCAGGCGCGGTGATGATCGCGGTGAGCATAAGCTCTGAATACAGCTGGTTCAGCCGCACCACCGCAACCCTGCCCGAAGGGCTGGAGGTGGTAGAGACCGTGGAAACCTCCGCGATGTGGCGGCCCTGGACTTATGCGGTACCGATCACCGAACGCTTTGTGGCAGTGGACACAGCCTCGATCCAAACCAACATCGCCCACCCCGATATGCGGCTCGGGCAAGTCTACTTTTACGGCCGCTGGTCGCCGTTGAACCGACTGAACGTAGCCACAGATTGCGCGAGCAACCGCCGGGCAGCGCTCATAGATGAAGTGTCGTTTGCTGCAGACGGAAGTTTAGATGGTGCGGATTGGGTGAGCGCAGACGAAGGTGACCCATTGATCGAGGCCATATGTGAGATTTCTTGATGTTGTCCCGACTTTCTCTGAGATTGCGTGTTCTTCTGTTCTTTGCCCTGCTGGCCTTAGGCGGCATGCTGATAATGAACGCTGCGCTGGTGGTAGGTTTTCGAAGTGCGCTATCTGATGGCATTTCAAATGGCTTCATCACAGCCGGACTGCTCGCTGGCTTCGGTTTTTTGGGACTTGTGACTGGCATCTGGCTTCTCTTTGATGAGAACGTCGCCAAGCCCATACAAGCCCTAGCCACCACGCTTCGCGCACGTGCGCACGCGGGGGCAGGAGAAGTGGATACACATGGCGCGCGCTATCTTGGGGATCTTGCATCTGCCGCGGAGTCTATAAGTAGCACACTCGATAGCTCCCGTTCGGCGATGTCGCAGAAAGTAGCGGATGAAACCGAAGTCATCCGGGAAGAGCTTGCACAAATGTCAGATGTTCTCCGGGACCTACCGACAGGGTTACTGGTGGTCGGCGATGACGATCGCATCGTCCTCTATAACAGCGAGGCCGCAGCGTGTCTGTCACAGATTGCCCCCATGCGCCTGAACGCGGCCATGTCTGACTATTTTGACGCCGAAACTTGGCGCGTCAGTAAAGCGCGCGCCGCTAACGGAGCGCTGCTTTCTGGTATCACGCTGAACCGACAGGACGGAGCAAAGATCTCCAATGTAAGTGTTCAGAAACGACGCTCTGAAACTGGGTATCTCATCTGTTTGGAGCCGGCGTCAGCGAAGCCCAAAGCGGCTACGGTCGCCAACCTGACGTATGATTTCCAACTATTGTCAGACCGCACATCAGACAAATTGCACAATCGTAGGTTAGATCAGACTCCATTTGTGGTTTTCGATTGCGAGACCACTGGGCTGCTGCCCCATAAAGACGAAATCTTACAGCTCGGGGCTGTACGCGTGTTCCGCAATCAGATCATTTATGGCGAAGAAATTGACCAATTGGCCAATCCTGGCCGACCAATCCCTGCAGCCTCCACACGTATCCATCACATTACCGACGCGATGGTCACAGACGCACCACCGCCCAAAACCTTGGTCACCAAGTTCCACCATTTTGCCCGAGACTCAGTGATCGTGGCGCACAACGCACCCTTTGACATGGCCTTTATGCATCGACACGGCAACGAAATGCAGATCGATTGGCCTCATCCAATTTTGGACACTGTCTTGCTCTCCGCAGTGCTCTTTGGAACATCTGAGAAGCATACTTTGGATGCTCTGTGTGAACGACTTGGCGTAACGATCCCGCCCCACCGCCGCCACACAGCGCTTGGAGATGCCCTTGCCACTGCCGAAGTCCTCTGTCGCATGCTGCCCATGCTCTCCGCGCGTGGCTGCCACACTCTAAGCGATCTGCTCTCGCAAACTCGGAAACATGGTCGCCTTTTGAATGATATGAATTAAGGTGACAGACTTTCCACTGCCCAGAGGTTTTTGGTGAAAGAGAACTTATCGAACAAGTTAACGGCCAGGCATTGGATTGGCTTACTTGCACTTGCGATAGTGTGGAAATTTGAGAGAAAGGCTTTCTAAACAACAGATATCAAAGCACTATTACTTACGTGATCTCTTGGAACCGCAGCCTCTTAGTTTCGAGCCACCGGACTTGGTACCAGAAAGCTGGGCAGTTGGCTAAGATGTATCCTAAACCTCTGAAGGGATGCGAAAATAGCAAAGCCCCGGAACTTTACAGATCAGTTTAAGGCCAAGGTGGCCTTGGAGGCACTGCGTGGCGACAAGACCGTGCAGGAGATCGCAGCGAAACATCAGTTACATACAAATCAGGCCAAGACTTGGAGGCGTCAAGCGATCGACAGAAGCAGAAGTTAAAGAGCGGTACCTAAAGATCGGGAGGCTGTACCTGTAGGAGATTTTTTGCCGGAAGGGCTCGAAAGGTGATCCTGGCAAAGAAGCGGTCTATGATCCAGCGGGATCACCCCGAGCTGGGTATCAGTTTGCAAGGCAAGCTGATGCAGCTGTGGCGGTCGGCGTTCTACCATACCTCAGTCGGGATCGATGCTGACAGGTTGGCGATGATGAAAGAGATCGACCGGGTATTCACCAAGTATCCGTTCTTCCATTGCCCGTCAGGTGATTTGGCATAGCCAGCTTTGCCGAGAGGGGCAGTCGCCAGATCGCGACCTAGCCTTGTCTGCCGAATGACGTCCGAACCTCATTTTCGCCAGACCTGACCAAACGCGCCATCAGCGTACACCTGCCACTCAGCCTCTTTTTGAAGCGCTCGCACCTCTGAAAACTGCCGCCACCCCATCCCACGGGACTTCTTGCCGCAAGTTAAAGTTATTGTCCGAAAGCCACCGGTGCGACACGCGCAGCCTACACCAATACCTCCATACAAATGCGCGTCGTCCTTACGCAAAAACTTCAACGTGCTGGTCTGAATACGACTTGTATGTCATTTCCGCACTCAGACAGACACCAGAATTACGCGCAGCTTTAAGGGGTTAAGAAGAAACACCAAAATCACGCAAAATCTGCCCCGAATTCTTCAACGTACGCTGGCCGTTCTCCATGGCAAGCGATCCATTCACCAGGACATGAGCAATGCCCGAAGCATACCGGCGGGGGTGTTTGGCGGTGGCGTTGCTCGCGATGTTGACCTGATCAAAGACACAGATATCAGCCTGCTGCCCTTTCGCCAGAACCCCCCGATTTTTCAGCCCAAGGCGGTTGGCGGGAATGGACGTCAGCTTGGCCACGCCCTGCTCAAGCGAGAGCACCGCCTTGTCGCGCACATAGTACTGTAAAAACCGCGCGGCCCAGCCATAGCCTGAGAGTGACCCAATGTGGTCTTTCAACACACCTTCATTTGCGATCGCGACGGTGTCTGAGATGACAGCGCATTCCGGCTGCTCCAGACACATCTCGACATCTGCATTGCGAAAGGACTTAGAAGACCACATACACGCCATCAGGTAATCGCCCTCTTCCAGCAGAATATCGAGCACCGCATCGTAGGGATGACAGTTTCTCATCCGGCCGATCTCGGCAAAGTCGGCTCCGACGATATCTTTGTTGACGGTGGCATTCAGCAACACAATATCTGACCATTTCTCCGCCTTGACGATCAGCCACATGGGTTGAGGGTTGGCTTTGATACGCGCGCGGCATTCAGGATCCGCCAACCGGGCAAGCACATCGTCAATGGAGCCAGCTTGAGCCCATTTCGGCAAGATCGCAGCCATCAGCGTGTGGTTCCAGTCATGCGGGATAACATCAAAGGCGATATCCACATCGTGGCGCCGCGCCAACTCGATCATCTCAAGAGTATGATCCATCGCATAGTCGGGCGCGCCGAATTTCGGTTGAATATGGCTGATCTGCAGCTTCGCGCCCGATTGCCGGGCCGTTGCGATCGCCTCGGCAAAACCAAGGTCATAATGGGTGTCTCGGTTGCGCACATGGGTCGCGTAAAGGCGCTTGTACTTCGCAGCGACCTCACACATGGGGACCAGATGCTCGGGGGAGGCAAGACTGCCGGGGAAATACTCCAGCCCTGAGGAAAAGCCGCCTGCCCCCTCATCCATGCACTGATCAACCAGCCGAGCCATTGCAGCCACGTCTTCGGCCTCACCGGGATGGAGCTGATCGCCCAGCACCGCACGGTGAACAGTGCCATGACCGACAAAGGCCATCACGTTCACTCCCAGCTCGGTCCGGTCAAGCACGTCAAGATAGTCGCCAAACCCCAGCCAGGTGTCATGCTTGGCCTGATCGGTGTACCAGGGCGCAACGCGGCTGATATCGCCGGGGCTATTGACCGGCGCGCAACTGATGCCGCATTGGCCGATGACTTCAGTTGTCACCCCTTGGTGCACCTGGCTTTCAGCGCGGCCATCGGCAATCAGGGTGAAATCAGAATGCGTGTGCATATCGATGAAGCCCGGCGCGACGATCAGGCCTGAGACATCAATCTCCCGCGCCCCTTTCCGCCCCGTCAGCTCCCCTGCTGGCAAGACAGCGCTGATCTGCTGCCCGGTAACCGCTAGGTCGCCGACATACCCATCCTGCCCCGTGCCGTCGACAATGGTGCCGCCTTTGAGAACAAGATCGAACATGTCAGCCTCCTATTTCGCTTCTCCGTAGAGCCAATCGGGCAGGAACGTTGTGAGATCCGGGAAGAAGATCAGGATCACCATGCCAATCACATAGGCCAGAATGAACGGCAGAACCGCGACCGATATCCGCTCGATCGACACCCCGGAGATGCGCGCCGCTACGGTCAGGTTTGCGCCCAGCGGTGGCGTCAGGAAGCCGATCTCGCACGTGATCACGGTGAAAATCCCAAACATGACCGGATCAACGCCCAACGAGCTGACCAGCGGGAGGAACACCGCCGTGAACAACACGATTTGCGCCAAGGACTCCATGAACGTCCCGATGAAGATGTAGAAAACTCCGATCAGCAGCAGCACGAGAAACTTATTGTCGGTGATCGAAGTGATACCGTCCTGCACGGCTGTGGGCACATCGTAAAAAGCGGTCAACTGACCAAAGGCCAGTGTCGGCGTCAGCAAAATCAGAATGCCGGTCAGCAAAGAGGTGAACCGCAGGGCTTCGATTAGCTTTTTAAGGGTCAGTTCACGGTAGATGAAAAAGCCCACAAACAGAGAATAGAACACCGCAACGCCCGCGGCCTCGGTAGGGGTAAAGACACCGCCATAGATGCCGCCAAGGATCAGAACCGGTGCCCCGATGGACCATTTGCCATCCCATGCGGCACGCAGGAACGGCCCCCAAGAGAAACGCTCACCATCTCCGCCATAGCCACGGCGACGCGCGACGATATAGGTGGTGATCATCAGCAGGGCCGTGACCAAGACACCGGGGATCAGCCCTGCCAGAAAAAGACGTGGGATCGATGTTTCTGAAACAAGTCCATAGATGATCAGCAGATTTGACGGCGGGATCAAACTCCCCAGCGCGCCGGCGCTGGCTGTGATGGCGGCCGCAAACGGCACGTCATAGCCTTCGCGCTTCATCGCAGGCACAGTGACCGATCCAATCGCCGCCGTTGTCGCAGGGCCTGAGCCGGACAGGGCTGCAAACAGCATGCAGGCAAAAACCGTCACCAGCCCCATCGAGCCGCGATAGGCCCCCACCAGATTGGTCGCGATCGAGATCATGCGGGTGGCCATCCCGCCCACTTCCATCAACCGACCGGCGAGCACGAAAAGAGGAATGGTCAACAACGGGAAAGGTGTCAGGCTGCCGTAGCCGGTTTGCGCCATCAAGGTGTAAGGGATGTCGATCAGGTAAAGCGCCAGCGCGGTGGTCAGCCCCACCGACACAAACAGCGGCACGCCCATAATGGTCAACACCACAAAGGCAATGGCCAGGATCATCAATGCACTCATATCTGATGCTCCTGATCCTTGGACGTTGCTTCCCACTCCTCATTCAACATGCCCGGAAGCCCGTTTCGCCCGTCACGCCACCAAGTGAAATAGGTTTGCACAAGGCGGATCAGCATCAGGCCATAGCCGATCACCAAGATGGTTTGCGGGTAGAATTGGTTGATGCCCAAGCTGGGGCTAGTTTCTGGAAACCGCCAGAAAACCGCGAGGTAATCCACGCTGATTTTCAGCATGAAAAGACAGAAGAACGCCCAAAATAGGTCCGCTATGAAGATAACAATCTTGCCTATGCCAACAGGCAACGCCTGCACGGCAACCATAATGCGGATGTGGAACCTCTCGCGCACACAAAGCGATGCGCCCATGTAAACCGCCCAAACCATGCAAATTGCGGCTGTTTCCTCAGTCCAGTGCAGCGCCACCTGAAAAACATAGCGCGCCACCACCTGCGCAAACACCGCCACCGCGATCACCGCAAGGCAGGTGCAGCAAATCAACTCCTCGAAGTGCCGCTCGAGCCACCTCAGACCATTCATATTGTTTTATTCCCCATCCGTTGCCGGCTCTTACTAAGCGAACTGGGGCACCCGTTCAGAGTGCCCCAATCTTAGGTTTATTCAGCTGCGGCCTGGATCGCGTTCACCAGTGCGATGAACTCCTCACCGCGCTGTTCTGCAAACTCTTGCTGAACGCCTTTCGCTGCTGCGATGAAATCGCTGCGGTCCGGATCGGTGCGCGCCATGCCACCTTCTTCCACCAACCACTTGCGGACCTCTTCGGTCTCAGTCGCAACCTGAGCGGCATACTCAGCCCCCGCTTCCTCGGCCGCCGCCAGAATCTGCGCGCGCTGCTCATCACTCAGCTTCTTCATGAAGTTGTCGGATGCAAACAGAGGAGCAAAGGCCACAAAATGCTCTAGGATGACGAGATGCGGCTCAAACTCGAAAAATTTCATGTCTCGAATGAAGGAGGTGCCGTTGTCACCACCATCCACAGTGCCGGTTTGCAGGGCGGTCGGCGTTTCTGACCACGCCAGCGGCACGGGATTTGCGCCAAAGGCCTCAAACGTGGCGATCATCACCTCGTTCTTGGGCACCCGGATTTTCAGCCCTTCCATATCCGCCATCGTGTTCACCGGACGCACCGAATTGTAAAAATCGCGGTAGAGCGCCGGACCAAAGGCCAGCAGGTGCACGCTGGTGTCTGCCTGCAGCTGGTCTTTCATCTGCTGGCCCACCTCGCCATTCAGCACACGGTCCAGGTGTTCGGCGTTCTGGAAGATGTAGGGCAGTACGGTCACATCCATCAGCGACCAGTGCGGCGACACATTGTTTGCGGTGATGAAGAAGCCGTCCACGGTGCCAAGCTGCATGGCCTTAAACGCTTCATCCTCGCTCGAAATCTGGTTGCAGCAACGCAGCTTGACCTCAATTGCGCCATCTGAGTGCTCTGCCACCTTTTGCTGAAAAATCTTGCCGAACCGGCCGTAAAGGGATTCTTCCGGGGCGCCGAAACCAACATTCATCGTGATATCGGCGGCCAATGTGCTCGTTGCGCTGAGTGCAAATGCCAGCACTGGCACTGCCATCTTCTTCAAGTTCCATAATTTCATGAGATCCTCCTGGTTGGTGCGCTTTTAGCGTCTGCTTTTGCCGTTTTTGCCCCGTCTGTCCTGAGTTTCTACAAGCCCAATACCGGCAAATTGCGCTCTGCAAATTCCGGCGCATCAAAACCAGCCAATCGCGGGGTTCTCAGGCCCCACTCCAATGAGTGTGACAAGGAAACGCTACTCAATTCCCATTGATGCAGAAAACAGTTGTTTTCTGGGGGTATTCTTACATTTTTTGGATTTATTGCGTAGCCTGACTACCGGAAGGGTTGAGCAGATGGTCAAACCCGCCCTGATCTGAAATTTCCCTGCAGGTTTCCAAAACTGTACGCACCAAGGCTGAACGCTTACCCGCCCCCGTATAGGCGACCCCGTAAAAAGGCGCGTCCTGATCGCCAGAAATCGGTCGCGTGACATAGCCATTCTGCCCCATTCGGTCCAGCGGGCCGCAGATGTTCAGGATCGCATAGCCCAAATCCGCAGCAACCATCCCGCGCAGCACCGAAGAGCTTTTGGTGGTATGACCTATGCGCGGGCGCAATCCTTCTGCGGTAAAAAGCGCATCAAAATAATCGGGGGCACCGGGCAAATCCAAAAGGATCATAGGCAAATCAGCCAGATCGGACAAGGCCACCTGATCCTTCTGCACCAACGGAGAAACATCCGGGATCATCGCAATGGGTGCGGCCTTGAACATAGGCAGGAAGGGCTGAGCCTTAGGGGCCGCACGCCGATAGGTCAGCGCCAGATCAACAACCCCGCTGTTCAGCATTTCAGCAATGCTCAGCATGTCGCCTTCTTTGATTTCTACACGGATATGCGGAAAGTCCTGCGAAATCCGTTTGAGGATTGGCGGCAAGACATATGGGGCCGTCGGCGCATAGCACCCCAGTCGCAGCGTCCCCGCCGGATCGCCGGTCAGTGTCAGCAGATCGGATTCAAAAATACGCGCTTGCTCCAGAAAATCCCGAATGCGGGCGCCGATCTCAATCCCTTTGTCTGTCGGAACAATCCCTTTGGCAGGCATCCGCCGCAGCAATTCCGCCTGAGTGGTGCTTTCGATCATGTCGATCGCTGCGGTGATCGAAGATTGCGAGATCTTCATCTCCACAGAAGCCCGCGCAATTGAGCCAGTGCGCAGCGCCGCGTCAAAGTACTGAAGTTGTTTGAGGGTAAATCTCACAGGTCATTCCAATATTTTTTGTGTGTTACTCTAGTACTAATTCCATTTTTCCACACAACCAAGCTCAGCTAGCTGTTTGGAAACAACAGAGAGAGAGACATGGGCAAAACGCTTCTTTTCCATGCGAAATCCGTGGTGACGATGGACCGGAACATGCCACGCGCCAGCCATGTGGCGGTTCGTGACGGGCGCATTCTGGCGGTGGGCGGGCCGGATTGCGCGACCCCATGGGGCGGAGCAGACAGCCATATTGATGTCTCAGACAGCGTGCTGATGCCCGGATTTGTCGAGGGCCACGCCCATTTGATGGCAGGAGCCATGTGGGATTATACCTATTGCGGCTATCACGACCGGATCGACCCGCAGGGTCAGATGCACCGGGGCATGACGCAGATTGATGAAGTCATCGCCCGCCTGAAAGAGTTTGAAGCCACCCTGCCCCCGGATCAGCCTCTGGTGGGCTGGGGGTTTGATCCGATCTTTCTGACGTCGGAACGTCTGAGCCGCCATCACCTTGATCAGGTCAGCACGCAACGCCCTATCGTCATCATCTTCTCAAATTTCCACCTGCTCTGCGGCAACACTGCGGCCTTGGACTTGGCGGGATACAACGCCCAGACCAATGTCGAAGGGGTCGTCAAAGGAGCAGACGGCCAACCAACTGGCGAGCTGCAGGAAATGGCGACGATGTTCCCGGTCATGCGCCGCACTGGGATCGACTTTCGCGCACTCACGCAAACCGATGCAGCGCTGCAGTCTTATGCCGAAGTGTGCAAACGCGCTGGCGTGACCACAGTGACCGATCTGTTTGCCACTCTGGGCGACGATGACATCACAAGGCTCACCGAAGCCACCGGCAAGAAAAGCTTCCCTGTACGTCTGGTTCCGGCCCTTGGCGCGATAGGCGGCACACCGGCGGAGGTCGCGGCTCAGGCCTTAGCAATGCGTGAGCGCGCCACCGATAAACTGCGCTTGGGCGCCGTGAAACTCATGACTGATGGCTCCATTCAGGGCTGGACAGCCCGCGTGCGTGCACCGGGCTATATTGGGGGGCATCCCAACGGGCTCTGGAACACCGCACCGGACCAGATTTTCCAACTGTGCGAAGAGCTGCAGCGCCAGGGATTGCAAATGCATATCCATGTGAACGGCGACGAGGCCGCCGCGGTCACCTTGGATGCCTTAGAGGCTGCGGCACGCAAACACCCATGGCCGGGTGCGCGCCACGTGTTGCAGCACTGCCAGATGATGGATGCCGCGCTCTTCCGGCGCGCCGCCGAGCTGGGCGTTGCCTGCAATATCTTTGCCAATCACATCTGGTATTTTGGCGATCAACACGCGGCGCTGACCATCGGCCCCGATCGTGCGCGGTCGATGAACGCCGTGCGCGATTGCCTTGATATGGGTGTGATCACCGCAATTCACTCCGACGCACCGGTGACACCAATGGGGCCGCTGTTCACCGCCTGGTGTGCCGTCAACCGCCGCACGATGAGCGGGCAAACCCTCGGTCCGGCGCAATGCATCACGGTGGAAGAAGCACTTTACGCCATCACCTTAGGGGCCGCGCAGACACTCAAAATGGACACCGAGATCGGCTCCATCGAAACCGGAAAACGGGCAGACTTTGTGCTACTGGGCGAAGACCCTCTGAGCGTTACACCAGAGGACTTAAAAGACGTGCCGGTGCTGGGCACCGTTCTGGGCGGCGAGGTGCATCAGCTATGACCCCACTCCCCCTGACCGTGATCGGTGGCTACCTCGGGGCAGGAAAAACCACCCTGATCAATCAGATTCTCAGCGCCAACCACGGGTTGCGGATCATGGTTCTTGTGAACGACTTCGGATCAATCAACATTGATGCAAGCCTGTTGATCTCCGCCAGCCAAGACACTCTGGAGCTGTCAAATGGCTGCGTGTGCTGCACGATGGGAGCCGACCTGTTTCTTGCGATCGGAGACGTTCTGGATCGCAAACCCCGCCCGGATCACATCATCATCGAAGCCAGCGGCATCGCCGACCCGGCCCGCATCGCAAATGTGGCTCAAGCCGAACCGGAGCTGTTGTACTCCGGGATCGTCACCGTGGTGGACGGCCTTCAATTCGACGCTTTGAGCCGTGATCCCTTGGTCGCAGCGCAGTTCAAAGACCAAATTGCCTGTGCGCAGGTGATTGCTGTCAGCAAAGCGCCCTTAAAAGAGGACCTGCGCCAAAATCTGTCAGAGCTCAATCAAGATGCAACGATCCTGCCCGTTGATCAGCTTGGCATCGAACAACTTCTGATGACGGGGCAGGATCCAACCCAGATCCTTCAATCCTCCCACCCCGCTTATGCGAAATGGTCCTACTCCGGAGATCGTTCCCTTGGTCAAACTGAGCTAACTGCACTGCTGAACTCACGGCCAGAGCCGCTCTACCGTCTCAAAGGGCACATGCGCGGCCCAGACGGCACCGGCTTCTTGGTTCAGGTGGTCGGTTCATCTGTCGAGGTTCACGAGATCGCGCAACCGCCGCAAACAGAACTCATAGGCATCGGCCTTGCTGCGCGCCTTACGCCTGAAACATGTGATGAATGGTGGGCGCAAGGCGCTCGCGACCTAGCGGCCCACCAAACAGCGCTCCAAAGCTAGCCGTTATCTTGCGCAAGATGCGCATCCACCAAGCGTTGCACCTTTGGGGCAAAGTGCCAGAAATCAGGCGTCTCCATTCCGGCGATCTTTCCAGCTTCGTCCAGGTACCTGACCGCGATGATCTCTTTCAGGTTTGGGTTCTTTTCAAACTCAACCACTTCTTGGGTACTCATCGGCCCGCCTTGCAAATTGAGCGAATGCACTGACGCCTCAGACAACCGGTCAAAATAGCTCGGCTTGGTGGCACAGAGATAGCGTTTGGCGGCAACGTGATAGCGGCAACAATCCGTCACCACACTCGGAAAGAACCGCTCGAGCACCTCCGCACCGGCATCCTCATGATGCCGGTCTTCTGTGTCATCCATCGTGAACATCCCGAACTCGGACGTGAAGTGGCCGATGTCATGCAGCAAAGCCCCCACAACAATCTCATCAGGTTGCCCATTCCGCTCTGCAATCGTCGCGCCTTGAAGCATGTGCTCGCCCATCGTCACAGGCTCACCCAGATACTCTTCCGATCCCCGGCGCTCAAAAATCGACGCCAGAAATGCGACGATGGTGTCAGCAGTCAAATCTTCCGCCGGAGTGTTCATTCCGCCGCCTCCAGAGCCTTGCGACGCAACGCATCACGTGTGGAACGCAGCCCATCTTTGTCAGCGTAACACCCCTGCAACCAACGCTTTCCAGCACCCGAATACGCCTTACGCGCATGCAAAACACGGGTGTTGTCCACCACAAAGGCTTCCCCGGGATCGAGGCGGAACACAACCTCCATCGCAGGGTCATCAATGATCTCCCCCAGCCGGCGATAGGCCGCATACCACAGGTCCATTTTTTCAAACGGCACATCCGTAACAGCCGCAAGCGAGCGATTGTTAAAACGCACCCCAATGAGCTCACCATCTGGCGCGAGCTCGATCAAGGGGCGGCGCGAGGTCAGACAAACACCATCTTCGCCCGCATATTCAAACCGCGCGCAATGATCGGCAAGCACATCGAAATAGGCCGGGTTCTCCGCCTGCAAGCGGCGCGCGCAGGCGAACCCATCAACCACCATATTCTCGCCTCCGGCAGCGGAGCTTTCCAGACAATAAAGCACCTGAATTGTGGGCACGGGGTCGCGGTACGGGTTGTCGGTATGCGCCTGCAACCCGAGGCCAGTAAACGCCAGATTGGTCGGGTTCACTTCGGTGCGCACCTCAAAATGCTCGCCATAATTGGTCTCGCGCACATGGCCAAAAAGGTCGACCACATCAAACAGCGCGCCTTCTTTCACCGGGCCACCTTCGATCTTGCCAAAACCGAAACGGGCAACTTGGTCGATCCAAGTGGCAAATGGCGTGCCCCCTTCCACAAGCCTCGGAAATGCACCGGTTGGCACACTTGCCTGAAGCTTCGCGTCCCATGGAGAAATCTCCTCCGGCAGCCACCCACGGACCGCGTTCTGAGGCCGATCATACGCATGCGCCTTCAGCCACTCTGCGCTAAAGACAACCTGCTTACCTTCCGGTGCAAAGGTCACGTTTACGCCCTCCCCCGCAACCGAAGCGGCGATGATATGCGTCTCCTTCGGAATGTCGCGCAACGCAATCAGACGCTGGCCATTGCCAACGGCGCGCGTCTCTGAGTCCTGCGCATTGTCTCGCAGCCAGATCGCGTGGAAACGGAGCGACTGATCCTCAAAATGAAGGGTTAAAACGGCGCCATCTTGGCTCAAAGTCGTGTGCATCGGCGGTGTCCTTTTGGCTAACAGCACGAACGGTCGCCTTACATTCTCCTGGGAATCTGCATAAACTCAAATTTGAAATAACCCGACTGAGCATCGAAATAGCTTATGAATAAGCCAACCCCATCCCTACCGCCCCTCGAATGGGTACGCGCTTTCGAAGCGGCCGCACGCCTCGGCAGCTTTACCGCCGCCGCAGAAGAGACAGGCCTCACGCAACCCGCAATCAGCCAGCGTATTTCTCAACTCGAAAAACTCCTCGGCGCGCAACTCTTCTTGCGTCAAAGCCGCACAATCACGCTGACCGTGGAGGGCGAAACCTGGCTGCCCCATGTGCAATCCGCCTTTCGAACGCTCAGCGACAGTTCTGAGATGTTGTTTTCCAGAGGCCGCTCCCGTCTGACAATTCTGGCAAGCCAATCTGTGATTTCCATGTGGCTTGCGCCACGACTGGCCCAGATGACCTGGGCAACAGGCGCTCAGGTTTCACTCCAGTCCTTCGTTTTAACAGGGCAAACCTCAACGCCCGACAGCTCCCTTCAAATCCGGTATGGCGCAGGGGACTGGCCCCATCACTACAAGCTTCCGCTGTTCAGAGAAGCGCTCGCTCCGGTCTGCGCGCCGGACCTTGCCTCAACAGACTGGCACCACCTGCCCCGCATCGCCTGCACCGGACCACGGCCGGATTGGGATGTGTTTGCCGCACGGTTTGGCATTCCCTCAACGCCCATCCCGCAGATCCGGATCGACACTCTGCATGGCGCCATCGCCGCTGCCAAAGCGGGTCATGGCGTTGCACTTGGCTCCCTCCCGCTGTGCGCAGAAGACTTGCGCTCAGGCGCGCTTCAGCAACTGGGCAATGATGTCATGGAGCACCGTGAGACCTACTGGCTTTTGGCATCACGCGAAGCGATTGGGCGCAAACAATGGGAAGCACTGTCAGAAGCCATCGTGTCGGCTGTGTAGTCCGCGCCTAGTCACCGCTTCAGCAGCAACACAAACGCGACCCCGCCAATCAGCCCCGTCACGATCCCAACCGGAATATCTTCAGGCGCCATCACAGTGCGGGCGACAATATCGGCCCAGAGCAGGAAAATCCCGCCAAAAATCGCCGACAGCGGCACCAACCGGATGTAATTGCCACCAACAATCAGCCGCACGATGTGGGGCACCATCAGACCCACAAATCCGATCATACCGGAAAAGGCGACCATCACGCCGGTGATCAGCGCCCCCACCACAAAGACAGTCAGGCGAAATCGGGCCACCGGAATGCCGAGAGAGCTCGCTGTCTCATCGCCAATGGTCATCGCATTGAGCTGCGGTGCCTGCAGCCAGAGCCACAGACTACAGGGCAGCAAAATGGCCAGCGGATAGATCAGATGCGACCACTGCGCCAGCCCCAAACCTCCAAGCATCCAGAAGACAACCGTATGGGTCGCCTTGGGATCACCAAGAAAAATCAATATGTTGGCGCAAGCCATCACAACAAAGGAAATGGCCACCCCTGTCAAAACCAGCCGGTCTGCGCTCATCGCACCCGCCCATTTTGACACCACCAAAACGCAGAGCGTCGCAATCAAGGCCCCCAGAAAAGCCATAAGCGGCACGGTCAGAAGGCCGAGGAACAGGCCTGTGTGCAGCAAAGCCAAAATGGCCCCAAACGCCCCGCCGGATGAAATACCCAACAGATGCGGATCGGCCAGCGGATTGCGGGTCACCGCCTGCAACGTGGCCCCCACAACAGCCAGCCCGGCCCCAACCATGACAGCCAATAGCGCGCGCGGAAACCGGATTTCCCAAACGATCGCGGCACGCCCCTTTGACCAGGTCGGATCGCCGGACCAGACACCCAGCTTATCCAGGAACACGCCCCAAACCGTGTCGATGGGCACCGCAATAGCGCCCATCGAAATCGCAAAAGACAAGGACACTCCCAACGCGGCAAAGCTGCCAAAAAGAGCCATCCAGAAAGAGAGGTTTTGTCGGAAGTGGTCCTTGTTCATTTAGTGGCTTGCCACACCTTCAGAGCCCCAGAAGCCTTCGGCCAGCTTCTTCACGGCTTTGATGTTGCGCGGACCAGGAGTCGCCTCGACATATTCCAGCACAACAAAACGGTCGTTCTTCACCGCGTCCAGTTCGGCAAAGGCTGGGTTGTTCATCATGAACGCGCGTTTTTCTTCTGCGGTGACCTTACCGTAGTTCACAATCACAACCACTTCAGGGTTGCGCTCGACAACCGCTTCCCAAGTGACCGTGCCCCAGCTTTTCTCAAAGTCGTCCATGATGTTGATGCCGCCAGCGGCCTCGATCATCGCGGTCGGCATGGCATAAAGCCCTGCGGTGAACGGTGTGTCTTCGCCGCTGTCATACACAAAGACGCGCAGCGGATCGTCTGCGGTTTCCAGACCGTCGGTAAACGCGGCCAGCTCCGCCTTATAACCATCCACAAGCGCTTCGGCCTTCGCTTCAACGTCAAAAATTTTGCCGAGGTTGAGCAGGTCATTATACATATCGTCCATGCTGACCTTGGCTTTCTCGCCGATATGGATACAGCTTTCGGTCAGCTCGTAGACGTCAATGCCAAACGGCGCGAGAGTTTCGGGGGTCACATCGCCGC
This sequence comes from Shimia sp., assembly GCF_965227725.1. Classification (GTDB taxonomy): domain Bacteria; phylum Pseudomonadota; class Alphaproteobacteria; order Rhodobacterales; family Rhodobacteraceae; genus Shimia. The sequence continues at coordinate 161,045 of NZ_CBDDGH010000006.1, read as the reverse complement.
CAACCTTCATGCCATAGTTCCAACCCGCAAAGAAGAAATCAGCATCCGCGCCAACCAGCACTTCTTTTGACGGGTACTTTGCGGAAAGCTCTGGAAGCTCCTCCACGCCAGCGCGCATCTCTTCATCCAGCGTCTTCCAGCCCGAAATACCGGTGTAGCCGACCATGCGATCTGCAAGGCCAAGTACCAGCATCATTTCGGTGAGGTTCACATCGTTGGAGATCGCGGCCTTTGGCGGGGCATCAAAAGTGACGGTGCGGTTACAGCTTTGCACAGTGGTTTCCGCCGCAGCGGTTTGGGCTGCAAGGATCAGCCCGAGGGTGAGAGTGCTCTTTTTCATAATGGGTCCTTTGTTGAGCTTTGTTTTTATTGAAGTCGGAAAGTGAGGTGGGGTTTCTGGCTCAGGCTGAGCTGTTCGCGTTGCGCCTGAACCTGAAACGTGTCGGAGACAAGCGCGTCATTCAGCACATCCACCGGAGCGCCAAACCCCTGTGGGCGGCCATCTTTCAAGACAAGGATGCGGTCACAAACATCCGCCGCCAGATTGAGATCATGCAGCGAGGTGACGATGGTCAGATCCAGATCTCGGATCAGCTGCAGCACCTCAAGCTGATGGCGGATGTCCAAGTGATTGGTCGGCTCATCCAGCACAAGCAACTGCGGCTCTTGCGCAAGCGCACGCGCAACCATCACCCGCTGGCGTTCGCCCCCCGAAAGCGTGGAAAGGCTCCGGTCGGTCAGATGCTGCAGCTGAAGACGCGCCAGCGCCCCGTCAATCACATCTGCATCACGCTTGCCCGGCGTGGACAGGCCAAGCCGATGCGGCACGCGCCCAAGCGCCACCACTTCCCGGACCGTCAGCGCAAAATCTGACGGTTGCTCCTGCAAAACGGCGGCAACCTTGCGGGCCACGGCACGCGGTGCCATTTGGCGCAGTGAATCACCACCAAGCAGAATGTCGCCTGACAAGGGGCGATTGTAGCCGTAGATCATGCGCAACAGCGTGGTTTTGCCAGCACCGTTTGGGCCAACAAGCCCCATCACCTCGCCCTCCTTGAGGGTGAAGCTTGTGTCTTCCAGCAGCAACGGGTCGCGCTTGCGCGGTGCCCAGCTCACATTGCGCACTTCCAGCGCCACCGCGGTCATGACACACGCTCCATGCAATCCTCGATCGCCATAATCGTCGCCGGAACACGCGAGAGGCTGGACGCGCACAGCATATCTGGCACCTCCACAGGACCGCCCCAACCGTCATCCAGCGCATCATGCTGCCGGGCAAAATCCATCAGCGCGTCAATGTCCTCATCGGGTGTGATGTCGCCAAAGAGATAGGACGCACTGCGTGTTGCGTGATAGGCCACCGTGCACGGGCGGTCACAAGCGGCCACGCGGGCCGTGCCTGTGATCTCGAAGTCCTCGGCGATGCTGTCCCCGGCTGCGGCAATGGCCGTCCGGAGCTTCGCAATCAGCTCATAGCCCGGCTTGCAGGTTTCGCCCTTGTGGCGACAGGACGTACAGACTGTGATGCGATGAGTGGGTGTTCGGTTCATTTCGCCCTCCGCGAAAGCGCGGGGCGAACAGGGAACCAGTCATGTCTGCGGCATAAGCCAAAAGAGCCATCTTGGCCTCCTTCCGGGACACCCCGCCCGGGTTGAGTTACGTTTGATGATGGCAGGTCTCCTGACTCGCGGTGCTTGGCTTCCCCACCTTCCCGGGCTCTGGCCCAGTGGCATTTGGGGTTGCTCACCGCCTACAGTTGCGGGGGCAGTCACGGACTTGGCGCATATATCGCCGCACCGTATTCCCTTTTATCCGGCGCTGATGCACCAGATACCATCACGTGCAGCAATCCACGATGCGCGTCATTGAGTCAACTCCATCTGGCACAGTGAGGCGTGGTCCGAAGCGATTTGGTGACGTGACGTTCAAACCACGAGACAACTGCTCACCGCCGTAGACCTGGGCAAAATGCCTTTGTCCTTTTCACACAATTTTCGGTTTTACCGTTATTTTACTCCACTTTAGTCTCCGGCTCCCAGCCACAAATTCAATTTGCAGCCCCGGCAGCCAGTTTAACTCTTTCTTCTCCAGATGACGTTAGGACACCAAACGCGCGACACTGACCGATGGAGCCTCACAATGAGCATCACCAAGATCACTCTCTCATTCAGCATTGCATTTTCCGGCTTGATTGCCATTGCACAGCCATCAACAGCGTCGGGGGTCAAACCTGATCACGTCTACCAAGTGACCGAAGCACTGGTACAAGAACTTCAGGTCCTGAATCAGGAAAACTTCACCAAGAGCGCGACCGCGGCGACACCAGATGATGACGCGATGCCAAGACACGTGCTGTTTTTGGCGCGCGACCAGTGGCGCAAAGTTCAGCTGCTCCGCTTTATGAATGGGCTAGAAACCCACGGTCTCAATCAGGTCAAAGTCCACAAAGTGACTCCGGCAGAGGTCAAAGAGTTCGTCGACCAGCTGCTGATTGAGGCACAAGATCTCCGCCCGACTTACGGACTTGAGGAGAGCACCATCTCCGTCGATCTCCAAAGCGGCAAGAAACCCAAAGATGTTTACGGCAGCCTGCTCAGAGTATCTGGTGAGCTCAAAGCACTTGGCGTGCCTGCCACTGTGCCAAACGACGTTTTTCGCGTGGCCGTGAGCATCCGCCAGTCCCTAAGCGCCGTTCTGGCAAAACAAGGGCTGTCCATCAACGAATCCGATCTCGCAGCCGAATCCGGACGCACCCCCTCGGAAGCCTACCATGCGGGTTTGTCACTTCTTCAAGACCTGCAGTCTCTCTCCGAAAACGATCCGGCTTTTGCCGTGCCGGGCAAAGTCACCGTGCCTGCAGCCAAATCCGGTCCGATCTCGCCCGATGACGTGATCGTGGTGCTTTCGCGCGCCTATGCTGACACCATGGCGCTGATGAACGCCACAAACGCAGCCCCCCATGTGGTCTTCGCCCCTTATGAGGGCGGCAAAACCCCGTCTGATGTGTACCGCGAAATCAAACATGCACAGCTGATCTTGGCCGCGCTCACCAAGCCATCCACCTAAGCGTTCCGAGGAGACCAGAAATATGAAAATTTCGAATGTAACCTCCGGAAAACGCCCCTTCACCGGAAAGTTCCAGATGCGGCTGGCCACACGGATTCTAGCCTGGGTCATCGGGCCGATGATCCTCTTGTCCGCCATCGTGGTGATTTCAATCTGGAACGCCCATGTGCAATCCTCAGGCCTCCTGTCACAAAAATCCCTCATCGTAGACAGCAATCGCTTGCTCACGCAAAACAGCAACAACGTCACCAACGCTCTGCTGAACATCAACCGCGCCATGGTTCAGATGGAAAACACCCGCCGCGCCAACCTGACGGCTGATCGCTTCGCCCCTGAAGACGAGGCCGCAAAACGCGCGGACCTGCAAAAATCAATTCGGGCCTATCTGAAAGGCATCATCGGTTTTGCCTCCGCCATCGAACGCACGGGCTTGCCAACCGAACAGTTGGAAAAGCACATCCTCTATCTGACCAGAGCCGCAGGGCAAATTGATCGCCTTGCATCGCTCTATACCGTTTCAAACAGCCGCACCCTCCGGCTGGCCAGCGCTGGAGATTTTCAAGCCGCTCGCAACAACTTTCGGTTCGAAGAGCTTTTAAAAACCAAAGCGCTGCGCCGCAGCCTCGATGAGGCCAGCATCCAGTTCTCAGCCCTGTCTGACCGTTTGATGCTGGTGCAATCCGAGGTGACCGAGGCGCAAATCGCAGCGGCCAAGGCGGATCAGAAACAGCGGGAAACCCTGTCCTACATCGCCTTGGCAATAACAGCCTTTGTCGCTGCCACAGCCGCCCTGGTGTCAGTTCATTTCGGGATCATTCGCCCCATTCGCGCCGTCCCTGCACGCATTGAGCAGGCCGGACAGCAAGAGAGCGCAGAACAGAGCGCGGATACAGCCACACGCAACGATGAAATTGGCGACATTCTGAATGCGGTCTCCGCTTTTGGCACGCGCATTGAGCAGCAGCAGCAACTTCAACAAGAAGAGGCAGAGCAGCGCTTTGCCGAACAAAAGTCCGCAGTGGACGCCATCGGGTCCGGACTGTCCCAACTGTCACAAGGCGACCTTTCTGCGCGCATCGCGCACGAGCTTCCCGAAGGCTATCAGCAGCTCGGACATGACTTTAACAACGCCATTGAGCGGCTATCAGAAACCGTGCGTCAGGTTGTCGACTCCACGATTTCCATCTCCAACGGCGCGTCTGAAATCAATCAGGCCTCCACAGGCCTCGCCCATCGAACCGAAAGCCAGGCTGTGACCTTGGAAGAGACCGCCGCCGCGCTCGCCACGATGACAGAAACCGTCCGCACCACGGCCGACAATGCCCGCAGCGTCGAGGAAAACACACTCGGTGCGCAACAACAGGCCCAGGAAAGCAGCAAAGTGGTCCATGATGCGGTTGAGGCCATGACCAACCTGCAGCACACCTCTGATGAGATCTCTCAGATCATCGGTGTGATTGATGACATTGCGTTCCAGACCAACCTCTTGGCTCTTAACGCGGGCGTAGAAGCAGCCCGTGCCGGTGAGGCAGGCAGAGGCTTTGCGGTTGTGGCATCCGAAGTGCGTGCCTTGGCGCTCAAATCTGCCAACGCCGCATTGCAGATCAATGCCCGCATCAAAGACAGCGCGCATCAGATCGAAAATGGCGTCGACCTCGTCAGCCAGGCGGGCGAAGCAATCAACGGCATCTCGACCCGCGTCAACGAGATCACGCAATTGATTTCAGGCATCGCAGAAGGCGCGTCAGAGCAGTCCGTCGGGCTTGATGAAATCAACGTCGGTATGTCCCAGCTGGACAACATGACCCAAAAGAACGCCGCCATGGTCGAAGAAGCGACCGCCGCGATTCAAATGGTCGCCTCAGATGTGAGCAACTTGGAACAATTGGTGCGCTTTTTTCAAACTGACGCACTCTCAAACGCTTCAGAACAGTCGGTGGCAAACGCAGCCTAAGGCGCATCTACCAAATTCATCGGGCGGCCCCTCCCGAAAGGGGCCACCTACCCTGCTGTCGCCTGTATGCGACTGATGCAAAGTGGCAATCCTCCGCTCAAGCTTGGTGTCAAAGACACCGAGACCGGGAGGTGCAAGAACCTCTCCCGCTGTCAATTCAATTGAAAAACCAAACTCTTAGCCCCATCGTTTGTTTGATGCGGGGCGTGCTGGCGCAGTCACCGCGAGAATCGCGCCAGGTCAAAAAAGCTCCTTGCGCAATGTTATAGTATAACGTTACATCTCCGCGATCTGGAGAGTCAGCAAATTCGGAGCACATACAGACCCCCTAAATGCCTGCGTCGGCCCCGGTATGTCCAAACCGCCTCGCCTCACATGCCTTCCTGAAATTGCCCTCCCCTTTTTGGCCAACCAACCGTCACCACCCGCCAGCTCTGGCACCAACACAGATGAGGTCCCTTCATGCGCGACACACGCCTTCCCGTCACCGTCCTCTCCGGATTTCTGGGCGCCGGCAAGACAACCCTGCTCAACCGCGTTCTGAACAATCGCGAGGGGCGTCGCGTGGCTGTCATTGTCAACGACATGTCCGAGGTGAACATCGACGCCGATCTCGTGCGCGCCGACACCGAACTTAGCCGTACCGAGGAAACGCTGGTTGAAATGTCCAACGGCTGCATCTGCTGCACCCTACGTGATGATCTGCTCGACGAGGTGCGCCGCCTCGCTGCTGAAGGCCGCTTTGACTACCTGCTGATCGAGTCCACCGGCATTGCCGAACCACTCCCGGTCGCCGCAACCTTTGATTTTCGCGATGAATACGGCGAAAGCCTCTCTGACGTTGCCCGGCTGGACACGATGGTCACCGTTGTGGACGCGGTCAACCTGCTTAAAGACTTCTCCAGCCACGACTTTCTACGCGATCGCGGCGAGGTCATGGGCGAGGAAGATGAGCGCACATTGGTGCACCTGCTGACCGATCAGATGGAATTTGCTGATGTGGTGATCCTGAACAAAGTGGCCGATGCGACGCCTGAACAGGTCGATGCCGCCCGCAAAATCATCCGTAGCCTCAATGCGGATGCCGAAATCCTTGAGACCAACCACTCCGACGTGGCCGCAGAGAAAATTCTCGATACCGGCCTGTTTGATTTTGACAAAGCACACGAACATCCCATGTGGGCCAAAGAGCTTTACGGTTTTGCCGATCACGTGCCCGAAACCGAAGAATACGGCGTCACAAGCTATGTGTACCGCGCCCGCCAACCTTTCATTCCGGAGAAAATTCTCGCGGTTCTCAATGGCGAAATGCCGGGTGTGATCCGCGCCAAAGGCCACTTCTGGATTGCCACCCGTCCGGAATGGGTTGCGGAATTCTCGCTGGCAGGCGCGCTGTCCAGCGTGAAACCCATGGGCACCTGGTGGGCCACCGTGCCCAAAGAGCGCTGGCCCGAACATGCGTCCGCGCAAGCGTATTTAGAACAGCATTGGGTGGAACCATGGGGTGATCGCCGTCAGGAACTGGTGTTCATTGGTGCAAACATCGACTGGCCTGCGCTTAAGGCCAAGCTTGATGGCTGCTTGCTGCCCGTGATCGCAGCCGGACCAGAGGCGCTCCCACTGGACATGCCGGATCCCTTCCCCGGCTGGCGCCGCGTTGAGGAGGTGGCATGAGTGTCTCACGCGAAGTGGTGAAAGACGCGGCGATTGGTGTTGGCTTAGCCCCAAACCTGGCGGCCCTCTCTGCCATTCACCATCCCGGCTGCGCCGCCGTGCTCTGGCGGCGGCAAATGGCGCCGGAGCTGACAACATGGATGCGATCACTTTCCCCTGATCACCTGCCAAAAACGCGGGTGGTCCTGCGGCCGGATCGGGTGAAAGACACGTTGTTGCAGGTCTGTGCCCTTTCAGGAACGCCCGACTGTCCGGAACGCGCGCTTCTGATCGAGGACGCTTCAGAGACGGCGATGGTCTTTGCCAATATCCTGAACGCCCCGTATCTGCGGTTACGCTTTGACATCATCACCACCAACGCCTGCCGTCGTTTCCACATAGATGCAGTGACGGCCCGCCTCGTCTGCACCTATCGCGGCACCGGAACGCAATATGGGATCTCTCCCAACGGCGAAGAGCCAAACCGGGTGTTCACAGTTCCCACCGGCGCGCCCATCGTCATGCGCGGCACGCTCTGGCCGGAAACCCCGCAATCCGGTTTGCTCCACCGTTCGCCTCCCATCGAAGGCACCGGAGAAACACGCTCTGTGCTGGTCTTGGACCCGGTCTTTGATCTGGAAAAGGAAATTTGATCACGCTTGCCCCTAAGAAGGCTTTGATCACGTCGCAACCTGAGAGATATTAGGCGACAAGAGGTCCAGAGACCTCTCATCACATGCACCCACAAGGACTGAGGCGATACCGTCTTGAGACATCTTCCTTCGCGACGCGCCTTCACTGCGCTTCGACACAATGTTCTGGTCACGGCACTCTGCTGCCTGCTCTTCGGGTTCAGCCCGCAAGCCAAGGCGCATCCGCATGTCTTTGTCGACGGCGGCGTGGATTTCGTGTTTGACGCGGAAAACCGCCTGACTGCCCTCAACGTCACCTGGCTCTACGATGCCTTTGAGACGCTCTACATACTGTCCTCCTACGACATGTCTCTCAACGCCGAAGGCTCTTTGGATGAAGCGGACCGACAAGAACTCATCCGCATCAGAAGCAATTGGCCTCTGGATTTCAACGGCTCCGCCCATTTGTCAGTGCATGGCGAACGTGTTTCTCTCGATTGGCCCAAAGATCTCGATGCACAGCTAATTGACGGGCGCTTGCAGCTCACCTTCACACGCGACCTCAAAACGGCGCTCCCGCTGGGCGCTTCCCCGGCAGAGGTCGCTTTTTATGAGTCCACATATTTCTTTGCATTCTCCATCACCGACACACCCGAACTTTTGGGCCCCGCAGAAGGGTGCCGCGCAGAGGTGATCCCCTTCAACCCCGCGCTAAAGAACAACAGCCTGCAAGCCTCATTGGCGCTGCTCAGCCGGGAAGAGACCCCAAGCATCCCCAATGTAGGCAAGGAATTTGCCGATAGGATCATCCTCATATGCGCGTGATACTGTCTTTCTGCGTGATCGCAGCTCTGGCGCTTGCGGTCTTCTGGCTGGTGGACTTCTCATCGGTCACCGCTTGGGCGGTTGAGGCGCAGCGTGGATTTCAAAACCAGATGGCCGGAACAGTCCGTGCTTTGAAAATGGGCGAGCCGGGCGCTTATTTTGCGCTTCTCAGCGCGACCGCGGCTTATGGCTTTGTGCATGCGCTGGGGCCGGGGCACGGCAAATATCTCGTTGGCGGTGTGGGGCTCGGTACCGAAGTCTCCGCCACGCGCCTGCTGTCACTCGCCGTGGCCTCCAGCCTCGCACAAGCGCTTTGGGCGATCATCCTGGTCTATGGCGGCTTCTCCATTGTGCAGGCCAGCGCGCAACAGATGACGGGGTGGACCGAGGACATTCTGGCCCCGGCCAGCTATCTCGCCATTTCCTGTGTGGGACTCGCGATCATCTGGCGGGGTGCGCGCGCCCTTCCCAAAAGCACAGCCAAGCATAGCCACCACCATGAACACTCCCATGACCACGCTCATGATGACTGCGGCTGCGGTCACACCCATGGCCCCACGGCTGAGGAAGCCGCCCGCCTCACATCTTTCAGAGAGGCCATCGCGCTGATCCTCAGCATTGCCATCCGGCCCTGCACGGGCGCCGTTTTCCTGCTGGTCATCGCGTGGCAAATGGACATCAAAACCGCCGGCGCTTTGGCCGTTGTGGTTATGGGGCTGGGCACCGCCGCCCTGACAAGTCTTGTGGCGGTCTCAAGCACTGCCGCCCGGCGCTTGGCTGTGATGTCATCGGGCTCCCTGCACGGCGTGGCCACCATGCTGCCTGCGCTGCAGATGTTGACCGGCCTGATGATCCTGATCTTCAGCCTCGGCCTGCTCGGCTTCACATTCTAAAGCCCCTACGCCCCGCAAAGGCCCAGATGCGCATCTTTTGGCCGAAACCCGCCCATCCTGCGCATCATTTTTTCAGAAAATCCCACGGCTTCTTTCGAAAATTCACCCCTGATCGAACCAATGTCTGTTTTGCAACCGGAAAGGTCGCAAAAATTTTAGAGGCAATCCGACTTCAAAATATCTTGCGGGCGTGAGGTGCTGTTGCCGGTTTGTCCGGCAATGGAGAATTGGGAAGCCGGTGAAATACCGGCACTGCCCCCGCAACGGTAACGAAGGTGAGGTTAGGCAAACGACCACTGGGAGGAGGATCCCGGGAAGGTGCCAAAACCAGGTGAAAGCCGCTTCGAAGTCCGGAAACCAGCCTTGCAAACGTCAAACCGCGGGTGGCGGTGGAGGCTTCTGTCAGGGCGCGATCCTCATCCCGCCTGCGCAAGCCTCTGTGCCATCTGCCCCAAGCAAGGCCGCGGGGTGCGGCAGGAGAGCCAGATTTGAATAACATTCACACCCTATTGGCGCGTCGAAATCCGGGTCATGCTCTAGAGCAAGCCTTCTATACAGATCCCGAGATCTTTCAGACCGACCTTGATGCCATCCACTATCGCGAGTGGCTGTTTGCCATTCCGTCCTGCGAATTGGAGAAAGCAGGCAGCTACGTCACCTACAATGTCGGGGCTTACCGCGTCATCATTGTGCGCGGTGCCGACAATCAGATCCGCGCCTTTCACAACACCTGCCGCCATCGCGGCTCGGTGATCTGCAAAGCCGCCAAGGGCCATGCGCCCAAGCTGGTCTGCCCCTACCACCAGTGGACCTACGAGCTGGACGGCTCGCTCCTTTGGGCGCGTGACATGGGGCCGGATTTTGACCCCAAGCAACATGGCCTGAAAACCGTACATTGTCAGGAACTCGCCGGTCTCGTCTACATCTGTCTGGCAGACGAAGCCCCTGATTTCGCGCCCTTCGCCGAAACCGTGCGCCCCTATCTGGAGGCCCATGATCTGGGCAATGCCAAAGTGGCGTTCGAAAGCTCCATTGTCGAAAACGGCAACTGGAAGCTGGTCTGGGAAAACAACCGCGAATGTTACCACTGTGGCGGCAACCACCCGGCCCTGTGCCGCACCTACCCCGATGATCCCAGCGTGACCGGCATTGGCGAAGGCGGCGAAACACCTGACCACCTGCAAGCCCATTTTGACCGCTGCGAAGCCGCTGGCCTGCCCTCCAACTTCCACCTCAGCGAAGAGGGCCAATACCGCGTGGCGCGCATGCCGCTCAAAGAAGGCGCGGAAAGCTATACGATGGATGGCAAAACCGCCGTGCGTCCATGGCTGGGCCGCGTGCCGTTTTCCGATGCTGGTGCCTTGCTGCAGTTCCACTACCCGACAACCTGGAACCACTTCCTCGCGGACCATTCCATCGTCTTCCGCGTCACCCCGATCAGCCCCACAGAGACCGAAGTGACCACCAAATGGCTGGTACACAAAGACGCGGTGGAAGGCCGGGATTATGATCTCAAGCGCCTGACCGAAGTTTGGATGGCCACCAACGATGAAGACCGCCGCGTGGTCGAGGACAACCAGCAGGGCATCAACAGCCCAGCCTATGTGCCCGGCCCCTACTCTCCCACGCAGGAATCCGGCGTGCTGCAGTTTGTTGAATGGTACTGCGCCAAACTGGCCAGCCACCTGACCCCAAACACCCTTGCCGCGGAGTGATGTGATGAAAGATCTTCAGACCACCGCAACTGTTTGGCAGGACAACGAGATGCTGGAATGTGTCTCCATCGTGCCGGAAATGCCCAACACTGCGAGCTTCACCTTCCGCGCCCCATCGGGCGCCCTCTTCGCCTATGATCCGGGGCAGTTCCTGACCTTGGAAATCCCCGCACCGGGCCAGCCGGGAGGCGTGGTGCACCGCACCTACACGATCTCCTCCTCGCCCTCACGCCCGCGCTCGATCACCATCACCGCAAAGGCGCAGCCTGACAGCATCGGCACCCGCTGGATGCTCGACAACCTGCGCCCCGGCATGCGCCTGAGAGCCCTGGGACCAGCAGGCCTCTTCACCAATGCGGGCAGCACGGCGAAGAAATTTCTCTTCATCTCGGCAGGTTCCGGCGTCACCCCCATGATGTCGATGACCACCTGCATGTGGGACGAAGGTCAGGAACTGGACGCCGTTTTCATCAACTGCGCCAAACGCCCCTCGGAAATCATCTTCCGCCAGCGTCTCGAACAGATGGCCAGCCGCACCCCCGGACTGGATCTCAAATTTGTGGTCGAAGAGCCCGATCCCTACCGCCCATGGACGGGCTATCAGGGGCAGTTCAACCAGCTGATGCTGGGCCTGATGGCGCCGGATTATCTTGACCGCGAGGTCTACTGCTGCGGGCCGGAGCCCTTCATGACCGCGGTGCGCGAAGCGCTGGCCGGTCTGGGCTTTGACATGGACAACTACCATCAGGAGAGCTTTGGCGCGCCGGTGGAAACCGAAGCCGAACAGCCCGCGCTGGATGATGTGGTGCCCGATGAGGACAGCAAGGCGGAAATCCATTTCGCCACCTCGGACGTCACCGCAAAAGTGGCCGAGACCGAAACCGTACTCGCCGCCGCGCGCTCGGTCGGGCTCAACATCCCCTCAGGCTGCACTTTCGGCGTCTGTGGCACCTGCAAGGTCAAAAAGACCGAAGGCGAGGTGCATATGGTCCACAACGGCGGCATTTCGGACGACGATATCGAAGCCGGCTACATCCTCGCCTGCTGCTCCAACCCGATTGGAAAAGTGGCAGTAGAGGTCTGAGCCCCCCGCTCTCGGGCTCAAAGAAAGGCCCGGCAGACATGTCGGGCTTTTTTTGTGGGGAGGGCGAAGGGAGACCAGTGCAAATCTGTAGTTTGCATCCCGATAAGATTTTGGGCTCCCAGCTGAACGCTATTCACGCAATTTCCGGTCATTGATGCAGCATAGACTGGATCCATAACGGGAGTTAGATCATCGCCCAACAAATCGGCAACGACTTTATTAGGTCAGATAGGCCAGCCCGCGACCCTGGGTGGGGGTGAAGCCCCCTCCCGTCAAACCAGAGGTTTGCCTCCGGCAAAACGGGGAGGGTCGGGGGCTGGTCGGCTTCGCCGCCTGCGCGCTGGTGGAAATCGTGCATTTCAGATTTCAAGGAAGATACTCAAGCGTCTATTTGGTTATTATGGTCAAGGGTCGACTATCTGCCCAACCAAACCCAACCTCACCCGTCTTTCAAAACCCGCCCCAGATCAGGCCGCCGAAAATCCGGCCCTTTCAGCACCTTGCCATCTGCGCGCAGCACAGGGCGGCCGTCGGCACCCAACTTGGACATGTTGGAGGCATGCACCTCCTCCACGGCGGCGGGTTTCAGGCTGTGCAGACCGAATTCCAGAAAGGTGCCATCCAACACATATTGAATGTCACAAAGTGCATCGAGCACCTCGACCATATCCCCGGCCGCAATGGCGGCGCGCAGCTCGGCGACCTCTTCTTCGAGAATGTCCTGCCGCATCACCGCGCGCGCGTGGGGAATGGCAGGTGTGTCCACCACGGGCACATCAAAGGCCTCATGCCATTCCTTCACAAGCGCCAGCGTGTCGCGGGACATCAGAAATCCCAGTCTTCGTCTTCGGTCGCGACCGCTTTGCCGATCACATAAGAAGAGCCCGAGCCGGAGAAGAAGTCGTGGTTTTCGCTGTCCGGGCTGAGGGCGGCCAGAATGGCGGGGTTCACCTCTGACACTTCCGGCGGGAACAGCGCTTCAAAGCCGAGGTTCTGCAGGGCTTTGTTGGCGTTGTAATGCAGGAAGACCTTCACATCCTCAGTGAGGCCCAGCTCGTCATAGAGCTCTTCGGTGTATTGGTTCTCAATCCCGTAAAGCTCAAACATCAGACCAAAGGCATAATCCTTCAGCTCCTGCTGTCCGGCCTCATCGAGCTGCTCATAGCCGCGCTGGAATTTGTAGCCGATGTAATAGCCATGCACCGCTTCATCACGGATGATCAGGCGGATCAGATCGGCGGTGTTGGTCAGCTTGGCGCGGCTCGACCAATACATTGGCAGATAGAAGCCCGAATAGAACAGGAAGCTCTCAAGGAACACCGAAGCAATCTTGCGCTTCAGCGGGTCATTGCCCGGCGCATAGGTATCGAGGATCGCTTTGGCCTTGGCTTGCAAATGCGGGTTCTCCTCAGACCAGCGGAACGCTTCATCAATCTCTTTGGTGGAGCAAAGGGTTGAAAAGATGGAGGAATAACTTCGCGCATGCACCGCTTCCATGAAGGCGATATTGGTCAGCACCGCCTCTTCATGCGGGGTGATCGCATCCGGCATCAGCGCTGGCGCGCCCACGGAGTTCTGGATGGTATCCAGCAGTGTCAGGCCTGTGAACACGCGGATGGTGAGCTGTTTTTCATGCTCCGTCAGCGTACCCCAGCTTGGGATGTCGTTAGAGAGCGGCACTTTCTCCGGCAGCCAGAAGTTGACTGTCAGGCGGTTCCAGACCTCAAGGTCCTTGTCGTCCTCCAGACGGTTCCAGTTGATGGCACGTGGGATGCGGGTTTCGATCATGTCTTTCATGTCAGGCTTCCCTTACAGCGAGCAGGATACGCAGCCCTGCACCTCGGTGCCCTCAAGGGCCTCCTGGCGCAGACGCACGTAATAGATTGTTTTGATGCCTTTTTTCCAGGCGTAGATCTGCGCGCGGTTGATGTCGCGCGTGGTGGCTTCGGCCGGGAAGAACAGGGTCAACGACAGGCCCTGATCCACATGTTCGGTGGCCGCCGCATAGGTATCAATCAGCGCCTCGGGCCCGATTTCATAGGCGTCGCGGTAGTACTCGAGGTTCTCGTTGTTCATGAAGGCGGCCGGATAGTAGACGCGGCCGATTTTGCCCTCTTTGCGGATCTCGATCTTGGACACAATCGGGTGGATCGAGGAAGTCGAGTTGTTGATGTAGGAGATCGAGCCGGTTGGCGGCACCGCCTGAAGGTTGCGGTTGAACAGCCCGTGTTTCATCACGTCAGCCTTCAGCGCGGCCCAATCCTCACGGGTGGGCAGATCCACACCGTCAAACAGCGCTTTCACCTTATCGCTTTCCGGCAGCCAGTCCTGCTCGGTGTATTTGTCAAAGAACACACCGGAGGCATAGTCAGAACGCTCAAACCCCTTGAAGGACGCCTTGCGTTCCTGCGCCAGATCACAGGAGGTGCGCAGCGCGTGGAAAGCCACAGCGGCAAAGTAAACCGATGTGAATTCAATGCCTTCCGGGCTGCCATAGTGAATGTGCTCACGCGCAAGAAAGCCATGCAGGTTCATCTGGCCAAGGCCGATGGCGTGGCTGTCATCATTGCCTTTGCGCACCGAAGGCACGGAGTCGATCGCGGACATCTCAGATACGGCGGTCAGCGCACGGATCGCGGCGCCCACGGTGCGGCCCAGATCTTTGCCGTCCATGGTCTTGGCGATGTTGAGCGAGCCGAGGTTACAGGAAATATCGCTGCCCATCTTGGCATAGCCGAGGTCTTCGTTGAACTCGGACGCCTCATTCACCTGCAGGATCTCCGAGCAGAGGTTGGACATGTTGATCCGGCCCTCAATCGGGTTCATCCGGTTCACCGTGTCCTCAAACATCACATAGGGATAGCCGCTCTCAAACTGGATTTCGGCGATGGTCTGGAAGAATTCGCGCGCGTTCACTTTGGATTTGCGAATGCGCTTGTCTTCGACCATCTCATTGTATTTCTCGGTCACCGAGATTTCAGAGAAAGGCACGCCATAGACCTTCTCCACATCATGCGGAGAGAACAGGTACATGTCGGCGTTTTTCTTGGCGAGCTCAAAGGTGATGTCGGGGATCACCACGCCCAGCGAAAGCGTCTTGATGCGGATTTTCTCATCCGCGTTTTCACGCTTGGTGTCCAGAAAACGCATGATGTCTGGGTGGTGCGCGTTCAGATAGACCGCGCCTGCGCCCTGACGTGCGCCCAGCTGGTTGGCATAAGAGAAGCTGTCTTCCAGAAGCTTCATCACCGGGATCACGCCGGAAGACTGGTTTTCAATGCCTTTGATCGGCGCGCCGTGCTCGCGGATGTTGGTGAGCAGAAGCGCCACACCGCCGCCACGCTTGGAGAGCTGCAGCGCAGAGTTGATGCCGCGGCCGATGCTTTCCATATTGTCTTCCAGACGCAGCAAAAAGCAGGAGATCAGCTCGCCACGGGAGGCCTTGCCCGCGTTCAGGAAGGTCGGCGTGGCCGGCTGGAAACGGCCCTCCAGAATCTCCTCCATAAAGGCCATGGCCTGATCTTCATCCCCGCGCGCCAGTGCCAGAGAGGTCATCACCACGCGGTCCTCATAGCGCTCCAAGAAGCGCTGCCCGTCACGGGTTTTTAGCGTGTAGGAGGTGTAATATTTGAAGGCGCCGAGGAAGGTCGGGAACCGGAATTTCTTGGCATAGGCTGCGTCCCAGATCGCGCGCATGAAGTTCTTGGAATACTGATCCAGAACCGCTTCTTCATAGTAGCCCTCTTTCACCAGATAGCCGAGCTTTTCATCCAGCGAGTGGAAGAAAACGGTGTTCTGGTTCACATGCTGCAGGAAATACTGACGCGCCGCCATGCGATCCGCGTCAAAGCGGATGTTGCCATCCGCGTCATACAGATTCAGCATCGCATTGAGTGCGTGATAGTCCTGCTCGTTCACTGTGCTGTCGAGCATAGCGGTCTCCCAATCTTTTCCAGCCCCGCACGGACGCGGGAAATATCAGTTTCGGTGCCAGCCAGCTCGAACGTGTAGAGCAGCGGGACATTGCATTTTTCGGCGATGACGCGCCCGGCCAACCCGTAGGTGGCGCCAAAGTTGCGATTGCCGCTGGCAATCACCCCCACAAGGCGGGCGCGTTTGGTGGCGTCGTTTAGAAAACGGATTACCTGTTTGGGCACAGCCCCCCGCCCCTGCCCGTCCGCATAGGTCGGACAGATCAGAACAAAGGCTTCTTTGGGGTCAGGGAGCGGCGCGTCGGGATCCTCCGAGATGCGCGCGGCTTCAATACCAAGCCGCGTCACAAACCGGTGGGTGTTGCCCGATTTTGAGGAATAGTAGACAAGCGCCGGAAATTGGCGGCTCATCTCCCTTAGGCCAGCTGAGCGATCATGTCCGGACGGAAGCCTGACCAGTGATCCGCACCTGCCACAACCACTGGCGCCTGACGATAGCCCAGCTCGGTCACATGGCTCAGCGCGCTGTCGTCTTGCGTCAAATCAACCACATCATAGCTGATGCCTTTGGCGTCCAGCGCACGTGTGGTGGCGGTGCATTGTACACAAGCGGGTTTGGAATAAACGATGATGCTCATCTGTCCTCTTTCTTTTTGTCAAAGCCGAGGACGCAGAGTGGCAGCACCACCTCTTGCGCGCCCCCGAACCCTCCGTTCGTGGTCATCATTTTGCACTTTCGGCAGGTCTCCTGACTCGCGGATCAACGCTTGGCTGGCCTTCCCGAGGATGCCCCCCAGTGGCATATTCAGCCTTGCTATCCGCTTACAGTTGCGGGGGCAGCGCCGGAATTTCACCGGCTTCCCTCTTAGCCTTCGACAGGAATCGAAAGAACCGAAGCACCTCCATATAGGGTGTGATCACCACATAGTGTCAATATATAGCGGCATTGTGACTTCGATTTATTGTTGATGGATGCAAAGTTTCTGTGGATATCTGCCCAAGATATCCACACCACCGCCATCCCGGCGCAAGATCTTATCACCTTCAGAAAAATGGCCAGCCGCACACCGGCGCTTCACCTAAAGCGTTTCATCCGCGAAGGCGGAAAGATAGAGCCCACAGACCGGCGACCAGGGATCAACGGACCCGTATTCAAACTCTGTTGCGCGGCCTTGCTGAACCGCGATGATATTGCTCCGGTGCAGGATTGTGAAAAGAAACCGTTCCTGCATCGCCTTGGCCGGGCCGATCATTTTCACACGATCCCCATGCCAGCCAAAATACATCTCCGCCGCGATCTTCTTTGCCGGGTCATCCTCCCCGGCCAAGGCGGCGAACTCGTCAACAAAATCGTCAATGCCCGCCAGCTCCAGAACCTCAGGGCCAAAGTGATCCTTCAGCGTGCGTCGCAGGAATGACGTGGTGCCGCCTAGCGTCAAAGGCACCAGAACCGCCCCCGCCAGACCGGCTGCCCCCACCAGAAACGCGCGCCGCCTCAAACTCATAGCTGCTCTCCCGCATAAAGCGACAGCGCCGACAACGTGAGCGTCGGGTTCGCGGCGGCCCCGGTCGTGAAAGTCCCAGCCCCAAGACAGGCCAAATTGGAGACACCAAAGACCCGTAGGTTCTTGTCCACCACACCCGTTGTGCTGTCCGTACCCATCGGCGTGCCTCCGATAATATGCGCCTCCGTCGGCTCAATGCCCCCGATCCCGACAATCTCATGGTCAAACGGGATCAGAGAGGACACACGCTCGCGCGCCCGCGCAAGGCCAGCATAGGCATAGGCGCTGTGACCGGACCACAAAATCGTCGGCGCGTCGTCTTTCAACACAAGCCGGTTCTGTTCCTGCGGCAAATCTTCGGCCACCAGCTTCAACTTCAGGCGTTGCAGCCATTTTCCTTTCTCAAGGCGCAAGGACGGCGGTGCATTCCAGCTTTCAATGAGAACAGACGCCGCCTCGCGACGAAACTCCCCATCGTAAAATCCGTAGCCCATCCCGGTCAGCGAAGTGCCGCCATAATAGTTGTCAAACGGGATGTTCACCCAAACAAACTGGCCCACCTGCTCATGCAGCCCACGCCCCACCAGATCAGAGCCGATGCCTGATCTCAGCAGTATTGCCGAATTGAAGATCGGGTTGGCCCCAAGCCCGACAAAATCCGCCCGCAAGGTGATCGGCCCCAGTTCGGTGGTCTGCGCCACAACACCGGTGGCGAGCCCCGCAGCAGTCTCCACAGTGCGGCACTCCGCATCCAGCAGGTAGTGAAACCCTTCATCCTCAAACAGCTCCAGCGAATTGAGGATCGTAAATTTTGCATCCACCGGACACAGGTTGCAGGCGCCAGACACACAACAGGTGGTGCGACGCCCCCCATTGGATCGCGCACAGGGCATCGGCTGCCAGCTTGGCTCTTGGGCAAACAGCTTGCGCTCCGCCCGCGTTGGCGCATGCGGCGGAAACGGAAACGGGGCACTCCGGGGCGCATATCCGGCCTCATCAGAGCCAGCGATATCCATCAGATACTCGGCTTCCACCATGTAAGGCTCGATGTCGCCGTAAGACACCGGCCAGTCCAGCGCCACGCCATATCTTGAAAACAGCTCAAAATCGCTCGGCTGCAGACGCGGCGTGTTCCCCCACCAACAGTTTGAGCAGCCGCCAAACTGATGCCGCACGGTCCAGTCCTTGCGCTGGCCAGAGCTGTTTTCCTGCGCTACACCGCCTGTTGGATGCGGAACGCGGGTTTCCAGCTGGGTGTCGTGATCAATAAACGGACCGCGCTCCAGAAACAGAACCCTCAAGCCGCGCCCTTTCAGCTTGTAGGCAAAAAAACAGGAGGCAAAGCTCGTCCCAACCAGGATGACATCCCAGGATATCTTCTGAGCGTCTGCAGCGGAAATTGGTTTCACTCGGCACCTATGTCTGGATCAAAACACATGTCACGCGGGGCACAGAGAAGCGGCAGATGCACTCAGGCATCCGCCACTCAGCTTTGCGCTTCACTTGGCCCCATTCAGGACAATGCCCGCACCGCCCAGATCCATATCTCTCAACATATTCAGGCTGCGGTTCATGCCATCGCGCGTCATCTTGTTGGTCTCGATGGTGAAGATACCCAGATCACGCGAATTCAAACCGGCAAAGCTGTTGGAGCTGTCCTCCAGACTGGGCGCATCAATGATGACCACATCATAGACCTTGCGCAGCAGCGCAATCATGTCCTGCATCCGCTCAGAGCTGTAGAGCACAGAGGGATCCGCCGCCGATACTTCCGCGCCGATACAGTCAAATCCATCCGCCGTATCCGTCACCACCAGACATTCACTCAAAGGCTTGTCGCTGTGGATGGCGGACAAGAAATTCGCCTGTTCATTCAGACCAAAACTATCCGTCAGCTGTGCGGTGCGGAAATCTCCGTCGACCAGCACACATTTGCGGCCGCGCTGCGCATTGGCCCAAGCCAGCAAAATCGCCGTATTGGTCCGGCTCTGGTTGGCATCATAGGAGGTCACAAACAGAGACCTCAGCGATCGTTCACTGTGTAGATTGATGTTATCCGCCAGCTTCAGCGCCGCCTGCGCAAAGGCCTCATCGTTGGAAAGCTGTGCAAGCAGCTTCTCAGCCGAGCGGATCTTCTTCAAACGGGGTGTGTTGCCAAACACCGGCAATCCGGTTGCGCGCGACACCTGCCTTGGTTCAGAGAGCCGTCTGGGCCGCCACTCCAGCATGAAGGCCAAAGCTGCCCCCAACGAAAGCCCGCCCACCAGTGCCAGGATCGCCGCCACTTTCTTGCGTGGATGAGACGGGCTGCTGGGTGGTGAGGCATAACGGATGATCTTCGCATCGGAGATCGGAATTTCCTGAAACTCACTGATTTCGCGATACCGCCCCAGGAAATCCTCATACACACGGCGGTTGATGTCGGCCACACGCTGCAGCTGGTTCATCTCGATCAGCTGGCGTGACCGCTCAAGGTTCAACCCTTCAAAGCTGCGCAGGCTGGTCTCCAACGTGCGCACGTTGAGCCGCAGTGTCTCCACGCGGTTGTTGAGCTGCAAAATCAGGTTCTCAACCTCATTGGCAAGCTCAGCCTCGGTCTTGGAAATCGCACGGCGGATTGAATCCATCCGCGCGGACTCATCTGAAAAGCTCAGCGAGGCCTCGGCCTCTTCGCGGCGCAGATCCACCAGCGCCCGGCGGAACTCAAAAATCGCATCGTTGGAAAGAATATTCGCGGTCGCCAGCGGGCCATCCTGCTCATTCACCAGCGTCGCCCGACGCACCTGCGCCTCTGCCTGCGCCAGCTCCGCCCGCGCGTTCACCAGCTTGGTGGTGAATTCCTGCATCTGCTGATCCAGACGGGCACCGTTGTCAGCATCCGCCTCCATAACGCTGCGCAGCTCCAAAACGGCACGCTCGGATTCTTCAAGGTTGCTCGCAAGCTCCTCAACCCGGCCCTCCAGCCAGCCGGTGAAACGACTTGCCGTCTGGAACCGTTTATCCGCAAGCACGCGAATATATTCCGTCATAACCGTGTTGGAAATCGCCGCCGCTTTTTGCGGGCTCTCAG
The DNA here is from genome assembly GCF_965227725.1 of Shimia sp. GTDB lineage: Bacteria > Pseudomonadota > Alphaproteobacteria > Rhodobacterales > Rhodobacteraceae > Shimia. The sequence continues at coordinate 140,716 of NZ_CBDDGH010000006.1, read as the reverse complement.
ACGTGGCCTGAACCGCCATCAGGAAGGATGTGCCCTGCTGGCGAATGGACAGACCCTTGCGCAGAATCCCGACCGAAGCGCCATACTCACCAAGGGTCTGCTCGTTCAGAGAGGCCGCCTCCAAAACCGCTGTATTGGAGGCTGTTTCAACAACAACCACCTCATCATCCGCTGCGCTCTCGCCTCGGCCCAGAATGGTTTTGGCTGTATCCTTGAGCCAAGTCACCACCGGATTGGGCACCTGCTTTTCACGCAAACTCGGATTGAATTCAGGATCTTCGTCCAGATTGAGCTTCTGCACCACGTTGATGAGGATTTCATTGGACCGCATAATCGCGATCTCCCCCTCAATCACCGCGTTGCTCAGCACCTGAGCTTCCACAAGATCAAAAGAGTTCTGTTCACTGAGCCCCTGCCCACCCAACAAAAGCTGTCCGCCGGAACTATAGGTCGGCGTGATGGACGACAGGTAGTAAACCGCGCCCCCCAGACAAAGCACGCCCGTGGCAAGCACAAGCGCAATCCGATGCCGCAGCGCGCGAATAACATCGGAAAATTCCAGCATTTTCGGAGCAGATGTCGCAGCTTTGGGCAGACGCATCTCCAACTTTCTATCAGGTGAAAGAACTCTATTCATTGGTATTCAAAGAAACTCATTTGTATTCCGTCGAGTCGCGGTTCTTCCCGACAGTAATTCGAAATCTCATAGACTTACCGAGCGTTTACCCCTTCCCCAGTGGTATTATTAAACTTCGGCTTCAAACCGCAAAATCAATTTTATGCTAAGCAATGCACGCAGCTTTCCTACAATAAAATTACGTTAAGCTGGTTAACACCGGGCAATATCGACAAAGCATGTGGTTTAAACGTCACTATCCTTTCTTCATAATTGAAATATTACCAGAAAAATCAGGCGCAAATTGGGCGGCAATCTTAAATTCAATGGCCTTAGGCCAATTTTCCATCACTCTTGTAAGCCTCGATAATATCTGCAATTTCTCCCGCAATATCCTGCTTGGGTTGAAAATTCAGAATGCGATGCGCTTTTGAAATGTCATATGCGCGATTTTTGATAAAGAACCCGACGCGGCGCCGAAAAATCGGCGGCTCAATTCCCAAGGGCTTGCAGACAATTTCCGTGGCATGCGCCAAAAGCATCATAGGCCCAACCGGCACACGCAAACTTGGTTTGGGTTTGCCCAGCTGATCGGCGATCTCATTTGCGATATTGCGCAATGACACATATTCGCGCCCGCCAATCAGGAAAGCCTCATTATTAACGTCGCTTTCCATCGCCTGCCGGAACGCCGCCGCCAGATCGCGCACATCAACCCAATGGTGCAGCGTGCCGCCATCTCCGACAAAAAAGAAACGCCCTTTTTGGATCATGCGGAACATTTTGAGCGTCCGATCATCGCCCGGCCCCCAGATCATCGTCGGCCGCAGCACAACGCCAGCCATACGACCATCCGCAAAATACTCCGACGCGATCTCCTCACCGGCAAGTTTGGTTTCCTGATAGATGTCGCCGGGCTTGAAGGGGTAGTCTTCGGTTGCCGGAGGGTGATCAATGTCACTGTGCACACCGTTGGTGGAACAATGAATGATGCGCGGCACCCCCGCCGCAATCGCCGCTTCAAAAATGCGCCGCGTGCCTTCGGCATTGACGTCATAGAAGGTCTCGTCCGGCAGCCCTTCTTGTCGGAAAATACTCGCCAGATGATAGATGCCTGCCACCCCTTCCACGGCCGCAGGCAGGCTTTCCGGTTGCGCCAGATCCGCAATAACCACCTCATCGACCAGAGACTTTAACGCCTCCGCCTGCGCGGGCTTGCGCACCATCGCGCGCACTTTCACGCCAGCGCCTTTCAGGTGCCGCACGAGGTGCTCTCCCACAAAACCCGCGGCACCTGTGACGAGATAAATTGGCTCCGAGCTCATAAATTCGCACTCCTAAAAATCAATTCTCAAAAGCAGATCCGTAATATCTGCTCCAAAACTTAAACGACCTGCGGCGCAGTTTCGTGACATCCTGTCCTCAAATATGGAAAGCAGTCACGTTGTTGGCCGACAGAGATCCCCTTCTCAATGTGTCCGAACTGTGGACGAGGCGACACTCCACGGCACGGATTCACCAGACAGAATACGACCAGCCGCAGACGGGTCACCAAAATTTGGAACCTTGCGACAGTCTTCCGGCAGCTCCATATGCGCCTTGTGTCGCCAGCCAACCATCGCCATCCCCCGGCCGGTCTGAAGCGACACACTCAAATCCGCGCTCCGCGCCTCCTGCAGCAGACGCAGGATATTGCCATTGCGCGCCCCCGCCTCGTTGGTGACAAAAACACCTACGGGGTGGCAAAACACCACCAGCCGGAAATCAGCATAGTCTCCAATCAAGGGCCGTCCGGTGCGCCGATCCACCGAAAAAGGCGGCGCATCAGGACTGACGCTATAAAGCAGCTCGGAGAATCTGGGCTTGTTGTAAGCGAGATCAAAGTCCCCCAGCCATTCCACAGCCCGCATCTCCTCGTCGGTGACAATCAAAGGATTGTCCGCCAGCCAGGGGGTCAAAAACGCCTCCGCGCCCTCCCACTGCCAGCGCGTCTTGCCAAGCAGCATGTTCTCATCTTGGCCCAGGATCAGCTTGGCGCTACGTGGCAGTGCGGGATTGGCAAAGATCAAAAAACCCGCGCTGATCCCCAAAACCGCAAATGCCAGAGGCTTTTTCAGCACCGATGGCACAAAATTGCCCGACGCCTCCGTCGCGCTGGTCTTCAGGAAACGCCAAAACACCGGCAGCACTGCCTGCAAGCCAATGCCCCATAAAACAAAGAAAAACGGCATCGTCGGATAGAGGTAGCGAATGTTTTTCAGACCGCCAAACGACTGCAGCAGAAAAGTCGTGACAAAAAGCGCCAGACAAAACGAGGCCGGCATAAAATTGGCCCGCAAGGCGATGATCGCAATCACCGGAAACAGCGTCCAGAAGGTCGGGTAATTGTCGCGGAAATTGCGGTGATAAAACGTCGTATCATCCACATGCGGCCAAGGTTCCCAGTTGTAAGTGGTCCATAGCCAGTTGATTTCCTCTGACGCCACACCGCTAAGGAAAAAGATCGCAAGGCCAAGCACAATGGCACCATTGAGCCACCAAAGCAGCGGGTACCGGCGCAGCCAGCTGGGCATAAAAACCACCAGCACCCACAGCAGGATCGCCCCGACGCCAAGCGCGGTCAGCATCTGCAAATCCAGCGCCACAAGGAACGCAACAGCCGCAGCAACCAGCGCTGCCGCGCGCCAGATCACAGAAGAGATCTCGGTCAGCGCGGTGTAAACCAGCAACGCGCCCGCCACAAAAAGCACCCCTTGGGCGGAGTAGAACCGGATGTACTGGGACACCTCGATGCCGTTGGGCCAAAACAGCAGAAAGCACAGCGCAATCAATGCCGCGACGCGCCCGCTGACGTGATAAGCCCACGACACAATCAACGCCACCAACAGCGCGCCCGGGATCACCGAGGGGATCAGTCGCGCCGAAAAGGCCGATTGCTCACCAATCACGTCAAAACTGAAAGCTATGAACTGCGAGAACCGGGCGGCACGGTCATAGATCCCGTCAAGCACCGTGAAGGTCTGATTTTCCTGCCAACTCACCGAGGGCAAATACTGATAAAGCTCATCATAGATTAGAGGATGGTTGATCAAACCCACCCGGGTGAGCATCGCCATCACAAACGAAATCAAGCCAATTCCCAGAAGTCGCAGCAGGTGCGATTTGGTGTCATCCCGACCGGGCAGCGCAGTATTTTCTTCTAAACTTCCAAACACAATTCACTTCCTTGGATCGCCCAAGAAATTAACGGGCGACCAAATGCTTCGTCTTCAGGCGGCATCCCAATAACCGCACCCCCAAAAGAAATTCAGCAATATATAATCAGAATATTCGACCAAATATCATATGCATACATGTTGTTATGTCTTTGGTTGATGATAGCCCGAGTGTTGCTTTCCCGCATGCAAAATTGCGTGAACACCCAAAATTACAATTCCGCTACCCCTCCAAATCATCTGACTGAATTCTGGATTTTCAATATTCAGACAGATGCCCTCTCAGGGACCACAACAGACATGTGCCCGCACATGCGTCGCCAACTCCTCAAAACAAAAAACAAAATTGAACAAATGCAGAAAAATACACGTTAAAGAATATACTATTTCTTACCGTCTTCCCATCATTTTTGCCAGTCAAATATGGCGATCACCCGTGTCCGCGCATTTCATGCCTTGAAAAAACACCGCTGCACAAACTCTGCGCAAATTGACTTTTTCAGGCCTGTTTAAACGTCCCAACCGCTTCCAGAAGTGTCTTACGGCGCATCAAAATAGTGCCGCCAAGCCCCACAACAAGCAGCCCCCCGGCCAATAGAATTTCCATAACATGGCCCGGCTCCCAGAGTGTGCGCAGCCCGATATGGGCACAGACCAAACCCACAGAGAGCAAAAGCGGCGCGGCGATCGCATTGACGCAATCTGCCAGACTGATCGGCACGATTTTCTGCGCCAAAATCCAACCTCGCGGCACAATGACCAGCCCCCAGACCGAGATCACCGTCGCCACGCCAAGCACATCCGAGAATGCAGCGGCGCAAAGAACCATAACCGTATAAAGGACCGCGGATTCCGTCATAAGGCGCACATGCAAATCCGTGCGATTGGTCGCCCGGAAAATGCAAGACAGCAAAACCACCGCAATCGCCTCAAATGTCAGCCCCGCAATCGACAAGGCAAAAATCGGTGCAACCTGCGCCCAATCATCTGAGAGCACCACGGTAAACACCGCCGTCCCCGCAGCCGCTGTCACGGCCAGAATGGGAAACAGAACCGTCGCCATCAGGTTCATCGCGCTAAGATAGATGTCGACCAGCCGCTTGGGATCATGCTGAGCCTTCGCCATGCGAACGTAAACAATCGTGGACGCTGGCCCAACGAGCCCAAACTGCGGCAATTTGGAAAAGCGGGCGCTCATGGAGAACAGACCCAAGGCCGCCTCCCCGTTGAACTTGCCGATGCTCATCACCGCAGACTGCGCTTTTACGGCTGAAATGGCCGACACAATCAAAGCATTTCGGGCAAACTCAAGGTGTGGCCTCACCAGAGCGGGGCGGAATACCCGCGTGGGGCGAAACTCGGACAGGTACAGAATTCCGGCCAATCTGACCCCGGCCAGCGCCAGCTGTTGCGCGACAAGCGCCCAGACACCAGCCCCAAGCACCGCAAGTATCACCACCGCGCCAAGGCTGAACACGGTGGTGATGGTCTGCACCTTGGCAATGCCTGTGTAATTTTCCCGCCGCTCGATCTCAGCGTTGGGCGTAGCGGCAATGGCCTGCATCAGAGGCACCACCGACAGCGCCGCGATGACCTTCACCAGCTCCGGCTGCGCAAAAAATGACGCCCAAAGCGGCGCGGCCAGCAGGATGACAGCCATCAAACCGCCCCCCACCATCACAAGCAGCCAAAACACACTGACCCATTCGTCATGGTCATACTCCGGCGTCCGGATCAACGACCGCCCAAGCCCCGCATCGCTCAAAACGCTGCAAAAGACAATCAGCGACATCGCCATTGCAATGAGCGCAAACTCATCCACCGTGAGATAACGCGCCACCACCGGCAAAACCAAAATCTGCGATAACGCCAAAAACAGGCGTGCAGACACAAGGGAGCCAACGTTGACAAAAAATCCCTTGGTGGAATGCCCGGTGTTGCCGTTTTCAGAGCCCATGGCGGATCAGTCCAGCTTGATCACATCTGCCCAATCATAGACCAGGATCGCATCACTTGGGGTCGCTTTTGCCAACCATTCATGCCGCGCGAAACTTGGCCAGCATTGGGTTGTGTCCCGAAAGGCAACCGGCACATAGGCCGCCTGAAAATCCGCATCCGAATATAGCCCGTCAAACGCGCTGTCCGCATGTGACCAGAACGCCAGCCCCTGATCTTTTGTGCAGGCCCGGTTGAAGGCGGCAAGCACGTCCGGCTGGTGCTTCCAGAATGTCGGCTTGTCAAAACTCGCGTGGTTGCGCATCCCGATCTTCACGGGATTGGCATGGGCCATCTCAACCCAGTTCAGCCCAAGCAGATCATAGATGTGCCCATCATACGCCAGCGCAATGCCGCCTGCCGGACCCACACCAATTGAGGGGCGCGGCTCCACCTCATTCAGGAACGCGCCGAAATCGAGCCCCTGCTCCACCAGCACATATTCTTTGCGGATATCAAAGCGTGATTGGTAATATTGCCCCCAGCCAATCAGCATGATGCCAAGCGCAGCAACCGCGCCAGCCACCTTCGCCGCACCGAGAGTTGTGGAGGGCATCCCAGCCCCGAAAGCAACCAGAAGCGCCAGCGCAACAGGCAGCAACGGCGCCACCGGCTGATAGAACCGCCAAAGCACAAAGTGATCGCCACCAAGCGCCGCATAGGTCATCAGCAGGCCAAAGATGGCCGCGGCTGCGACGATCAGCGCGCGCGTGCCGGGGCGGCTGTGCCGCGCCTCAAACAGCGCCCAAAACGTCAGCCCCAGCCAGATCATCACCAAAATATCCGTGAACGGGCTGCGCAGCAGGAAATCAAAGAGATATTTCATCCCATCCGCCAACCCCTGCAGCCGGTCAGAGGAGACCTTCGCATAAAACGTATTGGGGAACGGCTGGCCAAAATAGCTCAGCCGGAAAAAGGTGACGGCCACAAAAGAGCCGCCCGCCGCGAGGACAGACAGCCCCAGAACGCGCCAGGACCGCAGCGAGAGCAGAAAGCTCAGACAGATCAGCCCCACCGCCACCAAAATACCTTCAGGGCGCACCAAGGGCATCAATGCGGCGGCAAGAACCAGCCCCAGCCCGTTGCCGGGGCCAAAGTCGTCCTCCACCCGCCTGGCCAGCAGAAACACCAGCCAAATCACCATCATCGACCAAAGCGCCAGCTCCATCATGGTCCAAACCGACCACATGAAATATCCCGGGCTTGCCATCAGGAACAGCGCCATGGTCCACAGCGCCGGTCCGGTTGGCGCGTCCAGCCAATCGGTCAGCGCCCGCACCAGACGCAGGGTGATATAGACCGCGCCGAGCGCAAACAGCGCACACAATCCGATGATCAGAAACTCCGGCGTGGGCGTCAGACTATAGGCCACCGTCAGAATGCTCATCCACAGAAACGCGGTGGAACCTTCGACCTTTTCGCCGCCCACGTTGTAAACATACCCCGCCCCATTGGCGACGTTTTCAGCATAGGATCGGGTGATTGCCGCATCATCAATGCCAATGAACGGCAGACCGCCAGACAGAAACCACGCCAGCGCCGCCCCGATGCAGGTCAGCCCGAGGGCCAGTATAAAATCTTGGAATTTATGTGGCTGATCCATCTGCCGTCCGATCTCTTCAAAATTTGGTCTTCATAAAAATACGTTCGGGCAGATGCGTGATCACACCCATCAGCGCGCGCCAGCGCATGTCGTAATAGACAAGCTTGCCCTTCTCCATCGCCGCCACAACGCGCTCGGCAAATGGCTCTGCGTCGGTTGTCAGCGGCCCGGGCAGATCCATCCCCTCCGTCATCGCGGTGCGGACAAAACCCGGCTTCACTGTCATCACATGCAGCGCGCTGGCCGCATATTTCTGCCGCAGGCCGGAAAGATAGGCCGCAAACCCCGCCTTGGCGGAGCCATAGACGTAGTTTTTGGCCCGCCCGCGGTCACCGGCAACAGAGCCTATGCCAACAATATGCCCGCCCCGCCCCGAGGCGGACATCTGCGCCGCCACCTGCTCCAGAAACAGGCAGGGCGCGAGGAAATTGCTCTCAACAATCAGCCGGGTCGCCGCGCTGTCCCCCGCATCCGCCTCCTGGTCTCCCAGAACACCAATGGCGCAGATAACGATGCCCGGCTTCATCGGCAGGCTCTCAAGAAAGCTCTGATGCCCCGCCACATCCAGCACATCAAAATCATGCGCGGACACCTCCACGCTATGCCGGATGGATATATCGGAGACATCCGCCTCCAGCCGCTGCGCATTGCGCGCGGCCAGCATGATGGGATGCCCGCGCTTGGCCAGCGCGACGGCAATGCCACGGGCGATGCCAGACCGGGCACCAAGGATCAATGCGGGAGTGTCGGCAGGTGTCACAGGTTCAGCCTCTGGGATTGCATAGATTGAAAAAGCCCGCGCGCACCGGATTGGGCGCGCAGATCACGAAACGCAGGCAAACCCTCGGCATATCCTGCCTCAAGCATCGGCTGGCTCATCCGGCTGTCCTTCGCCATGTAAAGACGCCCGCCATGGTCCGTTGTGATCTCATCGAGCGCGGTCATCAGGGTCAGCGCGCGCGGCGACAGCTGGAAATCAAGCGCCAGCGTGTAGCCTTCCATCGGAAACGACAAAGGCCGCTCCGGCGCGCCGGGCCCAAACCGTTTCAGCACTGCAAGGAAAGACCCAAGCCCCGCATCAGAAATCGCGGTCAACAGCTTGGTCAGCCCGGCCTCAGACTCAGCCAAAGGCAGCGCACATTGATACTGCGCAAACCCGCCGCGCCCATAAAGCCGGTTCCACTCCAGGATCGCATCCAGCGGATAGAAATACCGGTCATAGTCAACGAGCTGCGGTGCGCGATTTTGAGAATTTTTCTTGTGATAAAGCCGGTTGAAGGCACGAATGGTGTAGGTGTTCAGCGCCCAGGACGGCGCATCCATCGGCATCCGCTGCTTCTTGCGCAGAGGAATATCAAACGGCAGATTCCGGTGAGCCGCAGTCAATTCCTCAGGCGCAGCATGCTCTCCCAGAAAGACCAGCGAGCGCCCGCGGTGCGCGCCTTTGGCCAAACAATCGATCCAGGCCACAGAATAGGTCACATCGTAGTGGGTCTCAAAAATCTCAATCGCGTCAGCGAGGTTTTTCGCCACATGAGTGGTCTGACGCACCCAACCCGAGGGGATCGAAAGCAGCTTCGTGCACACCGTGAGGATATGCCCCGTTAAGCCATTGCCGCCAATCGTGGCATAAAACAGCGCGCTGTTCTCATCCGGCGAACAGCGTCGGATCTGCCCGTCCGCGCAATAAAGATCAAACCACAGAACATGATCGCCAAAGCTGCCCAACTTGTGGTGGTTCTTGCCATGCGCATCCACCGCGATCAGCCCCGCCAACGAGACAAATTTTGTCCCCGGTGTCACCGCAGGAAACCAGCCGCGCGGCACAAACACCTCCAGAATTTCGGTGAGGCTCAACCCCGCTTCGGCCACAAGCGTGCCGGTGTCCTCATCAAAAGACAGGATCCGGTTGCGCGCTGTGCCCAGCAATGTGAGGTCCGGGTTCATGGCAATATCGCCATAAGACCGGCCAAAGCCGCGCGCGATCATGCCCTTGCCCGCAGCCACCGGCAGCGTGTCAAACCCTGCCGGATCAAGCGGCGCCGTCGCGCAATTGCGCTGCGGCCAGCGTCCCCAGCCTGAGAGCGTCTGCGTCTTGATCATGCATGCCCCCCGACGCCAGCCGCAGGGGTAAACACAAACCGCTTGTCCAGATGATATTTGCAGAAATAACCGACGCTCAGGCCCAGCACGGCGCCCACTTCCCGCATCAGATCAGTCTGCCAGATCAACCAGAACCCATATTCCGAGCCCCAGAAAATCACCGTGGTGATCACCCCCATCAGGGTGTAGAGGCCAAATTTCCGGCTCTGCGCCTCCTTAGAGACATCAAAAAAGATCCAGCGCTTGTCGAGGTGAAACTTCACCACCAGCCCCACAACCGTGCCGACAAAAATCGCCAACGGGACCCCCAAACTGCCTTCATAAAGCGCCAAGGACAGGCGCTGCGTCAGCAGGTTTGCGATGGTCGCCACCACCGCAAACGCGCTGTAGCGGGTGACAAGTTGCGTCAGTGTCATAGCTGCGCACTCGCCAGAAACACCGCGCCGCAGGCGGCAAAGACAATCAGGCTCACCTTATCTTTGAGAGCAAAAACAATGGGATCGTCATCCATCTCTCCGCGATAGGAGATGATGGCCACGCGATTGATCCAGTAAAGCAGCATCATGCACACCAACCAAAGAAGCTTTGGTTCCGAGTATAGGCTCGCCACATTGGAGTTGGAGACATAAAGCGCCAGGATCACCACCGAACAATAGCCGGACGCCAGCATCGCCCCAAGCACCACAGGCAAATCGCCCACGCTGTATCCGCGCCCATCCGTGCTGTCCAAATCCCGCGCTTCCAGATCCTTGAGCTCGGAAATCCGCTTCACCGCGGCCAGGGCAAGGAAGACAAACATCGAAAAGGCCAGAAGCCACTCAGACAGCGGAATGCCACTGGCCGCGCCACCGGCCACAATCCGGATCGTATAAAGCGCACCAAGGGTCCAGATATCGATCATCAATTTGCGCTTGAGCACCAGAGAATAGGCAAAGGTCAGCGCCACATAGCCCACCAGAACCAATGCAAAGGCCGATGGCAGGAAGGCCGCAATCACCATCGCCGTCAAAAACAGCGCCGCCGAATGCACAACCCCATGGGCCACCGGAATGGTGCCCGCCGCAAACGGACGTTTGCATTTGCGCGGGTGTTGCCGGTCCACGTGCAAGTCGAGCATATCATTGATCAAATAGATGCTGGAGGCCGCGAGACTGAAGGCGCAAAAGGCAAAGAACGAGGGCAGCAGCATCGACATCTCATGCGCGGCCAGCGCGGGCACAAACACCAAAAGGTTTTTCAGCCACTGATGCGGCCGCATCGCTTTGAGGTAGTGGCGCGCTTTGCGCGTCGCGCTTTCATCGCTATTCCTGTCCAGATGGGTGACCTCGACATCCATCGCATCCACACGTGCGCGCACCGCCGGCTTGGCCCCGATGGTGATCGCCTTGCGCGCCTTGGGCCAAACCTCAAGGTCGGCGCTGGAATCTCCGATATAATCAAAGCCCCGCTCGCCAAACCGATCCACAAGCCATTGCGCCTTGGCGCTGCCTGCAAGATTGCGCTGCGCATCCGAGCCAATCGCCTCGTCAAACAGCTCCAGCTGATCCCCGATCAGGCTCACCTGTCTGTGGTTTGAGGCCGACACCAGCAGCACCTGCCGCCCGCTCTCTCTGGCCGCAGAAATCTGCGCCAACACATCCTCACGCAGCGGCACGCTGTCGGCATCAACCACCATTTCGGCGGCCAGCTTGTCTTTGAACTGCGCTTTCCCCGCAAACAGCCACGAGACAATCTGAGGCAATTTTGCAGGCTGCTTTGCAATCAACAGCAATAGCGCTTCGTGCATCGTATCTGACTTGGTCAGCGTGCCGTCCAAATCAACGACCAACGGAATGTCCACAGTATCAGACATGTCAAATTCAAGAGCGTCCGCAGATCCGCGCTGTGCTCCTATCGTCGTCATAATTTAATCCAAAACCAAAAAAGTCTAAAATCTAAAAGTAGGAAACCCCAAGCTTTATTCTAAACCAAGCGATAGCTGTTCAAGAAAGCGTAACTTGGCTCTCAGAGTTGCCAAAATATCGTTTTGCGCAATATCCAGTCATTTAAAAAAGCCGCAGAGCGGCAAATGGTCCGCCATCCACAGCAAGTTGGCGTAGAAATACGCACCCGCCCTCACCTAAATTGGTTCGAAGCACTGACCAATAATGCGCGTGTATTCATATCCCCGTTTTTAGGCGTTCCTATGCGGCCATCCGCACGCACATCACAGCCGAATTATTCATTTTTTTGCGGCATCGCATCAAAAAGCGAGCTATCGATTTGTGGCTCAATTCCACAATCAGCGACAGCGTCCTACTTGGGCCACCCCGCGGCCGATTTCGGCAAAAGATTTAGGCTGCTGGCAATCAAGTTTTTGACAGGCCGAGAAAAAGTACCGTCAACACCCATGGGTGGGCCTCATAAATTAAAGAATCAATACTTCAATATTTAGCCCAAGCCTTGTGATGGGCCTAGCTTTATCCTGACAACGGCAATTCTGAACCCCGACTTGCCAAAAAACGCGGCATGATTGCCGCATAACAGCGGTCCCATTCACAGCAATATTGAAACCCGCACCGTTATATCGAACGTCAGGAAATCAACTCGATTTGCGCAGAGAGATCCGCTTTCTGCGCCGCATTGGAAAGCCGCTCCAAAACCAGCGAAATCTCCGCGCTCCGCGTCTCTTCGCTCCAACCCAAAAGCGCTGCCATTTCGCTGACAACCACCTCAAATTGCTGCGCGCTCATCGCGCCCAACACCAGATCATTTGTGCGCCTCAGCAACACATCACTCAGCCGCCAAGCCTGCGTCCCGTCCACATGCTGGCGCACAAAGGCACGCAGCTGCGCCTCCGTCAGTCCGGCAATCTCATGCGGCATGTTTTCATAATCCGGCAAATCCACGCTGCGCGTCTGGCAGGGCCGCGCCTTTGCCTCTGCGCCCAACAGCTGATCAACCGTCTGCTCCGCCACCAGCCGCGCGGTGGTCCATTTGACGCTGACAATGCTGAACAGCCCGACAATCCCGTCCACGATACCATGGTCAATAATCTCGCTCTCATGCAGCGGCACCGCCTCAGCGCCCTCTTCCTGCATCGCAGGCGCCAGCCCCGCATAACTGTAAAGCACATCCTCAGGCGTCAGCCCCAGCTCCGGGTAGACCTCATTGAACTCTTCAACAAAATCAGCCACATCACCCGGCCCAACCCGATCATCCACCTCTGCGCCCTCATGGGCCACATGGGTGGTGCCGATCATGGTTTTGCCCTGCCAGGGCACCACAAAAAACATGCGGTTCGCGCTGTCGACTTTGGAGTCAGAGGCGCGGTTGCTGCGCACGGCCACCCCATGCGGCAGCGCCGGCTTGCGGGTCACCAAATTCATGCTTTTGACCAGCCCGAGCTGCATTGAGAGCTGCGCTTCATCCGCACCGTTGATCCAGCTGGCCGCCCAGGGGCCGGTTGCGTTGACAACCGCATGTCCCTGAATGTCAAAACACGCCCCGCTGCGCATGTCCCGCGCTTTAACGCCAGCGATCACCTGCGGATCATCCTCCCGAAACAGCGGCGCATCTGCGGTCACATAATTGGCCACCGAAGCCCCATGCTCCGCCGCCTGCTGCAACATCTGCAGCACCGCCTTATCTGCCAGCGAGACCTGCGCATCCATCCACATCGCCCCGCCGCTTAAGGGCTGATCCTCCATGCCCGGTACCATCTCACGATAGCGCTTCGCTCCCAGAACACGCCCCTTCGGCGCCTTGAGCCTGCGCCCGTCTATTAGGGCCACACAGGCATTGAGCAGCTCATAAAGCGCCACCCCAATGCCAAGCGCGGCAGGCCCCCGCATGCCAAACCCGTAAGCAGGCATCAGAAACCGCATCGGCTGCACCAGATGCGGCGCGGTCTGCAGAAAAATCTGCTGCTCACGGATCGATTCAGCCGCCCGCTTGAAATTGAGATGCTGAAGATAGCGGATGCCGCCGTGAATGGTCTTCAGGGAGTTGTGGCTTGTGGCACTGCAAAAATCGGCCTGCTCCACCAGCGCCACGCTCAACCCGCGCAGCGCCGCATCCCGCGCCACACTGGCCCCCAGCACACCGCCGCCCACAACAACCAGATCAAACTGCCGCGTCGACAGCTCTGACAAATCACGTTTCATAAAGTCACCAATGGTGCACGAATCTATTAAAAACGGCCACTTAATCAAATAACCGCCTTTGATAAGACGCAATTTCCCACCGTTTGTCATGCTGCCAATTGCCGCGCTGAGGAATTGAGGCATCACCTGCGTGACCACATCACCACACTCTGCGCAGGCATCTTGCGAGGCCCGCTTTTTTGGTGCTACGCAAATCAGGCTTGGGTTGTTTATAGGGGACGCTGGTGGAAAGTGAGCGCGACACTCTTAAAAAAGACCGCGTCGTTGATGCGTTAAACGACGACAGCTCTGCCCTGCAAAAATATCAGAAATTCTTTGTCGGCAATTCCAGTTTCAGCGCATTTTTGCGATATGAATTTGCCATGATGTTTGCGGCTGGCACGCGCGGCGCTTTGGGCTTCTTTCTCAGAAAACACCTATTCCCCGGCCTATTTGCCGAAACCGGAAAAGGCGTCAATTTTGGCCGCAATATCTCTTTGCGCTGCCCCACCCGCATGACGCTGGGCGACAGCGTGACCATTGATGACGGCTGTGCGCTCGACGCGCGCGGCGCGGCTTCTGCCGATGATTTTTCCATTGGCCCCCGCACCCTGATTGCACGCGACACGGTGCTGCTCGTGAAAAACAACCACCTGCGCATTGGCGCGGATTGCTCCATTGGCAGCCAATGCAATCTCAGCGGTGTGTCGGGCATTGAAATTGGCGATCACTGCATCATCGCAGGCCAATGCTATTTCGGCGGCGGGCGCTACAAAATGGCGCTTGGCGAAGGCCCCATGGTGTCGCAAGGTCTGGAAACCAAAGGCCCTGTGGTCTTGGGAAATGACGTCTGGGTTGGCGCGCATGTCTCCATTCTGGATGGGGTCCGCATCGGCAACGGCGCGGTGATTGCAGCGGGGTCGGTGGTCACCAGCGATGTGGAAGACAACGCCATAGTCGCAGGCGTTCCCGCCCGCGTTATCCGCCACCGCAGCTGATCTGCGCCACCCCCGCACAACGCCGGACGGCCCTTTTCCAAATCCGTGCATCCCGTTTGGGCTTTTGAGCCGCACCGATGTATCAAAACCACGCCCCCGCGTGCTTTCTGGCGCAAACAACTTGCCACAAACCGCTACCACGACCTAACGTGGCCTTAGATTTTAAGGAGGGCCCCGCCCTCAAATTTTGACATAGCATATTGTGAAGACGAGATGATTATTGACGCTCGCAGCTTACCTGACGGCGAGGTTATCGACGCCGACATCTGCATCGTCGGCGGTGGCCCTGCGGGCATCACCCTTGCACTGGAACTCTCTGGCTCCCCTCTAAAAATTGCCCTGATTGAAAGCGGCGGCATCTATTATGAGGATGAAACCCAACAACTCTACAAGGGGCCGAACCTCGGCTTTCAGTATGACCCGCTGGATGAGGCCCGCCTGCGCTTTCTCGGCGGCTCTTCAAACCACTGGAGCGGCCACGCCATGCGTCTGGCACCGGTGGATTTTGAGGTGCGCGACTGGATGAAATGGTCTGGCTGGCCCATCACCTATGATGACGTCGCCCCGTTCTATGACCGCGCACAGCCCTATTTCGAGCTTCATGAAGAGCGCCCTTATGACATCGCTTATTGGGCGGACCGTCTTGGCTTTGACCTCTTTGACCTCAACCCGGATCTTCTGGAAAACGTCTCCATCAACCAAAGCCCGCCAACGGCATTTGGCTATACCTATGAGGACGCGCTCCGGGCGTCTGAGAATGTCACGGTGTTTCTCAACGCCAATGCGCTCAACATCGACAGCACATCCACCGCCTCCGAGATCACGGGCATTGATCTTGCCTGCATCGACGGCCCAAGACTGCGCTGCGAGGCCAAGCGTTATGTCCTCTGCATGGGCGGCATCGAAATCCCGCGCCTGATGCTTCTGTCCGACAAGGTGCAAAACACCGGGATCGGCAACGGCAACGACCTTGTGGGCCGTTTCTTTGCAGACCACGCCGCCATCCGCCCGGCCGCGCGCATTCTGGCGGGCCGCAACGCCCCCAACATCGATCTTTATGCCGAGCCTTACGAGTTTGACGATGTGGGCGGCATGTTTGCGGCCATTGTGCCGTCAGATGATCTGCTCCGGCGCGAACAGATCGCGAGCTTCATTTTCCACATGTTCCCCGCCGCGCGCTCCCCCGGCGATCTGGCCATTGGCCAGCTTACCAAACAGCTCCGCGGCAAGGGCAACGGCCTTGCGCCGCATATCCAGAATGTGCTGACCGATCTGGATGGCGCGGTCAACGGCATCTGGCGACGCGCCCTTGATACAAGGGATGATCTGATCACCCGCGAATGGGTTGGCCCGTGGCTTGGATTTGAATGCGTGCCAAACTACGACAGCACCGTGCATCTGGTGGAAGAAACAGACCGCTTTGGCCAGCGCCAGATCGCGCTGAACTGGCAGCTCACGGATCAGGAAATGCGCACCGTCAAACGCGCCACAGAACTGCTCGCCTCAGAGATCAGCCGCACAGGCGCAGGCCGCGTCTGGACCGATGTACTCAGCGAGGACTACGACTGGCCAAGCTTTGTCGCCCGCGGCAAACACCACTGCGGCACCACCCGCATGTCGGAAGGGCCGGACACCGGCGTGGTGAACGCCGACTGTCAGGTGCACGGCATCAGCAACCTCTTCATCAGCAGCTCATCTGTGTTCCCCACCAATGGCTACGCCAACCCGACCGTGACAATCGCTGCCCTGTCGATCCGCATGGCAGACAAATTCAAAGCCGACGCACGCGCAGGCACCCTGTAAGGAGGGCGAAAACATGAAACGACGTGACTTGCTTCTGGCCGCCGCCCTCAGCCCGGTGGCCTCGCTTGCCAAAGCCGTGCCCAATCCCTCTCTGGACGCGCTCAAAGAGATCGGCCGCGCCGCCCTTGTGCAAAAGGCTGTACCGGCGGACCCTGCGGCCTTGCGCGCTGCACTTGGCTTACTTTCCCACGCGCACCTGTCAGATCACACCGGTTCCCTAAACGCAAAAGTCGCGGAGGATTTTGCCGCAGGCGCCACCGTTCAGGTCGATGGCTGGGTGATGAGCCGCACCGAAGCCTGCGTCTGCGCATTGATCGTTTTGCAGGAAGAAGGGGCCTGACATGCGGGTATTGATCCTTCTGATTCTGATCGCCGCCTGGGGTCTCTTCCTGTCCGTTTTTGTCCCTGGAAGCCTCTATTCCGGCACCGTGATCGGCGCGCTTATTGCGACTCTGGGTTTTCTTTTATTCGGCCGCAAACGCCGCAATGGAAACAAAGCCAATTAAGCCAACGGTATTGTCCAATTCCACAGCGGTTTTTGCCTATTTTCACTGCCCAAGGTGTTGCGTGAACGTGTCACCTCACTCCGCAATTGCCACAGCCCACAGCGGTTGCTAGAGTTTGAGCCAATTCGAAGGCATTTTGCTTTAGGTATTTTTAATTCTTTTGTTTTGGTCAGGAGTCATACTTTGACCGTTAAATACTCTGTCATCGTTCCAATTTTGAACGAGGAAGAAAGTGTGGGGCTGCTCTATCAGAAAGTCGCCACCGTTTTTGATGAGTCCAAACTGTCTTTTGAACTCATCTTTGTTGACGACGGATCCACCGACAGCAGCTTTGAAAAGCTCTCGGAGCTTTCCGCAGAAGACCCGCGTGTGGTGGTGCTGAAGTTCCGCAAAAACTACGGACAGACCGCGGCGATGATGGCGGGCATTGAATATGCGCGCGGCGAGGTTCTGGTCACCATGGATGGCGATCTGCAGAACGATCCCGCAGACATTCCCATGATGCTGGCCAAGATTGACGAAGGCTATGACATGGTCATCGGCTGGCGCATCAACCGTCAGGACAAATGGCTGTCACGTAAGTTGCCCTCGATGATTGCCAACCGTCTGATCGGCAAGGTCACTGGCCTGCCGGTAAAAGACAACGGCTGCTCCCTCAAGGTCTACCGCGCCAACACCATCAAGCGGGTGCCGCTCTATTCCGATATGCACCGCTTTATTCCGGCGATGACATTGCCCGTGGGCGCGCGCATTGCCGAAGTGGGCGTGCGCCACCACGCCCGCCAATTTGGCGAGTCCAAATATGGCCTGTCACGCATTTTCAAAGTGCTGCTTGATCTGATTGCGATCAAAACCCTGCTGATGTTTTCGCGCAAACCCATGCGGCGCTTCACCGGGCTGTCCGTCACCTTTGCATTTTTGACCTGCCTCTTCGCTTGGCCCATCGTCTTTGGCCCCGGCGCTGCTGAAACCGGCAGCGTCATGGTCTTTACATCGGTGGCCATGCTCTGCGGCTCTCTGTCCCTTTTCTTGTTTTTGGTCGGCGTGGTCTGTGCCTTGGTGCACCGCCAGATTGGGCCCGACAAATTATATTGGCTCGGCGGCCATTCCGTGACCGCGCTGCCGAATGGAGAATAAAATGATTCACAGTCAAAATACCCATGACGCAAAAGCGGCAAGCGAACTTCTCACGGTGATTGTCACCGCCGATGGGGATGGCAAAGGGCTGAAAGAGCTGCTGTCTGATTTCCGCCCGGTGCTTGATGCCCGCCCCGAACCTTACGAGCTGGTTGTGGTCTATGAGCAATCCTCGTCGGGCATCACCCAGGCGCTCAGCCCGCTGCAAGACAGCTGGCCCAACCTCAAATCCATTGGCCAGCGCCCTTGGGCCGGCGAAGACGCGGCCATCAAACACGGCATTGGTCAGGCGGTGGGCGATATCGTCCTCACGCTGCCCTCGTGGCGCGAAATTGAGCCGGGCTCGATCAATGCGCTGCTCGATGGGCTTGCCGATGCCGATATGGTGGTGGGCAAACGCGACAAAGTGGATCGCAACGGCATCCAGAAATTCCGCTCATGGGCCACCCACGGCCTGCTGCGCGCCCTGTTTCAACAAAGCTTCAGCGATGTGTTCTGCCGCGCCCGCGCCGGTCGGCGTGATGTGTTCCAGAAGGTCTCCGAACTGGGCGTCCGCCAACACTTCCTGCCCCTGATCGCCGCCTCTGAAGGCTACAAGGTCAAAGAGGTGGATGTGACGGTGATGCAGAACCTCAACGAACAGGACATCTACAAATTCAAACCCCACGCCCATGTCGGCGCGCTGGTGGATCTGATGACCCTGTTTGTGGGCCTGAAATACCTGCGCCGCCCCCTGCGGTTCTTTGGCTCCGTGGGCGTGCCCCTGATCTTGGTTGGCGCCCTGCTGACCACCTATCTGGTGATTGAGCGCCTGTTCTTTGGCGCAGCCCTCGCGGACCGCCCGGCGCTGGTGTTCGCGGTTCTGATGCTGGTGCTTGGCATCCAAATCGTCGCCCTCGGCCTTGTCGGAGAAATCATCATCTTCTCCTCGAGCCGAAGATTGCGCAGCTACGAGATCGATCAGGTCCTGCGGGGCCGCCCCACTGCTGCAGAAGAGGCAGCCTCAGAACGCACGGCGCGCCCGCGCGACACAGAGACCCCACCACAGGGCGATCGCCAGCAGGCTGACATAAGAAGCGATATCGCGGACGCCTGACGCATGCAGATGGACGTCCTCAACCCGCAGCGTTGAGGGCGTCTCAAACACCCCTTTTACAGAGACAAGCGCGCCTGCGCCCAGCGTTGTGTTTGTCAGCGCAAGGCGCTCGCCGGTCCACACACGCAGATATGGCGCACCGTTCTCAACCACGATCCGGTTGCGATCAATGCCAATCTCCCGCTCCACGCGCTGGTCATACTCTGCCAGTACCTTGGTGGAATGCACATTGGCCGCGAAAGCCCCTTTCTCCATCGCGAGTGGCGCACAGAGATAAACCGCCAATAGCACAACCACAGCCCGCGCACGCCCGCCCCTTGGGCGCAGCAAATCCTCACCATTGGGCGCATCTCTGAAAACCATCCAGAACGCCACGCCAAGGCTCAGCCCATAAAGCGCATAGGTGGGCCAATCCTCCGGCCAGAACAGCCCGAAATTCAACGGCTCCCAATGCAAAGGCGCAAAAAGCAGCACGCCGTTGGCCCATTTTGCCTGCAGCGCATCCAAAGCAAAATGCAGCAGCACTCCAAGGGCCAATACATTGAAAACGCTCACGGCTCTCCGGCTGAACAGCGCCAAACAGGCGCAGAGCACCAGGCTCATCAGCAGACTGCTTTGCGCCACCACATAGAGCCGCAGCTCAATCGCGGGCACATCGCCAACGGCGCGCACCACCCGCTGCAAAATCCACGGCAGATCCGGGATCACACATCCCGCCAAAATCCATTTTGAGTCCGCCTGCGGCAGTCCAATCCGAGTGAGCAGCATCTGCGCGCCGATATGCCCCAAGGTGGCAGGCACGGCTCAGCCAAACCGCTTTCGCAACTGCATCCGGACCTGCGCAGCGATAAAGGCCGCCGGTGTCGTCAGCGCCCCAAAACACGCCGGCGAGCGTTCAACCTGTCGCAACCACCCCGCCAGACTGCCAAACGGGTGTGCCGGATCTATCGCGCAGTCCGCCACAAACCCATAGCGCCCAACGGCCCGCTCCTGATTGGGCAACGGCAGCGGGTCAGATCCCGCCAAAACCCGCCAGCCATGGGCTTCGGCTTCTGCCAGCAAGGCTGGCCGCTGCACACCACGCATCCGCACGCCACTGTCCGCGACAAAGACCCCCGTATCGGTCGGCGCTTGCGAAACCAGCGACCGCACCACCTCGCCCCGCGCGCCCTGCCACTTGCCAAAGCCCCAGGGCAACACCACCAGCAGCCCCTGCCCGAGCGCCGCGCTGATCACCCCTGCCAAGGGCGCCCCGTCAGGCGGTGCCGCAGATGTCCCATGCAGCAAAACCTCAAGCCCTTCCTGCGTCACAACCTGCCGCCCGGCGACCACATAGATGCGGCTCCCATCCGGTCCGCGCGCCACCTTGGTCATCTCTTCTTGGGTTGGCGTGATTTCCCATTCTCCCGCCTTTTCGGGGAGAGAATCATAAAAATTCACGCCTGATATCTCTGTGAGAAACAAAAAACCGACGTCAGAATGACTGTTTCCCATTAACCCCATAGTCGACCGCGCATTATCGAGCGCCTTTTCCACAGAAAACGCGGAATGAATATGCACATGGCCATCAATATGACAGCGTATCAGACCGCCAGCCGCAGCCTCTAGATCATTGTTATTCAATAGATTTGGCCCAAATAGAGACAATAATGTGTTTTCTCTATATCAGCCTCCGACGCGCGCTACGTCAATAAAAACCGCGCGAAATAGCGGCGAATTTCACGGCCAATCGCCACGCGCCGCACGCTACTCTTTTGGGTAGGTATCAAAACCCTGACTGGAAATTCACAAGCCTCTAATTTTAAATGTTTTTTTAATAGATTATTAATACTTATTGACGCCGCTGAAATCTCCGTATCTTATTTGTGATGTGTCTGTGGGAAGGGTAACCAAACAGGCGGAATATCGGGGGAATTTAACAATTCCAAACCGCAGGACCATTTTTTGCCTGCATAAAATTTATACTTTTGCCTCTTTGATGTTCGGTCCATCAAAGTGGACTTATTTGTTTAACATTCGGCGCAATTCCGCTCTGAATCCCCGCTCCGCTACTCTCCCGCTTATTTGGCGAAAATACGCGTTTGTTGCGAGTAATTAGGGGGAATTAACAGTGTCATACTATTACCGCGAATATGAATGGACCGCTCTCAAGGAATCCGATCTTCTGGATCAGGGCGGCAACGGCTCCAGCATCGGCTGTGGCGATAAATTCACCATGCCTGACAGCGCGACAGTCTGTCTCTCAACCAAAGACAACGATTACTTCCTCTCCGGCGACAACTGCCGCAATGAGCATGCCAACGACCGCTCCGGTCAACAGGCCTATGTCGACGGTGAGCAGGTTGGCGGTCAGATGTATGCGGAAAGCTATCACGTGCTGAAAGGCTCGGATGGCCAGACCTATTACATGATCGAAATCGAAATCGAAGATCACAACGCCCCCGGCGCAGGCGACGATTATTTCAGCTTCTACGGTGAAGTGCCGCCGGAAGGCACCGAGCTGACCGTTGTCAAAACCTGCAACGTGAAAAGCAACTGGGTCGACTACAAATGCCTCAGCGCAGGCGAAAAGGTCGAAACCGGCGCGATCTCCGGCACCGTCTTCTGCGATGTGGATTGTGACGGCATCAATGGCGAAGTCACCGTCATCCCCGGCTGCGACTACACCATCGAAGCCGAAGACATGGCCAGCTACGGCTTCAAAACTGTCGAAGGCACGCAGGCCTCCGGTGGCGAACTGGTCAAGCTCTACTGCGCGGGCGGCTATGGTGAACTTTGCACCACCTTTGACGGCAAAACCGGCGTCTATGACGTAAAAATCCGTGTGCAGGACGAAAAAGACGGCCAGAGCGTCATCAAGCTTAAGGTCGGCGGCCAGATCGTCGAAGCCATCCGTCTGGATGCAGACACCGATGGCTGGGGCTCAAACGATGGTAGCTTCTCCACCTATGTGATCAAAGATGTTCCGATTGAATCTGGTCAGGACGTCACGCTCCGCGCCTATGGCGATGACTACGAATTTGTCCGCATCGACAACATCGTTCTGGAAGGTCAAGATCAGACCGAAGTGGTGTCTGAGCCAACAAAAGCGGGCGTGACCATCAAGCTTCTGGATCTGGACGGCAATGTGGTTGCAACCACCCAGACCGATGCGGATGGCAACTACCGTTTCGATGACGTCCCTGTAGGCGACTACAAAATCATGGGCGTTGCCCCGGATGGCACGGAATTCACCATTCAGGACGCTGGCGCAGATGACAGCATAGATTCCGACGTGGATGAAAACGGCATGTCCGGCGTGGTCTCTGTCACCGCGGACAGCGAGACCGACATCGACCTCGGCGTCTGCGTGAAAGAAGATCCCGGCTCCCTCTCCGGGCGCTATTTCTGCGACGTGGACAGAGATGACCTCGACAACAACAACGGCGACGAACCTGGCATCCAGGGTGTGCTTGTCACCTTGCTCGACGTGAATGGCGATCCGGTACTGGACGCTGGCGGCAACGCCATCACCACTCTGACCGATGCGGATGGTAACTATCAGTTCTCTGATCTGGAGCCCGGCACCTATGGCGTCAAATTCGAAGACCCGGATGCCGTGCTGGTTGGCAAAGAGCTGGTGAACCCAAATGTTGGCGCGGATGACACCTCCGACAGCGACGCCATCGGCGACACCACCATGTCCGTGATTGAAAACATCACCGTGGTGTCCGGCGAAGACACTGGCGACAATGACGCCGGTGTGCGTGACACCGACCCGATGACCGCAGAGCTGGGCGACACCGTCTGGCTGGACCTGTTTGGCGACGGCATTCTCAACGACGAGGAATTCGATCCGTTCTTTAACGGCCGCGAACAGGGCGTGCAGGGCGTCACCGTACAGCTCCTGACCGCCTCTGGCATGTTGCTCGCTGAGCAGATGACCGATGAGAACGGCAACTATCTCTTCACCGGTCTCGCCGCAGGCGACTACAAGGTCGGCTTCATCCTGCCTGAGGGCTTTGCCTTCACAGCGGCCAATCAGGGCGGCGATGATGCGCGCGATTCCGATGCGGTGCCAATGAGCGCTGATTTCGCGATGACACAGGTGGTCACCCTGGCCGAAGGCGAATCCAACCTCACACTGGACGCCGGCATCCTGCGCTGCGGCCTGATCGAAGGCACCAGCCAGGCCGATGAAAACTCTCCGGTTGGCGGTTTTGACCTGCTGGTGGGCTGTGAAACCGATGACAGCATCATCGGCTTCTCCGGCGAAGACACCCTGATGGGCAACGGCGGCAACGACACCCTCGAAGGCGGCAGCTATGACGACCTGCTGGAAGGTGGCGAAGGTGAGGATGATCTCAACGGCGGATCCGAGAATGACATCCTGATCGGCGGCGCTGGCAATGACGATCTCAACGGCGACGGCGAGGTCGACACCGCGGTGTTTGGCGGCAACTTTGCCGATGCCGACATCCAAATCGTCGACATCTTCACCGGCGAGCTGATCATCACCTCCGTGGATGGCGTTGACCGCTTGCGCAACATCGAATTCCTGCAGTTTGATGATATGACCGTGGCCGTGGAAGAGCTTGTACCAGGCGGCACCAGCGATCAGGTGGCCGCACCGGGCGCGGGTGGTTCGGTCAACATCGACGTGCTCGCCAATGACATCGAGCTCAGCGAAGGCATGCTTGAGGTCGCTCAGGTCAACAACGGCGGCTACGGCACCGTGGTGCTCGAAGCGGATGGCACCGTGACCTACACGGCTGGCGCGAACTTCACCGGCTATGACTCCTTCAACTACACCGTCACCAACGGTGTCGGCTTTGTCCGCACGGTCGAAGTGCAGGTCGGCGACGTCCCAACACTGGACCCGGCGGACCCAAGCACCATCGTGCTGGTCGAGCCTCTGGGTGAAAACGGGGTCAGCTTCACCGGCACGGGTCTGGATGAAAACATCCTTGGCACACGCGGCGAAGACACCATCGAAGGCCGCGGCGGTGACGACTTCATCGAAGGCGGCCGGGGCGACGACAACCTGCGGGGCACCGCTGGCTTTGACACCCTGCTCGGCGGCGAAGGCGACGACACCATCAACGCCGACGGTCAGGCCGACCTCGCCTTGGGTGGCATCGGCAACGACGCACTTGCCGGTCAGGCCGGTGACGACACACTCTTTGGCGGCGACGGCGATGACTTCATCCGCGGCCTGCAGGGCTCGGATTATGTCTCCGGCGGCGCGGGTGATGACCGCTTCCTCAGCCCCAACGACGGCGCAGATGTGATCCTTGGTGGCGCTGGTGCCGACGAGTTCATCTGGTCAGAAGCCAGCGATGCAGGGGAACGGGACTTCCTCGATGGAGAAAGCGGGATCGACCGCCTCGAAATCGAGCTGGACGGTGCCGATGCGGTTGCGGTTCAGGCCGAAGTCGACGCCTACCTCGCTCTGGTTGCCCTCAATGCGCCCGCAGCGGGCAGCATCAACGATGGCAGCATCCTCACAGACACCTTCAGCTTCTCCACGCTGGATCTCGACATCCGCAACTTCGAGGAAGTGGTGCTCATCTAAGACAGATCAGGCCCTCAATCGGGGGCCTGCTCACCCTCAACTCGTGATGCGCCTCTTGGACTTACCTCAGCCTCACAGCGCATTGGCGACAACATCAAAA
This sequence comes from Shimia sp., assembly GCF_965227725.1. Lineage (GTDB taxonomy): Bacteria > Pseudomonadota > Alphaproteobacteria > Rhodobacterales > Rhodobacteraceae > Shimia. The sequence goes on along the minus strand of NZ_CBDDGH010000006.1, from coordinate 115,866 downwards.
GCTCCCGAAAAACCTTCGGGAGCTTTTCTTTGTCCGGTCGCGGGTCAAGCGTGCCGCGCCGCGCGCCAGGCCGAGGGAGACTGCCCGAACTTCGCCTGAAACGCGCGGCTGAACGCCTCTTTTGAGGCATAGCCCACCCGATCTGCAATCGCCTCAATCGATGCGCTGGAATGCAACAACGCCTCAGCGGCCTGATCCAGCCGCCACCCCCTCAGATAGGCCCCCGGCCCCTGCCCCATCACCTGTTTGAACCGATCCGCAAAGTTGGACACCGACATCCCGGCAATATCCGCCAGCTCCGCATTGCTCAGATTGCTGCCGCTGTTGGAGTGAATCGCCGCAATCGCCCGCGCGATCCGCTCATCTTTCGCCGCCGCCAGCCAGCCAGGCAAGCTGTCATCAGATTGCGCCCAGCGTCTGAGAATAACCACCAGCAGCAAATCCAAAAGCCGGGACACCATCAAACTTGCCCCCGGCTGCGTCGCGCCCAGCTCGCGCAGCACCAAGCCGCACATTTCATCAAGCCATTCGATAGGGTCTTCCGTCAGACCGTCCAGCACGATCACCTGCGGCAATGACTGCAACACGCGCTCGGCCAGATCCCCATCCACCGTGAAGCTGCCGCAAAAACAATGGATTGCCGGGCGCAGCCGGTCCCCGCTCTCAGGATCAATCAGCGTGGCCTGCCGCGCGTTCAAAGCTGGGTCACGAAACACAACATCATGCGCCGTGCCTTGCAGCATCAACGCGATCTGCTTTTCCTGCAAGGTCACCGTCGCCCCGCCCGCCGGGGTGATGTCCAATGCCCCCTGCTGAAGAATGTACACACACGGCTTGCCCGGTGGCACCGCAAAGGCCAATGGCGTCTCAGGCGTGATCACACGGGCGCTTTCCCCACGCACATGCACAATGTCGAGCACCTCAGAGAAGGCGTCCGTCTCAAACATTGGAGTTTCTGCTAACACTTCCGGCGTTTCCGTCATCGGCAAATCCCTTCTGACCCCATACCTCTCTTGGCAATGCTAACCCTGTCGTGAGGTCATCCAAAATGTCTATTGCTCTCAGCAAGTTCCGCAGCGTCGCCGCCGCACTCGCCCTGTCTTTGCCTGTCTCCGCCGCCGCAGAAAACGCCTCCGTCGTGCTTGTTCACGGCGCATTTTCCGACGGAACTGCCTGGCACAGGGTCATCCCGATCCTGCAAGACGCCGGGGTTTCCGTCAGCGCCGCGCAACTTGCGCTGGCCGACCTGCAAGAAGACGCCGCAACCGTCACCCGGCTGGTCGAGCTACAGGACGGGCCGGTGGTTCTGGTCGGGCATTCCTATGGCGGCAGCGTCATCACAGAGGCCGGCGCCCATGAAAAGGTCGAACACCTCGTCTATGTCGCGGGTTTTGCCATGGAGGCGGGGCAATCACTGTCAGATCTTACCAAAGATCAGCCCGCCGCGCCGTGGCAGTCAGAAATCTACCCGGATGGAGCCGGATATCTGCGCCTGACCGCCACCGGCATCTCCGAGTTCTTTGCCCCTGACCTGCCAGCCTCAGAAACCGCTGTGATGGCGGTGACCCAAGCCCCCCTCAAATATGACACCAATCAGGATGCGCTCTCTGTGGCGGCATGGACCCTCAAGCCCTCCAGCTATGTGATTGCGGAAAATGACCAGATCATTCCGGCCCAGATCCAAGGCTACTTCGCCCAGAAAATCGGCGCCGACGTCACAACTGTGTCCTCAAGCCATGTGGCCATGCTCGCCCAGCCGGAGGCCGTTGCCGAGGTGATTTTGAACGCCGTTCAAGCCGCCTCTTCCCAGTAACAGCCTGCCTTTCTCCCTTTCTTTGGCCTCAGGGCCACAACCTCCTCCAACAAAGGACCACCCCAATGACCACACTGATTTTGGCCGCACTGATCCTCTATTTTGTGCAAACCCTGCTGCCGGTCACCTTCCGCTACCGCGGCAACCCCGCCTCCTTCAACGCCCGTGACGAGATGCCCGCAACCACCGTTCTGGTGGGCCGCGCAGAGCGCGCCTTGGTCAACGTGGGCGAGGCCATGATCCTCTTTCTGCCGCTGGCCCTGCTGACACTCAACGCCGAAGGCGCGGTGCTCGGAGCAACCATCTTCCTGATTGCGCGCGTGGCTCATGTGGCCCTCTACCTCACCGGCGTGCCCTATCTGCGGACCATCGTCTGGGCGATCAGCCTCGTGGGCCTCGTGATGATGGCGCAGCACATCGGCTAAGGCCTGATTGCCCTCTGGAGAGACCTCTCTCACCAACAAGAAAGCCCCTCAGGGGCTTTCTCTGCCAACAGCGACGCAGGTTTTGCAGGCAGAACCTTCCAAAGTTGCAACACCCGCTCTCAGAGCGCGGCCCGACAGCCAAATTCGTTTGCGACAAGGGGCAACCTGTGCTGAACTTACCCCTGCGCCGGACGCGATTTTTGTCCGCCCGCACAGAATTTTTGAATTTGAAATTTTTTCCAAACTGCTGTTCCAGACGCCATGAAACCTGCCAACGCCGCGTTGATCAAAGATTGCCTGCACGCCTCAGCCGGACGGATCTCCGATCTCTTCCTGCCCCCGGTCAAGAAATACGCCATCCTCTCCGCCGGACGGTCAGGCTCCAACCTGCTGGTCTCCCTGATCAAAAGCATCCCCAAAACCCGGCAGCACGGGGAAATCATCGGCGAATACCAATTGCAAAGCGCAGCGGTCCGCCGCCGGATCACCGGCGCGGGAGCACAATCCTATCTCGAACGCCGCCTGTCGCGCATGTCCAACGAAGACATCGTTGGTGTCAAACTGCTCTATCGCCATCTCGAAAGCGACTATGGCGAGAAATTCGGGATCAGCGACACCAGCGGCGTGCTGCCTTATCTGCGCGCCGCAGAGGACATCCGGCTCATCCACCTCAGACGCAAAGACAAACTCGCCGTCCTCATTTCAACGCGCCTGGCTTATGAGAGCGGCGAATGGGTCGGCGGGTCTTATGGCGACCGCACGCTGGAGCTGCCTGTGGATTGGGTCCGGGACCGTTTTGAATGGCTGGAAAGCTGGGAGACGCGGATTGCCGAGGCGTTCCCGCCCTCACGGCTTTTGCAGATGACCTACGAAGATCTGGTGGCCCAGAAAGAGGCCGAGATGCAGCGCCTTTGTGCCTTTCTCGATGTCCCGCCAGCGCCGTTTCACTCCAAAATGTCCAAACAGAACAAGCGCCCCAAGTCCGAAGTTGTCAAAAACTTCGCCGAACTCAAGGACGCCTTTGCGGGCACCCGCTACGCGCCCCTGTTTGAGGCGTGATCCGCCCCGATCACGCCCCCATCCTGTAAAACTTTGCCGCCGTGCCGCCAAAGACCTCTTCATGGTCCGCCTCGGGCACCAACTCGCGCATGGCGTCAGCAAGCGTCGCGTAGTCTGACGAGAGGCTGTCGACAGGAAAGTTTGACCCAAACATCACCCGCGATGCCCCAAACTGCGCAAGGCATTCCGCCACGATCGGGCGGATGCTATCCACCGTCCAGCCGTGATCAAACATGCCCAGCCCCGAAAGCTTGCACGTCACCTGAGGCAGCGCGGAAAGCGCCTTCATTTGCTTGGCCCATTGTGCCAAACCGGCCGCACTGCGGTCATGCGGACTGCCCGCATGACAAAGCGCCACCTGCGTCTCAGGGGCCTGCGCCAACACCCCCGCAGTCTTCTCCATCAGCTCCGGGATCAGCTGCAAATCAAAGGACAGCCCGCGCGCACCGGCCATCTGTAATCCGCGCAAAAACGCCGGATCATCGAGCAGCACATTGGTGCCGGTCACCGCATCCTCACCGGGCGCGCGTCCGACAATCTGGCGCACTCCGCGCACGGTCGAAAGCGCCTGAAACGCATCCAGCTGCGCGTCCAGATCCGGCGCGGTCAGATCGCAAAAGACAACCTGCGCCATCGGCCAATCCGGCGTCTCTTCTGCCACGGTCTGCACCCAGCGCGCCTCTGCCAGACCATCCTCGGCCCCCACCTGAATATGCACCGAGCCAGCAAAACCCTGCGCCGCCGCATCTTCGCGAAACTCCGCGATCAGGTAGTCCCGCTGGATCGGGGCCGGATCGCCAAAAAACCGCGCCACGCCTTTGGCCATCAGCCACGGATAGCTGACCGCCTTCAGATCCCAAAGGTGGTGATGTGCATCAATCCGCATGTGCTGCTCCCGTACCAGAAATGCCGGTGGTCCGCGCCAGAATATCCACGCCCTGCTGTTTCCAGAAATGCAGCAGATCGATGAAAATCCAGTTCTCCGCCAGCTTGTCGCCCTCGCGGCGATAGATGTCGATCACGCGAAACTCCCCGGCCTTGCCGGTTGCGGGCATGCCCATAAACCCGCCGCTGGGTACGGCGGTGAAATTGGGCCAGCCAAAGAAGCCGCCATAATGCCCTTCCGCCATGCGGCAGATGTGATTGGTCTTGGAGCGCTCGGTGAAGCCTGCCCGGAACGGGCCGGAATGCTGTTTGGCATAGCGTTCAATGGTGTAGGTCGCGCCAATCCCCGTTGGCCCCCACCAGATCATGTCGTCATGCCACGTCAGCGCCAGCTCTTCTTCCAGCGGCAGCGGATTGTCCCATTGCCCCAAATCGCCAATCATCGCTTCAATCGCCGCCAGAGTCTTGGTGCCTTCCTCTGCGGGCTGCGCCTCATAAAGCAACCCGTCATGGGTCAGCGGGCCGGGCTGCACCAGTTGCGCAGCGGTCTGCTCCGGGAAAGGCTGCAAACCCGCCTGCACCATCAAATGCGGGATGTCGAAGTACATCGCTGTCTCGACAATCTTGCCATCCAACACCCGATGAAAGGCGCAATAGCGCAGAAAGGCCATCTTGCCGGTGGGAGCAATGCCCAGCCACGGCTGATCAAACAGCCCCATCAGATGCCCCATCGAGCTCACCCAGACACCGCCCTGATCGTCAAACCGGTTCTGCGCGGCAAAAAAGATGTCCATCCTGCGCTGCATCCGTGTCAGGCTCTGGCGCAGCGGGGTCCAGAATTTGGTGCCCACGGCGCGCGCGCCTCGGATCTCGTCAAAGGGATGAAATCCACGCCACAACAGCTCAGAATCACAGTATTTGGCCATCACCTCCGCCGCGCCCTCCGCCGGAGCAGCGTCCAGATCGGCATAAAATGCCCGAATAATGTGCTTGGCCTCTTGAACATCACCCATGTGATTTTCCCATATTAAACATGTATTTGCCGCGCATTTAACAACGCGGCTTCCGGAGTCGTTTCAAGTATTTTTGCATACGTATGCAAAAATGTCTTGCCAAAACCGACGCCGCGTCACTACCATTTTGCAAACGTATGCAAAACGCATCTGGATCAACCGGATGCTGCTCGGGGGACCAAAATGGCCGAAATTCAGCTTCGCAATGTGGGCAAGCGCTGGGGCACTTTTGTGGGTGTTCACAACTTCGACCTCACCATCGCCGACAAAGAGTTCCTTGTGCTGCTCGGGCCCTCCGGCTGCGGCAAAACCACCACCATGCGGATGATCGCCGGACTTGAGGATGTCACCGAGGGGGAAATTCGCATCGACGACACGGTCGTGAACGAGCTCGAGCCCAAAGACCGCGACGTGGCCATGGTGTTCCAAAGCTACGCGCTTTACCCGAACATGAACGTCTATGAAAACATCCGCTTCCCGCTCAAGGTGCGCGGCATTGATCCGGCCACCCATCATGAGCGCGTCATGCAGGCCGCAGAGCGCGTAGAGCTGGGCGAGTTTTTGCACCGCAAACCGGCGGAACTCTCCGGCGGTCAGCGTCAGCGCGTGGCCTTGGCCCGCGCCATTGTGCGCAAGCCCAAAGTCTTCCTGATGGACGAACCACTCTCCAACCTGGATGCGAAACTGCGGGTCTCCACCCGCGCCCAGATCAAAAACCTGAGCCATGACCTTCAGGCCACCACCATCTATGTGACCCACGACCAGATCGAAGCGATGACACTGGCCGACCGCGTTGTGGTGATGAAAAAAGGCGTGGTGCAGCAGGTTGGCTCCCCGACCGAAATCTATGACCGCCCCGCCAACACCTTTGTGGCCAGCTTCATCGGCTCTCCGGCCATGAACCTGATGGACGGCGAGGTCACAGGCGGCGTGTTCCGCGCGCAAAATGTGGAAATTTCCGGCATTGATGCCCCTGATGGCCCGCTGACCCTCGGCTTCCGCGCAGAGGATGCCGCGGTTGCCGACGGCAAAGGCCAGATCACCGCCCCCATCTATACGCTGGAGCTTCTTGGCGACGCCACGATGATCTCCGTGCGTGTCGGGGATGCACTGGTTTCCGTGAAAGCTGACAAGACCTACCGCGCCGAAATCGGCGATCTGGTCTCCCTCAGCATCCCGACTGAAATCTGCCACCTCTTCAACGCAGAAGATGGCGCAAGACTGGGATCTTAACCCAGCGTTCTGCCTTCGCATAAGCGGCCAAGGCCAACCGGGGTGAAAGCGCCCCAATTGACCAAAACAGGGAGACACAAATGTCTATGATGAAACTTTCAATGCTCGGCGCAGCGGCCGTGTTCATGGGAACCACCGCTTATGCGGGCTGCGGCGTGACCTCCGGCAACGTCAGCATTCTGGGCAATGACTTTGCCGCCATTCAGGCGGTTGCCGAAGGTGCCAAGCAATGCGCCGGTGACGGCGTGACCGTTGAGAGCAACCTCAACAAAGATTACCGCGATCTGCAGATCGCCGCGCTGACCGCAAATCCGGCGCAATATTCCACCGTGGTCACCACGAACGCCGCGATTGTGCCGCTGATCGGCGAAGGCCTGATCCGCCCGCTGGATGATCTGATTGCCAAACACGGCCAGAACATCTCCAAGAACCAGCTGATCACTGTTGATGGCAAAGTGATGGCGGTGGCGTTTATGGCCAATGCCCAGCACCTGTTTGTGCGCACCGACATCCTTGAGAAAGCTGGCGTCGAGGTGCCCACCACCTATGAAGATGTTGTGGCCGCAAGCGAAGCCATCAAAGCCGCAGGCCTGATGGAGCACCCCTTTGCCACCACAAGCCAGACCGGCTGGAACCTCGGCGAAGAGTTTGTGAACATGTACCTCGGCTTTGGCGGCGAGTTCTTCAAGCCCGGCACCGCAGAGCCGAATGTGAACAATGAAACCGGCGTGGCCGCGCTCAACATGCTCAAGTCGCTCACCGAGCAATCCAACCCTGATTTCCTGACCTTTGATTCCAACGCGGTTCAGGCCTCCTGGGAAGCGGGCGATCTGGCGATTGCGCACCTTTGGGGCTCACGCGGCACCGGTATTCTTGATGCCGAAGGCTCCACCGACGAGATCGTCAGCAACACCGTGTTGGTCTCCTCCCCGACCGTTGGCGGCGGCAGCACACCTGCCTCCTCCCTGTGGTGGGACGGCTTTGCCATCGCTGCCAACGTGAGCGATGAGGACGCCGAAGCCAGCTTTGTTGCCATGCTCAACGGCATCAGCCAGGAAAACGTGAAAGCCAACAATGATGCAGCCGTCTGGCTTGTCGAAGGCTATCAGCCCTCTGCGGCCTCTGCCGGTGTTCTGGCAACCGCCACCGGCGGCACCAAGCCTTACCCGATGATCCCTTTCATGGGTCTGATGCACTCCGCACTTGGCGCAGAACTCTCCGAGTTCCTGCAAGGCTCTGAATCTGCTGAGCAGGCTCTGGCCGATGTTGAGGCAGCCTATGTCTCTGCCGCCAAAGAAAAAGGCTTCCTTCAGTAAGAAGCCATCCCTTGGCAGAACCGGCCCCCTCCCCTCCGGTTCTGCCGCCCCTGGCCCTTCGTGAACGGGACGATCTGACATGCGCCATAAAACCTTCCTCTGGTTCATTCTGCCCAGCCTTGCGGCGATGATCCTCTTCATTGCGCTCCCACTGGTGTCAGTGGTTGTCCAGTCCATGCACATCGAACATGAGCAGGTCCTTGTTGTGACCGAAAACTGCGGCCCCTTCGGCTGTACGCAGGAAAGCTCTGTCGATACCGAGGCCACCGCCAAATTGCGCGCCGAGCAGCCGCTTGGGCGGTTTGCCGGCCTTGCCACCTATTTTGACCGCGGCCACCTCGCATCGGCGGAAATCGCCGAAGCCTGGGCCAATCGCGAAAGCCTCGGAGACTTCTTCGCCGAGCTCTATAACCTGCCGTTTTACAAGGCGCTGGCCTTCACGCTGACCTACACCTTTGTGGTCACGCCGATGGTGATCGTGCTGGGCCTGCTGATCGCGCTGGGGGTGAACCGCCTCACGCCTGCGCTCAAAGGCCCGACGATTTTTGTCTCCCTGCTGCCGATGATCATCACGCCGCTGATCGGCTCGCTGATCCTGTTCTGGATGATCGACGCCCAAGGGGTGATCGGCAAATCCCTGCAGTGGATCTTTGATGATCCGGAACTCTCGCTGAAAGCCTCCCCGCCACTCACATGGATCACTCTCATCGTCTATGGCATCTGGAGCGGCGCACCCTTTGCCTTTGTGGTCTTCTACGCAGGGCTTCAGACCGTGAACAGCGACTCCCTTGAGGCCGCCATGATCGACGGGGCCACCAAATGGCAACAGATCCGCTATGTGGTGATCCCCCATCTGATGCCGCTGGCGGTGTTTATCTCCCTGATGCAGCTGATGGACAATTTCAGGGTGTTTGAACCGGTGGTGGGCTTCTCAGCCCAAGCCAATGCACCCTCGCTCTCCTACATTATCTTTGCGGATATGCGCAGCGACATCACCCGCTTCAACTCCGCCGCCGCCACCTCGGTGCTGACCGTGATCGGGGTCACCATCCTGCTTGCCCCCGTGCTGGTGCGCACATGGCGCGACTTCAAAGGAAAGGCTGTCTGATGTCCTCCACCATTGCAAACCGCTCCTCCCGCAGCCTGATTGTGATCTCCTCAGCCTTTGTGCTGCTCTGGGTGATTGTCGCCTCCTTCCCCTTCCTCTGGACCCTCTGGGGCTCTTTCAAAGTGCAGGGCGATTTCTTCTCCAAAGCTGACTGGACCCAGGCCCTCACCGGCACCCGCACGCTAATTGAAACCGGCGGCACCTTCACCGGCAAAGGCTATGAAGGCGCTTGGGTGCAGGAAGAGTTCTGGCGCGCGGCGATCAACACTTTCATCATCGTGTTCTTCACCGTCGTCATCTCGCTGACCTTTGGCACCTTGGGCGGCTACGCGCTGGCGCGCTCGGGGCACAACTATTCCTTCTGGCTTCTGATGATCGCGCTGGTGTTTCGCGCCATGCCGCACATCACGCTGGTGTCGGGCTACCTGCTGCCGTTCTTTGAATGGAACCTCTGGGGCCATATCCCCACCGCGATCATCGTGCTTGTGGCCATCAACCAGCCCTTCACGCTCTGGATGCTGCATTCCTTCTTCCTGAACATTCCCAAGGATCTGGACGAAAGCGCCAAGGTCGACGGCTGCAACCAGCTCCAGGCCTTCCGCCATGTGATCATCCCGGTGATGTGGCCCGGCGTCATCACCACAGGCCTGTTCTCCTTCCTGCTGGCCTACAATGACTTCTCGGTCACCTCGATGCTGCTCAGCGAAGAGAACCGCACCATGGTGCCCGCCATCTACGGCTTCCTTGGCTCCACACAGGAAGAGGGCAACGTGATGTTTGCGGTCGCCTCCGTGGTCTCCGCCACCGCGCCGCTCTTTGTGCTGGTGATGTTCTTCCAGCGCCAGATCGTCTCCGGCCTGACCGCAGGGGCCGTGAAAGGATGAGCGCGACCGCCCGCCACAGCGCCATGGCGCGCCACCCGGCGCTCAACAGGATGCCACGGGATTTCCTCTCTCTGGGGGCGTACCGCCCCCTATCCTCCCCTTCCCATATGTTTAAAGGAGACGCCCCATGAAAGGCTCCCGCCCCGAACAAGCCGTGCTGACGCGCGACACCGACATGTCCAAAACCGAAGACACCCGCCGCGTGATCGAAACCATGGTGGATGGTCTCAACGACCACCGCATCGATGACATCGGCGAATTCTTCACCCAAGGCTTCCGCTGGATGGGCAACCAGGGCTGCGGCACCAAAACCGGCCTCAAGGAATTTCAAGACAACTGGCAGCGCCCGTTTCAGGCCGCGTTTTCCGACAAGACCTGCATCGACGAGGCGCGTCTGTACATGGGCGAATGGGCTGCGGCCTTCGGCCGTCAGGAAGCCACCCACTCCGGTGAATTCCTCGGCATTGCCCCCACCGGCAAACGCGTCGAAATCCGCTACATGGATTTCTGGAAGGTTGTGGACGGCAAGATTGTCGACAACTGGGTGAACGTCGATTTCGCCCATGTGGCCGCCCAGCTGGGTGTCGACATCTTCAACGGCGAAGGCTGGGAAGCCTATGACCGCGGCGAGAAAGAAGCGCCCCGTCCAGACGCACAATAAACCATGTCCCGGGCGCAAGTCCGGGACCCCACTCTATGAATGAGGCCCCGCCGATCCTGCGGGGCGGGAGACACTGAGATGACCATCGAGTATCTGAAACGCGGCAAAGACCAAGCGGAACGCGCCGAAGATGATGCCAAAACCCGCGCCGTGGTCGAAGCCACGCTCAAAGACATTGAAACCCGCGGCGATGCTGCCGTGCGCGAGCTGTCTGAGAAATTTGACAACTACTCCCCAACCTCTTTCCGCCTGAGCCAGGAAGAAATCGACGCGCTGATCGCCTCGCTGACCGAGCGTGAGTTGGCAGATATCAAATTTGCCCAGGAACAGGTGCGCAACTTTGCCCAGGCTCAGCGGGATTCCATGCTGGACATCGAAGTGGAAACCATGCCGGGCGTGATCTTGGGGCACAAAAACATCCCGGTACAATCCGTGGGCTGTTATGTGCCCGGCGGCAAATTCCCCATGGTCGCATCAGCGCATATGTCCGTGGCCACCGCCTCTGTGGCTGGCGTGCCGCGCATCATCGCCTGCACCCCGCCGTTTCAGGGCAAACCCAACGCCGCCGTGATTGCCGCCATGCATCTGGGCGGCGCCCATGAGATCTATGTGATGGGCGGCATTCAGGCGATCGGTGCAATGGCAATCGGCACGGAAACCATTGATCCAGTGCACATGCTGGTTGGCCCCGGCAACGCCTTTGTGGCCGAAGCCAAGCGCCAGCTCTTTGGCCGCGTCGGCATCGACCTCTTTGCCGGTCCAACCGAGACCATGGTGATTGCGGATGAAACCGCCGCAGACGCCGAGCTTTGCGCCACTGACCTGCTGGGTCAGGCAGAGCACGGCTACAACAGCCCCTGTGTGCTGCTGACCAACAGCAAGAAACTCGCCGAAGAGACCCTGGTGGAGATCGAGCGTATCTTGCAGATCCTGCCCACCGCAGACACCGCGCGCGTGAGCTGGGATGAATACGGTGAGGTGATTGTCTGTGACACCTATGAGGAAATGCTTGAGGTGGCCGATGACATCGCCTCTGAGCATGTTCAGGTGATGACAGACCGCGACGATTGGTTCCTTGAGAACATGACCTGCTACGGCGCGCTGTTCCTGGGCGCACGCACTAATGTCTCCAACGGGGACAAGGTGATCGGCACCAACCACACGCTGCCCACCAAGAAGGCGGGGCGTTATACTGGGGGGCTTTGGGTGGGTAAATATCTGAAAACCCACAGCTATCAGAAAGTCACCACAGATGAGGCCGCCACGCTGATTGGCGAATATGGCTCGCGCCTTTGTATGCTCGAAGGCTTTGTGGGCCATGCGGAGCAATGTAACGTCCGGGTGCGCCGCTATGGCGGCATCAACGTGCCCTATGGCACCGGCGCGCCATACCGTGACGCCGCCGAGTGAGGCGGTTTTGGGACTGAGGGGCCAGCCCCTCAGACTCCCCGGGATATTTTGAGCAAGAGGAAAATGGACAGACACACCCGGCATAAAGCAGCGATCAAGGCGTTTCGTGAGGCGGCTTATGATTTTGAGGCGGCTGCGGTGCAGAATGCTTTGGCGCAGCTTTGCGCGCCGGATGTGGAGGTCCACCTCTGCCATCCTTTTGGGGATCTGACCGGGCCAGAGGCGCTTTATGAGGCGGCCTATGCGCCGCTCTTTGCCGCAGTGCCCGATCTGGAGCGGCGCGACTTTATTGTCATGGCGGGCGCAGATGCCTTTGGTCAGGATTGGGTCGGCTGTGGCGGCCATTACACCGGGGTGTTTGCCGCCCCATGGCTTGATATCCCGCCCACCGGCCATCAGATCGCCATGCGCTACCACGAGTTTTTCCGCTTTGACGGTGGCAAAGTGGTGGAGATACAGGCGATCTGGGATATTCCCGAGGTGATGATGCAGGGCGGTGTGTGGCCCATGGCGCCCTCGCTGGGGCGTGAATGGCGGGTGCCTTGCCCGGCCACCTGTGATGGCATTGTGGCAGGGCCTTATGATGCGGCGCAAAGCGCGCAGAGCTGCCAGCTGATCCTCGATATGCTCACGGCTTTGGTGAAACATCCCAAAGATCCCGACCCGCGTGTGATGGAACTTGACCGCTTCTGGCACCCGCGCATGAGCTGGTATGGTCCGGCAGGCATTGGCACCGCACGCGGCATTTCCGGCTTTCGCAACTGGCATCAGATCCCTTTCCTCAAGGCCATGCCCGATCGCGGCCAGCATGAAGATGAAATCACCCATCATTTCTTTGGCGACGGCCAATATGCAGCCGTCACCGGCTGGCCCAACATGATGCAGAGCCTCAGCGCGGACGGCTGGATGGGGATTGCCCCCTCCGGCAAAAAGATCAGCCTGCGCAGCCTCGACTTCTGGCGTGTGGAAGGCGACAAGATCCGCGAAAACTGGGTGCTCGTCGATCTGCTCGACATCTACCGGCAGTTGGGTGTTGATGTCTTTGCCCGCTTGCGGGAATTCAACAAAGCGCGCAGCCTTGCGCGTCTGACACTGCCTGATGGAATGACCTGATGACCCAACTGCCCCGCACCCCGTCCTTCTCCCTTGCTGGCAAGACCGCACTTGTCACCGGAGCCTCCTCCGGCATCGGTCAGGGCTGCGCCGTGGCGCTGGCTGAAGCCGGGGCACATGTGGTCTGCGCCGCGCGCGGTGTGGACAAGCTCAACGACACCGTCACCGCGCTCACCGAAGCGGGCCACAGTGCCGAGGCGCTGTCGCTGGATCAAAACGATCTTGAGGCACTTGCCCCCGTGATGGCGGAACGCGCCTTTGATGTGGTCGTGAACTCCGCCGGTCTGGCGCGCCACGGCCCCGCCATGGAGACCACACCGGAAGACTACGACGCCGTTATGGGGCTGAACCTGCGGTCGGCCTATTTCCTCTCGGCCTACGCCGCAAAGGCCATGGTCGCGGCAGGCAAGCCCGGCTCGATCATTCATATCTCAAGCCAAATGGGCCATGTCGGCGGCATCGACCGCGCGGTTTACTGCGCCTCCAAACACGGGCTTGAGGGCATGGTCAAAGCCATGGCCATCGAATGGGGCCAGTCCAGAATCCGCATCAACACCGTCTGCCCCACCTTTATCCGCACACCACTCACGCAATCGACCTTTGAAAACCCGGAGCGCGCCGCCTGGATCAAAGAGAAAATCAAACTTGGGCGCATCGGCGAAGTGGAGGACATCATGGGCGCTGTCCTCTATCTCGCCACGGATGCCTCCGCATTGGTCACCGGCACCTCCATGCTGATCGACGGCGGCTGGACGGCAGACTGATGGCGGAGAAAGTCACCTCCCTGCAAGTGGCCGAACGTGCCGGCGTAAGCCAATCTGCGGTCAGCCGCGTCTTCACCCCCGGCGCTTCGGTGAGCCAGAAAACCGTAGACAAAGTGCGCAAGGCGGCTGAGGAGCTGGGCTACCGCCCCAATGTGCTCGCCCGCGCCATGGTCTCCGGCAAAAGCCGCATCATTGGCCTCGTTGTGGCCTATCTGGACAACTACTTTTACCCGGAGACGCTGGAAATCCTGTCCAACGCGCTGCAGGAAAAAGGCTATCACGTGCTGGTTTTCATGGCTTCGCAAACCGCAGGCCCCATCGACGATGTGGTTCAGGAAATTCTGGACTATCAGGTGGACGGCATCGTCACCGCCTCTGTCGCCATGTCCTCCAAACTGTCGCAGAAATGCATTCAGGCCAATGTGCCGGTGGTCCACTTCAACCGGTTTGAGAAAACCCAGGGCGTCAGCTCCGTGACCTCAGACAACTTCGCGGGCGGGCGCGAGCTTGCGCAGTTCCTCGTTGCTGGCGGGCATAAGAAAATCGCCTATATCGCCGGTTGGGAAGGGGCGTCTACACAGCGCGACCGTGAGGCGGGCTTCCGCGCCGGTTTGGAAGAGCTGGGCCAGAACCTTTTTGCCCGCGGCTGCGGCGAGTTTGACACCGACCACACCCGCGCAACCGCCCACGCCATGTTCAACGTGCCCGCAGAAGAGCGCCCCGACGCGGTGTTTGTCGCCAATGATCACATGGCCTTCGCGGTGATGGACGAGCTGCGCTTTGGCCTTGATCTCAAGATCCCCGAGGATGTCTCCGTGGTCGGCTTTGACGATGTGCCCCCCGCCGCCTGGCGGGCCTATGACCTCACCACCATGCGCCAGCGCGCCAATCTGATGGTGGCAGAAACCGTGGACGCCCTGCTCGCCCACATCGAAGATCCCGCCAACGCAGCCCCCCGCCAGGTCTCCATACCGGCCCCGCTGATCGTGCGCGGCTCCGCCCGCGTGCCTGCCAATTGGCCCCCGCAAGAAGGATAAACGCCATGCAAGGCTTTGACCCGAAGTTTAAGGATTTCCCCGACTACATCATCGGCATCACCAAAGAGATTTGGGAAGACCGCGGCATGGCCACTTTGCATGACTATTACGCCCCGGATGTGGCGGTGCGCATGCCCGGCTCTGTGTCGCGCGGCAACGCAGGCGTGATTGGCGCCACCATGGCGACACTGGCGGAATTTCCCGACCGCACATTGTTGGGCGAAGATGTGATCTGGTCCGGCACGCCAGAGGAGGGCATGCTCTCCAGCCACCGGATCATGTCCACCGCGACCCATCTGGGCGATGGTGTCTTTGGCAAGGCCACCGGCAGCAAGCTGACCTACCGCATTCTGGCGGATTGCCACGCCAAGAATAACGCCATCGACGATGAATGGCTGATCCGCGACAACGGCGCGGTGGTGCGCCAGATGGGCTGGGATCCCAAAGACTTCGCCCGTGATCTGATCGCCCGCGAAGGCGGCCCCGAGGCTTGCGTGAAACCTTTCACCCCGGCCAATGACATCGACGGCCCTTACAAGGGCACCGGCAACGACAATGCATGGGGCCAGCGCCACGCCGATCTGCTGACCTCGATGATGGATGCCGATATGGCGGCGATCAAACGGCATTATAACCGCGCGGTGCAAAGCGAATATCCCGGCGGGGCCACCGGCCACAGCTGGGATCCGGTGGAACGTTTCTGGATGTCCCTGCGCGCCTCGATGCCTTCGGCAAAATTCACCATCCATCACCAGATCGGCCGCGACGACCCCAATATGCCACCCCGCTCCGCCATCCGCTGGAGCCTGCACGGCAAACACGACGGCTGGGGCGCGCTCGGCGCACCAACAGGGGCCGAGCTCTATGTGCTTGGCATCAGCCATGCGGAATGGGGCGAGCTGATTGGCGGCGACATCCGCCTGCGCCGCGAATGGACCCTGTTTGATGAAACCGCCGTCTGGAAACAGATCCTGCTGCACACCGGCGAGCTGTAAGGCGCGCTTGGTGCTGGCCCAAAACTCATATCTCAACGCCACACAGGCGGCGCGGCGCTTTCATGCACACCGCGCCTCTCTGCGTGCCCGGCGCTTGAACAACCGTCCTCCTGGACAGGGAATGTGCCCCCCTCACATTCCCACCCAATCCAAAGGAGACACACTATGAGCACCATCCAATCCCGCATCGTCCGCTACGGCGAGCTGCAACCCTGCAAAACCGCCTTCATCGACGCCCACACACCGGGCTCTGATCAGAAAGAGAACTTCACCATCGTCGGCGGCGGCGTCTCGGAATCCCCCGATCAGCACGTCCACATCACCGACAAGATCGGCTTTAACATCGGCGCCGCAGGCCAGCCGCCCAAATGCCGCAACTCCCTGCACAGCCACACCACCGCCGAGGTGTTTTTTGTGGCCAAAGGCCGCTGGCGCTTCTTCTGGGGCCGCTATGGCACCGCCGGTGAGTTCATCGCCGAAGAAGGCGACATCTTCAACATTCCCACCGGCATCTTCCGGGGCTTTGAAAACGTCGGTCAGGACTACGGCATGATCATGTCGATCCTTGGCGGCGATGATGCGGGCGGCGGCGTCACATGGGCCCCGCAGGTGATTGAGGACGCACAAGCCCATGGCCTGATGCTGGGTGATAACGGCGTGCTTTATGACAGCAAGAAAGGTCAGGAGCTGCCCCATAATGTGCGCGCCATGCCGCTCTTGTCTGAGGAAGAGCTGAAAGCCTACCCAGAAGTGCCGGTCGAAGATGTGGTTGGCAAATACGTCGCCCGCTACTGGGATCTGATGGCACTGGGATCAAAGAAACCCGCCAAAGTGATTGGCGAGAACGCCATGATCAAAGACAAGCCCGGCTTTGAGGTGGATTTCCTCACCCGTGGATCTGCTGTCACCGAGCAAGTCAAAACCGATCAGCCCGTGGTGCTGATGCCCGCTAGCGGCCACTGGCGCATCAAGATTGATGACGTGGAGGTCACCCTCTCCGCCGGTGACACCGCCGTAGCCATGCCGGGTGAGAGCTACAGCGCCACGCCATCCATGACAGGCGAAGCCGGCCTTTACCGCATCACCGCCACCAACGACCCCGCCGGGGCGACGTGGAAAGGTTAATAAGACCCCCTGCGCGGCGCAACGTACGCCGCGCAACACCCCCAAAAGTTAACGCCAGCCGCTGAAAATTGTACCTCCGCAATACAGCCGCGATACCGACGCGATACCGACAGGAAATTTTGGCGCAATCTGCAGATCTTAACGCAGCGCGCGCTCTGCCCGTTTCAGAAGGAGAGCCCCAATGACACCCATCGTGTTCCTACCCGGGATGATGTGTGACGCTCGGCTTTTTGCCCCTCAGATCGCCGCTCTTTCGGCGCGCCATATGGTCTCTGTTGCGCCCATTGGCGGCTTTGCCTCCATGACCGAACTGGCACAGAACGTGTTGCAAAACGCCCCGCCCCACTTTGTCCTTGCCGGTCTCAGCATGGGCGGCATTCTGGCCATGGAAGTGGCCCGCCAAGCGCCCGAACGGGTGGCCGGGCTGGCCCTGATGGACACCAACCCGCTTGCCGAAGTTGACGCCGTGAAAGCCAAGCGCGGCCCGCAGATGGAGATGGTGCAAACCGGTCAGCTGCGCGATGTGATGCGCGATCAGATGATCCCGCATTATCTGGCGGAGGGGTCGGATGCGACCACCTTGGAGCCCTTGTGCGAAGATATGGCCCTGACCCTTGGTGATGATATTTTTATCAATCAATCCATTGCTTTACGCGACCGTCCCGATCAAACTGAGACGCTGAAATCCTTTGAAAATCCCGCGCTTGTGCTCTGTGGGGAACAGGATCGCCTCTGCCCCGTCGCCCGCCATGAACTCATGCATGACCTGCTGCCCAACAGCACGCTCAAAGTGCTGCCAAACGCAGGCCACCTGCCGCCCCTCGAACAACCCGACGCCACCACCGCGGCGCTCAAAACCTGGTTGGAGACCCTATGACCCCCTCCCTGCTCAAGCTCCTGCAATCTGTCGACACCCCCACCGTATGCAACGCCATCGAAGTCGCCCAGGGCAAACGTGGTTTTGCCCAATTCACCCGCGGCACCATGCTCTGCTCCGCGCCTGAGGAAGGCGCCATGGTCGGCTATGCCCGCACCGCCAAAATCGCTGCACAGGAGCCCTCACAAGAGGCCCCCGACGTGATCCGCGCGCGCCGCATGGCGTACTACAAACACATGTCCGAAGGCCCGTCTCCACGCGTGACTGTGGTCGAAGATCTGGATTACCCGGATGCAGTTGGGGCGTTCTGGGGAGAGATAAACACCACAGTTCACAAAGGCTTAGGCGTGTCCGGTGCGCTCACCAACGGGGTGATGCGTGACCTTGGCGACCTGCCGGATGGCTTCCCGGTGGTCGCAGGCTCCATCGGCCCCAGCCACGCCTTTGTCCATGTACGCGAGGTTGGCACAACGGTGGACATCTTTGGCATGACGGTGAACGACGGCGACCTCATCCACGCAGACCGCCACGGCGCACTAGCCATACCCGAAGAGGTCTTGCCGATGCTGGAAGACGCCATTCTGAAGCTTCTGGACACAGAAAAGCTGGTGCTGGAGCCAGCCCGCGCCGACGACTTTGATTTTGAAAAGTTTGAAGCCGCCTGGCAGGCCTTTGAAGCCGCGCGCACCTAAACGCTGAGGGCCCCTAAGCCAACCCCGGGACCGCGCGCAGCCGGTCCCGCGCCATATCAATGAAAGCCCGGATTTTTGCCGGGGCCCGCCGCCCTTCCGCATGCACCAGATGGATCGGCAGCGGGGCGGGCTCATGCTGTTCGAGCACCGCCTGCAACGCTCCGGACTGCAGATCGGCAGCCACCTGATAAGACAGCACCCGGCACAGGCCCCATCCGCTTTGCGCCACGGAAATTGCCGCTGCGACACTGCTTAACGTCAAGCGGGGCTTGATTTTTACGCCGTCCTGCAGCTCGCGGCCAAAGCGCCATTCGGTGGTCGGGCTGACCGGCGCAGCGGTAAGTATCTGGTGCTGTGGCAGATCTGCAGGCGTGTGCGGCATCCCGTGACGCGCCAGATACTCCGGCGCAGCCACCACCATACGCCGCACCTGCCCCACGCGCACCGCCGTCAGGCCTGAGGAGGGCAAATCTCCGATCCGCACCGCAAGATCAAAGCCCTCCTCCACCATATTCACCACCCGATCCACCATCAGCACATCCGCACTGACCGCGGGAAAGAGATCCAGAAAATCCGTCAGGATCGGCGCAACATAGATCCGGCCAAATTCCGTTGGGCAGGTGATCCGCAGCTGCCCCACCGGATTGGTCGCCGCCCCGGTGGCCGCGTCATCCGCCGCCTGCATCTGCGCCAGAATGTGGCGCGCATCCTCCAGATAGGTGTGCCCCACCTCGGTCAACCGCACCCGCCGCGTGGTCCGTGTGAACAACGGCGTCCCCAGCCGCGCCTCCAGCGTGTTCACCCCCCGCGTTGCCGAAGGTGCGCTCAACCCCAGCCGCCGCGCCCCAGCGGCAAAGCTCTCTTCTTCTGCCACAGCCACAAAGACTTCGAGGGTTTGCAAACGATCCAAAGCACAGCTCCAATATGGTCATTTTTCAAAATAATGACTTTCATACTTCGTATATTCATTCGATTTTCGGATCAATCTATCTCTTGGCCAAGCGATTAAACGCAGATTTCCAATCAAAGGATTTGGCCATGTCTCAAGAACCGCCCCGCGCGCCCCTGCCACCGTTTACGCGGGAAACTGCCATCGAAAAGGTGCGCCTCGCCGAAGACGGCTGGAACGGCCGCAACCCTGCCAAAGTGGCGCTCGCCTACACGCCGGACAGCAAGTGGCGCAACCGCGCCGAGTTTCCGCAGGGCCGGGCCGAGATCGAAGCCTTCCTGACCCGCAAATGGGACAAGGAGCTCGACTACCGCCTGATCAAGGAGCTCTGGGCATACACCGAAAACCGCATCGCGGTGCGCTACGCCTATGAATATCACGATGACAGCGGCAACTGGTTCCGCGCCTACGGCAATGAGAATTGGGAATTTGACGCCAATGGCTACATGGCCAACCGCCATGCCTCCATCAACGAAAAACCGATCACCGAAGAAGAACGGCTCTTCCGCTGGCCTCTGGGCCGGCGCCCCGACGACCACCCCGGCCTGAGCGACCTTGGCCTCTAATCACAACAGGATCACGATATGAAACCGATCAAACTCTACCGCACCCCAAAATCCGGCCACTGCCACCGGGTCGAGCTGATGCTCGCCCTGCTGGGCCTGCCTTATGAAACCATCGATCTGGATATGGCCGCTGGCGCACATAAGGCGCCGGACTTCCTGAAAGTCAGCCCCTTTGGTCTGGTTCCGGCCATTGAGGACGATGGCTATACTCTCGCGGATTCCAACGCCATCCTTGTCTATCTGGTGAAAACCTATGCGCCAGACAGCAACTGGCTGCCCGCCGATCCAAAGGTGGCCGCCGAGGTGCAGCGCTGGCTGACCATCGCCGCAGACAACGTCTATTCCGGCCCCTGTGCCGCGCGTCTGGTCACCCTGTTTGGAGCGCCCCTCAATCACGAGGCCGCCATCGCCAAGGCCCATGCGCTTTTTAAGATCATGGAAACGCATCTCGCAGACCGCAACTGGCTGGCCGCCGATGTCATCACCGCCGCCGACGTGGCCTGCTTCAGCTACATCGCCCATGCGCCAGAAGGCGGCATCGACCTCGCCCCCTACCCCAACCTGCGCGCTTGGATCGCGCGTGTTGAGGCCGAGCCGAACTTTGTCGGCATGGTGGCGTCGCCGGTCCCGGAACTGGCCTAATCCAGCAGGCTGGCGCTCCTCAGCGCCAGCCCCTTTTTCAGAAAGGTAGATCACATGGACACCGTTTCAGAACGCACCCCGTTTCACGCCGGAGAACGCGCCGCCCAGAAACGCGCAGGCGCCGGTGACGTGGCCCAATGGGCCAGCGGTTTCATCCGCGATTATCTACCGCAACAGCACCGGGATTTTCACACGTCTTTGCCGTTTCTGGTGGTGTCTGGCGCTGGCGCAGATGGCCACACATGGGTCACGCTGCTGGATGGGCCGGACGGATTTATCCGCTCGCCAAACCCGCGCGCGCTCACGCTGAACACAGAGATTGATGCACAGGACCCGCTGCGCGCCGCCGTGGATGCGGGCACCGACATCGGTGCCGTCGGCATCGAGCTGCACAGCCGCCGCCGCAACCGCTTTAGCGGACGCCTTAAACGATCGGGCGCCACCTATACCCTAGATATCAAACAGACTTTCGGGAATTGCCCGCAATACATCCACGAGCGCAGTTTACGCCGTGTGCCCAACAACACCCCCGCGCCAGCCAAACGCACGGAGGCGCTCACACCGTCTCAAACAGCGTGGATCACCGGTGCTGACACGCTGTTCATCGGCTCCGGCCACCAGCACGGTGCCGACGTCCCGTCGCGCGGCTTTGATGCCTCCCACCGGGGCGGATTGCCGGGGTTTGTGCGCGTATCAGATGCCACGCATCTGCACATCCCGGATTATGCGGGCAACAACTTTTTCAACACCATCGGCAACCTGCTCGCCGATCCGCGTGTGGGCTTGGTCTTTGTCGATTTCGACAACGGAAGCCTGCTGCATGTCTCCGGACGCGCCAGCATCAACTGGCACCCTGATCCAAAACAAGACCCTGAGGCCCACCGCGTGATCGACGTCACAATCGACGCGGTGATCGAGCGCCCCAACGCGCTTGCTCTGCGCTGGTCAAAGCCGGATGCAGACCTGCGCCAGTTCATGGTGTCAAAGCGCGTCAAGGAAAGCGAGGAGATCACGTCTTTCTATCTGTCCCCCGTGGATGGCGAGGGTGTCGCGCCTTACGCCTCAGGTCAGCACCTGCCGATAGAGATCAACGTGCCGGGCCACACCGGCCCCGTGAAACGCAGCTATTCCCTCTCGGGTGATCCGAGCGACAAGTCAGCCTATCGCTTTACAATCAAACGAGAAAGCCACGGGCTGGCCTCCCGTCATCTGCATGATGCGTTGGGCGAAGGCGCGGTGCTGCGCGCGTCCCAGCCTGCAGGGGATTTCGTGATCCCTGAGGGCAGCGCCCCGCTGGTGCTGGTCAGCGCCGGTGTCGGGCTCACCCCGATGGTCTCCATGCTGCACACCCTCGCGCAAGATACTGCGGCTCGGCCGGTGTGGTTTGTGCACGGCTCAAAAGACAGCGCACATCACGCGCTGCGCGATGAAACGGATGCTTTGGTTGAAACCCACGACCACCTCCACCAGCGGCTCTTTTACAGCCGCCCCACCGCAGCAGATCAGGCCGCGGGCCGTTTTGACCACCATGGCCGGATCACCGCCGAGGCGCTTTTGCGACTGGAGGCCGGTGCCACGGCGCACTACCTGCTGTGCGGCCCCGCGCGCTTCATTGCAGAGCTGCGCAGCGGCCTTGAAGCGGCGGGCGTGCCCGCTGAGCAGATCCATTTTGAGAGCTTTGGCCCCTCGGCGCGATAACTCACATCCCATCACAGGCCTGTGTGCACCCTATCGTAAGGACTTTGGGCGACTTAGGGTGCCTCAGCCGAGTTAAATCGGCATTAGGATCACATGTGATGGCGCTGAGAGATGAACCTGCGAGACCTTGAGTATGTCACGGCGGTTGCGAGACTGAAAAACTTCAGCAGCGCTGCCGAGGCCTGCAACGTGACGCAGCCAGCCCTGTCCAACCAAATTCGCAAACTTGAAAAAGAACTGGGCGCGGATCTTTTCATCCGCATGAGCGGCGAAACCCGGCTCTCGGCCTTTGGTGAGCGCGTGGCCCGCATTGCAGACCGTATGCTGTCTGATGCCCAACGCATCAAGGACGCCGCAACCGAGTTCCGCGACCCTGAGGCCGTGCCGTTCAAAATTGGTCTCACCCCTACACTTGCGCCCTATCTCACGCAGTATTTCTCGATTCTGTTCAACGACCTGTTTCCCCGCATGCGGGTCACGATGATCGAAGATCTGCCGCAAAACATGTTGCAAATGGTGGAAAACCACGAGCTTGACGTCGCCTTGGTGGCACAGCTCAATCACAATCCAACGCTGGATTTCACCTCGATCTGGACAGAGCCGCTCTATCTGGCCATGCGCCATGGGCATCCGCTTGCAACACTGCCGGCCATTCACCCCGAAGACGTGCCGGTCAGCGATTTCATCCGCCTGCCGCATTCCTTTGGCTATGAACTGGAAGACCGCCTGCCCACGCCCCGACCGGAATCCCGTGCCTCCAAGCGCTTTGATCTCACGGCCCTGCGGTTTGAAACCATCTGCCGCCACATCATCCATTCTGATGATTGCACCATTGTCTCAGCGCTGGCGGCAGAGCAGTTTCGCGAAGACAATTGGCCGCTTTCTTTTGTGCCTTTTGAGGCCCCGGGCAACCTGCGCAATCTCGGTGCGGCCTCGCGCCTGACCTGCCCGCGCAAACCCCTCTTGGCCAAGATCGGCGCTTATATCGCCGAGAACCCGCCCAAGGGTGTCACGCCGACATTTGCGGCGTGACACAGGTGTTTACTCGATGAATGTCCGGGCCAATCGGTCACTCAGAGGTTTGGTGAGATAGCTCAGCGCGGTGCGCTCACCGGTGTTCACAAACAGATCCGCAGGCATCCCCGGCACAATCTCAAGCGCGGCAACTTCACGCGGCTGCGCCTCATCAAGCTTCACCTTGGCCACATAGTAAAACTGCCCGGTGCGCTCGTCTTCCAGACTGTCAGCGGAGATGTCGACAATCATGCCATTGGCTTCCGGCACATCGCCCTGATCAAAGGCCGACAGACGCACGCGCGAGGATTGGCCGACATGCAGTTTTTCGATGTCCCCGGTCTCCACACGCGCCTCAACCACAAGCGGTTGATCCAGCGGCACAATATCAAGGATCGGTGCACCCGGACGCACCACGCCGCCTTTGGTAAACACCGTCATTTCCACGACCCGCCCGCTGACCGGCGCGGTGATCGCCACACGATTGAACCGCTCACTGGCCCCAAGATACTGCGCCTCAAGTGTTTCTAGCTGGGCCTCAATCTGCGCGATTTCAGTGGAGGCCGTCTCCTGACGCAGCCGCTCTGTGCCGATCTGAGACAGGCGCAACTCGCTGATTTCATTGCGCGCGCGTGCTTCATCGGTGCGCAGGGCGGCTTCAACGCCATTGAGGCGCTCAATCTCGACACGGCGGGAATTCACACGGGTGACAGCCACCAGACCGCGATCCAACAGGCTTTCGAGATTGACCAGCTCCTGTTGCGTGATCTCCACTTGACGGCGGTTTGACACCTGCTGCGCCTGCAACCCCTCCACCTGATCCTGAAGGCTCTCCAACCGCTGCTCAATCAGTGCTGCCTCGGCATCACGTGAGCGCTGTTCCGCATCAAACAAGGCCTTTTGCCGCACAAATGACGCCTGCCAGACCTCGGGCTCAAGTGCCACCGGCAGCGCATTTGCCACACGCTCCTGGGCAAAGACAGGCGCGCTGTCGAGCTGTGTTTCCAGACGCGCGCGCCGCGCAGAAAGGTCGCCAATCTGGCTGCTCAGCACATCCAGATCCACCCCCAGATCGGTGTTGTCGAGTTCCACAAGCGTGTCACCCGCCTCCACCAGATCGCCGTCGCTGACAAAGATATTGCGCACCACACCGCCTTCGAAATGCTCAACCGTCTTGCGGTTGCCTTCCACAACAAAGGAAGCCGGGGCCACCACCGCACCGTCAAGCTGCGAGGTGCTCGCCCAATAGGCCGCGCCGCCAAGAAAGCCCGCCACGGTCAGGATGCCAAAGAAGACAAAGCCTCCGATCCCGATGCCCGCTGCCTTTGTTTGCACGCGGTTGTAGTCCTCAAGGCGCAGAACGCCGCCGTTGGATTGTTTTCTCAAAGCAGGGGTCATTGGTTCGCTCCTTTCTTGCTCGCAGTTGCCGCCTGACCTTCCGCCAGCCGCAGGTTTGCCGCACGCGCCACAGAGGTCTGCTGGCGAGGGCGCAGAATGTCTTCTTTGTCGCCAAAGCCGGTTTGCGCGCCTTTGTTCAGCGTCAGCACTTTGTTGACAGCCTCAAGCGTGCTGGGGCGGTGGGTCATGACAAAGGTGATGGCGCCTCGCGCGCTTGCGCCGCGAATGGCATTGCGCAGCGCCAGCTCCCCCTGGGCATCCAGATCGGAATTGGGCTCATCCAGCACCAACACGAAGGGATCATTGTAAAGCGCGCGTGCAAGCGCGATGCGCTGACGCTGGCCGCCGGACAGATGATAGCCGTTGCCAATCTCGGTGGCGTAGCCATCTGGCAGGCTGCTGATCAGACCGTGCACATCCGCCGCAATCGCCGCTTCCAGCACTTTGCTGTCGTCAATCGTGGTGGAAAACCGCGCGATATTGTCCCGAATGGTGCCGTCAAACAGCTGCACATCCTGTGGCAGATAGCCAATCAGCTGGCCAAGCTCTTCTGTGTCCCATTTCGCCATCGGCGTGCCATCCAGACGGATCGCCCCGCGCTGCGGCACCCAGATCCCGGCCAGCATTTTCGCCAAGGTGGATTTGCCCGACCCGCTGTGCCCGATCACCGCAACCACATCGCCGGCAGACAGGACAAAGTCGATCCCGCCAATGGTGGCATTCTGTGCCAGCGGCGGCCCCGCCTGCGCGATGGTGGCGTTCAGCGAGATCTGCGGGCGTGGCATCGCCAGACGTTTGGCAGGCTCCGGGTAGGCTTCAGACAGAGCCCGCAGCGTTTTGTAGGAGCCACGCGCCGCCAGAAACGTGCGCCACTGCCCGATCAGCTGGTCAATCGGTGCCAGCGCACGCGCCAGCACGATGGTGCCTGCAATCATCACACCTGCAGTGGCCTGTCCGGTGATCGCCAGCGCGGCCCCAAGACCCAGCATACCGGATTGCAGCGCCATACGTGTGGTCTTGGAAATCACCGAAAAGCTTGCAATCCGGTCAGACACACGCGCCTTGAGCTCATGGGCCTGATGTTGCAGAGCCGTCCAGCGACGAGCGAGATCACCAGTCATACCCATTGCCTGGACGAGCTCTGCATTTTGCTCACTTGTGGTGAACAAAGCGTCGGACCTTGCGCGGGCGCGGGCGGCATCCTGCATCACATCAGATGCGCGCGCGTTGTTCACAAGGGCCATAATGGTAAGGAAAATTGCACCGCCAAGACCAAGAGCGCCAAGGTAGGGATGCAGCAGAAAGAGCACGCCGATGTGCAGCGGAATCCAGGGGGCATCAAAGAAGGCGGTCAGCGTGGGGCCGGAGATGAAATCTCTCAGGCCGGTCACATCAGCCGCCGGATTGTCGCCCGCGCCTTTGCCCTGCACCCGTTTGCGCATGGCCGACTGAAGGATCGGAGCGCCGACTTTCAACTCAAACCGCGCACCAAGGCGGCTCAGGATGCGCATGCGCACTAGATCAAGCATGCCGCTGACAATAAAGACGCCACCCAGAAGGACGCTGAGCGCAATCAGCGTGTCCATATTCTGGCTGGTCAGCACCCGGTCATAGACCTGCAACATATAGAGAGGCGCGGCCAAAACGAGCAAATTCAGGATCATGCTGAAGAAGGCGACAGCCATGAAACCGCCGCGCAGGGAGCGCCATGCGGATTTAACGAAGGATTTTTTCTGAAACATTTTGGTGATCTCTTTTCAGGGTGAAGGGGATGGCAGCCTTGGCTGCCATCCCACTGTTGCGTGCGATCAGGCGATGAAGTCGTCGTCGGTCAGATCCGTGCTGAGAACCCCTTCAAGGCGCACAGAGGCATCCGAGGAGAAGGTCAGCAGGGTGTCGTCGCCGTCCTGAGACACGGTGAGCTGAGTGGCGAAGTCCGGGCCAAAGTCGGAGAAATCCAACCGGTCCACGCCAGTCTCAAAGTCACGGATGGTGTCGTTGCCGAAGTCGCCTTCAAAGAGGAAGGTGTCCGCACCGTCACCACCGATCAGGATGTCATCGCCACCCTCACCGTTGATCAGATCGTCGCCGTCTTCACCCGACAGGGTGTTGGCCAGATCGGACCCGTTGATGGTGTCTCCGTCGTTGGAGCCGATCACATTCTCAATCGAGCTGAGCGTGTCGGTTTCAGAGACTTCGTTGATGACATCCGCACCGGACACACCTGTCGGCGAGTTGGCATCGATCGTGGCGCCTGCGTCCACCAGCGTGTCCTGCGCGATTGGGCCGTTCTGACCCGCAGGGGCATTGTGCAGGTGGATGGCCGAAACAACGCCCGGCACAGGTGTCTGCAGATCCGCTTCGTTCAGGCCGGTCACGGTCAGCTCGGAGGAGTAAACCACCTCACCGGTTTCCGGGTTCTGCACGATGGTCAGCGTTGCTGTGCCTGTGGCTTCACTGTCAGATGTCGGACCAGGTTCCTGGGATGCATCCAGCTCGGCGCGCAGGGTGATGACCCGTGCGTTGTGGCTGTCCATCACATCACTCACCACTTCAAACTGCCCGCGAATTTCGCCTGCCGGGAAATCAGAGGTGTGGATGTTGTAGTAGAGATTGCCTGCCAGCGCCTCAGACACAAAGCCCGCAGCGTCGGTGATGTTTGGCGTCGGCTGCAGCGAAGCCCCCACGGTCACATTCTGTACCGAAACGGAGAAGCCTGTCTCACGGGTGGCTGTGCCAGTGCCGTTGGAGCCAAGGTCCACTTTCACCGCCACATCTTGATCGGAGAAGTCAACGGTATCGCTGCCTGCACCACCTTCGATGAAATCGTTGCCCAGACCGCCAACAATCACATTATCGCCGTCGCCAGCAATCAGAACGTCGTTGCCGGCACCGCCGTCAATCACGCCGTCGATCTGGCCAAGGTTGACCACGATGTCTTCGCCTGCACCCAGCAGCACGTTGCCATCAACCACGCCGTCATCATCGTTCACAAAGGTCACAGAGCCCGCATCACGCGCATCAATCGCATTTACAGAACCGGTGATCTGACCTTCGTTGACAATCGCGCCAAGGATGTTCAGGCCGCCGTCCACACGGATACCCGCCGCTGCGTCGCTGTCCTCAGAGCCCGCGATCACGCCGGAGTTCTGCACCAGGCCAGCAAAGCTTGCGTCTTCCTGATTGCTGAACAGACGCAGACCGTCACCAACGGTGTTGCCTTCGGTTGCATCGCCGCGACCTTGCAGGATGCCTTCGTTCACGACCGCTGCAGAAACCACATCACCCGCTTCATCACCTGTCTGAAGCGACACAGCAGAGCCGTTGTTGCCCACACCCGCGTCCACAAGACCGGTGTTGGTGAAGGTGTAGTTGTCTGCGGTGCCATCAGCATAGACAGTCCCGTTGCGCTGATCGCCGGTGCCGAGAATTGCGCCGGAGTTGGTCACTTCCAGACCTTCGCCATCGATGTTCAATGCACGGCTGTCAGAGGACACCACGCCGGAGTTCACAAACGAACCGCCAGAGTGATCGCCGGTGCCAAAGTACACACCGTTCTGCACACCTGCGACGGTGCCGGAGTTGGTGAACGTGCCTTGGAAGTTCACACCGTTGACAAATCGCACACCGGCAACCGTGCCATTTGCGCCTTCAGACAGGATCGAGCCGCTGTTGGTGATCGTGGCATCTGTGGTGCCTTGGTTGCCAGGATTGCCAACCCGCACACCGTCACCTGCCAGACCTGTTCCGGCACTGGCATTGCCACGGCCTTGGATGGTTCCGGCGTTGTTGAGCGTGAAGGTGTTTGCGCCGTCTTCTGCGCCACCGATCTCTGCGCCAAAGCCTGAGCCTTGATTGCCTTCGCCCGCGTCAATGGTGCCGTTCACGAGGTTGGAAACGGAGAAGTCATCGGCTGTGCCATCGGCATAGACCGTGCCGTTACGCTGATCGCCGGTGCCCTGAATGGTGCCTGCGTTCAGCAGGTCGACGCCGGTGCCGTCGATGTTCACCGCGCGGCTGTCAGATTGGATGGTGCCAAAGTTCAGCACATCCAGATCATGCTCGGCTTCACCGATATAAAGACCGTTGCGCACGCCTTCGATCACACCGGTGGATGTGTTCAGAATGCGCCCCTCAGCAGCCAGACCATCCGCCACGCGGATACCGGCGGCAGTGCCTTGGTTGCTTTCAGAGGAAATCAGGCCGCTGTTGGTGATGTCGGTGTCAGACACCGCGCCTTCGGCCCCATTGTTCAGACGGATACCATCGCCTGCGCCACCTGTATCAGAGGCCGCCTGACCGCGCCCCTGGATGGTTGCACCAAAGCCGTTGAAGACCGTGTTGGAAACCGTGTCACCGGCTTCATCGCCAACCTGGAAGGAGATACCGGCGCCGCTGTTCTCTGCGCCCGCGTCAATGGTTGCGCCTGTGAAGTTGGAAATGCTGACGTCTTCGGCGGTGGCATTGGTGTAGATGGTGCCGTTGCGCTGATCGCCGGTACCAACGATGTCACCAAAGTTGCGCACGCTGATGCCCTGGCCTTCGATTTCGACCGCGCGGCTGTCAGAGGAGATGACGCCGCCGCTGAAGTTGTCGAGCGAACCGGAGCTGTTTGCGCCGGAGAATTCCACGCCGTTCAGCTCACCTGCGATGCTGCCGAAGTTGCGGATATCCGCGCTGGAACCGTCGGTCACTTCGACGCCGGTTGCCACGTCACCATTGGCTTCAATGCTGCCGGTGCGGAAGTTGAAGACCTGCACGTCTTCGGCGTCTACAGACACGGCGGATGGCGCGTCATTGGTTTCGATTTCACCAAAGTTCAGCAACCGTGCGAGGTCGTTGTTGAGAACAAAGGCAGGGGTGTTGTCGACCACAGTGTTTTGGAAAAAGCCGTTGGTCAGAGTCTGTCCGTCACGGACGGTTTCTTGGGCCAGTGACGAAGACGTCATCAATCTGGCGCGCAAGCTGGCAAGAATCTCGGAAAGCATAAAAGAACTCCGCGTTGACTATGTTGAGTGCGGAGATCAAAGCCCTGACGTGGCCTCCCCGCTGACAACAGCAAGCGCCCAAGACAGTTAGACTTTGAAATTCTTCGTCCGAATGGTGGCCATAACCCTGAGAAATACTCACGCATCCCGTGAGAGTCCCGCAAAGGCGTCATCATATTTTTCAAGGGCTTAGATGCTCGGAGTGCAAATTGGGAAACTGTTCATTGGTGCCAATTCACAAAAAGGTCAGCCAAGGTGATCAGAAAACCCGCCCCAAAATCGCGGATAGGACAAGGCTGTTGCCGTGATTGATCCCTGCCTTTGACACGACTCAGGATCGCCGCACTTTCGCGCCGCCTGCAGCCATGTCACACTCAGAGTCTGACATGAGGGACACCCCAATGCCCCTATCGCTCGACCAGACAACACAGACACAGCAGAAGCTCACCATGACGCCGCAAATGCGGCAGATCGTTGAGTGTCTGTCGATGGACGGCGCTTCCACCGCGCGCAAAATTCGCCAGTTCGGGCTGACAAACCCAAGCGTCGCACCGGCAGCCCAAGCAGAACAGATCGCGCAGACCAGCGGCCTCTATGAACACACCGCCCTGTGGATCAACGCGCATTTTACAGCAGAGGAACGCGCCATAGCGCTGCAGTTTTTGGATGCGCTGGAGCCTTGGGGCTGGCTCGGTGAAAGCCTTGAAAGCATCTGCGCCACCGCAGGCGTGAGCATCACCACCGGCTCCGCTGTGCTTGCGCGGCTTCAAGCCATCGAACCCGCAGGCCTGTTTGCCCGCTCCCTAACCGAGTGCCTTGCCCTTCAGGTCAATGCCGCAGGAGACAGCGACCCCACAATTGCACAACTGCTGCGCCATCTGCCAGAGGTGCAACACAAGACCACCAGACAGCTGGCCGCCCTCTGCGACTGCAGCGTCGAGGACATCCTGAATGGTCTCAAGAAGCTGCGCAGCTACGATCCCAAACCCGGCCTGCAATTCGCAACCACCCCGCCGCCGCCCACCCGCGTTCCCGACCTGCTGCTCCGACGTCAGCAGGGCCTCTGGTCTGTCAGCCTCCATCCGGACTCTGCCACGCACCTCAGGCGTCTGCCGTCGATTGACCCACAAGCGCAACGAGAAGCAGACCGTTTTGAAAACGCGCTCTCCGCCCGCAATGCCACCCTGCTGGCCATCGCCAAACGGTTGGCCGCCCTGCAACAGACCCATCTCACCTCCAAAGCTCCTCTGACCCCGATCACCATGTGCGCCCTCGCACCCGATGTGGACCGCCACAAAAGCACGCTCAGCCGGGTCTTTCAGTGGGCCACAGTGGAGATCGACGCTGAGGTTCTTCCCCTCCGCCACCTGCTCGGCCCAAAACTGCGCGGTCATGCCCTGTCACCGGACGCTTTGATGCACCGCATCACGCAGCTGGTGTCTGATGAAGACCGCGCCCATCCGCTGAGCGACGCCCAGCTTGCCGAGGCTCTGGCCTCTGAGGGCATGGCGATCCCGCGCCGCACCATCGCGAAATACCGCGCGCAGGCGAACATCCCGGCGGCGCACGCACGCAGGCAAAACCGCTCTCATTAAAGCCAACGCATCGCCGCATGAACAGCGGCCCCCGAAGTGCAGCCCGTGGGTCATTTCCGACCCGATCCGCCTCTTCTGTCTGAAGCTTTCCCAGTGATTTCAGACCACTGACGCCAAAATCCGCGCTGGCACGAAAGTTGCATGGAGACAGGTAAGCGCGCCTGCCGCGCATGGATTTTAAGAAACCAATTTTCAACAGAGGAGCGCGGGCATATGCCGCCGCTGCCACTTGATGACGCCATCAACGAAGTGCTCAACGTCCATTTGAGCCCGTTTCTGCCCGTCGCACCGGGTGGTCTTCCCAACAACACCGTCCAGATTTTTGAAGCCAAGCGGCGCGGGGTCGGCCTTGGCGATCGCCGTGGGTCAGACACGCGCTTTGGTGTCACCGTCTCTGCCCTGCGCGGGATTCAGCTGGACGGGGTGGCGCGGTTTGAACTCTGGGACACCACCCCCGATGCCGTGAACACCTCCATTGATGCGGTGCAGGCCAATGTTCTGGGGGCCGCCGCGAGCCTGCGCAGCATGGGGTTTCTGCGCCTCGCGCTTGGCGACAGCGCACCAGCGGAACATGTCTCTGCACTCAACGCATGGCGGCGCACGGCGGAGCTGCCTTTCCTCTATGAATACCGCGCCCGGGATTCAGATGACGCAGACAGCTTCATCGTGCGCATTCCCAACCGTACCGATCTGGAGGAACGCGACGGGCCCAACAGCAGCCTTGAGATCCTTTCCGGCGCAATGCAGCGCTGGGACAATGAGCGCGCGCCCTCTCTGATCCTGCGGCCAAACGGCGGGCCACGCGCCCTGCGCCTCAGTGGGCTGGACGCCATGGCCTTTCTCAACGGCATTCCAGGCGGCGCCGTCACGCTCGAACGCGGGGTGTCCGGCGCCACCGGCGCGCCGGTTCTGCATGCCACGCTCGACAGTTTTCTCAGCGCCATCGCCGACGGTTCCAACCCGCAATTGCAGGCCATTGTCACCTTGCCCAGCACAGCCGCGTTCCTCGCCGCACTGGGGCCTGCCGGTGCGCCTTTTGAGCTTGGCGACTGGGACACCAACCTCATCCGCGATCTCTATGTGCCCCACTCGCGCCGCTTTGACACACCCGTCACCCTGCGCTCGGGCCGCGATTTTCTTGCCATCCGTCATGACGCGCCGGCCTTCGCAGCCCCGGCCGTACTCTACCTCCGCCTGCAGGCGGATCACCTTCGAGCCGGTCGTTAGGAGCCGGTCAAATCAGGAGTAAGCCATGGAACAGATCTTACCCGGCGTGTCGATTGCCGTCCGCCCAGAAGGCCTGATCACTCCGGGCGTTGTATCCATCAGCGCCATCGGAATGGTCGGGACAGCCAACAAAGGGCCGGTCAACACGCCGGTGCTCATTGGCTCCCCCGCAGCCGCCCGCGAGGTGTTCGGCGACGCCGATGAAATCGTGACGCCCGGGCAGGAGCTCACGCTGATCCGCGCCATTGATCTCGCCTATGACCACGGCGCGCGCGACATCTGGGCCGTGCGCATTGCAGGCGCGACTGCAGCCGCAGATTTTCTCATCGCCTCAGCGGGCGGAGACTGCTGCCGCCTGACCGCCGCGACCCCCGGCTCCTGGGCCAACACCATGGAAATCAACATCACCGCCGCAGAGGAAAGCGCGGTTGTGAGTGGGGAAGAAATCGCAGGTACCGGCGCGGTTGGTTTGCAACTCGCCCACACCACCATTGCCCAAAGCGTGCGCAACAGAGTGTCTGTCCTCGCGGCAGGTGCCTCAACGCCCACCACGCCCGCCGTTGTCCACGGAGCCACCGGCACCCCGGCAGCAGGCCAAGTGGAAATTGACCCCGCAAGCGGCGCTCTGGTCTTTGCCGCAGGCGAAGCCCCCGCCGTCGGCGACACCGTGACAGTCACCTATGTTGTCCCAGCGGCCGACAGCGCTAAGATCACCCTGCGCACCGAGGCTTTGGAAGAGGTCTTTACCGCCGCAAGCGGCGCGCATCTCGTCGATCTGGTCAATCAGGCCACCGGCGGCTCGGATCTTGTGGACGGCACCGCGCTCGCAAACGCAGCGGAGACGCCCACCACCTTTGCCGATGCCTTCACCTTTGAAACCTTTGGCGCTGGCACCAACACCACTGGCACCGATGGGGCCACAGGTGGCAACTACACTGACGGCTTTGAACAGCTGGCCAACGAACCCGCCTTCATCATTGTCGCCGCCGGGCAGGACAACTCCGGCACCATCGGGGCGGACCTTTCCGCCCATGTGGCCGCAGCCAGCTCTGATGCCAACAAACGTGAGCGTATCGGGGTGATCGGCTCCGCGCCGGGGGCCTCCCTCAATGACATCCTGGATCACACGCTGAACTCAGATCGCATCGTCTTTGTCGCGCCCGGTGTCACCGTGTCTGATGTGGTGACCGGAGACGCGGTGACCCTTTCCGGCGGCTATGCGGCGGCCTGCGTTGCCGGGATGATCTCCGGCGCGCCGGTCAACCGCAGCCTCACCAATAAGGTGCTGAATGTCGCAGGTCTGGAAGATGTCTTCACCCAAGCTGAACTGCGCCAGATGGTGCAAAACCGCGTGCTTGCGCTGGAAAGCCGCCTGGGCTTCCGCACTGTGAAAGGCATCACGACCTCCACTAACACCGCCTGGCATCAGATCACCACCCGGCGCATCGTGGACAAAGCCAAAATCGGCGTGCGCTCGGCGGCCAACCCCTACATCGGTCTGCTGAACAATGAACGTGTCCGCGAAGCCATGCGCTCCACGATCAATTCCTTCCTCGCAGAGATGGTGCTGGACGAAGAGCTGGTGAGCTACGAGCTCGACGTGTCCGCCACCCGCGACGACGAAATCCGCGGCATCGCCCGCGTCACCATCGTCCTGCGCCCCACGTTCAGCATCGACTTCATCAAAGTCACGATGTTCCTCGAATAGGAGACCAGATAAATGGCCAACACCAATGTTTTTACGGGGGCGGATGCCACGCTCACCCTTGCGCCGCTGGACACCCCGCCGGGCGTCGACGCCGAGTCGATCATCGCGCGCTATGAAATCGCAACCGCTGTGGGCCGGGTGACCGGCGTCAAATTCACCGTCGACACCGACTTGCGTTCTTTTCACGAAATCGGCTTTCGCCATGTGACCTCGCTTCATGAGGGCAACATCAACATCTGTGGCGAATGCGACCGCGCCTATATCAACGGCGCGCTGCTCGGCCTGCTGATGGGGCGCAAATCCTTTCTGGACAACAACGCCCGCACCTTTCAGCCCGAATTCAACATGACGCTGCAGCTAAACGACCCTGCAGTCGAAGGACAGGCGCGGCTCACCCTGAATGGCGTGAAATTCCAGACCTGGTCCTTTGCCCTGCCCGAAGACGACATCGTCATGGAGAAAGTCAGCTTCCGCGCCAAGAGCATCGACATCGCCGACTTTGACGATGACAGCGGCGTCTCGGCTGGCCCGGCCTTCGTGGATCAGGAGTAATCTGCCATGACGCTCACCAGCGAAGCGCTTCTGGCCGGGGCTTCGGCCACACATCTGCATGATCTCCCTGCCGATCTGATCAAAGGCGAGGGCGGGGAGCAGCAGGTGGAGCTGCGCCCCCTTTCGGTGAAAGACCTGCAACTGATCGCCCGCGCCGCCAAGGAGGATGAAAACCTCTCCGCCGCGCTGATGATCCAGCAGGCGCTGGTGGCACCCGCTTTGTCCCTGGATGAGGTGCGTCAGCTTCCGGCGGGGCTGGCCCGCCATCTGGTGGAGGAGGTCAACCGCATCAGCGGCATTGATCTGCCCCGCGACGCGCTGGAGGAAATGGTGCAGGCGCCCTTGGCCAAAGCCTGCTTTGTTCTGGCCCGCGAATTTGGCTGGACACCCGAAGAGGTCAGTGGCCTCACCATCGGGCAAATCCTGCTCTATCTTGAAATGGGACGGCGGGAGGCGGCAGAAGCATGACCCGCGCCTTCGCCTCCGCTGCCCCCCAACGCCTGCGCCAAGCCGCCTTGACCGCCGCTGGATCAGTGCCCCAACTCGCGCCTCAGCGCGTGCGCAAGATGCAGGTCACCGCGCGCCGCGTGTCGGCATCGGGCGCGGACCTCAAATGGCTCTCAACCTGCGCCGAGCTCTCTGATCGCAAGGCCATGGAGCGCAGCTTGACCCGTTGGGAAGCCTCAGAACCGGAGCGCAAACCTGCTGCCAAGGAAACGCCATCTTACAAGCAAACCCCGGCGCAGAAGTTAGCGGCAAAGCAGAAACGCCAGGCCCCAGCATGGTATCACCCGCCAGCGGACAGCCGCCCCAGACCTGAGGCGCACCGCTGTGAAACCGCCAAGACACTGCCAACACGCCTCTCCGGCGGCCCGCTTAGGCTGCATGCAGGCACCGACCCCGAAGATCTTGGCAAAGGCCCAGCCACTCCGCGCGCCAAACCTGCGGCGCAGCCCCTTACAGCAAAGCCTGCCAGCCCTCTGCCCACCGCGTTGAGCTACCTTTGGGCAAAGACAACGGCGCAAAAGCTTGCTCCCCGCACCCACACAGCTCAGCCAAAACACCCGCGCGCCCTCCCGCTCTCATCCGAGCAACCGCCCAAAACACCTTGGCAATCCCAGCTCTCCGGGCCGCAGGTATCCAAAGCTACCCTCAGCGCGCTCACATCGCGCGACCTGCTGCGGTCAAAAGCCGCGCAAAGCGACACCGCGACGCCTCCACAGCGCGCCCCAAAAGATCCCCAAAGCGCGCAAGCCCCAAAGCCTGCAGGAAAACATTCTCCATCCGCCTTTGCCCAATCCACAACGCAGCCCAAGCCTGCCAATGCCGCGCCGCTCTCTCCGCCCCCACGCGCTTCAAACAGCCCCGATCCGGTACAGCTTCACCGCGAACCGGCCCATGGCGCAGACCCGCTGGAGCGCGAAACCCTGTCCCGCCCGCCACACGCAACCCCTGTACCGCTCCCCGCGCAGCCCGATCTTGATCCGCCATTTGCCGAAATTCTGCCGCCGTCAGACCGCGCCCATCTCACCCGCTTTCAAGAGGCCGTCACCGATGAGCCGCAGACCGAACTGCCAGACCGCTCCAAGCCACGCGCCACCGCAGGCTTTGACCGCGAGGCGTTGACCGACGCGCTGGCGCTCATCCTTCGGGACGAAGCCCGCCGCCACGGCATTGATGTGTGAGGAACCCGCCCATGCGCCCGATGCTTGATGATATCCCGCTCCCACAGGTTCAGACCCTGAAGTTGCGCGACATCCGCGCCCTTGCCGAACACCGCGCCCCGGGGATGGACGGCAGCTATTGTCAGAACATGGGCCGCCACGCGACCTCGATCCTTGTGGCCGGTGTGGCAAGCGGGCTCGATGCGAAAGACACCCTTGAGAAACTCACCGCAACCTTCGACGCTGGCGCACCTGTGAGCTTCATCTCCGACATCGTTGCGGATGCGGAGATCGAAAACGTCCTGATCGACGATTTCCGCCTGCGCGAAGTGGCGGGAAAACCCGACCGTTACGCCTATGCGCTGGTGCTGCGCGAGTATCAGGAGCCGGTGGAACCGGAGACCGTGGACCTTCTGGACAATGACATCCTCAGCGAAGCGCAAAGCCTCACTGACGACCTGATCGACGGTCTCGATCTGCTGCCGGAATTTGACACCGGGCTTGAGCGCTTTGTGGAGCCGCTCACCGGTCTGCTGACCCGCCTGCAAGCCCTCAACAACACCTCCAACGCCTGACAAAGGAGATCGATGCCATGGCCGACAATCTCTTCGAAGACCTCAAAGAGGTCCTGCAAGATTTCAAGGATTTTCTCGATGACAAGGTAGGCGTGATCCAGCCCGCCGTGGCCGCCCTGCGCGCCATCATTCCTGATCAGATCGACAATCTGCTCAACAAGCTGATCGAGCTGATGAACCTGCTCAAATCCGAGGTTGAGAAACTCGACGTCGCAGCCATCCCCGGTCTCGCCGAAGCGGCGGAATTCACCGATCAGGTCAAAGGTTTTGTCAATTCCGCCAAAGCCCTGCTGCCGGACAACGCTGATGATTTTGACGCCATCACAGATGTGGCCGATGTGGTCGGTGGCCTGCCCTCCATTGACGAGGTGAAAGGCGAAATTCTGTCCCTGATCGACGCCATCGTCGGCCATCTCAACGCGCTGAAAAACGCATAATCCGGGGAGGCTGTCGTGAACCGTCCAATCCGTCCCATGCTTGGCGAGATTGAACTTGCACAGGTCCAGCTTGTGCAGGTGGACGAAGATCAGATTTTGACACGGCACGACATCCCCGCACTGGAAGGTGATTTCTTTCAAAGGCTTGGGCGCGCTGGCACCGCCATTGAACTCACCGGCGTGCAAAGCGGCCCGGACGCCCGCGAAGGTCTCACCAAACTGCGTGACGCCTATCGCGCCGCCGCGCCGCTGACCTTTGCCGCCGATATTGTCACCGCAACCACGCTGGATGATGTGCTGATCGAGCATTTTGAAATCAGCGAACACGCAGGACTGCCTGACGCTTTTGAATACCGCCTGCTGTTGCGCGAATGCACCCCAGCGCCAGCCCCCGATCCGCAAGAGCCACCGGAACCGCCCGAGCCACCTGAGGTCACAGAGGATGAAGGCGTGCTGGTGGTGAATGTCATCAAAGAGGGTGATCCCGCCTTTGCCGCTAAAAACACCACCGTACTGGCCGCAGGCACCTTGCAAGACGGCAGCGATTTCCCCGAAACCGCCCTCTCCGGTCAAGCAGACACCCGCTGGACCGAAGATCCCTTCCCCGCCGGAGAATTCTCCCTGCGCGCCACAGCGACAGGCGCAGCGGCGGATGGCGGCGATCTCAGCGGATCGGCAACAGCCACCGTGCGCGCAGGCGCCACCACCGAGGTCACCATTGTCCTGCGCGACGCCGCCGCCATCGCCAAACGGTTCCTCGTGCATTTCCGGTTTGACAGCGCCTTTGTCGAGCCTTGCCTCAAGCAGGTCCTGAAACAGGTCGCCGATCACGCCAGCGCCCATCCAGACGAGAAAATGCTGGTGGTGGGCCACACCGATCTGGTCGGCACAAACGACTACAATCAGGCGCTCTCAGAACGGCGCGCGCGCAGCGTTTTTGCCGCCCTGCGCTATGGCAATGATCCAGTAGGCGCCGTTGCCGAGTGGAATGAGCTGCGACAGGCCCGCACCACCAATCTGCACGACAATTGGGGCGCGCGCGAATACCAGCAGATGCTGCAGGACCGGGATTTTTACAACGGCCAGATCGACGGCGATCACGGCCCGATGACAGATGCCGCCGTGCGCCGGTTCCAAGCGGCCAACGGCCTGCCCGAGACCGGCACCATGAACGGCGCGACATGGCCTCTCCTGATCGACGCCTATCTTGCTGCCGAAGCCCTGTCTGTGCCGGACGACCGCCTCCTGCCCAACTGCCCCGGGGAAGGGCTGAAATGGCTTGGCTGCGGAGAGCTTGACCCGCTGCGCAACGAGACCTTCGCATGGCGCCCCAACCGGCGCACCGAGGTGCTGTTCACCCGCGCCACCGAGCTCCCCGCCGACATCGACACGCCGGTCACATTTGCGCTCCCCGCGCCCGGCGCGGTTGGCAGCGACTGGTGCCTGAATGAAAGCAGCGGCTCCGCCCGCAGCTGCTTTGTCGCCCCCAATGTGAAAAGCAAACGCCATGAAACCTGCCCCGGCACCTTGCCGCGCGGCCCCGCCTTCACCCGCGAACCGATTGAGCCGACGCCCCAGTTCAAGGTACAAGGCTCCATCCGCTTTGAAGACGGCACGCCCTACACCGGCACCTATTTCATCACCGCCCCTGATGGCGAGTACATGGCTGGCGAGCGCAAAGAAACCTCAGGCAGCGCCCGCGCCGGTACGCCCAAAACCAAAACACCCGCGCCTGATGGCAGCTTCTCTTATGACGCCCCGCTGAAGACACCGGGCATTTTCATTCTGGAGCTGGAGGCCGACGTGATTGCCCGCCCCTCCGGTGCGCCGATCACAGAGGCCAAAGGTCCGGTGGTTTGCAAACGGCTTGCCGGGCCGCAGGACCGGTTTGATGTGGTCATCACCGACCGCAGCGTGGCGGACACCCGCCCCACGCTCACCGGACCGGACGCTGTGGTTGTCACCCGCGCCCACACCACGCCCGCGCGCGCGCCTCTGACGCTGGGCGCAAATCAGGCGTTTGCGGGCACAGGCACACTGACGCTGACCAACGGCACAGATCGCCTGCGTGTCTTTGATGCGGCCGCAGGCGGCACCGAGCTCAGTTTTGACGACACTGACAATGTCTTCACTTCAGATCAGCTCACCGCCGGTGTCACCCTGTTTTGCGAAGGCGGCCCCAACCCCAGCGCAACGGCTGGGGACGTTACGGCCACTCTGCAACTCACCTTGGGCGGCACCCCCGGTCTGTCGGTTTCCCATCAGATGACGGTGGTGCGCCTCACTCTGGATGTGGCCCTTTCCCGCCCCGTCGGCGGCGGCGACGCCCCGGAAATGAGCGCAGCAGACCGGATCACCATCGGTCGGTTCACGCAGGTTGCGGATCCGACCTTCAGCCACGAACGCACGCTTTTGCGTGTCCAGCCACCGGAGCCAGCGGATTTCACCGGAGATCTGGCGCTGGCCCCCATCGGCCCGCGCGCTGTGCTCTTTGCCAGCGAACAACCCACGACAGGTCAGGCGGCGCTGGCCAATCCGCATGTGATCCCCGTGGCCAGCATCCCCGCCACCGGCCTTACGCTTTTTGCAGAAGGTCTGGATCACAGCGCCGCTGTGCGCGACAGCGGCTTCATGCTCGGGCTGTCAGGCGGCGAGCCCGATGGCGACCGCGCCCCGATGACCATGGTGCGCCTCGACGCCGCCCCCGACGATCTGCCCGCCACCGCCGCCGTCACCGCGACGCGCTTCGGGGTC
Organism: Shimia sp.; assembly: GCF_965227725.1. Lineage (GTDB taxonomy): Bacteria > Pseudomonadota > Alphaproteobacteria > Rhodobacterales > Rhodobacteraceae > Shimia. The sequence goes on along the minus strand of NZ_CBDDGH010000006.1, from coordinate 75,689 downwards.
TGGGATCAGGCCTATAATGGCGCAGGGGAATTTGTCGCTGATATCATCGCCGCAGATGAGCGGCGCCTGCACTACCGCGTCCGCGACGCCGGAGCAGGCGCTGGCCCGATCACCGTCACCTGGCGCAGCCTGCTGGCGGATCAGGCCACCGATGACGACGCCCCCGCCTCACAAGAACTCACCCTGCCGGAAACCGCAGCGGGCAGCGGGCATTTCATCTCCAACGGCGTCATGCTTGTGACCGATGACACCGACGCCGCCGTCGCAGTTCCCAGCGGCCTTCCCGCGCAGCCCGGACTGGCGGAGCCGCGCAACCGCGGACAAAGCGATCACCGCCTGCGCCGCGCGCGCATCGACGGCTTTGTGCGCACCGAATACAGCCCCGCCGCGCAGCCGGGCACCCGCCTTGGCATCACCCTGCCGGTCTTCCCGCGCAACCCCGATGAACGCCGCCGCATTTCTGTGCGCGTGATCCGCTACACCTCCGCCACCTATGCGCCGGTGACCGATCAACGCATCGCCGATCAGTTTGCCGAGGCCAACCGGCGCTGGAACGCTGTGGGTGTGCAAATCGACGCGCAGGCCACCGTGGATCGCGCTATCCCCGCCGCCGCGCTGGATGGGGGCGGCGACTACGGCGGGCAGGCCAACAACGCCTTTGAGCAAGCCGCGCTGCGCGATTTGATCCCGATCACACCCGACAACACGCTCACCGTGGTCTTCACCAGCGTCGCCGGATCAAACGCCTACGCCACCGTGGCCAACCGCGCCCCCATCCCCAATCCTCCCGGTGCAAACCTGACGCTGGACGCGCGCTTCTTTGTCTTCATTGACAACACTCTGGACGTGCAGGACGTCACCTTGGGCCATGAGATGCACCACATCTTCTTCAACCGTTTTGACGGGGCCGTGAACGACGCTTTCTTTGCCTTCAACACCAGTCCCGGCACCGCCGTTGGGGCGGCGCGCGGCATCGCGCTGCCCGATGCCCGCATCTATCGCCGCATCCAGAACCAACACAGCGCCGACCCCGACACTGACCCCAACAACGACAACATCCTGAACTGGGTGCGCCGCACCCGCACCGCCCGCCAACCCGCTCAGGCCGGCCCCGGCCCCGCCCCCGACGCCACCACCGGCAACACGCTGGTTGGACCGTTTTAAGGACCCGACATGACCACGCCCATTGCAAAAATTCGCGAAGATTTGGCGCTGATCGTCGGCGGAGGCTTCACGCCTGACGGCATTGGTCCCGCCGCCTATGAGGCAGTCGCGGCCCGCGCCAAGGCCGAACCCAAACGCTACCTCAACGCGCTGATCCAGACCTATCTCGGCGGCGACTTTGACGCGCGCATGCTCTCCAGACTGCGCCCCGGTGCCGCGCTTGAGCTGCTGGCGGAAAGCGATCCGGAAACCACCGGCACAACGGCGGCAAAACTGCTCACCCATCTTGATGGCCTGCTGGTGATCTATGACAGCGCCACCGACAAGACCCAGCTTGAGGCGCTGCTGCCCGATGATGTTCTGGCCATGCATCAGCGCCTTGACCGGATGCGCAACCGCCTGCGCCCGCTTCTGGAGGATGCCCCATGAGCCTCTTGTCCCCCACATACCGGCTCACCCTAGGCGATCAGCGCATCGACATGGGCAGCGAGCCGCGCGCCAGCACCGTCACCCAAATCGATGTGCAGCGCGCCATGGCGCCGTTGGTGGATCGTTTTGAACTGACCCTCGCCAAGCTTGGCACGCGCCTGCCCAAACGCGGCGACACAGCGGAGATCGAGCTGGGCTTTGCCGGGTCAGACACCGGCCTTGAACGTGTCATGACTGGCGAGATCGAAGAGGTCGACGCAGGCCCTGAGCACACCCGCATTGTCGGCTTTGGCGCGGGGGCGATCCTTTCGCGCAGCAAGGCGAACCACAGCTTCCGGGACAAAACCGCCGCCGATATGATCAGCGATCTTGCCAATGCCGCCGGTGTCAAGGTGGCAGACACCGAGACCAGCGAGATCTTCCCCACCTACATCGCAGACGCCCGCCTCAGCGCCTTTCAGCACATGGTCACCCTCTCCGAGCTGACCGGCTTTGATCTCTATTGTGACACAGAAAATGCGCTGATCTTCAAAGGTTTCGGCAATGGCAAAACACTCTTCCCGCTCGACTACGGCGAAGACGTGATCGCCTATCAGGTCGAAAGCACTCTGGCCGCTGCTGAGCGCGTTGAGGCCTGGGGCGAAAGCCCCGGCGCGTCACAGGGCGCAGACAGCTGGGCCTGGCTCACCAAAGACTTTGCACCGCGCAAAGGCAGCGCAGGCACCAGCGGGAGTTTGCGTGTTCTGGAACACGCCGCGCTGCGCACGGGTGAAACCGCCCAGCGCGCCGCAAGTGCTCTGCTGCGCCGCATTGAGAACCGCCGCATCCGCGGGCAGCTCACCGTGCTTGGCAATCCGGCCATCACTCTGGGCGACACCATTCGCCTGCAGTCCATGCCTGAGCCTGACCTAAACGCCACTTTCCAGATCCGCGGCGTCCGCCACCGGATCACCAAGGCCACAGGCTTTCTGACCCATCTCACCTTTCAGGCGCTGGAGCTGAGCCTATGAACGACACTGTCTCCACATTGCAGGCCATCATCCGCCGCGAACTGGAAACCCTGCGCATTGCCGAGCTTGGCATTGTGACAGCGGTGCACCCCCATGCGGATAGCGGGGACAGCGACAACTACAGCTGTGATGTGCGCCTCAAAAACACCGGGTTGGAGCTGCCCCGCGTGCCGGTCGCCACCGGCCATATCGGCACCGTTGCGATCCCCAATGTCGGCGATCTGGTGCTGCTCGCCTTTGATCGCGGCGACATCAACCAGCCGATCATCACTGGCCGCCTCTACAACGATGAGGACCGCCCGCCGATCAACACCTCAGATGAGGTGATCTTCCGCCTGCCGCTGGCCGAAGCCGACGATCAGACCATCAAGGCCGCGATCCGCAACCATCAAACGGACAACCCGCCGCGCGAGCTGATCATCGAGATGGATCCGAAAATCACCATCCGCGTGACCGACGGCACCGTGCGCGCCACCGCCGGACCGTCAGAGCTGTTCATCGATCAGACCGGCGCATCCGGCGGCACCGTCACCGTGGTCACCGGCGGCACCAAGATCACGCTCAACCAGGACGGCGACGCCACCGTGGAGGCCATCGGCGCATTGAATCTGAAAGCGCAGCAGGACGTCACCATCGAAGGCCTCAACGTGAAAATCAAAGGCCAGATCAACACCGAGGTGGAGGCCGGTGTGCAGGCCTCTCTCAAAGGCACGATCACACAGGTCGAAGGCAGCGGCCCGACCACGCTGAAAGGCGGGATTGTCAACATTCAGGGTGTCACCAACTTCAGCCCATAGGAGGAAACCATGCCGGGACCACCGGTCACAATTGGATGTGCGGTCATCGTGACCCCCGGCGCTGCGGGGCCACCGGACACCGGCACGATCGTGGGCATCTTCCCGCCGCTGATCACCGCCGGAGGGCTTCCGCTCGCAACCTCAGGCTCACTCTGCACCATGATCAACTCGCTGACCGGCGTGCCCTATCCGCTTGTCATCGGCCCCATCGCCAGCTCCGGCGTGCGCATCGCGGGCAAAGCGCTGGTGCGGATGCTGGATCTCATTCCCTCACCGCCGGGCGTGCTCACCATCCTTGGCCCACCAGCCGCGCCTTACATCTCCGACACGTGGCCGCCATGAAACAGGGAGGCTTGATATGACACGGGACAATGCTCTCTTGGGGCAGGACCTCCTGCTCTTGCGCAACCGGCGGGATCAGACGACACGTGAGCGCGGGCGCGACCTCTCCACAAGGGTACGACCGGAAACCAACCAGCGCGATCTGGAAACCATTGATGGTGCGGAAAATATGGCACAGGCGCTCTTGCTGCGGATGCTCACCTCGGAGGGCGAGCTGCGCCAGCTGGGCCATCCCACCTATGGCTCCCGCCTGCACGAGCTGATCGGCGAGCCCAACACCGAGGCCAACCGCAACCTCGCCAAACTCTACGCCCTGCGCGCCATCAATCAGGAGCCGCGGGTCGAGAAAATCCTGCGCGCCGACGTGCGCCAGCGCCGCGATGACCGGGGCGGCGTCGACATCGACATGCAGCTCAAAATCGTTGAAACCGCAACGCCGCTCAATCTTGTTGTGCCGTTCTTCTTTTCCACGGAGCAAACCTGATGACGCCTGACACCATCCATCTGATTCAGCGAAATTTCGGCGAGGTGTCCAATGACATCCTCACCAGCCTCATCGGCGGCATCGTCAACGAACCGATTATCTTTGACGTGAAATCCGATCTCTACCCTTTGGCGCAGACTGCCGAAGGCATCCGCATGCTGACCGGGCAGATTGACGACAAGACCACAAATCACACCTTTGAGGCCGGGATCGATTTTGCCTATGAGCCCGATCTGGGCGCGGTACAGTGGCTTCCCGGCGGCGCACGCCCCGTGGATGGCAGCGTGTTTTATGTGGATTACCGCCCCATTGGTGCCTCCTCCCCGATCACCGACATCAATGTCGGCAGCGTAGCCCGCACCTTGTCAGAGGCCGTCGCGCGTGAAATCGCCACGCTTTATGAACAGCTCAATCAGACCTACCGCTCGGGATTTGTGAATTCCGCCGAAGGCGCCGCGCTGGATCAGGTGGTCGCCATTCTGGGTCTGAAACGCAAAACCGGCGATTTTGCCTCCGGTCTTGTGGCCTTCTTTCGTGACCCGCAGGTGGTGGGCGATGTCACCATCGCCTCAGGCACCAGACTGACAGCCCAAAACGGCGCGGTCATCTTTGAAACCACCCAACAGCGCACCCTGCAACGCGGTCAGGCGCGCATGGATGTGCCGGTGCGCGCCAGCGTTGATCACCCCGGCGAGACCGGGCAGGTTGCAGCCGGTGACATCGACACCCAGCTGCGGCCGCTTGCGGGCATCGCGCGGGTCTCAAACACCGAGCCAACCGTCTTTGGCGCGCCGCCTGAAACCGATGCGGAACTGCGCGCCCGTGCGCGGGCCGAACTCTACAAACTGGGCAACGCCACCCTGCCTGCGCTCGACGCCAGCGTGCGCGACAGCTTTGCCACGCTCACCGAATATTGGGATCCCAACGCGCCCATCGCACGCCGCACCGCCCCCGGTCGTGTGGCGCTGCTTGTGGAAAGCGAACCCGAGCGCTTTGCCAGTCTGTCTGCACAGGTCAACAACCAGCGCGCCGCGGGCATCGCCGCCACCATCGTGGCGCGCTACGTTTTTGTTACCCCGCGCATTGTCGCAAAAATCGCAGGCGGTCTCAACTCTGACGGCAAGGCCAAAGTGGCCGAAGAGATCATCGCCGCCGTGCAGGCCTTTGCAGAGCCGCTGACCACGGGCGACGCGCTTGAGGGCGGCGCGCTGCTGGAGGCGATCAAGGCGGTTGAGGATCTCGACGACGCGCAGATTGTCGACGTGCAAGTCGCCCGCGCCGACGCCACCCCAACGCAAAGCGAAACCGTGGTTGACGCGCTCACCGAATTCATCGTGGGCGGCGCGCCCAAAGAAGAGACCGCCCTGCGCGCCGAGCTCAACACCCTGCTCTTTGAGGTGAACACCGGCGCGCCCACCGGACGCCGCATCCCCGACCGCAGCCTACTGATGAACGCCGAAGGCAGTGCTCCGGCCACCGACCAAGACATCGAAGACGCCGCTTTCCTTGTGAAAGCCGAGGTTGAGGGTGAACCGGGCTGGATCGTGATCGACATGGATGCAGCCGACATTGCCTTGCAGGAGGCCGGTTCCTGATGGTCACCAAAACGCAGCGCATTTTGGATTTGCTTCCGGGCACCTTCGCGGCTCAGCCCGCCCATTCACCGCTGCAAAAGCTGATCGAAACCTATGGCGCCGAGCTGCAAGGCGCGGAGAACACCCTCGCCGCCATCCTGCGCGCGCATTGGTGCACACAGGCCGATCTTGGCCGCGATCTGTTTGACGATCTGCCAAGGATCGCCGCGCTCTATGGGCTGGCCCCGCAGGAAGGCGATGATGTGGAAGAGTTCCGCAGACGTCTGAAACTCTGGGTCAGCCTCATTCTCGAAGGCCCCGCCACCGTGCGCGGGCTGCTGCGCGCCACCTCCATTCTCACAGGACTTGAGATTGATGACAGCGACGCGGCCTTTGATCCGTGGTGGACGCGCGCTGACGGCGGCCTGCTCACCACCAAAGTCGCCAGCCGCCGCGACGCGGGCCCCGCGATATTCGGCTTTGACCGCGCCTTTGCACAAGGCAGCGACGCCACTTCGGCGCAGATCACAGGCCAAACGCCCCTCCCCGATCCGCTGGCCCTGACAGCCAGCACCTTGCACCTCACCATTGACGGCGGCGCCCCTGCCGCCATCGCACTTGCTGGTGTCACCACGCCTGAAGAGCTCATTGCCGCCATCAACACAGCGATGGGCCAAGAGATCGCCACACTGATACAGGGTCGGCTGAAACTGTCCTCCCCCAGCACAGGTCCGGCAAGCCGCATTGCATTAAATGATGCCACCGACGATGCCGCGCCGGAGCTTTTGGGCATAGCCCCCCGTTCCTACGCGGGCCGTGACGCTACAGGCGCGGCGGTCACCGGGCTCATCGACCTCTCCGCAGGGGCCGACCTGTCCACAAAACGCTACATCCGCCTCTTGGTGGATGGCACCCGTCTTGCTGAAATCGACTGCGCAGGCGCTTCGGCAGAGGCCACCTCGCTTGATGAAATTGTCACCGCGATCAACACCGGCCTTGGCCTCCCCGTTGCAAGCCATGACGGCACATATCTCACGCTCACCTCACCGACGCTCGGGGCCACCTCCGGCATCACCTTCCAAACCGCCGCCGCGCAGGACGCGCGGCTGGCGCTGTTTGGTCCCATCGCCACCGTCGCCTCCGGCCGCGACGCCCAACCGGCGCAGATCACCGGCACGCCGGATCTCTCCGCAGGCGTCGATCTCAGCGCAAACAGCCGCCTCCTGCTCAGCATCGAGACCAAGGAAGACGTGGACATTGAATGCGCCGGAGCAGACCCGACCAACACGCAGCTGCCTGAAATCATAGGCGCAATCAACAGCGCCCTGCGCGCCGATGTCGCCACCACCAACGGGCGCAGCCTGATCCTCAAAAGCATTGAGGCGGGTCCCACCGGCAGCCTGCGCATTGGCCAACTGCCAGAAGGCGACGCCGCCAAGATCCTCTTGGGCCTTGAGGACCGTATCGCCACCGGATCTGCCGCCACCCGCGCCACCTTGCAGGGCGCTCTCGACCTGTCAGCAGGCATCGACATCGCTGCGCAACCGCTGTTGCAACTCGCCCAGGACGGCCGCACGCCGCAAACCTTTGATTTATCCGAGACCGCAGCGGCCCCTCTGGATGCCCAAGGTCTCGCGCAGGCGATCAACAGCCAGCCGCAGGCGCCACAGGCCAGTGTCACCGACAACAGGCTCACCCTAACGAGCCATCTTGAAGGCAGCGCCGGACAGCTGGAACTGATCCCCATCAGCACAACGCTCAAGCGCAATTTTGTCTCCCGCGTGCCCATCGCAGAGGACGCCGCCAAGTCCGTGCTCGGCACGCTCAGCGCGCTGTCCCAATCCGCGCCCGCTGCCGCAGCCACCTTGCAAGGCACCGCCAATCTTTCCCGCGGCGTCGATCTGCGCGCAGGGGGCTTTCTGCGTGTGCAACTGGATGACGCCCCCGCGGTTGACATCAACTGCGCCGGCCCACGCCCGCGCCACACCACGCTTGATGAGGTCCTTGAGGCCATAAATTCAGCGCTTGGCGCAGGCACCGCGCGCAGCTCCGGCACCAGCCTTGAGCTGGTCTCCCCCACCCTCGGCGCCACAAGCCAGATCACGCTTCAGCCCCCACAGGCCACCGATGCCCAACCCACATTGCTCGCCACCGGCCCACAAACCGCCACCGGCTCTGCCGCGCGGCAAGTGGCCTTTGTCGGCACCGTCGATCTCTCCGGCGGCATTGACCTGACGGCCGCCGCCCACCTGAAGCTGGCGATTGACGGCAACCCGCCAGAGGACATCGACTGCCGCGGATTTGATCCCGCAAACACAACCCTTGGCCAGATCGTCGTCGCCATCAATCTCAAGCTCGGCGCGGGCGTCGCCAGCCATGACGGGCGCCACCTGCTGCTCACCTCCCCAACCAAGGGCGCAGAAAGCCGCCTCGACATTCTGCTCCCGTCCGAGCCCGACGCCACCGCCGCTATTCTCGGCGTCTCCCCAGAGCGCAGCTACACCGGTCAGGCGGCACAGCCCGCCCAAATCGCAAGGCTGGCCGATCTTTCAGTCCCTGTTGATCTGAGCACCGCGCGGTTCCTGCGCCTTGGGTTTGACGCCACACCGCCACAAGACATCGACTGCGCCAGTGCCGCTACCGATGCAACGCAGACCACCGGGGCAGAGATCGCTGCCGCCATCAACGCGGCCCTTGGCGCACCCATTGCGCAGATCAGCGCGGACCGCCTGATCCTGACATCCCCCTCCCTTGGCGCATCAAGCCGGTTGAGTGTGGAGGCCGCCACCGGCGGCGACGCCACTCAGGCGCTTTTTGGCGAGGCCCCGCGCAGCGCCACCGGCACAGCGGCACAGGCCGGTCAGATCACCGGCAGTATTGACCTGCGCCAGGGTGTTGACCTCAGCGACCGCTCCGTGCTGCGCCTTGCACTGGATGACGCCCTGCCGCTGGACATCGACCTCGCCGGAGAGGCCCCCGCCGCCACCGCCCCTGAGGAAATCACCGAAGCGATCAACAGGGTGCTTCCAGATACCGCCAGCCTCAGTGCGGATGGCCAACTCCTGCTGACCGCGCCCGCAGCCAGCACGCTTTGTGTGCAGCCCCTGCGCCACTTCGAACTGATCGACTACCCGGAGCAACCGCTCACCCAAACCGACACCGCGCTGCACCACGGCGATGCGCTCTTTGCCGAAAATACAGGGCCATCTGATGCGCCGGGCAGGGTCCGCTTCACCGCGCCGCAAGGCACAGACTCCCCCGGCTTGGTCGACATCGACGCGGGCCGCACCTTGCGCATTCGCGGCGCCATTTTGCCCGGTGACACCGCTGAGATCACAGAAGGCGCGCACGGCCTCAACGTCTCCACCAAGCTGAGCCCAACCCCGCGCGTCTACGGCCTGCCCCTGCTGCCCCATCTGGAAGTCCCACAAGATTCCACCCGTTTCATGGCCCCCGGCCTCAGCGGGCGGCGCGGCATCCTGATCTCTGACAGCTTTGGCTCAGACGTCATTGAACTCACCGAAATCACCCGCCGCGATGTCGCTCCAGCGGTGCAGATCTCTGCCGCCCCCTCTTTGCCGGATCAGCTCCCCGAAGGCGTGTTTGTCGGGCAGTTGCAGCGTTCCGGCACCAGCCTGTTGCTCACCAATGGCGATAAAGAGCTGGAGGTGCAGATCGAAGAAAACCCCGCGGAATTCCTCGGCCACCCCGTGGCCATTTTCGCCAAACGCCTTGGCGACAGCTTGCTGCCGCGCCGGATCCGCCTCCTTTATGATCTGCAGATCACCGCGATCCCGCCGGCCACGCCGCAGGTCTTCAACGGCGTGGTGCTGGATCAGGGGCCAGAGTTTGGCGCACTGTCCCTGCCGCGACGCATCAATGAAACGGCGCAGGACACACCCATTGTCTTTGCCCGCCCCGTCGATCAAACCGCTGCGCTCTCGCTCTCCCCGGGCACCAACCGGCGCGTCTTTGTGGAATGTCTGACCGCCCGCTACGACGCCGCCGATTTTGACGAAAGCCATTTCGCCGGTGGGGACTGTCTTGAGGTTGGCGTCTTTGACGCCTGCCGTTTCGCCGAAAATCCACGGGCAAAATCCACCCCGGTCTTTGCCCCTGCAGACGGCGGCACGGCCACCGATGTCACCCTCAGCTGGGCACAGCACACGCCCGGACGGGCGCAAATCAATCTGCCGCTCGACATGCCCGCACGGTTTGGCGCACGCTTTGATCAGGACCGCTTTGCCCTGGCAGATGACGCGCCTGAGATCATCTCCGGCCTCGTCACCGAGCCAGCCACCGACCCGCAGCTCTTCACCACACAGCTGGCCCCCGAAGGCTCCGCATCAACGCTTGTGTCGGCGCGCGCTGCGGATGTGATCCCCATCGGCTTTGAAGCCACCGACATCCCCTTCGCCCGCCCCGTTGCGCTGTCCGGCGGCACCGAAACGCAGGCCGCCCGCACCTTCCTCAATGATCCGGGCCTGCCCGGTTTCATCGAGATTTCCGCCATCGCGCCGGGGCTCTATGGCAACCGCATTTCCATCGCAGTCTGTGACAACGCACCGGGGATTTACGACCTGATCGTCACCTTTGACGGCGCGCGCTTTGAAAACGCCCGCACGCGGGTGAACGGGCCAGAACTCACCGGCACGGTTGAGGATTTCAATCGCCCCGGCCCGCGCGGCCTACAGCACCTCAAGGCGGCAGGCATCGACCTCACCGTCACCCGCGACGGCACCCCGCCCTAAGACATTGATTGTTAGAAAAGGAGATTTTGATGTTGGACAACGACCCTTTCACCACCTTTGAACCCGGTCAGATCATCAGCGCCGCAGCCATGAATGCCATGCAATCCAAGATGCGCGCCGAAATCCACAAACAGATCGCCGAGGCCCTCGCCGCCCTGACCGAAGTTGACCTGTCCAAAGACAGCAACGCGCTCGAAGGCCATTCCGCCCAGGATCTTCTCAGCAAATTTTTGGAGCAAGCCATGCAAAAATTCCCCGGACACACAGGCTATCGGAAACTCTTCAAAGTGCTGGAGTTTGACGAGCCCAATCTCATCGAACACGAACTCAAACTCTGCCCGCTGGTGGATCTTTATGAGCTGAAGAGCTTTGAGGTGATCTGCGCCGATGACGATGACAAACGTCGCGGCGAAGCACGCTTCTTTCTCTATCACACCAGCGAAAAACGGATTTCGATGGAGGGGCCAAACGGCACCGTGACCGTCGACATCGAAGAGCGTGGCGAAACGCCCTTCAGCATCCCTGTGAGCGAAATGCTCGATTATCTCGGCGTGGAATACACCGATGACACCAGCCTTGGTGATCTGGAAACCGAGCTTTGGAAGGCGATGTTTGCGCCGCCCAACGACCCGTTTGATCCCAGCGATTATTGCCACTCGCCGTGGTATGAGCGCTGCTGCCGCGAAGAACGCACCGTGGGCAGCCTCAAGGCCAAAGGCGATTGGGACGATCTGAAACTCAAGATGATCCCCTGCAAAGTCGTGAACCCGGCGCCTCTGGAACGCGACGATTCCTCAAGCGAGCGCCGTCCGCCCAATATCTTGGTTGCACACCATGATTTTGACCGGCTGTCGCTGGTTCTTCGCGAGCGCATCTTCATCAACGACAACCAGCAACTTGCAAATGTCTGCCTGATGGTCCTGCTCAAGGTCTGACAGCGACGCGCCTTTGGCACCGCGAGGAGAATGAACGCATGCAACAGGTCGAGCGCTTTCCGGCGAGAGGTTTTTTCCGTGGCACCAAGACCCTTTATCTGCGCAGCCTTCCCGAAGGCGCGCAGCTGTCGTCCTTCCGCCTGCGCCTGACCCCGATTGCCGCCTCCAACCGGATCGGCCCTGCCGAGGAGCAGATCAGTTTTACCGCCCCGCCGGTCGATGGCAGCATCGCGGGCAGCGACCCGTCTGATGACAGTCGCGAAACCGCTGTGTCTCAGGTGCGCGGCGGCGGCAGCCTGCCTTGGGCGGAGATCCATCTGGGCGGCTTTCGCACGCTTTCGCGCCTCATCGGGGCGGGTTTGGCGGGGGCAACGCTGCAGGTGGATCTGGGCGGCCTGTTTGTCGATGTTGCGGCCAATGGCACGGTGCCATCGCAAAACGGCACATTCACTTTGAGTGACGGGGAGCAGCCCCTCCCGGGACTGACGGTGCAGCGCCTGCGCATTGCCCGCACATCAGCAGGCGCGCAACCGATCATAAACACCCTGTGGCTGCGCGCCGTAGCCAGCAATGTCACGCTTGCCATGGGGCAACAGCCCGCCGCCTGGGCCCTACCCGGCGAGCTCTCCGCGGTCACCGAAACCACAGATCTCACCACCCTTGCGCAGGCCGCATTGGATGCGGCGGAAACCGAAGGCGGCTTTGCGGTTCTGCCCCTGCACATCAAGTCTGACACCACCGCCCAGCTGGCTGTCGAAGTGCTCTACGAGATTCAGGAGCGCCGCAGCGGCCTGCCCGATGGGCTGCGCGAAAGCACGTTGGAATACACCTATGACGGCGTGTCTGAGGCGGGCGATGACCTCCTGCAAATCACCGTGCCGCCCAATATGGAGATTGATCCAACCGGCACGCACATCGCAATTGATGGCACCTTTGAGGGCAGCGAAATCAGCCTTGGCCCCACCATGGATCGCACCCCACCGGAGTCTGTGCCGCTCGCGGTCGGCACCGCCGCCGCCCAGCCGGTGACAATCACCGGTGAGACCATTCTCGACGCGGTGGATGTCCTGCTCTCCACGCAAGCGCGACAGGCGGACGTCAAAGTCGACCTGCGCGAGGATTTTGACGGCAAACCCGGCGACAGCTCGCTTCTTTCGCAACCCGCGACCGGTTCCTTTGGGGTCTCCGCCCATGGCGGGCCACGATGGCTCAGCACCGCTCTGGGTCAGACCATCACCGTGCCCGCCGACGCTGAGCGCATCTGGCTTGTGGTCGAGCCGACCTCTGCGCCAATCGCCTGGCACGTCCATCCGGAGACCGAACCAACCGCAGAGCTGCAGACAAGCGACACCGGCGGTCTGTCATGGCGACCGGCCCGCGCGGACAGCCTGCCCGATGCGCTCATGGCCGCACACCGCTTCCGCCGCGCCTCGCCGGTGTTTCGCGTCCCGGTCTCGGCCGAAATCGGCCGTGAAGCCGAAAGCAGCATCCTCACTCTTGAGCGGTTCCAACCCCTTGGCCGGGTGGAATTTGCGCTGGAGTCCCGCTCCGTTGCTGAGGCCGCCAATGGCATTCTGTCAGCGCGCAGCGCCACAACCTGCCCTCGCGGTGAGCAACTGACCAATGGCGGCTTTGAGGATCGCGCCTCCGGAAATGACCTCTATGAACCGAAGGGCTGGAGTGTCAGCGGCGGTGCGGTTGCGCTGCAATCTTTCTCTGTACCCGGCGACGCGGGCCCGCTTTCGGTCACACTCCTGCGCCTCGGTCACGCAGAAAGCGCCCCCCGCGCGCTGTCGCAAATTGTCAAAGTCTCCCCCGGCTGCCCCTATCGCGCGGTGTTCCGCGGCTTCGCGCCTGAACGCGGCGCGGTGATCGAGCTGATCTGGCGTCAAACCGGCTGCGGCCTTTCGCGCACCGATGTGCTGACCCCGCCCCCGTTTGTTGGCACCTTTGACAGCGGCCTGGAGCTGGCCGCCGTGGCTGGCCCACAGTTGCGCACCATCCTGTCTGCCTCGCTGGATGTCATCGCCCCTGAGGATGCCGACCAACTGGAGGTTCGCCTGCGCACCCCGGCAAACCAGCGCCTGTTTGTGGACACCATCTCCCTTGAGGGCGGGCCAACCGGCCTGCGCAATGGCGATTTCAGCGAGCTCGCCCTTGATGTGGACCCCACAGAGTTTCTGAGCGGCTGGCGCTTTTCTCCTGAGCTGACCCTCGAGAACCCGCCCCTGAGCATCGCTCTGGCCACGGAGGGCCTCACCTTCACCAATATCACAGCGGACAGATCTTCTGTGACCCTGTCCCAATCCGCTGAGGTGATCGCTGACGCGCCGTTTGCCGCCGCTGTCGAAGCACAGCTATCGCAAGGAGAGGCGGTTTTTGCCGCCCGCTGGCTGGACGGCGCAGGCGCTCAGATCGACACGCCCCTTGCTGCATCAATCCAATCTGATGGGGCCGAGATCACCCGCCTGCGCGGCACAGTTCCGGCACGTGCGGCCACCGCAGAAATCGAGATAGAACTCGGGCCAGGCGCCATCCTCACCTTGGTGGCCGCCTCAGCAGAGCTTGAAGCGCCGCAAAACATTCCGGTGTCCTTCCTCTCAGAGGCGCCGGGCCGCATGACCGTGCGCGATTTCACCGTCGCCTTCCGCCCGCGCGCCGTGGCCACACAACCGCCGCCACCGGAGACCCCATGTGTGCCCACCCCCGCCGATACCGCGCCGGAGGACATCTGCGAATGCGCGCCCTGCAAAGACAAAGGCGAAACCACACCCGCGCGCGCCACGCTCATCACCCGTCTGCCAACCGAGCTGCCCGTCGGCACCATCGCGCAGCCCCGCCTTGACAGCGTGGCCCGCCTGCCCCGCGAAAGCGCCACTGCACGCCTGCGCACCCATGCCAGCAGCACCGCGTTTCTCAGCCTTCCGGGCCACGCGCGGGTTTTGTCGCCAACCACAAATCTGACCCTCAACACCGCCACTTTGCCCGACCGCCCCACGCGCGAGCTGCACGGCATTGGCGAAGGACGCGCGGCGGTTCTGGAAACCGCAGGCATCACCTCGGTGCGCGCCGTGGCCCGCCGCAGCGCAACCGAGCTTGCACAAATCCTTGATGTGTCTGCGGAGTTTGCCGAGGACATCCTGTCTCAGGCGCGCGAAATGACCGCGGGCGGCTCAAACAGACGGCGCTGATAGCAGGTGCTCAAAATCCGTTTGTGGGGGAGGCTTGGGCAAATCCGGCCGGATCAATGCCGTGCTTTTTGAGGAGCTTGCCCAAGGCGCGGCGCTCCTTGCCCGCCTGTTCTGCGGCTTTGGTGACATTGCCCTGCGTCTGGGCCATCACGCTTTCCAGATAGCGCCGCTCAAAGGCGTTCACCGCGCGTGCCTTGGCCACGCCAAAAGCCTCGTCCACACTGTCGCGCGCGCGCGGCTCCGTCGGGCATACTGAAACCAAACCATCCTGCGCCGTGACCACGCCGCGATGCACCAGATTTTCCAGCTCCCGCACATTGCCGGGCCAGGTGTATTCTTCAATCCAATGGCTGGATCTTATGTCCAGCGCCAGCGCGCCGGTCTGATATTGCTGCTCAAACAGCGTCAGAAAATGCCGCGTCAGCAGGGCCACATCCCCGACACGCTGGCGCAACGGTGGCAGCGCGAGCGACAAAACATCCAGCCGATACAACAGATCCAGACGGAACCGCCCGTCCCGCGCCAGTTGCCGCAGATCTTCATTGCCCGCCGCAATCACCCGCACATCCGCCCGCTGTGTCCGGCTGCCGCCCACGCGGCGAAACTCCAGTGATTCCAGAAACCGCAACAAGGCCACCTGCGCCTTGGCGCTCAGCGCCTCGACCTCATCCAGAAACAACGTGCCGCCGCGCGCCTGCTCGACCAGTCCCGCACGGGCTTCGTGTGCGTCGGTAAACGCCCCACGCGCATGGCCAAACAACTCTGCCTCAATCAACGTGTCCGGCAACGCGCCGCAACAGACAGGCACAAACGGGCCTTCGCTGCGCGCCGAAAGCTGATGGATCGCCCGCGCGGCCAGCTCTTTGCCGGTGCCGGTTTCGCCCTTGATCAGCACCGCTGCGTCACATTCAGCAAAGCGGCGCAGGGTCACCAGACTGTCCACAAAACAGCGTGATTGCCCCACCAGCCCCAGCGCGCTCACCTCGGCCGCCCGCTCATCCGCCGGGCGTCCCAACGGGCCACTGCGCCCACATCTTTCCAGCCGCATCTTCAGCTCGGAGGGCGCACAGGGCCAGGTCAGAAACTCACGACAATCGCGAATGGTCGGCTCCGCCCAGCGGAACGCGCTCTTTTCAATCGCCAGCATACAATGCGGATGCGCCGCCAGCGCCTTCAGCCGCCGCATGGTGCGCCCATCCCAGCCGCGCATGCCCAGATAGACCAGACTGTTGCCTTCCGCGGTCTTTGCCAAAGCCTCAGGTCCGGTCAGCTGCACGCGGTAATCCAGCGCCCCAAGCGCCCCAAGAAACGCCTCAAAACGGTCTGATTTTTCTTGAGAAACCAGCGTCAGCCTGCGGTCTGTATCATCCAGTGACATGGTGGCACCCACCTCACCCTGCTGCGGGGTTTGCGGGTTTCGGCCCGCTCGCGCGGATTGCGAGCGCTTTCTTCATCACGTCAAACCAGAACGCCGCCCCAAGGCTGATGGCCAGCACCGTGATGGCCCATCCCGCCAGTGTTTTAAGGCTCTCCTGCGCGCTGCAGAAAGCATCGGAAAAGCTCCGCCCCTGCCAGCCAATCGGCAATATGGCCAGATCGTCCAGCCGCGCCTGCGTATCATCTGGCAGCGGCTGGCCCTGAGCCGCCGTTGCCTCCGCCGCCGCCACAATCCCCTCGCGCAGGTTTGAGTCCTTCCACAACAGCTCCATATAGGTCAGCGCATTGGCATTGATCGCCACCACCAGCCCGATCGACAACAGCACGCTGACAAACTGGCTTTTGCGTTTGTACCAGCCACTTGCCCGATCCATGGACTCGTCAAACCACTGCGCCAAACGCCGCTCCGCCATTTCGGCGCGCCGCTGCAAAGGCCGGTCAAGATCACTTGCCTGCCCGATCATCAAGGTCAGCGAACGTTTGAGCACACCCTCCGGCATGTCCCGCACGATCTCGGGTGCCATGCCAAACAGCTCATCCACCGCAACCGGCAGCGCGGCACCATTGCCATTCTTGCTGCGCAGCGCATCCAACAGCGCCGTCGCAAAGGCACTGCTGGGCACATAAGACGGCCCATTCCCCATCAGGCCAAACACCCCGCTGCGCGGTTTGCCGCGATAGAGATGACGCATCGCCGGATGCTCCATGACCTCACGCACAAAGCTTCCGTCCGGATCTTCCAGCAGGTTCCTGAGCGCCACAACCAGATTGGCAGACCGCATGCCAAGCAGCCCCGTCAGCATCTCCTGCGCAGCGGTGATCACGATGCTCAATGCCAAAAACAAAAAGGCAACGCCAATAAACAGCTCCAATACAACTGATCCAAACACAGTTGCGCTCCCATCTCAAAAGAAGTTCGGTCCAATTTAGCGAATGCGCTTTGCCGCGCACAAATGGCTTACAGCAATAGAATTCAGGCGCGCACGCCGTTCAAATTCTTCAATAAACTCTAACAGTTTTGGTATCTTAGGGCAACTGAGCGTGCCGGGGCCAGTAGGAGATTCCACACCTGCAGCATTGTGAATATCACATCCATTTCGCATGATTGCATATACAAAACAGAGATTTAAATGGGCATGCCCATAAAAAATATCAAAAGAATAAAACGGCAAGTCTTCGCCGAATATATTATGTAAATGAAATTTCTACCTAAGATTGTTTATCTGCATCAGAGCTGACCCGCCTTTCCCGCCAAGCCCCGTCAGTCCTCAGGGTCATAGACATACCCGATGCCGCGCACCGTGCGGATGATGGTCGGCTTTTCGGGATTGCGCTCAATCTTGCGGCGCAGCCGTGAAATCCGGATATCGATGCTGCGGTCAAACGGATCCCAGGAGCGGTCATGGGCCTGCTCCAGAATCTGATCCCTGTTCAACACCCGCCCCTTGTTGCGCGCAAAAACCTTCAAGAGGTTGAACTCCATCGCCGTCAGCGCCAGCTCTTCGCCTGCGTCCGAGACCATTTTTGCCGCCTCCAGATCAAGGGTAAACGCGCCAAACCGCGCGGTGGTGGCGCCATCACTGCTCTGGCCCTGCGTCTGCGGCGTGTCCTGCCGCCGCAAGACCGCCTTCAGCCGGGCCTCCAGTTCGCGCAAATCCACAGGCTTGCCCAGATAATCATCCGCGCCCATCTCAAGACCAATGATCCGGTCCACCACATCGCCCGCAGCGGTGAGCATGATCACCGGCACGGGATTGTCCGGGCGCAGTGATCTCAGAACCGAAAGCCCGTCCTCACCGGGCATGTTGATATCCAGCACAATCAGATCGACCCGCCCCTTGCCAAGCGTGGCGCGCAATTCCTCTGCGTTGGCCGCGCTCAGCACATGAAAGCCGCGCTTGGTCAGATATTCCGCCAGCATCTCGCGCACATCGATCTCATCGTCACAGACCAGAATCTTGGTTGCCTGATCACGCATTGCGCCCCCCACCTTCCGCCATGATGTCCTGCACCAGCTGCCGCAGCTCTTCCGGCGCAACCGGCTTTTCCAGATACGGGCGACCCGCCTCCTGCAAGGTCTTCTGCGAGGTTGGCCCCATCGTATCGCCAGTAATGAAGGCAATCCGAGACACCATCTCCGGATGCTCGCGCTTGAGCGTGGCAAACAGCGTCTTGCCGTCCACATCCGGCATGTTCAGATCGCTCAGCACCACGTCATAGCCCTGCCCCGCCAGCCGCTCCAAAGCCTGCGCGCCGGAGCCAACCTGATCCACAAGATAGCCCTCACGCTTCAGAACCTCCGCGATCAGCGCGCCAATGTCCTCTTCATCATCCACCACCAGCACACGGCCCACCGCCTGCGCCTCAGCGACGCGCGCACTGTGACCTTGCGCCGCGCCATTCTGCGGAGCCGCCGGCAAACGGATCACAAACCGGCTGCCGGAGGCAGCCTGCCCGTCCAGCCAGATCTGACCGTTGTGGGAGTGGATTATGCGATGACAGAACGCGAGGCCAATGCCCGTCCCGCTGCCAATCTCCTTGGTGGTGAAAAACGGCTCAAAAATCCGCGCGCGGATATGGTCCGGCACGCCGGGACCATTGTCACTGATCGCGATTTCGATCTGGCTGCGCGCTTTGACCGGCCGCGCCGTGATGCGGATCTGATCTCCCAAACCCGAGGTCTTTATCGCCTGCCCGGCATTCATCACCAGATTGATCACCACCTGCGTGATCTGATCCGCATCCGCGTGGATTTCGGGCAGATCCGTCTCCGGCGCATAGGCAATCTGAATGCCATCCTGCTGTTGCCCGTACCCGGCCACATCCAATGCCGCGCCGATCACACTGTCCAGATTGACCCGCTCCATCGAGGTCGGCCGCTGCCGCGCCATCGCCAGAAAGGTCTTCACAATCCGCGCACAGCGCTCCGCCGCCGCGCCGATCTTGGCCACCCGCCGCTGGGTTTCCGGATCGGTCACATCTTCCTGCAGCATCAGCGCATGACCCACCACGATCGACAGCGGGTTGTTCAGCTCATGCGCCACCCCCGCCAAAAGCTCCCCAAGGGCAGACATCTTCTCATTCTGATACAGCAGCTCCCGCTGCGCGGCCAATTCCTCCTGCAAGGCAAGCTCATCGGTCATGTCCCGCGTGCTCGACACAATGACCTCCTCGCCCTTGAAATCGATCAGCTGTGCCGAAACCGCCCCCCAAAACCGGGTGCCATCGCCTTTGATATATTCCGCCTTCCGGTTGCGCACGACACCCGCCGCCCGCAGCTCTTTGAGATAGCGCGCCCGTTCCTGCGCCTCCACATAATAGCTCTGCGCACTGTCCCCGTTCCCAAAAAGCGCCAAAGTCTCGGGGCTTGAAAACAAGGTCTCCCCCGTGGCCGCCTTGGTCATCTGCAAAGGGATCGGACAGGCTTCCAGCACCTGCTGGATCAACTGCTGTGCCTCCACCTCCTTGGTCAGGTCCACAACACTAGAGACAATCACATCCTCGCCGCGATACTCCACGATCCGCGCGGAAATAGAGGCAGGAAACTCCCGCCCCTTAGCCTGCACCCGCAGGTAATAATTGTCGATCTGCCCCATCGCGAGCAACTCGGTGACAAAATCAGCCCGGTCATCGGGGTTCACATAATGATCGCGCGCAGACTTGGTGTCGCCAAACAGCTCCCGCGCCGCCGGAGAGCGGTAAATCAGGCTGCCGTCGCCCACACGCGCCATGGTCACAATCGCCGAACTCGCATCCAACACCGTCCGGATCAGCAAATCCCCGTCCCGCGTCGCGGCCTCTGCCTTCTTGCGGTCGGAAATATCCGTGCGGGTCACAACAAACCCGCCCATCTTGGTGGGATGGGTCGACACAAGGTAGTGGGTGCCATCGGTCTGCACCAACTCAAAATCGGTCACATAGTCATGGGTGGTCTGCAACCGGTCAGAGACCCAGGCATCCTCGCGCCCAATCGCATCGTGATAAATCCCGCGCCGCGCGCTTTCACGCATCAGAATTTCCCAATCCAGCCCGGGATGCAGCAGATCGGCAACCCCCGCATTCATCTCGATGTATTTCTGATTACAGACCACCAGCTTGCGGTTGTCGTCATAGAGTGCAAACCCCTCTGACAGACTTTCAATCGCATCGCTCAGCAGCTCGTGAAAACGATCCGAACCCGTATCAACGTCTGTGTCCATGTCTGTCTCAGAGGCCATGGCTTATCCCTATCCGGCCCAAGTTTCAGTTGGTTTTCAGAAGCAAATTCGCGTGTTTCAATTGTTTCAGTAATTGGGCGCAGTTTGGCACGCCAAAGGCAAAAACACCAAAAATCCCTGCGCCCTACCCCGCATCCCCCTGCATTTGGCCCGCGAAACAACTGAAACATCACCCCGCCTGCACAGACATCACAGTGAAACAGCCACAGGCCAAATCTGGGTCCGTAACCAGTGTTTGGAGTAATGATGATGCACCCCCTCCCCAACAGCCTCACCCGCGAAACGGCTCCGGTGGTCGCTTTGCATTCTTCAGCCTCCGGCGCCCATCAGTGGGACGACCTGCGCACCCAGTTTTCCGATCGCTTTGAGCTGCACGCTTGGGATCTGCCCGGCTACGGCAGCGCAGACGACCGCGTGGATGAGGGCCAAGGCGTGTCCCGTGCCGCCCTTCCGATCATCCGCAAAATCGAGGCGCTCAAACAGCCCGTGCATCTGATCGGCCATTGTTTTGGTGGCGGCGTGGCGCTCAAAATCGCCCTGCTGCGTCCCGAACTGGTGAAGAGCCTCACGCTCTATGAACCCGCAGCCTTTCATGTTCTGAAAGCCGCCGACGCCGAGGGCCGCTCTCTGCTGGAGGGGTTCAGCGCCTTGGAAACACAGCTGTCTCAGCCCAAGTCCGCCTCTGATCTTCAAGGTTTCGTCGATTACTGGACCGTCC
Source organism: Shimia sp. (assembly GCF_965227725.1). GTDB lineage: Bacteria > Pseudomonadota > Alphaproteobacteria > Rhodobacterales > Rhodobacteraceae > Shimia. Next base: position 54,640 of record NZ_CBDDGH010000006.1, on the reverse strand, counting down.
CGCAAAGCTGGGCCTCCCTGCCCCCGGAGCGTCAGGACAAGCTGGTCGAACTGGCCCCCAAGCTGCTGGAGGATTTTCGGGATCTGGAAAGCGAGCAATGGCACCTCAGCGATCTGCAGAGCCTGCGCATCCCCACGCTGATTATGGTCGGGATGGAATCCCCAGCCCTTGCGCAGGCCACCGCACAGATGATTGCGCAGGAGGTCACCAACGCCGAACTCGCCCTGCTCCCCGCCATGGGCCACATGGCACCGATCTTTGATCCCGATTGGGTCAATCCCCGCATCCTGCAGCACATCGCGCGCGTTCAGAAAGCCGCGCGCCCCGTCACCTGGCCTGCGCGTGTCGCGGCCTGATCCTGCCCCGCCCTCTCATCAAAGGAGACCATCATGACCCTCGCAAACCCTCTCTTCAACCTGACCAAAACCTCCCCCCGAAAGGACAGCACCATGACCACCCAAGCTCCTGACTACAAAGCCATCAAAACCAAGCAGAACGCCGCTTGGTCCTCCGGTGACTACGCCAAAATCGGCAGCACCCTGCAGATCACCGGCGAGATGCTGGCCGAGGCCACCGCGCCCGCCCATGGCGCAACCGTGCTCGATGTGGCGGGCGGCAACGGCAACGCCACTCTGGCCTTTGCCCGCCGCTGGTGCGCCGTGACCTCCACCGATTACGTTCCCGCGCTTTTGGAAGCAGGCCGCATCCGCGCTGAGGCCGATAAGCTTGAGGTCACCTTTCAGGTGGCAGACGCCGAAGACCTTCCTTTTGAGGATGGGCAATTTGACATCTCGACCTCCACCTTCGGGGTGATGTTCACCCCCAATCAGGAACAGTCCGCGCGCGAAATGTCCCGCGTGGTGCGCGCCGGAGGCAAGATCGCCATGGCCAACTGGACCCCAGACAGCTTCATCGGCCATCTCTTCAAAACGCTTGGCCGCCATGTGCCACCCCCTGCCGGTGTCCAATCCCCCGCGCGCTGGGGCAATCGCGACTGGATCGAGGCGCAATTTGGCCCGACCGCCGAAACCATTGCGTTTGAACTGAAAAACTTCAATTTCCGCTACGCTTCACCGGATCATTTCATCGATTTCTTCCGCACCTACTATGGCCCCGTGCACAAAGCCTTCCTCGCGGTTGGCGACGCGGCAGAGGCGCTGGAAACAGACATGCGCGCCACCATCGCGCAGTTCAACGTCGCCACCGACGGCTCCATGATCGTGCCATCCGAGTACGCGGAAATCGTCATCACCAAGCGGTAATTGCACCTCTCTGACGACATGCCTCCCCCCTGCGGACATCGCGCGGTCCTGCCCCAAGGCAATGCCCCCGATATCCGCAGGGTTCCTAAATTAACCATTTTTTGTATGATGCAAGACACCGAGCATTCGGGCTTTGAAAAGGGGGGGACTATGTCAAGCCAATCACTTTTCGAGAAATACGGCGGGTTTTCCAACGTCAGCCGCGTGGTCATGGCCTTTTACGACACGCTTTTGGACAGCGACGATATCGGCCCCTTCTTTGATGACATCGACATGTCCAAAATGGTCGACCACCAGACCAAATTTGTCGCCACCCTGCTCGGCGGCCCGGCCTCCTACACCGACCACCAGCTGCGCCAGCTGCATTCCCATCTCGACATTCAGGACCCGCATTTTGACGAGCTCAAAGTCGTGCTGTCAGGCACCCTGCGCGATCACGGCTTTGACGAAGGAGATATATCTGCCGTCCTGCAAGAGTTTGAATCCCGCCGCCCCTTGATCGTGAGCCCCTGAGATGACCATCGAAGCCATCAACGAACAGCTCCTGCGCGCCATTGGTGTCGGCGTCGCCCTTGTGGGCCGCAGCGACCTCAAGTTTCTGTTTTATAACAACACTTTTGAGGAATGGTTTGAGGACCGGCTGGAAACCGACGAGCTGCTCAAAGTGTTTGAGGATCTCAACACCGAGGAGCTTCACGCCGCCCTTGATGACGCGGGCCAATACACCGCCGAAATCCGCCACCGCAAAAAGCGCCGCCAGCTGGTGATCGCAGCGGATTTCACCTCCGCCACCGATGGCGATCAGGAGCTGATCGTGCTGGTCTGCCAGAACATCACCCGCATCCGCGAGCTGGAGTCGATGATCGACTCCTATTCCATGATGGTTGAGCGCAACACGCGCGAAATCAAACGCGAAAAGGAGCAGGTGGAAAAGCTGCTCCTCAACATCATGCCCCGCTCCGTCTATGAAGAATATAAGGCCTTCGGCGTGGTCACGCCCCAGCTCTATGATCCGGTCTCCGTCCTGATGCTGGATTTTGTCGGCTTCACCGACATGGTGGCCTCCGCAGATCCCAGCGTCACGGTGACCGAACTCAATGACATCTACAGCGCCTTTGACCGGATCGGCGAGCAATTTGGCTGCGAGCGCATCAAAACCATCGGCGATGCTTATATCACCGTCGCGGGTCTTCCCGATCCCACCCCGGATCACGCCCGCGCCGTGGCAAATGCCGCCATCCGGTTTGTGCGCTATCTGGAACGGCGCAACACCAGCCACCCCAACCAATGGCGCTGCCGCATCGGCATCGCCTCCGGCGCCGTGGTTGGCTCTGTCGTGGGCATCCAGAAATACGTCTATGACATCTTCGGCCCCGCCGTAAACCTCGCCACGCGGCTACAGGAATTTGCCGAACCGATGCAGATCTCTGTGCAGGACGAGGTCGCCGCCACCCTGAAAGATCAGTTTGACCTGCAAGCCTTGGGCGCAAAAGACATCCGTGGCTTTGACCGTCAGGAGGTCTGGCGGCTGCTGGATGTCGGCATCGAGAAAAAGCTTGCGGGATCATAACGCACGCAGGGTCAAACACGGGTCTTTCACCGCGCAATTTTCAAGCAAAATGCGGATAAAACATGCGCGCCAAATACAGATTTAACTCATTGAACTAATTGTATTTTTGCGACTATCCATCATGGATTTACGCCTCTCTTCCCCCTATAGATAACTTGTTACACACGTACTGCGGGTCTCCAGAAGGTGACACGTGAGGTTGGCTCTCATTTGGGCCGAGAGTTCCTTACTTGGTCGAAGTTCTGAGAGGTGACCTGAATGACCACTGCCTATGACTTTTTTGGCGCGCCTGCGCCGGACGTGGCAGATGATTTTGACACAGCCTCCACCCCGATCTCCGCACTCTGGCAAGTGGATCTGATAGAGAAAACCGTCTGGTGGAGCCCCGCCGCACAGGCGCTTCACGGCGTCGACCCCAGCTATCAGCCACGGTTTGAAAACGCTTTTGAATTTTGCCTGCCCCAATACCGCCCGACGATCCAAAATGCCTTGCATCGCAGCATTCAGGAAGCAACGCCCTGGCGGTTTGAGTTTGTGGCAAAACGCGCCGATGGTCAGGAAATTAAGCTCGCAAGCGCAGGGCACCCCGTCTGCCAAGATGGGAAAACCACGCAGCTCATCGGCCATTTTGAACCTCTGGAAACCGGCCAGCACATTGCGGCCAAGACCCGTCGCCCTTCTGACCAACTCACGCTGGACGACCTCAGGGAGCTGCACGCCGTTGTTGACGAGACCGCGATCCTGTCAGTCTCAGATGCCGCCGGGAGAATTCTGCACGTCAACAAGAACCTCTTGCGCGTGTCCGGATACACCAAAGACGAGCTGATCGGCAAAAACCATAACCTGATGAACTCCGGCCATCACAGCAAGGCGTTCTTTCACCGGATGTGGCAGACCATTTCCCGTGGAAAAATCTGGCGCGGAGAGATCTGCAACCGCAGCAAGCAAGGCGAAACCATTTGGTTTGACACAATTATCTATCCCGTCATGGAGCCAAATGGCCGCCCGATCCGGTTTGTTGCCCTACGTTTTGACATCACAGAGAAGGTGCGCACCAGTCGGCTGATCTCAGCCTTCTTTGATGTGTCGCACGCCCCCAATGTCATTTTAGATGACAACGGCTGCATTCAGCGGGTCAATCCGGCCTTCTGCGCGGCGTCCGGTCATTCCAAAAACCACCTGCTGCACCACCATATCAGCGATTTCATCGCACCCCATGACCACGACAAGGTCACCAAAGCCCTGCGCAAAGCGCGGCTTGGGCAGAAGGCCAATGCCCTGCAAACCGCGCTGCAGGATCGCCACGGCAGCAAACGCATTCTGGATCTGCGTTTCACCCGATTTGAGGGGCAGATCTTCGGCTCCGCCAACGACATCACAGAGCAATGGCAGCGGCAAAAATCTCTGGCACAAGCCCGCAAGGCCGCAGAAGAGGCGAACCAGTCCAAAACCGCCTTTCTTGCCAATATGAGCCATGAAATCCGCACGCCGCTCAACGCGATCATCGGCATTGCCGACAGTCTCCACCGCGACGAAGGCCTCAGCGCGCGGCAAAGAGACCTCGTGCAGACAATCTATGAATCCGGCGACATGCTCGAAGGGCTGCTGTCTGACATTCTGGACCTCTCCAAAGTCGAAGCAGGCAAGCTGCAGTTTGAAACCATCCCCTTCGCCCCGCTCAAAGAGGTGTCCGCCGCGCTCAGGCTGCACCGGGAACAGGCCGATGCCAAAGGTGTCACCTTCTCTTTGACCAGTGACCTAGACGAAACCGATCTTGCGAGCGGCGACCCGCTCCGCCTGCGGCAAATCATTTCAAACCTCGCCTCCAACGCCGTCAAATTCACCGATCAAGGCCATATCACCTGCTCGCTGTCGCTCAAGAAAACCCCTGGCAAACCCGCCCTCGTGTTTGTCATAGCCGATAGCGGCATCGGCTTTCCTGCCAAAGCGGAAGGCAACGTCTTTGAACGCTTCCAGCAGCAACGCAAAAGCGACAGCCGCAAATTTGGCGGCACAGGTCTGGGCCTCGCGATCAGCTCCGCTCTGGCGCAGAACATGGGCGGCGCGCTCACTGTGACCTCTGCCCCGGGCGAAGGTGCCACCTTCACGCTGCAGCTCCCGCTTCAGCCCGCTAAACCCGCCGCATCCACGGTCGCAGCACCTGTGGGGATCGCCGATGATATGAACCTGCGCGGATGCCATGTGCTGATTGCCGAGGACAGCATGGTCAATCAGAAGGTCATCAGCCTCGTGCTTCAATCTGCAGAATGCGAAATCACCTTTGCCTCCAACGGCTTGGAAGCTTTGGAAATCTTTCAAGCCCCCAAAAAGCCGATTGATCTTGTGTTGATGGACATGCGGATGCCCGTCATGGATGGCGAACAATCGGTGCGCCGGATGCGCGCCTTTGAGGCCCAGACCGACAAACAGCGCACCCCGATCCTGATGCTCTCGGCCAACGCCATGGCCCACAATGTGCGCGACGCTTTGGACGCGGGCTGTGACGGCCATGTGGCCAAACCGGTCCGCCGCGACGTGCTTTTTGGCAAGATCGACAGCTGTCTGAAAGCCGCCTCCTAGACACCCGGCCCTCGATCCTCTCTCAGATCAAGGGCCGCCAGCTCGCGCCCTACTCCGCGCCTTACCCCGCACCCGTGGGAATCCACAGCGACAGGATCGGGAAGGCCATAATCAGCCCCAGCACAATGATATCCACAGACAGGAACCGCGCGATACCGGCAAAAATCCGGTCAATCGGCGCCTCTTTCCCCACCACATTGGCGATTACAAAGACATTGAGCCCCACCGGCGGCGTGATCAGCCCGATCTCCAGCAGCTTGATCACCACCACGCCAAACCAGATCAGGTTCAACCCGTAGCTCTCCACCAGCGGCACCAACAGCGGCAATGTCAGAACCATGATGCCAATCGGATCAAGGAACATGCCCAGCACCAGATAGATCAGCGCAATACAGATCATCAGCACCACAACGGACATATCCGCCGCCGACACAAATTCCACAATCGCAGGCGCAATGCCGGTCAGCGCGATGAAAGACACAAAGACCTTGGCCCCCGCCGCGATAAAGAAGATCGCCGCGGTTTGAACACAAGTCTCCTTCACACTGTCCCAAAGCCCCTGCAAGGTCAGCGTGCCTTGAGCAAACCCGATCACCGTGGCAGCGGACACACAGACCGCCGCCGCCTCGGTCGCGGTGAAAATCCCGCCGTAGATGCCGCCCACAATCACCACAAACAGAAACAGCGCGGGCCAGGCGGCAATTGCGGCGGCTTTGCGTTCTTCCGTGGTGTAGGTTTCGCCAACATCCGGCGCAATATGCGGCGCGCGCAGCACCCAGATCCAGATCACCGCGACAAAGCCCAGCAACGTCAGCAATCCGGGCAGAATGCCTGCGAGAAACAGCTTTGAAATCGAGGTTTCGGTGAAAATCCCGAAGATGATGAACAACACCGACGGCGGGATCAGCGATCCCAGCGTGCCCCCGGCCGCCACGCTGGCGGTGGCCAGTCGCGGATCATACCCCATCCGCAGCATTTCCGGCGTACAGATCCGCCCCATGGTCGAGGCGCAGGCGATCGAGGATCCGGTGATCGCCGAAAATCCGCCGCAGCCAATCACACTGGCCATAGCCACCCCACCCGGAATGCGGGTCATCCAGACCTTGGCAGCAAAGTAGATTTTTGTCGTAATTTCCGCGCGATAGGCGATATGTCCCAGCGCCACGAACAGCGGGATCATCGACAGCGAATAAGAGTGTATGAGGTCAAAGGCGTTGTTAAACACCATCGACGTGGTGGCGCGGATCGCGCGTTCCGGCATGAAAGTGCCGGTGCGAAACGCAAAGATGACAAAGGTCGCCACAACCGCCACCGCGCCAAGCGCAAAGGCAATCGGCACCCGCAGCGCCAGCAATACCAACACGGTTGCGAAGGCGATCAGCCCAATTGTTGCCGGATCCATCAATGGCCTCCTTGGTCACTGACGGTCTGCCCGTTCAGGATCGTTCTGATATCAGAGATGGCCAGCATCAGAAGCCTCAGCCAACAGGCCGACAGCCCCAGCACAAACAACAGCCGCCCCGGCCATTTCGGCAGGCCAAGATCGCCAAAATAGAAGCTCCCCGAGCTCCATTCCGCCAAAAACGCCCGCCCACCGGCATAGATCATCGGCGCCAGCGCCAGCAGCCCCACGAGAGAGCCAAACACAATCAGCCAAGATCTCAGCCGCGCGGGAAAGCGGTTGGAGACAAACTCCACCACCACATGGGCGCGCTGCGCGGTTGCGATGGCCAGCGGCAGCAGCACCGCCGCCACCATGAGCTCTTCGACAATGATATTGCTGTCAGGGATATTGCCGCCAAAGCTCCGCGCAATCACATTGGCTGTGATCAGGACACCCATCCCGATCACCGCCAATGCCGCGCAAGCCAGCAGCGCCCGCTCGCATCGTTTGATCATCTTCAGCTCAGTTCGCCTGACGATCCCAGGGATAGCCCTCGCTGTCCCGTGTCTCGGTCCACTTGGCGATCAGCGCTTGATATTCCGCAAGCATCTCTTCACCCGGCATGCCCGCCTTGGCGGCATTTTCAGACCAGGCCGCAACAAACTGCTGGCCTTTCTCCACCAGCGCGGCGCGTTCTTCCTGCGCCAGCTCGATCACCTCAACACCGTTGTCTTTCATCTGGGTGATGGCTTTTTCATTGGCTGCGGTGATGATGCGGCCAAACTCATCCGCCATGTCCGAACCGACGTCTTGCAACAGCGCCTGTTGATCCGCGCTCAGCGACTGATAGCTGTCCTTGTTCATGAACATGCCAACGCCGCCAACCTGACCCCAGTTCAGCATCGTGTAGCTGTCCATGACCTCATATTGCTTCAACGCGGCCACCGCATAGGAATACCCCTGCGAGCAATCAATCAAACCGGTATCAAGCCCTTGATACGCATCATAAATTGACATGCGCACCATATTTGCACCCATCTCGCCAAAGACCTTGCCATAAGCGCCCACACCGCGCACTTTCAGGTTCTCAACGTCTTCTGCGGTGCGAATGGCGGCGTCTTTGCAGCCAATGTTCACCTGACTGGTTGTCCAGGTGCCGATGTAGACGAGGTTCTTTGCGTCCAGATCCGCCTGGATCGCCGCATTTGTGCGCATGAACTCATCGGTTGCGCGCATGCCAACCCAGGCGTCCGGGTTGTTCAGCGGCAAATCCGCGATGCCATAGCCCACCAGCTCCTGCGGGTAGTAAACCGCAATCACCGTGCCCAGATCCGCAATGCCGTCTTTCACGCCTGCAAGCGCTGCGTTGGCTTTGAACAACGCCCCGCCCCACTGCACGTCGATACGCATGTCGCCTTCCGAGCGCGCCGCGACCTGTTCAGCATACCACGACAACGCCGCCGCCCGCGCCCCGCGGTTCGGCCCGGCTTCCCCGTGGATCAAGACTGTTTCCGCCCCGGCTGTGGCGGCGCATCCCGCCAGAACGGCGGCTCCCAAAAATTGTTTGATCTTCAACATATCACTCCTCCCTTGACATGCCTTTTCCGCTATGCGAAATTTAATTTCGCGCAGATAAGTTAACGCTAGTGCCGCGTCAGAGACCACGCAAGTGTTTTGTGCGCGCGCGCCCTCACGCAATCCGCTGCGTCACGACGGCCAAAAACCGTTGCAAGCTGGGTACGAAAGCGCATCGGGAACCGGTGACGCCCACTGGCCCCAATCTGCACCCAAAACCGGGAGCATCCCCCCCAACATCGCTCTTTCCAAAGCAATTTCAACGCTCTAAGGTCTCGCCCATAGCTGTGCCCATCAGGCGCAGATTGCCCATCAATCAGCTTTGAGCCGCCCATGACCGACACAGATCGCCACTCCACCCATGACGCCAAATCAGACGACCGCAACGATCACATCAAGATCTATGTGGATGGGGAAATCGTCCCCAAAGACGAGGCAAAGGTCTCCGTCTATGACAGCGGCTTCATGCTGGGCGACGGCATGTGGGAAGGGATGCGGCTTTATGACGGGCAGTGGGCCTTCTTTGACGAACACATGGACCGGCTCTTCAACTCGCTGAAGTCGGTGTCCATCGATCTCAACATGGGGCCGGAGGACATCCGCAAAATCCTCGACGACACCGCAGCGGCCAACGGCATGACCGGCGATGCCCATTGCCGCCTGATGATCACCCGTGGCCGCAAGGCCAAACCGTTTCAGCACCCTGCCCTCTCCAAATGGGGGCCCACCATTGTGGCCATCATCGAACATTCCAAGCCGGTCGACAGCCTGCAAAACGCGGGCATCCGTCTGGCCACCGTGCCGCAGGTGCGTGGCTTGCCGATGAGTCAGGACGCAAAATACAACAGCCATTCCAAGCTCAACTGTGTGATTGCCTGCCTACAGGCCGAACAGGCGGGCGCAGACGAAGGGCTGATGCTCGATCCGCATGGTTTTGTGAACACCACCAACGCCTGCAACTTCTTCATTGTGCGCCGGGGCGAGGTTTGGACCTCCACCGGGGATTACTGCATGAACGGCGTGACCCGTCAGAAGGTGATCGACCTCTGCCGCGCCAACGACATCCCCGTGCGCGAGAAAAACTATTCCCTTTACGAGGCTTACGGCGCTGATGAGGCCTTCCTCACCGGCACTTTTGGCGCCCAAACCCCGGTGGCAGAGATCGACGGCAAGCCCATTGGCACCGGCGATCGCCCGGTGATGGCCCGCATTCGCGCGCTTTACAAAGAGCTGGTGGCCGAAAACGTCGCCGCTCAGAAGGCGGCGCGCGGGTAATCCGCACAGAAACCGGGGTCAGGAGACCGGCTCGTCCTCCAACCCCTCAAAAATCTCCGGATCCATGTCTTCCCAGAAGGCAAAGATCGCGCGGATGTTCAGCGGTGACACCCAGCCAAAGCGCTCAAAGTCACCGCGGGCCACATCATCTTCCAGCTGGCTCGCAAACAGGCGCTTGTCCGCATCCCGCTGCGTTGGGGTGCGCGCTTCAATTGCCGCCTGAACACGCCGCAGGCGTTCGGCCCGCTCAGATCGCGGCACAACAGGCGCCGCCACCTCTTCGACCTCTTTGTAATCTTCTTTCAGCGCAGCGGTCAGATATCCGACCATGCTTTTCACATCTTTGCGCTGACGCACGTAATCCAGCTTGGCCATGACCTGCTCTTCGCCATAGGCCCCCAGCCATTGCCGCGCCAGACGGTCACTGACTCCAAGCTCGCGCAGCCGCGCATAAACCGGCCCGTGGCGCATCCCCTCACCGTCATCAATATCCAGAATCGCCAGCTGCGGGTTCTCTTTGATACGGAAGCGGATATCGGTGACAACCCTGCCCTGTTTGCGGGTCTCAGGTTCGATCAGAATATTGCTGGTTTTGTTCACCTCAGCGACCGCAGGCTTGATGACCTTCGCATTGAGATGTTTGTAGCTCTCATAATAGCTTGATCCATCCAGCCCCATCAGCCGCCTAAACAGATCCATCGACCACCAGCCGGTGCTGCCGGTGCGGATAAACCGGTAACAGTTCTCATAAAGCGCCAGCGCGTGGCCCGACGTGAACTTGCGCTGAATGTTGAGATTGATGAGCGCAAAAACCTTCGGGTCATGCAATTTCTCAGCCAAGGCATGGGAATAGGAGTATTCGCAGACGCCGCCTTTCAGCTTGGCATAGCTCAGAAGGCTCGACACACCCCATTCCTGCTGGCCTTTCTCGTCCAGCATGTCCCACTCGGCCACGGTTTCCGCCAATCCGCGCAGCGAGGCCTTGAGCGTTTCCATGTCATTGGAGTTGTAACCAATCATCATACACAGGGTGCGCGCATCAATTGAGTGTTTGCTCTGGCTGGTGAGTGTGTCATAGGCGTTCAGCAACAGCACGTTCGACAACTTCCGCTGCAACAGCGTCAGTTTGCCGGAGACGTGAATCGCCGCCACATGTTTTTTCACCGCTCCACGCCGCAATGCGCCTGTGAGTTGGTCGCGAGGAATATCGTTCATCGCTCTGCCCTTTTTTGCGCACATTATGCGCTGAAAGGAACCTTAACGCAAACTCAATATGGGTGCTTAAATCTGTGGATAACTGATCCCGTAGGCGGGTACCTATAGGATTTCCACCGGGACCGGCACCCCCCTTAAGGGACCCAAATACGGGATGCCCTACTGAGTTATCCACAGGATTTTGCCAAATCCGGGGCTGAAAGAGCCAAAACTGGACTCTGGTACCCCTATTCCCGCGAATCGGGCCCCTACCCCCTGCAAACAGGCACCTCTTATCCTGTAGTTGGGTCCCTTTGATCCCGTAGGCAGGTCCCCAAACCTATCTAAGCCTTTGATTTTATTTTTGATCCTGATCGTAAAGATTCTAAATATCCTAAAGACTCTACAAGCTTTACGTCGCTGTTTTTTGTGATTTTCGGAAGGTTTCGCCGCGAAACCGCCATCTTTGATTCACATTGGCAAATTCATGTGCGATAGTTCCGGCAAAATCACGATCGAAGCAGTACATCGCAGAGGAACTGAGATGGTATCAGGCAAAGATAACCTGCCCCCATATTTCAACATCAACCCAGCCGAAGCCGCCGCCAAGCTATCTGACCCTATCGACACCGCCCGATTCGCAAAAGCGGCGGCCTTCGCTACGAAGGGAAGACAGGATCTCGCCCGTCGCGGCTATGCCCCTGACGGCAAAAAAAGGCTCCGCCGATTCTCCACTTGGGAGATCTGCAAGTTTCTGATCCCGGTGGCACCGGCCCACTTCCGTCGCGTGCTGAAGAAATATCCGGAACTTCCCCAAGGCGTGGGTGAAGGAAATTCCAAGTGGTTCTCTCTGGAGGACGTTCTGGCCCTTCGTGCGCATTTCGCCGCTGAGGGCGCGCAGGACCGTGAGTACCAGCCTTGGCGCCCCGAGGGTCTCCCCGCGAAAATTGTGGCGGTCTCCAACTTCAAGGGCGGCACCTCCAAAACCACGACCACGGCCCACCTCGCCATGTCCGCCGCACTTGACGGCTATAAGGTGCTGGTGATCGATCTCGACAGCCAGGGCTCGCTCACCTCCATCATGGGCGGCGATGTGCAGGACGAATGGTCCACCGCTTTCCCGCTCATGGCCAAAGACTATGCCCAGGCGGTGCTGGCAGAGAACAGCGTGCGGGAAGCGTCCGGCGACACCCCCCTGCCCTTCGATGAAACCCTGACCGAAGCGCTCAATGTCACCGCGCGCGACATCATTCAGGAAACCCACTGGCCCAACATCGACCTGCTTGGTGCGCAGCTCAATCTCTACTGGGCGGAGTTCCAGATCCCGGTCTGGCGCATGGGGCTGCGCAGTTGGCCGCTGTGGGATGCGCTCACAAACGCGCTCACCAATGAGAACATCGTGGATGACTATGACATCATCTTCCTCGATACCCCCCCTGCCCTCGGCTACCTCACGATCAACGCGCTTGCCGCGGCCGACATCCTGCTGGTCCCGCTCGGCGCGTCGTTCCTTGAATTTGACTCCACGGGCCGGTTCTTTGACATGCTCTATTCCACCTTCGCCAGTGTCGAAGAAGGTGAAAACGCCGCCCGCCGCCGCGATGGCCTGCCGGAGGTGAAGTTTGAATGGGATGCGGTGCGCGCGCTGATCACCCGCTTTGATGCGGGGCAACAGACCGATCTCGCCAATGTCATTCAGGCCTATTTCGGCGACTTCATGACAACCTACCGTCAGGACATGACGGCGATGGTTGGTCAGGCTGGCGAACAGGTGAACGGCATCTACGAGGCAGATTACCGCGAATTCAACCGCGACACCTATGTGCGCGGGCGCGAAACTTTCGACCGCACATGGGCCGAGGTTAAAGAGATCATCGTCGGCACATGGTGGCGCGATCTTGAAGACCTCAAAGCAGAGCAGATGAACACGGAGGCAAACGATGGCTAAACGCAGAAAACTTGTGGCGCCAAGCAGCGCCGACCTGAGCAAACTGGAAGAGGAGTTTCGCCGCGAAACCTCTGTCCCCGAACCCGCAGCTTCGCAGGTGCGCGGCGTGGCCCCCATTGCCAAGATTGCCGCGGAGGCCGCTGCGGTTTCCCAGCCGGCCAGTGCCGCAGACCGCGCGCGTCAGGCGCAACTTGAGGCGAGCGAGGCAAAGCTGCAGGAAGCGGAGACCGATGGCCGCCTGCTGGTCGATATCCCTGTGGGTGAGATTGACGCCGACGCCATGGTCCGTGACCGCGCGGCGCTGGATGCCGATGATATGCTGGAGCTGCGTCTCTCGATCTCCGCCAACGGCCTGCGTCTGCCCATCGAGGTTTATGAGCTGCCCGCGAGCGATCGGATGGATTCGCCGCGCTACGGATTGCTCTCGGGCTACCGTCGTCTGATGGCGGTGCGCGAATTGCTGGGGCTGACAGAGGAAGCCCAGTTCAAATCCATTCGCGCCATCATCCGTCCACCGGCGGAAACCGATGCTGCCTTTGTCGCCATGGTCGAAGAAAACGAAGTGCGCTCCGAGCTGAGCCATTTCGAACGCGGCCGCATCGCGGTGATCTCCGCGCAGCAAGGCGCGTTTCTCAATGTCGAGGACGCGGTCAACAAGCTCTTCGCAACCGGCTCCAAGGCCAAGCGCTCCAAGGTCCGCAGCTTTGCTCTGATCTTTGAAGAGCTTGGTGACATGCTGGAATTCCCCGATGCGCTCAGCGAAAAGCGCGGCCTGAAACTGGCGCAAGCGCTGCGTCAGGGGGGCGAGACCCGCATTCGCAACGGGCTTGCGGCGGCGTCTTCGGCCACAGCCGATGAGGAATGGGCGGTGATCGATGGGGTGATTTCTACGCTGGACGCGCCGGAGCGGGATCCCAAACGCGGCGGTCGTCCGCGCACCACGCCACCGGCGTCTGGCTGGCGCGACGCGGAAACGCTGGTCACATCCAACGGGATCACGATCCGCCGTCAGGCAGATGCGGATGGCTATTCGCTGCGTTTTGAAGGCCGCCAACTTGACGGTGAAATGATGGAAAACCTGCTCGAAGAGATCCGCGTTTTCCTTGAGCGCCCCTAAGAGGGTTTCGCCGCGAAACCTGCGTGCGGGTTTCGCGGAACCAAATTTACAGACCCGCCGCTTTGGTCAGGTTCACCTGAAACCTGACGCGGTTGTCCTCAGAGGGGCGGGTCATTTCGGCGGATGTCACGCCGGCCGCATTTACCCCCACAGTTCGATCAACCTTCGCCGCGTGGGCCAACCCGCTGCGCAGGCTATGCCCGGAAAACAGGGCCATCCGATCTTTCTCCGAAAGCTCCGGCCGTAGGCCCGCCGCGAGGGCCGTTTGCTTGATCAGCCGCGCCACATGTTTGTCATTCAGCCGCGTCTCCAACGCGCGTTTGCCATTGCGCGAAGTGCGCACAAACACCGGGCCGGATTGGATCTTTGCGAAATGCAGCCATTGCTCCAGCGCATGAACAGGGCAGCTTTGCTCACCAGAGCCGCGCCCGATTTCCACCTCACGCCAGCCAGTGCGCGTGGCATGGGTCAGCACCGCGCCCCCCTCAAGGATCGTGATCCAGCCGGTGGCCTCCGCGCCGCGCGCGTCGCCAAGATCCAGCCCGACAATCTCTGACCGGCTCAGCCCGCCGACATATCCGATCAACAGCAGCGCACGATCCCGCAACCCGCGCAGATCAAAGGCCAGGGTGGCCGTCATCATCAGGATCTCATCCGGTCGGATCGGGTCTTTGCGCTTCGGCGTTGCCTCAGTGCGGCGCAGCGTGTCGAGCACGGCTGCGATCTCAGGTGCCGCGCGATCAAGGATCAGTCCGCGCTGCGCAAAGTTCCAGACCAACCCGGAAAGCCGCCGCCGAATGCTCGTACTTTGCAGGGCAGGGGTGCCGCCTGAGGGCTTGGCCAAATCAGCCAGATACTGCGCCACGATCTGCGGGGCTGGGGGCAGGGGCTCTGCCCCGTTCAACCGGCACCACCGTGCAAAATGCCGCCAATCCGCAGCATAGGCTTTGCTGGTGTTTTCCGGAGAAGGCGTGGCTTGTTTGGGGGTCTCGGTCACAATATACTCCTGAAGCATACGTATAAATATCGAGGGCCGTGATGAGCCGTATCAAAGTCAATCTGACGCTGGAGGCAAAGGTGGTCGCCAAAGCGCGGGATCTGGGCCTGAACATGTCGCGTCTTGCGGAGGCGGCCATCGTTGACGCCTGCAAGGCCGAGCAGAACCGCCGCTGGCGCGAGGAAAACCGTGCCGCGATTGAGGCCTATGGTGAGGAGGTTGCCAGCGCGGCTGTCAGCCTGTCTGAAACCGCGCCAAAGCCGGGGCCAAAGCGAGGGTAGGGGGCCATGGCGCAGTTTGATGTCTACCGTCTTGCGGACGGGCAGCTGGTTGTGGATCTGCAGACCGATCTGATCGGCATAGAGGCCTCGCGCATCGTCGCGCCCTTGCGGGAGGCCGCGCGGTTCACGGCACTGCCGGGTCTGACCCCTGAGGTCGCGTTTGAGGGCGCTCTGTGGCTTGTGCGTGTGCCTGAGGTGCAAACGGTGCCACAAGGCGCGCTGAGCGGCCCTCTGGGCTCTCTGGCGGCGCATAAAGAGCCCTTGAAGAGGGCGTTGGACATCCTGATAAATGGCATATGAGCGGTTTAAAGGCCTCATAAGCGTGAGATTCGCCCATTGTGACCGATAAATCAAGATTATTGGACATGACCGGGTCTTGCATGTTGCGGCGCTTTTTGCGGAAAAATCTGGTCATAAGCGCCGCGTGCGATTAGGCTCCCGAACATGATAGCCGCGCCGTCTTCTCTCTCTTTGCAGGATTTGAGCCTTGATCTGCCTCCGCTGGATCAGGGGCACGCGGCCTCTTCTCTGGCGGCGCAATCGCTGGAAGATGCCGCTTTTCTTTCAGGCACAGCGCTGTCGCGGCTCAATATCGTTCTTTCGCAGGCGGCTTTGCCACAGCCCTTGCTGCGTGAGCGATTGGCCCTGCGCGCGGCGGAAGCCTGCGTGATTGCCACCGGTCGGCCGGAGCGTCTGGCGGAGCTGCGGGATGCGGTTCTCTTTCTGCGCCCCGAGGATCAACCCGGCCCGGCCGGAGACACCTACCAAAGCTGGCTGCGCGCGGCGGCCAGACCGTTGAGCGCGGTCGCCTTGCATCGCGCCTTTCCGCAATATGATACGGCGGAGATCGAAACCTGGATGGCCGCTGAGGGCGAGGGGGCTTCGCGCAACCCGCTGTCCAGCGCGGCCGCGACTCTGGAGGCGGTTCTGCGCGATCAGCCAAAGGCCGAGGCTCTGGCGCTGGCGCTTGCGGATGCCACCCTGTCAAAAAAGATGCGCTGGTCCTACCTAGTCCCGCTGCTTGCGCTCAGCCTCACGCCCCGCGATCTGCGCAAATCCGGCGAAGCGCTGCACTTGGCCTGCCATCAGGCCGCAGCCTCGGGGGCAGAGCAGGCCATCGGGCTGGCGCTTGGCCTGATCCGCAAGGCAGAGGTTCTGCGCGCCATTGCCCCAAAGCTGCGCGCCAAAGGGGCGGCGCAGGCGGTCGACCTCTTTCTGTCTCATGACGCTGTGGCCCCTCAGGCGTTGACCCATCTCATGTCAGATCGTGCCGCGCGGCGGTTTTGTGACCGGCTGGTGAGCCTTGGCGTCGCGCGCGAATTGACCGGGCGCGAAAGCTTCCGGCTCTACGGGATCTGAGCCGATGAAAGACCGCACAGAGCCTGTTTTGGATCGCGAACTTCTAGGCGTTGAACCCGCCCTGCGCTGGCGCGAATGGATGCGCCGGATCGAGGCGGTGCTCTTTGCCTCCGCATCCCCGGTGCCCAAAGAGGATTTGGCCCGCGTGGTGGGGCAGGGGGCGTCGGTTGATCTGCTGATTGATGATCTCGCCGCCGATCTGGAAGGCCGCGCCTTTGAGATCGCCGCCGTGAATGACGGCTGGATCCTGCGCACCCGCCCGGCCTATGCACCCGCCATCCATGCCGCCGCCCATCTGGGCGCGCATCTGGTGGACCTTGGCGAGTTTGAAATCGCCGTGCTCGCCGCCATCGCCTACCGCCAGCCGATCACCCGCGACGGTCTCAAAGACATCTTTGGCAAAGACATCAGCCGCGATCTCATCGGCCGCCTGCATGAGCGCGGCCTCATCGGCACCGGCCCCCGCAGCCCGAGACGCGGCGCGCCCTACACTTTTGTGACAACCGATCAGTTTTTGGTGGCGTTCGATCTGGAAAGCCTTAGAGATTTGCCCGATCGTGAAATGCTGACAGATGCGGGTCTGCATCCGGAGGGTTGAGGTGCTGATCCGACTAGAGAAAATCAATCCTGGCCGCCGCCAGCGTCGCTTCTACGTGCTTTATGTCACGCAGACGCTCTTTGGCGAATGGTGCGTGATCCACGAATGGGGCCGCCTTGGCCACAAGGGCAGCAAAAGCCGCATCGAGTATCTCGCAACCGAGGCCGCGGCCCATGATGTCTGTATTGATCTGAAAGCCGCCAAGATGCGCAACGGCTATGCCTCAATCCCGGTGCAGCTGACCCTGTTTGGCGACAGCCTCTGACGCGCAGACTTGGCGCGGATCTGGCAC
The DNA here is from genome assembly GCF_965227725.1 of Shimia sp. Taxonomy (GTDB): domain Bacteria; phylum Pseudomonadota; class Alphaproteobacteria; order Rhodobacterales; family Rhodobacteraceae; genus Shimia. The sequence goes on along the minus strand of NZ_CBDDGH010000006.1, from coordinate 37,208 downwards.
AGCAAAATGTTAGGGAACCCGTTTACAGGATGGGGTAAACCATGCTTTCCGGCGACCGCAGCCGCCGGAAACTCTTATGTCTTAAACCTTAGAAGGTTTTTGCCAGCGAGACCTTGAGGGTCCGGCCCGGTGCCGGGCGGGTGGCAAGGTAGGGGGTGTAGAGTTTGTCAAAGGCGTTCTCCAGACCCATGCGCACTTCCAGCCCTTCAAAGGCGCCTTCCTGCGGGCGATAGGTGGCACGCAGATTGTGCACCACATAGCCTGGGGCCTCGCTGCCGTTGACCTCGGTTTCGGCATTGGCCACCATTTCCCAGCTCAGATCCCACTTGCGGTCAAAGCGCTTACCAAGTGTCAGGCGCAGCTGATCAGCAGGCAGGTTGCGCCAGTCCAGCACATCGCCATTGGTGCGGATCTCGTCGCCATCCTGGAAGTTGGCGTTCACATCCGCATAAAAACCACTCTCCAGCGCGTAACGGCCTTCAAGCTCGATACCGGTCAGTTCCACACGGTCCACGTTGCGGTAAGAGGTGATGTCCCAGATGTCGGTCTGATACACGGTTGCTTTAAACGCGATGCTGTCCTGTTCGCGGAACACACCGGTGTTGGCATAGGAGGTGCCAATCTCATAGTTGCGTGCTTTTTCGCTCTGGGTCATGAAGACCGGCGTGCCGAGGTCATCAATGATAGGCATGCTCTCGGTGTAGCCCACGCTGCCCAAAACCGACCAGCCGCTGGCGAATTTATACTGCGCAGACACGCCGCCCATCAGGGCGCTGTTGTCATATTTTCCATCTGCAGAACCGTTGCCCTCAATGGTCTGATCCTCAAAGCGCACACCCGGCGTCAGGGTCAGCCCGTTGCCAAAGTCGATGTCATCCACGACGAACACAGCAACCCGGTCATCCGTGCCGCCCGGCGCAGAAGACGCATCCAGACGATCGCGACGGCTGAGTTCAACACCGTAACGCATATCGTGTGTGGCCTGCCCGGTGCTGAACAGCGAGGTGTTCTTCACCAGCAGCTTGGTGGTTTCATACTGGTGATCGGCTTCCACAAGAGGCTCAAGGAACGGGAAGCTTGGCGTGCCTTCCAGAGAGGACGACCCCGCCACATAGCTCTGGTCAATGGTCTGATCGGAGTAGCTCAGCTTCACTTCCAGATCGATCAGGTCATTGTCCGCCGGATTGTAGCCATAGGTCAGCACGCCAATGGTATTTTCCAGATCGCGGTCCACGTTGCCAAAGGCATCAGTGGTGGTGCCAAAGCTGTCGTATGGCACGTCTTTTTCAGACGAGTTGGTGTGGCTCAGGCTAAGCTCAAGACGGTGGGAGAGATCGTCCCCAAAAACGCCGCGCATTTTGAGCGCATAAGACGGCAGTTCAAACGCGGAGTTCCCGATGATTTCACCAGCACCATCTTTCTGGTTTTTTTGCTCGCTGTAGGTAAAGTTGCCGAGCACTTCGAAATTCTCAGTTGGCTGCCAGGCCAGAATGGAGGAGCTTGAGAACCCGCTGCCGTTGGTGTTGCCTTGCAGGGTTTGGCGGAACTTGAAGCCAACTTCACCACCGGTGAAATCAGAAGCGTCTTTGGTTTCCAACAGAACCACGCCGCCGATGGCACCAGAGCCATATTCAAAAGAGCCGCCCAGACCGCGCAGTACAGAGACCTCTTTATAAAGCGCCGGGTCGGTGAACAGCTGGGTGCTGATCCGGTAAAGCTCTTCGGAGCCAACGGAGGCGCCGTCCACCTGGATCAGAACTTTCTGATCGCTGCCGAAAGTGCTGTTTGCGCCAAAGCCACGGATGTTGATGCCGGAGCCTTGTGGCGTTGCACCGTTGATCAGGGTCACACCGGGCACACTGTCGATCAGCTCGGCAACCGTGGTGGCCTGACGGTCATCAATCTCTTCCTGTTCAATAACAGTGATGGAGTTGGCCGTGTCCGTTTGAATGTCGCGCTTGGAGCGTTTCAGCACAATTTCATCAAGCAGAATGACGCCGTCGGTCACGCCGTCCAGAACACCGTCGCTCAGGCTGTCTTGCGCCATGACGGATGTGGTTGAAATGAGCGCGGCGCTGCAGAGCAGTGCTGCTCTGCGAGTGGTGCAGGCAAACATGGAAATCCCCTTCCAATAGTCTGTTCAAGATGCTGGCGGGGGAGGCTGGCGACGACTTGTTGAGTGAGTCTGTTCGCTCTCCGGCGAACGACTTGCGCTCGTTAATAAATCGCACTATTTCTGTCAACAATGTGATTCAACTTGATCACCGACGCCAGCACCCTGTGACTATTCTGCACACGCCAGCCTGTCTCCAGACCTTTACGCCTTGATGACTGACAGGAGCGCGCACTATGGCCGCCACTTCCGCCCTTACTCCGCAAGCAATCCGTGACGCTCGCGCAGAACACAGCACCCTTCGGGAGCGTGACCTCGCAGACCAGCTTGGCATTTCCGAAGCGGAACTGATCGCCGCCCATGTTGGCGAGGGCGTGACCTGTGTGACCGCAGAGCTGGATCCGCTGTTTGCCGCCTTTGAGCGTCTGGGCGAAGTCATGGCCCTGACCCGCAACCGCTCCTGCGTGATCGAGAAGGTGGGCGAATATGCCAACTACCGGTCAGGCGACCACGCGGCGTTGGTGGTCAATGAAGAGATCGACCTGCGCATGTTCCCCGGCCACTGGAAACATGCCTTTGCCGTGGAGAAGTCCACCGACAAAGGTGTGAAGCGCTCCATTCAGGTGTTTGATGCGGCTGGTGATGCGGTGCACAAGGTCCACCTGCGCGAGGCCTCCAATCTTGAAGCATGGGACGCGATTGTTGCGGAGCTGAAACTGTCTGAGCAATCCGATGCGTTGACTGTCGAGCCGCGCAAGCCTGTTGAGGGTGCGAAGGGCGATGCGGAGAAAGCTGAAAAGCTGCGCGCGGAGTGGGACAAGCTCACCGACACCCATCAGTTCATGCAGCTCACCCGCAAAATGAAGATGAACCGTCTTGGGGCCTACCGCATTGCGGGCGCGCCTTATGCCCGGTCGCTTGCGCCCAAATCCGTCGAAGCGCTGCTGCACCGCGCGTCTGAGAAAGAAGTGCCGGTGATGATCTTCGTCGGCAATGCGGGATGCATCGAAATTCACACCGGCCCGGTGGCGCGCATTGTGGAAATGGGCCCTTGGATCAACGTGCTTGATCCCGGCCACGATCTTCATCTGCGCAAGGACCACATCGCCGAGGTCTACGCGGTCACCAAAAGCACCCGTCGCGGGCCGGCCATCTCGGTTGAGGCCTTTGATGCCGAGGGCGCGTTGATTGCGCAGTTCTTTGGTGTGCTGCGCGATGACGATGCGGCGGCGGGCTGGAATGCCCTGATGGCCGATCTTGAAGACAGCTTTGCGGAGGTTCCGGCATGATGAAATTGAGCGGAATAGCGGCCACACAGTCCGTGATGGCCGGTGCACTGGCAATCCTGCTGGGCACCACCTTGCAAGCGGATGAACCAGCCTCCCGCATTGTCGCGGTCGGCGGCGCGGTCACCGAAATCGTCTACGCACTTGAGGAAGAAGACCGCCTTGTTGCGCGTGACACCACCTCCAACTTCCCGGCTGAGGCGCGCGATCTGCCCGATGTGGGCTATATCCGCCGCCTGTCCCCGGAAGGCCTCTTGTCGGTCAATCCCGATCTCATCATCAGTGAGGCGGGTGCCGGTCCGCTGGAAACCATGGAACTGCTGCGCGAGGCCGCCATTCCGGTGGCGGAAATCAACGACGGTTTCACCCGCGAAGCCATCAGCGAAAAGATCCTCACCGTGGCCGGAATTCTGGGGGTTCAGGAGAAAGGCGAGGCGCTGGCGGCTCAAACCGACGCGGCCATCGCCGAGGCGCTTGCCAAAGTCGACACCACCCACCGCCCCAAAGTGCTCTTTATCCTGTCCGCCGCGGGGGGGCGCGTGATGGCGGCTGGCACCAACACCAGCGCGGATGCGATCATCTCGCTTGCGGGTGGCCAGAACGCCGCCACCGGTTTTGAAGGCTTCAAACCCATGACCGACGAAGCCATCGCCACCAGCGGGGCCGAAGTCATTCTGATGATGGGCCGTCAGGGCGATCACAGCGCCAGCAATGAAACCCTGCGCGCCCACCCTGCCATTGGCCAGACACCGGCCGCCCTCAATGAGGCGGTGGTGCGCATGGACGGCATGTTGCTTCTGGGCTTCTCCGTCCGCACCGCGCAGGCGATTTCCGAGCTGGCCGACGCTTTGGCGGACATTGAAAGCTGATGGCCTTCGCACTGCACACGCCAGCTGCAGCGCCCCTTGAGGGCGACCGCAGCCATCGCGCCCATCGGCTCACTTTGGTGCTGGTGGGTGGTCTGCTGCTTGCCATGCTGGCCTCTCTCGCCATTGGCGCATCCGGCACCTCGCTCTGGCAGGCGCTCTGGGATCTGGCCCGCGGCGAGGAGCTTGAGCTGCGCGAGCGCGTCGTGCTCTGGGACATCCGCCTGCCGCGCACCTTGATGGGCGTGGCGGTTGGCGCCGCACTGGCGGTGTCCGGCGCAACCATGCAGGGGCTCTTTCGCAACCCACTGGCCGACCCCGGCCTGATCGGCGTCAGCGCCGGTGCTGCCTTCGGGGCCATCGTCGCCATTGTGCTTGGCGGCCTGTTGCCTGCCGCGATCAGCGCCGCGCTTGGCTATTACATTGTGCCGATTGCCGCCTTTGCGGGCAGCTGGGCCATGACCCTGATCCTCTATCATGTCTCCACCCGCAAAGGGCGCACCTCTGTCGCCACCATGCTGCTGGCGGGGATCGGCCTTGGCGCGCTGACCGGCGCTGTTGGCGGCGTGCTCATTTATATCGCCGATGACGCCCAACTGCGCACGCTCACCTTCTGGGGCATGGGCTCCATTGCCGGGGCCACATGGTCCAAACTCTTTGCCGCCCTGCCGCTGATGCTGGCCGCCCTGATTGCCACGCCTTTCATTGCCAAAGGCCTCAACGGTCTGGCGCTTGGCGAAGCCGCCGCCAGCCACATGGGCATCGACGTGCAGCGCACCAAAAATGTCGCCATCCTTGCGGTTGCCGCGGCCGTCGGCGCAGCCGTTGCGGTCAGCGGCGGCATCGGCTTTGTCGGCATCGTGGTGCCACACCTTCTGCGCCTCGCTGTGGGGCCGGATCACACCTACCTCTTGCGCAACTCCGCGCTCTTGGGCGCCACGCTCCTGCTGGTGGCCGACATCATCAGCCGCATGATCATCGCCCCCGCCGAATTGCCCATCGGCATCATCATGGCCGTCATCGGTGGCCCCTTCTTCCTCTGGATCCTGCTGCGCCGCCGCGGCCTCGTGGATATGTAAGCCATGCTCTCAGCCACAAATATCACCGTCACCTTTGGCAGCCGCGACGTGCTGCATGATGTGTCCTTTAACGCCGCCCCCGGCGCGTTGACCGCCATCGTTGGCCCCAACGGCTCGGGCAAAACCACGCTCTTGAAAGCCATGACCGCCGAAGTGCTCCACGGTGGCAAAGTGCTGCTCAACGGCACCGACGTCGACACAGCCAAACCCTGGCAGCTTGCCGCCATGCGCGGCGTGCTGCCTCAGGCCACACCGCTGGCCTTTCCCTTCACCGTGGCCGAAGTGGTCCGCTTGGGGCTGATGAACGGCACCTCCGGCGGCAGCCCGCATCTGGTGCCCGCCGCGTTGGAACGTGTCGGCCTCAGCGGCTATGCCGCGCGCTTTTATCAGGAGCTCTCCGGTGGCGAGCAACAGCGGGTGCAGCTCGCTCGCGTTCTGGCGCAGGTCTGGGAGCCGACACAGAAGGGCACCCCCCGCTGGCTGTTTCTGGACGAGCCGGTCTCCGCACTCGACATCGGCCACCAGCTTCTGGTGATGCAGATCGCCCGCGATTTTGCAGATGCGGGCGGCGGCGTTGTGGCGGTGATGCATGATCTCAATCTCACCGCCATGTTTGCCGATGACGTCGCCCTGATCAGCGATGGCCGCATCCTTGCCCAAGGCACGCCGGAAGCGGTCTTCACCAACAGCTTGCTGAGCCAAGCCTACCACTGCGCCGTTCAGGTCAACACCACGCCGCCCTCCGGCACCTTCTTATTGCCCCATGTGGCGCAGGCGTGAGGCGGCACCCGCCCCGCAATGAATAAGGACAGATACCATGCATCTTGAGTCTCGTTGGTTGGAAGCTCTGGCGTTTCTGGAGCAGGGCGGCCCGGCAATCTGGGCTATCTCGGCGCTATCGGTCATCACCGGCGCACTGATCCTCTGGAAAATCTGGCGTCTTCTGCTGCTTGGTGCCTGGGCGGGGGAAAAAACCGAATACGCTGTGACCCTCTGGACCAAAGGCGACCGCAAAGGCGCGCTTTCGGTGCTCGACGGTCGACGCTCCCTGCGCGCGGTTGTGGCCAACGCCGCCATGCAGGTCTGTGCTGAGGGGCGGCTCTCACCGGAAGAGCAGCGAGAAGAGATCGAACGGGTGGCGCGCCGCAAACTGGCCGATGGCCGCAGCGGATTGCGCGCCCTTGAACTCATCGCCACCATCGCGCCCCTGCTTGGGCTTCTCGGCACGGTTCTGGGTATGATCGCCGCTTTCCAAACCCTGCAACAGGCAGGCTCGCGCGCCGACCCCGCCGCTTTGGCCGGGGGCATCTGGGAAGCGCTTTTGACCACCGCCGCCGGCATGGCTGTGGCCATCCCCGCCTCCATCGCGCTCACATGGTTTGAATCCGTGGTCACGCGCTCTCAGGAAGACATGGAAGATGCGGCCACCCGCATTCTCACCAGCGGCAAAGACAACAGCACCCAGCTGATGGCGGCGGAATAAGATGAAATTCGCCGCTGCCCCCACGCGCCGCAGGCCCAGCCTGACACCGATGATCGACGTGGTCTTTCTGTTGCTGGTGTTCTTTATGCTGGCCTCGCGCTTTGGGCAGGAAATGGAAATCCCGCTGCCGCTCAGCGCCGCCTCTGACCGCCCCTATGGAGGCCCGCCGCGTCTGGTCGAAGTGCGCCCCGAAAGTGTCAGCCTAAACGGGGTGGCCACACCGGTCGAAGATCTGCTGGCGGAACTTGGCACAATGATGCTCTCACACAGCGACGCCATTGTGGTGCGCGCGCGCGACGAAGCCGATCTGCAGCGCGTCGTGGATGTGATGCAGCGCCTGTCTGATGCCGGATATGAAACATTGGTTCTGGTGGAGTAACCCTCATGCGCATTGCAACAGCCCCCAAACGTGCCGCTGCCGAAAGTGTGATCCCGATGATCAACGTGGTCTTCCTGTTGCTGATCTTCTTTCTGATGACCGCGCAGATCACACCGCCGGAACCTTTCGAAGTTTCCCCGCCCGCAGCCGATTTGGACACGCCCGCAGATGGTCAGGCCATCCTGCATATCTCCTCTGAGGGCGAGCTGGCGTATCAGGAGGCACGCGGCGAAGCAGATGTTTTGGCGGCTTTGACCGATTATCCCGAAAATGAGCCCCTGATGCTGCGCGCAGACCGTGCCGTCTCCGCACAGGAGATCGCAGCACTTCTGCCAAAACTCGCGGCAGCAGGGGTGCGGGATCTCAAACTGGTGTCGGCCCTGCAATGAGACTGGCGCGCATCACCTCAGAAGCCCTTGTGTTTGGCGGCATCGTCACCGCTGGCCATCTCGCCTTCTTTGCCCCGCAATTGGAAAGCGGCCTGCAAAGCGCAGGGGATGCGGGTGCGGACCTTCTGCAGATGATGGCCTCCAATGCCAGCATCGCCGCTTTGGTGGAAACCTGGGATGCGCCGCCTGATCTACCTGAGGCCATGGATCTTTCCATGCCACAGCAAAGCGTGCCGCAAGACGCGCCACCGCCCATGCCCGTGGCCGCCGCAGAGGTCTCACCTCAGATGAGTGACATGCAGGCGTTGAACCTGCCCTCCGCAGATGGCCCGCCTTTGCCCGTCGCACCTGCGGCCCAAGCGCCAAACCTGCAATCAGATATGGCGACCCCTCCGGCACAGTTGCCACCCGAGCAACCGGCCCCTCCTCAGGCGGCCCCATCTCAGGTCACACCCAGAGCTGCGCCCCCTGAATTGCCCAAGCCGATGGAGGCACCGGTATTAGAGGCCGCGCCCAAGGCACCGGCCTCTCCGCCCCCGCCGCCAAAGCCTCCGGCACCTGAGAAGAAGAAGACGGAGAAGAAAGCCGCGCAATCGGCCACCGACTCCATCCAGATCAACGCACGGCGTGCACAGGGCGAAGGCGGCAAAACCGCCAAAGGCAAAAACGGGGATGAGCAAACCGCCTCCGTGTCCAACGCCAAACGCAAAAGCCTCGCCCGCAAATGGGCCCAGTCTGTGCGCGCGCGTATTGCCCAACGCGCCCCTCGTGGTGTGGGCAAAGGCAAAGCCTTTGTGCGGATCACCGTTTCTGCAGACGGCAAGGTCTCCGGCATCTCTCTGTTAAAGGGCTCCGGCAACACCCGATTGGACCAAGCCGCCCTCAAAGCCGTGCGCGCGGCGGGCCGTATGCCAAAGGCCCCCGCCGGTCTCGGTGTACCCAGCCTGAAAATGGACATCCCCATTTCCTCCAAATAACCCCGTTGCGGAATCTGCCTTTCAGCGTTCGTTGGTCTTGGCAGTCAGAATCTTCCACCTCCGCGAAACGTACGCGTTACCGACGCGATACCGACGTTTGAGTTTGGCGTTGCGTTGTGTGTTTCGGAACGCTGTCCTCATTTTGTGGCGAGTCTTCAGCGAGTCTTTGGCCGAGTCTGCCACGAGTCTGTGGGTTACTCTGTGGATAACGTTGGTTTGCGGGGATTTGGGTATGGTTTTTGGGATTTTTGGTGTGGTTGTGTGCGGTTAAGTCATTGATATTGTTTATTTTTGCAAGAAAGTTTTTGAATTTGGGAAAAAAGTGAAAAAAGCGCTTGCGGCTGGTGGGTGATAACCTTAGAACCCCCTTCACCGGCGGCGCTGAGGCGCACAACGGCGGGACGGACTGGCAGGGAGCGGCGCTCTGGGTTGGGAAGTTCTGGAAATATCGAGCAGTATCAGCGGGTTGCGCTAGGAGGTTTTTCGGCGCGGTCTGGTGGTTTTGTCTCTGGGGTTCTTGTTTGGGCTCCGACGTTATTTGACATTGTGATGACACTGAAGAGATATGAGGGCGGTTTGGTTCTTTCGATGAACAAACACCTGCATATCGGCTCTTAGGCTTCGGCTGATAATAGAGTTTACAACAGCTTCACTGTTTGGTGGCTTTCGGTACCTTTGGTACCTGAGCACATTGAACAGTTTGAGTTCATCCGGGATTAGCCTCCTGGATGAGATGTGCAGAGGTTCGAACGTCAAGGATACGCTGGTAACAGCGTTTCAACTTGAGAGTTTGATCCTGGCTCAGAACGAACGCTGGCGGCAGGCCTAACACATGCAAGTCGAGCGCGCCCTTCGGGGTGAGCGGCGGACGGGTTAGTAACGCGTGGGAACGTACCCTTCTCTAAGGAATAGCCTCTGGAAACGGAGAGTAATACCTTATACGCCCTTCGGGGGAAAGATTTATCGGAGAGGGATCGGCCCGCGTTAGATTAGATAGTTGGTGGGGTAACGGCCTACCAAGTCTACGATCTATAGCTGGTTTTAGAGGATGATCAGCAACACTGGGACTGAGACACGGCCCAGACTCCTACGGGAGGCAGCAGTGGGGAATCTTGGACAATGGGCGCAAGCCTGATCCAGCCATGCCGCGTGAGTGATGAAGGCCCTAGGGTCGTAAAGCTCTTTCGCCTGTGATGATAATGACAGTAGCAGGTAAAGAAACCCCGGCTAACTCCGTGCCAGCAGCCGCGGTAATACGGAGGGGGTTAGCGTTGTTCGGAATTACTGGGCGTAAAGCGCGCGTAGGCGGGTTGTTAAGTTAGAGGTGAAATCCCGGGGCTCAACCCCGGAACTGCCTTTAATACTGGCAACCTAGAGTTCGAGAGAGGTGAGTGGAATTCCGAGTGTAGAGGTGAAATTCGTAGATATTCGGAGGAACACCAGTGGCGAAGGCGGCTCACTGGCTCGATACTGACGCTGAGGTGCGAAAGTGTGGGGAGCAAACAGGATTAGATACCCTGGTAGTCCACACCGTAAACGATGAATGCCAGTCGTCGGGTAGCATGCTATTCGGTGACACACCTAACGGATTAAGCATTCCGCCTGGGGAGTACGGTCGCAAGATTAAAACTCAAAGGAATTGACGGGGGCCCGCACAAGCGGTGGAGCATGTGGTTTAATTCGAAGCAACGCGCAGAACCTTACCAACCCTTGACATCCTAGGACAACTCCAGAGATGGAGCCTTCCTTCGGGACCTAGTGACAGGTGCTGCATGGCTGTCGTCAGCTCGTGTCGTGAGATGTTCGGTTAAGTCCGGCAACGAGCGCAACCCACATCCTTAGTTGCCAGCAGTTCGGCTGGGCACTCTAGGGAAACTGCCCGTGATAAGCGGGAGGAAGGTGTGGATGACGTCAAGTCCTCATGGCCCTTACGGGTTGGGCTACACACGTGCTACAATGGCAGTGACAATGGGTTAATCCCAAAAAACTGTCTCAGTTCGGATTGTCGTCTGCAACTCGACGGCATGAAGTCGGAATCGCTAGTAATCGCGTAACAGCATGACGCGGTGAATACGTTCCCGGGCCTTGTACACACCGCCCGTCACACCATGGGAGTTGGTTCTACCCGACGGCCGTGCGCTAACCTTTTGGAGGCAGCGGACCACGGTAGGATCAGCGACTGGGGTGAAGTCGTAACAAGGTAGCCGTAGGGGAACCTGCGGCTGGATCACCTCCTTTCTAAGGATGCACCTAGCAAGTAGGAAAGTTCGCTTTCTCACTTCGTGGATGCACTTAGCAACAGATCGGTACCTTTGCCGATCTATATCAAACGGACCAGGCCGTCCCCATATCTCTTCAGGAATACATCAGGCCTGCCGGCCTGTCTGGGTCGGTAGCTCAGGTGGTTAGAGCGCACGCCTGATAAGCGTGAGGTCGGAGGTTCAAGTCCTCCTCGACCCACCACCATCCTTCGGGATGATAATGGGGCCTTAGCTCAGCTGGGAGAGCGCCTGATTTGCATTCAGGAGGTCAGCGGTTCGATCCCGCTAGGCTCCACCAAATCACTTCCTTCGGAAGTGATGGCGACAGTGGTTTTGCTGCAAGCAAAGCTCACGAAAGCCATTTACCCTCGATTAGATCGCTAAGCACTTGCGAGTGTTTAGCCGTCCAATCGGACATCAGCTTCGCAAGAAGCTTTGACATCGTTTAGAGAGATACAAGTTGTTCCAAAACAGCTCAGTGATGAGAGGTTTTGAGAATAACAATCAACACTGTTTGATCGCCCTAAGTACGGGGATGATCTCAGTCAGGTCTCCTTTTGGAGAGGCGATATTGAAGACTGTTTCCTCGGTCTTCTCCTTCGTATCCCTGCTGAAACGAACAGAGTTGTCCAAGTCAAGTACACTAACCCGCAAGATCGAGAGATCTTGCATAAGTTCCTTATCCTCCTCGTGGGGCCGACCGACATCGGCAGCGAGGGTTCCAGGGTAGGGAGCGGGAAAGTATGACTTTTGGTTCAGAAACAGGATTGCGAGCATGCCAGCTTTTGCGATCACGAAGGACGCAAGTCTTTCTCTTTCTGGATCAAATCAAGCGCGAGAAGGGCGTTTGGTGGATGCCTTGGCAGTAAGAGGCGATGAAAGACGTGATACTCTGCGATAAGCCATGGGGAGCTGAGAATAAGCTTTGATCCATGGATCTCTGAATGGGGGAACCCACCTGAAAGTTCATTATAATTACCTCGGTAATTTATAATGTTCTTAACCAGGTACTTTTGACCTGAATACATAGGGTCTTAAGAGCAAACCCGGGGAACTGAAACATCTAAGTACCCGGAGGAAAGGAAATCAATTGATACTCCGCTAGTAGTGGCGAGCGAACGCGGACCAGCCAAGCCTGATGAGTGACTAGAACCGTTTGGGAAGACGGGCCATAGTGGGTGACAGCCCCGTATAGGAAGCTCTGAAGGATGTATTAAGTAGGGCGGGACACGTGAAATCCTGTCTGAAGATCGGAGGACCACCTTCGAAGGCTAAGTACTCCTTACTGACCGATAGCGAACCAGTACCGTGAGGGAAAGGTGAAAAGCACCCCGACGAGGGGAGTGAAACAGTACCTGAAACCGAACGCCTACAATCAGTTGGAGGCCCCTTGAGGGCTGACAGCGTACCTTTTGTATAATGGGTCATCGACTTGGTCTATCTAGCAAGCTTAAGCCGTTAGGTGTAGGCGCAGTGAAAGCGAGTCTTAATAGGGCGCATGAGTTAGATGGATCAGACCCGAAACCGAGTGATCTAGGCATGGCCAGGTTGAAGGTGCGGTAACACGCACTGGAGGACCGAACCCACATCTGTTGAAAAAGATCGGGATGAGCTGTGCCTAGGGGTGAAAGGCCAATCAAACTCGGAGATAGCTGGTTCTCTGCGAAATCTATTTAGGTAGAGCGTCATCCGAATACCCCGGGGGGTAGAGCACTGGATGGGTAATGGGGCCCCACAGGCTTACTGATCCTAACCAAACTCCGAATACCCGGGAGTACTAGATGGCAGACACACTGCGGATGCTAACGTCCGTAGTGGAGAGGGAAACAACCCTGACCTACGACTAAGGCCCCTAATTCATGGCTAAGTGGGAAAGCAGGTGGGACGACCAAAACAACCAGGAGGTTGGCTTAGAAGCAGCCATCCTTTAAAGATAGCGTAACAGCTCACTGGTCTAAATAAGTTGTCCTGCGGCGAAGATGTAACGGGGCTCAAGCCATGAGCCGAAGTCTAGGGATGCGTAAGCATCGGTAGCAGAGCGTAGTGTGACATAGTTCCAATCCTCTTCTATATCCTCCGGGATATAGCGCAGGATATGGAGCTTTCGATGAAGCCGGGGCGTGAGCCATCCGGTGGAGAGATCACTAGTGAGAATGATGACATGAGTAGCGACAAAGAGTGTGAGAGACACTCTCGCCGAAAGTCCAAGGGTTCCTGCTTAAAGCTAATCTGAGCAGGGTAAGCCGGCCCCTAAGGCGAGGCCGAAAGGCGTAGCCGATGGGAACTAGGTTAATATTCCTAGGCCAGGAGGATGTGACGGATCATGAAGGTTGTTCGCCCTTATCGGATTGGGCGGGCCGCTGATTGGTTCCTGGAAATAGCCCTCCATGAGACCGTACCCTAAACCAACACAGGTGGACTGGTAGAGCATACCAAGGCGCTTGAGAGAACGATGTTGAAGGAACTCGGCAAAATACCTCCGTAAGTTCGCGAGAAGGAGGCCCAGTTTCTACGCAAGTATTGGCTGGGGGCACAAACCAGGGGGTGGCGACTGTTTACTAAAAACACAGGGCTCTGCGAAGTCGCAAGACGACGTATAGGGTCTGACGCCTGCCCGGTGCCTGAAGGTTAAAAGGAGGGGTGAGAGCTCCGAATTGAAGCCCAGGTAAACGGCGGCCGTAACTATAACGGTCCTAAGGTAGCGAAATTCCTTGTCGGGTAAGTTCCGACCTGCACGAATGGCGTAACGACTTCCCCGCTGTCTCCAACATCGACTCAGCGAAATTGAATTGCCTGTCAAGATGCAGGCTTCCCGCGGTTAGACGGAAAGACCCCGTGCACCTTTACTACAGCTTCACACTGGCATCAGGCCATGCATGTGCAGGATAGGTGGTGGGCTTTGAAACCAGAACGCCAGTTTTGGTGGAGCCTCCCTTGAGATACCACCCTTGCATTGCTTGATGTCTAACCGCGGTCCGTTATCCGGATCCGGGACCCTGTGTGGCGGGTAGTTTGACTGGGGCGGTCGCCTCCTAAAGCGTAACGGAGGCGCGCGAAGGTTGGCTCAGAGCGGTCGGAAATCGCTCGTTGAGTGCAATGGCAGAAGCCAGCCTGACTGCGAGACTGACAAGTCGAGCAGAGTCGAAAGACGGCCATAGTGATCCGGTGGTCCCGAGTGGAAGGGCCATCGCTCAACGGATAAAAGGTACGCCGGGGATAACAGGCTGATACTGCCCAAGAGTCCATATCGACGGCAGTGTTTGGCACCTCGATGTCGGCTCATCTCATCCTGGGGCTGGAGCAGGTCCCAAGGGTACGGCTGTTCGCCGTTTAAAGAGGTACGTGAGCTGGGTTTAGAACGTCGTGAGACAGTTCGGTCCCTATCTGCCGTGGGTGTAGGATACTTGAGAGGAGTTGCCCCTAGTACGAGAGGACCGGGGTGAACGATCCACTGGTGGACCTGTTGTTGCGCCAGCAGCAGTGCAGGGTAGCTATGATCGGACAGGATAACCGCTGAAGGCATCTAAGCGGGAAGCCCCCCTCAAAACAAGGTATCCCTGAGGACCGAGGTAGACCACCTCGTCGATAGGCCGGAGATGTAAGTGCAGCAATGCATTCAGTTGACCGGTACTAATGGTCCGATAGGCTTGATTTGATCCAGTAAAAGAAAGACTTTTACGGACACAAAAGCATACACAACAATCAGTATACTGACTTGGACAACACATAAACCGAGCTATTTCCTCGGTTTGGTGATCATAGCGCGAGTGAAACACCCGGTCCCATCCCGAACCCGGCCGTTAAGCACCGTAGCGCCGATGGTACTGCTGCTTAAGCTGTGGGAGAGTAGGTCATCGCCAAACCTAGAAAATAGCTCAAAAAAAACATCTCTCAAAACGATACAAAGAATACCTTCAGAACAACAAAAACGTCCTGAAGGGCGACAGATCTCAAAGCCAAAAATGGCCCAAGATCAAAAGCGTCGCGGGATGGAGCAGCCCGGTAGCTCGTCAGGCTCATAACCTGAAGGTCGTAGGTTCAAATCCTACTCCCGCAACCAGTACTCTCGAACACGAAGCCGCCGCAGGGCGGCTTTGTTCGTTTTGAGACACCCCCAAACTCAGCAAGCCAGCCAATTCTCCAATCAATTCAATGGCCAAACTCCCATCAGCGTTGGGCATAAGGCGAATGCTCTCAAGCAGGGACCGCATGATCGTTGTCGCTTCAGCTTTGGTTGCCGGATCGTTCAGTGCCCTGGTCAGGTTAGCGACCTTGTCGCGATACACCTCGGAGAGGTTGGGGTGCAGCATAACGGGGGCTGGCGGCTCAGCACTAGCCAACTCAGCTTCAAGGTCGCGCTTGCGCGCCTCCAGGTCGTCCATCTTAGCCTTCATGCTCTCGTGAAACATCCCCTCGGCAATGGCGTCCACGATGCGGTCAATCTGGCGAATGACCTGCGCCAGGTCACGTTTGGTTTTGGCTTCATCAACCGAACTCAGAGCTGTGAGACGGTTGTGTTCTTCCTGATATGCTTTGGCGAACTCGGCAATCAGGTCAGGGTGGAGCAGTTGATCTTTGAGGCCGACCAATAGGGCGTATGCGGCCAGCCTAGCAGACCGCGCGATGTGGGTGGGCGTATCAAAATTGGCTGTCATCCATGCATTGCTCGCAATGCACATTACCTCGCTGCTCTTTGGGGAGAGCCGCGATGTCAGGCAATGACCAAGAGGACACGGTCTCTTTCTACTTCCGAGTTTCCTCAGAACAGGTGGATCAATTCAATCAACTCGCTGCCGCACAGTTTGGCATGAAAAAAGGTGCGACGAGGCAGATGTTTTTGAAGCTTATTGATGACCACCTGCGGTGCCAAAAGATTGCCCTATTGTGAGAACAAATCTCGGTGCTTGAAGGGGAAGGGCGATAGGGCTGTTGGCACGGTACTAATGGAGTTGGGTTGCTCAGTGCGGTGTCGCCAAACATCTATTTGCTGAAAAACCGTGGGTGAATGCGAGTACCACTCGCAGAGGGTAACGCCCATTTGAAAGCTATTTTGCCGCCGCTGCAGAATTATCATCCACCGCTCCGAAGCAAACAAAAACGGCTACGCAGGCTAACGGGTTGTAATACACGCTGCGCGTCTATCCCACCCCATGCCTGTTTCTGGGGCGCCGCAAGCGGACCACAGACAACACTTCCCTGTGGCAAGAGAGGTGCTGGCCTGGCGGATGTCAAACACGCTGTAAGCTGACTTCGGCGTCAAGGCGT
This sequence comes from Shimia sp., assembly GCF_965227725.1. Lineage (GTDB taxonomy): Bacteria > Pseudomonadota > Alphaproteobacteria > Rhodobacterales > Rhodobacteraceae > Shimia. Next base: position 21,110 of record NZ_CBDDGH010000006.1, on the reverse strand, counting down.
TGAAAGAGGCCATCACCTGATTCGGCCCGCCCTAAATCATGAATACAGATCAGAGCAGCCAGTTTAAGGCCTTTGCGTGGACGGATCGGCTGTGCCGAAGCGACGTGGGCATCTCGATGGGTGGCAAGGTCCGGTTCCTTGACAACACCTTTGTCGAGCGGTTCTGGCGGAGCCTGAAATACGAATGCGTCAACCTGCCTGTCTGGGAGACCGGATCGGAAGCCAAGGCAGGTGCCGGCAAATGGATTGAGTTCTACAACCGAAAGCGTCCTGATGGCGCCCTTGGCGGCAAACCATCAGCCGCAGTCTAATGGCAAAGAAAAGAAGAAAACCAAACCGGTCATCAGGAGCAGAGAGTAGCCTAATCTTCGTAGAAACCTATGGCAACACTGAGGAGTTGCTCACACTTCAGAGGCCAAATAGAACCCAAGATTATCTAGATTACAATTAATCCGGCATCCACCCACAGCCTTTTCTTGCACCAACGTTTCTAAGACGAGCGTTTTGAAATTGTGGGCAGATGCCGAAGCGTTTTAGAACGCGATTGATTGTTGCGCACCTCCAAGTTAGAAGGGCGCATCTAGCAAACAGACGCGCGATCTTGCGAAATATCTGTCCGCCAGGCTTTCCCATAAACTCGACTGAACGGTGTCTCTCCTTGTTTTGAGGGGCTGTCCGACTGCCAAATTGTGAGCCATCAGACAATATGATCCAAGATACTGGCCTCTATGATCCGTCCCTTGAACACAGCGCATGCGGTGTTGGTTTTCTGACACGCAAAGACAGCAAGCAAACCCATACCTTGTTGGAAAAAGGGCATGAGGCTCTGTGTGCTGTGCCTCATCGGGGCGGCATGTCTTCGGAGGGTGTTGGGGACGGTGCCGGGATTTCAGTGGATCTGTCGCTTGCGTTTTTTAGCAAGTTGGTTGGCAAGCCGCTTGAGGCCGGTGCCTTTGGTGTTGGCAACTTCTTTCTGCCCTCTGAGGAGAACCAGCATGAAGCGGCGGCGGCTTTGGTGGTTGAAAAGCTCAAAGCCGAAGGTTTTGAAATTTTGCTTGAGCGCGAAGTGGCTGTCGATAACGCCGCAATTGGCGTGCGCGCGGTAAAATGGCAGCTCCCCATTCGTCAGTGGGTGTTTACTGCTCCGGACGATATCCGTGGGGGAGATCTGGACGCGGCCATTCACCGCGCGCTTTTGGCGATTGAGGCGGTGGCCTACACAAAGCCAGCGCTCGATGGGCTGTATCCGCTATCGCTTTCAGCACGCACGCAAGTTTTCAAAGGCCGTTTGAACTCTTGGGAGATCATTCCTTACTTCAAAGATCTCTCCGACCCGGATCACGCCGTGCATACCATGTATTTCCATACACGGTTTTCCACCAACACAGACCCGCATCCTTCGATGGCACAGCCATTTCGCCTTATGGCGCATAATGGTGAGTTGAACACCGACAAGAAAAACCGTCTCAGTGAGGCTGCGGTGGCTCTGGCGCGCTCAAAGGCCATCATCCGACCCAAAGGGCAGTCTGACAGCTGCCGTCTGGATCAGACATTGAATGCCCGTGTGTATGACGAGCAGCTCGATCTGGTGACCGCAGTGGTGGCGATGATGCCGCCGGCTTGGGAAAACGACCCGCGTGTGCCCGATGATGTGCGCGCCATGCTGGAGTATTTTTCGCTTTTTGAAGAGAAAAACGACGGCCCGGCGGCATTGGTCTTCGGGGATGGCAACATCATCGGTGCCCGCCTTGACCGTCTGGGGCTGCGCCCGTTGCGTACCGTTGAGACCGAAGATTACCTCGCTGTGATGTCAGAAGCGGGACAGTTTTATCTGCCGCCAGAAGAGGTGATCCGCCGTGGCCGCGTCGAAGCGGGTGGGATGATTTACTATAACCACGGCGAAGGCCGCATCTATGAGACCCAAGATGCGCTTGAAATGCTGGCCGCGCAGAAAGACTACAAATCGCTTCTTGAAGCGGCGCGCGTGACAATTGAAGCGCTGCCAGAGGCGGAGGCGGACCCAAAGGCGGCGGCGCGCCGCTATGAGGGCGATCTGGAACGCTCGGCGCGCTATGTGGCCTATACGCTCAATCAGGAAAGCTTCAAATTCTTGATGGACCCTATGCTGCAGACCGGTGTCGAGAAGGTTTCTGCCATGGGATATGGCAATGCGATCAATGCGTTGTCCGACAACGAGGGCGGTGTTGCAAAGTACTTTAGTCAGCGTTTTGCGCAGGTAACAAACCCGCCTTTGGATTCGATCCGCGAAGCAGATGGCATGACGCTGCGCGTGGCACTGGGGGAAAAGCCACATTTGGGATATTCGCGCTCGCGCCAGATTGTGATCAATTCTCCAATTCTGCGCATGGCAGACATGTTGAAAATTAAGGCGCAGGGAGACACACCCTGGGCGCGGTTTGACATGCTTTATGCGCCGGTCATTGGTGATGGCGCTGCAAACGAGGCGGCGCTTGAGGCCGCAATTGATGCGGTTTCTGAAGAGGTTGTGGCCTTCGCACGTGATAAAGGTGGCATCGCGATCGTCACCGACCGGCATATCAGCCGGGACAGGGCCGCGATGCCGATGACGCTTGCGATCTCCGCGATCAATCAGCGCCTGATAGAAGAAGGCCTGCGCTTCAAAGTGTCGCTTGTAGTTGAGAGCGGACAGATCGCCTCGTCGCATCACATCGCATGCGCGCTCGGCTTTGGGGCCGCTGCGGTTTATCCGCTTGGCGTGCGCTTGCGTGCAGAAGAGCTGTTTGGCGAGGGAGAAGGTTGTACGCAAGCCTTTGGCAAATTCAAAAAGGCGGCGGAAAAGGCGCTGATGAAAACCATGGGCAAGGTGGGACTTTGCACCGTGGAAAGCTATTCAGGTGGCGAGTTTTTTGAACCGAATTTCTTGGACACCAATGACCGTGTGTTCAAAAAATATCTGCCCAATATGAAGACACCCGTGGGCGGGGTACGCTTTGCAACCATCGCGCAGTCAGTCGCGGACTGGCATGCACGCGCGCTGACCGTAGAAGGCAGCGACGATGTACCAATGCTAGGTCTCTTTAAAGAACGCTCCGAAGGAGCCGGGCACAGCTATGGCACGACGGCTGTGCGGGGCTTCGTTGACCTGACTGAGGAACCGATCAGCTTTGCCGAAGGGGAAGGGGAGAACGATCCGTTCCGCCTGCTGACCTTGCGCCAGATGGACGACGCCTTTGGCATTTCCGAGAATGGCTATGTCAACACCAGCTTTGACAAGCTAAGCCAGGAGCAGATCGACAGTTTCAAAATCACGCCGGGGTATCGGGCCTTCAGTCGCCAGATGAGTGACGAGCGACACAAGCGCCCTGCTGCGTTGCGCGATGTTCTGGCGTTTCCGGCTGACATTACCTTCCTTGATAAGGTGGCGGATATTCAAAAGGAGATGATGCTCTTCAATCGCGCCGGCAACCGAGATTTTGTGATCCGAGGGTTGAGCGTAGAAGAGATCGGTGCGGGCGAATACCTGCTGCGCCTCACCGGGCCGAAGGCGTGCGATATCGGGCGGCTTGATGCGTTGCGTCAGACGCTGGTGGCGCGGTTTGGCGAGGACGTGGTTGGGCACACGGTCACCGGTGGTGCGCTGAAAGTCGCGGTGACCGGTTGGGCACTGGATTATGTGTCGCGTATCCGTCCGGCACCTGAACGTCTGCCTTTGGAAGAAGTGCAACCGGCATCTGAGATCACGCCGCGGCTGGCCTCTGGCGCGATGTCTCATGGTGCGCTGGTTGCGACAGCCCATGAAGCGGTGGCGCATGGCACCAATATGGTTGGCGGTATGTCCAACTCCGGTGAAGGTGGCGAACACATCAGCCGCTACGGCACAATCCGCGCCTCCAAGATCAAGCAGTTTGCGTCTGGGCGTTTTGGTGTTTGGGCTGGCTATTTGGCCGAGCCAAATCTCGAAGAGATTGAGATTAAGATCGGTCAGGGAGCGAAGCCGGGCGAGGGCGGGCAGTTGCCTGCTCCTAAGGTCACGGTAGAGATAGCAGCCGCGCGCGGGGGCACGCCTGGTGTGGAGTTGATTTCGCCGCCGCCGCACCACGACACCTATTCCATTGAAGACCTTGGTCAGCTGATCCACGACGCAAAGGCTGCGCGGGTGAAAGTGATCGTGAAACTTGTGTCCTCAGAGGGCATCGGCACCATCGCGGTGGGCGTCGCCAAAGCGGGGGCGGATGTGATCAATGTGGCAGGCAGCACAGGTGGCACCGGTGCGGCTTCCGTGACTTCGCTTAAATATACAGGCCGCGCGGCGGAATTGGGCATTGCGGAAGTGCATCAGGCACTTTGCGCCAATGGCATTCGCCAGAAGGTCATGCTGCGTTGTTCAGGCGCAATGCAGACCGGCTCTGATGTGGTGAAAGCTGCGCTGATGGGCGGGGACAGCTTTGAATTTGGCACCACGGCGCTGATGATGCTGAAATGCGTGATGGCCAAAAACTGCAACGTCAAATGCCCGGCAGGTCTGACGACCAACCCGGAAGTTTTTGACGGCGATCCCCGTGCCTTGGCGCAATATCTGCTGAACATTGCGCATGAGACGCGCGAAATCCTCGCAGATCTTGGCCTGAAGAGTCTTCAGGGCGCGCGCGGGCGCAGCGATCTGCTGCACCTGCTGGATCACCCGTCCGCTGTTGGTCAGTTGAACCTGCGCGACATGCTCACCCATGTGCCTGAAAACCCTGTGGAAGATCCGGTCTATTTGGAGCGTGATTTTGAGGTCGATGACATTCTCTTGGAGCAAATGCGTGAGCGCTTGTTCTCAAGGCGTGAAGATCAGATAGAGCTGCGCCCTAATGCACCGCTCAACAACCGCAACAAATCAGTGGGCGGACAGCTCGCGATTGATATCGAGCGTATGCTCAACCATGAGCTTGAGGTGCTTCCGCCTGCTGCACACCAGGATGTGCGGGGCCGTCGCTTCCTTGATCCACGTGCGGTACGGATCGTTACAAATGGCTCAGCCGGGCAAAGCTTTGGCGCCTTTTGCAATGACGGCATGATGCTGGAGCATACGGGCACCTGTAACGACGGTGTGGGCAAAGGCGCTTGTGGCGGTGAGATCATTGTACGATCCCCGGGAGGTGGGTCCGCCAATGAAAACGTGCTGATCGGGAACTTCGCATTGTTTGGCGCAACCGGCGGTCGCACCTTCATTGAAGGGCAGGCGGGAGACCGTTTTGCGGTGCGCAACTCCGGGGCAACCGCGGTTGTGGAAGGGGTTGGCGATTTCTGTGCCGAATACATGACCAACGGGGCCATTTTGAACCTTGGCGGTTTCTCCAAGGGCTATGGCAACGGTATGTCTGGTGGCTTTGCTTATCAGTATGACCCTGAAGGACGGCTGAACGATATGATCAGCCATGACTCCGTCTTTATGGGCACCTTGGTGGATGGCTCGGATGAAGCCGAAGTGCATCGCGATGCGGTATATCAGCTGCTGAATTGGCACCATGAGGCAACCGGCTCTGCCAAGGCGCAGGATCTGCTGGGTAATTGGGAAGAGGCGCAAAAGCACATGGCTTGGGTCATGCCCAAGGCGCTGCTGCAATATCAGGACGCCGATGCGATCCTGAAAGCCAAAACCCGCAAGGATCTGATTGAGGAGCTGTCCGCAGCCCTGGCCGAACATCAGATTTCCACGCTAAAGAAAGCCTGGAAATCCGGTCGTCCCGTCCACAAAGGCGCAACGCCAGATTATGGCGAAATGGATACGGAGGAGATGTTCCGTCTGCTCAACAGCTATTCTGTCCTTGAGATGGCGCAGAATCTGGCTGTCAGACGTGTCGGCAAAACCGCCGATCGAATGGCGCGGGACAAAGCTGCTCGCAATCTGATCCTGACCGAAGACTTTAGCCTGATGTTGGCGCTGTCAAAACACGCCAAGAAGGCGGTGAATGATTATGATGACCCCGGTTTGGCGACGCTGGTTGCGCACAAACGGTTGAGCGATTTCAAGCGGGCTCTGTCGATGCGCAATATTCTGAGCATGGACAGCCCAGGCACCTACAGTTGGATCCTGCATCAGGACGCCAAAAACCGGAACGCGCTTGGCTCCATTCCAAGCTTTGATGAATTGTTCGCCCAAAATGCGCTACCTGAACTGGTGGCCCGAACGGCCGCGGAGTAAAACCATGAACGCCCCATATATTCCTGAAGATGCGCCATTTTCTGGCGAGCAACGCTCTTGGCTTGGTGGGTTCCTCGCCGGGTTGCATTCCCGCCTTGCCATGGGCGGCGGCGTTGGCGTCGCGCCGGCCGAAGAGCAGGTCAAAGCCAAGCCGCTGAACATTCTATTTGGCACTCAGACCGGCAATGCCGAAGAGGTTGCCAATGAGGCAGCAGAGCTGGCAACAAGCAAAGGTTTTGCCCCCAAAGTGGCCGAGCTTGACGCGATTGAGATGGACCAGCTTGCGGCGATGGAAAACGTGATCATCGTGATCTCCACTTATGGGGAAGGCGAGATGCCCGACAACGCAGAGCTTTTCTGGGAAGCACTCTCTGCAGGCACAGCGCCCCGTTTGGAGAAGCTCAACTATGGTGTGCTGGCACTTGGGGACACGAGCTATGAGTTCTTCTGTCAGGCTGGCAAGCTGATTGACACGCGGCTTGAACAATTGGGTGCAAAACGTCTGGGTGCGCGCGTGGATTGCGACATTGATTTTGAGGATGCCGCCTCTGCATGGCTGACCGCCACGATCCCGGAAACGGGCTCAGCGGGGGCTTCGGAAACAGGCGCGGTCGTGCCTAAGCCTGAGCAATCGGGCTTCTCCCGCAAGAACCCTTATGTGTCAAAGGTGGTGGACAACCACATCCAATCTGGCGCGCAATCTGCCAAGGAAATCCGACACATCGCCTTTGACCTTGGCGACAGCGGTATGACCTATGAAGCGGGCGACGCGCTGGGGGTCATGCCGGTGAACGCACCTGATTTGGTGGAAGGCATCCTCACACGGCTGGGCGTGTCGCAGGATACAGCCGTAGATGGCAAGGATCAGCCTTTGGGCGCGCTGCTCGCAACAGGAATGGAGATCATGACACCTTCGCGCGATCTGATCCGCGCGCTGGAACCTTTGGCCAAACACGATGAGTTCAGCCATGTGGTGGGCAATGGAGACAAAGAAGCGCTTGAGGCTTTCCTTTGGGGTAAAGACACGCTGGATCTGTTGAACCTCAACCCCGATCTGGCGATTGATGCCAATGAATTTGTAAGCTGGCTCAAGCCCTTGCAGCACCGCGCGTATTCGATTTCTTCAAGTCCCAAGGCGCATCCCGGTGAAGTGCATCTGACCGTTGCCGCGGTTCGGTGGACTTATAACCACCGTGTCCACAAGGGGGTTTGCTCCACGTTTCTTGCCGATCATGTGCCGGCAGGGGCAGAGGCGGGCATCTTCATGTCGCCCAACAAAAGCTTCCGCGTACCTCAAGACAATGACGTGCCAATGATCATGGTCGGGCCGGGCACCGGGATTGCACCATTCCGCGCGTTTCTTGAAGAGCGTCGAGAGCTTGGTGCCAAAGGCGCAAACTGGCTGTTCTTTGGCGATCAGCATCGAGAGAGTGATTTTATCTATGAGGATGAAATCAGCGCCATGAGTGCCTCTGGTCTGTTGACCCGCCTGGATCTGGCGTTTTCTCGTGATCAGGCGGAGAAGATTTACGTGCAGAACCGGATGCTGGAAAACGGCAAAGAGCTTTTTGGCATGCTGCAAGAGGGCGGACATTTCTACGTTTGCGGAGATGCGACACGCATGGCCAAAGACGTGGATCAGACGCTGCATCAGGTGATTGAGTTGCATGGGGGACTGTCTGCGGATGAGGCGACTGAGTATGTGAGCAGGCTCAAACGCGAAAAGCGCTATGTGCGGGACGTTTATTGAGGTTTCATGTAAAAATGTCTGCAAACTGCGCAAACGAAAGATGCTTTGGCAAATTGTCGGGGGAAGTGCCTAGGGTCAGGATCCATAACCAATAAATGACGGTTGCTGCGAGGGCGATTGCGGACAGGAAGACCTTGGGGCAGCGATCATAGCGCGTTGCCACGCGCCTCCAGTCCTTGAGCCGACCGAACATGATCTCGATCCTGTTGCGCCTTTTGTATCTGCGCTTGTCGTATTTGACCGGCGTCTTGCGTTGCTTTCGTTCGGAGATGCAGGCGGGTATTCCTTTGTCTTTCAAGGCATCTCGGAACCAGTCAGCGTCATAACCGCGATCACCTAGCAGCCATTCCACATTTGGTATGCTGTTGAGCAGAGCCCGAGCTCCGATGTAGTCGCTAACCTGCCCGGCGGTAACGAACAGGTTGAGCGGGCGACCTTGGCTATCACAGATAGCATGCAACTTGGTATTCATGCCGCCTTTGGTTCTACCGATCAGGCGGCCATACTGGTCGTGGTGCGGTGGGCCTTGAGATAGGTCGCGTCAATCATGATCGTCTTCCGTTCGCCGTGCTCTGCAGCCAGGCCAGCCAAGGTCCGGGCGAAGACACCTTTCTCACTCCAACGCTTCCACCTGCTGTATAGTGTCTTGTGTGGCCCGTATTCCTCATAGGGGCATCTCGCCAGCGCAACCCATTGCGATTGATGAAGATCAATCCCGCCCAACACCCGTTTGTCATCAACCCGAGGTATGCCGTGCGGCTTCGGGAAGAAGGGGGCGAGCTTCGCCATCTGCTCGTCGGTTAGCCAATAAAGATCGCTCATGTCACCGCTCCGTTTTTCGAGCCGTGAATCATGCAGCGAAGCGAAAATCAATGCATCCTGACCCTAGGGCATCATCAGCGTGTGATCGGTTTCAGGCGCTGGCGGGCGATAGTCCAGAGCAATGTGGGGGCGTTTGGTGTTTTAGTGTCTCCTCCATTGTTCGATCAGAATTTGAGCTTCGCGCAAGCTGTAGAAGATCTCGCAGTTGAGCAGTTCATCCCTCATTCTCGCGTTGAAGCTTTCGCAATAACCGTTCTCCCATGGGCTGCCCGGAGCGATGTAAGCCGTTTTGGCGCCGACGGCAGTAATCCAGTCTCAGACAGCTTGGGCGACAAATTCCGGCCCATTGTCAGAACGTATGAAACGGGGCGCGCCGCGAAGTATGAACAGGTCTGTCAGAACGTCGATTACATCGGTCGAGTTCAGTTTCCGCTCGGCTCTGATTGCCAAGCATTCCCGGCTGTACTCATCAAGGACGTTCAGTGTCCGGAAGGCTTGGCCATCATCGGTTCGGTAATGGATGAAATCATAGCTCCAAACGTGATTGCGATGCTCCGGCCGAAGCCGGACACATGATCCGTCATTCAGCCAGAGCCGCCCTGTCTTCGGTTGTTTGACTGGCACTTTCAGCCCCTCTCGCCGCCACAGTCTTGCGACCCGCCCGTCGCTGACGGACCACCCAGCCTCTCTCAGCAACGCAGCGATCCTGCGATAGCCATGCCGTATTGGCGGGTCAGCTCAATCATGTCGGCCACCAACGGATCTTCATCTGCGCGACCTTGTGGGACGTGCCGTTGCGTGGACCGGTGTTGCCCAAGAACGCGGCAGGCGCGTCTCTCGGAAACGCTCAACTGGCTACGAACATGGTCGATGCAGGCACGGCGACGAGCGGGGCTCAGGGGCTCCGCCCGTTCTGAGCGGAAACGATCATCTGACCTTTTCCGGGACGCTCTTCACTCCCTTTGGGGCTTCCGTCAGGATCAGCTTGTCCAAAGTCAGATCAGACACCGCGCGTCTCAGCCGCTCGTTCTCTTTCTGAAGCCGCTTCAGTTCTTTCAACGGATCTACGCCCATTCCGCCGTACTTCTTTCGCCAGCGGTAATAGGTTTGCTCTACAACCCCGATCTGCCTGATCGCATCAAGTCGGGACATGCCTTGCCCCATCAGAACTTCAACCTGCTGTAACCTAGAGATAATCTCCTCGGGCTTCGGTCTCTTGTTTGCCATTCGTGATCCTCCGTTTCCTAAACATAACGGTGGACCAGTTCAGTGGGGGAGGCTCAGCTTGTCATACAAAACGGGTAGGTGGAACAATCGGCTTATAGTGCCAAACGACAGATGAGAGGTTTCACAATGCGCAGTTTTTTGTTGTTGAGCGGCGCATATCGACGGCCTCCAAAGCAGAGGGTTCCTCACTTTGGCCCAAATTGCGGCCTGCTCCGGCACTTTAGAGACTCGAGCAAGAGCAAGAAGAGAATTTTTATAAGATTAAGAGGCATGTTTATGGGATCCCATAACATGCACTTGCATGTTATGGGGGTTCACGGCTAATTGATTGAGACAAAGCCTCGCCAGCCCCGATTCAGGGCAAGCCCGCAAGAAACTCTGAATCTCGGGGAAGATCATGACCTCTTTGACTGCATTTTCGCGGTCCCGCCTGTTGTGCGGGACGGCCCTTTCGATTTTGGCTGTTGCACCAGCTCTGGCCCAAGAGACGTCTCTTGTACCAGACGCAGATGGAGCACTCGACGCATATACCTTAGATCCAATTGAGGTTCGTAAACAGGATCCTTTAGGAGAAGCTGCGGACCGCGCCACATCGGCGTATGTTTCTGAATCCGAATTGGAACGCGCCAGCATGGGCGATCTGCGGGATCTGTTTGCCGGAATTGCGTCTGTTTCTGTTGGTGGTGCGATCCCTGTGGCACAGAAGATTTTTGTAAACGGCGTGGATATGCTGAACCTTGCTGTCCAGGTGGATGGTGTCTCGCAAAACAACCGCGTGTTCCACCATGCCAGCGCCAACGCCTTTGATCCCGGACTGATGCAGGCTGTCCGGGTGGATCCGGGGGTAGCCCCTGCAGATGCAGGACCGGGCGCTGTGGCGGGGCGTGTGGTGATGGAGACTGTTGATGTCGATAATATCCTGCAAGACGGCGACAATTTTGGCGGACAAGCCCGGTTCAGCTATGCGGACAATGGCGATGTTGCTGGCGGCTCTCTGACCCTCGCAGGGCGTAGCAACGGATTTGAGGTGCTTGCTAACGGCAAGCGCGTGACAGGTGATAACTACGAAGATGGCAATGGCGATATTGTGCTTGGCACAACCTCAGACATGAATGTGGGCTTGCTGAAGCTTGCCTATCAATCTGATCAAGGTCACCGTGTTGAACTGTCTGGTCAGCGCCTGAGGGACACCGCGTTGCGCAACCGCCGGGCCAATTTTGGCAATGCGCCGTGGAACCCTCTCACCAACGTCTATGACACTGAACGCACCATTTATTCTCTGCGCTATGAGAACGTGCATGGCGGAGGCAATTGGGATCCCTCGGTGACTTTGGGTTATTCTGAGAACGAGATCGGTAGCCTCACTCCAAGCGATAGCGCCATTGGCAATACCCGCTCCTATTCTGCGACATTCCAGAACCGGTTCCATCTGTCAGGAAATGGCACCATCACCGCCGGTCTCGACTATCTGGATCAGAAAAGCTCCGCCAGTGGTGACTTTTGGGGCAGCAATTCGCCCTATGAGGAGAGCCGCACCGTAGGTATCTTTGCCCAGGCGCGACTTGAGCCAACAGATCGGCTGAATCTCTCGGCGGGTCTGCGCTATGATTGGAACTCCTTCACCGGGCAGGATTTTGCGCAAACAGGTTCGGCATTCAGTGATGATTCCTCTGGCCTGAGCGGCAATCTCTCGCTGTCCTATGCTTTGACTGACACGCTTTCCCTGCGCGCCGGATACTCAAATGTGTTCGGGGGATATGTGGTTGAGGACAACTTCCTGTTCTATCAGGCTTGGGATTACACCGGTTTGCAAGCGCGGCGTGGTGAAAACATCGTGGTGGGTGCTGACTGGAACTGGGGTGGTCTGACACTGGGCGGCGAAGTGTTCCGGACCAAAATCGAGGACACGCGTGGCCTCGCTGGGCCAGTTGTGGGTAGCTACGATTTTGAATCGCGGGGCTACAACCTTGGGGCGACATACGGGTGGGGCAGTGGCCTTGCTCGTATGACCTTCTCTGACAGCGAAAACTATGTGAACGGTGAAAAGGCTTCGAGCTTCTATGTGCTCGACTCCGGTGCACCTCTTGGGCAGGTATTGTCTTTGCAGGTTCAACAAGAGTTGGCACAGCTCAACATGGTTGTCGGTGGGCATTTGGATGCGGCATTTACATATTCTCACAATGCGAATGAGGCCGATCCGGTAACAAAGCTCGAAGGTTACGAAGTGGTCAATGTCTTCGCAGAGTACCACCCGCCGAGCCTTGACAATGTCGTTATTCGGGCGAGCATCGACAACCTATTTGATCGAGCTTACGCAGATCGCGCAACCTACGGTGGGGACTATCCGGGCTTCCCAACTCTTAACGAGCCTGGACGAACTTTCTCGATGGTTGCGACCGTCAAGTTTTAACGTAGGCTTCGATTTAACAATGCGCTCAAGCTTTGGAACTTAGATGTGCACAATGCTTGGGCGAATGATTGATGGGTCTGCGTCGCTTATCTTAGCTGGAACCCTTGTTGGTCCCCGGCTAAGGTAAGAGGCGAATTTTTTACAGCGGCTTAGATGAGGTGATCTTTGGGCTGCTTGGGCTATCAGGCGAGCAGTTTCATAAGTAACCAAGATAGAGCGTAGGCCTCATCCGTGCTAAGATGAGGGCTCAGTTCTGAGCGCATGGCATCACCGTATGTCTGCCATATTTGATCATGAGCACCAGATCCTTTTTCTGTAAGAAATAGGATCTGCTTGCGACGACCATCGGCGATGAACTCGCGTCGCAAAAAACCTTCTTTCTCTAGTCTGGAAACGTGTCGCGACAAAGCGTATTGCGGCACAGACAGCTTGTCTTCGAGTGCAGACATTGGTTGGCCTGCAGCTCCTGAGCGTTCAACTTCCAATAAGATCTCAATCCATATTGGATCGTTTATCCCGCAAGTTTTTAGGGCTTTTGTGATCTCAGGCAGCAGTTTGCGATGGACCCGCATGATGTTAAACCACGCACGATCATAAGCGACGTTTTCATCATCATCGCCAAAAAATACAAAATTCTCCGGCCGAAGCTCTTCGACTGCCATGGGCGTTACCTGTGTCTCGAAGGGGAATATTGCCCCGCTGACACTGTCATACTATAGTCGCCATCGCTAGAAAAGTTTCTGTGTTGGCAAGCTGTTACGCAATTGGATGCAATGAGTTTGAGGTCCTAAATGAGGGTTCGATCCGAGTTCCGCTCGCCTTGGGTGGTGCAGTATTTTTCGACAATGGTGAAGCACTTCTCTGAGAAGATTGATGTTGAGAGAACAGATGACACAGCAAAGCTGACGTTTGTGTGCGGCGTGGCAGATCTTGCGCTTCAAAAAGGCTGTTTGCGGATGGATATTACCTCGCCCACGAATGATGAGCTCATTCAAACTTGCGATGTGATAGAGCGCCACTTGCAGCGCTTTGCCTTTCGCGAAGCGCCTGAGCCGCTTGTTTGGGAAGCCGCTGGAGAGTGATCTGTCGGGTGGAAGGCGATCTAGCGGTGGTAATGAGCAAAAGAATGCCCACCCATTGGCACAATCTCAATTGGCGTCTGGTAAAGATCTGAAAGCGCCTCAGAGGTGGCAACCTCTGCAGTCGGTCCGTCAAACACTATGGTACCGTCGCGCATTGCGACAATGTGATCAGCCCAAGCCAGCGTGAAATTCAGATCGTGCAATACGACAACCACGCTTCTGTTCTGCGCGTCTACTAGGTGGCGCAGATGTGCCATCAGACTGCGCCCGTGTTTCAGATCTAGGTTGTTTAGGGGCTCGTCAAGTAATAGCCAGTCTGTATCTTGGGCATGCGCCATTGCGATAAAGGCTCTTTGACGTTGCCCTCCGGAGAGTTCGTCGAGAAAGCGGCCACTTAGCTCTACAAGATCAAATAGCTCAAGAGCTGCGTCAATGGCGGCATAATCTGCCTGAACGAGCCGGCCTTTCGCGTGGGGCCAGCGTCCAAATCCAATGAGATCTATGACGCGAATGCGGCTGCCGACGTGAAGATGTTGAGCCACCATTGCCAATCGACGTGCCTGATCTTGCAGGTCTATGTTTTTCAAGGCTGCGCCATCGATATAAATATCGCCGGCTGCAGCGTCGAATTGGCGACCTATCGCATTGAGAAGCGTTGATTTTCCGGCGCCATTTGGGCCGATCAAGGCGGTTATTTTATTGTGCGGCAGGTGCGTGTTCACATTGGTGAGGATCTTGTGCCCAGCGATGGCATGAGAGAGATTTTCGATGGTGATCATGTGATTTTCCCTCTGGCCAATAGCACCAGAAAAAGAAGGCCGCCGGAGAATTCAATCACCACAGCGAGGCTGGAATTGAGGTTGAGTACGCGCTCAAAAACGGTCTGGCCGACAACCAGAATGAGACCAGCGATTAAGCTCGCCGCAGGCAGGAGCAGGCCGTGGCGGTGTGAGCGGAGCAAAGTATGGGTCAGCGCGGTCACCAAGAGGCCGAGAAATGCAAGTGGCCCGACAAGCGCGGTTGAGACGGAAACAAGCGCAGCAATTGCTGCGAGCAGCTGGAGCTGGAGCCCGTCATAGCTTACACCAAGGCTACGCGCGGTATCGCGTCCGAGTGCCAAAACGTCCAAAATCAGGTGCCGTCTAGCGATCCAGACGAAAATGGCCGCTGTGACAAGGCTGGCGATGAGCAAAGACTCCCGGTCGATCCCGCCGAACTGGGCAAACATATTGGATTGGACGATAGCGAATTCGGAAGGGTCCAGAAGTCTCTGAAGAAACCCAGAAACTGTGCGGAATAAGAGGCCAAAAATGACCCCTACCAACACCAGAAGCTGAATGTCTTGCCGTGCGCGCTTGAGCACTGCGGTGAAGATCAGGAGCGTGGCTGCGATCATCAGAGCGGTGTCAAACAAAAAGGTCGCAGTATTGGTCATATTCGGCAAAGCCAGCATGCCTGACACAAATACCAACACTGTTTTCATAAGCAAGAAAAGCGCATCAAACCCCATAATCGTAGGTGTTAGGATGCGGTTGTTGGTGAGTGTCTGAAATAGCACTGTGGCCACCCCCACTGACGCGCCAACGCAGAGGAGCCCGCCGAGTTTAATAGCCCGAAGTTCCAGAATATAGCTTGAGCGCCATGCACCGCCCCACAACATGAATACAAGACAGGCGACCGTAAGTGCGGCAAAAAGCGTCCAAAGATGAGGGTTTTTGAGCGCGGGCTCCGCCTGAGAGCGTGGCAGGACCGGGAGCGGCTGTGGTGAGGTATCAGGCATGGCTGCGACGTCCTAGCAAAAGGCTGAGAAACACAATGGCGCCAACGATCCCAAAGATCGTGCCTGCCGGTATTTCATACGGATGGCGGATCAAACGCCCGATCATGTCGCATATCAGCACCAACCCGGCACCCATTCCGGCAACCACCGGTAGGCTCTGGCGCAGATTGTCCCCCATCATGCGCGAGACAATATTTGGCACAACCAATCCAACAAATGGCAAAATGCCCACCGTAACAATGACGAGGGCTGAGACCATGGAGATAGTGGCGACACCGAGCGCAAGCACCTGTCCGTAACGCAGCCCGACGCTGACGGCCAATCCTTGTCCTAGGCCCGCGATGGTGAACTGATCTGCTGCAAAATATGCAATCAACGATAGAGCTCCCGCCAGCCACAGCAATTCGTAGCGCCCCGCAAGAACGCCTGAAAACTCGCCGCTCATCCAAACGCCGATGAATTGGATCAAATCGGTTTGATAGGCAATGAACGTCGCAACCGCGGATAATACACCTGAGTAAATCAAGCCCACGAGCGGCACGAGCAATGGTTGCTGTGGGGGCAGTTTGCGCGACAACTGCAGGAAACCGAGTGTTCCGGCAAGCGCTGCCAATGCGGCCGCGAGCATTTGTGCAAAAATTGGTAGGCCTGGCGCCAGAATAGTGACCGCTAAGAGGCCGATCATTGCTGCTTCATTAGTTCCAGTTGTTCCTGGTTCCACAAAACGATTGCGCACCAATAGCTGCATGATCACACCTGCGATGGCCATACTTGCTCCGGTTAGCAATGTTGCGAGAGTGCGGGGTAGTCGACTGATGGCAATCAAATGCAGTACGTCTGGATCTCTCCAAAGGTCTGCAAGCGAGACGTCCTGTACTCCAATAAAGAGACTGCCGACCCCAAGGGCCAGCAATCCGCTTAGTGTGAGATAATACGCCTTGGCCATGTCTAGCGGTAGCCTGGGATGCGGAGAGAGAAGTTATTGTGCAGCGCCAAAGCCTTGCACAATTTCATCCAAAGTACGCAGAACTGATTGAATGCCGCCACCGGCGATGTAGACATCTGCGGCATTCAGATAGATCACCTGATTTTTGCTCCAAGCTGCAGTTTGGGCGACCAACGCATTGTCCAAAGTGGTTTTAGCGGATTGGTTTTCTTGCCCGATGGCTGCGGCGCGATCCACGACGATCATCCAATCCGGGTTGGCCTTGGCGATGAATTCAAAAGACACGGCTTCACCATGGGTTTGGGCGTCCACACCTTCAACTGTCTCCGGCAGTTCAAGGGCGCTGTGCAACCAGCCAAATCGGGAGCCTTTGCCATAAACCGAAATCTTGGGGCCATTGGTCAAAACAATCAGCGCATTGCCCTTGCCTTTGATTGCGGCTTTGGCTTCTGCCAGCTTGTCTGAGAAGGCACTCTCCAGCGCGGTCGCTTCGGCTTTCTTATCCATGATCTCGCCATAGCCACGCAGGCGTGCCAAAGCGGTTTCAACGTGGTCATCCCCCCAAATGGTCATATCCAAAGTGGGCGCAATTTCGGAGAGCGCTTCAAATTGTTTGGAAGAACGCCCGCCAGCTACGATCAGGTCCGGTGCCATGATGGCGATGGCTTCGAAGTCGGGTTCGAACAAGGTGCCTACAGGTTTTGCATGCTCGGACACTTCGCCAAGGTAACTTACATAGAGATTGGCAGGAACCCCGGCCAGCGGCACATCCAGAGCGTTAAGAGTGTCAACGGCCGCGATATCCAGCGCCACAATCTTGCTGGGAGCTTGCTCTACGGTGGCATCACCGCGATAGGTTGGGATTGTAACATCCGCACCGAGCGCAGCAGAGCCAATGCAGATTGCGGCAACAGATAGGATCGGGCGGAAGAATGTCAAAGCCATTTAAAGCACCATGTCTAGAGTCAGCATAGAAAGTGTGGAGCTGGCTGTAGGCTGGCTTTATGATTTGCAGCGTAACTTAGAGGCGATGCAACGCAGGGTCCAGAGGCCTTTTGTGAGGACCTAATAGGTATCTTTGCGGGGTCTTTAGTGGCCGCCGCGGATCTGCGAAGGCGGCACTTTGTAGGCTCGGCGGAAGGCAGTAGCAAAGTTCGCTCCTGAAGTATAGCCAGCCATGGCTGCCGCGTCTTCGATACTGATGTGATCGCGTTTCAGTGCTATGTATGCCATTTCTAGTCTCAACGCCCGAATGTGGGCTAGGGGCGCGCGACCGTATACGGATTGAATTAATCGCCTTAGCCCAGATTGGCTAAGGCCGGCCTCTGTTGCCAGCGCGGCGAGGCTGGGGACTGGCCCGGGTCGGCGGGCTAGCGCTTCAATGCGACTTAATTGTATGGTCTCCCGTTTTGAGAGTGTCGAGTTTGTTGATTGATCAGAAAATCTCTCAAAGCTCTCTGCCACCAGTGCAAGTGCCATAGACTCGGCATGAAGCCGCGTCACTGGTGATGAAAATCTTGGCGTGCTCGCCAATGCTTCTAGCATCTTGATCTCTTGGGGCGATGCATACCATTCATGTCGCTGCATCGCCCCTGTCGGCGTTGCAATTGGCACGCACAGGCCATTCCCTTCGAGCCAATTGGGGGACATCTGGATACTGATTTTGCGTACGTACTCGCCGGGATCAGAACGGCGCCAGAACCTCTGTGTCTCTTCAATGGAGGTTAGTACCAGTTTAACCGCGCCACCTGAGGTATGGCCTAAGTTCATAGGTCGGTTGTCGAGCCGTGCGGCAGTTGAGCCTTCTAGGAAGCAGTGAAGTACTGTGCCAGGTTTTCTCTGTCCGTCAATGACATAGCTTTGATTGGCCGTAGCATTCAATGTGTGTAGTCCAAATCCGGGCTGTAATTGTAATGCCGTAACCGAGCCGTCAAAGATTCCAGATGCCGGGCGTTCAGTTTTGCCGAACCAATCCAGCTTGGGCTCAAAATGCATACCGTTTGACGTATTTCTAGATGCAGAACGTGGATGCTCGGTCATTCAGGGTTCCGATGATTGAGGAACGTTTCGTTGCTCGACAGCGCACGGTTTGAGCGTTTCGCAAAGGAATTTGGTCATCGCGCAAAGAGAGGTATCTGGCAGGGTCCAATTTGTTTCTTTACTTAACTGAGCGAATTAGTCAACTTTTGAGGTCTGCAAATGTCTTTGCGTGCTTTCATTTTGGCGGGTACCGCTTTGTCCACGCCATTTTTTGTTACCTCTGCCTACGCGCAGGCGGTCCCGCTCGATGATCTAGAAACCAGTAGCTTTGATTTGGGGGAAATTCGGATCGAAGCAGAAGATGCACAGAATCTGCTGGGCAACGTCACAATATCTGAGGAAGATCTCGAAGCACGCGCTCCGACGACAGCCAAGGATATCTTTGCAGGCGAAAGTGCGGTCACCGCGGGTGGCGGTGCTGCGATAGCACAAAAGATATTTGTGAATGGGATCGAAGAAAGCCTACTTTCGGTTACCATAGATGGCGCGCGCCAAAACAAGTCGGCGTTTCACCATACAGGAAACGTGCTGCTGGATCCTGCCTTGTTGAAATCGGTCGAGGTCAGCAAAGGTTTGGCACCTGCGGACTCTGGTGCAGGTGCGCTGGCCGGCTCGATTGCCTATGAGACCAAAGACGCCAACGACCTACTGGAGGAGGGCGACAATTTCGGCGGGCTGGCCACATTGGGCACGGCCGACAATGGCATTGATCTGAGCAGTTCTCTTGCACTGTTTGGGCGCGCCAGTGGTTTTGAATACCTCTTGAGCGCCACACGTCGAAGTGGTGACGATTACGAAGACGGCGACGGAGATGTCGTTCCCGGTACAGAGGCGGACTTGACCGATTATGTGGGCAAATTTGCGTATGAAAGCCAGAACGGCCATAGGTTTGAGTTTGCCGGATCGCAAACCGAAGATACGGGGCTGCGGACATCGCAAGCAGGGCCGGGTGGCATTCTGTTCACACGTCCTGATTTTGCAGGCATCACATCAGGGCCGAGCGTTTTGGCCGAAGGTCTGTCCCGCCGAACCTCTTATACGTTTACCTACACCAACACCCAGCCACAGGGCATTTGGGATCCGTTGGTCCAAATCAGCTATAACGAACAAGAGATTGATGCCATTGGTGTTTACGGCGTCAACGAGAGCTTGAGCGGTACCATCAAAAACAGCTTCGCCATTTCGGGCGGCACCTTGACCGCAGGCATCGATTTCTTTGATGAAACCGCAGAAGGAGAGGGGCGCGGGCCCGGGCCTTTTGCAAGTTCCGGTCGCGAAGAACTGAGCAATGTCGGTATTTTTGCCCAGGCTCGCCAAGATATCTCTGATCGGGTGTCTGTGAGCTATGGCGCAAGATTGGACAGCCAGTCGTTTACCGGCGCAGACGGGTCAGACTTTTCTGACGAAGGTATCAGTGTCAACGGTGCCTTGGATGTCATTCTATCAGATAGATGGAGCTTGAATGCGGGCCTCGCCTCAACCTGGGGCGGCTATGAGCTGGGCGAGGCGGCGCTTGTCAATTTCGGGAGCGCTTGGAACTACGCTGGTTTCACAACGTCCCGAGCAGAAGCGGCACGGATTGGCCTTCGGTACGATTATGGTGGCTGGAAATTCGGCGCGGCGCTGTTTCACACGGATGTCAGTGACATCGCGGCTGTCCTACCAAGTGGCGGAGCTCGTGGTGCAACCGCAGATTTGACAAGTCAGGGCATCGACGCTTCCGCAGAGTACAGCTGGTATGCGGGCTTTGTGCGGGCAAATTGGACCTACGCTGATGTTGAGCTTGATGGGGAGGCCGTGGGCTCCACGGCTTACTATCTCGGCCGCCCGATGGGGCATATTGTGGCGCTGGAAGGAGGATGGCAGATCGACGACCAATGGCGTGTCGGTGGCACTGCCGAAATTGCTCTCAAAAACACCGATACGGACACCACATTGCCCGGCTATGAGGTCTTCAATGTCTATGCGACCTATACGCCTCCCGCAGCTGAGAATTTGGAATTACGCTTGGGGATCAACAACCTGTTTGACGAAACCTATGCCAGCCGCAGCTCCGATGGGATCGACTCCTCGCGAGTTATCCCTCTGAACGAGCCGAGCCGTACAGTTTCTTTCACTGCACGCCTGCGGTTCTGAGGACCCATATCGAACGCTGGGGGAAGTGAACATCACTTGCATTCTCCCAGCCTTTGAAAATCAAAAATCATTGATGAGAACTCATGAGAAAACAGAACGGGCGCTTTGAGACCCTTCATGCGAGAAAATACCTTCAGCAATTGGGCAAGCATTTTGCGCATAAAGTGGAGGTCAGTTTTAGTGAAACGTGCTGCTGTGTTTCTTTTCCTTTTGGGCAAGCAACGATTTCAGCCAACGAAACCTCACTCGACGTCAGCTTGAGCGGTGAGACTGAAGAAGCGCTATCAAAGGGGCGCTCAGTGATGGATTCTCACCTCAAGCGATTTGCATTTCGAGAAGCATTTGAAGAAATGGAGTGGCAAGACTTGTAGTTTGGTTTCTGGCGAGGAACGTTGAAAATATTTATTTTCATATACTTAGATTATTTTGGACAGGGCTCCAAAAGAAAGATGTGTTCTTGATGCAACATTTTGTGCTTTCCCGTTGGTTAACAAATTGACCGTATCAGGGCTTAAACCTATGCGGGAGCGTCTTTGAGTCCTCCAAGCACTACGCCAGGCAGCGCTCTAAGAAATTCAAAAAAAGGAATGGGACATGCTGTTGCGGCGTACGACTGTGTCCCTGTGCGCATTGGTTGCTGCTTTGCCGGCTGCTGCACAGGACATTCAGCTAGAAGACATCAACATAAGCGGTGCAGACAACGAGGGCTTCTTTGGTGAAGCTGTTTCGCTTGAAACTGGTAGCATTG
>NZ_CBDDGH010000005.1:0-1582966 GCF_965227725.1 Shimia sp. | reverse complement strand
GATCACGAAGGACGCAAGTCTTTCTCTTTCTGGATCAAATCAAGCGCGAGAAGGGCGTTTGGTGGATGCCTTGGCAGTAAGAGGCGATGAAAGACGTGATACTCTGCGATAAGCCATGGGGAGCTGAGAATAAGCTTTGATCCATGGATCTCTGAATGGGGGAACCCACCTGAAAGTTCATTATAATTACCTCGGTAATTTATAATGTTCTTAACCAGGTACTTTTGACCTGAATACATAGGGTCTTAAGAGCAAACCCGGGGAACTGAAACATCTAAGTACCCGGAGGAAAGGAAATCAATTGATACTCCGCTAGTAGTGGCGAGCGAACGCGGACCAGCCAAGCCTGATGAGTGACTAGAACCGTTTGGGAAGACGGGCCATAGTGGGTGACAGCCCCGTATAGGAAGCTCTGAAGGATGTATTAAGTAGGGCGGGACACGTGAAATCCTGTCTGAAGATCGGAGGACCACCTTCGAAGGCTAAGTACTCCTTACTGACCGATAGCGAACCAGTACCGTGAGGGAAAGGTGAAAAGCACCCCGACGAGGGGAGTGAAACAGTACCTGAAACCGAACGCCTACAATCAGTTGGAGGCCCCTTGAGGGCTGACAGCGTACCTTTTGTATAATGGGTCATCGACTTGGTCTATCTAGCAAGCTTAAGCCGTTAGGTGTAGGCGCAGCGAAAGCGAGTCTTAATAGGGCGCATGAGTTAGATGGATCAGACCCGAAACCGAGTGATCTAGGCATGGCCAGGTTGAAGGTGCGGTAACACGCACTGGAGGACCGAACCCACATCTGTTGAAAAAGATCGGGATGAGCTGTGCCTAGGGGTGAAAGGCCAATCAAACTCGGAGATAGCTGGTTCTCTGCGAAATCTATTTAGGTAGAGCGTCATCCGAATACCCCGGGGGGTAGAGCACTGGATGGGTAATGGGGCCCCACAGGCTTACTGATCCTAACCAAACTCCGAATACCCGGGAGTACTAGATGGCAGACACACTGCGGATGCTAACGTCCGTAGTGGAGAGGGAAACAACCCTGACCTACGACTAAGGCCCCTAATTCATGGCTAAGTGGGAAAGCAGGTGGGACGACCAAAACAACCAGGAGGTTGGCTTAGAAGCAGCCATCCTTTAAAGATAGCGTAACAGCTCACTGGTCTAAATAAGTTGTCCTGCGGCGAAGATGTAACGGGGCTCAAGCCATGAGCCGAAGTCTAGGGATGCGTAAGCATCGGTAGCAGAGCGTAGTGTGACATAGTTCCAATCCTCTTCTATATCCTCCGGGATATAGCGCAGGATATGGAGCTTTCGATGAAGCCGGGGCGTGAGCCATCCGGTGGAGAGATCACTAGTGAGAATGATGACATGAGTAGCGACAAAGAGTGTGAGAGACACTCTCGCCGAAAGTCCAAGGGTTCCTGCTTAAAGCTAATCTGAGCAGGGTAAGCCGGCCCCTAAGGCGAGGCCGAAAGGCGTAGCCGATGGGAACTAGGTTAATATTCCTAGGCCAGGAGGATGTGACGGATCATGAAGGTTGTTCGCCCTTATCGGATTGGGCGGGCCGCTGATTGGTTCCTGGAAATAGCCCTCCATGAGACCGTACCCTAAACCAACACAGGTGGACTGGTAGAGCATACCAAGGCGCTTGAGAGAACGATGTTGAAGGAACTCGGCAAAATACCTCCGTAAGTTCGCGAGAAGGAGGCCCAGTTTCTACGCAAGTATTGGCTGGGGGCACAAACCAGGGGGTGGCGACTGTTTACTAAAAACACAGGGCTCTGCGAAGTCGCAAGACGACGTATAGGGTCTGACGCCTGCCCGGTGCCTGAAGGTTAAAAGGAGGGGTGAGAGCTCCGAATTGAAGCCCAGGTAAACGGCGGCCGTAACTATAACGGTCCTAAGGTAGCGAAATTCCTTGTCGGGTAAGTTCCGACCTGCACGAATGGCGTAACGACTTCCCCGCTGTCTCCAACATCGACTCAGCGAAATTGAATTGCCTGTCAAGATGCAGGCTTCCCGCGGTTAGACGGAAAGACCCCGTGCACCTTTACTACAGCTTCACACTGGCATCAGGCCATGCATGTGCAGGATAGGTGGTGGGCTTTGAAACCAGAACGCCAGTTTTGGTGGAGCCTCCCTTGAGATACCACCCTTGCATTGCTTGATGTCTAACCGCGGTCCGTTATCCGGATCCGGGACCCTGTGTGGCGGGTAGTTTGACTGGGGCGGTCGCCTCCTAAAGCGTAACGGAGGCGCGCGAAGGTTGGCTCAGAGCGGTCGGAAATCGCTCGTTGAGTGCAATGGCAGAAGCCAGCCTGACTGCGAGACTGACAAGTCGAGCAGAGTCGAAAGACGGCCATAGTGATCCGGTGGTCCCGAGTGGAAGGGCCATCGCTCAACGGATAAAAGGTACGCCGGGGATAACAGGCTGATACTGCCCAAGAGTCCATATCGACGGCAGTGTTTGGCACCTCGATGTCGGCTCATCTCATCCTGGGGCTGGAGCAGGTCCCAAGGGTACGGCTGTTCGCCGTTTAAAGAGGTACGTGAGCTGGGTTTAGAACGTCGTGAGACAGTTCGGTCCCTATCTGCCGTGGGTGTAGGATACTTGAGAGGAGTTGCCCCTAGTACGAGAGGACCGGGGTGAACGATCCACTGGTGGACCTGTTGTTGCGCCAGCAGCAGTGCAGGGTAGCTATGATCGGACAGGATAACCGCTGAAGGCATCTAAGCGGGAAGCCCCCCTCAAAACAAGGTATCCCTGAGGACCGAGGTAGACCACCTCGTCGATAGGCCGGAGATGTAAGTGCAGCAATGCATTCAGTTGACCGGTACTAATGGTCCGATAGGCTTGATTTGATCCAGTAAAAGAAAGACTTTTACGGACACAAAAGCATACACAACAATCAGTATACTGACTTGGACAACACATAAACCGAGCTATTTCCTCGGTTTGGTGATCATAGCGCGAGTGAAACACCCGGTCCCATCCCGAACCCGGCCGTTAAGCACCGTAGCGCCGATGGTACTGCTGCTTAAGCTGTGGGAGAGTAGGTCATCGCCAAACCTAGAAAATAGCTCAAAAAAAACATCTCTCAAAACGATACAAAGAATACCTTCAGAACAACAAAAACGTCCTGAAGGGCGACAGATCTCAAAGCCAAAAATGGCCCAAGATCAAAAGCGTCGCGGGATGGAGCAGCCCGGTAGCTCGTCAGGCTCATAACCTGAAGGTCGTAGGTTCAAATCCTACTCCCGCAACCAAAAATCTATAATTTATCAGTATGATATGCTGACTGCCTCAACTTGCGCCTGCATGCGCCCCACCGCAGTGGAAGCTTTGTGGAAGCAAATGGCGCAGGAAAGCGGTGTGGCAGTGCGTCGTTACGAGCAGGCGTCCAGAAACGGCGTCCAGCCGAGCTCGGGAGCAGACGTTTGCTGCTTGAGCTACGATTGCCAAATTCCAATGGATGCAGGTCTTTTACACATTTCGAATGTGGTTTCAATCAGAGGCAGCTTCCTTATTGAACAGCTCTTCCAGAGCTTCGATGTCATCTTCATTTAACACGGGGAAAAGCGACACCGACATTGCGTTCTTTACCTTTGCTCGTACGGCGTTCCTGTCGTCCAAAGGGTCCTGCTCGATGTATTTTGCGATGGTTTCATTCTGTTTGTGCACCTCAATGCGGGCCGACGTGGATAGTTCTCGGCTAAGAGCAAGGTGATAAGGGGGTGGATAAGCACGCGGGCCTCGCTGGAAGCGGCCAGGGCCGAGCTGCGGCGCTAGCAAGTTTATCTCTCAGTCATCGTGCCGCCCAAAGTGCCCGGAGAGAGCATTTTCCCCAAACCGATCGTGCTGACAGCCTCAACCTTTGCAATTGCCCTTGCGGTTTGGATGATTTCCCTCATGGGGGTCTATGCCGTGCGCGAGCACATGTAGACTGTTCCTATGACCTGATGGATGGCATTGCTAACTTGTTGGAGCTTCTTTGCGGAGCCAGGCGGTATACATGAAATACCGACAAGAACGCAGCATCTGAAAAGCGTCCGGTTCCCTGGTGGCGAGGCAACTTAACCTGTCGCAACGTTGTGACAGTCAATCCGGCTAGTGGCGCATGATGTCCCTCTTCGATCCTCCGCTTCCTAACCATAACTTTTGGTTCAAACCACTCCAGCGGCTGTGCATCATTTCAGCGCACCCCTTCAAAACGGCAACGGCCGTTTGATAAAGTGATCGATCTAAAAATTTCAGCCTTGCAGTTAGGGTAAAATTCATGTTTCAGATCTAGCCAGATCGGAGCGCCTCTGCTTAGCCATTGCTCGCTCCCGTCTTGATTTTGCATGAGCGCTAAAATGAAGGAGGATGCCGTTGAGAAGTTCAAAAGACACATCGCAGCCCCCAGAGCGCGACACGCAAAAAACACAACAAAGTAAAAAGCTTAGCTTTCTAAAACGCTTGCGCGAAAAATACTCGGAGCTTCCAGGCAGCGAACAGAAGATTGCTGATATTATTCTGGATACCCCAGGTGATATCGCAACCTATTCAGCAACCGAATTGGCGGAACGCGCTGGCGGTTCCAAAGCGGCGATCACGCGTTTGATTCAGCGCCTTGGGTATGAAAATTACGAAAGTGCCCGGCGTGACGTACGTGATTCTCAGGCGTGGGGATCGCCCGTCTCACTGGCACGACGGCAAGATGAAGATGGGGATTTCGCAAGCCGGTTGCGCAGCCAAATTGATCAGGACATAGGCTGTATACACGACGCATTTGGTGACCTGACGGAAGAGGATGCAACTGAGATCAGCGACGCTTTGATCCAAGCGCCTAAAGTTTGGATCATTGGTTACCGCAGCAATCAATTCCTAGCGGGCTACTTTCGCTGGCAATTGATTCAGGCAAGGCCAGACGTGCACTTGCTACCAAAGGCGGGTGAGACACTTGGGGAGTCTTTGGCCGACATTGGAAAAAAAGATCTGCTGGTCGTGATGGGATTGCGCCGGCGCACACCCCTTATTGATACCGTTTTAAACTGGTCAGAGCGCAATAAGGTGCGCAGTTTTTTGATTACGGATCCAACCTCTCGCGCCACTGGCTCACCGACATGGACGCACCGCTGCGATGTGCGCGGTCGGGAGGTGTTGGATCGTTACCAGGGAGTCATGTCGCTTCTGCACTTTTTTAGCATGTCCGTCTTGGATCGTGCGGGGGCGCAGGGACGAAAACGTTTAACACAACTTGAGGAAATTCATGGCGATCTCGACCAGTTTGTCTGACGACTCCATCGGGAAGCTGATGAACCGGTCGGATGCGGTGGCTCGCCTTTGGATGCTGTTGAAATGGCAGGCAAAATGGATGGCATGTTGGGGCCGTGGCAGACATTCCTGGAGCGATCCACTGAACGAAGAGACTAATCGCCTGCCAGTCTTGGCGTGTGATTTGAAATTTAGATGTGTCTCTAGGGGCACAACATGGGGAACAGAATGCGTATTGCGGCAAGTGTAATGTCAGTGGCTCTCTCCGGAGTGGCCTTTCCAGGGTTTGCAGACGAGTTTACCGTCACCGGGTCAACCACCGTCACCAATGGCGGTAATACCATTGATGGCGATGACATCCTTACAATTGATGACGGGGCTTCCATTGTAACCGCCGGAAGTTCAGCGATTGTCACGACTGGAGACAATAACATCATTATCAACCGAGGGTTGGTCTCCAGCGACGTGAACGCCGTTGATCCCAATGGTGACGACATCACCATCACAATCGTCAACCACGGCACGATCAGAAGCAATGCAGATGCGATCGATGTCCAGAACGACGACTCTGTCGATATCACAAACTACGGCACAATCTCTGCCCGGACCTATCCCATCGATGTGTTCAACAGCCCCTCGGTTGTCGTGCGCAACTTTGGCACCATTCGCAACGATGAGACCTCTTCTGCGAGGAACGTCCTGGACTTGGACGGCGACAACAGCGCTGGCAGCTCAGCCTATGTCTATAACGCCGGAACGCTCACAAACGGTGCCGTCGATGCGACCGTGTACCTCAGAGATTTCGATGAAGTTGCTGTGGTCAACGGCGGCACGCTTACCCGCGTGGGCACACCGACAAACAATCAGGGTCTCATCGAAGTGGTTGATGCTGCGGATGGGCTGACACTGCACAACTCAGGCAGGATTTTGGCGCTGGGAGGCGGTGTCGCGCTCGAATTGGTAAACGATGGTCGGTCAGACATCTATTTTCATGATGGATCGGTGATCAGCGGCTCCACCTATTTTAATGGAAGGATCGAAGAGGCGCATTTACACTTCGGCACAGGGGTGTCTGGCCGCTACCAATTTGGCGGGTTCTCCAGCACAGGCTTCGTAAGTACCCCCGGAAACCAACCGGGTGATCTGGCCTCGATTGACGTGGAAAACGGTGTTTACGTGATCGACGGTGACTATCTGAATGTTGTCGATCTGAGCCTGAAAAATGCGACCACCCGCAATCTTGTGGGGCTGCTGGAAGGATTGCAGCATGGAGGGGTGTCCGCTGGGCGCGGCAGCATCAGCTCCGAAAGCTCCCCTGACAATGGGAAATGGTTTAGTGCCTTTGGCTATCATACCGACGGTTCCGCAACAGAATTCTACCACGATTTCCGCGGAAACGGTGTTGGCGTTCAGCAAGGTGGCCAACTGAGCAACGGTTTGGACTACTATTTGGGCGTCACGGCGTCGGATATCGAAAGCGACGCGGACGTTGGTTTTGACAGCACCGGCTACGGTGTGATCGCGGGCATCGCTCAGACAAACGCATCCGGGATCGGCTGGAGCCTTGATTTCGGTGTGATGCATCTGAATTCTGAGCGTACCATCAATGACACCGCCGTTGCAGCTACAGGTTTGGACAGTGCAGAAGAGAACTATCTGGCTGGCTATATCTCCCCAGCTCTGCGGTTTCACAACAAGCTCAACTTTGGCGAGACCATTTCGCTTCGCTACGCAGCGATTGTGCAAGCGTCTCAGGACTATGCATTTACCTCGACGACCCAGAGTTTCGGTTCTTCTGTCGCGCACTATGTCTCCGCTGAGTTTGTGAAAGCAACAGAGCTGAAAAACGGCATGATCCTCGACTACGGGTTCAATGTCGGATCCGTTAACAACAATGGCACGGATATTCTCGTCGACGGTTTCACCAGCGAAGCCAGAGGCCGCTCATGGGTCGAAGGAGAGGCCATGGTTGGCCTCACGATCGGCCAACTCCGCTCCGAGCTGCGTCGGTCTAGTGAAGGCAGAACCGCACTGAGCTTTGACTGGCGGCGGACTTTCTAGCACGAAGACTTCGCGCTGTGATGTTGCGGGGGTGATCATAGGGCGATTTGCCCTGCATAACTGTAGTGCGCTGCAGGCGTGGCGTACTGCTGCTTCCAGTTTCCGCTCTTTTTCCCAGGGCCGCAGGTTATTGAAGAGTCTAGACGCTACAGCGCAGTATGGTTCGATATCCGCGGTTCCGTGCTTCGGCAACCAAAATCAAAACCAAGAAAATAAGACATCTGAGACGCTTTGAGGCTCGCGAAGCATGAGCGCTTAAAATAGGCAGTGCTAAAAAGCAACCACACTCGTCAGATAACTCCACATAGCACCACAAGTCGCCTTTGGGCGGTCTTCTGAGTTTGCACCGTCACCGGTGGAAGCACTGTGAAAGCAACAAACGCCAAAACTAGAAACCGGATTTTGGCGACCGGGACATGAGGGAACTGCTGTTGCGGCTTTGTTAGCTGAAGTCGGCTGCTTTCATGCCGAGAACTTCTTCGCACGCCATTTTGAACGGCGCGCTATTGGAGTGAGCAGCGTTCCCGAGCGCATACTCTTTCATGGGTCGCCGGTTCTTGGCCAAGGAGTCATTGCCGAAACACTCATTGAGTAGCTCATGAAGGTTTCGCGCATCAGTTGACGCTAGATAGCCTGCTGAAACGCTTGGATAAGCCTCAAGCTGTTTTGTCGTGTAGCCGCGTGGATTGGTCACGATAAAGGGTTTTTCTGTCGCCAGAAAATCGATGACCGTTGATGATATGTCGCTGATCAGTAGATCGGCTTCAGCATAGAGCGTCATTGGATCTTCCTCTGGGTGCGTCATGCGGTAGGCAACACCTTCAGGGAGGTTTTGGGCAGTTTGCGCGATGCGGGCGGAGACCTCTGGCCATTTGGCATCATTAAAGGTCAGCGGATGGGGTTTGAAAATGACATCCACCTTGAGGCCAGAGTGGAAGATCTGATGCAAAATGTCATGGACTTGGGAGAGAGAACAAAAATTACTGTCCTCAAACATACCTTCCCAAGTGGTCATATAGAGGATGGTCTTGCGCGTTGGGTCTTTCGGGCTGGTCTGTTTCGGCAGAGTGATTTGCGGGCGTCCCACGATGCGAAACTTTTCACGGGGGATGTGAACGCCATGCCGGGCATATCGATCAATGGCCATTTCACCCGCCACGAACAGATAATCATAGATCACCGACATTGGATTATAGCTGGGAGGTT
The DNA here is from genome assembly GCF_965227725.1 of Shimia sp. GTDB lineage: Bacteria > Pseudomonadota > Alphaproteobacteria > Rhodobacterales > Rhodobacteraceae > Shimia. Next base: position 1,574,438 of record NZ_CBDDGH010000005.1, on the reverse strand, counting down.
TATCGCTGTCGCCATGCAGCAGCTGTACATGGGTGACCTTTGGATTGGCCGCGATCACAGGGAGATTGGACATGCTGTTGTTGACGTAGAACAGGACTTCGATGTTGGATGGCAGAAAGGCGGTTTGGCTGGGGAAGTCTTCCACCACTAAGATTTCAAAGAGATCGGACTGGGGGAAGTGATGGAGGTGCTTTCGTTCCTTTAGAAGGATGACGAAAGGCTCATTCAAATAAAGCAATGGTTTCAGCCACATGGTGACTTGATAGGGCGTTGCCAGTCTCGGCTCCGAAAAATAAAGTGCCATGCGTGCGCGCCGAATTTTTGTATGTCGGAGGGCTTGCATGTAGCGAGGCAACTGACAGCGTTTGGCCTCAGCGGTTGCAAACTGGATCACGCCCAGACGGCCGGCTAAGCAGAGAGACGCTGCGACCACGATGAGCCATGCAGCAAAGCCGCTGATCATTCCGATGGTCAAAATGAGTAAGGCGGCTGGAGCTAGGCTGCGGCCTGCCAGTTTAAGCGATGACGAAATTTGATGCTCGGTCGCCGGTAAAGAGCAAACCGTAGATCTTGCTTTGATGCGAGCCAACCGTTTTTGCGACCAGACTTCAGCCGCTATGATCAGCGCAGCCATCAGCGCGTGCACTATGAGAGCCATGGTCAGGCTGCCTGCTCAGGTTGGGGCTCGCCGTAGGGTGGGACACCATGGAATGCGGGGTGGTTGGTCACAATCCGCGTTGCAATATCGCCAAAGGCGGAGGCGCGCCATTTTGCGGCTTGTGCTGCGCTGCGCGCGATAATCTTGGCATAAAGCGCTGTGTTTTTGGGCAGCTGCTCTGCGGTTTTCAGCGTAGAGAACTCCGTCACCAGGGCGTGCTCAAACCGTGTGTAGCGCGTGAAATGGCTGTTTTTGGGGTGGTCATTGGCATAGAGGATCGTCTGGAGGTCGGGTTGCGCGCAATGATGCAGGGCTGAGAGTTTTTCAGCGTGCCAAAGGTGCTGTGGATCCAGTTTGCGCAGCTCTTCAAATGCGGTTTGCTCTCGGACAATCAGAACATATGCACGCCCAAGGTCATCGAGTTTTGCGCAGAGTGATTTGGTAGCGTTCAAATGGGCCCGGCCAGTGCCTGCGTGATAGATTGCCACCGATGCTGGTGCGGCTTGCAGCTGGCGGGACAGGAGGCCAGATATTTCCTTTGCAAACATCGCATGGTTGGCGCGATCTACGCGTTTGGTAAGTGCCGTCAGGAAGACCGCAGCAGTGCCTGCGAGACCTGGTAGAAGCGCCCATGTGTAAGGCAGGTCACAGCCAGCGACGTGCACCATCAGAGCGGCTAAAGACAAAGCGGCCATGGCGCAGCGCAGCAGGTAGAGGTATCGCTTGCTGAGATCAGCGATGTAGGGGGATGGTAGAGACTCCGAGTGGCAAACCTGCGCTTGCAGGTGTTTGGTGTGTCGGTCGCAGCGGCGCACGGCGAGGTAGCAAATGCAGATTGCCGCAATTGTTGCTACGCCCGCCAAGACGAAGCTTGCTGAAAAGCCAAAGGTCACACCCAGAAAAGCCCAGCAAACTGCGAGAAGGGGTGGCAGTAGTATTTCCGGATAGGTGTTGAGAACCTTCGATTTACTGGTGATCAACCTGCCGTGTTGGGAGACCGGAAGCAGCACTGGAACGTGCACGAGTATCGCCAAAAAAATGACGGGCAGGTTCTCCGGTGCGCGCGCTGACGCGGGCAGCCACATAACACCGCAAACTGCGATCAGTGCCAGCACAGCAGGCAAGAAGAGTTTGAACGTCATGGCAGGCCTTCTGCTTGGCGCGCAGCGGTCTGCGCCGGGGATCCAAAGACAATTTGACCAAAATTGGTGTGTATTTCTTTAAAGCCAGGACGATCGTTGTGGTGCTGAGGGCGGCAGGTTACCTCTCATCTCGCGCGAGTTCAGGGTGAAGATAGGCTTCCGGGTAAGTCATCGGCTTGTCCGGGCCAAGCGGGATGACATTGTTCCAGGACCGGCCAAAATACCCTTGGCGGCAATGGATAAGTGAGCTGCTGTCTGCAACGCCGGGCAGGGCGTAGACCCGGCACAGCCAGCGCCAGAGGTGCGGATAGTCTAGGATCTTCGCGCGGTTGAGTTTCATGCGGATGTAATAGACAGGATCGTGGCGGTAGAGCGTTGGAAACAGGCGCAGGTCTGCTTCGGTGAAATGCTCTCCCATCAGGAAAGGCCGATTGTCTGCCGACAGGTGATCTTCGAGACTTTGAAGGGCGGAGAAATAGGCGGTGTATGCTTCTTCATAGACGTCTTGGCGCGAAGAGAACCCCGCTTTGTAAGCGCCGTTGTTGATGGCTGTGTACGTCAGGGTGTTGAGTGTCTCGATCTCCGTGCGCAGCTTTGTGCTTTCAGGATATAGATCCGGCCTTTGGGCGGTGGGGACTTTGCTGCCGAGGGCCGCGGCATGAGCGTTGAGCATCCGAATGATCTCGGCGCTTTCATTGGAGACAATGCGCTCGGTGCGTTTGTCATAGAGGATTGGCACGCTTTTTTCGCTTGCCCCTTCAGCGGCATAGATCTCGGCGGCGAGACGAAAGTTTCGCATACTGCCTGTGTCAGCGGTGCATTCAGGAAGTGGCGCGCCTGTGATCGGGGAGATGCGATCAGGATTGAACTCCCACAGATTGGGGCCAGCTGGATCAGAGTCCCCGGTTCGGGTTGGGAAGGCGACACTCATCGAAAGTGTGTCCTGCAGGCCGAGGATGTTGCGGGCGAGGGTTACGCGGTGGCACCACGGACAATTGAACGCAACATAGAGGTGGTAGCGGTCAGCTTCGGGTGGGAAGTCACCGTCAGGATCAAGCCAATGGCGAAATCCGCTGAGGCCGCGCACAAATTCACCGGACGCGCGGCGAGCGGTTGCGTTCTTCTGATCTTCTTCGGTCGTGATGCTCTTGCCAGTCATTGTGCCACCTTGTTTGCATATGAGGGCGCCGCTAAAGGCGGCGCCCATGGTTGTTACTTTGCCCTATCCACGCAGTTTGTGGTGCAAAATGATGGGCACGGCGAGATCTTCCTCATCAGCAAGGTGACGCGCAAGAAAGGCCTCAATGGTTTCAGCATGCGCGTGCACAGCCCCTGCCTCCTCATACATCGCGGTCTCATCGAGCTGGCTGAGCTTGATGGTGCGGTTTGCGGATTTTGTGAAACCGTCCAGAACCTGATCGAGGTCGTGGTGGTCCTTCTCCAAAATCTCAAGTCCAGCATCAAAGCTCGGGTCCGCTTCGGAAAGTTCGGGGAAGTAGCGATGGTCTTCCCAGCCGTGGTGGCCATGCAAGTTGCGCACCAAAGCATTGCCATAATAAGCCAAGCGTCCGGCATACTCCTGCGTTTCACGCTGGCCGTCGAGATAGAGCTCTGCGTCAGCGCGGATAAGCTCGCCGAGCTGGCGAAACATCTGGTGTGCGGCGAGCCATCGTCGGGTGGCATCCTTAAAGTTGGGGTGGGCCTCCCAGGCTTCACGCGGATAGGCGTTGAGCAGGCGCCGCATGTCATCAGGCATCGGCGTTGTTCGGATGTGGGACAATTCAGTCATGGCGTCCTCCTTTCGTGACAAAAGGTAAGCCGCCTTGGAGGGCTTTCATCTGCACACACGCGCACAGAGGGGCTGCGAATTTGAAGGGGTCTTTGAGGGCGCTTAAAGCGTGTTGGGGTCGTCGAAATCGACGCGCAGGGCGCGGATGCGCGCGCGTTGCCCAGCGATGATATGTGCCCGCATAGCCGCTTCGGCAGCGTCGCCATCGCGTGTGACGAGCGCATCAAGAATCGCCTGATGTTCCGCAAGCGCATTTTCGTAGCGTTCTGCATCGGCCAACGTGGTTCGACCCAATATCAGCATGGCCTTTTGCAGGCTGAGCATGGACTTGGTGAGAAAACGGTTCTTCGCCGCGTTTAAAAGCGCCAAGTGAAATTGGCGGTTGAGGCGCGATGCTTCAGTGCCTGCGCCACTTTGCGAAAGAGCGTCGCTGATCGCTCCAAGTTCGGCGATTTCCACGTCAGAGGCGGCGCGGGCAGCCATGCGCGCGGCCGTGCATTCCAGCACAACCCGCATTTCATAGAGCTCCATGACTTCAGAGTAGTCCAAGCGCCGGACGGTTGCCCCAACACGGGGCAGGTGCGTCACCAGCCCATCCGCCTCCAATTGGCGAATGGCCTCCCTCACCGGTGTGCGGCTGATGCTGAAGCGGGTGGCAAGATCAGTTTCCCGCAGGCGATCACCTGGCGAAAGACGCCCCTCGCGAATTTCCTGCAACAAGGCGCTGTAGGCCGCGTTGCCTTGAAGCCCATCTTGAGAGGAGGTGCCATCCATTTTGGTCCACCAGCGTTGCCTTGAATTATTGTGTCCAAATGTATACAAAAGGATGCATATCGTCAATCACGATGGGAATACCCGTGTCTCTTTTGCGTATTCGCGCGTTCACCTTTGCGGTGGCCGCATTTGGTACTGTTGCGTTCTGGGCCGTTGGCCTGCCTCTGCCGTTTCTGTTTGGACCAATGGCCGCTTGTTTGGTGGCCGCCCTTTCCGGGGCCAAGCTGGCTGGATTTGGCCAAGTCACGGCGGCGGCGCGCACAATCCTTGGCGTGGCTGTTGGCACGTCAGTGACACCCGAGGTGATGGCCGAGATCCCGAATATGGCGGCCAGCATCGCGCTGGTTCCGCTCTATATTGCTGTGATCGGGCTTGTCGGGGTGCCTTTCTTTCGCAAGATCTGTGGATTTGACGCTGTCACGGCTTACTACGCGGCGATGCCCGGCGGGCTTCAGGATATGATCCTGTTTGGCAAAGAAGCGGGCGGGAATGCGCGTATTTTGTCCCTGATCCATGCGACCCGTGTTCTTGTGATCGTGACTGTGGCTCCGATCCTGTTGATCTCCATTTATGGGGTTGGGCTCTCCAACCCCATTGGTCAGCCGGCTGCAGATCTGCCGCTCGGAGAGATGGCGCTGATGGTTGGCGCGGCAGTTGTTGGTTGGAAAGGTGGAGAGCGTATCGGACTCTTTGGCGCGAGTATTCTGGGGCCATTGATTGTCTCTGCCGCGTTGACGCTTGGCGGCTTTATCCATTCCCGGCCCCCGGCAGAGGCGATCCTTGTTGCGCAGTTCTTCATCGGGGTGGTGATCGGCGTCCACTACGTGGGGGTGACCCTGCGCGAGCTGCGCTCCGTTGTGCTGTCTGGGCTGGCGTTTATGTGCATGCTTGCGGTGCTCGCAGCGTGTTTTGCCGAACTGGTGACGCTGTTGGGATTGGCTCCGTCCATGGAAGCCTTTTTGGCCTTTGCCCCCGGAGGACAGGCGGAAATGACCATCTTGGCCATCGTGACAGGCGCGGATCTGGGATTTGTCATCGCGCACCACCTGACCCGAATAGTTGTTGTGATCCTTGGAGCGCCTTTGGTGGCGCGCCTGCTGCGTGCGCGGAGGTAGGCGGGTGCGACTATTGTCTAGGTGATTTGGAGGATTTTACATTCTATTTCACCGTGGCTCTAAGTATTGTCCGCCCGCGTAGCAAATGAGGTCGCCATGACGCAAGACACCCCAGCCACGGTTTTACTTGATCCGCATGGAGCCGAGTTCGCGGCGGATCCGTATTCGACTTATGCGGCTCTGCGCGCATTGGATGGACCTTATTATTATGAGGAAATCGACACCTGGATGTTTACGCGTATGGCAGACGTGGAGGCTGTGGCGCTCAACAAAACTATGCTGCGCAACAACGAAGCCTTTGTCTCTGAGGAGGCGCGTCTGGCCCAGCAACGGGCGATCAATTTCCACGACATGCCGCATCATGAGCGTTTTGTGCAGGTGAACCTGTTGGAAAGCGAAGGCGCAACCCATGATCGGTTGCGCAAGGTGGTGTTTCGTGAGTTCACCCCTGCGATGATCGCGCGGCAACGCGAGGTGATCCAAAGTTTTGTCGACCGTTTGCTCGACGGCCTGAGCGATCAGGACGAGGTGGATTTTGTCGGCGATTTCGCCGCCCACGTCCCCGGCCATATCATTGGCCGCATCCTTGGTGTGCCAGACGAAGATTGCCCGCAGCTGCGCCATTGGTCAGAGGAAGTGGTGCGCTTCTTTGATCCCGGTCGCGGCGATGAGGACAAGGCGCGGGCAGAACAGGCGACTAAGGAATTCTACGAATACCTTCTGGATCTATTGGCGGAGCGCGAAAGAGCGCCGCAGGATGATCTGCTCTCGCGCCTGATCGGTCACCGCGACGGGGGACGGCTCAGCCAAGATGAGCTGATCTCCACCGCCATGTTGATCCTGATGGCAGGGCATGGCTCCACCATTGATGTGCTGGGCAGCGGCATGCACGCGTTGCTGCGGTATCCTGAGCAGCATGACCGCCTGCGCGAAGATCCGTCGCTGATGAAGACAGCGGTGCAGGAAATGTTCCGTTATGAGTCTCCGCTGCCTTTCTTTCACCGCTTCGCGACAGAAGAGACCGAAGTTGGCGGCAAGCTCTTTCCGGCAGGAACGCGGGTCGGCCTGCTTTATGGCGCAGCGAACCGTGATCCTGCGCGGTTTGAGAACCCTGACAAATTTGATGTCGGGCGCACCCCGAACCGGCACATGGCCTTTGGCGGTGGGGGGCATTTCTGTCTTGGCAACCATTTGGCGCGACTGGATATGGACGTCATATTCTCCACATTGAACACCCGCTTTGCCTCGATCTCTTTGGCAGAGGAAACCCCTGAATATAAACGCGGTTTGTCCGTGCGTGGCCCCAAGGCGTTGCGTGTGGCGTGGCAGCGCGCCTGAGCGAAACGGAAAGAAATAGCAAATGATCAAAGTGACCTTTGTCGAAGCCAACGGAAACCGGATTGAGGCCATGGCCAAGGCTGGCGATACCTTGATGCAGGCTGCGGTTGGCGCAGGTGTTGCGGCCATTGCTGCAGAATGCGGAGGTGCCTGTGCGTGCGGCACCTGCCATTGCGTTCTGTCTGAGGACTGGTTTAGCCGCGTGCCCGCACCGGCGTCTGATGAGGCGGACATGTTGGATTTTGTCATCGACCCGCAGCCCACCAGCCGGTTGAGCTGTCAGGTTGTCATTGGTGAAGACATGCAAGGGATCGAGGTGCAGGTTCCGGACTCTCAAATATAAAACCCCATGACGACAGCTGCGGAAGATACAAAGATTTACTTTGCCACAGGGCAGGGCGGCGAGTCCGTTTGGCCCTACCATGTGCCCGTAGGCGGGCGCACCTTGGCGCATCACGACACCGGTATGGTGCGCAGAAACTACAATGAGCATGTACTGATCTACACGCTCTCGGGCACTGGGCACGTGGACATTGGCGAGACGCGGCATGCCGCCGGAGCTGAGAGCCTTGCCTGGATTGATACAGCGCGCGCCTATGCGCATGGAGCTGCAGCGCAGGCACCCTGGCGCTATGTTTGGCTCTCTATCCGGGGGCATGGGGTGGATGCTCTCTTTGAAAGGTTGGGGTTTGCCCAAAATCCCGTGGCGTCGGATCTGTCTCACCTTGCTGGGAGCTTTGAGCAGATCCTGCGTGAGCTTTCAGCAGAAGCAGAAGGGGAAAGTGCCACCATCAATGCCGCGGTGTCGCAAATTTTGGCGCAGCTGTTTGAGCGTCGCAGCAATGCGGCTGGAGTGGCCAAAGATGCGCCAATGGCCGCGCTAAGGGCGCATCTTCGTAGGGATTTGCAACGGGCTTGGCGTATTCCGGATATGGCGCAGATCACCGGTTTGAGCCATTCGCAGCTCTTTCGCCGTTTTCGGGATGAAGCGGGGGTGAGCCCGATTGTATGGCTCCGGCGGGAGCGCATGGCGGTGGCGGCGTATCTGCTGCGCAGCACCGACGAACGTGTGGCGCAAATCGCTGCGCGCTGCGGCTATCCCGACCCGTTCCATTTCAGCCGCGATTTTAAGCTGGAGCAGGGCTGCGCACCCCGCAACTACAGAGCACAGTTTCGCGCATAAAAAGAGCCGCATGTTGCGGCTCCTCAGGAAAGATGATTTCTCCGATAAACAGGCTTCGAATATCAGCCGCCTGTGTGGCTCATATGGCGTGACATCTGACCATCCACCTGTTGGCGGGAATAGTCAAAGTCATGCCCCTTTGGCTTGAGCGCAATTGCGGCACGAATGGCATCTTCCAGGGCCGCATCGCTTTCACTGCCACGCAACGGAGCACGCAGGTCAGCCATATCCTCTTGGCCCAGACACATGAAAAGCTGTCCAGTGCAGGTCAGGCGCACACGATTGCAGCTTTCGCAGAAATTGTGGGTCATGGGCGTGATGAAACCGATTTTTTGTCCGGTCTCTTCCAGTCGCACATAGCGGGCAGGGCCGCCGGTACGCTCAGGCAGATCTGTCAGCGTATAGCGCTCGGCTAGTCGCGCCCGCAGATCTTTGAGGGACCAGTACTGATCAAGGCGATCTTCATTGCCCAGATCTCCCATAGGCATCACTTCGATCCAGGTCATGTCCATGTCGCGCGAGGCGCACCACTCTGCGAGCGTGAACAGTTCATCCTCATTGAAGCCTTTGAGTGCCACGGCATTGATCTTGATGCGCAGGCCCGCATCTTGTGCGGCGTCCAGACCACGCAACACTTGTTGCAGGCGGCCCCAGCGGGTGATGTCGGCGAACTTGTTCTCGTCAATCGTGTCGAGAGAGACATTCACGCGACGCACGCCACAGGCATAAAGCTCTTCGGCAAAGCGCTCGAGCTGTGAGCCATTGGTTGTCAGCGTCAATTCTTTGAGCGCCCCGCTGTCCAGATGGCGCTTCATGCCTTTAAAGAAGGTCATGATGTCGCGACGCACCAGTGGCTCGCCACCGGTAATCCGCAGCTTTTCAACACCCAGCCGAATGAAGGTCGAGCACATCCGATCAAGCTCTTCGAGCGTCAGAAGTTCTTTCTTCGGCAGAAAAGTCATGTTTTCCGCCATGCAATAGACGCAGCGAAAATCGCAACGGTCGGTCACGGACACACGCAGGTAGTTTACGGCGCGGTGGAACGGATCAATCAAAGGAGCTGTCATGGGGAGAACGTAGTCACGCGGCGCGGGCAGGGCAAGGGCGGCGAAAGTTGTAGAGATGTATTTTCTATACGACTTTGGCGCGCGCCCAATCAGCCAAGGTGTTTGCTGGCTTCTTTTCTGGCAAATGGCTTCATTTTTTCGCCATGGTTTTCCAGAAATGCACGCACACGCGGTTCATCGTGTTTTGACAGGTCGCGCAGCCACCAAGCCACGGCTTTCTGGATGAACCACTCTTCATCAGAGACATACTCCGCAGCCCACCCCAAAATACGGTCCCGAGCCTCAAGTTCAGCCGGTTTTGGGTTGTTCTGTTTGGTCCACGGCAGCGTGATCACCAAAGCCGCGCGCCGGGTCCACATATGCTCTGATTTGGTCCAGCTTTCGACGGCATCTAAGCGTGATGGATCGGCGATGAGGCGGCGTTGACCTGCCATGCAGGCATGATCAGCAATGGCCCAACTGTCGAAATCCGCGACCCAGCTGCATATGAGCGCCCAAGCACCCTCATCAGGGCGCAGGCGTGCTTGAGTCAGCATTTTGGAAGCCACGATACGCGCCTCAAAAATATCGGTTTCCCAAAGGGCCTGCGCCAACGCCACCCGGGTTTCAACCGAGAGCGTCTGTCGCCAGGTTTTGGCAAGATCATTGAGAGCCGGGTTTGAGATGCCCAGCACGTCCCGTGTCTGCTTGTGGTAGGTTTTCATGCCGTCAGCACGCCCAGGCTCAACAAGGGCGTGCAGTTGTTCAAGGGCGTCTTCGAGTGTCATTCCACAGTCACAGATTTTGCGAGGTTGCGTGGCTGATCGACGTCAGTGCCTTTTGCAACCGCGGTGTGGTAGGCGAGAAGTTGCGCGGGGATCGCGTAGAGAATGGGAGACAAGACAGGCGAAACCTGCGGCATCTGCAGTGTTTCCCAAACCCCCTCGGCGCCTTCTTTCATGCCAGTGGAGTCTGAGATCAGCAGCACCTTTCCAGCACGCGCCATGACTTCCTGCATGTTGGAGATCGACTTATCAAACAGCTCGTCATGTGGGGCGAGCACCACCACGGGGACTTGTTTGTCGATCAATGCGATTGGGCCATGTTTCAGCTCGCCGGAGGCATAGGCTTCTGCGTGGATGTAGCTGATTTCCTTGAGTTTGAGGGCGCCTTCCAGCGCGAGCGGGAACATCCGGCCTCGACCCAGGAACAGAATGTCACGTGCTTCCGCCAGTTTGCGCGCCACTGCAGCGACCTGTGCCTCACCGCCAAGCGCCTGATTGATCAAGCCCGGTACGCCGCGCAGATCGGTCAAATTCTCTGCCAGCTGGGCGTCGCTCAGCTTATCCCGATCATGGGCTGCCTTCAGCGCAAGCATCAGAAGCACGGTCAATTGGCAAGTGAAGGCCTTGGTGGAGGCCACGCCAATCTCGGCACCGGCCAGAATAGGGAGCACAAGATCGCTTTCCCGCGCAATCGAACTCTCTGGGACATTCACAACCGACACAATCTGCTCCGCTTTGCCGTTGCAGTAGCGCAGCGCAGCAAGCGTGTCTGCGGTCTCGCCTGACTGGGACACAAACAAAGCAACTGTGCCCTCGGCGACAGGAGGCTCGCGATAGCGGAATTCGGAGGCTACATCGACTTCGACTGGTATGCCTGCGACCTGCTCAAACCAGTACTTTGCAGTCAGGCAGGCGTAGTAGGCCGTGCCACAGGCGACCATGGTCAAACGGTCAATTTTGGTGAAGTCCAGGCCAGCGTCAGGGAGAGAAACGGCCTTGCCGTCTTTGGACAAATAGTGATCGATGGCTTGGCCAAGTACGGTTGGCTGCTCTGCGATCTCCTTGGCCATGAAGTGTTTGTGCAAACCCTTGTCGACCTGAGCCTGGTCAACATTGATGGTTTTGCGCTCACGCTCAACGATTTCGCCAGCCTCATCGCGGATCACCAAAGATGTTCGGGTCAGGACCGCGCTATCGCCTTCTTCAAGGTACGTGATCTGATCGGTTAGTGGCGCAAGGGCAATTGCGTCAGAACCGACATACATCTCCCCCTTGCCGTATCCAATGGCCAAAGGGGATCCTTTGCGTGCCGCAACGATCAGGTCGTCTTGCCCCTCAAACAGAAAGGCGAGGGCAAAGGCACCATCCAGACGTGACAGTGTTTTGAGTGCGGCATCAACGGGCTGCATGCCAGAGTTGATGTAGCTTTGCGTCAAAAGCGCGACGGTTTCGGTGTCGGTCTCCGTGACGAAGGAAAACCCGTCTTCAGCCAACTCTTCACGCAACTCGCGGAAGTTTTCGATGATGCCATTGTGGACCACGGCCACAGGACCAGCGCGGTGCGGGTGCGCGTTGGTGACAGAAGGCGCACCGTGAGTCGCCCAACGGGTGTGGCCGATACCGGCTTTGCCTCTGAGGGGCTCGTGGACCAGCAAATCGGAAAGATTTACCAGCTTTCCCACGGCGCGGCGGCGTTCCAGTGTGCCGTCATTGACGGTCGCAATGCCCGCGCTGTCATAGCCGCGATATTCGAGCCGTTTCAGCGCTTCAACAAGGATGGGCGCTGCCTCGTGGTTTCCGAGGACACCAACAATTCCACACATTATTTGGTCTCCGAAATTTGTTTTTGTTTCTTTTTCTTTAATAAATCGAACAATTTTCGCGCTACGCCAGGTTTGTTGACCTGGTCGGCGCGCGACAGGGCCAAATCCGTGGCGGGAACGTTCTTTGTGATCACTGACCCCGATCCCGTCATCGCCTCATCACCAACAGTGACCGGCGCAACCAGCATCGTGTTGGAGCCGATAAATACGCGGTTCCCGATGGTGGTGCGGTGTTTCATCACCCCATCGTAGTTGCAGGTGATTGTGCCGGCGCCGATATTGGTCCCGCTCCCCAGCGTGGCGTCGCCGATGTACGACAGATGATTGACCTTGGTGCCTTCGCCAACTTCGGCGTTTTTGATTTCCACAAAGTTACCAATGTGCACGTTTTCAGACAGCTCAGCTCCGGGGCGCAGGCGCGCGTAGGGGCCGACAGTTGCACCGCGGGAAACATGGCAGCCCTCAAGGTGAGAAAACGCCCGGATGCGCGTGCCGCTTTCCACCGTCACATGGGGGCCGAAATAGACGTTGGGCTCAATCACGGTGTCCCTGCCAATCACAGTGTCAAAGGACAGCATGACGGTCTCGGGCTGTTGCAAAGTGACACCAAGGTCCAGCAGCTCGGCGCGGGCATTTTTCTGAAAAATGCCCTCGGCTTCGGCAAGGTGCGCGCGGGAGTTGATGCCCAGTGTCTCTGCCTCGTCACAGGACACAGCCGTGACGTTCAGCCCTTTTTCGCGCGCCAGCCCCACGACGTCAGTGAGGTAATACTCACCCTGCGCGTTGTCTGACGAAATAGCGCTGATCAGATCAAAGAGCGTTTTGCTCTCAACCAGCATCACGCCTGAATTGCAGAAGGTGACCGCCCGCTCATCCGCTGAAGCATCTGAAAACTCGACAATCCGTTCAAGCTGATCGCCGTTCATAATCAGGCGGCCGTATTTTCCGGGATCTGCGGCGTCAAAACCAAGCACCACGACCGCGTGCTGCTCTTTTGCTGCGACCATTTTCTCAAGGGTTTCGGCGCGCACAAACGGGGTGTCTCCAAAGAGGACAATCACATCACCATCAAAATCGGCGAGCACCTCTCGGCACATATCCACTGCGTGGGCTGTGCCGTTTTGCTCTTCCTGCAAAACCACTGCGGCGTCAGGATCAAAATCAGAAACTTCTTTGGCCACAAGCTCGGCACCATGGCCTGCCACAACCAGTGTTTTCTCCGGAGACAAAGCTTGGCCCGCCTGCATCGCATGGATCAGCATCGGGGCGTTCGCAATCGGGTGCAGCACCTTGGGCAGGTCCGAATTCATCCGTGTGCCTTTGCCCGCGGCAAGGATGATGAGGGCTATGCTCATTTGTTTTCTCTTTGTATTTCGGTCGTGCCCGTTTTATCGGAGTGCAGGAAGGGTGCAAGGCCGACAAGCTTCAATTCAGGTTGCGCCTTGTAACAGCCGTGGGCGGGAACTCGCGCATTTTAAGGGATAAGCGGATGAAAACAGTGGTTTTTGATCTGGATGGAACTCTGGCGGACACAAGTGGGGATCTGATTGCAGCGGCCAACCATTGTTTTCGGGACATGGGGTATGGTGACGTTTTAAGCGCTGAGCGGGATGCAGGCGTTGCTTTGCGCGGTGGGCGGCGGATGCTCACAGAAGGTCTCACGCGCATGGGCGCGATGAATGAGGCGATGATAGATCGCTATTATCCAATTCTGCTTGAGGCTTACGGCGGCGCGATTGCCGAGCACACCGTGCTCTATGAGGGTGCGATGGATGCTGTGGAGCAGTTGAAAACGCTTGGCTATGGCGTGGGCATTTGCACCAATAAGCCAGAAGCGCTGGCCCAGCAGCTCTTGAACGCGCTGGGCGTGCGCGAGGCCTTTGGGGCCTTGGTCGGAGCGGATACATTGCCTGTTCGCAAACCTGACCCCGCACCTTTGATCGAAACCGCGCGCCGCTTGGGAGGCGATCCGGCAAAAACGCTCCTGGTTGGCGACAGCGATACAGACCGCAATACAGCCAAGGCAGCGGGTGTTCCGAGCGTATTGGTGACCTTCGGGCCCAGTGGAGAGGATATGGCCGCGCTCGACCCCGAGGCGCTGCTGCATGACTACGCTTCATTGCCGCAGGTGGTGGATACTCTGCTGGCAGATCCCGTCAGTTGATTGCGGCGGCATCCGATCTCTCGTAATGCTTATGCAGCGCTAATTCATTGAGGCCCCAATGAGCGAAGTTTTTACCGGCAATTTCACCCAGCAGGAACCCATCTCTGAGGAGGCGATTGCCGCCGCCGTAGAAGTTATGCGTACTGGGCGTCTGCATCGCTACAACCTGACCGAAGGGGAGGTGGGCGAAGTCTCTTCGTTGGAACGGGAATTTGCACAGAGCGTGGGCGCGAAATACTGTCTCGCGGTGGCCTCGGGCGGCTATGCGATGGGCTGCGCCTTGCGGGCAATGGGCGTTGGCGCTGGGGACAAAGTGCTGACGAATGCCTTCACGCTGGCTCCGGTTCCCGGTGCGATCGCGAGCGTGGGGGCTGTGCCGGTGTTTGTGGGCGTGACCGAAGGCTTGGTGATTGATCTGCAAGATCTGGAAGCCAAGGCCGATCAGGCAGATGTTCTGATGCTGTCGCATATGCGGGGGCATATCTGCGATATGGATGCGCTGATGGCGATTTGCGCCCAACACGGCATTCGGGTGATTGAAGATTGCGCCCACACAATGGGTGGCGACTGGCGCGGCATCCCATCTGGCCGGTTTGGGGCGATGGCGTGTTATTCCACGCAGACCTACAAGCATATGAATTCGGGCGAGGGCGGCTTTCTGATTAGTGATGATGCGGAGCTCATGGCGCGGGCGACCATCTTGTCCGGCAGCTACATGCTCTATGGGCGCAATGGAGCCGTGCCCGAGGCCGAGGTCTTTGAAAGCGTGAAGTATGACACGCCAAATGTGTCTGGCCGTATGGATCACCTGCGCGCCGCCATCCTGCGCCCGCAACTGCGCAAGCTTTCTGACAGCGTCGCGGCCTGGAATGCGCGGCACGATGTGATCTTGGATGGGCTGCGCGATACGCCCGGGCTGACCGTTGTGGAGCGGCCTGAAGGCGAAGGCTACGTGGGCAGTTCGATCCAGTTTCTGCTGCTAGATTGGTCGGTTGAGAAGATCAACGAAGTGCTGAAACGCTGTGGTGCGCGCGGTGTGGAGTTGAAGTGGTTTGGCGGTGCCGAGCCAGTGGCTTTCACATCCCGTTACGACAGTTGGCGCTATGCCCCGAGCGTGCCGATGCCGAAATCTGACCGGATCCTGAAGGGCATTGTGGATATGCGTATCCCGCTGACGTTTTCTCTTGAGGATTGCGCATTGATTGCGCGGATCATCAAGGCAGAAGTCGGCGCAGTGTTTCAATCTGGCTGATTGGGGCCGCTTGAGCGCGAGGACAGTTCCCGCGCTCTCAAAGTGCTTTAACGCAGCTATCGCAGCAGCTTAGAGGATTTCCAGAACCGCTTCCGGAGGCCGTCCGATGGCTGCTTTG
The DNA here is from genome assembly GCF_965227725.1 of Shimia sp. Lineage (GTDB taxonomy): Bacteria > Pseudomonadota > Alphaproteobacteria > Rhodobacterales > Rhodobacteraceae > Shimia. Next base: position 1,559,251 of record NZ_CBDDGH010000005.1, on the reverse strand, counting down.
CCGTCCTTAAGCACAATCGGGCGTTCTATCAGGATCGGGTTTTCCGCCATAGCCGCGCGCAAAACGCCGTCATCTTCAGACTTGCTCAAGCCAAGTTCCGCAAAGCGCTTCTCCTTGGTGCGCATCATCTCAATGGCTTTGAGGCCCAAGAGTTTCTGAACTTCAGCAATCTCTTCCGCGCTGGGCGCGTCTTCGAGATAGCGGCGCACTGTGACGTCGCCTTTTTCTTCAACAAGGGCCAGAGTTTGGCGTGATTTAGAGCAGCGCGGGTTGTGCCAAATGGTGATCACAGCCAGTCCTTTCGTTTGCTTCCAACGGCATCTGCGACATTTGCAAAACCGTCGCGCTCCAGCAAGCTGTCCAATTCACGCACGATGGTCTCTGCAAGTGAAAACCCGCCGTAGACAAGCGCTGTGTAAAGTTGCACCGCAGAGGCGCCTGCGCAGATCTTGGCATAGGCCTGTTCTGCAGATCCAATTCCACCCACGCCGATGAGTGGCAGAGCGCCGTCCGTCAACGCGGACAAACGCGCCAGAACACGTGTCGACTTCTCAAAGAGTGGCGCGCCTGAGAGGCCGCCAGCTTCGCCCTTGTGAGCGCTTGCCAGGCCATCACGGTCGAGCGTTGTGTTGGTCGTGATGACCGCGTCCACGCCGGTTTCCTGAGCCACCTCAGCGATTTCGCCAAGCTCGGCATCGGTGAGATCAGGTGCAATTTTCAGGAAAACCGGGATTTTGCGGCTCAGGGTGTCGCGGGTCTGCATGACACCGCTCAGAAGAGCGGAAAGTGCGGCTTTGCCCTGCAAATCACGCAGCTTTTCGGTGTTGGGTGAACTGACATTGACCGTAGCGAAGTCCAGATGTGCGCCACAATGTGCCAGCACGCGGGCAAAGTCTTCTGCGCGGTTTTCGCTGTCTTTGTTGGCTCCGAGGTTGAGGCCGATCACGGCATCTTTCGGTCTTTCTGCCAAACGCGCGCCGATGGCCTCCATACCGTCGTTGTTAAAGCCAAAGCGGTTGATGGCGGCCTGATCTTCGGTCAGGCGAAACAAACGTGGTTTGGGATTTCCTGGCTGTGGCCGTGGCGTCGCTGCGCCGACCTCGACAAAACCAAACCCCGATTTGGCGAGGCCAGAAAGCGCGGTGGCATTTTTGTCAAATCCGGCGGCAAGACCAACGGGATTGGGCAGATCAAGGCCCGCGACGGTGGTGCGCAGGCGGGGTGAGGTGATTTGCCCGGGCGCATTGGCGAGGCCCATTTGAATGGCGCGGATCGCCAGACCATGGGAGGTTTCCGGATCAATGCTGCGCAGGGCTTTCATGCCCAGCGTTTCAAGAAGTCTACTACCGCTCATTGGCTCAATCCTGACGGAAACTGGTGCTTACCATCGACGAGTGGCAAGGGCTGTGCCCAGAGGACATCTGAGAGCGCGAAAGCCCGGTAGAGATGCGGGAAGAGGGCACCACCGCGCGAGGCCTCCCACTTCAGATCCTCCCCAAGGGTGTCAGCCTCTACCGCGAGCAGAAACAGGTTTTCCTCTCCAGCGAAGTGTTTGGCGGCGGTTTCCGCAGCCTGTTCCGCTGTCGAGAAATGGACAAAGCCATCTGCAATATCCACGGGTGCGCCTGCCGTTTGGCCCTCGGCGCGCAGAGTGGCCCATTCCTCGGCCCGAAAAATCTTGAAAATAAGCATGGCTTGCTCATGCAACGGGCGGGGCGCAAGGTCAAGCTGTACAGCTTTTGTTAAACCTTTGACATGCGCGTCATTTAAGCGGCACGATATTGACAGAATGATAAAAACGAGAAGGGATTCTCCATGATTGCGCGTTTGATGACAGGGGCCGCAGCGCTCGCCGTAACCGCTGGTATGGCAGCCGCGGACTATACTTTGCATATTGTACATATCAACGATCTGCACAGCCGTATCGAGCCGATCAACAAGTATGACTCGACCTGCAAGGCAGAGGACAATGCAGAGGGCAAATGCTTTGGCGGCTATGCGCGTGTGGCGACCAAGATTGCCGAATTGCGCGAGGAATTGGCTGGTCAGAACCTTGTGGTTCTGGACGCTGGCGACCAGTATCAAGGCTCTCTGATGTACACGACCTATAAAGGTGACGTGGAAATCGAGATGATGGAGAAGATCGGTTTTGACGCCATGGCCGTGGGCAACCACGAGTTTGATGATGGTCCGGAAGGTCTGCTCAAATTGGTCGAAGGCGTGTCTTTCCCGGTGATTTCCGGCAACCTTGATGTCTCCCAATCCGATGTTCTTGCGGGCAAAGTGACCAACCATGTGGTGCTGGAAGTTGGCGGCGAAAAGGTTGCCATCATTTCCGCGCTGGCCACGGACACGGCTGAAACCTCAAGCCCTGGCGAAGCGGTGATCTTCCAGGATGAGATTGAAGCTCTGCAGGCGGATGTGGATGCGCTGGCCGCGGAGGGCGTGACCAAGATCATCGCGCTGAACCACGTGGGAGTGAACAAAGATATGGAGATCGCAGGCGCGGTGTCTGGCGTGGATGCTGTTGTGGGTGGTCACTCCCACACCAAGTTCTCCAACACCGAAGAAGGCGCGATGGCCTATCCAACCATGGTTGGCAACGTGCCAGTGGTACAGGCTTATGCCTATTCCAAATATGTTGGCCACCTCACCCTGACCTTTGATGATGCAGGCAACGTGACCGCGGCAACTGGCGACACCATTCTGCTCGACGCCTCTGTGGCGGAGGATCAGGACATCGTGGCGCGTGTGGCAGAGCTGGCTGGCCCGATTGAAGAGATGAAATCGCGTGTTGTTGCTTCGACCGACGCGGCGATTGATGGCGACCGTGGATCCTGCCGGGCAGGCGAGTGCGCCATGGGCAACCTCGTTGCAGGCGCGATGCTGGATCGTGTGAAAGATCAAGGTGTTGAAATCGCGATCCAAAACGGTGGTGGTTTGCGGGCTTCTATCGACGCGGGTGAAGTGACCATGGGTGAGGTGCTCACGGTGCTGCCATTCCAGAATACCCTGTCCACCTTCCAAGTGACCGGTGAAACCATTGTCGCGGCGCTGGAAAACGGTGTGAGCCAAATCGAAGACGGTGCAGGCCGCTTCCCGCAGGTTGCGGGTATGACCTTCAGCTTTGATGCCGCAGCAGACGCAGGCAGCCGCATCAGCGACGTGATGGTTGGTGGCGCGCCGATTGACCTCGCCAAGGTGTATGGCGTTGTGTCCAACAACTACGTGCGCAACGGCGGCGATGGCTACAAAATGTTCCGCGACGCTGAAAACGCCTATGATTATGGCCCGGACTTGGCGGATGTGACCGCAGAGTATCTGGCCAAGAATGGCGCGGGTGCGGCGGCTCTGGATGGCCGTATCAGCAAAAAGTAAGCACCTGATTGCTTGACGTTTCTGACCCCCGCCGGGAAACTGGCGGGGGTTTTGCGTTGAGGGCGTTATGGATCATCCGCTGATCGATCTGATCAATCAGAAAATTCGCGAGGCTGAGGAGGCGGGAGAATTTGACAATCTGGCAGGCGCGGGAAAGCCTTTGCCGAAGGAAGAAGATCCCGAAAACGCGCTGCTCAACCGGCTGGTGAGAGAAAGCGGTGGTGTGCCTGAGTTTGTGTCCTTGTCCCGTGAGCTGGCGAAGCTGCGGGAAGAGTTGCGCGAAACGGGCGACCGCACCAAGCGGCGCGACATCATGAAGGACATGTCCATGATGGAAGCGCGGATCGAGATGGCGCGAAAGGCCCATCGCTGATGTGTGGACGTGTGGCGGTCACCCTGCCAAATGACGCCATGGCGCAGATGTTCGCGGCCTCCCCGGCCAACAACCTGCCGCAGGTGCCAAATTACAATGTCTGCCCAACCACGCAAATTCATGTGGTTTTGGGAGGGGCTGATGCGGGGCGCAAGCTGGTCTCCATGCGGTGGGGCTTTCTGCCCAGCTGGTATAAAGCCCCGAATGATGGTCCCTTGCTGATCAACGCGCGGGCCGAAACCATTGCAGAAAAGCCCGCCTTTCGAAGGGCTTGTCGGGAGCGGCGCTGTTTGATCCCGGTGACGGGGTTTTATGAATGGACCAAGGATTCTGAGGGCACTCGCTGGCCTTGGTACATCCATGGTTCAGAGACCTTGGCGCTGGCGGGTGTGTGGCAGGAGTGGGGCGTTGAAGGTGAGCGCATCGCGACCTGTGCGGTTGTCACCACATCTGCCAATGAGACCATGTCCCAGATCCATCATCGCATGCCTGTGGTGATTGATGAGGAGGATTGGGGCCTGTGGCTTGGGGAAAAGGGGCACGGTGCCGCGACTTTGATGAAAGCAGCAGGTGAGGATCTCTTGTCCTTTCATCAGGTGGATCGCGCGGTGAACTCAAACCGGGCATCAGGGCCAGAGCTGATCGAACCCTTTGAGTGATCTTCAACTTCGGGCACAAAGCGTCGGGGTATTTTCAAGAAAAGCGCAACACTCCTTCAGCTCATAAAACCCGCCTTCTGCATTGGCCTGAGCGGAGAGTTTGGCAATGATGGACCAAGACTTTTCTGGAGGGTTTTCATGACCAAAACACCGTATTTCGCACCGCAAGGCGGGTTGCCGCCTCAGACACAGTTGCTGACGGATCGGGCGATGTTTACCGAGAGTTTTGCCGTGATCCCCAAGGGCACGCTGACGGATATCGTCACCTCTAACCTGCCGTTCTGGCGCGATACCCGTGTGTGGGTCATTGCGCGCCCGATGTCCGGGTTCAGCGAGACGTTTTCGCACTATATCGTGGACGTTGCACCAGGTGGCGGCAGCGACAAGCCAGAGCTTGAGGCGGGCGCACAGGGCGTTCTCTTCGTGGTGGAAGGCGAGGTGTCTCTGTCTATTGAAGGCAAAGATCACACTTTGTCTGTAGGCGGCTACGCCTATCTTCCGGCTGGATGCGACTGGCGCCTGACCAATCGCTCAGAGCAAAACGCGAAGTTTCACTGGATTCGCAAGCTTTATGAAGCGGTTGACGGGATTGATGCGCCGGAGGCTTTTGTCACCAGCGATGCGGACACACCCATCCGGCATATGCCGGATACCGATGGCGCCTGGGGCACCACGCGGTTTGTGGACCCCGACGACATGCGCCATGACATGCACGTCAATATCGTGACCTTTGAGCCGGGCGGCGTGATCCCCTTCTTGGAGACACATGTGATGGAGCATGGGCTCTATGTGCTTGAAGGCAAAGCGGTTTATAAGCTCAATCAGGATTGGGTCGAGGTTGAGGCAGGCGACTACATGTGGCTGCGCGCCTTCTGCCCGCAGGCCTGTTACGCAGGTGGCCCGGGCAAGTTCCGTTATCTGCTCTACAAAGACGTCAACCGGCACATGAAGCTCCGTTGATCGCCGTGACGTGACGGCATCGCAGAAAGCCACGCGTGGTAGCGGTAACGGGTTAAATTGGGTCGTTTTTCTGCAGAATTGGGGGTGGCAATTGACCGGCAAACCGGATCAATTGGCGTTCCAGAGGACTCGCAGGATCGCAGGATGACCGCAGATCGCACCCGTATTTTCATCAATGGGTTTGGCCGCATCGGCCGGACCCTTTTGCGCATCCTGTCAGAAGGTGGGTATCCCGATATCGAGATCATTGGCATCAATGACATCGAGCCGCTGGAGACCTGCGCGTATCTCTTTGAATATGATAGCGTTTTTGGGACGTATCGCGGCAGTGTCGAGGCTGCTGATGGCGCGCTGATCGTGGATGGAAAGCGCGTTCCGTTTCATGCGCAGAGTGATCTCAGCAAGCTCGATCTCAGTGCCGTGGATGTCGTGCTGGAATGCACAGGCATGGCGGGCACGCGGGCGATTGCGGAGCGGGGATTGGCGGCGGGGGCGCGGTCTGTGCTGATTTCAGGTCCGTCTGATGAGGCTGACGTCACTGTGGTGCTTGGCGCCAATGATGCGGACCTCAAGGATCAGGTGATTGTCTCAAATGCCTCCTGCACCACAAACGCTCTGGCGCCGCTGATGCGGGCGCTGGATGCGGAATACGGGCTGATTTCGGGGCATATGACCACGGTGCATTGCTACACGGGCAGTCAGCCGACCGTGGACAAGCCGCGTGGCGATCTGGCGCGCAGCCGGGCGGCGGCTTTGTCGATGGTGCCGACCACCACTTCGGCGCAGCGGATGATTGATAAGGTGCTGCCGCATCTGAAAGGGCGGGTTGAGGCGCGGGCGATCCGTGTGCCCACTGCCAGCGTGTCAGCCATTGATCTGACAATCCAGACGGAGCGCGCAGTGACCGCTGAGGCGGTGAACACACTGTTGCGCCAAGAGGCTGAAAACAAAGGAATATTAGGGTGGACGCGCAAGCCGTTGGTCTCCACAGACCTGCGGGCGCGGCCGGAATCCCTGATTGTGAGCGAGCGAGAAACCAGCGTTTCGGTGGGCGGGCTTTTGCGCGTCTTCGGCTGGTATGACAACGAATGGGGCTTTTCCAACCGCATGTTGGATATGGCTCGATTGATGGGGCGGCGTTGAGCCGTGCGAGGGGACTTGGGAGATAGAAATGACAAATACCAAAGATCATGACCGCGCCCGCGAGGCCGCGCTGAAATATCATGAGTTTCCAAAGCCCGGTAAGCTGGAAATTCGCGCGACCAAGCCGATGGCAACCGGTCGCGATCTGAGCCGTGCCTACAGCCCGGGCGTGGCTGAAGCCTGTATCGAGATTGAGAAAAACCCCGCAGATGCAACGCGTTACACCGCAAAAGGCAATCTGGTTGCGGTGATTTCCAACGGCACGGCGGTGCTTGGCCTTGGCAATATCGGGGCGCAGGCGAGTAAGCCGGTGATGGAAGGCAAGGCGGTTCTGTTCAAGAAATTCGCCGGGATCGACTGTTTTGACATTGAGGTGAATGAGCCTGATCCGGAGAAACTGGCGGATCTGGTGTGCCGTCTGGAGCCGACCTTTGGTGCGGTGAACCTTGAGGATATCAAGGCGCCGGATTGCTTTCTGGTGGAGCGTCTCTGCAAGGAGCGGATGAACATTCCGGTGTTCCACGACGACCAGCATGGCACCGCGATTGTGGCAGCCGCGGCAGCCTATAACGCTTTGATTGTGGCCAAGAAAAAGGTCGAAGACATCAAGGTGGTGGCGCTGGGCGCGGGGGCGGCGGGGATTGCCTGTCTCAAGATGCTGATGACCATGGGGGTGCAGCACGAAAACATCCTGATGCTGGACAGCAAAGGCGTGGTGCACAAGCAGCGTAATGACCTGACGCCGGAGAAGGCGGAATTCGCGCAAGCCACTGAAAAGCGGACCACAATGGAGGCCATGGAAGGGGCGGATCTGTTCCTTGGCGTCTCAGGCCCCGGCCTTCTGACCAAAGAGATGGTCGAGCAGATGGCGGACAATCCGATCATCTTTGCACTGGCCAACCCGACACCGGAGATCATGCCGGAGGAAGCGCGTGAGGCGGCTCCAGGGGCGTTGATCGCCACGGGGCGGTCGGACTACCCGAACCAGGTCAACAACGTGCTCTGCTTCCCCTTCATCTTCCGAGGGGCGCTTGATGCGGGTGCAACTGAAATCAACGACGAGATGAAGCTCGCCTGTGTGGAGGCGATCGCGGCTCTGGCGCGGGAAACCACCAGCGCGGAAGTGGGCGCGGCCTACAAAGGCGAGGAGCTGACATTTGGTCCTAACTACCTGATTCCAAAGCCGTTTGATCCACGTCTGCTGCCGACCATTGCGGTTGCTGTGGCACGTGCAGCGATTGAATCCGGCGTGGCGACCAAGGAGCTGGATCTCTACGCCTATGAGGACAAGCTGCAGGCGCAGGTGTTCCGGTCTTCGATGATCATGCGGCCGGTCTATGAATCTGCCAGCATGTCGCGCCGCCGGATTATCTTTGCCGAGGGTGAAGACGAGCGGGTGCTGCGCACGGCGCAGGCGATGCTGGAGGACACTGTGGACACGCCTGTGCTGATCGGACGTCCGGAGGTTGTTGGCCATCGTCTTGAAAAGGCTGGATTAAAGATCAAGCCGGGGGTTGATTTTGAACTGATCAACCCGGAGCAGGATGAGCGTTATCGCGACTATTGGACCACCTATCACCAGAAGCTGCGGCGCAATGGTGTGAGCCCGGACAGTGCGCGGGCGATCCTGCGGACCAACAACACGGCGATTGCCGCCATTGCGGTGGAGCGCGGGGATGCGGACAGCATGATCTGCGGCACCTTTGGTGAGTATCGCTGGCATCTTCGCTATGTCACAGATGTGTTGAAAAACAATGAGTTGCACCCGATTGGCTCGCTTTCCCTGATCATTCTGGACAAGGGGCCGCTGTTCCTTGCAGATACCCATATCCACATCGAGCCGACCTCTGAGCAGATTGCGGAGACGGTGATTGCGGCGGCGCGGCACGTGCGGCGTTTTGGGGTGGACCCGAAGATTGCGCTGTGTTCGGGAAGCCAGTTTGGCAACCTTGACAGCCACTCCGGTCGGGTGATGCGCGGGGCACTGGATGTGCTGGATCAAACCGAGCATGACTTTGAATATGAAGGAGAAATGCACACCGATGCGGCGCTGGATCCGGAGCTGCGGGAGCGTCTGTTCCCCGGTGGGCGGCTCAATGGCAAAGCCAATGTGCTGGTCTATTCCAACACCGATGCGGCGGGCGCGACCCGCAACATTCTGAAGTCGGTGGCGGATGGGCTTGAGGTTGGTCCGATCCTGATGGGGATGGGCAACCGCGCGCATATCGTGACGCCGTCTATCACTGTGCGGGGCCTTTTGAACATCGCCGCGCTGGCGGGCACAGCGGTGTCGACCTACGGCTAACAAGCCAAATATTTCACAGCACGCAACAGCCTCCGTTAACCATGGTTTTCGGGGGCTGTTTTGCGTCGGTATTCCGTCGGTATTGCGGAGGTGCGATTTTCGGGCTGCGTGAAAGGTGAAGGCAACGTGCGGTGCGGGGCGCAACGGCTAAACCTGATGGCCCGGAGCAAGGGCGCAGCCCGCCGGGCCAGCGCACGACCGCCCGCGAGGCCGTGCGCTTTTGGTTGGCGGATTGGCAGGTTGATGAAACTGGATGCCCTTGGCGGGCATAAAGGGACAGATTGGCGCGGTAGAAGCGCACCCCCGCGGTCGTGCGCTGGCCCAGCTCAGAGCGGCCAGAACACCAGAATGGCGGGGATGGACACGGCGACCACCAAGATCTCAAGCGGCAGGCCCATGCGCCAATAGTCGCCAAAGCTGTAGCCGCCGGGGCCGAGGATCAGCGTGTTGTTCTTGTGGCCGATGGGCGTGAGGAAGGCCGAAGAGGCCGCCACGGCCACCGCCATCAGGAACGGATCAGCGGAGACACCCAACGCCTGCGCCATCTGAATGCCGACCGGGGCGGCGACGATGGTGGTGGCGGTGTTGTTGAGCACATCAGAAAGCGTCATGGTCACGAGCATCAAGACCGTGAGCACGGCCCAAGCGGGCAGACCGGCGGTGAGCCTGACAAGGCTGTTGGCGATCAAGGCGGTGCCGCCTGAGCTGTCCAGCGCCGCGCCAAGCGGGATCATGGAGCCAAGCAGGACGACCACGGGCCATTCGACGTGATCGTAAAGTTCGGAGAGCGGCACGATCTTGGCGAGCACATAGGCCACCACCACCAGACCCAAAGCGATGGGCAGGTAGATCAGCCCGAGTGAGGCAGCAGTGACCGCGCCGACAAAGAGACCGATGGCGAGCCACATCTTGCTGTTGGCAGTCACCACAAGGCCGCGGTCTGCGAGCGGCAGGCAGCCGAGCCAGTCGGTGACATCCGGGCCGCGGTCCTTGTGGACGAGGATCAGGAGGATGTCGCCGGGCTGCACCACGGTTTTGCGGATCTGGCTGCGGATGCGGCGGCCTTCGCGGGAGATGCCCATGAGCACTGCGCCTTGGCGCCAGGCTAGGCCAAGCGCCTGTGCGGTCTTGCCTGCGATGCGGGCGGTTTCGGGCACCACGACTTCGATGATGTCCAGACCCTCGCCTGCGGCGTTCAGATGCTCCTCGCGTTTCTCATCTGAGAAGTTCAGCGAGAGGGCTGCGCGAAATTCATCCAGCGCGTCGGGGCTGGCTTCGAGCACCAGCGCGTCGCCTTCGCGCAGAACATTGTTGCGCGCGGTGCCATACATCCGTTTGCCGCCGCGCATCAGGCCGAGGAGTTGCACATCGGCATCTTCCGCGTTTGGCTCAAGCTCGGCGAGACGTTTGCCGATGAGCTTGCTGCCTGCGGGCACCGTGAGTTCGGCGATATATTGGCCAAGGTCTGAGACCTTCTTGCCGGCGTCCTCGCGATCAGGGATCAGGCGCCAGCCGATGAGGGCCACAAACAGCAGGCCTGCGATGGCGGTGAGGCCGCCGACAGGGGCGAAGTCAAACATCTTAAACGGCGCGCCAAGCGCATCTTCGCGGATCGAGGCGATGATGATGTTGGGCGGGGTGCCGATGAGCGTGGCCATGCCGCCAAGAATGGTGGCGAAGGACAGGGGCATGAGCGATTTTGCGGGGCTGCGGCCCGCCTTGCGCGCGGTCTGGATATCCACCGGCATCAGCAGGGCCAGCGCGGCGACATTGTTCATGAAGGCCGACAAGAGCGCGCCGATCGCGCCGATGATGGCAATATGGCTGCCCAGTTTGCGCGCGCTGTCCACCAGCGTGCGGGTGATCAGAAACACCGCGCCGGAGCGCACAAGCCCTGCGGAGACAATCAGCACCAGCGCCACAATCAGCGTGGCCGGGTGGCCAAAGCCGGAAAAAGCTTCTTTGGTGGGGACCACGCCAAGCACTACACCCAGCAGCAAGGCGGTAAACGCCACCAGATCATAGCGAAACCGCCCCCAGAGCAGCATGACAAACACGCCGCCAAAGAGGGCAAAGAGGATGATCTGGTCGGTGGTCATAAAAAGCGCCTGTGGTCAAAGTGATGCGATCATCTCAACCGTAGGGGGGCAGGAAACGCAAGCCGCTTGCGGATTTTGGCCGCTCTGACGTATAGAGACCCCTGATATAGAACATCTGCCATAACAGACCCGGAGGCGAACCATGGCCGGCCATAGTAAATGGGCAAACATTCAGCACCGCAAAGGGCGTCAGGACGCCGCGCGCTCCAAGCTGTTTTCCAAACTTTCCAAAGAGATCACCGTTGCCGCAAAGATGGGCGACCCGGACCCGGAGAAGAACCCGCGTCTGCGTCTGGCGGTGAAAGAAGCCAAGAGCCAGTCCGTGCCAAAGGATGTGATCGAACGCGCGATCAAGAAATCCGTTGCCGGTGACGGGGATGACTATGAAGAAATCCGCTATGAGGGCTATGGCCCCAATGGCGTGGCGGTGATTGTTGAGGCGATGACCGACAACCGCAACCGGACCGCCTCCACCGTGCGCTCGACCTTCTCCAAGAATGGCGGCAACCTGGGCGAGACCGGCTCTGTGGGCTTCATGTTTGACCGCAAGGGCGAGGTGACTTACCCGGCTTCCGTGGGCGATGCGGACGCGGTATTTGAAGCGGCCATTGAGGCGGGTGCCGAGGATGTGGAAAGCTCTGAAGACGGCCACATCATCTGGTGTGAAGACACCGATCTGAACGACGTCTCCAACGCGCTGGAAGCGGCGCTGGGCGAATCTGACAGCACCAAGCTTGTCTGGAAGCCAACCACCACCACCGAGATGGATCTGGAAGGCATGCAGAAGCTGATGAAGCTGATTGACGCGCTGGAAGATGACGACGACGTGCAGCGTGTAACAGCAAACTTTGAAGCCTCTGACGAGGTGATGGAACAGCTGTAAGCGGCTGCGTCCCCGAGATTAAAAAAAAGGCCCGCGGCGGGGAGCTGCGGGCCTTTTGTTTTGCGCGCTTGGAGGAGGTCAGCGCGCGGTGATGACGCCGCAGGCGATGCGCCCGCCGGAGCCACCGATGGGTTGGGAAAAGTGATTGTCCGGATTTGCGTGGATCACCAATGTAGAGCCGTCCTCATCGAGCACTTTGCCTGCGCTCTGATCAAGCATCAGAAGATTTGTATAAAGCTCGACTTCTGCGGTGCCGTCCGCGCCAACGATCAGATTGGGCAGATTGCCTGCGTGCGGGCCGTCAGCGTTGAAGAAGCCATGGGGCAGGTTGCCGGGCATGATATGGCCATGGGCGCCTTTGAAAGTGTCAAGCGGGGCGCATTCTCCGACCGCGTGAAAATGCATGCCGTGTTTGCCCGGTGGCAGGCCTTCGACCGACAGCGAGATCAGAATGCCGCGCGGGCCTTGCATGAAGCTGGCGGAGCCGATGGGGGTGCCTGCGTTGTTGATCAGCGTGGTCTCTGCTGTGGCGGTGATCTGCGGGGCTTCGGCTGAGGCGGCCGACGCGCTGGTGGCGACGGGCGTGATCGCGGCGGGGGCGAACGTGGCGGTCAGGAGGGCGGGAAACAGGAGGGATTTCAAAAACTGCATCTTGGTAGTCCTTCGCTTTGGTTGTCTGCGTGACACTGTCAGGGCGAGGTGGGCAGACCGCGCGGGCGCTCTCTGTCTGTGCGGCCTTCTGGCGACAAGAGAACGGCGCTGGAAAAGCTGTGCCTCACTACATCAACGCGGCGCACGGGGAATTTATGCAAATTTTATTGAAATTGGTTTTATGCGCGGTCAGCGCGGCTGGGATGTGGGTGGCGATGTGGACGGGGATGTGGGCGGCAGGGTTTGCTTGGCCACGCGCTGAACCGCCTTGCTGAGCGCCTCAAGGGCGGGGGCGAGCAGGCGGCTGGATTGCCAGAACAGCGGGGTGTCATAGGTGGTGTCAGGGATCAGCGGCACCAGAGTGCCGCTTTGCAGATGTGGGCGGATCAGAGGCTCCGGGTTCATGCCCCAGCCAAGCCCCAACAGGCTGGCCTCCACAAAGCCGGTGGAGGAGGGCAGGCGGTGGCTGGGTGGCGTGGGGGTGACGCCGAGGTTCCGGGCCATCCAGATCTGTTGCAGCCGGTCCTTGGCGTCAAAGATCAGGACGGGCGCGGTGGCAATCGCCTCTGCCGTGACGCCAGACGGGAAATGGCGCGCCATATAGGTCGGGCTGGCTGAGGCGACGTAGCGCATGGCTCCAAGCGGTGTGCTGTCACAGCCCGCAATGGGCGCCTCATGGGCGGTGACGGCCGCCACCACCTCGCCACGGCGCAGCCAGTCTGCGGAGAAATCCTGATCATCCACCACCAGATCAAACAGCAGGTCGGGCACCTCGGCGGCGGCTTTGAGAAACCATGTGGCGAGGCTGTCGGCGGTCACGGCGATGCGCAGGCGGGCGACGCGGGGCGACAGCGTTTCCAGATCCCGCGCGAGCGCGCCCTCAAGCAGGCCAACCTGATCCAGATGTGCGGCCAGACGGCGGCCGGTCTCGGTGCCCTCACACGGGGTGCCGCGCAGCACCAATGGCATGCCGACACGCTCCTCCAAGGTTTTCAGCCGTTGGGAGATGGCGGATTGGGTCACGCCCAACTCCTGAGCGGCAGCCTCAAAGCTGCCGGTGCGCAGGATCGCGGCGAGGGCGGCGAGATGGGCGTAGTCGAGTTGCATTAATTTTCCTAATGATGTGGCAGATGTTTTAATTTGAGTAATTTTAGGGGGCGCTTTAGTCAATCCGCAAGCTCAGGAAGGACAGCAGATGGTTGAGACAGGCATTGGCACGGGGATTGAGACGGGCATTATGGGCCCCGCAGCGGCAGGGTTTGTGCTTGGATTTTCGCTGATCATGGCGATTGGGGCGCAGAATGCCTTTGTGCTGCGCCAAGGTCTGCGGGGTGAATATGTGCTGCCCTTGGTGCTGACCTGCGCGATCTCTGACACCATCCTGATCACCCTGGGTGTGGCCGGATTTGGCGTGCTGATTGCGGCCAATCCGAGCGCGCTTGATTTTGTGCGTTATGCGGGGGCGGCGTTCCTCTTTGTTTACGGCGCGATGAATTTCCGCGCGGCCATGAAGGGCGGCGACGCGCTTGAAGAGAAGGGCCGCACCGTGGGCAGCCTTGGGGCGGCGGTCACCACCTGTTTGCTGCTGACCTGGGCCAACCCGCATGTCTATCTGGACACGGTGGTGCTGCTTGGGGGGATTTCGGCGCAATATAGCCCCACCTGGGCCTTTGGGCTGGGAGCCGCGGTGGCGAGCTTTGCGTTTTTCTTCTCGCTGGGGTTTGGGGCGCGGCTGTTGCGGCCTTTGTTCACCAATCCGCGCGCCTGGCAGGTGCTGGATGTGCTGGTGGGGCTGACCATGTGGGCGATTGCCGCCAAGCTGATCTGGGGCATGTAGGGGCAGACGGTGTTTGAGGGCGCTGCCCTCGCCCCAACAGGTTGGGGCTTCACCCGGGATATTGGGGGAATGAGAAGGCGGGCGGGCGTGGCAGGTGCTGGCGCAGCACAGAGACTGCACAGAGACTGCACAGAGACTGTGCGCGGGCCGCGGTTTGTCATGAGGCGGTTTGCGGCTAGGTTTGTGGCAGCTGTTGTCTGAGGAGACCCGCCATGAGTTGGAACCCCGCCCTTGAGCCTTCTTGCCCTGATGCTGCGACGCTGGACAGCATTGAGACCGTCATCATTCCCCGCGCGCGTGATCTGGGCGGGTTTTCGGTGCGCCGCGCTCTGCCAGCGCCCAAGCGCCAGATGGTGGGGCCGTTTATTTTCTTTGATGAAATGGGACCGGCGGAGTTTCTGACCGGGCAGGGCATTGATGTGCGCCCGCATCCCCATATCGGGCTGGGCACGGTGACCTATCTTTATCGCGGGGAGTTTGAGCACCGCGACAGTCTTGGCACCCATCAGATGATTTACCCCGGAGAGGTGAACTGGATGGTGGCCGGAAATGGCGTGACCCATTCAGAGCGCACCAGTGAGATGACGCGGCAATCGCCGAGTTCGCTGTTTGGCATTCAGACCTGGATTGCCCTGCCTGAGGACCGTGAGGATGATCCGGCGATGTTTGAGCATCACGGCAAGGAGGCGCTGCCGTTTCTGGAAGGCGAGGGCAAAGAGGTGCGGCTGATCCTTGGGGATGCCTGGGGCGCGCGTGCGCCGGTGACGATGCTGTCTGAGACCTTTTATGCCGATGTGGTGCTGCAGCCCGGTGCCAAGCTGCCGATGCCGGACAATCATGAGGATCGCGGGCTTTACGTGCTGCAGGGCGCGGTGGAGATCGCGGGGGATGTGTTTGAGCCCGGGCAGATGATGGTGTTTCGCCCCGGGGATGCGATCACGGCGGTGGCCGGGCCGCAGGGCGCGCGGCTGATGGCGCTGGGCGGCGCCACGATGAACGGGCCGCGCTATATTTCCTGGAACTTCGTCAGCTCCAGCAAAGAGAAGATCGAGGCCGCCAAGGCAGATTGGTCTGCCGGGGATTGGGCGCATGGGCGCTTTCAGTTGCCGCCGGGGGACACGGAGGAGTTTATCCCACTGCCTTAAGCGGCAGCGCCCTTTGGAGGGGAAGCGGGGGGCTTACATGGCCTGAGGAAGCGGTTGGCCATGTTGTTCAGGCGCGACGTCCAGAAGGCTCAGAGCTTCGCCGCAGAGTTCGATGTTTTTCTGCGAGCCCTGCACGGCGGCCTGGGTGTTGTCTTTGATGCTGCGGATTTCAGAGACAATCTCGGAATAGAGCGGCAGCTGGCGGCGGGTCTCCTCGCTGCTCGCCGTGATATTGGCGACCAGCCCGTCGATGTTTTCCTGAATGGAGCGGGTCAGGGTGCGGCAGGCCTCGCCGCGCTCAAGGCTCTTTTCGGCGGCGATGGCGACTTTGCCAACGGTTTCAGACAGATCGGCCTGCGCCTGTTGCAGCCCTTCCATGCGCTCCAGAATGCGGGAGATGTCAGCATCTGCCATATCGGCAAGCTCGCGCACCTCGCCCGCGATGATGGCAAAGCCGCGGCCCTGCTCACCGGCGCGGGCGGCCTCGATGCCGGAGTTGAGCGCCAGAAGGCGGATGCGGTCGGCCAGCCCACGAATGGCTTCAGAGGCGCTGCCGACCTCCGCAAGGGTGGTTTCGATCTTTGCCACCGGAGTGGCGATGTGGGTGATCTGTTGGGTGGTGTCGGTGGTCAGATCGAGAAATCCGTCTACCTCCAAGGTGACGTCGCGCACGGAATTGCCGACCTGCGCGGCTTTCTGGGCTGCGCGGTTGGCGCCTTCGCTGAGGGTGTCAAACACCACGCCGAGGCTTTCGGCCTGAGTGATGAGGTTGGTGATGAATTCCACACGTTCGCGGGAGGTGCGGTTCACGTTGGAGGCGTTGTTGCGGATGGTTTCGACCCGCGCGGTGGCGTCTTGCAGGCCGTCCGGATAGACGGTGCGCTCTTCCACCACGGTGCGGATCTCGATCTCCGGCGCGCGTTCTGCCTCGATCTCTTCGCTGGGGCGCGCTTTGGGCTGCGCAAAATAGGTCGACAGGCTGCTGACGCAGAAGGGGATCACGGCGGTCAGGCAGGCGGCCAGAGGATCAAAGGTGGCCTCTCCAAAAAGCGCGGGCCACTGGTTGATGAAGGTCAGAAGCGGGCCAACGATGCTGGCAGCGATCAGGCCGCGTTTGAGCGACAGGCGCACGGCGGGAGGAAGAGACTGTGAAGAACGCATTAAAGACCACCTTGTTCCAGCAGCTACGGTTTAGGCCGCGCGTCCCAATATTTTGTAAACGGGCTGCATCAAATGCCGGGGGCAACGGGCTGACCACGGGCAGGGCCGGGCCAAGAGTGGGGGCGGGGCTGCCGTGGCGCAAGAGGCTCGCGGGCAGATGACGGAGTTTTGAAGGTTAACCTGTTTGCTACCTCGACTCTTAGGGCGGCGCATGCCTAAGTGAGGCCATGACAGATGCAGCTCAGACAGGTGCGGAGGCGGGGTCTCCGCTGAAAGGCGTGTTTTGGATGCTGGCCACGGGGCTGTGCTTTGTGGCGGTGACGGCTTTGGTGAAGCTGGTGGGCACAAGGCTGCCCGCCTCCGAGACGGCCTTTCTGCGCTATGCGCTGGGCGTGGTGTTTCTGATCCCGATGATCCGGCCCATTCTGGCGGCCAAGCTGAGCCGCCGGCAGGTGGGGCTGTTCACGCTGAGAGGGGTCTTGCACACGGGGGCCGTGGTGGCGTGGTTTTTCGCCATGGCGCGAATCCCAATCGCCGAAGTGACGGCGATGAATTATCTCTCGCCGGTTTATGTGACGCTGGGCGCGGCGTTCTTCCTCGGGGAAAAGCTGGCGTTTCGTCGGATTGCGGCGGTGATTGTGGCGCTTATTGGCGTGACGATCATTCTGCGGCCGGGGTTTCGCGAGCTCAGCCCCGGGCATTTTGCCATGCTGTTCACGGCGCTGGGCTTTGCCGGAGGCTATCTGATTGCCAAGAAGCTGAGCGAAGAGGTCAGCCCGACTGTGGTGGTTGGCATGTTGTCTGTCACGGTCACCATCGGGCTTGCGCCGCTGGCGCTGTCGGTTTGGGTGACGCCTACGTTTGAAGAGCTGGTGATCCTGTTTGCGGTGGCCTGTTTTGCCACGGCGGGCCACTACACCATGACGCTGGCGTTTAAGGCCGCGCCGGTCACCGTGACCCAGCCGGTGAGCTTTTTGCAGATGGTCTGGGCGGTGCTGCTGGGCTGGCTGGCCTTTGGCGAGCAGCCCGATGTCTGGGTGCTGGTGGGGGCGCTGGTGATCATCGGGGCGATCAGCTTCATCACCTGGCGGGAGGCGGTGTTCAAACGGCGTCAGATCACGCCACTGGTGGGGCAGACCAAGATGTGAGCGCTCACAGGCCGCGACATTGCGGTGTCGCCTTTGAGATTGCGCCACCGGTGGGCGCGCGCCTAGTGTCGCGCAAACCCGGCAACAGGAGGACCCCATATGACCCGCCCCAATATTCTGATTTTTATGGTGGATCAGCTCAATGGGACGTTGTTTCCCGATGGGCCTGCAGACTGGCTGCATGCGCCGAACCTGAAAAAGCTGGCGGCGCGCTCCACACGGTTTCAGAACGCCTATACCGCCAGCCCGCTGTGCGCGCCGGGACGGGCGAGCTTTATGACCGGCCAGCTACCCAGCGACACGCGGGTTTATGACAATGCGGCGGAGTTTGCCTCCTCTATCCCCACGTACGCGCATCATTTGCGCCGGGCGGGCTATCAGACCTGTCTGTCAGGGAAGATGCATTTTGTTGGGCCGGATCAGCTGCACGGCTTTGAGGAGCGGCTGACCACAGATATCTATCCGCCGGATTTTGGCTGGACGCCGGATTACCGCAAGCCGGGCGAACGCATTGAGTGGTGGTATCACAATATGGGCAGCGTCACCGGGGCCGGGGTCGCGGAAATCTCCAACCAGATGGAGTATGACGACGAGGTGGCCTATCACGCCACGCGCAAGGTCTATGATCTGGCGCGGGGGCATGATGATCGGCCCTGGTGTCTGACGGTCAGTTTCACCCACCCGCATGATCCCTATGTGGCGCGCAAGAAATATTGGGATCTTTATGAGGATTGCGCGCATCTGCTGCCGGAGGTGGGGCCGATCCCCTATGAAGAGCAGGACGCGCATTCCAAGCGGATCTTTGATGCCAATGACTGGCGCAGTTTTGACATTTCTGAGGAAGATGTGCGCCGGTCCCGCCGGGCCTATTTTGCCAATATCAGCTATCTGGACGACAAGATTGGCGAGGTGATGGAGGCGCTGGAGGCGACCCGTCAGGAGGCGATCATCCTGTTTGTGAGTGACCACGGCGATATGCTGGGGGCGCGCGGGCTGTGGTTCAAGATGAGCTTTTATGAAGGCTCAAGCCGGGTGCCGATGATGGTGGCGGCGCCGCAGATGGAACCGGGGCTGGTGACAACGCCAGTAAGCAATATCGACGTTTGCCCCACGCTCTGTGATCTGGCGGGGGTGAGCATGGAGGAGGTCATGCCCTGGACCACGGGGGAGAGCCTTGTGCATTTGGGGCAGGGCGGCACGCGGGATACGCCGGTGGCGATGGAATATGCGGCGGAGGCCTCTTATGCGCCGATGGTGTCGCTGCGCTATGGCAAGTGGAAGTACAACCGCTGTGCGCTCGATCCCGATCAGCTGTTTGATCTGGAGGCCGATCCCCATGAGCTGACCAACCTCGCCGAAGTGGCGGCCCATCAAGGCACGGTGCAGACATTGCGCGCCAAATCAGAGGCGCGCTGGGATCTGGCGGCGTTTGATGCGGCGGTGCGGGAAAGTCAGGCGCGGCGCTGGGTGGTTTATGAGGCGCTGCGGGAAGGCGGCTATTATCCGTGGGATTATCAGCCGCTGCAGAAAGCCTCTGAGCGCTATATGCGCAATCACATGGATCTGAATGTGGTGGAAGAAAACCAGCGCTTCCCGCGCGGCGAGTGAGGCGCTTTGGGTATTTTTGACCTGTAAGAAGCGGAGGCGCTCTTGGGCTTCTTACAGGGGCGCCGCCAAGCGGGGGCGGCCCCCTTTGCCCGGTCTCAGATGACGGGTCAGCTGTTGGAGCGTGTCAGGAGCAGATTGGCCACTGCGCGCGCTTCCTCGCGCGCCAGCGCCGGGTTGAGAGGGGCATCTGATTGCGCCGCTTCCAGCCAGACGCCATCCATATAGCACTGCAACGCCTCGCGCATGGTTTCGCGATGGGTTTCAGGAACCAGCGCGCGCAGCTCGGCGCGGAAATGGGCGTTCACCCGGGCGCGGTTGATGCGGTGCAGCCGTTGCAGAGAGGGCGCGTAAGGCGCGTTGGCCCAGAACTGCATCCAGATTGAGCATTGCTCGATGGTGAAAAGCCGATCCGAAAAGTTGGCGTCAATCACCGCCATTAGCCGGTCATGCGGGGTTTCGGCGGTGGCGTAGCGCTCCAGCATCGCGGCTTTCAGCTTAGAAAGCAGGCGACGCATGGTGGCCTCCATCAGCTTTTCCTTGGAGCCGAAATAATAGTTGATCGAGGCGGCGGAGGCCCCGGCCTCGGCAGCGATTTCCGCCATGGTGACAACAGCATAGCCGCGTTTGTGCACCGCCGTGATGGTGGCGGTGATGAGTTCCTCATGTCGGATGTCGCGGATACGTGTTCGGCCCATGCTGCCACTTTAACGTGCTGGTGGGTGGGAGCAATGTTGTTGTTTCAATAAAAAAATGAAATGACCATTTAAAAAATGATCGGGCGGTGCTACGGTCGCGCCCAATTGAGATTCCGCGCGCCTGTCTTATCGGCGGGTGTGCCACCAAAGGAGCCAGCCATGCAGCTGCAACCAACCGCCAGTCATTTCATCAACGGGGCCTATGTAGAGGACACTGCCGGAGCGCAGATTGACATCGTCTATCCGGCCACAGGCGAGGTGATTGGCAAGGTGCATGCGGCGACGCCGGCGATCATTGATCAGGCGCTGGAGAGCGCCAAGGCGGGGCAGAAGATCTGGGCGGCGATGACCGGTCGCGAGCGTGGCCGCATCCTGTGCCGCGCGGCGGAGATCATCCGCGAGCGCAACCACGAGCTTTCCGTGCTGGAGACCTATGACACCGGCAAGCCTTTTCAGGAGACCAGCGTCGCAGATGCCACCAGCGGTGCGGATGCGCTGGAGTATTTTGGCGGCCTTGCGGGCAGCCTGACCGGCGAGCACATCCCGCTGGGCGAGGACTGGGTCTATACTGTGCGCCAGCCGCTGGGTGTTTGTGTTGGTATCGGTGCGTGGAACTATCCGACGCAGATCGCCTGCTGGAAAGGCGCACCTGCCTTGGCCTGCGGCAATGCGCTGGTGTTCAAACCGTCGGAAACCACGCCGATGTGCGCCTTGAAAGTGGCGGAAATCCTGCATGAGGCCGGTGTGCCTGCGGGGGTTTACAATGTCGTTCAGGGCATGGGCGAAGTGGGCGGCGCGCTGGTGAATGATCCGCGCGTGGACAAGGTGAGCCTGACCGGCTCTGTGCCCACCGGCAAGAAAGTCTACGCCGCCGCCGCGAGCCATATGAAGCATGTGACCATGGAGCTGGGCGGCAAGTCTCCGTTGATCATCTTTGATGATGCGGATGTGGAAAACGCCGTGGGCGGGGCCATTCTGGGCAACTTCTACAGCTCCGGTCAGATCTGCTCCAACGGCACGCGGGTGTTTGTGCAAAAGGGCATCAAGGAGAAATTCCTCGCCCGTCTGGCAGAGCGTCTGGGCACGGCGGTGATTGGCGATCCTCTGGATGAGGCCACCAGCTATGGCCCGATGGTGTCTGAGCGTCAGATGAACATTGTGCTTGGCTTTATGGAGAAAGGCCAAGAGGAAGGCGCACGGCTGGTGTGCGGCGGCAAGCGTGTGGAGCGTGAGGGCTTCTATCTTGAGCCCACCGTCTTTGCCGATGTCACTGATGAGATGACCATCGCGCGCGAAGAGATCTTTGGCCCGGTCATGTCGGTGCTGGATTTTGACACCGAAGAAGAGGTGATTGCGCGCGCCAATGCGACCGAGTTCGGCCTGTCTGCCGGTGTGTTCACCTCTGATCTGACCCGTGGTCACCGCGTGATTGGCCTGCTGGATGCGGGCAGCTGTTTCATCAACTCCTACAACGACGCCCCTGTGGAAGCGCCCTTTGGCGGGGTGAAAGCCTCCGGTGTGGGTCGCGAAAACAGCAAGGAAGCGATCAATCACTACAGCCAGGTGAAGTCGGTCTACGTGCGCATGGGCGACGTGGAAGCGCCTTACTAAACGCGGCCCGCGCGGACGCCCCTCTGTCGGAGAAGAATGACTATGCAGGCTGATTATGTGATCGTTGGAGCGGGCTCTGCGGGCTGCGCCATGGCGTATCGTCTGAGCGAGGCCGGGAAATCGGTGCTGGTGATTGAGCATGGCGGCACGGACGCCGGGCCGCTGATCCAGATGCCGGCGGCGTTGAGCTATCCGATGAACATGAGCCTTTATGACTGGGGCTACAAAACCCAGCCGGAGCCGCATCTGGGCGGGCGGACATTGGTCTGCCCGCGTGGCAAGGTGATTGGCGGGTCAAGCTCGATCAACGGCATGGTCTATGTGCGCGGCCATGCGGGCGATTATGACCATTGGGCCGAGAGCGGCGCGGATGGCTGGTCTTATGCGGATGTGCTGCCCTACTTCAAACGCATGGAAAGCTGGCATGAAAGCGGGCAGGGGGGCGATCCGGACTGGCGCGGGGCCAATGGGCCGCTGCACATCAGCCGCGGGCCGCGCAACAACCCGCTGCATGCGGCTTTTGTCGAGGCGGGGCGTCAGGCGGGCTATCCCGTCACCGATGATTACAACGGTCAGCAGCAAGAGGGCTTCGGCCCGATGGATATGACCGTTTACAAGGGCCAGCGCTGGTCGGCGGCCAATGCCTATCTCAAGCCTGCGCTGAAGCGTGAAAACTGTGATCTTGTGCGCGGCCTGGCGCGCAAGGTGGTGATGGAAAACGGCCGTGCCGTGGGCGTGGAGATTGAGCGTGGCGGCAAGGTGCAGGTGATCCGCGCCAATATCGAGGTGATCTTGTCGGCCAGCTCGCTCAACTCGCCAAAGCTGTTGATGCTTTCGGGCATTGGCCCTGCGGCGCATCTGGCGGAGCATGGCATTGAGGTGGTCGCGGACCGTGCGGGGGTGGGCCAGAACCTGCAGGACCACCTTGAGGTCTATATGCAGATGGCCTGCAAACAGCCGATCACCCTGTTCAAATACTGGAACCTGATTGGCAAAGGCCTGATCGGGGCGCAGTGGCTTTTCACCAAGAAAGGCCTTGGGGCGTCCAACCAGTTTGAAACGGCCGGGTTTATCCGCTCGCGCGCGGGGATTTCCTATCCCGATATCCAGTATCACTTCCTGCCGATTGCGGTGCGCTATGACGGGCAGGCCGCTGCCGAAGGGCACGGCTTTCAGGCGCATGTGGGGCCGATGCGCTCGCCGTCGCGCGGCGAAGTCACGCTGTCCTCGTCTGATCCGAAGGCTGCGCCCAATATCTCCTTCAACTACATGTCGACCGAGCAGGACTGGGAGGATTTCCGTGCCTGTATCCGCCTGACACGGGAGATTTTTGCACAAGAGGCGATGCGGCCGTTTGTGAAACATGAGATCCAGCCGGGTGCGGATTTGCAGAGTGATGATGAGATCGACGGCTTCATTCGCGAGCATGCGGAAAGCGCCTATCACCCCTGTGGCACCTGCAAGATGGGCCGCGCGGATGATCCGATGGCGGTGGTGGACAATGAGTGCCGCGTGATCGGGGTGGATGGGCTGCGCGTGGCGGACAGCTCGATCTTCCCGCGCATCACCAACGGCAATCTCAATGGGCCGTCGATCATGACGGGGGAGAAGGCCTCAGATCACATTCTGGGGCGTCAGCTGGCGTCCTCAAATGCGGCGCCGTGGTTCCACCCTGAGTGGCAGGTGGCGCAGCGCTGAGGCTCTGAAAGCCTACGTGCGCGGCTCTACCTTAGGTGACATGGCGCATACGCTAAAAACTGCATTTGTCGTGCGGATTTGATCGGGGTCAAAGTTGGCCCCGATTCTCGTTGGTATGGTGCTGTCGGACCTAAGAAAAAGGAGCGAACAGCATGTCTAACACCCCACATGAGCTGGCCGAAGAATTCCCTGAATTTGCAGAGAAAATGAGTGCGCTGAAAGTGAGCGACAAGCATTTTGCAAAGCTCGCGGCGGACTATCATGAGATCAACCGCAAGGTGCACACTGCAGAAACCAACGTGGCACCGCGCGAAGAGCTGGCCGAAGTGGATCTGCGCAAGCGTCGCGGTGCGCTGAAAGATGAGATTTACGCCTATCTGAAAGCCAACTGAGCTTTGGCCATCGCTTAAAAAGCTACGCTCCGCCGGAGGGGACTCGGGCGGAGCGTATCCGTGTTTCATGACATATTAGGGCGCATTTCATGAAACACTGTGAACAAGGTGCTTGCCTTAGAACTTGAAGCGCACACCCAGGTTCACGGAGGTGTTGGACAGGTCGTCAGACACGCTGGCGGTGCCACCCGGGGAGGTGCGGGTGCCTGTGACGTCAAAGCCGCGGGTGTAGCGCACATCACCAAACAGGGCGACCTGATCGTTGATGTCATAGGACGTGCCTGCGATCAGCTGGGCGGTGAAGACTTCGTCGTCGCCGCGGATGGTCACGCCGTTGCCGTAAGAGATGTCCTGATCAAAGAAGCCAACACCCACACCGGCACCAAAGTACGGGGTGAATTTGGAGCTGGTTTCCACGTCAACGATCAGGTTGCCGAGCAGGTAGGTGGCGGAGATGTCGCCATCCGGGTTGGCTTCTGCACCGGCACCGTTGCCGCTGAAGTCTACGGCGGTGATATCGTTGGAGCGGTAGGAGAGTTCGACTTCGCCGCGCAGGGAAAGGCCGTTTCCAAAGCTGGTGATACCGCGGCCCACTGCGATGCCGACTGCCAGATCATCGTCAAGATCGGAGCGCACATTCTGGGTGCCGCCGCCGATGATGCCGGAGTGGTTGGCGTCATCCGCGAAGGAGTAGCCGAGGGAGCCCTGCACATACCAATCGTTGGCGAAGGCTGGAGCTGCGAGTGTTGTGGAGGCGAGCAGCGCTGCGCCGAGGAGAGAGCGGGTGAACATGAGACTGGCCCTTTGTCTTGCTAATCGTGTTGTTGTGTCGTGGGGCCAAGCTGCACAGCGCGGGGGCAACTGTCATTTCACAAGCGCAAAAGAAAATGTGTGACCGCGCCATTGAACAATTTTCAAACAGGGCGCGAGTTTTGGGAAATATAACCATTTCAGAGGGTTGTGTGATGCGCACGCAGCGCGTGTGGCTCACAGGGGGATGGTTCGCCCCCTTGGGGTGCAACATGGCTCACGCTTTGGTGAGCGATGCGGCGGGTTTGGGGCCGCGCCTTTGGTCAGCCCACGTCGTAGGGGAGCACATCGCGGCGGTTCTCGTCAATCGTCAGGCGGCGCTCCAGCGGCGGCACAGAGCGCTGATGGCAGTGTGTGCGTTCACAAATCCGACAGGAGATGCCGATCGGTTCAAAGGCCTGCGGGTTGTCGAGCTCCATATGGTCGGCATAGACCAGCGCGTCGGCGTGGCGGATCTCGCATCCAAGCGCGATGGCGTAGCGGCGCACGGGCGCGCCGAAGTGTCCACCGGATTTGGAGACATCCCGCGCGAGGGAAATATAGCGCACGCCGTCTGGTGTCTCGGCGAGCTGGCGCAGGAAGTGGCCGGGGGTCTCAAAGGCGCGGTGGACGTTCCAGAGCGGGCAAGCGCCGCCGAAGCGGGCAAACTGCAGGCGGGTTGCGGAGTGGCGCTTGGTGATGGTGCCGGCCTGATCCACGCGCACAAAGAAGAAGGGGATGCCTTTGTTGCCGGGGCGCTGCAGGGTGGAAAGCCGGTGGGCGATCTGTTCGATGGAAGCGCCAAAGCGGTTGGCCAGCAGTTCCAGATCGTGGCGTGTGTCGCGCGCGGCCTCCAAGAAAGTGCCGTAGGGCATGAGGGCTGCACCCGCGAAATAGTTGGCAAGGCCGATCTTGGCGATGGAGCGGGCGGCGTCGCTTTGGAAGCGGGCGAAATCCAGCGTGGCTTCAAGCAATGTGCCGTGCTGGAGCAGGGCGACCTGCAACAGAAGCTGGAAGGTCTGGGTTTCAGGCTGGGCGTAGCGTGAGATTTGCAGGCGCTGGGTGTCCGCATCAAAGGCGCGCAGGTGATCGACATCGGTGAAGGACACGGCGATGCCAGCCTCCCGCAGCGCGGCAAGGGCGGCGGCGCGGACGCCGCCGTGTTCGACCGCCTGTTGGGCAAAGCGCTCGGCGGCGTGGTCCACCGCGTCGATGTAGTTGTCACAGTAGTGGAAGAAGTCGCGGACCTCGTCCCAGGGGCTCGACTGCATCTGCACGTCCTGACGTCCGAGCGCTTCGTCCAGGGAGGCAAGGCGTTCATGGGTCTGCCGGTAAGCGCGGTGCAGCTCCAGAAAGGCGCGGGCCAGCGCGGGGGCGTTGGAGGCGGCGAGGCGCAGATCGGCCAGCGGGGCGGAGGTTTCGGCAAGGACCGGATCCGCCAGCGCTTCGCGCATGTCAGAGACAAGGCGCTCGCTGTCTCCGGTGCTGAGCTCTGTCACGTCCAGCCCGAATTCTTGGGCGAGGGCGAGCACAACCGTGGTGGAGACTGGGCGGTTGTTGTTTTCCATCTGGTTCAGATAGGGCAGGGAGACGCCGAGTTTCTGGGCGAAGTCCTTTTGTGTGAGCGTCAGCCGCGTGCGGATTTCGCGTAGCTTTGCGCCTGCGTAGAGCTTTTGCGTTGGCACAGTGGTCCTCCCGTGGTCCCCCGGTTTGCATAGCTGCAAAGATAGCTTTGCAAATCTCGCTGCGCCAGCGGGATTTTGCAAGGTGCGACGATGGGGCGGTGCAGGTTTGAAGCGAAGATGTGCGGCGGGGGGGTTAGAGGCGCAGTTGCTTTTCTCGCAGCATCACAAGGGCGATGGCCAGCACCGCGCAGCCTGCGGTGGCCACCATCAGCCAGAGCAGGGGGAAGGCGCCGGTTTCCGGTGTCAGCAGCGTGCCTGCCAGCGCCGAGAGTGCCGCGCCGCCGCCAATCATGATTGCACCGGTGAGGCCGGAGGCGGTGCCTGCCAGCTGCGGGCGCACGGACAAAGCACCTGCGGTGGCGTTGGGGATGGCAAGCCCATTGCCGATGCCGACAAAGCTCATGAAGCCAAAGAACACCTCGGCGGAGCCAAAACCCATGTAGAAGATCGACAGCGAGGTGGCGATGCCAAGGCCGCAGATCAGGCAGCCCGCCATAACCATGCGGTTCACGCCGATGCGCGCGGAGTAGCGGCCTGCCAGGAAGTTGCCGATGAAATAGCCCACTGCGGGCGCGCCGAAATAGATGCCCATCTGCGAGGAGGTCATGCCAAAAAGTTCGGTGGCCACATAAGGTGCGCCGCCGAGGTAGGCAAAGAAGGCGCCGGAGGTGAAGCCGTTGGCCAGCGAGTAGCCCCAGAAGCGCGGGCTGGTCAGCAGCTCGGGATATTGGCGGACCTGTTCTCCAAGGCTGAGACCGCTGGCGGATTTGGTTTCGCCCAGATCGCGGTAGGCCAGCCAGAAGATCGCAAGCCCCACAAGAAAGAGCATCCAGAAGCTGGCTTGCCAGCCAAAGGCCGCATCCAGCACGCCACCTAGGGCGGGGCCAAGCATGGGCACCACGGTCATGCCCATGGTGACATAGCCGATCATGGAGGCGGCCTCATCGGTGGAGACCATATCGCGCACCACGGCGCGGGTCAGCACCATGGCGACAACCACCGCCGCCTGAAGCATGCGGAAGGTCAGGAAGGTGGCGGCATTGGGGGCAAAGATGCAGCCCAAAGTGGCCAGCAGAAAGATCACCATGCCGCAGAGGATCACCGGGCGGCGGCCAAACTTGTCCGAGATCGGCCCAACCACAATCTGCAGCACGCCGTTCACCGCGAGATAGACCGCGATGGATAGCTGCATCACCGCATAATCCGTGCCGTAATAGGTCGCCATGGAGGGTAGGCTTGGCAGGAAGATGTTCATGCACAGCGCAGAGACGCCTGCCAGCAGGATCAAGGTGATGATGTGTGGTGGCGTGGTGCGGTCCAGAAAAGTGCCGCGGGTCTGGCTGTTCATGGGCTAAGAGGTAGGGGGGCACCCTTTCAATGTCCATGAAGAAATTTCAGATGTGAAGGATTTGCGGATTTGCAATTCGCACCCTTGGAGTTTCATCTGATTTGCAAATTTGCCGAATAAAGCTTTTGCCGCGGGCATGTCCTTCTTATGGTATCGTTCAACCGAGGTGTGCGCCTGTGTTTTCCGGTGGTCTGGCGGCAAAAGCCAAGCAGTCGGGGTGGTGCGCAAGAGAGATCATGAGGGACTGCCATGAAAGATATTTTGCAGCAATTGGAAGAGCGTCGTGAGGTTGCACGCCTTGGCGGCGGTCAGCGCCGGATCGACAGTCAGCACGCCAAGGGCAAGTTGACCGCGCGGGAACGGATCGAGCTTCTGCTGGATGAAGACAGCTTTGAAGAGTTTGACATGTTCAAAACCCATCGCTGCACCGAGTTCGGCATGGAGAAGGACAAGCCCGCAGGCGACGGTGTGATCACCGGCTGGGGCACCATCAACGGCCGTATGGTCTATGTGTTCTCTCAGGACTTCACAGTGTTTGGCGGCTCGCTGTCTGAAACCCACGCGCAGAAGATCTGCAAAATTCAGGACATGGCGGTGCAGAACGGCGCGCCGATCATTGGTCTGAACGATTCCGGCGGGGCGCGTATTCAGGAGGGGGTGGACTCTCTGGCGGGCTATGCCGAGGTGTTCCAGCGCAATGTGATGGCCTCCGGTGTGGTGCCACAGATCAGCGTGATCATGGGCCCCTGTGCCGGTGGTGCGGTGTACTCACCTGCGATGACCGACTTCATCTTCATGGTCAAAGACACCTCTTATATGTTTGTGACCGGCCCCGATGTGGTGAAAACCGTGACCAATGAGGTTGTGACCGCAGAAGAGCTGGGGGGCGCAAGCACCCACACCAAGAAATCCTCTGTTGCGGATGGTGCGTTTGAGAACGACGTGGAGGCGCTCGCCGAAGTGCGCCGTCTGGTCGACTTCCTGCCGCTCAACAACCGCGAAAAGCCACCAGTGCGCCCGTTCTTTGACGAGCCGGGCCGGATCGAGAAAAGCCTTGATACGCTGATCCCGGACAATCCGAACACGCCTTATGACATGAAAGAGCTGATCCATAAGGTGGCGGATGAGGGCGATTTCTACGAGATCCAGGAAGACTACGCCAAGAACATCATCACCGGTTTCATGCGTCTGGAAGGCCAGACTGTGGGCGTGGTGGCCAACCAGCCGATGGTGCTGGCGGGCTGTCTGGACATCGACAGCTCCCGCAAGGCCGCACGGTTTGTGCGCTTCTGTGACTGTTTTGAAATTCCGATCCTGACGCTGGTGGACGTGCCGGGCTTCCTGCCGGGCACCACACAGGAATATGGCGGCGTGATCAAACACGGTGCAAAGCTGTTGTTTGCTTATGGTGAAGCGACCGTGCCGAAGGTGACCGTGATCACCCGTAAGGCTTATGGCGGTGCTTATGACGTGATGTCCTCCAAGCACCTGCGCGGCGATTTCAACTACGCCTGGCCCACAGCGGAAATCGCGGTGATGGGCGCGAAAGGTGCCACCGAGATCATCCACCGTGCGGATCTGAATGACCCGGAGAAGATCGCGGCGCACACCAAGGATTATGAAGACCGGTTTGCGACCCCGTTTGTGGCCGCAGAGCGTGGCTTTATCGACGAGGTGATCATGCCGCAGAGCACACGCAAACGCGTGAGCCGGGCCTTCGCTGCGCTACGCAACAAGCAGCAGAAGAACCCTTGGAAAAAGCACGACAACATTCCGTTGTGATGAAAATGCCCGTCGCGCAAGCGGCGGGCCGCGCCCGTCCGGCTTGGGCGGCGCGATCCCCTTTATCAAGAGAAACGCACCGCAATGGCTGAACTTTGGAAAAACCAAGCTTTCACCATTTCCCATGCCGATGACGGAAAGTTCGTCGGGCAGGGGCTGCGGGCGTTTTTTGAGTATCGGGATCTGGGGATCAAGGACGGCACCCAAGGCAAGTTTGGCGCGCATGTCATTCGGGCGGTGCCGGGGATGGAAAGCCCGGGGGCTTGGCACAGCCATGAGCTGGATTTCCAGATGGTCTATGTGACCAAGGGCTGGGTGGTGTTTGAGTATGAGGGGCAGGGCGAGCATGTGCTGCGCGAAGGCTCCTGTGTGCTGCAGCCGCCGGGCATCAAACATCGCGAAGTGCGTCATAGCGACGATATGGAGCTGGTCGAGATCATCAGCCCAGCAGAGTTTGATACCTCTGATGAGGAGGCGCCCGCATGAGCAAGGCGCGCTGGCATATTCTGCGCGAGGGCGACCGGCTGACCGTGGCGCGGCGTGTGCCTGTGCGCTGGGATCTGGCGGTGCAGACCACGCTGCCGGATGCCGGTCGGCTGCGGATTGCCCAGCAGGTGCGTCAGGATATGTGGCGGGCGCTGCAGGATCTGCGCGGCTTTGCGCCGGTGGTGCAGGTGACGCGTGTGGATGGCGTGCTGCAGGTTAAGGCTGGCGGCGCAGTGGCCGGTGCTGTGGCGCGCGAAAAGCTGGAAGCCGAGATTTCTGAGGTGTTGAACTGCCCCAAGCGCCGCGCGCGCTGGCTGCGCCATGCGCAACACAAAAGGGTGGCGGCATGACTGATTTCCACCCAAATCCTTGGATTGTGAAAAAAAGTTCCGCGTTGCGCACATTTTTTGGAGCTTTTGTTAAAAAACTGTGTAAGCCTGCGACTCACGTTGTTTTTGCCGCATTTGGAGGGCCCCTTTTGGGTGCAGCGGCCACAGCTGGAGTTTTGGAGGAGGCTCCAGCTGTGCCCTCCGGTAACACAGTTTCCCTACATGAAGTGCTGTTTGAGACCCGTGCGGACACCAGCCGTGTCGCGCGGTTTCGCTATGTCATGCCTGTGATGCAGCAAGGGGTGACCTTTGCAGAGATCGAAGGGGACTTCTTTCACCTGTGCAACGGCGTCGCGGTGCCGTATCTGGCGGTTTCCGAAGAAAAAGTCGATCAGGTGATCATATCCATGGCGGACAGAGAAACAGAATTCGGCGTGATGACCCATCTCGCCCAGCAATATTTTGAAGCTTTCAGCGTGCAAGACGGCACCTGTATCTGGGAGGGCTTCTGATGGCGCTACTAGATATTGTTGCGGATTTGGCGGCACAGCGCGACGTTGCGGCAAAGTGGCCACATCGCATGAACGCCGACTGCTATCCCTATCTTTTCACAACGCAATCCCATAATCTCCGCGCATGTCGCAACACCGCGGCAGTGAGGCAGGCAGGGTGCACACGCCCTGTCCATACTGAAAACGATAAGTGGAGAAACAGATGTCCAAGAGCATCAAGTCATTCCTCGCGATTGGCCTTGTGGCCCTCGTGGCGGCCTGCGGCCAAGACGAACCAATTGAAGAGTTCGTTGTGGTTGACCCAGAGCCGATCTCAACCGAGCCAGCCTACACTGGCAAATACAAGTAAGGCGCACAGCCTTTCGATTCGCACGACTCGTGAGCAGGCCGCGCGGCCTGCTTGCACCACACAACAGGTGATGCGGATACCGCTCCCTCAGCAGAAGGGAGCGCTGGCATGATCAAGCATCGCGGCTTCCCCGGGCGTCTTCCGGGTTCAGATTTCCAATTCACAATTCGACGCGCCAACCCGCGCGGCGTGACCCCGATCACCCGCAGAGAGCGTTTCAAGGACCGCAAACCGGCTGACCGGCGCGCGGACACGGCCTTTATGGCCGCGCTTTGGGAGCATTTTGGGGATCAGCCCTTTGAGCGCGGCAATCTGGATGCCGGGCGTCTGAGCTGGCTTTTCGGGCGCGAGGTGATCGCGGTGGACGATCCGTTTGATCCGGAGAGCTATGACGCGCTTTTGGTGATTGATGAGGCCGTGGCGCGGGCCTCTTTCCCGGACGCGTTTGAAGACGACTACTGATGTTTCAGCCGGGCGCACATATCACGTTGCCCCCAATGGGTATGGCCCCACCTGCCGCTGTTGGCGGGCAGGGCCATGGCTTTGGCTTAAAAGTTCAGCTGCACAGCCAGCTGGATACGGTCGGAGTCAAATGTGCGCCCGGTGGCCACATCGTTGCGTTCCCCGATGAAGTATTCCGCGCTGAAGGTCAGATCATCCGTCACCTTGTAGAAGGCGTTGAGGTGGATGGTTTCCAGCTCGTCAAAGGCGAGGGTGCCTGTGGATGTGGCGAGGTCGTAGTCTTCCCGGCCGTAGGCGATGCCCACGTTCCAGCGCTCGCCAATGTCCTGACGGAATTCCAGCGTGTAGCCGGAGACGTCGTTGGCCTGACCGCCGACAGCGGCGTTGCCTGCACCGATGAGCAGCGGGCCGAGGGCTTCGCCGTCAACATAGGTGGCCTGGAACAGACCGCCCGCCCAGGGACGAACCGCGCCGGAGAGGGTGAAGCCGCTCTGGTCGATGTCCTGTCCACCGGTGCGCACGGTGCCAGCAAGGCCTGCCACGCGGGCGCTGAAGAGGTCGGTGTCGTAAGACAGGGCCGAGGTGAAGGTCGGGTCATCAGAGGTGGTGTTGTTTTCCTCGATGGAGGCACTGAAGGTCAGGGCGTCCCAGCTGTGGGTGTAGCGGATCTGCGGCACACGGGCGAAGGCGATGCCGACGGGGCCGTTGAATTCCACCGTGGTGGGGTATTGGCTCAGCGGCATGAAGTTGGTCCAGTCCTGACCGATCAGCCAGTTGTCGCCCAACTGAACGCTAGCGTGGCGCAGGCGCAGCTCTGCGGTGCCACCGGAGCCGAACAGGTCCAGCTCAAGGCGTCCGGAGACATTGCCGATGCCGGTGTCGGTGCTGGTGCGGAAGCCGAGGCGGGATTGCCGCGCGGTGGCGCCAAAGCTGCCGTCGGTGGCGTTGGCTGGCTCCCCGATGGCATTCGGGAAGGCCGTGTCGCCCTGCCGGAAGTCGGTGTCATAGTAGAAGTCGGCTTTCAGGTAGCCGTAGATGTCGACGCTGGTGCCGCCAATGCTGAAGTCGCCGCCGCCGGTGCTGGCCGGTTCGCTGCCGGCCTCAAGCGCCTCGACGCGGGCGCGCAGCGCGTCAAGCTCGGACTGCGTGCCTTGATCCTGGGCCTGCGCGAGAGTGCCGGTCGTCCCTATGGTCAATGCCGCGACAGTCAAGAGTTTATGTCTGGGTTTGCTCATGTGGCTGGTCCTTTCAATGACGTGCAACACCCCATGCGTTTCACGGGTTTGCGGATTGTCGAAATGACGTCGCCGCGAGCCAGCGTGAGCAAAAATTCAGTGCTTTGTGACGGTTTTGTGAAAGCGCGCTCTGCAGGGGCCTTACGTAAGGGTAAGGTATTGAAAATGCAGACCACGCCATTGTTGGGCCTTTGTGAACGACCCCCTCTTGAAACTGCACTTGTGTACCAATTGGTTCCTAATTTTCGCGTGTTTGTGAAGGCAGTTGATCGCCAGCGCGCGCAGTGCCTGCCAAATACGGTCGGCGGGAAGTTGCCTTGGGGTGAGCGGATTGAGCAGGATGCGGCCTACGGTGGCACATCGGGGCAGAATGCGCTTTGGTTCCCAAAATTTGGTGTCATCATGATTTCCGTGGGATGCGCCGTTCTGGCGGGTTCCTGTAACAGTGTATTCCGTTACCCTTCCCCTTCCGGGTGGTTCTGTCGTGTCCCTTCAGAATCACCCGTTTTTTCGGTTCAGACCTCATCAAAGGCAGGCTGGAAAAACGCGGGACCGCAGGCTGTCAAAGAGCTGTGCAGCGGGCAGACGGATGCAGGCAGAAACGCAGAGGGCATAAGACCCTCACAGGTATCGGAAACTCAGCAATGCGTATCAAAGCAGCAATTCTCGGCGTCTGTGCGCTCACCGCGCTTGGCGCCTGTGGCGACACCCTTGGCGAACAGGCGCTCATCGGCGCGGGCGCAGGCACTGCGGCCTCTGCGGTCGTGGGCGGCAGCCTCGCCGCTGGCGCGGTCATCGGCAGCGCAGCCAACGTCGTTTATTGTAAAGAATTCTCCAACAAGTGCTGATGAAGCGCGGGCGGCGGCAGCAGCTGCGGCCCCGGCATCAGTTCTGAGATATTCGGCTGCCCGTCAGTCGAACCCGAAAACGAAGCCATCCACCCGTTTGCGCGGGCGGGTGGCTTTTTTGTTGCCAAACCAGACCGCGCAAGCGGCCTGACAAGACCAAAAGGACGAGACGATGTTCGACAAGATCCTGATTGCCAACCGGGGCGAGATTGCCTGCCGTGTGATCAAATCTGCCCGCAAGATGGGCATCAAGACGGTGGCGATTTACTCTGACGCCGACAAGCAGGCGCTGCATGTGCAGATGGCGGATGAAGCGGTGCATATTGGCCCGCCGCCCGCCAACCAATCCTACATCGTGATCGACAAGGTCATGGACGCCATCAAGAAGACCGGCGCGCAGGCGGTGCATCCGGGCTATGGCTTCCTGTCGGAAAACGCGAAATTTGCCGAGGCGCTGGAAGCGGCTGGCGTGGCCTTCATCGGCCCCCCTAAAGGGGCAATCGAGGCGATGGGGGACAAGATCACCTCCAAAAAGATCGCACAGGACGCCAATGTGTCCACTGTGCCGGGCTATATGGGCCTGATCGAGGATGCGGATGAGGCCGTGAAGATCTCCAACGAGATCGGCTATCCGGTGATGATCAAAGCCTCCGCTGGTGGCGGCGGCAAAGGCATGCGGATCGCGTGGAATGATGAGGAAGCGCGCGAGGGTTTCCAATCGTCCAAGAACGAGGCGGCCAACAGCTTTGGTGATGACCGTATCTTCATCGAGAAGTTCGTGACCCAGCCGCGCCACATTGAAATTCAGGTGCTGTGTGATGCGCATGGCAACGGCGTCTATCTGGGGGAGCGCGAATGTTCGATCCAGCGCCGGAACCAGAAAGTTGTGGAAGAGGCGCCAAGCCCGTTCCTTGATGAAGCCACCCGTAAGGCGATGGGCGAGCAATCTGTCGCGCTGGCGAAAGCAGTGGGCTATGCCTCTGCCGGGACCGTGGAATTCATCGTGGATGGCGACAAGAACTTCTACTTCCTTGAGATGAACACCCGTCTGCAGGTGGAACACCCTGTGACCGAGCTGATCACCGGTGTGGACCTTGTGGAGCAGATGATCCGTGTCGCAAATGGCGAGCCGCTGACCATCACCCAAGACGATGTGAAGCTGCAGGGCTGGGCGATTGAGAACCGTCTCTATGCGGAAGATCCTTATCGCAACTTCCTGCCGTCTATTGGCCGTCTGACCCGTTACCGACCACCGGCGGAGACCAAAGCCTATACCCCGGGCACCCAGCCCGGTGATGCGGGCGATGAGGTCGTGCGCAATGATACCGGCGTCTATGAAGGCGGCGAGATCAGCATGTATTATGACCCGATGATCGCCAAGCTCTGCACATGGGCCCCGACCCGCGACGCGGCGATTGAGGCGATGCGTGTGGCGCTGGACAGCTTTGAAGTCGAAGGCATTGGCCACAACCTGCCGTTCCTGAGCGCGGTGATGGATCACCCGATCTTCATCAAAGGCGATATGACCACCGCCTTCATTGAAGAGCAGTATCCGGAAGGCTTTGACGGTGTGGAACTGCCTGAGGCGCAGCTGAAGCGCGTGGCGGCGGCTGCGGCGGCAATGTACCGCGTGGCAGAGATCCGTCGCACCCGTGTGTCGGGCCGCATGGACAACCACGAGCGCCGTGTCGGCAAGAAGTGGGTTGTCTCCCTGCAGGGGCATGACTTTGCCGTTAAGGTGAAGGCCGACAAGGAAGGCTCCACCGTCAAGTTTGAGGATGGCAGCAAGCTGCGTGTGGCCTCTGACTGGACGCCGGGTGACCAGTTGGCAGAGGTCGATGTGGATGGCCGTCTGGTGCTGAAGGTTGGCAAAATCTCCGGCGGGTTCCGTCTGCGGACCCGTGGTGCGGATCTGAAGGTGCATGTGCGCACCCCACGTCAGGCCGAGCTTGCCAAGCTGATGCCGGAGAAGCTGCCGCCGGACACCTCCAAGATGCTCTTGTGCCCAATGCCGGGTCTGATCGTGAAGGTCGACGTGGAAGTGGGGGACGAAGTGCAGGAAGGTCAGGCGCTGTGCACGGTAGAAGCCATGAAGATGGAAAACATCCTGCGGGCCGAGAAGAAGGCCGTGGTCAGCAAGATCAACGCAGCCGCAGGCGACAGCCTTGCGGTGGATGATGTGATCATCGAATTCGAATGATCTGATCCAGACAATGGCTCGTCCGGCTTGGATGTCGGGCGGGCTCTCACCGCCGAAACCATAGGAGCCCGCCATGACCGGAGACGCATTGCACATTGCAAAGACGACCCAAATTGGCCCGTTTGACACCGGGCGGCTGGCCTATGGGTGCTGGCGGTTTGCAGGGTCTACAGCGGCGGAGGCGGCGCAGAAGGTGCATGCGGCGCTGGAGATTGGCGCCAACCTTGTGGACACGGCGGCGATTTACGGATTTGGCGCCGAAGGCTTTGGCGCTGCGGAAGAGGTGCTTGGCGCTGTCTACCGCGCGGAAAAAGATCTGCGCGCACGCACGGTGCTGGTGACCAAAGCGGGCATTCACCCGCCTGTGCCTTACGACAGCCGCGCGTCCAACTTGATTGCGAGCTGTGAAGGCTCGCTCGCGCGGCTTGGCACCGACACCATCGACGTTTTCCTGATCCATCGTCCCGACCTGCTGGCCTCGTTTGAGGAGGTGGCGGACGCGCTGACGCAGCTGCGCCATGAGGGCAAAATCCGGGAAGCGGGGGTGAGCAATTTCACCCACACACAGATCCGGGCGCTGCAGAGCAAGCTGGATTTTCCGCTGGTCGCGAGCCAGCCGGAGTTTTCACCGCTCGCGATTGATCCGCTGGAAGATGGCACGCTGGATATTGCGCAGGAGTTGGACCTTGCGGTGATGGCCTGGTCGCCGCTTGGCGGAGGCCGTTTGACGGCGGCGCATCAGCCGGAAGCGGGCACGCAGGAGGCCCGCGTGCTGACTGTGCTGGAGGGGATTGCCATACGCGAATCCGTCGGCGTGGACCATGTGGCACTGGCCTGGGTACTGGCGCATCCCAGCAATCTTATTGCCCTGATCGGCACCCAGAATGTGGCGCGGATCAAAGACAGCGCCAAGGTGTTTGACGTGCGTCTGAGCCGTCAGGATTGGTATGATGTGCTGGTCGCCGCACGCGGGAAAGCGATGCCGTGAGATCGGCCGCCGGGCATATCACACCGCGCGCAGAGGCGCGCGTTCACGGCTGGCGGCGGTCGCGGATTTCCTGCTGGCGCAGCGGGTTTTTGTCGATGCTGGCAGAGATTTCACGCACGGACCACGGCAGCGGTTTGCGGAAATACACGATGCCGTCTTTGCCAACAAAGGCCATCATGAACCCGCGCGGGCGCAGTTTCTGGCGCAGTGGGGATTTGGCCGCCGGATCGGTGTCGGTGAAGACAATCACGTCGCGCTCAAGCAAAGCTTCAGGGCGCGCAATAATGAGCTCCATCTGCTGTATGAAGCGCGGATCGCGCTCGGTATCGGCAAACACCACGATCAGCCGATTCACCCAGCGGAAATCCTCGAGCTGCGCATCAAGGCCTGAGCGCACAAGTTGTGGTGCATTTTCGGTGTTTTCTGCGCCGGGGGCGGTTGGGGCTTCGGTGGCCTGTGCCGCAACGCCGGTGGCTGACAGAAAGGCAATTAGAACAAGGGCTAAGCGGTGTGTCATTCTCTCTCCTGCTGCGCCCAATATAAGCGTGCTGACCCACAATACGATCCCTAACCGTAAAATGGGTCAAATTTTACAGTCGATTAGCAAGATATCCATGGGTGTCTGTGCATGATGGCGGTCTCTGTATATCCGGCCGCCCCTGCGGGTATGGCCTTTAGCAAGGTGCGCGCAGCCATGGACGTCATCCTACATGTCGGGGCCCATCTCTCTGGGGTTTCCACACTCGCAAGCTATCTCAATCGCAACCGCCGGTCGCTTCAGGCCCGTGGTTTGGCGGTCTGGACTACAGAACACACCCGCAAGGGCCTGTTTGACGGGGTCACTCTCAGATCCGGTCTGCATGGCGTGGAACGACGCCGTGCACGCGGGGCCGGGCGGGTGCAATTGCGGTCTGCCATGCTTGAGCGTGACAAGGTCAAGGATCTGATGGTGCTTGAACCGGACATGCTGGGCAGCATGGAAAACAACCTCGCCGCAGAGCGGCTCTACCCGGCGGCGGGGGAGCGGGTGGCGCGGGTTGTGCATGCTTTTGGCGGACGTGTGAAGCGCGTGATCATCGGCATTCGCGCGCTTGAAGACTATTGGGGAGGGGCTTTGGCGCACGGGTTGCGCTGGGGCCGGGACCTGCCGGATGAGGCAAAGCTGGAGCGTCTGGTCACACAGCCGCGCAGCTGGCGCAAAGTGGTGCTGGATCTGGCCTGCGCCGCGCCGGATGCCGAAATTCTGGTGATCCCCTATGAGCGTTTGGGCGCGCGGCCTGAGGTCGTGCTGGGATATGCGGTCAGCGGACGTTTTGAAGCGCCGACCAACTTCCGCCTGAACGGTCTGGCTCAGGTGCCCAAACTGCCTGAGCTGAGAGAGATCCTGCGGGACCGCGGGGAGTCACCTGACGCACTGCCCAATGGGATGGGGCGCTGGCATCCGTTTGATGCCTTCAAGGTTGATATTTTGAGAGAAATTTACGTCGAAGATCTGGCCTGGCTGCGCGCCGGGGCGGATGGACTGGCGTATCTGATTGAAGACAGCGCACCGGAGAGGGCTGGCAGTGCCAGCCGCTTTGGCTAGCAAAAACGAAGACGAGGATGACGTCGATGACAGACACCAAGAAATGGGCCGAACTGGCGGAAAAAGAGCTGCGTGGAAAACCGCTTGAGGATTTGACGTGGAAAACGCTCGAAGGCATTGATGTCAAACCGCTCTACACGGAAGAAGACACACAGGATCTGCCGCATATGGGCAGCTTGCCGGGCTTTGGCCCGTTCACACGCGGCCCCAAGGCGACGATGTATGCCGGCCGTCCCTGGACGATCCGCCAGTATGCGGGCTTCTCCACCGCCGAAGAATCCAACGCCTTTTACCGCCGCAACCTCGCGGCCGGTCAGCAGGGTGTGTCTGTGGCCTTCGATCTGGCGACACACCGTGGCTATGACAGCGACCACGAGCGCGTGGTGGGTGACGTGGGCAAGGCCGGTGTGGCGATTGATTCCGTTGAGGACATGAAGATCCTGTTTGACGGCATTCCGCTGGACAAAGTCTCTGTGTCGATGACCATGAACGGCGCGGTTATTCCGATCCTTGCGAACTTCATTGTGGCCGGTGAAGAACAGGGCCATGACAAGAGCCTGCTGGCGGGCACCATTCAGAACGACATTCTGAAAGAGTTCATGGTGCGCAACACCTATATCTATCCGCCTGAGCCAAGCATGCGGATCATCTCTGACATCATCGAATACACCTCCAACGAGATGCCGAAGTTCAACAGCATTTCGATCTCCGGCTACCACATGCAGGAAGCGGGGGCGAACCTCGTGCAGGAGCTGGCCTACACGCTGGCGGACGGGCGTGAATATGTGCGCGCGGCGATGGATGCGGGCATGGATGTGGACAAATTCGCAGGCCGCCTGAGCTTCTTCTTTGCGATTGGCATGAACTTCTTCATGGAGATCGCCAAGCTGCGCGCGGCGCGCACGATCTGGCACAAGATCATGACTGAATTTGGCGCGAAATCCGAACGCTCCAAGATGCTGCGGACCCACTGTCAGACTTCTGGCGTGAGCTTGCAGGAGCAGGATCCTTATAACAACGTGATCCGCACCGCCTATGAGGCGATGAGCGCGGTTCTGGGCGGCACCCAGTCGCTGCACACCAACGCGCTGGATGAAGCCATCGCGCTGCCGACCGATTTCTCCGCACGCATCGCGCGCAACACCCAGCTCGTGCTGCAGGAAGAGACCGGCGTGACCAATGTGGTCGATCCGCTGGCGGGTTCTTACTACATCGAGAGCCTGACCAATGAGCTGATTGAGAAGGCCTGGGCGCTGATCGAAGAGGTCGAGGAGATGGGCGGCATGACCAAGGCGGTGGCCAGCGGCATGCCGAAGCTGCGCATCGAGGAAAGCGCGGCGACCCGTCAGGCGATGATCGACAAGGGCGACGAGGTGATCGTTGGGGTCAACAAGTACCGCAAGGAACAGGAAGACCCGATCGACATTCTCGATGTGGACAACGTGGCGGTGCGCGAAAGCCAGATCGCCCGTCTGGAGCGCATCCGGGCAGAGCGTGACAGCGCTGCCTGTGACGCCGCTCTTGAGAACCTGACAAAAGTGGCAAAAGAAGGCGGCAATCTCTTGGCCGCAGCAGTGGAAGCCGCGCGTGCCCGCGCCTCGGTAGGAGAGATCAGCATGGCAATGGAGAAGGAATTCGGCCGTCACCGCGCTGAAGTGAAGACGCTCGCCGGTGTATACGGCGCAGCCTATGAGGGCGACGAGGGCTTTGCGGCCATTCAGAAATCCATCGAGGACTTTGCCGAAGAAGAAGGCCGCCGTCCGCGTCTGCTGGTGGTGAAGATGGGTCAGGATGGCCATGACCGTGGTGCAAAAGTGATTGCGACCGCCTTTGCCGATATCGGCTTTGACGTGGATGTGGGACCGCTGTTCCAGACCCCGGCAGAAGCAGCGCAGGACGCGGTGGACAACGACGTTCATGTGGTCGGGATTTCCTCGCAGGCGGCAGGTCACAAGACGCTGGCGCCACAGTTGATCGAAGCGCTGAAAGACAAAGACGCCGAGGACATTATCGTGATCTGCGGCGGCGTTATTCCGCAGCAGGACTATGAGTTTCTGCAGAATGCGGGAGTGAAGGCGATCTTTGGCCCGGGCACCAACATTCCGGAAGCGGCGCAGAACATTCTGGAACTGATCCGCGACGCCCGTAAGTAAGCGGGGCCGAACGGTGCGGGGGCCAGCCCCCGTACGCAGGTTTTAAACGGGGGCCAGCCCCCGTACCCCCGGGATATTTCGGGCAAGAGGAAGGGGCGCGGTTTCGCGCCTCTTTTTGCGTTGTGGTGGGGCGCGCTTTGGGCTTTGGTGGCGCCAAAGCAGGAGGGTGTGATGCTGAGATTGGATCATTTGGCGGTGGCCGCAGAAACGCTGGCAGAGGCGGTGGCGCATGTGGAAGAGGCGCTGGGCATCAAAATGGGGCCGGGTGGTGAGCACGCGCATTTTGGCACGCACAATCAACTGATTGGTCTGGCGGATGGGCTCTATCTGGAAGCGATTGCCGCCAATCCGGCGGCAGAGGCGCTGCCCTATCCACGGTGGTTTGATCTGGATCGCCTGCAAGGCGGGCCGCGTCTGGGGAACTGGATTTGCCGCAGTGATGATCTGGACGGCGAGTTGGCGCGTCTGGACGTGGAGGCGGGCAAGCCGATTGCCCTGTCGCGCGGGGATCTGAAATGGCGGATGGCGGTGCCCGATAGTGGCGTGCTGCCGTTTGACAACCGCTTTCCGGCGCTCATTCAGTGGGATGTGGCGGTGACACCGGCGGAGCTTCTGCCCGCCTCCGGCGTGTCGCTGACACGGCTGGAGGTGGCACATCCGGAGGCGACAGCGCTTGCGGCGGCGGTGGGTTTGCAGGACGCGCGTGTGGTGTTTGTGGACGGGCCTTCCGAGTTGCGCGCAACCTTTGAGACACCGCATGGCACGCGGGTATTGCGATGACGCTGCGCAGAGCCGCGGCGGCCGATGCCGAGGCGGTGGCGGCGATTTGGAACGCCGAGATCCGCGAGGGTGTGAGCACCTTCACCACGGTTGAAAAGACCTCAGAGCAGGTGCGCGCGGTGATTGAGGCCGAGGCGGCAGCGTTTTTTGTGGCCGAGCGGGCAGGGCAGATTGTGGGCTTTGCCACCTATGGCGCGTTTCGTGGCGGGCCGGGTTATGCGCGCACGGTGGAGCATACCGTCTATCTGACACCTTCGGC
This sequence comes from Shimia sp., assembly GCF_965227725.1. Taxonomy (GTDB): domain Bacteria; phylum Pseudomonadota; class Alphaproteobacteria; order Rhodobacterales; family Rhodobacteraceae; genus Shimia. The sequence continues at coordinate 1,517,715 of NZ_CBDDGH010000005.1, read as the reverse complement.
GCGCGGGCAGGGCCTTGGGCGCGCTTTGCTGGGGCAGCTTGAGGATGCAGCAAAAGCGGCCGGACATCATGTGATGGTGGCCGGTGTGGGGAGTGAAAACGCCGCAGGCATCGCATTTCACAAAACGATGGGATTTCAGGAGGTTGGACGGCTTCCTGAGGTGGGGCGCAAGTTTCATCGCTGGATGGATCTGGTCTTGCTGCAAAAAATGCTGTGATGCAGCACTGGCATTTGACGGCAGAGAGGATAGGTTAGGGATATGTCTATTTGGTCCCGCATCAGCCAAGCTTTGTCCGCCCTCAGCCAGGGGGAATCCCTCGCGGAGGTTTTTGAACAGTTGCGCGCGCCGCCGGAGCGCTCTGTGGCTTTCACCATTGCGGTGATTGCGCTGGGGGCAAAGATGGCCAAAGCCGACGGTCTGGTGACCCGCGATGAGGTGACAGCCTTCCGCGAAGTCTTTCAGATTGCGCCCAAAGATGAGGCCAAGGCGGCCAAGGTCTTTAATATGGCGCGGCAGGACGTGGCGGGGTTTGAGGAATATGCCCATCGCATCAAAGGCATGTTTGGTGCGGTGCGCGGGCGGCCCGGAGATTTGATGGAAGGGCTGTTCCATATCGCCGTGGCGGATGGGGAGTATCACCCCAATGAGGATATCTTCCTCAGCCGCGTTGCGGAAATCCTCGGCATGGATGACCATTGCTTCAAAGCTTTGCGGGCGCGCTATGTGCCGGATGCGGAGCCTGATCCTTATAGCGTGTTGGGGGTGGACCCGGAGACGCCAATAGAGGATATTAGAAAGGCCTGGCGACAACTTGTGCGCGACACCCATCCGGACAGCATGATTGCGCGGGGCGTGCCTGAAGAAGCGGTGAAAATCGCTGAAAAACGTATGATTGATATCAACAGAGCCTGGGATCAGATCAACGAGGCCGCGTGATGCGCATCGCCACATATAATGTGGAGTGGTTTTCGAGCCTCTTTGATGAGGACAACAGGCTTTTGCGCGATGACGAGGCATCCGGGCGGCAAGGCGTGAGCCGGGCGGCGCAGATTGAGGCGCTGGGGCGCGTGTTCACCGAGATGGATGCGGATGCGGTGATGGTGGTGGAAGCGCCCGATCAGGGGCGGCGGAGAAACACCGTTGCGGCGCTGGAGCACTTTGCCGGACAGTTTCAGTTGCGCGCGCGCAAGGCGATCATGGGCTTTGCCAACACCACACAGCAGGAAATCGCCTTACTGTTTGATCCGGCGGCCCTGGTGCCGATGCATGATCCGCGCGGGGTGGAAGCTGGGCCGGAGGGCGCGGTGGGCGCGCCACGGTTTGACGGGGCCATGCGGATTGATCTGGATGTGGATGCGCGGGAGGATCTGGTGCGGTTTTCAAAACCGCCGCTGGAGCTCGATGTGACCACAGCCAAGGGCCGCACCTTCCGCATGATCGGGGCGCATCTGAAATCCAAGGCCCCCCATGGCGCGCGCGGGGACGATGAGGTCATGCGCATCTCCATTGCCAACCGGCGCAAGCAGTTGGCGCAGGCGATCTGGCTGCGGCGGCGGATCGAAGAAGATCTGGCGGCGGGCGATGATGTGATCCTGCTCGGGGATTTGAACGACGGGCCGGGGCTTGATGAGTTTGAACATCTGTTTGGTTATTCTTCGGTGGAAATCCTGATCGGGCCGGAGGATGGCGCGCGCATGTTTGACCCGCATGCGCAGGATGCGCTGCGCCACCCGTTGGCGGCGCAGGCCAGCACGGCGCGGTTTCATATTGAGCGGCAGGGGCGCTATTTGTCGGCCTTGCTGGATTACGTGATGATTTCGGAAGGGCTGCGCAATGCGCGGCCAAAATGGCGCATTTGGCATCCGTTTGAAGATCATGCCTGTTGGCAGAATGCCCCGCTGCGCGAGGCTTTGCTGGCGGCGTCAGACCACTTTCCCGTGGTGCTGGACATTGATCTCTGAGCGGGGCGGCGCAGGAAGGAAGACCATGAAACAGAGAATTTTGGCAGCGGGCCTATGCGTGGCTGTGAGCCTGTTGGGAAGCGCGGGCTGGGCTGAGGAAGAGGCCGAGGGGCGCAGCCTGATGGAAGAAGGCGCGCTGTTGTTTTTCAAAGGCTTGCAGGAAGAAATGGCGCCAGCGCTGGAGGGGCTTCAGTCTTTCATGGAAGACGCTGGTCCGAGCATTCAGGCCTTTATGCTGGAGATGGGTCCCAAGCTGGGCGAGGTGTTTTCACAGGTGCAGGACTGGAGCCAGTATCATGCGCCGGAAATGCTGCCCAATGGGGACATCATTTTGCGCAAGAAGGTGCCTGAGGTCATAACGCCAGAAGACGAGGGCGGTGTGAGCGAAGGCGGCGAGGATGGCGCGATAGAGTTGTGAGTGCGCACGCTCGGCGCGCACCCATGAGACTTGCCGCGATCTGATCAGTCGCGCACTTTCACGGTTGGGGCGGCCCCCAGTGTGTTGCAGAGCGCGTTGAAACGGGATTCGGCCACCTCGCCATACAGCGCTCCGGTGCTGGTGGGCAGACGCAGGTGCAGCTCTGCCTTCTTCGGGTAGTATTTCAGACTGCCCATATTCTCGCTGTCACTTTGCCAGAGCATGGCCCCAAAGCGCATGGATTTGCCGATGACCTCGGCCTGATGGCGCTGTTTGTTGCTCAAGAGACGAGCAAGCTCTTCAAAGCGGGTGCCTTCAGCCTTGTTGCGGTAGCGGTGCAGTAGGGACAGGCCAAGGAACACACGTTCGCTGTGTTTCAATCCGCCGAGATTGGCGCGGGTGGTGCTGTCAAACACGGTTTCAGCGCGGTAGTCGGGATGGGCGCGCCAGCTGACGTCATGCAGCAGGCAGGCGGCTTTGATCAGGCGGTGCTGTTCCGGCTTTGCCGCGTTGAACAGCGGCTGGATGAAGCGGTAGAGCGCCTTGCCAAAACCGGGGATGCGGGCGTCTTTGGCTTCCATGAAGCGGCAGGCCTCAATCAGCGGATCACGCTGGCGGATGCGTTCTGGCATCTGCTCATAGAGCACGCCTTCGCGGATGCCGTAGGAGCTGATGGCGATGTCATGCGGCTTGAAGCGGCGCAGCACACCTTTGAGCACTTCGATGGCCAGCGGGACAAGGTCCATACGGGAGCTGGAAATCCCGCAGCGTGCGCGCAGCTCGTCGGGGTCCTGAGACTGGATATATTTGGCGGTTTCGCGCACCGAGGTGGCGGTCATGCGGTATTCATGCAGCACTTTGAGCGGGTAGTTCTGCCGCTCCATGTCGATGCGGGCGATGGCCCGCCAGCTGCCGCCCACGAGGAACAGGCGGTTTCGCTGGTTGCCCATTTGGTTGTAGAGCTGGTCAAGCGTGTCGTTGATAAAGGCGCGGCGGCCCTTTTTACCGCCTTTGACGTCGCGCAGCTTGAGCGGGCCAAGCGGGGAGGTCACGCGGCGGCCCACCTGACCGTCGTTGATTTCCGCAAGCTCCATGGAGGCACCGCCAATGTCACAGATCAGACCGTAAGCGCCGGGCCAGCCGGTGAGCACACCTTGCGCGGAGAGGCGGGCCTCTTCCGCGCCGTCGATCACGTGAATCATCACGCCGGTCTGCTCCAGCACTTCCGCGCAGAAGGCCTGACCATCGCTGGCTTCGCGCACGGCGGCGGTGGCCACGGCTGTGAGGCCAGAGACCCGCATGGTGCGCGCAATCTGGGCAAAGCGGGCGATGGCCGAGAGCGCACGCTCGCGCCCTTTGGGGTTCAGCCTGCCGGTCTCGGCAATGCCAGCGCCCAAGGCACACATGATTTTTTCGTTGTAAAAATAGGCCGGGCTGCGGGCGGCCCCGTCAAAGACCACCAGTCGGACGGAGTTGGATCCCACATCCACCACGCCAACACGAGACAGGGCTCGGGCTTCGGGATCTTCAAAGATGGGGCGTTCAAACAGGCTGTGATCCTGTTTCGGGTCATTGGGCATAGGCGTCTGGTCCGGCCAAAAAAGTCGCGTGGTTCTGCATCATTACTGTGCGCCACGCGGCTTTTTCGGTCAATCAGACGATGAGGTCAATCATCCGTATGGGTCAGTTTGGGCACATCTGATGCGCCAGCAGATCCGCGGCCCGAAAGTGAGGGGTTTTCCATGAAGAAACGGTGGCAGTTGAAGGCAAATGCGCCCTCAGGCACCGGCAGGCGTGCAAAGCTTCCATCAGGTTTCATCACCCAGCTTTGCGCCACATCGGCAAGGTTGGCAGCCAGAACCTGGCTCATGATCTGCGCTTTCACCGTGGCGTTTTTGACCTCGACCAGCGTTTCCACACGGCGTTTGAGGTTGCGCCCCATCCAGTCGGCCGAGGACATAAAGACGCGGGCCTTCTTGTTGGGGAGTTCTTGACCATTGGCAAAACACATCACGCGGGAATGCTCCAGAAAGCGGCCGACGACGGATTTGACGCGGATGTTGTCAGAAAGTCCCTCAATACCGGGCCGCAGACAGCAGATGCCGCGCACCACGAGTGAGATTTTCACACCGGCCTGAGAGGCCGCATACAGCGCGTCGATCACCTCCGCATCCACCAGCGAATTCATCTTGGCCCAGATTGCGGCAGGCTTGCCCGCGCGGGCGTTCTCCGCCTCAGCGCCGATCATTTCCAGAAGACGCGGCTTTAGCGTGATCGGGGAGATCGCCAGATTGTCGAGCTTTTCCGGCTCCACATAGCCGGACAGGAAGTTGAACACTTTGTTGGCGTCGCGTCCCAGATCAGCGTCGCAGGTGAAAAGGCTCACGTCTGTGTAAATTTTGGCGGTGATCGGGTGGTAGTTGCCGGTGCCATAGTGGGTGTAGGTGACGAGTCTGTCGCCCTCGCGCCGCACCACGGTAGAGATCTTGGCATGGGTTTTGAGATCCAGAAAGCCATAAACCACATGGGCGCCCGCGCGCTCAAGGCGACGGGATTGGCGGATGTTGGCGGCTTCATCAAACCGCGCCTTCAGCTCCACCAGCGCGGTGACGGATTTGCCGTCCTCGGCGGCCTCACAAAGGGCGCTGACGATGGGGGAGTTTTTCGACGTCCGGTAGAGCGTCTGTTTGATCGCCACCACATTGGGATCATGCGCCGCCTGCTGCAGGAAGCGCACCACCATGTCGAAGGTCTCATAGGGGTGGTGCAGCAGCATGTCTTTCTGGCGGATCGCGGCAAACATATCGCCGTCAAAATCCTGCACGCGCTCCGGCACACGCGGGGTGAACGATGGCCAGAGCAGGTCCGGACGTTCATCAACCACCAGTTCCTTGAGGTCGGCAAGGCCAATCATGCCCGCGATATCGACCACCTCATCGCCGCGCACTTCGAGCTCGTCCATGATGAGTTTCTTAAGCGAGGCGGGGGCATCTGCGGTGATCTTGAGGCGGACAACTTCGCCGCGGCGGCGACGTTTCAGGGCCACCTCAAATTCGCGCACGAGGTCTTCGGCCTCGTCCTCGACCTCAAGATCGCTGTCGCGCAACACACGGAAGGCGCAGTGGCCTTTGACCTTGTAGCCGGGGAAAACGCTGTCCAGATGCAGGATCAGCAGCTCTTCGAGCGGCAGGGCGCGGACGGTGTTGCCCTCGGAGGGCAGGAAGACAAAGCGGTCGATCTGATGCGGGATCGGCAGCAGCGCCTGAAGGGGACGCTTGTTTTTCTTGCGCTCAAGCTGCAACGCCAGCGAAAAGCCGGTGTTGGGGATGAAGGGGAACGGGTGCGCCGGGTCGATGGCCAGAGGCGAGAGCACCGGGAACACGCGGTTCATGAAGACATCGGCGAGGAAGGTCTGGTCGTCGTCGGAGAGGGCCTCGCGGTCCAGGATATGGATGTCTTTGTCTTCGAGTGCCTCGCGCAACTCGTTGAACATGCGCTGCTGTTCCTGCAGCAGGTTGCGGGCGTCTTCGTTGATCAGAACAAGCTGTTCCGCCGGGGAATGGCCATCCTGAGCGGGGCTGGTGTGCCCTTCGCGCACAAGCTCGCGCAGACCGGCCACGCGCACGGTGTAAAATTCATCGAGGTTGGTGGCGGAAATCGACAGAAAGCGCAGGCGTTCCAGAAGCGGCACACGCGGGTTTTCGCTTTCTTCCAGCACACGCCAGTTAAAGCCGAGCCAGCTCAGCTCGCGATTGTAGAAACGGTCCGGCCCGGAGATGTCCAGATCAGGCATCGCGGTGGCGGCGGGGAAGTCGGATTTCAGAAAGTCAGCTTGGGTCATGCGGCTCTCATGCCATTGGCAGGTAACGAGAAGATGACTTTAGGGCGGATTTTATGGAGGGTCCAGCGCGGGGGCGGCAGATGGCTGGGCAAGCGGGTGACGTTTGCGTGTCAGCCGCTCTTTGAAGTTATGCTGACACTCAGCTGGCCCAATTTGTCACCATCAGCCGCGCTGGAAGATCCGTTTGGCTTTGATCAGTGGCTCAATGTAGATGCCATAAACGGTGCGGTAGTCCTGTGTCTCTTCGCCTATGCCGAAGTCCAGCTCTTCGCGCCCTTTGGGGACATAGAGCGTGCCGCCCATGCGATCCCAGATCGCCAAACCGCCCCCCATGTTTTTGTCCCAATGCTTGGGGTCGCTGGAGTGGTGGATCTGATGCATGGCGGGTGAAATCAGCCATTTCTCGATGCGTGGGCCGTAGCTGACCCAGGCGGGGCTGTGGCGCAGGACACCGCCGATGAGGTTTGAGCCGAAGAAGATCACATTTGCGCCGCCAAGCTGATAGACGGTGAGCTGATCCCCGAAAAGGCCCACGAATACCCCATTCACCAGCGCAGCGGCGCTGATCGTGCCGGTCAGGAAGAACACGGCGTCCAGCGGGTGGTGGCGTTCTGCGGTGGCGAAGTTCAGATGTTCGGCGGAGTGGTGGATCTTGTGAAATTCCCAGAGCACCGGAATTTTGTGCTGCAGATAGTGCAGCCACCAGCGCATGAAGTCATTCACCACATAGAGCGAGACGGTCAGTGCCACGGCGACCCAGATTGAGCCGCTTTCGGATTGGAGATCTGCGCCAAAGGATTTCACGCCGCTGGCGACGATGGCACTCAGGCTCCAGAGCTTTTTGAGGAGCCAGTCAAAGGCCAGAACCATGATGATCGGGTTTGCGATCAGAATGATGTAGTCGATGAAGGCGGAACGCGAGCCCCAGACTTCTTTTCTAAAGAACACCGAATGGAATTTGCGGTCATCGCCACCCACACGATGGGCGCATACGGCGATGGCCATGCCGCAGAGGACATAGACCCAGAAATGCCGCAGATTTGCGTTGTGGGTTATTCCCGTGATTTTTGACAAGGCCAGTTGGGCCAGTTCGGTGATATCCATTCGCGCCCCCGCGTATGCAAATTGTTCAGTTAGAACGGATGATGCCTAAAAGTGTCTGCATTATGGCTGTCATCGTGTTTTTGGGTGGCGCGGGTGGTTTTGGGTGGGCCCCAACGAGGCAATGCTGCTTTGTGAAACAGGTTTGGCACTTGGACGGTGCGCTTCAACCTGCCTGATCGCGATCGTATTCCATGCGGTGTTGCCGGACCTCAGACATTTGCTCGTGTGACCAGAACACCAGCGGCTTCAGAAGCTCCAGCAGGGTGCGGCCCAGTGGGGTGAGCTCATAAGACACGGCAACGGGCGGGCCGGGGTCGACGGAGCGGGTGATATAACCGTCACGCTGCAAGCCGCGCAGGTTTTCGGTCAGCACGCTTTGGGTGACATCGCCAATGCAGCGCTTGAGGCTGCCGAACCGCTTGGGTTCATCCTCCAGCGCCATGATGATGATCATGCGCCATTTGCCGGTCACGTTGGAGAGGACCGAGCGTATGGAGCAGTTTGAAGCTTCCGCTTTGTTGGCAACGCCGATTGGTAGCATGTGAGGCTCTAGTATCGTTTCAAAACTAACTTGAACAGTAATGTAGCGTGGAGTGGAATGCAAATTCCCTTTGTTGTGTTGGTATGTTTGACCATACCAGGTCAGTTTAAGGTACGTAATTGCTATGTGGTAGGGATTTGATACCAAGTTTGTACAGAGACGAAACAGACACGAATCAGAGGATCAAATCATGTCACCGAAAGAACTTGTGCTCGCGCTTTTCACTGCTGCATTTACAGATCACGACCCTGAGGCCGCCCGTGCGCTGGTCACCGCAGATTACATTCAACACAATCCGCAGGTGCCGACCGGTGCCGAGGGGCTGATGGGGCTGGTGCCGCTTGTGGAGCAGTCGGGCATGAGCGTCACAACCCACCGTGTCATCTCGGAAGGGGATCTGGTCGTGTTGCACAGCACCTTTGACAATGCCGATGCCTTTGGCGCGCCAAGTCTGGCGGCGTTTGATGTGTTCCGGGTGGAGGATGGCAAGGTTGCCGAGCATTGGGACAACCTCCAGCCCATTCCGGAAACCACAATGTCAGGTCGGGGCATGACGGAGGGCCCCACCGAGGTCACAGATCTGGACCGTACCGAGGAGAACAAGGCGCTGGTGCTGGGTTTTGTGCGGGATGTTCTGGGTGGTGCGGCACCGGAAAAAGCGCCGATGTATTCAGAGGTCTACATGCAGCATAATCCGCAGCTGGCGGATGGGATTGACGGGTTGATTGCGGGCACCAAAGCCTGGGCCGAGCAGGGCTTTGTGATCACCAAGTTTGAACCGCAGATTGTGGTGGCGGAAGGCAACTTTGTCTTTGTGGCCTCGGATGCCACTGTCAGCGATCAGCCGTGGGCGTTCTTTGATCTGTGGCGGGTTGAGGATGGCAAGATTGTTGAGCACTGGGATGTGGTGTCTCCAACGCCGGCGCAGATGGTGCATGACAACGGCAAATTCTAAGGACGGGTAGTCACTGGCGCGCCGATAGGTATTGGCGCGCCTTTGGGGCAGGTGTTTCAGTCCTGCTCCAGCACCCGTTTGGCCAGCACTTTGGTGATCGGGCGCTTTTCGCTGAGGGAGAGCTGGTCCACGGCTTCGACCACGCGGGCCACCCCTGCAAAGGAGCGGTCCATATGTTTGGCGATGTAGCTGAGCACATCGGGGGTTGGCATCAGTTGGCGGTCGCCGAACTGTTTGGCCATCACCGCCATCAGCAGCATGTCATCCGGTTGATCCAAGGTGGCCACCGTCGTGCCCTGCATCCGGCTCAGGAGGTCGGGCAGGGTGAGGCCCCATTGCAATGGGGTGCCAAGCCCTGTGAGCAGGAGCGTGTTGCCCTCTGCCAAGGTCAGGTTGTGCAGGTGAAACAGCGCGGTCTGGGCCTCTGGATTGTCTGCGATCAGATGCACATCTTCCACGGCCACGGGGGTTTTGGCGAGTGCGGGCACGTCGTCTTTGTGAAGGCTCGTCGCGCTGACGATCTGCGCCTCGGCCAGAGCGGCCCACACATGGGTCAGATGGGTCTTGCCCGAGCCCAAAGGCCCTGACAGCACAAGTTTGCCGCCCGCCCAATTGGGCCAGAGGTCGACAAGCCCAAGAGCCATGGCGTTGGCGGGGCTGACAAAGAAATCATCACGCCCAAGCGCTGCCCGGACGGGCAGATCAAAATTTAGCTGTTCAGCCATTGTCGTTTATTCAGCGTCCTGTGCGCTTTCGCTCTGCGAAGCGCTGTGCCCGTAGTAGAGTTTTGAGGACATGTATTGGCCTGTGGCGAAACGTGCAAGCACACCGATGGCGGCTGCGACCGGAACGGCGACCAGCATGCCGACAAATCCGAAGAGCGCGCCGAAGACGGACAGTGCCAAGAGCAGCCAGACCGGGTGCAGGCCCACCGATTTGCCAACCAGTTTGGGGGTCAGGATGTTGCCTTCCACCACCTGCCCGATGGCAAAGATAATTCCGACCAGACCAACCTGCAGCCAGTCCCCCCAGAATTGGAACAGCGCCAGACCGATGGCGAGCGCGCCCCCGATCAGAGCGCCAAGGTAAGGGATGAAGGTCACAAGGCCCGCGATGGAGCCAACCACCAGGCCAAATTGCAGCCCCACCACCATTAGGGCAACGGCATAATAGGTGCCAAGGATCAGACAGACGGTGCCCATGCCGCGCACAAACGAAGCGAGTGTTTTGTCGATGTCGCTGGCAAGACGGCGAATGATCGGCGCGTGATCACGGGGCAGCAGCCCGTCGACTTCGGCGACCATCCGGTCCCAATCGAGCAGGAGATAAAAGGCCACCACTGGCGCGATCACCAGAAGGGTCACCACGTTGAGCACAGACATGGCGGAGCTGAGCGCGGTCTGCAAAAACGCGCCGCCACGCTCTTTGAGTACGGCCCCAAGCTGCTGCAGGGTCTGGTGCATGACCGAGTCCGGTTGCTGCATGCTGGGGAATTTGGCTGCCACAAAGGCGCGTACCTGTTGCACCACTTCGGGCAGGGTTTCCACAAGCGCGATGAACTGCTGGATCAGGGTTGGCACCACAGCGAGCACCAAAACCGCAAAGACCAAAAGCCCCACCAGCGTGATCAGCGCGGTGGCGGCGGCCCGTGAAAGTCCGCTGTTTTCAAGGCGGTCGGCGACCGGATCCAAAAAATAGGCAATCGCGCCGCCCAGCACGAAGGGCAGCAACACATGCCCCAGCGCCCAAAGCATCAGGGCAGATACCAGAACAAAAATACCCCAGAACTGAAATTGCTTTTTGGCGGGAAGGGCCATGTAACCGATGCTCCAAGTTGACTTAACTGGGCACAGTCATCGCCGAAGCGGCCCTAGGTTGCAAGCATAAGTGGTTTTCCTGCCTCGGCCAAAACGGCGGCGCAGGTGGTGGCTTATGCGTGGAGGCGGAACGGCTCAAGCACCGACAGCAAATCAATTCTTTTCAGAGGCTTGGCCAGACAATCGTCAAAGCCTGCATCAAGATAGCTTTGCACCTGTTCAGGGAAGGCATTGGCCGTCACAGCCACCAGTTTGGTGCATCCGGCGGAGACCCCGGAGGCAGGATCTGTGCGCAGGGCCTGGGCGATCTGATCACCGCTGAAATCGGGCATCTGAATGTCGACAAACAGGAAGTCAAAGCGCGTGTCGCGCGCCTGTTGCAGCGCGGTGGCGCCGTTGGTGGCGGTTTTTACCGATGCGCCCATGCTCTCCAGCATTTTGGACAGCACAAGGCGGTTGACTGCGCTGTCGTCCGCAACCAGAGCCTCTTTGCCCGCATAGGCATTGTGCAGGATTTCCGGTGAGATCTTCTGCTCGTCCTGCGCTTTGGTGATCGGCATGGGCAGGGTCACATGGAAGGTTGTGCCTTCGCCCAGTTTGCTCTCTACCTCAATCTCGCCGCCCATGAGGTCGACAAGTTTTTTGACGATGGACAGGCCAAGACCGGTGCCGCCCTTGCGGCGCGCCACAGAGGCGGTGGCCTGTGTGTAGGGTTGGAACAGGCGGCTCAGCTGTTTCTCATCCATGCCGCTGCCGGTGTCGGAAATGCTGAAACGCAGGCCGGTTGGCAGCGTGTGCAGGGTGATGCCCACAGCGCCGCTGTCGGTGAATTTGATGGCGTTGCTGATGAGGTTGCCCAGAATTTGGCGCAGGCGGAATTCATCCCCCAAGCGCAACAGATCGGTGCAGGCGCCTTGCTCCTCATAGGTCAGAGACAGCGCTTTGGCCTCAGAGCTGCCCCGATAAAGCGCCATCACCGCATGTGTGGTTTCTGAGGCGGAGAAGGGGAGCGCCTCCAGCGTGAGTTCGCCGGCGTCAATTTTGCTGAGGTCCAGCGAGTCATTGAGGATGCGCAGCAGACCCATCGAAGAGGTCTCTATAGAGCTGAGCAGATCCACACATTCGCTGTTTTTGGGTTTGTCGCTGGCATATTCATGCAGCATGTCCACCGAGCCAATGATGCCATTGAGCGGCGTGCGGATTTCATGGGCCATATGGGCCAGAAATGTTTCGCGTGCCTCTGCGGCCTGCTGCGCCAGTGCCTCGGCGTCCTTGGCTTCGACCAGCGCGGCTTTGAGGGCGATCTGTTCGTTCACGCAGTGTGCGACCTGCTGCAGCGTGCGCTGATCTTCTGCGCTCCAATCCCGCGGCTCGGGCGTGGCTGCGCAGAGCGCACCAATCGGTGTGCCATCGGGCAGGTGGATGGGCATCCCAAGATAGCCGATCACATTAAGATCTTTGATAGCACCGTTGAATTTGAGCACAGGGTGCTCACGGGCGTCTGAGACAACCAGCGGCGCGTTGCTGGCGCGCACGTGCTGACAGAAGGAATGGCTGAGCGGTGTTTGGCGCGCCTCGGCATAGGCCGGAGGCAAGCCGACGTGGCTTTTGAAGTATTGCCGGTCTTCGCTGGGCTGCACGATAGAAACCAGAGCAACAGGCGCGCCGAGCACGCGGCTCGCCAAGGAGCTCAGGTTGTCGAAGGCCTGTTCTTCTGCCGCGTCTACAAGCTCAAGCGCCTGTAGGGTGCGGTCGTCAGCCGGCGACATATTGGATGCCGGTTTCACAGGAATGTTCATCTTCTAGCTCATGCGTTCGCGGTTTAGACTGGGCAGATGCCCGATGCGCCCAAAAAACCTGAGGGCGCAGTCAGTTGTGCAAAGACCCGACTTCGTAATCTCAGTGAAGACTGCGGTCTACGCATATATCTAGTGCGTTTAGCGTTAATCCAAGGTGAAATTTCATACGTAACTCCCCTTATTTAATACAAACTTTACCTATTGAGCGATTGTCCGCCCGCGCCTGTGGTGGATCGGCGAACTTGTGCTGGAAAGGCGCGCGGTAAATTATTTTTTCGTGAGCGGGCTTGGTCTCCTCCCACTTGGTTGATCGCGAACAGGGGGGACGTTCGAGGGGATATCTCTGGCTATATGCGGGCTTGGCTTGCCTCGCGGCAAGCTTTGGGCTAGCCCATGGCGAACGCTGACATACGCGCGCCCAGACCTATGAGTGGGCCGCCCCATTGGAGAGAAAACCGCAGATGCGCCTGTCCCGCTATTTCCTGCCTGTGTTGAAAGAAACGCCTGCTGAAGCGCAGATTGTGAGCCACCGCCTGATGTTGCGCGCTGGTATGATCAAGCAATCCAGCGCCGGGATTTATTCCTGGCTGCCGCTGGGCTTCAAAGTGCTGCGCAAAATTGAAAACATCGTGCATGAAGAGCAGGTGCGCGCGGGCCACATTCCGATGCAGATGCCAACGCTGCAGAGCGCGGACCTCTGGAAAGAGAGCGGCCGTTATGACGCCTATGGCGAAGAGATGCTGCGCATCAAAGACCGCCATGATCGCGACATTCTTTATACGCCAACCGCAGAAGAGCTGATCACCGATATCTTCCGTTCCAATGTGAGCTCTTACAAAGATCTGCCGCTGACCATGTATCAGATCCAGTGGAAGTTCCGCGACGAGATCCGCCCGCGTTTCGGCGTGATGCGCGGCCGCGAATTCTACATGAAAGACGGCTACAACTTTGACCTCAGCAAAGAGGATGCGCTGCACGCCTATAACCGCCATCTGGTGAGCTATCTGCGCACCTATGAGCGGATGGGGCTTCAGGCTATCCCGATGCGTGCGGATGGTGGCCCGATTGGCGGTGACTACACTCACGAATTCCTCGTGCTGGCGGAAACCGGTGAGTCTGAGGTGTTCTATGACAGCGCGGTGACCGACCTGACCTTTGGCGATCGTGAGATTGACTATGACAGCGTGGCGCAGTGCCAAGGCGTGCTGGAGGAGTTCACCTCCAAATATGCGCGCACCGATGAGACACACGATGAGGCGCTGTTCAACGAGATTCCGGAAGAGCGCCGCCGTGTGGCGCGCGGCATCGAAGTGGGGCAGATCTTCTACTTCGGCACCAAATACTCTGACGCGCTGAACGCGCAGGTGCAGACCGCTGAGGGCGAGAAGGTCTCTGTTCATATGGGTAGCCACGGCATTGGCGTGAGCCGCCTGCTGGGCGCGATCATCGAAGCAAGCCATGACGACAAAGGCATCATCTGGCCTGAGGGTGTGACCCCGTTCCATGCGGGCATCGTGAACCTCAAGCAGGGTGACGAAGAAGCGGATGCGGCCTGTGAAGCGCTTGAAAAAGCGCTGATCGCAGCGGGTCTTGAGCCGCTTTATGATGACCGCAAAGAGCGCGCGGGCGGCAAGTTTGCCACCATGGATCTGATCGGTCTGCCGTGGCGCATCACTGTTGGCCCACGTGGTCTGAAGAACGGTGTGGTCGAGCTGACCAGCCGCCGCACCGGGGAGAGCGAAGAGCTGTCCCCAGAAGCGGCCGTGGCCAAGCTGATCGAGATCTACGCCGATCACCGTGTGGTTGGGCTCTAACGCAGTTGATAAAATGTGCGCCTTGCGGCGCGCTTGATTTTGAAAACCCCCGCAAGTGTGCGGGGGTTTTTTGTTGCCTCCGGCGGGGATATTTGGCGCAAGTGGAAAGGCCGCGTTTTGCGCTCAGTGTTGCCGACGGGCGCGCGCTGCCGGGTTGACCCTGCGAAAGGGGCCTCATAGGGTCGCGCTCAACCAAGAACCGGAGCAGACATGGCAGGCAGAACCGCCCCTTTTTCCCGATTTGAGTGGATGATCGCTTGGCGTTATCTGCGCGCGCGGCGTGCGGAAGGCGGCGTGAGCGTGATGACCTGGATCAGCCTGATTGGCATCACCCTGGCGGTGTTTGCGCTGATTGCGACTTTGTCGGTGCGCGCAGGCTTTAGGGCAGAGTTTGTTGATACCATTCTGGGCGCCAATGCCCATGCAACCATTTATCAGCGCGGGGAAATTTCTGACACCGGGCAGATTGATCGCACCATTCACGACTTTGACGAGATGGCCGCGCGCCTGCGGGCGGTGCCCGGGGTGACACGTGCCGCGCCTCTGGTTAAGGGGCAGGTGATGGCGAATATGCGCAGCCGCAATGCGGGCGTGGAGGTCTTTGGCATGCGGGCTGCGGATCTGGCGGAGCTGCCGCGGATTGCTGATCCGGAGACCAGCGAGGGGGATCTGGCCCGCTTTGGCGAGGGCATCGCCATTGGCTCTGGCGTTGCGCGCGAGCTGGGGGCGTTGGTGGGCGACCGGATCAAGATCATTTCGCCAAACGGGGTGAAAACCGCCTTTGGCACCTCGCCGCGGGTGAGCAGCTATGAGGTGGTTTATATCTTCTCCGCCGGGCGCTATGACATTGATCGCACACGGGTTTATCTGCCGTTTGAGGCGGCGCAGACCTTCTTTGACCGCGATGGTGTGGCCGATGAGATCGAGGTGATGGTGCTTGATCCAGAAAACGTGGGCGAGATGGCTGTTCCGCTGTTGCAGGCGGGGGGTGACAGGGCGCTGGTCTGGACCTGGCAGCAGGCGTCGGGGGGCTTTCTGAATGCGCTGGAGGTTGAGGACAATGTGATGTTTGTGATCCTGTCGGTGCTGGTGCTGATTGCGACCATGAACATTGTGTCGGGCCTTGTGATGCTGGTGAAAAACAAGGGGCGCGACATTGGTATTTTGCGCACCATGGGGCTCACAGAGGGCTCTGTGCTGCGGGTGTTTTTCATCTGCGGGGCCTTCACCGGGGTGATTGGCACGGTGATGGGGGTGGTGCTGGGATGCCTGTTTGCGATCTACATTGATCCGATTTTTTCCTTTGTAAACGTACTGTTGGGTGGTGAGGCCTGGGATCCGTCGATCCGCAATATCTATCACCTGCCTGCGCGGTTGCAGATGGAGGATGTGAGCAGCGCGGTGAGCCTGTCGCTGGGGCTGTCCTTCATTGTGACGATCTTTCCGGCGCGGCGGGCGGCGCGGATGAACCCAGTGGAGGCGCTGCGCTATGAGTGATGTTGTGCTGAAACTTGAGGGCGTAGAAAAGCGCTATAACAAGGGCTTAGCTGGAGAGATCCATGTCCTGCGCGGGGCGGAGCTGCGCCTGAAGGCGGGCGAGATGGTGGCGCTTGTGGCCCCGTCAGGCGCGGGGAAATCAACGCTGCTGCATATGGCGGGATTGCTCGATACGCCGGACGCGGGGACGGTGGAAATTGGCGGGCAAATGCTATCCGGAAAGTCTGACCGGCAGCGCACAAAAGCGCGGCGGCAGGACATTGGTTTTGTCTATCAGTTTCACCATTTGTTGCCGGAATTCAGTGCCTTAGAGAATATTGCCTTGCCGCAGATGGCCAATGGGTTGGGCAAAGGGGCCGCCTCAGAGCGGGGGCGGGCCTTGCTGGAAACCGTGGGCGTGGCGCATCGGGCGGATCACCGTCCTGCGGAGCTGTCGGGCGGGGAGCAGCAGCGGGTGGCCTTTTGCCGGGCGCTGGCCAATAAGCCACGGATTTTGTTGGCAGATGAGCCGACAGGCAACCTTGACCCAACCACCAGCGATCAGGTGTTTGACGCGCTGATGACCTTGGTGCGGGAGACCGGGCTGGCGGCGCTGGTGGCGACGCATAATATGGAGCTGGCGGCGCGGATGGACCGGGTGGTGCGGCTGGAAAACGGGCTTCTGGTAGACGGCTGAATTTCTCGGCTGAGAGCGGGTGTTGCGTGAGAGGTTAATGGGGCAGATTTGCCCTGTTTGAAACGTCGGTATCGCGTCGGTAACGCGGCTGTATTGCGGCGGTTCAATATCTTGGGGCAGGGGCGTTTGTGAACGCTAGGGGCGTTGCGTCGCATGCTGGCCTAGGCCCAGAACAAGCCGAAGGCGCTGGGGCAGCGCCCGACCGTCCGCAGGGCGGGCGCTTTGGCGACGGGGCGCGGCAGCTTGATGAAACCGGATGTGTTTGGTTGGTATAAACGGGCAGGTTGCCAGCTGGGTGCGCCCACCCTCGGTCGGGCTTTGGTTAGGCGCTCGGTTACACGCTCATCGCCAGCACGCGGCTGATTTCGGTGAGGCTGCGGCCGGATTGCTCCATCCAGATGTTGAAGGCCTCCTGCACCTGTTTCATCGCGCCTTTGGAGGTGGGCTGTTTGTCCACCACGCCTTCGGCGATCAGGCGGGCGACCACGTCGCGGGACAGGATGAAACTGTCTTTGCCCAAGAAGCGCAGCGCATATTGACCGGTGTTTCCACCGATGCGGGAGCCGCCCTTTTTCATAAATTCGAGCAGGCCGACATAGTCGGTCGCGGCCCAGCCGCCGAGCACCACGCCCGCGCCGCCCTCTGCGCGCAGGGATTGGAGGAAGTGGGCGTTCTCGATCACGGTGCGGATTTTGGGGCCGTTGCGCACGATGTCTGTGTTGGACATCAGGCGGTCCATATCCTCGTCATGCAGAAAGGCGCAGCGGTCCACATCAAAGCCATGGAAAGCGGCTTCAAAGCCCTCCCATTTGTTTTCGATCACCTGCCAGTTGAAGCCTGCTTGGAAGACACCTTTGGTGAATTGGGCAAGCCAGCGGTCCTCGGGGATGTGCGCAAGCTCTTCGGCGGATTTGGGTTTGCTCAGTTGGGCCTCAAGCGCAGCAGGGCCGCCTTTGCGGTCGGCGGCGATGGCGAAGATCTCGTCGAAGGGGCGCATGGGGTGGTCCTTTGGGTGGCGTCGATCTTCGGAGCATTGTTGCGATTTCTTGGGGGAGTGCCAGAGGTTTGTCTGCGCAGTTTCTCAAGTGTCTTGATCAAAATTGCACAGGGTCAATTGCTGAGCCGCTGCGCACGAACCGAGGGGGGAGCGAAGCGCCCGCGTTTTGTCGGAGGCAAACCTCCGGTTTGGCGGGGGCGATTCACCTTTCGGGAGCTTGCTGCGCCAGCCCCAGCCGGTCGACAGGGCGCTGCCAAATCTGTGATCTAGTCCCTGACACAGTGGGCTTCTTGAGATGGTTATTGCGCAATCTGCTCAAACATCACGTCGGTTCTGAGAACCAGTTTTTGACCTGTGATCACGGGGTCACCCCGATGAGATAGCGGATGATGAAAGAACACCGCTTTCCCCGTCGCTGGTTCGATCGTGAAATCTTCAAATACGTGGGGAGAAAACACATCTGCGAAGGTAGTGCCGCCGCCTTCGAAACCGTCGTTCAGATAGATCAGCAAGGTGAATATACTGTGATGGCCTGCATCGTTTCGGTAGGCCCCGTCTTGGTGCCAGTCGAAAAACTGACCGGGTTCATAGCGATACACCCGAAACCGGTCGTTCAATGCAATAGCTTGGTGACCCTTGAATGCGGTTGGAAAGAATGGCCGCACGTGTTGCCAGAGCTCTCTTGCAAGATCTGGATCGTCAAAAATCACGCGGTCGTTGTTGCGGATTTCGGCCGAAACATGTGTGCCGTGTTCGGTTGTAATCGTCGCGGGTTGGAAGCCAGCTTTGACCGCTAGGGCGGTCACCTCTGCACAGCGCGCATCGGTAAGGAAGTTTGGGGCTTCAAAGACCAAATGGTCCAAATCGTGTGGAATGGGCATCGTCCATCTCCGTAATTCCAGTCAAAGAGGGGGGGCGTTGGATCGCTAAGCGATCAACGGTGAGTTCCTCTGAGGAATGCGGCGTGGCTTGGCCGCGAGAGATGCTTGTTTTGACTTGCCATGGCGGGAGGAATGTCAGAGCGCGGCTTTTGTTTCAAGAGTTTATCTTTGAGGCGGGACTGGACCGCGCTGCAATGACGCCGCACTGCAATGCTATAGACACTTCCGCGCACGAACCGAGGGGCTGGAAGCGAAGCGCCCGCCCCGTGGGGGCGGTTCACCTCTCGGGAGCTTGCTGCGCAAGCCCCTGCCGGTCGGCGGGGCGCTGCCAAAGCGGAGCTTTGGCTTAGGGGTGCATTCGAACGAGGCTGATCAATAACCTCTTACGTTGTGCTTTCGGCCCCCACCTTTACCCCGCTTTAACTCAAAAATACTTAGGTGGCCTTGCAGCCCTCCGAGCCCACCACTAAGACTCTCTTGGTAGGGTCCGACGGTCGGGCCGAAGCGATCAACAGGCAGGCGATATGAAAGACCCTTTTGAGACTTATATGAACACCCTTGTGCCCATGGTTGTGGAACAGACCAGCCGTGGTGAGCGCGCCTATGATATTTTCTCGCGCCTGCTGAAAGAGCGCATCATCTTCCTCAACGGTCCTGTGCATGACGGTATGTCTTCGCTGATCGTGGCGCAGCTTCTGCACCTTGAGGCGGAAAACCCCTCCAAAGAAATCAGCATGTACATCAACAGCCCTGGCGGCGTGGTCACTTCCGGTCTGTCGATCTATGACACCATGCAGTACATCAAGCCGAAGGTGAGCACGCTGGTGATTGGCCAGGCGGCCTCCATGGGCTCCTTGCTGCTGACCGCCGGTGAAGCGGGCATGCGTTTCTCTCTGCCCAACTCGCGCGTGATGGTGCACCAGCCATCCGGCGGCTATCAGGGCCAGGCGACGGACATCATGATCCACGCCGAAGAAACCCTGAAGCTGAAGAAGCGTCTCAATGAAATTTACGTGAAGCACACCGGCCGCACCTATGAAGAGGTGGAGCAGGGGCTTGAGCGCGACAACTTCATGAGCCCGGAAGAGGCCAAAGACTGGGGTCTGATCGACGAAATCGTCGAAAATCGCGCCAAAGGCGACGACGAAGAGAATTGAAAATAAGTGCCCGGTGACGCGTGGTCGCCATCGGGCACTTTCGCATTGTACCCCGTTTGCGCCTGTCCTAAGCTGGCTGAAACGCGGGGGCCTCACAGAACTGAGGCCGAGGTTTTGGGCCTGAAAGGGAAGACATGTCGAACACATCCGGTGGTGACAGCAAGAACACTCTCTACTGCAGCTTCTGCGGCAAGAGTCAGCACGAAGTGCGCAAACTGATTGCGGGTCCAACCGTTTTCATCTGTGATGAATGTGTCGAACTTTGCATGGACATCATCCGCGAAGAGACCAAGGCCAGTGGGCTGAAGGCCTCAGAGGGTGTGCCAACACCGCGCGAGATCTGCGATGTGCTGGACGACTATGTGATTGGTCAGGCCGTGGCCAAGCGGGTGCTGTCTGTGGCGGTGCACAACCACTACAAACGCCTCAACCACGCCCAGAAGGGTGGCGACATTGAGCTGGCGAAATCCAACATCCTGCTGATCGGCCCGACGGGCTGCGGCAAGACCCTGCTGGCGCAGACGCTGGCGCGCATTCTGGATGTGCCGTTCACCATGGCGGATGCGACCACACTGACCGAAGCCGGTTACGTGGGCGAGGATGTCGAGAACATCATTCTGAAGCTTCTGCAGGCGTCGGAATATAACGTGGAGCGTGCGCAGCGCGGCATCGTCTATATCGACGAGGTCGACAAGATCACGCGCAAATCCGAGAACCCCTCGATCACCCGTGACGTGTCCGGCGAAGGGGTGCAGCAGGCGCTTTTGAAGCTGATGGAAGGCACCGTGGCAAGCGTGCCTCCGCAGGGTGGCCGCAAGCATCCGCAGCAGGAATTCCTGCAGGTGGACACCACCAACATCCTGTTCATTTGCGGTGGCGCTTTTGCTGGTCTCGACCGGATCATTGCGCAGCGCGGCAAAGGCTCTGCGATGGGCTTTGGCGCCGATGTGCGTGACAATGATGAACGCGGTGTCGGCGAGATCTTCCAGGATCTGGAACCGGAAGATCTGCTGAAATTTGGTCTGATCCCGGAATTTGTCGGCCGTCTGCCGGTTCTGGCGACGCTGGAAGATCTGGACGAAGATGCGCTGGTAATCATTCTGACACAGCCCAAGAACGCGCTGGTGAAACAGTATCAGCGTCTGTTTGAGCTGGAAGATGTGCAGCTGACCTTCACGGATGAGGCGCTGAAAGCGATTGCGCGCCGCGCGATTGAGCGCAAGACCGGTGCCCGTGGCCTGCGCTCCATCCTCGAAGAGATCCTGCTCGACACCATGTTCGAGCTGCCGGGTCAGGAGAGCGTGACCGAGGTTGTGGTGAACGAAGAAGCCGCAACCACTCAGGCTGCGCCGCTGATGATCCACGGCGAAGCAGAGAAAGAGCCAGCCTCTGCGGGCTGAGGCTTTCTGCGGATAGAGTTTGAAAGGGCGCTCCGGCTGGGGCGCCTTTTTTGATTGGCGGTGATGGCGGGTAGTGGGCGTAGCGCCATTTCGTTGGGGGTGCGCTAGCGGCGGCTTTGTCGGGTGAGGCTTCCTGTGCGCTCGTTGTGTGATTTAATCAAGAAGCTTTCTGGACAAAGCGCCAGCAACTCGCAAAAAAGGGATACAACCTTTGAATGCGGAATTCACGATCGAGGTCAGAACATGAATGCGATTGAAATCTTGCGTGTTTCTGTTCTTGGTTTTCTGGCCGGTTGTGGCTTGGCACAGGCTGTTGGTGCTTGGCGAACAACCAACAGGATTGGCACCGCCACTAAGAGTTAAGGCAGTGTTGCGCTATGTCTTGAACCTTTTTGGTTTGGGGATACTGATTTCTTTGCCGATGCTTCCGATCATGGCAATCATCGGTCCGATGATGGTCAGTGACCTTGACCCTGAAGCTCTAGCCAGAGGCGCAATGCCACCGCTTAAGTTCCTTATCTGGCCTAGTATCGCATCATTGCCGTCGCTCTACTTGGGCATACGGCTTTGTTTAATTCTTCCAGGTGCCGCTGTCGAAAACCGCGTCGGCCTGTCTGGATCATGGGATTACACAAGCAATAAAGGTATATCTCTACTCGTAGTCGTGCTCATATCAGCAGCAGTTTCAATAGCTCTCCAGATCATTTTTGGCGTGATTACTCCCAGTGTTTTGGAGGCATCTCGAGGTGTCCTGACAACCTTCCAGATCACTCAGTTTGTTGGCCAGTTGCTTGGATCTCTGTTCGTAATTTCCGTCATGAGCAAGATGTTTCTTGTCTTTGTGCAGGATAGGGCAAAGGACTAAACGCGAGCCTTGCTACTACCAAAGCTTAGCGACTGAGATTAAGCCGCGCGGTAGCATCGGTCAAAGTAGGTATCGTATGGGTTTGTGCAGTGGTTCAGGTTGTTAGATCTTTAACTTGGGGCGGCGCGTCTGTTTGACAGGTGGAAAGGGGCTTTGCCCCTCTGCGCGCTCGGCGCGCATTCACCCCAGGATATTTGACGAATGAGAAGGCGTCGCGCACGCAAATGTGAGCGGGCGGCTGGTTGCCATTGGGGGCGCGGGGGCCAATATCGGGCGCGCTAACAAAGGACCTGTTCAAATGCCCAAAGCCGTACTCTATCGCATGGATCTGCCCAATTATACCTGTGGCTATGGCACCGCTGCGCGTGACCTGCTCAAGCGGGAGAAGTTTGAGATTGAGGAACATGTGCTGCGCACGCGGCGGGAGACGGATGCGTTCAAAGACAAGCATCACATCACCACCACGCCGCTGATTTTCATTGATGGGGTCAAGATTGGCGGGTTTACCGATCTGAAGAAACATCTGCAGGGGCAAAAGCCGAAGTCCAAACGTTTCTGGAAGCGCTAGGCTGAGTGAGGCGGCGGGCGGTAAATCTGCAACTTCTGATATGACTCACCTGGCCCGCCCAAGGTGATCTCTGGGAGGGCTGCCGAATTTGCGAGAATAGTCGCGGCTGAAATGGGTGGCGCTTTGATAGCCGACTTCAAAGCCCACCGTCGAGACAGAGCAGGCGCCGCGCATAATCAGGTCGCGCGCCTCAATCATGCGCAGGTCTTTTTGGTATTGCAGCGGCGTGATGCCCATCACGGATTTGAAATGCTCATGAAATGAGGATGGGCTCATCCCCGCGATATCGGCAAGGTCGGCCACCACCAGCGGCTCGCGGAACTTCTCTTTGATCTGCAATATGGCTTTGGCAATGCGGCTGGCATGGCTGTTGACCAAAAGCAGGTTCCGCAACATCCCGCCGATCGGGGACATCAGCAACCGAAAGTGGATTTCTCTCAGGTGCATCGGGCCAAGCACCTGTGCATCCAGCGGGGCGTTCACCAGTTCGAGATAGCGCGCCATGGGCGCAATGTAGGCAGGGTCTGCGACGGTGGTGGACAAAACGCTGGCCGAAGCCTCTGCTGAGATCACATCGCCGACCTGCTCATAAAGGCCGCGCAGGATCCCGAGATCCAGGGCAAACACCAAGGCAAGGTAGGGCCGCTCCGGGCTGGCCTCAAGGATCTTTGCGGTGACGGGCAGGTCATGGCTCACCAGAAAGGCATCGCCGGGGGACAGGGTGATGGAGGTCTGCCCCATGAGCAATTCCTTCTGTCCCTGAAGGATCAGGCAGATGAAGGGATTGTAGAGAATGGTTTCAAACTCACTGACCTCATCACGCTCAAACACATGCGCCGCGGGCAAATGGGCCGCTGCCGGGCTGTTTTCGTTGATTTGAAACTGTTTTGCTAAGCGCTGTAGTCTGTCCTGTGACATGGAGCCTCCCTTATCGCTTCCTAGCAACCACGCCGCCAAAGATCACGGAAAAATGTATCCTCAGAGGAATTGGCAGGTTTGCCGGAGGATCTGGCAAGACGCTGCGCGGATTGCGCCCTAGACAGAGATCATCAGATCTTAGGAGCACATATGACACGTTCACACACCATCACATCCGCCTGCGCTGCCGCCACATGTCTTGCACTCAGCTTAGGCACGCCCGTGCTGGCTGGTGGCGCAGGTCACACATCACATGGGGCCTGTGACGACGCGATGATGCGCGGTGGCATTGCTCAGCTCAGCGCGACGCATGCCAGCATCAGCACATCCATCCTGATCGACGCTGCGCCAGCTCAGGTCTGGGCGACGTTGACAAATTTTGAGGATATGGCCAGTTGGAGCACAGGCACGCTGCAGGGGATGACCGGCGAGATTAAAAATGGCGGCAGCGTGGTGGTGACCTTCCTGTTTGGTGTGGATGATGCGGGACAGCCGATTTCAAATGACATTCCGCATAAGCTGATTTTTGAAGATGGCCAAAAAATCGGGTGGTCCGACCCCTTCCCGGTGGAGCTTGGCGGGGGGCATGACAACCATATTTACGCGGTGGAAGCCTGTGGCGGCAAACGCTGTTCACCCAGTCAGATGAGATTGTGGATAACCCCTATGCGGTGAATTTCGTGAGCCAGCTGTTTGCAGGATATCAGCTGTTCAACAGTGAGCTTAAGGCCGCTGTAGAGCGCTGATCGTGCCCGCTTGGCAGCGCGCCTCTTGTTGAGGAGGGGCGCGTTGTGTGACGTGGTTTTTGGGGGGCGGGGCTGGTCTTGGTCGCTTGGGCTCGAAGGATGGATGTGATGCTGGCCTAGGGACTTATGCCGAGCGCAAAGTGACGCCTTCGGTGAACTGCCAAAACCATTCGCATGCCGACCTGACGTCGGTAGCCATTGACAGTTCCCCTCTACCGGAGGATGTCTGACCTGAACAGAAATTCAGGAGCGCATCATGGCTGTACGTCACATTTCCACCGGATCTCCCTTTGAAGAAAAAATCGGCTATTCCCGCGCGGTTGTGGCGGATGGCTGGGTCTTTGTGTCCGGCACCACGGGCTATGATTATGAGACCATGACCCTGCCTGAGGATGTAGTGGATCAGTGCCGCAACACGCTGGCGACCATCGGTAAGGCGCTTGAGGAAGCGGGCAGCAGCCTCGATGATGTGGTGCGGGTGAACTACATCCTGCCCGACGGCAGTGATTTCGAGAAATGCTGGCCGGTGACCAGTGAGGTTTTTGCGAAGGCCAAGCCAGCGGCGACGATGATCATTGCAGATCTCATGGAAGAAGCGATGAAGATCGAGATCGAAGTCACCGCCCGCGTGTCTTCTTAACGCTATGTCCGCAGCCCTCAGCGAAAGCGCTTTGACATGACCTCTCATATTGCCACGGATCGCGCGGCCAATCGGTTGGGCAGCCTGTTTATGGTCGCGGCCATGGCCGGGTTTGCGGTGGAGGATGCCTTTTT
Organism: Shimia sp.; assembly: GCF_965227725.1. GTDB lineage: Bacteria > Pseudomonadota > Alphaproteobacteria > Rhodobacterales > Rhodobacteraceae > Shimia. The sequence goes on along the minus strand of NZ_CBDDGH010000005.1, from coordinate 1,492,985 downwards.
GAAGGCCGCCGCCCAGAGCCTGCCGATCGCGCAGGTGATGGTGTTGTTCGGGGCGGGCGGGGCCATGGTGTTTGCCCTGTGGCTGCGCGCCAAAGGGCAGCCGCTGGCCCCCAAGGAGGTGCTGTCGCGCCCAATGCAGGTGCGGGTGTTTTTCGAGATTTTTGGGCGGCTGTTTTTCACCCTGTCTCTGGCGCTGACGCCGCTGTCCTCAACCACGGTGATCCTGCAGGCCACGCCGATTGTGGTGGTGGCCTTTGCGGCGCTGGTGCTGGGCGAACGTGTGGGTTGGCGGCGCTGGCTCGCGATTGTGATCGGGCTGCTGGGCGTTGTGCTGGTGGTGCGCCCCGGCGGGGACAGTTTCACCCTGTTGTCGCTGCTGGCGGTTGGCGGGATGCTGGGCTTTGCCGGGCGTGATCTGGCCAGCCGCGCGGCGCCTGCGAGCCTTGGGACGGCTGTTTTGGGGCTCTATGGGTTTCTGGCGATTGTGCTGGCCGGAGCGCTTTATGGGGCGCTGTGGGAGCAGCAGCCGTTTCACACCCCGCAGCCAAATGCGCTTCTGGCGGTGGCGGCGGCGGTGGCCTGTGGCGTCTTTGCCTATAGCGCGCTGATGCGGGCGATGCGCACCGGGGAGGTCTCTGCGGTGACGCCGTTCCGCTACAGCCGTTTGCTGTTTGGCGTGGCGCTCGGAGTGATCGTGTTTGGTGAAGGGCTCGACGCGATGATGATCGCAGGCAGCCTGCTGATCGTGCTCTCAGGGCTTGTGATCCTCTGGCGCGGGAAGCGGTGAGGATCAGGCGCTGAGAGAGCGGGTGATCTCTGCCCTCCGGTTTTCCTGAAGGGTTTGAAAGCCGTACCCGAGGTCGCCTTGCGCCGCCGCAGGCCGCTCAGTGAGCCAGTCGCGGGTCTGGCGCACCGACAAAGTGGGGCGACAGGTGTCTGCGTAGGCGTTGCTGCTACCAATCTGGGCACTCAGTGCGCTGCGGTTTTCCTCAGACAGGGCGGCGAGGGCCATGGGGCCGGGAAAGAAGCTTTCGGTTGCAAGCCCTTCGGACAAAATCACCGCGTGGTTTGGCAGCAGAATATGAACATATTCCACCTCCTGCCATTCAGAGAGCACCCGGATACCAGCCAGAGAGGTCAACGCCTTGGCCGGGGTAAAGATCTCAGCGTCCTGTTGGCGGATCAGCACCCGGTGCTGAGGGGAGACAATCAGATCGCGAAACGGCAGATCGCAGCCGAGCGCACCCGCTGAAATGAGGATCGGGTGGTGCTTTGAGCCCGCAGACAGCGCCTTATGGGTGGCGGTCGCCCATTGCACGGGTTGGGGGCCGTGATCAAAGGTCAGAACCAGATCGCCGGGGCAGAGATCCTGAACTTTGCGGGGGCCTGCTGGGGTGGCGATATGGGTGTTTGCGGCAAAGCAGGGCACGCCATCCACATCTTTGAAATCGCTGTATTTGCTGTCCCCGTAGTTGCTGCCCATGACTTTGACGTATTTTGCACCATCCACAAGCGAGGCGTCGGTGGCAAATCCCCAGACGTCTGACGCGTTTCCGCCTTGTGAGAAGACGGTGAGTTTGATCTGGGGGCCGGTTGGAAAGCCGTGGTCATCCAGTTTTTGCACATAGATGTGGGACTCAGATTCCACCTTGGTGCCATCTGCCACCAAGCCCTTACCGTCGACGATGACGTGGTTGTCCTCGGCGTTGTCGTTGAACATGGAGGTGTCGCTGCTGCTGTCCTCCAGCGAGATCATGAAATCCTGATAGCCGCCGGTGAATTGGAATACGGTGCCATCCGGGGTCGAGGAGTTGTTGATGATGGAGCTGCCTGCGGTGCCAAACGGGCTGTCGGAGGTGATCTTCAGCGCCTGACTGTCGCTGGCCATGAATTTGCGCATTACCATGAGATCATCCTTTGTGGGCCGTTTGACCCATCGATAAAGGAAACTCCCTTAGATACCTTTGACCGTTCGTATTTTACGCATTTGGCCGTTTCTTGCTGAGATGCGTCGGGTTTCCCATACCCTTAGGTCAAGAAGATTGACAACGCGCAGACGGTGGCCTTTGGTGAAGGGAGAATGCGTTTCAACTCTGACGGGAGCGGCGGGGACCTATGGCGGAAACAGCTTCACAAGGCGGCCATGAGGGCGGCAGCGTCCTGAAATCAGCCATCCCGATCTTGCGGATGTTTGATGAGGCCCATGCGCGGGCTTTCTATCTGGATTTTCTGGGTTTTTCCAAAGATTGGGAACATCGCCACGATGTGGATTTCCCGCTATATATGCAGATTTCCCGACAGAACTGTCTGTTGCATCTGACCGAGCATTTTGGCGATGCGACCCCGGGGAGCGGCTGCTTTGTGCCGATGGAGGGCGTGGAGGCCTTTCATGCGGAGCTTGTTGCGCGCAACCCGGAAAACCTGCGGCTGGGGCTTGAGACCATGCCCTGGGGCCAGCAGGTGAAAGTGACCGATCCCTTTGGCAATAAGCTGACATTTTGCGAGCAAAACGCGCAAGCGCAGTGACCGCGCGCAGGCCCTGTTCGCGATCTCTTTACCAAGGGGTTCTGCGGACTGGACCTTTGAGGGCAAATGGTCCATATGGAACATGTATTTGCGGAGACTCCCATGGGCATTCTGAGCACAATCAACAACGTATTGACCTGGTGGAATGGCGCCACGCTGAACACCAAACTCTATACGATGCGCAAAGGCATCAAAGTTGGGGAAGATGCTGAAGGCAATGTCTATTACCGCAACGCCAATGATTCAAAACGCTGGGTGATCTACAACGGTGAAGCCGAAGCCAGCCGCGTGGGCGCGGATTGGCATGGCTGGCTGCACCGGACCTTTGACGAGGTGCCCTCCGAAAAACCATTGGCGCATAAAACGTGGGAAATCCCACATCAGGAAAATGTGACCGGCTCGGCTTTGGCCTATGCGCCGGCAGGATCGATCAGAGCCACGGGCAAAGCTCCGGTAGAGCGCTCTGATTATGAGGCTTGGAGCCCGGAGTAATTAGCCCATGTCGGCGGTACGTACTGAGACTTTTGTAGGCGCGGCTGTGGTCGCGGTGGCAGCAGGCTTTCTGCTGTATGGCGCGCAGTTTTCCAATGTGGGGGGCGATACGGGCGGCTATGGGCTGAACGCATCTTTCCGCTCCATTGAGGGCATCAGCGTGGGCACGGATGTGCGGCTGGCCGGTGTGAAAATCGGCACGGTGACCGATGTGCAGCTGGACCCGGCCACCTTCCGCGCGACGGCGAATTTCAACGTCGCCAATGGCATTGAACTGCCGGATGACAGTGCGGTTGTGATTTCCTCTGAGGGGCTGCTGGGCGGCAACTTTGTGGAAATCCTGCCGGGTGGCTCGCCGTTCAATTTTGAGGCCGGTGACGAGATTGAGGACACGCAGGGCTCTGTCAGCCTGATCTCGCTGTTGCTGAAGTTTGTCAGCGGCAGCGGAGAGAGCTGAGATGCGCAGGGCGGCAACGGCGCTTGCGCTGACGGCGGGTTTGGCTGCGGCGCCCGCGGTGGCGCAGGAGATCATCATCGAGACGCTCGATATTGCGCCGCTGCGCTATGAGCCGCTGGAAATTCCTTTGGGCGATGTGACCAGTGAAACGGTTGTGGCCGCCTCGGTGGGCGAAGGGGCGATGCTGCGGGGGCTGGACAAGCTCACCGGGCAAGTGGCTGATTTTGAATTGCAAAACGGCTATAGCGTCAATTTTGGCACCCTGCGTGTGGATATGGCGCAATGCCGTCACCCCAGCGAGAATGCCACTGGTGAAGCCTATGCGTTTATCTCGGTCTTTGAGGATCAGGGGGCAGGGGCAAATCTGTTTCAGGGCTGGATGATTGCCAGCTCTCCGGCGCTGAGCGCGCTGGATCACCCGCGCTATGACGTCTGGGTCTTGCGCTGCAAAGTGGCTGAGGCCAGCACCTCTGAGGCTGACGGCAGCGAGTGAGCGGTGATGTCAGCGTCCTGACGCTGCGCCCATGTGAGCATCCGGTGATAATCGGCGCGGGGCACCTCTATGGCGCCCAGTGAGGCGAGGTGTTCGGTCAGAAATTGCGTGTCAAACAGTGTGAAGCCGCAGCGGCGCAGATGTTCGATCAAAAAGGCGAGCGCCACTTTGGAAGCGTCTGTGGCGCGGGAGAACATGCTTTCACCAAAGAAGGCGGCACCAAGGGTCACGCCATATATGCCACCGACCAAGCGGGAGCCGTCCCAGACCTCCAGAGAATGCGCCTGTTCGCGCTGGTGCAGATCGACATAGAGCTGGTGGATCTGTGCGTTGATCCAGGTCTCATCGCGATCGGCGCAGCCATAAAGCACCCCCTCAAAATCCGCGTTCAGGGACACGTCATAAGCGCCGCGCCGGATGCGGCGGGCCAAGCTGCGGGAGATGTGGAATCCGTCGAGGGGGAAAATACCGCGGCGGATCGGGTCCACCCAGAAGATATCCGGGTCATCGCGGTTTTCGGACATGGGGAACACCCCCATGCCATAGGCGCGCATCAAGAGGTCCGGTGTGACCTCGCTCATGATGCGCGCCCAAGCAGGATCAGCCCTCCGCCATATTGGCGTCGAGCCACTTCTCCAACCAGTGAATGTTGTATTCGCCGGTGTGGATGTCTTTTTCCTGAAGCAGCATGTGGAAGAGCGGCGTCGTGGTTTCGATGCCGTCGATGATCAGCTCACCCAGAGCGCGGTCCAGACGTGCAAGCGCCTCGGCCCGGTCGCGGCCATGCACGATCAGCTTGCCGATCAGGCTGTCGTAATATGGCGGGATGGAGTAGCCGTCATAAAGCGCGCTGTCCATGCGCACGCCAAGGCCGCCAGGCGCGTGGTAGGCTGTGATTTTGCCGGGACGCGGAGCGAAATCCGGCAGTTTCTCAGCGTTGATACGCACCTCAATCGCGTGGCCGTTGATCTCCAGATCATCCTGGCCAAAGGACATGGGCTCGCCTGCGGCCACGAGGATTTGCTCGCGCACAAGGTCCACACCAAAGATGCCTTCGGTCACCGGGTGTTCCACCTGCAGACGGGTGTTCATTTCGATGAAATAGAACTCGCCGTTTTCATAGAGGAACTCGATGGTGCCCGCGCCGATGTAGTTGATCTTGGCAACCGCATCCGCACAGATTTTCCCGATGCGCGCACGCTCTTCCGGTGTGATGGAGGGGCCGGGGGCCTCTTCAAACACCTTCTGGTGACGACGCTGCAGGGAGCAGTCCCGCTCGCCCAGATGCACCGCATTGCCCTTGCCGTCGCCAAACACCTGAATTTCGATGTGGCGCGGGGTGGTGAGGTACTTCTCGATATAGACTTCATCGTTGCCAAAGGCGGCTTTGCCCTCGGCCCGTGCGGTCATAAAGGCGCTTTCCATGTCCGCGGCGGTTTGCGCCACTTTCATGCCGCGACCACCCCCACCGGCGGTGGCTTTGATGATGACCGGATAGCCCATCTCTTCGCCAAGCTTCTTGGCCGCGGCCAGATCCGGCACGCCGCCGTCAGAGCCGGGCACGCAGGGCACGCCGAGTTTGATCATCGTGTCTTTGGCGGTGATCTTATCACCCATCACACGGATGTGCTCGGCGGTTGGGCCGATGAAGGTCAGGTCGTGGTCTTCGACGATCTGCACAAAGTTCGCGTTTTCAGACAGGAAGCCATAGCCCGGGTGGATCGCCTGAGCGCCGGTGACTTCGCAGGCCGCGATGATGGAGGCCATGTTCAGATAGCTGTCTGTGCCCGGCGCAGGGCCGATGCAGATCGCCTCATCCGCCATCCGCACGTGCATCGCATCCGCATCGGCGGTGGAGTGCACCGCGACCGATTTGATGCCCATTTCGCGGCACGCACGGATCACGCGCAGGGCGATTTCTCCGCGGTTGGCGATCAGGATTTTGTCAAACATTACAGAACCCTTATTCGATGATCACCAGCGGCGCGCCGTATTCCACGGTGTCGCCATCTGCCACCAGAATGCGCTTCACGGTGCCGGATTTGGTGGCCGGGATGTGGTTCATGGTTTTCATCGCTTCCACGATCAGCAGGGTGTCGCCTTCGCTGACGGTCTGACCGACGCTGATGAAGGAGGCCGCGCCGGGTTCCGGCTGCAGGTACACGGTGCCAACCATCGGCGAGGTCACAGCGCCCGGGTGGCTTGCTGGATCTGCTTCTGCTGCGGCAGGGGCGGCGGCTGCCGCAGGGGCTGCCGGTGCGGCGGCTGGGGCTGCGGCTGCGGGGGCAGCGACGGCGACTTGGGCCGGTGCGGCGACCACTTGGGTCTGGCGGCTGACACGCACGTTCAGGCTGTCGTCCTCGCCATATTCGCGCATGACTTCCAGCTCGGTCAGGTCGTTTTCGCGCAGGAGCTCTGCCAGTGCAGAGATGAAGGCCACATCGGAGTCGTGATTTTTCTTGCTCATTTCCGTTTTCTATCCTCTTCGCGCAAAGCGCGGTTGAGTCTTATTCTGGTTTCCCTTGCGGCGCTTATAGAGAAAAAGCACCCTGTAGGAAAGCTGAACTGGCCTTTCAGATGGGGGGAAAAGACGTTGTTTTCCAGCCTTGAACGGGCTTTTGTGGCCAATTTTACGCGCAGCGCTGTCCTCAGATGTCAACGCAGCGCTGTCCCTGTGCGGTGACTCGGTGACGTTGGGTCATAATTTGACCTGCCAATCGGGGGCGCGCGCCGCAGATGTCGGGCAGTGTTGGCCTGTGTCAGGCAATGCAGCGGAACGGCAAGAGCCGGCGCAGAGGGCGCTAGAGCGGCATGCCGGCAAGTTTCGCCACAAGTTCGGCCAGCTTGCGCGCGCCAAATTTGCGCAGCAGGCGGGCGCGGTATTCCTCCACCGTGCGATAAGACAGATCCAGCTCCAGACCGATTTCCTTGGAGGTCATGCCGCGGCAGGTCAGGATGGCCACTTCGCGCTCGCGCTGGGTGAGCTCGACCACGGGGCGGTCCTCAGACAGGTCTGCAAAGGACCAGACGCTTTTCTGAAACGGGTTGTCAGGCGAGGTGGACTGGCCGCGCACGCGGCACCAAAACAGCGTGCCATCGGAGCGGCGCATCACGCGCTCGTCGCTGTAGCGGCCGGTGTCGGCAATGGCGGAATAGACCCGCTCGCCAATGGTGCGGTAGTCTTCCTGAGAGGCGTAGAACTCGGCAATGGAGCGTGCGGCGCAGGCCTCAGCAGACAGGCCAAACATCTCGCCAAACCGCAGATTTGCGCGCGAAATGATGCGGTTCTGAAGAATGCAGAGCCCGACGGGGGCGTGATCAAAGGCCAGTGCGTGAAGTTCCATGGGGCGCAGTGATGGCACAGGTGTGGGGAAAGGGGAAGGGGGGCGTTAGGGGCTAACTACGAAGGCACGACTGGAGACAGAGACGGAATTGCCAGACGGGTCCTTGGCGGTGGCAAAGCAATAACCATCCGCTTGGTGGATTGGGCCGAAGTCCAGACCACGTTCTTTGGCTTTTTCGCAGAATGCGGGAACGTCTTGGACGTCAAAGACCAGTTTGATTAGGGATTGGCCCGCTTTCTGTCCCTTTGAGGCGGGGTGCAGGAGGAGGGATGCGCCGCCGTCTGGTGCGCGGAGTTCGACAATTCTATCGCCTTCAATCCGCAAATGCTGATAGCCGAAGTGGCTGCAATAGAAATCGACCAAGGCGTCGATTTTCTTGGTGTAGATGACAAGTCTTCCCAAGGGCGGCATGTGATCTCTCCGTAGCAGGCGAGGCCACCTTAGCAGGTCATGGTTGAGCGGAAAGGGCACGCGGGCAAATAAAAAGCCCCGCACAGTGGCGGGGCTTTGTTGGGTTTGGTCGCGTACCGCTTAGTTGACCAGCGTGGCCTCGGTTGCGGCGCGGAACTCTTCTTCGCTGACGCCCTCGGCCAGCTCGACAAGCTTCAGGCCGCCTTCAACCACATCAAGCACACCGAGGTTGGTGATGATGCGGTCGACCACGCCTTTGCCGGTGAGCGGCAGGGTGCATTCCTTCAGCACCTTGGACTGGCCGTGTTTGTTGGCGTGATCCATCACAACCACCACGCGGCCGACACCGGCCACCAGATCCATCGCGCCGCCCATGCCTTTCACCAGCTTGCCGGGGATCATCCAGTTCGCCAGATCGCCGTTTTCCGCCACTTCCATCGCGCCGAGGATGGCCATGGCGATTTTGCCGCCGCGGATCATCGCAAAGCTCTGCGCGCTGTCAAAATAGGCGGTCTGCGGCAGCTCAGTGATGGTCTGTTTGCCGGCGTTGATCAGGTCTGCGTCCTCATCTCCCTCAACAGGGAAGGGGCCCATGCCGAGCATGCCGTTTTCAGATTGCAGTGTGACTTCAACACCTTCGGGGATGTAGTTGGACACCAGCGTCGGGATGCCGATGCCGAGGTTCACATACCAGCCGTCCTGCAGTTCCTGTGCGGCGCGTGCCGCCATTTGATTGCGATCCCAAGCCATTGTTATGCCTCCTCGCGCGGGCGCACGGTGCGCTGTTCGATGCGTTTTTCGTGGTCGCCCTGAATGATGCGGTGCACATAGATGCCGGGCAGGTGGATCGCGTCCGGATCCAGCGAGCCGGTGGGCACGATTTCCTCAACCTCGGCGATGCAGATCTTGCCGCAGGTGGCTGCGGGCGCGTTGAAATTGCGGGCGGTTTTGCGGAATACCAGATTGCCGGTTTCATCGGCTTTCCACGCCTTTACAATGGCCAGATCGGCAAAGATGCCCTCTTCCATGATGTAGTCTTCCATCGCGCCATCCGGCCCGGTGGGGAACTGCTTTTCCAGCTTGCCTTCGGCAATCACGGTGCCCACGCCGGTCTTGGTGAAGAAGCCCGGAATGCCCGCACCACCGGCGCGCATACGTTCGGCCAGCGTGCCTTGCGGGTTGAATTCCAGTTCCAGCTCGCCGGAGAGATACTGGCGCATGAATTCCGCGTTTTCGCCCACATAGGAGCTGATCATCTTTTTGACCTGTTTGGTCTGCAGCAGGATGCCGATGCCAAAATCATCCACGCCTGCGTTGTTGGAGGCAAAGGTCAGGTCTTTGACGCCGCTGTCTTTGATGGCGTCGAGCAGAAGCTCGGGGATGCCGCAGAGGCCAAAGCCGCCTGAGGCGATGAACATGCCGTCAGACAGCACGCCCTCAAGCGCGTCTGCGGCATTGGCATATACCTTGTTCATGGGTGTCTCTCTCCCTGGGGTCAGCAAATTGCGCAAAGTTGTGACGGGGCGTCACAGGGGAGTCAACGACCGCAGGGGCAAAGGCGTATTACTACGGGGGGCGTTTGCGGGACGGGGCGAGGGGTCAGCCCCTCGCGCTCCCCGGAGTATTTGCGGCAGAATGAAGATTGGATGGGGGACTGTTTGTCCGCTAGGCCGTTGAGGGGACATTGTGTGGGGCTTGATGCACTTCAAAGATTGGCCATGGGGTGTCAAAGCCCTTGAGCTGGTGCGTGCCGATCGGATCAAAGGCCAGTGAGGTTTTGCCGATGGTGAGTTCGGTGACCGTGCGCGAGACGAGGATTTGGCCGGGCTGGCAGAGGGCTTCGATCCGGGCGGCGGCATGCACGGCGAGACCGCCGATGTCTGCGCCGCGCAACTCGATTTCGCCGGTGTGCAGGCCGATGCGGCTTTGCAGCCCCAATGCGTGTAAGGTTTTGCGCAGGTTGAGCGCGCAGTCGACGGCGCGGCCCGGTGCATCAAACAGGGCCAGTAACCCATCCCCGGTGAATTTGATCAGGCGGCCCCCGAAGAGATCAATGCAGGCCGCGGCTTGTGCTTCCATTTTCTGCAGCAGGATGTGCCACTGATGGTCACCCGCAGCTTTGGCGGCTTCGGTGGACTGCACGATATCGGCAAAGAGCGGGGTGGCCAGCACGCGTTGGGTATCAAGCTGGTGCATTGGGCGGTCCATCAGGAAAGACCGGATGGATGCCACGATCCGCGCGTTGTCATTGCCCCAGAAGAAATGCCCGCCGGGGCCGCAATCCTCAAACCGTGCGTTAGGCACCTGTTTGGCAATGTAGGTGCTGTTGTCGATGGGCACCTGCTGATCGGTGCTGTGGTGCAAAACAAGCGTCGGGTGCTGAACCAGTCCGAGAATGGCGCGGATGTCGATTTGCAGATTGAGATCAAAATATTGGCGCATGGCGGCCGGGGGGCAGGAGGCGCGCTGGATCTTGCCAAAGAGCTGTTGGGCGGCAGGCGAATGCGCCAGTTCGGGCACGAAGATCCCAAGGGTTTCCCCTGTGCCCCAACGTGCCAAAGTGTGTTCAATGGCTGCGCGGCGCACATCTGCGGGGGGCATATAGGGGTAATCGGCGCTGCCGCAGGCTTTGGCATAGGCGCCAAAAGTGATCACCTTGGAGATGTCAGAGGGGTGTGTGGCCGCATAGAGCAGGGCCATGGCCGCCCCTTCGGAGAGGCCGAAGAGCACGCAATCGTCAAGGTTCAACGCGGTGATCAATGCGGAGATGTCATTGGCGCGTTCTTCCAGCGTGGGCGCGGCAGTTAGGCGATCAGAAAACCCCTGGCCGCGTTTGTCAAATTCGACCACACGGGCAAATTCCGTCAGTCGGGCGATGAAGTCGCTGTATTGCGGGAAGTCGTGATAGAGTTCGCAATGGGAGAAAATGCCGGGCACCATGAGAATAGCGAGAGGACCGGAGCCGGAGCTGCGGTAGGCGATGCTCAGCCCGTCACACTCCACATAGCCGCTTTCACTCATACCAGCCTCACACTTTCAACACAGTTACAGTGTTGGGCATTGTCGGGCAGAAATCGACAGTTTTGTGGCGTGCCCTTTGCACAAAAGCAAAAGGCCCCGCGTGGGGGCCTTTCTTTGAACGTTGACAGCTTATTCTGTGTCAGCCGCCTTTTTGGTTGTGGTTTTCTTGGCCGTTGTCTTCTTGGCGGGGGCCTTCTTTTTCGCAGCGGTTTTCTTGGGGGCCGCTTTCTTGCGCGTGGGCTTTTTCTTGGCCGCTTTCTCCGCGATCCACTGCACAGCCTGTTCCATGGTCACATCGGCCACTTCCACCTCTTTGGGGATGGTGGCGTTAACTTTTTCCCATTTCACATAGGCGCCGTAGCGGCCGTCCATGATGTTGACTGCGCCCCCATCATCGGGGTGTTCGCCCAGCTCGCGCAGCGGTTTGGCGGCTGCGCCGCCGCCGCGACGGCCCGGGTTGTTGCGCTTTTCTGTCAGCAGCTCGACCGCGTGGTTCATGCCGATTTCAAAGACATCGTTGGGGTCTTTGAGGTTGGCGTAGACCGGCTTTGCGTCATCGGGCAGCTGGTGCATCACGTAGGGGCCAAAACGGCCAAAGTTGGAGGTGATCATGCCGCCTTCGGGGTGCATGCCGATTTCGCGAGGCAGGGACAGGAGCGTCAGGGCCTTGGCGAGGTCCATGTCGTCCTTGTTCCAGCCACGCGGCAGGGAGGCACGCGGCGGCTTTTTGTTCTCAGGCGTTGGCTCACCACGCTGCACATAGGGGCCGAAGCGGCCAGCCTTGAGCCAGATTTCATCCCCTGCGTCTTCGCCGAGCACACGCTCGTCGCCATCTGCGCCTTCGCCTGCAATCGGGCGGGTGTAGGTGCATTCGGGGTAGTTGCCGCAGCCGACAAAGCCGCCGGTGCGGGAGCTTTTGAGGTGCAGCTGGCCGTTGCCGCATTTCGGGCAGACGCGCGGATCGGAGCCGTCTTCGCGTGGCGGATAGAGCTGTGGGGCCAGCGCGTCATCCAGCACGTCGAGCACCTCGGAAATGCGCAGCTCGCTGGTTTCGCCGATGGCGGCGGAAAAATCTTTCCAGAAGCGCGCGAGCACGTTTTTGTAGTCGCGGTTGCCTGCGGAGACGTCATCAAGCTCTTCTTCGAGGTTCGCGGTGAACTCATAGCCGACATAGGTGCGGAAGAAGTTCAGCAAGAAGATCGTGACGATGCGGCCTTTGTCCTCTGGGAAGAGGCGGTTTTTGTCTTTGCGGACGTATTCGCGATCCTGAATGGTGGTGATCACGGAGGCATAGGTGGAGGGGCGGCCGATGCCGAGCTCTTCCATCTTTTTTACCAGCGTCGCCTCGGTGTAGCGGGGCGGTGGCTGGGTGAAATGCTGCTCCGGGGTCACGGTGCGTTTGTCGGCCTTTTCGCCCTGCATGATCTGGGGCAGGCGCTTGTCGTCATCATCGACAACTTGATCGTCGCGGCCTTCTTCATAGACGCGCATGAAGCCGTCAAACAGCACCACCTGACCGGTGGCGCGCAGCTCGACCTGTTGATCGTCAGAGGCGATGTCGACCGTGGTGCGCTCCATACGGGCGCCGGCCATCTGACAGGCCAGCGTGCGCTTCCAGATCAGGTCATAAAGCTTGCGCTGGTCGGCGTCGGTGACTTTCAGGTCATCGGGCTTGCGCATCATATCCGTCGGGCGGATACATTCGTGCGCTTCCTGTGCGTTCTTGGCTTTGTTTTTGTAGATGCGCGGCTCGGCGGGCACGTAGTCATCGCCATAAAGCGTCTGGATCGCGTCGCGGGCGGCGGCCACGGCCTCAGGTGCCATGTCGATGCCGTCGGTCCGCATATAGGTGATGTAGCCGGCCTCATAGAGGCGCTGGGCGGCGCTCATGCACTGACGCGCGCCCATGGAGAATTTGCGGCTGGCCTCCTGCTGCAGCGTGGAGGTCATGAAGGGCGCGGATGGGTTGCGGGAGGCGGGCTTGGCCTCCACGCGCGCCACAGAGAGGTCGCGGGACTGGATCGCCTGCACGGCCAGTTCGGCGGCGGTGCTGTTTTCCAGCGCGTATTTGTCGAGCTTCTCGCCGCCCAGAACGGTGAGGCGGGCCTCAAACTCTTTGCCACGCGGGGTGGCGAGCAGGGCTTTCACGGACCAGTATTCGCGGGCGTTAAACGCCTCGATCTCCATCTCGCGCTCAACGATGAGACGCAGGCACACAGATTGCACGCGGCCCGCAGAGCGCGCGCCGGGCAGTTTGCGCCAGAGCACGGGGGAGAGGTTGAAGCCCACAAGATAGTCGAGCGCGCGGCGGGCGAGATAGGCATCCACCAGCGGCTGATCCACCTGACGCGGGTTTTGCATCGCCTCGGTCACGGCGGTTTTGGTGATCGCGTTGAACACCACGCGGGACACGGGCGTGTCTTTCTTGATGGCGCGGCGTTTGCGCAGCGCTTCCTCAAGGTGCCAGCTGATCGCCTCTCCTTCGCGATCGGGGTCGGTTGCGAGAATGAGCGCGTTGTCTTCTTTCAGCGCATCGGCGATGGCTTTGACATGTTTGCGGCTGTCGGTGCCGACTTCCCATGTCATGTCAAATTCATTGTCGGTGTCGACCGAGCCGTCTTTGGCCGGGAGGTCGCGCACGTGGCCGTAGGACGCCAGAACAGTGTAATCTGAGCCAAGATACTTATTGATCGTTTTGGCTTTGGCTGGGGATTCTACGACAACTACTGGCATTCAATTTCCTCTCGACTCGGCGCGAGCCTTATGGCGGCGAAAAATGTGGGGCGAAAGGGGGGATTGTCAATCCATGGTGGTTTTTGTTGTTACTTTGAGCTGAACGGGGCGTGAGTGTGATGTGGGTTGGAAGGCATTTGCGTGCAAGGTTTGGGCGGTTGCTCAAAACACATGCGGGCTCAGTTTTTGCAGAGCAACCCACCGGAGAGGCGGGTGATTTTGCCGCTGACCTCCAGATCCAGAAGCGCGGGGGTGAGCTTTTGCGGGGACAGGGAAAGGTCGCGCACCAGCTGATCTTCGCTGAGCGGGGAGGGGCCGAGGCGGCCCAGGATTTCAGAATGCAGCGCGGCGGTTTCGCGCAGATTGCGGTCGCGGCGGGGCGCGGGATCTGCGGGGATGTCGGCGGGAACGGCCTGTTGCTGCGCGGGCAAAGGCAGGGTGGTCAGCACCTCAAGCACATCCTCCGCACCGCGCACAAGGGTGGCCCCGTCGCGAATGAGGATATTGGCTCCGGCGGCGCGGGCATCAAATGGATGGCCGGGCACGGCCAGCACGTCGCGGCCCTGATCGAGCGCAATGCGCGCAGTCAGAAGGCTGCCGGACTTTGAGGCGGCCTCCACCACCACAACGGCGCGGGTCAGGCCGGAGATGATCCGGTTGCGGGCCGGGAAATGGCGCGCGCGGGGCTCCATGGCGGGGGGCTGTTCTGACAGGCACAGGCCTTGCGTGGCAATGTCGCCCGCAAGCGACAGGTTCTGTGCGGGGTAGGGACGGGACAGGCCACCTGCGTAAACGGCGATGGTGCCGGTTTCCAGCGCGGCGGCATGGGCGGCGGCGTCAATGCCGCGCGCAAGGCCTGAGACAATGGTGAAGCCAGCCTCACCCAGCTCTTTGGAAAGACGCGCCGCCATGCGCAGCCCCAAGGAAGAGGCGTTGCGCGCACCGATCACGGCGATGGTGGGTTTGTGCAAAAGGTCCACTTGCCCCTGCGCCCACAGCATTGGCGGGGCATCGGGAATGTCGGCCAGAAGCGCGGGATACTCCGGTTCGCCAAAAAAAATCGGCCGCGCTCCTGTGGCACAGCCGTCTTTCAGCTCTCGCTCTGCATCTTGATGGGAGGTGGCGCTATAGCGCGCAACACCTGCGGATCTGGCAATGCCCGGCAGCGCCTCCAGCGCAGCCTCCGCTGTGCCGTATTCTGTCATCAATCTGTGGAAAGTGGTGGCCCCGACGCGTCGGGATCGCAAGAGGCGAAGCCGCAGCAATCGCGCTTCCTCCGTGGTGGGTGGGATTTGGGGGTGAGTGGAAGAAATTCGATCTTCGGTCATCCGCAACTCCGCCTGCTTGCAAGAGAATGTTTATGTCTTCAGTGGTTAACAGGGCGTAAACCAACGCATGAAAATCGAATTTTTTTCAAAATTATTTTCAAGCTCTGGTTGGAAGCCCTTGTTTTGTTGACGTTCAGGCAGCTGAGCCCCCCACGGTCAATCCGTCCATGAGAACAGTGGGTTGGCCGACACCGACCGGGACCCATTGACCAGCCTTGCCGCAGTTGCCCATGCCCGGGTCCAGCGCCATGTCATTTCCGAGCCCTTTGATCTGCATCATGGCGGTGGCGCCATCCCCGATCAGCGTTGCGCCTTTGACGGGCGCGCCGACTTTGCCGTTTTCCACGCGGTAGGCCTCGGTGCAGGAGAACACAAATTTGCCGTTGGTGATGTCCACCTGTCCGCCGCCAAAGCCGACGGCGTAGATGCCATCTTTCAGCGAGGCCACCAGATCAGCCGGATCAGAGGTGCCACCCTCCATATAGGTGTTGGTCATGCGCGGCATGGGCGCATGGGCGTAGCTTTCGCGGCGGCCGTTGCCGGTGGGGGCGACCCCCATCAAGCGCGCGTTTTGGCGATCCTGCATGTAACCGACCAGAATGCCGTCTTCGATCAGCGTGGTTTTGCCAGAGGGTGTGCCCTCGTCATCCACAGTGATGGAGCCGCGGCGATCCGGGATGGTGCCGTCATCAATTACGGTCACGCCTTTGGAAGCGACCTGCTGGCCGATCATGCCGGCAAATTTGGAGCTGCCTTTGCGGTTGAAGTCGCCCTCAAGGCCGTGGCCGACAGCTTCGTGCAGAAGAATGCCGGGCCAGCCGGGGCCGAGCACAACTTCCATCGGGCCAGCGGGAGCCGGAACCGCAGAGAGGTTCACGCAAGCGATGCGCAGTGCTTCGCGGGTTTTGGCCTGCCAGTCCGCCGGATCGAGCAGACCGTCAAGGCCAAGCCGCCCGCCACCACCGGCAGAGCCGCTTTCGCGGCGGCCGTTTTCCTCAACAATCACGGAAACATTCACGCGAGTCATCGGGCGCACATCGGTGATCTGGGTGCCGTCCGGGCGCAGGATCACCACTTCCTGATGTGAGGCGGCCAGAGTGGCTGAGACCTGAACCACACGCGGATCAAGATCACGGGCAAAGGCGTCGATCTCGCGCAGGGTTTCGATTTTCACCGGGAAGTCGATGCCGCCAATGGGGTCGGCATCCGTATAAAGCCTGCGGTTGGTGGGCGTGGGGCCAGCGGCCAATGTGCCGCCGCCCGCGCCAACAGCGAGCCGTGCGGTCTCAACCGCGCGCTTGATCGCGGATTCGCTGATCTCTGAGGCATGGGCATATCCCGACACTTCGCCGTTCACAGCACGCAGACCGAATCCCTCTGCGGCGTCATAACTGGCGGTTTTCAGACGTCCATCATCAAAAACCAAAGCTTCGGAGCTGCGACGCTCCAAAAACAGCTCTCCGTCTTCGGCGCCATCGGTGGCTGCGCGCAAAAGTCGCAGGGCGGTGCCCTCATCAACTTTATTTTCAAAGGGTTGGAAGTGGTTTTCGGCCATAGCCCATCATGCCTCTTAATTTGATCTAGATCAAAAAAGCGTCCGTTTGCCGCAAGCTTCGATCTTTATTTGAGTCTTAGAATATGGTTTCTAAGCCTAAAACAACAGCGGGGATGTGTTTGAGAGCACAGCGCTTCCGCACAATTGAAAAAACAATACGCAACCGATCAGGGTGAGACATGCGACTTCTATCGACATTCCTGGGCCTAACGGCAGCTATTTCAGCGTCCTCCGTGCTCGCGCAAAGTGCTGAGACCATTGGCAAGCCAGTCCCCAATGCCACAGGGTTCCAGCCCGCAGCGACCGAGCTGGCACGGCAAATACAGTCTCTTGATTGGTTGATCCTGGTGATCATCACGCTGATCGTGATTTTTGTGACCGCCCTGATCGTCTACTGCATGGTGCGCTTCAACCGCCGCTCCAATCCGACACCATCTGCGTTCACCCACAACACGCCGCTGGAAATTGCCTGGACGCTCGGTCCGATCCTGATCCTGCTGTTCATTGGTGTGAACAGCCTGCCGGTTCTGTTCAACCAGCAGGAAATCCCGGAAGGGGACGTACATATCAAGGTGACCGGCTACCAGTGGTACTGGGGCTATGAGTACACCGACCACGAGTTCGAGTTTGACAGCTTCCTGTTGGGCAAAGAGGCGCTAGCGGACTACGGCTACAACGAAGACGAGTATCTGCTGGCAACCGACACCAAAGTGGTTGTGCCTGTTGGCAAGACCGTGGTGATGGATGTGACCGGTGCAGACGTGATCCACAGCTGGACCATCCCGTCCTTCGGCGTAAAGCAGGACGCGGTGCCTGGCCGTATCGCGCAGCTTTGGTTTGAAGCGGAGCGTGAAGGCATCTTCTTTGGTCAGTGCTCCGAGCTTTGCGGCAAAGACCACGCCTATATGCCGATCACGGTTCAGGTGGTGTCTGAAGAAGAATATAATGAGTGGCTGAAAGGCGCGATCGAGGAATATGCGGGCGACATGTCCACGCTGCCAGGCGTGCAGGTTGCTTCTGCTGACTGATCTTACTCAGGTGCGCGGCACGCTGCGCACCCTTCCAATACCAAGGCCATATCTGTAGGGGGTGCGCTCGGCGCACACCTCAGACGGAGACAAGAATGAGCGACGCAAGCATCAACACGCAAGCCGGTTCCGGTGATGCAGAATTTGGCGACTATTTTGCGCTGCTGAAACCGCGCGTGATGTCGCTGGTTGTGTTCACCGCTGCGGTGGGCCTGCTGGCGGCGCCCGGATCGGTGCATCCTTTTGTGGCCTTCTGCGCAATCCTGTTCATCGCTGTGGGCGGCGGCGCGTCTGGCGCGCTGAACATGTGGTATGACGCGGATATCGACCGCGTGATGAAGCGCACCCAGAGCCGCCCGATCCCTGCGGGCAAGGTGACTGAGGGAGAGGCGCTGGCCTTTGGCGTGGCGCTCTCCGGGTTCTCCGTGGTGATGCTAGGCCTTGCCGCCAATTGGGTGGCCGCCGGGCTGCTGGCCTTCACAATATTTTTCTATGTGGTGATCTACACCATGTGGCTGAAGCGCTGGACCCCGCAGAACATCGTGATTGGTGGCGCGGCAGGGGCTTTCCCTCCGATGATCGGATGGGCTGTGGTCACCGGCGGGGTGTCCATCGAAAGCGTGCTGATGTTCACGCTGACCTTCATGTGGACGCCGCCACACTTCTGGGCGCTGTGCCTGTTCATGAAGTCTGATTACAAAGACGCGGGCGTGCCGATGCTGCATGTGACCCATGGCCGCCGCGTGACCCGCAACCATATTCTGGTTTACACCCTGCTGCTCGCCGTTGTGGCCATTGGCATGGGCTTCACCGATGTGGGCGGCCCGATCTATCTGACCACCGCGCTGGTGCTGAACGCGCTGTTTGTGCTGGGCGCATTTGCGATCTGGCGTCGCGATGAGGCTGCTTCTGAAGCGGATGACTATGCGCGGGAAAAAGGGTTCTTTCAAACTCTCGCTTCTATACCTCTTCTTGCATTTTGGGGCGATCCTCGCAGAGGTTGCTTTGGCCCCATACGGCTTGGGAGGCTGGTAAGCATGAGTTTTCGGGAGGAGCATGAACTACACAAGCGCAGATTTGGGCGCAACCTCGGGGTGGCGCTGGTGCTTGTGAGCTTCATTGTCTTCATCGTCTTCGGCCTGACGGTCGTGAAGGTGACACGCGGCGATTATGAGCCGGAGAATGCCAGCATCCAGAGGGGGCAGTGATGGCGATGGACCCAAAAACGAAGACGCTGGTGCAGACCGTTGGCGTTGTTGCGTTGATGGGAACCCTCGCGTGGGTGTCGGTGCCGTTTTACGACTGGTTCTGCCGGGTGACCGGATTTGGCGGGGTGACCAACACCGCTGAGGCGGGCAGTGATGTCATTCTGGACAAGACCATCAAGGTGCGGTTTGACGCCTCTCTAGATCGGGATATGCCATGGGATTTCAAGCCCATGCAGCGCGAGATGGAAGTGCGCATCGGCGAGACCGGACTGGCGTTTTACGAAGCCTACAACCCGACTGACCGTCCGGTGGCGGGCACCGCAAGCTACAATGTGGCGCCTTATGATGCCGGTGGGTTTTTCACCAAGATCGACTGTTTCTGCTTTGAGGAGCAGGTGTTGCAGCCCGGGGAACGGGTGACCATGCCGGTGAGCTTCTTTGTGGATCCTGAGATCGTGGATGACCGGGACGCGAAATACATCAAGGTGATCACCTTGGGGTACACTTTTTATGAAACCGAATTGCCCGAGGAACTCGCCGCGCTGGCGGGGGAGGCTTCTGTCGATCTGACAGATGTGGGCGCAACTGAACGAAACTGACGGGCAAAACGACAAGAAAGCAAGCCGGCCAACGAGGGAATAACTATTATGGCGCACGCTAAAAATCACGATTATCACATTCTGGCCCCCTCATGGTGGCCATTCCTGGGCTCTGTGGGCGGCTTCTTTATGCTCTTTGGGGCTGTGCTCTGGATGCATGACAGCGGCCCTTGGGTGTTCCTGATCGGTCTGGTGGCCGTGCTTTACGTCATGTTTGGCTGGTGGGCCGATGTGGTTGCGGAAAGCAAAGTCGGCGATCACACACCGGTTGTGCAGATTGGTCTGCGCTACGGCTTTATCCTGTTCATCATGTCCGAAGTGATGTTCTTTGCCGCTTGGTTCTGGACCTTCTTCAAACATGCGATGTACCCGATGGGGCCGGAAAGCCCTGCTGTGGATGGCGTGTGGCCACCTGCGGGCATCGAGACTTTTGATCCATGGCACCTGCCGTTGATCAACACGCTGATCCTGCTGTGCTCCGGCTGTGCGGCCACCTGGGCGCACCACGCGCTGGCGCATGAAGACAACCGTGAGGACATGAAGTGGGGCCTGATCATCGCTGTGGCACTGGGCGCGA
The DNA here is from genome assembly GCF_965227725.1 of Shimia sp. Taxonomy (GTDB): domain Bacteria; phylum Pseudomonadota; class Alphaproteobacteria; order Rhodobacterales; family Rhodobacteraceae; genus Shimia. Next base: position 1,473,213 of record NZ_CBDDGH010000005.1, on the reverse strand, counting down.
TCTTCACCGTGTTCCAGGCTTATGAATACAGCCACGCGGCCTTCGGCTTTGCCGGCAACATCTATGGCGCGACCTTCTTCATGGCGACCGGTTTCCACGGCTTCCACGTGGTCATCGGCACCATCTTCCTGCTGGTTTGCCTGCTGCGTCTGAACGCGGGCCATTTCACCAAGGAAAAGCACGTCGGTTTCGAGGCCGCAGCCTGGTACTGGCACTTTGTGGATGTGGTCTGGCTGTTCCTTTTCGCAGCCGTCTACATCTGGGGCCAGTAAGCCGCTCCGATATGCCGCGCCACAAAAGGTTGATCCTGTAGCGCGGATAAGATTAAAGCAAATCGCGGTGGGTGTTCCTGCCGCGATTTTTCTTTGAAAGGACCACCTCTTTGCGCCGTCTGATCCTGCCGCTGTTCTTTGGCATCTTGGGCACGGTTGTGCTGGTGTCGCTGGGCACCTGGCAGTTGCAACGGCTGACGTGGAAAGAGGGGGTTCTGGCCGACATCGCGGCACGGATTGCGAGCGCGCCGGTGGCTTTGCCAGAGGCTGTGGATCCCGAGCAGGACCGCTATCTGCCGGTTGCCGTGCAGGGCAGGGTCACGGCGGATGAAATCCACCTGCTTGCCAGCACCCGTGAAGTGGGGGCGGTTTACCGGATTGTCAGCGCCTTTGAGACGGCCGATGGCCGCCGGATCATGGTGGATCGCGGCTGGGTGAAGGCGGAAAACAAAGAGATGGCGCGGTCGTCCTTTGAGGCAGAGATCACCGGCAATCTGCATTGGCCGCAGGAGCGCGACAGTTTCACCCCGGAAAATGACCGCGCGGGCAATATCTGGTTTGCCCGAGATGTGGCAGAGATGGCGGCAGCGCTGGATGCGGAGCCGGTGCTGGTTGTGGTGCGCGAGATCAGCGAAAATGCGCCCAAAGTCACGCCGCTGCCGGTGGATGGCGCTGCCATTCCCAACAATCACCTTGAATATGTCATCACATGGTTCGGACTGGCGATTGTCTGGGTGGCGATGACGCTGTATTACCTGCGCCGGATGCGCAAAACCAAAAAGGCTGAAGAGACGTGAAATACATTTCGACCCGCGGAAACGCCCCGGAGCTGAGCTTTGAGGAGGCGATGCTGACCGGTCTCGCGCGCGATGGCGGGCTCTATGTGCCTGAGACCATCCCGACGCTGAGCGCGGAAGAGATCGCGGCCATGGCCGGGAAGACTTACGAAGAGGTGGCTTTCACCGTGATGCGCCCCTTTGTGGGTGACGCCTTCACCGATGAAGAGTTCAAAGGCATCATCGCGCGGGCCTATGCCAACTTCCGCCATGAGGCGCGCGCGCCGCTGGTGCAGCTGGCGCCCAACCATTTCCTGCTGGAGCTGTTTCACGGCCCGACACTGGCGTTCAAAGACTTCGCCATGCAGCTGATCGGTCAGCTGTTCCAATTCTCGCTGGCGCGCCGCAATGAGCGTGTGACCATCGTGGGTGCGACCTCTGGCGACACCGGCTCTGCTGCAATTGAGGCCTTCCGGGGGCTCGACAATGTGGATGTGTTCATCCTGTTCCCGCATGGCCGGGTGTCTGACATTCAGCGCAAGCAGATGACCACGCCCGCAGACAGCAATGTGCACGCGCTGGCGCTCGATGGTGACTTTGACGATTGTCAGGCGCGCCTGAAAGACATGTTCAACGATTTTGAGTTCCGCGACGGAGTGAAGCTCGCCGGTGTGAACTCGATCAACTGGGCGCGGGTGCTGGCGCAGGTGGTATATTACTTCACCTCTGCTGTGAGCCTTGGCGCGCCGCACCGCAAGGTGAGCTTCACCGTGCCAACCGGCAACTTTGGCGACATTTTTGCAGGCTACATCGCCAAGAAGATGGGCCTGCCGATTGACCGGCTGGTGATTGCGACCAACCAGAACGACATTCTGCACCGCACCATGGAAAGCGGGGCCTATACCAAAGAGGGTGTGACCCCGTCGATCAGCCCCTCTATGGATATTCAGGTGAGCTCCAACTTTGAGCGCGCGCTGTTTGATGCCTATGGCCGTGACGGCGGTGCCGTGGCGCAGCTCATGGAAGAGCTGAAAGACGGCTCCTTTGCGATCAGCCAGGGCGCGATGGAAGCGCTGCGCGAGAACTTTGACAGCGGGCGGGCCTCTGAAGAGGAGACCAACGCGACCATCACCGGGGCCTTTGGCGCCTGTGGTGAGGTGCTCTGCCCGCATTCTGCGGTCGGCGTGAAGGTTGCGAATGCCTATCTGGGCGACACACCCATGGTCACGCTGGCCACGGCCCATCCGGCAAAATTCCCGGATGCGGTGGAAGCGGCGATGGGGGCACGGCCCGCACTTCCGCCACATATGGCGGATATGATGGACAAAGAGGAGCGCGTGACCCGCGTTCCAAATGATCTCAAGGCGCTGGAAGCGCTGGTACAGGAACGGATTGCACAACGTTGACAGTTCAACTTCACACCCTTTCCAACGGGTTTCGTATCGCAACAGAACACATGCCGGGGCTGGAAAGCGCCTCGATTGGCATCTGGGTGAGCGCGGGCGGGCGCCATGAGCGTGCGCCGCAAAACGGCATCGCCCATTTTCTGGAGCATATGGCGTTTAAAGGCACCAAGCGGCGCAATGCGCTGGAGATCGCGGAGACGATCGAGGATGTGGGCGGCTATATCAACGCCTACACCAGCCGTGAGGTCACGGCCTATTACGCCCGCGTTCTGAAAGACGATGTGGCGCTGGCCATGGATGTGGTGGGCGACATTGTGCTGAACCCGATCTTTGATCCCAATGAGATCGAGGTGGAGCGCGGTGTGATCCTGCAGGAGATCGGTCAGGCGCTGGATACGCCGGATGATGTGGTCTTTGACTGGCTGCAGGAGCGTGCCTATCCGGATCAGCCGATTGGCCGCACCATTCTGGGCGAGGGCGACCACGTGCGCCGCTTTGGCCGCGAAGACCTTGCAGGGTTTGTGGCAGAGCACTACCGGCCGGAACGCATGATCCTTGCCGCAGCGGGCGGTGTGGACCACGAAGAGATCGTGCGTCTGGCAGAAGAGATGTTTGGCCATCTGGAGCGAGGCCCCGCCATTGAGGTGGTTCCGGCGCAGTTTGCCGGTGGCGAATACCGCACCGAAAAGGCGCTGGAGCAGGCGCATTTTGCGATTGGCTTTGAAAGCCCGGATTATTGCAGCCCGGACATCTACACGGCGCAGATCTATTCCACGGCGCTTGGTGGCGGCATGTCGAGCCGTCTGTTCCAAGAAGTGCGCGAGAAACGCGGCCTGTGTTACTCGATCTTTGCTCAGACCGGCGCTTATGCGGACACCGGTATGACAACGATCTATGCGGGCACCTCCGGCAACCAGATTGCGGAGCTGGCCGAGATCACCATTGACGAGCTGAAGCGCGCGGCGGAGGACATGTCCGCCAAAGAGATCGCGCGCGCACGCACTCAGATGAAAGCAGGGCTGCTGATGGGGCTTGAGAGCCCGTCAAGCCGCGCGGAACGTCTGGCGCGGATGCTGGCAATCTGGGGCAAGATCCCGGGGCTGACAGAAACCGTGGCGCGGATTGATGCGGTGAGTGACGCGGATGTGCGCGCCTTTGCCGAGCAGATGGCCACCAAGGCCCGCAGCGCCATGGCGCTTTACGGTCCTGTGTCTGACGCACCGGCGCTTGAGGCGCTGGAAGAAAGGCGTGCTGCCTGATGTTGATGACGCGGCGCAAGGTGCGGATCGAGACCGATCGGCTGACCCTGCGTCCGCCGATTCACGCGGATTTTCGCGAATGGGCCGCGCTGCGCAGCGAGAGTGAGGATTTCCTCACCCCATGGGAGCCGGTCTGGGCCAGCACCCATCTGAGCCGCAAGAGCTTTACCAATCGGGTCTACTGGGCACAGCGGTCGATCTCCGGCGATACGGCGGTGCCGCTGTTTATCTTTCGGCGCGCGGATGAAACACTGCTGGGGGCGATCACGCTCGACAATATCCGGCGCGGGCCTGCACAGGCGGGCACGCTGGGCTATTGGGTGGGGCAGGCCTTTGCCCGCAACGGCTATATGAGCGAGGCGATTGAGGCGGTGGTGCACCACGCGTTCACGCGGCTTGATCTGAGCCGCATCGAAGCCGCCTGTCTGCCTGAAAACGTCGCCAGCCGCGGGGTGCTGGAGAAATCCGGTTTCAAATACGAAGGTGTGGCGCAGAGCTATCTGCAGATCAACGGCCGCTGGCGCACCCACGTGCTTTACGCCGCACTGCGCCATGACCGGCGTGGGCGCACTCTGGCGGGGCAGGTCTGAGGGTTTCGGCGCTGTTGAGGGGGCTTTGCCCCCGCCACATCTGCGATGTGTCTCCCCCAGAGTACTTAGGCGCAGAATGAAGGTGTCTCAGACAACCTGAAATGCACGCGCGCGAGGCGGCGCGATTTCTGCTATGCTCCGGTTCAATGGCGAGCCACAGGGAGGCAGGCAGAATGCGAATTCTCATCGGATTGGGCGCGGCATTGGCGCTTTGGGTCGGAGCCGCGGAGGCGCAGGACCGACGGCCAAGCCATTGCATCGCTTTGGCGGAAGCGCCGGGGATCACCTATCTGCACAAAGCCTCCTTTCTCGACCCAGTGGCCGAACATGCGGTGCGCATCAGCTATATCTCCCACGCCTCATTCCTGATCCAGAGCCATGACGGCATTGACGTGGTGACCGACTATACCGGTTTTCTGGGCGCCACGGATTTTGTGCCGGATGTGGTCACCATGAACCACGCCCACAGCACCCATTGGACCGCCAATCCCGACCCCGCGATCCCGCATGTTTTGCCGGGCTGGGGAGACTATGGGCTGGGCATTGAGCACCACCTTGATCTGGGCTCGATGCTGGTGCGCAATGTCTCAACCGACATTCGCAGCTATGGCGGGATTGAGGAAAAGGGCAATTCGATCTTTGTCTTTGAGGTGGCGGGGCTGTGCATTGGTCATCTGGGTCATTTGCATCACGAGCCAAATCCGGCGCAATACGCGGCGCTGGGCCGGATGGATGTGGTGATGGCGGCGGTGGATGGCGGCATGAGCCTTGATGTGGTGACCATGATGCGGGTGCTGCGCAATCTGAAAGCGCAGGTGGTGATCCCGATGCATTGGTTTGAGAGCTGGACGCTGGAAGCGTTTTTGACCGGTATGTCAGATGAATACCTGATTGAGCGCAATGCTGGCTCCTCGCTCACTGTGAGCCTGCGGGATTTGCCGAAACAGCCCACAATCAAGGTGCTGATGCCCCGGTTTCTGCAGGACCCAGAGTGAGGGCAAGAGGGGCGGCGCGCTCTTTGCAGGCTGTGCTCTGGACGGGGGAGGCGGGCTCCCGTAAGTCTTTGGCATGACATTACAAGCCGCCACCCCCGCCTTTGCTGATCGTCTTGCCGCCACGCTGCCTGCAGACACCCTGCGTGCGCCTGATGAACGGTATCTGGAAGAGCCGCGCGGGCGGTTCTTTGGCGGTGGCGGTGTGTTGGCTCTGCCGCGCAGCACTGAGGAAGTCTCCGTCATCGTGAAAGCCTGTGCGGCGGCGCAGGTGCCGCTGGTGCCCTATGGCGGCGGCACGGGGCTTGTGGGTGGACAGATCAAGACCGAGGGACCGGCGCCGGTGGTGCTGTCGCTTGAGCGGATGAACCGTATTCGCGCGGTGTATCCGTTGGAAAATGTGCTGGTCGCGGATGGTGGGGCCATTCTGGCCGAGATCCAACAGGCTGCAGAGGCTGTAGACCGGCTGTTTCCGCTCTCTCTTGGTTCCGAAGGCTCTGCCCGCATTGGTGGCAATCTTTCGACCAACGCCGGAGGCCTCAATGTGCTGCGCTATGGCAATACGCGCGACCTCTGCCTTGGGCTGGAGGCGGTGCTGCCCAACGGGGAAATCTGGAACGGGCTGACGCGGCTGCGCAAGGACAACACCGGCTATGATCTGCGCAACCTGCTGGTGGGAGCAGAAGGCACGCTGGGGGTGATCACCGGCGCGGCGCTGAAGCTTTTTTCGCGGCCACGCTCGGTGGGTACGGCGATCTTGAAGGTCACCGATCCGGAAGCGGCGCTGCGGCTGCTCGCTTTGGCGCGTGATCAGGTTGGCGAAGGCGTGAGCGCCTTTGAGCTCTTGAGCGCGCAGGGGATGCATTTTGTGGCAGAGACCTTGCCGGATGTGCGCTTGCCGTTTGAGACGCCGCCCGCGTGGTCTGTGCTGATCGAGCTGGGCCTGCAAAGCGGCGCGGATGCGGCGCTGGAGGCGCTGTTTGGGACGGCGCTGGAGGCGGGCTTGGTGAGCGATGGGCTGATCGCGCAAAGCGAAACGCAGCGCGCGGAATTCTGGAGCCTGCGGGAGCATATTCCGATTGCCAACAAAAAGATCGGCTCAGTGGCGAGCCATGACATTTCGCTGCCGCTGGGCGCGCTTCCGGCGTTTATCCCGGAAGCTAATGCCAAGGTGCAGAGCTTTGGGCCGTTCCGGATCAATTGTTTCGGGCATCTGGGTGACGGCAATTTGCACTACAATGTCTTTCCGCCCAAAGGCGGCAGCCGACATGACTATGATAACATTCGCCATAGCGTGAGTGAGGCGGTTTATGACCTCGTGCACAGCTATGGCGGCTCGTTCAGTGCAGAGCATGGGGTGGGGCGGATGAAAGTCGCGGCCTTGCAGAAATACGGCGACCCGGCGCGATTGGCCGCGATGCGCGCCATCAAGGCGGCGCTGGATCCGGCCGGGATTATGAACCCCGGCGCGGTGCTTTAGGGCACGCCGTCAGAACCTGTTGGGGGCATCACCTCAAGGGTAGATGGCAAACCGCCTCAATGTTGTGGCCATCTGGATCAAACACAAAGGCGGCGTGGTAGTCTGGATGATAGTGCGGTCTAAGACCGGGCGCGCCGTTGTCTTGGCCACCGGCTTCAAGGGCCGCAGCATGGAAAGCATCCACGCTGGCGCGATCTGGAGCGGTTAGGGCAATGTGGAGTTTGCCCCGTGTGGCGTCTTCTTCGGCGATCCAGAAAAATGGTCGGTTGGCGCCGTAACCGGTGACCCGAATGCCGTCTGTGTGTTCAGGCGGCACAGTGAAGAGGCGTGTGATGCCGAGGGGGCTGAAGGCGCTGTCATAGAACGCGACGGAGCGCGCAAAATCGGTGACGCCAAAAGTGATGTGATCAAGCAAAAGCGGCTCCATCGCACAGGTCTGATCCCACCTTAGGCAGTCTCAAGCTGTCGATGAAGCCGTTTGTTGTTTTCAGGCTTTGCCGAGGCGGAGTTTACAGGCCTTCAAACTCGCAAAGCACGGAGACGTCCATGCCCATGGCTTCGAGCTTTTCACGCCCGCCCAGCTCCGGCAGGTCGATGATGAAAGAGCAGCTGATGATTTCGCCGCCCAGACGTTCGATCAGCTTGATGCCCGCCTCAGCGGTGCCGCCGGTGGCCAGCAGATCGTCCACCACCAGAACTTTTTCGCCGGGCTGGATGGCGTCATCGTGGATTTCCACGATCGCCTCGCCGTATTCCAGTTTGTAATCCTGAGAGATGGTGGTGCCGGGCAGCTTGCCTTTTTTGCGGATCGGCACAAAGCCGACGCTCAGTTGGTGGGCAATCGCGCCACCGAGGATGAAGCCACGGGCCTCAAGCCCGACCACCTTGTCGATGCGCGTGCCCGCATAGGGGTGCAGCATCTGGTCAATCGCCATGCGGAAGCCGCGCGGGTCGGCAAACAGCGTGGTGACATCACGGAACATGATGCCCTCATGGGGGAAGTCCACGATGGTGCGGATGTAGTCTTTGACATTGGCGGCTTTGGGCATGAGGTCCCTCAAAAATGGTGCTTATGTGACGGCTCACATCTGCCCAATACCGCAAGATTTCGCAAGAGGAGGTTACTGACGTTTTGCCGAGCCTTTGTAGCGGCGCAGGCGGTACATGGCGTTGGTGAGCCAGCGCGCGTGCGGTTTGTGCCAATCCAAGCGATCATTCACCAACAGAGTTTTGGCGGTGTAGAGATTCATCGCATGTCCTTTCGTTAACTGCTTCTGCTTTTTAGAATTTTCTGGACTATGTATATTTAACGTATATACGCTTCTCAAGATATCAAGGTATTCCTTACCAGGGGGTTAAGGTGGCAGATCAGGGTGCATCAGAGGCAGGGGCTGCGTCTTCGAGCAAGAAGACAAAAGCGAAGGCCAAGGAAAAGTCCAAAGCCAAGAAGGACAGTCAGCTGATTTTGCGGCTTGATAAAGAAGAGCGCGACGCCTTTGTGGAGCTGTGCAAAGAGCTCGACACCAGCGCCGCGCGGGAAATCCGCGGGTTTATCCGCAAGTTTCTCAAGAAAAACAGCGCCTGAAAACCATAAGATCCGGCTTAGCGCGGGGCGTTACTAAGAATGCGGACTGTGGATTTAGATCATCGTTCAACAAATCTGCAACGACTGTAACGAGCACATAGACTGGCCCCCGACACTGGGTGGGGGTGAAGCCCCCTCCCGTGGGGAGGGTCGGGGGCTGGTCGGCTTCGCCGCCTGAGCGTAGGTGGAGACCGTGCGTTTTAGATATTCAGGGTGGTGCGTTAACCTGCGCGTTTGAGCGTGGCGGTTAGCAGCCCCATCCCCATTAGTGTGACTCCGCCCATGCGGGTCAGTGCACGCAGAACAGACGGGCGCGAAATGCGGCTGCGCATTTTGTCTGCCAGCAGCGCATAGGCAAGCGCGTTGAGCGCGGCGAGGGTCACAAAAGTTGCGACCAGAATGGCGAATTGCGGCAGCATGGGCGCGGTCGGCGTGATGAACTGCGGCACAAAGGCGATGAAAAAGCCGATGCTCTTGGGGTTCAGAGCCGTGACGGCGGCGGCATGGCCAAACACGCCACGCGCGGGCAGATCGCTGCTTTTGGCAAGGTCCCCCAGATCGGTTGTGCCCGCACTGCGCAGCATCTTGAAGCCGAGCCAAAGCAGGTAGACGGCCCCGACCCATTTCAGCACCGTGAAGGCGGTTGCGGAGGCCAGCACAATGGCGCCAAGACCCAAGAGAGAGGCCGACATGGCGATCAGATCGCCCAGAGCCACACCAGCCGCCGTGGCCACAGCCACCTGCCGCCCTTGGGTGAGCGCGTAGCTCAGCACCAGAAGGATGGTGGGGCCGGGGATCAGCAAGAGCGCGGTGGATGCCGCGACAAAGGTCAGCCAGAGGTCAAAAGGCATGGGGCAACCTGATTTGAGGGTGATGTTGTGTTCGGGCAAGAAACAACATCACATCCGCGGCGTCCAGCGCAGATTGGGGTTAGGGCAGTTTGATGGCTTGGACATGCATCCAGTCAAAGTTCTTCTCGCGCCCGAGAGATAGCCAGCCTTCTTCTTCCCAGAAGCGCCAGAAATCGAGGCAGTCTGCGCGGGCGAGGCGGGCGCGGTCCCAGCCCCATTTCAGCTTGTTGCGGCCCGGATCAAAATCGATCGCGCAAGCGAAGGAATGGGTCGACCATGTGGAGCCGCCGCGTTTTTTGCGCACGTTCAAGCAACCGCCATAGATGTCCAGACCGAGAAGTTCGCGCGCAGACTCGTCGTAATGCTCTGCGATGTTCGTGAGCACTTTTTCCAGGCTTTGGGCCACTTTGGGGTGGCAACCAATCTTGGTGGTTTTGACCGAGCGGTCCCAAGCGAGTTTCAGCGTCCAAGGCGCTCGCACGGAGGTGGTTGCCGGTTGCCCGCCGTTGTTGGGGTTGAAGTCAAAAAAGTCAAAGAGTTCAGCTTGTCCCGAGCGGTCTGTTGGCCAACCGTTTGGGTTGGCATTGAGCGGTTCAATGTCGCGGAAACTGAGAGGGCGTTCGCCGGTCTCTTTGAAAAATCGAATGTCAGAATAGGCCGACTCGGTCATGGTGCCCCAGAGTCCATCAGCCGGGCCTGGATCAAACTCTGCGTCTTTGCAAATCAGTTGAAAGGCGGCGACCCGTTTGCGGGCCGCGCTCCAGTCGTCGGGCGATTTGCTCAAGTCGCTTTTGCGCGCTTCAATAAGGCCGCCGACGGATTTGTCGAGCGCTGCGTTGAGAGTACCGTTGATAGGGCCGGTATACTTTCCAGCCCGATCCAATTCGTCTTGCAATATGCGAATGGCGCCTTGTTTCATAAGCGTTCTCCCAAAATAACTTGTCTGAAATTGGGAGGATCATAGCACAAAGCGCCCTGAGTTTTAAGCGACGGGGCTGAGGACTCGCCCGGCCACTGCGTTGAGTTTCTCGACCATGGCCAGGTCGCGTTTGTCCGGGGCTGTCAAAATCGCAAATTCCAGCGCGCGGTCACAGCCGTGCTCACAAGGTGCTCGCTCGGCACTCAGAAGGGCGGGGAGGCGGCGCACCATGTTGCGGCCTTTGTCGGCGTTGCCCATCAGGATCTTGATGATCTCGGACACATCCACTTCGCCGTGCTCGGGATGCCAGCTGTCATAGTCGGTGACCATGGCGACGGAGGCGTAGCAGAGCTCTGCTTCGCGGGCGAGTTTGGCTTCGGGCATGTTGGTCATGCCGATCACATCCGCGCCCCAGCTTTCGCGGTACATTTTGCTTTCCGCCAAGGTGGAGAACTGTGGGCCTTCCATGGCGAGATATGTGCCGCCTTTGTGTACATTGATGCCTGCGTCCTTGGCGGCGGTGAAGCAGGCTTCTGAGAGGCGCGGGCAGGTTGGGTGCGCGACGCTGACGTGCGCCACCAGGCCGGGGCCAAAGAAGGATTTTTCACGTGCAAAAGTGCGGTCAATGAATTGATCTACAACAACAAAATCGCCCGGTGCCATCTCTTCGCGGAAAGAGCCTGTGGCGGAGACAGAGATCACATCGGTGGCGCCAAGGCGTTTGAGTGCGTCGATGTTGGCGCGGTAGGGCACGGAGGAGGGCGTGTGGACATGGCCGCGGCCGTGACGCGGCAGGAATGCCATTTTGACGCCATCCAAACGACCGGTGAGGATTTCGTCAGACGGGGTGCCGAAGGTGCTTTCGACCGCCTGCCATTTGGCGTCTTCCAGCCCGTCGATGTCATAAATTCCGGAGCCGCCGATCACGGCGATCATGGTCTCTTTGGTGGCCTCAGTCATGGCTGTCTCCCAGTTCCAGATGTTGGAGGCAGTCTTGGGCGGCGGGCCGCGGAATTGCAAGGAAAAGGCGCGGGTGTCACCGCTCTGTCAGAGGCTTTGCTTCGCGGGCCATCACATGGCGCTGTTTATGGCGTTTGCAACCCGCGCTCAGACAGCTGGGCGACATAGTCCGTATAAGCGGCTTCAAACCCTGTGAGCGGCCATGTCAGATCCTGCGAGGTGCCGTGGCGGTCACGGAAGGTGAAACGCAGGTCGCCGCCGGTGCGCATTTCCTGAACCAGCGTATCGGCCGCCGCGCCGTCAAAGCGACAGCCAGCCGCGGTGAGGCAGCCCACGCGGTTGGTGTGCCAGACGGAGGTTTGGTCGCGTTCAATCCGGAAGTTGCCGGGGGCGGTCAGGGTGCCGAGTTCCATGCCAAATTCGATGTCATAGCCGCTCTCAGCCCCGGGGGTGAGGAAGAAGAACTGCGCGGCAAATTTCGGCTGTGGGGAGAAGACATCGACGCGACGGATGTAGCAGCGCTGGGCGAGGGTGCCGCTTTCGTCGCGCTCGTCACAGATGGTGTTCCAGATGTCGTGGATCTCATGATGGGTGACGCGCCAGTTGGAGGGGCGGTCGTTGCCGTCCTGATCTTGAGCGGCCAGGGGGGAAGCGGCGAGTAGCAGTGCGATGAGCCAGCGCATGGTGGGTCCTTTGGCAAGACGGGGAGGGCGTGAGTGGTGGCGTGTGAGTGGTGGGGGCGTGAGTGGTGGCAGCGTGAGTGGGCGAAACTGGCGACAGCTTCTCCCCAAAGGCGTGCATTGTCCAATCACGTGACAACAGGAGTTTGTGATGAGGACCGGGCTGCGCGCCAGAGGGGATGCCGGTTTTGGCAGCAGAGCCAAGCCTATGTGCCCATAAGCGTTGTGGAAATGCCCACCCGAGCCTGCGCCACAGGTGCCTGCTATTGTTTGCAAGGCTCAAACCCGTTAGGGAGGCCACAACAGCGAACATTCCCTGACAGACGTAGGTAGCCATATGAGACGCGCGGCGTTGGCCATGCTGGCCAAGAATATTTCTCCTCCCAACCTTTCCATCATGCAAGATGAGGGGTTCACCCCGAGCCGGATCAAGACCGAGGTGCTTTCGGGCCTGACGGTTGCGCTGGCGCTGGTGCCTGAAGCGGTGGCCTTTGCCTTTGTGGCAGGGGTGCACCCGCTGGTGGGCCTTTATGCAGCCTTTCTTGTGGGCCTGATCACCGCGCTGATCGGTGGCCGACCGGGCATGATCTCCGGTGCGACCGGCGCGTTGGCCGTGGTGATGGTCGCCTTGGTGGCCGAACACGGCGTGGAATACCTCTTTGCGACCGTGATCCTGATGGGGATCTTGCAGGTCTTTGCTGGGGTGATGCATTGGGGCAAGTTCATCCGGCTTGTGCCGCATCCGGTGATGCTGGGCTTTGTGAACGGTCTGGCGATTGTGATTTTCCTCGCGCAGCTGACACAGTTCAAGGATCCGGACACCATCGTGAACACCGGCCATGGGGCTGGTGGCGGCGAGTGGCTGGCCGGGCCGCAGCTGTTCATGATGCTCGGGCTGGTGGCGCTGACCATGGTGATCATCTGGGGTTTACCCAAACTGACCAAAATTGTTCCGGCACCACTGGCGGGCATTGGCATCACGGCGATCCTGGTGATTGGTCTTGGCATTGATGTGCCAACCGTGGGCGATATGGCCTCTATCTCCGGTGGTCTGCCAAGCTTCCACATCCCGTTTGGTGAGGGCGAAGGCATTTACCCGCCTGCGATGCTGGCACCGTTTAACCTCGAAACGCTCTATATTATCCTGCCTTACGCGGTGATCCTTGCAGCCATCGGCCTGATCGAGAGTCTGCTGACCCTGAACCTGGTGGGCGAAATGACCGGCAAGCGCGGTGGCGCGAGCCAGGAATGTATCGCGCAGGGGACAGCCAATGTTGTGACCGGCTTCTTTGGCGGCATGGGCGGCTGTGCGATGATTGGTCAGTCGATGATCAACGTGAAATCCGGTGGCCGCACTCGGATTGCCGGCATCGCGGCGGCGCTGTTCCTGCTGGCCTTCATCGTGGTGGCAAGCCCGCTGATTGAACGTATTCCGCTGGCCGCACTGGTGGGCGTGATGTTCATGGTGGTGATTGGCACATTTGCCTGGAACAGCTTCAAGATCATGCGCCGTGTGCCGCGTATGGATGCTTTTGTGATCGTGCTGGTGACGGTTGTGACCGTGCTCGAAGACCTCGCCGTGGCGGTGGTTGTTGGGGTGATCGTGAGCGCGCTGGCCTACAGCTGGCAGAACGCGCGCCGCATCCATGCCCACACGCGCGAGAGCGAGTCTGATCCCGGTGCGAAGGTCTATGAGATTGAAGGGCCGCTGTTCTTTGGTTCTGCGGATGGCTTTGCCGAGCTGTTTGAGATCGAGAACGATCCGGCGCATGTGATCGTGGACTTTGCCCGCTCCCGCGTGGTGGACCAATCGGCATTGCAGGCGATCGAGGCCGTGGCGGCAAAGTATGAAGAGGCGGGCAAACAGCTGGTGCTGCGTCACCTGAGCCGGGATTGTCATGAGCTGCTGAGCAAGGCAGGCCACCTGATGGTGGATAGCGATGACGACCCGGAATATGAGATCGCCGTGGATTACTCGGTGCGCACGGGCGTGCTGAGCGGCGGGCACTGACCGTTTCTGAGCAAGAAAAGAAGAAGGGCTGGCCAATGGGCCAGCCCTTTTTGTTTGGAGAGGCTTTGATTATGCGGCCTGAAGATCGCCACCGGCAGAACCGCCGAGTGGGTCCGGGCCGTAGCGGTTGTCGCCCTGGGTGCCAGGGACAAACAGAAGCGCGAGGGCAAACAGAATGCCGATGCCCGGGATGATGGTGATCAGGATGGCCCAGCCGGTCCAGCCGAAGTCACGGCAGCGCTGGCTGCCAACGGCCCAGCTTGCCACGAAGAGCGGCAGGATCAGGACCAGCAGGATGAGGCCAAGGCCTGCAGTTGCCGTGGCCAGAGCGGCAATAACGGCACTCAGAACCATGGAGATGATCACCATGGTCAGAACGAAAAGGAAGTAGCTTTTGCGGTTGCGGCGACCGGAAAAGGAAAAGATATCTTGAAAGACGGGCTTGGACATTTCTGCTCCTAATAGTTGAATATTCTGGTCATTAATATTTTTCTAATACCTGTGCTAGTGCAAATTCCCGTAAGTAAAACGCTCTAAAATCCGCTACACAGCTCGGGTAGGTCTTGGGAGGCATGATGCCGTTTTTTGCTATTCTGATCGGGCTGTTGCCGTCGTTTCTTCTGGTGGTTTTGGGCGGTGTGGTGCGCGGGCGTCTCTCGGTGAATGCCTGGCAGGGGCTGGACAGGCTCAACTTTGAAATCCTCTTTCCGGCGCTCTTGTTTGTGGCGGCCAGCCAGCGCCCGCTTGAGCTCGCGCAGGTGGCGGCGATTGCGCCCATCGTCTGGGGGCTGCTGGCGGTGGCGCTGGGCGTGGGCTATCTGGTGCGCCCGTTTGGGCCGGAGGCCTTTCGGGATTTTGCGGCTGGGTGGCAGACCTCCTGGCGGACCAATACGGCTCTGGCGTTTATCGCGGTGGCCACCACCGACACGGCGGGCGTGGGCGAAATGGCCGTGGTGGTGGGCATGGGCGTGCCGATGGCCAATGCGCTGGCGGTGATTGTTCTGAGCCGGGGCGGCAGCCTTGGGCTCTGGGGAACGCTGCGCAAGGTGGCGCTGAACCCGTTTCTGCTGGCGTCGCTGAGTGGCGTGATCGTGGGCTTGTCTGGATTGCGCATTCCGGGGCCGGTGCTGGCACCATTGGAGTTGCTGGCGGCGGCGGCCATTCCGATTGCGTTGATTTCAGTGGGCGCGACGATGAATTGGGGGGCGCTGGCGCGGTTGGACCGGTTCAGCGGAGCGATATGTGCCACCAAGCTGGTTGTGATGCCTGCAAGCGCGCTGACGGTCGCTTTGGCCTTGGGGCTTGAGAGTGGCGTGGCCGCAGCGATGGTGATCTGGGCAGCTCTGCCGACCGCAAGCGCGGCGCATGTTCTGGCGGCGGGCTTTGGGGCGGATCGGGAGCTGGCGGCCACATTGGTGGCGCAGACGACGCTACTGGGCGCGATGAGCCTGACGCTTTGGATCACCTTGGTGGAGGTGGTGTTTTAGCCCGCAAACAGAGACGCGCCTGACCCTGGGTGGGGGCTGAAAGCGCCCTCCCGTGGGGAGGGTCGGGCGCGGCTCGGCGGTGCCGAGCATGTCCTCAGAGACGTTCTAGCGCCTCAACATCTCCCGCCATGATCGCGGGGACGGCGGCCTCGATACGGTCCCGTGGCCAATCCCACCAAGCGACCTCCAACAGGCGGGCAATTGTGGCCTCGTCAAAACGCTTGCGCACAACGGCGGCGGGATTGCCTGTCACGATCCCGTAGGGCGGGACTGTGCCACGCACCACCGCGCCTGCGCCAATGATCGCGCCATGCCCGATCTGCGCGCCGGGCAGCACCATCGCGCCGTAGCCGAGCCAGACGTCATGGCCCACAATCGTGTCACGCTTATCGGGCTGATAGCCTTCTGGCACGGTTTCACCAAAAATCGGGAAAGGATAACAGCTCAGCCCATCCATGGCGTGATTGGCCGAGGAGGTGATGAAGCGCACCCCATGGGCGATCTGGCAGAATTTGCCGATCTGCAGCTTTTCCTGCGAGAAAGGAAAGAGGTAAGGGGCCAGATGGGTGGCCCAATCCTCAGGCGGCGCAAAGTCGGAGGCATAGGTGAAGTCTCCGACAATGAAGTTGGGCTGTTCTATCACAGCGGAGAGCAAAACCGTGCCGGCGTGGCGTGATCCATCCGGGAGCACGATCGGGTGCGGCTGGGTTGGATCGGGCAGGGGCATGGGGCTCTCCGTGTGTTGGGGTCAGCTTTGGCCGGGGCGGGCCAGCGTGAATGTGTTGTCGACCACCGAGTAGTCCTTGTAGCCAAGGCGGGCGAGGGGGCGGAAGGTGGTCACGTCAAAGATGCCGTCCACAAGGCAGTCGTCGCGCAGATGCACGCCGGTGACTTCGCCCAGCACCATAAAGTTGTTTTCCCCCAAGAGCGGCACGATCTGGGTCATGCGGCACTCGAGCGAAGCCGGTGCGCCGATGAGGCGGGGGCAGGCGATGGTGTCGCACTCTGCGGCCT
This sequence comes from Shimia sp., assembly GCF_965227725.1. GTDB lineage: Bacteria > Pseudomonadota > Alphaproteobacteria > Rhodobacterales > Rhodobacteraceae > Shimia. The sequence continues at coordinate 1,456,931 of NZ_CBDDGH010000005.1, read as the reverse complement.
CAAGACCGGCTTTCTCAAACTCGTCCACGTCTTTGTCAAAGCCGTCGGTGGAGATGTTCATCGCATCGCGCATGTCAGAGGCAACAATGTTCACACAGAACACCTCGGTGGCGCGGATGTTGGAGAGGCTGTCTTTGCCCTCGGCCTGATCGGGTTTCGCCCCGGTGGAGGCAAACATCACCTGCGGCGGGTTGTCCGCGAGGCCGTTGAAAAACGAATAAGGCGCGAGGTTGCGCACGCCGTTGGCATCTTGCGTCGACACCCATGCAATCGGGCGCGGGGTGATGATCGCTTTGAACGGGTTGTGCGGCAGGCCGTGGCCGTCCTTTGGCTGATAGAACATGAGGTTTCCCTTATTGGTTTGCAGGAAGTCGTAGCGCCATGTTAGGGGCGAGGGAACCGTAAAAAGACGTCACAATCGGGCAGGGAGCGGGCGGTGTTCACGCTGGCAGTGGAGACAGGTGAGGATTGGTGGGAGGTAGAGGCGCTGTATGACCTCTGCTTTGCGCCGGGGCGTGAGGCGCTGAGTTCTTACCGTTTGCGTGATGGGGTGGACCCTGTGGCCGGGCTGTCGCTGGTGGCGCGGGATGTGGATGGCATTCTGGCGGGGGCGATCCGGTACTGGCCTGTAAAGATTGGCAATATGAAGGCCTTGCTCTTGGGGCCGGTGGCTGTGCACCCGACCCATCAGGGCGAAGGATTGGGCGGTTTGCTGATCGAAGACAGCCTGAGCCGCGCCGCCCCCTTGGGCTGGGAGCGGGTGATGCTGGTGGGCGATGCGCCATACTACCGCCGCTTTGGCTTTGAGAAACTTGCAGATGTTGTGATGCCGCCGCCGACCAACCCGGAGCGGGTGCTGGGGCGGGCGCTGGTGGACGGCGCTTGGGAGGACATCGCGGGGGATGTTGAAAGCGTGGCTGGCTGAGGCTCAGGAAACGCGCTGTTGGGGCCAAAATAGGGGGTAAACCCATGTCAAATGAGCTGACCACCAAGCAGATTGCAGAGCTGACCTCGCTGCGCCACGCGCTGCATGAGACGCCTGAAATCTCCGGTGAAGAGGCGCAGACCGCCGCGCATATTGCGGAGGCGCTGCGCCAAGCGGGGGCTGATCAGATTTGGACCGGTCTTGGTGGGCATGGGGTGGCCGCAGCCTTTGAGGTCAAGGCGACAGGCCCCACGGTGATGATCCGCTGTGAGCTCGATGGCCTGCCGATCCATGAGGTGTCTGATCTGCCTTACCGGTCGCGGATTGATGGCAAAAGTCATGTGTGCGGGCATGACGGGCATATGACGATGGTGATGGGCTGCGCGCTTGCGCTGGCCCGCCGTCCCGCGCGCGGCCGCGTGATTTTGCTGTTTCAACCCGCTGAGGAAACCGGCAGGGGCGCGCCTGCGGTGGTGGATAATCCGCAGTGGCCCGCGCTGAAGCCGGATTATGCTTTTGCGATTCACAACCTGCCGGGCTTGGCGCTGGGCACGGTTGGGCTTTGTGCGGGCACGGCCTGTTGCGCCTCACGGGGGATGCAGATCAGGCTGGCGGGAAAAAGCTCTCATGCGGCCATGCCGGAGGACGGTGTGTCTCCCGCGGGCGCCATGGCGGAGCTGATGACCGCATTGCCCGCGCTGAGCCGTGGGGACGCGCTGGATGAAGCCTTTCGCCTTTGCACGCTGACCCATTGCAGCCTCGGGGAGCCGACCTTTGGCATTGCGCCGGGGGATGGGGAGATCCGCTGCACGCTGCGCTGTGTGAGTGATGCCACCATGCAGGGGCTGATCACAGAGGCGGAAACAGCTGTGACGAATGCGGCTGCGCGCCACGGGCTTCAGGCGGAGATCACCTGGCATGATGTTTTTGCCGCGACGGTCAACGCGGATGAGGCGGTTCAGCTGACACAGCGGGCCGCGCAGGCGACGGGGCTGGCGGTGGAGATGTTGCCGGAGCCGATGCGGTTTTCTGAGGATTTTGGCTGCTTCGGACTGGATGGCGCGACCGCGGCGATGATTTTTCTGGGCTCCGGAGTGGATCAGCCGCAGCTTCACAATCCTGATTTTGATTTCCCCGATGCGCTGATCCCGCGCGGCACGCATCTGTTTCTCAACCTGATCACACAGCTTCTGGACGCTTGAAGCGGCGAGGCGGCTCTGTTCAGGTTGAAGCGCCGGGTAGGATGCCTACCTAGTCTTTATGACCAAAGTAGAGATTTTGCCGGACGCGCCGGTGCGCGAGATTGATCTGGAACGCGAGCTGGATGCGTTGGCCAAGCGGTATCAGGGCGCAAGCGGGCTGGGGATGAAGGTGCTGGGTGTGCTGGGCATCCCTGTCGGCGGCTTGTTAAAATCGCTGCCGCAAGAGGTTCAGACCGGGCTTGGCGGCGCCACGGAATTCGCGCTGACGCAGGCGGTGAAATGGGCCGATGGCAGCCGTGGGGTGATCAAGGATCAGCCGGATTGGATCAACGCCTCGATCACTGCGGCGCTGGGCGCGGCGGGCGGCGCGGGCGGTGTGACCTCATCATTGGCGGAGTTGCCGATCACGGTGACGGTGCTGCTGCGCGCGATCCAAGGCGTGGCGGTGCAGCACGGGTTTGATCCGTCAAAGGAAAGCGTGCGCTTTGATTGCGTGCGTGTGCTGGCGGCCAATGGGCCGTTTGAGGAAGACCGCGGCGCGGATCTGGCGATGTTGGAGCAGCGCGCCGGGCTGGCGGTTGGCGGCGCAAAATGGGTGACATCGGTGATTGTGCCCCGTCTGGCGCCCGTGCTGGGGCAGAAGCTGGCAGCGCAGGCGGTGCCGGTGATTGGCGCCGCTGCTGGTGCGGCGACGAACTACGCTTACACCAGCTACTATCAAGACATCGCCCATGTGCATTTTGGCCTGCGCAAGCTGGCTGTGGAGGCGGATGTTGCACCGGACGTGCTGGTGGCTGGGATGCGGAAGCGGCTGGGGACAGAGTAAGGCGCGCCTTTGCTCCGAACCTAGCCCTTAATTTCCGTTCCGCAGGTACTCCATCACGGCAGGGCGGACGGATTGGTCACCCTGTTCGCGCGCCTGATGGATCACGCGGCGCACCTCGCTGAGGTCCACGCGGCGCAGCAGGCTTTTGACCGGACCGATGGAGGCCGGGCGCATGGAGAGGTGGCGCAGACCCATGGCGGCAAGGCACACCGCCTCGATGGGGCGGCCTGCGTCCTCGCCACAGAAGCTGAGCGGTGTTCCGGTGTCGATGCAGCGGTTCACAATGCCTTCAAGGAAGGTCAGGAAGCTCACATTCAGCGTGTCATAGCGGCGGCGGACCCGTTCGTTTTCCCGGTCTGCAGCGAAGAAGAACTGCTTCAGATCGTTGCCGCCGATGGAGAGGAAGTCGACCTCCTCATAGAACTTCTTGGGGGCAAAGCCGAGGCTTGGAGTTTCCAGCATCGCGCCCACTTCCAGCGTTTCCGGCAGAGGGTGGCCAAGGATGCGCTCGCGCTCCATCGCTTTGTCCACCTCAGCACGGGCTGCGGTGTATTCCTCATATTGGGCGATGAAGGGGAACATGATGGTCAGCGGGCGGCCATTGGCACCGCGCAACAGCGCCTGAAGCTGCATGCGCATGACGCCGGGCTTATCCAGCGCAACACGCACGGCACGCCAGCCAAGGGCCGGGTTGGGCTCATCTTGGGGCGCCATATAGGGCAGCACCTTGTCAGAGCCGATGTCCAGCGTGCGGAACACCACGCGCTTGCCCTCCGCTGCATCCATCACGCGGCCATAAAGCTGTGCCAGTTCGGTGCGTTTGGGCATCTGGTTGCGGATCAGGAATTGCAGCTCGGTGCGGAACAGGCCGACCCCTTCCGCGCCGGAGGTGGGCAGGGAGGGCAGATCGGCCATAAGGCCTGCGTTCATGTGCAGATGCACCAATTGGCCGTCCCGGCTTTCCGCATCCTTGTCGCGGATCGAGGCGTAGCGTTCCTGGGCCTGGGTCGCCATGGCGATCTTGTCGCGGAAGGCGGTGACCACGGTGTCGTCGGGGCGCAGGTGCACAATGCCCTGATCGCCGTCGACCATAATGTGGTCGCCATTGAGCGCTTCGGTCGTGATTTTGTCGGCGTGAATCACCAGCGGGATCGCCAGAGCGCGGGCCACAATGGCGGCGTGGCTGCCAACAGAGCCCTCCTCGAGCACGATGCCCTTGAGCTTGCGGCCATATTCCAGCAGTTCGCCGGGGCCGATGTTGCGGGCGATCAGGATCGGGTCAGAAGGCATTTCCGCGCCGGTTTCGCTGCCCTGACCGGTCAAGATGCGCAGCAGGCGGTTTGAGAGATCATCGAGATCATGCAGGCGTTCGCGCAGGTAGGCATCGGTCACCTGCTCCATGCGGGACCGTGCGGCGGATTGCTCCATCTCCACAGCCGCCTCGGCAGAGAGACCGCGGGAGATGTCCTGCTCCATGCGGCGCATCCAGCCTTTGGAATTGGCAAACATGCGGTAGGCTTCGAGCACGTCGAGCTGTTCTTTGTCGCCGCGGGCCGCCGTATCAAGCATCTTGTCCACGCCCACGCGCAGTTCTTCGACCGCATCATTCAAGCGCTTCAGCTCGACCTCGGGATCATCGGCCACAGGGTTGGTGACCACCACGCGGGGCTCATGCAGCCAGACATGGCCCTCAGACGCCCCCTCCTGACCGGAAGTGCCGCGAAACATCTCTGATTGCTGGTGCAGGGCACTCATGGCCGCGCCTTCGCCGATGAAGGCGCCAAGCTCGGTCATTTCCGCAAGCACCATGGCGACAACTTCCAGCGCGTAGACTTCGTCCAGCGAGAAGGTGCGCTTTTCTTTGGATTGCACCACCAGAACGCCAAGGTTGTCGCCCAGTCGTTGCACCGGCACACCGCAGAAGCTTGAAAAAATCTCTTCGCCGGTTTCCGGCATATAGCGGAAGCCCTTGGCGTTGGGCGCGTCGTCGGTGTTGACCACGGAGGAGGCGCGGGCCACGCGGCCCACAAGCCCTTCGCCCACGCGCATGCGGGTCTGGTGCACCGCTTCGGGGTTCAGGCCTTCGGTGGCGCAGAGCTCAAGCGTTTCATCATCGCGAAACAGATAGATCGAGCACACCTCAGTGCCCATCGAACTGGCGATCAGGCTGGTGATCTTGTCGAGGCGTTCCTGACCGGCACTGTCTTCGGCCAAAGCGTCTCTGAGCCGCCCCAGCAGTTTGCGGCTTTCCGTCTGGGTGTCTTGCGCCATAAACGGTGTGGTCCTTGGTTGTCGCTCATCTTGCGAATAGACCACAACCGATGCGAATGCCAAATGGTTTATAGGCGTTCCCAAGCGGCAAATCGCTGCTGCGCCGCAGCAGGCAAATATGTATTTCGCTCAGATATTTGATGCCGATGCAGCTATTGCGCGCCTGAGAGCGGCGCTGAGCGTAGAAAACGCATGGATCAGGGGCAATGCTGCAGTGAAGCAAGTGACGCGGTGTAAGGGCGGGCAGGGCGTCAGGTTAACGTGATTGTTTTTTGTGCAACACGTCCATTTGGTGCGCAACTGGCCCTTGGGCGCATGGGCCTGCGGCAAAAGAAAAGGCCACGCCGGAGGGCATGGCCTTCTGTAATGTCTGGGAGCGCTTAGCCTTAGGCTTTTTCCAGCTCAAAGGCGTCGTGCAGGGCCTGCACGGCCAGTTCCATGTATTTGCGCTCGATCAGCACGGAGATTTTGATCTCGGAGGTGGTGATCACTTTGATGTTGATGCCTTCGTCAGACAGCACTTTGAAAGCCTTGGCGGCCACGCCGGACTGGCTGCGCATGCCGATGCCGACAACAGAGACCTTGGCCACTTCTTCGTCGATGACCAGCTCGGCAAAGTTCAGGCCACCGGAGGATTTCAGCGCGTCCAGCGCGGCTTCGGCGCGTTTCACCTGATCGGTGGGCAGCGAGTAGGTCATGTCGGTGCGGCCATCTTCAGAGATGTTCTGCACGATCATGTCCACATTCACGCCCGCATCAGACAGGCAGCCAAAGATGATGGATGCGATGCCGGGGCGGTCGGCCACAGACAGCAGGGTCATTTTGGCTTCGTCGCGCGAATAGGCGACACCGGAGACGACGTTGGATTCCATAATTTCCTCCTCATCGCAGACCAGCGTGCCTGCTTCATCGGATTGTTCTTCAAAAGAGCTGAGAACCCTCAGCCGGACTTGGTTGCGCATGGCCAGTTCCACGGAGCGGGTCTGGAGGACCTTGGCGCCGAGGCTGGCCAGCTCGAGCATTTCTTCAAAGGCGATCTTGTCGAGTTTGCGCGCCTTCTGGCAGATGCGCGGGTCGGTGGTGTAGACGCCGTCCACATCGGTGTAGATGTCACAGCGTTCCGCCTCAAAGGCGGCGGCAAAGGCCACGGCTGTGGTGTCAGAGCCGCCACGGCCCAGGGTGGTGATGCGGCCTTCCTCAGAGATGCCCTGAAAACCTGCCACAACGGCAACACGCATGCCTTCGCCAAATTTGGCGTTGATGTTGTCGGTCGGGATTTCCTCGATGCGTGCCTGGCTGTGCGCCGAGGTGGTCTTGAGCGGCACTTGCCAGCCCTGCCAGCTGCGCGCCGGTACATCCATTTCCTGCAGGGTCAGCGCCATCAGGCCTGCGGTGACATTCTCACCGGAGCTGACCACGGCGTCATATTCGCGTGCGTCATAAAGCGGGGAGGTTTCGTCGACATAGCCCACAAGCTTGTTGGTTTCCCCGGACATGGCAGAGACGATGACGATGACGTCATAGCCTTTGGCCACTTCCACGCCGACGCGTTTGGCGGCGCGGCGGATGCGGTCAAGGTTGGCAACAGAGGTGCCGCCGAATTTCATCACAAGTACGGGCATGGCGCGTCCTTAAATCGTAAGTCGGAGGGGGTTTACGCGGTTGGGGGGCGAGAGGCAAGCTTGATTGACTTTATCGGCCCTTGAGGTGGGAAAGAGAGGCGGCGGGGGCGGCATGAGGGGCCAGCCCCTCTGGCGCAGCTGGCTGCGCCATTCACCCCGGGATATTTTGTGAATGAGAAGTTTGTGAATCAGAAGACTGGCGCGCTTAGTAGGCGTGGGCGCGGCCGTCCCAGGTTTCAAAGCAGCCGGTGGTCTCAAGAGACAGGGCGTCAAACCGGTTGATCAGGCCGGAGGCGCTTTCCTCCAAGGTGATGTCTGCCTGTGTGCCGCCCATATCGGTCTGCACCCATCCGGGGTGGTAGATGCCAACGGCAATGCCGATGTGGGCCAGATCGGTCGCCAGATTGCGCCCCAGGTTCAGGGCGGCGGCTTTGGAGGCGCGGTAAATATAGGAGCCCCCCGGCGCGCGGGTGTGGGAGGCCATCTGCGAGGAGATGATTGCGATTTTGGGCGCTTCGGAGAGTTGAAGGTTCGGCAGCAGGTTCTGCACAGTTAAGAAAACGCCGGTGACATTGGTGGCAAAGCTGTCCGCCCACATGTCGGTCGGGTAGCCGTCTGCGAGGTTTTGGCCCTTGTCCAGATAGACGCCGGCATTGCAGATCAGGAGGTCGATGGGCTGGGCATCCAGTGCGGCGGCCATGGCGGCCTGACTGCTTGCGTCGCGCACATCCAGAGGCAGGAAATCCCCTCCGGCGCGGCTGGTGCCGGTGACCTTGTGACCTGCCTTGCGATAGTGATCAGAAAGCGTTGCGCCAATGCCTCTGTTGGCGCCGGTGATCACAATGTGCATGGGAAGGTCCTCTCTGCGTGTCAGTTGGTTTTGCGGCCGATGGAAAAGGGCAGGGGCGCGACCGGCACGCCTTCTTCGATCAGGGCCTTGGCCTCTTCGGGCTTGGCTTCGCCGTAAATGGCGCGCTCCGGGGCGCTGCCTTCATGCATGGCGCGGGCCTCGGAGGCAAAATTCTTGCCGACATAATCGGAGTTGGCCTCAACATGCTGGCGCAGCTCGCGCAGGGCCTGCTCTGCCGGGGAGGCCGGAGCGGAGAGGGCGCCGGGGTTGGGCTTGGGCGCCTCGGCCGGTTGTTCCTGCGGTGCCGGGGCGCTGGCTGCTTTGCGCGCCGGGCGCACGCGGGGTGCCATCATCGCCTTGGTGACATCGGTGTTGCCGCATAGGGCGCAGGCGACCATGCCGCTGGCCTGAAGTTTGTCGAAGGCTTCTGCGGATTGAAACCAGCTGTCAAACCGGTGGTCGTTGGCACATTTTAAGGTGTAGTTGATCATCGCGGTGGCGTGTCTTGGTCAGCTCTTGGGTGGCGCGAACATATGGTGCGTGTTGGGGGTGATCAAGCTTGGCGCGGCTGTTCGGCCCTATGACCTTGCGCGTTTTTTGAGCTGTTTGGTGTCAAAGTTGCGCACGATCTCTGCCAGTTCCGGAATGCGGATGTGTTTGGCGGCCTTTTTCGGGCGCATCCATTTGCGGCGGCGCTGGCCTGCTTCGGGGTAGTGTTTGGCGAGTTTGTCGACCTCCAGAGCAAACACCATCACGCGGATTTTCTGGCCGCGCAATGGGCCGCGGGTTTTGCGGTAGCGGAACTGGCCGATGCTGTGTTTGCCGATCGTGCCGGTGATGCCGGCCTCTTCCCAGGCTTCCTGTGCCGCAGCTTTGTGGGGTTTCATCCCATCCATGGGCCAGCCCTTGGGGATGATCCATTGCTGGGTGCCGCGGGAGGTGACCATCAGGATCTGTGGTTTGCCCTTGCGGATGCGGTAGGGCAGCGCGGCAAATTGCAGGTTTTTCCCGGTTTTGCGGGCTTTCTGGATCATGGCCTCAAGGGCCGAGGGGGCGAGGAGGCTCATCAGCCAACTCCTTGGTTCACGACACGCGCATGAGAGCGTTTGTGAGGAAGGTAGCGCAGATTGGGGAGGGGGCAAGCGCATAGTCGTCGCAGCCCGCGATTTCTCGTGGAGGGTGTGGTTTGGGTCGCGTTTGGGAATTCATGGGGCGCGTGGCCGGTGAAATGTGGGAATGAATGGGATGGATGGCGATTTTCATGGGAACTCACTGCGAATCACGTGGGCGTGACGGCGATTTGTGAGGGTGGTGTGGTGCGTTTTGAAGCAATTTGAGTGCTGGGTGGAAATTTTTTGGGATTTCTTGGGAAGTCGATTTCTGTGGATAAATCACACATTATTTGGTGTTCAGAAGTAAATATCTGTGGATATGTGGTGCTAATCGAATCGATTGGCATCAATTCAGCGCGATTTTTGAGGTGCGAAAATCGTGTATATAGACTCTGTGGGGCAAAATTTGTGTTGCCTTCCATAAATTCCCATGGCATCCCTAAACCCACGATGAGGACGGGAACAAACGAGGCGCTAAGACCTCAAATCCCAAGTCAGGTTTCATACAGGCACCCGCTTTCATCGAAAAAAAAGAGATCCGGTGCGTGGGCGAGCAGAACATCCCCCCAGGTGGCACGCGCAACTGGACACCCGCACAAGCGGGACGAGGGCGGCGGATTGATCAGTGGCAGCAGATCAATCCGCCGTTTCGCTTCCACCGGACCCATTCCGGGTGGTGGGGCAGGCAGAGGTTGAAAGGGGCCATAGGCAGTGGCGCTTATGTTTCGCGGCGAGAGCCGTAACAAGGTGGATACGAAGGGACGGATGTCGATTCCGGCCAAGTTCCGCCGTGTGCTTGAAGCAGGCGACCCAGACTGGAAAAGTGGCGCAAACCCCAACCTCGTGATCGTATACGGCGGCAAGACCCGCGATTATCTGGAATGTTTCACGGTTGAGGCGATGAATGATGTGGTGGCCCGCATCATGAAAATGCCCCGTGGCAGCAAGAAGCGCCTTGCGCTCTCCAATCTCTACCTCACCCTGTCGATTGACGCCTCGGTGGATGACACCGGACGGATCGTGTTGCCCAAAGAGCAGCGTGACAAGATCGGTCTTGCGGACATGGCGGTGTTTGCCGGTAAAGGCGACACCTTTGAGATCTGGAACCCGGAGACCTATGAAGCCACCCAGGCAGAAGCGCTTGAGGCGGATGACGATTTTGATCCTGATGCCGATCCTTCGATTTACCTTGATGGCGACGAGGGGTTCTAAGGATGGCGACCCCTGAAGATCCCGCCGCCAAACGCCCTCACATTCCTGTTCTGCTTGCGCCTTTGCTTCGCGCGGTGGCACCTGTTTCGGGGCGCTGGCTTGATGGCACATTTGGCGCGGGTGGCTATACCCGTGGGCTGATCGAGGCCGGGGCCAGCAAGGTTTACGGCGTGGACCGTGATCCGCTGGCGTTTGAGATGGCAGCCCCGTGGGTGGGCGGCTATGGCGATCAGATCGAGCTGGTGGCCGGTGTGTTTTCCAAAATGGATGAATATGCCGAGGATCTGGATGGCGTGGTGCTCGACCTTGGGGTCAGCTCGATGCAGCTGGATCTGGCAGAGCGCGGCTTTTCCTTCATGAAAGATGGTCCGCTAGACATGCGGATGAGCCAGGACGGGCCCTCGGCCGCAGATCTGGTGAATGAGGCCGGTGAGGCCGAGCTGGCGGATATCATCTACCAGTACGGGGAAGAGCGGGCGAGCCGTCGGATTGCCAAGGCGATTGTGCGGGAGCGGGCGGCTGCGCCGATCACCACCACATTGCGTCTGGCGGAGATTGTCGAGAGTTGCCTGCCGCGCCCGAAGCCGGGGCAGAGCCATCCGGCGACACGCAGCTTTCAGGCGCTGCGGATTGCGGTGAACGATGAATATGGCGAGCTGTTCCGTGGGCTGATGGCGGCAGAGCGGGCGCTGAAACCCGGCGGGCTTCTGGCGGTTGTGACCTTCCATTCGGTGGAAGACCGCATGGTGAAGCGGTTCTTGCAGTCGCGCGCGGGCAAAACCGGCAACGTCAACCGCTATGCCCCTGAGACAGAACAGGAAAAGCCTGCGTTTGAGTTGATCACCCGCAAGGCGGTTGGACCTGATCCGGAAGAGCTTGAAGACAATCCGCGCGCGCGCTCTGCGAAGTTGCGGGTGGCGCGGCGCACCGATGCGCCAGCGGGTGAGATTGCGGGCAAAGCGATTGGTATGCCAACCCTTGGAGGGCGGAAGTAAATGCGGACGGTGTTGTTTGTTTTGGCGGCTGGTATGGTGATTGCGCTGTCCGTGTGGGCCTATCAGGAGAACTATCGCACCCAGGCGATGATCGGCGAGACCGAACGTCTGCAGCGTGAGATTGGCGAGGCGCGGGCGCGTCTGTCGGTGCTGAAGGCGGAGTGGGCCTATCTCAACCGTCCTGACCGTCTGCGCGATCTGGCCGAGATCAACTACAACGATCTGCAGCTTTTGCCGCTGCGCCCCAACCAGTTCGGGCGCGTGGAGCAGGTGGCCTATCCGGCCAGCGGCGTGCTGTTTGACATTGAGAATGCAGTTGAGGTCTCCGCTGAGGAGGTCACGCCATGACACGCACACCGCTGAGACCGCTTGCGTCGATCCTGCGGGCGCGGGATGTGGGGGAGAACCCGGACAGCATTGAACGCGCCAACCTGCGCGCACGCCATGAGGAAATGCGCAGCAAGGGGCGTGCCCGTGCGGAAGGGCGTCTGCTGATCATGGCGGTTCTGTTCACCGGAGCGTTTATCACTGTGGGCGCGCGGATGGGTGTGGTCAGCATGTCTGAAGCCACCGAGCCGCGCACAAGCTATGCCGGGAGCCGCATTCAGGCGGAGCGTGCTGATATTGTCGACCGGCATGGGCGCATTCTGGCGACCAACCTTGAGACCCACGCGCTTTATGCGCAGCCACATCACATGATCGACAAGGAGCGCGCCGCAAAGGAGCTGGTCGCGATCTTTCCGGATCTGGATGAAGAACGTCTGGTTAAGGATTTCACAGGAAAGAGAAAATTCCTCTGGATCAAGAAGAAGATCAGCCCTGAGCAGCAACAGGCTGTGCATGATATCGGCGAGCCGGGGCTGCTGTTTGGCCGCCGCGAAATGCGGCTGTATCCAAACGGGCGTTTGGCGGCGCACATCCTTGGCGGGGCGAGCTTTGGCAAGGAAGACGTGCATGACGCCGAGCTGATCGGCGTCGCGGGTGTTGAAAAGTACTTTGACGATGCGCTGCGTGATCCAGCCAATGGCGACAAATCGCTGACCCTGTCCATTGACCTCACCGTGCAGGCCGCGGCCGAGCGCGTGCTTTGGGGTGGCATGAAGCTGATGAATGCCAAGGGCGCAAGCTCTGTGCTGATGGATGTGAAAACCGGTGAAGTGATCTCCATGGTCAGCCTGCCGGATTTTGACCCCAACAACCGCCCGCGCCCTCCGGTGCAGGGGCAGGCGGCGGACAGCCCGCTGTTTAACCGCGCGGTGCAGGGGCTTTATGAGCTTGGCTCCACCTTCAAGATTTTCACCGCCGCGCAATCCATCGAGCTGGGGATTGCTGCGCCTGAGACGCTGATTGACACCAAAGGGCCGCTGCGCTGGGGCAAATTCCGCATTCGGGATTTCCGCAACTACGGCGCGCAGTTGACGCTGACCAAGGTGATCGTGAAATCCTCCAATATCGGCACCGCGCGAATTGCGCAGCTGATCGGGGCGGCGCGTCAGCAGGATTTCCTGCGCAACCTTGGCTTCTTTGAGCCGACACCGGTTGAGGTGGTCGAGGCGCGTGGCGCACAGCCACTGCTTCCGCGCAATTGGTCTGAGCTGTCGACCATGACAATTTCTTATGGTCATGGCATGTCTGCCAGCCCGCTGCATCTGGCAGCTGGCTATGCGGCGATCGCCAATGGCGGCACCAAAGTCACGCCAACCCTGCTGAAGCAGGATGATGTGGAGATTGGCCCGCGCGTGATGAGCGCAGAAAGCGCCGAAGCCGCGCGCACCATGTTGCGCAAGGTGGTGAGCGAGGGCACGGCCTCCTTTGGTGAGGTGCCGGGCTACGCGGTGGGCGGCAAGACCGGCACGGCTGACAAGCCGAAAGAAAACGGGCGCGGGTACTATGAGGACAAGGTGATCGCCACCTTTGCGGCGATGTTCCCGACCCATGATCCGAAATATGTGCTGATCCTGTCGCTGGATGAGCCGGTGGAAACCACAGGCGATGAGCCGCGCCGCACAGCAGGCTGGACGGCAGTGCCGGTGGCGGCTGAAATGATCGCGCGCGTCGCGCCGCTTTTGGGGCTGCGTCCCGAAGTTGAACCCACGGAGTTGGCTGATATAACGCTGACATCAAACTAAGCCGAGCAAAGGCGGGGCACGGATGGCAGTGGGCGCAAAACATCTTTCTGAATTGGGCCTGACGGCCATTGGCGGGGCAAATCCGGCGATCACCGGCTTGGCGGTGGACAGCCGCGACGTGAAAGAGGGCTTTCTGTTCGCAGCGATGCCCGGCACGCGGGTGCATGGGGGCACTTTCATTCAATTTGCTTTGCGCATGGGCGCGTCTGCGATCCTGACCGACGCGGCGGGCGCAAAGATTGCGGAGCAGGAGCTGGCGGCAAGTGATGCCGCTGTGGTGATTGCGGAAGACCCGCGTCAGGCGCTGGCCTATACGGCGGCGCTGTTTTTTGGCGCACAGCCCGGCATTATGGCGGCCGTCACCGGCACCAATGGCAAAACCTCTGTGGCAACCTTCCTGCGGATGATCTGGCAGGAGATGGGGCTTGAAGCGGTGAACCTTGGCACCACCGGTGTGGAGGGCGATTTCACCGCTCCGCTGCATCACACAACGCCCGAACCAATCACCCTGCACCGCACCTTGGCGGCTGCGGCGGAGGCAGGCATTGGCTTTGCTGCGATGGAGGCCTCTTCGCACGGTCTGGCGCAGTGCCGACTGGACGGGGTGCAGCTGAAGGCGGCAGGCTTCACCAATTTCACGCAGGATCACCTCGACTACCACGAGACCTTTGATGAGTATTTCAACGCCAAGGCCGGGCTTTTTGCGCGCGTCTTGCCGGAAGACGGCACGGCGGTGATCAATGTGGATGACCCACGCGGCATGGAGATGGCGCTGATCGCGGGCGGGCGTGGGCAGGGCGTTCTGACCGTTGGCAAAGGCGATGCAGACCTCGCGCTCACAGCCCAGCGGCTGGATGCGACCGGGCAGGATGTGCGCTTCACCTTCCGGGGCAAAAGCTATCAGACGCGGCTCAATCTGCTTGGCGGGTTTCAGGCGGAGAATGTGCTCTTGGCGGCTGGTCTGGCTGTGGCCTGTGGGGCGGAGCCGGAACGGGTGTTTGAGGTGCTGCATGAGCTGAAAGGCGTGCGCGGGCGGATGCAACTGGCGGCAACGCGGGCCAATGGGGCGGCGGTTTACGTCGACTATTCCCACACGCCGGACAGCGTGGCGACGGCGCTCAAGGCCCTGCGTCCCCATGTGATGGGGCGGCTCATCATTGTGGTTGGCGCAGGTGGGGACCGCGACAAAACCAAACGCCCGCTGATGGGGCAGGCGGCCGCAGAACACGCCGATGTGGTGTTTGTCACCGATGATAATCCGCGCAGCGAGGATCCTGCGGTGATCCGTGCGGCCGTGATGGAGGGCGCGCCCGAGGCCACCGAAGTGGGTGACCGGGCTGAAGCCATCCTGCGCGCGGTGGATGCTTTGGGGGCGGGGGATGCGCTGTTGATTGCCGGCAAGGGCCATGAGACCGGGCAGGAAATCGGCGAAGACATCCTGCCGTTTGATGATTGTGAGCAGGCCAGCGTGGCCGTGGCGGCATTGGATGGAGGTCTGGCATGACGCTTTGGAGCTCTGTCGCTGCTGCAGAGGCAACCGGTGGGCGCAGTACGCGCGATTGGACCTGCAACGGTGTCTCGATTGACACGCGCACCCTTGAGGAAGGCGATCTCTTTGTGGCCCTCACCGCGGCGCGGGATGGCCATGAATTTGTGGCGCAGGCTTTGAAAAAAGGGGCCGCCGCCGCTTTGGTGAGCCGCATTCCGGACGGCCTCACGGAAGATGCGCCCCTGTTGATTGTCGACGATGTGCTGGAAGGTCTGGAGGCTTTGGGCTGTGCCGCACGCGCCCGCACAGAGGCGCGGGTTGTGGCGGTGACCGGCTCCGTTGGCAAAACCTCGACCAAAGAAATGCTGCGCGCCATGCTTGCGGGGCAAGGGCGCACCCATGCCTCCGTGGCGAGCTACAACAACCATTGGGGCGTGCCGCTCACCTTGGCGCGCATGCCCGAAGACACCGAATTTGCGGTGATTGAAATCGGGATGAACCATCCCGGCGAAATCTCGCCGCTTGCCAAAATGGCACGGCCACATGTGGCGTTGGTCACGACCGTCGCCGCTGTGCATCTGGAAGCCTTTGAGGATGTCGCGGGCATCGCGCAGGAAAAAGCGGCGGTGTTTGACGGGTTGGAGCCGGGTGGCATCGCCATCGTGAACGCGGATATCGACACCGCAGATGTGTTGCGCGCTCATGCGGCAGCCCTGGGCTTTGCCAAGCAGGAGTTTGGCGAGAGTGCTAAGGATTGGCAGCTGGGCGAGATCAAGCTGCAGGGCAATGTGACTGTGGCGCGCGCCACGAAGGGCGACGAGGCGTTGCTCTTTAAAGTGCAAAGCGCAGGGCGCCATTTTGCGATGAATGCACTTGGCGCTTTGGCCTCGGTCGATGCGATGGGCGCAGATCTGGCGCTGGCGGTGGCCGATCTTGGCCGCTGGACCCCGTTTGTGGGACGCGGTGCACGCGAAACGCTGGTGCTGGATCCGGTGGAAACCGACCGCACTCTGGAGCTGATTGATGAGGCTTATAATGCCAATCCCACCAGCCTTGGTGCCGCGCTTGAGGTTTTGGCCGCAGCAGAGCCCAAAGATGGTATTGGCCGCATCGGCAAAGGCCGCCGGATCGCCTTTGTCGGGGACATGAAGGAACTGGGGGCGGATGAGGTGGCGATGCACGCGGAGCTTGCCAAACATCCAGCGATGGCGGAAATCGACATTGTGCATTGCGTTGGTCCGCTGATGCAGCACCTGCACGCCGCGCTGCCCGATGAGAAACGCGGGCTTTGGGCTCAGACCAGCGCGGAGCTGGCGGCAGAGGTGCGTCGGCTGGTTGATGCCGGTGATGTGGTCATGGCCAAGGGCAGCCTGTCGATGGCGCTGGCGAAGGTGGTTGACGCCATCCGCAAACTGGGCCATCCCGCCCCGCAATCCAAAAACGAGGACCTGTAATGTTCTATTGGCTGACCGCGCTGTCGGATGGCGGTGATTTCTTCAACCTGTTCCGCTACATCACCTTCCGCGCGGGTGGTGCCTTCATGACGGCGCTGATCTTTGGCTTTCTGTTTGGCCGCCCGCTGATCAATGTGCTGCGCCGCAAGCAGGGCAAAGGCCAGCCGATCCGTGATGACGGCCCCGAGGGGCATTTCGCCAAGGCGGGCACACCCACCATGGGGGGGCTGCTGATTGTGGGCGCTCTGGTCACCTCTACCCTGCTTTGGGCGCGTTGGGACAATGGCTTTGTCTGGCTCGTGCTGTTTGTCACGCTGGCCTATGGCCTCATCGGGTTTGCCGATGACTATGCCAAAGTGTCCAAGCAGAACACCAAAGGTGTGTCGGGCCGCGTGCGCCTGTTGCTGGGCTTTGTTATTGCAGGGATTGCAGGGGTTTGGGCGACATTCTTGCAGCCCGACACGCTGCAGTTTCAGCTCGCTGTTCCGGTCTTCAAAGAGGTGCTCATTAACCTCAGCTGGGCCTATGTGCCTTTTGCCATGTTTGTGGTTGTGGGCGCGGCCAATGCGGTGAACCTGACTGACGGTCTGGACGGGCTTGCCATCATGCCGGTGATGATTGCCGCAGGCGCGCTGGGTGTCATTGCCTATGCGGTGGGCCGTGTCGACTTCACCGAGTATCTGGATGTGCACTATGTGCCCGGCACCGGTGAGATCCTTATCTTTGTGGCCGGTCTGATCGGCGGCGGTCTTGGCTTTCTGTGGTACAACGCCCCGCCCGCAGCGGTCTTCATGGGTGACACCGGCTCGCTGGCGCTTGGTGGCGCACTTGGCGCCATTGCCGTGTCCACCAAACACGAGCTGGTGCTGGGCATCATTGGCGGCCTCTTTGTGGTTGAGGCGCTCAGCGTGATCATTCAGGTGCTCTACTTCAAGCGCACCGGCAAGCGGGTGTTCCTGATGGCGCCGATTCACCACCACTACGAGAAGAAGGGCTGGTCGGAGCCGCAGATCGTGATCCGCTTCTGGATCGTGGCTGTGATCCTCGCGATGATTGGTCTGGCGACGCTGAAGCTGCGCTAAACGGACCCTGCAGTTGAGACAATGAGAGGCGTGCCGATTTTGGCGCGCCTTTTTATTTCTCATTCCCCAAATATCCCCGCCGGAGGCACCCGACGTCTGCGGCTTGTGCCTCCCTCCCGGTCGGGGCACTGTTGGCGCGGAACTTTTTGGGGGTGTCAGATGATTCCAGTACAGGGCTTTGAGGGCGCGAAGGTCGCCGTTTTGGGCTTGGGGCGCTCAGGTCTTGCCACAGCGCGGGCGCTGCGTGCGGGCGGGGCGGAGGCGATCTGTTGGGACGACAACCCCAAAGCGCGCGAGACCGCCGAGGGCGAAGGGTTTCTATGCGCCGATCTGCTCAAGCAAAACGCCTTTGATGGCATCACCAGCCTGATTGTCAGCCCCGGTATTCCGCATCTCTACCCAACCCCCAATCCCGTGGTGGCTGCGGCTTTGGAGGCCGGGGTTGCGGTGGACAATGACATCGGGCTGTTTTTCCGCTCCTTTGCCAATGGCGGCTGGGAGATGTTTGAGACCATGCCCAAAGTGGTTGCGGTCACAGGCTCCAACGGCAAATCCACCACCTCTGCATTGATCCACCATGTGCTGAGCGAGGCCGGGCGGCGCACGCAGCTGGCGGGCAATATTGGCCGTGGGGTGCTGGATCTGGATCCGGCGGAAGATGGCGATGTGATTGTGCTGGAACTGTCCAGCTATCAGACCGATCTGGCGCGCAGCCTCACGCCGGATGTTGCCGTTTTCACCAACCTCAGCCCCGATCATCTGGATCGCCATGCGGGCATGGGGGGCTATTTCGCCGCCAAGCGCCGCCTCTTTGCCGAAGGTGGGCCGGATCGCGCCATTGTGGGCGTTGATGAGATCGAAGGGCGCTATATGGCGGGGCAGCTGTCTGAAGGCCCCTCTGACGACCGGGTGATGCGCATCTCGACCGAGCGCAAACTGACCGGGCCGGGGTGGAACGTTTTTGCCCGCAAAGGATTTCTGAGCGAATACCGCAAGGGGCGGCAGGCCGGCTCGATTGATCTGCGTGCCATCAAAGGGCTGCCCGGTGCGCACAACCATCAGAATGCCTGCGCCGCCTATGCGGTGTGCCGTGCGTTGGGCCTTGCGCCGCGTGTGATTGAAGCGGGTTTTGCCAGCTTTGGCGGCCTGCCGCATCGCAGCCAGATTATCGCGGAGGCACATGGCGTGACCTATGTGAACGACAGCAAGGCCACCAATGTGGATGCGGCGCAAAAGGCGCTGGCGGCATTCAAAAAGATCCGCTGGATCTGTGGCGGGCTGGAGAAAGAGGGCGGTCTGGGCGATCTCGCTGAAAGCGCGGGCGAGGTGGTGAAGGCCTATGTCATCGGGCGTGAGGCGGCCAATTTTGCCATGCAGCTCAAAGGGGTTGAGGCCGAGGTCTGCACAACGATGGAACAGGCGGTGGCGCGCGCCGCCGCAGAGGCGCAGGAAGGCGACACCGTTCTGCTGGCCCCGGCGGCGGCGAGCTTTGACCAGTACGACAGCTTTGAAAAACGCGGTGAGGATTTTGTGGCGCAGGTGCAGGCGGCGACGAAGAAAGCGTCGGGCATCAACTGATGGTTTCTTTTTAGAGACATCCTTGAGGTTTGATCCTCGCGGGCGGCGAAGCCGACCAGCCCCCGACCCTCCCCCAGGGAGGGGGCTTCACCCCCACCCAGGATCGGGGGCTGGCCTATGGGGCTGATTACGGGCGTTGCAGATTTATTGGCGGGGCTTAACCCCGCTTTGCCGCGATCGCCTGACCTGCGGCCCAGCCCGAACTCCAGGCCCATTGGAAGTTGAAGCCGCCGAGCCAGCCTGTCACATCCATGGCTTCGCCGATCACATAGAGGCCGGGCACGGCTTTGGCTTCCATGGTTTTGGACGACAGCCCGCCTGTGTCGATCCCGCCAAGGGTCACTTCGGCGGTGCGGTAGCCTTCGGTGCCGGAAGGCAGTAGCTCCCAGTTTTGCAGCCGATCACAGAGCGCTTGCAGGGCAGCGTCGGACTGATCGGCGAGATTGCCGGACAGATCCATGGTCTCGCTGAGGTGGTCCACCAGACGGGAGGGCAGCAGCGTGGCCAGCTCCGTGGTGAGATTGCGGCGGCCCTGTTCCTGACGGCGGTTGCGCAGGGTGTCAAACGGGCTGCTGTCCGGAAAGAGGTTCACGGAGATCGGCTGACTTTCATGCCAGTAGGAGCTGATTTGCAGCATGGCGGGGCCGGAGAGGCCGCGATGGGTGAACAACATGGCCTCTTCAAAGCTGGTGCCATTTGCCGCCGCGCGCACCGGATGCGCCACGCCGGAAATGGCTTTGAAGCGCCCATCAGAGAAGGTGAAAGGCACAAGGCCCGCGCGGGTGTCAGTGACGGTCAGGCCAAACTGGCGCGCAATGTCATAAGCCAGCCCCGTTGCGCCCATTTTGGGAATGCTTTTGCCACCGGTGGCCAGCACAAGGTTGGTGCAGGTCAGGCTCTCGCGTTTGCCGCTCTTTTCGATCTCCACACTGAAGGTCGTGCCGTCATGGGAGACGCTGACGATCTGGGTTTCAAGCCAGAGCGCGGCACCCGCCTGTGTCATCTCTGCCTGCAGCATCGCGATGATGTCTTTGGCGCTGTTGTCACAGAAAAGCTGTCCGAGGGTTTTCTCGTGATAGGCGATGTTATGGCGCGCCACCATGTCGATGAAATCCCATTGCGTATAACGGCTGAGCGCGGATTTGCAGAAATGCGGGTTGGCGGACAGGAAGTTTTCGGGGCCTGCATACATATTGGTGAAGTTGCAGCGCCCGCCGCCTGAGATGCGAATTTTCTCGCCCGGTGCCTTGGCGTGATCCAGCACCAGCGTGCGGCCGCCGCTCTGTGTGGCGCACATCATGCCCGCCGCACCGGCGCCGAGGATGATACTGTCCCAATGTGTCTGTTTGCTCATGCTGGCGGGGTGCCTGATGATGCGGCCCTGGTCAAGAGGGGCGCTGCCCCTGCCACATCTGCGATGTGGCGACCCCGAGATATTTTGGGAATGAGAAATCCCTGAGGGCTCTCTGGAGCTCAGAGGGCGGGTAAATCGGCCATCTCTATACTTTTCATAAAGCCTGTTGGGTGTTAGACTTTCACCCAGACCCGGAAAACGGGCGTTTTGAGGCAGAGATCGGCGTATTTCGATGACAGAGATGGTTTATGGCGCGTTGCCCGTTCGGGCGCGTGAGCCCGTGCTTCCGAAATGGTGGCAAACACTGGACAAATGGACGATGACATCCATTGTGTTGCTGTTTGTGATTGGCTTGATGCTGGGCATGGCGGCAAGCCCCCCTTTGGCGGCAAAGAACGGGTTTGAGCCGTTTCACTACGTCAAAAAACAAGCTTTCTTTGGCGGATTGGCGATGGTGACCATGGTTGTCACCTCGATGATGTCCCCCACATTGGTGCGCCGTCTTGCGGTGGTTGGCTTTGGCGTGTCCATGGTCGCGCTGGCGCTGTTGCCGGTGTTTGGCACGGATTTTGGCAAAGGCGCGACGCGCTGGTATTCGCTTGGGTTTGCCTCGCTGCAGCCGTCTGAATTCCTCAAGCCGGGATTTGTGGTGGTCGCGGCCTGGTTGATGGCGGCCAATGAAGAAATCAATGGCCCTCCGGGGCGGCGCTGGTCTTTCCTGTTGATGATGACCATTGTGCTGATGCTCGCCATGCAGCCTGACTTTGGCCAGGCCTGTCTGATCCTGTTTGGCTGGAGCGTGATGTATTTTGTCTCTGGCGCGCCGATGATGCTGATTGGCGGGATCATCCTGTCGCTGATCCCGGTGGCGAATTTTGCCTATAACAACTCAGAGCACTTTGCCCGCCGGATCGACGGGTTTCTGGATCGCTCGGTCGATCCGACCACACAGATTGGCTATGCCACCGAGGCGATCCGCGAAGGCGGTCTGTTTGGCGTCGGTGTGGGCGAGGGGCAGGTGAAATGGTCCCTGCCGGATGCGCACACCGATTTCATCATCGCGGTGGCGGCCGAGGAATACGGGCTGATCCTTGTTTTCGCGATTCTCGCACTCTACGCGACCATTGTGCTGCGCTCGTTTTTCCGCCTGATGCGGGAGCGTGATCCGTTCATTCGGCTGGCGGGCACCGGCCTTGTGGCGATTTTCGGCGTACAAGCGCTCATCAATATGGGCGTTGCGGTGCGGCTACTGCCCTCCAAAGGCAT
This sequence comes from Shimia sp., assembly GCF_965227725.1. GTDB lineage: Bacteria > Pseudomonadota > Alphaproteobacteria > Rhodobacterales > Rhodobacteraceae > Shimia. Next base: position 1,435,564 of record NZ_CBDDGH010000005.1, on the reverse strand, counting down.
GACTTTGCCGTTTGTGAGCTATGGCGGCTCTTCCCTCATCGCCGGGGGGATTGCAGTTGGCATGATTTTGGCGTTTACCCGCAGCCGTCCTCAAGGTGAGATCGGGGACATTCTGCGGGGGCATGGTAGATGAGTAGACAGCCACTTTTGGTGATTGCGGCAGGTGGCACAGGCGGCCATATGTTTCCGGCGCAGGCGCTGGCGGAGGTGATGCTGCGCAAAGGCTGGCGGGTCAAGCTTTCCACGGATGCGCGCGGCGCCCGCTACACCGGAGGCTTTCCCCATACGGTGGAGATTGAGGAGGTCAGCTCGGCCACCTTTGCGCGTGGCGGGGCGCTGGCCAAGCTGGCGGTGCCGTTTCGCATCCTTGGCGGCGTTTTTGGCGCTGCGCTGAAGATGCGCAAAGACCGGCCCGATGTGGTGGTCGGCTTTGGCGGTTATCCGACCATTCCGGCGATGGGGGCGGCCTGGCTGTTGAAGCTGCCGCGGATGATCCATGAGCAGAACGGTGTGTTGGGGCGGGTCAATGAGATCTTTGCCAACCGCGTGGATGTGGTGGCCTGTGGCACCTGGCCAACGGCGCTGCCGGACGGTGTTGAAGGCACGCCGGTGGGCAACCCTGTGCGCAAGGCGGTGATGGATCGTGCGGGTGCAGGCTATATCGCGCCGGGGGATTACCCCATGTCGGTGCTGGTGATTGGCGGCAGCCAAGGCGCGCGCATCTTAAGTGATGTGGTGCCTGCGGCGATTGCCGCTTTGTCGTCTGATATTCTGGGCAACCTGCGCGTGGCGCATCAGGCGCGCGATGAGGATTTTGATCGGGTGTCGGCCTTTTACGCAGAAGCGGGCATTGCGGCGGATGTGCAGCCGTTCTTCACCGATGTTCCGGCACGGATGAGCGAAGCGCAGCTGGTGATTTCACGTTCCGGCGCGAGCTCGGTGGCGGATATCTCCATCATTGGCCGCCCGTCGATCCTTGTGCCTTTTGCAGCAGCGGCGGGCGATCACCAGACGGCCAATGCGCGGGGGCTGGCAGAGGCGGGCGGGGCGATTGTTGTGCCCGAGAGCCTTCTGACGCCGGAGTCACTGACCGAACAAATCACAACCATTTTGAGCAACCCGCAGGGCGCAAGCCAGATGGCGCAGGCCGCGCTGTCGGCGGGCAAGCCGGACGCGACCGAGGCGCTTGTGGCGCTGGTCGAGCAGCTGGCGAACAAGGACCAATAAGATGAACGCAGCAACCAAACTTCCTGGCGACGTGGGCGCCATCCACTTTGTGGGGATTGGCGGCATTGGCATGTCCGGCATTGCCGAGGTGCTGGTGAACCATGGCTATACGGTGCAAGGATCAGACCTGAAAACCACCAAGATCACCCAGCGACTGGCAGGCATGGGGGCGACGGTGTTTGAAGACCAGCGCGCAGAAAATCTGGAAAACGCCGAAGTGGTGGTGATTTCCTCGGCCATCAAACCGGGCAATCCGGAGCTGGATGAGGCGCGCCGCAAAGGCCTGCCTGTAGTGCGCCGCGCGGAAATGCTGGCCGAGCTGATGCGGCTGAAATCCAACATCGCTGTGGCGGGCACTCATGGCAAAACCACCACCACCACCATGGTCGCGGCACTTTTGGATCATGGCCATTTTGACCCGACCGTGGTGAACGGCGGGATCATTCACGCCTATGGCTCTAACGCGCGTGTGGGTGAAGGCGAATGGATGGTTGTGGAGGCTGATGAGAGCGACGGCACGTTCAACCGTCTGCCTGCGACCATTGCGATTGTGACCAATATCGACCCGGAGCATATGGAGCACTGGGGCACCGAGGAGGCGCTGCACAAAGGCTTTTATGATTTTGTCTCCAACATTCCGTTTTACGGGCTGGCGGTCTGTTGCACCGATGATCCGGATGTGCAGACGCTGGTGGGCAAGATCACCGACCGGCGCGTGGTGACCTTTGGCTTCAATGCCCAAGCGGATGTGCGGGCGATCAACCTGACCTATAAAGCGGGCGTGGCGCATTTTGATATCGCGCTGCAGGCTGAGGGCAAGGTGATCGAAGGCTGCACTTTGCCGATGCCGGGGGACCACAATGTGTCCAATGCGCTTTCGGCCGTGGCCATCGCGCGCCATTTGGGCATGAAGCTTGAGGAAATCCGTGCAGCACTTGCCGCCTTTGGCGGGGTGAACCGTCGCTTCACCAAAGTGGGCGAAGTGCTGGGTGGCGTGCCGGTGATTGATGACTATGGTCACCATCCTGTGGAGATCGCCGCAGTGCTGAAGGCTGCGCGGCAGGCGATTGGCGACAGTGGCGGACGGGTCATCGCTGTGCATCAGCCGCACCGTTTCACACGTCTGCATTCGCTGTTTGAGGATTTCTGCACCTGCTTCAATGAGGCTGATGTGGTGGGCATTGCCGATGTCTTTGCCGCCGGTGAGGCCCCGATTGAGGGGGCGAGCCGTGATGATCTGATCAATGGGCTGGTGGCGCATGGGCATCGTCATGCGGTCGCCATCTCTGAGGAAAGCGATCTGATCGCTTTGGTCAAAGACACCGCCAAACCCGGCGACATTGTTGTGTGCCTTGGGGCCGGGTCGATCAGCGCCTGGGCCAATGGGTTGCCGGGGCATCTGGGAGCATAAGCTGTGGTGGCTTGCGCGCGCCTCACAGCGCATTAGAGTGCCTCTGAAAGAGATATGAGGGACATGACGTGAGCCTATCTTTGACCCTTGCCTGCGTTTGGGTACTGGCCGCCGCCGTGGTAGCCATGCTGCCTTTGCAGAAACAATTCGCTGTTGGCTGGGCCTTGTTTGTGGCCGCGATGATCCTGATTGCGGTGATCTTTTATGAGCACGGTTGGCTGTTTGGCGGGCTGGCGCTTTTTGGCTTTGTCTCCATGTTCCGCCGGCCGTTGAATTATTACGTGCGCAAGTGGATGGGATTGCCTGTCGAGAGCGACATTGCCGAGGCTGAGGAATGAGCCTGTCGCTGACCTGTGCCTTCATCTGGCTGATTGCGGCCAATCTGCGCGCGATGTTTCCGTCCAAGGACAATCTCTGGTCTTTTGCTTATGTGATGATTGCGCTTGGCGTGCCGATTGTGATCGGCGTGGCCATCCAGCACAACATCTGGCTGGCGTTGGTGCTGGTGGGGATGGGCGCTTGGATCATGCGGTGGCCGGTGATCTACCTGTGGCGCTGGGTGAAAGGGAAGATCGGATGATCGCCGATCTGATCCTTGATGTGACCCTTGGGCTGAACGCGCTGGTCTGGTTTGCGGTGATGCTGATGCCGCTTTATGGTGCGATCACCGGATTCCGTCGCACCCGACCGCTGCTGAAGCGGGCAAGTCTGATCCTGATCTGTCTGGCGGTTCTGCTGGCCTCGTTGCTGGTGACGCTCAAAACCTTTGACACCGTTTCTGACCCGGAGTCGTTAGTGGCGCTTTATGCCTATAGCGGCTGGCTGGTGCTGGCTTTGCCCGGCGTGCTGGCGATGGGCTGGGGGCTGCATCTTGTAATCTTCCGGCTGCGCAATCGCGCTTAGGCGGGAATTGGCGCCATGCCAGAGGTCAAGGGCTTGCCGGGATAGGGTCGCTTCGGTATCGGTGCAGGGACCACAAGACCCCGAAGGACCCCTGACATGACTGATCTGCCCACACCGCGCGGCAAGCTAACGCCTGGCAAGGAGCTGTCGGGGCTGACGTGGCTGCGTGTGGGTGGACCGGCGGATTATCTGTTTCAGCCCGCGGATGTGCAGGATCTGGCGGATTTCCTCAAAGCGCTGCCCAAAGACGTGGCGGTTTTCCCGATGGGGGTCGGCTCCAATCTGATCGTGCGCGATGGCGGTTTGCGTGCGGTGGTGATCCGTATGGGGCGGGGATTTAATGCCATTGAGATTGAGGGCAATCGCGTGCGCGCCGGTGTGGCTGCGCTGGATGCGCATGTGGCGCGCAAGGCGGCTGCCGAAGGTGTTGATCTGACCTTTCTGCGCACCATTCCCGGCGCGATTGGTGGCGCGGTGCGTATGAATGCAGGATGCTACGGCAGCTATACCGCGGATGTATTTGTGCAGGCGACGGCTGTGACGCGCGCGGGCGAGATCGTGACGCTTACAGCGGAGGATCTGAATTTCCAGTACCGTCAGACCGACCTCCCCGAAGGCTGGGTGATTGTGGAGGCGGTTTTGGAAGGGCCATCCGGTGATCCGGAAGAGTTGGCCGCCCGCATGGAGACGCAATTGGCCAAGCGCGATGCAACACAACCCACCAAGGACCGCTCCGCAGGCAGCACCTTCCGCAATCCGGCTGGCTTCTCTTCTACCGGGAAGGCGGATGATGTGCATGACCTCAAAGCCTGGAAGGTGATTGATGATGCGGGGATGCGTGGCGCACGCATAGGTGGCGCGCAGATGAGCGATATGCATTCCAATTTCATGATCAATACCGGCGACGCCACAGCGGCAGATTTGGAAAATCTGGGCGAGGAAGTGCGAAAAAGGGTTTTCCAAAACAGCGGAATAGAGCTACAGTGGGAAATCATGCGGGTCGGGGAACCGTCCGCTGATTAACTTCTTACCAAATGCTTAATAACAGGCACAAAAAAGCGGTTTGAAGATATCACAACAAGGGCGCAAAGCCCGATAAAACAGGGCAAAGCCCGAACTGAGAGCAGGGCACAAAGCCCAATCCGAGCAGGCATCCCTTGCCTGAATAAAAATGCGGCTGAACAAGGCCGCGATAACGAGTCCGAAGGGCTCAAACCAAAACAGGGCCGAAAACGGCTCGGGACATTGAGGCACGTTGGGTATGTCAGAGCAGACAAACCCCAAAGTTGCAGTTGTGATGGGCGGACCCTCTGCAGAACGCGAGGTTTCGCTTTCCACAGGGCGTGAATGCGCCGCTGCGCTGCGGGAAGCAGGATATGAGACCGTCGAGCTTGATGCCGGGTCGGATCTTGTTGCGCGCCTTAAAGAGATTTCTCCGGATGTGGTTTTCAATGCGCTGCACGGCCGCTGGGGCGAAGACGGCTGTGTGCAGGGCATTTTTGAATGGATGCGCATCCCCTACACCCATTCCGGTGTGCTGGCTTCAGCCCTTGCCATGGACAAGCAGCGCGCCAAAGAGGCTTTCAAAGCCGCCGGTCTGCCGGTGGTGGAAAGCGTGATAGCGGACAAAGCCGATGTGAGTGCGCGCCACGTGATGGAACCGCCCTATGTGGTGAAGCCTAACAATGAAGGCTCCTCGGTTGGCATCTATATCGTCAACGCCGGCGCCAACACGCCGCCCAAACTGGCGGAGACCATGCCCGATGAGGTGATGGTGGAAACCTATGCGCCTGGCCGTGAATTGACGACCACCGTGATGGGCGACCGGGCTTTGGGCGTGACCGATATCATCACCGACGGCTGGTATGATTACGAGGCGAAATACGCCGAGGGCGGATCGCGCCATGAGATCCCCGCGCAGGTGCCGCAAGAGATCTACGACGCCTGCATGGACTATGCCGTGCGCGCGCACAACGCGCTTGGCTGTCGGGGTGTGTCGCGCACCGATTTCCGCTGGGATGAGGCGCGCGGATTGGATGGGTTGATCCTGCTGGAGGTTAACACCCAGCCGGGCATGACCCCCACATCGCTGTCGCCGGAGCAGGCGGCACATTGCGGCATGTCTTTTGCAGAGTTCTGCAGCTGGATGGTGGAGGACGCCTCATGCGACCGCTGAGCGCGCCAAAGCGCAAAAAGCCGCGCCACGATCCCGCGCCGAGCCGGTGGGCCTATCGCTTTGAGCGGCTGATGCTGACGCCGCTCTTTCGCTTTTGCCTGCGTACGGTTGTGCCTTTTGCAGTCGTGGCCGGCGGGACGCTGATTTATTTCTCTGATGAGGATCGTCGGGAGGCGCTGAGCCTTGCGATCAATGATCTGCGCCGCGAGATTGCGACACGCCCCGAGTTCATGGTCAGCGCGATGGCGATTGATGGCGCCTCCGATGGTACCTCCGAGGACATCCGCGATATTCTGTCGTTGAGCTTTCCGGTGAGCTCCTTTGACCTTGATCTGCCCGCCATTCAGGCGCGGGTCAGTGAGCTGCCGTCGATTGCCAGCGCCTCCGTGCGGGTGCGCACCGGCGGGGTGTTGCAGCTTGATATTGCAGAGCGCACGCCAGTTGTTGTTTGGCGCACCCATGAGGGGCTGACGCTTGTGGATCCGGATGGTCATGTGACCGGTCCGGCCGTGTCGCGCAGCGCCCATGCGCAGATGCCGCTGATTGCGGGCGAGGGCGCCGAAGGTCATGTGCGTGAAGCGTTGGAGCTTTTTGCTGCGGCTGATCCGATCGCGGATCGTGTGATCGGCCTTGTGCGTGTCGGGGAGCGGCGCTGGGACGTGGTGCTGACCCGTGAGCAGCGGATTTTGCTGCCGGAGCAGGGGGCTGTGCAGGCGCTTGACCGTGTGGTCGCACTCAACAGCGCGCAGGAGCTTCTGGAGCGCGATATTTCGGTGGTGGACATGCGGCTGACCCGTCGTCCGACCATCCAACTTACAGAAAATGCCGTCGAGGACTGGTGGCGCACCAGTCAGATAACCTTGGGGACAATAGGACAATGACAGAGCTGTATCAAAGCCAGCGCGCCATGCGTGCGATGCGCAAAGCGGCCATGCAACGCGGTGTGATTGCGGTTCTGGATGTGGGAACGTCCAAGATCGCCTGTCTGGTTCTGCGCTTTGACGGCACGGATCGGCTGGCCAGCGTTGAGGGCATCGGCTCCATGGCGGGGCAAAGCGGTTTTCGGGTGATCGGCGCCAACACCATCATGTCCCGTGGTGTGAAGTTTGGCGAAATCGACACCATGCAGGAAACCGAGCGCGCCATTCGCACGGTGGTGCAGGCTGCGCAGAAGATGGCCAAGATCCGCGTGGACCATGTGATCGCCTGTTTCTCTGGCGCTGAGCCGCGCTCCTACGGTCTGGACGGACAGATTGATGTGCATGGCCAAGTGGTTGGCGAGCAGGATGTGGCGCGCGTGCTTGCGGCCTGTGATGTGCCCGACTACGGCGCGGACCGCGAAGTTCTGCACGCACAGCCCGTAAACTTTGCGCTGGATCACCGCTCTGGTCTCAATGATCCGCGCGGGCAGGTGGGGCAGGTGCTGACCACCGACATGCATATGCTGACCGTCGACAAGGCGGCGGTACAGAACCTTGTGCATTGCATCAAACGCTGTGATTTGGAGCTGGCGGGGATTGCCTCTTCGGCCTATGTCTCCGGTCTGTCCGCGCTGGTGGAAGATGAGCAGGAGCTTGGCGCAGCTTGCATCGATATGGGCGGCGGGGCGACCAGTCTGTCGATCTTCATGAAGAAGCACATGATCTTTGCCGACACGGTGCGCATGGGCGGCGATCACGTCACCGGCGACATCTCCATGGGGCTTCAGGTGCCCATGGCCACGGCGGAGCGGATCAAGACCTTCTATGGCGGCGTTGTGGCCACCGGGATGGATGATCGCGACATGATCGAACTGGCCGGGGACACCGGCGATTGGGAGCATGATCGGCGCACGGTGAGTCGCGCAGAATTGATTGGAATCATGCGCCCGCGTGTCGAAGAAATCCTCGAAGAAGTGCGCGCGCGGCTGGATGTGGCCGGGTTTGAGCACCTTCCGAGCCAGCAAATTGTGCTGACCGGCGGCGGCAGCCAGATCCCGGGGTTGGACGGCCTGGCCTCCAAAATCCTGGGTCAGCAGGTGCGCCTTGGTCGCCCGATGCGCGTGCATGGGCTGCCTCAGGCAGCGACCGGACCGGGCTTTGCCGCCACGGTTGGCATGTGCCTTTTTGCAACCCATCCGCAGGACGAATGGTGGGACTTCGACCTGCCGGTGGATCGCTATCACTCGCGCACCATCGGGCGCGCGGTGCGGTGGTTCCGGGAAAATTGGTGAGGCTTTAGTTGGGGATAAAGTGACGAAAGTGACTTTTTGGGGGTGACCTCTTCGGACTGCGCCGTTAAGGTTTTCGTAACCGCCAGAGAACGCGGATCAAGCAGGCCGAGCAGTGGTCTCCGATATAATAGTAGCCAGTCTCGTGACGCCAGAGGTGTCTCGGATGGTTCCGTAGTGTTGTGCTGCGCATGGATTGCCCCGCAAAATATCGCGGTTTCGGCAAGATGCCGCTAGTTTTATAATTTTTCCTCCACATTTTGTGGCGAAATGCGCTTTTTGGGATGACGATTCCGGAAAGCGTGTTTAATAATGTGTTGGAGTAGGCAGAAAATGGCCCGCTGTGGCGGGTAAACAACAGGCGGACAGTTCTATGGCTTTGAATCTGACGATGCCCGATGAGGGTGATCTGAAACCCCGTATCACCGTATTTGGTGTAGGCGGCGCAGGCGGCAACGCGGTTAACAACATGATCGATAAAGCGCTGGAAGGCGTGGAGTTCGTTGTGGCGAACACCGACGCGCAGGCGTTGCAGCAGAGCAAATCTGACAGCCGTGTGCAGCTGGGCGTAAAGGTCACCGAAGGTCTGGGCGCTGGGGCGCGCGCAACCGTTGGCGCCGCGGCCGCTGAGGAAAGCATTGAGGAGATCGTGGATCACCTCGCAGGCGCACACATGTGCTTCATCACCGCAGGTATGGGCGGCGGCACCGGCACCGGCGCGGCACCGATCATCGCACAAGCCGCGCGTGAACTGGGTGTTCTGACGGTGGGTGTTGTCACCAAGCCGTTCCAGTTTGAAGGCGCCAAGCGGATGCGTCAGGCCGAAGAGGGCGTGGAGCAGCTGCAAAAGATGGTCGACACGCTGATCATCATCCCGAACCAGAACCTGTTCCGCCTCGCCAACGAAAAGACCACCTTCACTGAAGCCTTCTCCATGGCGGATGACGTGCTCTATCAGGGCGTGAAAGGTGTGACCGATCTGATGGTGCGTCCGGGCCTGATCAACCTCGACTTCGCGGACGTGCGCGCCGTGATGGACGAGATGGGCAAAGCGATGATGGGCACCGGCGAAGCGACCGGCGAAGATCGTGCGATCCAAGCGGCAGAGAAGGCGATTGCCAACCCGCTGCTGGACGAGATCTCCCTGCGCGGTGCCAAAGGCGTTCTGATCAACATCACCGGCGGTCACGACCTGACCCTGTTCGAACTGGACGAAGCGGCCAACCGCATCCGCGAGGAAGTGGACGCCGACGCCAATATCATCGTGGGTTCCACCATGGACGACACGCTGGAAGGTGGCATGCGCGTATCCGTTGTTGCCACTGGCATCGACGCTGCAGAAGCCAACGCTGCTATGCCGCTGCCACGCCGCTCCATGAAAGCGCCGCTGCCACAGGCCGAAGTTGAAGCAGCACCAGCTGCCGCAGCCCCTGTTGAGCAGGCACCGGTTGCCGCACAGGCCGCACCAGCGGCTGCGCAACCTGCCGCAGCTGCCCCTGCAGAGCCATCCCTGTTCCCGCAGATGGACGCGCAGCGCGCTGCCGCGGAAGAGCAGATGGAAGACATCTTTGAGGCGCCAGCCGCACAGGCCGCCGCACCGGCCGCGCCGACCTTTGATGCCGCTTCCGCAGGTGCCGATGTGCCTCCACCGGCTTATCAGCCGACCGCCGCACAACAGGTGCAACCGCAGATGTTTGAGGAAGAAGAGCCTCAGGATTTCGTTGCGCCACAGCGTCCGGCTCCAGGTACGCCAACTCCACAGCTGATGCAGCGTCTGCAAGCCGCTGTTGAAAAAGCGCCTGCCGCACCGGCCCGTCCTGCCGCAGCAGCGCCTGTGCAGGAGCCGCGTGCCGAAGAGCGTCCGCGCTTTGGCATCAACTCGCTGATCAACAAGATGACCGGCCACGCTGCTGAGCAGCAACCAGCCGCACGTCCGGCACCTGCTGCACCGGTCGCGCGCCAGCAACCTGCGGTTCAGTCGCAGGCACCGGCCACGCAAATGGACGAAGATCAGGAACGTATTGAAATTCCGGCCTTCCTGCGCCGTCAAGCGAACTGATTTATTCAGCTTAACACGTGAAGAGGTCGCCTTTTGCAGGCGGCCTTTTTTCTTTTTATTTGCAACGGCTTGTGGGGTTCGTGGCGGGGTTTCGCCGAACTGTTACAAACATGTTTCAGTCCGTTGCAAAGCTTTATTTGAGGTGACGGGCGGAACCAACTACCTCACTATTGCGGCCAAATGGGGTGCGCCGCGTAACCTTTGAGGATCACCGTGCAAGCCACTTTAAAAACACCAGTTCATTTCGTTGGAACCGGCCTACACTCCGGCGCTGAAGTGCACCTGACCGTGCGCCCGGCATCGGCAGATTACGGCATCTGGTTCAAGCGGACGGACATTCTGGTGGGCGATGCGATGATCCCGGCGCGCTGGGATGTGGTTGAGCAAACCGCACTCTGCACTCGTATTCTCAACACCGCAGGCGTGGCTGTGTCCACCATTGAGCATCTGATGGCGGCTCTGGCGGGCTGTGGCATTCACAACGCGCTGATCGAGATCGACGCGCCTGAAGTGCCGATCCTTGATGGCAGCTCTGCGGAGTTTGTGCGCGGTTTCCTGAAAGCGGGCATCGTGAGCCAGCATGCGTCTGTCTGGGCCATCGAAGTGCTCAAGCCCGTGTCGGTCACCCGCGGCGATGCGGTTGCCGAACTGCTGCCAGCAGATGAAATGCGCATCGATTTTCACATCGACTTTGTTGATGAAGCCATTGGTCAACAGACCAAGACCCTGAGCCTTGCCAACGGCAGCTTTGTGCGTGAGCTGTGTGACAGCCGCACCTTCTGCCGTCAGGCGGATGTCGAAGCCATGCAGGCCAATGGTCTGGCGCTGGGGGGCGACCCAACCGAGAACGCTGTGGTGTTTGACGGCGCCAAAGTCAGTGCGCAGGGTGGTCTGCGCCACTCCGATGAGCCTGTGCGCCACAAGATGCTGGACGCGATGGGCGATCTCTATCTCGCGGGTGCGCCTCTGCTGGCGCAGTATCGCGGCCACCGTGCCGGACACGCGCTGACCAATGCGCTTTTGCGTGAACTTTTTGCGGATCCATCAGCATGGCGTCTGGTGGAATGCACGGCCGCACAGGCCGCACGTTTGCCTGGTGCAGGCGTGCATATGGGCGAGGTTCCTGCGGTCGCCTAAATGTGATTGCAAGATTTGAAGCCAAAGACGTTTTGCCCCGGAAAATTCTGTGCTAACAGCATTCTGGAAGGGTGGGTAAATCCCGCGATGAAGAGAAGGTTGAGCACTATGTCAGGCATCGGGTCGCGGGCACGTCTTCTGGGATCGGTTCTGGCACTGGCCGTTGTGGTGGCCTGTGGCGACAATGACGCAAGCGACGCACGCCGTGGTTTGATCGATCTGGAACAATTCACACCGGAACAGATTTACGAGCGCGGCGAATTCGAGCTGGCACGGAATCGCGGCACGGATGCGGCGTTCTTCTTTTCCGAGATTGAGCGGCTGTACCCTTACTCAGAGCTGTCCCAGCGCGCCTTGATCATGCAGGCGTTTTCTTATCATGCCGATAAGAGCTATCCAGAGAGCCGGGCTGCGGCACAGCGCTATATCGACTTTTATCCGGCGGATGAGGATGCGGCCTATGCGCAGTATCTTCTAGCGCTGAGCTATTATGACCAGATCGACGAAGTGGGCCGTGACCAAGGCCTGACCTTTCAGGCTCTGCAGGAGCTGCGCAAGGTCATCGAGATTTATCCGGACAGCGAATATGCCCGTTCGGCGGCGTTGAAATTTGATCTGGCCTTTGACCACCTCGCCTCCAAAGAGATGGAAATCGGCCGCTACTATCTGCGCCGGGATCACTATGCGGCGGCGATCAAGCGTTTCCGTGTTGTGGTAGAGGATTTCTCCACCACGACCCACACGGCAGAAGCGCTGCACCGTTTGGTTGAGGCGTATCTCTCGCTGGGTCTTGTGCAGCAGGCACAGACCGCAGGGGCCATTCTTGGTTACAACTTCCAGTCCACCGAATGGTATGAAGACAGCTACAAACTGTTGACCGGACGCGGGCTTGAGCTTGAGGCCGCAGGCGACGGCTGGCTCAACCAAGTTTACCGTCAGACCTTGAAGGGGCAATGGCTGTAACGGCGCGCAGGTTGCGCCCTGCCAACTGACCCACATGCTGCGCTCTCTTGATATCCGCGATATGCTGATCATTGATCGGCTCGAGCTGGCGTTTCAGCCTGGCCTCAATGTGCTGACCGGTGAGACCGGGGCAGGCAAATCCATTTTGCTCGACAGTCTGGGCTTTGTGCTGGGCTGGCGCGGGCGTGCCGAGCTGGTGCGCGCGGGGGCGGAGCAGGGTGAGGTTGTGGCAGAGTTTGATCTCCATGAGGGCCATCCGGCCCACGCCATACTCGAAGAGGCTGGGCTGCCCGGCGGCGAAGAACTGATCCTGCGGCGGGTGAACCGCACCGATGGCCGCAAGACGGCCTGGGTGAACGACCGGCGCGTGTCGGGGGAAGTGCTGCGGCGCTTGTCTGAGACTTTGGTGGAGCTGCACGGTCAGCATGATGATCGCGGGCTGTTGAACCCCAAAGGCCACCGCGACCTGCTTGATATCTTTGCGGATACCGAAAAGCTGCGCGGCAAGACCCGCAGCACATGGAGCGCGGTGACTAAGGCGCGCAAGGCGTTGACCGCAGCTGAGGCAGCGCTGGCCGAAGCGAAGGCCGAAGAGGACTTCCTGCGCCATGCGGTGGCCGAGCTGGATAAGCTTGACCCGCAACCGGGTGAAGAAGCTGAGCTCGATACGCGCCGTCGCATGATGCAGGGTGCGGAAAAGGTGCGCGAGGACGTCAGCCGCGCCCATGCGGCGCTTGGCAACGGCGGTGCGGAGAGCGCCATGGGCGACGCCCTGCGCTGGCTGGATGGTGCTTTGGCGGAAACCGGCGGGGCTCTTGACGCGCCGGTCGCGGCATTGGAGCGCGCGCTTAATGAGGTGAGCGATGCGGTCGATGGCATCGAGCGCTGCTTGGAGGCGTTGGATTTCAACCCGCATGAGCTGGAAGAGATCGAAGAGCGCCTGTTTGCGATCCGCGCTTTGGCACGCAAGCATGGCGAAGTGCCGGATGAGCTTGGCACATTTGCGCAAAACCTGCGCACACGTCTGGCCGCGCTCGATGCAGGCGAGGGCAATATTGCAGCGCTGACCGCAGATCTCAATGCGGCAGAGAGCGCTTACGACGCCGCTGCAAACGCCCTGACCAAAGCGCGCCAGACCGCTGCGAAAGGGCTTGATAAGGCTGTCATGGGCGAGCTTGCGCCGCTCAAGATGGAACGCGCAGTGTTTGAGACCCGCATCCGCGAAGGCGACGCCGGTCCGGAAGGCCGCGACGCGGTGGAGTTTGTAGTGGCCACAAACCCCGGTGCTCCGGCAGGCCCGCTTGCCAAGATCGCCTCAGGCGGTGAATTGAGCCGGTTCCTTCTGGCGCTGAAAGTATGCCTGACCAGCGACATCAGTGGCATGACCCTGATCTTTGACGAAATCGACCGTGGTGTGGGCGGGGCAACCGCGGATGCGGTGGGCCGACGCCTGAAGGCATTGGCCGATGGCGGGCAGGTACTTGTGGTGACCCACTCTCCGCAGGTGGCCGCGCTTGGCGCACATCACTGGCGCGTGGAAAAGAGCGTGAAAAACAATCAGACCCTCAGCCGCGTCGTGCCTTTGAGCGCGGATGAGCAGATTGACGAAGTGGCCCGTATGATCTCTGGTGATACGATCACCAGCGAAGCCCGCGCTGCGGCCAGAGCGCTTCTGGGCTGACACAACTGGCTGCGCAGCCCCAGGCGTGGCAGCTGTCGCACAATTGTCCACATTCACGTGAAATGCGGCGCTTACCCCTTTGCTATGACAGCAAAACCCGCGTAGAGCAGAGAAGACCCCCTATGGGTCTGACTCCCGGAGATTTTGCAGCCCAATGGCGAAATCGGTTGGCTCCTTTCTGGCGGAAAGCGCTCAAGACGCGGCAAACACTTGTCGTGGAGGATGGCGCGTGCTGGTCACCAAAGGGCCAAGTCAGTTTCAGTTCTGGATCATCGCGCTTTGTATCGGGATTGCCGCCGGTTTTGCGGCTTTGTTCTTTCGCAAAGGCATCCATTGGCTGCAGTCCACGCTTTATGGCGCAGAGGATCTGACCAAGCTGCACAGCTTTGCCTATACGCTGCCATGGTACTGGCTGCTGGTGATCCCGACCGTCGGTGGCTTGGTGGTTGGATTGATCCTGCACCACTTCACGCCGGATGGGCGGGTGCGTTCTGTGGCGGATGCCATCGAAGGCGCCGCATTGCATGAAGGGCGGGTGGAGAAACGGGCGGGGATTGCCTCTGCCTTTGCCTCTTTGATCACCCTGTCCTCTGGCGGATCCACCGGCCGCGAGGGCCCTGTTGTGCATGTGGCGGGCGTGATTTCCAGCTGGGTTAGCGACCGCATCAATGCCAATGGCATCACGGGGCGCGATCTGTTGGGCTGTGCGGTTGCGGCGGCCGTTTCTGCCTCCTTCAATGCGCCGATTGCCGGGGCGCTCTTTGCGCTGGAAGTGGTGCTGCGCCACTTTGCCGTGCACGCCTTTGCGCCCATCGTGATTGCGGCGGTCGCTGGAACGGTGATCAACCGGCTGGAGTTTGGCGATGTCACGGAATTCATGCTCAACACCGGCACCGAGCTGCAATTTTATCAAGAGCTGCCCGCTTTTCTGATCCTTGGCGGGATTTGTGGTCTGGCGGCCGTGGCGCTGATGTGGACGATCTTCTGGGCCGAAGACATGGCCAACCATGTGCAGGAGGAGCTGCGCATCCCACGGTGGCTGCGTCCCGCGATTTCAGGCATTCTGCTGGGCATTCTGGCGATCTGGTTCCCGCATATTATTGGCGTCGGCTATGAGACCACCTCTGCGGCCCTGACAGGGCAGTTGCTGTTGCATGAGGCGGTGGTCTTTGCGGTGTTGAAGGTGATTGCGGTCTCCATCACCATGGCGGGCCGCATGGGCGGGGGCGTGTTCTCGCCTGCCTTGATGCTGGGCGCTTTGACCGGTTTGGCTTTTGGCATGATTGCCACGGCGATCTTCCCTGATGTGTCCGGCACAACCACGCTTTATGCGCTGGCCGGGATGGGGGCCGTGGCCGCCGCCGTGTTGGGCGCGCCGATTTCCACCACGCTGATCGTGTTTGAAATGACCGGAGACTGGCAGACAGGGCTGGCAGTGATGGTGGCGGTTTCGATCTCCACCGCGCTCAGCTCCCGCCTTGTGGATGGGTCGTTCTTCCTTACCCAGCTGGAGCGGCGCAACGTACATATCGCGGCAGGCCCGCAGGCCTATCTGCTGGCGCTCTGTGGCGTGGCGAAGGTCATGCGCAGCAACGATGACCCCAAAGCCGCCCCGGAGGAGCGGTGCTGGGAGATGGTGGCTGAGGGCTGTTATGTGAGCGGCAATGCCACGCTGGAAAGCCTGATGCCGATGTTTGAAGCCACAGGGGAGGCCTTTATCCCCGTGGTCACGGTGGTGGGCGAAGATGCCTCACCAGAGCTGTTGGGGGCGGTCTTTCACGTGGATGCGCTGCGCGCCTACAACAAAGCGTTGGCGGAGACCGCAGCCGAAGAGCATTCCTGAGCGCTTGCGTGCTTACTCGTAAAACTCGACAGAAGTTGCCCGCAGTTTGTAGGTCGCGCTGACATCAGAATCTCCGTCGACCAGAAACAAAGAGCTTATCGTCGGATCGTTACGCAGCTCGCCAGTAATCCAGACCGGGGTGTAAAGCCCCTCCGGCTCAAAGCCTTCGGGATAGCTCACATGCACAATCTGATTGGCAGGGGGCGGTGGCACATGGATACAGGCGCCGACTGTTGGCACCAGCAGGAATTCGGTCGCCGCGTCGCCGTTCATCTCAAGCGGCAGCAGATAGCCGGGCAGGCGGATGGACTGGCCCACCACAGCGTCATTGGGTGCGCTGGCCTCAGCCTCCAGCTGCGCCATGATGCGCAGGCGCTCAGACAGCAGGAAATCCACCTTCACGCCCTGATCATAGAGCACCCCGCGCAGGGCCTTGGCATCTGCGGCGGCGTCTTTGTCATTGTCTTCTTCGGCAATGGTGTCGAGCCGCAGCACGCGGGCGAGGTTTTCCATCTGTTCGTTGGTGAGAGTTTCAAATGGGTTTTTGATCGGTGTGGTTGGCCCCACCAGATCATCCCAGCCCAGCTCACGCGGCTCTGAAGCAAGGCTAGCGGTGCTCAGGCCCGCACAGATCAGCGCTGCTGCGGCTGCAGTGAATAGCGGTTTCATCGTTGGTGTCCTCACCCTCAAAGCCGTGTTGCCAGCCCATCTGCCAACGCCATGCGGTATATACCCCAAGCTGGCAGAAAACTGACCAAGAGGCCAAAACAAAAGATCGCGATCAGGAAGCGCAGATCCTACGCCGAGATCCCGGAAAAAAACCAATGCGGAAGCCGACAGCAGGTTGGATATTCTGCTCCTGTGCAGGAGCACACGTTCGCCAGCCTTTATGCAAAGCGACACCTGCGTGATCGCAGGTGTCTTCTTCTCCGGCCACCCTTATGTGTGGGCCTCAATCTTCATGCCCGCCACCGTCCCAGCCTTCTTGGCGAGAAGACGAGCGGCGGGAAGATGAGATCAGACGCGCTCGACCGTCACCAAATCGGAGCCGTGAAAGGCAATATGCGCCTTGATCCGCTCGACTGCTTCAATCGGGGCCTCATAGCTCCAGGCGGCATCCTTGATGGTCGTGCTCTTGGTCACGATGGAATAATAGGAGGCGTCGCCCTTATGCGGGCAATGCGTGGTCTTTTCACTGTCGTCCAGAAAGGCTGTCGCGATGTCGGCGCGGGGGAAATAGATCACAGGCGCATGACCCTCTTCGCTCAGCTCCAGTGCTGCGCTGCTTTCGCCCAGAATGGCGCCGCCAGCCCGCACTACCCAATTGCCGTCTGCCTTGCGAATGGTGATATTGCCGCTCATCAAATTTCCCCTTTTCCTCATCCTGTTGCCACTATCGCCGCTTTGTGACAGCGCTATGTCAGCTCAAACGACCTGCCGCACAGTCAAAGCGGCGCAGTTGCGCCATCCAACCACACATTCTCCTCTGGTGCGAGACGTGGTGACAAAAGCTGACGACACGTCGCATGGTAGTCATTGAGCCAGTCACGCTCATCAGCGCTCAGCATGTCGGGCACAATCAGCTCGCGGGAAATGGGTGTGTAGGTCAGGGTACGGAACTGCAGCATCTCGCGGTGATCGTCGCCACCGGGCAGAGCCGGGGCCTCCTCAACCACAATCAGATTCTCGATACGAATGCCAAAGGCACCGGGGCGATAATAGCCCGGCTCATTGGACAGGATCATACCGGCCTCAAGCGGCACATCACTCACCCGGCTGAGGCGCTGGGGGCCTTCATGCACACAGAGATACGCGCCAACACCATGGCCCAATCCGTGGTCGAAATCCTGACCCGCCATCCAGAGCGGCAAACGGCCAATGGCCTCGATATGGCTGCCTGCGACGCCTTTGGGGAAGCGCATGCGCGACACGGCAATCATACCCTGCAGCACGCGGGTGAAGGCCACTTTCACCTCTGTATCAACGTCGCCAACCGGCAAGGTGCGGGTGATATCCGTGGTGCCATCGGCATATTGCCCGCCGCTGTCGAGCACCATCAGCTCGCCCTCTTGCAACTGGCGGTTGGTGTCTTCCGTGACGCGGTAATGCATGATCGCGCCGTGCGGGCCGGAGCCGGCAATGGTGTCAAAGCTGATGTCCAGAAGCGCATTGGTGGCGCGGCGGCTGTCTTCCAGTTTGCGCACCACGTCGATTTCGGTGAGGGCGGTTTTCTCCTGCGCGTCAAACCAGCTCAGGAATGTGCTGACGGCCGCGCCATCCCGCAGGTGCGCCTCCACCATGCCTGCAATTTCTGCGGCGTTCTTGCGCGCTTTTGGCATCACGCAGGGATCCTGATCATAGGCGATCTCTGCCGCGCTCTGGGCCACGGCGGCCTGCACCGCGATTGGTGCGCTTGCTTTGTCCAGTCGCACGGTGCCGCTGGATTTGGTCAGATGCGCAATAAAGCCTGCTGGATCATGGATACGCACCTCTGCGCCCAGATGGTCCTGAACCGCTGCAAGTTTTGCCTCTGCCATGAACAGATCCACGCTGGCATCTGCGTTGAGGATGGCAAACCCATGGGCCAGCGGGTTGCGCGGAATGTCGGCGCCGCGGATGTTGAGCAGCCAGGCGATGCTGTCCGGAAGCGTGATCACTGCGGCGTCATGGCCTGCCGAAGACAGCTCGGCGGCCAAACGGGTACGTTTCTGGGCGTGGCTTTCCCCTGCAATATCAGTGGGATGGGCTTTCACAGCAGCCATTGGCGCGTCAGGCTGATCTTCCCAGATTGCGTCAATCGGGTTGGCGATGGGTACAAAGCTGATGTCGGTGCCAGCCACCGCCTTTTGCAGCGCTTCAAGCTGGCCAATTGTGTAAAGCCAAGGGTCAAAGCCAACGCGCCCCGCGCCCAGATGCTCCACAATCCAAGGCCCCGGCAGAACCTCAGGCCAGTCCACTGGGGTGTAGCAGCCCGCCACCTGTTCTTTGACCTGTGTGCGGTAGCGCCCGTCGACAAAGACGCCGGCAATATCGCTCAGCACCACGCAGAACCCGGCAGAGCCGGTAAAGCCCGTCAGCCAGGCCAGACGATCGTCACGTGGCGCGACATATTCCCCCTGATGGGCATCCGCGCGCGGTACCAGAAACCCGTCCAGCCCCCGCGCCTTCAGACCTCCGCGCAGTTTCTCAAGCCGGGCAGGGCCTTGTTCCGGGCGTGCGGTGACGTTGAAATCCTGAAACATGGTGAGGCTCCGTGGCTGTAGGTTGAACGCGCGTTCAGTGATACGCAATCGCTCTGCAATGGCAAGTCAGTAAGAGGGGGAACTGGCATTGCGGGCGCGGGGAGGGGGCAGCCCCCTCAGCCCCAGGATATTGGGTGGGACATTTGGCGCATGAGAAAACCGGCTTCTCATTCGTCAAATATCCCGGGGTAGGCACATCGCAGATGTGACAGGGGCAGAGCCCCTATCCCTTAACCTGCTTTGCGCATGCCCATCACACGTGCACGCGCACGCGGGTCGCTGTCAAACAGAGCCGCCAGCTGTTCAGTCATGGCACCGGCAAGCTGTTCCACATCGGTGATGGTCACCGCGCGGTCGTAGTAGCGGGTCACATCATGGCCGATACCGATGGCAAGCAGTTCAACAAGCTTGCGTTTCTCCACCATCGCGATCACGTCGCGCAGGTGTTTTTCCAGATAGTTGGCGGGGTTGACCGACAGCGTGCTGTCATCCACCGGTGCGCCGTCCGAAATCACCATCAGGATCTTACGCTGCTCTGGCCGCATCATCATCCGGCGGTGCGCCCATTCCAGCGCCTCCCCGTCGATATTTTCCTTGAGCAGGCCTTCTTTCATCATCAGGCCCAGATTTGGGCGCACGCGCCGCCATGGGGCGTCGGCGTGTTTGTAGATGATGTGGCGCAGATCATTGAGGCGACCGGGCTGTTGCGGACGGCCGTCATTGAGCCATTTCTCCCGGGCCAATCCGCCTTTCCAGGCACGCGTCGTGAAGCCGAGGATTTCGACCTTCACGTTGCAGCGCTCAAGCGTGCGCGCAAGCACATCGGCGCAGATCGCGGCAATAGAGATTGGGCGGCCACGCATGGAGCCCGAGTTATCCAGAAGCAGCGTCACCACGGTGTCGCGGAATTCGGTGTCATGCTCCATTTTGAAGCTCAGAGGTGTGGTCGGGTTGGCCACAACCCGCGCCAGACGGCCCGCATCCAGCGTGCCTTCCTCCAGATCAAACTCCCAGCTGCGGTTCTGCTGGGCCTGAAGGCGGCGCTGCAGGCGGTTCGCAAGGCGGCTCACGGCGCCTTTGAGCGGTTCAAGCTGCTGGTCGAGATAGGCGCGCAGGCGCTCAAGCTCGACAGGCTCTGCCAGATCTTCGGCGGCAATCTCTTCGTCGTTTGTGGTGTCAAAAACCACATAGTTCGGGTCAGCCTCAGACACCGGAGGGGGCGGCGGCGGATCAAGCGGGGCCTCGCCATCAGGCATCTCCGCCTCATCAGACATTTCGTCTTCGGCCATGTCATCCATAGTGACCTGAGCTTCGGACATGTCCTGCTGCTCTTCCTGAGACTGCTCAGGGTTGGCTTCCGCGTCTTCTTCGTCCTGATCGTCCTCGCCGGTGCTGTCCGGGTTGTCCTCTTCCTCGGATTCCGGTTCCGCCTCGTCCTGATCATCCTCAAGATCGTCGGGGTCGTCGCCAAGCTGGTCGCCGTAGCCGAGGTCGTCGATGATCTGACGGGCGAATTTCGCAAAAGCCTGCTGATCAGACAGAAGATCCTGCAGATCATCCAGATGTTCGCCGGCGTTTTGCTCGATATAGCCGCGCCAGAGTTCCATCACATTGGCCGCTGCCGGGGGCAGATCGCGGCCGGTTGCCAGGTGGCGGATCAGATAACCTGCGGCGGTGGCCAGAGGGGCCTGATCGCGGGCAGTGATCTCACCATAGCCGCGGCCTGCTGCTTCGTGGCTGATCTTGACGTCAATATTGGTCGCGGTGCCCGGCATCTCGCGCGCACCCATGGCCTCGCAACGCGCGGTTTCCATCGCCTCATAAAGATCACGCGCCATGCCCTGACCGGGCGCGTAGCGCAGGTGGGTCGCGTCATCGTGATATTTGTGCTGCAGCGCCAGCGCATCCGCCGTGCCGCGTGCCAAAAGCACCTCATCGCGGGTCATGCGACGGCTCACTTGCGGCAGGCGTACGCTGTCGCCGGAAATGCCGGAAGGATCAACCGTATAGGTCACCGACAATTCCGGATCGTCGGCCATCACTTTGGTGGCCTCTGCCAAGGCCTTTTTGAACGGATCAGCGGGGTTGTCGGACTTCTTGATCATGCCTGTGATTAATCACGGGAGCAGCGGCATGTGCAAGGCGTGAATGCGATTTCCTATGGTCTGAACGTCGCGGCCAAAGTGGCGGCGCTGGCAAGGTCACAGCACCATGTTGCGGCAATCGGCAATACGCTGGACAAGCGCCGCCTCGGCGCGTTCTGCCACACCGCGATCAAAGCTGTAGAAAGAATGCGCAAGCAGACCGGCGACTTCGCTCCATCCCTGCGCGCGCCACTGCACGGACACCTGCGTGCCATCCTCGTCTGGCAAGGCATCGGGCAACACCGCTTCGAGCATCAGATCAAAGGTTTCCACCAAGGCGGCGTTGCCGTCTGCTTCGGGGTTTTGAACCGCACGCTGATGTGTGGTCAGCGCCGAGATGCGCCCGGAGCAGGTGGCAAAGGCCTGCGCCTGCTGGTGCGGCCAGATTGGCAGAGAAGATGCAGCGGTGCCCATGGTCAGCAGGGCGGCGCCACAGAAAAGGCTGCGGAAGGTCGTGCGTGCTGAATATGTCATGTAACAAGTTTATGGCGCCTCGCCGGTCAGTCAATACTGTATATACAAATGATATTACAAATATATCTCACGTATGGGTGAGTGTGCCTGAGGTATGTGCGTTCTGTGGCTCCGATCTGGAGGCTTTGCTAAACGGGCAATGTTTCAGCCGCAGATAGGTCTTCGCACAAACAAAAAAGCCGCCTCACGGAGGCGGCTTCTCAACTTTCTGACAGCAGGCTTAGCCGAGGCTGACGCTCGCTGCACTTTCCGGCAGTTCTTCGTCAAAGCAGCGCTGGTAGAACTCTGCAACGGTCTGGCGCTCCAGCTCGTCACATTTGTTCAGGAAGCTCAGGCGGAAGGCATAGCCGACATTTCGGAAGATTTCCGCGTTTGCGGCCCAGTTGATCACGGTCCGTGGGCTCATCACAGTGGAGAGATCGCCGTTCATGAAGGCTGTCCGGGTCAGGTCTGCGACGGTGACCATCTGGTTCACAATCTTGCGCCCCTCAGCGGTGTTGTAGTGCGGCGCTTTGGACAGAACGATGGCGGCTTCAGCATCGTGGCTCAGATAGTTGAGCGTGCTGACCAGCGACCAGCGGTCCATCTGGGCTTGGTTGATCTGTTGGGTGCCGTGATAGAGGCCGGTGGTGTCGCCCAGACCAACGGTGTTTGCGGTGGCAAACAGGCGGAAGTAGGGGTTCGGCTTGATCACTTCGTTTTGGTCGAGCAGCGTCAGCTTACCGTCGGCTTCCAGCACACGCTGGATCACAAACATCACGTCCGCACGGCCCGCATCATATTCGTCAAACACGATCGCAGTCGGGTTGCGCAGCGCCCATGGCAGGATGCCTTCGTGGAATTCTGTGACCTGCTTGCCGTCGCGCAGCTTGATCGCGTCCTTACCGATCAGGTCGATACGGCTGATGTGGCTGTCGAGGTTCACACGCACACAGGGCCAGTTCAGACGCGCCGCAACCTGTTCGATGTGGGTGGATTTACCGGTGCCGTGGTAGCCCTGGATCATCACACGACGGTTGTGGCCAAAGCCTGCGAGGATCGCCAGCGTGGTTTCCGGGTCAAACTTATAGGTCGGGTCGATTTCCGGCACACGGTCTGTACGCTCTTCAAAACCCTTGATTTTCATATCGCTGTCGATGCCAAAGACTTCGCGCAGATCAATGTCTTCAGTGGGCTTTGTGTTGCTGTCCATGATGCCGTCGGCCATGCTCGTTGTCCTTCCATGTGCCGCGCAATCAGGGGCGGCTGAAATCTACCGGCCTTTGGTGCATCAAATTGAAAAGGATCACAAGCGAAACCACAAAAAAGACGCGGCGTTGTGCATTGGCTGCAAGAGGCCGCTCTTTTGGCGCGCTATTGATCGGGCAAAAGTGCCAGCCAAAGGCGCTCGCGTTGCGCCCTTAAACCTCGTCCAGCGCGGCGCGCACTGCTGCTGTGATTTTCTCGCGGCTCGCAGCATCCAGCCCCTGCATTTCCACCACAAGCTTGTCGCCTTGCTCGGTGGCGCTGGCGGCGCGGCGGTTGGTGCCGTGGCGCAGCACACGGTAAGGGGTGATGGCGCGCGAGATGCCTTTGAAGTGCTGGGGCTCCAGCGGCTCGGCATCGACCAGATCACGGGCATGGGCGTAGGTTTCATAGCTCATCACAATGCCACCCGGCTCCGCAATGCCTTCCAGTCGCGCGGCCAGATTGGCCTCCGCGCCGATGATTGTGTAGTCCATGCGGGTCTCTGAGCCGAAATTGCCGACGTTACAGTAACCGGTGTTCAAACCCATGCGCGCGCGGAACGGGTGTTCCACGCCGCGCGCGCGCCAGATCTGTTCCAGCTCATCCAAGCGCTGCTGCATTTCAAGCGCCATGCGCACACAGGCACGGGCGTCTTCTGACACGCCTTGGGTCGAGGGGTCGCCCACAAAGGCAACAATCGCATCGCCGATAAACTTGTCGATGGTGGCGCCGTGCTTGGCCGCGATCAGCCCCATCTCCGAGAAATATTCATTCAGCAACGCGGTCAGCTCTTCGGGCTGCATCCGTTCCGTGGTGGCGGTGAAGTCTTTGATGTCGCTGAAGAACACCGTCAGCTTTTTGCGCTCAGTACTGATGGAGGCGTCTTTCTCCCCCTCAAAAATCGAGCGGTAGACCTGCGGTTCCAGATATTTGGAGATCTTGAGGGAGACATCGGCCAGAAAGGCGTTGTTCTCTGTCAGCTCTTTGTTGGCGTCGCGGAATTTGCCGGCCAGTTGCAGCTGGTGGCGCGCAAAGGTCACCACCAAAAAGCCAGCCACCAGCATATAAGTCAGCAGGAATTTGAATGAGCTCAGGTTCAGCGAAAGCGGCTGTCGTACATGCACGATTTGCAAGCCGCGCACCGCTTCAGGGGGCCAGGAGGCTGCGGTGTCGGTGCCACCAACCGCGACACAATCCGGGCAGTCCTCAGCGTGGATCAGCGGCGTTGCCATGGTCAGTCGGTGACCAAAGAGGCCGCCTTGTTCCTGCACAAGATGAGTGCGCTTGTTGTCAGGATCACGCAGGGTGGTGAGCGCATTGCGTTCAAACGGGCTCAACTCTGAGGCTGATGCCTCGGTCCCTAAATCATCAAACACATAGCGGAAAGTCACACCGGGCAGGATTTCTGAGAAGCGTTCTGACAGCGCGATCGCGGCGGTTTCCGCTGACGGGACACCGGCGTCAAGCTGCTCCGGACCTGAGACCTCTTGGCGGTAGAGCAATGTCGCCTGTTGTGCGCCATCTGCATCGCGCACAAAGACCTCAACATTGCTGGCGTAGTAGCTGCGGATATTGTCCATCAGCCGGTTCAGACCAGTCGCCTGCCGATGCAGGTTGTGATGGGAGAGACTGTTCAAATCGAGCCACAGGGCCACAGGCAAGAGCGTGATCGCGGTGGCCGCCACCAGATAGAGCTGCCTTGGGTGGGCTGTAAGGTGGTCGATCAGTTTCTGCATAAGTGTCCCCAACTGGATAAGGGTGGTGCGGCGGGTGGTGCGGCAAAGGTCTCCTGCCATCGTAGCGGGACTTTGGCGCGGGTCCACCGGTGAAAGAGCACAGAGGTACAAACGCAAAAGGCGCGGCCAATCGGCCACGCCCTTTGGTGAAGTTTGCCATGCAACTATTTGAAGTTGCGGCTTTCCTTGATCTGATCCCAGGCCCAAACAACTTCTTGAAGCTGTTCTTCCTGGCTCCGGTCGCCGCCGTTCATATCCGGGTGCAAAACCTTGATGAGCTTTTTGTAGGCTTTGCGCACCTCGGCCTTGGTCCAATGGTCTTTGGCGTCCAAAATTTCGATCGCACGGCGCTCTGTCGGAGGCAGGCGTCGCCCGCCGCCGCCACCTTTGCCGGGGTTCTGCGTGGCGTTGCCGCCCAGCACCTGATGGGGGTCTTCAATGCCCAGTCGCGCCCATGCGCGCGTTTCTGGGTCAACAAACTTCTTGGTTTCGCGCTCCCAGACTTTGTCCTTGGAGTTCTGCGCGTTCATTTCGGCTTCGGTCTTGCCGTCAAAGAAGTTCCACTTGAGGTTATACTCGCGCACGTGGTCCTTGCAGAACCACTTGAACTCATCAAGCACATCCGGCGCGCGTGGGGCGCGGTAGGCGCCAGCCTCTTCGCAGCCGGGGTGCTCGCAGGTGCGGGTCGATGTCTCTGACGCACCAGTCATGCCACGGCGGCCGCGCGGGTTTTTCTTCTTCGCCGACTTCACGGACATATCGAAACCAAAGGGATCTGATTTGGTCATGAACTCACCTTTTCGACTCGGAGCAGAGAGTTTACCCTAACCAGAGGCAGATTGAAGAGGCTGGACGTAGAAAAATGAGCGTTGCACAAGAAATTCACAATAAGTTGGTGAGCGCTTTTTCGCCTGCTGAACTTGAGGTCGTTAATGATAGTGCGCGCCATGCTGGCCATGCGGGTGCCCCTGATGGCGGGGAAAGCCATTTTAATGTGCGTATCCGCGCATCGGCCTTTGCAGGCAAGTCCCGTCTCGCGCGTCACCGCGCCATTCACGCGGCTTTGGGGGAGGCGCTGATCGGCCGTATTCACGCGCTGGCCTTGGACGTTGATACGCCCAAAGACTAGGCGTTTGGCTGCCGCTCACTCTTGTTTAAGGGACTGCACGCCAGCACGCACCACTTCGTCCTGATCCCGCTCGGCAGGCTCCTCCGCATCTGTTTCCGGTGCTTCGGATGGCAGGTCCGCCGCTGGTTCAGCGGGGGCTTCTGACTGCTCGGGAGAAGGCAGTGCGGCGGGCTCGGGTGTCTCCGTCTCATCGAGCGGTTCCGCGAGGGCGGGGCGGCGGTACACAAGGATCGTGCGATAGGTGGTTGTGGTGCTGGTCAACCCGCTGCGCTCTTCATGGGGCAGGGTTTCGGCGCGCACAAACTCCCATCCCTCAGCGGCAAGGTCATTCATGTGCAGCTCAAGCGCATTGGCAAACCGGCCCTCAGGCCCTTTGATGCCTTTGCCCTTTTGTCCACGGGTTGGGGAGGGGACCACCTTATATTCATACGTCATATGTGTATTCCAGCGCCTAAAATAACTTGATCAGATCCGTCTGCGGCCGCTAGCCGCGCATTTTCTTGGGCAAGAGGCGCAGCCGCTCCGGGTAGTCGGGCACCTCTGCATGTTCTTTGAAGAGCGCCCAGCTGGGGAATTTGTCCTGCGGGTCGCGTTTCTTGGACAGGGCCGTGCGCATGACCGACTGACCAAGCTCTTTGGCCAAGGCGTCAACACAGATCTGCACAAGCGGCCACTTCTTGTGGTAGTCATGCCCGGCGATCATGCCGCCGACTTTCACCTTGGCGAGCCAGTCAAACATGGTTTTGCCGCGCTCTTCGCCCGTATGGGCATAGCCATCAATATATACAAAATCGAAGAACTCATCAGGGAAAGCATCCAGCGCGTCTTCAAAGCTCATGCGCAGCAGCCAGTAAGGCTTGCCCATCCCGACGTTTTTGAGCGCGTCGATGTATTCCTTGGTGTCGTGATGATCTCCGTAAAGATCCACACCATAGAGTTCTTTGAAAAGGCCACTTTCCATCAAACGCTTGGAATACCAGCCGCCTGCAACGCCAAGTTCAATGCCGATCAGCCCGTCACGTTCCAGGAACTGCGGCAACTCTTTGCGCTCTTGCAGAATGTCGATCACGTCTACCATTTGAAGTCAGCTATTCACGTAATTTCACCAAGGGTCCAGCATGCAGGAGACCGTCTGCGGCCTTTGCGCCAAAACGTGGCGCGGCTGCATCGTCCTCATAGCGAGGCCCACTTAGTTCCGGTTTACTTTTTCGCCGCTTTTGCGGTTTTGCGGCGAATGCCCATCTGCCGGCCGACCCGCTCAGGGCGGCGCAATTTGCTATGGGCCTCGGCAAGCTTGGCAAAGTTGGCTCGTATGTCCTCAGGCATCGGCGTGACGTTTGGGCCGGACCGATCAATATGAAGCCCGAGACCTTCGCCTGTCGCCGCAAGCCAGCCGTCTTCGTGCCAAAGCTCCTGATAGAAGTGGAAGCTCTTCTCATCATGATCGAGCAGCTGGAATGTCGCTTGCACCCAGTCGCTGACATACAGCTCACGGATATAGCAAAGATGGAACTCTGCCGAGAAGGTCGTATTGCCCGTCGCGGTGCGATACTCCGCGTTCAATCCCAATTGGTCAAAAATCTGATCCACGCCGCGGTCAAACAGAACATTATAAAACGCCATGTTCAGGTGGCCGTTAAAGTCGAGCCATTGCGCCTCGACAACCATCGGGGTGGAGAAAAACGGGGCCTTAAAAGTCATGCTTGGGTTCCTCAAAACGTGACAGAACTTATGCGGCGCTGGGGGCGATGCATCAAGAGCAAGTCGCCTTTTACGGGCGGGCAAACTGACGGTTTTGATGCGAACGCAGGTTCTGTCAGGCGTAACTCTTCTGGAACAACGATCCGTGGATCACGCTACTGCCGAACACAATTCTGCGAGGAGTTTCAAATTGGTTAATTCGTGTCTTGATATAGGGCTGTGCCGCTCTATACCACCTCTCACTTATTGGAGCAGGTACATGACTTACTTAAGGTTTTTCTTTCCGTGGACGTCAGGAATGGCGCTCAAGATTGACGTATCTCTGCTCCGAAAGCAGATCCGCGCCACCTAGCGCGCGATCTCAGGCTATGAGCGCTTTCGCCTCAGCGGGTGTTTCAATGGACCCGCTGCAGGGAAGGCACTCCCGCACTTTCTCTCAGGCACAGCCACCCCAAATGGTGCGTTTTTACCCAGGAGGACTTCGCGCCAGCGACACATGTCTTCGATACGCTGGCGTGTAACGGTACTAAGATTAAAGAGGAAATCACCGAATGTTTGACCTTTCTTATGCGCGGTTTTGGTCCGCCGCTGCATTTTGTGCGATGGCAGGGGCGTCACAGCCCGCGCTGGCGCAAGACACCGCCATGAGCAGCGAGGCGGTCGCCTTGCAAGAGAGCTGTGAGGCGGGGGAAATGGAGAGCTGTTATGAGCTCGGCCATCTATTCTACAGCGGCGAGGGCGTCGAGTGGGACGAAACCAGGGCTGCGGAACTTTATGTTCAGGCCTGCGACGCAGGGTTTGAGCGCAGCTGTGCTGATGCGGGATACATGTTTCGACACGCGCGGGGTGTGGAGCTCGATTTGACACGTGCAGCGGGCTATGACGTGAGAGGCTGCGAAGCTGGAGAAGCCTGGGCCTGCACATCGGTTGGCCGCAGTTATGAGCTTGGCAACCGTGTCGATGAAGGCGATGTTGCGCAGGATATCGCGAAGGCGGCACATCTGTACAATCTGGCGTGTGAGGGCGGTCGGGCCGAAGGCTGCACATACCTCGGCATCTTGCAGTCAGAGGGGCGCGGCGTTGCGCAAGACTATGATCTGGCGATCAAGAACTTTGAAGCGGCTTGCTATGATGCAGGCAACTCCCTTGCTTGTTCCAAGCTTGGTTTTCTTGCCCTTGAGGGGGACGGGATGAAGCAAGACTTCATCCAAGCCACGATACTGCATTCCTATGGGTGTGACAGCGAACAATGGGCAAGCTGTCGTGCGCTGGGCGAGATTTATGAACATGGTTACACGGGAATTGAAAATAAACGTTTGGGATTGAGCAAGTATATCCAGGCCTGCGAAGGGCGCTATGGCTATGATGCCGACGGCTGCGCCTATGCGGGTATCTTGTATGATTTCGGCACAGGCGTTCCCGTGGATGATCAACGGGCGGTTCATTATTATGAACGCGGCTGTGAAGGTGGATCGGCCACTGGGTGCGCAAGTCTTGGTGGTTCCTATGCCAAAGGGGAAGGTATCGAGCAAGACCATGAGAAAGCTCTGCATTATTCGGTGATGGGCTGTGAGTTGGGCAATGAATATGGCTGTTTCAACAGTGGCCTCGCATACATGTTGGCAAACGGTGTCGAGGAAGATCCAGCGGTTGCGGCGGCTTATTTTGATCAAGCTTGCCAAGGCGGCCACGTTTCGGCCTGCAGCAATCTCGGTACCGCTTACCGGGACGGGGACGGTGTCGAGCAGGACTATCAGAGAGCGTATGAGCTCTATCAGTCCTCCTGTGAGAAAAATGATGGTCGCTCTTGCAGCAACTTAGGCTGGCTCTATCGGAACGCCCAAGGCGTCGAGCGGGACTATGAAAAGTCGCTGGAGATCTTTCTGGACGCTTGTGAGAAAGACTATGCCCATGGCTGCTATGTGGTGGGTTTCCAATATCTGAAAGGGGAAGGGGTCGACAGAGACAAAGAGGTCGCTGAGACCTACCTCAATCAGGGCTGTGAGATGGGCGAGGAATATGCCTGCGAACTGCTCGAAGACGAGTTTGGTGGTTTCAAATTGAAAAAGAAGAAACGCTAAACTGTCTGACAGACCTGTATGCGGCCCGCTGGTTTTTACCGGCGGGCCGTTTTCTTTGGTGGCACCTCCACGCGGACGTGTTGACGATGTTTCGGCGGCTATGCCTTCCCCAAAAGCGGGGCAGGTTCGGCGCGCAGGCGGTTGGTGCATTAACCTTTGAAATGCAAAAACGCGCCGGTTTTTACACCGACGCGTTAAAGTCGCGATACAGACGCAATACCGACGTTGCGGTTTAGCCGTTCAGTTTCTGCGCCACCAATTGGTTAACAGCCTTCGGGTTGGCTTTGCCGCCGGTGGCTTTCATCACCTGACCCACAAACCAGCCAGCCAGTTTCGGGTTTTGTTTGGCTTTCTCCACCTGAGCCGGGTTGGCTGCGATGATCTCATCCAGCGCCGCTTCGATTGCGCCGGTGTCGGTCACCTGCTTGAGGCCTTTTTCTTCAACGATCTTAGCAGGATCGTCTTTGGTCTCGATGTGGATCTCAAGCACGTCTTTGGCGATCTTGGTGCTGATTTCGTCAGAGGCGACCATGGCCAGAATGGCGGCGTTGGCTTCTGGCGCGACCAGCTCTTGCGGGCGAACCTCGGCCTTGTTGGCGCGGCCCAGCACTTCGTTGATCACCCAGTTTGCGGTCTTCTTGCCGTCACCTTTGCCCACGGAGGCTTCAAAGTAGTCGGCCAGATCAACCTCAGCCGTCAGCACGGAGGCATCATATTCGGTCACGCCGTAGTCTTTGATAAAGCGTGCTTTTTTCTGGTCAGGCAGCTCTGGAAGGGTCTTGGCGATATCGTCCACCCAGCCCTGTTCGATCTCCAGCGGCAGAAGGTCAGGATCGGGGAAGTAGCGATAATCATGCGCTTCTTCTTTGGAGCGCATGGAGCGGGTTTCGTTTTTGTCCGGATCATAGAGACGGGTCTCCTGATCAACAGATCCACCGGCCTCCACAATCGCAATCTGACGGCGCGCTTCATATTCGATCGCCGCCTGAATGAAGCGCATGGAGTTCATGTTCTTGATTTCGCAGCGGGTGCCGAGGTGCGAGAAGTCCTGTGTTTCCATGTACTTCTCATACTGGCCCGGACGGCAGATGGAGACGTTTACGTCTGCACGCAGGTTGCCGTTCTGCATGTTGCCATCACAAGTGCCGAGATAACGCAGGATCTGGCGCAGCTTGGTGACATAGGCGGCGGCCTCTTCGGGGCCACGAATGTCAGGGCGGCTCACGATTTCCATCAGCGCCACACCGGTGCGGTTCAGATCCACAAAGGACATGTTCGGATCCATGTCGTGCACGGATTTGCCGGCGTCCTGCTCAAGGTGGATACGCTCAACACGCACCAAGCGTGCAACGCCGGGGCCCATGTCCACAAGGATTTCGCCTTCGCCCACAATGGGTTCATAAAGCTGGGAAATCTGGTAGCCCTGCGGCAGATCGGGGTAGAAGTAGTTCTTGCGGTCAAAGGCGGATTTCAGGTGAATCTCGGCATTCAGGCCAAGACCTGTGCGCACCGCTTGCTCCACGCAATACTCGTTGATGACAGGCAGCATGCCCGGCATCGCGCTGTCCACGAAAGCCACATTGGCGTTGGGCTCTGCACCAAAGGTGGTGGAGGCACCGGAGAACAGTTTCGCATTGGAAGAAACCTGCGCGTGCACCTCCATACCAATGACCAGTTCCCAGTCATGTTTGGCACCCGCGATCACTTTGGGCTTGGGGGTCTCATATGTCAGGTCGAGCATCGCTCACGCTCCTTGAATATCTGGCTGGTCTGCGTTCTAGGCCAGCCAGAAGTGAGGAGCAAGGGGGCAGCCGCCTATGGGTTGGCTTGAGTGATGCCTTCGGGCGTGAAATGCACGGTTTGCCCTGCTTTCAGGCTGCTCATGAAAGGCATGGCCACGGCCTGAAGGGCCACGTCGCGTCCTTTTTCGGAGAGGCGCTCTTTGGAAATCACACGTGAGGTGTTTTCAAAGCCGATTTCCGCATGGCCCCAGATCAGCGGGTGAATTTCACGCAGGTGATCATGGACGACCATGTCAAAACCCTTGCGCAGAGCGGGCGGCAAGTCGCTGTTGAGTGCGCCGGTGTCATATTGCCCGCGGGCATATTGCCAGCTGCGATAGAGGTGTGCCGCCATGAGATTCGCCGCGTGTTGATCGCCACGGCGTTTCAAGGCGTCGGAGACCCCATCAAGGAAGTATTCAATTTCAATGACTTCCAACCCACTTGGGTCAACAAGCAGGGAGTCAAACCAAACCCAAGCATAAGCGCCCGCGCCCCATATGTCATAGGTTTGCGCTGCGATCCGGCGGGCTTGCAGGTCGAGCTGGTCAAAATCACCGTACCAGCGGGGCAACAGATAGTTCCCCAAGGCCCGCATGTGCCGTGGGTTCAACGGGTCGAGCGCGATCAGCGATTCATATTCGGTGCAAAGTGCCTTTGTCGGGTCTTCCAATCCGGGGAGCAACGCGCAGCGGGCCGCTGACAGCGCGGAGGAGTGGTGGATCTTGGGGCAGAAGCGATCCAGAATTTCCGTGGCCCGCGCAAAATGGGAGTGAAACGCCTCGCGATTGATTTCCCGCGTGTCGTCTTTTGCGATTGCACCACGCCACGCCCAGCCGATGTCGATGTGCATATGGGCCACAACCAAGGCAATTGGATAGCTGTCAGCGAAATCCTCCAGCAGATACTCCATGGCCTCGATGCCGTGAAAAAAATCCGCGTCTGAGGCGGGTTTGCCGTGCAGTAGGGCATGTTCTGCGGCACGCACCACATCGGCGCGCGCACCAAACAGCATCAGCTCTGACAAGGGGGCACCGGACGTGGTGGCCGCGCGGTTTTGATCATGTGTGCGGATCAGATCTTCGAGTTCTTCCCAGCGCTCTTGTCGGGCAAGGAACTGGCCCTGCGCGCGGGTGTCTTCGCTCTCCACTTGATCTGGCGTTTCGGCATTGACCGGAATCTGCAGGCGCGTGAGGAGGTCGCGATAGGTCTGCTGAGTGTCAGAAGAGCGACCGGCCGCCGGTGCGGCGCGGGCAGGGGCAAAGGCCTCATTTAGCTTGCGCAGCGCTGGAGCCGCAAATGCGGACGCAGGGCGAACGTTTTGAGGTGTTCGCTTGCGTGTCCGTTCTTTGAAAAAGAATTTCATTGTGGCTCCGTGATCTAACAGAGCCCACTATGATTTCGCTTTCAGGCTAAAAAAGGGCATCAACTTGAAATCATGCCGTCATGTCGGCGTCGATTTTCAAGCAAGGTTCGCGGCTAGATCAGCCGCAAGCGGTCATGTTCCACCGCAACGCCCAGAGTTTGTAGCGCCGCCTCCAGATCTGCTCTGGGTGGTAAAACATCCTGTGGTATCCGCACCTTAGCGCCATCCTGCATGACAAATGTCATGCGAAAAGCCACGTTCAGGCGGGTTGCGATCTGGATGGATTTGATCTGCCCCAGCTCTATTTCCGCCTCCTGAGTGGCGTTTTTCCAGCGCACCTCAGCCTCAGAGAGGGCAAAATTTGCGACCGGATTAAAGAGCACATCCACCAGAGTGGGGAGCGCAAAGAGCGACAAGAAGGCGACAATGGCCCAATGGGTGCCTGCCAGCAACATGCCGCCAAGCGCCATCACCGCCAAAATCAAGACGGTGATGCTGCGCGCGTTGCGGCCCTGCGCTCTGTGCGTGAGGATCGGCTCTGCTGTCATGCGTTCAGGATGCGGGTCACCATTTCGGTGGTGTCCCGGCTGAGACCGTCTTGACCTGCGATGCGCTCAAGTTCGGTGCGGATTTTGCCCTGGCGTGTTTCATCATAGCGCTTCCATGTCTGGAAAGCGCTGCACATGCGGGCGGTGGTTTGCGGGTTCACCGGATCAAGCTTGATCAGCCAGTCCGCCAGCAGGGTGTAGCCTGCGCCATTTTCAAAGTGGAAACCCGCGTGGTGCATGGCCAAGACGCCCATCACCGCGCGGAAGCGGTTCGGGTTTTTCCAATCAAAATCAGCGTGCTGGGTGAGCGCTTGGGCGGTTGATGCGACATTTTCAGGCTTGGCCTGCATGATCTGCATGGAGAACCATTTGTCGATCACAAGGCGATCGTTTTGCCATTGATCATAAAATGCGCTGAGCGCGTCCTCGCCTTTTCCAGCATCCAGCAGTGCGCCAAGCGCGGAAAGTTGTAGGGTCATATTGTCCGCTGCATCATATTGCTTGGCGGCTGTTTCGCCGCCGTCCAGACGTGTCAGCAGCGAGAGCGCAGCATTGGCAAGGCTGCGTTGACCGGCCGGGCCAGCATCCGGGCGATAGGGGCCTTCAACCTGATTGGCCTCATAAAGCGCGGGCAGCAGCTCTGCGAAACTCTGTGCTTTGGCTTCGCGCAGGGCTTCGCTGGCGGCGTGGATGGCCGCAGGATCGGGTGTTTCGCCCATCTTGTGCAGGGTTGCGGCGAGTTCGGATTGGGACGGCTGGCCCAGCATCAACGCGCGATAGGCCGGATCAAGGCTGTCATCACGCAGAAGCGCTTTGAGGCCATCAAGGTAGGCCGCGCTGGGCGCGTCGCCCTGCAGGATCGCCTTCAGCAGGCTGTCACGCGCCAAATCGCGACCCGCTTCCCAGCGGTTGAAGGCGTCTGTGTCATGGGCCAGCAGGAACGCGCGGCGGTCATTGTCGATGTCATGCGTCAGCGTGACCGGCGCCGAAAACCCGCGCAGGATCGAGGGGATAGGGCGGGTGGCGTGGCCGGGGAAGGTGAAGCTTTGCTCTGTTTCCGTCAGCTCTAGCACCTGCGTGGGCAGCACTTCGTCGCCGTTGTCGTTCAGAAGGCCAACTGCCACCGGGATGACCTGTGGTGCCTTTTGATCCTGCCCGGGTGTGGGCGCGCTTTTCTGGCTGAGGTGCAGTGTGAAGGTGTCGCCCTCATAGTCTTCGCGCACGGTCACTTCTGGTGTCCCGGATTGGGAGTACCACAGTTTGAATTGGCTCAGATCACGGCCTGTGCTGTCTTCAAACACCTGGATCCAGTCCTCAATGGTGCAGGCCTGACCATCGTGGCGGTCGAAATAGAGATCCAGCGCCTTGGCGTAGGCTTCATCCCCAACCAGTGTTTTGAGCATGCCGATGACTTCGGCGCCTTTTTCATACACGGTCGCGGTGTAGAAGTTGTTGATTTCCTGAAAGCTTTCTGGACGCACCGGATGGGACAGAGGCCCTTGATCCTCGGGGAACTGGCGCGCGCGCAGGGCGATGACGTCGTCGATCCGTTTGACTGGCTCAGAGCGCATGTCCGCGGTGAACTGGGCGTCGCGGTACACGGTGAGACCTTCTTTGAGGCAGAGTTGGAACCAGTCGCGGCAGGTGATGCGGTTGCCTGTCCAGTTGTGGAAATACTCATGGGCGATGATCGCTTCGATGCGCTCAAAATTGCCATCGGTTGCGGTTTCCGGGGAGGCCAGCACGCAGGAACTGTTGAAGATATTCAGCCCCTTATTCTCCATCGCGCCCATGTTGAAATCATCCACCGCGACGATGTTGAACTCATCAAGATCATATTCGCGGCCATAGACCTCTTCGTCCCAGGTCATGGATTTTTTGAGTGCTTCCATACCGAAGGCACATTTGTGCTCGTCACCCGGACGCACCCAGATGGCCAGCTTGACCGGTTTGCCGGACATGGTGGTGAAGCTGTCTTCATGCGCGATGAGATCGCCGGCGACCAAGGCAAAGAGATAGGCGGGTTTGGGCCAAGGGTCTGTCCAATTTGCAAAACCTGCGCCGCTTTCTGCCCCATTGCCGTTGGACAGCATGACCGGTGTGTTGTCGCCGTCTGCCTCGATCCGCACATCAAAGGTGGACATCACATCGGGGCGGTCGGGGTAGTAGGTGATCTTGCGGAAACCCTCGGCCTCACATTGGGTGCAGTACATGCCGTTTGACATGTAAAGCCCCTCAAGGGCGGTGTTGGCCTGTGGGTTGATCTCGACCTCGGCTTCCCAAGTGAAAGGCGCATTTGGCACGTCTGCCTCAATGCCCCCCTCGACAGTGCGTGGCGTAATCTCAGTGCCGTCAACTTTGGCCGAGATCAGCTTAAGTTGTTCACCATGTAGGAAAAAACGGCTGTCTGTTGCATCCGGATTTGGACGGAACCGGATTTTGGAAAGAACACGTGTCGCCGTTGGGTGCAGGCGGAACGTGAGCGCGACGCTGTCCACGATAAAGCCAAAAGGCGTGTAGTCTTTCAGGTAGATCGTTTGCGGCGCGGCGTCTTTCATGGGGCTCTCCATCCATTGAGTAGCTCTTGGTGTAATCCATCCGTAGCTGCCTGCAAGGGCAGAGTGTATTGGATTTGAGCGCGGAGGCGGGTCGACTGTTTGGCTTTGCCTGAAAATATCTTTGGTAAAAAAAGATAACCAATTTTGTTGCCTATCGGAAACCCATGCACTAATTGGGGGTCATCACAAGCCAAACGGAGAGCCGCGATGACCGATCGGGTGGAGAAACACGGGCTGCAAATTGCGCAGGAACTCTATGATTTCATTGTAAATCAAGCGTTGCCGGGGACGGATGTTGCGGAGGATACCTTTTGGGGAGGGCTGAGTGC
The DNA here is from genome assembly GCF_965227725.1 of Shimia sp. Taxonomy (GTDB): domain Bacteria; phylum Pseudomonadota; class Alphaproteobacteria; order Rhodobacterales; family Rhodobacteraceae; genus Shimia. The sequence goes on along the minus strand of NZ_CBDDGH010000005.1, from coordinate 1,399,639 downwards.
GCTTGCGCATGATTTTGGTCCTGAGAACCGCGCGTTGCTTCAAAAACGCGAAGAAATCCAACAGAAATTGGATGACTGGCATCTGGCTCACAAAGGCCAAGCGCATGATGCCGAAGCCTATAAAGCGTTTCTGACCGAGATCGGCTATCTGGTGCCGGAAGGCGCGGATTTCGCGGTTGAGACAGGCAATGTCGATCCTGAGATCGCGGCGATTCCCGGCCCGCAGCTGGTGGTGCCGATCACCAATGCACGCTTTGCACTGAACGCAGCAAACGCGCGTTGGGGCAGTCTTTATGATGCGCTTTATGGCACCGATGCGATGGGCGATCTGCCTGCCGGTGGCGGCTATGATGTGGAACGCGGTGCGCGTGTGATCGCTTGGGGCCGTGACTTCCTGGACCGCTCCGTGCCTCTGGCCGAAGGCTCCTGGAGCGATGTCTCCGCACTGAGCGTTGTCGAAGGTGCTCTGCAGCCTGCGCTGAAAGATGCTGGCGCATTTGCCGGTCACGTTGGCGATGCCTCAGCACCGTCGCGTATCCTGCTGAAAAACAACGGCCTTCACGTCATCGTCGAGATCGATCCGACCGGCAATATTGGCGCAACCGACGCGGCCAACATCAACGACATCACGCTGGAAAGCGCGCTTTCCACCATCATGGACTGCGAAGATTCCGTGGCCTGTGTGGATGCGGAAGACAAGGTTGTCGCCTATGGCAACTGGCTTGGCCTGATGAAACGTGACCTCGCAGAAGAGGTTGCCAAAGGCGGCAAAACCTTCACACGTGTGCTGAATGGTGACGTGACCTTTACCGCAGCGAACGGTGCGGAAAGCGTTCTGAAAGGTCGCTCGCTGATGCTGGTGCGCAACGTTGGCCACCTCATGACCAACCCTGCCATTCTGGATCGCGACGGCAACGAGATTGGCGAAGGCCTGATGGACGCTTTGGTCACTGTGCTGATCGCGATGCACGACCTGAAGCAAGAGGGCGGCAACTCGGTGCATGGCTCGGTCTACATCGTGAAGCCAAAGATGCACGGCCCCGAAGAGGTTGCCTTCTCTGACCGTATTTTTGCGAAGGTCGAAGATGTGCTTGGTCTGCCGCGTCACACGGTGAAAATGGGGATCATGGATGAGGAACGCCGCACCTCGGCCAACCTCAAAGAATGTATCCGCGCGGCAAAGTCCCGTGTGGCCTTCATCAACACCGGCTTCCTTGACCGGACCGGCGACGAGATCCACAGCTCGATGGAAGCAGGCGCTTTCCTGCGCAAAGGCGAGATGAAGACCACCCCTTGGATCCTGTCTTATGAGGATCGCAACGTGGACATCGGTCTGGCCTGCGGTCTGCAGGGCAAGGCGCAAATTGGTAAAGGCATGTGGGCCATGCCGGATCTGATGGGCGCGATGCTGGAGCAGAAGATCGGCCATCCGAAATCCGGCGCGAACTGCGCCTGGGTGCCATCGCCAACCGCAGCCACGCTGCACGCCACGCACTACCACGAAGTTGATGTGCTGGCGCGTCAGGACGAGCTGAAAGCTGGTGGCGCACGTGGCACGCTGGATGATCTGCTGACCATTCCTGTGATGGACGGGCAAAACCTCTCCGAAGAAGAGATCGCGGCGGAAGTCGAAAACAACGCACAGGGCATCCTGGGCTACGTTGTGCGCTGGGTTGATCAGGGCATCGGCTGCTCCAAGGTTCCGGACATCAACAATGTTGGCCTGATGGAAGACCGTGCAACCTGCCGTATCTCCAGCCAGGGTCTGGCAAACTGGCTGCACCAGGGCATCGTGTCTCAGGAGCAGGTGATGGAAGCCATGCAGAAGATGGCGGCCGTTGTGGACGCGCAGAACGCCAATGATCCGCTCTATGTGGCGATGGCGCCGGGCTTTGACGGCGTGGCATTCCAGGCGGCATGTGATCTGGTCTTCAAAGGACGTGTGCAGCCATCGGGTTACACCGAGCCAGTGCTGCATGCGCGGCGCCTGGAACTTAAGGCACAAGCATAAAATTCAAGGTCAGGGCCATGCCCTGACCTTTCTTTATGGGAAGGAAACACCATGACAATCTCTCTGCGCCGCGCGCGTACAATCATCCGTAAGGCCTTGGAAAAAGGCCGTGAAATGGAACTCAAGCCACTGTCCGTTGTGGTTCTGGACGCTGGCGGCCACGTGCAGGCGTTTGAACGCGAAGACGGCGCAGCGCCCGGACGCTTTGCCATCGCACACGGCAAAGCATACGGCGCCGTGATGTTGGGCATGGCGGGCACCGCACAGATGGCGCGTGCCGAGCAGCAGGCCTATTTCATGGCGGCAGTAAACGGCGTTTATGGCGGTCAGGTTGTGCCTGTGCCGGGTGGCGTTCTGCTGCGCGACAAAAAAGGCGCTGTGATCGGTGCTGTGGGCGTGACCGGCGACACGTCTGATAATGATGCAATTGCTGCAATGGCAGGCATCGATGCGGTTGGATTGACCGGCGAAATCTGATCGGGGCTTTCTCTTGAGCTGCGCAGCGCCTATGTTGAGCTGCGCAGCAAGACAAAGAGGCCTACATGACGCGTCCTGTCGTCGGGATTATCGGAAACCACCACCTTATCAATGACGAGTATCCGGCACATGCTGGCGGATCCATGAATTCCGAAGCAGTTTCAATGGTTTCGGGCTGCATGCCACTGCTTATCCCAGCGGACCCGCGCTACCTCTCAGTGGAGGAGTTGCTGGCCACATGTGATGGGTTTCTGCTGACCGGTGGCAGACCCAATGTTCATCCAGAAGAATATGGCGAAGCGGCCACGGAGGCGCATGGTGCGTTTGACCGGGCGCGGGATTCGATTGTGCTGCCCTTGGTGCGGGCCTGTGTGGAAAGCGGACAACCATTTTTTGGAATTTGCCGGGGATTTCAAGAGGTTAATGTTGCCATGGGTGGCAGTCTTTACCCCGAAATCCGCGATCTTCCCGGGCGGGACAATCACCGGATGCCTCCGGATGGGACGCTGGAAGAGAAGTTTGCCCTGCGCCATATCGTGACCTTCAGCGAGGATGGGCCGTTTCATAAGCTGATGGGCGCGCGGGAAGTGATGACCAATACGCTGCATGGTCAAGGCATCAAACGCGCCGGAAACCGTGTGATCATAGATGGTTACGCCCCTGATGGCACACCGGAGGCGATCTATATCGATGGCGCGCCGGGGTTCACCATGTCCGTGCAATGGCATCCGGAGTGGGAGGCGGGCGTTGACCCTGTGAGCCGCCCGTTGTTTGAGGCCTTTGGCGAGGCCGTCCGTGCTTGGGCTGCTAAGAAAGAAGCGCGGCCGGTTCTGAAATCCGCCTGATTTTGCGCAAAGGTTAACGCTGGATTCCGCCTGTTTTGAACGTCGGTATCGCGTCTGTATCGCGGTGGTATTGCGTAGGTGCGAATTTGGGGGCTTAAAAACCTTAATGCGCCGACACCGAGACGTCATTTCGACCGGCTGGTGGCGCAGCTGCGGCCCGCCATTAATACAATTTTCAGAAATTTAGAGCGCTGAACTTAGCGCCGTTTCAAGAATTTAATGCCTAGTGTTGGTCTGACTTTAAAAGACCAGCAAGGACCGGGCCATGCTTGAACAACGCGCGCCACTCATGGCCGAAAGATCAGTAAATACAGATGTGATCCGGCGCGAGCAGATGCTGGAGATCCTCAACAAGATGGAGCAGGGAATCGTTGTCTGGGACAGCGACGAAAACTGCTTGATGTTTAATGAGAGGATCTTTGTGGTTCTGGAGCTGAACCCGACGGATCTGCATATCGGGATGAAACGCGAGGCTTTTCTGGAGACAGCGGTCAGGTTGCAGGTCATTACGGCGGAGAGCAAAGAAGAGGCGCAGGCAAAGTTTAAGTCCGGCCAGCCCTTCAGCTTTGATCGCAGCCTGCCGTCGGGCAAGGTCATTTCCTCCTTTGCGCGGCCGATTTCGGGGGGCGGATATGTGGTGACATTCACGGATGTGACCCAGTTTCGCAAAGACGCTGCCGATCTGGTTGAGGCCAAGAAGACGGCAGAGAGAGCGGAGACCAAGGCGCTGAAGATGCTTGCCAAGGAGCAGGCCTGGCGCGAGGAGGCCAAGCTTCTTGGGGATCTGGATGAGTGGTTGCAGAGCTGCAAATCTCTTTCAGAGCTGTTTGAGGTGGTCACCCAGTTTATGACCAAGCTGCTGCCGGACACGGCTGGGGAGCTTTATCTTTATTCCAACTCGCGGGACGTTCTGGACGGAGCCTGTGTGTGGGGCGGTGGCGAGGTGCATGAGCATATTGCGCCAGACAGTTGTTGGGCCCTGCGTCGCGGGCGGGGCTATCGCTATGACGCGTCGGGTCTTGGGCTGCAGTGCAGCCATGTGAGTGATCATCCCAGAGACAGCAAAGTCGACAACTCCCTTTGTGTGCCGATTGTGGCCCATGGTGACACCGTGGGGCTGATGCATGTGGTCTATCCCAAAGGGGCGTCAGAGGTTGAGGTCAAGCAGGGCTATGAATTTGCCCTGCAGTGTGGGGAGCACATCAGCCTTGCGATTGCCAACGTGAAACTGCGAGATGAGCTGCATGACCAGAGCACGCGGGATTCGCTGACCCGGCTGTACAACCGCCGCTATTTCCTTGAGGCGATGCGCACCGAAGCCAGCATGGCGGCGCGCAAGCGCACGGATTTCTCGCTGTTGTCTTTTGATGCGGATAAATTCAAATCCTTCAACGACAACCACGGCCATGATGCCGGTGATATGGTGCTGCGCGCCATTGCCGACAAAATGCATGAGATGTTCTCGGAAGGGGCGACGCCGTGTCGTTTTGGCGGCGAGGAGTTTTCGGTGCTGCTGCCCAATGTGGCGGCCGAAGAGGCCTACGGAGTGGCAGATGAATTGCGCCGCGCTGTCGAGGAAACAACGGTGCGCTACGGGGCAGGGGAGCTGCCGCCGGTGACGATTTCGATTGGGGTTGCCAGCTTTAGCAACCATGGGCCGCTGTTGCAGGACATCATCAACGCCGCAGATCGCGCGCTCTATCAGGCCAAGAAAGACGGGCGCAATTGCGTGCGCTGCGCCAGCGCGCTTGAAGCGGGCTGACCCGCACGGAACTTTATTGAGGAGGGCGGGCCCAGCGGTGGGCGCGCCCTTTGTTTATCAGACTTCGCCGCCGGAGACCTGAATCATCTGACCACGGATCGAATCCGCGAAATCGGAGCAGAGGTAGAGCGCGGAGTGGGCGACCTCTTCCGGGGTGATCAGGCGGCCATGGGGATTGACGCCGACCATCATGTGACGGGCCTCTTCCTCGGTGCAGCCGGTGCGCGCCATGATGCTTTCGATGTTCTGGTCGATGATGGCGGTTTCCACATAGGCCGGGCAGATCGAATTGAAGGTGATCGGCTTGGTTGCATAGTCCGCAGCCAAGGATTTGATCATCCCGTTCACCGCATGTTTGGTGGTGGAATAAGCTGGCGCGCCCTTCAGGCCACGCAGACCCGCGATGGAGGAAATCACCATGACCCGGCCCCAGTCGGTCTGGGTCATGGATTTGAGGCTCTCGCGTATGGTGAGAAAGACGCCATCAATGTTGATGGACATCATCTTGCGCCAAAATTCCATATCGGTTTTGTGCAGCGCGCGGCCCTCGGCGATGCCTGCGTTGGCCACACAGATCTGGATCGGCCCGCGTGCGGCCACGGCGGCGGCAACCCCTTCGACCACAGAGGATTCTTCTGCGACATCCATGGCAAGCGGGTGCAGGCCCTCGGTGGCGGCCTCCTCAAGCACATTGAGACGACGCCCGGTGATGGTGACCTGCGCGCCCTCAGCCGCGAGTGCTTTGGCGATGGCGAGCCCGATGCCGGTGCCGCCGCCGGTGACCAATGCGTGTTTTCCTTGCAGTGACATTGTGATGCCTCCCTCATACGATTTGCCAAGGAGACTAGCGGGCTGAGGAGGGCAGACAAGCGTGCCGCCCGCAAACGCCGCGCCGTCATTTGGTGCAGAGCGCCGGAACGGCAGCGCGATTCTGCAGAAATTTGTGCGGTTTACGTTTCACTTCGTTGAAAACAGCAGACATTCTGTCCTTTTTGGGGCTTGTGGCATTTTGTTTCGTTGCGCCGACGCCAGACATCGCTAAACCGAAGTGGACGCTTTTGCGTCGGATCCAGACGCACGAAGCGTCGCAAGCCAGTATGAGGAGCCTGTGCATGACAACGACCGCAAGACGGCTGTTTTTTGACCTGCCGCCGGTCTGGCTTGTGTTGGCCCTGCTGATTGCTTGGATTCAGGCGCGACATTTCTCTTTCGGATTGAGCTTTGGCCCGGTGTGGGCAGACCTGCTTGGCGGGCTGCTGGTGGGCGGCGGTGGCGTGCTGATTGTGTTGGCGCTTGCGGAGATGCGCCGCCATCAGACCACGGTGCACCCGCATCACACGCCGGCCCATCTGGTGCAGAGCGGGATTTTCAAACGCTCGCGCAATCCGATTTATCTGGCGGACATGTGCATTCTGACGGGGTTTATCCTGTATTGGGATGCGGTGTTGTCTTTGCCGCTGGTGCCGCTGTTCCTTTGGATGCTGGAGCGGCGCTTTGTGATCCCGGAAGAAAACGGGCTGCGCCGTCAATTCCGCATGGATTTCGCGAAATACTGCGAAAAAACGCGTCGGTGGCTGTGATGCCGTTGCGTCGCAGCAAGATCAGACGCCCCTGTTTGCTTGTGCAGCATAAAAGGTGGCGTTAAAACTTTATGCAAGTGCAGCATGTTCTGCGTGAAACATTATTGCTCTGACTCTTAAGGGGGATAAGAAAGGTGAAAATAGGTACACCAAAAGAGGTGTTTGAGGGCGAAAACCGGGTCGCGATGACTCCGGACTCGGCCAAGCAGCTCCAGAAACTGGGCTACGACTGTGCCATCGAAAGTGGTGCAGGCGCAGGTGCAGGGTTTTCCGATGCGGCCTATGAGGCGGCGGGTGTCGAGGTTATCAAAACCGCGGCAGGCCTTTGGAAAGAGGTCGATATTGTTGCCAAGGTGCGTCAGCCCGATGCGACCGAACTCAAGCGTCTGACCAGCGACAAAACGCTGATCTCCTTCTTCAACCCTGCGGGCAATGAAGAGGGCATGGAAGCAGCCAAAGCCAAGGGCGCCAATGTGATCGCCATGGAAATGGTGCCACGTATCAGCCGCGCCCAGAAGATGGACGCGCTGTCCTCCATGGCCAATATCGCGGGTTACCGCGCGGTGATCGAGGCGGGCAACAACTTTGGCCGATTCTTCACCGGTCAGGTGACCGCTGCAGGTAAAGTGCCACCAGCCAAAGTGCTGGTTGTGGGCGCCGGTGTGGCCGGTCTGGCCGCGATTGGTACCTCCACCAGCCTCGGCGCGATCACCTATGCGTTTGACGTGCGCCCCGAAGTGGCGGAGCAGGTTGAGAGCATGGGCGCCGAGTTTGTCTATCTCGACTTTGAGGAAGAGCAGGCGGATGGCGCGGCCACCGGCGGCTATGCCTCTGTGCAGTCTGATGAATTCCGCGAAGCGCAGCTGGCGAAGTTCCGCGAGCTGGCCCCGGAAGTGGACATCGTGATCACCACCGCGCTGATCCCGAACCGCGCAGCACCGATCCTTTGGACCAAGGATATGGTTGAGGCGATGAAGCCGGGGTCCGTGATTGTTGACCTCGCAGCAGAGCGCGGCGGCAACGTGGAAGGCACCGTGGCGGATGAGAAGGTTGTGACCGACAATGGCGTGACCATTGTGGGCTACACCGACTTCCCAAGCCGGATGGCGGCACAGTCCTCCAGCCTTTATGCGACCAACATCCGTCACATGATGGCCGATCTGACCCCTGAGAAGGACGGCCAGGTCAACCACAACATGGAAGACGATGTGATCCGTGGTGCGACCGTGACCTTTGAAGGTGAGATCACCTTCCCACCGCCCCCTCCGAAGGTGCAGGCGATTGCGGCCAAGCCCAAAGAGGTGGTGCCGGAGCTGACCCCGGAAGAGAAGCGCGCGGCAGAAGTGGCGGCGTTCAAAGCGCAGACCAAACAGCAGGTGACCCTGCTGGGTGTGGGTGGCGCGCTGATGCTGCTCGTTGGTCTGGTGGCCCCGGCAAGCTTCATGCAGCACTTCATCGTGTTTGTTCTGGCGTGTTTCGTGGGCTTCCAGGTGATCTGGGGCGTGGCGCACAGCCTGCACACCCCGCTGATGGCGGTCACAAACGCGATTTCGTCGATCATCATTCTGGGTGCTTTGATGCAGATCGGATCGGGGAGCTTCCTCGTGATCCTGCTCGCGGCGCTCTCTGTTTTCATGGCCGGGATCAATATCTTCGGCGGTTTCCTCGTGACACGGCGCATGCTCGCCATGTTCCAGAAATCCTAAGGAGTAGAGAACCATGATTGGATTTACTACTGCGGCCTATGTTGTTGCCGCTGTCCTTTTCATCCTCTCTCTGGGTGGTCTGAGCAATCAGGAAAGCGCGAAACGCGCTGTGTGGTATGGCATTGTCGGCATGGCGCTGGCGGTGTTTGCAACCCTCATCGGCCCGGGTTCCGGTCTGTGGCTCCTGTCGGTGCCGCTGATCATCGGTGGTGGCCTGATCGGCTATCAGCTGGCGTCCAAGGTCGAGATGACCCAGATGCCGGAACTGGTGGCTGGCATGCACGCGCTGGTTGGTCTGGCGGCTGTGTTTGTGGGCTTCAACGCGCACTTTGAGATCGGCAACGCGGCGGCAGCTGTGGCGGCTGGCGGCGACGCGGTGAAAGAGCTGGGCGCCTTTGGCCAGCTGATCGCCAAGAAGTCTGCGGCGGAAATCAACATCCTTTATGTTGAGCTGTCCCTTGGTGTGTGGATCGGTGCGGTGACCTTCACCGGTTCCGTGATCGCCTATGGCAAGCTGTCTGGCCGTGTGACCTCTGCAGCCGAAAAACTGCCCGGTGGCCACATGCTGAACGCCGGTGCGGCGGCGCTCTCGCTGCTCTGCCTGATCTGGTACCTGAACTCCGGTGGCATCTTCCCGCTGTTGATCCTGACCATCGCGGCGCTGTTCATCGGCTACCACCTGATCATGGGCATCGGTGGCGCGGACATGCCGGTGGTTGTCTCCATGCTGAACAGTTACTCCGGCTGGGCGGCAGCGGCGATCGGCTTCTCCCTTGGCAACGACCTGCTGATCGTTGTGGGTGCGCTGGTGGGCTCCTCGGGTGCGATCCTGTCCTACATCATGTGTAAGGCGATGAACCGCTCCTTTGTGTCGGTGATCCTGGGCGGCTTTGGTGGCGCATCCGGTCCGGCCATGGAAGTGGAAGGTGAGCAGATCGCGATTGAGGCCGACGGTGTGGCGGCAGCGCTGGATGACGCAGACAGCGTTGTGATCATCCCGGGCTACGGCATGGCGGTGGCGCAGGCGCAGCAGAATGTGGCGGAGCTGACCCGTCGTCTGCGCGCCAAAGGCAAGAACGTGCGTTTTGCGATCCACCCGGTTGCAGGCCGTCTGCCAGGCCACATGAACGTGCTGCTGGCGGAAGCGAAAGTGCCTTATGACATCGTGCTGGAGATGGATGAGATCAATGATGACTTCCCGGAAACGGATGTGGCCATCGTGATCGGCTCCAACGACATCGTGAACCCGGCAGCCCAAGAAGATCCGAACAGCCCGATTGCAGGCATGCCGGTTCTGGAATGCTGGAAAGCGAAACAGGTGTTTGTCTCCAAGCGTGGTCAGGGCACCGGCTACTCCGGCATCGAGAACCCACTGTTCTTCAAAGAGAACACCCGGATGTTCTATGGTGACGCGAAGGCGAGCTTGGACAAGCTACTGACGATGATTGAGTGATCAATTAAGGCAGTGAAGATAGGGAAGGCGCTCCGGTTGGGGCGCCTTTTCTTTTGGCTGCTCTGCGCCGCGCTATAGAATGCCTCCGGCGGGGATATTTGGGGAATGAGAATGCGGGGCGGAAGCGAGCGTGCGCGTTGTAAGTGGATGTTTGTTCTGATCTTCCAGAGGGGTAGGCGAAACAGGTCTACGTACTCTGTTCTGTCCTAAGAACTTGCGGGTTTAACCCAACGGTTGCCGTACTCCCGAAGGAGCATGCTCCAATATAAAAAAGAAGGCGCGGCTCTTTTAACTTCATCTTTAGGTGCCCTCCGTTTCCCGTATATTTCTCTGCCCAGCTAATTTCTTCTATTTGGTCCGCAGCAATGTATAGGCCCAGAGGCTCGATGCGGAGGCCAGTACTATCGACCACAATCTCGCGGAATTTTCGGTATTGGACGAAAAGGATCCCGGCGAACAACAGGCAGCCGGTTGCGATGAGGAATTGCTCTGCGCGTTGATAGATCGAATCTGGAGGATCTAAGACCAACTCAATACCCATGCCTGGGCCGCTCAAGCCAAGTAGCAAGAACAAACATAGGTTAAATCGTCTAAACCACGTGCGGTATACATACTTTCCCTGAATTTCTTGAAGGAATTCTGCAGCGTTTGTCGAGGGTTCTGGGGTGGGAGGCATGGAGGCTACCAACTTTCATTCGGGTATAACGTCGCCCTTATTGCAAGAGAATGCGGCAATAATTTGGGCGAACTACCCTCAATCGGTTTCATCTATAGGTTTTATTTTGCCAAGTGGGGAGCAATCAGCGCTATCCTCCTGACAGGAGGTGCATCATGGAAAAGGTGAATGGCATAGGCGGCGTGTTCTTTCGGGCGCGGGACCCTGAGGCATTGGGAGCGTGGTATGAGGCTCATCTGGGGGTGAACCAGCTCAATCCCATGCCCTGGAAACAGCGAGAGGGGTTTACGGTGTTTGCGCCCTTTGCGCAGGACACAGATTATTTCGGCAATGACGAAAAGCAGTGGATGATCAACTTTCGTGTGGATGATCTGGCGGCCATGACGGCGCAGTTGGAGGCGGCGGGGATTGCGGTGGAGACCCATCCGGACTGGGACAGCGAGGTGGGTAAATTTGCCCGCATTCATGATCCCGAAGGCAATCCGATTGAGCTTTGGGAGCCGGCGGCGCCTGCGGCCTGAGCGGCAAAACCTGTTTGCGAATATGCGTTGGTGGAAGGCTCCCAGCGTGGCTTGGTGTCTTCGGCCGCGGCAAAACATGTCCAAATCAAGGGGATAGCCGGTTTGTATACCGCGGTATTCACGTAACATGCTGAAATAAAAGAATAATTGATGTATTGGGTTTCTGTCGTATAGTGCGCCGACTGTCACACGGAGCCAGCTATGACGCCGATCAAGGACGACCCTTTGCGCTACAAGCTTGCCAATGAGCTGCATGCGCGCCCGTTTCCAACTTTGGATGTACCTTGCCGCGCGGTTTTTGTGGCGTGGCGGATTGCGCCGGATCATCTGGGCACCGGGGGGGACGCCGCGCGGGCCCATCTGATTGATTTGCTGGACCGGTTTGGCGTGGCGCATCCCAATCCGGAGGCGACCCATTTCACTTGTCAGATCGGGCGGGACACGTTGAAGTGGGAGCAGCATGCGGAGTTTGTGACCTATACGGTGTTTCTGCCACAGCTGAGCGCGCGGGCGTTTGATCCTGTGGATTTTGATGTGTTTCCAACAGATTGGCTTGCGGCTGCGCCGGGGCAGCGGGTGACCTCGGCGATGATCCGTGTGGCGCCGATGCCCGATGAGGCCGAGATCAATACACAGATCGACAGCTGGTTTTTGCAGGAAGCGGTGGCGATGAACTATGTGCTGGATGGCTCCTGCGTGGTGGCGACTGATTTTCGCATCGCGGCCAATGGGCATCAGTGCATGGCGGTTTTTGTGGCGCCGGATACGGGCGCGCGCCGTGTGGGCCGTGTGGTGCAGCGCTTGTGCGAGATTGAGACCTACAAGTGCATGTCGATGCTGGGCTATTTCCGGGTGAAGGCCATTTCCGGAGAGCTGGGGGCGCTGGAGGCGGATGCCGGGCGTCTGATGGGGCGGTTGCGCAGTGAGGAGGGGGACGCGGCGGCGACGCTGCAAAGCCTGCTGGAGCTGTCCGGTGATCTGGAGCGTCTGATTGCGGACACCTCTTTCCGGTTTGGGGCCACCGGGGCCTATGAAACGATTGTGTTTCAGCGGATTGATGTGCTGCGGGAGGAACGGTTTCAGGGGCGGCAGACGTTTCGCGAGTTTATGACGCGGCGCTATGACCCGGCGATGCGGACGGTGAAGCACAGCCAGAGCCGCTTGCAATCTTTGGCGGAGCGCGTGGGGCGGGCGGCGCAGCTGTTGCGCACCAAGGTGGAGGTCGCCCGTTCGGCGGAAAACCAAGCTTTGCTGGCCAGCATGGACCGGCGCGCGGACCTCGCGCTGCGGTTGCAGGAGACCGTGGAGGGGCTGTCGGTTGTGGCGATCAGCTATTACGCGGTGTCACTGGCCGGATATGTGGTTTACCCGCTGGCGGGGCCATTGGGCCTGAGCAAGGGCATGATGACGGCCATGTTGACCCCGGTGGTGGTGGCGCTGGTTTGGTGGATGGTGCGGCGGATCAAGGCGCGCATGCATTAAACTACGATCACCTCTGCTTTATCGCAGAAGAGGGTAACCCTGCGGAAAGCGCGGCTTTCTGTTGCGAATCAAAGGGTTCTTGCCGCGCTGCGGCAGAGGGTGGGTGTCAAAAGGGGGCTTGCGCTTTGTTGGAAACTGTCAGAAATAGCGGCCTGACCATGCAATTTCTGTGGATTTGAGCGGTTTTCCACCATCGGGCATCGGGTTTCCGTTTCCGTTGAGCCGCTTTCTTCCTATAGTCAGAGAGATGCACGCGGTAAGACCTGCACGCCCTCAGGGAGATAGACACCGATGATCCGTTCGGAATTGATTCAAAAAATTGCAGACGAAAATCCTCATTTGTTTCAGCGCGATGTTGAGCGCATTGTAAACACCATATTTGACGAAATCACCGAAGCCATGAGCCGGGGAGACCGCGTGGAACTGCGCGGTTTTGGCGCTTTTTCCGTAAAACAGCGCGAGGCCCGCACCGGGCGCAACCCGCGCACGGGGGAGTCGGTGGACGTAGAAGAAAAGCACGTGCCGTTCTTTAAGACCGGCAAGTTGTTGCGGGACCGACTAAACGGAAAGTAAGCCATGCGCTACATTCGCTATGCCTTTCTCGGCGCCCTTGGCGCCGCACTCATCTCGGTGGCGCTGGCCAATCGGGATCTCGTCACGCTGACGCTCTTGCCACAAGCATTGAGCGATCTGGCGGGGCTCAACCACAGCATCGAATTGCCTTTGTTCCTCGTGATCCTCGGGGCAATTGTGGTCGGTCTGCTGGTCGGCTTTGTCTGGGAGTGGATGCGGGAGCACCGCATGCGGTCTGACAAGACCAAAGCGGAGCGAGAGCTGCACCAGACCAAACGCGAAGTGCGCCGTCTGAAAGGCCGTGAGGCTGAAAAGAAAGACGAAGTTCTGGCGCTGCTGGATGAGGCAAGCTGAACCCTTTGCTTTGCATGGCAACTGCGGTAGGGCGGTCTCATGGATATTCGGGTCAAGATTTGCGGGCTGAAAGAGCCTGAGCATGTGGTCGCGGCGGCTGAGGCGGGCGCGGCCTATATCGGTCTCAACTTTTTTGCCAAATCGCCACGCTATGTGGATTTTGAGCGGGCGCGTGAGCTGTGTCTTGCGACGCCTGTGGGTGTGGGCAAAGTGGGGCTTGTGGTGAATGTGGACGACGCTTTTCTGGAAGAGCTTGTCGACAAGGTGCCGCTCGATTTCCTGCAGCTGCACGGCAAAGAAACCCCTGAGCGGGTGGTCGAGGTCAAAGCGCGCTTTGGCCTGCCGGTGATCAAGGCGATTGGCATCGCTGAGGCGGCGGATGTGGCGCAGATTGATGCCTTCGGCAGCGTCGCAGATCAGTTGCTGGTGGATGCCAAAGCCCCCAAAGATGCGGTCTTGCCAGGCGGCAATGGGCTGGCCTTTGACTGGCGGCTGGTGAACCGGAAGTACTGGCCTTGCCCTTGGCTGCTGGCCGGTGGCCTGACGGTCGACAATGTGGCTGAGGCGATCCGGATGACCGGCGCGCGGCAGGTGGACCTCTCCTCCGGTGTGGAAAGCGCGCCCGGTGTGAAGGATATCGGCATGATCCGCGCGTTTATGGGTGCGGCGCTGGGCGTGGTATAACGCCGCACCTTATTGCGTGTTTCTGACAGAATGTGCCGCCCCGTCATGAATTACGATTCACCGACCCTCGGGAATCGGCAATGCAGGCAGGCTGGCGCCTTCTAAAGCCGCGTTGATTGCGCCCCAAATCACTTCGACGGAGGCGTTCCAAGCGTTTTGCAGTGTCAGGACGGTGAGGTTTGCAACAGCAATGGCAAAATTCTCGACCTTGTCTTGAAGCTGTTCGATCATGAAGTCGAACATCTCCGGGCTGTCTTTCAGCTCGCCAGAGATTCTGATTTGCACCAACAGCGCGGCCTGCCGCGTGAGCTTTTCGCTTTGCGACTTGTGAAATGCGTCGATCTGATCCCATCCATCGGAAAGTGCGCCTTGCAACGCGCTCAGGATTTGAGCTGCCAATGCTTCCATATCTTCAGTTGTCATTGTTGTACTCCAATATATTATTGCAATGCGGTCTCAACGGTCAGCGCCTGCTCAATTGAGAGCGCATAGTCCCCGATCAGGAATTCGAGTGTCCCTGATCCCAGGCCTTTGGCTTTGTGGCCATCGCGCATCGCTGTTAGGGTTTCAACAATTTCACTCAAAGCGCGAGGCGTTACGACGCCGAGGCAGGGCGGATCTCCGTCCTCTTGGCTCAGCGTGGCGCAGGCCTTTTGTATTGTTGGGATCTGTTTTAGCCGCCTTTCCAGTGTATCGCTGACATTGGGTTGTGGCCGTGTTTTGGCTTGAGCCAAAAGCGCTGAGAATTGTCCTATGGTTTCATGGTATTGCTTTTCTACCTTTGCGAAATTTTGCGGCGTCGCGCCAGTTTCCAGCGCGCTGAAAAGTGTTTGTGCCTTTTCATTCGCATCATTGAGGCCCTTGTGGAGCTCCTCATTGTAGTCTGGAAGAAGGCTAACCGTGCAGGCGGTCAGCGCGAGCATTGCCAATACCAAAATGGCTTTGTGTCTTAAGTGGTAAAGCATCATTCCTCTCAATCAAAAATGTACTGTGATAATCGGTACACAAGACGGTAGAGGTAAATTTGCGAACTGCAATGCTTGTTTGGTTTTGGGTTGTATATGTCTGCTTTGCGGGAATGTAGCGCCAGGTCACCTGGTTTTGTCACGAATAAAAAGACAGGTTTTGGATTTGCAATGGCTTTGCGCTTGCTCTCCTCCGTTGGCACGTTTTAGGTACGAGCGACGCAAAGGAGAGACGCATATGTCCAACGATCTTTTCAACAGCTTTATGACTGGCCCAGATGAAAACGGCCGGTTTGGCGATTTTGGCGGGCGGTTTGTCAGTGAGACGCTGATGCCGCTGATCCTCGATCTGGAAGCGGAATATGAAAAGGCCAAGGATGATCCGACCTTCTGGGCCGAGATGGATGATCTGTGGAAACACTATGTGGGCCGCCCAAGCCCGCTGTATTTCGCCTCCCGCATCACCGAAGAGCTGGGCGGCGCGAAGATCTATCTGAAGCGTGACGAGCTGAACCACACCGGCGCGCATAAGGTGAACAACGTGCTGGGCCAGATCATTCTGGCACGCCGTATGGGCAAGACCCGCATCATTGCTGAAACCGGTGCAGGTCAGCACGGCGTTGCGACCGCGACGGTGTGCGCGAAGTTTGGCCTGAAGTGCGTGGTCTATATGGGCGCGCATGATGTGCAGCGTCAGGCACCAAACGTGTTCCGTATGCGTCTTCTGGGCGCGGAAGTGGTGCCTGTGACCTCCGGCCGTGGCACGCTGAAAGACGCGATGAATGATGCGCTGCGTGACTGGGTGACCAATGTGCGCGACACATTTTACTGCATCGGTACAGTGGCTGGCCCACACCCCTATCCGGCGATGGTGCGTGATTTCCAATCCATCATCGGCAAAGAGGTGCGCTGGCAGCTCGCAGAGCAGGAAGGCGAAGGCCGTCTGCCGGACACTGTGATTGCGGCGATTGGTGGCGGCTCCAACGCGATGGGCCTGTTCTACCCGTTCCTCGATGATCCATCCGTCAACATCATTGGTGTTGAGGCCGGGGGCCGTGGCGTGGATGAGAAGATGGAGCACTGCGCGTCGCTGACCGGTGGCCGCCCGGGAGTGCTGCATGGCAACCGCACCTATCTGTTGCAGGATGACGATGGCCAGATCCTTGAAGGCTATTCGATCTCTGCGGGTCTCGATTATCCGGGCATTGGGCCGGAGCACAGCTGGCTGAATGACACGGGCCGCGCGCAGTATGTCTCCATCACCGACAAAGAAGCGCTGGAGGCGTTCCAGTTCTCCTGTGCGATGGAAGGTATCATCCCGGCGCTTGAGCCAAGCCATGCGCTGGCCCATGTGATGAAGATCGCAGGTGACATGCCCAAGGACCATATCATTGTGATGAACATGTGTGGCCGTGGTGACAAAGACGTGCAGACTGTGGCGCGTCATCTGGGCTTTGACATGTCTGACACCGAAGGTCGCACCGCAGACTGATCCGGCGGACCTCGTGGTTTGAGTTTGGAGCGTCCTTCGGGGCGCTCTCTTCTTTTGTATAGGTGGCTATGCGGAAGCGATGGCCGCTGATCTCCGGTGTGTGCTGGCGCTGAGGCACAACTTGCTAGGGTTTTGAGACAGGCTGCGATGCGGTGTTGAGGTCGCAAGCAGCTGTCCGATCTGCTGGGAAGGAGAGCCAGATGACACAGACCAATGAACAAATCGGCGTGCGTATTTCAGAAAACACCGGGCTTGATCGCGCCAAGCGGCTTGCGGAGCGTGTGGTCACCTCGATGCAGGCGCAGGGCTATCAGGACATTGAGTATATTCTCACGGATTGCCAGCTGACCGTGGTGGCCAGCGCGTCGGGCAAGATGCCGAAGACGCAGTACCTGACCCTGCCGCATGGATCACGCCGGGAGCGGAAAGCGCCCTATGAGCACAGGTTTGTGCTCTGAGCGGGTTGCCCGCGCGGCGCGCGCCAGATGAGGCGCGCCTTGGCAAACAGGGCGTCAGGCTGGGCATCAACCTAAGTTTATGCGCCTAAACCAAAGGCAAATGGCCTGATCCATAAACCGGCGTCCAATAGAGGGACGCCGCCAGCTCTTTCACTGTGGGCATACCGCGTCACCGGCGGCGCGGCCGACCCCATACAGGAGAAAGACCTATGAAACGCATTCTTTTGACCACCTCCCTGATCTCGCTTGGCTTTGTCTCACAGGCGCACGCCCAGAGCTTTGCCGAGCGTGTGGCCGCAGCGATGCTGGAGAACGGCTACACGGATGTGGAAATCGAGATTGAGGGCGGCGAGCTGACGGTGGCGGCGCGGCGCGACGATATCGAAATCGAAACGGTCTATTCGACCACCACGGAAGAAGTCCTTGAGCATCATGCGGCCTATGTCGACGACGATGAAGATGATGACGATGATGAGGATGACGATCACGACGACGATGACCACGATGACGATGATCATGACGAGGATGACTACGAAGACGAGCATGAGGACGATGGCGACGATGACCATGACGAGGATGCGCGCGACGAAGAGGACGATGATGAGGATGACGCCGACGATGCTGATGAAGATGATGAAGGGGACGACGATGATGATGAGGGGGACGACGACGGCGATGATGACGCGGATTCAGGCAATGACGACAGCGGCAATGATGACGCTGAAGACGCCTGAGCGCGCGCGTGTTGCCCTCTAACCTTCGGCAAAACCATGGGCTTTTACGGTTCGGGTTTTGCCTGACAGGCAGGTTTGGGCTACATGACGTCTGAGAAATGAGAGTTGGAAACGGGTCGGCGCGGCGTGGGCAGTGCCGACCTCAGCGGGTGATGTGCATGACGGATAGAAAACTTGGTGCAAAGATCGTGGTGATCTGCCTCGCGCTTGGCGCGACGCCAGCGCTGGCGGAGCAGCGCGTGGACAGCATCACACGCCAGTTGCAGTCGCAGGGTTACACCAACATCGAGGTCAAACGCACCTGGCTGGGACGGGTGCGGATTGAGGCCTATCGCGGCACGCTGGAGCGCGAGATTGTGGTCAATCCCCGCACCGGTGAAATCCTGCGCGACTACTGGGAAGAAGAGGGCGACACGCATCAGGTGCTTGGTCAGCACAATGATAAGGATGACGGCGACGATGATGCGTCAGATGCAGCCAATGACGACGACAGCGGGTTCGACGGCGACGATCACGACGGGGACGATCACGACGACGCAGATGATGACGACGATGGCGACGACGACAGTGACGATGATGGCGGCGACGATGATGACGGCGATGACGATGGTGGTGATGATGACGGGGGCGACGATGATGACTGACCCGCGGATTCCTGACCAGGTGGCGGTCGCGTGAGAGCTGCGTTGAAAACCCCTTGGGTGCTGATCGCGCTGTTGGGGCTGCAATGCCTGTTTGCGCTGTTCTTTCTGAGCGACATCGCGCTGACCATCGTGGGCGCGCGCTCCGCCCCAATTTCCTGGCAAGTGCGCGAGATGCTGGAGATCGGCGCGGCGCTGGGGCTGTTGCTGGGCGCGCTTTTGGGCGGGGTGGCCTTGCGCCAAGCGATGCGGGCGCGGGCACGGGCGGAGGCCTCGCTTGCGCAGGTGCAGCTGGCGTTTCGCGATCACATGGAGGCGCGGTTTGTCGGATGGGCGCTGACCCCGGCAGAGCGGGATGTGGCGCTGTTTTCGATCAAAGGCCTGTCTATTCAGGAAATCGCGGGGCTGCGCGAAACCTCAGAAGGCACGGTCAAGGCACAGTGCAATGCGATCTACCGGAAGGCGGGGGTGAGCGGACGCGCCCAGCTTATGAGCCTGTTCTTGGATGATCTGCTGGCTGAAGAGGCTTAACGGATAACGGAGCGCCCGGTTGTGAGCGCTCCGATAATATTTGCGCTCAGGCCTCGTGCAGCACGGTTTCAAAGCCTTCAAATTCCGGACGGCCGATGATCACGCCTTCGGTTTTGGAGTTGCCGGAGTTGCGGTGGGCGTCGCGGAATTGTTCCGATTTGGTCCAGGCCTGAAAATCAGCCTGTTGGTCCCACAGAACGTGGCTGGAATAGAGGGTGAAGCCGTCGCCCTTTGGGCCTTTCAGCAGGCGAAACTCACGAAATCCGTTGAGCTCTTTGAGGCGGCTTTCGCGCGCTTTCCAGACCTCTTCAAAATCCGCTTCGCGGCCCTCGGCGATTTTGAAGCGGTTCATAGCGATATAGCCCATGGCAATGCCTTTCTGATGCGTGTGTTCTCTGGGGGAATGCAGGCTTGCTGGCCGGACAAAACGGCGGGGCTGGCGCAGAGGCGCAGTAGTGGCACAACTCGCGCGCGCAGGTCAATCGCTCAAGATGTAGGGCATTTTGGCGCGCGGCAGAACGGGCGCCACAGTCTCAAGGCAGGGCGTGTTCCTGCAAGACGCGCAAAGGCACGATATCAAGGGCCTTTTGATGGGTGGCCGCCAGATTGGCCTTGGGCGCGCAGCCTTCGTCATGGGCCTGCAGGAAGCGGGCGGCACACAAGCACCAGTGATCCCCGGGTTTGAGACCCGCAAAGTTGAACTCGGGTCGTGGGGTGGACAGGTCGTTGCCGACATATTTGGAATAGGCGAGGAATTCGGCGGTCATCACCGCACATACGGTGTGGCTGCCCTGATCCTGTGCGCAGGTGTTGCAATGACCGTCGCGAAAGAAGCCGGTGACCGGATTGGTGGAGCAGGGGGCAAGCGTGCCGCCCAGCACATTTACGGAAGCGTCTTTTTCGATCATGGGGTTAGCATTGCATACGTGATGCTCACGGGGCAATGCGCAGTCTGAAAAATTGAATAGCGATTCAAGAAATGAATTGACCCATCGGAGCGGCTGCGCGAAGCATGGCGCCTATGAAACAGATTACCGAACCCGCCCGCCAGATTGATGTGATCCACGAGACCGACGTGCTTGTTGTGGGCTCAGGCCCCGGGGGCTTGTCCGCTGCTTTGGCCGCGGCCCGCGCCGGTGTGGAGGTCACGCTGGTGGAGCGCTTTGGCTGTTTTGGCGGCAATATCACTGTGGTCGGCGTGGAAGGCATGCACTGGTATCGCCACGAACAGACCGTGGAGAGCATGGGCATCCCCAAAGAGTTCGAGGACGCCGCCAAAGAGGCTGGCGCGGCGGTGCCAGAGAGCCAGTCCCTGAGCTATGAGATTGACAGCGAAGGCTTCAAACTGGTGGCAGATCAGATGGTGCAGAAGGCGGGCATTCACCCGATGCTGCACCGCGCCTTTGTGACCCCGATCATGGAAGGCGATGAGATCAAAGGCATCATCACCGAATCCAAGGCAGGCCGCGAGGCGATCCTGGCCAAAGTGGTGATCGATGCCACCGGCGATGCGGATGTGGCGCATCGCGCAGGCGCGCCTTGCCGGATGGCCCCGCGCGAAGATCTGATGGCGGCCTCGGTGATGTTCCACCTCGCGGGTGTGAACAAAAGCGCCTTTATGGAGGGCATCAAGGCCGATCCGCAGACCTACGCCGATTGGGGCGGCGGCGGGGAATGGAACATCGAAACCTCCGGCAAAGAGGATCAGATGTTCTCCCCCTTCCTCTACAAACCCTTTGCGCAGGCGATTGAGGCCGGGCTGATCCCGCCCCATCTGAACACCATCGCGGGCACCTGGGGGGCGATGCATGACACCGGCGAGCTGACCTATATGAACCTCATCCATCTGGACGGGATTGATGGCACCGATCCGGACAGCCTGACCTATGGCGAAATCGAAGGCCGCCGCCAGACCATGCTGGCAATCGAGGCGCTCAAACGCTTCCTGCCGGGCTGTGAGAACGCGCGCCTCAGAAACTTCGGCATGACTTTGGGCATCCGCGACACCCGCAAGGTGGACACGGTCTATGCCATGAGCGAGCTGGATGTGCGTGAGCAGGGGCGCTTTGAAGACAGCATCGGGATTTTCCCGGAGTTCATCGACGGCTATGGGGTTTTGATCCTGCCCACCACGGGGCGCTATTTTGAGGTGCCTTACCGCAACCTGCTGCCGCAGGGGGTGAAAAACCTGCTGATTTCAGGGCGCGCGACTGCGGGGCACAAGATCGCCCATGCGGCCACCCGCAATATGGCCTGCTGTGCGGTGATCGGGCAGGGGGCAGGCGTGGCTGCCGCGCTGGCGGTGAAGCAAAACCGCGCGCTGGATGCGCTCAATATTTCAGACATTCAGGCTGGCTTGGAAGCGCAAGGCGCGCGAGTCCACTAAGGCTTCATTCTGCCAGAAATACTCGCGGGGGGGCGGGGGCAGCCAGCCCCCGTCCGTCCACTTTGTCACTGAGCGGTTTCCGCAATCTCGCGGAACAGGGCGATATTGCCATCGGTGACGCCGCTTTCCTTGAACTTCCGGTCTGCAGAGTTCACCGCGATCACCACGCCCTCAGCGCGGTTGATGTAGATGTACTGACCATAAACACCGATGCCAAAGAACTCCCCCTCACGCGGGTCTTTGGGCATCCACCACTGATAGCCATAGTGCAGTTTGCCGGGCTGGGTGTTGGCGCTGGGCACGGTGGCGGCGGCCAGCCAATCGGCCGGCACGATCTGTTCGCCGCCATATTGGCCCTCTTGCAGGACCATCTGACCAAAGCGGGCATAGTCACGCGTGCGGATATTCAGACCGCCCAAGACAAAGGCCACGCCTTCGCCATCGGTGACGTAGTAAGGCATTTGCTCATAGCCGAGCTTGGAGATGATCTTTTCCCCCAGAAGATCGGGGATAGAACGGCCGGTGGCGCCGCGGATCACCATGCCGATGACATGGGTGTCAATCGAGACATATTGAAACTGCGTGCCGGGTGCGACGAAGGTCTCGGTGAGGCCTGCGGCGAAGCCGTCCAGCGTGCCGCCCAATGCAAGCACCCGGCCCATGCGGTTGATATCAGAATGAAAATCCAGATAGTCCTCGTTGAAAGTCACCCCTGAAGACATTTGAAGCACGTTCTTGATGGTTGCGCCGTCATAGGCGGAGCCTTTGAGCACTGGCGCGTATTTGGTGACCGGATCGTCAAGGCTCTCGATGTGGCCTTCCGCCAGCACAATCCCCATGAGGGAGGACAGATAGGATTTGGCCACCGACCAGCTGATCTTCAGATCCTCAGGCGCGGTGTCCTGATGGTAGCTCTCATGCACAACCGCGCCGTCTTTGAGCACAACGACGCTGGTTACGGCACGCTCTTTGAGCCAGCTGTCAAAGCGGGCTGGCATTTGCATCGCGGTGCCGTTTGGCAAATCGCTGACCGCTGCGTCGCCCTGTGCGATGTCTGCAGTGAGGAACAGCGTGTCCATGTTGGAGAAGTTGGAGACGATCTTTTCTTCGGAGAAGAGGGAGTTCACCGCCAGAAGCCGAGTGATCTCTTCGCGTTTGAGAAAATAGACCGCCACGGCCGCCAGAGCCAGCATCAGCAATATGCGGCCCAGCCACTTCCCGAATGTGCGCATTTTTTCCTCCCCGAAATGCCTCACCTTTTAAATAAGTTGAGCATCTTGCGGGGCCGGGCTGCAATGCTGACGTTAGGTGAGCTTCTCTGGGGCCTGCCAGTCCACCCAGCGGCCGTGAAAGTCAGCGCGCCCGAGATTTATGGTCACATCACCGGGCCAAAGGCGGAGCGTAAGCGCTGCGCCGGGTGTCTGGTCATCGGCCTCATAGGACAGCCATGCGAGGGGCGCGGCTTCGGTGGCCTTGGCCCCTGCGGCTTCCATGATCTTGGTGCCGCGCATCTGGCCCGCTGCAGGAAAATACTGCCAAGCCACGGTGGAGTAGACCAGATGCAGCGCGCCGCTTTGTGGGTCGGCAACGCGTGCTTCCAGCCAGTCTATCGCGTCGCTGGCATCTACCTCGGCGTCCTGCACGGCAATGGCGGCGCGGGTGCGGGTGATGCGCTCGGCTTGATCGGCCCAGAGATAGGCCTGAAGCCGCAGCGCGTGATCGGGGTCATGGCTGTTTAGCGGGTGCAGGTCGACGCCGCGGCGGTCCACCACTGAGAGCGCACCTTGTGGCGGCAGCGCGCCTTGCCAGTCGGGTGTCAGCACCACGTCGCTTTTCGGGCCATAGCCGTCACCCACTGCGAGGTGGAACTGGTCAAACATCAGATTGAGACCGGCAGAAGCCCCAAGCTCGGAAAGTTTTAACGGCAGGCCAAAGCGCGCGGTCAGCAGCTGCGCCGTGGCGATCAGAACGGCGCTGCGGCGCACTTCGTTGGTCTGCGGCGCGTTGGTGATCCAGTCACACAGAAAGGCGTCATGGCGGTGCAGGGCGGCAAGGACTTTGTCTTGCAGCTCTGGCTCCGCCGGTGCGTGGGGCGGATAGACCGCTGCCAGCGCCGGATCCGTTTGGTTCAGCACCAGCGCATGGAGGCCACTGGCGATGCGCAGGGGCAGGCTATGTCCTTTGGGGCCGATGTCGCCCGCAAAGGTGGCGCAATTTTTGGCAAGTGCGGTGTCGGTGGGCCAGTTGGCAGAGAGCATGCGCAGCAGACGGCCCATAAACGGGCTGCCCAAGGCGTCGCAGCTGTCCGCCTGCTCCAAAAACGCCGCACTCAGGGCGTTCATGAGAACTTGTCCATCAGTTTTTGCAAAGGGCTGCGGCTGTCCTCTTCGGGGGCGAGCTTGGCCTCTGCCTTGGGTTTTGAGGTTTCCGCTTTGGCAGGGGCGGGGCTGCCCCCCGCTTTCGGGCCTTTGGTGCCGGTGGAGGGGCGCGGCGGGTTCAGGCGCATGGCTACCGCATTGGAAAACTTCGCGGTGTCCCCTTCGGCCAGATGCGCCGCGCCGTCAGAAATGCCACGCAGCATGTCATCAAGCCAATCCTGATCCGTCTTGGCAAAATCGCGCAGCACATAGCCGCTCACCAGCTCCTTGCGGCCCGGATGGCCAATGCCCATGCGCACGCGGCCATAGGTTTCGCCGATATGCTGATGGATGGAGCGCAGCCCGTTGTGCCCCGCGTGGCCGCCGCCCATTTTGTATTTGAGCTTGCCCGGTGCGAGATCCAGCTCGTCATGAAAGACAACCACATCCTGAGAGGTCAGCTTGTAAAACCGCATCGCCTCGCCAACCGATTGGCCGGAGAGGTTCATGAAGGTTTCAGGCTTCAGCAGAAGCACCTTCTCACGCCCCAGTCGCCCTTCGGTCAGCGCGCCTTGAAACTTGCCTTTGAAAGGCGCAAAGCCGTGGTCAGAGGCAATCTGATCCATCGCCATAAAGCCGATGTTGTGACGGTTTTGCGCGTATTTGGCCCCCGGGTTGCCAAGGCCGACGAAGAGTTTCATGAGATCTGCTCGCTGTGATTTCTGCGCTGCAGTATAGGGATGCTGCGCGGCTGAGGCAAATCACTCCGCGGGTTTGATCTCGCCGCCCTGACAGCGGGTCAGGTGATCTTCGTCATGCAGTTTCAGGCGACGGGAGGCGGTGAAATCATGGCGCACATGATCCCACCACGCGCCAATGTAACTGCGCTCAGCTTCGGCATGAAACACCTCCGGGGCCACGCGGCGCAGGGTGGGCAGGCGCGTCCATGGGACATTGGGAAAGGAGTGATGCTCGTTGTGATAGCCGGTGTTGAACAGCAGCCAGTTGATCGGCCCATAGGTCGAGCGCGTTGGGTTCACATCATCGTCGCCGGGATGTTCGGTGAGGGATTGGCCAAGGTTGGTCACCCCCAGTTTGCCGAGGAAAAAGGACAGGGACCAGAGGTGATAGAGCAGCGCCCAAGGACCAAGCAGGGCGAGCATCACGAGATTTGAGATCACAGAGGTGATGATGAACGGGCGCATTTCGGCCATGTCGGGCGAGGTGCCGGTGAAGCGCGGTTGCGGATCGCGCACCGGGCGGCCAGAGGCCCAAGCATAGAGCGGCGGCAGGATCTTGTCGGCGATGAACACAGAGCCCAACGGCAGAGCGTGCAGGATGAGCGTCAGAACTGTCAGCGCATGTTGCAGCGCGGGGCTGGTTTTGGCGATGGCAAAGCGCGCCTGCAATGCGCAGAGGTCTTCGTGCTCATAGTCATTGTCATAGTCGCCGATGAAAGGATGGTGGCTGGTGACATGCTGATGCTGATAGGTGAGCTGTTTGCCGTAAGAGGTGAGGATGAATTCCAGCCCAAGATCAAAGGCCAGCTTTGGACCCGCGGCGCGGAACACCAGCTTGTGGCAGGTTTCATGGATCAGCGAAGCGGCGGAGTGATAGACCAGTTGCCCGATCAGAAAGGCGGCGAGGCCGATGACCCAGATCGGTTGATCCGAGATCAGCCAAGCGATGCCCCAATGCACCGCCAGCAAGACCGGCAACGCGAGCGCGGTCAGAGGCTGTGGCCCGGACAGGGCGGCCAGCTCTGGGTGCGCGGCCAAAGCGGCTTTGCGCATTTCATTGTGGCGGCGGGAATGCGGCGAGATCCCTTTGGGGCGCGGTGCGGTATCAGACATCGGGTTTTCAGCGTTCAAAATGGTGGTGCCGCCAGCCTAAGCTGCGCAGGGGGAGCGTCAATGTGCAAATCGCCTGCGAGGGGCGCTCACACCGTAACTCGCGTTAACCTGGCGGTTCATAAGGCTCCCAGCCTTTTTCTCAACTGTGCGGTTTTCCGCACAACCCCTGTCTGGCCTGTGCGGGATTTCGCACGTTTTTGAAGTGCGCCTATCGGGGTAATTGGGTATTTTTCCGGTAACCATCTGTTATTGTGATGAAAAAATTTCAAGAGGGGACATATGCAAGAAATTGTTGAGCGGTCCCTTCGGTAAGGCCACAGTCCTGTCATCCAGCGCTTTGAGCACTTCTGGGCGCTGACGGCACTTGAACGAATATCTGGGAGGAAAAAGATATGAAATTCTTGACCACTGCGGCCACAGCGATGGCCCTGACTGTCACCGGCGCGAGCTTTGCGGCTGCGGCCTGTGACGATGGCGAAATCGTCGTCAAATTCAGCCACGTGACCAACACCGACAAGCACCCAAAAGGGATTGCTGCGTCGCTCTTGGAAAAGCGCGTGAACGAAGAGATGGACGGCAAGATGTGCATGGAGGTCTTCCCGAACTCCACACTCTATAACGACAACAAAGTGCTGGAAGCGATGCTGCAGGGTGACGTGCAGCTGGCCGCGCCTTCGCTGTCCAAGTTTGAAAAATTCACCAAACAGTTCCGCCTGTTTGACCTGCCGTTCATGTTCAAAGACATCGCGGCCGTGGATGCGTTCCAAGCCTCTGACAAAGGTCAGGCGATGCTGGACAGCATGCAGCGCCGTGGTCTGCAGGGGCTGGGTTACTGGCACAACGGCATGAAGCAGATGTCTGCAAATGTGCCGCTGGAAACCCCAACGGATGCAAACGGCCTGAAGTTCCGCGTACAGTCCTCTGACGTGCTTGTGGCCCAGATGGAAGCCATGGGTGGTTCCCCGCAGAAGATGGCCTTCTCCGAAGTTTACGGCGCACTGCAGCAGGGCGTTGTGGACGGTCAGGAGAACACCTGGTCCAACATCTACGGCAAGAAGTTCTTTGAGGTGCAGGACGGCATCACCGAGACCAACCACGGCATTCTGGACTATCTGGTTGTGACCTCTGTCGACTGGCTCGACAGCCTGCCAGAAGATGTGCGTACCCAGTTCATCACCATCTTCCAAGAGGTGACCCACACGCGCAATAAAGAAGCGGAAGCGGTGAACCAAGCGGCGCGTCAGTCCATCATCGATGCAGGCGGTACCATTCGTGAGCTGACCCCAGAACAGCGCCTGGCTTGGGTTGAAGCCATGAAGCCGGTTTGGGAGAAATTCACTGACGATGTTGGCCAAGACAACATCGACGCAGCGCAGGCGATCAACGCCGCAGGCTGATTTCAGGGCGTAAATCCTGATCAAATTTGAGCGGGCGGGCCGCCAATGGCCCGCCCGTTTTGCAACCAAAATCCACTCAAAACACAAGCGGGACGCAGGACAATGCAAACCAAGCATAGCTTTGTGGACCGGATCGAAGAGACGCTGATCGCGTTTCTTCTGGGCAGCATGACATTGATCACCTTTGCCAATGTGATTGCCCGGTTCGGTTTCAACTCAAACATTCTCTGGGCGCTGGAGGCGACGGTTTTCCTGTTTGCCTGGCTGGTGCTTTTGGGCGCCTCATATGCCGTCAAGAAACACAGCCATCTGGGCGTCGATGCGATCCTGAACATGGTGAGCCCGGCAACGGCGCGTGTTCTTGGTCTGATCGCGGCTGCGGCCTGCCTGATCTTCTCGCTGCTGATGCTGAAAGGCGCCTATGACTATTGGGCGGTCTTTGCGGATCTGCCGCCGACGTCGGGCCGCTGGTTCCCGACCGGCTTTGATCTGAAGGCGCGCAGCCAGTCTTTCTATGAGGTGCAGGACGTGCCGATGATCAGCGCGTTCAAGTTTCTGGAAGACCTGATCAACTACGGCGACGAATACGAAAAGCTGCCCAAGGTGGTGCCTTATATCGTGCTGCCGATCTCCATGTTCCTGCTGGTGTTCCGGTTTGCACAGGCCTCCATCGCGATCTGGAAAGGCGACACCGACCGTCTGGTGGCGAGCCACGAAGTTGAAGATGAAATTGAAGAAGTGCGCGCACTTCAAGGGGAGCACGACTGATGGCTGTTGTTCTACTATTTGCCACGGTGATTGGCCTCTTGTTGATCGGGGTGCCGATCGCGGTGTCTCTGGGTCTCAGCTCGATCCTGTTCCTGCTGATTTTTGGCGATGCTACGCTGGCCTCTGTGGCAGGCACGCTGTTTGAAGCCTTTGAAGGGCACTTTACCCTGCTGGCGATCCCGTTCTTCATTCTGGCAAGCTCCTTCATGACCACAGGTGGTGTGGCGCGCCGCATCATCCGCTTCTCCATCGCCTGTGTGGGGCATCTGCCCGGCGGTCTGGCGATTGCGGGTGTGTTTGCCTGTATGATGTTTGCCGCACTCTCAGGTTCCTCTCCGGCGACTGTTGTGGCGATTGGTTCCATCGTGATCGCAGGCATGCGTCAGGTCGGCTACTCCAAAGAGTTCGCCGCAGGTGTGATCTGTAACGCAGGTACGCTCGGCATTCTGATCCCGCCCTCCATCGTGATGGTGGTATACGCGGCGGCGGTGGAAGTCTCCGTGGGCCGTATGTTCCTTGCGGGTGTGATTCCGGGCCTTCTGGCGGGTCTCATGCTGATGGTGACCATCTATGTGATGGCGAAGGTGAAGAACCTGCCCAAAGGCGAATGGCGCGGCTTTGGTGAGATTGCACAGAGCGGCATGGAAGCGGGCTGGGGCCTGTTCCTGATCGTGATCATTCTCGGCGGCATCTACGGCGGTGTGTTCACCCCAACCGAAGCGGCGGCGGTGGCGGCGGTCTATGCCTTCTTCATCGCCTGCTTTGTCTACAAAGACATGGGCCCGCTGGCGGCAGACAACAACGGTGGCCAGAAGGTCTCCGTGTTCAAAAAGCCGCACGCGCTGATCACATCCTTCTTCCACGCAGACACCAAACACACGCTGTTTGAGGCGGGCAAACTGACCGTCACCCTGCTGTTTGTGATCGCCAATGCGCTGATCCTGAAGCATGTTCTGACCGAACAGCAGGTGCCACAGACCATTGCCAACGCCATGCTGTCTGCAGGCTTTGGTCCGGTGATGTTCCTGATCGTGGTGAACGTGATCCTGTTGATCGGTGGTCAGTTCATGGAGCCCTCAGGCCTTCTGGTGATTGTGGCACCGCTGGTGTTCCCGATTGCGATTGAGCTGGGCATTGATCCGATCCATCTGGGCATCATCATGGTGGTGAACATGGAGATCGGCATGATCACACCGCCGGTGGGTCTCAACCTCTTTGTGACCTCCGGTGTGGCCGGGATGCCGATGATGGGCGTGGTGCGGGCGGCGCTGCCGTTCCTTGCGGTGCTCTTCGTCTTCCTGATCATGATCACCTATATCCCGTGGATTTCCACCGTGCTGCCCAATGCGGTCATGGGGCCGGAGATCATCACCAACTAGGGGAAGTAAGCGGTGCGCTGCCGCGCGCTCTTATTCTGAAAACAGCAAGGCGACGCTCCGATCTCGGGGCGTCGTTTTTTGTTGTGGGTTAGGATTAGGAAGTTTTGCTGAGAAGCGGTTCAGGGGCAGGTCTGCCCTGAACGCGCCAATCCCAGTGTCAGGCTTGCGCGGCCCGCCTCAAGGCCAGGCCGCTGCGCGGGCGCTCACGCGCGCCACCCAAGCGGTGTCAGGCCGCGTCAAGCGCGGTGATGATGGCGCTGAAGTCCGCTGCTTTGAGGCTTGCGCCGCCCACCAGAGCGCCGTCCACGTTCGAAACCGCAAAGATTTCTGTGGCGTTGGAGGGTTTTACGGAGCCGCCGTAGAGCAGGCGCACGGAGCGGCCAACGCCTTCGCCAAAGCGCATTTCCAATTGGGTGCGCATAAAATCATGGACTTCGCCAATCTGGGACATTGTGGGCACTTTGCCGGTGCCAATCGCCCAGATCGGCTCATAAGCCACCACGAGGTTTTCGCCGGTCGCCTCATCCGGGATGGAACCCGCCAGCTGGCCACCGATGATGTCGAGCGTGTTGTCGGCCTCTCGTTCCGCGAGGCTTTCGCCCACGCAGATCACAGAGATCAGCCCGGCTGACCATGCTGCGGTGGCTTTGCTGCGAACATCCGCATCGGCTTCGCCGTGATCTTCGCGGCGCTCGGAGTGGCCCAGGATCACATGGCTTGCGCCTGCGTCCTTCAGCATCTCGGCGGAAATATCGCCGGTGTGGGCGCCGCTGGCATTGGCGTGGCAGTCCTGACCACCGATGGCGACAGACCCGCTGATCGCGGCGGCGCGGGAAATCAGGGTGGAGGGGGGGCAGATCAGCACATCGGTTTGCGCTTGCGCACCCGCGGCGGCGAGCGTTTCCAGCTCCGCCAGCGCTGTGGCGGTGCCGTTCATTTTCCAGTTTCCTGCTGCCAGTTTGCGACGCATTTCTGCCCCTCCGTGTGTTGACCCGAGCTATCTAGTGTTAGCGCAAGTCATGGGAGTATGGGCGGCTTACGTCAAGCGCTCAGGTGAGTTTCGGCGCTCCGTTAGCGGCAACCTGTTCGGCCAGCTCATCCATGTCTTTGAATTTGATGGATTCGCCGCAGCCACAGGCATCGGCCACATTGGGGTTGTTGAACTGAAAGCCGCTTTCCAGAAGCGAAACGCTGTAGTCAATCTCGGTGCCAAAGAGGAACATCTGCGCCATCGGTGCAATCATCACCACGGCGCCGTCCTGTTCCACACGTTCATCATGCGGGTCGGACTCAGTCACGTAATCCATGGTGTATTCCATGCCCGCGCAGCCGCCTTTTTTGACGCCAATGCGCAGGCCCGCATGGCCTTCTTTGGCCATGAGTTTGGAGATCTGCGCAGCGGCAGATTTGGTCATGGTGACCGCTTGTTTTCCGGGAATGCCAAACATCAGCTTTCCTTTCTAACCCGTTGTGAGATCACATGAAGCCCAGCTCAAGCCGTGCTTCATCGCTCATCATTTCCATACCCCAAGGTGGCGACCAGACAAGCGCCACCTCAACCGTGCGCACACCGCCGACACCGGCGACAGCTTCCTGCACCCAGCCTGGCATTTCACCAGCCACAGGGCAACCGGGTGCGGTGAGGGTCATGATCACATTCACGTCGTTCTCGTCATTGACCAGGATCGTGTAGATCAGGCCCAGATCGTAGATATTCACCGGGATTTCAGGGTCATAGACGCTGCGGCACGCCTCCACGATTTGCTCGTGCAGCGGGTGATCCGTGCTTGACGGAGTGATCAGCGGCGCGCCTTCGACGGGATCGGTGGCGGGATCGGGAGCCTGTGTCATGCTGTGTCCTACATAAATCCTGAGGTTTTCATATAGGAAATTCCCATTCGGAGGTCCAGAGGGGGGAGGGGGCGAAAATGCAGGGTTGGTATCGTGACGGTGTTAGGGGCGGTATCGCAAAGGTGCGGATGTCATCAGTTTTCCGCCGCGCCGGGGAGCGGATCGGTGATCCATTTGCAGTCGGCGGGTGGGGGGGTGGCAGGGACGTCGTGGTATTCGGGTGGGGCGATTTCGGGCCAAAGGGTATCGCTCCAAGCTGGATCGAGCATTAACCACCCACGCCACCGTCCGAAGAAGGCGTCGTCGCCCAGCGGCTCAGGGTTCTCCTGCAGCCAGTTCCAAAGGCAGGGATGGCCAATTTGATTGCGCATCGTTTCGGGAACGGTGACCGAGGCATCGAAGAAGGTATTTCGCCAATCTGTTTGGTCGCTCACAATCGCCTCGGAGAAGTCCACAGACCTGAGCGCGCCGCCATGGTTTATGCTCGCGCTCAGGTCTGTATATTGTAGCAACATGGGGTTATCTATAGACGAGATCAATAGCGCACTACTGAGGTCTGCCCTCTGCAGGTCTGCTTCCCAGAGGTTTGCCCCCTGCAGGTCCGCGCCTAAGAGGACTGCCCCCTGCAGGTCCGCGCCCAAGAGGACTGCCCTCTGCAGGTCCGCGTTCATGAGGTCTGCCCTCTGCAGGTTCGCTTCCCAGAGGTTTGCCCCCTGCAGGTCCGCGTCGCTGAGGTTTGCCCCCTGCAGGTCTGCTGCCCTGAGGTCTGCCCCCTGCAGGTCCGCGCCTAAGAGCACTGCCCCCTGCAGGTCCGCGTTCCTGAGGACTGCCCTCTGCAGGTCCGCGTTCATGAGGTCTGCCCCCTGCAGGTCCGCGTTCATGAGGTTTGCCCCCTGCAGGTCCGCGCCCAAGAGGTCTGCCCCCTGCAGGTCCGCGTCGCTGAGGTTTGCCCCCTGCAGGTCCGCACCACTGAGGTTTGCCCCCTGCAGGTCCGCGCCCAAGAGGTCTGCCCCCTGCAGGTCCGCGTCGCTGAGGTTTGCCCCCTGCAGGTCTGCTTCCCAGAGGTTTGCCCCCTGCAGGTCTGCTTCCCAGAGGTTTGCCCCCTGCAGGTCTGCTTCCCAGAGGTTTGCCCCCTGCAGGTTTGCGTCGCTGAGGTTTGCCCCTGCCAAGAATGTAT
The DNA here is from genome assembly GCF_965227725.1 of Shimia sp. GTDB lineage: Bacteria > Pseudomonadota > Alphaproteobacteria > Rhodobacterales > Rhodobacteraceae > Shimia. The sequence goes on along the minus strand of NZ_CBDDGH010000005.1, from coordinate 1,367,526 downwards.
TGTGCAAACGGGCATCTCGGAAATTTGGTTTCTTCGCCTCTGCTTTGTTCCAGCTTGGTTTCTGCAAACCGTCCACTACGAGGTCAGCCTGTTTTTCCCACGCTGCTACAAAACTCTCCGGAGCAGTGTCTCCGACTTTGCATTTTGGCGTGGTTGCGCGCTTGCACCATTGGTCCAGGAAGGTTTCACGCGCCTGTTCGTATGGCTGCCAGTCCTTTGGTTTGACGACGATTTCTTCGCTGCGTAAGTCAAGTTCTGCCAGGCCAATCCATTCCGAGGGCGCCGTGGTCAGGCTGTGGCTAATGATGAAGGCGAAAGGTGTAGACAGCACAAAAAACAAATTGATCGCCAGGCTGTCCCAAACATTTGCAGAAGCGTCTGCGCCATAGGTCATGCGGCGACGGAGCATTACAAAGCTCGCCCAAGCGAAAATCAAAGAAAACAACAGGCAGGCCACGATCAGGGCAGTCATTAGGTACGCGCGTGCAGCTAGTGATTGCAGCCAGAGAAACACAAGCACCGCCGGACCAAAGGCCCATGCGAGGAGGAAGTTCCAGAATGCGTTGGGGCCTTCCAGAGCGCGGGGGGCGATGCAGCCGTCAGCACGTATGGGTTTTGAGGCGCGGTAATGAAGGGCGCTGTCAGTGAGCAACCAAGGAGCGATTGCTTCAGCCAAAGGACGGCCATCAATCTCCGCGGGGGCTTTGCCCAGTTCATCCCAGAGGCGGATAAGGTAGAGGTGAAAATATGCGTATATGGCGGCAACAAGGACCGGCGCAGCGTAGAAGAACAGTGGCGTCGGGACGGAGACGTTGATTAGTGGGAGCTGGGTGGCGCGGTCTACGCCGTAGAAATCAATGTCGCTCACGCCCATCAGGGTGATGCCGACAAACAGTAGCACAGAGAGCAGGGCGAACCATGTGCTGCGGGCGTTTTGGGTGAGGGCGTTGATCCGCTCGACGGAGGGGTCTGCCATAACAGCTGCTACCAAATAACCTAAACAATAGCGGCAGGGTAGCAAGATGAGGCGTTTCAGACAACTTTGGGCTGCCTGAAACGCTTGGTTGGTCTCAATGGACGTCAGTCGTTGATGTCATGCTTGAAGGTTTTGACCTGGCCTTTGGGCAGCGCGAACAGGCGGCGCAGGATGAGCCATGCGGCCAGGCTGACGGCGGCGAAGATCAGGAGCAGCATGGGCACCGACAGGAGTTGCAGCGGGCCGAGGAGGGCGAGGCCGACCACGGCGGCGGCAATCGCGAAGCCGAGGAAGACAAAGCCCGGGGCGAGCACTTCGAGGATCGCGAGCACCAGCGCGGCGGCGAGCCAGACCCACCATGTTGTCATGAGGTCGGCCATATCCTTATCCTTTCAAGAGCTTAAAGGCGTCGCCAAAGGCTTCGATCGCGGCGGCGGGCAGCACGATGGTCTGTTTGCCTTCGCCATTTCCAAGCGCGTTGAGTGATTCTACCTGCTTCAACGCCACCTGATATTGCGCGGCCTCGATGCCGTTGTTTTTGATCGCTTCGGCCACAACGCCTGTGGCGTAGGCTTCGGCCTCAGCTTCGATGCGGCGGGCTTTGGCGGATTGCTCGGCAGCGTAAAGCTCGGCGTCGGCTTGTAGTTCAACGGCGCGCTTCTGCCCCTCGGCCTCGGTCACCTGGGCGCGACGGGCGCGTTCGGCGTTGAGCTGTTGCAGCATGGCGTCGCGGGTGGCCTGATCGAGGTTTACGTCAAGGATTTCGGCGCGGGTCACTTCGATGCCCCAGTCATCCACGGCGGTTTCGACCATTTTCTGGATCGAAGAGATCAGATGCGCGCGGTTGGATTGCACCTCGTCCAGATCCATTTTGCCGATCTCGGCCCGCACGATCCCGGCGACGGTGGTGGCAATGGCGCCATCCACATCGCGGATGCGGTAAACGGTCTTTTCCGGCTCCAGAATGCGGTAGAACACGGAGGTGTCGATCTGCACCAGAACGTTGTCTTTGGTGATCGCGTCCTGTGTGGCATTGGGCAGCTGGCGCTCCAGAATGGAGATCTGGTGGCGGACCACATCAAGGAAGGGCACGACAAAGTTGATGCCCGGCCCAAGCACCGAATGCAGGCGGCCAAAGCGCTCGACCACGTGTTTTTCGCTCTGCGGCACGATGCGCACGCCTTTCAGAACAACGATGATTAGGAAAATAGCGCCCAAAATCAGGACGATGTTTTGTGATAGCAACGATAAAATCAGATCTTCCATATGTGGTCTGCTCCCCAAAAAATGCTTGTGTTTCTGTGGTTTGCAATATGGGGATTGGGGGATGTTTTACAAGCGAAACGCGAGGGCGTATGGAGGGGGAAAATACGTCAAATGTCCCCGAAAGAAGGTGTGTGATGTCAGAGAAGTTTTCGTTCTCGCTTAAGGCCACGGATGGCAAAGCCCGTACGGGTGTGATCGACACGCCGCGCGGCGAAATTCGCACGCCAGCGTTTATGCCGGTGGGCACGGCGGCCACGGTGAAGGCGATGATGCCGGAAAGTGTGCGCGCAACCGGGGCGGATATCCTGTTGGGCAACACCTATCATTTGATGCTGCGCCCCACAGCGGAGCGGATCGACCGTTTGGGTGGGTTGCACAAGTTCATGAACTGGGAGCGCCCCATTCTGACGGACAGCGGCGGGTTTCAGGTGATGAGCCTTGCGGGGCTGCGCAAGCTAACGGAGAAAGGCGTGACGTTCAAGAGCCACATTGACGGCTCCAAACACGCGCTGACGCCGGAGCGGTCGATGGAGATCCAGAAGCTCTTGGGCAGTGACATTGTCATGTGTTTTGACGAATGCCCGGCGCTGCCGGCGGATCGGGACCGGATTGCAGAGAGCATGCGGCTGTCGATGCGCTGGGCGCAGCGTTCGCGGGATGCCTTTGGGGATCGCCCCGGCCATGCGCTCTTTGGCATTCAGCAGGGCGGTCTGGAGCAGGATTTCCGCGAAGAATCTGCCGAAGCGCTCAAAGAGATCGGCTTTGACGGTTATGCCGTGGGTGGCCTTGCGGTCGGCGAAGGGCAGGAGGCGATGTTTGGCTGTCTGGACTATGCGCCTGACATGCTGCCGGCGGACAAGCCGCGCTATCTCATGGGCGTGGGCAAACCGGATGACATCGTTGGCGCGGTGAAGCGCGGGATCGATATGATGGATTGCGTGCTGCCGTCCCGCTCGGGCCGGACTGGGCAGGTGTTCACACGCCACGGGGTGGTGAACATCAAAAACGCACGCCACGCGGATGATCCGCGCCCGCTGGATGAGCAGTGCAGCTGCCCGGCGTGTTCCAACTATTCACGCGCTTACCTGCATCATGTGTTCCGCAGCAACGAGATGATCTCTGGCATGCTGCTGACCTGGCACAATCTGCACTATTTCCAGGAGATTATGCAGGGCATGCGGGATGCCATCGCGGCGGGCACATTTGCGGCCTGGGAAGCGGACTTCCACGCGCAGCGTGCGCAAGGGGACATTGAGCCGCTGTAAGGCTTGCGCTTTGCTAAGTTTGTTGGCCCTCGCCCTCGGCGGGGGCTTTTTCGTCTTCGCCGCTCTCTGCATCCTCGGCTGGCCGGTCAAAGATCAGATCGATCAGCATCCCGATGCCGCGCAGGATCAGGGTGAAAAAGAGGAATGAGACAATCACCAGCGCGATGTCGCCGTCGCGGGTGGTGGGGTCAACCCACATCATCATGCCAAGCGCCAAAAGCAGCGCGGCGATGGAGGCGGATTTGAGGGAGGTGAGTTTCTTAAGCATCGTCGCTGTCCCCTTCGCCCAAGAGTACATCCGTGATCATTGCCCGAATGGCCCCAATGATGCGCGCGCCGTGATAGTCGCTGTAAAGCCGCAAGGTGCGGCGCAGCTCATACCGATAGATCGGACAATCCCAGCAGGTTGCGGCGATCTTGCGTTTCCACGCGCGGAAATCGGCCTCGGCCTGTTGTTTGGTCACAACGAGGCTCAGGTTCTTGCTCAGCACCGGGGCGCCAATGGTGCCGATGGAATGGCCGGGGTTCCACGCCAGCAGGAAAGGGCCGCGATCTGAGCCGATGTTTTCGCCTGCGGCGCGGGCCGCATCCATGAAGAAATCGCTGTGGGGCAGATTGTAGTGCTTCGCTGCCAGCTCGCATTTTTGCCCGTTCGGGCTTGAGTTCAGTTCATTTGCGATCTCTGCGCTGGAGACCGGCCAGATCGTCACCACCTGCCGGGCTGAAGGGAACGCCGCTGTGGCCCCAGCGACGGAGGAGATGATGCCCTGAAATGCGCGGCACAGCATGGCGAAGCGCGCCTCTGTGTCCGGTGTCGGATTTTGCGGGAAGGCCACCACGCCATAGGCCAGATAGCCCTCGGGCGGAAACTGTCCCGGTGCGGCAAACAGATGGGTGGGGATGATGCGGTCAGATGGAGGCGGACCTGCGGCGGTTGCTGGAAGGAGCTCGCTGAGATCTGCGCCTTGCTCCAGCGCCTCCAATATGGCGTCGACCTCCTCAGAGTCCGTCTCGGCGCGTTCCTCCGCGCCAACCGTGTCAGAAGTCGCTTCCACGGAGATGGTTTCCTCCGCAACAGGGGCGGCAGCGGCCTCTTCGGTTGCGCTGACATCCATTGTTGCGAGCTGTTCGACTGCGCCCTCTGCTGGAATGTCTGAGGCGCTTTCAAACTCGTCGGGGGCCTCTAACACCATTTCAAGCGGGGCATCAAAATCTTCGATCACCGGTGGCTCTTCGGAGGCAAATGGTTCGGGATTGTCTTCGATGCTCAGAAGCGTGCCCGGCTGGATTGAGAGAGCTTCGTCAAAGGGGGCGCTTGCTTGGCTGTCCGGTTGAGTGGTGGTGGTCGAGGGCGCGGCGATGCTTCCCGTGGGAATGTCCATTTGCGCAAGGGCTTCGGGTGTTATCGCGCCGTCTTGGATCATCTGCTCGGCAGTGTTGAGAACCAGACCACGGGTGGGCTGTTGTGTAGATTGGGCCTGCTGTTGAGCGTCGCCAATCTCAGCGCGTAGGGCTGTCATGGCCCGTTGCGAATTTGACGCCTCAGCGCTGGGCTCTGCCACGGTCTCGGGCAAACTTGGTGCGGATGCCGCACTTTCTGTTGCCGGAGCGACCTCTTGTTCCGCGGGCGGGCTTGGGGGAACGCTTGCCACCTCTGACTCGGTGGCCGTTTCTGATGCCTCAGGCGGGATGCCGGACATCGTGATCATAAGCGGAGGATCGTTTTCTGCTGGGCGAGGGCTGAACGTGCCAAGCGCGAGGAAGCCGCCAAGCAACACAACGGCCAAAATCCCAACGATCGCAAACCTGCGCATAAAATCACCTCAAAACCGGATACTTAGCAAATACCCAGAAACATTAGCACAAATGCCATATTTTGCATAACTTCCAGCGCTGTCTGGAATGCGGGGGATCTCAGCTGTGGCGTGGTTGCCGCTACGGCAGTTTTTTGCCGATCAGACGGGGCAAACCTACGTCACGAAAAATCACTTGAGATGGGGCTTTCCGCCTTGTTCCTTACGCTCTGTAAAGGCATTGTGTGCTCCAACGAGCAAAACGCTGTTGAAAGCGGAGGCATCGGCCCCCAAATCAATAAGCCGAGGAAACGGAAAGTGGCCGAGTGGCTGCCTCAAAGAGGGGCCTGTGTCGCTTTGCTAGAACAAGGAAAACTCATGCAAGAGCCTCTCAACACATCTTATCCTGTCCTGCCGCTGCGCGACATTGTGGTCTTCCCACATATGATCGTGCCGCTGTTTGTGGGCCGGGACAAATCGGTCCGCGCGCTGGAAGAGGTGATGGCCGATGACAAGCAGATCCTGCTTTCGAGCCAGATGGATCCCGCTGAGGATGATCCCAACATTGATGGCATCTATCGCACCGGCGTTCTGGCGAATGTGCTGCAGCTCCTGAAGCTGCCCGATGGCACTGTGAAAGTGCTGGTCGAAGGCCAGAGCCGCGTGACAATCACCGACTTTTTGGAAAACGACGATTTCTTTGAAGCGACGGCTGAGCCGCTTGAAGAAATGCCAGGCGACGCCGCCACCATCGAAGCGCTCTTGCGCTCTGTTGGCGATGAGTTTGAGCGTTATGCCAAGGTCAAAAAGAACATCCCAGAAGAGGCGCTGAGCGCGGTGGAAGAAGCCGCTGAGCCGGCGCGTCTGGCCGATCTGGTGGCCGGGCATCTGGGCATAGAAGTGTCTGAGAAGCAGGAGCTTCTGGAGACCCTGTCTGTGAGCGAGCGTCTGGAGAAGGTCTATGGCCTGATGCAGGGCGAGATGAGCGTTCTGCAGGTTGAGAAAAAGATCAAAACCCGCGTCAAATCCCAGATGGAGAAGACCCAGCGCGAGTACTATCTGAATGAGCAGATGAAGGCCATTCAGAAGGAGCTGGGGGATGGCGAAGAGGGCGAAGGCGAAATTGCCGAGCTCGAAGAAAAGATCGCCAAGATCAAGCTCTCCAAAGAGGCTAAGGAAAAGGCTGACGCGGAACTCAAGAAGCTCAAGAACATGAGCCCGATGAGTGCAGAGGCGACTGTGGTGCGCAACTATCTGGATTGGATGCTCTCCATTCCATGGGGCAAGCGCGGCCGCGTTAAAAAAGACCTCAAAGGCGCGCAGGCGGTGCTCGACAAAGACCACTACGGTCTGGAGAAGGTGAAAGAGCGCATCGTCGAGTATCTCGCCGTGCAGCAGCGCTCCTCCAAGCTCAAAGGCCCGATCTTGTGCCTTGTTGGCCCTCCGGGCGTGGGTAAGACCTCGCTGGGCAAATCTGTTGCCAAAGCGACCGGTCGCGAGTTTATCCGCATCAGCCTTGGCGGCGTGCGCGATGAAAGCGAGATCCGCGGTCACCGCCGGACCTACATCGGCTCCATGCCGGGTAAGATCATTCAGGCGCTGAAGAAAGCGAAGACCACCAACCCGCTGATCCTGCTCGATGAAATCGACAAGATGGGGCAGGACTTCCGCGGTGATCCGGCCTCTGCGATGCTTGAGGTGCTCGATCCGGAGCAGAACGGCACCTTTGTGGATCACTACCTCGAGGTGGAATATGATCTGTCCAACGTGATGTTCCTGACCACGGCGAACTCCTACAACATGCCGGGCCCGCTTCTGGACCGGATGGAGATCATTTCGCTGGCCGGGTACACCGAGGACGAAAAGCGTGAGATCGCGCGTCAGCACCTGATCGACAAGCAGATCAAGAACCACGGCCTGAAAAAGGGCGAGTTCGAGGTCTCTGACGAGGCGCTGCAGGAGGTGATCCGCACCTACACCCGTGAGGCGGGCGTGCGGAACCTTGAGCGTGAGCTGGCGAAGCTGACCCGGAAGGCGGTCACTCAGATCGTGAAAGGGGACGCCGAAAGCGTGTCTGTCACACCTGAGAATCTGGATGATTTCCTTGGCGTGAAAAAATACCGCTACGGCCTTGCGGAGGAAGAGCATCAGGTGGGTGTTGTCACCGGTCTGGCCTGGACCAGCGTCGGCGGCGATCTGCTGCATATCGAAGGTTTGAAACTGCCCGGTAAGGGGCGGATGAAGACCACCGGTAAGCTCGGCGATGTGATGAAAGAATCCATCGACGCAGCAAGCTCCTATGTGCGCTCGATCAGCCCGCAGATTGGCGTGAAGCCAACCGTCTTTGACAAGATCGACATCCACGTGCACGTGCCGGATGGCGCTACGCCCAAGGATGGCCCCTCAGCGGGTCTCGCCATGGTGACCTCGATTGTGTCCGTGCTGACAGGTATCCCTGTGCGCAAAGACATTGCCATGACCGGCGAGGTCTCTCTGCGCGGCAATGCGATGCCGATTGGCGGTCTCAAAGAGAAGCTCTTGGCGGCGCTGCGTGGCGGCATCAAAACCGTGTTGATCCCGCAGGAGAACGAGAAGGATCTGGCGGATATTCCGGACAACGTGAAAGACGGTCTGGAAATCATCGCGGTGAAACATGTCTCCGAGGTGCTGAAACTTGCGTTGATCGAAGAGCCAGAAGCGATCGAGTGGGACGAGGCGGCAGAAGAAGCCGCAGCGGCCGCGCTCAAATCTGAAGAGGGCACAGGCGCCCGCGCGCACTAAAAAGACCGCTTAAAGTAAGAGAAAACGCGTCAGGAAACTGGCGCGTTTTTTTATGCGCGGAATGTATCTAATTTTAAGAAAAAATCGTGTGATTTTAATCGGTCACAGCGGGGTTTTGATCCACCGATCATTAATCATATTCCGGCATCCCAGAGGGGCATTTTACATCAGGAGCCAGAATGGAACCTCAAACACGACTCGGCCTTGCACGGCTGACGAAGATGGCCTTTGACGGAATCGATTTGATGCCGCTGCGGGCTGAGCTGCTCACACAATCGGAGCAGAGTGATGACACCGACGGCATTTTTATGGACCTCTCGGTGATTGATCAGCTGCATGGAAATCAGGAGATGGGGCTGGAGTGGCAGGCCAAGGCGCTCAAGGGCCATCGCATGTTCTCCATCAACCGCCGTGAAACCGCGCAGCCCAAGCTCTTGGTTTTTGCGGAACCGAGCCATGTGGGGGGCAATACGCCGATTGAGTTCCTGCTGGAAACCTCTGATTTTGAGATCATCACCTATTACCCTGATCTGACACCGGGCGCGCAGAATGTGCTGCCTGAGCATGATGTGGCGTTCTGTGCGGTGCCGACTGACTCCGACATTGCCACACCGTTTTTTGAGACCGTGCGTGGCCTGACGGCGCAGAGCGGCGTTCATACGTTCAACCTGCCTGACGGGCCGGTTGACCTTGACCGTGACGTGCTGGCACGCATCTTCCCTTACGTGCGCGGGCTGCGCTTCCCGAAGACCACCCGGATCACACGCGACGCGCTGATTGGCGCGCTGGTTGCGGGGCAGGAGGAAGCAGCACTGGCCGGGGTAGGGGGCTATCCCTACATCATCCGTCCGGTGGGCTCCCATGCCGGTCTGGGGCTTGAGAAAGTCGATGATAAGGACGCGCTGGTGGATTACCTGCTGAGCCAACCTGCGCCGGATTTCTTTGTCTCGGAATATGTGGACTATGCGACGCCCGCCGACGGCCAGTTCCGCAAGTACCGGATTGTCTTTGTGAACGGCAAAGCCTTCCCTTGCCACATGGCGATCGCGGATCAGTGGGACGTCTGGTATCTGAACGCGAAGATGGAGCAGCATCCGGAGAAGCGCGCGGAAGAGGCCGCTTGGATGGAGGACTTCGACGCAGATTTCGCAGCGCGCCACAGCCATGCGTTTGAGGCGCTGACCACCGGTATCGGGTTGAACTACTTTGGCATTGATTGCGCCGAGGACCGTGACGGCAATCTGGTGGTGTTTGAAGCGGACAATGCGCTGATCGTGCACGACATGGATTCAGATGCGATTTTCCCTTACAAAAGCAAACACATGCACGAGATTTTTGCGTCTTTTGAAGCGATGCTGAACGCCTATCGCAAAGACGACAAAGCAGCTGTTTCTACCAGTGTTCCGCACTGATTGAGACGCAGGTTTGAGATTGAGAGCGCGCCCTTTAAGTGGCGCGCTTTTTCATGCTTGGTCAGATGTGCCTAGACACCTGACAACAACACATCCATGGCACGCAGAATGAGGTCGCTTTGATCCTTCACGGTTCCAGTGCGCCGCAGGCTTGGCCGATGGACGGATGCGATGAGGCGTGTGGCGAGAATGAAGCGTGCGCCATTGTGGACGATCTCAGGATTTAGGAGCCGCACCGCTGGATAGTCTGTCAGCAGCGGGATGACGACAACAGCGGCATCAGGAGGCAGCAAGTCACTTTCGACAATAACCATGGAAACGCCATTGTATTCGGCCACATCGTAGCGCGTCAGCTTTTCCAAGAGGATGCCCCTGGGGTCGTCATGATGTCAGCCAGCGGATGCCGGTGGCGTTCGTGCCAATCGGATTGATCGGCAAAGGCGCTTTTGTTCTCTTCCAGCCATTGTTTGTGGCGTGCTTCTGCCACGGCCTTGATAAGAGCCGCCTCTGCCACAGCCGAAACATTCACACCCAGTTGTTTGGCGTCGTCGAGCGTCTCTGCATCAAGCGTGAGGGAGGTTTTGCGTTTCGTGATGGTTGCCATGGTCAGATACCCTCAAACATACCGTAAATATATACCGACATTGAGTCTCGGGCAAACGCCCAAGGCTCAGCAGCCAGATCCGCTCGCGTGCATACCCTCAAAAGAAAAAAATTGGGGGGCGCTTGGCCCCCCAGTTTCGCCATTCAGGCTCACTCTATATACCGCTCGATGTTTTTTGCCTGCGGCCTGAATGTCGTCGGAGCGAGCGCACCCGCTCCGGGTATCACCACCACCTGAAATAGGGACGATGGCGGGATATTTCGTCGGGGGCCTCTGCCCCCTACCCAGGTCCCCCCGGGATCTCGTGTGGCGGCGGGGTCAGGCCCGGCGCTGGCTGGCCGCGTAGAGCAGCTGCTCTGCGTAGCCGTTGTCTTTGACTGCTTTGGGGGCGGAGCTCTCCGCACCCAGCAGTTTTTCTTTGGCCCCCTGACGGACCTGCTTGGCCCATTCGCGCCGGACAGAAATACGTCCGACGACGGCGAGATCATCCGTGAGTGGCTTTTCAGCAGGTGAGATCTCGTGAATGCTGGCTGTCATGTCTTCGGCTCGAAGGCTTCTGCGCTTCGTGGTAGTCACATTCTTCTCCTTAGCTGCAGCCGCTTGTCGCGCCACAGGTGTTGCATTTCATGCAGGTGCCGTTGCGCACCAGCGTGTAGTTTCCGCAATCGCCGCAGGGGTCTCCCTCATAGCCCTGCATCTTTGCCTTAGACCGTGCGTCCATCGACAGGGTTGCGACAGGTGCAGCTGCCGGCGCGGCCACCGTTGCGGCGGAGGCGCTGGATGCCACGTCTGATACGCCCGCGCTAGCGGTTTCCGGCACAAGCGTGTTCAATTTTTGGATAGGATCGCCCATTTCCGGCGAGGTCCCGCCGCCGCCGTTCAGAACCACAAGTTCCTGTGGCAGGCGCTTGCGCAGATACCCTGTAGAGGAGATCTGTTTCAGCACTTCCAGAGACCGGCTTGCGGCCGATTCTGACAGCTCTGAGAGGTTGGATACGCCTTCCTCTTCGCCGCGGCCCATATCGTCAAAGCTGGTGCCTTGAGGCTTGATGTGGGCGAGGTCGGTGCGGTCGAGATAAGACACGGCCAGCTCGCGGAAGATATAGTCCAGAATGGAGGTCGCGTTCTTGATGCTGTCGTTGCCCTGCACCATGCCCGCAGGCTCAAATTTGGTGAAGGTGAAGGCATCGACAAACTCTTCCAGCGGCACGCCGTATTGCAGACCCACGGAGACCGCGATGGCGAAGTTGTTCATCATCGCGCGGAAGCCTGCGCCTTCCTTGTGCATATCGATGAAGATTTCGCCCAGCGAGCCGTCGGAGTATTCGCCGGTCCGCAGATAGACCTTGTGGCCGCCCACAACTGCTTTCTGGGTATAGCCTTTGCGGCGCTCGGGCATCTTCTCCCGACCGCGAGCCACTTCTTTGACCACGATCTTCTCGACGATTTTCTCCGCCAGCACCTGTGCTTTTTCAGGCACCGAGCCTGTTTCGAGCACTTCGGCGGCTTCGTCATCATCTTCCACCAGCGCAGCGGCCAGCGGCTGGGACAGTTTGGAGCCGTCGCGATAGAGCGCATTGGCTTTGATGCCGAGGGACCAGGAGAGCTCATAGGCCTTCTGGCAGTCTTCGATGGTGGCATCATTTGGCATGTTGATCGTCTTGGAGATCGCGCCGGAAATGAAGCTCTGTGCGGCGGCCATCATGGTGATGTGGCTGTCCACGGAGAGGTAGCGCTTGCCTTTCTTGCCGCATGGGTTGGCGCAGTCAAAGATCGCGTAGTGCTCTTCTTTGAGGTGCGGTGCGCCTTCCAGGGTCATGGTGCCGCAAACGTGGTCATTGGCGGCCTCTATGTCGGCTTTGGTGAAGCCGAGGTGGGCGAGCAGCTCAAACGACGGATCGTTGAGTTTCTCCGCCGGAATGCCAAGCGCGTTGGTGCAGAACTCTTCGCCCAGCGTCCACTGGTTGAAGACAAAACGGATGTCGAAGGCAGAGCCAAGCGCCGCTTCGATCTTGTCGATCTCATTGGTGGTGAACCCATGACCAATGAGAGAGGTGTGGTTGATGCCCGGCGCGTTGCCGATAGAGCCGTGACCCACCGCGTAGGATACAATCTCTTCGATCTGGGCGGAGGAATAGCCTAGCTTTTCCAATGCGCCGGGGACGGAGCGGTTGATGATCTTGAAGTAACCGCCGCCTGCGAGCTTCTTGAACTTCACCAGCGCGAAGTCAGGTTCGATCCCGGTGGTGTCGCAATCCATCACCAGACCAATGGTGCCGGTGGGGGCGATCACAGAGGTCTGCGCGTTGCGGAAGCCGTTTTTCTCGCCAAGCATCAGCGCTTCGTCCCAGCTGGACTGCGCAAGCGCGACCAGCATCGGATCCGGGCAGTTGGCGGTGTCGAGTGCCACCGGTTTGACCGCGAGGCCTTCGTAGCCTTCGGTTTTGCCATAGGCGGCGCGGCGGTGATTGCGGATCACGCGCAGCATGTGCTGGCTGTTGCGCGCATAGCCGTCAAAGGCGCCCAGCTCACCCGCCATCTCGGCGGAGGTGGCATAAGAAATGCCGGTCATGATCGCGGTGAGGGCACCGGCCAGCGCGCGGCCTTCGGTGCTGTCATAGCCCAGCCCCATGTTCATCAACAGGCCGCCAATGTTGGCATAGCCCAGACCCAGCGTGCGGAAATCATAGCTGAGCTGTGCAATTTCCTTGGACGGGAACTGCGCCATGGTCACGGAGATTTCCAGTGTAACCGTCCAGAGGCGGGTGGCGTGGATGTAGTCTTCTGCCTGAAACTGGCCGTCCTTGAGGAAGGTCAGCAGGTTCATGGAGGCCAGGTTACAGGCCGTGTCATCCAGGAACATATATTCAGAGCAGGGGTTGGAGCCGCGAATCTCGCCGTCCTCGGGGCAGGTGTGCCACGCATTCACGGTGTCGTGGTACTGGATGCCCGGATCGGCACAGGCCCATGCGGCGTGGCCCACATCTTCCCAAAGCTTGCGTGCTTTGATGGTTTTGGCGACCTCGCCGTCGGTGCGGCGGATCAATTCCCAATCGTCGTCATTCTCAACCGCCTTGAGGAAGGCGTCGGTGACACGGATCGAGTTGTTGGAGTTTTGGCCCGACACGGAGGCGTAGGCCTCAGAATCCCAGTCGGTGTCATAGGTCGGGAATTCGATGCTGGCGTAGCCCTGTTTGGCATAATCCAGCACGCGCTTGATGTAAGTCTCCGGGATCATGACGCTTTTGGCGTCACGTACCGCAGCTTTTAGAGCCGGGTTGACCTTGGCGTCATAGGCGTCTGCCTCCGCGCCATCCCAGGAACCGATCGCGGCAAAAATGGCGTTGAGCTTCTGCTCGTGCATCTTGGAGCCGGCCACGATGGAGGCAACCTTCTGCTCCTCTTTGACCTTCCAGTTGATGTATTCTTCGATGTCAGGGTGATCTGCATCCACAATCACCATCTTGGCTGCGCGCCGCGTGGTGCCGCCGGATTTGATCGCGCCAGCGGCACGGTCACCAATCTTCAGAAAGCCCATGAGGCCGGAGGACTTGCCGCCGCCTGAAAGAGATTCGCCGTCTGCGCGCAGCGAGGAGAAGTTGGTGCCGGTGCCGGAGCCGTATTTGAAGAGGCGTGCCTCGCGCACCCAGAGGTCCATGATGCCGCCGTCACCCACCAGATCATCGGCCACAGACTGAATGAAGCAGGCGTGGGGCTGTGGGTGCTCGTAGGCGGATTTGGATTTGGTCAGCTTGCCGGTTTTATAGTCCACATAATAGTGGCCCTGGCTTGGCCCATCGATGCCGTAGGCCCAGTGCAGACCGGTGTTGAACCACTGTGGAGAGTTCGGCGCGGCACGCTGGGTTGCCAGCATAAAGCGCATTTCGTCGAAGTAGGCGCGGGCGTCTTCCTCAGAAGAGAAGTAGCCGCCTTTCCAGCCCCAATAGGTCCAGGCCCCGGCGAGGCGGTCAAAAACCTGCTTGGCGCTGGTTTCGCCGCCTAGTTGTACGTCGTCATTTGCAGGCACAGAGCGCCACAGGAACTCAGGCACGTCCTTTTCACGCACTTTGCGCAGCTTCGCGGGCACGCCTGCTTTGCGGAAATACTTCTGGGCAATCACATCGGAGGCCACCTGAGACCAGCTGGCAGGAACTTCAACATTGTCGAGGCGGAACACGATGGTGCCATCCGGGTTGCGGATTTCCGATTCGGTGGTCACGAAGTTGAGGTCCGCGTATGCGTCCTGTCCGGTCTTGGTGAAACGCCGTTGAATTTTCATGCCCTGCCTCGTTCCCAGTTCCAAATTAACCCCGACACATCACCTGTGCCCTTGCCCTCAGCGGCCTAAAAACATGCGGTTTGGACCACCGGACGGGGTCTCACTTCGAAAGGCAAAAGGAACCGGTGTGCGCACCACACAATATCTGGTGTCGCTAAAGGCCTTAATTGGCGCTGATTTCCGAATTGTCCCTGCCGCCCCTCGCGCCACAACATGTAGTGTGTTTTCTTGGCTGCCCCCACAAACTGGCGTAAATTTACATAGAGGGTCAACGAATTTATTTACAAAAAAGTAGGATTTTCTCTGTTGACCGAATGCAGGCGAGAGGCGGTTTTTGGCCTGCCTACGATTCCTCCACAGAAGGTTAATAGAAGGTTAAAATTGGCTGGCGCCGGTAACCATCTGAAAAACCTTCATGAATCACAAGATCGTGATCTCGGGGCTTGTATTTCTCACTAGATGTTGTGTTGACCTGCGCGGAAACGGCAAAAATGTAGAAATTTTTCCCGATCTGCCCGGATCTGCTCCGGTGGACCCTACGTCAACCAAAAACAGGCCGCCCGAAGGCAGCCTGTTTGATCAAAACTTCAGCGCTGAGGAACTAGGCAGCGGTATTTTTGTTGGCCGGCTTGCGAGTCTGAGGTTCAGAGTTCGCATCAATGAACTCCAGAACCAGCGGGCGGATGTTGTTGCGCCAGCTCTTACCGGCAAAGATGCCGTAGTGCCCTGCGTCTGGCTCGACGTGGCTGGCCTTCTTGCTGTCTGGCAGTCCGGTGCACAGATCGAGTGCTGCCACACATTGGCCCGGCGCGGTGATGTCGTCTTTCGCGCCCTCAACGGTTTTGATCGCAACGGTGGTGATTTTGCCCACATCCACAGGGCGGCCTTTCACCATAAAGGTGTTTTTGGCGATTTCGTTGTTTTTGAAGATTCGCTCTACGGTAGAGAGGTAGAACTCTGCGGTCATATCCATGACCGCGAGATATTCATCATAGAATCGGTTGTGCTGATCGTGGTCGGAGGCTTCGCCGCGGGTCACGCGCATGATCTGGTCGGTGAAGGCCTTGGAGTGGCGCTCCGCATTCATGGACATGAAGGAATGGAGCTGCAGCAGGCCCGGATAGACCATGCGCCCCACGCCGGGGTATTTGAAGCCGACACGTTGGATCATGGTTTGCTCAAGCTGGCCCATGGTCACGCGGTGGCCGAAGTCTGTGACTTCGGTGGCTGCGGCCTCGGTGTCAATCGGCCCGCCGATCAGCGTCAGGGAGCGGGGCTGGGCCTTTGGGTCTTCTCCGGCCAGATAAGCGGTCGCGGCCAACGTCAGCGGCGCGGGCTGGCAGACGGCCATCACATGGATGTCCGGGCCGAGGTGTTTCATAAAATCGACAAGGTAGAGGGTGTAATCCTCGACATCAAACTTGCCTTCGCTGACCGGGATGTCACGTGCGTTATGCCAATCGGTGATAAAGACTTCGCAATCGGAAATGAGGCTTTTGACGGTCGAGCGCAGCAGGGTGGCGTAGTGGCCGGACATGGGCGCGACCAGCAGAACCTTGCGTTTCATCGGAGCGCGGCCGGAGACGTCAAAGTGGATCAGATCGCCGAAGGGACGCTCAACCAAAGTGTTGATGTTGACGATATGGTCCTTGCCGTCCTCGCAAGTGAAGCTGTCGATGCCCCAGTCAGGCTTTACCACCATACGCTGGAATGTGCGCTCTGTGACTTCGCCCCAGGCCCGCATCCATTGCAGGGCCGGATTGGGAACCAATGCCATCGCAGGGTAGGAGGCCATGGCCGAGGCAGTTGCGCCGAGCCATTGGTTGGTATTGCGCATGGTTTCCATAAGATCATACGTGGCCATGTACCGCATGTGTGTATTCCTTACCTTGGGGTATCCAGTAACTTGTTTCCCCATTAGTATTACAGGGGCGGATATTTTTATGCTGCGTAGCAGCGAGAATAGGACGAATGGGTTAATATGACAACAAATGAGACTGAAGCAGGTGAAAAAATGGATCGCCTGAACGCCAACCTCGCAAAAGTCGAGGCGTTGTCATTAAAGCTCGCGGACGTCATGAGCCGCCATAAACCCCTGAGAAATGAACTGAACAGCCCCGAACCCGAAGTCTTTCTGAATGCCGCCACCGCCTATTGGCAGGGCATGATAGAAAATCCGGGCAAAGTGCTCGAAAACCAGCTTGATCTCTGGAGCAAATCGGTCAAAAGCTTTGTTGATGCGCAGAATATGATGCTGAAAGGGCAGTTTGCTGCACCGCAGGATGACACGCCCACAGACCGCCGATTCTCCCATCCATTGTGGAAGAGCCATCCCTATTTCAACCTGCTCAAACAGCAATACATGCGCAATGCGCAGGCCATTCAGACTGCGGTGTCTGAATTGGAGGGGCTTGCCACCAAAGACAAGCAGCGCATCGATTACTTCTCCCAGCAGATCATTGATATGATGTCGCCGACCAATTTTCTGGGCACCAACCCGGAAGCGCTGGAGCGTGCGGTTGAGACCGAAGGCCAGAGCCTTGTGGACGGGCTGGAGAATCTGATCGCGGATCTGGATGCCAACAACGGTGAGTTGCTGGTGAAGCTTGCGGACGAAAGCGCCTTTGAGATTGGCAGCAACATCGCCACGGCGCCGGGCAAGGTGGTGTACCGCTGCCGCATGTTTGAGCTGTTGCAGTTCTCACCCAGCACCGAGACCGTATATGAAACGCCGCTGGTGATCTTCCCGCCGTGGATCAACAAATATTATATTCTCGATCTCAAAGAGCAGAACAGCCTGATCCGTTGGGCCGTGGCGCAGGGCTACACGGTGTTTGTGGTCAGCTGGGTCAATCCGGACCGGTCTTTGGCGGATGTGGGGCTGGATGATTACATCGAGGAGGGGTTCCTGGATGCGATCGCACAGGTCAAAGAGATCACGGCGCAGCCGCAAGTGAACGTGGTTGGCTACTGTATTGCCGGTACCACCATGCATCTGACCCTGTCTCTGATGAAGCAGCGCGGCGATGAGTCGGTGAAATCTGCCACGTTCTTCACCACGCTGACGGATTTTGGCGATCAGGGCGAATTCACACCTTTCCTTCAGGATGACTTCATCGACGGTATTGATGAGGAAATTGAGGAAGAGGGCGTGCTGCGCTCGTTCATCATGCAGCGCACCTTCAGCTTTCTGCGCTCAAATGACCTGATTTATACGCCTGCGATCAAAAGCTACATGATGGGGGAGGCCCCGCCAGCGTTTGATCTGTTGTTCTGGAACGGGGATGGTTCCGGTTTACCCGGCAAGATGGCGCATCAGTATTTGCGCGATCTGTGCCAATCCAACAAGTTTGTTGGCGAAGGTCTTGAGCTGTGCGGCGAGACGCTGAAGATTTCCGATGTGGACATTCCGACCTGCTCAGTGACCTGTGAAACCGATCACATTGCGCGTTGGAAAGATTGCTATCACGGCTATCAGCAGACCAAGAGCCGCTCCAAAACCTTCATCGTGTCCCAGTCCGGCCATATCGCCGGGATTGTGAATCCGCCGAGCAAAAAGAAGTACGGCCACTACACCAACAGCAAGCTGAGTTTGTCCGCGGATGAGTGGATGGAGGAGGCCACGTTCCACGAAGGTTCATGGTGGCCACGTTGGGACACATGGTTGTCAAAGAAATCTGGCAAACAGGTGGAGGCGCGGGTGCCGGGAACAGGCACGCATCCTGCGATCTGCGACGCGCCTGGCGAATATGTCCGGAAAAAAGCATTGAAATAATAGCGGCTTAATAGGTTTTTGCTGCAATGCAGCAAAAAATTCTTGAAATGCCGCAATGCAGCACGCATATTGTTTTCAGAGACTAGACGCGCAGCCCTGATCATCTGTTTCTTCCTTGGGCTGTTATTCAATTAAGGAACTGAAAAATGGCTAAAGCAGCACAGGACGTAACTGCAATGTTCAAAGACGTGATGGGCTCCTTCCCAGTTGATACCTCGGCTTTTGAAGATGCGTTCAAAAACACCGCAGCGCTGAACGAGAAACTCGCCGCTGTGGCGCTTGGTGCGGCAGAGAAGTCTTCTGAGATTTCTTCCAAATGGACCAAAGACACTCTGACAAAGCTGGGCGACATGTCCAAAGCCAAAGCAGAGCCGGCCGATTACGCAAAAGCGCTGACCGATTTCGCTTCCGCACAGGCCGAAGTTGCTTCTGAAAACATGGCTGCTTTTGCAGAAGTTGCGAAAAAAGTTCAGATGGAAACCGTCGAGTTGTTGATGTCTGCGGGCAAGGAAGCCACCGAAGAGGCGACCGCAGCTGTCAAAAAAGCCACCTCTGAGGTGACTGCCGCTGCGAAAAAAGCGACAGCAAAATAAAAACTACGCAAATCTCGCGCTTCTCCTCCTCCCCGATGCGCGGTTTGCAAGGGCAGGCTTCAGGCCTGCCCTTTCTTTTTGTTCTGCAGTCGCATAGGCTTTTTTCTGCACTGCATGAATATTGGGGAGATGGACGTGGGTGACGATAAAAAACCATTGCTGATCAAGCGCTATGCGAGCCGCCGGCTCTACAACACCGAAACCAGCGACTACGTGACGCTTGAAGATATCGCCGGATTTATCCGATCCGGGCGCGAAGTTCAGATCGTGGATCTGAAAAGCGGCGACGACCTGACGCGGCAATATCTGCTGCAAATCATTGCCGAGCATGAGAGCCGCGGCGAGAATGTTTTGCCGGTGAATGTGCTCAACGATCTGGTGCGGGCCTACACCACGCAAGCAACCTCCATGGTGCCGCAATTCCTTCAGACATCCTTTGAGATGCTGCGTGAAGGGCAGGAAAAAGTCATGGAGAGCATGGGCGGCGGCATGAAGATGCCCGGACTTGAGGCGATGCAGGCGCAACAGGAAGCTTTCATGAAGGCGATGACCGGCGGCATGGCCTGGCCGGGCAGCTCCTCACCGGCGCCGGAAGAGGATGCCGATAGTAGCGAGGGCGAAGATCTGGACGCGATCAAACGTCAGCTGGCGGATTTGCAGGACAAGCTTTCCAAACTGAAGTGACGCGGGCGATTCTGTTGGCCCAAATCGCCTAGATTATTTTGTGCGCATGATGTGAGTCGTGCGCACATATTGTATGTGAACGTGGAATTCCCTGTTGTTTTGAGCGGCCGCTTGTTAAGCTTTTGCTGTCGAGCAGACCAATGAGGGACCAAAATGGCCAAATCCACCACAGGGACAAGCACACGCAAACGCACCACAACGCGGGCGAAAGCCACGACCAAAACCCGTGCGCGCAGCACCTCCACCCGCAAAACCAGCACCAGCCTGCGCGAAGCCCCCAAGGGCGCCAAGGCGATTGCCGAAGAGGCTGTGGCACCGGTTGTTGAGGAAGCCGCCGCTGCAGAAGAAGCGGAGGCTTTTCGCAAGCGGGATCTGATCGAGGCGGTGGTGATGCGCTCAGGCGTAAAAAAGCGTGATGTGAAGCCTGCTGTTGAGGCGGCGCTGGCGATTTTGGGGGAAACCCTGGCACAGGGGCAGGGGCTTAACCTGCCGGAATTGGGCAAAGTCAAAATCCAGAATCAGAAGTCGGTTGGCGATGTGCAGGTGCTCAATCTCCGTCTGCGGCGCAAGCTTGCGGATGCGGAAACAGAGACCAAGTCCGGGGATGCAGAAAGTGACAAAGAGGGCCTTGCAGAGGCCGCGGAGTGAGGATAGAAGCCGCGTCACCGGGTGATTAGCTCAGTGGTAGAGCGCTTCGTTCACATCGAAGATGTCAGGAGTTCAAATCTCTTATCACCCACCATTCTTCCAAGCGGGCGCTCCCCTAAATGGGTTGAGCGCCCGTTTTTATTTATAAATCTCATCTCCTTGCACGGCGGGCCCGTGCGGGGCTAGGCTCCGCCAAAAGCGCGATGTGCGCCATATGAGGCAGCAGATGACAGAGTTTCCGACAATTTGGTTTTTGCGCCATGGGCAAACCACGTGGAATGCCGTGCGGCGGGTTCAGGGGCAGCTGGAAAGCGATCTGACGGAGCTGGGGCGGGCGCAGGCGGGCCAGCAGGCCGATTTGATCGCGCCGATTCTGAAAGCGCACAAACCGCACTGCCTTGTGTCTCCATTGCGCAGGGCACAGCAAACCGCAGCGATCGCGCTGGGTGGGCATCCTATGGTGAGCGATGCAAGATTGGCGGAGGCGCAGGCGGGTGTCTTTCAGGGCATGACCATGGATGAGATCGACGCGCGCTATCCGGAAATCTACGGAGCGAATCCCAAAGCGCTGGATCTTTTCTGCGCAGCGCCGGAAGGGGAGGGCTATGCCGCCTTTGAGGCGCGGGTGCGTGCGGTGTTGGAAAGCTTGGACGGGCCCACGGTGATGGTGGGGCATGGACTGTGGGGGCAGGTGCTGCGCGGGTTGATCTGCGGGCTGAGCCACGCGGAGACTGCGGCGCTGCTGAATTTGCAGGGCTGCGTCTATGAGCTGAAAGACGGCCGGGAGCGGGTTTTGCAGGTGGAATGAAAATTTCTGGAGATTTTCTCAAATCCCCTCTTGCGCTCCCCCGCGGTATTCTCTAAATCCGCCCTCACCGGGTCGTTAGCTCAGTTGGTAGAGCGCTTCGTTTACACCGAAGATGTCGGGAGTTCGAGCCTCTCACGACCCACCATAAAATCCTCACGTTCTACCAATGACTTGCACGTATCGGATCTCTGATCCGCATCTGCGTGATTGTGTCTCCGCTGCGCCTCCGCTGCACTCAGGCCCGAGATGTCTCCAACATACGGAGATATGAAGTATGGCAACCGCAGTGAAACGCCCAAGCGGAAAGTGGCAGGCAACAGTTCGCAAAGATGGGCGATCGCAGTCCAAATCGTTCCTCAAGCGCTCTGACGCAACGAAGTGGGCACGAGAGGCGGAGTTGCGCACGGATCAGGGGCAACTGGTTTCAGCACGCAATGCGGAAATACCCGAGATGACCTTAAGCGAGGTCATGAACAGATACCGGGATGATGTCACTAGTGCCAAGCGCTGCGCAGACAATGAGAGCTATGCCATAGATGGCTTCTTGCGAGAGAGCTCAAATCTGGCGGGCCGCAAAGTCGGTAAACTCAAGGCATCGGACTTTGTTGCATATCGAGACCGCCACATGAAGTCCATGAAGGCGGCAACAGTGGTCCGAGAGTTGGGTTGGCTGCAGCACGCTCTAGACGTCGCATGTGCGGACTGGGGGCAGCATTTGCCGCAGGGTAATCCGGTAAAGCCGGTGCGCCGTCCTAAGATTGACAACCGGCGCGAAAGGCGGCTGCAAGACGGAGAGTGGCATGCATTGCTTGGAGCCATTCATCAGGCTAGGTCGCCCTTGTTAAAGCCATTGCTGGTATTGGCCTTGGCGACCGGGATGCGGCGAGGGGAGCTCTTGTCTATGCAGTGGAAGCATGTTGACCTTGAGCGCTGCACCGTCTTCTTACCACAAACCAAGAATGGTCGTGCTAGGACCGTACCGCTTAGTCCAAGGGCTGTGCAGGTATTGTCGGAATTGCCGCGCAATGATGTTCGCTGTCTGCCGCTCTCAGGTAACTCTGTGCGGCTGGCGTTTGAGCGCCTCAGACGGCGCGCAGGGATCGTGGACCTGACCTTTCACGATATTCGTCATGAGGCGGTGTCGCGCTTTGTGGAGAGCGGGTTGTCACTTGCCCAAGTCCAGATGATCAGCGGGCATCGCGATTTGCGGATGTTGATGCGCTACACCCACTTGCAGACAGAAGACATCGTAGCGAAATTAGCCGCCGTGGATATTGCTTAGATAAGTTTGCGGTGTTGGGGCCTAGGTCCGGTGCGAGACCTTCAAAGCGCCGGGCCAGCTACGCGCCGCGATGCTATCGGGCTTGGGTATTCGTGTGTGATTTTAATAAACCAATATATTTCAAGTATTTAAGCTTAACCCTCCCTTCCTAGACAGGGTAGTCATCCGAGTTGTCGGGAAGGTAGACTCAACCCCTCCGTTCACAGACAGAGTAAGCGTCCTGTTGTACGGACCGATTTTCGGTGAGGTCCAACTTAGGCCATGTCATTGCTCCATTGTTAGTGGAGTGATGTTGGTTTAACTATTTGATTTTAAATAGTAAAATTAGTCTCACCTGTAGGGGAAGTTACTGGTTGGGTCCAGTTCTCAACTTGGTTTGACCTTCCTGTCTGTCCGGGAATGTTCCCCGGACGCCCGCAAAAGGCAATCCCATCAGCTCTGCAACTGACAGAGCGCCCTCCCCAAAAAAGACAGGTCCAGTGGGCCAAGTACAGGAGCAATCCATGTCACATATCCGAATTGTCGATATGCCTTGCGGCTATGGCAAATCCACACGCATCAACAACAGCTTTGATAAGCGTGAGAAGTACATCGCAGTTGTCCCCTATTTAAGTGAAGTTGAGCGTTTCATCGCAAATGCGCGAGAAAGCTCCGGCTTTCTGCTGACGCAACCTCAAAACTCTGCATCCAGCAAGAGTGATCACTGCGAGAAGCTCATCCGAGCGGGCAAGTCGATTGCGTGTACTCATGCACTATTTTACCGGCTTGGCACTCTAGCCACTCAAACGACCGGAGTTGTCCAGTGCGAAGTCTTTGAGAGCGACAAAGCACCAAAGGTTTCAGTGGGACACCTGTTGGATGACTACAACCTGACAATCGATGAAGTCATCGATCCGTTTCAGATTGACCAGTCTGTGAAGAAGGCCGACTTTGACATGGCTTACCTCGGTCTTGGGCTTGCAGAAGAACTGGCAGATGGCCGTATTGTTCCGACGCCTCTTTGGGACGAACAATATCAAAATGGGTGCAAGACATTCAGTCCGGCACTGTACGAAAAGGCCAAGTCTGGCGGGCTCTACCGACTGGGTGAGAAACTCTTTGTCTTGGCGTTTCCGCCTGAGCTGTTGCTAAGGCCCAAGTCCACCACCATTTACACCTACCTCTCGGAAGGATCACTTTTGTTGCAGTTCCTCAGAAAGCTGCAGAAGGATCGACCGGGTACGTTCACCTTTGAGGTGGAGCGGTTAGGCGAAGCTGAGGAGGCGGCATGGCGTCAAGATGTCGCCAACGCTTTAACGGTGAAGTCGGTTCCTGAACTTGAAGGGCAAGCATGGTCACACAATGCTCAGCTCAAGTCGATTAAGACCCATGCGCAATGCTCATCGTTTGGTCAGAAGTTACGCAAGCTCCGTGACACTGAATTGTATGGAGTGGCTCTCAATACGGTCATGCTGACTTGTGCGCGAGACCTTTGGCACGGGAACGTCAACAAGCAAAAGCCAAAGGCAGGTCGTCTTGCAAAGCACACAAGGATGTTCGGGCGGGCAACGAAAGAAGAGGTCTTCAACAATGACACGGAGACCTTTGAGGAAGTCTGGCGTACAACGGGTGTAACCTTTGTGCCGAACACGACACGCGGGACCAATGAGCACATCGGATGCGCAACAGCCGTGTATCTTTATGATCAGCATCCAAATCCACAACTTGTGACCTTTCTCGGCATGGAAAGAAACTCTGAGGAAGGGCGCAACTTTGCGGATGCCTATGCGCTCACAGAGTTGGTTCAGTGGCTGTTCCGATCCGCGATCCGGGTTGGCGGGCTGAATGGCTCTGGGAGGGCATACACGCCACGGCGACCGGTGACGCTCTACATGCCGTCGCAGCGGATGCGGAACCTTTTGTTGAACTGGCTGCTCTCCGGGCGGGTCAACAGCGGGCCGGTGAAGGCGAAAGACCAAAGGCAGCGAGAGATGCTGGATCGGCTTGAAGGTCGCCTTGTTGGGAGGGCTGCCTAATGCCGTTCGACATAACATCGGAACCGTGGTTCCCAACTCGTCAAGAGGCCGCCATGTGCGGCCTTTCTCGTTTCTAGACCGGGCGTCCATGCGAATTCGGGCATCTGGCGAAACGCTATGTGAGCAACGGTCAGTGCGTGCAGTGCAATGCTGAGAAGTCGACAGTGCGGGAGCGGGAGCTTCGGGCCGCCGACCCTTCGTATCGGATGTTTCGGTCTGTTCAGAATAGGTCCGGCAAGGTGCTCAAGGGGCGTGCCAGTCCGTCGCTGGTCTTGGGGTGCTCACAAGAGACCCTTAGAGCGCACATTGGTGCGCAGTTTGCCGAAGGCATGACATGGGAGCGTTACGGGCAATGGGAGGTTGATCATATCATTCCTCTGTCGGCAGCCCGGTCGCTAGATCATCTGATCGAACTCTGCCACTACACAAACCTGCAACCTCTCTGGAAGCGGGACAATATCGCGAAGGGCGGGGCGTAAGCCTCGCCCCTTGTGGGCCGTATCTGTCTGTTTTGGCAAGGCTGGGCTTGTCAGCGAATCGAAGCGAGCAGATGCCATGCATGCGGGTCAATATGGGCGTATTTTGTTGAAAAACTCATCCTTGATCGGTGCATGAACTGCTGATTCAATTCTTCCAATGGGTGGGAGGATAGAGCGATGTTGGGACCGAGGCAGGAAGCGCAGGCGTCGCTATTCTATGAGTTCTCATTGGAGAACCACGTGCCCCAAGATCACTTGCTTCGGTCGATTGATCGCTTTGTCGATTTGAGCAGCATTCGAGTGCATCTCGCGGATTTCTACAGCCACACCGGTCGTCCATCGGTCGATCCTGAACTGCTGATCCGTATGCTGCTGGTCGGCTATTGCTGCGGCATCCGCTCTGAGCGACGGCTGTGCGAAGAGGTGCATCTGAACCTGGCATATCGATGGTTTTGCCGCCTCGATCTGAATGACCGTATCCCGGATCACTCGACGTTCTCCAAGAACCGGCATGGGCGCTTCCGCGAGAGCGAACTGCTGCGCCACCTTTTTGAGACGACTGTCGCGCGGTGCATCGAAGAAGGTCTGGTCAGCGGTCAGCGCATGGCAATCGATGCCAGCCTGATCGAAGCCGATGCCAACAAGCAGAATTCAACGCCAAAAGAAGAATGGGATGCATCAACCATCGATCCAGAAGATGCGCCTCGTGCGGTTCGCGAATATCTCGACACCCTGGATAAGGCGGCTTTCGGAGCTGCGAGCGAAGTGCAACCCAAGTTTACCTCGCATTCTGACCCTGCCAGCCAATGGACGGCAGCGCGTAAAGGGCCTGCTTTCTTCAGCTATTCCGACAATTACCTGATCGACACGGATCACGGGGTTATAATCGACGTGGAAGGCACCAGATCAATCCGGCAGGCAGAGGTCGGATCGACCAAGACGATGCTGGACCGCGTGAAAGCGAAGTTCGATCTGCATCCGGAGCGCCTGATCGCGGACACCGCCTATGGCACCGGGCCGCTCCTGGGCTGGCTTGTCGACCGCAACATCGCCCCGCACATTCCGGTCTTCGACAAGTCCGGGCGCAACGATGGCACTTGGACGCGGGCGGATTTCGAGTGGGATGCAGAAAACGATCAATACATTTGCCCTGAGGGCCAGGAACTCAAGCAGTTCCGCCGCAACTATTCTGACCCAAACCGAGGGCCAACCGGCAAGGGCACGGCCCGCTACCGCGCCCTGAAAGAAGTTTGCCAGGCCTGTCCATCAAAAGCCAAATGCTGCCCTAATGCCGATGCGCGCAAAATCACCCGCGAAGAGCACGAAGACGCTCGTCAAGTCGCCCGCGAGATCGCCAAAACCCGCCAATACGACATCTCGATGAAACTCAGAAAGAAGGTCGAAATGCTCTTTGCCCACCTCAAACGCATCCTCGGTCTGGGACGGCTCCGACTACGCGGACCATGTGGTGCCAATGACGAATTCCTCCTCGCCGCCACCGCCCAGAACCTCCGCAAATTGGCCAAGATCTTTCCTGCGCCGCAGCAAACGCGCAAAGCCTGACCAGAAAGGCGCTCGCGCTCGGTTCAGCTCATCAATTTCTGCATCAGCAACACGTTGTTTTTCAACAGAATCGGCTCTTAGCGGCCATTCGCTGCTCCTAGCGCCTACGTCCGGTCTGAGCGGGGACCGCATGGCAATCCTCCCCCACACGGCATGGGAAGGCAGGGGGTGGCAGTCGCTATCCGTGATGGCATGGTCTTGATGGAGCACCTCGGCTAGTTGGGCGGCAGAATAAGCCGCACAACTTCGTCGTTTGTTCTTGAAAATGGTGAAAAATCATGCATAGTGTTAGAAAAGTTCCCAGAGGGATGCGGGTACATGCAGGCTGACTTTTCGACACTCTTGGCGCAGGCCGGATACACTGTGCCAGAGGCCGCGCGCATTCTTGGCTATTCAGAAGGTCACATCTATCGCTGGAAGCGCGGTGAGGAACCCCCCCGTGAAAGTGTAATGCGCCTGCTGAACATGGAGGTCGAGCGGCGGCGCGATGCTGGCAAAGCGGAAAAGACCTTCACCTTCATCGACCTTTTTGCCGGGATTGGAGGCCTGCGGAGGGCGATGGAGAATGCGGGTGGGCGCTGCATCTTCACCTCGGAATGGGACAAATTTGCTCAGCAGACCTATATGGCAAACTTTCCCGACAATCGCGTTCCGGAGGGTGATATCCGGGAGGTCGTTGCTGAAGATATTCCCGCGCATGACGTGCTAGTCGCGGGCTTTCCCTGTCAGCCCTTTTCAATCGCCGGGGTATCCAAGAAAAACGCGCTTGGCCGGGCGCATGGCTTTGATGACGAAACCCAGGGTACATTGTTCTTCGATGTACTACGGATCCTCATGCATCATCGCCCTGCGGCTTTTATGCTGGAGAACGTTAAGAACCTGAAAAGCCACGATAAAGGTCGGACCTTCGAGGTGATCCGGCGCAAGCTGGCGGAGGAGTTGGGTTACACGCTGGAGACCCGGATCATTGATGCCGGGCATTTCGTGCCACAGCACCGCGAACGGATTGTGATGGTCGGCTTCCGTGAAGCTACCGGGTTCAGCTTCGATCACGTGCATCTACCTGCATACGGCACCAAACGGATGCGTCATATTCTGCATCCTGAAAATGGCACGGAACAGCCCGAGGGTCATTTCACAGTGGGGCCGGACGCCGTGGTCAGCGACAAATACACACTGTCCGACAAGCTCTGGGCCTACCTGCAAGGCTATGCCGCGAAGCATAAGGCCAAGGGGAATGGGTTCGGCTTTGGTATGGTGGACGGGGACAGCATCTCGCGCACGCTTTCGGCCCGATATTACAAGGATGGCTCTGAAATTCTGGTGAGTCGGGGCGAAGGCAACAACCCACGCCGCCTGACGCCACGCGAATGTGCGCGCCTGATGGGCTATCCGGATGACTTCCGGATTCCGGTCTCGGATACGCAGGCCTACAAACAGTTCGGCAACTCGGTGGCCGTGCCTGTCTTTGCCGAGGTGGCAAAGGTGATGGCTCCGTACATCCTCGCGCTGACGCGTGCTGAACCGCTCAAGAAAGTTGACTGACGTTCACGACAGCAAAACCCGCAGCCGCAACATGGCGGCGATCCGGGGGACTGACACCAAACCGGAAATGCTGATCCGGCGCGCGCTGCATGCCCGTGGTTTTCGCTATCGGCTCCATGATCGGAAACTGCCGGGAAGGCCCGATATCGTGCTGCCAAAGCACCGTGCCGTGATCTTTGTGAATGGTTGCTTCTGGCATGGCCATGACTGCCCGCTGTTTCGATGGCCCGCAACGCGGCAGCAGTTCTGGCGCGCAAAGATTACCGGCAACATCGAGCGGGACGCGCGGAACATCGACATTCTGATCGCGTCGGGCTGGCGTGTCGCTGCGGTTTGGGAATGCGCTTTGAAAGGACGAGGCAAACTGCCGCTGGAAGCAGTGATTGACTCCTTGGCCCGATGGATATGTTCTGAGCGCCAAAGGCTGACTCTCGAGAGCCAGCACACAGAAACAGGCGATTTGAGTTGAGCGAGCAAGGTATTTTCGATTTTGAGGATGACGGCGGCGGGCAGGCCGGGCTTTTGACGGATCTTCTGGGTCGGGCTGAGCGGGTTCTGGTCAAGAAGCTCTCGAATAATGACCGGGACTGGGCGCGTTACGCCAACAAGCACCAAGCCGGGGTCTATATCCCGGCGGAACAGCGCGAAGGCGGGTTCTTTCCGCCGCTGGAGGTCAAGGCGCGCAATGATCCGGATGCGGCCCCGATCCGGGAGGCCTGGTTCGAGACGCTCTGGCCGCAAGCTTCGGAAGATGAGCGCAATAAACTTACCCGGATCGTGCATTACACTAGCAAGGGCCCCGAGACGCATATGACGCGCCTGCCGAAAGAGTGCTTTGAGCATCTTTCTCCAGCCTCTTTCCTCGTGATGGGGCGGTATCGGCAGGGTGAAAACACTATCTACGAATGCCTGACCGTCGATTCCGCCAGCGACGAAGCCGACTTGCTTCTGATGCATCTCGATATCACGCCGGACTTCCTGATCGATGAGTTTCAGCCCGCCGATGTCCGGGCACGGGAACAGGACCGTGTTCTGGATTTCGCGGAAGAACTGATCGCGGCTTGGAAAGCAGACACAATCGTCGAATTCGGTCGCGCTCGTGCGGCCATGCCGAAAACCGAGGAGCTGGCCAGACTCGCCCGGGCCCGTTACCTGGAGATCCACGGTCTGGATTGCCTCGATCCTTTTGCCATCGAGCGCCCCGGTGACGCGCTACGTGAAATTAGCCGGAGCATCGAGTGGGATATGTTCCGCGACTTTCAGCGTCGTGAGCGGGCGGTCGAACTGGTACGTATCGTCCTTGGAGATGTTCCACGCGATATGACCGTCGCTGAGACCATCCGGCAGCTGATCAATGAACTGCCCCGGATTGATGCGCTGATGCTTTCGGCCAGTCAGCAGCGGAAATCACGGGCGGGCTATTCCTATGAACACCATATCGAAGCGATGCTGAGCGGCGGGAAAATCCCGTTCGAAAAGCAGGTGGTCATCGAAGCGAAGAAGCGACCCGACTTCATTCTTCCCTCGCTGGACTTCATCAGCAGCGGCGAAGCCATTGCCGCAACCGGTCTGATCCTGAGCGCCAAAACCACCCTTCGAGAACGCTGGAAACAGGTCGAACGCGAGAAAGGAGAGCGCCAACTCTATCTGACCACGGTCGATGAAAACATCGCGGGGAATGCAATTCAGGATATGGCGAGCATCGGTGTGCAACTCGTGATCCCCGAAAGCCTTATGGACGCCAAAGAGACCGAATATGCCGACCACGCGAACGTGCTAACCTTGCGGCGCTTCTGCGATGAAGTGGTGCAGCCGAATTTGGTGGTTTGGGGGTAGTGCGGTGGCCGGTGGTTTAGGCAAAGTTGGCAGGAGAAATCTGAACAGACAGGAGAACTGGACTTCCAATGGCGCAGCGCGCACGACGGTCTCGGTCCACGCTGAGGATTTTGACCGTAAGAAAAGCTGCGCGACGCGTGAACGACCGTTTCGGTGAAGCTGCCCCACGGCGAGGTCATCCAGACCCAAGGTCGGCTCAGGGTCGCAATTGAAAATTGGCGGCACATTTTTTCGAGAGAGCATCTAAGTGTTGGGCACCAATTATAGGCCCCCATACCCCCCTTTGCTCACTTTGCAGCGCTGCGCCTCCGCTGTAGTTGGGCTGCAATTCGGGGCGTTGGGAAGGCGCTGAAAACCTGATTGTGGCGAGCGCGGACTTGCAGTCGGCCTGCGCTTAAGTTAGAGGTAAGGCACTGACAACATTAGGCATCTTGGTCTCTTGATGCGGGTGGCGGCAGTGGCTGACATAGCCTTGGTACTTGTGCGGATTAGGGTAGAGCGCTTCGTTTACACCGAAGATGTCGGGAGTTCGAGCCTCTCACGACCCACCATTCTCCTTCAGAATGTAGCTCTACCGGACGCCATATGGCGTTGCTGACATTTGGCTTTTGCTGCTTCCTTTTTCTTCCTCACTGCTGCACCGTTTGGTCTTTGGAATCGCGCTCCGCCTTTCGTTCATCGCATGGGCGGGCTGGCGAGATTCCTCACGAGGGTCGCGAGTCGGGCAGGCGCGCTATCAGGTGCTTCGCCTAAGGGCATTTTTGAATAACCGTGGCGGAATGAGTCCGGGCGTTTGAGGATTTGTTCAGGCTGGACGCTGCCTCAGGGGAGGGGCATGAGCCCGTAATCTTGAAGGGTCGCCCAACAAGAAAGCGGCCCCAGAGGGCCGCTTTAAGGTGTGAAACACGTCTTGGCTCTGAATTAGCCTGCGACGATTGGGGAGCAGATCAGCGCGCCGGTTTCGGTGCTCTGCAGCTCATAGCCACCTGGGCAGCTTGCGTCGCCTGCTTTGTCAAAGCTTGGCTGTACAGTGATCGGGGCCGGCTCTTCTTGTTGGCCACAAGCTGCAAGGGTCAGGCCGGCGATGCAAAGGGCAGCATAAATCGGTTTCATTTTGTTTTGTCCTTCAAAAAGCAATTGAATCGAGTGCGCCTATCTAATCACAAAACCGTCATTGCTCAAAGCGAACCCGACGTCGTGCATAACGGAAAAAATACGGGTTGGCAGGGGCTTGTGAAATTTCTTCGATTTTCGTGCGGATATCCGCTTGACGCGCCTAAGCGCTCAGCATAAACCCCACCACACGCTGAGGGGCACACGCCAAACAGCGAGCAGCGAGCGGTTGTAGCTCAGTTGGTTAGAGTACCGGCCTGTCACGCCGGGGGTCGCGGGTTCGAGCCCCGTCAACCGCGCCACCGCTGTCAGCCCCGACCTTGGGTGCCTTCGGGTAAAGGGTCATGCCGAAAGGCGAAGATATATGCGCGGTTGTAGCTCAGTTGGTTAGAGTACCGGCCTGTCACGCCGGGGGTCGCGGGTTCGAGCCCCGTCAACCGCGCCACTTCTTCCTCCCTCAAAAGTTGGTTGATCTGGTCGCTTCTAAGCGCGCATTATCTGCGCCTTGTTGCAACATCTTTGACCCGCCACAGAAAAAACGCGCCCAAAGGGCGCGTTTCTGATTCTTACATGATTCTAGGGTCTTAGCGTGTGAGCGCCTCAAGGATTCGCGCCCAGGAGCGGGTGCCTTTGTGAAAACTCTCCACATCATATTTTTCGTTGGGAGAATGGATCTGGTCATCATCGCGGCCAAAGCCGATCAGCATCGAGTCCATGTCGAGAATCTCTTTGAAGTAGCCTGCGATTGGAATCGAGCCGCCACAGCCCACATAGGCGGCAGGGCGGGGCCATTCGTCGCTCAGGGCGCTGCGGGCTTTTTCGAATGCCGGATCGTCAATGGACATATGGGACGCACCAGAGCCTTTCTCGGTGCGATACTCCACGGTGAAGCCTTCGGGCAGATTGCTCTCCAGATAGCTACGGAAGGCCGCGCGGATCTTGTCCGGATCCTGCTGGCCGACCAGACGGAAAGACAGCTTTGCGGAGGCCTGTGAGGGCAGAACCGTTTTAAAGCCATCGCCGGTGTAGCCGCCCCAGATGCCATTCACATCACATGTTGGACGTGACCAGATTTGCTCCAGCGGTGTGCGGTCCTGCTCACCGGCGGGTGACTTAAGGCCCACATCGCCGAGATAGGTGGCGTGGTCAAAGTTCAGCCCCTGCCACTGCGCGCGGATGTCGTCAGGCAGTTCGGGCACATCATCGTAGAAGCCATCAAGTGTCACCGCGCCGGTTTCATCATGCAGGCCCGCAAGGATTTTGTTCAGCACGCGGATCGGGTTCATCGCGATGCCGCCGTACATACCGGAATGCAGGTCACGCGACGGGCCGGTGATGGTGAAGTCTTCCCCCAAGAGACCCCGCAGCATGGTGGTGATCGCGGGCACGGCGCTTTCAAACAGGCCGGTGTCACAGATCAGCGCGATGTCACAGCTCAGCTCTTCGGCGTTTTCCTGAAGGAAGGGCACAAGGCTTGGAGACCCTGATTCTTCTTCGCCCTCAAACAGGAACGTGATTTTGCAGGGCAGGGCGCCATGCTCTGCGATCCATGCTCGGCAGGCTTCCACGAAGGTCATCAGCTGACCTTTGTCATCAGAGGCGCCGCGGGCGCGGATCACTTGGCCTGCGTCGGTGTCTTCAAGAGCTGGATCAAATGGATCGCGGTCCCAGAGTTCCAGCGGGTCCACTGGCTGCACATCATAGTGGCCGTAAAACAGGATATGGGGGCTGTCTTCGCTGGGGCCGTCCACATGGCCCACGACCATTGGATGGCCTGTGGTCATGCGCTTTTCTGCCGCGATGCCAAGGCTTTGCAGATCTTTCACCAGCCAGTCGGCGGCCGCTTCGACATCTGCATCAAAAGCCGGATCGGTTGAGATCGACTTGATGCGCAGCAAATCGAACAAACGCTCGATGGCCTCTGGCATATTTGCGTCAATCCGGAAGAGGACTGGATCAAGTGTCATGGGAACTCCTTTTCTATGCGCCACGGGTGCAGCGATTTGCGCAAACCGTAACATTCGAATCTGGGGTGTCCAGAGCGGGGCGTTAACACATTGATCGATATCAAAGTGCTACACTTTGTCAGTTTGCTACCCATTGCCCAAGACGCTGTTGAGGTTTAGAACAGCTCTAATATTCAGTCAGTTCCATCCCCGTGATGATCTGGCCGGGAAAAAGGAAAGCCACTGTGGATTACACTGCAAAGCTAGATGACGCTCTCAATCGTTTGCACGAAGAAGGGCGCTATCGCACGTTCATTGATATCGAACGTCAGCAAGGTCATTTCCCGCATGCCACATGGACCCGTCCTGATGGCACCCAGCGCCCGATCACCGTGTGGTGTGGCAACGATTATCTCGGCATGGGGCAGAACCCTGTGGTGCTGGAGGCGATGCACGAGTCTGTTGATGCCACTGGTGCAGGCTCTGGCGGTACCCGCAACATCTCCGGCACGACCGTCTATCACAAGCGTCTTGAGGCGGAGCTGGCGGATCTGCATGGCAAAGAATCAGCACTGCTTTTCACCAGCGCCTACATCGCAAACGATGCAACTTTAAGTACTTTGCCAAAACTCTTCCCGGGATTAATCATATATTCCGACGAATTGAACCACGCCTCCATGATCGAGGGCGTGCGCCGTAACGGCGGGGCGAAGCGTATTTTCAAGCACAATGATGTGGACCATCTGCGCAGCCTGCTTGAGGCTGATGATCCGGCAGCGCCCAAGCTGATCGCCTTTGAATCTGTCTACTCCATGGATGGTGATTTTGGCCCGATCGAGGCGCTTTGCGATCTGGCGGATGAATTTGGCGCGCTGACCTACATTGATGAGGTGCATGCGGTTGGCATGTACGGCCCGCGCGGCGGTGGCGTGACCGAGCGTGACAACCTTGCCCATCGCATCGACATCATCAACGGCACCCTCGCCAAAGCTTACGGCGTGATGGGCGGCTACATTGCCGCATCTGAAAAAATGTGTGATGCTGTAAGGTCTTATGCGCCAGGCTTTATCTTTACCACATCTCTGCCACCTGCTGTGGCAGCCGGTGCTGCGGCCTCTGTTGCGCATCTGAAAACCGATCAGGCGCTGCGCGAACGTCATCAGACGCAAGCAAAGATCCTGAAGCTGCGCCTGAAAGGTTTGGGCCTGCCGATCATCGATCATGGCAGCCATATTGTGCCTGTGATTGTGGGCAATCCGGTGCACACCAAAATCCTGTCTGATCACCTGCTGGACGACTATGGAATTTACGTGCAGCCGATCAATTTCCCGACGGTTCCGCGCGGCACAGAACGCCTGCGTTTCACACCGTCGCCTGTGCATGGTCCGAAAGAGATTGATGCGCTTGTGCATGCTTTGGATGCACTCTGGAGTCACTGTGCGCTGAATCGTGCCGACCTGGCAGGTTAACCAACACATATTGTTCTCAATTATACCACATATGGTATAGTATTGTTTAACAAGGGGATCGGTCCGAATCGGGGGAAGAACGGACCGGCGTTGCTAAACGAGGCATTTGGGATGATCGGGCGCAGATCCAAGCGCGATACCGAAGAGGTATCCGAGGGACCGAAAGGTTACGACGACTTTGCCGTGAGCCTAGGCGATATGATGCGGGGCGAACGGGCGACTTTGGGCAAGTCGCTGCTGGATGTGCAACGCGAGCTCCGAATACGCGCAAGTTACGTTGCTGCCATCGAAAACTGCGATCCATCCGCTTTTGAAACGCCGGGCTTTATTGCGGGCTATGTGCGCTCTTACGCGCGTTACCTCGGCATGGACCCTGAGCAGGCGTTTGACACCTTCTGTGCAGAAAGCGGTTTCACCACAGCGCATGGCATGTCTGCGGAGGCCTCCGGCGCGCGCAAAACGGAGAAGGCGGCACCTATTGTGTCAAGTGATCCCTTCTCCGGTGCCAATGCCCCCTTCACGCCGATCCAGGAATCCCTTCTGTCCCGTATAGAGCTGCGCGCCATCGGATCCTCGGTGGTCTTGCTCGCGCTGATTGCAGGGATTGGCTATGGCGGCTGGTCGGTGCTCAATGAAATACAGCGGGTGACTTTGGCCCCTGTGGAGCAGACGCCTGTTGTGCTGAGTGATCTGGACCCGCTGGAAGGCGCGGCCCGTGCGACCAATGAAGGCGATGATCTTGAGGGCGCGGAACTTGCGGAAGCCGGGGCAGGCGTGTTTGCGCCCTCTGAGGCGCTGGACCGTCTCTATCGCCCTCAGGCGTTGGATGTGCCTGTGCTGGTAGCGCGCGATGCGCCGATTTCCCAGCTGAACCCGGACAACATCGGTGTGTTCACGCCGGAAGTGCCTGAGCTGGTCGCAGCTGTCGTGCCGGAAGAAGATCGTCCGATCCCGATTGTGGTAGAGGAAGAAGCGCCTGAGATCGTCGTGATGGCGGTGCGCCCGGCCTGGGTGCGCGTGCGCGGAGCGGATGGCACGGTGCTGTTTGAGAAAATCCTCAACGCCGGTGAGGAATATGTGCTGCCCGCCACGGAAGAGGCGCCAATCCTGCGCGCGGGCATGAGCGGCTCTGTTTACTTCAAGCTCAATGGCGAAATCTACGGCCCAGCTGGTGAGGGCACCAGCGTGGCGCGCGATCTGCCGCTGGCGATGGATGCTTTGAAAGAAGGGTATCAAGTAGCTGATCTGGATGATGATCCGGAGCTGGCCCGTATTGTCGCTCTGGCTGCGGCAACAGATGTGGTGGTGGGCGAGGAATAAGCGCCCTGCCGCCGTCAAGGCGTCGTAAAATCCTCTGACTTTTCCGTGGTATAACATTGGCAGAGCGCAGCTTGGGCTGCGCTTTTCTTTATCGTGCATTGCCCCGACTGTGCAGAGAGACTAGATAGGCAGAAAGCTGTTTCCATGCTCTGATGAGGGGGCCTGCCATGTCGATGAACCACATTCGCCCTTGGCGTAATATCGAACGACGCAAGTCGCGCCAGATCATGGTGGGCAATGTGCCTGTGGGCGGCGATGCCCCGATTGCCGTGCAGACCATGACCAACACCGACAGCGGTGATGTGAAGGCCACTTTGGGGCAGGTGCTGGCCGCAGCAGAGGCCGGTGCGGATATCGTGCGCATCTCCGCGCCGGATGAGGCCGCCACCAAGGCCTTGAAAGAAATCACAAAAGAAAGCCCCGTGCCGATCGTGGCGGATATTCATTTCCACTACAAACGTGCGATTGAGGCGGCAGAGGCCGGTGCGGCCTGTCTGCGGATCAATCCGGGTAACATCGGTGATGAGAAGCGCGTCAAAGAGGTGATTGCGGCGGCCAAGGATCACGGGTGCTCCATCCGCATCGGGGTGAATGCCGGCAGCCTTGAGAAACACCTGTTGGAAAAATACGGCGAGCCGTGCCCGGATGCGATGGTGGAGAGTGGTCTCGACCATATTAAGATCTTGCAAGATAACGATTTTCACGAGTTCAAAATCTCGGTGAAAGCCTCTGATGTGTTCATGTCGGCAGCCGCCTATCAGCTGCTCGCAGATGCGACAGATGCGCCGATCCACCTTGGCATCACCGAGGCGGGCGGCTTTGTCAGCGGCACCATCAAATCCGCGATTGGCCTTGGTCAGCTCCTGTGGATGGGGATCGGCGACACGCTGCGCGTGAGCTTGAGTGCCGATCCGGTGGAAGAGGTGAAAGTGGGCTTTGAGATCCTCAAAAGCCTTGGCCTGCGTCACCGTGGGGTCAATATCATCAGCTGCCCAAGCTGTGCCCGCCAGGGGTTTGATGTGATTAAGACCGTGGAAACATTGGAAGAAAGGCTCGCGCACATCCACACGCCGATGAGCCTGTCGATCATTGGCTGCGTTGTGAACGGGCCGGGTGAGGCACTGATGACCGACGTGGGCTGGACCGGCGGCGGCAATGGCAACGGCATGGTCTATCTTGCCGGTAGGCAGAGCCACCGGATGTCCAACGACGATATGGTGGAACACATCGTTGAGCAGGTGGAAGCCAAGGCCGCAGAGCTGGAAGCGGCGAAGGCCGCAGCAGAGGCTGCGGAATAAGTTCCGATTTTTGCGCCAAAGGTTAACGGCGCCAGACGGGGCGAACACGGGACGTCGGTATCGCGTCGGTATCCCTACGGTATTGCGTAGGTGCAAAATCGCGACTTTGGCGGCTTAACGCGCCGCACGTTGCGCAACACTGCGCCACAAAAAAAGCAGCGGCCGGGCCGCTGCTTTTGTTTTTGGAAAGAAGGCGGTGCGGATTAGCCGCGTTTGTCGGCCACGATGGAGCGCATGCCTTCCAGCGGGACGTAGCCGCGCAGCATCTCGTCTTGCATCACAAAGGAGGGCGTGCCGGTGATCCGCATGTCGCGTGCGAGCAGGCGGGTGGTCATGATCTCCTCGGTGACCTCGTCGCTGTTCATATGCGCGAGCAGCGGGGCGGCGTCAAAACCGAGGCCTTTGGACAGGCGGGTCAGAGAACGCTCGGTCACGTCACCGCGCATTTTGATGAGCGCGTCATGGGCCAGCTTGTAGGACTCATTGCCCAGCTTCTGCTTCACGGCGATGGCAAAGCGGGAGCTCAGCTCGGAAGCTTCACCCAGGATCGGGTATTCTTTGACGATGAAGCGGATGTTGCCATCAGATTTGATCAGCTCGGCCACCTCGTCATGGGCCTTGCGGCAGTAGCCGCAGCGGTAGTCGACAAATTCCACCAGCGTGATGTCGCCCTCAGGGTTACCACCTTCCCAGCTGTAGCCGTCGTTAAACAGGCGCTCGGTGTTGGCCGCGACCAGCGCGAGGTCATCCTGCTCCTGCGTCTGTTCCTGGCGCGCCTGAAGGATGGCGACGGCCTCCATGATCACTTCCGGGTTTTCGAGCAGGTAGGCGCGGATTTCATCGCGAAACGCGCCGCGCTCTTCTTCAGACATGCTGTCGATGTCAAAGGCCATCGCGGAGGTGGCGCTGAGCCCGAGGGCGACGAGGGCGGGGGCGAAAAGGCGTTTCATCAGGGGTTTCTCCATCACTTTTTCTTTTGGGCACGCTTTGCAGCGGACACGATGTCTTGAGCACGGCGTGCGGCGCTTGATCCGCGCGGCAGGCGGGTCAGGGCGCGTTGGGCGTGTATGTCGGCATCTTTGAGGCGGTTGGCAAGGGCATAGCGCTCTGCCGTGGCCAGAGAGGCCATGCCGGGCTGGCCAGTCTGGGCATAGGCGGAACCGAGATCACGCAGCAGCTTGGCATTGCGGAAGTCACGCGCGCGCGCATTTTCCAGATGTTTGAGCGCCTCTTTGGGGCGGTTCACCGTCAGCAAGGAGCGGCCCAGCCCGCCAAGGATCAGCGGATTGCGCGGTTCAAGCTCTGCGGCCTTGCGATAGGCGGTGACGGCACTTTGGAACTGGCGGCTTTCCAGAAGGATCTGGCCCTTGAGCTCGTAGTAGTAGGCATCATTTGGGCGCAGCGCGATGGCCTTGTTGATATGGGCCAGCGCCTCAGAGCTGTTCTGCTGGCGATGATAGGCCACCGCGAGGCGCATGTGGCGCACGTCGTCAGCGCGGCTTTCACTGGCGCGTTGCAAGGTCCATTTGGTCGGGCGCATGAACGCGGTGATCTTGGAGCGCGCCCGGTCATACCAATAGTCCATTTCCGGCTGCGGGCGGCTTTTGCCGGTATAGGCGGCGACAAAGCGTTCCATGGCGCGCACCCGGTCACGCGATAGCGGGTGGGAGCGCATGTAAGGATCCTGACGGGAGACATTCAACAGCTCCTGGCCAACAAACAGCTGGTGCACATCGACAGCGCCCGCAGGGTCGATCCCGGCAGAGGCCATGTAGCGCACGGCGGATTGGTCGGCGGAGGCTTCTTCGGCCCGTGTGTGGGCGAGAAATTGCCGAAGGGCAGAGCTTTGGGTGCCAAGCGCGACACCGGCGGCGACATCGCCGCGGCCCGACGCCGCAGCGGCGGCCAGCGCCAGCGCCAGACCAAGGGTTGAAGCGGTGCGCGCCGAATCAAGATTGGCGATGCGGCGGGTCAGGTGACCGTTGGCGATATGGGCCGCCTCATGGGCGATCACCGCCTGCAGCATCTCCGGCGTTTCCATCCGCATGATCATGCCGGTGTGGATAAAAATATGTTGTGGATCAACGACAAAGGCGTTGAGGCTGTTGTCGTTCACCAGAAGGATTTTGACGTTACCACCAAGGCCCGCAGCCGTCAGAATGGGGGCGGCCATTCTGCTCAGGGCGTATTCGATATCCGGGTCGCGGATCAGCGAAACCGCCCGGGCCATCGGGGTGGTGATCAACAGGGCAAGCAGCGTCACCAGAGTGACGGCATGGATGCGCAAAGCGGTGATTGACGGCGCCGTCATTTCGCGGTGAAACCTCATGAGCGACACTAGGGAACAAATTCATGCGGAACTCAAGACGTGGGGCGGTTGATCCCTTCATTGTGATGGATGTGATGGAAGCGGCGCGTCAGGCCGAGGAAGCCGGACGCCACATCATACATATGGAAGTGGGCCAGCCGGGCACCGCCGCGCCGCAAGCCGCACGCCATGCGTTGAGCCAACAGATGGAGCAGGGGGCGCTTGGCTATACGGTAGCCTTGGGCATTCCGGAGCTGCGCGCGCGCATCGCCCAGCTCTATGGCGACTGGTACAATGTCGATCTGAACCCCAACCGCGTGATCGTGACCCCGGGCTCTTCGGGGGCGTTTGTGCTGGCGTTTTCCGCGCTGTTTGACGCGGGCGAGCGTGTGGCGATTGGCGCGCCGGGCTATCCGAGCTATCGCCAGATCCTCAAAGCGCTGAGTCTTGAGCCGCTGGATATCCAGACCGCACCGCAAAACCGTTTGCAGCCGGTGCCCGATGATCTGCGCGCGATGGATTTTGAGGGGCTGATGGTGGCCTCTCCGGCCAACCCGACAGGCACGATGCTCAACAAAGATGCCATGGGGGCGCTGATCGACCTCTGTCAGGAGAAAGACGCCGCCTTCATCAGCGATGAGATCTATCACGGCATTGAGTATGAGGCCAAAGCGGTCACTGCGCTGGAGCTGACCGATGAGTGCTATGTGATCAACTCATTCTCCAAATACTTCAGCATGACCGGCTGGCGTGTGGGCTGGATGGTGGTGCCGGAGGACCACGTGCGCAAGGTTGAGCGGCTGGCGCAGAACATGTTTATCTGCGCGCCGCACGCAAGTCAGGTGGCAGCATTGGCGGCGATGGATTGTCACGACGAGTTGGAAGCCAATATGGCGGTCTACCGCGCCAACCGCGCCATGATGATCGAGGAGCTGCCCAAAGCGGGCTTTTCCAAATTCGCACCACCCGACGGGGCGTTTTACGTCTATGTGGATGTGAGCGATTACACCAACGACAGCCGCGCCTTTGCGCAGGAGATTCTGGAGCAGGCCGGAGTGGCGGTGACGCCGGGGCTCGATTTTGATCCAGTACGTGGGCATCAGACGCTGCGGTTTTCCTATGCGCGCAGCAGCGAGGACATCGCGGAAGGTCTGGAGCGCTTGCAACGCTTCATGGCGGCGCGCGGGGCGGTTTAGCATCGCCCGAACCAAGGTAGCGAACGGGCGGGGAGGGGCCAGCCACTCTTGGCCCTTCGGGCCAATTCACCCCGGGATATTTTCGGCAAGAGGAAGGCCGCTTGGGTCGCGCAAGTCTGTCGTGGCGAGCGGCGCGCGGCTGGTGTAGGCTTTGGCCAACAAGAACGCGCAAGAGCGGTGAAACGAGCATGATTTTTGGCAAGAGAGCGGGCAGCATTCAGGCTTTGGCACGTGGGGCGGCTTTGGCGCTGACTGTGTGTCTGGCACCGGTGGCAGGGGCTGCGCAGGAAGAGGGCTTCTCGGCGCTGGCACGGCTGGATGTGGCGCAAAGCGGCCTGTCTGACGCACGCCGCGGGGCCACGGCCTTGGAGCTGAGCCTGAGCCAGGGGGTGCCCTGGCGGGTGTTCACGCTGGATGCGCCGCGCCGCGTGGTGCTGGATTTCCGCGAAATTGACTGGGGGCAGCTGCAGGCCGCAGAGCTTGGGGCCGCCGAAGGGGTAGCGGCGGTGCGCTTTGGGGCCTATCGCCCGGGCTGGAGCCGCATGGTGCTGGATCTGGCCGCGCCGCTGAAGGTTCAAAGCGCTGAGATGGCGGTGGCGGAGGCCACGGGGCGCGCGCGCCTGTCGCTGTTGCTGACCCCAACCGAAGCGGCCGCGTTTGCCGCAAGTGCAGGGGCGCCTTATGACCCGCGTTGGGATCTGCCCGCGCCGGCCACGGAGCCTGCGCCTGAGGCGCGGCCGGATTGGGCGCCAACCAAAGTGATGATTGATCCGGGCCATGGCGGGATTGATCCAGGGGCGGAGCGGGGCGAGACGCAGGAGAAAGACCTGATGCTGCTGTTTGCGCGCGAGCTGCGGGATCTTCTGCGCCGTTCGGGTGGCTTTGAGGTGGTGATGACGCGGGATGCGGATGAATTTGTCTCGCTGGAGCGTCGCGTCGCGCTGGCGCATCAGCATCAGGTGGATGTGTTTTTGTCGCTGCACGCTGACAGCCTGAGCCAGGGCAATGCCAAGGGGGCCACGATCTACACCCTGTCTGACGACGCCAGCGATGCGGCCTCAGCCCTTTTGGCGGAGCGCCATGATCGGGCGGATATCCTCTCCGGGGTGGATCTGTCCGGCGCGGATGATGAGGTGACCGATGTGCTGCTTGATCTGGCGCGTATGGAGACCGAGCCGCGCACCGACAGACTGGCGCGCTCCTTGGTGGATGCGCTGAAGGAAAGCACTGTAACTTTGAATCGTAAGCCGATGAGAGAAGGTGCTTTTTCTGTCCTGAAGGCGGCGGATGTGCCCTCGGTTCTGGTGGAGTTGGGCTTTATGTCATCGCAACGTGATCTGGCCAATCTGCAGGATCCGGGCTGGCGCGCGGCGATGGCGGCGGGCTTGCGTGACGGGCTGATGGCCTGGGTCGAGGACGATAAGGCAGCGCGGGCGTTGGTTCGGCAGTAAGCGGCGTGGCAGTGAACGGGCTGGACGAGGCAGGGCGGATCGGCGAAGCTTTGCCCATGCACGGAGATTTGAAGGCGTGCGGCTTTCCTTTCCGGGCAGAAGCCCGTCGAGTGATAGGCTGGGGTAGTTGAACATAAGAGCGGGCTGCGATGCGCGAATTTACCGATTTTGAGGGGGCCAAGCTGGCCATTTTGAAAGGCGATCAGCTGGTCTCGATCCTGCGCGATGACAATGCGGACATTCCCTTCCCGAACATGTGGGATTTTCCCGGTGGCGGGCGTGAGAAGGGGGAAAGCCCCGAGAGCTGCGCCCTGCGCGAGCTGCGTGAGGAGCTGGGACTGCGGCTTGATGAAGGGGCGCTGACCTATCGGCGGCGCTATGCCTCAGGTCGGCAGGGGGAGGTTGTGACGTGGTTCTTTGTCGCTGAGGTGCCGGATCTGGATATCAACCGGCTGCGGCTGGGTGAGGAAGGGCAGGCCTGGCGCATGTGGGATGTGTCCCGCTATCTGCGGATGGCCAATGCGGTGCCCAATATGAAAGCGCGGCTGGCGGAGTATCTGGAGCAGCGCGACGCGGGGTGAGGCGCGGGTGTCTTGGTTTTAGCCCTGTTTGCACAGATGAAAGATCATCTCCGGACTGTTTGGCGCGAAGTCGTCCCCGTACCAATTGCCACAAACGCTTGAGATTGTGAGCTTTGCTGCGGCTGCCAGTACCTTAATGCGATCAAGGCCCGGAAAGCGCAGCGTGCTTTGAGAGCAGAGAGGCTCTGGCAGATCGCTGAAGTGATAGCGCTCCTCAAATGTGACCAACCCTTGCGCGGCTTCCAACACCTTATGAACAACCTGAACGGTGCGGCCGTTGCCCAGATCAAAAGGCGGCGCAGCGGCTTCAGGAGACCAGTTGAGCCCGCGCGCGCGGCCGGGTTGCGGCTTTCAAAGTGAAACGTGCCGCCGGGTGTCAGACGCCGCGCAACACTCTGGAAAAGATCAGTGATTTGCTGGTCCGTCAAAAGACATTGAAAGGCGTGACCGGTCATAACAGCGGCATCAAAGCAAGGCTCGCTAGGAAGGTCAGAAACATACCCCGTGCGCCATTTGACCAATAATGCGCTGTCTTTTTGTTGTGCCGCAGCGATCATTGCAGGGGCAGGATCAATCGCAGTGACGTCATACCCACGCAGGGCCATCTCGCATGCGAAAGTGCCGGTGCCGCAGCCAATGTCGAGGAGTACCGCCGGAGGTGGCGGGAGCTGTCGAAGATAGAAGTCGAAATCCTCGCGCGACGCATTGATCACATCATAGACGTCGATGAGCCGTGTTTCGCTATATAGTTCGTCCATCCGGTCTGCCGTTGATTTGCGCGTCTTTGGGGAGAAGCATAAGCATCTGAACACGCGGGGTCTTTGGAAATATGCCAAAGCCCTGCTTTGGCAGCGCCCGAACCGCCCCCACGGGGCGGGCGCTTTGCTTCCTGCCCCTCGGTTCGGGCGCTGGTCGTGGCAATCTGCGAAATCCCGCCCGTTGACGCAGCGCATATTCGCGCGTGGAAACGGAGAGGTGTTTTGACCCGCCTCCCGGGCCTCTATATAGAGAGGCTAGCAGACCCGACTTAAAAGGCCTTCGGCGTGATACGATTTATCCTGTCTTTCTTTGGAACCATTTTCACCTTTGTTACCATGGGGCTGGCCGTTGTGGCGCTCTCCATTGGGGCGGTGTTCTGGATCTATGGCCAAGAGCTGCCAAGCCACGAAAGCCTGGCGCAGTACAAACCGCCGACCATCAGCCGGATCTATTCCGGCGAAGGCCATATCATTGACGAGTTTGCCAAGGAGCGGCGTCTGTTTGTGCCTGCGGAGGAGATCCCGGATCTGGTCAAAGAGGCCTTTATCTCCGCAGAAGATAAGAACTTTTACCACCACTCAGGGTATGACGCGCGCGGGATTGCGG
The DNA here is from genome assembly GCF_965227725.1 of Shimia sp. GTDB lineage: Bacteria > Pseudomonadota > Alphaproteobacteria > Rhodobacterales > Rhodobacteraceae > Shimia. The sequence continues at coordinate 1,323,875 of NZ_CBDDGH010000005.1, read as the reverse complement.
CGGCGGCTGTTGAGGCTGTGCAAAGCCGGGGCGGCAGCGTGCGCGGGGCCTCGACCATCACCCAGCAGGTGATGAAGAACTTCCTTCTGTCCGGTGACCGCCGCATTGAGCGCAAGATCAAAGAGATCATTCTGGCGACCCGCGTGGAGGAGACGCTGACCAAGGAGCAGATCCTTGAGCTCTATATGAATGAGATTTTCCTCGGTCAGAACTCCTATGGTGTGGCCGCCGCAGCGCAGACCTATTTCAACAAATCGCTGGAGCAGCTTGCGCCCCACGAGGCGGCGACGCTGGCCTCCATGCCCAAAGCTCCCGGCAAATTCCATCCGGTGCGCAACAAAGAGCGCGTGCTGGCGCGGCGCAACTTTGTGCTGAAGGAAATGGCGGAGAACGGCTATATCACGCAGGCCGTCTATGAGGCCGAAAAGGAGCTGCCGCTGCGCTCGGTGCAGAACGGCGACTATGCAAGCTTCAAATCGACCCTGCCGCCACGGGATTACTTCACCGATGAGATCCGCCGCCAGCTGAGCCGGGATTTTGGCGAAGACGAATTTTTCTCCGGCGGTATGACTGTGCGTTCTACCGAAGATCCGGAGATGCAGAAGGTTGCCGCCAAGGCGCTGCGCCGCGCGCTTGAGAAATATGACCGCAGCCGCGGTGTCTGGCGCGGCACGGGGCAGGTGATTGACGCGGGCCTTCTGGAAGATGAGATCGCCTGGCGCGGGGCGCTGGCGGAGGTCTCTCTGCCACGGGATGTGGACCTTGAGGGGCAGTGGTATCCGGCCGTGGTGCTGCGGGTTGGCAACAATGACGCGCGCATCGGGATCGAAGGCATCGAGGATGATGAGGACGGTCACTGGATTGCCGCCAATGATGTGACTTGGGCGCGCAAGCGTCAGGCGGACGGCTCGCTGGGCCGTCAGGCGCGGGTGGCCGGTGATCTGGTCTCCGTGGGCGATGTTGTGCTGGTGCGCGCGATCACCAAAGATGACACCGGCGAGTTCGTGCGTTGGTCCCTGCGGCAGGTGCCGGAGGTGCAGGGCGGCTTTATGGCGATGGACGTGAACAACGGCCGTGTGATCGCCATGCAGGGCGGCTTCAGCTATCAGGACACGGTGTTTAACCGCGCCACACAGGCCAAGCGGCAGCCGGGCTCCAGCTTCAAGCCGTTTGTCTATGCCTCTGCACTTGATAGCGGCTATTCGCCTGCGACCATCGTGATCGACGCGCCGATTGAGATCGACACCCCGCAGGGGGTGTGGCGTCCGAAAAACTCCACCAACAAGTTCTACGGCCCAACGCCGATGCGTACAGGCATCGAGCAGAGCCGGAACCTGATGACCATCCGTCTGGCGCAAGAGGTGGGGATGGAGACCGTGGCGCGCTATGCGGAGCGCTTTGGTGTTTATGAAGACATGGGACCGTTTCTGGCGAACTCGCTGGGCGCGGATGAGACCACGCTTTATCAGATCGTGGCGGCCTATGCGATGTTTGCCAATGGCGGCGAGCGGGTGGAACCCACGCTGGTGGACCGCGTGCAGGACCGCTACGGCAAGACCATCTATCGCCATGATCAGCGCGAGTGTACCGATTGTCTTGATGCGACGATCCCGGCCACCCGTGGCCCGCGCATCGTGACCAACCGCGAGCGCGTGATGGATGCGGTCACCGCTTATCAGCTGACCTCGATGATGGAAGGCGTGGTCACACGCGGCACCGCCAGCAGCCAAATCAAACTGCCGGTGCCAGTGGCCGGTAAGACCGGCACCACCAATGAGGCCAAAGACGTCTGGTTTGTTGGCTTCACCAGCAACATCGTGGCGGGCTGCTATATCGGCCATGACCGTCCGCGCCCGCTGGGCCGCGGGGCCTTTGGCGGCACCACCTGTGGTCCGGTGTTCCAGGAGTTCATGGAAGAGGCGATCCAGAAATACGGTGGCGGCAAGTTCCGCGTGCCGCCCGGTGGCCACTTCATCAAGATCGACCGCTACACCGGCGCGCGTCTGGATGGGGACGCGAGCGGCACAAATGTGGTGGCGGAGTATTTCCGGGATGGCGAGGAGCCGGTGTTTGGCATCACCTACGACGGTGGCTTTGCTATGGGGCAGAACCTGCCGCTGGTCGAAGAGGTTGCCACGTCGCAGGGCCGCGAGGTGACCACCTCCTCAGGCGGCACCGGCATTGTGGGCCCGAAAGCCGACTTTGGCACCGTGAGTTCCGGCGGGCTCTACTAAGCTCAGCGCCCCCGTTGATCGGGGGCGTTGCTTGAGACTGTTCTTTGGGCGCTCAGATGGCGGCGCAACGAGCGCGGCGCAATCCTCAGAAGTGGCAGTACAAAGGCTTGTTGTTGGCCTGATGCCGCTCAATCATCTTTTTGACCTGCTTGCCTTTTTCCGGAATGTGACGGGCCGAAATGGGCTTGAAGTCCGGTTGGCAAATTTCTGGGAAGAGGCTCTGAATTTCCGCACGCCCCTCTGGCGACAGCGCCTTGAGCGCCTGCGGGCCGGTGTAGAGGCTTTCCGAGGGCGCACCGTTGGACCAGACCACCTGATGGCTGTCAAACAGGATATGCCAGTACTCCACGCCCTCCGTGGTGTCGCCCACCACCTCGATGCCATCCATCGGCAGCAGTTTTTGCGCGGGGATCAGCACGTCTTTGGAGCCGAACATGCGCATGGCTACCTTTGAGGACACCAGAAGGCGGTGTTGCGGGGAGACCTGCAAATCCTGTTTCGGGTATCCCAGCCCCAGCGCGTTGGCGCGGATCAGGATCGGCTTGAGCTTGGGTTTGGCGCGCAGTTGCGCCGCGGTGACTTTGCGCGAGCCAATCCAGCGGATCGGTTCATAGTCACAATCATAGGTCAGGACCATGTCACCCACCTGCAGGCTTTCAATCGGCTTGGGGCCAAACAGGGTGTCAATCAACGTGCCGGTGGTGAAGCAGGGCACATCGACAAATTCGCCGCTGGCGTTTGTGGGGCCGGTGACGATCTGATCCACGACAATGGTGTTTGAGCCGCTGTCGTTCCACGCGGCAGCCACCGCTGCGGAGTTCACAGAGAGCCCGTTGAAGAGCTCCAGCGGCTCCAGCGCGCCGCCGTTGGATTTCACACCAGAAAGCGTGACCGTGCCGTCCGGGTCCACCTGCAGCCGGAAAATGGGGTTTGCGGCGGTGCCGTTGAGCTGCCAAATCTCTGGGGTGTCGCTGGCGTAGCGGTCGCCATCGGCAAATCTGACGGTCTGACCTGAGGTCGCAGCGGTCTGAAACTGCAGCTCCGTTGCCGCGCCGCCGGGGCCGCCGACAAACAGATTAACCCCGTTGATCTGCACATTCAGGCTGTTGTCGAGCCGCACAAAATCAATGACGAAACCGCCATTGGGCGTCGTATCTGTGAACGTCGTGGAGTTCCCCCCGACGATACTAAAACTAGGCATCTAAAAACACTTCCCACAGGGCAGACACCCAATCTTTGTCGCTTCTCAACAAGGGTGCCTGTTAACCAAAATTCTCAAAAACCTGAGGTTCTCCTCGGTTTCTGGGAAAAAACTACTAATCAATTCGGGCGAAATTTAGATAATTTGAGGCGCATGCCATGGCGATTGTAGCACATTTTTAGCGAGACCGCATGGCGTGTTAGCCGACCCTGCAAACGCAGCTAAGCCGCCCTTGCAGGAGGCAAGGACGGGCGCGGGCTGAGGGGCAGTGCGGCGCTGTCGATGGGGCTGATCTGGTAGGGATTGCGGCGCCTGCGCAATGACGCTGGGTGGTCAGGAATGCGCCTTGGGTGCGTCGCGTAAGGCGCTGATCGCACAATAAGAAACGGCCCTGCCGGAAGCAGAGCCGCTGTTGTCTTAGCTGGCTTTTTTCTTGGGGGCGTCTTCTGCCCGATCTTCTGAGGGGGTGTCCTCAGATGTTGGCGTGTCCGGAGCGGCGGCGGGCAGGGCGGTGGGCATGGTCTTTTCCCAAAGTTCGCCTTCGTGTTCGCCGGTTTCCAGCGCGTCCGCCACGACCACGCGGTTGCGGCCCTGAGCCTTGGCCTGATAGAGCGCGTCGTCCGCGCTGCGCAGCAGCATCTGCGGCAGGGTGCCATGCGCCGGATAGGTCGCAATGCCGACCGAGATGGTGATGCGCGGCAAGGTCTTTTCGCCATAACGCACTTTGATATTCTCCACCGCGCGGCGCAGGGTTTCGGCGCGTTCCTGAGCGGTTTCAAGATCACTGTTTGGCAGAACCACGGTGAATTCTTCGCCGCCGGGGCGGCAGGCCACATCGTCGCGGTCACAATCCTGCTGCAGCACCGAGCCAACCGCGCGCAGCACCATGTCGCCTGCGTCATGGCCGTGGGTGTCGTTGAACTTCTTGAAGTGGTCGACGTCGATGGCCACCACAGAGAAAGGATCTGTGCTGCGCTGGCTGTCGCTGATGGTTTTGCGCAGGGTTTCATTCATGTGGCGGCGGTTGAACAGGCCGGTGAGCGGGTCACGCACCGATTGGTCATGCAGCTCGTCGCGCATGCGCACATTGGCAATCGCCATGGAAATCTGTTCCGAGCACATCTGCGCCAGATCCCGGTTGGCATGAAACACCTCGGCGTCTGCGCTCTTGGCGCGCAGATGTAGCAGGCCGACGGTTTCGCCATGCGCCAGAATGGGGAAGCAGAAATAGGGGTGATCATTGTGCGGCTCAGCATGGGAGCAGGTGAAGTTGATTTCACTGTCACCAAATTCATAGGTGCGGCCACGGCGCAGGCCCCAGCATTCATCGGGATGAATGTGATCCTTGTGCTCGCCACCGTTCCAGCTGGCCCAGCCATCCAGAACATCGCGGGAGTTGGAATAGACGTAAATGCTGCCCTCAGAATCCGGCAGGATGTGGGTCATGAAGCGTTTGACCATATCAAACAGCTCTTCCAGAGAGCGGCTGGATTGCAGCCATTCGTTCAGCTCGCCCAGCAGTTTCACATTGCGCGCCAGCTTGAGCTGTTCGTTCAGCAGATCTTTTTCTTTGGCGCTGCGGTTGGTGAGGGTCTGATACTGGCGGCGATTGGCGCGATAGAGCAGCACGGCGACGATGCTGACCGTGGCAATGGCCAGCGTGGTGAGCGCGGTGAGTAGCACACGGACGCGGAACAGGAAGCTTTTGCGCACATCGGTGATGTCCGTAAAAAATTCAAGCGCCCCGATCACCCGACCGTTGGAAATGATCGGTTCATAGAGTTCGGCCACCTCATGCGTCGCGACATCTTCCGACAGGGCATGTAGAGCCAGCCCGTCAATTTCAGAGGCAGGTTTTTGCTCGCGACGGTAGGAGGTAATGCCCTGCATGATTTCATCCGCGGGGAAGGTATCCGCGTCCGACAGGCCTCTTTCTCCGGGGCGGGTGGACCAGATCACAGTGCCCTCGGTGTCGTAGATTTTGAAGCGGTACACATCGGAAGCTTCGGGGAGAAGTTCGAAATAGGTGATGTTGTCGCTTGTCAGCTCTCCATACAGGAAGGTGCGGGATGGGTCGTCAAGATGCAGGACCACGCGGCGGTGCCAGAGCTCTGACTGTTTGCGCAGGTCGGCCTCCATCAGTTTCTCAACGATGGGCACAGAGACCTGCATCACGCCAAACAGGGCGGCAGCGGCCCCGGAGAGGCCAAAAAGGGCGGTGAAAGAGATCTTGGCGAGCGTGCGCATAGGAGTGGTCCTGGAAAGAAAGTCGGGGCGAGTGTCGCAACAAAGGTTAAGTGTTCGGTAAAACCGGGCAGGACATTGAATGGACAATTTGTGGTAAACATCGGCGGAATTATTATTGATCCACCTTGGGTTGCGCGCGGGGTGTGTTTTCTTCACCTGTCGGCGCGTGTGTGCCACCTTGCCCCCCTAGCGGCTCTGCGCTATCACCCTGATCTGAACCGGAATGAGGCTAAGATCATGCGCGCGGACGCTCAGAACACAGTTACAGAGATCGAGAAATCCCTGACCCTTTTGCGCCAGCGTATGGATTGGGAAACGGCTGCCTATCGCTTGGAGGAATTCAACGCGCGGGTGGAGGATCCTGACCTGTGGAATGATGCCGAGGGCGCGCAGAAGCTTATGCGGGAGCGTCAGTTGCTGGTGGACGCCATGGACACCGTGAAATCCATCGAAACCGAACTGTCTGACAACGTCGAGCTGATCGAGCTGGGCGAGATGGAAGAGGATGATGAGGTTGTGGCCGAGGCCGAAGCGGCGCTGAAGGCGCTGGCAGAAAAGGCTGCGGAAAAAGAGCTGGAAGCGCTGCTGGATGGCGAAGCGGACGGCAATGACACCTTCCTTGAGATCAACTCTGGCGCGGGCGGCACGGAAAGCTGTGACTGGGCCTCGATGCTGGCGCGGATGTATGTGCGCTGGGCGGAGAAAAAGGGCTATAAGGTTGAGCTGCAGTCTGAGACCGCGGGCGAAGAGGCGGGCATCAAATCCGCCGCCTACAAGATCTCGGGTCACAATGCCTATGGCTGGTTGAAGTCGGAAAGCGGTGTGCACCGTCTGGTGCGGATTTCGCCTTATGACAGCGCTGCCAAGCGCCACACGTCTTTCAGCTCGGTCTGGGTCTATCCGGTGGTGGATGACAACATCGAAATCGAAGTGAACCCGGCCGACATCCGTGTGGACACCTATCGCTCCTCCGGTGCCGGTGGTCAGCACGTGAACACCACCGACTCTGCGGTGCGGATCACCCACATGCCCACCGGCATTGTGGTGACCAGCTCTGAGAAATCACAGCACCAGAACCGCGACATCGCCATGAAAGCGCTGAAATCGCGGCTGTATCAGATGGAGCTGGACCGCCGGAACGCCGACATCAACGCGGCGCATGAGGCCAAGGGTGACGCGGGCTGGGGCAACCAGATCCGCTCTTACGTGCTGCAGCCCTACCAGATGGTGAAAGACCTGCGCACCAGCCATGAGACCAGCGACACCAAAGGCGTGCTCGATGGCGATCTGGACGGGTTTATGGCGGCGACGCTGGCGATGGATGTGGCGGGCATGAGCCGCGCCGATGCGCAGGCGGACGACTGAGCCTGACCTTGGGGCATAAGCTGCGCTGAGAGGGAAGAGAGGGGCGTTGCCCCTGCCACCGCAAGCGGTGGCCACCCCAGGATATTTGAGGAATGAGAAGACGGCGTGTCCTTTGAGGGTGCGCCGTTTGCGCTTTGAGGCTTGCGGTTGTGGGCGGATCGTGCTGCGATTGCCTTGGAGGGTGAAAGCAGATGAGCGATTTTCTCGATTGGGATGCAGGGGTTCTGAGTGCCGCGCTGCGGGAGGGGCGGCTGACCGCTGAGGCGGTGATGACGGCCACGCTGGAGCGGATTGCGGCGCGCAACGGTGCGGTGAATGCGATTGTCGATCTGCGCGACGCAGAGGCGCTTCTGGCGGAGGCACGCGCGGCGGATGAGGTGCCTTATGAGGCGCGGGGCGCACTGCATGGCATGCCCATGGCGGTCAAGGCGTTGGCCCATGTGAAAGGCACCCGCAACACCGAAGGCAGCCCCTTGTTTGCCGAGCGGATTTCGGAGGCGGACAGCGCCTTTGTGGCGCGGATGCGGGTGGCGGGTGCGATCTTTATCGGTAAGACCAATGTGCCGGAATTTGGCCTTGGCAGTCACAGCTACAATCCGGTGCATGGGGTCACGCGCAACCCGTTTGATGCCGCCCGTACCGCCGGGGGCAGTTCCGGCGGGGCCGGTGCCGCGCTGGCACTTGGGTTGGTGGCCCTGGCCGATGGCAGTGACATGATGGGCTCGTTGCGCAATCCGGCGGGCTGGAACAATGTCTACGGTTTTCGTCCCAGTTGGGGCGTGGTGCCGCGGGAGGTCGGGGCGGAGAGTTTCTGGCAGCAGCTTTCGACCATTGGACCGATGGGGCGCAGCCCGCGCGATTGCGCGCTGCTGCTCAAGGTGATGGCACAGGCAGAGCAGGGCGTGCCCTTCAACATGCCCGCGCAGGACTGGGAGGTGCCTGAGCTCTGCGCCGCTGACGGCTTGCGGATCGGCTGGCTGGGCGATTGGGGCGGCGCGATGCCCATGGAGGAGGGCATTCTGCCGCTCTGTGAGGCGGGGCTCAACGTGCTCGCGGGCGCGGGGGCGGAGGTAGCGCCTGTGGATCCGCCGTTTGATGCGGAAGCGATGTTTCAGAGCTGGAGCGCTTTGCGGGCCTTTGCTTTGGCGGGGGAGCTTGCGCCGCTCTATCAGGAGGAGGCGACCCGCGAACGGCTGAAACCCGAGGTGCAATGGGAGGTGCGGCGCGGCATTGAGATGGACGCCATGGCGCTGCATCAGGCCACCCGGGTGCGCTCTGCCTGGTTTGCCGCCGCGGCAGAGATGTTTGCGCGGTTTGATGCGGTTGTCCTGCCGGTGGCGCAGTGTTTCCCTTTCCCGGCGGAGTGGGACTGGCCCAAGGACATCGGCGGCCAAGAGATGGACACCTATCACCGCTGGATGCAGGTGATGGTGCCCGCAAGCCTGTTGGGGTTGCCCGCAATCAGTGTGCCGGTGGGCTTTGATGGGCGTGGATTGCCCATGGGGATGCAGATCATTGGCGCCAAAGGGGCGGACCGCAAGGTGCTGGAGATTGCGCAGGCCTACCACAGCGCAACCCATTGGCCGCAGCAGCATCCACCGCAACCGCGCGAGGTTGCGGCAGCAAGCAGTTGATTTGACGCGGCAAAGCCGCTTTCATGACAGCTGGAGGAACAGGCGCGGGGAGGGCGCATGTCTGAGGAGAGCACTTTTGGTGGTGAGACACCAAACACCCAAAACACAGCCACGCAAAATACGGCCACGCAAAGCCCAGCCATAGAGGAAACCAAGCTGTCTGCCGCGCGCTCTGCCAATGGCGAGCGCGAACATGGCGCGCCGCCTTTGGGCGCGGTGCGTTTTGCCATGCTGGTCGCGGCCTTGCGGCTGGGCCTGCGGGATTTTATGAAAAAGCCGGTCTACGGGCTTGGGTTTGCGTTGTTTTATGTGCTCGGTGGATGGGCCATGGTTTGGCTGACGCTGGCCAGCGGGCAGAGCTATTGGCTGACCTTTGCGGCGATTGGCTTCCCGCTGCTTGGCCCGTTTGCGGCTGTGGGGCTTTATGAGGTGTCGCTCAGGCTGGAGCGCGGCTGGGAGATGAACTGGCCGCTGATTGCCGGGGTGGTGATGCGCCAGAGCAAGCGGCAGCTGCCGTCGATCTGTGCGGTGATCATCATCGTGTTTCTGTTCTGGTTTTTCCTTGGCCATATGATCTTTGCCCTGTTTCTGGGGCTGTCGGTGATGACCAATGTGTCAAGCTCGCTGGAGGTGTATTTCACCGCCAATGGCATGATGATGCTGGGTTTTGGCTCGGTGGTCGGCTTTCTCTTTGCGCTGTTGCTTTACATGATCACGGTGCTGTCGCTGCCGCTGCTGCTGGACCGTGAGCTGGATTTTGTGACCGCGATGATCACCAGCTTTCAATATGTGCAGAGCCATTTTCTGGTCATGCTGATCTGGGCCGGGATTGTGGCCGGGCTGACCTTTGCAGCGATGATCCCCGGCTTTCTCGGGCTGTTTGTCATCTTTCCTGTGGTCGGGCATGCGAGCTGGCATCTTTATGCGCAGATCAAGGCGGCGGGGGCGGCGTAAACCACCTGCCGCTCAATCCTCTCAGTCCTCGTGCGCCTGTTCGCAGCCTAGGGCGTGTAGCTGCGCCCTAAGCCTTTCCGTGGCGGCGTGCCCGCTTTCCAGCGCATAGACATAGGCCTGCGTGAGGTAGAAGCCCTGCGCGTCCATGTCAGGCGCGGCATCGGCAGCCTCCTGATAAAGCGCCACGAGGGCTGCTGCGTCTTCGCCTGCATGGGCCGCCAGCAGGCGCTGGTGCAGATCGCTCATTCTGCAGCGGCGGGGGTGCCGGGGGTGCGATGTGCCATCATGCGCGCGGCGACCCAGTCATGAAAGCAATGGGTTGGCCCATCCATGGCTGGAGAGAAGCGGCCGCCGTCAAAACCCGGGGCATGGCGGCCTTTCTGCATGCCTTCCACTACAAAGATGTCCTCTTCAAAGACCTCTTTCCACTGGGCAGCGTTTTGCGCGCGCAGGGCGGGGTCGGTTTCAGAGGCGGCGTAGTAGAGATGCACATGTTCGCGGGTTTGGTCACAAGAGACCGGCTCCAGCACGATGGCAAAGCTGTGATCGCGCTGGGCGCCCAGAAGCACGTTGGGGTACAGCGCGACATATTCCGCGCCTTCGTCCCAAAAGGCAGGCAGATCGGCAAAATCGGGGAAACAGGTGCCGTCTTCGGCTTTGAGCTGGCGATAGACGTGGGTGCCCTGACCGGAATAGTGATCGGGGGCGGTGATGTTGTAGTGGTCTTCGAGCCGGGAATAGCTGTTCAGACCCGGATGGACCCATGGCAGGTGGTAGCTTTCACAGTAGTTTTCGACCGCGAGCTTCCAGTTGGTCTGCACATCCAGCGTGAAGCGGCTCTCTGCGCCGCCGTGATGCTGCGGCTGATCCAGCGCGGCCCAGCGGGTGATGAGATCGGCGTGAACCTCCGCGAAGGGCGGCGCGGTGCCGTCGATGTTCACAAAGACCACGTCGCGCCAGATGTGGCTGCGCACTTCGATCAGGCCAAGGGTGCTGCGGTCGATATCGGCGTGGGTGTTCTGCCCCGGGCCACCCACATGCGGGGTCGTCACAAGGCGGCCATCAGTCGCGTAACACCAGCTGTGATAGGGGCAGCGCAGCGCGCCCTCGATCTTGCGCGGCTCCTCCACAAGGATCATGCCCCGGTGGCGGCAGACATTGTTAAAGACCCGCACAATGCCTGCCTTGTCGCGCAGCAGCAGGAGCGGCATGCCAAGGAAATTGACCGGCTTGGCATCCCCCGGCTCGGGCACATCGGCAGCAACGCCAAGACCGGCCCAGGTGGATTTTAAGAGCGCCTCTGCCTCTTCTTCAAACAGGGCGGGGTTGGTGTAGTGGCTGTTGGGCAAGCCTTGGGCCTGCGCCACGGGCGCGCGCACCTTGTGCAGCGCTGTGGCCGAGGGGGGCGTGGGGCGGCTGTTGGACATGGCGGCACTCCTCCTGATCATTGAGATCAGTCTAGGCCCCGCGCTCAGCGGCGCACTGGCCTGTCTGCGACCTCTGATGACGGAGACAAACCAGTCTGACTACCCGATGCTGGGCCTGAGGCTGGCCGATGCGCGCGCGTCAGCTAAATGGTGTGCCCACGCGCAGGTGGCGCTGGTGCAGCTCTGGGATTTCGCTGAGGGGGACATAGCCGGTGGTTTTGGCCACTGCGCGCACGTCAGAGAAGGAGCCGTTTATCTTTTCATAGACCAGCCGCGTGACCCGGCGTTTGGTCACATTGTCTCGCTCGGGGCGGGCGGAAAATCCGACCCAGATATTTTGCTGCAGGGCGCTCGCGCGGCTGAGGTAGTTGAAGACCGTGGCGATGTTGTTGCGGTGGGAGATGGTGAAATGCACGCCTTCTTCCTGCGGTGTCAGCACGCCGCGGAATTCGCGGATGGGGCTGTTGGTGGGCAGGGCCAGGTCTCGCATGATGCTGCGGCTGGCATAGCCGCGGATGAAGGCAAACCCGTCCCGCCGGAAGACATAGACCAAGCCGTTCATCACCAGATCCGTGTCCAGAAAGCTGCGGCGGCTGAAGCGGTAAAAGCCTGAGGGAAAGCGCTCTTCGCTGATCGTGTCAGGCTTGGGGCCGACAAAATCGTCCAGAAACGGATGCTCCCGCCCGATCTGGATTTTCTTGCGGCGCGCAAACGGTCCCAGCAGCGTTTGGGCGTCAACCTCAAAAAAAGCGCAAATTTGAGCTAGAATTTCAGGACGGGGAAAACTCTCGCCAGCGAGGTAGCGATTGAACTGGGTCCGGTTGATGCCAAGCTCGCGGCAGAGACCGGAGATCGAGCGGTAAGGTTTTGTCAGCTCACGCAGATTGCGCCCGAAGGTCTGGCGCAATTCGGTCGGGGACAGTTCCAGATCATTCTCGGAATTGATGTTCTTCACAGTGCTCTTTCATTGATCATTGTCAAATTAAGTAGTTACCGAGGACATACTCATTCAATTTTCGCTGGATTTTACCCAACTTCAGACGCTAACGTGAGGCAGTTGATGCATATTAGCGTCAACTTTGCGCCAGAACGGCGCGATTACAAACCCTGACGGCCAGAAGGCAGTATTTAATGGGGGGCGGCTGTGTGCAAGCCCCCGCCAGGGCGAAAGGAAATGTGTGTGACAACACGGGGTAAATGGGACTTTTGGGGAGTACGGGATGCTCGGTTTGGTACTTTGGAGCAATCCAAAGCGCCGAAAGGCTCTGATCTGGTGCGAAGATCAAAGAGATCTTGCGTATTTTGATGGGGCCGAGGAAGGCGAGAATGCCTCTCAATTTGGCACAGGGGACACTTCGGTGGTGCCAGTTGTGGGTGACATGTTGATTTTCGACATCTGCAGTCGAAGCGAAATGCGTCGCGCAATCAATGTGCGGGCTTTGGCCAACGGTGCAGTGGACGATCTGATCGCGCGGCTGAAAGCGGCCGGGCGTCGGGCAAATGGCGCGGATCTTGACGCGCTGGTGGCAGAGTCTGCCGCCAACAAAGACAATGTGGTGAGCTTCCCGTCTGAGGGCCGCTCACGCAAGCTGGAACCACGTCTGGTGACTGTCGGTTAAGGCAAACACGCCCGGGGAGAGGGAGTGGTCTGGTCAGAAGGCGCCTTTTGGGACCAAAGCTTTCTGGCCGGATCCGCGGGCGGATGCCGAAGAATTCGGAGGGGGGATCCTCCGTTTACTGCGACCACTCACGAACCAAAAAGGGAGGCAATCTGCCTCCCTTTACTGTTTTCACCTGTGAGAATGTGGCGGCGTTATTCCGCGCCGCGCGACAGGGCCGCAACACCGGTGCGCGCCACCTCAATCAGGCCGAGCGGGCGCATGAGATCGGCAAAGGCGTCGATTTTCTCAGGCGCACCAGTGAGTTCAAAGACAAAGCTCTCCAGCGTGCTGTCCACCGCATTGGCGCGGAAGATATCGGCCAGACGCAGGGCTTCCACACGTTTGTCGCCGGTGCCTGCCACTTTGAAAAGCGCCAGTTCACGCTCAACAGAGGGGCCTTCCACGGTCAGGTCATGCACGTCATGCACCGGTACAATGCGGCCCAGCTGTGCCTTGATCTGTTCGATCACCTGCGGTGTGCCGGTGGTCACAACAGTGATGCGCGACAGCTTGCCGGTGTGATCCACCTCAGCCACGGTGAGGCTCTCGATGTTGTAGCCACGGCCGGAGAACAGGCCAATCACACGCGCCAGAACGCCTGGTTCATTGTCGACCAGAACCGCCAGCGTGTGCGCTTCCTGTGTGTCCGAGAAGTTGGGACGTAGGTTGTAAGCAGAGTGGCTCGTGGAGCCTTTCTTGATTTTTAGAGCAGCCATGATCTTTCTCCTTACACCAGTACCGCGCCGCCGGCCTCGATTGCGCCCTGCGTGCTGGCTTCGCCCAGAAGCATTTCATTGTGCGGCTTGCCTGATGGGATCATCGGGAAGCAGTTCTCATGTTTCTCCACCAGACAGTCAAAGATCACCGGACCGTCGTAGTTCAGCATTTCCATGATCGCCTCATCCAGATCATCCGGATCAGAACAGATGATGCCTTTGGCGCCAAAGGCTTCGGCGAGCTTCACAAAATCAGGCAGCGCCTCAGACCAGCTGTGGCTGTAGCGTTCGCCGTGCAGCAGCTCCTGCCACTGGCGCACCATGCCGAGGCGTTCGTTGTTGAGGATGAACTGTTTCACCGGCAGGCGGAACTGAACCGCGGTGCCCATTTCCTGCATGTTCATCAGCCAGCTGGCCTCACCGGCCACGTTGATCACGAGGCTGTCTGGATGGGCCACCTGCACACCCACGGACGCCGGCACACCATAGCCCATGGTGCCCAGACCACCGGAGGTCATCCAGCGGTTGGGATCTTCAAAGCCCAAGTACTGCGCCGCCCACATCTGGTGCTGGCCCACTTCGGTGGTGATGTAGCGGTCGTGGTCCTTGGTCAGGGCCTCAAGACGCTCGAGCGCATATTGAGGTTTGATGACTTTGCCTTCCTGCGTGTACTTCAGGCATTCGACCTTGCGCCAATCGCTGATCTGGCCCTGCCACTTGGCAATCGCGTCGCGGTTCACAGTGCGGCTACGGGCTTTCCAGACTTTCAGAATGTCGGTCAGCACGCTTTCCACATCGCCCACAATCGGGATGTCCGCCTTGATCACCTTGTTGATTGAGGAGGGGTCAATGTCGATATGCGCTTTGATGGAGTCTGGCGAGAAGGCCGAGATCAGGCCGGTGATGCGGTCGTCAAAGCGCGCGCCGATGTTGATCATCAGATCGCAGTCATGCATCGCCATATTGGCTTCATAAAGACCGTGCATGCCCAGCATACCAAGCCAGTTCTCACCAGACGCCGGATAGGCACCCAGACCCATCAGGGTGGAGGTGATCGGAATGCCGGTGGCATCCACCAGCTCGCGCAGCAGCTGGGAGGCTTTGGGGCCGGAGTTGATCACCCCGCCGCCGGTGTAAAACACCGGACGCTCGGCCTTTTCCATCGCCTCAACCAATTCGTTGATCGCGGTGATGTCGCCTTTGGTCTGCGGCTCATAGATCGAGGTGTCCGACTTCTCAGGCGCGGTGTAGGTGCCGGAGGCAAACTGCACATCTTTGGGGATGTCGATCAGCACAGGGCCGGGGCGGCCGGAGCGCGCCACGTGGAAGGCCTGATGCAGGGTCTCGCTCAGGGTTTCGGTCTCTTTCGCGAGCCAGTTGTGCTTGGTGCAGGGGCGGGTGATGCCTACGGTGTCTGCTTCCTGAAAGGCGTCAGAGCCGATCATGAAGGTTGGCACCTGTCCGGTGAGCACAACGATTGGAATGGAATCCAGCAAAGCATCGGTCAGACCGGTCACCGCGTTGGTGGCGCCGGGGCCGGAGGTCACCAGCGCGACGCCGACCTTGCCGGTGGAGCGAGCATAGCCCTCAGCCGCATGCACCGCGCCCTGCTCGTGACGCACGAGGATGTGGCGGATGTCATTTTGCTGAAAAATCTCGTCGTAAATCGGTAGGACGGCTCCCCCCGGATAGCCAAAGACTGTGTCCACACCCTGATCCTTCAGGGCTTGAACAACCATTTTTGCTCCGGTCATCTGACGTGTCATCACTCTCTCCGTTACCGACGTCATTTCACATTCGTTGCGCACAAAAAAACCCTCGCTTTTGGCGAGGGCGCATGGGGTACCATTATGGTGTCCGTTACCGGCCCATGCGCCAATTTCTTAGAATGACGACTAGCTGTTGCATTGCGTCGGTCCTCAAGTTGGGTTCCATTGTGTTCGAACCGGACCTTATGTGTGCTGCACAGCGGCGTCAACCGCGAATGGTAAGAGAAATGCATATTTTGGGTCGAAAATCTTTTCATTTGTTGCGCGGATTGCAGGTCTCCGTGAAATTTGAGGAAAAATCATGGGTGCATTTCAACTGATTCAGATCACACCGTTTGTTCCGTGCCGCAATTTGGAGCGCCAAATCGGCTTCTATCGGGATGTGCTGGGCTTTGAGCTGGGTTTTCAGGCGGAGAATTACGCCTTCCTGCGGGCAGGGCCCGTGGCGATCCGTTTGATTGAGGTGGAGGAGGGGGAAGACCTCGCTGCCGCGGGCAAGGAGACGTCCTTTTATGTCGATGTGGTTGGCATCGACGCGCTTTATGAGCGGCTGCGCCCGCAGCTTGAGACTTTGGCGGAAGGCCGGGTGCGCGCACCCTTTGATCAGGATTACGGCCAGCGCGAATTCCATGTGAAAGATGAGGATTGCACGCTGGTGTTTTTTGGCGAGGCTATTGCGGGCTAAGCCGCTGTTATAGCCCGACGCCGGTGCCTTGCAGCACGCCGTGTTCCATGGCGTAGCGGGTCAGGCCTGCGGTGGAGGAAATCCCCAGCTTGCGTTTGATGTTCTTGCGGTGGGTCTCCACTGTGCGCACAGAGATGTTCAGATCAATCGCAACCTGCTTGTTGGATTTGCCCTGCGCCAGTTGCAGCAGAACGGTCTGCTCGCGGCTGGTGAGCGGTTCGCGCCCTTCGCCATCCGCAGGAGACAGCGATCCGGCCGCACCGGTGCAGAGATAGCGCTCGCCCTGCATCACCGCATCAATCGCGGTTTTGATTTCCTCGGTGGGCACATCTTTGAGCACATAGCCCATCGCACCATGGCTGAGGGCGGTGTTGATATACTCCGGGCTGTCGTGCATCGACAGGATCAGCACCCGCAGATCCGGGTTCATCTCCAGCAGCATCTCGGTGGCGGTCAGCCCGCCGATCTCCGGCATGTTGAGATCCATCAGCACCACATCAGGCGCAAGTACCGCAATCTGATCCACCGCTTCGCGCCCATTGGAAAGCGTCCCCACCACGGTGATGTCATCATAGCTTTCCAGAATGCTCTCGATGCCTTCGGCGACCATCGGGTGATCGTCGACAATCATGACTTTGGTGGCGGGGCTGTCGGAAGGGGCGGTCATGCGCGGGCCTTTCTACTGTTGTCGGTCCCCTCGCTTTCAGGGGGGAGAATGTGACTTAGCGGGACTTCTGCCACAATCACGGTCCCGGTGCGAGATGAGAATATGCGCAGGGTGCCTTCCAGCTGCTCGACCCGCTCCTGCATATTGCGCAGACCAAGCCCGCCGCGCTCTGAGGGCGGGGCATCCTGAGGCAGGCCGCAGCCATTGTCAGCGATGCGCAGGGTGGCACCGCTTTTGTGGCCGCGCAGATCCATGGTGACTTTGCTGGCGCCGGAGTGACGCTCGACATTGGTCAGCGCTTCCTGCGCGATGCGATAAAGCGCGATCTTGGATTCCTGATCCAGCCGGTTGCGGAACACCACAGTCTGAAAATCCACCTCAATGCCGGTGCGCGCAGCATATTCATCCGTCAGCACCTTCAGTGCGGGCCCAAGGCCCAGATCATCCAGCACGCCGGGGCGCAGATCACGCGAGATGCGACGCACCTCCTGTATGGCACCTGACAGGTGGTCGATGCCTTTCTCCAGCGATTGCAGCCCCCGTTCATCGCCGGATTTCACCCGCCTGCGGGCGCTGTCGAGCGCATAGCGCACGCCCACCAGCAGCTGGGAAATTCCGTCGTGCAGTTCACGCGCCACCCGGCCGCGCTCTTCTTCCTGAGCGTCAAACACCCGCTGCGTCAGCGCCTTCAGCTTGGTGTCTGCCAGCCTGCGCTCGCGCACGGTGATCACAAAGCCGGAGAAGAACACCAAAAGCAGCGCGGCCACGGTGATCACGAGGATATAGAAGGAGGTGCGCTGCACACGCTCTTCCACATCCGCCCGTGCAGCGGCCACGCTTTCCAGCACATCGTCAATGAACACCCCGGTGCCGACCACCCATTGCCAGTCCTGCAGACCCACCGCATAGGTGACCATGCGCGCGGTCTCATTGGTGCTGGGTTTGGTCCAGTCAAAGCTGTGATAGCCCCCACCGGAGCGGGCGATCTGAATGAGTGGATCCGTGATTTCCGTGCCGTTGAGATCGGTCAGACCCCGCCAGTTTTTGCCAATCAGATAGGTCTGGCGCGGGCTCACCAGATTGGTGCCCTCATAGTCAAAGACAAAGAAGTAGCCGTCCTGACCATAGAGCATGGAGGACAGAATCTGGGTGACCGCCAGCTTGGCCTGATCATCATCCGGCGCGGCGCGGCCATAGATGTTCACAAATGCGGTGCGGGCAATAGAGATGTAGTTTTTCAGCTCTGCCTTCTTGGCCTCGATCAGCTGGGATTCCAGCGCGCGGATTTCACGTTCGGCCAGTTGGCGCGACTGGTTGGCCACCAGCACGGAAATCGCCGCCACCGCCAGCAGAAGCGGCAGGGTCGCCAGCAGGAAGAGCTTTTGCCCATAGGAAGGGCGCAACAGAGACAGGAGGAGGCGCATACCCGATTCGTTACGGAATTTTTGCAGCGAATCAAACCCAAGAATCACGTGATACAACTTGCGCGGACAAGGATTCACATGTGGGTAACCCCATACTGGCCAGTATTTTTTACCATTTGCCGCCTTTCTACGCGGTAGTGGGTATTTCTTCTACGTAGGGGCAAGGCTAGGCTCTCCCCACTTCAACGATCCGCTCGGACTCTCTGGAGGGAGGGCCGGGCTGAACAAATTCTGGGAGGAATACATAAATGGATCGTCGTTCTTTTCTGAAGACTTCTGCTCTGGGCGGCACCGCAGCCGCGGCAACCACTCTGGCCGCACCTGCATATGCTTCCGGCAAGCGCACTCTGACCATGGTGACCTCTTGGGGTCGTGGCCTGGCAGGCGTGTTTGACGCTGCGCAATACGCTGCAGACACCATCACCGCGATGTCTGACGGTGACCTGACCGTGGAAATCAAAGCCGCTGGCGAACTCGTTGGCGCATTTGAAGTATTTGACGCTGTGACCGCAGGTCAGGCCGACATGTACCACGCCGCTGACTACTACTTCGTCAGCCAGCACCCAGGTTACGCCTATTACACCTCTGTTCCGTTCGGCATGACCGCACAGGAACTGGTGAACTGGTACTACCACGGTGAAGGCGCGGCTCTGCATGACGAGCTGGGCGAAATCTTCGGTCTGAAATCCTTCCTCGCAGGCAACACCGGCGCGCAGGCAGGTGGCTGGTTCTCCAAAGAGATCAACGGCCCGGAAGACTTCCAAGGTCTGAAGTTCCGTATGCCAGGTCTCGGTGGCCAGGCGCTGGGCAAAATGGGTGCATCTGTTCAGAACCTTCCAGGTTCCGAGGTGTATCAGGCGCTGGCATCCGGTGCGATCGACGGCACCGAGTGGATCGGCCCATGGGCTGACGAGAAAGCCGGTTTCCAGGAAATCACCAAGTTCTACTACACCGCAGGCTTCCACGAGCCAGGCGCGGGTCTGTCCCTGGCGACCAACCGCGAAGTCTTTGACAGCCTGTCCCCTGCGCACCAGAAGATCATTGAGACTGCAGCAGCAGCGTCCCACCAGTGGAACCTCGCTCAGTTCCTCAACAACAACGGTGCCGCGCTTCAGCGTCTGCAGGCAGGTGGCGTGAAAACTCTGGAATTCCCAGACAGCGTTTGGGACGCCATGGGTGCAGCTGCGAAAGAGACTCTGGACAGCTACATGGACGACGATCTCTTCGTGAAAATCCGCAGCTCGGTCGAAGCAAGCATGAAAGCGTCTTCTGGCTGGCTGGTGAAATCTGAAGGTGTGTATCGCGCGCAGCGTGACCGCATCCTGGGCTAAGCCCATCTATCGCTAAAGACATTGACCCCTCGGTACTCACGCCGAGGGGTCTTTTTCTAAAATCTGTCCGGCGGTCTGGCGGTGCCGTCATTTCGAACAATAAGGGGATGAGGGGACAATGCTGGACGGTCTGGTCTGGTTTTTTTCCAACATTGGCCAAGCTTTTGTGAACGCCGCTTACGCGATCACACATCCAAGCAGCTGGCTGAGCTGGATAGGCGGCCTTGAAACCACCGAGGACAAACAGGCGCTGATGCGCTTTGTCTACTACGGTGGCTCGGTCGAGTTTTTCTTTGTGGTGTTTACACTCTTCCTGATCGTGACCGCGGTCGGGATCTGGCGGAACAGTTTCATGTGGGGCTGTGTGCGCGTGCTGGAAGGTCTTGCCAACTCGGTGGGCCGTTTCTTTGCATGGGCGGGCCTTCTGATGGTGCTGCAGCAGATCGTGATCGTTTTCATGCAACGGATCTTCACCGTGGCGGAAATCTCGCTGATCTGGAAGGCGGACTGGCTGACAGCGGATGTGAGCTGGTGGGCGGAAGAGCTGAAGCTCTATAACGCCATGATCGTCTGCCTCTGTGCGACCTACACCTTTGTGCAGGGCGGCCACGTGCGTGTGGACCTTGTCTACTCCACGATCAGCCACCGCGCCAAACGTGTGATCGACATGCTGGGCTCGCTGATCTTCATGATGCCAGCTGCTGTGCTGACATGGATGTACGGCTGGTTCTTCATGTGGCGCCACCTTGTGACACCGAAGGTTTCGGCGTCTGACAAGCTTTCTCTGCTGGAGAAAAAAGCGCGTATCCTGAAATGGAACGTGGAAACCATTGGCTTCTCGCCAAACGGGTTTAACGCCTATTTCCTCTTCAAAGTGCTTCTGGTGCTCTTCGCCGGCATGGTCTTCTTGCAAGCCATCGCCTTCTTCTACCGTTCCTTCCTTGAATTCAAAGAAGGTGCAGGCAGCGCAGGCAAATACCTCGACCGCGACACGCTGGGCGAAGGTGAAGAAGCCTACGAAGGCACACACTGATCTAAGGGGCAGAACTTATGCTATTCGGACTTGATGGGGTCGAGGTCGGCCTGATTATCGTCTTCCTCTGCCTCTTTGGGGGCATTCTTTCCGGCTTCCCGGTGGCCTTTGCCATTGGTGGGGCAGGGGTGATCTCTTTCGGGATCATTGCTGCGCTCGACAGCGCCGGTATTCTCATTCACCAGGCCATTGATACGGGCTCGGCCATGTATGGCGATCTGATCTCGCAAGGGATCAAGGCCGATACAATCTCGATCTTCCGCTACCCGGATTTGCCGCGCATTGCGGAACCGGTGTTCCCGGGCGGTTGGGAACAGGCCATGGACCGGAACCTGAGCTTCATCGTGAACCGGATGAACGAGCGTGTGCTTGCCGGTCAGTCGATTGAGACCCTGCTTGCGGTTGTGATGTTTGTTCTGATGGGCATCACGCTGGAACGCTCCAAGATCGCAAACGATCTGCTGACCACCATGGCGCGCGTCTTTGGCCCGCTGCCCGGCGGTCTGGCTGTGTCGGTTGTGGTTGTGGGTGCGTTCCTCGCGGCTTCCACCGGTATTGTGGGCGCGACAGTTGTGACCATGGGTCTGCTATCGCTGCCGACCATGCTCAAGCACGGCTACAACCCGAAGCTGGCAACTGGTGTGATCGCAGCCTCCGGCACATTGGGGCAGATCATTCCGCCCTCCATCGTGATCGTTCTGCTCGGCACGCTGGCAGGCGACCTCTACTCTGCGGCACAGGAAAACCGTGCGCAGGTGGCAGGTTGTTCTGACGCGCTGACCTTCCTGGGCGAACCGGCGGTTGTCTCTGTGGGCACATTGTTCCAGGCGGCGCTGATCCCCGGCATCATGCTGGCGGTGCTCTATGGTCTCTATGCCTTTGGCTATGCCCTGCTGAACCCGAAAGAAGCGCCTGCCGTGGAATTCGGCGAAGCCTCTGGTGAAGCCGTCACCCGTGGTGAAAGCCTGACATGGTTCCTCGCGGTGCCTGCGGGTCTGATCGCTGGCGTGATCCTGCTGGGTCAGGTGAACTTCATTGGCGACCAGAACGTCACCGTGGACAGCTTCTCTGATGCGGGCAAAACCGCAAGCTTGCGCACAAACGTGAGCGAGGAGTGCCGCGCATCCATGATCGATCTGCACGGGCAGCTGGCGTGGGATACCGCCGTGGCCGAGCAGGCAGCGATTGACGAGGCCGGTGGTGTGGCAGAAGCCCGCGCGCTGACTGAAGACGAACGCGCCGAGCTGCGTGCCGAGAAGATCGCCGCAGCCGCGCCCATTGGCTCCGGCATCGCGATTGGCTTCCTGCTGCTGGCGCTGGTCATCACCACCGCACGTGGTGTGTCGCCAAGTGCCGACAGAACGCCTCTGATGGTTGGGGCGGCCGGCATCGTGCTGGCGCTGGCTGTGGACACGATCCTGATCTCGCCGGTGACAACACCGGGCTGGACGCTGATCTATCTGGCGATCCCGCTGGCGCTGACGCTTTACGGCGTGCGCTATGCGGCCGGTCTGCTGGGCAAGAATGATCTGCTGCGCGTGGTCTTCCCGCCGCTCGTGCTGATCATTGCGGTGCTTGGCTCGATCCTGGGTGGCATCACCAACCCGACGCCCGCAGCGGCGCTGGGCGCAGGTGGCGCGATCATGCTGGCGGCCTACCGCAAGCTGAAGGATCAGGAACGCTCTGGTGCGATCATCATCTGGGCCACATTTGCGGTGATCATCATGATCCTCGTTGGTGTGAACTTTGATCTGCGCGTCAACCAGGCTGAAGTCGAAGTCGAGAACTACATCGCCTTCTTCGTGGCCAAAGGGACCTATCTCTTTGCCATGTTCGGTCTGCTTTACGGCTGTTGGGTGCTGTTCCGCGGCAAGGTGCTGACACCGATCGTGCGCGAAACGGCGAAAGTGACCTCCATGGTCTTCACCATTCTGATCGGCTCCCAGCTGCTCAATCTGGTGGTGATCAGCTTTGGCGGGGAACACTATATCCAGCAGTTCCTGCAGTCCTTTGACAATGAGTTCAAAGTCTTCCTGATCGTGATGCTGGTGCTGTTTGTGATGGGCTTCGTGCTCGACTTCCTGGAGATCATCTACATCGTGATCCCGATTGTCGGACCGGTCATCTACGGCGGCACCTTTGATCCGAAATGGGTGACCATCATGATCGCGGTGAACCTGCAGACCTCGTTCCTGACGCCGCCCTTTGGCTTCGCGCTCTTCTATCTCAGAGGGGTTGCGCCCAAGGAGGTCACGACCGGGCACATCTACAAGGGCATCATCCCCTTCGTGCTCATCCAGGTCGTGGGTCTGGCGATCCTGTGGTATTTCCCCTCCATCGTGACGATCCTGCCGGATCTGCTCGGCGGCTGAGGATAGTGACTTAAGACAGAATATTGGGGGGCCTTCGGGCCCCCTTTTTTGTGCGGGGATTTGTGTGGTGCTTGAAGTGTGGGAGTTTGGGGGGAAGGTCGGCAAGGAGCCCAATCTACATAATGCTGCGCGAGGCACCAACATACGCTTTCTTGAAGTACAACCAGTGGCGTGCCAAAAGCTGCTATGCTTCTGCCCATAGTGTATTAAAAAGCAATATTCACCTAGTCCGATGAACTCCATCCTACAAGAGACCTGATGAAAGCATTGTCCATAGTCGCCCCAAGCGGAACCAAAATCGCGAACGGAATGAAAACTCTAGAGATAAGAAAGTGGAAGCCTTCGCTTCGCCCAGATGAAGACCTTCTTATTGTAGAAAACACTCGCTTTCTTCGTCGGGAAAATGAAACAGACCAAGATGGGCGGGCGATAGCGATTGTCAGGGTTCAAAAAGTCAGACCATTTGTTCAAGCGGATGTAGACGCAGCCTGCGCCAGTTACTTCGAAGAAGGTTGGCTCGCATGGGAACTTACAGACATTCGGAAAATCTCTTGTTCAAAACCTGTGCTGGCAGCGAGAGGAATATACGACTTGCAAGTCGATCTTGATCAAGGCTGACCTCTTTACCAACATCAATCAATATTGTCATACCTTCCCAAAGCAGGCACCTCTGGTAAGACTACGAATGGAAGCATAGTCCGCAAAGCGAGCATTCTGAGGTTTAAAGGCGCCGCCATACTGCCATGGACATTGGCGCCTGCTCAGCCAACCCTTCGGATACGCAAAAGCCCGATCCTCTCCGCTCATCGCGGAGCGCCCTCACACATCAGCTCAATACCGCGCCGCGCGGTTGATCAGGACTGACCCCATCACGTGATCGGTCAAACCCTGTTTGCGCGCGGTGGTGATCATCAGCACAATCGAAATGATTTGCAGGATCGGAAAGGCCACCGAGATGGTGAAACCCAGCGTGTGTAGAAAGGCTGCGCCAAGGCCGAAGCGCGCGCCGTCTGACTGGCGCAGCTCAATGGACATCAGGCGCATGCCCCAGGTGGCAGAGCCGGTGGCGATGGTCACCACACGATAGGCAAACCCGAAGACAAACAGCAGCGCGCCAAAAAACAGGATCCCGGTGAAGGCCGTGAACGGCAGCACCAGCACACAGAGCACAAAGATCACGGCGGTGTCGATCAGCCAGGCCAGAAGCCGTTTGAAGGTCACATCCTCATAAAACTCCGCCTGTGTGTCAGGATCGGGCAGGGCATAGCTGCGGGTGTTGGCGTTGTGTTGTGACATATCGTACTGGGTCATGACCCTCTCTCCGGGGTGAACATCAATAACAGGCTATTTCAAAACAGCAGCGCGGAAGAAGCCTCCCGCGCCACGATTTTTTTGGGGTTTCCAAAGCGCGCTTACGCGTCTTCGGTTTCCTGCTTGGCATTGGCCGCTTTGGTGGCGCGCTCGTCCATGAACTGGTCAAACTCTGCCTTGTCCTTGGCCGCACGCAGACGCTCAAGGAACTCCTCAAAGCTTTTCTGCTCGTCTTCCAGACGGCGCAGGGTCTCGTCGCGGTAGGAATCAAAGGCGCTGTTGCCGGTTGGGGTCATCACATGCATCCGACGCGAGCAGCTGCGGCTGCGGTGAGATTTCTTGAACATATCCTTGCTCCAGATCATGTAAAACAGAAGGGCCAGGCCAATCGGCCAGAAGAACACAAAACCAAGCACCATGGCGGCGATCCAGGCACCTTTGCCTTTACTGTCAAGCCATGCCTCGCTTTTGCCAAACCAGCCAAGATGGCGCGTGTCAGCGGAATATGCGGTTGCGGCAGGGGTCATTTGGGTCTCCGAAGTTGGTGTTTCTAGCTACGCTGTGGTGGGGTATGTAAATCCCTTTCACATTACCTAGATTGGCACTGCGGGCCTCTAATGCAAGCGTAAATGTGAATAGTTTTTACATTTTCGACTTATGTGGCTGATTTTGATTGGATTTTTTATCAGAATGAAGTTTGGGTCAGCTGCTGAAGGCGCTGATTTCCGCGCCGGTCAGCTCTTGTAACACCTGCGGCGCAAGGCAAAACACGTGGTTTGGCGTGCCTGCGGCGGCCCAGATCTCCGCAAATCCCATCAGATGGGCATCCATAAAGCTGCGGATCGGGGAGAGATGCCCCAAAGGGCTGACCCCGCCGATGGCAAAGCCGGTCTGGCTGCGCACCACAGCGGCATCCGCGCGCGCAAGCGGCCCACCGGCCAGCGCTGCGGCGGCCTCAAGATCCACCTGCCGCCCGCCAGCTGTCAGAAACAACACCACATCGCCGCTGTCTTGCCGCTGAAAAACAATGGATTTGGCAATCTGATCCACATGGCACCCCACCGCTGCGGCGGCCATCTCTGCGGTGCGCGCGCCCTCTGTTTCGCGGATGTCGATGGCGGCACCTGCGGCTTCCAGCGCGGCGCGCACCCGTTTCAGACTTTTGCTCATGACAGGCCCCTCTCGTTTGGGTTGATTTCTAGCGCAGCTTGTCATCATGAGAGCAGAGGATATCCAGAAAGACGCGCTTCTGGCGCTGGAAACCCGTGTGTGGACAGCCTTGGTGCAGGGCGACGCGGCGGCGGATGGTGCGCTTTTGACGGCGGATTTTCTTGGCGTGTATTCCGACGGCTTTGGCGACAAGGCGGATCACACTGGCCAGCTGGCCCATGGCGCCACCGTGGTGGATTTTCGCCTCAGCGACGTCAAACTGCGCCAGATCTGCGAAGACGCGGCCCTGCTGATTTACCGCGCGGATTATCTGCGCGTGGGCGGCGCGGATTGGGAAGCCATGCTGATCAGCTCACTCTGGGAGAGGCGCGACGGGGCATGGCGCAACAGCTTCAGTCAGGACACCCCGCTGACCGGCTACACCCACCCTTAAGGCCCGCGCCTAAGCGCTTCTCATTCCTGATATATCCCGGGGTAGCCACATCGCAGATGTGGCAGGGGCAGCGCCCCTTTGCCATCACGCCGCATTGACCTTCGCGGCGTGCGGGTTTCAAAGTCCCCCCATGACGTTTGCATCCCAAATCACCCGCCTGCCACATGCCTATGACGCTGATCTCGGGGCGGAGGCCTGCGCCGCCGTGCCGGGCCTGTCCGGCGATCTGGCCAAGCTGATCACCGGCACCGCAGGCTCAAGCCCCTATCTCAAAGGTCTGATCCACAAAGAGGCGGAGTGGCTGCCCGAAGCGCTCACGGATGCGGATGCGGCGCTGGCACAGCTGTTTGCCACCTTGAAAGAAAGCGCACCGGATCAGCGGCCAACAGCGCTGCGCGCGGGCAAGCGCAAGGTGGCGCTTCTGACCGCTTTGGCGGATCTCTCCGGGGCGTGGTCTCTGGAAAAGGTCACCGGCACCTTGACCGAATTTGCCGATCTGGCCAGCCAGTTGGCGATGGAGGCCACCATCGGTGCTGAAATCCGGCGCGGCAAGCTGCCCGGTGCCACCGAAGACGATATTCCCACGGCGGGCGGCATGGTCACGCTGGCGATGGGGAAAATGGGTGCGCATGAGCTGAACTACAGCTCCGACATTGATCTCATCTGCCTGTTTGATGAGACCCGCTTTGATCCTGATGATTATCACGATGCCCGCGCCAGCTTCATCCGCGCGACCCGCAAAATGGCGGCGATGCTGAATGATCTGACCGGCGAAGGCTATGTCTTCCGCACCGATCTGCGCCTGCGGCCCGATCCGGCGGTGACACCGGTGTGCATCGCCATGGAAACGGCAGAGCGCTATTATGAAAGCCTCGGGCGCACCTGGGAGCGTGCCGCCTATATCAAGGCGCGGCCCTCCGCGGGCGACCTCGAAGCCGGGGCGCGTTTTCTGAAAACCCTCACGCCCTTTGTGTGGCGGCGGCATCTGGATTTTGCCGCCATTCAGGATGCCCATGACATGCGCCTGCGCATTCGCGAGCACAAAGGCCTTGGCGGGGAGATCACGCTGGACGGCCACGACATGAAACTGGGCCGCGGCGGCATCCGCGAGATCGAGTTCTTCACCCAGACCCGCCAGCTCATCGCCGGGGGGCGCGATCCTTATCTGCGTGACCGCCATACGGTGCCGGGGCTGCGCAAGCTGGCCTCCAAGGGCTGGGTGCCCGATGAGGTGGCCGAGGGGCTGTCTGATCACTACCGCTTCCACCGCGAGGTCGAGCACCGCGTGCAGATGGTGGCAGATGCGCAGACCCACCGCCTGCCCAAGGGGGCCGAAGGCTGGGGCCGCATTGCCGGGCTTATGGGACGCGATATCGAGGATCTTCAGGCCGAGCTGCGCGCCCGTCTGACCGAAGTGCATGACATGACCGAAGGCTTCTTTGCGCCGGATGCCTGCGCGCCGGAGGCGGTCAGCGATCACAGCTTTGATCCGGATGTTTTGGGCCGCTGGCAGACCTACCCGGCCTTTCGCAGTGCGCGGGCGACGGAGATCTGGGGGCGGTTGCGGCCGGAAATCCTACGTCGTCTGGCGCAGAGCCCACGGCCTGATGAGGCGCTTCTGGCGCTTGATGGTTTTCTGCGCGGCTTGCCTGCGGGCGTGCAGCTGTTCTCGCTGTTTGAGGCTAACCCGCAGCTGATTGATCTGCTGATTGATATTGTTGGCACCGCACCAGCGCTGGCGCAGCATCTGTCGCGCAATTCCGGCGTGTTTGATGCGGTGATCGGCGGCGGCTTCTTTGCGCCCTGGCCGGGCAAGGCGGCGCTGTCAGAGGAGCTGGCAGAGCGGCTGGCGCAGGAAAATGACTATGAAACCCAGCTCGACACCACGCGCCGCTGGGCCAAGGAATGGCAGTTCCGCATCGGTGTGCATCACCTGCGCGGGCTGATCGGGGCTGAGGAGGCCGGACAGCATTATGCCGATCTCGCAGATGCGGTGCTCGCGGCGCTCTGGCAGCCGGTGGCCGATCAATTTGCTGCCAAACACGGCCCGATGCCGGGACGTGGCGCGATGGTTCTGGGCATGGGCTCGCTTGGCGCGCGTCGCCTCAATGCCACCTCTGATCTGGATCTCATTGTGATCTATGACGCCGATGGGGTGGAGGCCTCTGAGGGGCGTCGCCCGCTGGCAGCGCGGCCCTATTATGCGCGCTTCACGCAGGCGCTGGTGACCGCGCTCAGCGCCCCCATGGCGCAGGGGCGGCTTTATGAAGTGGACATGCGGCTGCGTCCCTCTGGCACCCAAGGGCCGGTGGCCACCTCGCTGGCGTCGTTTCAGAACTATCAGCAAAATGAGGCCTGGACCTGGGAGCACCTCGCGCTCACCCGCGCGCGGCCAGTGACCGGCACGCCCGAGCTGATGGCAGAGGTCGAAGCCTTCCGCCAAGAGGTGCTGAGTGCGCCCAAAGTACCGGAGACAGTGGCGCAGGACGTGGCGGACATGCGCGCGCGCATCGCCGCCGCCAAAGCGCCGGATGGGCCATGGGACGCCAAGATCGGGGCAGGCCGCCTGCAGGATATTGAGCTGCTGAGCCAGGCAGGGGCGCTTTTGGCGGGCAGCCCGCGCCGCGCGGTCACGCAGGGCCTGCAGGCCGGTGTCGCAATTGGATGGCTGAACGGCGACATTGTGACAGAGCTGGCCAGCACCTATCGGCTTTGTTGGCAGGTGCAGCTTGCCTCCAAACTGCTGTCTGGCCAGACCATTGATCCGGATCAGATCGGCGAGGGCGGGCGCGCATTCCTGTTGCGCGAAACCGGCGCGGCAGACATAGAGGCGTTGCAGACGCGGCTGAGTGAGGCCTGCGCCCGCGCGGCGGCGGCGATCACGGCGGCGCTGGCGGACACAAGTGAGATCGCCAAAAGGGAGGCGTGAGATGGATCTTTCAGAGTTTGACCCCAAGGGGCTGATCCGGGAAAGCTACCGGATCGAGGGAATCCAGCTGCCTGAATGCCGCTCGATCTTTTTGGATTGGGCGCTTTCCCTGCCGGTGGGCGCAGACACGCAGGTCGCGATCGAAGCGCTGCGCAAGGCCTATGGCACAGATCATCCGGACCACCCGATGACCGAGGTTCTGAAAGACGGTCAGGTGCAGATGAGCGGCACCCCGCGCCGGCGTGGCGGCTGGCGCAGCCGCGAGCGTGGCTGAAGCGGACCCGGGCAAATCTACCCCTATCGCGCGGGGGAAATGCACGGCTCAGAGGGCTTTGACAATTTTATTCAATTCCCTCGAATCGTCCTGAGCCCGCCCCAATCGCGCCCCAATTGCCGCGCATCTTGATTGACATACAGAACAGGCGAAATCCGCCGAAGGAGTCGATCATGTCTATGAAGCGTGTGTTTGCAGCAATGGTTTTGGGACTGGGTGTCAGCGCCTGTGCGTCCGTGGATACCGCGAGCCGGAACGCGCCGTTTGACGTGCCTCCCACCGAGATCGCAGCGCCTGCGCCGTCTTATCAGATGGCCAGCTTTGAGGTTTCCGTGCCGCGCAGCCTGCGGGTGTCTGAGGCGAATATGTATTACCCCGGCGGCGACATCGTCTGGCGCGGGGATGGCTATGGCGACCGCTACAAACAGGTTCAGGCGATCTTTGAAGAGGGGCTGCGCATTGGCGGTGGCCCGCTGGAAGGCGCCCGTCCGGTTTCGGTGCAGATCGAAGTCACACGCTTTCACGCGCTGACCGAAAAAACCCGCTACACCGTGGGCGGCGTGCACTCCATTGAGTTTGTCATGACCATTGTCGACGCTCAAACCGGCACCGTGTTGCGCGGGCCCAAGCCGATCAAGGCAAGCCTTGTGGGCTATGGCGGTCAGAAAGCCGTGGCCGCAGAGGCCCGTGGTCTGACCCAGAAATACCGCATCACCCAGCATCTGGCCTATGTGCTGCGCGAAGAGCTGACCAAAGCGGAAGGCTTTGTGCCCCCATCACGTGGCGCAACCAAGACCATCACGCCGCTGTCGCCGGTTGGCTCAGAGCAGGTGGCACAGCTGAACTGACCCGTCAGGGCTTTTCACATCCCACAGAACACAGTAGGAGGGCGGCATGTCTATGCCGTCCTCTTCTGTTTCCGCCACCGGCGATCTGCCGGTTGTCCGCCTCAAGCCCAAAGCCAATGCGCGTGCAATCCGCCATGGCTTTCCTTGGGTCTATGACAATGAGCTGGTGACCGACCGGCGCACCAAAGCGCTCACGCCCGGCACCCTGGCCATTCTGGAAGACGACAACCGCGCGCCCATCGGGCTGGTGGCCACCAACAGCCAGAGCAAGATCTTCTGCCGGATGCTGGACCGCGATGTCACAACCTTGGTGGATCAGGCGTGGTTTGAGGCCAAATTTGCCTATGCGCTGGCGATGCGGGAGCGGCTATACGACACGCCATACTACCGTTTGATCCATGCCGAGGCGGACGGGCTGCCCGGTGTGGTGGTGGACCGCTTTGGCGACACCGCCGTGATCCAGCCCAATGCCGCCTGGGCGGATGCGCGCCTTGATATGATGGTCGCGGCCTTGGCCAAGGTCACTGGCGTCAGCACCATCCTGATGAACGGCTCTGGCCGTGCGCGCAGCCTTGAGGGGCTGGAAGAGCACAGCGCCGTGATGCTGGGCACCGCGCCCGAGGCACCGGTGCCCGTGGTGATGAACGGCGCCACCTATATGGCGGATCTGACCGGCGGGCAGAAAACCGGGCTTTTCTACGATCAACGTCCCAACCACGGATTTGTCGCCGGGCTTTGCAAAGATGCAAAAGTGCTGGATGTGTTTTCCCACGTCGGGGGCTTTTCGCTGGCCGCGCTTGCGGGCGGTGCTTCTGAGGCCATGGCGGTTGACGGCTCTGCCGCGGCATTGGAGCTGGCGCAGGCCGGCGCCGCGGCTGCGGGCGTGGCGGAGCGGTTCACCACCCGCAAGGGCGATGCTTTTGAGGTGCTGACCGCTTTGGCGGAAGAAGGTGCGCAGTTTGATGTGGTGATCTGTGACCCACCGGCCTTTGCGCCCTCTAAACCTGCGCTGGAAAAAGGTCTGCGGGCCTATGAACGTGTGGCGCGACTGGCCGCGCCCCTGGTGGCAGAGGGCGGCTATCTTGGCCTCTGTTCCTGTTCCCATGCCGCCGATGTGGCGCGCTTCCGCGGCGCAAGCCTGCGCGGGATTGGCCGGGCAGGGCGTCAGGCACAGCTTCTGCACACCGGCTTTGCCGGGCCGGACCACCCGCTGATGCCGCAGCTCGCGGAAAGCGGCTATCTCAAATCCCTGATCTTCCGCCTGTGAGGCGCGCGCAGTGAGGTTCATGCTGTGAAGCGGCTCTTGCTTGACGCCTGCGTGCTGTACCCCACGGTGATGCGCGAGGTGCTGCTTGGCGTGGCCAAAACCGGCGCGTTTGAACCGCAATGGTCGGCCCGCATTCTGGAAGAATGGGCGCGCGCAGCGCGCAAGATCGGCCCCTCTGGTGAAGCGCAGGCGCGCAGCGAGATTGCCCTGATCCGCGCCGATTGGCCCAAGGCAGAGGTCGCATGGCCCCAAGGTTTGCAGGACCGTCTCTCACTGCCCGATGAAAACGACACCCATGTGCTTGCCGCAGCGATTGCAGGCTCTGCAGATGCGATTGTCACGATGAACGTGAAAGACTTCCCGCGCCATATTCTGGCCGAGGAAGGCGTCGCGCGTCTCGGGCCGGATGAGCTGTTGCGCAAATGCTGGGAGGACGATCCGGACGGTGTGGCGCAGGTCTGTGAAACGGTGCGGCAACAGGCCGAGCGGCTCAGCGGGGCGGCGTGGGAGATGCGCGGGCTTTTGAAGAAAGCACGGCTGCCCAAATTGGCGAAAGCGGTGAGCCTTTAGGGCAGGCAAGGGCGCTGCCCTCGCCCCAACGTGGTTGGGGCTTCACCCGGGATATTTGCAGAATGAGAAGCGCGCTCAGGCCTTTGTAAGACCCCAGTCGGTCTCAAGCTTCTCGATGGCCTTGATACGCTCTTCGGTCTTTGGGTGGCTCAGCAACCAGGCGGGCACACTGGCGCCGCGCGCGCCGGTCAGATGGCTGAGTTTTTCAAACAGCGCTTTTTGTGGGGCGGTGCCAATGCCGGATTTCACCAGCAGGGCAGCGGCATAGGCATCGGCCTCAAATTCATCAGAGCGGGACAGGCGTGCCATCAGCAGCGACAGCGCCGCGCCGGAGATCACCGCGCCCAGCCCGGGCAGAAAGCGGTTGAGAATCATGGCAAGCGCCGTGCGCAGGGCGTTCTGGCCGGAAAAGTCGATCATGCGGCGACGCGAATGGCCCAAGGCCACATGGCCCAGCTCATGGGCGATCACGCTGGCCATCTCCTCCGCGCTGACCGCGCCCTGACGGTAGCGTTCATAAAAGCCGCGGGTGAGGTAGATTTTGCCATCCGGTGCCGCAAGGCCATTCACCGGTTCGATTTCGTAGATGTGCACCCGAATGCGCGGCAGATCGAGCGCCTTGGCCATATCCTTGATCAACGGCGTCAGGCGCGGGTCAGCCAGTTCCGTGGAGCGCGCCTTGAGCTCCTTGGCGGTGCGCCATGCGGAGAACTTGAAGGACACAAGACCCATGATCAGGGCCAGCAGGATGGGCATGAATTTGATCATGCAGAAGATATGGGGCGCAGAGGGCAGTGGCGCAAGCGGCAAAGCGCCCCTTACGTCATCCGGATGCGGCGTTGACGGGGAAAGCGCGGCGCGCTTAGGGTGGCGTCATGCAAGAGATCAAGACAAGTTGTGGTTGTGGTGCGGCCGGGGTTACCATCCGCGTTGCCCCACGTGTGCGCTTTCGCTGCCATTGCAGCAAATGCCAGTCGGTTTACCGCGCGGCCTATGCCGATGCGCTGATGTTTCGCCGGGGGCAGGTGAAGCCTCTGGATCCGGCCAAGCTCAAGTGGATCCGCACAAAATCGCCTTCGCCGCTGGTGCGGGGGGTATGCCGGGCCTGTGAAGCGCCTGTGGTCGCGCATCTGTTTGGTGGCGTGAGCATTGTGCCCGCTGCGACTTTGCCTGATGCTTCAAGTGGTGCAGGCGCGTCTATCGCGCTGCCTGAGGTGGCCTGTGACATCTACTATGACACACGGCTGCAGGATCTCTCTGACGCGGCCCCCAAATATGAGGGCGCTTTGGCGGCCTATGTCGGGCTGACCCCCTCTGTCACCAAGGTGTTGGCCTTGCCGGGGCGGGCGCTCTCTGCCGCTTGAGGGGGCAGGCCAAAGGGCAGGGGGTTAGCGCGTCAGCTCGCGCATGCCGCGCTCCAGCCCCTCAAGGGTCATCGGCACCATACGGTCTTCAAAGATCTCGCGGATCATGCCGATGGAATGGGTGTATTGCCAATGGCTTTCAGGCACCGGATTGATCCAGAGGTTGTCGCGCCACTGATCGCGCGCCCGCTCCAGCCAGACCTGACCGGCTTCCTGGTTCCAATGTTCATTGGCCCCACCGGCATAAGCAATCTCGTAAGGTGACATGGAGGCGTCCCCGACAAAGATGCATTTGTAATCCGGCCCATAGGTGCGCAGCACCTCATGGGTGGGGGTCTGGTCATTCCAGCGGCGCTGGTTGTTGCGCCACACGCCTTCATAAAGGCAGTTGTGGAAGTAGTAATATTCGAGATGTTTGAACTCTGCGCGCGCGGCGGAGAACAGCTCTTCCACCACTTTGATATGCGGATCCATCGAGCCGCCCACATCCAGAAACAGCAGCACTTTCACAGCGTTGTGCCGCTCGGGGCGGGTTTTCACGTCGAGATAGCCGTGTTCTGCCGTGGCGCGGATGGTGCCGTTGAGATCCAGCTCATCGGCCGCGCCCTCCCGCGCCCAGCGGCGCAGGCGTTTGAGCGCCACCTTGATGTTGCGGGTGCCGAGCTCCACCGTGTCGTCAAAATTGCGGAACTCGCGCTTGTCCCAGACTTTCACAGCGCGGCGATGGCGGCTTTCTTTCTGGCCGATGCGCACGCCTTCGGGGTTATAGCCATAGGCGCCAAAGGGGCTGGTGCCTGCGGTGCCGATCCATTTGTTGCCCCCCTGATGGCGGCCTTCCTGTTCTTTCAGGCGCTCCTGCAGGGTCTCCATCAGCTTGTCAAAGCCGCCCATGGCCTCAATCTCGGCCATTTCTTCCGCGCTCAGATGTTTCTCGGCCATCTTGCGCAGCCATTCCTCGGGAATGTCCACGGCCTCCAGCACATCCTGCGCGGAAATCTCCGCCAGCCCGTCAAAGGTCATGGCAAAGGCGCGGTCAAACTTGTCGATGTTGCGCTCGTCTTTCACCATCACCGTGCGGGCGAGGTAGTAAAAGCTCTCCACATCATAAGTGGCAAGCCCCGCGCGCAGCCCTTCCAGAAAGCCCAGAAATTCGCGCAAAGAGACCGGCACACGGGCCGCACGCAGGTTTTCAAAGAAGGGTAGAAACATGAGGTTTTACAGCGCCATACGGTGGATGATTAAAGTGACGAACAGCCCGAGCATAGCAAAAATCATTGCGTAGACACCGACATATTGCAAGATATCCAGCCGTTTGCCGCCACGTCTTTTGGCGATGGTGCCGCCCAAGATTGCGCCCAGAAGCGCTCCGATAATCACGAACATATGGTCTTATGATCCCCCTCTGATCGGGCTGAGCGTCGCGATCTCGCGCAGTTTTGCGCGCACCGCCCAGTCCGGACCAAAGCCGTAGCGTGCCCAACCCAGACTGTCCAGACGCAGGCTGGCCGCATCGTTGAACTGACCCTCAAGGTCCAGCGCTTCGGCCTGCAGCAGCATCAGCGTGGACAGCAGGGCGGCGTTTTCATATTGCGCCGCCGGGGTGAGCTGTGGGCCGATGATATTGAGCGCTTCGCGACTCTGGCCTGCGCTGATGGCATAGGCCGAGAGCTGGGTGGCGACAAAGGCGCGGTGCGGCCCGAACCCTTCGGTGCTGCGATAAGCGCGGTCTGCGGCGCGGAACTGTGTCAGCGCGGCGCTGATGTCTTGGGACTGCAGCAGGCGTCCGAGTGCGTAGTGGGAAAAGCCCAGCCGGTGATCACGCCAGCCCTCAGCCTGCGCAATCGCCAGCGCCTGACGCGCGGCAACGCGGCGTCCGGCCGGAGTGGTGCCCGGCCCAAGCGCGGTTTGCACCGCGTCAATCCAGCTGCGCGGTGTGGCGGGCAGGGGATTGGAGGAGAGCTGATCGCCGCGCGGGTTGATCCGGGTCAGGATCGCAGGCAGGCGGTTGGCCACCTGATTGCGGCTCATGCCATTGGTCAGCGTGGGGTCATAAAATGCCCGCAGGATGGTCATGTCAAAGCCGGTCAGAACCGCGTGGATATTGTCGTCGTTAAACACGCTGTCGGGCAGGCGGTAGAGATCATTGAGCGGCCCAAGCGCCTGTGCCAGCTCTTCATGCAGACAGTCGCGGGTTTCCTGCGGGCTGGTGTCATTGGGCAGGAAGATCGCGATTTTCTCGCGTTTTTCCAAAAGCGCCCAATTGGCTGCGCCGGTGCGGCGGGCAGAGCGGTATTGATTGAGCGAGGAGATATTGGGGACCACAAAGCAGGCTGCCTGAGGCAGGGCTTTGCGAATGTCGCGGCGGGACACGGCCTGAATGGTGATATTGGCCGAAGACGCGCTGGTCAGGCTGATGTCGATGCGCGCCTCATTGCGCAGGCGCGACAGCAGTGCGCGCAGATCGGTCATCATCCCGGGCGGTGGCGCGCCGGTGACGCGCACGGTGATCGGTCCTTCAAACCGGGTCAGCCGGTCCAGATTGCGCCCGCTCTCAAGCTCAAAGGTCAGATCCAGAAAGTCCCGCGCAATATCGCGGTTGGAGCGTGCCGGTGGCTGCGGGCGCGGGGTGGCAAAGCCTTTGACCGGGGGCAGGGTGGTGTCTGCCACCGCAGCGCGGGTGGAGGTGCCGCTCTCGCCAATCGGCGCGCAGGCCCCCAAAGCCAGGGCGCCCAAAACCGAGGCGACAGGAAGCAAAAATCGAAACATCAGGGCCTTTGATACTTAATAAACGGGGTGACCTTGCCAATGCGATCATAAAGCTGGCGGGCCGTTGTGTTGAACTCTTGGGTCAACCAATACACCGCGGGCGCGTCTTTTGCATCTGCAGCGGCATAAACCGCTTCAATCAATTTGCGCCCGACGCCGGTGCCACGCACCTCTGGGTCGGCATAGAGGTCCTGCAAATAGCAGACATTTTCGACGCGCCATGCGTGCCGATGAAACAGATAGTGGGTGAGGCCGACCAGAACGCCGTCTTTCTCGGCCACCAGACAGGAGAAATCCTGCGGATCGTCCCCCAGCAGTCGCGCGAAGGTCGAGACATAGACCTCTTCCGCCACGGAGCTTTCATAAAACGCGAGATAGGCGGTCCAGAGCCTGCGCCAGTCGTCGTGATCTGAGCGCTCAAGCGGGCGAATGCGCACATCATCGGTCGCGGGGGCATTGGTCATGGGCCTCGTTTGCTCCTTGTGGTCCGCACCTTGTGGTCTGCGCCGGTGGCGCGGTTTGGACAAGTGGTCTGCTCAGACTACGGCAAGAATAGGGACAAGGGACGTGAAATTCTGGGCCAAGCCGAAATTTTTTGAAGTCTTGCGCCTGAGGTTGTGGCTCTCAGGCGCTTTTTTGTCGTTCGCGCGCTTTGCAGCGGGATATGCCCACGGCAATGTGTCGAGGGGCAGGGCTTACCGTCCGGAGCGCGCCATGAAGGCCAGACGCTCAAACAAATGCACATCCTGCTCGTTTTTCAAAAGCGCGCCATGCAGTTTGGGCAGGGCGTTTGCGCCATCGCGCTTGAGGTCTTCCGGAGAGAGATCTTCCGCCAGCAGCAGCTTCAGCCAGTCAATCACCTCAGATGTGGAGGGTTTTTTCTTCAATCCGGCGGTCTCGCGGATTTCAAAAAACTGTGTCAGCGCGGTGGTCAGCAGGGACTCTTTGATGCCCGGATGGTGCACTTCGACGATCTTTTTCAGGGTCTCCACGTCCGGGAAGCGGATGTAGTGGAAAAAGCAGCGGCGCAGGAAGGCGTCGGGCAGTTCTTTTTCGTTGTTGGAGGTGATGATGATGATCGGGCGGTGCTTGGCGGTGACGGTTTCCCCGGTCTCATAGACGTGGAACGCCATCTTATCGAGTTCCTGCAGCAGGTCGTTGGGGAATTCGATGTCGGCCTTGTCGATCTCATCAATCAAAAGCACGACTTTCTCATCGCTCTCAAAGGCTTCCCAGAGTTTGCCGCGCTTGATGTAGTTGGAGATGTCGTGCACGCGCTCATCTCCAAGTTGACTGTCGCGCAGGCGGGACACGGCGTCATATTCGTAGAGACCCTGCTGCGCCTTGGTGGTGGATTTCACGTTCCACTCGATCATTTTCAGACCCAGTCCACGGGCCACCTGCAGCGCCAGTTCGGTCTTGCCGGTGCCGGGTTCACCTTTCACGAGCAAAGGGCGCTCGAGCGCGACCGCGGCATTTACCGCCACAGTCAGATCGTCGGTGGCCACATAGTCTTTGGTGCCTGAAAACTGCATAAAATTTCTCCGCCCGTTCGCCAATTTTTCGCCGCACCCTATCGTGAACATATTTTGTCCGCAATGTGCCATTATGAGGTAGTGACATTCCCGCTCCAAGGGAGTATTTGCAGGCATTAGAGAAGGGGGTGGCATGTCTGACTTGAATAGCACCACGGACGTTGACCACGGTAAGGGAGCACAAATGAAAGCAGAAACTTTCCTGCCGGATGACTATCGTCCCGCAGAGGATGAGCCGTTCATGAATGACCGGCAGACTGAGTACTTCCGTCGTAAATTGCTGAACTGGAAAGAAGAGCTTCTGGCCGGCAGCCGCGACACCATTGAAGGCCTGCAAGACAGCACACGCAACATTCCTGATGTTGCCGACCGCGCAAGCGAAGAAACCGACCGCGCCTTGGAATTGCGCACCCGGGACCGCCAGCGCAAACTTGTTCTGAAAATCGACAGCGCCCTGCGCCGCATTGATGAAGGCGAATACGGCTACTGCGAAGTGACCGGCGAGCCGATTTCCCTGCGCCGTCTGGATGCCCGTCCGATTGCGACCATGAGCCTTGAGGCGCAAGAACGGCACGAGCGCCGCGAAAAAGTACACCGCGACGACTGATTTTTTTTGAATTGCGGAAAAAAACAGCACGTCGGGGCTTTTGCCCCGGCGTTTTTTTGTAGATACGGCCGCAATGAATTTGAGTGAACAGAAAGTTTGCGTCATTGGCGCCGGGATTGGCGGGCTGACGGCGGCTCTGGTTTTGCGTCAGCTTGGCGCCCGCGTGTGCGTGCTGGAGCAGGCCGAGGCGATCAAAGAGGTCGGTGCCGGTCTGCAGGTCAGCCCCAATGGTCTGGCGGTGCTGCGCGCCCTGGGGCTCGACAAACATCTTGAAGCGCGCGCGGTACAGGCACAGGCCGTGGAGCTGCGCGACTACGCCGCCGGACGTCTGGTTGCCAATCTGGATCTTTCGCTGATCAAAGCAGGCTCTCCCTATCATTTTGTCCACCGCGCCGATCTGATTGACCTTCTCGCGCAGGCAGTGCGGGCGGCAGGCGTGAAAGTGCTGCTGCTGCAAAAGGTCGATACGGTGCATCCCGGCACAAACGGAGAGCGCGCCCGTGTGGTGATGGCCAATGGCTCTGAAATGCGCGCAGACCTTGTTGTTGGCGGCGACGGGCTGCATTCGCGGCTGCGCGGCGTGATCAACGGCACGATTGCCCCGTTCTTCACCCGACAGGTCGCCTGGCGCGCCACGGTGCCCAACACCATGGGGCATGGCAATCTGGTGCAGGTTCACATGGGCCCACACCGGCATGTGGTCAGCTATCCGCTGCGCGGCGGCACCATGGTCAATCTGGTGGCGGTGCAGGAACAGATGGGCTGGACCGAGGAGGGCTGGCACCATGTGGATGCGCCTGACAATCTGCGCAGCGCCTTTGCCGATTTTGGCGGAGATGTGCCGCGGATCATGGCCGAGGTGAAAGAGGTTGGCCGCTGGGGCCTGTTCCGTCACCCGGTTGCGCCCCGTTGGCATCAGGACAACTGCGCCCTTCTGGGGGATGCGGCCCATCCCACGCTGCCCTTCATGGCGCAGGGCGCGGTGATGGCGATGGAAGATGCCTGGGTGCTTGGCGACGCCATCCAGAAAGCCGACACTATTCCCGAAGCACTCGCCGCCTATCAGGCCCGCCGCGAAGCGCGGGTGAAGCGGATTGTGGACACCGCCAGCGGCAATGCGTGGAAATACCACCTCGCCAACCGGCCGCTGCGGATGGCGGCGCATATGGGCATGCGCATGGCGACCCGTTTTGCACCGCAAAAGCTGATGGGACAGTTTGACTGGATCTACAGCCATGATGTGACCAAGGGCTAAGGCCTTTGGCCCGTTGCATCTGGTCTGCCGCACCTGACCTGCCGCATCTGTCTACGAAAAAAATAGTAGGTTGACGCGGCGCGGGTTATCTTGCTGATTGCGGTAACAGAATGCGCGGCCTAATGTGCCCGCCAAGACCAGCAGGGAGGCCGTCATGACACATATTCTCGCCATCGATCAGGGCACCACATCCAGCCGCGCGATCGTCTTTGACGGCGACATCCGCCCCGGCGCCAGCGCGCAGGTGGAATTCACCCAGCACTTCCCGCAATCGGGCTGGGTGGAGCATGATCCCTCCGACATTTGGACCACCACGCTCAGCACCTGCAAAGAGGCGCTCAGTTCCGCAGGCCTCAGCGCCGCAGATGTGGCCGCCATCGGCATCACCAACCAGCGCGAAACCACGCTTGTGTGGAACAAGCACACCGGCGAGGCGGTCTATAACGCCATCGTCTGGCAGGACCGCCGCACCGCGGCCATCTGCGACGCGTTGAAAGCCGCAGGCCACGCCGATCTGGTCCAGCGCACCACGGGCCTGCTGCTCGATCCCTATTTCTCCGGCACAAAGATCAAATGGATCTTGGACACGGTCGAAGGCGCGCGTGCGTCCGCAGAGGCGGGTGATCTGCTCTTTGGCACCGTGGACAGCTACCTGATCTGGAAGCTCACCGGTGGCAAGGTCCATGCGACGGACGCCACCAACGCCGCCCGCACCCTGATCTATGACATCCATCAGGGCGCATGGAGCGCGGAGATCTGCGAGATCCTCGGCATCCCCATGTCGATGCTGCCAGAGGTCAAAGACTGCGCCGCTGATTTTGGCGACACCGATGCTGAGATCTTTGGCGCGCCCATCCCGATCCGCGGCGTGGCAGGAGACCAGCAGGCCGCCACCATCGGGCAGGCCTGTTTTGAGGCTGGCATGCTGAAATCCACCTATGGCACCGGTTGTTTTGCCCTGCTGAACACCGGCGACACGCCGGTGACCTCGCAAAACCGCCTGCTGACCACCGTGGCCTATCAGCTCGACGGCAAGCCCACCTATGCGCTGGAAGGCGCGATCTTCATCGCCGGCGCGGTGGTGCAATGGCTGCGCGACGGGCTTGGCATCATCGAGGACGCCGCCGCCACATCCGGTCTGGCAGAAGCGGCTGATCCGGGGCAGGAGCTCATCATGGTGCCCGCCTTCACCGGCCTTGGCGCGCCTTACTGGAGCCCACAGGCCCGCGGCGCGGTCTTTGGTCTGACCCGTGGCTCCGGCCCGGCAGAATTCTCCCGCGCGGCCTTGGAAAGCGTCGGCTTTCAGACCCGCGATCTGCTGGAAGCCATGCAGGCGGATTTTGACTTCTCCGGCGACACAGTGCTCCGCGTTGATGGCGGCATGACCGCCTCGGACTGGACCATGCAGTTCCTCTCTGATGTGCTCGGCGCGCCGGTGGACCGCCCCGTGGTGGCCGAAAGCACCGCCAAAGGCGTGGCTTGGCTCGCGGGCATGCAGGTCGGCGTTTACCCCGATATGGAAGGCTTTGCCGCCACTTGGGAGAAGGAGCGCGAATTCACCCCGGCCAAAGATGCGGCATGGCGCGACGGGCGCTATGCAGGCTGGAAGAAAGCGATTGACGCCACCCTGTCGATGACCGATTGAGCGGGCCTCACACACCGATCCGCACAGCCCCGCCTGTGTCCTGTCAGGAGGCCCCAAATGTCAGAAACCTGTGTGCTCTGCGGAGCCTCCGAAACCCTCGCGCCCATTGTTGTTGCGCCGGAAGACACCACCGTCACCCTCTGCGCCACCTGCGCAGAAGGCGTCGCCAATGGCCCCAAAGACGCGCCCCATTGGCAATGCCTGCATGACACCATCTGGAGCGAGACCCCGGCAGTGCAGGTGCTGGCGTGGCGGCTGCTCAACGGCCTCACCGAAGCCCCATGGGCCCGCGACCTGCTGGACATCGCCTATCTTGCGCCAGAGGTGCAGGCCTGGGCGGAGGCTGGTCTTGCTGCTGAGGGCGAAGACATGGTCACCCACCGCGACAGCAATGGCACAGTGCTGGCCGCCGGAGACACGGTGGTGCTGATCAAGGATCTGCCGGTCAAAGGCGCAGGCTTCACCGCCAAACGCGGCACCGCCGTGCGCAATATCTCACTCGTGGCCGACAACGCCGAGCACATCGAAGGCCGCGTCGAAAGCCAACGCATCGTGATCCTGACAAAATTTGTGAAAAAGAGCTGAGGGCAGGCGGGGGCAGGCTTCGGTTGTATAAAGTTCCGTCTTGACGGAATGGAACAAAGTGTGAACATTTAGGGCGTACCGTTTAAACAGGAGACCGGGATGCCCCTCAATCTGAAAATAGACTACGTCGAATTTTACAGTGCTGAGCTGGAGGCCACCGAAGACTTCTTTGCCAAAGCTTTTGATTGGAATTTTGTGAAATACGGTCGCGACTATCGCGACATTCAGAACGCAGGCATCGGTGGGGGGATCGCACGCAGCGTGCCTCAGGCGCCTCTGATTGTGCTGAAGGCAGATGATCTTGAGGCCGCTTACCAGCAGATTTCCGACACAGGCGCGGAGATCACCAAAGAGATTTTTGAGTTCCCCGGTGGCAAACGGTTTGAGTTCCGTGAACCGGGTGGCACAGCCATGGCGGTCTGGTGCCCGGCGTAAGCCACCGCGAAAAGGCGCGGTGTCAGATCTCCATCGGAATGGTCACCGGCCCATCGTTGACCAACGAAACCTTCATATCCGCGCCAAAGCGGCCGGTCTCAACCGGCACATAGGCGGCAAGTTCCTTGGCAAAGAGCTCATAAAGCCGTTTGCCCTCCTCGGGCGCAGCAGCTGTGGAAAATCCGGGCCGGTTGCCGCTGCGCGTGTCCGCCGAAAGCGTGAACTGGCTGATCACCAACGCGCTGCCGCCAATATCCACCACGGATTTGTTCATCTTGCCGGCCTCATCCTGAAAGATCCGGCATTTCGCCACTTTGCCCGCCAGCTTGACCACCTGCGCCTCGGTGTCGCCCTGCATCGCACAGACCAGCACCATCACGCCCGCACCACAGGCCCCGATGACTCTCGCCATCCACACGCACCTGCGCCTCGCTCACCCGCTGTATCACTGCCCGCATCTTTTGCCCCTTTGTGGCCCTAGTGTTTCCCCGCGCAAAATGCGCCAGCGGGCAGGGCGCTGCAAGCCGCGCTTCTCATTCTCAAAATATCCCGGGTGAAGTCCCAACTTGCTTGGGACGAGGGCAGCGCCCTCCTTGGCAACGCCGAGGTTAGCGCTTCGGTCCCGCCATCATGATACAGGTGGTGGAGCCGGTGGCATAGAGCT
The DNA here is from genome assembly GCF_965227725.1 of Shimia sp. Classification (GTDB taxonomy): domain Bacteria; phylum Pseudomonadota; class Alphaproteobacteria; order Rhodobacterales; family Rhodobacteraceae; genus Shimia. Next base: position 1,281,497 of record NZ_CBDDGH010000005.1, on the reverse strand, counting down.
TGCCATCCTCAATGCCGCGGATCTCGCCATTGGCAATGCCGGTGGAGCGTCCCACATGCTGCACCTTGCCCACCGCGCGCACTTTCATGCCCACAGGGATCGAGCGCAGAATGTTGATCTTATATTCCAGCGTTGTGTAGATCTGCCCCACCGCCAGCGTGCTCTGCACCGCGCAGGCCATGCAGCTGTCCAGAACCGTGCCGTACCAGCCGCCATGCACCGTGCGGATCGGGTTGAGCACGCCAAACTCCGGCGCGCCTTCAAAGGTCACGCTGCCATGTTCCGCATGTGTCGGCAGAAACCCCATGGTCTCGCCAATCGGCGCACCAGGCAGATCGCCGTCGATGATCGCCTGCATGAACTCCAGCCCGCTCATCGACAGGATGTTGTCAAAATTGGCCATCTCTTCAAGCGACTGGGCGTAGCGATGTTCCGGCATTGGGGCCTCCTCTGTGTTACTCAAAGAAGGCCGCAAGCGGGTGCGTGGCGCAAGAGCACAGGGGCGAGGGTTACGCGACGTTTTGCAGCTTCACTTCCGGCACCACGCCAAGCGCATGACACACATCGCGGGTCAGCTCCGGCCGGTTCAGCGTATAAAAATGCAGCGCATCCACACCCTCATCCAACAGCTCAGAGCACATCTCGGTGCAGACCGCCGTGGCCAGCAGATCCTCACGGTCATCGCGCACCGCCTTTTCAAAGGCATTGGCCAGCCATGTGGGCACAGAGGTGCCGCAGCGCGCGGCAAATTTCTGCACGCCTTTCCAGTTTTCTATTGGCAGCACACCGGGCAGGATCGGGGCGTCAATACCCGCCTTCACACAGGCATCGCGGAAGCGCAGGAAGGTTTCGCTTTCAAAGAAGAACTGGGTGATCGCCTCACTGGCTCCGGCATCGATCTTGCGCTTGAGCCACTCCACATTGGCGGCCATATCGGCGGCCTCCGGGTGGCTCTCAGGATAGGCGCCCACACGGATGGTGAATTTGCCGGTGGCGGCCAGCGCTTCAATCAGCTCCACAGAGGAGGTGAAGCCTTCTGGATGCGGCGTAAAGCCCGCGCTGCCTTTGGCGGGATCCCCGCGCAGCGCCACAATCTCGCGTACCCCTGCGGCGGCAAACTCTTCGGCAATGCGCAGGGTCTCGGCCTTTGAGGCCTCCACACAGGTCAGATGCGCCGCCACATTCAGACCGGAGGATTTGTGCAGCGTCGCCACAGCCTCCCGTGTCAGATCCCGCGTGGTGCCACCGGCGCCATAGGTGACAGAGACAAACCGCGGATCCAGCGGTGCCAGCGTCTGCACCGTGTCCCACAGGCGAAAGGAAGCTTCCAAAGACTGCGGCGGGAAGAATTCAAAAGAAACTTGAGGCGTGGTCATAACGGGCATCCTGTAACTTGCTGTTGTCCTCATGTCCCATGCGTGCGATCATTACGCAAATTCATAATACTCAAGAAGGTCATGAGCTTCATATGAAGATGCACATTGAATTCCGCCACCTGCGCACCGTGCGGGCGATCCATGAATGTGGCGGATTGGCGCGCGCGGCGGATCAGCTCAATATCACGCAGTCGGCATTGTCCCACCAAATCAAAGGTTTGGAAGAGCAAGCTGGCGTAGAGCTCTTTGTGCGCCGCTCCAAACCGATGAAGCTCTCCGCCGCAGGTCTGCGCCTGTTGCGGCTGGCCAATCAGGTGCTGCCGGAGGTGGAAAAACTTGAGGCGGAGTTTAACGGTTTGCGCGACGGCAGCTCCGGTCGCCTGCATATCGCCATCGAATGCCACGCCTGTTTTGAATGGCTCTTTCCGGTGCTGGAGCAATTCCGCAAGAACTGGCCGGATGTGGATGTGGACATCCGCCCGGGGCTTGCCTTTGACGCCATGCCTGCCTTGCAGAAAGAAGAGGTGGATCTGGTGGTCAGCTCTGATCCGGAAAATCTGCCCGGCGTCTCCTTCAGCCATCTGTTTGACTACGCGCCGGTCTTTGTTGCCTCCTCCCAGCATCCGCTGGCCCAGAAAGACTATGTGGAGGCCACTGATTTTCGCGGGGAAACGCTCATCACCTATCCGGTGGAGCGCTCCCGTCTGGATGTGTTCTCCCAGCTCCTGATCCCGGCGAAGGTGGAGCCCGGTGCCGTGCGTCAGGCGGAGCTGACCGCCGTGATCCTGCTGCTGGTCGCCTCAAACCGAGGTGTCTCTGTGCTGCCCGACTGGGTGGTGCGCGAGGTCAAATACTCCTCTGATTATGTGACCCGCCCGCTGACCGCCGAAGGGCTCACACGCCAGCTTTTTGCCGCCACCCGTGATGAGGATTTGAGCAAGCCCTACATGCAAGACCTGATCCAAATGGCGGGCAAAGAGGCCCGCAGGTTGCAAGAAACCTAAAAAAGAGTTGATAATACATCTAAGATTTTCCCCTTTAAGAATCGCTTAAGGGGGATCAAAGAAGCGCGCACTACGTTCATCTGTGTCTGGGAGGGGGCTCTGAGATCATAGATTGGTCATGTTGCCTGGCAGCTGATTGGATCTTGGTTCGGCCCTCATGTGTAAGTATGTCGACCACCTTTAATGCGCTCTCGATTGGCCAATTGGCCGAGATTGATACGTTCGAAGGCAATTCCTTTGCTGAAAACGCCTCCGCTCTGGTGGGGCTGACCTTTGGCGGCCCAGGTGCGGCTTTGCTGAACAATTTTGTCGAAGTCTCTGCCACCAGCGGTGTCGGCGCATTTTATGCGATGAACAACAATCCAAACGACCGCTTCCGGATTGACGGCGGTGCGCCGCAGCAGTTTGACGGTGTGGCGGTCTACAACGCCACCATCACCTATCTGGATGGCAGCACGGCGACTTATTCTGCGGTGTTGTTTCAGGATGTGGACGGCAACAGCTATCTCGCACCGGAACTGACCAACAACACGGATCAGGCCACGCTGGAAGCAGGCCCGATCCAATCCATCTCGCTGGACAGTCTCGCGGCGAACCGCGCGCAAGGCTTAGCGGCCAACCGTCAGGAGTGGGATTTTGTGCCCTGCTTTGCGGCAGGCACGCCGATTGTCACGCAACAGGGCGAGCGCGCGGTGGAGACGCTGCAAGCGGGCGATATGATTTTGACGCTGGATCACGGCTTTCAGCCGTTGCGCTGGATCGGTCAGCGCACGGTGGCGGCGCAAGGCGCGGTGGCCCCGGTGCGCTTCGCCGCCGGAGCGCTGGGCAATGACGCGCCGTTGATGGTCTCACCGCATCACCGGATGATGCTGCGCGGCTGGCGGGTGGAAATGCACTTTGGCGAAACCGAAGCCTTGGTGCCCGCGATCAGCCTCGTCAATGGCGACACCATCTGTCAGGTCGAGGGTGGGGAGATCACCTATGTCCATCTGATGTTTGACTGCCATGAAATTGTCTATGGCGGCGGCGTGCCAAGCGAGAGCTTCCTGCCGGGGGCGCAGGGGCTGAACGCTCTGGAGCGCTCGGTGCAGGAGGAGATCTTTGCCTTGTTCCCGGAATTGCGGGACGGGGGATTGCAGGCTTACGGCGCCGAGGCGCGGCCTGCTTTGCGGGTGCAGGAAGCGCGTCTGCTGGTGGCCTGAACAGGCGGCCTACCTAAGCCAGAACCCGCAGCCAAACATATCGAAAATCAAATGAAAAACCCCGCGCAACGCACGCAGGGTTAAGATGTTGCAGCGCTGAAAATCGCACCTACGCAATACCACCGCGATACAGACGCGATACCGACGTTCCAACACGGCGGCTTTTGGCGTTAACCAATTGCCGCCGCCACGCAACAGCGCGCGTGATTTGGGGGCTGGATCAGATCAGTTTGACGATCTGTTTGCCCTTATTGCCGCCGGTCAGCATGGAGCGGAAGGCGGCAGGCGCATTTTCCAGACCTTCGGCTATATCTTCCTGATAGGCGATCTTGCCAGCGGCCAGTTGCGGGCCGACCTCACGCAAGAAATCGCCGTAGCGATCGTAGTGGTTTGAGATGATAAAACCGTTTACGGACAACTGGCTAACCAGAATGGTGCGCCACAGGCGCGGGCCTGTCAGGGCCTCCATCGCCGCATCCGCCCCAAGGCCTCCGGCATTGTACCAGGAGATCATGCCACACAGCGGAATGCGCCCGGCCCGGTTCATCATCGGCAACACCGCATCCAGCACCTTGCCGCCCACGTTTTCAAAATAGATATCAATGCCTTGCGGGCAGTGCTCTTTGAGGGCATTGCGCAGGTCCCGGGCGGTCTCATAGGCGTGGTGGTCCAGACAGGCGTCAAAGCCGTAAGTCTCTGTTGCGGTTTGACATTTCGCCGCACCACCGGCGATGCCCACCACCCGCAGACCGTGCAGTTTGGCGATTTGCCCAACCATGGAGCCCACAGGGCCGGTTGCTGCTGCCACAACCAGCGTTTCACCGGCCTTGGGTTTGCCGTGTTCCGTCAGGCCAAACCAGCCGGTAAAGCCCGGCATGCCCATCACGCCAAGCGCGGTGGTGATTGGGGCGAGATCAGGGTTAAGCTTTTGCATTTCCTCGCCTTTTGCCTTGCCATGGCTGGCCCAGCCAAACATGCCAAAGGCAAAATCACCCACACTGAAGTTGGGGTGGTTGGAGGCGATCACCTCGCCCACGGCACCACCTTCCATGGTGCCGCCGATCGGCACCGGATCGGCGTAGGATTTGGCATCATCCATCCGGCCGCGCATATAGGGATCAAGCGACATATAGTGGCTGCGCACCAGCACTTCGCCGTCGCCGATTTCCGGTAAATCCGCTGTTTCCAAACGAAAATTCTCGTCCTGCGGCGCGCCGGTCGGGCGGCTGGCCAGCACCATGCGTTGCATTTTCTCTGTCATCTGGGGTGTCCTCCGAAGCTCTGCTTTCAGCTTGCGCCCAGTGCCCCGCTCTTGCAAGCAATGGCCCCTGGCAGGCGATTTTCGTGACGCGGCGTTTCAAAAGGGGCTGCTATGCGCCCATTGGCCCTTGGCAAAAAGGGTTTGGCGGCGTATACGCCCGCTCTGAGCCAAAAGGAGCCGTGCCATGCCGGGCAGCGCAAATCTGAACATCATGATGAAGGCCGCTCGCAAAGCGGGGCGGTCACTGGTCAAAGACTTCCGCGAGGTTGAGAACCTGCAGGTGTCGATGAAAGGGGCAGGGGACTTTGTCAGCCGCGCCGACATCGCTGCCGAAAAAATCCTGAAAGAAGAGCTGCTTGGCGCGCGTCCGACCTACGGCTGGATCGCTGAGGAAGGTGGCGAGATTGCGGGCAAAGATCCGACCCGCCGCTGGATTGTGGACCCGCTGGACGGCACCACCAACTTCCTGCACGGCCTGCCGCACTGGGCGATTTCCATCGCGCTGGAGCACAAGGGGGAGATCGTTGCGGGCGTGGTGTTTGACGCCGCCAAAGACGAGATGTTTTATGCCGAGCGCGGCGAAGGTGCCTGGCTGAACGACAGTCTGCGCCTGCGTGTGTCCGGCCGTCACCGCATGATTGAATCGATCTTTGCCACTGGCCTGCCGTTTGGCGGCCGTGCGGATCTGCCGGAAACCCTGCAGGATCTGGCGCGCCTTCTGCCTGCCACCGCAGGTGTGCGCCGCTTTGGTGCCGCCTCTCTGGACCTCGCCTATGTGGCCGCTGGCCGCTACGAGGGCTTCTGGGAACGTGGCCTGCAGCCATGGGACGTCGCCGCAGGTCTGCTGATCGCCAAAGAAGCCGGTGCGCTGGTTGAGCCGGTCAACCCGGATGGCGATATGGTCGAAGATGGCGAAGTGATCGTGGCCAACGAGCCGATCTTCTCGCAGTTTGCAAAGGTCATCCGCAAGGACTGATCCACGCAACGCACGCTGCCCTAAGGCGGCTTTGATGCGCCTGAGATAATTTGAAACCTGGCCCGATTGGGTCAGGTTTTTTGTTTTGTGTCTTCATCAAGGGCGAAATTGACGCCATCAACCCAGTCAAACGGGGCATAATCGGCAGGGTTCACGCCTTCGAGAGCCCCGATGTTGACGCCGTAGACGTTGGGGTTTGAGCGGCGTTGGTGGTGGGTGTAAATCCCGCAATGGCGGCAGAAGTAATGCTGCGCGGTCTTTGTACCCCAGGTGTAACGCGACAGGCTGTTCGCACCCTTGATGATGGTGAGATCCTCAAGCGCCACATCAACGTTTGGCGCAGCGCGGCGTCGGCAAAACGAGCAATCGCAGGAGCGTGCTTCGCTCAGGTCTTGTGCGAGGGTCACTTGAATTTCAACAGCCCCGCAATGGCAGGTCAGTCTTTGGCTCATCGGCGTCTCCTGACACGTGGAATGGAACTCTGGCTGAGACGATAGCGGGTCTCAGGGTGTGGCGGGTGTCCGTGGGTGCGCTGCCAATATCCGGTGCCGCCAAGGCGGAGCCAGACCGGAATGGCCAGCACCACACCGATCACAAAGCCGCCCGCATGGGCCCAATGGGCCACGCCTCCGGTTTCCGGATCACTCAGCACCCCGTTGAACAGCTGAAGGCCAAACCAGAAACACAGCATGATCCAGGCAGGGATGGTGAAGATGCGGAAAATAATGATGAGAATCAGCAGGATGTCGACACGTGCCTTGGGAAACAGCAGGAGGTAGCCACCCATCACACCGGCGATGGCACCTGAGGCCCCCACCATGGGGATGATGCTGTCAGGGTCCGCTGCGATCTGGGCAAAGCCCGCGCCGAGGCCGGACAGGATGTAGAAGACGAGAAAGCCGATATGGCCCATTTCATCTTCGAGGTTGTCGCCAAAGATCCACAGGAAACAGCATGTTGCCAAGCAGATGCATCCAGCCGCCGTGCAGGAACATGGAGCTGAAAAGTCCATGCAGGCGCTGGCCCTCGGTGACAGCGGCGGGGATCAGCGCCCATTGATCAAAGAACAGCGCAAGACGGTAATCATCGCCCATAATCGGCTGATAACTCAGGAAGATCCCGATATTGAGGATGAGCAGCGCATAGACGACAAACGGCGTGCGGCCTGACGGATTGTGATCGCGGATTGGAAACATGCGGCCAAGCTGCGGTGAATTGCGGGGGAGGTCAACCGCCCCCGCTCAAAAGCGCTGCGTTACCTCCGGCGGCGGTGGTGTCCACGCAGACGTGGCGCTCGCCCAGAACCCGTGCGGCATCCGGCAGGCCGGTGATCAGCGGCAGGATCGGGCCTTCGCGCTTGGCCAAAGCCTGCTCCATCTGGCGTCCGGTTTCGTCATTCCCCCACCAGATCGCGCCCGAGAAGCCCGTGAGTTCACTCAGAGCCTCTGGTCGCAGCAGGCCATCAGAGACAACTGCCCGCCCGCCCAAACTGACGACAGCCTGCGCTTGGGCCTGCGCGGTTTCTTTACCGGGGCCAAGACAGAGGAGCGGTGATTTGGCAAATGTTGTCAGGCGGTTGGACTCGCCTGTTGGTCCGGGGAGGGATGTTGTGTGAGGCTCGGACAGTAGCGCCGCTTCGCGGGCTTGATCCAGCTGTCCCTGCACATGTTCGCGCGCAACCTCTGTGCTCCAGTGGCCGGAAGGCTGGCTTTGCGGTTTGGCAAACCGGGACAGGTAATGCGGGCCACCCGCCTTGGGGCCGGTGCCGGAAAGGCCTTCTCCGCCAAAAGGTTGAGAGCCGACGATTGCGCCAATCTGGTTGCGGTTCACATAGATGTTGCCCGCTTTGATGCAGTCAGAGACATGCTGCACACGGTCATCAATCCGGGTTTGCAGACCGAAGGTCAGCCCGTAGCCGGTGGCGTTGATGTCGTCGATCACCTGATCCAACTCACTGGCTTTGAAGGTTGCCACATGGAGGACCGGGCCAAAGATCTCCCGCGTGAGATCGGCAATGCCCTGCACGCGGATCAATGTGGGGGCAATGAATGTGCCGGTTTGCGGCGTTGGCAGTTGATAAAGAACGCGTTTTTCCGCTTCAGCCTGCGCAATATGTGCGGCGATGGTGCGATGCGCGGCGGCGTCGATCACGGGGCCACTGTCAGTAGACAGCTCCCAGGGATCGCCCAGTGAAAGCTCCTTCATTGCGCCTTTGAGCATGTCGAGCAGGCTGTCGGCGATGTCTTCCTGAACATAAAGGCAGCGCAGGGCTGAGCACCGCTGGCCAGCCGATTGGAAGGCGCTTTCGACAATTGCGGTCACGGCCTGCTCAGGCAGGGCGGTGGAGTCCACGATCATCGCGTTCAGACCACCGGTTTCGGCAATCAGTGGTGTGCCGGGGGCGAGGTTGGCGGCCATGGTCTGGCGAATGCGCAATGCGGTGGCCGTGGAGCCTGTGAAGGCCACGCCGTTGATGCGCGGATCAGAGGTGAGCGCGGTGCCAACGGTCGCGCCTGCGCCCGGGAGCAATTGCAACGCGCTGCGCGGCACGCCGGCCTCATGCAGCAGCTTGACCGCTTCATGGGCAATCAGCGGCGTCTGGTCAGCCGGTTTGGCCAAAACCGAATTGCCCGCCGCCAGCGCAGCTGAGATCTGACCGGTGAAAATGGCCAGCGGGAAGTTCCAGGGAGAGATGCAGGTGAAGAGACCTTTGGGCGGGGTTTCGGGCGCGTTGGCCCCGTAATAACGCAGGAAATCAACTGCTTCGCGCAGCTCGGCAACAGCATCCTTCGGCGTTTTTCCGGCCTCCCGCGCAAGCAAGGCAAAGAACACGCCGAAGTTTTCTTCATAAAGATCCGCCGCGCGGGCCAAGATGGCGCCGCGTTCTTCAGTTGAGGCATCCCAAGGCGCGGCAGCGCTGAGCGCGGTGTCGATGTCCGTCTGGCTGGTATGGGCGACGGTGCCCGGACTGTCGGTCGGCAGGGTTGGATTTTCAACGGCGACTGCAGGCTCGGGCTGTGTCGGGCCATCAATAAGCGGCGCTGCGGCCCATGTGGTTTTGCGATAAGGTTCGCGCGCCGTGTCGATGGCATCCAATGTGGGCAGATCGGTCAGATCAAACCCTTTGGAGTTTGGCCGTTCAGGGGCAAACAGCGCGGGGCCTGTGAGCAGCTTGGCGGTTGGTTTGAGCGCTTCGGGGAACGGGTCACGGGCAACCACTTCCGCAGGCACGTCTTCGTCTACGATCTGATTGACAAACGAGCTGTTCGCGCCGTTTTCCAGAAGGCGGCGCACAAGGTAGGCAAGCAGATCGCGATGCGCCCCAACAGGTGCGTAAATGCGGCAACGGGTGCTTTCATCGGAGAGCACAAGATCATGCAAAGCTTCACCCATGCCGTGCAAGCGTTGGAACTCAAAGGAAGATTTGTCCTCAGCCATATGCAGAATAGCGGCAACCGTATGGGCGTTGTGGGTGGCAAACTGCGGGTAGATGAGATCGGTCATGCCCAGCAGTTTACGGGCGTTGGCGATGTAGGAGACATCGGTGGCGGCTTTGTTGGTGAAGACCGGAAAGCTCTCCAGCCCTTCAACCTGTGCGCGCTTGATCTCTGTGTCCCAATAGGCGCCTTTCACCAGTCGCACCATGATCTTGCGCTCACATTTTTGGGCAAGCTCATAGAGGTAATCAAGCGTCGCGCCCGCGCGTTTGCCGTAGGCCTGTACCACGACGCCAAAGCCGTCCCAGCCCGCCAGCGCTGGCTCCGCCAGAACCGCGCTGATCACATCCATGGAGAGTGACAGGCGGTCGGCCTCCTCAGCGTCGATGTTCAGCCCCATGCCTGCGGACTTGGCCAGCAGGGCGAGGGAGCGCAGGCGCGGGACGAGCTGTTCCATGACTCGCGCGGATTGCGCGACCTCATAGCGGGGATGAAGTGCTGAGAGTTTGACCGAGATGCCGGGGTTTTGGCGGATGTCGTCGTGGACACAGGCGGTTGCGATGGCGGAGATCGCGCGGGAATAGGCGAGGTGGTAGCGCATGGCGTCCGCGTCGGTTTTCGCCGCTTCACCAAGCATGTCGTAAGAATAGGTGTAGCCTTTGGCCTCCATATGCGCCGCGCGCTCCATGGCGGAGGTGATGGTTTCTCCCAGCACGAACTGGCGGCCCATCTCTTTCATGGCGCGGCCGACCGCGGTGCGGATCACCGGTTCGCCCAGACGTTTCACCGCGCCGCGCAGGGTGCCGATCAGGCCGGGATTGCTGTCTTCCATCACCTTGCCTGTCAGCAGCAGCGCCCATGTGGAGGCGTTGACCAGAGGCGAGGTGGATTGCCCCAGATGTTTGCCCCAATCTGAAGGGGCAACCTTGTCTTCGATCAGCGCGTCGATGGTTTCGGCGTCCGGCACGCGCAGCAATGCCTCGGCCAGACACATCAAAGCGACGCCTTCATCTGTGGACAGGCCATATTCTGCGAGAAAGACCTCCATCAGGCCGGGGCGTGTTTCTTCGCGGATTTTTGTCACCAGCTGTGCGCCGCTTTGGCAAATGGTGGCACGGTCGCTGTCAGACAGCGCAACCTGTTGCGCCAGCTCTGCAATCAAGGCGGTTTCGTCCCGGTAAGTCGTGGTGTCGATCAAATCGCGCGTATTGGTCATGTCGCCTCCTGTCTTTTGTGTAGTATATCTTGGTGTAGATGGTCATATTCTCCTAAAGGGGATGGTTAAGTAGTCTAAATGTGCTAAAATTTGGGAGCTAGATATGCAAAGTGAAAATGTCGCGCTTGATGGCTATGACCGGGCGATTCTCGATGTGCTGTCACGTGATGGGCGCATTTCGATCACTGATCTGGCGCGTGAGATCGGCCTCTCCAAGACCCCGACCCAAGCGCGGTTGCGGCGTATGGAGCGCGAAGGGGTTATCACGGGCTATCGCGCATTGTTGGATCCGATACGGTTGGGGCTCGATCATGTGGCCTTTGTCGAGGTGAAGCTTTCAGAGACCCGAGAGCGCGCACTGCAGGCTTTCAATGAGGCCGTTGCCGAGGTGCCGGAGATCGAGCAGGCCCATATGATTGCCAGCCATTTTGATTATCTACTCAAAGTGCGCACGGCGAGCATGTCAGCTTATCGACGGGTTCTGGGGGAGAAGATTTCCGCTTTGCCTTATGTGGCCAGCACCTCAACCTATGTGGCCATGCAGGCGGTGAAAGAGACCGGCCTCGCAGAGATGTGACTTGGCGCAATGCGGGATGCCGTGTCAGCCTTTGCGGATGTTGAGATATCTTGCTGCGATTTGCCTCTGTCACCCCGCATTTGCTGCGGATTGTCCTGCGCCACCTGATCATACTGTGGCCTTGGATGCCCTGATTGAGCGGGTTCAAAGGGCGCCGGATCAGGCCTCGGCACAGATACTTTCCGGGGAGATGTGGCAATATTGGGCGGATGCGCCGGATGACACCGCGCAGGAGATTTTGAACCGGGGGATGCGCAAGCGTGAGTCCTGGGATTTGCTGGGTGCGCGCTCGGATTTTGACGCGTTGATTGCTTACTGTCCAGATTATGCGGAAGGGTACAATCAGCGGGCGTTTGTGAATTTTCTGAGCCAGAATTTTGAGGCGGCTTTGCCGGATCTGGAGCGGGCGCTTGATCTATCTCCGCGTCATGTGGCGGCGCAGTCCGGGCTGGCGTTGACGTTGATTGGCCTGGGACGGGAAGCTGAGGCACAGGATGCTTTGGCTGCGGCTTTGGAGCTTAATCCATGGCTGCCAGAGCGCTCGCTTTATCGGGCGCCGGGTGTGTCAGACAAGCCGGGAGAAGACCTGTAACCTGTGCGCGGCGCTTGGGATCAGCCGGCTTTGGAGATGTGCAAAAAACTTTGCATTTTGACAGGCAAACCCTCTTCACACTGACGGCCAACACGCTATTGTCGCGCCGCTGACGTTATGTTCGCGCTGCGTGCCCGCGTGGTGGAATGGTAGACACAGGAGACTTAAAATCTCTAGGCCGTATTGGCCGTGCCGGTTCGAGTCCGGCCGCGGGTACCAGATAAATCTCTGATAATTCGAAGCTTTGCAGGCGGTGTTCCTGAGTGCGCGACTGCTGAAAAGGCGATGTCAGTGCGCCTTATTTTCGCGGCGCATGGCCAGCACAGCCACGAAGAGGCACAGGAGCGCACCTGCAAAGGCGCTGATGCCTAGCATCATGATGGATGCCGTGATGACGGGTGGGATGATCTCAATGATATTCCAGATCACGTTCAGGATGGCTTCCATTTCTTGGTCTCCTTTTGCGTCGGTCAAACATCACGTCAGAGCACGCATCGCGCGCGGTCGACATCACCTTACTATGAAATACCTCAAGGTCGCGCTTTGATCTTGGTCAGATTTGCAGGGCAACCGGCGAGGGGCCATAACGTTTGAGGGTAAGAGCGCAAAAATAAAGGGCCGCACCAACGTTTAAGAAGGTGCAGCCCCAAAGATTTCAGCTTACGTGCGGTTTAGCTCTCGCGCTTGCCCGCGAATTTTTCCTGCCACTCTTCGCGCTCTTCATCAGAGACTTTGCGGAAGGTGACGTCGGGCACTGTGAAGGCGTGACCGGCGGCGAGGGTGTCCAGCGCTGCAGCCACATCTTCAGGCCAGCTTGTGTTCTCAGTCTGCATCGCTGCCATCAGCTGGGCTGAGGCGTCTGGAATGAACGGCGCAGACACAACGGCGTAGAGGCGGATCAGGTTGAGCGCGAGGCGAATTTGGGCTGCGGCTTTTTCCGGATCCTCTTTGAAGGTGGACCAAGGTGCAGCCGTTTGCAGGTATTCGTTGCCCGCAACCCAGATGGCGCGCAGTTCCTGAGCGGATTTGCGCACTTCCATGTCCGCCATATGGCCCTCATAGGCGCGCAGACGGGTTGTGAGTTCGTTGATCAGCGCGGTCTCAGTTTCGCCGAGCGTGCCACCTTCGGGGATCTCTTCGCCAAATTTGGAGCGGCAGAATTTGGTGACGCGGCTGACGAAGTTTCCAAGCACGTCAGCGAGGTCTTTGTTCACCGACTGCTGGAAATTCTCCCATGTAAATTCGCTGTCAGAGCTTTCCGGCGCATGGCTCAACAGCCACCAGCGCCAGTAGTCGGACGGCAGGATTTCCAGCGCCTGATCCATGAAGACGCCGCGTCCACGTGAGGTGGAGAACTGGCCGCCGTCATAGTTCAAGTAGTTGAAAGATTTGATGTAATCCACGGCCTTCCATGGCTCCTCAGAACCGAGGATGGTGGCGGGGAAAGACAGCGTGTGGAAAGGCACGTTATCCTTTCCCATGAACTGGGTGTAGGTCACATCTTCAGCGCCTTTGTCGGTGCGCCACCAGCGTTCCCAATCGTCGCCCTTACCGGCGTCGACCCATTCCTGGGCGCAGGCGATGTATTCGATGGGGGCGTCAAACCAGACGTAGAAGACTTTGCCTTCCATGCCGGGCCAGTCTTCGCCGCCTTTCTTAACAGGCACACCCCAGTCCAGATCGCGTGTGATGCCGCGGTCTTGCAGGCCGTCGCCGTCGTTCAGCCATTTGTTGGCAATCGAGGTGGTCAGAACCGGCCAGTCACTTTTGCTGTCAATCCAGGCCTGCAGCTTGTCGCGCATTTGCGACTGACACAGGAAGAGGTGTTTGGTTTCCCGCTCCTCCAGATCGGTTGAGCCGGAAATGGTGGAATAAGGGTTGATCAGATCGGTTGGGTCGAGCTGCTTTGTGCAGTTGTCACACTGATCGCCACGCGCGCTTTCAAAGCCGCAGTTGGGGCAGGTGCCCTCGATGTAGCGGTCTGGCAGGAAGCGCCCATCTGCGTTGGAATAGACCATCTTTTCAGCGACTTCGCGGATCAAACCCATCTCGGCAAGGCGGCCTGCGAAATGCTGGGTCAGCGCATGGTTCTGCGGGCTGGACGAGCGGCCGTAGTGGTCAAAGCTGAGGCGGAAGCCTTCGGCGATTTTGGTCTGCACGGCGTGCATCTCGGCGCAGTAATCTGCGACGTCTTTGCCTGCTTTGGCAGCCGCGAGTTCAGCCGGGGTGCCGTGCTCGTCGGTGGCGCAAAGGAACAGAACTTCGTGGCCGCGCGCGCGCATGTAGCGGGCAAACAGATCGGCAGGCAGCTGGCTGCCAACGAGGTTGCCGAGGTGTTTGATGCCGTTGATATACGGCAAGGCCGAGGTGATCAGATGGCGCGCCATTTTGGGTGTCCCTTAACTGTTTCGACCCCAATTAGCTCAAAGGGCGGAGCAATTCCACAGGGGAAATCGCACGTTGGTAACGCGTCGGTATTACGTCTGTATCGCGGTGGTATCGCGGGAGTGCATTGTCGGTGGATTTTTGCGCGGGTTTTTGCGCCTCACTTGTCGGGCTCATCAGACTTGGTGGGCTGTTCGCGCTGCCGCTTGGTGATGCGCCCAACCGTGAAAGAGGTGCGCGGCGCATAGACGTAGCGTGTGCGGTCGGCGACGGTTGGACGGGCGAGCATCCGGGCGAGACCAAAGACGATCAGAAGCAGATGACCTGCGGCGATCATGATGAAGAGCGCTGAAGGACCAAAACGTTCGATCAGGCCTGAGGCAAAGAGCGGGGTGCCAATGGCGCCAACGGCAAAGAAGAACATGAGCGCAGCGGAAAGCTCGACCCGTTCCTCAGACGTGGCGAAGTCATTGGCGTGGGCGGCAGCCACCGAATAGATCGGGAAGGAGGTAAAGCCGAAGAAGCCTGCGTTCAGCATCACCATGGCGGTGCTGCCCCCGCCAAGGGTCACGGTGGTGGCGCAGCTGAGCACGGCGGCGGCCGAGAGCCAGATCAGCACCCAGCGGCGGTCATATTTGTCTGCAAGCCAGCCCACGGGGTATTGCGCGATGGCGCCACCCAGCACAAAGGCGGCCAGGAACCATGCGATCTGGCTGACCTGCAGGCCGACCTCGGTGCCATAGACCGGGCCGACCATACGGAAAGAGGCGGAGCTGAGTGCGGCGACAATCACGCCCGCCACGGCGAGGGGTGAGCGCTCATAGGCGAGCTTGGGGCGCAGGCGCGGGGCCGCAGGGGTTTTGGGTTGTGGTGAGGTTGTGAGGGTGATCGGCAGCAGGGCGACACAGCACAGCAACGCTAACAGATTGTAGGAGACATAAGAGGCAGGCTCCAAAACGCTGATCACCAGCTGCGCGGCGAGGGAGGCAACCATATCCACCACGCGGTAGGTGCCCATGGCGCGGCCGCGGGTTTCATTGGTGACTTTGGATTGCAGCCAGGCCTCCACCACGGTGAAACAGCCTGCCACGCAGAGGCCGGATGCGATCCGCATGATCGCCCAGGCGGTGGGGTCAACAATGATGAAGTGGCCGAGAAGGCCCATGGCCCCAAGCGCGGTGAAGGTGGCAAAAGCGCGGGAATGGCCGACGCTGCCCATAAGGCGCGGCGACCACCAGCAGCCGATGAAAAAGCCGAGGAAGTGGGCTGAGCCCAAAAGGCCGATTTGTTCGGTGGAGAAGCCAAGCGCGATGCCTGAGAGCGCATCCAATGGCCCCACGCCGCCGGAGCTGAGCTGCAAAAGGATGACGGAGAGGAAGAGGGCCGAGAAGGTCAGGATCATACGCATGAGGGCAGAATGCCGCAAAGCGTTGGGAATGCTAGGGGAAAGTTGGACCTAGTTCCTGAATGACCAACAAAGCTGATCACCAATCGGCACCTAGCTCATCCATCGGGAAAGCCATATGCGTTTCGATGTAGTCGCAAATATCCCTTTTCTGCTTCGCCCAAGGGCTCTCTTAGATTCCCTGCTAAATTCAGGATATTGATTTCGTCTGAACTGATTTTAGAGGAAATCAAAAGAGCTCCATCGCTACTAAATGATATGAGGCCCTTGTCAAAAAGTGCGTCAAAATGAGCAGCGAGCAGCAACCCGTTGGAGGGATCTAGACGCTGCCTATTGTCACTGTCTTTCCACGCCACGATATGCGAAGCGCGATTTACCTCTCTGACAGAACACCCGGAGACAGCACATTTTCCATCCCAGCGTTTCTCCAGTTTTCTCCTGAATCCCCCCTGTCCTTTTCTTGCAGCTATCAGCGCTTGTTTTGTGGTTTCATCTAGCGACTGGTCTTTGTCTATGTTTTCCAGGTCTTTGGCTTCGGAAAGCGCCTCGACAAGCTCAACAATAGTGGCCCATTTATGGGGTCTCTGCGCTTCAGGAATGACATTGAGAATGGTCCGCATTTGGTGCTCATCCAAATTTTGATGACTGCCAAACCTTTGTACCAATTTTTCTTTTCCGCTAATTTTTTCGGGACTCAGTGTTACCGGTTCGTCTAGCCAAAGAAAGTAGTCGTCAGGGCAAATCCAATTGGCCGTCCACTCCGTGTTTTCTGCCCAATTGTCTAGGAAACTCTTTTGGTCGTAATTGAATTTCTGCTGAACAGAGCTCTGCCGCCATGCACTTTCCCAAAGATCGTAAATTTTCAGGTCTTTAGAGAGCTTGACGCGTTCTTCCCTGTCGTCTTCTAGTGAAATAGCTTTTGCGGCGAGACCAACCATCTGTTGAATGCCGTCATGAGACGAGATGAATACTAGGAATGCGGTGCAGTTTCTGGTTGCCTTAATGCCGCTCTGTTCTGCATGAAACGCTCTATATTTTATACCATCTTTGAAAAAGAGCATTTTGTCAGAGTTGTTCCACTCTTCATGTCCATAGCCGTTTTCCTGCGGGTACCCTGAGCTAGAATGTTCTCCAGATGGAGCTTTGTATTGATTGGAGTTCCAACAGACAGGTTTTAGGTATGCATTGATCATCTGAAAAGGTGTCCGACAACGTGAAGTTTAGAGTAAGGTAGCTTTTCTGTGATTCTTCCTAGAATTGCAATTCAGGAGGGGGATGTAGGTTTAGGCGAGTGCATTTAACTAGTTGTAACGAACCTTATGCTGCTCGCCGCACTTGTCTGAACCGAGTACCCAATCCTCTGCAGCTGCGGCGCAAGCGGGCTGCTTTTGCGCCAGATCATGCCGATTTTGCGGTTGGGCTCGACACCTTTGAAACGCGCGACGGTGACCTCTGCGGAAGGGGTTTCGACCGGGACCGCCATTTCCGGGATCAGGGTCACGCCCAGACCTGCGCCGACCATTTGCACCAAAGTGGAAAGCGAGGAGCCGTCGAGCCCTTCATGGGCGCGGGCGGTGGGCATGCCGCAGAATGACAGGGCCTGATCGCGGAAGCAATGGCCCTCTTCCAAAAGAAGCAGACGTTCGCGCTCCAGATTTTCCGGTGCCGGGACGGGGGTATCGCCCTCGGACTTGGGGCGCACCAAGACGAAATTTTCCGACAGAAGCGGCATTTCCTCAAAGGTCGGCTCTGAGACGGGCAGGGCGACAATCGCGGTGTCGATGCGGCCCTGACGCAGCTCCTCAATCAGCGTGGCGGTCATGGTCTCGCGCACGTGCAGTGTGAGATCGGGGAAATCGGTCTTCAGCCGACGCAGCAGATTGGGCAGCAAATAGGGCGCGATGGTGGGGATCACACCAAGCCGCAAACGCCCTACGAGACCCGATTGCGCCATCCGCGCCATTTCGCCGATTTCCTCCACACCGCGCAGCACGTTGCGGGCACGTTCTGCCATGTCTTCCCCAAAAGGCGTGAGACGAATTTGGCGGCTGGAGCGCTCAAACAGGGGGAGGCCAAGATCCTCCTCCAACTCTTTGATTTGCAGGGACAAAGCCGGTTGGGAGATGGCGCAGGCGTCAGCCGCGCGACCGAAGTGACGGTGCAGGGCAAGGGCTTCGAAGTAGCGCAATTGGCGGAGCGTGAGATTTGTCATTTGTTTTACTTATTAAACCGATTGGAAAATGCAACTTCTTTAAATACCTGCGTTGGGCTTAGACTGCTTTCAGAGAATCGACAAACCCATCTATCCGACAGGAGACCGATATGGACGGAGATATGAAAACAGGTGGTTGCCCGGTGATGCATGGCGCCACCAGCAACAAGACACGTGGCAACCGCGACTGGTGGCCAAACCAGCTTAACCTGCGGATTTTGCACCAGAACTCTGCCAAATCTGACCCGATGGGCACCGCGTTTGATTATGCGGAAGAATTTAAGAAACTGGATTATAAGGCGCTGAAGGCAGATCTGACGGCGCTGATGACAGACAGTCAGGACTGGTGGCCTGCGGACTATGGTCACTATGGCGGTCTGTTTATCCGTATGGCGTGGCACTCTGCCGGGACCTACCGGACCGCGGACGGCCGTGGCGGTGGCGGCACAGGGCAGCAGCGTTTTGCGCCGCTGAACTCCTGGCCTGACAACGGTAACCTCGACAAGGCGCGTCGCCTGTTGTGGCCGATCAAGCAGAAATACGGCAACCAGATCAGCTGGGCGGACCTCTATATCCTCGCGGGCAACGTGGCGATTGAGAGCATGGGTGGCACCACCTTCGGCTTTGCCGGTGGCCGCGCAGATGTGTGGGAGCCGGAAGAGGACGTTTATTGGGGTGCGGAAGCGGAATGGCTTGCGAGCTCTGATGCGGACAACTCCCGCTACTCCGGTGAGCGCGACCTGGAGAACCCGCTGGCCGCAGTGCAGATGGGTCTGATTTATGTGAACCCGGAAGGCCCAGACGGGCAGCCGGACGTGCTGGCCTCCGGTCGTGACATTCGCGAGACCTTTGCGCGGATGGCGATGAACGATGAGGAGACCGTGGCGCTGGTGGCTGGTGGCCACACCTTTGGTAAGGCGCATGGCGCGGGCGACCCTGAGCTGGTCGGCCCGGAGCCGGAAGCGGCCCCGATCGAAGCCATGGGCTTTGGCTGGATCAACAAGCACGGCAGCGGCAAGGGCGGCGACACGACCACCTCCGGCATTGAAGGCGCGTGGACCGCAAACCCGATCCAGTGGGACAACGGCTATTTTGACCTGCTGTTTGGCTATGAGTGGAACCTGACCAAGAGCCCCGCGGGTGCGTGGATCTGGGAGCCAATCGACGTCAAAGAAGAAGACATGGCGCCAGCGGCCCATGACGCAAGCCAGAAGGTGAAGACCATGATGACCACCGCCGATATGGCGATGCGTCTGGATCCGATCTATGGCCCGATCTCCAAACGGTTCCATGAGAACCCGGAAGAGTTCGCCGATGCCTTTGCGCGCGCCTGGTTCAAGCTGACCCACCGCGATATGGGCCCACGTGCCCGGTATCTGGGGGAAGAAGTGCCAGCGGAAGAGCTGATCTGGCAGGATGTGGTTCCGGCCAGCGAAACCGACCTGTCTGACGACGATGTGGCTGCACTGAAGGCGGCTGTGATCGGCTCCGGTCTGTCGGTGAGCGATCTGGTGAAAACCGCCTGGGCGTCTGCCTCCACATTCCGTGGCAGCGACATGCGCGGCGGGGCCAATGGCGCCCGTGTGCGTCTGGCACCGCAGAAAGACTGGGCGGCCAACGAGCCTGAAGAGCTGGCGCGCGTTCTGGACAAGCTGGAAGAGGTCAAAGCCGCGTTTGGCAAGCCTGTCAGCACAGCAGATTTGATCGTGATCGCGGGTGCCGCGGCAGTGGAGAAGGCTGCTCTGGATGCAGGGCATGACGTCTCCGTGCCGGTCTCCCTGGGTCGTGGGGATGCGACCCAGGAGATGACCGACGTGGAAAGCGTTGGCATGCTGGAGCCACAGGCAGACGGGTTCCGCAACTATCAGCGGGCACAGTTCACGATCTCTCCGGAGGAGCTGCTTGTGGACAAGGCACAGCTGTTGACACTGACCGCGCCGGAAATGACCGCATTGGTCGGTGGCCTGCGTGTGTTGGGTGCCAACCACGGCGGCAGCAAGCACGGTGTCTTCACCGACCGCGTCGGCCAGCTCAGCAACGACTTCTTTGTGAACGTGCTGGACATGGGCACCGAGTGGTCTGAAGGCGAAGACGGCGTCTATGAGGGCAAAGACCGCGCCAGCGGCGACGTGAAATGGACAGCCACCCGTGTGGATTTGGTGTTCGGCTC
Organism: Shimia sp.; assembly: GCF_965227725.1. Taxonomy (GTDB): domain Bacteria; phylum Pseudomonadota; class Alphaproteobacteria; order Rhodobacterales; family Rhodobacteraceae; genus Shimia. Next base: position 1,261,684 of record NZ_CBDDGH010000005.1, on the reverse strand, counting down.
CAACTCACAACTGCGCGCAGTGGCCGAGGTCTATGGCCAGAGCGACGGTGAGGCCAAGCTGGTCAGCGACTTCGTCGCGGCTTGGACCAAAGTCATGAACGCGGATCGCTTTGATCTGAAGTGATCTGAGTGGATAAGAGATGAGAGAGGCGCAGCCTAGGCTGCGCCTTTTTTTGTTTGGGGTGGGGATCATGTATTTCCGGTAAGCGTGATCAGGTGCCGACGCAGGCTTTCCTTGCCATCTGAACCGATAGCCTCACCTATCTCGGTTTCTATTCTTCGAATTTGCTCGGCCGCGATTGTGCGCCACCGGTGGCCCTTGGGCGTGATGGAAACGAGCTTGTCGCGTTTGCTCTGGGGATCAGATTGCACTGTGATCATACCGTGACCAGTCAGACGCTCCACGGCTTGCTGCGCTGCCTGCCGCGAAAAGCCCATCTCGCGGTGTATTGTCGACAGTTTTACGGTGCGCCCCCGCAGTTGTGCAAAAACCCGAATGTCTGCCGGGCGCACATCTGCAAATTCTGTTTCTGCGCGTGCCTCATCCATTTCAGCATTCCAGCGCGCGATCAGCGTCATCATCATGCCTTTGATGTTTTGCCCGAGAAAGGCGTCGTCTTTTTTATCAATCACGGTTGACAAATCACTTCTTGCTACTTCTATATCAACCATAGTTGACGTTCTTTGGGGGGTTCAATGGATCGTAGAACTTTCTTGAAGTCCACTGGAGCAGGAATGCTTCTTACTGGTGGTGGCCTCGGCTGGGCACAACCTGCGATGCGTCCACTTCCACTCATCCCTTTGACAGACTTAACGGGCGGGATCGAAGATCGAGTTCCTCTCTCTCTGGGCATAGGTCGACATGATTTTGGAACCGGGACTGCGAGTGACACCTTTGGGATAAATAACGCCTACCTCGGTCCCGTTCTGAGGGTGAAGCAGGGGCAGACGCTTCCTTGTGATGTCGCCAATAATATTGGTGATACCTCGACAATTCACTGGCATGGGCTGCACATTCCCGGAGATGTCGATGGCGGACCTCATCAGGAGATCGCGCCCGATGCCGTCTGGTCGCCGGATGTCCCGATTGTCCAGCAAGCCTCAATGAACTGGTTTCATTCGCACATGCACGGCAAGACGGCACGTCAGACCTACAATGGTCTGGCGGGTGTTCTGCTGGTCGAAGATGACGCCAGCCTGTCAGCAGACCTCCCCAAGACCTACGGCGTGGATGATTTCACGCTGGTCCTGCAGGACAAGATGTTCGACGCAAATGGGCGCATGACCTACGAGCTGTCTGCAGCCGTCTTTGAGGACGGGTTTGAAGGGGATACGCTGGTGGTAAACGGAGCCATCGCCCCTGTTGGTCAGAATGTACCTACGGGTCTTGTCCGACTGCGCATTCTGAACGCCTGCAATGCACGGTTTCTCGGGCTTTCGATGGAAGCCGGGCCCATCACTGTGATTGCATCAGATGGCGGGTTTCTTTCGGCTCCGGTTGCGGTTGAGAGCATTTTGATGTCGCCGGGCGAACGTTATGAAGTGTTGGTCGATATGAAGACCTTTGAAACGAACACCTTGAACGTGAACCTGAATGGGGACGGCGGTGGTTTCTTTGAAAACCTCTTTGGCGGAGGCCAAACTGTTCCAGCTCTGTCGCTTACCCGCACGGCAGACAAAGGGTTTGATGGGGCGATGCCGACGCAACTGGCGATCCTTGAACCACCAAAGCCGGAGGATGCCACTGTTACGCGCTCTTTCCAGCTAGAAATGGATGTGGGAGCCGACTTGGCGGCGCTCGCTCTGGCGTGGGACAATTTTTGCGGCGATGCGGGCGCAATGGCAATCAATGGCCAGCCAATGAAAATGGATCGGATCGACGAAGAAGTGCGCAAAGGCGATACCGAGATTTGGCGTATCTCGGTGGATGACCAATTACATCCATTTCACATACATGGGTGTTCTTTCCGCATCCTCAGTCAAAATGATGCCCCGCCGCCAGCCTATGCCGCTGGTTGGAAGGACATGGTTCACGTGGAAGAAGGGTGGTCGGAGGTTCTGGTCCGGTTTGACTATGAGGCCACGAAGGACGCGCCTTATATGTATCATTGCCACATCCTTGAACATGAGGACTGCGGTATGATGGGTCAGTTCACGGTTAGCTAGACGTTGGTTGCGCCAAACAAAAAAGCCGCTGGCAGCCCTTACTAGCCGATAGAGCTTCAGCGCGCGGTTTGCACCAAGTGCTGCAGGCACCCCTGCAGCGCTGCAGCATCATCTGTGATGACGCTGAGCGGGATCGTGGCTGGGGCGACGATGCCGGGGCCTTCGGATTCCAGTGTCTCTACAAACAGCGGTAGGGCGCGGCTGCCCAGCACGCCTCGGGCGGCGCTGCCGGCGAAGACGATGCCGTCACGCGGCAGGTATTGGTGGATCAGGGCGCGGGTGAGATAGGCCAGCGCCTTGGTGAAGAGCTCTACCGTGGCCGTCGCGGCTTCGTCGTTTGCCTCATAGGCTGCGATGATGCTGCCACCGTCCAGCGTTGCGCCGCTCAGAAGGCTATGCAGGCGTTCAAGACCGGGGCCGCAAAAGAGGTCTTCGACAGTTTTGAGAGGCGCGGCCTCTGCACCAAGGGCGTCTTGCATCAGCTGGCCGATGCTGTGGGGCACTTCGGCGTGTCCGAGCTCGGCCTCAATCACCAGAGTATCGCCGTGGCGGGTCTGTTTGGTGAGGCTGACGTTAAAGCCCGTGCCCAGACCCGTGACCAGAGATTGACCATTGGTGGGGGCGACGCGGGTGCCAAAGATATGCTCAGGCGTGATACGGGGCAGGGCGTAGCCGAGGGCGGCGAGGTCGTTGATCAGCTCGGCACGTGCTGCGCCGGATTGTACGCCAAAGCCTGCGGCAGAGAGCGCCCAGTTGCGGTTGGTGAGGCGGCCTTCGCCCGCTTGCACGGGGCCAGCGATGGCGATGCAGATGCCATCAAGGTGGCCGGTTCTCTGGGTCGCGAGGAAATGCGCGAGGACAGCGTCAAAGCTGTCAAAGTCGTCATTGCGGGCGCGCAGTATCGTTTCCTGATGCACGCCTTCCGGTCCGGCCAGTGCCAGACGGGTGTTGGTGCCTCCGATATCGCCGACAAGGTAGGTCATGCGCCCGCAACTTTCTTGGTTCATCTGTTTTGGTTCGTTTAGCGAATTTATTCAGCCCTGAACAGGGACGCCTTCGGGGCGTTTGCCCAGAATGATCATGCCGAGGAGGTCGTCGTCGGTGACGTCTTTCACGTCCACCGTGCCGACGAGCTGGCCATTTTTCATCACTGAGGCGCGGTCACAGAGTTCCATGACATCGTGGATGTCGTGGCTGATCAGGAAGATACCGATGCCTTCGGCCTTAAGCTGTTGGATCAGCTCAGACACCATTTGGGTCTCATGCGGCCCAAGGGCGGCGGTGGGTTCATCCATGATCAGGATCTTGGCGTCAAAATAAACTGCGCGCGCAATGGCAACCGATTGGCGCTGACCACCTGAAAGGGCAGAGACAGGCTCGGAGAACTTCTGGAAGTTCGGGTTGAGCTTGCCCATGATCTTGCGAGTTTCGGCCTCCATCGCGTCGTCATCCACGGTGCCAAAGGCGGTGGTGAGCTCGCGCCCCAGGAACAGGTTGGAGGCAGCATCGAGGTTATCGGCCAGCGCAAGGGTCTGGTAGATGGTCTCGATGTTGTATTTGCGCGCATCACGCGGGTTGTGGATCTCTGCCTTTTTACCGTTGATGTAGATCTCGCCGCCGTCAGCCTGGTAGGCGCCAGACAGGATCTTGATCAGGGTGGATTTGCCTGCGCCGTTGTGACCCAGAAGGCCAACCACTTCGCCAGGGTGTAGATCAACAGAGACATGGTCGACCGCTTTGATCCCACCAAAGGAGATGTGGATGTCGCGCATGTCTACGAGAGGGGTTTGCTTGTCCATAATAGAACTCCTTATGCGCCGGTTACGCGCCAGTGCGGCGGCGGTAGACGATGTCGACATAAACGGCGAAGACGAGAACGATGCCTACAACGATGTTTTGCAGCGGGGCGTCCACACCCACGGAAGCCATGCCCGATTGCAGGGATTGCATGATCAGGGCGCCGATGACAGCACCGTAGATGGTGCCTGCGCCGCCTGCCAATGCAGTGCCGCCGATCACGGCTGCCGCGATCACACGCAGCTCGTCCAGTGTGCCGAGGCCCACGTCTACCGCGTTCAGGCGGGCTGAGGCGATGATGGAGGCGATCCCGGTCAGTGCGCCCATCAGGGCAAAGATTTTCACGGTCAGAAGACGGGTGTTGATGCCGGAGAGCTCTGCCGCTTCAGGATTGCCACCGGTGGCGTAAACATAACGGCCAAAGCGGGTGCGGGTGGCGACGATGGTCATTACAATCGCAACGCCCAGAAGGATCACAACAGGGATGGCAACACCGTGGTTCCAGACCAGACCGTCGGTGTATTCGATCCCTTGCGCTTCGGTCATGCGGCGCATCGCGCCTTTGGGGATCGGGTAGCTGTTCATGATCCACACAAAGCACATGATCAGGCCAGCAGCGATCGCGATCAGGACGCCTTCGGCCCAGACCGGCTTTACGGTAAAGCCGTGGCTCGCTTTGTTGCGGCGGCTCATCAGCATGAGGGCGACGGCGACAACGGATGCAAAGATGCCAAAACCCCAGCTGAGCGTTTCGCCCAAAGTGCCTTCTGCGCCGCCGCCAAGGAGGCGGAAGGTTGGGTCAAGCGGGGCTTGGGTCTGGCCTTTGGTGACCCACCACATGGCACCGCGATAGACGAGGAAGCCACCCAGTGTCACGATGAAGGCCGGCACAGTGAGATAGCCGATGATCCAGCCCTGAAACGCGCCGAGCAGCGCCCCCATGAACACAGCGGCAAACACAGCGATGATCCAGATCGACCAATGGCCGAGGCCAACAATCTGAGGCAGCCATTGCACCTGAAGCGCGGCGACGGTCATGCCGATGAAGCCCAGCATGGAGCCGACGGACAGGTCGATGTTGCGGGTCACGATCACAAAGACCATGCCGGTGGCCATCACGGCGACAGAGGCGGTTTGGACCGAGACATTGAAGAAGTTACGTGGAGATAGGAAGCGGCCATCGGTGAAGATGCCGAAAACAACCCAGATCACCACAAGCGCGCCGATCATGCCAAGCAGACGGACATCCAGCCCAAGCTTGTCGATCAGGTTTTTGGCTTGTTTTTGCATTGTGCGTTACCTTTTTGAGCGCCGGAATTTGGGTGTACAGGGCCAGCCTGTGCGACCCGGGCCGCGACAGCAAAGTCTTTTGCAGTTGTGTGTGGGGGTGGGGAGTGAGGTGTGCCCCCCTGACGGATCAGGAGGGCAAAGTATCAGATCAGTTGCAGGCGGCGTTGGAAGAGCCGGCGCAGAGCACGTCTTTGGCAATCCAGCCCGCGTCCAGAACAACGTTCAGATTGTCGGCGGTGACAGGCACAGGTGCCAGGAACATGGAGGTCATTGTGGTGCCGCCTGGGGATGTCCAGTCGGAAGCACCGTCAACCGCTTCGCCTTTGGCCAGAGATACAGCGATCTCACCAGCCGCTGCGCCAAGTGCGCGTGCGTCTTTCCAGACAGACACGGTCTGGGTGCCGGTGGCAACGCGGTTCAGAGCGGCGTGGTCACCGTCCTGACCGGAAACCGGAATGCCTTCCATGCCTTGAGCGGTCAGTGCGGCCACAACGCCACCAGCGGTGCCGTCGTTAGAAGCCACAACCGCGTCCACTTTGTTGTCCACAGAGGTCAGGATCTGTTCCATGTTGCGCTGTGCGTTGGCTGGAACCCAACCATCGGTGTAGGCTTCGCCAACGATCTTGATGTCGCCGGAGTCAATCGCTGCCTGCAGCACTTCCTGCTGACCACCGCGCAGGAAGTCTGCGTTTGGATCGGTCGGGGAACCTTTGATCATCACGTAGTTGCCCTTTGGCATCGCTTCGAGCACGGCGCGGGCCTGCATACGGCCAACTTCAACGTTGTCAAAGGTCAGGTAGAAGGCGCGGCTGTCTTCGATCAGGCGGTCATATGCAACGACAGGGATCTCTTCGTCCGCTGCGGCCTGCACGGCTGGGCCAACAGAGGAGGCGTCCTGTGCAAGGATGATCAGCGCGTCTGCGCCCTGAGCAATCAGGCTTTCGATGTCAGACAGCTGCTTGGCAGAGGAGCTCTGCGCATCGGCGGAAATGTACTTGGCGCCAGCTGCGTCCAATGCGCTTTTGATGGCGGCTTCGTCGGTTTTCCAGCGCTCTTCCTGAAAGTTGGACCAGCTCACGCCGATCACCAGATCTTCGGCAAACGCCGCTGTGCTCATAAAGGCGCCGGCGATGATGGCCGTCGCAGAAGCGAATAGTTTCATGGTTTCCTCCCAAAGGTTTTCCCCGGCAGTGGCCGATGTGAATCGGTTTTGGTCCGGGTTGTCCCATTGTTAGCAAAATAAATTTGTAAATCAAATTAATTCAGCTAAGCTTGCATGAAGGCACAGAACGCCGCCATGGTGGTGGGCCAGTTCAGCGCTGTATTCCACGACCGGAATGACGCGATGCCTGATGGGAGGGAGGTCCGTAAATGTCTGTTAATCAGAGGGAAATTGGTCGCCGTGTGCTGCTGGGAGAAATCCGCAGACATCAGCGCATCCCGCGGATCAACCTCAGTGAGATTACTGGCATTAGTAGAGCGACTGTGACCACGATCACTGCAGAGTTGTTGCGAGAAGGATTGATCGAGGAGGTCACCAGCGAATCTCCTGACAAGGATGCGCGCCGGGGACGGCCCAAAGTGGACCTCAAGATTCGCGGTGCGGCGCGATTGATTGCCGGGGCGAAGATCTCAAACCGGACGGTTTCTTTGGTGTTGCTGGATTTTGAGGGCAATCAGCTGGCTTCCCATGAGGCGGAACTTGAACATGCGGTGCAACCCGCCAAAGACTTGGCGGACACTCTGGCTGAACTGGTGGAGGCTCTGGCGCAGAAGATCGACAAGTCGCTGACAGATGTCGCCGGGCTTGGGCTGGGCATTGCGGGCATTGTGGATGCGCCGCAGGGGTTCGTGCATTGGTCGCCGTCCTTAAGCACGCGCAATGTGCAGTTTGGCGCGGTTCTGGAGACGGCGCTGGGCATTCCCGTTTTTCTGGACAACGATGCCAACCTTGTGGCGATGGCGGAGAAGAGCTTTGGCCTGGGGCAGGGGCATCGCGATTTTATTGTGGTCACCATCGAGAGCGGTGTGGGGATGGGGATCGTCATCAATGATGAGATCTACCGAGGGACACGCGGCTGTGGTGCGGAATTTGGCCACACCAAGGTTCAGCTTGAGGGCGCTTTGTGCCGATGCGGGCAGCGGGGATGTCTTGAGGCCTATGTGGCGGATTACGCGCTGATGCGCGAGGCAATGATCGCGACTGGTGAAATGGCGGAGCGACAGGTGGTGGATATTCTGGCCTCTGCCAAGCAGGGCGATGAGGTGGCGGCCTCCATCGTGGAGCGCGCCGGACGGATGTTTGCGATGGGGCTGGCCAATCTGGTGAACATTTTTGACCCGGAGCTGATCATCCTTGCCGGAGAGCAGATGCAATCCAGCCACCTTTACGCCGAAGAGGTGATTGATGCGATGCGTAAGTCGATTGTGCAGATCGACAAGGCCCCGCCGGAGGTGGTGATCCACAAATGGGGCAACCTGATGTGGGCGCGAGGTGCGGCGGCTTATGCGCTTGAGAATGTTTCGGAAACCGCGCTGCAGGGGATGGCAGATCATGTTGGATAAGCTTGTGACGGGCTTGGCTGTGCTGGCGGCAAGTGGTGCTGGGGCAGAGGTGAAATTTGCGCCGGTCGATGTGACGCCGCACAGCTATGATGGCGGCTGGGAATTTTTCGTCGGCGGGGGCGTGGCCGCCTTTGATTGTGATGGCGATGGGCTGTCGGAGCTGGTGGCGGCAGGCGGGGCAAACCCACCTGTGTTGCTGCGCAATCGCAGTGAACTTGGTGGCGCTGTGGTGCTTGAAGCGACCTTGCCTGAGGCACTGAATATCACGGGGACCACCGGGTTTTACGCGCTCGATATCGATGGCGACGGGTGGCAGGATCTGGTGGCGTTGCGCGTCGGAGAGAACAAGCTGTTCAAAGGCGGCCCTGACTGCAGTTTCACACCTATGGATCTGCCGGGCTTTGAGGGCGGCGATGCCTGGACCACGGCGTTTTCAGCCACATGGGAAGGGGAGAACGCGCTGCCCACGTTGGCCTTTGGCAATTATGTGGATCGGGAAAATCCGGATGGGCCTTTTGAGGCCTGTGATACAAACGATTTGTTCCGACCGGACGGTGATGGCTACGCGCACAGCGCGTTTAAGCCGGGGTTTTGCCCACTGTCGATCCTGTTCTCAGATTGGGGGCGCAACGGGCGTGCTGATCTGCGGATGAGCAATGACCGGCACTACTACGTGGGTGGCGGGGCGGAGCAGCTTTGGGCGATGGAGGCCACGCCGCGGCTTTATGGGGAGGCGGACGGCTGGGCGACCCATATGCTTTGGGGCATGGGGATTGCGGAGCGTGATCTGGATTTTGATGGCGTGAGCGAGGTGTTTCTCTCCTCCATGGGGGATCAGCGCCTGATGCGGCGCACGGATGGGGCGCTGCCGACCTATGAAGATGTGCCTTATGCGCTGGGCACCTCGGCGCATCGGCCCTATGTAGGTGATGACGGGCGGCCTTCCACCGGTTGGCATATCGCCTTTGGGGATGTGACCAACGATGGGTTGGATGATGTGTTCATTGCCAAAGGCAATGTGGAGCAGATGCCGGATGCGGCGATGGAAGATCCCAACAACCTGTTGATCCAGCAGGAAGATGGCAGCTTTGCCGAGCAGGGTGATGCGGCCGGGATCGCCACATTGGCGCGCAGTCGGGGCGCCGCTTTGGTGGATCTGAATGCAGACGGGTTGTTGGATCTGGCAGTGGTCAACCGTCGAGCGCCGCTGGAGGTGTATCAGAATGTCAGCGCAGCGGCGGGCAACTGGCTGTCGTTGAGTCTGCAGGATGACGGGCCAAATCGCGATGCGGTTGGCGCGGTGATCGAGTTGCAGGCCGGAGAGCGGGTCTACACCCGTGAGATCACTGTGGGCGGCGGCCATGCCGGTGGTGTGTCTGGTGCAGCGCATTTTGGGCTTGGATCATCTGAGGTTGCGAAGGTGCGCGTGATCTGGCCGGAAGGCGCAGTGGGGTCTTGGCAGGAGGTGCCCCTAAATGGGCACTGGCGGATTGAGCGCGACGCGGGCCTGACTGCCTGGCCAAAGAGCTGAGCGGGGCGGCTTTCTCGATCAGTTGTCGAGTGGCAGCCCTGAGGGGACCGATGTTGGCACACCTAGGCGACCCTTGATCGCGTCATAATCCGTGAGGCTTTCCAGGAAGGCGAGGATCTGGCTGACCTCTGTGTCTGAAAGCGACACCGAAGGCAGATCGTTGGCCTGGGCGATTTGGCTGACTTCAGGCGCATCGTTCATCAATTTGAAATCATTTGAAAATGTCCCGTCAGAGAAAGTGGCCGCCGCAAGGGTGTAGGCGCTGAGCGAAGCCTCCGGGGTTAGGTGGTGACGCACGATGCCTTCGAGGCTTGTGAAAGCCCCGTTGTGCCCATAGGGGGCGGTTTGCGTGATGTTGCGCAGCGATGGCGTGCGGAAGCGATAGAAATCCTCGGCTGCACCGGTCACGCGACCGCGACCGACGTCGCGATTGTGGCGTTCAAAGCGGGCAGCCTTGCCCGGGCCGATCTGCGGCAGGGCGATGGCGTGGAAGCCATGGTCGGTCTGGAATTGGCCACTGTGACAGGTGCTGCACTGTGCCTTGCCGTAAAAAAGGTCCATGCCCGCGGCGGCATCCTCGGTGAGAGGCGTGCCATCGCGCAGAAAGGCGTCGAAGGCGGAGGCATCCGCGCGCCATTCAAAGGCGATGAAGGCGGCCATGACATTGGCGATGTCGTGGAACTTGATTGGGGCTTCGCCGATGACCTCGTCAAAGGCCGCGCGATAAGCGGGGATGGCCTCCACGCGCTTGGCCAATATGTCCCAGGCACCGCCGGGGCCGGTCAGGCGACCGAGGCGGACAGCTTGGGAAACATCGTTTTCAGAATAGTGCCCGGCCATTTCGTCACCTGACAACACGGGGAACATGGCTTGCGCGGCGAGCGCGTTGTCAAACCCCATTTCCATTTCGGCGCCCAGCGGGGTGCGGATGCCAGAGGGGCGGGTTGGGTCGTCTTCCAAACGCCCGTCGTGGAAGAAGACGGTAAATTCAGTTGCGCCGAGATTCCAAAGTGCGGGGGCGTTGCGTGGGATGCGTTGTTCCGGTGGATTGTCCGGATTGATTTTGCGGTTGAGCCCAAGGCCGGTTGCGCCGTCGCCGAGCCCCAAGGAGACCCCGTCAGAGGTGCCGAGATCTGGATGGTGGCAGGAGGCGCAGGAGACAGATTTGTTGCCCGACAGAATGGGATCATAGAAAAGAAGTTGACCAAGTTTGACCTCCGCCATGTCCTGTTCCGGGAACGTCGCATCTGCTTTGGGCAGCGGTGAAGCGTTTGCCAAAGCGGGCAAGATGGCGACGGTGCAGAACAGGAGATGGCGCATGGCTGGTCTTCCTTGGCAGTGTCTTCCCCACCTCGCTAGGCGAGGTGAGGAGAGTGGTTAAATTTCAATTAAACAGTATCTTAGACGAAGCGGTTTACGTAGTTTTCAAGAATCTCCTGACGACCGGATTTGGGTGCAGGGTTGATTTTACCGCTCATCACATCGGCGAATGTGCTGTCCAAATCACCGGCGAGCATGGCTTTGGCTTCGTCGCTTTCCCAACCGGCGTAGCGTTCGTTGAGCGCTTGTTCCAAGCCGCCGTCCTCAATCATCGCTGCCGCCGCTTTCAGGCCGCGGGCGCAGATGTCCATGCCGCCGACGTGTGCCGCGATGAGGTCTTCGGCATCCAGTGACTGGCGGCGGAGTTTGGCGTCAAAATTGGTGCCGCCTGTGGTGAAGCCGCCTGCTTTCAGGATGTGATAGTAGGACAGAGCCACTTCCGGCACGTTGTTGGGGAATTGGTCGGTGTCCCAGCCGGATTGATAATCGTTGCGGTTCATGTCGATTGAACCAAGAACGCCAAGCGCGGCGGCGGTGGCGATCTCATGTTCAAAGCTGTGACCGGCGAGGATCGCGTGACCTTGCTCAAGGTTCAGCTTCACTTCGTTTTCAAGACCGTATTTCTGCAGGAAGCCATAGCAGGTAGCGGCGTCAAAATCATATTGGTGCTTGGATGGTTCCTGGGGTTTGGGCTCAACCAGAATGGTGCCCTCAAAGCCGATCTTGTGTTTGTAATCCACCACCATGTTGAGGAAACGGCCCATGTGATCAAGCTCGCGGCCCATGTCAGTGTTGAGCAGGGTTTCATAGCCTTCGCGGCCGCCCCAGAGCACGTAGTTTTCGCCGCCCAGACGTTTGGTGGCATCCATGCAGGTTTTCACGGTGGCGGCAGAATAGGCAAACACTTCCGGATCGGGGTTGGTCGATGCGCCTGACATCCAGCGGCGGTGGCTGAACATATTAGCCGTGCCCCAGAGCAGTTTGATTTTGCGTGTGCTCATCTTTTCTTCAAAGTAATCAATGATCTCTTCGAAGTTTTTCAGGCTTTCGGCAAAGCTGTCGCCTTCGGGGCGCACGTCTGCGTCGTGCCAGCAGAAGTAAGGCTGGCCGAGTATGTCAAACATCTCAAAGGCGGCATCTGCTTTGACTTTGGCCATGTCCATGCGGGTTTGCGGATGCCAGGGGCGCTCAAAGGTCTGGCCGCCAAATGGGTCGCCGCCCTCCCATGCAAAAGAGTGCCAGTAGGCGATGGCAAAGCGCAGGTGGTCCTCCATGCGTTTGCCCATAACAACCTCTTCGGGGTTGTAGTGGTGGAAGGCCATTGGGTTGGTGCTGTCGGCACCCTCAAATTGAATGGGGGCGATGTCTTTGAAGAAGTCGGTCATTGTGTCAGGGCCTTTATGCCGGGGTAAGTTTTGACGAAGGCAGCGTAGGCCGCCTCATAAGCGTCGCGCAGCTCAGTGCGCGGGGCGATCGTGGTTGCGATCTCGGGTTTGGTCATGATCTCTTCGGGTGCGGCGCCGGTGGCGGCGCAAATCGCGAGGCGGGCGGCCCCCAAGGCTGCGCCAAATTCGCCCGCTGCGGGCAGGGAAATCGGCAGGTTCAGAAGCGTGGCGATGAGTTCGACCCAGTAAGGCGATTGTGCGCCGCCGCCGATTGCAATCAGGCTGTCGAGCTCTGCGCCCGTGGATCTGAGGGCCTCGTAGTTATCGCGCAGGGCAAAGGCCACGCCTTCGAGCACCGCTTGGCTCAATGCCTCGGGGCCGGAATTGATGTCGATGTTGAGGAAGCCGCCGCGGATTTCCGCGTCATTGTGCGGCGTGCGCTCACCCGACAGGTAGGGCAGGAAGCGGATTTGGCCGGGGCCTGTGATGGTGTTGCCCAAGGCGCTGGTGAGGTCGGCGGGGCTTTGATTTAGGTTGCGGGCGAGCCAATTGAGGCTATCGGTGGCCGCAAGGATGACACCCATCTGATACCAGCGGCCCGGAATGGCGTGGCAGAAGGTGTGCACAGCGCTTTCGGGTTTTGGCACATAAGCGCCGCGCCCGGTGAGCAGCACGCCGGAGGTGCCAAGGGAGACAAAACCGTCCCCTTCGTTCAGTGCGCCAATGCCGCATGCGGCGGCGGCGTTGTCTCCGGCCCCTGCGGCAACGATCACGCCCTTGGGCAGGCCAAGTTCTGCGGCGATGTCGTCACACACCGTGCCGATGGCCTCAGAGCCTTCAAAGAGTTTGGGCATTTGATCGGCGCGCATGCCGGAAGCGGTCAGCAAGGTGTCTGACCAATCGCGCGCGCCAACGTCGAGCCAGCTGGTGCCAGCGCTGTCAGACATGTCTGAGGCATAGACGCCAGTGAGCCAGAAGTTCAGATAATCCTTTGGCAGGAGGACCTTGGCGGTCTTGGCATATGTCTCAGGCTCATTGTCGGCGACCCAAGCAACTTTGGGGGCGTTGAAGCCTGGAAAGACGATGTTACCGGACAGTATTCGTACCTGATCAGTGGCGTCCAGCCGTGCTGCCTGATCGACAGAGCGGGTGTCGTTCCACATCATACAGGGGCGCAGAGGCGCACCGGTTTCGTCCAGCAGGTTGGCGCCGTGCATGTGGCCAGAGACGCCGATGCCTTTGATTGTGGCAACCTCATCGGGGAAGTCGGCGGCCAGTTGGGCGAAGACCTCTTTGGCGGCGCGGGTCCAGTCGGATTGCGCCTGTTCGCTCCAGCCAGCATGGGGGCGGGCGGTGTCATAATGCGCCTCACGCGCGGCGATCACATTTTGGCTCGCGTCAACCAACAGCGCACGCAAGCCAGACGTGCCCAGATCCAATCCCACAAACATGGGGGTCCTCCCTAAGTCTCCTCGACTTAATTTTTGCGTCAAATTAAATTGGAGATCAAACAGAAAATTGCGGTCGGCGCAGTTTTCATTACGTGTAGGTTCGCAGGGAGTGCTAAAAATCAACGGGTTGTTGATCAATATCAATGTGTTGAGGGGCTCTGAGGCGCAAATCGTGGGCAAACGACATGCTTTGCCAAGTGGCCTTGACCTTCCACTTACTGGAACCTTTATATCCCTTAGTGGCGGGTGACGCCGACTCAGAAAAGACAGATCCATGCAAACACTGACCTTTCATCTTGACGGCCTGAACTGTGCCGCATGCGTTTCGCGTGCTGAAAAGGCCTTGGCGAAGACTGAAGGGGTGCACTCTGCAGAGGTCAATCTGGCCAATGAGAGCGCACGTGTGGTGGTGATGGAAGGCGGCACTGAAGCTGTGTTGGGGGCCTTGAAGGACGCGGGATATCCAGCGCGTGTGCGGTCAGTGACCTATGATGTGGCGGGTATGAGCTGCGCAGGCTGTGTGCGCCGGGCTGAGGCGGCTCTGTCCGAAACGCCGGGCGTGGTGGCGGCCAATGTGAACTTTGCCAGTGAAACTGCGACCGTTGAATATCTCGAAGGTGAGGCCACGCCGGGTGAGATTGCGGCACGCAGCACCAAGGCGGGCTACCCAGCGCGGCTGCAGGAAGAGGGTGCCGAAGAGGTCGATCACAAGGCAGACGGGGCGGCGAAGCTCAAGCGTGATGTGCTGATCGCTGCGGCGCTGGCGTTGCCGGTGTTCGTGACCGAAATGGGCGGGCACATGGTTCCGGCGCTGCATCATTGGTTGATGGCTCAAGTGGGGATGCAGGCGCTGTATTTGATGCAGTTTGCGCTGACCTCAGCTTTGCTGATCGGACCGGGGAGGCAGTTCTACGCCAAAGGGTTTCCGGCGCTGATCAAAGGTGCGCCAGAAATGAATTCGCTGGTCGCTTTGGGCACCAGCGCGGCCTATCTTTTTTCCGTGGTCTCAACCTTTGCCCCCGGCTTGCTGCCTGCGGGCACCGCGCATGTCTATTATGAGGCGGCAGCGGTGATTGTGGTGCTGATCCTCACGGGGCGCTGGATGGAAGCGCGCGCGAAGGGGCGCACGGGGGAGGCGATCCGGCAGTTGATGGGGCTTCAGCCGCGGGTGGCGCGGGTGGAGCGGAAAGGCGCGGTGCAGGAGATTTCCATTGATGCCGTGGCCGTGGGGGACGTTTTGCATCTGCGGCCCGGCGAGCGTGTGGCTGTGGACGGGCGCGTGATTGACGGACAGTCCTTTGTGGATGAGAGCATGCTGTCAGGCGAGCCGGTCCCGGTGGCAAAGGCCGAAGGGGATGCGGTGATTGGTGGCACAATCAACGGGCAGGGCGCGCTACGTTATGAGGCCGAGAAGGTCGGGCGGGACACCATGCTGTCTCAGATCGTTGCGATGGTGCGCGAGGCGCAGGGTGCGAAGCTGCCTATTCAGGCACGGGTGGATCGCGTGACTGCGGTGTTTGTGCCAGCTGTGATGGCTGTGGCGGCGCTGACTTTTGGGATCTGGATGTTGGTGGGGCCGAGCCCGGCGCTCGGCCATGCGATTGTGGTGGCTGTGGCGGTGCTGATCATTGCCTGCCCCTGTGCCATGGGTCTGGCGACGCCGACCTCCATCATGGTGGGCACGGGCCGCGCGGCACAGCTGGGTGTGCTGTTTCGCAAAGGGGATGCGCTGCAGA
This sequence comes from Shimia sp., assembly GCF_965227725.1. Lineage (GTDB taxonomy): Bacteria > Pseudomonadota > Alphaproteobacteria > Rhodobacterales > Rhodobacteraceae > Shimia. Next base: position 1,246,443 of record NZ_CBDDGH010000005.1, on the reverse strand, counting down.
GCCTTCGTGATTGCAATGTGGTGGCCTTTGACAAGACAGGCACGCTGACGATGGGCCAGCCGGAACTGACGGATGTGGCGCTGGCTGAAGGGATTGAAGAAGCGGATGTGCTGGCGCTTGTTGCGGCGGCGGAGGCCTCCTCGGAGCATCCTTTGGCGCAGGCTTTGGTGCGTGCGGCAAAGACTCGCGGGTTTGATGTGCCACGTGCCACGCGTTTTGAAGCGCAGGTTGGCATGGGGATTTCTGCTGAGGTTTCTGGACGGTCTGTGCTGGTCGGTGCGGCGCGGTACATGGCGCAGGAAGCGGTGTCCTTTGCTGCGTTTGGGGCGCAGATTGAGGATCTTGCATCAGGTGGGAAAACACCGATCTGTGTGGCGATTGACGGGCGGGCTGCGGCGGTGTTGGCGGTGTCTGATCCGATCAAACCCGGTTCGGCAGCGGCTGTCCATGCGCTGCATGACATGGGCCTGAAGGTGGCGATGATCAGCGGCGACGCGCGTGGCACGGCAGAGGCTTTGGCTGCGCAACTGGGGATCGATCATGTGGTGGCCGAAGTTCTTCCGGATGGGAAAGTGGCCGCGCTGGAAGAGCTTCGCGCGCGCTTTGGCAACGTGGCCTTTGTCGGGGATGGCATCAACGATGCGCCCGCATTGGCCAGCGCGGACGTCGGACTGGCAATCGGCACGGGCACGGATGTGGCAATGGAGGCGGCGGATGTGGTGCTGATGTCCGGCGACGTGGGTGGTGTGATCAACGCCTTTGAAGTGAGCCGTCGCGTGATCCGCAATATCGGGCAGAACCTGTTTTGGGCCTTTGGCTACAACGTTGCGTTGATCCCGGTGGCAGCAGGCATTCTGGTGCCCTTTGGCGGGCCTGCTTTGTCCCCTATGCTGGGGGCAGGGGCCATGGCGCTATCCAGTGTGTTTGTACTGTCAAACGCGCTGCGCTTGCGCCGTGTTGCGCCGGTTTTGCGGGAGGAGGGCGCATGAACATCGGAGAAGTTTCAAAACGCTCCGGGCTGCCCGCGAAGACGATCCGCTACTATGAGGACATCGGCTTTGTGACGCCCGCGCGTGGAGAGAATGGATATCGCAGCTTTTCAGAAACGGACCTGCACAAGCTTGCGTTTCTGGGCCGGGCGCGGGGGCTTGGGTTTTCCATTGAGGACTGCCGGACGCTTTTGGCGCTTTATGAAGATCAAGGGCGGGCGAGTGCCGATGTGAAGCGGGTCGCGGAGCGGAATCTGACAGAAATTGACGCGAAGATTGCCGATTTGCAGGCGATGCGGGCGACGTTGAGCCATCTGGTGGAAAGCTGTGCAGGGGACGCACGACCGGATTGCCCGATCCTGGAGGATTTGGGGCGATCTTAGATCACCCCGGAAAAAAGGCCGCCCTGTTTGGCGGCCTTTTCTATGGATAGTAGAATGGGTGCTCAAGCCAGATCTTTGTAAGACACCTCTTTGGCGTCCACACCTTCGCCGACTTTGTCGCGGCGCACGAGAAGGCGGTTCAGCGCGTGGATGTAGGCTTTGGCGGAGGCCACAACCGTGTCGGTGTTGGCCGACTGGCCGGTTGCGATCACGCCGTCTTCTTCCAGACGCACAGAGACCGTGGCCTGCGCGTCGGTGCCTTCTGTCACAGCGCTCACCTGATAGAGCTGCAGGCGGGCGGTGTTGGGGTGGATTTTGCGGATCGCTTTGAAGGTCGCATCCACCGGGCCGTCACCTTCGCAGGTTGCGGTGACGTCTGCGCCGTCCACTTCCATCTCGACGGTGGATTCTGCCGGACCACCTGTGCCGCAGACCACTTTCATGGAGACGAGCTGTAGATGATCGTTCTCGGCATCTTCGCCGCCACCGGCACGCACAAGCGCCACGATGTCGTCGTCAAACACTTCTTTCTTGCGGTCGGCCAGCTCTTTGAAGCGCACAAAGATGTCTTTGAGCTGGTTGTCGCCCACTTCAAAGCCGAGCTGCTCCAGCTTGTCGCGCAGTGCGGCGCGGCCGGAGTGTTTGCCCAGCGGCAGGGAGGTGCCGGAGAGGCCCACGTCTTCCGGGCGCATGATTTCGAAGGTCTCTTTGTTCTTCAGCATGCCATCCTGGTGGATGCCAGACTCATGCGCGAAGGCATTTTTGCCGACGATGGCTTTGTTGAACTGCACCGGGAAGCCGGAAACGGTGGCCACGCGACGAGAGATGTTCATGAGCTTGGTGGTGTCGATGCCCGTGGTCCAAGGCATGATGTCGTTGCGCACTTTCAGCGCCATCACGACCTCTTCCAGCGCGGTGTTGCCCGCGCGTTCGCCCAGACCGTTGATGGTGCATTCGATCTGACGCGCGCCACCCGCCACAGCGGCCAGCGAGTTGGCGGTCGCCATGCCAAGGTCGTTGTGGCAGTGGGTGGCAAAGATCACATCATCCGCGCCTGGCACGGTTTCGATCAGTTTCTTGATCAGATCAGCACTTTCCATCGGGGCGGTGTAGCCAACGGTATCTGGAATATTGATGGTGGTGGCACCGGCTTTGATGGCGATTTCGATCACGCGGCAGAGATAGTCCCACTCAGTGCGGGTGGCGTCCATCGGGGACCACTGGACGTTCTCACAGAGATTGCGGGCGTGGCTGACGGTTTCGTGGATCTTGTCGGCCATCTCATCCATGGTGAGGTTGGGAATGGCGCGGTGCAGAGGCGAGGTGCCGATGAAGGTGTGGATGCGGTTTTTCTCCGCATGTTTCACCGCTTCCCAGCAGCGGTCGATGTCTGCGATGTTGGCGCGTGCAAGACCGCAGATGCGGGAGTTTTTGGCGCGCTTGGCGATCTCGGAAACAGCGGCGAAATCGCCTTCAGAAGCGATCGGGAAACCGGCTTCGATGATGTCCACACCCATGTCATCCAGCATCTCGGCGATTTCGAGCTTTTCGTCATGGGTCATGGTGGCGCCGGGGCTTTGCTCACCGTCGCGCAGGGTGGTGTCAAAAATAACAACGCGGTTGTCGGACATGGGGTTGGTTCCTGTTTAGATATGCGGGGGGAAGATCGCGGTAGTCGCGCGGGCTTCGAAATTGGGAATGCCTTGCGGCGCAACAGTGCTTGGGCCCCAAGAATTTGAAAAATATGGCTGTTTTTCAAAGAAACTGGATGTTTGCATAGGGTTTCCTAGAGGCCTGTCAGTGTCGGGTTGCCGTTGGGCGGTTCAGGGCACTTCGCGTTTGGTTTGAATCTCTTGTTTGCGGCTTATTCCATAGGGGAAACGCAAAAGTCGATTCTGTTTGTACTTATAAAAACGCGAGGTGCTTTAGACATTCGGCGCGGACATCTCTCCTCTGAGCACGCGCGCCGACACGGTCACGCTCAGAGGCGGACTAGGAGTAGGTCTAGGCCACGCGCAAACGGTGCCGGAAGGCGTGCGGATGTTGCGATATGGGCCAAACGTGTCATGACGCAGAGTTATACATGCCGAAGGGTAAATGAAAAGAGCAAAAGTGGCGCGTTTTGCGAGCGAGGATGGCGCGGGACGTTGGGACGGAGCTGGCCTTACAACGCTGCGACAACACCCTTGGGGATTCTGACCAAAATGAAGCTATGGGCGGGGCTGCGCCGTATGCTCTTGAAAAGAAGGAGATTGACTGTGCGGGCCTTGGTGATTGGCGACAGCGGCGGCATTGGTGCGGCGATAGCGGATAGGTTGAGAGAGCGTGGCGCCGAGGTGGTGGGGCTTTCTCGTACGCACGACGGATTTGACATAACAGACCCTGAGCCTGTTGAGGCGTCATTGAACGCGCTCGAGGGCGAGTTTCAGCTCGTCTTTGTGGCGACGGGCGCTTTAGTGGTGACCCGGCAGGGGCCAGAGAAATCACTGCGGGAGGTGACTGCTGAAGAGATGGCCGCTCAGTTTGCGGTCAATACAATTGGGCCGGCTTTGGTGATGCGCCACGCCGCGCGGCTGTTGCCGCGCAAGGAGCGGGGCGTTTTTGCGACCTTGTCGGCGCGGGTCGGGTCAATCGGCGACAATCGCGCAGGGGGGTGGTACTCTTATCGCGCCTCCAAAGCGGCACTCAATCAGGTGATGCGGACCGGCGCGATTGAGTTGGGCCGTAGCCACAAACAGTCCATTTGTGTGGCGCTGCATCCGGGCACTGTGGAGACATCTTTTACTGCCAATTACCCTGCCCATAAGAAGCACAGCGCGGCGGTGGCTGCGCAAGCTTTGCTGGATGTGCTGGACGGTTTGTCACCCAAGGAAAGCGGGAGCTTTTATGACTATGAGGGTGCGCCTGTGCCTTGGTAGCGGAAGGGACCGTCTCCCACAAAACAGAAAAGCCGCGCTCAGGGCGCGGCTTGATTGATGTTTGATCCGGTATCTCAGCCGTCGGTCTGCGCGGCACCGTTTTCGGCGAGTGAGCCATTGTTCCAGTTGCCGCTGCGTTCCTCGCCGGAGGCATAGCGCATCGTGCCTTCGCCCTGACGTTTGCCAGCCTTGAATGTGCCTTCGTAGATGTCGCCATTTGCGTAGGTGGCCACGCCAATGCCGTTGATCTCGCCAGCTTGCCATTGGCCGGAATATTTGAAGCCGTCAGGCATGATAATTTCGCCGCTGCCTTCGCGCTGACCATTGGCGAATTGCCCGGTGTAGACGGTGCCGTCAGCGTAGGTTGCGGTGCCGGTGCCATGGCGCTGGCCGTTTTGCCATTCGCCTTCATAGCGATAGCCATCCGCATAGGTCATCACGCCACGACCGTGATTGCGCGCGCTTTTGAATTCACCTTCATAGATTAGCCCATTGGCATAGGTTGCCTTGCCCGCGCCATCGATCACGCCAGCTTTCCAAGCGCCTTCGTAGGTTGACCCGTCGGTGTAGGTGATTTTGCCCTGGCCGTCGGCAAGATCATCCTGAAACTGACCTACATAGACAGACCCATCAGGGTAGGTGACCTGACCTTGGCCTGCGATGTGGCCTTCGACCCATGCGCCGACATAGACATAGCCGTCGGTGCCGGTGAATGTGCCCTGACCATCGCGTTGATCGGCGCTGAAGTCTCCTTCGTAAGTGTCTCCATTGGCATAGGTAACAAAGCCTTTGCCTTGGCGTTTGCCACCAACGAGCTGTCCCACATAGACGTCGCCGTTGGGTTGGGTCAGAGTGCCGTCCCCTTCGATCTGGCCAGCAACCCAGTTGCCTTCATAGACCAGCCCACCGGGCATGGTGAGGCGGCCTTGGCCCGCGCGTTCGCCGCCTTTGATTTCGCCGTCGTAGATGGTGCCGTCATTATAGGTGATTTTGCCAAGGCCTTCTTTAACGCCATTGATCCAATCGCCCTCATAGCGATAGCCCGCCGGGCTGATCATCACGCCTTTGCCGTGGTGGTTGGCATTCTGGAAGCTGCCTTCGTAGCGCACACCATTCGCGTAGCTGGCCACGCCTGTACCGGTGATTTTGCCGTCGACCCATTCGCCTTCATAGGTGCCGCCGTCGGTGAAGGTGATTTTGCCAAACCCATGCGGCTTTCCCTTGGCAAAGGCCCCCTCATAAACAGAGCCGTTGGGGAAGCGGGCAATGCCCTGACCGCGGATCTCGCCGTCAGCCCATTCGCCCTTATATTCATAGCCGTTGGGCAAGCGATAACTGCCGGTGCCGTGCTGCAAACCACCCTTGAAGGTGCCTTCATACACACCGCCGTCGTCATATTGTTTTGTCAGAACCTGGCTGTCCTGTGCAAAGGCTGCTGTGCCCGCGAGCAGGATGGCTAATGTAAGTGCCTGAGTTCCGCGCATATTTTTGGCCTCGACTTTTCCCCAAATCGCTCCTCTTGGACGCGAGAAGCATTAACCTGATTTTAGGACATGGGGTTCGGCGGGGCAAACTGTTTTGCGCTTTTTCGCGCGTAAGTCCTAAGCAGAGTGAGGAGACAGGGGATAAATTGCTGTGCTTTGCGCTTTTCCTTGGCGCTGTGTCTGCTACATCTCTGGCAAGACCCGCAGAACAAGACCTGCAGCATAGGAGAACACCCATGGCCGATACATTCCGTTTGACGTTGGCGCAGGCCAATCCGGTCATGGGGGATTTGTCTGGGAATGCGGACAAAGTGCGCGCTGTTTGGCAGGAGGCCAAAGCGGCAGGCGCGGATATGGTGGCTTTCCCTGAGATGTTCATCGTCGGCTACAACGCGCAGGACTTGATCCTGAAACCTGCGCTGCAGGCGGCCGCTTTGGCAGAGATTGAGCAACTGGCCAAAGACTGTGCCGACGGGCCGGTGGTGGCCGTTGGCGGACCGCTGAAAGAGGGCGGCGCGCTTTACAACGCCTATTTCATTCTGCGGGATGGCAAGATTGCGCATATTCAGCGCAAGCACAATTTGCCGAACTACACAGTGTTTGACGAAGAGCGCCTGTTTACAAGCGGGCCGATGGGAGGGCCTTACAGTGTGAACGGCGTTCGGGTTGGCTCGCCCGTCTGTGAGGATGCGTGGTTTGAGGATGTGCCGGAGACGCTGGAGGAAACCGGTGCGGAGTTTCTCGTGGTGCCCAATGGATCGCCTTATTACCGCGACAAGTTTGATCGCCGCATGAACCATATGGTGGCGCGGGTGATCGAGACCGGATTGCCGCTGGTCTACCTCAACATGGTGGGTGGCCAGGACGATCAGGTGTTTGATGGCGGCTCCTTTGTGCTGAACCCGGGCGGGCAATTGGCGGTGCAGCTGCCGGTGTTTGACGAGGTTGTGACCCATGTGGATTTTGAGCGCGCGGCTGAGGGCTGGCGCTGCAAAGAGGGGCCGAAAGCCGTTCTTCCTGCGGGCGAGGAACAGGACTATCGCGTCTGCGTTGAGGCGCTGCGCGATTACATGGGCAAGAGCGGATTTTCCAAAGTTTTGCTGGGCTTGTCGGGCGGCATTGACAGCGCGCTGGTGGCGACAATCGCGGTGGATGCGCTGGGCGCGGAGAATGTGCGCTGTGTGATGCTGCCAAGTGAATATACGTCGCAAGGCTCACTGGATGACGCGAAAGACATCGCTGAACGGCTTGGCGTGCGCTATGACTATGTGCCCATCTCAGAGGGGAGGGATGCGATCACCAACACTTTGGCGCCGCTGTTTGAGGGGCTTGAGTCCGGGCTTGCCGAAGAAAACATTCAGAGCCGTCTGCGTGGGCTGCTCCTTATGGCAATGTCCAACAAGTTTGGGGAAATGCTGCTGACCACAGGCAATAAATCTGAGGTCGCGGTAGGCTATGCCACGATCTATGGCGATATGGCCGGTGGCTACAACCCGATCAAAGACATGTATAAAACGCGGGTGTTTGAAACGTCTCGCTGGCGCAACGAGGTGCATCGTGACTGGATGATGGGGCCGGAAGGTGAGGTGATCCCACCGGCGATCATCGATAAGCCACCCTCAGCAGAGCTGCGCCCGGATCAGAAAGACGAAGACAGCCTGCCGCCTTATGATGTGCTGGATGCGATCCTTTACATGTTGGTGGATGAGGACAAATCCGTCGCGGAGTGTGTGGCTGCTGGCTATGATCGGGAGACGGTTAAGCGGGTGGAGCAACTGGTTTACATCAGCGAATACAAACGCTTTCAGTCGGCACCCGGTGCGCGGCTCAGCAAGAAAGCGTTCTGGCTTGATCGACGCTACCCGATTGTGAACCGGTTCCGCGATCCGAGCTGATCGACCACGCAAAAGTACACAAATATAAGGGCTTAAACCATGATAGAGCGCATTCACACTGGCACCCGCATGTCAAAAATCGTGATCCACAATCAGGTTGCCTACCTGTGTGGTCAGGTTGGCGCGGGTGACACCGTGGCCGAGCAAACCCGAGATTGTCTGGCCCGCGTAGACGCGTTGCTGGAAGAAGCGGGCTCTGATCGTGAGCACATCCTGCAGGCCATTGTTTGGCTGTCAGATATGAGCGATTTTGCCGAGATGAACGAAGTCTGGGACGCTTGGGTGCCGGAAGGCCATGCCCCAGCGCGTGCCTGTGGCGAAGCCAAACTTGCGCGCGATGTGCTCAAGGTTGAGGTGATTGTCACCGCAGCTGTAAAGGGCAGCTGATCTCACACACGCTTGGTTAGGGTGTTTGTCACAATGCCCTAAGTCTTCGGCGCGCCCCAGCTAAGCGGCGCGCCGTTTTTGTTTTGGAGTGATCAGCCGCGGGCTTTGATCACTTGCAAGAGCGGCATCACGGCGGACATGTCCGGGCCGTGGCTTTGGCCGGTGAGAGCCTTGCGCAGGGGCATGAAGAGACCGCGCCCTTTGCGGCCGGTGGCCTCTTTTACGGCGGCGGTCCAGCTGCCCCAGGTGCTGTCATCAAACGGGCCTTCGGGCAGAAGCGCCATGGCCTCTTTGATGAAGTCTTGGTCTTCGTCTTCGATGGCAGGCTCCGCACCGTTGGCGAAGAGATCCCACCATGGCGCGATGTCTTTGCGGGTGGTGATGTTCTCGCGGGTCACGTTCCAGAAGCGCTCAGCCAGATCGGCAGGCACGCCAGCGGCGGCGATGTCATCGGCCATCTCCGAAAGCGGTTTGTCGTGAAGAACTTTGCCGGTGAGCGGGTAGAGGTCCTGCTCGTCAAACTTGGTGGGCGCTGCGCCGAATTTGTTGACGTCAAAGCCTTCGGCGATCTCCTCAATGGAGCCGCGCAGCTCAACCGGATCGGAGCTGCCAAGGCGGGCCATCAGGCTCAGGAGGGCCATCGGCTCCACACCGGCTTCGCGCAGATCGCGTAGGGCCAGAGTGCCGAGGCGTTTGGAAAGCGCCTCGCCCTGTGGGCCGGTCAGCAGGGAGTGGTGGGCGAAGTTTGGCACGCCGCCGCCAAGTGCTTCGATGATCTGGATCTGGGTCGCCGTGTTGGTCACGTGGTCAGAGCCGCGCACAACATCTGTGATGCCAAAGTCGATGTCATCGCAGACAGAGGCCAGCGTATAGAGGAACTGACCATCCGCACGGATCAGGACCGGATCAGAGACAGAAGCGGCGTCAATGGAGCGATCGCCCAGGATGCCATCGGTCCATTCGATGCGGGCGTGGTCGAGCTTAAAGCGCCAGTGACCATTGCCACGGTCCGCGCGCAAAGCGGCTTTCTCGTCCTCCGACAGTGCAAGAGCGGCGCGGTCATAAACCGGCGGTTTGCCCATGTTGAGCTGTTTCTTGCGCTTGAGGTCCAACTCGGTTGGCGTTTCAAAGCACTCATAGAAGCGGCCCATGTCGCGCAGTTGCTGCGCGGCGTCTTCATAGCGCTCAAGACGGGTGGATTGACGCTCCATCCGGTCCCAAGTCAGGCCGAGCCATTCCAGATCTTCCTGGATGGCATCCACATATTCCTGTTTGGACCGCTCTGGGTCGGTGTCGTCGATGCGCAGGATGAAGGTGCCGCCGGATTTGCGAGCGATCAGGTAGTTCATCAGCGCGGTGCGCAGGTTGCCAACGTGGATATAGCCGGTTGGCGAAGGGGCGAAACGGGTCGTCGTCATGGGAATCTCCTGTTGGGGCCTCCCTTCCCACATGAATGTCATTTTGTCCAGAAATCCGGCTTAGATCCGCGCAACAAGGGCGGTTGAGCCCGATTTCTTAATTTTCTCGTAAGGAAAGTGGGCTGGTTCCTGCTCCTCAAGGGACCGTGAATTGCAATCCAAACGCGTAAATCTATCGTAGCCCCAACAATATAAAAAAATAGATGTTTTTCCGCAGGAGGATTGGACCATGACCAAACAAACCAAATTGACCCGCCGCAGTATGTTGGCAGGGGCAGCCGCTGCCCCGGTTGCTGCGACTTTGCTGCCAAACCAAAGTCTGGCAAAAGCAGAGATGAAAGGTGTGGGCACCACGCGGTTTAACCGGATGAAGCTGGGCCAATTTGAAGTGACCACGCTATTGGTGGGCACACGCACAGTTGAAGGCCCGCAGAACATCTTTGGCATGAATGTGAGCGCTGAAGAGTTTGCCAAGGCCTCCGAGGCAGCCAACATCCCGACGAATGCGGCACAGTTTTTCTTCACGCCCACCATTGTGAATACTGGCGACGAGCTTGTGCTGTTTGATGCGGGCTTGAGCCCTGAGGCGATCACAGGTGCGTTGGCTGCGGCAGGCTACACGCCGGATCAGGTGGATAAGGTTGTGATCACCCATATGCATGGCGACCACATCGGCGGTGTTGCGAGCGAGGGCGGTGTGACCTTTGGCAATGCGCAGCATTTGACCGGCCGCGTAGAGTTTGACGCTTGGGCGAAAACCGATGGCAACAAAGCGTTTGAAGGCAAAATTCGCCCGAATGCAGAACGTTTTGATATGATTGAGGATGGCGCCTCGGTGGCAAGTGGCATCACAGCCGTTGGCACCTTTGGCCACACGCCCGGTCATATGGCCTATATGATCGAAAGCGATGGCAAACAGATCATGCTTTGTGCGGATTTTGCCAATCACTACGTCTGGTCGCTGGCCTATCCGGACTGGGAAGTGAAGTTTGACATGGACAAAGCCGCGGCCGCCGCGACCCGTCGCAAAGTGCTTGATATGCTGGCGGCAGATAAGGTGCCGTTTGTCGGCTATCACATGCCATGGCCTGCTGTGGGCTATGTCGAAAGCCACGATGGCGGCTATAAATATGCGCCGGCGAGCTATCAGCTGATGCTCTGAAAATCCGGATAGATAGCTTATGAGAGGCGGTCAGGCATGGCCGCCTTTTTTTTGTTTACAGAGGACTATGTGATGATCTTTGCACCGACTGCGCGGAGATGCATATCCACCAGCGCCGTTTCATCTGCACTCAGATCTTGCTTGCGCGGATAGTTTGGGGCGGCTCTGTCGTTTAGAATTGGCGCGTCCCATCCGGCGGTTGTTGCAAAGAAACGGGCGACACCGGCCTCGCCAAAATGTCTCAGATATCCCTGTATCACCACGTCGAGATAGCTGAGCCAGATCGGGTGGCGGACGTCCGGTGACAGGCCTTGATCTGCAGGGACATGGTAGACTGCGATGTCAATTTCGGCAGGTTTTGCGTGACGGATGGCTGAGGTCGCGCCCACTCTGTCGTAGGCGAATTCGCGTTTATCCAGCGCAGCCCAATCGTCGTTCGGTACATGCGCGATAATGCCTTCGATTTCGCAGGTTTCATCAGGCTCAGCGGTCAAGAATGCAATCGGGCGCAGGTTTGTATGTCGCCAGGCGCGGCGCCAGCCTTGCAGGGTTGCTTTGTGCAAGTCCTCGTAATCATGTGTTTTTTCGTTCACGAGGCTGCCGTAGCCGAAGAAGTAGGACGCGGTCATGAAATGTAGGGATCACGCAGCTTGATCCATGTCAATGCTTTCCTATGCGCATTCTGTCACACCGGCTAACGGGGAGTTAAAAGGCAAGGGTAAAGCGGGAACTTTCATATGCGCATCACCAAACGGACCAATATTGCGATGCGTGTGCTGATGTATTGCGCGGCGAACCCTGATCGTCTTGTCACCAAACATGAGATTGCCGGGGTCTGTGCGGCTTCTGAAAACCATCTCGCGCAGGTGATTCACAAGCTCGCTTTGTTGGGGGTTTTGGACACCCATCGCGGACGCAGCGGGGGCGTCAGGCTGGCGCATGACACAAAGGACATCTGTGTCGGAGATGTTTTCCGCGCCATGGAAGGGCCGGTGCCTTTGGCGGAGTGTTTTGCGGATGTGGACACCACCTGTCCCTTGGTCAGCGCCTGCCGTCTGAAGCCCATCTTGGGGGAGGCCGCGGAGGCCTTTTATGCGCGTCTTGACGAGGTCACGCTGGACACTTTGATGTGTGAAAACGCTGCCTTGCTTAATATCTTGACGCCTGAGCCGTGCCACAAAGGTCCGGCGCGCCGATAAGCCAAGTGCCCGTAGATTAATCAAAATTGATTGCGCGATAAATAACACGATAACGTGGCTTGTCTCACCGCGTTCGGTATACTACCGTGCACCCAAGGTGAATCGGGAGAACCGGATTAGTCCGGTGCCGAAGGAGCAACCGCCCCGGAAACTCTCAGGCCACAGGGACCGACACACCGACACAAAGACTCTGGAGAGTGGCGCCTATGGGCGTCCGCCGAAGGGATAACGATCTCAGGCTGAAGGACAGAGGGGGCATCGCACGTGCAGATTTGCTGCGCGGTTATGGGATGCCGGATGTGACCATCAAACATGGATGCGCCCGGAAAGAGAAGGGCAAAGCCTATGGGAGAGTCGGTCGCAGAGCTGAAGCGCACGCCGCTATATGATCTGCATATTGAGCTGGGCGCCAAGATGGTTGGGTTTGCGGGCTATGACATGCCGGTGCAATACCCGATGGGCGTGATGAAGGAACATCTGCACACCCGTGCGGCGGCGGGTCTGTTTGACGTCAGCCATATGGGGCAGGTGGTGCTGAAAGCCGAAAGCTATGACGCCGCTGCCAAGGCCTTTGAGACTTTGGTGCCAATGGATGTGCTCGGTCTGGGCGCAGGACGGCAGCGCTACGGGTTCTTCACCAACGATGCCGGTGGCATCGAAGATGATCTGATGTTTGCCAATCGGGGTGATCATCTGTTCGTCGTGGTCAATGCGGCTTGTAAGGAAGCGGACATTGCGCGGATGATCGGGGCTTTGACGCCGGAAGTTTCGGTGACGGAGATCACGGATCGCGCATTGGTAGCGCTACAGGGGCCAGCGGCTGAGGCCGCTTTGGCGCGGCTGAACCCGGCTGTGGCCGATATGGCGTTTATGGACTTTGCGGATGTAGAGCTTGATGGCGTGGCCTGTTGGGTCAGCCGGTCGGGCTACACCGGTGAAGACGGCTATGAGATCTCCATTCCTGCCGACGCGGCAGAGGGCCTGTGCCGCAAACTTCTGGCGATGGAAGAGGTAGAGCCGATTGGACTTGGCGCACGTGACAGTCTGCGCCTTGAGGGCGGTTTGTGTCTTTATGGCAATGACATTGATGTCGCGACTTCCCCGATTGAAGCGGCACTGACCTGGGCGATCCAGAAAGTGCGCCGTGCGGATGGCGAACGGGCAGGTGGCTTCCCCGGCGCTGATCGGATCTATGGAGATCTGGCCGAGGGTGTGGCGCGCAAGCGCGTAGGACTTGCGCCACAGGGGCGTGCTCCCATGCGTGCTGGCACACAGCTTTTTGCCGAAGCAGAGGGCGGCGACCCGATAGGCGAGGTCACCTCTGGCGGTTTTGGTCCAACCCTGAATGGCCCTGTGGCCATGGGTTATGTCGGCAGCGCGCAGGCGTCGCCGGGCAGAGAAATCTTTGGCGAAGTGCGCGGCAAGCGCATGCCGGTGACAGTGGCAAAGATGCCGTTGGTGCCCGCCAATTTCAAACGTTGAGCAACAGGAGAGCAAGCAATGAAATTCACAGAAGAGCACGAATGGCTGCGCGAAGAAGGTGACCTGATCGTGGTGGGCATCACCGAGCACGCCAGCGAGCAGCTGGGAGATGTGGTGTTTGTGGAACTGCCAGAGGCAGGCACGGAAGTGAACAAAGACGAGGAAGTCTGTGTGATTGAGTCCGTGAAAGCGGCCAGCGACATCCTCGCGCCGCTGGATGGGGAAATCGTTGAGGTCAACGAGCCGCTCGTGGATGAGCCGGGCAAAGTGAACGAGGACCCGATGGAAGGCGCCTGGTTCTTCAAGATCAAGCCGTCCGACCTGAGCCAGATGGACGACTATATGGACGAGGCCGCTTACAAAGATTTCATTGGGTAAGCACCGTCTTAGAAACGGTCCGAGGGACCGTTTCAGGTGCGAACGGGCGGAGTCCCGGCCGTTTATACCCCGATGATCACACATGAAATTTGATTGGTTCGGCCTCTGCGGTCGAGCCGACGCCCAGCTTTGTTCCCGCACCTGCGGCTGCGGATCGTTGAGGAGACACCGATGACCTTCACCCCAACTGAATATCTACCTTATGATTTTGCCAACCGCCGCCACATCGGCCCGTCTCCTGAGGAGATGGCAGAGATGCTGCAGGTGATTGGTGCAGACAGCCTTGATGCGCTGATTGATGACACCATGCCGGACAGCATTCGTCAGAAAGAGCCGCTGGATTTTGGGCGCCCGCTGTCTGAGCGGGAAGTGCTGCGGCACATGCGCGAAACCGCCGGTAAGAACAAGGTTCTGACCAGCCTGATTGGTCAAGGCTATTATGGCACGGTCACGCCGCCTGCGATCCAGCGCAACATTCTGGAGAACCCGGCGTGGTATACAGCCTATACGCCTTATCAGCCTGAGATTTCGCAGGGCCGCCTTGAGGCGCTTTTGAACTATCAGACCATGGTCAGCGATCTGACCGGGCTTGAGGTTGCAAACGCTTCGCTGCTGGATGAGGCCACCGCCTGTGCCGAAGCGATGACCATGGCGCAGCGGGTGTCAAAATCCAAAGCCAAGGCCTTCTTCGTCGATGAAAACTGTCATCCGCAGAACATCGCCGTGATGCAGACGCGAGCAGCCCCTTTGGATATCGAGATTATCATCGGCAATCCGGATGATCTGGACGCGGAAAAGGTCTTTGGCGCGATCTTCCAGTACCCCGGCACACATGGCCATGTGCGCGACTTCTCCAAGGAAATGGAGGCGCTGCATGCCACCAAGGCAATTGGTGTTGTGGCGGCTGATATTCTGGCGCTGACCCTGCTCAAGGAACCAGGCGCGATGGGGGCGGATATTGCTGTGGGCAGCACGCAGCGCTTTGGGGTGCCGGTGGGCTATGGTGGCCCGCACGCCGCTTATATGAGCTGCCGCGATGCCTTTAAGCGGGCGATGCCGGGCCGCATTATCGGGGTGTCTATCGACAGCCACGGCAACCGTGCCTACCGCTTGTCTTTGCAGACGCGGGAGCAGCACATTCGCCGTGAGAAAGCCAACTCCAATGTTTGCACGGCGCAGGCGCTGTTGGCAGTGATGGCTTCGATGTATGCGGTGTTCCATGGGCCCAAAGGCTTGAAGGCGATTGCGCAGCGTATCCACCGCAAAACCGTGCGTCTGGCGCGTGGGCTTGAGGCCGCAGGCTTTACCGTGGAGCCAACGGACTTCTTTGATACGATCACCGTCGATGTTGGGCTGCTGCAACGCGGTGTGCTGCAACATGCGGTGCAAGAAGGCATTAACCTGCGCAAAGTGGGCAAAACCAAAGTGGGCATCTCGCTTGATGAGATGACCCGTCCGCAGACCATCGAAGCGGTGTGGCGCGCCTTTGGCATCGTACAGGATGACGATGATTTTGCGCCAGCATACCGTCTGCCGGAGTCGCTGCTGCGCAAGTCTGGGTATTTGGATCATCCGATTTTCCACATGAACCGCGCGGAAACCGAGATGATGCGCTACATGCGGCGTTTGGCGGATCGGGATCTGGCGCTGGACCGTGCGATGATTCCGCTTGGCTCTTGCACCATGAAGCTGAATGCCGCTGTGGAAATGATGCCGGTGAGCTGGCGAGAGTTCTCCCTGATGCACCCCTATGCGCCGAAAGATCAGGCGCAGGGCTACACCCAGCTGATTGACGATCTGAACGATAAGCTTTGCCAGATCACGGGCTATGACGCGATTTCCATGCAGCCAAACTCTGGTGCACAGGGGGAGTATGCGGGGCTTTTGACCATTGCCGCCTATCACCGAGCACGTGGCGAAGCGCATCGCAACGTCTGCCTGATCCCGATGAGTGCCCATGGCACCAATCCGGCGTCTGCGCAGATGGTGGGCTGGAAAGTGGTTCCGGTGAAGTCCGCTGAGAATGGCGATATTGACCTGGAAGACTTCCGAGCGAAGGCAGAGAAACATGCGGGCGAACTGGCGGGGTGCATGATCACCTATCCGTCGACGCATGGCGTGTTTGAAGACACGGTGCATGAGGTCTGCGGCATCACGCATGAATTCGGTGGGCAGGTCTATATTGACGGTGCAAACCTCAACGCCATGGTTGGGCTGAGCCGTCCGGGCGATATTGGCGGGGACGTCAGCCACCTGAACCTGCACAAGACCTTCTGCATTCCACATGGCGGTGGCGGCCCCGGCATGGGACCAATTGGTGTGAAGGCACATCTGGTGGAACACCTTCCGGGCCATCCGGAAACCGGAGGATCAGAAGGTCCGGTTTCGGCTGCGCCATTTGGCTCTCCAAGCCTTTTGCCAATCAGCTGGGCCTATGTCTTGTTGATGGGCGGCGAAGGGCTGACTCAGGCGACCCGTGTGGCGATCCTGAACGGGAACTATATCGCCAAGCGGCTCGAAGGCGCGTTTGACGTGCTGTACAAAGGTCCGACCGGTCGTGTGGCGCATGAATGCATCATCGACACGCGCCCCTTTACGGAAAGCGCGGGGATCACGGTGGATGATATTGCCAAGCGCCTGATGGATGCGGGCTTCCACGCGCCAACCATGAGCTGGCCGGTGGCGGGAACGCTGATGATCGAGCCAACGGAATCGGAAAACAAAGCCGAGATCGACCGCTTCTGTGAGGCCATGCTGGCGATCCGTGAGGAAATTCGGGACATCGAAGACGGCCGTATTGATGCGGAAAACAACCCGCTGAAAAACGCGCCGCATACGATGGAAGACCTCGTGAAGGAATGGGATCGCCCCTACAGCCGAGAGCAGGGCTGCTTCCCTCCTGGTGCATTCCGGGTCGATAAGTATTGGCCTCCGGTGAACCGGGTCGACAATGCCTTTGGCGACCGCAATCTGGTGTGCACCTGTCCTCCAATGGATGACTACGCCGAAGCTGCGGAATAAGGCGAGGGGGCCAGCCCCCTCACTTGTGTGACCACAAGCTCACCCCCGGGATACTTCTTGAATGAGAAGATTCTGGGGGTGGGCTTTTTTTGTTCAGTCTCTGGCGCGCAGGATACGGGCTGGGCGCGTTGCCAGCGAGGGCCAGGCAAAGACAAGACCGGCCAAGAGGTTGGCGAGGATGCCGGCGCTGAGGATCCACAAAGCGTTGGGCCAAATGACGATAAAATCGCTCTCCATCACAAAGGTCATCACGGCCCAGCCTCCAAGCAGGCCAACCGCGAGAGCGACACCACCCGCAGCACCGCCCAGAAGGGCTGCGCGCCAGGCGAAGCTTTTGAGGATCTGGCCGCGCGTGGCGCCGAGGGTTTTCAAAACGGCGGCTTCATAGGTGCGCGCGGATTGGCCCGCGGCGGCGGCGCCAAAAATCACCAGAAGGCCTGTGAGCAGGATGGTGGAAGCACCGTAGGTTGTGGCATTGGCCAGCTGCGCCACCAAATCTGAAACCTGCTGTGCAGCGTCGCGCACATGGATCGCGGTGACATTGGGGTAGGTTTCAGACACTTCTTTCAACAGACTCGCTTCGCTCTCAGCCTCCGCATAGACAGTTGCGATGAAGCTGTGGGGCGCGCCTGCGAGGGCGGCTTCGTTCATGATGATGACAAAGCCCATGCCCGCGTTGGAGAAATCCACCTCACGGAAGCTGGTCACTGTCCCGGTGATATCCCGCCCGAGGATGTTGATCGTCATGCTGTCGCCCAGTGCGAGCCCCATCTCTTCGGCTTCTTCATCGGCAAAGCTGATCTGGGGCGTGCCTGCATGCTGGGGGTCCCACCATGTGCCAGCGGTGAGTTTGGTGCCTTCGGGCATGTCGCTGGCATAGCTCACGCCACGGTCGCCGCGAATGACCCAGTGGTCACCGGCCACGTCTTTGGCGGGGCGGTCGTTGATCCGGGTGATCACGCCGCGCAGCATGGGGGCGTTTTCGACATCATGGATGGTTGGCGTGTCTGCCCAGTCAGCTTCCAGCAGCGGCATCTGATCGCGCTGGATGTCGACAAAAAAGAAGGAAGGTGCGACTTCGGGCAGATCACTGGCAATGGCGTTGCGCAGGTTGCCATCCACCTGGCCAACGGTGGCAAGCACACTGAGGCCCAGGCCAAGGGACAGCACGACCGGGGTTGTCGCTTCTGAGGCGCGGCCCACGGATTGCAACGCCCAACGGACTTGCGGGGATTGGCGCAGACGTTGGGAGAGGCTGTTGAGCAATGCGCGCAGCCCGGCGGAGGCGGCAGTCAGCGCGAACATGGCGATGGCGACGCCACCTGCGAACCAGATCGTGAGGCGCGCTGAGCCTGAAAGCCAGCTTGCGAGGGCGATAAGCAAAGTAATCAGACCTGCGACGGTGAACATATAGCGCAGGGCTGGCCAATGGCGGATTTGACCAAGCTGGTCGCGAAAGAGCGCGCTTGGGCGAACGTTTTCCACGCGCGCCAGCGGCCAGAGGGTAAAAATGGCGGCAGCCAATGTGCCGTAGAGTGCGGCTTCGATCAGCGGGAGCGGATAGATGGCAAAACTGGCGGGGAAGGGCAGTACAGCGGTGATCAGCGGGGCAAGCAGGATAGGCAGCAGCGCGCCAAGGATCAGGCCTGAGGTGACCCCGATGAGGGCCACAAAGCCGATTTGCAGGAAATAGCTGAGAAAGATCGTGCGGCGCTCGGCACCAAGGCTGCGCAGGGTGGCGATGGTCTCTGTCTTTCGGGCGAGGTAGGCGCGGATGGCGGTGGAAATGCCCACGCCGCCCACTGCGAGGCCCGCAAGGCCGACAAGGATCAGGAAGGCGCCGAAGCGTTCCACAAAACGGGTGATGCCCGGCGCACCATTGCGGCTGTCGCGCCAGCGCAGCCCTGTGCTTTCAAAGGTGGCTCTTGCGTCTGCTTCAAGCGTGGCAAGGTCGGCCTGGGCGGGCAGGTTGAGGCGATAGTGAGAGGTGAAAAGCGTGCCGGGGGCAAGCAGGCCGCTATCAGATAGATCACTTGTGCGCACAAGCGCGCGGGGGGCGAAGGAGAAACCATCGCCTGTGTCGGGCTCCCGCAGAAGGCGCGCCATGTAGACGAAGGTTTGTGATCCCAGTTGGAAGGTGTCGCCTGGGGTAAGCGCGAGACGATCAGCCAAAAGCCCATGCAGCACAGCGCCGGGCAAGTTGTTCTGGCCGTTCAGCGCGTCCTCCAAGGATATGTCTGGGGACAATGAGACTGCGCCCACCAGCGGATAGGCGGTGTCCACCGATTTGACCTGCGCCAATGCGCGTTCGGTCTCGGCCTCACCCGGGACAACCACCATGGAGCGGAAATCGATGATTTCGGAGCTTCCTGTGGTGTTGGTGGTCATCCATGCGCGCTCTTCCTCGGTGGCGCGCCGGTAGGTGAAGCTCATTTCCGCATCTCCGCCGAGGAGGGTCGCGCCCTCAGAACTGAGACCGGTTTGGATGGCACTGCGCACGGAGCCGATGGCTGCGATGGTGGCTACGCCGAGGATCAGGCAGGCGAGGAAGACGGTGAAGCCGCGCAACCCGCCCCGGATTTCCCGACGCGCGATACGCGTTGCGGCTGACAGGCTCATGCGCGGACCTCGGATGCGACAGGTGCCAGATGGGTTTCATCATCCAAGCGACCGTCACGCAGGCGCACCACCCGTTCGCAACGAGCGGCGAGGCTGTTGGAATGGGTCACCATGATTAGAGTGGTGTCGCGTTTGGCATGCAGATCAAAGAGCAGATCCATGATGGTTTCGCCGGTTGCCTGATCAAGATTGCCGGTTGGTTCGTCTGCTAGGAGCAGTCGCGGCGATGGCGCGCAGGCGCGGGCCAGTGCGACCCGTTGTTGTTCTCCGCCGGACATTTGACTTGGGTAGTGATCGGCGCGGTGTGCGAGGCCGACGGCCTCAAGCTCGGAACGGGCGCGCTCTTGCGCGTCGCGGCGGCCCGCCAGCTCCAGAGGGGTGGCGACATTTTCCAGCGCGGTCATGGTGGGGATCAGGTGAAAGTTTTGAAACACCACGCCCATGTTTTCTCGGCGGAAGTGCGCAAGGGCATCCTCATCCATGGCCGAGAGATCATGACCCAGCGCCATGATTTGACCGGAGGTCGCGCGCTCAAGTCCACCCATCAGCATCAGGAGTGAGGATTTGCCGGAACCCGAAGGCCCAACAAGCGCCAAAGTTTCGCCCGCGGCCACATCAAGCGAGATTCCATGCAGAATTTCTATCCGTCCGGCATTGCTATCCAGCGCTAAAGTCGCATCTTTGAGAGAGAGTATGGATGACATGTCGGAGGTCGCCTGTTGAAACTTCATTCCTCTCTATATGGGGCCGTGTCGCGTTGCGGCAAGGCATTGGCATTTGGCATTTTAAGCGTCTCATTAAGCGTTTCGATGGCCAAGGCGGAGACCGTTGTGATTGCCGCTTTGGGAGACAGTTTGACCCACGGCTATGGCGTGGCGCAGGGTGCCGGGTTTGTGCCGCAGCTTGAGGCCTGGCTGATTGCGCAAGGCCATGATGTGAAGCTGCAGAATGCTGGCGTGTCCGGTGATACGACGCAGGGCGGCTTGTCGCGAGTGGGCTGGACGCTGGGGCCGGATGTGGATGCGATGATTGTGTCTCTGGGTGGCAATGACGCGCTGCGCGGGATTGACCCGGCTGTGAGCAAAGCCAATCTGGCGGGCATCGTGGAGGCCGGAAAGGCGGCGGATGTGGACGTGATGCTGATCGGAGTGCAGGCGCCGATGAATTTTGGTGCGGACTACAAGCAGGACTTTGACGGCATGTATGGGGCATTGGCGGAGGACTACAACCTGACGCTTGCGCCGGATTTCTTTGCAGCCATCCGGGATTTGCCGGAAGATCAGCTTCGGGCGCTGATGCAGCCAGATGGCATTCACCCAAATGCGGACGGGGTGGCGGCGATTGTGCCTGTTCTGGGGCCTTATGTCGCCGAGATGCTTGGGCAGATGCAGGAGTAGTCGGTGCCGGGGCGGTTCTTTCTGACCACGACAATGCGCGATGTTGGCCAATGGGTCGGCGCAGAGGCATCGGCGGTCGAAGATGAGCCGCCGCGCCGAAATATTGCTCCGGGGCAGGAGGTTGTCTGCCTCGCCTCAAGTGGCTTTCAGCGTATGCGCTGGGGCATCATCCCGGTGGGGCGCGTAAATGCGCGTGGGCGACCCGTGATGGAGACGATCATCAATGCACGCTCTGAAACCGTGTTTGACAAGTCAGCCTTTGAGGGCACAGGGCGCGCCGTGATCATTGTCGATGGCTGGTTTGAATGGACGGGTGAGACACGGCGCAAGACGGCTTGGCGGATATCGGGCGAGAAGCCGCTTATCTTTGCCGCGATCACAGACGTCTGGCAGGCGCCGGGTGGGCGCGAGGTGCATCAGGTGGCGGCAGTGACTTGCGCGCCAAACGCCGATGTTGCGCCGATCCATCACCGGATGGGCGTGTTGCTTGAGAAGCAGGATGTGCCGCTTTGGCTGGAAGGCTCACCGGAGGAAGTGAGCCCGCTGATGGTGCCTTGGCCGGACGGGCGGCTCAAGATAGAAGAGGCATCGGATGTGGATTGGGACGCGCCTTAGGCCGCCAAGTCGATCCACACCGGCACGTGGTCTGAGGGCTTGGAGCGGCCACGCTCTTCTTTGTCGATTTGGCAATCCTGCAAGAGATCCGCACATTGCGGGCTGAGCAGGAAGTGGTCGATGCGGATGCCGTTGTTGCGGTTCCATGCGCCGGCTTGGTAGTCCCAGAAGGAATACATGCCTGATGCAGAATTGCGGGCGCGGAACGCCTCTGTCAGGCCGAGGTTCACAAGGCGGCGATAGGCGGCGCGGCTTTCTGGGCGGGCGAGGGCGTCTTCTTGCCAGTCTTCGGGTTTGGCGGCGTCCTCATCCTGCGGGATAATGTTGTAGTCGCCCGCCATGAGGAAAGGCTCTTCCGCTGCGAGCAGCGCTTCGGCGCGGGCGTGCAGGCGCTCCATCCAAGCGAGTTTGTAGTCGTACTTCGGCCCGGGTGTCGGGTTGCCGTTGGGCAGGTAGAGGCCACAAATGCGGATCGGCGTGTCGCCCATCACGGTTGCTTCGATATAGCGGGCCTGTTCGTCGCTGTCGTCACCAGGCAGGCCGCGTGTCACGTCTTCCAGTGGAAGCTTGGACAGGATCGCCACGCCATTGAAGCTCTTTTGACCGTGGGTTTCGACCTGATAGCCGCGCTCTTCAAAAATCTCGCGCGGAAAGGCCTCATCGACGGATTTGATTTCCTGCAGGATCGCCACATCAGGCTGGGCCTCATCCAGCCAGCGGGGCAAGGTTTCGATGCGCGCCTTGATGCCATTGATGTTGAACGTGGCGATTTTCATGAGGCTGTCCTTTGTCCGCTGGGTCTTTGTATCTACCCAGCAAACATCGGTGGCGGCAAGATGAGAAACGCGGTGTGCCTACATCGAAAAGCTGGTGCCGCAGCCGCAGGAGCTGGTGGCATTGGGGTTGTTGATTACAAACCTTGCACCGATCAGCTCTTCAGAAAAGTCGATGACCGCATCCGCCAAGAACGGCAGAGAGACGCTGTCGACCAGAACTTTCTCTCCAGCACCTTCAAGCACAAGGTCATCATCCTTGGGCGTATCGAGCTTGATCTCATACTGAAAGCCGGAGCATCCGCCGCCTTCAACGGCCACGCGCAGGGCTTGACCCTGATCGGCGGCACCGATCTCTGCGAGACGTTCGAAGGCTCTTTCGGTTACTTTGGGCGGCAACTGCATGATTTTTTGTCCTATTCGCGCGATTTGCCCGGTTCAAAGCGGGCGCAAAACCCAATATAGAAAAGCCAAGGACAGGCTACAAGGACCACGCACATGTATGCGCCCTACGCCTCAGATCCGGCACATGCGCGGGGACGGCGCATTCCGGAGGAGGAGAGCAGTTTTCGGTCATGCTTTCAGCGGGATCGGGACAGGATCATTCACGCCAGCGCCTTTCGGCGGCTCAAGCACAAAACGCAGGTTTTTGTGGAGCATGAAGGGGATTACTTCCGCACGCGGTTGACCCATTCGATCGAGGTCGCGCAGGTGGCCCGGACCATCGCGGGGGCTTTGGGCCTCAATCAGGAAATCACCGAGGCCATCGCTTTGGCGCATGATCTCGGCCACACCCCTTTTGGTCACACGGGTGAAGATGCGCTGGACGCGTTGATGCAGCCATATGGTGGCTTTGATCACAACGCCCAAGCGGTGCGGATCGTGACATCACTTGAGCGGCACTATGCGGATTTTGACGGGTTGAACCTGACCTGGGAAACTCTTGAAGGCATTGCCAAGCACAATGGTCCTGTGGTTGGGGATCTGCCTTACGCGCTGGCGGATTACAACGCGGTGCATGATTTGGAGCTTCACACCCATGCGAGTGCAGAGGCACAGGTGGCGGCCTTGGCCGATGATGTGGCGTACAACAATCACGACCTGCATGATGGCCTGCGCGCTGGGCTCTTCACCGAGGAAGAAATCTGCGCGTTGCCGATTGTCGGGGATGCGTTTGCAGATGTGGACAGGACCTATCCCGGGCTTGAAGCGATCCGCCGGCGGCATGAGGCGTTGCGCCGTGTGTTTGGCGTGATGGTGAGCGATGTGATCGCAACCTCGCGCGCGGCGCTTGAGGAGGTGGGGGCGCAATCCGTGGAGGAGTTGCGGGGATGCGGAAGGCCGGTGGTGCAATTCTCCAGCGCATTGTGGGCAGACCTCAAAGAAATCCGCGCCTTCCTGTTTAGCCGCATGTATCGCGCGCCCTCAGTCGTGAAGATGCGCAAAGAAGTGACAATTGTGGTGGAAGAGCTTTTTCCGTTGTTCCTCAAGCAGCCTGATTTGCTGCCTGCACGTTGGCATGATGATCTGCGACGATGTGGCGATGAAACCGCTGTGGCTCGCATGGTGTCGGACTACATTTCCGGTATGACCGACCGCTATGCATTGCAGCAGCACGCGCGCCTAATTGGCAAGTGACGTTGACGTGACGGCCTGTGGTGATAAACCCACCGCAATCTGACAAGACCAAAGACATGTATAGGACGGTCTGATGAACCTGTTTTCCGAGATTCGCGCGCTGGTGATTGACGCGCTGGAAGCGATGCAAGCCGAGGGCGCACTGCCTGAAGGGCTGGACTTTAAAAACGTGGCCGTTGAGCCGCCGCGCGATGCGTTGCATGGCGATATGGCCACCAACGCAGCAATGGTGCTGGCCAAACCTGCCAAGATGAAACCGCGCGACATTGCCGATACGCTGGCGGGTAAGCTCGCGGAAGATGCACGTGTCGACGTGGCAGAGGTTGCTGGCCCCGGCTTTTTGAACCTGCGCCTCGCGCCGGTGCTCTGGCAGAATGTTGTGAAAGCCGCGCTGGAAGGCGGCAATGACTTTGGCCGCTCCACCATGGGCGCGGGCAAGAAGGTCAACGTAGAGTATGTTTCTGCGAACCCGACAGGGCCACTGCACGTTGGGCACACCCGCGGCGCGGTCTTTGGCGACGCACTTGCGAGCCTTCTGGATTTTGTCGGCTTTGACGTCACGCGCGAATATTACATCAACGACGGCGGCGCACAGGTCGATGTGCTCGCGCGCTCTGTGTACCTGCGTTATCAGGAAGCGCACGGGCAAGAGGTGGCGTTTGAAGATGGCACCTATCCCGGTGACTACCTGATCCCGGTAGGTGAAGCGCTGAAGGAAAAGGTGGGCGACGCCTATCTCGACAAAGGCGAAGACGTTTGGCTCGCCGAAATTCGTGAGTATGCCACGGAAGCCATGATGGATCTGATCCGCGCTGACCTGAAGGCGCTGGGCGTGACCATGGATAAGTTCTACTCGGAAAAGTCGCTTTATGGCACCGGCCGGATTGAGAGCGCCTTGGCGGAGCTTGAGGGCAAAGGCCTGATCTATGAAGGTGTGCTGGAGCCACCAAAGGGCAAGAAGCCGGAAGACTGGGAGCCACGTGAGCAGACCCTGTTCCGCTCTACCGATCATGGCGACGATGTTGACCGCCCGGTGAAGAAATCGGATGGCAGCTGGACCTATTTCGCGCCCGATATCGCCTATCACTATGACAAGGTCACCCGTGGCTTTGACGCGCTGATCGATGTCTTTGGCGCGGACCATGGCGGCTACGTCAAGCGCATGAAGGCAGCGGTTTCGGCTCTGTCGGACGGCAATGTGCCGCTCGATATCAAACTGACCCAGTTGGTGAAGCTCTTCAAAAACGGTGAGCCGTTCAAGATGTCCAAGCGGGCAGGGACGTTCATCACCCTGCGCGATGTGGTGGATCAGGTTGGGCCGGATGTGACCCGTTTTGTGATGCTGACCCGCAAAAACGATGCGCCGTTGGACTTTGACTTTGACAAGGTGCTGGAGCAGTCCAAGGACAATCCGGTGTTCTATGTGCAATACGCCCATGCGCGGGTGTGCTCGGTTCTGAGGAATGCAGCCTCTGCGGGCATTACAGCAGACGACGCCACCCTGGCTGGCGCGGATCTGAGCAAGCTCAGCCATGATGCAGAGATTGGTGTGGCCAAAAAGATTGCTGAATGGCCACGCCTGGTTGAGATTGCGGGGCGCACAAATGAGCCACACCGCATTGCCTTCTATCTCTATGAATTGACTGGAGAACTCCACGCGCTCTACTACAAAGGCAATGAGGATACCTCGCTGCGTTTCGTGCAAGAGGGCGATGCGGCCACAAGCCAAGCAAAAATTGCACTGGCACGTGCCGTGGCCGTTGTTATTTCCGCCGGTCTTGGTATTCTTGGCGTAACTCCGGCGCAAGAGATGCGCTGAAACTGCACGTTCGTCGGGGTTGAGGACTAGGCAAGACGACCCCGGCGACACCGTATCGCTTACGAGAGTGCGCGCGGGCAGTGAGGCGAAAATGGCAGAAATTCCAATGGGTGCGCCTGGCGCGCCCAACGGCGACTCCCCGAATGCGGCCCTTTTGGTCAACCGCGCGGGTATGTTTGTTTCGGCAGCGCTTGTGCTTGGCACCTGCGTCTGGGGCTACCAAATTCTTTCACGGGATGTGAGCGGCGTGCCTGTGGTGCGCGCGCTGGAAGGGCCGATGCGCATTCAGCCCGAGGACCCCGGCGGACGTCAGGCGGGCCATCAGGGTTTGATGGTCAATGAGGTTGCGGCGGATGGCGGCGCGGCTGGCCCCGCCGATCAGGTGATTGTTGCGCCCCCGCCGATTGCATTGACCGAAAGAGACCGGGTAGTGTCTGGTGCTGCCAATGCGACGGCTTCGGCCGCAGAGCAACCGGTCACGCGCGTGTCACCGCCAGCTGTGGAAACGGATACACTGACGCTCGCCGATACCGCTCCAATCGTCGCCCCCGCGGCTTTGGACGTGAGCAAGCCTTTGTCGGTTGAAGAGCTTGCCGCGCAGCTCTCTGCCGGAGCAACACCTTTGAGCGGCACTGAAGCGGCAGGGGCAGAGGCACAGGCCATCCCCGCGTCGCTGAATGTGATCGAAGCCGAGAGCGAGATCGCACCAGAAACTGAGACACCCAAGCCCGAGATCCAAGGTGGGATCAAGCGCTCCTTGCGGCCCGTGTTGCGCCCTGCAGGCTTGTCTGCCTCTCCTCGACAACAGCAGATTGCCGCGATTGATGCCGCTGTGGGCAGCGTGCTGAAATCTATCGACCCGGAAGACATTCCCGCAGGGACACGTCTGGTCCAGCTTGGCGCATATGAAACCGCAGAAATCGCGAGCGCTGAATGGGCCCGCCTTCAGAGTCGTTTTGAGCCGTATCTGGGTGACAAGACCCGTGTGATCCAGAAAGCCAGCAGCGGAGGCCGCGTGTTTTACCGGCTGCGCGCCATGGGCTTTGAAAACGTCAGTGATGCGCGGCGTCTGTGTTCCGCTCTGAAAGCTGAGAACGCGGACTGTATTCCGGTGACCACCCGGTGAGCCGGTTTGGTGCGGTCATTTCCGGCTGTGAAGGTCTGCGCGTAACTGCGGAGGAGAAAGCACTCTTTCGCGAGACTCGGCCTTTTGGCTTCATCCTCTTTGCGCGCAATATCGACACTGCGGATCAGGTGCGGGGGCTATGTGATGATCTGCGGGCCTGCGTCGACCATGATGCGCCGATCACCATTGATCAGGAGGGCGGGCGCGTTCAGCGGATTCGCGCGCCCATGGCCACGGAATGGTTGCCACCTTTGGAGCAAGTGGCACAGGCCGGTGAGAATGCGGCCCGCGCGATGTATCTGCGCTATCGCATGATTGCGCATGAGCTGCGGGGCCTTGGAATTGATAGCAACTGCGCCCCCATGGTGGATGTGGCACGCCCCGAAACCCACAAATTCCTGCAAAACCGCTGTTATAGCGATGACAGCGCAAAAGTGGCTGAGATCGGACGCGCGGTTGCCGATGGCCTGCTGGATGGCGGTGTCTTGCCGGTGATCAAACATATGCCGGGTCATGGCCGCGCCTTTGTGGACAGCCACCTAGACCTACCCCGCGTGACAGCTCCGCGCGCGGAGCTTGAGGCCGATTTCGCCCCCTTTCGGGCGCTAAATGACCTTCCGATGGGCATGACAGCTCATATCGTGTTTGATGCGGTTGATGATGCCCCGGCAACCACCTCCGCCAAAGCCATGCAGATGATCCGCGAAGACATCGGCTTTGGTGGTCTGATCATGACAGATGACATCGGCATGGAAGCCTTGAGCGGCACGGTCGCCGAGCGGTCTATTGCTTCGCTGGTGGCTGGCTGTGACGCGGTTCTTCACTGCAACGGCAGCTTTGCAGATCGACAGGCCGTTGCGGAAGCTTGCGGTGAGATGAGTGATGCGGCACAAGCGCGGGCCGGGGCCGTGCTGGCGCTCAAGCGCGTGCCACAACCTGTTGACATTGAAGCGCTTGCCGAGGAACTTAAAGCGTTCTGAACGGGCAAGTGAATGGCCGACACTGACATCGAAGACACCGGACCCGATGACGCGGGGGAGATGACTGTCGCTGAGCGTATGGCGGCTGAGGCTCTGATTGTGGATGTCGATGGTTTTGAAGGGCCATTGGACCTTTTGCTGACCCTGTCGCGCACGCAGAAGGTGGATCTGCGCAAGATCTCTATTCTGGAGCTGGCGCAGCAATACCTTGATTTCGTGGAGCGCGCCAAGCGTTTGCGGCTGGAGCTCGCAGCTGATTATCTGGTGATGGCGGCCTGGCTCGCCTTTCTGAAGTCGCGGTTGCTGCTTCCCCCGGATCCCACAGAAGAAGGCCCTTCGGGCGAAGAGCTCGCCGCGCATCTGGCGTTTCAGTTGGAACGCTTGCAAGCGATGCGTGATGCGGCGGCCAAGCTCATGGCGCGTGACAGATTGGGCCGAGACTTCTTTGCGCGCGGCATTCCAGAGAGCGTGGAGCGCGTGCGCAAAGTGACATTCACGGCCACATTGCTTGATCTCATGCAGGGATATGCGCGGCTCAAAACCAAAGATGAGTTCCGCCCATTTGTGATGGACCGCGAATCCGTCTTTACGATGGAAGAAGCCTTGGAGCGCATGCGCGGGCTGATCGGCTTTGCTGGCGCTTGGACAGATATTTTAAGCTACTTGCCAACCGGGTGGGAGAACGATCCGAAGAAACGGCGTTCGGCCACGGCGGCTACATTTGCAGCCTCATTGGAGCTGGCCAAGGAGGGCAAGGTGTTTATCCGGCAAAGCGAGACCTTTGCGCCCATAGAAGTGCGCAGGAGAGACGACAGGGATGACTGAGACCGACAACGCCGCCAATATTGAGGCCGGGGAAGAGGCTGGGGCTGGGCGCAAAGAGCGGCCCGGGCAGGAGGAAAGCCTGTTTGAGGCACCGCCCATTGCGGAGCAGGAGCGCATGTGTGAGGCGATCCTTTTTGCCAGCACAGAGCCTGTGAGCGTCAAGGAAATGAACGACCGCATGCCCCATGGCTGTGATGCAGCGGAGGCACTGGTGCACCTGCGCAAGCGCTATGAGGGGCGCGGCGTGCGTGTGGTCAAGGTGGGCGACGCTTGGGCCATGCGGACAGCGCCTGATCTGAGTTTTTTGCTGCAAAAAGAAACCGTTGAGACGCGCAAGCTGTCACGTGCAGCGATCGAAACACTTGCCATTATCGCCTACCATCAGCCCGTGACCCGTGCCGAGATCGAAGAGATCCGGGGCGTGAGCGTGAGCCGGGGCACGGTCGATCAGTTGCTGGAAATGGAATGGATCCGTTTGGGGCGTCGTAAGATGACCCCGGGACGTCCGGTGACCTTTGTGGTGACGCCTGAATTTCTGGATCATTTTGGCCTCTCCAGTGCGCGCGATCTGCCCGGTTTGAAAGAGCTGCGTGCCGCGGGGCTTTTGGAGAACCGTCCGCCGCCGGGCACCATCCCGCTGGGTGTTTCTACAGGCGATGATGAGGACGAAGAGGCCGTCACAGGCCAATCCGAACTCTTTGAGGATTAAACACAATCCCGACAACAGGGAGCGCGGGCCTTAAATTCGGCGCAATCTTGGTATACATTCCGCATGAGGCAGCAGGGAGCGCGCAAAATGAACGCGAACCAACTTATCAATATGGTCATCCGTCAGGTTGTGCGGCGGCTGGTGAATGGCGGGATCAACGCAGGCTTTGATGCCATGTCCAAATCGCGTGGCAAGTCGCAGAAACATGCGCGCGCGGATGGTGACGAAGGGCAGGGACCACAGGTGAATCCGCAAGGGAGCAAGCAGGCGAAACAAGCCATGCGCGCGATGCGTCGGCTCAACCGCTTCTAAGGCGCTCATATGGCAGCGTCTGTGTTACGCTGCCTTGAAATGTTTGCTAAGTTTCAGGCCCTGACCCTGATAGTTGGACGCAATGCCAGCGCCATATAGCTGTTCTGGCACGTCTGCCATGCGCTCATAGACCAATCGCCCGACCACTTGGCCGTGTTCCAGCACAAAGGGGGCCTCGTGGCAGCGTACTTCCAACACGCCCCGTGACCCTGTTCCGCCAGCTTCAGCATGGCCAAAGCCCGGATCAAAGAAGCCCGCGTAGTGCACGCGGAATTCACCCACCATTGCCAGGAACGGAGCCATCTCCGCGGCATAAGCGGGCGGGATGTGCACGGCTTCACGGCTCACCAGAATG
Organism: Shimia sp.; assembly: GCF_965227725.1. Taxonomy (GTDB): domain Bacteria; phylum Pseudomonadota; class Alphaproteobacteria; order Rhodobacterales; family Rhodobacteraceae; genus Shimia. The sequence continues at coordinate 1,216,559 of NZ_CBDDGH010000005.1, read as the reverse complement.
TAGAATGCGCCGGGATCGAGAATGATCTTTCCGTCAGAACTGTGCAGCTCTTCCCAGTATTCTGACGGGTCGTAATGCCCGATGTTTTCCAGATCAATTACGCCCGTGTGCGGCTTGGCACGATAGCCAACAAGGGTGCCATCTGCGGGTTTGAGGTCCACAGAAAAGCCAAGGCCGTCGTCAATCACAGCCTCGCCGTCCACCAGCGGGCTGCGCTCATGCAAGACACGCAGATCGGCGTCGCTCAGGAGGCTTTGTCCCGCACGGAAGCGAATCTGGTTGAGGCGCATTCCGGGGCGCACGAGCACTGAAAAGCTGCGTGGACAGATCTCTGCATAAAGCGGGCCGTTGTAACCGGCAGCGATGCGGTCAAACTCCGTGCCGCCGTCCGTGATGGTGCGGGTCAGCAAGTCCAGTCGGCCGGTCGAGCTTTTGGCGTTGGCAACAGCTTGAACATCTTCGGGGAGGTTGAGTGCTTCCATCAGGGGCACGACATAAACGCAGCCCTTTTCCAGCACCGCGCCATCCGAGAGGTCAATACGGTGCATCTCAAATTCGCTGAGCCGTTCGGCCACTGTGCGGCCCTGTCCGGCCAGGAATGATGCGCGCACGCGATAGGCAACATTGCCAAGACGCAGGTCAAGCGATGCAGGTTGGACCTGGCCTTCAACAACCGGTTCTGACACGCGAATTTCGCCGTTTGTCAGCATGGTTTCAATGGTTTGGCTGGGCAATACGCCGGTCATAATGGTCCTTCCGGATATACAAAACGCCCGGGCCTTGCGGCACACGGGCGGTTTTGAATGGTCGGGCTAGCAGGACTCGAACCTGCGACCTTCCGTCCCCCAGACGGACGCGCTACCAGGCTGCGCCATAGCCCGACGATGGGCTGTTCATAACGGAATTGCGGGCGGGAGCAAGTCAAAAATTGCAACTTTTTCGCGCCCTTCCGGATTAGCTTGCTTTGGCGTGCAATGCCTCAAGGCGCGCCAAAAGTTCAGCGGCGCGGCTTTGATTTTCTGGCGCCACACGCACCTGTTTGGTGAACACGGAAAGGAAGGCATCCTGGCTTTCCTCCTGTTCTATTGTCATGCCGGTCGTTTCTGCATCGAGAGGCTGGCCTTGCTCTTCAGTGACGGGCTGAATTGCGTCTGCTGAAGGCATTTCATCAGGCGTCGCAGGTGCTGTCGGTTCAGGTGCGGAAGGCTCCGCCTCCAAAGCCGTATCAACAGCCTGAGCTGTGTCCGAAGCAACCGGAGCAGCCTCTTCCGGAGAAGAAGCGGCAGAGCCAGTCGTTTCTGGCGCTTCGCTAACTGCCGGATCAAACGCCGGTTCCGGCATGTCGGTCGGGCTGGTTTCAAGCGTGAACTCACCAGCGCTATCCGTATCTGTCAACGCGGGCGTTTCATCGATCTCAGGTGTGAAATCAGCATCAGGCGTGTCCTCGACAGTGAAATCCGCTTCTACATCCGTTGGCGCAGAGTGGTCTGTCGCAGGCTCAGGCGTTTCGGTCTCTACCACAGAGTCGAGCTCTTGTTCTGCCGATGCAGCGTCCAAAGATGCAAAGAGATCGCCTATAGTTGCGGTGTCCGCGCTACCTATTGTGTTGTTGGCAGCTGGGGCTGAGGCCGGCGTGTCGTCGCTGGCGCTTGGCGTTGGCTCAAAGCTCATCTCCGCGTCAGCGGTGCCCGTCGCCACCGTGTCTGGAAGCTCTTCCGGCTCAAAGAGAGGCGGGGTTTCCAGATCATCTGCGCCTGAAGCCACAGGAGCTGCAATCTCGTCCTGCGAAATCTCTTGCTCTTCTGTGCCAGGCGCTACTGTTTCAGAAGCTTCTGGCAGCGGCGCGTCTTCGAGCTCTTCTTGGGGCTCAAAGGCTGGCGCTTCGGCTGTTTCAGATGGGGTAAACTCCATCTCAGGAGATGGCGCGACATCCGTCTCAGTCGCCACCGGTTCCGGCGTCGCTTCGATTTCTACCTTAGCAGAGGACTTGCTTGGCTCGTCTATGGGCTGAGACAGCGAAGAAACGTGTTTGACACCCATTTCGCGAATGAGCTTCTGCGCGTCTTTGATGGGCATGCCATCTTCGTGCAAAAGCTTTTTGATACCGCCCAGCAACTCCATATCCTGCGGTCGATAGTAGCGTCGACCACCGGCACGTTTGACAGGTTTCACCTGCGAGAATTTGCTTTCCCAGAACCGAAGAACATGGGTTTGGACATCAAGCCAATCGGCCACTTCGCTGATTGTGCGAAAGGCCTCCCGGGATTTCGCCATGGGATGTAACTCGCTTTATTTCTTATTGCCTGCCGCGACGCGGTCTTTCATCAGGTGAGACGGGCGGAAGGTCAGCACGCGACGCGGGTTGATCGGCACTTCCTCACCGGTTTTGGGGTTGCGACCAACGCGCGCGGCCTTGTCGCGGACGCTGAAGGTGCCGAACGAAGAGATCTTCACCTGTTCGCCACGGACCAGTGCGTCGGACATATGTGCCAGAACACTCTCTACGAGTTGCGCGGAATCATTTCGGGAAAGGCCCACTTCGCGAAACACGGCTTCGCTCAGGTCCATCCGGGTCAATGTCTTTCCAGTCATGCAGTCCCCCCTGTGAATAACGCTCTCAAAAAACATAGAGGCATGGGAATTTATAAGTCAATGATTTGGGCTGTGCCAGCCCCGTTTAACTTTGATGCGCACCAAAGGCTTAGGCGGCAATGCTTACCAACGAAGCGCCACCGATCCCCAAGCCAAACCACCGCCAATAGCTTCGGTTACGAGCAGGTCTCCGGGTTTGATTTTGCCGTCGGCAACACCAACGGAAAGCGCAAGCGGAATGGAAGCCGCAGACGTGTTGCCGTGGTCGTGAACGGTGACAATCACGCGCTCCATCGGGATACCGAGCTTTTTTGCGGTGCCTTGAATGATCCGGATATTGGCCTGATGCGGCACGATCCAGGCGACGTCATCATGTCCTAGATTGATTTTGTCGAGCGCGGTTTGTGCCGTGAAGGCAAGTTTCTCGACCGCCTGACGGAAGAGCGCGTTACCCTGCATGCGCAGTTTTCCGGAGTCACCTGAGGTGGAGACCCCGCCGTCGACATACAGCATATCGCGATAGCGGCCATCGGAATTTAGGTCAGCGCTCAGAATGCCGCGATCAGAGGAGGTGCCTTCGCCTTCTTGCGCTTCGAGAATAAGCGCGCCTGCGCCGTCCCCAAAAAGCACGCAAGTGGCGCGGTCTGTCCAATCCATGATCCGGCTGAAAGTTTCGGCACCGATCACCATCACACGTTTGGCCTGGCCAGAAACGATCAGCGCATTGGCGTTTGTCAGCGCATAGACAAATCCGGCGCAAACAGCTTGGACGTCAAACCCAAAGCCGCGGGTCATGCCAATTTTCTGCTGCACCATGGTGGCAACAGATGGGAAAGTCAGATCCGGTGTCGAGGTAGCCACAACAATTGCATCAAGGTCATCTGCCTCCAGCCCGGCATTTTGCAGTGCGGCTTTGGCTGCGAGGCTGCCCAGGTCAGAGGTGGTTTGATCATCTGCCGCAAAATGGCGGCGCTCAATGCCTGAGCGCGTGCGAATCCATTCGTCGGTCGTGTCGAGGGTTTTTTCAAACTCGGCGTTTGGAACGACCCGTTCGGGCAAGTAGTGGCCTATACCCAAAACCACGGCGCGTGTCGTCATCTGTGAGCCTTGCTATATTATAGTTATTCGCTTGAGTTCTCGGCATCTTGCGGCAGGGAAACCGCAGATGCAACCCGCGCGGCGAGCTTTTCAGAGAAGCCTGATTGCGCAAGTTTGAACGCCAGCTTTACCGCGGAGGAAACACCGGTGGCATCAGAGGAGCCATGTGATTTCACGACGGTTCCGTTGAGGCCAAGGAAAACACCACCGTTCACGCGACGCGGGTCGATGCGTTTGTTGAGGCGGTTCAGGGAAGTGTAGGCCATCAGAGCCGCGAGACGCGACAGAGGTGAATACTTGAATGCCTCACGCAAACGGGCGCCAATCAGCCCCGCGGTTCCTTCGCCGGTCTTAAGCGCGACATTGCCTGTGAAGCCATCTGTGACGATCACGTCGGCCTTATCTGCCGGAATGTCATTGCCTTCTACAAAACCGACAAAATCATAATTCGCGATCTCAGCGTTGCGCGCGATCAGGTCGTGCGCGAGCTTGAGCTCGTTGCGCCCTTTGTGTTCTTCGGTGCCGACATTCAGCAGGCCAACACGGGGACGTTGAAGCTCCATGCCGTTGCGCGCGTAGGAGGCACCCATCAGGGCATATTGCAGCAGGTCATGTTCATCCGCGCTGATGTCCGCACCGGCGTCGAGCATGATGTTGAAGCCCTGAGGCGCGCGGGATGGCCAAAGAATGGCGATGGCCGGGCGGTCCACCCCGAGAATTTTGCGCAGGCGGACAACGGAGAGCATCATAAGCGCGCCGGTGTTGCCGCAGCTGACCACGGCATCGGCCTCGCCGGAGCGCACCGATTCGATGGCGGACCACATGGAGGTGGATTTCCCGCGCCGGATCACGTCGCGCGGCTTGTCTTCCATTGCAACCGCACCGGAGACATCGCGAATCTCCACGCGCCCTTCGAGATTGCGTTTGCGCGCAACCAAAGGTTTCAGCTCGGCTTCTGGGCCGTGCAGAATGAAAGCAATATCCGGGTTTTTGTTCGCAGACAGCGAAATGCCGGCAACAACAGCTGCCGGCCCGCGATCGCCACCCATGGCGTCAACTGAGATCACCGTGCGCCCGCCAACGGGGTTTGCTGATGTAGTCAAACCGGCCATGAGGACGCAGATCCCGTTGTTTATGCTGCGTCTTCGTCCAGATCGACGTCTTCAACCATCGCAACGACTTCACGGTCGTCGTAGTGGCCGCAGGATGCGCACACGTGGTGAGGGCGCTTCAGCTCGCCGCAGTTTGGGCATTCGTTAGGGTTCGCTGCAACCAGGGCGTCGTGTGCACGGCGGTTGTTGCGGCGCGATTTAGATACTTTGTTCTGCTGGACAGCCATGTCGCAACCTTTGATTTACTGGGGCAAGTTGCCCGTTTTCCTGAGCGTCCTGAGCCTCTACGCAATAAGCGCGCCCGAGTCCAACGCTAAATTCGAATGAGCGCGCGAAAATACTGCGATTTTCCCACAACGCAAGCCCTATTCGTCGTCTTTTGCCGACAGTTGGTCCCGCAGGGCCGCCAAGCCAGCAAAGGGGCGCGCATCTTCGTCTGTCATCGCCTTTTTTCCGGCTTCGGTAAAGACGGCATCTTGCAGTTCTGCGCCGGCAGCACGCGGAAATTGCGGGACATTCAGCGCCAAGGCTTCCTGCATGACTGCAAAGACATCAATGGTGCTGCCAAGCGGTTCGGCGTCTTCGTCCTCAGGCATCTCAACTTCTTCGTCCTCAGCAACCAATTCGGGCATCTGGGCGAGGAAGCGGCGTTCGATCTCTTCATCTATTCGTGAAGTCACAGGATCCAGAGACACTACGCAGGACTGGACGACAGTTGCACCAAGATCGGCCACAAGCTCCCAGTCGGTTTTGCCGAAGGCATGGATCTCGCCTTGAAAGACCAGCTTTTTGAGCCCTATCAAATCAAGCTCTTTGGCAATGGCCTCAAGTGTTTGCGGATCGGGGCGCAGCTCAAACGGCGTGGCGCGATTTTGCGGGAGGTCCGCCACACGAAATGTGGTGGAAGGGGGCACAGTTTGTGACATGGTTTCTGACTTTGGTCTGGAGTGATCCAACGCGCTTACATTCTTGAACCGCGCGCATTCCTTCTATAAGCGAGATAAAAGGCAAGACGAGCCAACACAAGAGGACAAAGATGAACACGCGCAAGACGATGATCAAAGTGACGGTCATGGGGGCGTTGATTTTGTCTCTGGCCTCCTGTGCGACGCGATACAGAAATCACGGCTATGTGCCCTCTGATGAAGAGCTGGCCTCGATCACGCTGGGTGTGGATACCCGCGATTCCATCGCAGAGACCTTTGGCCCTCCGTCTGCCTCCGGTGTTTTGAACGACAGCGGTTATCTCTATGTGCGCAGCCGGGTAAAGCACTTTGGCCCGCGTCGGCCGGAAGTGGTGGATCGCCAGATCGTCGCCATCGGTTTTGACGGCAACGGAATCGCACGCAACATTGAGCAATACGCCTTGGAAGACGGGCAGGTTGTACCGCTGTCACGCCGGATCACCGACAACAACATCCAGTCCGGTGGTTTGCTGCGGCAGCTGGGGAGAAACCTCGGAAACTTCTCACCTATTGGTACACCGGCTCCGGGTTCGGGTGACTTCTAAGCCGTTGAGACAAAACCGTCCGGCGTATGTCATTTGGCTGTCACCGGCGGTCTGCTAAACACATCGCATTCGGGACCAGCCCATAGGCAAGAAGATGCTGCAACAAGGCCGTTATCAGGTACGGATCGCCGAAGGCGAAAAGGATTTGCAGGCGGCGCAGCGGCTGAGGCATCTGGCGTTTCACGGGACTGCCGATGCTCTGGACTGTGACGATTTTGATCCTATCTGCGCACACTACTTGATTGAGGAGCGCGCGAGCGGGCGTTTGGTTTGTGTTTTCAGAATGTTGCCGCTCACCGATGGGGCCGATATCGGACGGAGTTATGCCGCGCAATACTACGAGTTGAGTGCACTGCAAGAGTATCAGGGTCGCATGGTGGAGATGGGTCGGTTCTGTATGCACCCGGAGGTGCATGACCCTGATGTGCTGCGCCTCGCTTGGGCGGCGATGACTGGCTATGTCGATGAAAACAATGTCGAACTTCTCTTTGGTTGTGCGTCTTTCTCAGGTACGGATGCCAACAATTACCTAGACAGCTTTGCCATGCTCAGAGACCGTCACCTTGCACCCAAAAGGTGGCTTCCCAAGGTCAAGGCACCCAGCGTGTTTCGATTTGCCGCGCGTCTGCGCCACAGGCCGAATCTCAAGCTTGCCCAGCGGCACATGCCACCCATGTTGCGCAGCTATCTGATGATGGGGGGCTGGGTCAGCGATCATGCGGTCGTAGATGAAAAAATGAATACGCTACATGTGTTTACCGGTGTTGAGATCAAAGCGATTCCGCCGGCGCGCAAACGGTTGCTGCGGGCGTTGACGGCATAAGTTCGAACTCGGTTCGGCGAAGGTTGACGGGGTTTCATTTGCGGGCTAGGCGCTTTTGTCATGGCACGTATACCTCTTTTGCAGATGAGCGATATCTCCCTGACCTTTGGCGGAGATCCGGTTTTTGATCAGCTGAGCCTCGTGGTGCAGCCCGGCGATCGGGTGGCGCTGGTCGGGCGCAACGGGTCGGGCAAATCAACCTTGATGAAGGTGATGGCCGGGCTGGTTGAAGCGGACCGCGGAGAGATCGTTGTGCCGCCGGGCATCAGCGTGGGCTACATGGAGCAAGACCCTGATATGAAAGGGTTTGCGACGCTTGGCGACTTTGCTTCCGCAAGCCTTGATCCGGGTGAGATGTACAAGGTCGAGCGCGCCGGTGAAGGTCTCAAGTTTGATCCGGCGCGCGCGGTGGAAACCGCCTCTGGCGGGGAGCGGCGGAGGGCGGCTTTGGCGCGACTGATGGCTGAGGCTCCGGAGTTGATGCTGCTGGACGAGCCGACAAACCACCTTGATATCGAGGCCATCGCCTGGCTTGAGGCGGAGCTGAAGGCGACGCGTGCAGGCTATGTTTTGATCAGCCACGACCGCGCGTTTCTGCGTGCTCTGACCCGTGCAACCCTTTGGATTGACAGGGGAATGGTGCGGCGTCAGGAGAAAGGCTTTGAGGCGTTTGAGGCCTGGCGCGACAAGGTTTGGGAAGAAGAAGACATCCAGCGCCACAAAATGGATCGCAAGATCAAAGCCGAGGCGCGTTGGGCGGTGGAAGGCATCAGCGCGCGGCGTAAGCGCAATCAGGGTCGTGTGCGGGCGCTGAAGGATCTGCGGGCAGAGCGTGCCTCGATGATCTCGCGGCAGGGCTCTGCGGCGATGGAGCTGTCGGCAGCGCCGAAGTCTGGCAAAAAGGTGATTGATGCCAAAGGCTTGTCCAAAGGATTTGGCGACAAAGCCATTGTGTCGGACTTCTCTCTGACGGTGCAGCGCGGGGATCGGGTGGCCTTTGTGGGGCCAAATGGTGTGGGCAAAACCACGCTGATCAAGATGCTGATGGGGGAGCTGGAGCCGGATGTCGGAACGGTGACTTTGGGCACCAATCTGCTGCCTGCGGTGTTTGATCAGGCGCGTGCGAAACTGGACCCTGAAATGACCCTCTGGGACAGTCTCACGGGCGATCCTGAGATGCGGGTGTCGGGCAAAGCCGATCAGGTGATGGTGCGCGGCAACCCCAAGCATGTTGTTGGATACCTTAAAGAATTTCTGTTTGATGATCGCCAGGCCAGAGCGCCGGTGCGGTCGCTTTCAGGTGGGGAGAAGGCGCGGTTGCTGCTCGCAAAACTGATGGCTAAAGAGAGCAATCTTCTGGTCATGGACGAGCCGACAAACGACCTTGATGTGGAGACGTTGGATCTTCTGCAGGAGCTGCTGGATGACTATGACGGCACCGTGCTTTTGGTGAGCCACGATCGGGATTTTCTCGACCGTGTGGCCACCACAACCATCGCCATGGAAGGCAATGGCCGGGCTGTAACCTATGCTGGGGGTTGGTCGGATTACCGAGCGCAGCGGCAAGAGGATGCGCCGAAAAAGACTGAGAAAACAAAAGTTAAAGCGGAGAAGGTGAAGCAGGAAAAAGCGCCCGCAGCAGGGCTGAGCTTTACCGAAAAACACCGTCTTGAGGCGCTGCCGGTGATCATGGAACGGCTGGAAGCGGAGATCGCGAAGCTGGAAGAGTTCATGGCGGATCCGGAGCTTTTCACCAAAGAACCGGTGAAATTCCAGAAGGCGACAGAGGCGCTGGTGGAGCGTCAAACGGCGCTTGCGGAGGCCGAGGAAGAGTGGCTGACGCTGGAGGAAAAGGCCGAATGCAACACCTGAATCGCACGTCGGTATCGCGTCTGTATTGCGTCGTTATCGCGGAGGTCTGCGATTCTTGAATATGTTGCTTTGGGACGGTGGGGTAGGGAGTTGTTCATTGGTTGCTTTTTGAGCTGTCGCAACTCATGAGTTAAGACCTAGGTCGCGATTATCCCATCACAGTTCGAACAACGAAACGAGTGTCTTCTTGATCGCTGGATTTTTGCAGTATATGCGCGATAAGTCGAAGTATTGATCTCCTTATTGGTGTGGCGAGGCTGGCGTGAACTTTAAATCACTAACTCTGCATGAGTGGCGGCAATTTAAAGATGTGAACATAGATTTCCATCCTAGTTTGACTATTATTACCGGAACGAATGGTTCTGGTAAAAGTACCATCCTGAAGATATTAGACCATGATGATGGCCCCGACGGTGGGAACCAGTTCCTTGCGACACCTGTTGAGGATAAGACTTCTGGCCGATCGGGATATTCACTCGGAAGTTTGTTTGGTCGACTGAACCCCTTTACTAGATCGACCGCGGCAAGCCACAGTGCTTTCCGCTACGAGGTTGGTTCCATTACCTATGCAGATGGAAAGACAGCGGAGCTGGCGGTGCAAGACAGAAGCAGCCTTCACTACTATCTTGAAGTTAAAGGCTATCAGAACACTACGGGGTTTAAGATTGAGTCGCATCGCGCGCTTCCAATGTACCAGCAGGTGGACTCCTTGCCCGTGGCGGGTATCGCCCCAAAAGAGGCGTTTAGCTATTTTTTTGAATCTCAGGCGAATTTTCAGCGCGGTTCTTCGACACATCGCCGGGGTCGCACGGTACACAATCCAGTAGCTCCCCTCAAAGAAACACTGATTGGATTTGCAGCGTTTGGTTCGGATAACAATCATATGAAAGCTGTTCCAGAGCTTGTTGGCTTGTATGAGGGTTTCCAAGATACGTTGAGAACACTCCTGCCCAAGGAAATTGGGTTTGAACGATTGGAAGTAAGAAGCCCGGAGATCGTAGTCGTTAGCCGGACTGGTGAGTTTCCTATAGATGGAGCTTCAGGTGGTTTGATGTCTTTGATCCAAACCGCATGGCAGATTTTTCTCTTTACAAAAGCACACGGGGAGCAGGTTTCGGTGCTGTTAGATGAACCCGAAAACCATCTACATCCCTCTCTTCAAAGAGACTTCTTGAGCAACTTGGTTCGAACCTTCCCTAAGATCCAGTTTGTCGTTGCTACACATTCTCCGTTTATCATTTCCTCGGTAAGAAATTCGAGAATTTACACGTTGCGATATGTTGAGCTAGCCGAGGACATAGGTGACTCGAAATCGGCAGTGGTTGCGGAAGAGGTAGTCCTAGAAAACAAAGCTGGAAGTGCATCTAAAATTCTGAGTGAAGTATTGGGTGTTTCAGTCACGATTCCGATTTGGGCTGAAGCCGAGTTGGAACAAATTGCGGGTCGATTCGAAAAGAGCTCTTTGACCCAAGAGGCTCTTGATGTGCTGCGCACGGAACTGGCCGGAGCTGGTCTCAGTGAGTTTTTTCCCGAAGCTCTTGGGAGAGTATTGCGTGATTAAGTTAACCAAGCTCGAAGAACCCGAAGTGCTTAAGCAAAATAAAGAAACTTGGAGAACAGAGCTTCTTGACGCTTTGGAGAACGGCAACAAAGACGAAATAGCGACGAAAAGAAGACGCTATAATCACCCTCAGATCAAGTCGAGACTGAAAGAAGAAACTTCCGAGAAATGTGCATACTGTGAAGCCAAAGTAACTGATGTCGCGCACGGTGACATTGAGCACATCACTCCAAAATCCAAAGATGCATCCCTAACATTCGAGTGGGTCAACCTAACATTCTCTTGCCAAGTCTGTAACCAAAGGAAGTCAAATAAAGAGGGGGTTCTTGATCCATACAAAGAGGATCCCAATGATCACTTGTTTTTTGCTGGTCCGCTTGTGAAGGGGAAGAGTGCTCAAGGCGTGAGTACCGTTTTAGTGCTCGATCTCAATCGTGCGCCCTTAATTGAGAGCAGAAATCGTGAGATAGAACGCTATGCTAATGAACTTCAACAGATATGTTTATTGGAGGACCAGGCTTTAAAAGATTTGGTTTTTCAGAGTCTGCTTACGGACCTCGAAAGTAGAAAGCCAGAATTCATTGCCGCTTGTCGGCAGGTTATCAAGGCATATCAGGAATAGTCACGTTGTAAGTTCTTATACAACAACAAAAAGCCCCGACCTCTCGGTCGGGGCTTTCTCTATTCTAGCGCTTTCGCTTCAGATCAGGCCTTGAACAGCCCTTCATAAGCAGGCTCCAGCGTCTCGGTCTCAAAGAGCGAGCTTACCGAGGTGCCTGCGGCGGTGTTCATGATGGCTTGGGCAAACATCGGGGCGGTGGGCACGATGCGGATGTTGCTGGCGCCGAGCACGGCTTCGGTGGGCTCGATGCTGTCGGTGATCACCAGAGATTTCATCACGGAGTTGGTGATGCGCTCGATCGCGGGGCCGGACAGAACACCATGGGAGATGTAGCTGTGGACCTCGGTGGCGCCGTGCTCCATCAGCACTTCGGCGGCTTTACAGAGCGTGCCTGCGGTGTCGCAGATGTCGTCCACGATGATGCATTTCTTGCCTTCGACATTGCCGATCACGGTCATCTCGGCGACTTCGCCCGGCTTCTCGCGGCGTTTGTCGACGATGGCGAGCGGGGCGTTGATGCGCTTGGCCAGCTCGCGGGCGCGGGCCACACCGCCCACGTCGGGGGAGATGATCATCACGTCAGAGAGCGTGTCTTTGAACTGGGACTTGATGTCGAGCGCAAAGATCGGGGAGGCGTAGAGGTTGTCCACCGGGATGTCGAAGAAGCCCTGAATCTGCGCGGCGTGCAGATCCATGGTGAGCACGCGCTCGATGCCCGCTTCGACCATCATGTTGGCCACAAGCTTGGCGGTGATCGGGGTGCGTGCCTTGGTGCGGCGGTCCTGACGGGCGTAGCCGAAGTAAGGGATCACTGCGGTGATGCGGGCCGCGGAGGAGCGGCGCAGCGCATCGGCCATGATCAGCAGTTCCATCAGGTTGTCGTTGGCCGGGTTGGACGTGGACTGGATGATGAACATGTCTTCGCCGCGCACGTTGTCGTAGACTTCGACAAAGATTTCGGCGTCGTTGAAACGCTCAACGCGGGCGTTGACCAGATCGGTGGAGACCCCACGGTGCATGGACATGCGGCGGGCAATGGATTTGGCCAAAGGTTTGTTGGCGTTGCCCGTGATCAGTTTGGGTTCAAGAATGGTGGCCATAGCGCGGTAATCCCCAGGTGGCTTTGGTGACAGATTCGTGACATTGCACTCCGCTTAACATGGCCCTAACGTCTCGCAAAGCGATGCAGATGGATAGAGGGGCGCAAATGGCCACGATCACCTATTATTTCTCGACAATTTCTCCTTATACCTATTTGGCGGGCACCCGCCTGGAAGAGGTTGCGGCCAAACACGGGGCGGAAATTGTTTATAAGCCGCTTGACATTATGGCGCTGTTTGCGCGCACCGGGGGCACCGCGCCCAAGGATCGGCACGCCAGCCGTCAGGAATACCGTGCGCAGGAGCTGGTGCGTCAGGGCAAGAAACTGGGCATGGATTTCAACCTCAAGCCCGCGCATTGGCCAACCAATATGGCGCCGTCCTCTTATGCTTTCATCGCGGCGCAGAATGCCGGTGGCGGTGATTTGGGCGCGCTGGCGCATGGCTTCACCCGGGCCTGCTGGGCCGAGGAGAAAGACATCGCGCAGGATGACGTGATCCGCGATTGCCTGAGCGCGGCAGGCTTTGATACGGCGCTGGCGGACAGCGGCATGCTGGTCGGGGCTGAGACCTATGCGCGCAATCTGGAAGAGGCGGTAGAGGCCGGGGCCTTTGGCGCGCCGTTCTACATCACCGACGATGGCGCGCGGTTCTGGGGGCAGGACCGGATTGAAGAGCTGGACATGCATTTGGCCGGTAAGCTCTGACAAATGGCACTGGACGGGGAAGCAGAGGCCGCAGATCACGGCCTCTTTTGGCGTGTGCTGGGGCAGGGGCCGAGGAAAGCGCTGGCGCTGCATTGCAACCTTGGGCATTCCGGCGCGTTTCGCGGTATTGCCGAGGCACTGGGGGATGTGCTGACGCTTGAGGCACCGGATATGCCGGGGCACGGGCGCAGTGTGGCCTACCGCGAGGAGGTGCCGACCGGGCAATGGATGCTGGATGCGATCCTTGATCAGATCACCGAGCCGGTGGATGTGATCGGGCACAGCTATGGCGGGCTGCTGGGCCTGCGGCTGGCGCTGTTGCGCCCTGATCTGGTGCGCTCGCTCTCGCTTTATGAACCGGTGACCATGCTGGGCGCGCAGGCCGAGGCTCCTGAGGCGGTGGCTGAGAACCATGCCCATATGGAGCGGGTCATCGCGCTTTATGAGGCCGGGGACTCAGAGGGCGCGGTACGGCTGTTTGTGGAGGAATGGGGCGATGGACGCCCCTGGGCGGCTCTGCCGGAAGCCACGCGCGCGCAGTTTGCCGGGCTGATGTCCTTTGTGGTCGCCAGCCAGCTTGATGTGCTGCATGACGTTGGCGATATCATGCCGCGCCTTGGGCAGATCGAGGTGCCGGTTGTGGTGATGGATGGCGCGCTGTCGCCGGCGATTATGAAACCGGCCTGCGATTATGTCGCGGCGCAGGTGCAGAACGGGCGGCGGGCGACCGTGGCCGGAGCCGGGCATATGGGGGCGATCACCCATGCGGCGGACGTGGCTGTGGAGGTGCGGCGGACGGTGGAAACAAACGGTCTCAAGATTTGAGACCGTTTGGGATCAGTTCTGCTTTGGATCAGTGGCTGTAGGTTGTCTATGGCGGTATTGGGGTTCGATACCCATAGCGTCGATGCCCAATTGCGCATGACAGAGGACAGCTGCACCCGCCAAACTAGCGGACTGATTTGGGGATAATGGCTGCCACACTGATATCCTTGAACCGGTCATCAGCTTTGAGGAATTCATCAAGCTTGTCGGCTGTCTTTTGGATGTTATCAAGCGCCGGGTTTGTTGTTTGGGCGCTTGCGGGCTTGAAGAATGAGTCCCAATGGATCGGGACAATCAGCTCCGGATGCACTTGGCCAATGGTCTCTCTGAAGTAGGTGGCGAAGATATCCGGGTCTTTGCTGCGCGAGATACCTCCGATGCCAAGGAAAAGGACATCGGCACGGGTGCCTTTCAATGCGCCTGACTTGTAGCCGGCGCTGGCTTGGATAAGGAATGTCTTGGTTGGATGGCTTACTAAAATGCTGAAGCTAGCGCCCTCGTTAAAGTCCTTAATTCGCGCCGGAAATGTCACGGGCTCTGCTATCTGTTTACCAATTCCCGTAATTCTCTCAAATAGGAACCCTCCATCAAAGTGTCCAGAAGGTATTAACTCGACTCTAAACTTTCCACACCTGCATGTTGCGGCATCTGAAGGCAAAAGAAAATTGTTGGGGTTCAGGGCTCTACCGATCCCGATGTTCCGTGTTGAATAACTGGCGATAAGTTGCGCGTCTGCGAGTTTGGCGATTTCAGCAGAATCCAATGCATGGTCATGATGGGAATGCGCGACGACAACTGCTGCGAGCCGATCAAGCCCTTCATTCTTGTGTATCTCTCCCAATAGATCTTTGTCAGGTTCGATGAGTCCTAGGAGCACTTTCGACAAATCCGGACGACTGAAAAAGCCATCGATCAGAATTTGGGTTTCACCGTCGTCAAACAAGAGAGTGCTAACCCCGTAATAGGTAACGCGTATCGGTTCGTCTTGGCCAAAGACAACGCCGTCTTTGGCTAAGATGGGAAAAATCTCTTGGATAGATGTTGCCTGTGCGGGAGGAGCAAGCAGCGCGAGCAAGGTCGTCCAAAGGAAGGAGAAGCGGGAGACTGTTTTTCTCACTCAAATAACTCCACTCTCGAACACAATAGATACACTGCGGAAAAGTGTAGATCATACAGCAAATCGTGGAAAGATTGAAAAGAAATGCATTTTGCGTTATGCAACTTTGGCTAGTGCAGTTTTTGGGAACTGTCTTTCGTAAGCATTTTTTTGTTTTATTCCAAATTTTACGAATTCCTTCGCCTTTGAGGAGATTTTCGATGGTTCAGCGCATCATTTTGATTCATGGAAGAAGCACCAAGCCAGCCAAAGCAAAACATGCCAAGTTCTTGAAAGCTGCCCTTATGAGCGGGCTGAAACATGTTGACCCTCAGAAGGCCGCCAAAATCGGATCTACAGTCAAAGTCGACTATGTCTACTACGGAGACATTAACAACGCCATTCTTGCAAAAAGCTCGAAAAAGATAGCAGAGGAGTTGAAGGGAATTGATCCCGATGCGGACCAATCTTTGAATGACGGTCGTTGCTTGCCGGACGCTGGTTATTTGACGGCTATTAATGCCATGAACCAATATCGACCATTTCATAGGCGAGACTACAAGCGCCTCAAAAAGAACCATAAGAGCAATACTTGGTTAGATGACGTTGCTCGTGCTGCATCTACGGTAAGTGCGATTGCGACTGCCACACTTTTTAATGAAGCTGTAATTAAGTTTGCGACGGCCGACCTTGGTGCGTATCTGACCACACGAACATATGGCTCAAAGATCCGTGAAAGGCTGCATTCTCCCCTCAAAAATGCTCTTCTCGGTGGCGACGACGTCTGTCTCGTTGCGCACTCTATGGGAGCAATCGTCTCATATGACGTCCTTTGGAAATTTTCGAGAATGAGCGAGTATAGGGATGTCCAGAACGCTCAGACTCCTATTTCAATGTGGTTAACGCTTGGCTCGCCATTGGGGGAAGCTGGCGTAAAGGCGAACCTATATGATGCGCGAGAGCGGTCGCATCGTGGCGACACTGATAAATTTCCTAAGCATATCATTGATGTCTGGCACAATGTCGCAGCGCATGATGACTTTATCAGCCATGATGCAACGATGAGAAACGACTTTCGTGAAATGAAAACGAGAGGCTTTCTCTCCGATATTGTCGATCACAAGATTTACAATTGCTGGGCCTTTGATGACGAAATCAATCCGCATAAATTCTATGGCTACCTGGTGAATCCCAGGGTCGCAGGATTGATTGCGGCCTGGATCAAGTAGCACTAATTGGCGGCATCGGTTTGTCGTATGCCCCCCGAACTTAGCTGGATTCCAGCCTTACTACCCAGCCGCCAAATCCAAGAACTTGTGGATCTGGTCCTGCTCAATCGACCAGTCGCAGACAAACCGTGCGGGGAGCATTTCGGTGTCATCCTCGCCTTCCAGCTCGCCGCCCCAGAGGTGATAGACCGCGCCTGCGTCAAAGAGGCGTTTGTGGGTGGCGCGGGGGAGGTAGACAAACAGCATGTTGGCTTGCGGCGGGTGCATGAACTCCACGCCGTCGATCTGGCGCAGACCGCCTGCGAGATGGGCCGCGCTGGCGTTGGCCTTGGTGGCTGCGGTGATCCAGGCGTCGTCTTTCAGATAGCCCAGCATCTGGGCCGACAGATAGCGGTGTTTGGAGAAGAGATGCCCGCCGCGTTTGCGGCGCAGCTCAAATTCGCGGGCGTGTTTGGGATCAAAGAAGATCACCGCCTCAACACCCATGCAGCCATTTTTGGTGCCGCCAAAGCTGACCGCATCCACACCGGCCTTCCAGGTCATCTCGGCAGGGGTGCAGCCCAGAGCGACCATGGCATTGGCAAAGCGTGCGCCATCCAGATGCACAGGGCAGTCGAAGGATTTGGCCACGTCGCAAAGCCCCTTGAGTTCGGTCAGGGTGTAGACCGTGCCGCGCTCTGTCACCTGTGTGATGGAGACCGGGCCGCGTTGGGGGCCATGCACGCCACGGGTTTCTTCGCCCTCGATGGCGGCGCGCAGGCTGTCGGGGGTCATCTTGTCCACATCCTTGGGGCTGGCCATGGTGAGCTTGGCCCCGCCGGTGTAGAACTCCGGCGCGTTGCATTCGTCCTCGTGGATGTGGGCCACATGAGAGCAGAAGATGGTTTCCCAAGGTTTGCAAAGGGTTGCCAGCGCCAGTGAATTTGCCGTGGTGCCGGTGGAGACCAGATAAACCGCCGCCTCAGGGGCCTCAAAAACCTTGCGAATTGTCTCGACGACCTCTGCCATTTCCGCATCCGCCCCATAGCCCATGGCGTAGCCTTCGTTGGCTGCGGTCAATGCTGCGAGGACTTCGGGAAGGGCGGGGCCGGAGTTGTCGGAGGCAAAATGCATCAGAGAGGTTCCTCGATTATATGGTCTTCCCACTGCTCCAGCGGGGTTTCAAATTCGGAGACGGTTTTGAACTGCACCGACACGCCAGCGTCATGCACGGTGTCAGCGGTGCCGGAGATCAGCGGGTGCCAGTCATAGAGCGGTTTGCCTTCCCAGAGCAGGCGATAGGCGCAGGTCTGGGGCAGCCAATAGGCGTGCTCGTGGATGTTCTTGGGCGTCATCACGATGCATTCGGGCACAAACTGATGACGGATGTCATATTGGGTGCAGCGGCAGGTCTCATCGTCCAGCAGACGGCAAGCGACACAGGTGAGGGCGACCTCTCCGGTGTCCTCATCCTCAAGCTTGTTGAGGCAACATTTGCCGCAGCCGTCACAAAGCGCTTCCCACTCACGGTCGTTGAGTTTGGTCAGCGGCTTTTTTTCCCAGAAACGTTTGGCGAGCCCTTGGCGTGCTATGGGGTCTTGGGTGCTCATAAGGCGCAGAGGATCTCCCGGGCTTGGTCGCAGTCTTTGCCCATCTGCGCAATGAGGGCGTCAAGGCCGTCAAATTTCAGCTCCGGGCGGAGATAGTCGACCAGCCCCACGGAAAGCGTGCGGCCATAAAGGTCGCCTGAGAAATCAAACAGGAAGGTTTCGATATTGGCTTTGTTTTCGCCAAACATCGGACGGATGCCAATCGAGGAAGCGCCAAAGTAGCTGCCCTGATGCGGCCCGTCGCGCACATCCACTAGCACGGCGTAGACGCCGTATTTGGGTTGGTGCAGATCGTCGATGGACATATTGGCGGTGGGAAAGCCCAGATCGCGGCCCCGTTGTTCGCCACCAATCACCGGCCCGTCGATGCGGTGCCAATGGCCCAGCATGGCAGCCGCATCACGGGGGCGGCCGTCGCTCAATGCGGCGCGGATGGAGGTGGAGGAGACCTGACCGTCACCGCCCTGCACCAGAGGCGCAATGGTCACGCCAAAGCCCATCTCCTTGCCAAAGGCTGCGAGGTCTTCTGCGGTGCCTGCGCGCCCTTTGCCAAAGCAGAAATCTGCCCCGACCACCACATGGGCGAGGCCAAGGCCGTCGGCGATCACTTCACGGGCGAAGGCTTCAGGGGTGAGGCTGGACAGGGCGGCGTTGAACGGCAGCTCATAAAGCCTTTCTACGCCAAGCTTTTCCAGCCTGTGGGCGCGGGTCTCCGCAGAGGTGAGGCGGAAGGTGGGCGCGTGGGGCGCAAAATATTCGCGCGGATGGGGCTCAAAGGTCATGATGCCCAGCGGGGCATCCGGCGCTGCGTTGCGCGCCAGGTCGATCACCGCCTGATGGCCCAGGTGCACCCCGTCAAAATTGCCAATCGCGACGCTGGCGCCGCGATGCTCGGAGGAGAGGAATTGGTAGTCGCGAATAATTTGCATGCGGCAGGGTTAGCTTTTGCGCGGGCGGGGCGCAAGAGAGGAGCTGACCTTGGGCAGATCGGCTGTGGATCATCGGTGACAAAGGTGGGGGCTTTGCCCCCGACGCCGCAAGCGGCATCTCCCCCAGGATACTGGAAGAATGAGAAGCCGGGGCGGCGGAACTCTCTGTCTGGCGTGGGGAATGTGCCCTATGGCGGCAGAGACAAAAAGGCGGCACCGTTAAGTGCCGCCTGATACGGATAAAGCGTCTTGGCCTCAGTCGAGTTTACGCGAGGGCGCGAGGACGGTGGCCTCTCCGGCGAGGACTTTCTTGCCCTCAACGGTGCAGGTGCAGTCAAGCTTCACGCGGCGTTTGGCGATGTCGATGTCGGTCACGGTGACCGTGGCCAGCACCGTGTCATCGGGGCGCACCGGGGCGAGGAACTTCAGCGACTGGCCCATGTAGATGGTGCCATGGCCGGGGAGCTGTTCGCCGATCACGGCTGAGATCAGCCCGGCGGTCAGCATGCCATGGGCGATGCGCCCGCCAAACATGGTGTCTCTGGCGTAGTCCTCATCCAGATGCACAGGATTGTGGTCGGTGGAGACGGCGGCAAACATCTCGATGTCCTGATCGGTCACGGTTTTGCGCACATAGCGGGACATGCCGATTTCGAGGTCTTCGATAAAGATGGTGCCGCGGGGCAGATTGTCCAACATGAGGCCTCCACACAGATGGTCTGAGGTTTTCGCTAGGTAACTTAATGGCGCGTGGCGCGCATGATTTGCAACTTTATTACTTCGCAGTCGCAGAAAATCAAGTATTTTCTGCTAGCGAAGCTTACCAA
This sequence comes from Shimia sp., assembly GCF_965227725.1. GTDB lineage: Bacteria > Pseudomonadota > Alphaproteobacteria > Rhodobacterales > Rhodobacteraceae > Shimia. Next base: position 1,197,067 of record NZ_CBDDGH010000005.1, on the reverse strand, counting down.
TGGCGTATTGCGGGGTGACTTGCTCTGCCGCGAGATAGGCGGCGAGGGCCTCTGCGTCGGGCTGATGCGCGGTCTTGGTCTCTTTTTCCGCCAGACCGCCGGTGATGAAGAGCGAATCGATGTTCTCGCCCATGCCGCCGGCAATATCGGTATGTGGCCCATCCCCAATGGCGAGAATCTCGCTGTCTGACACCGAGACGCCAAGGGCTGCGAGGCGGCGGCGGGCCAGATCATAGATCGGCGGATGGGGTTTGCCAAAATAGAGGCTCTCTCCGCCCATGTCGGTGTAGAGCTTGGCCAGAGCACCGGCGCACCATTCCCGGATTTCGCCACGGTCGACCACGATGTCGGGGTTGGCGCAGAGCAGTTTCATGCCTTTTTGCTTGGCAAAGAGGAAGTCGGGACGGTTGATTTCGACCTCGGCCATCGGGTCAAACGGGCCGCAGCAGACAATGCCCTCGGCCTCAGCCAGCGGCACACGCTGAATGTTGACCGGGTTGTCCAGAATCTCAAGTGGCTGGAAGAAGCCTTCGTCACGCGCGGGTTCTCCCATGAAATAGACCTTTTCGCCAACCGCGCCCTGAAACATCGCGGAGCGCGCGCTGTCCCCGGAGGTGGCGATGGTGTCATAGGCATCCGCAGGCACGCCAAAGTCGCCCAGCTGTTCGGCCACACCGGCGCGGGGTTTGGGAGAGTTGGTGACAAGCACCACAATGCCGCCTTTGGCGCGATGGGCCTGCAGCGCGGCCACGGCCTCAGGGTAGGCGGTGACGCCATTGTGCACACAGCCCCAGAGATCGACAAAGAGCGCTTTGTAGCGGTCGGAAACCTCGGCAAGGGAAGCGATAATTTGGGTCATGATGCGGTCCTGATCGGCTGTTTGGCGCAAGGTATGGCAAATAGCTTGTCAAAGGGCCAGTGATTTCGAAGTGGCGGTGAATTGGGGTTTTGGACTGGGATCAGGTGAGGCTGTCTGGCAGGTGCAGCTGGGGGGCAAAGCCGCCGCGCAGCGCGAGGATACTGGGGGCCGGTGTGAGCACGGGCAATGTGCCTTGCGGGCGTTTTATGGGGGCGCCGTAGCCGTCGGGCGTAAACGGCAGGGCCATGTCTGCCATGAGCATCAGGGGGCGTTCGCCGTCCAGCACAAAAGTGGCGTCGGGCAGGTCTGTCACCGCCATAAGGGGGCGGTTTTGCAGGAATTTGCGGGGGATGGCTCGCGCGGCGTGCAGGTGCTGGTCAAAGGCAGGCGCGGAGCCTGTGTGGCCGGCGGCGGCGAGGTAGGCTTTGTGATCGGCGCGGCGACATTCGGCGCAGGGGCGGTGACCGGCGGCCAGTGCAACTGCTTCGTCGTGAAAGAAAAGCTCGGTGTAGCGGCGGGGGGCCATGAGGGTGCGGCGGCGGTTTTTGAAGGACAGCACGCAGCAGACCCAAGCTTTGTGTTGCCAGCGCCGATGGGTGAGCGCGCCGTGATCATACGCCTCGGTGTCATGCAGGATGCCGCGATTGCCCATGAGGCTGCCCCGCGCGGGATGGCGCAGGATGTCTCCGGTGGGCAAAACGCGGTTTTGGCGGGGCATGGTGGGTCTCCTTTTAAGAAGAGCCGAGCATGGGGGGGAGGGGAGGTGCGCAAGGATTGCGCACCCTACGGGTTATTGCATTCTGAGGGCGCCGTCGATGCGGATAACCTCGCCGTTGAGGTAGCCGTTTTCCACGATGAAACCGGCGAGGCGGGCGTATTCAGACGGGTCGCCCAGACGTTTGGGGCAGGTGACATCGGCGGCGAGCTGATCCTGAACCTCTTGGGGCAGACCCTGCAGCATGGGTGTGAGGAAGATGCCCGGGGCGATTGCCATGACGCGGATGCCGGAGCGGGCCAAATCGCGCGCCATGGGCAGGGATAGGCCGACGATGCCGCCTTTGGAGGCCGCGTAGGCCGCCTGGCCGCGCTGACCGTCCATGGCCGCAATAGAGGCGGTGTTGATGATCACGCCGCGTGCGCCGTCTGCTTCGGCTTCGTTTTCGGCAATCACTTCGGCGGCAAGACGGGCGACGTTGAAAGAGCCGACAAGATTGATGTCGATGGTCTGCTGAAAGACATGCAGCGGGTGGGGGCCCTTTTTGCCAATGGTGGTGGCCGCGGGCGCGATGCCTGCGCAGTTGACCGCAGCGGTGATGCTGCCCATGGCGGCCTTTGCGGCTGCGATGGCGGCGGCCACGCTGTCTTCATCGGTGACGTCTGTTTTGTGGAAGGTGCCGCCCAGCTCTTCGGCGACTGCTTGGCCGCGTTTCTCATTGAGGTCAAAGAGGGCCACTTTGGCACCATTGGCAGCAAAATGGCGGGCGGTGGCTTCGCCGAGGCCGGAAGCGCCACCGGTGATCACGGCGCAGGTTTGATCAAGTTTCATGGGCGGGCTCCTCCGGTGGTAAATGAACGTATGTTCAAATAAACGGATCAGCACGCGTCTGTCCAGAGGCATGAGGGGCCAGCCCCTCTTGGCCTGAGGGCCAATTCACCCCGGGATATTGGGAGAATGAGAAGCGCAAAGAAAAAGGCCCGCGCAAGGGGCGGGTCTTTGGTTGAGGTGGTTTTTACTGTGGATCAGCTGTCGAGCTGTACCAGCGCGTGGCGCTTTTTGCCTGCTGAGAGCTTGATCGGGGAAGACAGTGCGGCGGCGTCGATCATCAGGCCAGCGTCGGTCAGCGGCGCGTCGTCCAGCTTGGCACCGTTTTCCTTGATCAGGCGCTTGGCGTCTTTGCCGGATTTTGCGAGGCCGGATTTCACGATCAGCTGCACGATGGAAATGCCGTCGCCTAGGTCCTCAGAGGTGAGAGTTACGGTGGGCAGATCATCGCCCACGCCGCCTTTTTCAAAGACTTCGCGTGCGGTGGCTTCGGCTGTGGCAGCGGCCTCAGCACCGTGGCAAAGCGTGGTCACGGCATTGGCGAGGATGATCTTGGCCTCATTGATTTCGCTGCCCGCCAGGGCACCGAGACGGGCGCATTCATCTAGCGGCATTTCGGTGTAAAGGCGCAGGAAGCGGCCCACATCGGCGTCGGTGGTGTTGCGCCAGAACTGCCAGAACTCGTAAGGAGAGCGCATGTCGGCGTTGAGCCAGACCGCGCCATCGGCGGATTTGCCCATTTTCTTGCCGTCAGAAGTGGTCAGCAGCGGGGAGGTCAGGCCAAAGAGGCCGCCATCGTCCACACGGCGAGTGAGGTCGATGCCGTTGACGATGTTGCCCCATTGATCGGAGCCGCCGAACTGCACCAGACAGCCGTAGCGGCGGTTGAGCTCCAGGAAGTCATAGGCCTGCAGGATCATGTAGTTGAATTCGAGGAAGGAGAGGGACTGTTCGCGGTCCAGACGCGATTTCACGCTCTCAAAGGACAACATGCGGTTCACCGAGAAGTGGCGGCCGATGTCGCGCAGGAATTCGAGGTAGTTCAGATCGTCGAGCCACTCGGCGTTGTTGAGCATCAGCGCATCGGTTTCGCCATCGCCGTAGTCGAGGTATTTGTCGAAGACCTTTTTGATACCCGCGATGTTGTCGTCGATCTGTTCGTTGTTGAGCAGGGGGCGCTCATCGGCGCGGAAGGACGGATCGCCCACTTTGGTGGTGCCGCCGCCCATCAGGGTGATCGGTTTGTGGCCGGTCTTTTGCAGCCAGCGCAGCATCATGATCTGGATGAGCGAGCCCACGTGCAGGGACTTGGCGGTGGCGTCAAAGCCGATATAGCCAGGCACCACACCATCACAGAGTGCTTTGTCAAAGCCTTCATAATCCGTGCAATCGGCCACAAAGCCGCGCTCTATCATCACGGTGAGGAAATCCGATTTGGGGTGGTAGGTCATGGTGTCGATCCCGTATGATTTGCGAGCCTGTGTATAGGCGGGGAAGAGCAGAAGGAAAAGGCCATGTTGAAGGGCCAGAAAGCCGCGCAAAACGGCGGTGCGCAGAAAGCCACGGTTCAGCGGGCCTTGGGGGCGATGTCAGGCACGTCTTTGGACGGGGTGGATGCGGCTGTGGTGGAGACCGATGGCGTGGAGATCCATGGCTTTGGGGCCAGTGAGTATCGGGCCTATTCTGCAGAGGAACAGGCTGTTTTGACCGAGGCGTTGGGCCATTGGGCCGGGCCTGAGGCTGAGGCCGCTGCCAAAGGTGATCGAGGCGGCGCATGCAGAGGTGTTGGGGCGGTTTAAAGATATTGATCTGATTGGCTTTCATGGCCAGACGCTGGCGCATGAGCCCCGCGGGCGGGGTACCTGTCAGGTGGGAGACGGGCAGGCGCTTTCAGAAGCGCTGGATGTGCCGGTGGTTTGGGATTTTCGCAGTGCAGACGTAGAGCTGGGTGGCGAAGGTGCGCCCTTGGCACCGTTCTTCCATTTTGCCTGCGCCAAGTGGTTTGGCGCCAAAGAGCCGGTGGCGTTTCTGAATTTGGGTGGAGTTGGCAACATCACATGGGTGGATCCGCGCAAAGAGGGGCCGGAGGCGGATGGTGCTTTGCTGGCCTTTGACACCGGTCCTGCGAATGCGCCGCTGAATGATTTGTTGCGCGCACGGCGTGGGCTGGCGTTTGACGAAGGCGGGAAGATCGCCGCGCAGGGCACTGTGGCCACGGGCGCGCTGGAGCTGTTTTTGCAGGAGGCCTATTTCTCTCGTATGCCGCCTAAATCACTGGACCGGAATGATTTTCCGGAAATGATGGATCTGGTGCGGGAGCTCTCTGATGAGGATGCGGCGGCAACCATGACGGCGATGTGTGCCGCCAGTGTGGCGCAGGGCATGGGGCATTGTCCGGTGCCGCCAAGCCGCGTGTTGGTGACCGGAGGCGGGCGGCATAATCCGGTGCTGATGGAGATGCTGCGGGTGTCGCTGGATTGTCCCGTGGTGCCTGTCGAAGAGGTGGGGCTTGATGGTGATATGCTGGAGGCGCAGGCCTTTGCCTATCTGGCTGTGCGCGTCGCGCGGGGGCTACCGACCTCTGCGCCAAGCACAACGGGTGTGATGGCGATGGTGGGCGGTGGCACGGTGAGTGTGCCGCAGAGGTGATTGTTTTCAGAAGGGCCTTGCCCGACCTCGGGTGGGCGACCTTTGATCTGAAATCTGCGAATACATCCCGACGCATGTAGCGGTTTGGGAATGTTTTGGGCTATAAGTCTCGCCCTCCCGTGGGGGGAGGTCGGGCGAGGCCCGGCCTAACGTCCGTGTGTCAGGTCTGATTGGTAGTCGCTGTGAAAAGCTCTGTAGCCCTCTGAGGTGCTTTGCAAATGCGGCTTCAGGTCTTCATGCAGCGCGGGGAGCTGGTGGAAGGGCACGTTTGGAAAGGCGTGATGCTCCGCGTGATAGGGCATGTTCCAAGCCAAAAAGCGCACCAGACGGTTGGTGAAGGTGGTGCGGGAGTTTTCCAGCATATTGGCCACCGGCGGGCAGCGGCCGTGCTCCGCCAGAAGATAGGCGCGGAGGAAGGGCTGGCCGATCAGGCTGGGCAGGATCCAGACCCAGAATAGGAGCGGCGAGACCAGCAGGCTGGCTGCGATGAGCGCATAAAGCGTGAGAAGAATGCGGGCCTCGCTGCGCATGGCGGCGTGTTTGCGGGCTGGCAGATAGGGGGCGCCCAGCGTGCCAAAGGCGTTTTGAAGAAGCGTTTTTACCGCGGCTTGCCAGTAGCTTAGGCCGGAGAGGTAAAGCAGATAGCTGCGCCATGTGTCCGGGCGTGGGCCGCCAGCCAGCTCCGGGTCGCGCTCGGGATCATTGGTGAATTTGTGATGCGCCATATGAAAGGCGCGAAACCATGTAAAAGGCAGTATCAGCGGCAGCGCGCAGGCGTGGCCCACCGCGCGGTTGATCCAGCGGGTGGCAAAGGGCGTGTCGTGGGTGCATTCGTGGCTGAGCGTGAAGAGGAACACCCAGAGCACGCCGAGCGGCAGGAGCATCAGCGGCCAGAGCGGCGCGCGCAGGCCGACCCAAAGCGCGCAAAGCAGCAGTGCGCCGAGATAGAGCGCGAGGTGGCGCAGGCCCGCGGCGTCAGAGCGGCTTTGCAGTGCGCTGCGGCGGTCCGGCGTAAGGCGCGCAAGGGCCTCCTTGTGGCTCAGCGGTGCGCTCATCGCGGGATGTCAAATCCGGGAGCGGCGAGCTCGAAGCCTTCGAACTGGAAGGCAGGGGAGACAGTGCAGCCGACAAGCGTCCAGTCGCCCGTGCTGCGTGCGGCTTGCCAATGATGGGGCGGCACGATGTGCTGCGGGAGCTGGCCTGCGGCGAGATCCGGGCCGAGGGTCAGGTCTTGCGCCGGGCCAGCGTCGGTTTCTGCAAGCGACAGGATCAGCGGCGCGCCCGCGTAGTAGTGCCAGATTTCGGCGGCATCGACGCGGTGCCAGTGGGAGACCTCACCCGCCTTCAGCAGGAAAAAGATCGCGGTGCCAGCGGGGCGGGTGCCCTCCGGCGCATCAGCAATCCATGTCTGGCGGTAATGGCCGCCTTCCGGGTGCGGGGCGAGGTTGAGCTGGGCGATGATTTGGTCGGCGGTCATTTGGGCAAGTCCAAGTTCTTTTGGCTCCATAGGGCCATATGCAGCGCAAAGCGCAAGAAAAAAGGCGGCTCATGGAGCCGCCTTTCATCGTTCGTGACGGTGCGCAGTGTATGCGCACCCTACGGTTATTTCAGGAGGCGGCGGTATTGGCATGTGATGGTGGGACGCCAAAGGTAGCCGAAGACAGTGAGATTGGTGAGGCCCGCGAGAATGGAGGCAGGGGCAAAGCTGTCGATAAAGGGGATATCAAACAGCCAGTCTGCACCATAGATAAACCAGCGAGCGGTGGCGACAGATAGGCCCAGGGTAAAGGCGGCTGCCATGCAGAGCTGATGCAGAGGCACATCTTTGCGTCGTATTGATCAGAGCGCGGATCCGATACAGGTCAGCATGCCAAGACATATCAGATAGGTTCCGATGATGGTCAATGTGCCGCCAATGGCGGGAAACGTCAGGACCATGATCATGATGGCCAAACTGGACAGAAGTGCACTCAGACTAAAGATATAGCCGCACATGCGGTGCCAACTACGTCGGTGTGGGGCACGTAAAGCGGTCCAGAACTGCAGTGGGCCGGTTAAAAAGAACACCAGACCGAGCAAGAGATGCAGTGTGCTGATCATAGGAGCGTTTAGGTAGCGAGCCTCAATCCAATCCACATCAGAGATAGGGGCGGTCCAGATTTGAATAAGCCGTTCGATGCTGTCTGCCAGAACGGGGAGACACAGCAAATACAATAAAATGGGGACGCGCATGCAAGGGGCCAGCAAAGAAAAGGCCGGGGAAGATTTCCCCGGCCTCTTGAGGTTATTTCAGGATTGAGCGGCCTGCGTATTCGGCGGTTTCACCCAGCGCTTCTTCGATGCGGATCAGCTGGTTGTATTTCGCCAGACGGTCAGAGCGCGACAGGGAGCCGGTTTTGATCTGGCCGCAGTTGGTGGCCACGGCGAGGTCGGCGATGGTGGCGTCCTCGGTTTCACCCGAGCGGTGGGACATCACGTTGGTGTAGCGCGCGCGGTGGGCCATATCGACGGCCTTGAGCGTCTCGGTCAGCGAGCCGATCTGGTTCACTTTCACCAGCATGGAGTTGGCCACGCCCTGCGAAATGCCGTCTGCCAGACGGGTCGGGTTGGTCACAAAGAGATCGTCACCCACCAGCTGTACCTTGTCGCCGATCTTGTCGGTCAGCAGCTTCCAGCCGTCCCAGTCGTCTTCGGCCATGCCGTCCTCAATGGAGATGATCGGGTAGTCGTTGCAGAGCTCGGCGAGGTAGTCGGCGTTTTCCGCAGAGGTCAGGGATTTGCCTTCGCCCTTCATCTCGTATTTGCCGCCCTCGTAGTATTCGGTGGAGGCGCAGTCGAGCGCGAGGTAGATGTCTTCGCCCGGTTTGTAGCCCGCTTTTTCGATGGCGCTCATGCAGAAGTCCAGCGCCTTGCGGGTGCTTTCCAGAGCCGGAGCAAAGCCGCCTTCATCGCCGATGCCGGTGTTGTAACCCGCAGCAGACAGTTCTTTCTTTAGCACATGGAAGACCTCGGCACCCATGCGGATGGCTTCGCGGATGTTGGCCGCGGAGACAGGCATGATCATGAATTCCTGAATATCGATCGGGTTGTCGGCGTGCTCACCGCCGTTGATGATGTTCATCATCGGCACAGGCAGGACGCGTGCAGAGGTGCCGCCGACATAGCGGAACAGCGGCTGTGCAGTGTGGTCAGCCGCAGCTTTGGCGGCAGCGAGGGACACGCCGAGGATGGCGTTGGCGCCAAGGCGGCCTTTGTTTGGGGTGCCGTCCAACTCGATCATCGCGGCGTCGATGGCAACCTGCTCGGTCACGTCCATGCCCACCAGAGCTTCGGCGATTTCGCCGTTCACGGCGTTGACCGCTTCCAGCACGCCTTTGCCCAAGTAGCGGGATTTGTCGCCGTCGCGCTTTTCTACGGCTTCATGTGCGCCGGTGGAGGCGCCTGACGGTACGGCGGCGCGGCCCATGGTGCCGTCTTCGAGGATTACGTCGACTTCGACGGTTGGGTTGCCACGGCTGTCGAGAATTTCACGGGCGAAGATATCAATGATGGTGCTCATCCTGGGGGTCCCTGCACTGGTCAATTGTTGAGGCAGCTATAGCAGCGCAGAGGCAAAAGTAAACGGCATTTGGTAGCGCTAACGGTAGTTTTTCTCAAGGTTAGGGCTAACAGTTAAGGGGCGTTGCACATTATCCGCTACGGGCGAGGGCGCGTTCGCGCAGGAAGGTGTAAAGACCTGCGGCGACGATGAGGGTCGAGCCTGCGAAGGTGGGCCAATCCGGGCGTTCGCCAAGGATGAAGATGCCAAGCAGCATGGCAAAGACAAGGCGGGTGTAGCGGAAGGGTGCGACGGCTGAGGCTTCGCCGACGCGCATGGCTGTGACGATGGCCCAGTATCCTGCCGCGCCAAAGAGGGCTGCGCCCGCAAATCGAGTGAGTTCTCCCAAGGCGAGCGGGGCGGCGCTGGCACCGGAAAATCCCAGCAGACATGTGCCCGCAATCAGAAAGCCCAAGAAGCCTTGCAGGGCGACCACATGGGACGAGACCTGAAGATCTATGCGTCGTGTGAGGATGTCACGGATCGCGATCCCGAGCGCTGCGCCGAGCACCAGAAAGGCCGTGGCGTTAAATCCACCGAGGCCGGGGCGGATGATCAGCAGCACACCGGCAAAGCCAATGGAAAGGGCGCTCCAGCGTCGCCAACCGACGGTTTCCCCGAGGAACAGCGCGGCCAATAGGGTGAGGATCAGCGGCATGGCCTGAAAGATGGCGGCGGCGGTGGACAGGTCGATGCGCGACAGGGCCAAGGTGAACATGACGCCGCTGGCGGCTTCGGCGGCGGAGCGCAGGAGCAGACGCGGGGTCCAGTGCCGGCGCGCAAAGAGGGGTGCGCGGGTGGCCAGAATGATCGTGAGAAAGATCAAGCCAGAGCCGAGGCCCAGCCCCATCAGCACCTGACCGGGATGCAGCGACCCGGTCAGCTGTTTCATGAACATGTCAGCGGTGGCAAAGCCCAGCATGGAGGCAATGACAAGCAGGCTGCCTTTGATGTTGTTCATTTTTGGTGCAGCCTTACGTGCCGAGTGGTCCTCTGCATCAGAGGGGGCGTATCTTGAGGTCGGTGATCCGGTTGGCCTCGCGCCCAGTGACTTCGAAACGGAAGCCATGGAAGGAGAAGACCTGCCCCACGGTGGGGATCATCTGGGCCTCATGGATCACCAGACCCGCCACGGTGTTGGCCTCGTCATCGGGCAGGTTCCAATCGGTGGCGCGGTTGAGATCGCGGATCGTCATGGCTCCCTCGATCAGGAACTGGCCATCCTCGGATTTGCCAATCTTGTGGTCGCCGTCCTCGTCAAATTCGTCGGTGATCTCACCCACGATTTCCTCAAGGATGTCTTCCAGCGTGATCAGGCCCTGCAGGGAGCCATATTCATCCACCACCAGCGCAAAATGGGCGTGGCGGCGCAGAAATTCGCGCATCTGATCGTCAAGTGCGGTGGTTTCTGGCACGAAATAAGGCTCTTTGGCGACCTCATCGAGCACAATGTCTGTCATGCGTTCAGGCGAGGTGCCCGCCTCACGCACGCGGCGGTACATGGCGCGGAAGAGGTCTTTGGCGTGCACAACACCAATGATGTTTTCCGGCTCATCCTTAAAGACGGGCAGGCGGGTGTGATTGCTCTCCAGACATTGGTTGAGGATGTCGGCGGGGCTGTCATCGGCGTTGATCATCTCGATGCCGGAGCGGTGCAACATGATTTCCTCAACCGTGCGGTCAGAGAGATCGAGCGCGCCCAAGATGCGGTCGCGGTCTTCTTTTTCGACAATGCCTTCGGAGTGGCCAAGCTGAATGGCGCCCGCGATTTCTTCACGCACAGCGAGGATCTGGCTGTCCGGGTCGATCTCCACCCCAAAGAGGCGCAGCACAGTGCGCACCAAGATACGCACAGCAGCCACCACGGGGGAGAAGACGGTGACCACAAGGCTGATCGGGCCAGCGACGGTGGAGGCGGCATCTTCGGGCCGCGTGATGGCGTAGGTTTTGGGCAGCACCTCGGCAAAGATCAACACCAGCAGGGTCATGACCAAAGTGGCCATAGCCACGCCGCTTTCGCCAAAGGCGCGGGTGAAAAGCGCGGTGGCCAGCGAGGTGGCGAGAATGTTGACGAGGTTGTTGCCCAAGAGCACGGAGCCGATCAGGCGTTCGCTGTCTTCGGTGACGGCAAGGGCGCGCTGTGCGCCGCGGCTGCCTTTGTCGGCCTGCGTGCGCAGCTTGCCGCGCGAGGCCGCAGTGAGCGCGGTTTCAGAGCCCGAAAAGAAGCCCGAGAGCATGAGCAAAAAGAGGATTACCCCGGCGGTGATCCAAAATGCGGTGTCGATGGACGATGCGGGCTCCATAAGATCCTCGTTTGACTGGTCAAATTGGTTATGGGTGCAGGGGCAGGGCGGATCAAGGGGGCGCGGCGCGGTTAAGAGTTATTTTATACCGCGCGCTTAAATGGGCGGCTCAGAGTTAGAAGTGGGAGACTCAGGCTTATGAAAGCCCTTATTTTCTGCGCGATGGCTGTGCCAGCTGTTGCGATGGCAGGTGATGCCGATGTGGCATTTTTGACCGAAGACTATGCGCCTTATTCCTGGATGGAAAACGGCGAGGCGGTTGGTCATGGCATTGATCTGATCCATGAGGTGGCGAACCGTGCGGCACTGACTTCTTCGGTGGAGATCACAAAATGGACCCGCGCCATTGTGCTGGCGGAAAAGAATGAAAACACCTGTGTGTTTTCGACCGCGCGCACTGAAGAGCGGGAACCCAAGTTTCAATGGGCTGGTCCGATGTATGTCGAGAGCACCTATCTGGTGCAGCGCGCCGGTGAAAACACAGATGTAACGACATTGGACGTGGCGCTGACCAAAGCCATTGGCACGCAGGTCGGAGATTTTACCGTTGAATTGCTAAACGGGCTTGGGGCAGCAAAGGTGGACACAGCGCCAGATCTGGACAAAACGCTGAAGAAACTGCGCGCTGGGCGTCTTGATTACGTCATCCTTGGCGAAGATGGCGCGAAGTCTATTACCGCGCAAAATGCCGACCTTGAGATGGCGTTGGAAGTGTCCCGCGATGAGTTCTTTATTGCCTGCTCCAAGAGCACACCGGCGGAGACCGTCGCAAAGATTGATGCGGCTATGGCGTCCATGATGGAAGATGGCACCCAGGCGCAGATGGTGGCAAAATACAAATAATGCTCTGCAATCGTGGCGCATTTGAAAGGCCGGGGCGTTTGCTTCGGCCTTTTGTTTTGGCTGTCCGTGGGGGGCGCATTTCGTTGGCGGATTTGTGATTGGGGTCGGCGCGCGCTATTGCGCTAGAGCAGGGTCACGAACTTAGGGAAGGCGCAGTGGATGCAGGATTTGGGCAGGCTTGATGGACCGGTGCTGGTATTTGGCGGGCCGTATTCGAATTTGCAGGCCACAGAGGCGGTTTTGGGAGAGGCCAAAGCGCGCGGCATTTCGGGGCGCAATCTGATTTGCACCGGGGATGTAGTGGCCTATTGCGGCCAGCCTGCGGAAACGGTGGCCGCGGTGCGCGACAGCGGTGCGGTTGTTGTTGCGGGCAATTGTGAGCTGCAGTTGGCCAGCGGTGCGGCGGATTGCGGCTGCGGCTTTGAAGAGGGCACGGTCTGTGATCTGCTTTCCGCCGGATGGTATGGCTTTGCCGCCCAGCAAGTTGACGATGCAGCGCGGGGCTGGATGGCGGGTCTGCCGGAGATCGTTTGTTTCGAGCTGGCAGGACAGCGGGTGGCGGTGATCCATGGCGGTGTCACGGATGTGGCGCGGTTCCTGTGGTCAACATCACCGGAGGCCGCTTTTGCCGAGGAGATCGCTGCGCTGACGGATAAGGTTGGCCCGGTCGATGTGGTGCTGGCAGGGCATTGTGGCATTCCGTTTGAACGGCGGATCGGCGCGGTGCGCTGGATCAATGCCGGGGTGGTCGGGATGCCGCCACATGATGGCCGCCAATCCACGCGCTTTGCGATTTTTGACGGACAGGCGCTGAAAATCTGTGATCTGGCTTATGATGCCGGGCAAGCTTTTGCAAAAATGCAAGAGGCTGGGCTTACCCAAGGCTACCACGAGGGGCTGGTGAGCGGCTATTGGCCGTCTGAAGATGTGTTACCGGAGGATTTGCGGGTGCCGCTGTCCGAGCGGCTTTCGCCCTCGCGCGCAAGCGGGTGATGGGTGGTCACCAGTTCGTGCAGGCGTTCATCCAGAACGTGGGTATAAATCTCGGTTGTTGAGAGATCGGCGTGCCCCAGAAGCGTCTGGATCACGCGCAGATCGGCGCCATTGGCCAGCAGATGGGTGGCAAAGGCGTGGCGCAGCGTGTGTGGCGTGACCTTTTTAGGTGGCACGCCTGCGGTGATGGCAAGATCTTTGATCAGCGTGTGAAACCAGTTGCGTGTGACATGGCCGAGCGCGCCGCGTGAGGGAAAGAGAAACAGCGAGGCGTGTTTGCCTTTGGTGCGTTTTTCTTCCTCGGCTTTGTCGCGGACTGACAGCCAGACAGCGAGGGCTTCGCGCGCGGGCGGGGAAAGCGGGACCATGCGTTCCTTATCCCCTTTGCCGCGCACCAGAAGCATCTGCGGATTGCCGCGCGCGGCGGCGACCGGAAGGCTGACAAGCTCGGTGACACGCATACCGGTGGCGTAGAGCAGCTCCATCAGGCAGGTGTTTCGTAGGCGGTCCTGCGGAGTGCGCCCCGTTTCTTGCGCTGCTGCCAACAGGGCGTCGACCTCGGTCACCTCAAGGGTCTTGGGCAGGAGTTTGGAGCGACCGGGGCCACGGATCTGGATGGCCGGGTTGCTGTCGCGCCAGCCTTCTTCAAAGGCAAAGCGAAACAGTTGTTTGAGGGCGGAGAGCCGCCGCGCGCGTGTGGCCTGTGCAAGGCCTTCGGCATCACAAAACAGCAGGAAATCTTCGATTTGCGCCTGTGTGGCGGTTTCAAAGGTGACCTGCTTGCGTTTGGCCCAATCCGTAAAGGCGGTGAGGTCGCGCATATAGGCGGCCAGCGTGTTGGGAGAGGCGCCAAGCTCTGCAGCCTGGGCTTCCAGAAAGGTTTCGATCCAGAGGCTTTGGGAGCTGGGAGCCATGCGCCTGCTAGCCCCGCGTATCCAGTAGCGCGACCTGAAGGGCAGCGCGGCGGGCGGTGTCCTCCAAGCCGACGGCGCGGAAAGTGGCCAAAGCTTCGGTCAAAGCGCCAAGGTTGCCTGCCGCCCCGTCGTCCATCAGCGACATGGCGGTGAGGATGCTTTCGCCTAGTTGGCCGCGTGCCAGCATGGTGGAGATTTCCTGCGGCACCCCTGCGCCATGGAAAGCATCGGAAATTGCGCGGTGCACGGGATCTGTGGTGATGCGCGGCGGAGCGCCCAGCGCAAGACCGGCAAGGAAATCACGCGGACCGCTGCGGGCGGCGCGTTCATAGTCTGACGACAAGAGCGCAATGTCGCGGGCCTGACGGGCGGACACACCTTGCAGTGGGAGCTTCAAAAGCAGCGGGCCATAGATGCGGGCAAAGGGCACTTCGAGGTGGACCTGCTGCATGGCGGCCCAAACCGAGGGTAGCGTGTCGGCCACTTTGGCGGTGTCATTGCTGCTGATCGCCGCGTCAAAGGCCTGAAGCGCGGCGACGCGATCCCAGATCATGCCGGAGGCGGCAGGTTTGCGCTCTGAGTAAATCCCAAGCAGGCGGTTTTCATGGAGCGCGGAGGTGCGCGCCAGACGCTCGGAGGCCTCAAGCTGTGCTTTCCAGCCTGCGGTGTCGCGCAGATCGGCATGGGCATAGGCGCGGGGCAGGCCTGTGGTGGACTGGGTTTCGCCGATTGCCTCATAGAGGCGGAACTTGAGCGGGGTCACCGGCCCTGCGGCGACCAGAAGCGGCTCGCCTTCAAAGAGGTCAGGATCCAGAAAGCGCAGAAGGAGCGCGTCCATCTCCTCAGAGATGAGGCCCAGCGCTTTGGCGGAATCCAGTGTCAGCGCTGCGGCGCGCCAGTCTCCGGAGCGGGCAGTGCAGAAGATGCGGGCGGCGTAATCCGGGGCCAGATGCGGGGCTTGCATCAGGGCGTCACAGGCGCGTTGCTCTTCACCCATCAAGAGTGTCACATCAAACCAACGCGCAAACAGCGCGGGCGTGTCTGCGCCTGCGCGCTCAATGAGGGCTCCGGCCTGTTCCAGCGCGCCCATCTCGATAAGCTTGTCGATTCGCGCGATCAGCAGCTCGTTGGCGACTCCGGCATCGCGTGGTGCGTCGGCCTCTGCCAAGAGAAGTGTATAAAGAAGCGCCTGCATCGCTGGCAGCACATCGGGGCGCTGGGCGTTGACAAGATCGCTGAGTTTGGACGCGCGGGAGGCCGACCAGAGTGAGGCCGGAAGGCCGGTGACTGAAGAAGGCAGGAGGCCGGTGGCGTCGTGGCCGTTGTCATCCAGGGAGGTGACTTTGATGTTGGGGGTGCTGAGGCCTTGGGAGACAGGCGGTTCCCCTTGCGGCAGACCGATGTCCAGCGTCACGGTAGGGGTTGGGTTCAGCCATTCGATGGCTGACAGCGGCGCCTCCTGCGCCACGCCAGGCACGGCGGCGAGGCCGATCAGAAAGGGCCATGTGCCCAAAGCCCGCAGAACGCTCATTCTTCGCCTTGCAGCTCGACTGGGATGCGGATTTCGTTTTGTTGAGCGGAAAAATCAGCCCCAAAGATTGGTCCGACGTAGGCATATGCAACCAATGCCAGCGCCGCCAAGACGAATAGAACCAATAAGGCCCGAATGACTTTGCCCATGAGTCCTCTCAAATTTCCTGCCCGTTTTTTTCAACTTATAACTGGCCTTTTGCACAAGATCACGTCATTCAATGCCGAAATCTTAATTTTGGGCAAGGCTTGGCCGATTGTGGGCGTTTCATGGGCTATGAACTGAAAAAAACCGTCGTGCTGGTGGGCATGATGGGGGCGGGAAAAACCGCCGTTGGACGGGCTTTGGCAGCGAAACTTGATGTGCCGTTCATCGACTCGGATGCGGAGATCGAGAAGGCAGCCAACATGAGCATTGCCGAGATTTTTGCCCGCGACGGTGAGGCGTTTTTCCGCGAGAAAGAGAGCCAGGTGATTGCGCGCCTGCTGGATGAGGAACGTTGCATTCTGTCCACCGGTGGCGGGGCCTATCTGGCCGAAGCCAACCGCGATGTGATTTCCGAGCGCGGCGTGGCTGTGTGGTTGAATGCGGATGTGGATCTGTTGTGGTCGCGGGTGAAACACAAGGACACGCGGCCTTTGTTGCGCACCGAAAATCCACGCAAGACGCTGGAAGAGATCTATGCGGCGCGAGTGCCGCTTTATAGCCTTGCCGATCTGCCGGTGGCAGCAGAGGCAGGCTTGAGCATTGAGGAAATGGCGGCACGGGTGGCTGACGCTTTGACAGGTCAGCGCCCAGACGTTTTGGAAGGGGCAGAGTGATGATGGAAACGGTGCATGTTGGCCTTGAGGGGCGCGCGTATGACATTCACATCGGCCCCGGGTTGCTCGCACAGGCAGGCGCGCTGATCGGGCCAATGCTGGCGCGCAAACAGGTCTGTGTTGTCACCGACGAAAACGTCGCGGCGCTGCATCTGGAGGCCCTGCGGGCCGGGTTGGCGAGTGAGGGGATCAGCATGGAAGCGCTGGTGCTGCCCGCGGGCGAAAGCACCAAGAGCTGGGCGCATCTGGAGCAAACTGTGGAGTGGCTCCTGGCGCAGCGTGTGGAGCGGCGTGATCTTGTTGTGGCGCTGGGGGGCGGTGTGATCGGGGATCTGACCGGCTTTGCCGCAGCGATCCTGCGCCGTGGTGTGGGCTTTGTGCAGATCCCGACGAGCCTTTTGGCGCAGGTCGATAGCTCGGTTGGTGGTAAGACCGGGATCAACAGCCCCTTGGGCAAGAACCTTGTGGGCGCGTTTCATCAGCCCAAACTGGTGCTGGCAGATATTGATGTGCTGGGCACGCTGACGCCGCGCGATTTCCTCGCCGGTTATGGCGAGGTTGTGAAATACGGCCTGCTTGGCGATGCGGCATTCTTTGAGTGGCTGGAAAAGCTGGGGCCGAAGCTTGCGGCAGGTGACGTGGAGGCGCGGATTGCTGCGGTGAAACGCTCCTGTGAGATGAAGGCCGAGATTGTGATGCGCGATGAGACCGAGCAGGGGGATCGCGCGCTTCTGAACCTTGGGCATACATTCTGTCACGCGCTTGAGGCGGCGACGGGCTATGGCGACCGTCTGCTGCATGGGGAAGGTGTGGCTGTCGGCTGTGCGCTGGCGTTTGAGTTGAGCGCGCGTCTGGGTCTGTGTTCGCAGGAAGATCCGAGCCGCGTGCGTCAGCACCTGCGTGAGATGGGCATGAAGGTGGATCTGAAGGACATCGACGGCGAGTTGCCGGATGCGGATGCGCTTTTGGATCTGATGGGGCAGGACAAGAAGGTTGTCGATGGTCAGCTGCGCTTCATCCTGGCGCGTGGGATCGGCAATGCCTTTGTGACGGCGGATGTGCCACGGGATGTGGTGCGCGATTTGTTGGTGCAAGAGCTGGCGAACCGCTAAGGCCTACTTGTGCGCCGTGATGTGAGCCGGACGGTGCCGGCTCACACGGGGTTTTCTATCAGATGAAGACAAAGTCGCTTTCGTCCAGATAGCGCGAATGCAGCGTGATGGAGCCGTTGTCGCCTTCAATGGTGGCGATGCGGCCGCTGAAAGCGGTGTTGTCCATGATGGCCGCGTAATCGGCGAAGTCAGTTGTGCTCACCACGATGGTGTCATGCCAGCCAAAATCGCTGATGGTGTCATCGCCGCTGAGCGTGGTGAAGTTGAACTCATCCGCGCCCCAGCCGCCATGCAGCTTGTCGTCGCCTTCGCCGCCAATCAGCGTGTCATGGCCACTGCCGCCGCGCAGGACGTCATTGCCGTCGCCGCCATCGATCAGATCATTGCCGCGACCACCTTTCATGTAGTCATTGCCATCATCGCCTACCATGCGGTCGTCACCCCAGCCGCCGAACATGCGATCATTGCCGCTGCCGCCAAACTGGATGTCATCACCGAGCCTGCCATACATGCGGTCATTGCCCGCGCCGCCGATCTGGATGTCGTCGCCTTTGAATCCACCGCTGAGATAGTCATCCGCCGCGCCGCCAATTTGCACGTCATCGCCGAAGGAGCCGCGGTCCCAGACAGGGGAGACATCGGCAATGTCGATGGGCAGGAGCACGGAGTCGATCACATGGATTTCGCCGTTTGAGGCTTCGATGTCGGTAAGACCTTCGACAAAGTTGGGGTTGGCACGGCCGGGATCGGCATCGTTGAGGCTGTTGCCATCAACCACAAAGCGGCCCCCCTCAAGTGCTGTTTCCACAAGGCGACCTTCCTGAATGTCGGCAAGGGATTTGCCGCCCGCCTGCACGTGGTAGAGCAGCACGTCACGCACCAGATCGATGCCAACGGCGCCCACAATTGCGCCGGGCAAATCGGCGTCGGCAAGGCCCGTGGTGTCAACGCCCAACTCTTCGGCCAATGCGCGGAAGGCATCATCGGTGGGGGCAAAGACGGTGAAATCATTGTTGGGATCGGTGAAGAGGTCGACCAAGCCTGTGGCAACAAGCGCGCCAACAAGTGCCTCAAAGGCGGGGTTGCCGGAGGCGATGTCCGCAATGGTGGGCTGCGCGTTGGCTTCGGCCACGTCGATGGGCAGCAGCACGCGGTCGATCACATGGATCACGCCGTTGGTGGCCTGAATGTCGGTGAGACCCTCGACAAATTCCGGGTCTTCCACATCGGGGTCAGCGTCATTGAGCGTGTCGCCGTCCACGCCAAAGCTTGCGTCGGCCAGCAGCGTGTCCACCGAACCGCTGTTTTGCACATCCTCAAGGGAGCTGCTGCCAGCCTGCACGTGGTAGAAGAGAATATTGGTGAGCGTCGGAACACCCACAGCGTTGACGATTTCTGTTGCGATTTGGGTTTCTGAGAGGCCGGTGGTGTCGATGCCCAACGTGTCACGTGCCAGGATTTCGAAGGCTTCATCGGTTGGGGCAAAGACGGTGAAATCGCCGGGGTCGAGGAATGTCTGGGTCAGACCAGCTGCGTTCAGTGCAGCGACCAGGATATCAAAGTTTCCGTTGGTCGAGGCGATCTCTGCAATGGTTTGCGTTGGTGCAGGGGGCGGTGCGGGCTCGGGGTTATGGAGATTGAGGCGCTCCAGCAACCGCTTCAAGAAGGCTTCGAAAAAGTTCATTGTCTTCTCCCATTTGTTTTTAATGGGAGGGTTACGTAAGCGACAATTTCACGGATGTTCACGAAGCTGTGAGCTGTCGTGGCCTCGGCAAAGACCCGCCAGCAGGTAATGGCGGGTCGTGTGGGGGTGGATGACGCGTTAGGCGCTGCGCTGCACCAAATTGAGGATCACGCGGGTGGCACTGGCCATGTCCTGCACCGAAATCCACTCCAGCGGGCCGTGGATCTCCATCATGCCGGTGAAGATATTGGGGCAGGGCACGCCTTTCTCGGTGAGCTGAGAGCCGTCGGTGCCGCCGCGAATGGGCACGGATTTTGGCTCAAGCCCCTCTGCGCGAATGGCGTCGCGGGCGAGCTCCACCGGGGTCATGTCTTTCTCCAGCCAATAGCGCATGTTGCGGTATTGTTTGGTGATGTCGCAGGTCACTGTGGCGCCGGGGAAATCGGCCTCGGCTTTGCTGCAGGCGGCTTTGAGGCGGGTGGCCTGTGCTTCCAGATCGTCCATCTCAAAGGCGCGCAGGATAAACCGGAGCGTGGTTTGAGAGCTGCCACCTTCCTGAGCGTAGATATGGGTGAAGCTTTCGCGGCCATCGGTGGTTTCCGGCGTGGTGCCGACCTCATCCAGCTCAGAGATGATCTGAGCCGCCACATGCAGCGCGTTGGTCATCTTGTCCTTCGCATAGCCCGGATGGGCGGAGGTGCCGGTGATGGTCACCACCGCGCCGTCGGCTGAAAAGGTTTCATACTCCATTGTGCCGCGCTGGGCGCCGTCCAGTGTGTAGGCGAAATCCACGCCAAAATCGCCGGGCAGATCAGGGTGCACACCGCGCCCGATTTCCTCATCTGGCGTGAACGCGAGGCGCACCTTGCCGTGTTTGAGGCCCGGTGTGGTCAACAGGTGCTCAGCCATGGTCATGATGATCGCGATGCCCGCCTTATCATCAGCGCCCAGCAGGGTGAGGCCGGAGGCGGTGATGATGTCTTCGCCCTCTTTGCCAGACAGATAGGCCGAGGTTTCGGGGGAGAGGATCAGATCAGGATTGTCTGGATAGGTGATGGGGGTGCCGTCCCAGCCATGGATCACGCGCGGTTTGACGCCGGTGGCGTTGAACTGCGGGGCGGTGTCCACATGGGCGCAAAAGCCGATGGTCGGCGCGTCAGAGTCTGTTGCCGGGACCGTGGCGAGCACGGCACCATAAGAAGTGAGGGTCACGTCTGATGCGCCAATGCGTTCAAGCTCGGCCACCAGATGGCGGGAGACATCGAGCTGGATTTCGGTGGATGGCGTGGTTTCTGAGTGTTCGTTGCTTTGGCTGTCGATGGCGCAATAGGCGACCAGACGCGCCTCAAGCGCGCGGTCAAAATTGGGATAGTCAGACACGCTTTGTCCTCACGTTGATGCTGTTTTTCTTAACATAGGCAGCATTTGCGCGAGGGGGTAGGGGCTTGGCGCAATCCTGTGCAATTGGCAGAAAAAAGCCCCGGCTGCGAGAGGCGGGCCGGGGCTTTGAGCGGGTTTTCAGAGGTCGGCGTTTGACTCAGTCGCCAAGCGAGATTGTTGGCAATGCGGCTGCAGGCTGCACCAGAGGCGCGGCACCGGAATCGGCCAGCACTGCGGCCTGCAGAAGCGCGGTGCGCTCGGTCTGGCCCGGAGCGAAGACCGGCTCGGCCCCATTGTTCAGAGCGTCAATCGCGGAGGTGTACCACGCCTGCGCCTGATCGGTGTTGGTGGCGACCCCAAAGCCATGTTGCAGGTGATGGGCGATTAGCTCGCCGTAAGGCTTCTGGCCGATGGCGGACATGATCAGCGCAGAGCCAAGAGCCACCTGCATGTCATCACGGCGATAGGCCGAGAAGAGGCAGATTTGCGCAGTGTCCTGCAACTGTTCCAGCGACATATTGGAGTTCAACACAAAGCTCTGCACCTCAGACAGCAGTTGGGCAGGGGCGGCGGTGGAGAGTTTGCCCACATAGGGCGCAAGCACGGGGCCGAAAGCGTCACATTGCTGATCGACCTGCGCCTGAGTGGCACCCTGCACCGATTGCATGAGCTTTTCGCCATTGGCCACCGTGTAGGTGCGCGCGAGGCAGAATTGCTCGCTCAGCACAAAATCGGGGTCGGTGATCTTGGAGACCGTGGTGAAACCGCCGTTGGAGCTGGTGAGCAGACCGACCTTGCCGCAATAGCCTGCGAGAGATTTTTCCGGCGCGGCGGGTTGCGCAGTTTGGAAGAGAGTGAGGCTCTGGGCCGCGGGCTCCTGCGCAGCGACGGGCACGGTTGCGGGGGCCGTTGCCGGGACAGTCACCGGCGCTGCGGGGGCCGGGACAACCGGCACTTCAGGTGCGGCGGCAACCTGGGGTGTGGCTGAGTCGTTCAGGCGGCAGGTGGACTGGTGACAAGAGAAGCTTGTTGGTGTCGCCACATGGCTGAGGAAGTCGTTTCGGGTGAAGCCGCTGGGGCCTGAGGCAAAGACCATCACAGTACAGTCTTTGGCCCCGCACCAATAGGCGCTGCCGGAGACAGATGTGTCCAGAATGTAGTCGGTTTTGCCGTCGCCATTGAGGTCGGCCAGCTGGATGAAGCCGGAGCGCTGCAGAAGCTGCTCGGCACTTGGATCGGAGCTTTGTGCCACCTCGTCGATGGCGTTTGAGACCTCAACCGGCATGCCGCCATAGATCGTGCCGGAGGGGCCGCCGTGAACCTCAGCATACCAGGTGGTGAGCAGGCTGCGCACGCCGTGCTGATGGGTCTGCATGGCTTTCACCACCTGCGGGCCGCCAACCTGTGCGCGGTTGTAGGAGGATACGAGGAAATCACGCTCGTAGGGCGAGAGGCGACCTGTGGCCGGAAAGCCGACGTAGCTTTGATATTGAATAATTGCGGAACGGGAGCGCGCGCCAAGCACACCATCCGGCGTGCCAGCCGGGAAGCCAAAATAGTTGAGCGCGCTCTGGGTTTCGCGGTTTTGGGCGCGGGTGGCGGAGTAATAGGCAGCGCTGGAGCGTTGTCTGGCTTTGTTCTTTTGGGCGCTCGAAACGATGGCACCACCGACAATGGCACCTGCAATGGCGGCGCCGAGATCGCTGGCCATGGCCGGCGCGGTTGACGAGGTCGCCAATAGCGCCGCTGCGGCAGTTGTTTTGATAGATTTAGAAAACACGTCTATCTCCCTGATACGTAAGTATGACTTTGCAGAGAGACCACGCGCTCGTCGGTGCTTTTGAGGGTATGCCCTCGTGGTGCACCACCCAACTCAACCATGAACTCTCTAACAGAAATGAGTGCGTACTGACATTGAGTGTCCCTTAGTTTTAAGGTTCTGGCAAGTCCGCATTTCCGGATGTGACAGGCCGTGGGGGCAACAAAAAAGGGCCGGCGGATGCCGACCCTCTCTGAATATCTGTCCGTCTGCCGCGGAGGCTTAGAACGGGATTTCGTCGTCCATGTCACGGCTTGGGGCGCCGCCGCCCTGATTGCCGCCGCCAAAGCCGCCACCGCCGCCTTGGTCATAGCCGCCGCCGTAGCCGCCGCCCTGATCGTAGCCGCCACCGCCGCCACCAAAGCCGCCGCCACCGCCGCCTTCGCCACCGGAGCGGCCGTCGAGCATGGTCAGAACGCCGTCAAAGCCCTGCAGCACAACTTCGGTGGAATAACGATCCTGACCGGATTGATCCTGCCATTTGCGGGTCTGCAGCTTGCCCTCAACATAGACTTTGGAGCCTTTGCGCAGGTATTGCTCTGCAATGCGCACCAGGCCTTCCTGGAAGATTGCAACAGAGTGCCATTCGGTGCGCTCGCGGCGCTCACCGGTGTTGCGGTCTTTCCAGGTTTCAGAGGTGGCGATGCGCAGGTTGCAGACCTTGCCGCCATTCTGGAACGAGCGCACCTCTGGGTCGCGGCCCAGGTTGCCAATGAGAATTACTTTGTTCACCGATCCGGCCATACGCCTATCACTCCCACGGATTCTATCAGTCGATTTGGATCACCATACACCACCGCAAGTCGCGAATGGGAAGCAGTTTCTTGTGGAAAAGCTGGGTTTGCGGGTCACTCCGGGCGATGGAATTTCCAGATGACGGGGCTGTGTCTGGAAAAAATTTCACGATTTGATATAGAAAAGTTCGGAATCATGGTGGAGCGGGCGCACATGCGCAGGATCATGGCACGGAGTTTGGGGGCGCTTGTGGGCGCGGTGGTGGTTGCTGGTCTGACGGTCGGCACGGCAGCGGCGCAATCTGTTTCAAGCAAGTCTCAGGCCCGGTTGTTCAAAAATCAGACACGGGTGCTGGATGGTCGGGCAGCGGAGCAATACCGCAATTCGGTGCGTCTCAAGCCCAAGCCGGTCTATACCCCCTCCAAGTGGGGGGATGGCAGCTACAACGGCAGATACCGTGGGCCTTATCTCGCCATGGCGCGGGAGGCGGCCTTGCTGCATGGGGTGCCGGTTGATCTGTTCCTGAAGCTGGTGCAGCAGGAAAGCAATTGGAACGCCAAAGCGAAATCCCACAAAGGGGCGTTGGGGTTGGCGCAGTTGATGCCCGGCACCGCGCGGGCGTTGCGGGTGGATCCGCTTGATCCTCAGCAGAACCTTGAAGGGGGCGCGCGCTATCTCAAGCAGCAGTATCTGAAGTTTGGCAGCTGGCGGTTGGCGCTGGCGGCTTATAACGCAGGCCCGCATGCGGTGGAGAAATACGGCGGCGTGCCACCATTCAAAGAGACCCGCAACTACGTGCGCAAGATTTTGGGCGGCTGAGGGAGCTGCCCGAACATTCAAACCTGCCAGGCGCGCTTTGTGATCCCAGCCAAGTTTTTCATCCTGTGAAAGGAGTGCGCTTTGCCGCATAAAACTTGGACCGCAGACCACAAAGGTCACAGCATCCGCTTGCACAATCACTGGTCTCTATTTCCTCATAAGAGCCGTGGGGAATGGATCGAGGTTGATGGCGCAATCGTGGTGTCGGGCAAAACATCTGCTTGGCTGGATTTAGGCGCGCGGTTGAACGTTCCGTTGGAGATCGAAGGCGATCGCGTGGTTTTGGAGGGGCGTCTCGGATGGGACGGCTACAAGCTGCGCGGTCAGATACTTGTGGATGGAGAGACGATTGGCGGTGATGCCAGTATGGGGGGGCTTGCACGCAGATATCTACAGAAGACGGTTGATCGCGGCTTCATGCGTCATGTCGTTCTGTCAGGGATGTTGAGCTTTGGTTTGCCCTTTGGTCTTACAATTTCAGTTGCGCAGTATCTCACGATGGATTTGGAGCCTGACCTGATGTTCCGCTCCGTAGGTATTTGGACCGTTTTCTATGGCGGGATGATGGGCATTTGTACTTACGTGATGCGATGCCGTGCCTATCGAAAGCTCTATGCAGATCTTGGCCCTAGGGCTTGATCCACAGAGGTACGGCGTTATCAGCCCTTTTCAGATCCCGCGTGCCTGTTTGCGCAGCTTTGTTGGGGCGGCGCCGAAGTGTTGCTGGCAAAACCGTGTGAAATAGGCGGCGCTGCCAAAGCCAAGGGCGCCTGAGATGCGGTTGATCGGCAGATCGCTTTCCATCAGCAGGCTGCGGGCCCGGTGTTGCACCATTTGTGAAAGCATTTCTGCGGCGGTGATGCCGGCGGACTGGCGGCAGACGCGGGTGAGATGTGTCGGCGTGATGTCGAGCTGCTCGGCATACCAGGCCATGGGGTTGCCCGAGGTGAACTCCTGCGCCAGAAGATCGCAGAATTGACGCACCAGCCGCTCGGTGGCGCGGGCGCGCGGGGGCGGGGCTTCGCGGTCGATGGCGCGCCGGAGCGCGACGGAGAGCAGCTGCGCATGGGCGTTTAAGGCGTCATTCATCAAGGGGCGCAGGTCGGCGCATTCGCGGCGCATTGCATCAAGAATGCCTGTGAATTCAACCTGTTCGGCGCTGTCGTTTAAGCGGATCAGATGCGCTTGATCGGGCAGCAGGATGCGCCCGTCGTTTGGCAGCAGCGTTGCCAGCCCTTGCACTTGCGGGCCAAGTTCGATGGAGAACAGATGTCCCGCAGGCACAAAGATCACATTATAGGCGCTGAAGCCGCGACGGCGGCCATGCAGAAGCACGCGGCCCTGTCCGCGTGTGGTCCAGAGCACCATGTGATGATCGCGTTGATGCAGTTGTTCAAGCTTCCAGCGCGCGGTCTGGCTGGCGCCCACCAAACTGGTGACGGTGATGTCGGAGACCGGCTGATCCGGTTGGCGCAAGGCAGCGCGTTTGGTGCGCGGTGCGCGTGGTTTGATTGATTTGGGCAGGGCTTTGGACGGGGCTTTGGGCGCGGCGTCTTGCGTCGGTTTGGACCCCATGCCGGGCCGCGTCATGAACGACGGGATATTGATTGTCTTCTCAGTCACCTTGGCGGGGACTTAAGCGCGGCGGAATAGATTCGGGCAAGCTTTTGGTTAACGCAGACCGATCTGTGCCAGATTCTGCCATCAGAATAGGCGCTTCAGTGGAGAACCGCTTGCACGGGCTGATGGGCAGTTTCAATCGGTTGGATTGTAGTGATGCCATTTGGACATTTTGGAGCGAAACCATGTGCGCTGGCGTTTGGCGAACTGGCGCGTGGCGATGGTGGCGCGCTCGCGGGCCTCATCCAGAGTGAGGGTGCCGCGCAGATGGGCGATGAGCTCGGGCGCGCCGATGGCCTTGGCGGAAAGCTGCGTCGGGTCAAAAGTGGCCAGGTTTGACCGGGCTTCTTCCAAAGCGCCTTCTTGCAACATCAGATCAAAGCGGCGGGCAATCCGGGAGTTGAGCCAGTCTTTGTCCACGTCAAAGACAATCGGCATTGTGTCGGAAAGAGGCAGAAGGGGCGGCGGCGTGTCGTCTTGCCACTCTGCCAGCGGGCGGCCTGTTGCAGTGAGCACTTCCCAGGCCCGCTGTACGCGCATCGGGTTTTGGGTGTCGATGCGGGCGCGGGTTTCAGAATCAAGCTCTGCCAGCAACACCTCGAATCCCTCCGAAGCGACGCGCGCATTGGCGGCAAGGCGCAAATCAGGCGGTGTGGCGGGGATATCGGCCAATCCTTGGGTGAGCGCTGTAAAATAAAGGCCGGTGCCGCCAACAATGATCGGGCGCGGGCCCTCATTCAAAAGAGGGGCGACATCGCGCAACCAATGGCCAACAGAATATTCTGCTGACCTCGGAACATGACCGTAAAGGTGGTGCGGCGCCCGTGCTTCATCCTCGACAGAGGGGCGGGCGGTTAGGATGCGCCAATTGCCAAACACTTGAATTGCATCAGCATTTACGATCACGCCGCCCTGCGTTTCGGAGATTTCCAGCGCGAGCGCGCTTTTGCCGCTGGCAGTGGGGCCTGCGATCAGGACCGGCTGATCCGGCGCGATGGATGGCAAAGATGGCATGAAGTGGCCCGGCTTTTGAGAGTTTGTGCGGAAAGCAGGCAACTCTCGCATTGAACCCGCGCCCGTTTTCCGACATTTTGCGCGCAATCCTAAAACGATGCGCAGATGGAGTGCAACATGAGCGACGCCGCCGTTCCCGCCGAGGTGACCTTTAACCGTGTGATGTTGAAGATTTCGGGGGAGGCGTTGATGGGAGATCAGGGCTTCGGCCTGCATCCGCCCACGATTGAACGCATCGCCAAGGAAGTGAAATCCGTTCATGACATGGGCGTTGAGATTTGCATGGTGATTGGCGGCGGCAACGTGTTCCGTGGCCTGTCCGGTGCGGCCCAAGGCATGGAACGCACAACTGCGGACTATATGGGCATGCTGGCCACCGTGATGAACGCGCTGGCGATGCAGAGCGCGCTGGAAGGCCTCGGGGTTTTCACCCGTGTGATCAGCGCGATCCGTATGGATGAGGTGGCAGAGCCTTATATTCGCCGCCGCGCCGTGCGCCACCTTGAGAAAAAGCGGGTCTGCATTTTTGCGGCAGGCACCGGCAACCCTTATTTCACCACCGACACGGCTGCGACGCTGCGTGCCAATGAGATGGCTTGTGAGGCGATCTTTATGGGCAAGAACGGTGTGGACGGGATCTATGACAAAGACCCGGCAGAGCATGATGATGCGGTGCGCTTTGACGCGATCAGCTATGATGACGTGCTGACCAAACGCCTGAAGGTGATGGACGCGAGTGCGATTGCCTTGGCGCGTGACAACAACCTGCCTTTGATCGTGTTCCCGCTGGATGAGCCGGGCGGGTTCCGCGGCATTCTTGGCGGCAAGGGCACCTACACGAAGGTGAGCTGAGGCTAGGCCTTTATCAGATGTTTTGGGAGCGCAGCAGGTTTCGGCCCGCTGCGCTTTTTCTTTGCCAGTTGGGGTTATTCCGCAGGCACAGGGTGCTCATCCGCGAGGTTGCGGCCGTAGGCCAGACGGTAGGCAAGTGCCACGATCCCGGCACCGCCGATGATATTGCCAAGCAGAACCGGCACCAAGTTGCCCATGAGCGCGGCAAAGCTGACCTCTGCACCCGACAGAGCGCCTGCGGGGATCAGGTACATATTGGCAATGGAGTGCTCCAGACCAATGGCCACAAAGGCAGAGACAGGCCACACGATGGACAGGATCATGCCAAGTGTGGAGCGCGCTGACACCGCGAGCCAAACCGCCAGACACACCAGCGCATTACAGAGAATGCCACGGCAGAAAGCTTCCAGCGGTGTGAGGGCAATTTTGGCCTCGGCAATGGCCGCAGCGCGGGTGCCGTGGGAGCCATCCAACAGGCCCGATCCCTGCACCAGAAGCAGCACAGCGATACAGCCAAGCCCATTGCCGACCAGCACAACCGCCCAATTGCGCAAGAGCGCTTTGGTGGTGATGCGTTTGTCCACATAGGCCATCACGATCATGGTGTTGCCGGTGAAGAGCTCTGCACCGCCGATGACCACCAGAATGAGGCCGAGGGAAAACGCAATGCCGCCCATCAGTTTGAGGGCGCCGTTGATGTCGGCAAATCCGGATGTGGTCTGGGTGAAGAAGAGCGCACCAAAGGAAATGAATGCGCCGCCAAGGATCGAGAGGGTGATGAGCGGGAGAAGCGGCATTTCTGCTTTGGTCACGCCGGACAGTCTGACCAGCCGGGTGATTTCGGCTGGTTTGTGGGCGTCCAGTCCGCCGGCGCTCATATTGGGAATCATTCTGCTCATGGGAGGTATCCTGAGATAGGGGTTTTCGAATCCTTATAAAAATAATCAGGTACTATCGCGATGAGGAAAACGACCTTTCAGAGCGGCTTTGCGCAAGTCTCATAACAGCTTGGGCAAGCGCGGCAGAAAGGGCGCGCGAGAAAGAGGCGGCAAAACGGCTGCGTTTGGCAGAGGTAGGGGAGAGGGGACTTCACCGTCCCTGTGCGGTGCTATACAAAGAATGGACAATAGCCTATGAGCGTTACCAGCAGAACATGAAAGACTGGAAGAGCAGCAATGTCTGACCAAGAATTTGAACTTGATACCGATGACCTGACGCGCCGCATGGATGGTGCAATGGGGGCTCTCAAAACCGAATTTGCCTCGCTGCGGACCGGCCGCGCCTCGGCCACGATGCTGGAGCCGGTGATGGTGGATGCCTATGGTTCCAAGACGCCGATCAACCAGGTGGGCACCGTGAACGTGCCGGAGCCACGTATGGTGACCGTGAACGTCTGGGACAAATCGTTGGTGAGCGCGGTTGAGAAGGCGATCATGAACTCCGGCCTTGGCATCAATCCGCAGACCAACGGCACCATCGTGATGCTGCCGATCCCTGAGCTGAACGAAGAGCGCCGCACCGAGTTGGCGCGTGTGGCGGCGCAATATGCCGAGCACGCCCGTGTGGCGATCCGCAACATCCGTCGTGACGGCATGGACCAGATCAAGAAAGCCAAGGGCGACGGCATGTCTGAGGACGACCAGAAGCTCTGGGAAGGCGAAGTGCAGGAGTTGACCGACAGCTACATCAAGCAGGTCGACAGCGCGCTGGAAAACAAACAGTCCGAAATCATGCAGGTATAAGCACATGGCTGAGGACCTTCCCGCGACCGCTACACGTTCCGGCCCGCGACATGTGGCCATCATTATGGATGGCAATGGCCGTTGGGCACAGGCGCGCGGGCGGCCTCGGCTGTTTGGGCACCATGCAGGCGCCAAGCGTGTCAAAGAGATTGTACGCGCTTGCTCGCCGCTGGGTGTTGAGTATCTGACGATTTTTGGGTTTTCGACGGAGAACTGGAAGCGGACACAGGCCGAAGTGGCCGGGCTCATGAGTCTGTTCCGCCAGTATATTCGCAAAGAGGCGCGCTCTCTCAAAGCAGAGGGCGTGCGGGTGCGCTTTATCGGCGACCGCCCCGGGCTGGACGTGAAACTGCAGGCCCTGATGGATGAGCTTGAAGAGCTGACCGCAGAGAACACCGGCGTCAACCTGACCATTGCGCTGAACTATGGCGGGCGGGACGAGGTCGCGCGGGCCACGCAGCGGCTGGCGCAGGATGTGGCGGCTGGCAATCTGAAGCCGGAAGATGTGAACGAAGAGACCTTGCCCAAGTATCTGGACACCTGCGTGCTTCCGGATCCGGATCTGGTGGTGCGCACCAGCGGTGAGGCGCGGATCTCCAACTTCCTGCTGTGGCAGTCGGCTTATGCAGAATATGAATTTATCGACACGCTGTGGCCGGATTTCTCCAAAGAGGAGTTCCGCAAACTGGTGGAAGCCTATTCGACCCGTGATCGCCGCTTTGGAGCCGTGAGCGCGTGAGCAGCGCCGGGAAGGACAGCGGGATCTGGGGGGATCTGCCAGCGCGGGTCGCATCTGCGCTGGTGATGCTTCTGGTTGGTGGTGTGGCCATCTGGCAGGGCGGTGTGCTGTTCCATGAACTGGTCGTCGTGATCTGTGCCGGGATGATCTGGGAGCTGACCCGGATGCTGAACGGCGGAGACGGACGCAGCGCCATCGTGGTTGCGGTGATTGCCGCCGCAGCCCTGTTGGCGACCTATGTGCTGCCGGGGCAGGCGATTGGGCCGGTGTTGGCGGCAGTTGGCTTTGTCGGTGCAGGTCAGGCCAAGAAATATCGTTTGGTTTACGGCGCTTACGCGATTGGCCTGATGTTTGCCTGCTATGGGCTGATTGTGCTGCGTGATGTGCGCGGGGCCTATTGGCTGTTGTGGCTTGTCTCTGTGGTGGTGGCGACGGATATCGCGGGTTACTTCGCAGGGCGCATGATAGGCGGGCCGAAATTCTGGCCGAAGGTGAGCCCCAAAAAGACCTGGTCCGGCACGATCGCGGGCTGGGTTGCCGCGGCCTGTGTGGGCTTGGCCTTTGGCGGCACGACCCTGATTGTCCTGAGCATTCTGACCTCCTTCGCCTCGCAGATGGGCGATGCGGCGGAGAGCGCGTTGAAACGCAAGACCGGGATCAAGGACAGCTCCAATCTGATCCCCGGACATGGCGGCCTGCTTGATCGCTTTGACGGGATGATGGGCGGCGCGCTGCTTGTGTTGTTGATGGGCGTCGTTCTCGGATTGCCTGCAACGTAAAACCGGTGACAAGAGACTGGTAAGATGAGAAAAGTTTCCATTTTTGGCGCCACCGGATCGATTGGTCAGAACACCATTGATCTGATCCGGCGCGATCCTGCGGCTTATGATGTTGTGGCGCTGACAGGCGGGCAGAACATTGCGCAGCTGGCAGAAGATGCGATTGCGCTGAAGGCCGATGTGGCGGTGACCGCCAATGAGGCGCTGCTTGGTGATCTGCGCGACGCGCTTGCAGGCAGCGGGATTGAGGCGGCGGCAGGGGCAAAGGCGATTGCAGAGGCCGCGGCACGACCAGCAGACTGGGTGATGAGCGCGATTGTCGGCGCTGCGGGACTGGCCCCGGGACTGGTGGCGTTGCAGCAGGGGGCGACCCTTGCGCTGGCCAATAAGGAATCTCTGGTCACGGCAGGCCATCTGATCATGGGCACCGCTGAGAAACACGGCGGTCGTATCCTCCCGGTGGACAGCGAACATTCTGCGGTGTTTCAGGGCCTCGTCGGTGAAGACATGGACGCGGTGGAGCGTATCATCATCACCGCCAGCGGCGGCGCGTTCCGGGATTGGACCCTGGAAGATATGGCGCGCGCCACGCCAGAGCAGGCCAGCAGCCACCCGAATTGGAACATGGGGCAGCGGATCACCGTGGACAGTGCCTCGATGTTCAACAAGGCGCTGGAGGTCATTGAGACCAAAGAATTTTTCGGCTGCGCGCATGAGCAGATCGAGGTGCTTGTGCATCCGGAATCGCTGGTGCACGCGCTGGTGGGCTTCAAGGACGGGGCGCTGATGGCCCATGTGGGGCCGCCAGACATGCGCCATGCGATTGGCTATGCGTTGCATTGGCCGGAGCGCAAGGATCTGCCGGTATCCCGACTGGATCTGGCGCAAATCGGCTCATTGCATTTCCGCGCGCCGGATCTGGAGCGCTACCCCGCGCTGCGGCTGGCGCATGAGGTGCTGGAGATCGGTGGGCATGCTGGGGCGATGTTCAATGCCGCCAAAGAGCGGGCGCTGGACGCCTTCCTAGATCACCGCATTGGCTTTTTGCAGATGGCCGAGGTGGTGGAGGAGGTGCTTGCGCAGCTTTCTCCCTCACATTGCCTCAAGAATGCCGAAATGAGCCTTGATACGGTGATGGAAACTGACCATCTCGCCCGCAAGACTGCGGATGAGATCATGCAAAAAATGGCTTAAGGCCGCCAGAAGCGCCAAAAAGAGGACGTGCATTTGGATATTTCGACGCTAATCCCGAGTTTCGGCAGCGGCGCCCTAACAGTTGTTTGGTTTGTTGTGGCCTTGTCGATCATCGTGGCGATCCACGAATACGGCCATTACATCGTTGGCCGCTGGAGCGGTATCGGCGCGGATGTGTTCAGCATCGGGTTTGGCCCTGTGCTGTGGTCGCGCGTAGACAAACGCGGCACGCAATGGCAACTCGCCGCGATCCCGCTGGGCGGATATGTGAAGTTCAAAGGTGACGCCAATGCCGCAAGCGGCAAGGATGGCGAGGCCATGGCGGAAATGAGCGACGCCGAGCGCCGGGCCACCATGCATGGCGCGCCGCTTTGGGCGCGGGCCGCCACTGTTCTGGCGGGGCCGGTGTTCAACTTCATTCTGTCGTTGATCATTTTTGCCGCTGTGATGATGTCCAACGGGCAGGTGGGCGACAAGCTAATTGTTGGTGACATGCGCGATCTGCCCAATGCTCCATATACCTTGCAGGAAGGTGATGTGGTGCGCGCCATCAATGGCGAGACGCTGCCTTCCTTTGATGAACCCGGCGCATTTGATGACTTCTGGGACCAGATGGCAAAGCAGGATCCGCTGCCCTATGTGGTGAGCCGCGCGGGGGAAGAGATTGAGGTCTCCGGGCCATATCTCTATCCGCCTTTGGTGCTTTCGCTGGCACCGCGTTCGGCGGCGTATAATGCGGGGCTTGAGGTTGGTGATGTGTTCACGGCAATCGACGGCACGCCGATTGTTGCGTTCTCCGAGCTGAAAGAGGCGGTGGAATCTGGTGAAGGGCGCACATTGTTGCTGACCGTTCAGCGGGACGGTGAAGAACAGGAATTTGCGCTGACACCCCGCCGTGTGGATGAGCCGCAGGCGGATGGCGGTTTTGTCACCAACTGGCGGATCGGGATTGGCGGCGGCCTGGCCTTTGAGCCTGCGACCGAAGCCCTGCCGTTTGGCGATGCCGTTGTGGCCGGCGCGCGTCAGACCGTGCGGATCGTGGAAGGCTCGCTGAGCGGGCTTTATCATATGGTCACCGGTGCGATCAGCAGCTGTAACCTGTCTGGCCCGGTCGGGATTGCGCAGACCTCAGCCGCGATGGCGAGCCAGGGCACCCAGAGCTTCATCTGGTTCATTGCGGTGCTGTCCACCGCGATCGGATTGCTGAACTTGTTTCCGATTCCAATGTTGGATGGCGGCCATCTTGTGTTTTACGCCTACGAGGCGGTTGCAGGGCGTCCGCCAGCTGATGGGGTGCTGCGCGTGCTGATGATGGGTGGTCTGATGATCGTGCTGGGCATGATGCTGTTTGGCCTGACAAACGACCTTTTCTGCCCCTGATCACAGGTTTTTTGATACCCGCTTTCTGGCGGGGCTGAGTTAACCATATGGGCGCGCAGATCATCTGTGCGCCCAAATTTTGCCCTATTCTAAGGTTACTATTGTTTAACGATACTGCGTTGGGATGTGGGAAATGCAAACGATTACAAGTGGATATCGCGCAATTGGCCTGTTGATTGATGTCAACTGGGAGAGATTCCTTTATCCGTCGGCGGTTGTGGTGGGCCTGTTGATCGGGGCTTACATCAGCAGCCTGATCCACTGATCGCCGGGATATGACAGGGGCAGACCACCCGGTTTGGTGTGCGCCCTTTGATCTCAATGAGTTACAAGATGATGTGGCGTCGCAGTCTGCGTGCGCCACAATTTGCTATGTTGGCTATAGGAAACAATGGCGATTTTCGTGCCATTGCAGTTTTGACAACGCCGGGTATTCCCGTTACTCACATGCTATACAGGGATACTTCGGAGTTTGGGAATGACCAAACAAGCATGTGCTTTGGTAACAACCAAAGACCGTGACGAGGCGCAGAGCAGGCGTTTTGTGACAGGAATTTATGGTCTGGCTTTTGCGGCAGCGATGACACTGCCAACGCTTGGCCATGCCCAGAACTACAATTTTGGCTCCATTCGCGTGGATGGGAACCAGCGGATCGAGTCCTCTGCGATTACCAATTATGCGGGATTGCAGACCGGCACGCCGGTGACCGGTGGCCAGTTGAACGCGGCCTATCAAAGAGTGCTGGAAAGCGGCCTGTTTGAGACTGTCGAGCTGGTGCCAAGCGGCAATACGCTGACGATCAAGGTGACCGAATACCCAACCATCAACCGCATCAGCTTTGAAGGCAACCAACGCCTGAAAGACGACGCGCTTGAGGGATTGGTTGAGTCCGAGCCGCGCCGCGTTTTGAACCCGACGGTTGCCGAGCGCGATGCCGCGCGCATTACGCAGGCCTATGCGGAGTCCGGTCGTCTGGCGGCCCGTGTGACCCCGCGGATCATTCGTCGCAGCGAGAACCGCGCTGATCTGGTGTTTGAAGTCTTTGAAGGCGGGATCGTCGAGATCGAGCGCATAGGCTTTGTGGGCAACCAGAACTTCGGTGACAGCCGTCTGCGCCGTGTGCTGGGCACCAAGCAGGCGGGCCTGTTGCGTGCCTTCTTCCAGCAAGACACCTTTGTGAATGACCGCATCGAATTCGATAAGCAGGTTCTGCGCGATTTCTACCTGTCCCGCGGTTATGTGGATTTCCGTACCCTCAGTGTGAATGCCGAGCTTTCCCGCGAACGCGACAGCTATTTTGTCACGTTTAACGTTGAAGAGGGGCAGCAGTTCAAATTTGGCCAGATCACCGCATCAAGCGATATCGAAGGACTGGATCCGCAAGAGTATCTGGAAACCCTGCGTCTGAAGCCGGGGGTGGTTTACACGCCGAGCCTGGTTGAGAACTCGATTGCGCGCATGGAGCGCTTTGCGCTGAAGCAGGGGCAAGATTTCCTCCGCGTGGAGCCGCGCATCACACGCAACGATCGTGATCTGACGCTGGATGTAGATTTTGTCATCACCCGTGGTCCGAAGATCTTTGTTGAGCGTATCGACATTGAGGGCAACACGACCACACTGGATAAGGTGATCCGCCAACAGTTCCGTATTGTGGAGGGTGACCCGTTCAACCCGCGTGAGATCCGGGAGAGTGCGGAGCGTATCCGCGCGTTGGGGTTCTTCTCTTCTGCGGAAGTGAATGCACGTGAGGGCAGCAGCCCAAGCCAGGTGATTGTGGATGTGGACGTCGAAGAGCAGCCAACCGGCTCGCTGTCTTTGGGTGGTACTTTCTCCACGAACGATGGCCTCGGTCTTGCGGTCCGGTTTAGCGAGTCCAACTTCCTTGGACGTGGGCAGAACCTTGGTGTGTCGTTCTCGACCTCCTCTGACATCGTGGATTATGGTCTGTCCTTCCAGGAGCCAGCCTTCCTTGGGCGGGATCTGAGCGCGGGTTTCAATCTCTCCTATCGCGAGTTTGAACCAAGTGACGCGCGTTTCACCAACACGGTTGGTGATTTCACACCGGCCATCGGTTTCCAGCTGGGCGAGTATTCCCGCATGCAGCTGCGCTACTCGCTTGTGAACTCCGATTTGAGTGTCGCTGAGGACCCGTCGCTGGACGGCACGCTAATCAACCAGGAAGCGGCGCGGGGCGACATCTGGAAAAGCGCGTTGGGATATACCTATCGCTATGACACACGTCGGTCTGGTCTTGATCCGACACGCGGTGTGCTGCTTGAGTTCAGCCAGGATTTTGGCGGCATCGGCGGAGACTACACCTATATCGAAACCACCGGCCGTGCCGTTGCGGAGACGCTGGCCTGGAACGAAGAAGTCACATTGCGTGCCACCTTTGAAGGGGGCGCTCTGTATTCGCCTGATGACGACAGCCGTGTTGATGACCGCTTTATCGTAACAGCACGTAACATCCGAGGTTTTGAGCCTTATGGTGTTGGCCCACGTGAACAGGGTGCCGGCTTTGACGACGCTCTGGGCGGCAACTTCTACGCTGTAGCGCGATTTGAAGCGGAATTCCCGCTTGGCCTGCCAGAGGAACTGGGGCTGCGTGGTGGTCTCTTCTACGACGTCGGCTCGCTCTGGGGGCTGGATCAAACCTCCAACAATGTGGTGGGCGAAGACTTTTCGCTGCGCCACGTGATCGGGGCGTCGATCTTCTGGACCACGCCAATTGGTCCGCTGCGCTTTAACTTCACCAAAGCGCTGCAGAAAGAAGACTTTGACCGCGAGCAGACGTTTGACTTCACGATCAGCGCTCAGTTCTGATTTGTGATGCGGCGACTGGCAGCAGGTTTTGCAATTGTGGTGGCGGGGCTTTTTCAAGCGCCCGCCACTTTCGCGCAAGAGGAGGCGCGCGCGCCCCAAGAGGTGCCGACCGCAGCCGTCTTGACCGTGGACAGCGATTTGATGTTCTCCCAATCTCTGTTTGGCCTGCGGGTGACTCAGGAATTGGCAGCGGAAGAGGCGGTGCTTCTGGCGGAGAACCGGCGCATTCAGGCCGAGTTGACGGCAGAAGAACGAGAGCTGACCAATCAGCGCGAGGGGATGGATCCCAAGGCGTTTCGCGCTGTTGCCGATGCCTTTGACGCGCGCGTTGTGCAGATCCGGAATGAACAGGAGCAAAAGTCCCGCAATATCGAGGTGCAGCGGCAGCGGGAAGAAGAGGCCTTCATCCGCGCAGCCAGCCCGATTTTGACGGATCTGATGCGAGAGGCAGGCGCCAGTGTGATCCTGGAGCGGCGGGAGGTGCTGTTGTCCGATCCGGCGATCGATATCACGCCGATGGCGATCAAACGGCTCAACCAAATTCTGGGAGATGGCCTTCCATCCGCGACAGATACGCCTGAAGAATAAAACAGACGCGCCTTTCAGGTATGGCCTAGAGGTTTGGCAAATCGGTCGTATGCTTGCCCCCGGCCTCTGGGATTGCTAGGGCTACTTCAACAAACAAGACGCAGCAGGAGCGCAAGATGTCTCAAGAGCTTAAGAGTGCCGATATTGGCCTGATCCAGCGGATCATTCCGCATCGCTACCCGTTTCTGCTGGTGGATAAGGTGGTTGATATTGACGGCTATGCCTCTGCGACGGGTATCAAGAACGTCACCATGAACGAGCCCCATTTTCAGGGCCATTTTCCGTCCAAGCCGATCATGCCGGGCGTCACCATCGTGGAAGCGATGGCGCAGACCTCTGCGGTGATGGTTGGCGTTTCGCTGGGCATGGAAGACAAAGAGCTGCTGGTCTACTTCATGGGCATCGACAAATGTAAGTTCCGTCGCATGGTGGTGCCGGGAGACGTGCTGGAAATGCGCGTGACCACAACACGCGGCAAGCCGGGCGGCAAGGTCTGGAAGTTTGCGGGCACCGCAACGGTTGACGGAGAAGTGGCCTGTGAAGTTGAATTCACAGCCATGATGGATTTGCCCAAGGAGTGAGCCTCATGGGAATTTCTGACACCGCTCAGATCCACGCGTCTGCGGTCATTGAAGACGGCGCGCGCATCGCGGAGGGCTGTGTTGTCGGCCCGTTTTGCGTGGTGGGCCCAAATGTCGTGCTGCACAAAGGTGTGGTGCTGAAAAGCCATGTGGTGGTGACCGGCAACACAGAGATTGGCGCGGAGACTGAGGTTTTCAGCTTTTCGGTGATTGGCGAAGTGCCGCAGGATCTGAAGTTTGATGGCGAGGCCAGCAAACTCGTCATTGGTGAGCGCAACCGCATCCGTGAGCATGTCACGATGAACAGCGGCACCGAAGGCGGTGGCGGCGTGACCCGCGTGGGCGATGATGGGTTGTTCATGGCTGGCTGCCACATCGCACATGACGCGCAGATCGGTGATCGTGTGATCGTGGTGAATTCAGCCGCTGTGGCAGGCCACTGTATCATCGAAGATGACGTGATCATTGGCGGTCTGTGTGGCATCCATCAATGGGTGCGCATCGGCCGTGGTGCGATCATCGGTGCGGTCACAATGGTGACCAACGATGTGATCCCATACGGTCTTGTACAAGGCCCACGTGGCGAGCTGGACGGGCTAAACCTTGTCGGGCTCAAGCGTCGCGGTGTTGCGCGCGCGGATATCACGGCGCTGCGTGCGGCCTTTCAGATGCTTGCGCAGGGCGAAGGCGCTTTTCTTGAGCGTGCAAGACGTCTGGGGGACGAATCTGACAGCGATTATGTGCAGGAAATTGTGGCCTTTGTGTTGGGCGAAACGGATCGCTCCTTCCTGACACCACGATAAGCCCTAACTTCCGGCGAGGCTGAAATGAGCAAACTGGCGATCCTATGTGGCGGGGGCAATCTGCCGCTTGCGTTGGCGGCTGCCAATCCTGAGGCCTATTGTGTGGTCTTTGAGGGTGTCGAGCACGCCATGACCGGGCAAGTGCACACACACCGGTTTGAGGAAATGGGCGGGCTGTTTGCTGCGCTGCATGACGCTGGCGTGACGCAGTTGGTGATGGCAGGGGGGCTTGGCCGACCCGCGCTTGATCCGACACGGTTTGATGCCGGTATGATGGCGATTGCACCGCGCTTGCTGCCTGCGTTGCAGGGCGGGGACGATGCGATTTTGCGGCTGATCATTGCGGTCTTTGAAGAACAGGGTTTTGAAGTGGTCGGGGCACATAGTCTGCTGCCGGAACTGTGCATCGAAGACGGGCTGGTGGCCGGTGCTGCGCCCTCAACACAGGCGCTGGCCGATGCGGATCGCGCCTATGACATTCTATCGGCGCTTTCACCGCTGGATGTGGGGCAGGGTGCTGTTGTGGCGGCTGGTCTGTGCCTGGGGATTGAGACGTTGCAGGGTACAGACGCTTTGTTGCGCTTTGTCAGCGAAACCCCGCGGCATTTGCGGCGGGGCAAAGGCGTGTTTGTGAAGGCCCCAAAACGCGGGCAGGATCTGCGCGTGGACATGCCCGCCATTGGGCCGGGCACGATTGCCGCAGCGGCGGCAGCCGGTGTGGAAGGTATTGTTGTGGAGGCGGGCAAGGTGATGATCATTGATCGTGCTGAAACCCTCGCAGCGCTAAATGACAACGGGTTGTTTCTAATGGGACGGACGCTCTGATGAAGGTGTTTCTGGTCGCTGGAGAACTGTCGGGCGACCGGTTGGGCGGGGCCTTGATGGAAGGCCTGCGCCAGTTGATGCCCAATGTCGAATTTGCGGGGGTCGGCGGGCCTTTGATGGGCGCGCAGGGGCTTGAGAGCCTGTTTCCCATGGATGAGCTGAGCGTGATGGGCATTGCTGAGGTGCTGCCCAAATACCGCCACCTCGTCAAACGGATGCATCAAACGGCGAAAGCGGTGCTCGACTGGCAGCCGGATGTTCTGATCACGATTGACAGCCCGGATTTCTGCCTGCGTGTGGCACGGGAAGTGAAGGCCGTCAGCACCATCCGTTGTGTGCATTATGTGGCGCCGTCGGTCTGGGCCTGGCGCCCAAAGCGCGCGCAGAAGATGGCGCGGTCCGTGGATCATGTGCTGGCGCTTTTGCCGTTTGAGCCGCCCTATATGGAAGCTGTGGGGCTTCGGTGTGATTTTGTTGGGCATCCGGTTGTCACGGAACCTGTTGCAAACGCTGAAGAGGTTGCCGCTTTTCGGGCGCAGCATGGCATTGATGATGCGCCATTGTTGGTGGCGTTGCCGGGGTCGCGTCGCGGTGAAGTTGGACGGCTCACGCCTGCGTTTGGCGACGTGGTTGCACGGCTAAAGCAGCAAAAGCCGGATTTGCAGGTGGTTGTGCCCGCGGCTGCACCGGTGGCGGATGCGGTGAAAGAGGCGGTGGCCGGATGGCCGCATGCGCCCATCGTGCTTGATCCGAATCTGATGGGGCCAGAGGAAGGGCTTGCGCAGAAACGCGCGGCCTTTGCTGCCGCGGATGTGGCATTGGCGGCCTCAGGGACTGTGTCGCTGGAGCTGGCGGCAAGCGCGACGCCGATGGTTGTGGCCTACGACATGAGCTGGCTGAGCTGGCAAATCATGAGCCGCATGGCGCTGATTGATACGGTGACGCTGGTTAATCTGGTGTCAGAAACACGCACGGTGGAAGAGTTCCTTGGCCCTGCGTTTCAGCCGGAAGACATTGCACCGGCCATTTTGCGCATATTGGACAACCCAGAGGCGCAACAGGCCGCCATGGCGCTGACCATGGAGCGTCTCGGCAAAGGGCATGAAGCGCCGGGGCTGCGTGCCGCGCGTGCCGTGTTGGACGGCCTGGGCGCATGATGGAGACCGTCGCGCTGGCGGTTTCTTCTTGCCTGACCCATCTGGCGACCAATCTCGACAATCTGGTGGTGATGCTAGGGCTGATCCTGACGATGGGGCGGTTTCAGGTGATTGTGGGCTATATGCTGGCGCAGGTGCTTGTGCTCGCAATTGCCTTTCTGGTGGCCGAACGCGCGGATACAGAACTGCCGCTGCCTGTGGGCTATCTGGGGCTGGTGCCAATCGGGCTTGGCCTCTGGGGACTCTGGCAGCATCGCAGCGCGCCCGACGCCGAGGGGCAAGCGCCAGAGGTGAGGGCAAACACTGTGGCGTTGACGGTGCTGTTCCTGAGCCTGTCGTTTGACACTTTTGCGGTGTTCACGCCGCTGCTGGCGGATTCCCGTGCCGTCTATTCAGCTCCGGTTTTGGGAGGCGCACTGATTTCAGCGCTTGTGGTCGCGGCCATCGGTGCCGTCAGCGCAGGTATCGCGCCTGACCGGATCGCCCGGGTGCAAAAGCTCGAACGCTTTGCGCCTTATGTGATGACTGCCGTCGGCCTCTATGTCGTTTTGAACACAGCGACCGACGCGATTTAGAGCGGGCAGGTGGCCTAAGAGTTCACCCAGAATCTTGGCAGCTTAGTAGCCGCGCCAAATCCAGCCGCCGCCAAAGATGCGCGAGCTTTCATTGTCATAAAAGACGCAGGCCTGACCGGGGGACACGCCTTCTTCCGGTGTCAGCAATTCCACCTCTGCGGTGGTCGGGCCGGTTGGGCGAATGATGGCGTCGCGCGGCGGGCGTGTGGAGCGGACCTTGACGGCCACTTGCCATTCCGACCTGGAGTCAAAAGGTTCATCACCAAGCCAGTTGATCTCGCGCACAGGTATTATGCGGGTGGCCAGCATCTCTTTGGGGCCGACGACAACCTGTTTCTTCTCAACGTCCAGTTTCACCACATAAAGCGGCTCGGTAAGCCCGCCGATGCCAAGGCCGCGACGCTGCCCGATGGTGTAGTGAATGACGCCATTGTGGGCGCCGCGCACATTGCCTTCGTGATCCACGATTTCGCCTGCGTCCGCCGCACCGGGGCGCAGTTTCTCAATCACGCTGGCATAGTCGCCATTTGGCACGAAACAGATGTCCTGACTGTCGGGCTTGTCGGCCACCGAGAGGCCGTACTCTGCCGCCAGCGCGCGCGTTGCGTCTTTGTTGGGCAGATGGCCCAGCGGGAAGCGCAGGTAGTCGAGCTGCTCCGGCGTGGTGGAGAACAGGAAGTAGCTCTGGTCGCGACGGGCATCTTCGGCGGAATGCAACTCGGCGCCTTGGGTGCCCATTTTGCGCTGGATGTAGTGGCCCGTGGCCATGCAATCGGCATCCAGATCCTTGGCGGTTTCCAGAAGATCCTTGAATTTCACCCGCTCATTGCAGCGGATACAGGGCACCGGAGTGGCACCTGCGAGGTAGCTGTCGGCAAATTCGTCAATTACCGCGTCTTGGAAGATATTCTCGTAATCCAGGACATAATGCGGGAAGCCTTTTTCCTCGGCGACGCGGCGCGCATCGTGAATATCGATTCCCGCACAGCACGCACCTTTCTTCGCCAAAGCCGCGCCATGGTCATAAAGTTGCAGGGTGACACCCACCACATCGTAGCCTTCGTCCGCCAATTGGGCTGCGACAACGGAGCTATCCACCCCGCCGGACATGGCAACGACCACGCGGGTTTCAGAAGGGGGCTTCGCAAAACCCAATGAATTAAGGGGTGTGTCGCTGTGAAGCGCCATGGTGAGTCTCTCCGGTCAGAAGTCGACGAGAATATAGGAAAATCTTAGATACTCTCAAGGGGCGCTTTAGGGCCTCGTTAAGTCCGCTCGGAGAAAATTTTCCTCACGCGAGGAGATGGACGCAATGTTTTTGAAAAAAGTTGAGGGGCCAAGATGTGTTACCCTGTCAGACGGGCAGGTGATGACGCGGGCCGATTTGCCACCGGCCAACACCAAACGCTGGGTGGCATCACGCAAAGCCGCGGTTGTGCGCGGCGTGGCCTATGGGTTGATCACAAAGCGCGAAGCGCTTGAAACCTATGGATTAAGTGATGATGAGTTCAACGAATGGGTGACCGCTGTGTCGACCCACGGACAGGAGGCTTTGAAAGCGACAGCGGTGCAGAAATTTAGACAGAACTGATTTTGCCTCTTAACCTTCCTAAATTGGTAACGGCTCGTTAACCTTTAACCATTAAGGTTAATGTTAACGCATAAACCCTCCCAGTTGTAAGGAAGTCCAAATGAGAGTGCTGCTGGTCGAAGACGATCCCACCACATCTAAAAGCATTGAGATGATGCTGACCCACGCCAACCTGAATGTCTATGCCACAGATCTTGGCGAAGAGGGCATCGACCTGGCAAAGCTCTATGACTACGACCTGATCCTGCTGGATCTTGGCCTGCCAGACATGACAGGCCACGAAGTGCTGCGTCAGCTGCGCACATCGCGCATCGACACGCCGATCCTGATTCTGTCCGGCGCAGATGACACCGAAAGCAAGCTTAAAGGCTTTGGTTACGGTGCAGATGACTACCTGACCAAACCGTTCCACCGCGAAGAGCTGGTGGCGCGTATTCACGCGATCATCCGCCGCTCCAAAGGCCACTCTCAGTCCGTGATCAAAACCGGCCGCATCTCTGTGAACCTGGACGCCAAAACCGTTGAAGTTGAAGGTAAAACTGTTCACCTGACAGGCAAAGAGTACCAGATGCTGGAGCTTCTGAGCCTGCGCAAGGGCACCACGCTGACCAAAGAGATGTTTCTGAACCATCTTTACGGCGGCATGGACGAGCCGGAACTGAAAATCATCGACGTCTTCATCTGTAAGCTGCGCAAGAAACTCAGCGAAGCAACCGGTGGCGAGAACTATATCGAGACAGTCTGGGGCCGTGGTTATGTGCTACGTGATCCTGAGCCGGTATCGGCGACCGACGATCCGGTGGCAATGCGCGCCTGATAAGCGCCGGGATCTACTGGACCTCGCCGCGTCTCAGCCCTATCACTTGGGAGGGTATGATAGGGAGACGCACGTGGCCAAAGAGATCGCCATTGCAGAATTGACTATGGAGCAGGCGCGCGAGGAACTCGGGCGCCTTTCCGCGTTGCTGGCTCAGGCGAATCGCGACTATCACGGCGCCGATGCGCCAAAGCTTTCGGACGCGGAATATGACCGGCTGAAGCGGCGCAACCAAGAGATTGAGGCGCGTTTCCCAGATCTCAAACGTGCAGACAGCCCATCTGAGCAGGTGGGGGCGGCACCAGCCGAAGGTTTTGGCAAGATCACCCATGCAGTGCCGATGCTGAGCCTTGGCAATGCGTTTGAAGATCAGGATGTTCAGGATTTTGTCGACCGTATCCGCAAGTATCTGGGGCAGGGCACTGGCGCGTTGGCGTTTACGGCAGAACCCAAGATCGACGGATTGAGCCTGTCGTTGCGCTATGAGCAGGGCAAGCTGGTCTACGCGGCGACCCGTGGCGATGGCGCAACGGGGGAAAACGTCACTGAGAATGCCAAGACCATTGCCGATATTCCCCATGAGATCGACGGTGCGCCGGATGTGTTGGAGGTGCGCGGCGAAGTCTATATGAGCCACGCGGATTTCGCGGCCCTAAATGCGCGGATCACGGCAGAGAACGAGAAACGGGCAGAGGCCGGTAAGCGCGCGCTGACCGTGTTTGCCAACCCGCGCAACGCGGCTGCGGGCAGCCTGCGACAGCTGGATGCAAATGTCACCCGCGAGCGCCCGCTGAAGTTCTTTGCCTACGCTTGGGGAGAGCTGTCTGAGCCGTTGGCAGAGACGCAGATGGAGGCGATCAAACGACTTCAGTCCTTTGGGTTCGTGATCAATGATCTGACGGCACTCTGTGCAAATGCCGATGAGATGATCGCGCATTACCACAAGATCGAGGAAGGCCGCGCGGACCTTGGCTATGACATCGACGGCGTGGTTTACAAGGTGGACGAACTGGCGCTGCAGGCGCGGTTGGGCTTTCGCTCCACCACACCGCGTTGGGCGGTGGCGCATAAGTTTCCGGCAGAACTGGCCTGGACCTGGCTTGAGGCCATCGACATTCAGGTGGGCCGCACCGGTGCACTCAGCCCGGTTGCGCGGCTCGCCCCAGTGACGGTGGGCGGCGTGGTGGTCTCCAACGCAACGCTGCACAATGAAGACTACATCGCCGGACGGGACAGCAAAGGTGCTGAGATCCGTGGCGGCAAAGACATCCGCGAAGGCGACTGGGTGCAGGTCTATCGCGCGGGGGATGTGATCCCCAAAGTGGCGGACGTGGACCTGAGCAAGCGCAAAGGTGATGCCGAGCGCTATGCGTTCCCGGAGAGCTGTCCGGTGTGTGGCTCGCCCGCCGTGCGTGAAGAAGGCGACGCGGTGCGCTATTGCACTGGCGGGATGATCTGTGCTGCGCAAGCCATTGAAAAGTTGCGTCATTTCGTGGCTCGTAAAGCCTTTGATATCGAAGGATTGGGTGCGAAACAGATCGAGATGTTCTTTGACGATCCGGATCTGCCCATCCGTGAACCGGCTCAGATTTTCACTTTGGAACGTCGGGATGCGGGCAATCTGAACAAGCTCAAGAACCGCAAAGGCTGGGGCGATCAGAGTGCGGCCAATCTGTTTGCGGCCATCAACGATAAGCGCAAGATCGCTTTCGCGCGGGCGCTGTTCAGTCTTGGCATTCGCCATGTCGGCGAGAGTGCAGCCAAAGATTTGGCGCTGCACTTCATGAGCTGGGATAAGCTTGTGCATGCGGCGGAAGCGGCGCGACCAGCCGCGCTCGCCCATCGGGCGGCGGATCAGGCGGAAGAGGCCGAGCGGATCGCGGCGCAGCGCGAAGGTCGCCGCGCGCGGGTCAAGGAAAGCCGGGACGCAGCGATTTCTGAGTGCAAGGTGCCTGCGGGGGCGCAGGCGGTCTGGGCGGATCTGACCGGGATTGATGGCATTGGGGCCGCTGTGGGGCTGTCGCTCACGGATGCTTTTGCCAACGCCGAAGAACGCGCGGCCATTGACCGGTTGATGGATGAGTTGGACATCATCCCGCCTGAAGCGCCGTCTCAGGAAAGCCCGGTGGCTGGCAAGACTGTGGTGTTTACCGGCTCGCTTGAGAAGATGACTCGCGCAGAAGCCAAGGCGCGTGCGGAAAGTCTTGGGGCGAAAGTGTCCGGGTCT
Organism: Shimia sp.; assembly: GCF_965227725.1. Lineage (GTDB taxonomy): Bacteria > Pseudomonadota > Alphaproteobacteria > Rhodobacterales > Rhodobacteraceae > Shimia. Next base: position 1,152,156 of record NZ_CBDDGH010000005.1, on the reverse strand, counting down.
GTTTCCAAGAAAACCGATTTGCTTGTGGCGGGGCCGGGGGCGGGCAGCAAAGCGGCCAAAGCGCAGGAGTTGGGTATTGAAACCATCGACGAAGACGGCTGGCTGGCGATGATCGAGGGCCTATGAGCGGACGGCCGGAAAGCCTGTTTCCGCTTTTCGCGGATCTGACAAAACTGGACGGTGTTGGGCCCAAAACGGCGCAGCATCTGGGGCAGATTGATGTCACCAAACCGCGGGATCTGCTGTTTCTGCTGCCCTATGCGGGGATTGACCGTGCGCAGAAGCTTTCGGTGAATGAGGCGGAGCTGCCCGGTGTGGTCACCGTGCAGGTGCTTGTGGGCACGCATCGCCCGCCGCGCAATCGGGGCGGGGCGTATCGGATCACGGTGCAGGACGCGATGACCTCGTTTCAGATCGTGTTCTTCCATGCGCGCACAGATTATTTGCAGAAAATCCTGCCGGAAGGCGCGCGGCGTGTCGTGTCCGGCAAGGTTGAGCTGTTTGATGGCGTCGCCCAGATGGTGCATCCGGAGTATGTGGTTGCGCCAAATGAAGCCGAAGATATTCCCGCCTTTGAGCCTGTTTATCCGCTGACCCACGGGGTTTCGCAAAAGACGATGGTGAAGGCTGTGCGCTCTGCTTTGTCCAAGGCGCCGGATTTTGCGGAGTGGATTGATCCGTCCCAAAAAGATCAGGCGAGGTGGCCCTCGTGGTCTGAAGCCATGGCGCTGGTGCATCATCCTGAGGCGATGGAGCAGGTGTCCCCCAACCATCCGGCGCGGGAACGGCTGGCCTATGATGAGTTTCTTGCGCATCAGATCACGCTGGCCTTGGCGCGGAGCCAGTTGCAGAAAGCCAAAGGCGTGATTTCGCAGCAAACCACTGTGTTGCAGGCAAAGGTGCGCGCGGCGCTGCCCTACAAGCCCACGGGGGCGCAGGAGCGGGCCATCGAGGCAATTGCGCGCGATATGGCGGAGCCAAGCCGCATGAACCGCTTGCTACAAGGCGATGTCGGCGCGGGCAAAACGCTGGTGGCCTTTGTGGCTTTGCTGATCGCCGTAGAAGCGGGCGGGCAGGGCGTGATGATGGCCCCGACCGAGATTTTGGCACGCCAGCATATGGAGGGTCTGCGGCCTCTGGCGGAAAGCGCGGGCGTGGTGCTGGAGATTCTCACCGGTCGCGACAAAGGCAAAGAGCGCAAAGCCAAGCTTGAGGCGCTGGCGCGGGGAGACATTCACATTTTGGTCGGCACCCATGCGGTGTTCCAGCAGGACGTCCATTTTGAAGATTTGCGGCTGGCCATCATTGACGAGCAACACCGCTTTGGTGTGCGCCAACGGTTGGAGCTTAGCAAAAAGGGTGCCGGTGCCGATGTCTTGGTGATGACGGCCACGCCGATCCCACGCAGTCTGGCGCTTGCGCAATATGGCGACATGGATGTGTCGGTGCTGGATGAAAAGCCGCCCGGACGTCAGCCCATCACCACCGCTCTGATCCCGACCACCCGCATGGATGAGGTTGCGGGCCATCTGCAAAAAGCGGTGGCGGAGGGCAAGCAGGCCTATTGGGTGTGCCCGCTGGTCGAGGAAAGCGAGCGGGTCGATTACACCGCCGCAGATGCGCGGTTTAAAGCGCTCAGGGCCGCGCTCGGTGAAGGTGTTGTCGGGCTTGTGCATGGCCAGATGCTCCCAGAGGAGAAAGACGCGGCGATGGCGGCGTTTCAGGCCGGTGAGACACAGGTTCTGGTGGCAACAACCGTGATTGAGGTGGGCGTGAATGTGCCCAACGCCACGATCATGGTGATCGAGCGCGCGGAAGCGTTTGGTCTTGCGCAGCTCCATCAGCTGCGCGGACGTGTGGGCCGGGGCTCGCAAGCTTCAACCTGTTTGTTGATGTACCAAGCACCGCTGACCGAAAGCGGGGAGAAGCGTCTGAAAGTGCTGCGCGAGAGCGAAGACGGCTTCGTGATTGCCGAAACCGATCTGCAGATGCGCGGAGCTGGCGATCTGATTGGCACCGCGCAGTCCGGTTTGCCGCGCTTTCGGATTGCGGATGTTGAAAGTCAGGCGAGCCTGATGGCGGTGGCGCAAAGTGATGCACGCAAGCTTTTGCATGATGACCCAACCTTGGAAACAGAACGCGGGCAGGCGGCGCGTGTTCTCCTGTGGCTGATGGAGCAAGATCAGGCGATTCGTTTGATTTCAGTGGGTTAGCCGCGAAAGTCTCTTAATGTTCTCTTTTGTTCTCAAAAAGTTCTTTACTCGAATCGCGCCGCATGAGAACAAAGAGGCAACAAAACTTAGGGAGAAGGAGAGGTCCCATGATGCAGCAAATCAAATCGGTCGTGCGCAATTCAGGTGACACACTGTTGCAGGATGCTGTTGGCGGGGTGGCTCTGGTGATCATGCTGGTGCTTGCGCTGCATGTGCCCGGTTTTGTGTGACTTGATCGACTGAATTCTTTCTGTGCCACTGAGACAGTTTCTGTCTCACCTCATTGCCTGCGGCTTTCACGCTGACCATCTGCGCATCTGTCCCCACGTGATGCGTTCTGACTGACACTGCCTGTTCCTAGTCCTCTTGGGGGTCTGCCTCCCCCTTTGTAGATGGCTCAGGTCCCACGTGATAACGCTTGGCCTTACCGCCGCCTTCTCCCCGGAAGTGCGGCGGTTTTTTTATGCTTTAGCGCAAAGCGTTTGGGTGGCAACGCGCGGAAGAGACACTCCGGCACAGCGTCTTCCTCTTGCCCGTAATATCCCGGGGGAGAGGTCGAAGGCCGAGGGGGCTGGCCCCCTTTCATAGGGTGAAGGTTTCGCCAAACACGGTTTGACCTGTTCGACCTGGGACCGAAAATTAAGCGCAGTTGGCCTGTTCCGCGGCCTCAAAAGCTTCTGCTGTGGCCTCAAGGGCGAGCAGAATGGAGGCGTGGCGATTTTTATAGTCACGCGCGGGGCGCAGAACTTCGAGCCCGTCAAAGGGTGCCGGAGGTGTTGGGCCGTCCTGTTTCAACATCTCTTTGAGTGCATCGCGCGCGGCATCAATCTCTGCGCGGCTGCGGCCGATGACATTGGCACCGACGACGGAGGCTGCAGCCTGACCGAGCGCGCAGGCTTTCACATCTTGGCCAAATGCGCTGATCACACCATCAGCGACCGACACATCAACCGTCACAGTGGAGCCGCACAGGGGCGAGCGTTTTTTGACGGTTGCGTCCGGATCAGCAAGCCGGTCGGTGTGCGGAATGGATGCCGCCAATTGCAGGATCTGGCCAGAGTAAAGCTTGATCAGGTCGGTTTCGCCGGACATCGCTGTTTCCTTTGCTGCGTCATTCCTAGATAGAGAGGAAAACACGGGATGCAAAGGGGACGAAGGTATGGAATTTGATCCAAAATCGCTGACCTACAATGAGGCGGGGTTGATCCCGGCGATTGCGCAGGACAGCGAAAGCGGTGAAGTGTTGATGATGGCCTGGATGAACGCTGAGGCGGTGGCCAAGACACTGGAAACCAAGCGGGTGACTTACTGGAGCCGGTCACGCCAGTCGTTCTGGATCAAAGGCGAGACCTCTGGCCATACGCAGGAGCTTGTTGATTTCCGTTATGACTGCGATCAGGACTGCATCCTTGTTCTGATCAAGCAGGTTGGGGCGGCGTGCCATACCAACCGTCGCACATGCTTTTATACCGCTGTGCGGGATGGGCAGACCGTTGAGTTGATGAAGCCGATGGATGAATGAGCTAGCCGCTCATGCCTCCGGCGGGAGTATTTTCAGCAGAATGAAGCCGAGGGCAGCCCAACCATGGCGCGGATGTCTGCGGGGGAAGCACCCTCTTCTCTGAACTTGGCGATGGCGCGGGCATCATCGCGTTTGGCCAGACGTTTGCCCGCTGCGTCGCGGATCAGATCGTGGTGGTGATAGATGGGCGTGGGCAGCTTGAGTATCGCCTGCAGGAGCACGTGGATTGCCGTGGCCTCAAAAAGATCCGCGCCGCGAATGACATGGGTGATATCGGTTGCCGCATCATCCAGCACCACGGAGAGGTGGTAGGAGGCGGCCATATTGCGGCGCGCCAGCACCACATCCCCCACGTGGCTGATCAGCGTTTGGGCGACGAGCTGATGCGTGCCTTTATGCAGCGGGCCTTGTTCTTTAAACGTGACAGGAAGGGCCAAGGTGCAGGCCTTCTCCATATCAAGCCGTGTGCAGGTGGCATCTTGCGGAGTGTGATGGGCGTGACGGCAGGTGCCGGGATAGATGCGCCCGTCCGGGCCGAACTCTGGCACACCTTCCTGTGGCGCGTTGGCGGCGGCTTCAATATCGCGGCGCGTGCAGGTGCATTCATAGGTCAGCCCCATGTCGCGCAATTGGCTCAGCGCCAGCTCGTAGTCGGCAAAGTGATCTGATTGCTTGCGCATGAGACCATCCCAAGTGATCCCAAGCCAGTGCAGATCCTCATAGATCTGCTCTTCCCAAGCCGGGCGGGCGCGGGATTGGTCGAGATCGTCGATGCGGAGCAAAAACTGGCCGCCCTTTGCGCGGGCTGTGTCATGGGCAAGCAGCGCGGAATAGGCATGGCCCAGATGCAAAGGGCCGGTGGGGGATGGCGCAAAGCGCGTGATGAATGTCACGATGGTCTGCCGCTTGTCAGTTTGCGCCACCCTAGGGCGATGGGGTTTAGGCGTCTACCGTTGCCTGCGCATCGAGCCACGCCTGCCAGTCGGCTTTGGCGCGATCGGTGTAGGCTTTGTAGCGGTCCTTGCGGCCGCGGCGGCCACCTTTGAGGCCATCCACCGGCTGGAACAGGCCAAAGTTCACGTTCATCGGCTGGAAGGTTTTGGCCTCCGCGCCGCCGGTGATGTGATGCACCAATGCGCCCATAGCGGTGTTCAGCGGGGCGGTTGGCAGGGGGGCGCCGAGGATTTCAGCGGCTGCAAGACGCCCTGCCAGCAGGCCCATGGCCGCGCTTTCCACATAGCCTTCAACGCCTGTTACCTGCCCGGCAAAGCGGATGTTGGGGCGGGATTTCAGGCGCATCTGATCGTCCAGAAGGGTGGGCGAGTTGATGAAGGTGTTGCGGTGAATGCCGCCAAGGCGCGCAAAGGAGGCGTTCTCCAGACCGGGTATCATTTTGAACACATCGGTCTGCGCGCCATATTTCATCTTGGTCTGGAAGCCGACGATATTATAGAGCGTTCCCAAAGCGTTATCACGGCGAAGTTGAACCACCGCATAGGGCTTGTCATCCGGTTTGTGGATGTTGGTCAGGCCAACCGGTTTCATAGGGCCAAAACGCAGGGTCTCGCGGCCACGTTCGGCCATCACCTCAATCGGCAGGCAGCCGTCGAAATAACCAGCGGTTTCGCCCTCGTGGAATTCGGTTTTATCTGCCGCCAGCAGCGCGTCGATGAAGGCCTCATATTGATCCTTCGTCATCGGGCAGTTGAGGTAGGCTTTGCGCTCTTCTTCGGTCTCGCCTTTGTCGTAGCGCGACTGCAGCCAGGCCACATCCATGTCGATGCTTTCGGCATAGACAATCGGGGCGATGGCATCAAAGAACGCCAGACGGTCCGCACCGGTTTCGGCCTGAATGGCCGCGCCAAGCGCGGTGGAGGTCAGCGGGCCGGTGGCGATGATCCAGTGGCCATCGCTGGGCAGTTCGGTGATCTCGCCATACTCAACCGTGACATTGGGGTGCGCCATCAGCGCCTCTGTCACAGACTCGGCAAATGGATCACGGTCCACCGCCAGTGCGCCACCTGCCGGCAGGCGGTGCTCATCCGCTTTGGACATGATCAAACCGCCCGCCGCGCGCATTTCCCAATGCAGGAGGCCAACAGCGTTTTGCTCATCATCGTCAGAGCGGAAGGAGTTGGAGCAGACCATCTCCGCCAGATGCCCGGTGCGATGGGCAAAGGTTTCCACCTTTGGGCGCATCTCGTGGATCACCACCTGAACACCCATGTTCGCCGCTTGCCACGCAGCCTCGGAGCCGGCCATACCGCCGCCAATGATATGCAATGTCTGTGTCATGGGGGCGGACATAGGCGACGGCGCGCTCTTTGGGAAGGGGCCAGGGCGCTCTATTGCTCCCATTTGGGCGTTTCTTTGTTGAGGAAAGCGTCTATCCCGGCCTCGGTTTCTCGCCAGAGCATATTTTGCACCATGACATCGCCGGTATAGTCGTAGGCCTCAGAGAGCGGCATTTGCAGCTGTTCGTAGAACGCTTGTTTGCCGATCTTCACGGCCACACCAAGTTTGGCGGCGACGGTTTGGGCGAGCTCTTCGGTGGCAGGCGTCAGTTGGTCTTGCGGCACAACACGATTGATCAGTCCGAGGGTTTCGGCGCGCGTCGCATCAATGAACTGGCCGGTGGTGAGCATTTCAAAGGCCTGTTTGCGCGGGATATTGCGGCTGAGCGCCACCATGGGCGTGGAGCAAAAGAGGCCGATGTTGACGCCATTGACGCCAAAGCGTGTGCCCTCGGCCGCCACTGCCATATCGCAGCTTGCCACCAGCTGGCAGCCTGCGGCAGTGGCAATGCCATGCACCTGGGCGATGACCGGCTGAGGCAGGTGCTGGATGGTTTGCATCATGGTGGCGCAGCGGGTGAAGAGATCTTTGAAATAGGCTTTGCCCCCATCCTCAGATTGCCGCCCGGCTGTCATTTGTTTCAGATCATGACCGGCGCAAAAGGCTTTGCCACTGCCTGAGAGGATCACGGCGCGAATGCTACTGTCCCCGCTCAAGGCCTCAAATTCGGCCTGCAGTGCCGCCAGCATTTCATCAGAGAGTGCATTCAGTCGATCCGGCGCATTCATCGTGAGATGTGCCACCGTTTCCGTGTCGCGACGTTCCAGAATTGTCATCTTGCCCTCCCTGACGTTTGCGGCAACGGTAACCCCAGAGGGCAGGGAGGAAAAGCATGCAAGCAGTGATGAGTGCAGAAGAAATGACCGATTGGCTGCAGTCGGTCTTTCCGCAGGTCAAAGACGATTTTGTGGTGGAGCATATTGATGGCACCAACACGGTGATGCGCCTGATGGTGGCGGAGCGGCATTTGCGCCCCGGCGGCACGGTTTCCGGGCCGTCAATGTTCGCGCTGGCCGATGTGGCGGCCTATGTGGCGACCATGGCCTGTATCGGGAAGGAGGCGCTGACGGTCACCACCAATTGTTCGCTGGATTTCATGCGCAAACCGGCGTCGGGCAAAGACCTGATTGCGAAGGCAACGCTTTTGAAATTGGGGCGCAGCCTGTCAGTGACAAGCATTCTGATCTATTCCGAGGGGGAAGAGATGCCGGTGGCGCGGGCCAATATGACCTATGCGATCCCGCCCAGACAGGTTCAGGCAGAATAAAAAAAAGGGCCGGGATGAACCCGGCCCAGGGGGGAAGAGGCAACTGACGGGAGTCAGATTTGCCACATCTTCTTTTCCACTTCCGCGCGGGCGTCTGCGAGCGACACGCCGATGTCTTTGAGCTGCGCTGTGTCGAGTTTGGAGAGGGCACGGCGGGTGCGTGCGCGCTGATCCCATGCGGTGACCACAGCTGCGAAAGACAGCGCGAGGCGCGCTGCAACAGGAAGTTGCGCATTGGCGGCATGGCTGGTCAGGCTTTCGAGATGTGTCGTGGTCATTGTCATGGTCGTCTCCAATATTGTATTGATACAATCCTCAAATTTGTTACATTGTCTGTGTAGCTTTGTAGTGATACAATGGCGAGGAAAACATTGTGACTGGTACAATTTGGCCGCCTGATTTTGAGAATTGTACCGATCCGAAGTATCTCGTTTTGGTACAATCACTTCGGTGTGCCGTGCATGGCGGGCAGTTGCCTGTGGGGGAAAAGCTGCCCACGGTGCGGGATCTGGCGTGGGATCTTGGGATCACACCGGGAACGGTCGCTCGCGCATATAAGCTCGCTGTAGAAGAGGGGTTGCTGGAAACCACAGTGGGTCGCGGCACCTTTGTTGCCGAGGGACGTAATGCGCCTGTGGCAGGGCCGGATCCTTTGGTGACGGACAGTCAGAGCGGCGATATTGATCTGCGGGCTGTCCGTGTGCCGGATGTGGGGCAGGACGGGGCCATTCGCGCCGCCATGGCGCAGACCCTGAAGGAGGGATCGCGCTATTTGCTATGCCCTGATTCAACAACAGATAAGGTCGCGCGCGATGCAGTTGTGCAGTGGATCGGACAGGACATTGCCGGGCGCATTTCAGCGGATGACGTGGTTCTGACGCTGGGGGCGCAGAGTGCATCAATGATTGCCTTGCAATCCTGCCTGCATGGGGCGTCCCCCGTGGTGCTGACCGAAGAAATCACCTTTCCGGGGGTGCGCCATGCTTGTCGCCTGCTGCGTGCGGAGGTGATTGGCATTGGGTTGGACCAACATGGCATTCGCCCGGATCGGCTGGAGGAGGCGCTGCGGCGGCATGGGGGGCAGGTTCTGATGACCTCTGCCCAAGCGCACAGCCCAACGGCCATTCACACGCCGCTCGAAAGACGGCAGGAGATCGCGACATTGGCGCGGCGATACAATGTGCAGATTGTTGAGGATGATTGTTACGCAATTTCCCCAACCGATGTGCCGTCTTACCGCGTTCTGTGCCCAGACCGTACTTGGTATCTTGGCTCGCTGACCAAGGCAGTCTCCTCTGCTTTGCGCTTCGGCTTCCTTGTGCCGCCGGAAGGGCGAGCGCAGCAGGCGCGGCATGTGGCGCAATCCAATTTCTATGGCGTGCCGCAGCCGATGTTGGATATCTGTGCCGAGCTGATCCTGAACGGGCAGGCGGATGGAATCAAACGGCGTGTCTTGGCTGCGATTGATGAGCGTGTCCGTGTGGCCGTGAATATTCTGGGCAGCTGGAATATTCGCTGGCGGCCGGATGTGCCGTTCATCTGGCTGCGTTTGCCGCAGGGCTGGCGCGGGTCCACTTTTGTGCGGGCGTGTGATGCAGAAGGCATAAGGATCAAATCTGCGGATGAATACGCTTTGCCGGATGGGCAGGCGCCAAATGCCGTTCGGATTGCCCTCGCACCGGAATTGCCAGTGAGCGAATTGCAGGCCGCACTGGAAACCGTCTCGCGTTTGCTGGCGAAACCGCCTCTTTTGAATGAAAATTGATGGGGTAAAATAATACCTATTTTGCAAGCTATTGTTTTTGTGAATTTATTTCGGATTTCCACCGCTTGACGTGACGCATGGCTGCTTTATAACCCGCCCATCATTTACTGGAGAGACCGGCGTGCCGGGATTCCCGGCCAACCCGTCAACCAATCTGGAAGACCTAATATGAAAACCTTCTCTGCTACTCCGGCAGACATCGAGAAGAAATGGATCATCATCGACGCCGAAGGCGTGGTGCTGGGCCGTCTTGCTTCGATCGTCGCCATGCGCCTGCGCGGCAAGCACAAGGCGTCCTTCACCCCGCACATGGACATGGGTGACAATGTCATCGTGATCAACGCGGACAAAATCCAGCTGACCGGTAAGAAGCGTTCTGATAAGAACTACTACTGGCACACTGGTCACCCAGGCGGCATCAAATCCCGCACTGCAGGTCAGATCTTGGAAGGCGAGCACCCCGAGCGCGTGGTCACCAAAGCCGTTCAGCGCATGCTGCCTGGCAACCGCCTGTCCCGCAAGCAGATGACCAACCTGCGTGTATACGCTGGTGCCGAGCATCCGCATGAAGCACAAGCGCCTGAAGTCCTGGACGTTAAGTCCATGAACAGCAAGAACACCCGGAGCTAATCAATGGCTGATCAAATCAACTCGCTTGAAGAGCTGAACGCCGTAGCCGGTGAAGAAGCTGTTGTAGAAGTTGCGGCTCCTCGTGAGCCAGTGCGCGACGAACTGGGCCGCTCCTATGCGACCGGTAAACGTAAAGACGCTGTTGCCCGCGTTTGGATCAAGCCGGGTTCCGGCAAGGTCATCGTGAACGGCAAAGACCAGGACAAGTACTTTGCGCGTCCGGTTCTGCAGCTGATCCTGCGCCAGCCTTTCCAGGTTGCCGGCGTAGAAGGTGAATTCGACGTCTATGCCACCGTGAAAGGTGGCGGTCTGACCGGTCAGGCCGGTGCGGTGAAGCACGGTATTTCTAAAGCTCTGCAGCTTTATGAACCCTCCCTGCGCGCACCTCTGAAAGCCGCTGGCTTCCTGACCCGCGACAGCCGCGTTGTGGAACGTAAGAAATACGGTAAGCGCAAAGCGCGTCGTTCGTTCCAGTTCTCCAAGCGTTAATCGCTGGACAACATACCAAAAAGAAAGGGCTCGCAGTTTTGCGGGCCCTTTTGCTTTTGCGTATCTGGCCGGATGATCGGTCGGTGGTGCTGTAAAAAAAGAAGGGGCGTGCTGGACGCCCCTTTTGTTTTTTGTGTTTGATTTGCGCGACGTTAGGCCTGCGCCAGACCTTCGGCCTCAACCTGTTCCCAGATCGCGTCCCAGACTTTCTGCATCCGACCTTTGTGCTTCACGCCTTTGGCCGCATCATAGTTGGCCATCATGCCGTCGCCCTGCACGATGATCAGGCCGGCCATGCCCATGCTCGCATGCGGGGTGCATTTGTAGCCATAGAACCCTGGCACATCGAGCGTGATGTCAAAATTTTTGCTGATCTTGCTTTTCCAGGCGTCGACGCCTTCGGGGAGCATGCCCTCGATGCTTTCGCTGTTGTGGCCTTTGTCCTCAGAGACAAAGCGCACCGTGTCGCCGGCTTGCACAACCTGAATGAGCGGGTCGAACACCATGCGGCGCTTCTTGTCTTCAGGGTGTTTGTTCAGCATCTGAATGTCGACGGTGGATTGCGCAAAGGTAGGGCGCGCCAGCATCAGGGCAGCACCTGCAAGTATCAGCTGGCGGCGATTGATCTCAAATTTCATAGCGATGTCTCATGTTTTTGGCTGGGTGCCATACTGGCAAGCGGCCCTAGTTCTAGCTGGCAGCGTCTCTAACGCTTCATGGCTATGATTAACGAGTTAATCTTGTATGGCGGGAGCTTCAACCCAAATGGGCGGCAGTTTTGGCGACATTTTGTCTCTGCCATATGTCATAGGCGGCTTCGGAATACCTCTGCGCAACAGGGGAGTAAGTCACCGTTGTCGCTCAGGATTTTCACAATTAACGGTTGATTAACCATTTCTAACGACTCTTTAACCACGTTTGTTTGTGTTGCGGAGAGGGTTATGGTGTCTCCATCTGCGCGTGTTGTTCGCCTGTTGGCTTTGATGGCTGCGGTGCCGACTGTGGCGCTTGGCGGGTTGGCGATGCTGTCACAGGACAGCAAACATGTGCTGGCGCATGGGCCGTTGATCTCAGATCATGCGGAGGTTGCCTGCGACGCCTGCCATGTGGAAAGCGCGGGGAGCATCCGGCAACAGATTCAGGCGCAGCTACACTACGCACTTGGATCGCGCGCCACGGCAGTGGATTTTGGATATCAAGAGGTGACCTCAAAGGCGTGCTTGGCCTGTCATGCGCGCCCCAATGAGCGCCATCCGATCTATCGTTTTCAGGAACCACGGTTTGCGCAAGCAGTGCAGATGGTGGATGCGCGCAGTTGTTTGGGCTGCCATTCCGAGCACAGTGAACAGGTCGTACACAGCGCTGTGGGCGTGTGTCAGGCCTGTCATGAAGGGATCAAGGTCAAAAATGATCCCATTGATATAAAGCATGAAATACTCATCGAGCAAAAGAAGTGGGAGAGCTGTCTGGGCTGTCACGACTTCCATGGCAACCATGCAATCAAGGCACCGTTGCACATCGCGGAGGCCATATCAGCAGAGGTGATCAGGCAATATTTTCTGGGAGGGCCTGATCCTTATGGGGAGGAAAAACTCTATGAAGCGAGGACGGAATGACAACGCTACGTATCGTTTTGCTTGGCGGTTTTACCTGTCTGGCGATCTATCTCTTCGCCACGGCGCCGCCGCCTTTGAGAGACAGCGGCGAAAGGGTCAGCGACTGTCAGCACCCGGTCACCGATCTGTTTGCCGTTGCCAATCACATCAATGCGGCGGCGCGGGGCATTTACACCAAGCGCATCGTGGGCGGAGGGATGGCCGCTGGTCTCAAATTTGGTGAAGAGTGGCGGGAGCCCGGAGTGGAGCAGGGGCCATTGCCTGCTCTCTTTTTGCGGGAAACGGCGGCGCAACTGGAGGCGTTGCCACCGCGTCTGGGGCTGTATTTGGGGTCTGATGCGCCTATCAATCCCTCAAATCTCTTCTCTAATGCGCAGATGCGTGCGTTTGAGCAGCTCAAGCAGACGCGCGCACCGGTGTTTTCAGAAGACGATCTGGCCGGCCAAGTGGCGATGTATCCGGATTTGGCCTCAGTCGCGCCATGCGTCAGTTGCCACAATGAGCACAAAGATAGCCCCAAAACAGACTGGCAGCTCAATGATGTGATGGGGGCCACCACCTGGACCTACCCCTCCGCGCAGCTCTCTACAGAGGAATTCTGGACCACCATTGAGGCGCTGTTTGTTGCGGTGGAGCGGACATATAGCGCCTATCTGGCCAAAACCGATGGCTTTGAGAAAGCGCCTGTTGTTGGAGCGCACTGGCCCGCGAAAGACAGCTATCAACTGCCGGAGACCAATGTGTTTGTCAGCGAAGTCCGATCGCAAGTCTCTGATGGCATTCTCAAAACCATGCTCCGCAGTCAGCGTAGCAAAAAGAGCGAAACCCAATTTGGCGCTGCGAATGCTGCCAGTTTGGAAGGAGATCTTTCATGCGCATTTTGATCGCCACGATGCAACGCGTGCCCTATGCGGCGATGGCTGTTTTGGGATTAAGTCTTGCGGCGACCATTCTGTTCTTTGAAATCAAGATGGGGCTGCTTGCGCCTCTCTCAGGCTTTGGTCAGCAGGTTCTGACAGGATGCCTGTTGCTGGGGCTGCTGGGCTATCAATGGGTGCTGTTTGCCAAACGTGTGCGCAAAGACAACAGCCATATGCGGCAAAACCTGACCATCCACCGCTGGGTCGGTGTGGCGGCGACCTTTGTCTTTGCTTTGCACGCGGTGCGTTTTGGGCATGTCTGGATGACGGGGGTGAGCACCGTGCTCTTTTTGATCGCCGTGACCGGCGTGTTCAATCGCACGGTGCTTGGGTATCGCAAGAATTGGATGTATCTCGTTTGGCTGTTTTGCCATATTGGCCTGTCAGCCGCGCTTTTCCCGCTTGTCGGGGTGCATATCTGGGTGGCGCTCGCGTATCAGTGACGCGGGCGAGGCGCCTTGGTGGCTGGCTATCTCCGACGCCGCTTCAGCACACGGCGCATCAGCCTTAGGCGCCTGAAGATATTGCGTTTATCGCGGTTTATTTCTGTGAGCAGATGGCAGGCCAGCGGCGCGAGCACAGGGTCTTCTTCTGCAGAAAGCCACAGCATGCCCAGGAGATTGCGATCCAGATCTCCATGTCCGAGCGAATAGGGTGTGAGCTTGAGTGGGAGCTTTTTGCCTGTGCGATTTTTCGGGTCAAAAGCGGTCTCAGCGGAGGCGCCGCTATAGAGGCGTTCGGTTTCATAAAGCTTCATCATGTTGAAAAATATGATGAGTTCTCCTGCGCATCGCCTCTGTGCCTCGGTTGTTCCCAAGTCCCGAAAGGTCTGGAGGGCAGAGAGCTTCCAACGCATGTCCAGCTTTTCCAAAAGGAATCTGGAGTGATCTTGCCAACACTTCTGAAACAGATCCTGCGCGATCTGTGGCGTGTTGCGACGCCGAGAGGCCGCGATGACCAGCGCATGCAGAGCAAGCAGTTGGGAGCGCCCTGAGAATTCCGCCTGAATGTTCTGAAATTTCTCCGCTGCCGAAGCGAGATTTTCGACATCCAGATTTTCGGTGGGCGGCACGGTTTGCTCTCTGAGCTGCTCAAGGCCACTTTGGCTGATCTCTTCCAGAAGGGCCTGCATCCCGTGGTATTCGGCTCGCTGCTGGGGCGCGCGTTTCACCATGGAGGCGAAACCATCCGGATAGGTTAACTCACCGCGAAATATGGTGAAAATATCCATTGCGGCTCACAAATCCTTGTCGATCAAACCAAGGCCGCGCAGGTAGACACCGATGCCGCTTTCCAAAAGGTCTTCTGGCGCGAAGGGGCTTTGGGTGCCGGGGGAATTGCGCGCGTAGAGTTCGACGACGCCGTGGCTCATGGCCCAGACATGGGCGGAGAACATGCTCGCGGGTGGGCGTTTTTCCGGTGGGATATGTTTGGAGAGCTCTGCGGCGGCGTGTTCCATAACACCGCGGGCGCGGGTCGCGACTGCGGCGAGCTCTGGCGTGCGGTTGACGGAAATGCCGCTTTCAAACATGGCAATGTAGTGGCCGGGATATTTGCGGGCAAAGGCGAGATAGGCCCGTCCGGTGGCCTCAAAAGAGGCGAGGGCGGATGGCTGACCCTTATCAAAGGCGAATTGCATGAGGTCGGCAAAGATCTCATAGCCTTGACGGGCGGCCTCTGCGATCAGGTCTTCGCGGCCTTCAAAATGGCGATAGACCGCCGCCGGTGTGACGCCTGCAGTTTTGGCAGCCTCAGACAGGGTGAAGCCAGTGGGGCCTTTTGCCTCGATGAGACTCAGCGCTGCTTCGACCAGCGCCTGCCGCAGGTTGCCGTGGTGGTATCCGCGTTTAGGCATCCCAGATATCCGGTCCGCCGCACACAGATGTATCAACCTTCCCAATGGCTTGCGTGTCTTTCCTTTCGTAAGGCAAGGCGTGCAGAACCGTGCGGATGGCGCTGAGGCGCGCGCGGCGCTTGTCATCAGAGCGGATCACGGTCCAGGGCGTGTGCAGGCCGTGGCAGCGTGTGAGCGTTTCCTCAATGGCGCTGGTATAGGCATCCCAGCGTTTGAGGCCTTCAACATCGATCCAGCTGAGTTTCCATTGCTTGAGCGGGTCTTTCTCGCGCTCCAGAAAGCGGCGGAGCTGCTCTGCGCGGCCAACATTGAGCCAGAACTTGAAGAGATGCACACCGTCATCCACAAGCGCCTGTTCAAAGGCCGGGGTTTGCTGAAAGAACCGCTCGCGATCCGCGTCTTCGGTAAAGCCAAAGACCTTCTCGACCACGCCACGGTTGTACCAGCTGCGGTCAAAGAAGGTGATCTCGCCACCGGAGGGCAGGTGATTGATATAGCGCTGAAAATACCACTGAGATTGCTCTGCCTCGGTGGGTTTTGAGAGCGCGACAACCCGCGCGCCGCGTGGGTTCAGGTTTTCGCGAAAACGTTTGATGGTGCCGCCTTTGCCCGCAGCATCGCGCCCTTCAAAGACCATGGCGATGCGCGCGCCGCTCTCCTTGACCCAGTGCTGCATCTTGACCAGTTCGATTTGCAGCGCTTCCAGCTCTGCCTCGTAGGTCTTGCGGCTCAGGCGCTCTTTGTGGGGGTAGCTTTCGCTGAGAATGTCATTCTTGTCCGCCCCTTTGATGGCATCGCGTATGGGCTTGGGGGCCTCGTCTTTGAAATACGCGCTGATGGCACCGTCAAATGGCAAGTCCATGAAACATCTCCGTTTTCCCCAATATGGGGTGCATCGCGCCCTAGTGCAATCCGGCGCGGGTGGCGGCGCGGTCGATGGCGGCGACAATCTCGTCGGGGTTGGTGTGATGGGGCATATGCCCGACACCTTCCAAAGTGACAAGATGCGCGCCTGAAATGTCCTCGACCATGCGGGTGGAGTGCACTGTCTGGCCGACGATCGTGTCGGCGTCACCATGCACGATCTCTACCGGCAGGCGGAGGCTCTGATACTGCGGGGCCAGTGCGCGCAACTCCTCGCGCAGGTCGGTGCGCTGCTGGGCATTGGCGATCAGGGAGTGGGGGCGGAGGATCAGAGGCACGGCAATGGCCTCCGCATAGCCTTCTGGTGCGGCCTGTGGGGCAAAGATCTCGGCGATGCTTTTGGCGACATACTCCTCGCTGGCCCATGCTGCTATCAGGCGGGAGATTGTTGGGCCAATCCAAGGGTTTGCGATACGTTTGTAAAACCGGTTCAGCGGGCCTTGCCACGGGTAGGTGGCCCCGGCGATGGAGACAGCGGCAGCGATGTGGTCGGGGTGATGCACGGCCCAGGCCATGGTGACGGCCCCGCCAAAGCTTTGGCCGACAACAATCGGGTTGTCCGCCCCAAGCGCCTTTGTAGCAGAAGACAGCAGCGTGGCCTGATCAATGAGGGTGACGCCTTTGCGCGCGAGCGGCGGGGTGTGGCCCATGCCGGGGCGGTCAAAGACAAGGACGTGATAGCGGTCGGTGAGGCGGTCCACAAAATCAAAGGTGAAGTCATGGGTGTTGCCAGAAGCGCCGTGGATCAGCACCACAGTTGGGTTTTCAGGGTTGCCACGCGCGACGTAATGCACGGGGTGACCGCCGACCTCAACAAAGGCCCCTTCGGGTGGGAAATTCTCTCGTGCAGCTCGCAAACGGGATTGGACCTTCCACCAAGTGACTGCTTTCACGACCAAAATCGTGATCAAACAAAGTATGACAATCCACCGCAGCATGTCTTTTTCTCCCGTCAAAGACGCTCAGATCGCTCTGAGCACCTGCCCACAGACTAGCCAAAGTTGTGGGCCTGAGGGGATTCACAATTGCGCGGGTGACGTAACGGGAGGCTGCGCGGGAGTTAGCCGCGCAGGTCGGTGATCTCCTGGCCGATGCGGCTCATGTCAAACGGCGTGGTGTGATAAATCTCGGAAATCCAGTTGCCGTAAAGCAGATGTGCGTGGCTGCGCCAGCGGTTCTGCGGCGGGTTGGCAGGATTGTCGTCCGGGTAGTAATTCATCGGCACGTTGATCGGCGTGCCCTCAGCCACGTCGCGGTCATACTCTTGTTTCAACGTGTCACTGTCGTATTCGAAGTGGTTGAAAATAAAGAGATCTCGGCTTTCAGGAGCTTCCACCAGACAAGGGCCGACATCGGCGCTGTAGAGCAGGGTGTTCAGCTCTGGCCGGGTGTCGATTTCATCCTGACGGATTTCGGTCCAGCGGCTGACCGGGATCACGCAATCGTCTGAAAAGCCACGCAGATAGGGCGAAGCTTCGGCCAGATTCTGATGGCGGAAGCAGCCAAAGGCCTTGTGATCCAGCAGGTGTTTTTTGATGCCGTGGAAGTAGTTGATCATCGCCATGCCACCCCAGCAGACGCCGAAGGTGGAGTGCACATGGGTGCGGGTCCAGTCAAAGACCTCGCAGAGCTCTTCCCAATAGGTGACGTCGTTAAAGGGCATATGCTCAATTGGCGCGCCTGTGATGATCAGCCCGTCAAACTTCTCTCCGCTGGCTTTAACATCCTGAAAAGGCCGGTAAAACTCTGCCATATGCTCGGCGGCGGTGTTGCGGGTTTTGTGCTCGCTCATGCGGATGAGCGAGAGTTCGATCTGCAACGGCGTCGCGCCGATCAGGCGGGCGAACTGGTTTTCGGTCTGGATCTTCTTGGGCATCAGGTTCAGAAGCCCGATGCGCATGGGGCGGATGTCCTGACGGGCCGCTTGATCTTCGGCCATTACCATGACGCCTTCGTGCTTGAGCACGTCAAAGGCGGGTAGGTCGGCGGGGATCTTGATAGGCATGTGGGTCTCTTAAACTCTGAATGTCAGGAAGGGCGATACTTAAGCGGCGCGGGCCTGGTCCTCAAGGGCGCTGGCGATCACATGATTGAAATCATCGGCTGTGGCAACGGTTGCAACGCTTTCGGGCGTGATGGTGATGCCCCATTTGGCCATGGCGGCATAGCGCGGCTGGCGGTGCGCGAGTGCGCGGGCATAGGTCCAGCGCACGAAGGCGTCTGGATCAACGCTGCTTTCGGTCTGGCCGGTTTCGCCGAGATAGTCGCTCCACGCGGACAGGAGGAATTCCGGCTGATAATACATGGGCTTAGGGTCACGGTCAAAACGCTTCACCAGCGCCTCGGAATGGGCCTCAGAGCCTTTGAGCCAGACCATCAATGTGGTCTCAGAGAGGGCGGCCAGCACCGGGTCTTTCGGGTCTTCAGGATCAACCACCTCGCAGATCGAGCCGCCGGTGTCGCAGACAAAATGGTCATAGCCGTAGAGGTCGTGCGCGCGGTTGATAAAGAGTTTGGTATCCATCAATGCGGCAATCTCTGCCGTGCGATGTTGCTCCTGCCGCGCCATGTATTCGGCAAACGGCAGACCGCCCTGGTCCGGGTTTCCCGGTTTGCCAAGGTAGGTGGAGAGCGGCGCGAGGTTGTTGAAGGTGATGTTGGAGCCGATGTAGATCGAATCCGTCATCAAGAGCTCGCGCAGAAAGGGCACTTTCATCGCTTCGCGCTTGGCGTTGTCGGCAATGTGCTCGCCCATGTAGCGGGTGCCGATGCGATAATCGACCGAGTAGTGGAACCAATCGCCGTTGTCCCGCAGGGCGTTGGAAATATGCGTTTTTCCCAAACCTGACATGCCAAAGAGCAGCACTTTTTTCTGTGCCGCATCAAGCCAGTCTTGCGCCGATTTGTAGATCATGGGCGGGTCCCTTTTGTCTTGCGCCCATGGTGGTACTGCGCGCGGGCAGAGGGGTCAAACGCAATCGCGCAACGGGGGGCGTTAACCATGAAATCCCGTGTCGGTATTGCGTCGGTATCGCGGCTGTATCGCGGGAGTGCGAAAATCGCGCCCGAAAATTGGTTAGGGCACCGCGCGTTGCGTGGATTTGGGCTTCGCAGGAAAAGAAAAGGGCATGACCCGCGTCATGCCCTTGGTGTTGGTTTTGTCTGAATTTTGGTCAGAGATCAGACCAGCCGCGAGTTGTCTTTGGCGGCGCGCACAAAGTCGCGGAAGAGGGGGTGCGGATCAAACGGCTTGGACTTCAGCTCGGGGTGGAACTGCACACCGATGAACCATGGGTGGTCTTCCCACTCCACGATTTCCGGCAGGCGGCCATCAGGGCTCATGCCGGAGAAGCGCAGGCCGCAGGCCTCAAGCTGTTCGCGGTATTTGATGTCGACTTCATAGCGGTGACGGTGACGCTCTTCGATCGCCGTGCTGCCGTAGACCTCGGCCACTTTGGAGCCTTCGGTGAGGGCCGCGTCATAGGCGCCAAGGCGCATGGTGCCGCCTTTGTTGTCAGAGGCCTTGCGGGTGACCTTGGCGTTGCCCTGCACCCACTCCTTGAGGTGGTAGACCACCGGCTCAAAACGCTTGCCGCCAGCTTCGTGGTCAAACTCTTCGGAGCCTGCAGTGTCGATGCCAGCCTTGTTGCGGGCCGCTTCGATCACAGCCATCTGCATGCCAAGGCAGATGCCGAGGTAGGGGATCTTGTGCTCACGCGCATATTGCGCCGCTTTGATCTTGCCTTCGGTGCCGCGCTCGCCAAAGCCGCCGGGCACCAGAATGGCGTCATAGCCTTCCAGATGGGGGGCTGCGTCACCCTTGTCAAAGACCTCGGCGTCGACCCAGCTGACCTTCACTTTCACACGGTTGGCCATGCCGCCGTGGGTGAGCGCTTCTTTGATCGACTTATAGGCGTCTTCGAGCTGGGTGTATTTGCCAACGATGGCGACATTCACCTGACCGTCGGTGTTGTGCAGACGGTCGTTCACATCTTCCCAGACGGAGAGGTCAGGGCGTGGGGCCGGAGCGATGCCAAAGGCATCCAGAACCGCCTGATCCAGACCTTCGCGGTGATAGGCCAGTGGTGCCTCATAGATCGATTTCAGATCGTAGGCGGGCACAACGGCCTCTTTGCGCACGTTACAGAACAGGGCGATTTTGCCGCGTTCTTTTTCCGGGATTGGCTGCTCGGAGCGGCAGACCAGAATGTCAGGTGCGATACCGATGGATTGCAGCTCTTTCACGGAGTGCTGGGTGGGTTTGGTCTTCAGCTCGCCGGAGGCTGCGAGATAGGGCAGCAGGGTGAGGTGCATGAAGATCGCATCGCCACGGGGTTTGTCATGGGCAAACTGGCGGATGGCTTCAAAGAAAGGCAGACCTTCGATGTCGCCCACGGTGCCGCCGATTTCACAAAGCATGAAGTCAACCTCATCGTCGCCCACATGCAGGAAGTCTTTAATCTCGTTGGTGACATGCGGCACGACCTGAATGGTTTTGCCCAGATAGTCGCCGCGGCGCTCTTTCTCCAGAACGTTGGAGTAGATGCGGCCGGAGGAGACGGAATCGGTCATGCGGGCAGGCACGCCGGTGAAGCGCTCGTAGTGGCCGAGGTCGAGATCGGTTTCCGCGCCATCGTCGGTCACAAAGACCTCGCCGTGTTCAAACGGAGACATGGTGCCCGGATCAACGTTCAGATAGGGATCCAGTTTGCGCAGACGCACTGTGTATCCCCGCGCTTGCAGAAGCGCGCCCAATGCGGCTGATGCCAGGCCCTTGCCCAGCGATGAAACAACCCCACCCGTAATGAAAATGTAGCGAGCCATGCCTCTGGCGTCCCCCGTGATTGTCGATTTAGCAGCGCCCAAGCCGAGGCGATTCACACCGCCAAATGACCCAGCATCACGGGACTTAATTTATATAGGATTCGCAGCAAGAAGGCAACCGGACCGCAAGATGCTGTTGCGGTCGGCTTTCGTGCCTCAAGCTATGGTGGTGCCCGCAGGGGGCAAAAATAGTTGTGGCCCCCAAAGGAGGGCCACGTCAGCCAGCCCTTTGGGCCAGAGATCAGTCGGCGCGCGGCACCAGCGGCGCGTTGTCGCCTTCAGACGGTGGCAGCAGCGAGTCGCCAGCGCCCGGCAGTGTTGGCGCGGTTTGCTCTGCCGCAGGGGCTTCGGTGCCCAGACGGTCAAACACAGAGCTGGATGCGGAGTTTTTCGCTGCGATCACGGTCAGGGCGATCGATGTACAGATGAACGCGCCCGCCAGGATCCAAGTCACACGTGTCAGCGCTGTTGCAGCTGCGCGGCCGGATACGGCACCGCCGCCGCCACCCATGCCAAGGCCACCGCCCTCGGAACGCTGCATCAGAACGACGCCAATCAGCGCCAGAGCAAGAAGAAGGTGGATGATGAGGACAACGTTTTCCATTGGGACCTGTAAAAGCGAGCGTTCGGTTTTGTTAGCGGGGTATGTAGGCAAGTTTGGCGCGGGGGGCAAGGTGGTTTCGCGCGGCTCTTGCGCGAACACAGTGTTGACGGGGTCTTGCCGGGGCGTTGAGGGCCGCTGAAAGGGCAATAATCGCGTCCTGTCAATGAGGTGACTGGACAGGTTTAAGAGCCCGTGGCAGGCTCCAGCCCATGCCACATGATCACGCAGACCACCCGCATTCACATTTGCCTTCTGACCCTGCTTTGCGGGTGAAGGCGCTGGAAACATTGTTGACGGACAAAGGCTTGGTGGATCCGGCCGCTTTGGATGAGATCATTGATCTCTATCAGAACAAGATTGGTCCGCAGAACGGTGCCAAGGTGGTGGCGAAGATGTGGGCGGACCCTGAGTTTCATGCGCAGATGATGGCCGATCCGATGCCAACCCTGCGCGAGATGGGGCTGTATGGGCGGCAAGGCGAGCATATGGTGTTTGTCGAAAACACCGATGAGACCCACAATATGGTCGTTTGCACGCTGTGCAGCTGTTACCCGTGGCCGCTTTTGGGCATTCCGCCGGGGTGGTACAAATCAGATGCCTACCGCGCGCGATCTGTACGCGAGCCGCGCAGAGTTCTGGAAGAATTTGGTGTGACCTTGCTGGAAGACCAGAAAGTGCGTGTCTGGGACAGCACCGCGGAGGTGCGCTATCTGGTGGTGCCGCAGCGGCCTGCAGGCACTGAGGGCATGAGCGAGGCGGCGCTGGCGGAGCTGATCACGCGGGACAGTATGATCGGCACTGCCTTGGCGAAGGAGCCAGACTTGCAGGAGGGGGGCGCATGAGCCGGATACATGATATGGGTGGGCGTCTTGGCACTGGGCCGGTGGACCCGACGGATGGCTATGAGTTTGCAGAGGCCAAGGACTGGCACAAACGGGCGTTGTCGCTGAACGTGGCCTGCGGTTTTCTGGGGCAGTGGAATATTGATGCCTCCCGCCATGCACGCGAGCTGCTGAGCCCTGAGGATTACACGCGGTTCTCTTATTATGAGAAATGGATGGGCGGCCTTGCGGATCTGATGGTGGCGCGCGGGGTTTTGACGGAAACGGAGCTTGCCAGCGGGCAGGCGGAAGGTGTCTCTCCCGTGGCGGAGCGGGCGGCGAAGCCCGGTGCGGTCACCGGCGCGCTGATGAATGGCAGCCCCTACACTCGGGAGGCCGCAGCGCCGCAGTTTGCGGTGGGCACAAAAGTGCAGACCCGGCGGCCTGCGCGCAATGTGATGGTGCAGGGCGGGCACACACGTCTGCCAGCCTACGCCAGCGGGGCAAAAGGCGAGGTGGTCCTGCAGCATGGCGCACATGTGTTTCCTGACAGCAATGCGCATTTTCAGGGCGAGGCGGCTGAGCCGCTTTATGCGGTTCGGTTTTCGGCGCGTGAACTCTGGGGCGCGGAGGCTGATCCGCGTGATGAGGTCGTGCTGGACCTGTGGGAGAGCTATCTGGAGCCCGCAGAATGACGTGGTGCGGTGGCAAGCCGGAACCCGCGTTTGATGCGCCCTGGCATGCGCAGCTTTTCGCGCTGACTGTCGCGCTGAATGAGGCGGGGCATTTTGGCTGGCCGGATTGGGCGGAGCGCTTTGGCGCCACGTTAAAGGCGCATGGGCTGGCCAAGGAGCTTGATGGCGGGGAAGATTACTTCAACGCCTGGCTCGAAACGCTGGAAGGGTTCTTGCAGGATCTGGGATTGGCGGAGGCTGCGGTTCTGCGTGATCTGAAAGAGGGCTGGACCCGGGCCTATCTGAACACGCCACACGGTGCGCCAGTGCATCTGGCGGCTGGAGAAGCTGCGGGCTGAGGCCATTTCTGCGTTCTGTCAGAGAAATTGCGGCACTTACGCGCTTTGGCGCAGTTTGCGGTTTCGCACCTGCATCAACATCGCTAAAAGGGCGCGGGTTTGAACTCTCTGCAAAGGACCGGATATGGCCAATGTTGTTGTTGTAGGCGCTCAGTGGGGCGACGAGGGAAAAGGCAAGATCGTCGACTGGCTCAGCGAGCGTGCCGATGTGATCGCACGTTTCCAAGGGGGACATAACGCTGGCCATACGTTGGTGATCGACGGGAAAGTCTACAAGCTGCACGCGCTGCCGTCCGGCGTTGTGCGCGGTGGCAAGCTGTCGGTGATCGGAAACGGCGTGGTGCTGGACCCGTGGCACCTGATCAAAGAGATTGCGACCGTGCGTGAGCAGGGTGTCGAGATTTCGCCGGAAACGCTGATGATCGCGGAAAACACCCCGCTGATCATGCCATTCCACGGTGAGCTAGACCGGGCGCGCGAGGAAGCCGCCTCCAAAGGCACGAAGATCGGCACCACCGGTCGCGGCATTGGCCCGGCCTATGAAGACAAAGTGGGCCGCCGTGCGATCCGTGTGGCCGATCTGGCCGACGAAGCGACGCTGGAAGCCCGTGTGGACCGCGCGCTGCAGCACCATGATCCGCTGCGCAAAGGTCTGGGCGTGGAGCCGATTGACCGTGACGCGCTGATTGTGCAGCTCAAAGAGATCGCAGCAGAAATCCTGCCTTATGCAGCGCCTGTCTGGAAGGTGCTGAACGAGAAGCGTAAAGCAGGCAAGCGTATCCTGTTTGAAGGCGCACAAGGCGCGCTTCTGGACATTGATTTTGGCACATATCCTTTTGTGACCTCCTCCAATGTGATCGCAGGCCAGGCGGCCACCGGCGTCGGCATTGGCCCGGGTTCCATCGACTATGTGCTGGGCATTGTGAAAGCCTACACCACCCGCGTGGGCGAAGGCCCGTTCCCAACCGAGCTGCTGAAAGAAGACGGCACTCCGGATGCGGATGGCGAGCGTCTTGGCACCCGTGGCCATGAGTTTGGCACCACCACCGGCCGTCAGCGCCGTTGTGGCTGGTTTGACGCCGCTCTGGTGCGTCAGACCTGTGCGACCTCCGGCATCAAAGGCATCTGCCTGACCAAGCTCGATGTTCTGGACGGCTTTGACACGCTGAAAATCTGCGTAGGCTATGAGCTGGATGGCGAAACGCTGGATTACCTGCCCACAGCGGCGGATCAGCAGGCGCGCTGCAAGCCGATCTATGAAGAGATTGCAGGCTGGAGCGAGAGCACCGAAGGCGCGCGCAGCTGGAACGACCTGCCGGCCAATGCGATCAAATACGTCAAGCGCGTGGAAGAGCTGATCGAATGCCCTGTGGCACTGCTCTCCACCAGCCCGGAACGGGAAGACACCATTCTGGTGACCGATCCGTTTGCGGATTGATCGCGTAGACGGTTTGAACAGCGCGGAAGGGAGAGAGTGAGATGGCACTGAGCTACAAGGCACGGCGGCGCGTTGCGCTTTTGGTTCTCGTGGTGGGGCTGCCGATCTACATCATCCTGGCGTCCGTTCTGGCCACGACGCTTTCGCCAAACTCCTTCATCGGGACGTTGGCGCTCTATGTCGGGCTGGGGATTGTCTGGATCCTGCCGTTCAAATCGGTTTTCAAAGGTATCGGCCAAGAAGACCCCAATGCCGCGCCGCATCGGTTTGACGATGATCCGCAATAAGCGCGACCTAAATTGATTGAGAGAGCGGCGGCACCCTTGTGTCGCCGTTTTCGTTTTTGCAGCGGGGTTGCAGGGCAGGCCGGGGTTTGCGAGGCTGTCGGCAGACAGGAGAGGCAAGAGCCATGGCGCAGCTTCCAGAACGCACCGCGTTTTCATACCGCGAAGATCCCGAGATCCCGGATTTTGAGGACAGCGGACCCATTGCCGTGATGGACGGGGACTGCGCGCTCTGCAGTTTTGGGGCGCGGATGATTGCGCGGTTTGATCGCGCCGAGCGGTTTCGGATTTGCCCCGGACAGACCGCGCTGGGCACCGCGTTGCTCGCACATTATGACCTGAGGCCGGATGATCCGGAAAGCTGGCTTCTGATTGTTGATGGGCACGCTTACAGTTCGCTCGATGCCATCATCCGGGTGGGGGCCGAGGTGGGTGGCGTGGGCCATCTGATGTGGCCGCTGAGGCTTCTGCCACGCGCGGTTCAGGATTGGATTTACCGCCGCATTGCGCGCAACCGCTATGCGCTGTTTGGCCGGGCTGATATGTGCGCACTGCCGGATGCACGGCTTAAGGCGAGGTTGTTGCTGGAGTGAATTCACCACATTTTGAACGGGCCTTTGGGGAGGTTTGGTTGGAATTGCCTCGGGAAATCAGAGATTTGCACGAAGTTTCTGATGTCCGGAGGTTCGCAGGGATTGCGCGCGTCGAACGTGGGAGGCAATTCATTCCACGCCTGATTGCTTCTCTATTTGGGTTTCCACCAGCGGCGGATGCATGTCCGGTTCAGGTGACCAAAACACGTGAAGCGAACGGAGAGCTCTGGGAGCGACAGTTCGATTTGAAGCGATTTCGGTCGCGGTGCGCACCTGCGCCAGAAGCGGGGCGTTTTCGCGAACGATTTGGCGCGTTTCTATTTGAGGTTGATCTCGACGTCAGAAACGGCGTGGTTTCGATGCCGCTCAGGCGCGGCTGGTTTTTGGGTATTCCGTTGCCGCGTTGGACATTGCCAGAAAGCGAAACACGCGAGTTTGTTGCGAACAATCGCTTCAACTTTGATGTGGCACTTCGAGCGCCTTTGAGTGGTGCATTGATTGTGCGGTATCAGGGCTATCTGG
Organism: Shimia sp.; assembly: GCF_965227725.1. Lineage (GTDB taxonomy): Bacteria > Pseudomonadota > Alphaproteobacteria > Rhodobacterales > Rhodobacteraceae > Shimia. Next base: position 1,126,481 of record NZ_CBDDGH010000005.1, on the reverse strand, counting down.
TGCCCGATGACAAGGTTTTGGAGTGAAATCTCCGCAAAAGCAAAAACCCCGACCAACGGCCGGGGTTCTCTGGTCTGAATACAGTAAAAATCAGCCCGCTTCGCGGTCGCGGGGCTGGAAGTTGATCGCTTGGTTGGCGGTGAAACGGCCACCGGCGAGTTTGTCGATCTTTTGCTGGCGCAGGAGTTGGCCGAAGCTGCGCAGACCCTCTTCGCGGGAGAACTGCGGGATGTTCACTTCGCGGGCCATGCGCATCAGCATGGGGCGAGTGAAGCGGTCCAGACCTTCCACATAGGTTAGATAGGCCGCTGCGGCCTCAACGCTTTCCGGCAGCTGGGTGGCGCCAACAGATTTGGCGTAGTCCAAAAATCCGCTCATCGCGGAGCTGCCCGAGCTGACGGGAGCCGCCGCGCGAGCAGCTTCTTCGCGGTCGACCTGATCAGCGGAAATGCGACGCGGGCGAACAGGGATGCGGCGCGGCGCTTTCTTGGGGGCAGTGCTCTCTGGTTGAGCGGATTTTTCTTCGGCCTCGGCGGGCGTGTCGACACGCTGGGCAGCCACCAGTTTCAGCGGGGCGGCTGCGGATTTGGCGCCACCTGTGGCGGCGCGCACGACGCTTGCGAGATCGCTGCGGTAGGCGGTTGTGCCGTCTTTGCTCTTGTTCGCAACGGCGTGCTTTTCGGCGCGGGTGGCGGCGACGGCGGCGCGCAGATGCGCGATTGCGCTGCGGCGGCCTTTGCCCGCAGGTTCCTGCATCTCGCTGTCCGCTTTGGCCATCAGACGGCTGAGATCCGGCTCAGGCTGCTGCGGGCGCTCTGGTGCGGGGGCGGCGGCTTCTTCTTCGGCCTCGGCTGCGGTGTCCTCAGAGAGGTCTTCGGCAAAGAGGTTTTCTTCTTTTTCCGGAGCTGCGTCGGCTACAGCGTCTGCCGCTTTGAGTTCGGCTTGCACTTTGGCCAGTTCAGAAAGCAGATCCGCTTCGTCTTCGGGTGTCAGGCTGGAGGTCGGGGCCGCCTCGGCTGTTTCCTCTTCGTCCTCATCCACAGGTTCCGCTTCCAGCAGACCGGCGGCCACCGCTTCTTCGAAGTCGGCCTTTTTCATGCGCACGACGCGGGCGCGCAGCGGCTGGGCTTCGGCTTCTTCGGCGAGCTCGGCCTCTTCTGTGGCCTCTGCTGCGATTTTGTCCTCTGCTTCCGGCGCGTCGTCCTCGATCTGGGGATCCGCTTCGGCAACAGCTTCGGTGACGGCGGTGAAGTCATCTTCTGACAGCACATCCTCAGAAATCGGGGCGTCTGCCGTTTCCTCAGCTGCAGCCTGCTCTACAGGTGCGACGTCCTGATAAAGCGCGGCGTCTTCTTCTTCAAAGATGTTGCTGTCTGCGGCAGCTTCGCCGTCTTCCTCGGCGTCCGCTTCCATCGGGATGGCGTCAGCTTTGGCGCTGTCGGCGCGGGAGACAACGGCGCGGATGCGCTCGAGCTTGGCCGCGATGGAGTTTTCCTCATAGGCGGCGCTGTCTGCCTCGTCTTCGTCCCAGTCAGACAGGTCTGCGGCTTCTGTGTCTTCGCTCACTTCTGCGTCTGCAAGGGCTTCTGGGGCTTCCTCTGCCTCGGTGGCGAAAGGATCAACGGTGTCTTCTACCGCATTCTCCAAGATCAGCGGGGCGTCTGCTTCTTCAGAAATGTCGAGTGCGTCAGCTTCCTCGGCGACTTCTTCCGTCAGCGCTTCGGCCAGATCCTCGGCAGTGTCTTCGACGGCGGTTTCAACGGTGTCTTCTTCTGCAAGCTCCGCGGCCTCTTCAACCACGTCTTCTGCGACAGAAGGCTCTTCCACGGTCTCTGCAGCGGTTTCTTCCGCCAGATCTTCCTCAACCACATCGGCATTCACCGCAGCGGCGATGGCACCGAGGTTGATCGGGGTCTCTTCGGCGGCGTCCTCAGGGGTGTCTTCGATGAAGGCGTTTGCATCGTCGGTCGCAGGGGTGTCGAGCGTGTCGTCTGCGATGGCGGCAAGCACGCTGTCTGTCACGCTTGGGGCGGCCTCTGCCTCGATCACGTCCTTTTGGGGTGCGTCTTCAGCAATAGGGGCGGCTTCGGCCTCTGCCACAACAGCGATCTCTTCTGCGGCCACGATATCTTCGGGTTCAGGCTCAACCAATGCGGGAGCAGGGGCTTCGGCAACTGGGGCAGGCGCTGGTGCTTCGACGGGCGCTTGCACCGGAGCAGCAGCGGCGGGGGCTGCGGGGGCAGGGGCTGCAATCGGAGCTTCTGCAACAGGTGTTGGAGCCGGTGCTTGAACAGGTGCTGGGGCTTCGGCGGCTTGCGGCGCATTGGTGCTCAGAACGATGGTGCCCTGATCCATACGTGCGCTCACGCGGCGGGCAATTTCTTTCTCCGCAATACGGGCAAGCATTTCTGCGTCCGGGGTGGGAGGCTCGGCACCAAAGTACCGATCATCCGCGGCCAGATCGCGGAAGTACTCAGCGATGGCTTTCATTGTGTCAAACGACTCCTCAAACCCTTCAAGGGTGCAGGAGAACGTCCCGTATGAAACCGTGAGTACTTTGTTATTCGTAACCATCTTTGCGGGTCCTTTGCACTACTCAGCAACCAAACTATCACTCAAGGAACGTCGAAACGTGAACGAATCTGTGAAACTTAGAGTATGATTTTGGGGCGAAAATGTGTCCAACTACGCGGGGATAGGGGGGGCGACCACAATATGTGCCAAATTCTTCAAAAATTTGCACCAATAACCTTGGCGGGCGCGGGTTCTTTGGATCCGTCCGACCTGTCTGTGGCCCTGGAACTGGGGCCAACCCTTGTGGCGGCGGATGGCGGGGCAGCCCATTGCCTGAGCGCCGGGCACATGCCGGAGGTGGTGATCGGAGATCTGGATTCGCTTCCAAAGAACATGCGAGAATCGATACCGCCAGAACAGTTAATTTTTGTTTCAGAACAAGATAGCACGGATTTTGACAAAGCTTTGCGGCATATTTCTGCACCACTTGTGCTGGCGGTGGGCTTTACCGGCGCGCGGGTGGATCATGAGCTGGCTTGCTACAACGCTCTGGTGCGGCATGCGGATCGGCGTTGTGTCATCGTCGGGGAAAGCGATGTGGTCTGTCTGCTGCCGCCAAAGCTGTCGCTGCCTCTGGCCGCAGGCACGCGGGTGTCGCTGTTTCCCATGCGCGCGGTGCAGGGGCGCTCAGAGGGGCTGAAGTGGCCGATTGACGGGATCGGCTTTGCACCGGATGGCATGGTGGGCACCTCCAATGAGGCCACCGGAGTTGTGCAGCTGGAGGTTGAGGCGCCGGGGATGCTGTTGATCCTGCCCAAGGCGCATCTGGGGCTGTTGGTCAGCCAGCTTCTGGCGACGCCCGCAGGCTGGCCCGCTCCCTGAAGATCACATAAAGCCCGGCGCCCATGGTGACACAGATGCCCAGCGAGGCCAGCGTATTGGGCCAGTCGCCAAAGATCAGCCAGCCCACCAGCGCGGCAAAAGGGATCTCCACATATTGGATGGAGGCGAGCGTGGTGGAGGGCGCATAGCGCAGGGACCACGACATGAAGAGATGGCCGACGGTGCCGAGCAGCCCGATGAGCAGCAAGAGCCCCCATGTGTTGCCGGTGGGCCGGATGAAAGAAAGCTCCGCCACGTCGAGCTGATGGCCGATCAGCAGGGCCGGAAGCAGAAGCGCGGTGGCAATCACCCCATTGGTGGCCTGCAGGGCGATGGGGTCGACCTCTTTGGCGATCTGGCGGGTGACCAGCATAAAGAGCGCAAAGATCACCGCCACCGCAAGCGGCAGAAGCGCCGGCGCGCCGACCTCCACAAAGCTGGGCTGGATCACCATCAGCGTGCCGGAAAAGCCGACGATGCAGGCCATCAGGCGGCGCAGGCCAACTTCTTCGCCCAGAACATATTTTCCCAGCATCAGCATGATGAAAGGCATGACAAAGGCGATGGCGACCGCATCGGCCAGCGGCAGGTAACGCAGGGCGGTGAACATGCAGCCGATGCCCGCCATATGCAAAAGCGTGCGCCAGATCACGAGGCCCATCAGCTGTGGTCGCAAACGCCACGGACGGCGGGTGGCGATGACAATCGGGATCAGGATCGCGGCCTGAATGGAGAAGCGCACAAGAATGAGCATGCCCAGCGGCAGGACGTTTGACAGCAGCTTTGCCGTGGCATCGCCCAGCGGGGCAAACACACAGAAGCCAAGCATCAACAGGATGCCGAGGAGCGGGCGATCAGCATGAGACATTGGGGCAGGTTAAGGAGGAGTGAACGGTTGTTCAACTGGTTTGGGGGAGGGGCGCGCCTAAGGTAGATTGCCTTGATCTTTGGGGGCGCGGTTCTGGTCTGACATTTGGCTTTGCGGGGCAAAGCTGCCGTGCCACCGATTTCACTGGATGTCCGGTCTTCGGTTCGCGACCGAAGACCGGAAAAACTCATAGCGAGATTTGCCAACGGGTTGTGGCACGAAGCTTTTTGGCGAATTCCTCAACGTCCCGCAAAGTAACAAAAACGTCCGTTTAAGAACGCGCCACATAAGGATGTCGGGCCGCTTGGGCTACCCGCTGTCCAAGGCGATCTAAGTTAAGTGCATGTCGATGAACTGCTCAAAGGCACTCAAGGATCGCGCTTTGGCTTAGACACTGAGGCTCGGCGCGTGGGTTTCACCCCAGTAGAGCCTGAATTCCAATCAGTTGTAGGTGAAGGTGCCCGTCTTGCATACGTCAACACCAGAGCGGGTGAGAACGTCTCCGTCTTCGAACACAGCCTTGAAGTCAAACATGCAGTATCCGGTGCCATCCTCGAAATTTACCCGCACCGAACCCCCAGGTGGGAGAATGTCTGCGCCCAGAATATCTTCTTCCCAATCGTCCGTCCCCGCATTCGATCCGTAGAACTCAACCATGACATAACCGGTATCGTTCTGAATTCGGACGCGCTTGTCCTGCGCAACAACAGGCCCGACCGACGCCGCAAAAAACGCAACTGCAACAGCTCCAATTACTGTAGTTCTAGAAGTCATCCAAAGTTCCAATCTTATTGAAATTCAATCAAAAAGTGTCAGAGCCGCCCGACAAAAGCAATACTATGAAAGAGTATTCTAACGTTGAATCAGCAACCGTGTCCGAGTGTGCCAGCTCGCAACGATATCTAGGATTATGACCAGGGAGCACAGTATTGTCGGCTTTCTGCGCACAGCAGTCTTTGGAGATCGACGCGGCATTCGTCACTTGGGGCTCAAAGTCACCTATCTTTACGCACTAGTGGCAAGTCAGGTTCCAAACCAATCGCAGCCAAACCACTCCACTCCCCCCCCAAAAAAACGGGCTGACGCGAGGGCCAGCCCGACAGGGAGTGATCCGGGCGCTGGAGTGTGCGCCCGGCTCGGGAAGGTCTAGCGGTTCATGCGGTTCTCAATAAGATCATCCACCACGGCTGGATCAGCCAGCGTGGAAGTGTCTCCCAGCGCGCCGTAGTCGTTTTCGGCGATCTTGCGCAGGATGCGGCGCATGATTTTGCCGGAGCGGGTCTTGGGCAGGCCGGGCGCCCATTGGATCAGGTCGGGTGAAGCAATCGGGCCGATTTCCGTGCGCACCCAGTTGCGCAGTTCGGTGCGCAATTCATCTGAGGGTTCGCGGTCATTCATCAGGGTGACGTAGCAGTAGATGCCCTGACCTTTGATGTCATGCGGGTAGCCCACCACAGCAGCCTCGGCCACGGCGGCATGGGCCACTAGCGCGCTTTCGACCTCGGCTGTGCCCATACGGTGACCGGAGACGTTGATCACATCATCCACACGCCCAGTGATCCAATAGTCGCCATCCGCGTCGCGGCGGCAGCCGTCTCCGGCGAAGTAATAGCCTTTGTAGTCAGAGAAATAGGTCTTCTCAAAACGCTCGTGATCGCCCCAGACGGTGCGCATCTGGGAGGGCCAGCTGTCGGCAATGGCCAGCACGCCTTCCACATCATTGCCGCTGATCTCTTCGCCGGACTGCGGATCAAGCACCACAGGGGCGACGCCAAAGAAAGGCTTCATCGCAGCACCGGGTTTGGTGGCGTGCGCACCGGGCAGGGGGGTCATCATATGGCCGCCGGTCTCGGTCTGCCACCAGGTGTCCACAATCGGGCAGTTCCCTTTGCCCACTACGTCGTTGTACCAGGTCCAGGCCTCCGGGTTGATCGGCTCGCCCACGGTGCCAAGGATGCGCAGGGAGGAAAGATCACATTTCTCCACATACTCATTGCCTTGCCCCATCAGCGCGCGCAGCGCGGTGGGCGCGGTGTAGAACTGGTTCACCCGGTGCTTTTCACAGACCTGCCAGAAACGCGACGCATCTGGATAGGTCGGCACGCCTTCAAACATCACTGTGGTCGCGCCATTAGCCAGCGGCCCGTAGACGATATAGCTGTGGCCCGTGACCCAGCCCACATCGGCGGTGCACCAGAAGATGTCGCCGTCTTTGTAGTCAAAGGTGTACTCATGGGTCATGGAGGCATAGACCAGATAGCCGCCGGTGGTGTGCACGACGCCTTTGGGCTGGCCGGTGGAGCCTGAGGTGTAGAGAATGAAGAGCGGGTCTTCGGCGCTCATCTCTGCAGGCTTGCAGTAGTCATTCGCCTCCATCGCCATCTCGTTGTAGTCATAATCGCGCCCGTCGACCCAGGTGGTCTGATCGCCGGTGCGTTTCACAACGAGACATTTCACGGTGTCTTTGGTGTGCAGGAGGGCCGCGTCGGTGTTGGACTTGAGCGCAGTTTTGCGGCCGCCGCGGGGCGCGTAGTCGGCAGTGATCACCACCTTGGCGTCACAGCCGTTGATGCGGGCGGCGAGCGCGTCAGGCGAAAAGCCTGCAAAGACAATGGAGTGGATCGCGCCGATGCGGGCGCAGGCCAGCATGGCATAAGCGGCCTCGGGGATCATCGGCAGGTAAATCACCACGCGGTCGCCTTTGCGCACGCCCATGGTTTCCAGCACATTGGCCATGCGGCAGACGCGGCGGTGCAGGTCGGCATAGGTGATCGACTGCGCCTGCTCGTTGGGATCATCGGGTTCCCAGATGATCGCGGCCTGATTGCCGCGGGTTTCCAGATGGCGGTCGATACAGTTGGCGGCGACGTTGAGCGTGCCGTCCTCATACCATTTGATGTCGATATTGCCCGGTGCAAAAGAGGTGTTCTTCACCTTGGTGTAGGGCTTGATCCACTCCACACGCTGGCCGTGCTCGTTCCAGAACCCTTCAGGATCCGCCAGAGAGGCCGCGTACATCGCGTCGTATTTTGCTGCGGTGATGATGGCGTTCTCCGCCATTTCCGCAGACGGAGCATAGGTTTTGTCAGACATGGTTCCCCCCGAAAAGTCAAATTTGAGGCGAGGTTAGGGGGATGCGCCGTGAGGTCAAGTACGGCTTTCGGACACCCCCCTAAGAAGTTGGATCAGATCGCGAGGTATTCGGCGCGCAGCTCTTCATCTGCGAGGACTTCGGCGGCGGCGCCGTCAAACACCACGGAGCCGGTATCGAGGATCACGGCGCGGTCGGCGAGCTCCAGAGCGCGCACGGCGTTCTGTTCCACGATGATGGTGGTGATGCCCTGTTCCTTGATGATGCGGAGCGTTTTCTCGATTTCATCCACGATCACCGGCGCGAGGCCCTCATAAGGCTCATCGAGCAGAAGCACCTTGAGGTCGCGGGACAGGGCACGGGCGATGGCAAGCATTTGCTGTTCGCCGCCAGACAGGGTGACGCCTTCTTGTTTGCGGCGCTCGCCCAGACGGGGGAAGAGTTCATAAAGACGCTCAATCGACCAGCCGATGGGCGGGGCGATCTGCGCCAGTTGGATGTTCTCTTCCACGGTCAGGCCCGGGATGATCGAGCGATCTTCGGGCACCAGACCAATGCCTGCGGCGGCGGCCTCATAAGACTTCATCAGGTGCAGCGGCTGGTGGTCCAGCCAGATTTCGCCATGGGTGACCTGAGGATCGTTCATGCGCGCAATGGAGCGCAGGGTTGAGGTTTTGCCCGCGCCGTTGCGGCCCAGAAGGGCGAGGATTTCGCCTTCGTGTACATTGAAGCTGATGTTTTGGACGATGTAGCTCTCGCCATAGTAGCTCTCCATGTTCCAGACGGAGAGATAGGCGGGGGCGGTTTCGGCCAGATTGTGGCCTTTGGAGAAATCGGGTTTGACGTTCATGTTTTCGGTACCCCCTTAAGCGGTTTCACCAAGATACGCTTCGCGCACCTTCGGATGGCCTTTGATGTTTTCAGGATCGTCCTTCAACGAGCGGTGTGCCCTGGGCCAGCACGGTGATGCGCTGTGCCAGCGAGAACACCACGTGCATGTCGTGTTCGATGATGCACGATGGTGATGTCGCGCTCGTCCGAAATCTGTTTCAGAAGATCGATCGTGTTGTTGGTGTCGGCGCGCGCCATGCCGGCGGTCGGCTCATCGAGTAGCAGGAGGCGCGGCTCTTGTGCCAGGCACATGCCGATCTCAAGGCGGCGCTTGTCGCCGCGGGACATGGACGGCTGCGTGCATGTGACGCTTGTCGGCCATGTTCATGTCCTCAAGCATGCTGCTCGGCGCGTTCCACCATGTCCTTCTCGCTGAACATATTGGCCCGAATGGCGTTGCAGCGAGAAGGCCCCGTCGCGCTTTGGCAAAGCAGGGGATCATCACGTTTTCGATCACCGTGAGGTCCCCAAAGATCTCAGGCGTCTGGAACACGCGGGAAATGCCCATCTGGTTGATCTCATGCGGGGTGCGGCCCAGCACGGACTGGCCGTCAAACATGACAGAGCCTGTGTCCGGGATAAGCTTGCCCACAAGGCAGTTCAGCAGGGTGGATTTCCCGGCCCCGTTGGGGCCGATGATTGCATGGACGCTGTTTTCTTTGACCGAGAGGTTCACGTCTGACAGAGCCTGAAGGCCACCAAACCGCTTTCCTACGTCTTTGACTTCGAGAATTCCCATCTTTCCGTCTCCTTATTCTGCGGGTTCAGTGGAGGCCTTGGGGCCATCTTCGCCGGAGGCTTTCTTGCCGCGCAGGGCGCGTGCAAGGCGTTGGCCACCTTCGACCAGACCGCCAGGCAGGTAGATCACCACCAGCATGAAGAGGATGCCAAGGGTCAGGTGCCAGCCTTTGCCGATGAAGGGGTAGATCAGGGTGATCACGAAATCCTCAAGACCATCAGGCAGGAAGGCGAACCACTGGTGCAGAACGTCCTTGTTGATCTTGGACAGGATGTTTTCCATGTATTTGATCGCACCTGCGCCCAGAACCGGACCGATCAGCGTGCCAACACCACCCAAGATGGTCATCAGCACCACCTCGCCTGAGGCTGTCCAGAACATACGCTCCGGGCCAACCTGTGTGTCCATGGCCACCAGCAGGCCGCCAGCGAGGCCAGCATACATGCCGGAGATCACGAAGACCGCCAAGGTGTGGGGGCGCGGGTTCAAGCCGGTGTAGGACATACGCGTCTGGTTGGCTTTGATGGCGCGCAGCATCAGGCCAAATGGGCTGCGGAAGATACGGATGGACAGGTAGAATGCCAAAAGCATCGCAACTGCAGCAATGTAGTAGCCCAAATTGAAGGTGAAGAGCCAATCGCCAATGCTCAACTCAAAGCTGGCGCGCATGTCCATTCCGAAGAGGCTGGCACGACCGATTTCGCCCTGTGGTACGGTGGACAGAAGCGGATTGTCGGTCGCTTTGATTTGCAGACCAGTTTCACCGCCGGTGATTGGTGTCAGAACCGAGTAGGCTAGCGCGTAGGACATCATCGCAAACGCTAGTGTCAAGATCGAGAAGTAGATACCCGAACGGCGTAGCGACACGTAGCCTACCATCAGTGCAAAGATACCCGCCACGACGATGCCCATAAAAATTGCCGGGATCACGTTTAGAGAAAACAGCTTGAGCATCCAGATTGCGCCATAAGACCCTACTCCCAGGAAGGCAGCGTGACCAAAGCTGAGGTAGCCGGTCAGCCCGAACAGCAGGTTGAAACCGATGGCAAAAATACCGAAGATCACAAAGCGCTGCATCAGGTCGGGGTAACCCGCGTTGAATTGCGCCATGCCGGAGCTTTCCGGGAAGGGGTTGAGGATGAAGGGTGCCAGCAATGTCAGCCCGGCAACCACCAGCAGGAGCTGGAAATCTTTCTTTTCGAGACCGAGCATTGGTTATTCCTCCATGACGCCCTTGCGGCCCATGAGGCCCCGTGGACGGGTCAGCAAAATGATGATGGCAACGAGGTAGATGATGATCTGGTTCAAACCTGGAAGGATCGCCAGAACCTCGCGCATGGATGCAAAGCTCTCAAGAATGCCGAGCAGGAAGCCTGCGAGCACAGCGCCGGGCAGGCTGCCCATGCCGCCCACAACCACAACCACGAAGCTCAGGACCAGGAAGTCCATACCCATGTGGTAGTTCGGTGAGTTGATCGGCGTGTACATCACCCCGGCGAGCCCCGCGACCGCAGCGGCCAGACCAAACATGATGGTGAAGCGGCGGTCGATGTTGATGCCCAGAAGGCCCACGGTTTCGCGGTCCGCCATGCCAGCGCGCACAACCATGCCAAAGGTGGTGAATTGCAGGAAGGCAAACACGGCACCGATGATGATGGCGGCAAAGACAAAGTAGATGATGCGCCAGTAGGGGTAGATGATCAGATTGGGATCAAAGCCAAGCGCCGCGCCAAAATCCAACGACCCGGAGAACGCTTCAGGCGCTGGGGTAGGGATCGGGTTTGCGCCGTAGAAGTATTTGATCACTTCTTGGAGTACGATCGCTAGGCCAAAGGTTACGAGGATCTGATCTGCGTGGGGGCGATTGTAGAAATGTTTGATCAGACCGCGTTCCATGACGTAGCCGACGCCCATCATAACTGGAACGCTGAACAGCAGCGACAGCGGCACAGCCCAATCGATTATCGCGTCACCGGTGGCTTGGCCAAAAATGTCGTAGACGTAAGGAACTTCGACTTTCAGAGGATTGCCCAGAAAGTCGGTTTGGGTCTCGTCGATGATGGTGTGGGACAGAGTCAAAATTCGGCTGATAGTCACGGCGCAGAATGCTCCAATCATAAACAACGCCCCGTGAGCAAAGTTTACGACGCCCAACGTGCCGAAGATCAGCGTCAGACCAAGCGCGATCATTGCGTACGCTGAGCCCTTGGAAAGGCCGTCCAAGGTTTGGAGAACCACTGCGTTCAGCCCAAAGAAGGCAATAGCAAGAATGAAAAATACGGCAACGGCGCCACCACCGATTGCTAAGCCGGCCAGCGGAGTATCTGATTTACCCATTGTCCCACCTCATATGATTGTGAAAAGGGATTGCATCGTCCCCAGAAGAGGAAGGGCAAGCTTGCTTGCCCTTCCTAATGTAACGGCGAGTTATGCGCCGTTATTGCAGCTGCCCAAGGTGGCTTCTGCGCCACCCATCTGCGGGTGGTCAGGCTGGTACATGACCTGCTCAACCGGGGTGACTTCAACGATTTCCAGAAGGTCGAACTCGGAGCTTGGGTTCTCTTTACCCTTCACAACCAGCACGTCTTTGAAGCACTGGTGGTCCGCGCCGCGATAGAGCGTCTTACCGTTGCCCAGACCGTCGAACTCATAGTCTTCCAGAGCTTCTGCCACGGCACATGGGGCAAAGGAGCCTGCACGCTCAACCGCATCCGCATAAAGCAGGGTCTGCACATAGGTGGTGTGCGCGGCCTGGGATGGCGGGAAGCCATATTTGGTGCCGAAGGATTTCACGAAGGCTTTGGAGCCCTCATCGGTCAGCGACCAGTGCCAGTTGGTGGAGCCGAAGATGCCCTTCACGTTGGCACCCGCACCCTTCGCCATCAGGCGGGAGTAGAGTGGAACGATGATCTGGAAGTCTTTGCCGTTCACCTGCTTGTCACGCAGACCGAACTGAACCGCGTTGGTCAGCGAGTTCACCATGTTGCCGCCGTAGTGGTTCAGAACCAGCGTGTCGGCACCAGATTGCAGAACCGGCGCAATATAGGAGGAGAAGTCGGTTTGCGTGAGCGGGGTTTTCACCGCAGCAACGGTTTCCCAGCCCATGGCTTCGGTGGAGGCTTTCACGGCCTCTTCTGTGGTGTAACCCCAGTTGTAGTCCGCTGTCAGGTGATAGGCTTTGCGGTCTTTGCCGTATGCGCCTGCCAGCACAGGTGCCAGTGCCGCGCCGGACATGTAGGAGTTAAAGAAGTGACGGAAGCCGTTGGCTTTGCGGTCTTTGCCGGTGGTGTCGTTGGAGTGGGTCAGACCCGCCATGAAGATCACGCCGGCCTCTTGGCAGAGCGCCTGCACAGCCACGGCCACACCGGAGGACGAGCCACCTGTGATCATGATTGCGCCGTCTTTTTCGATCATTGACTTGGCAGAGGCGCGCGCGGCGTCAGATTTGGTCTGGGTGTCGCCGGTGACGAACTCGACTTTCTTGCCGAGGATACCGTTGCCTTGCAGCGCCTTGGAGCTGAAGGTGTTCATCATGCCGCCGTCGCCGCCGCCGTTGAGGTGCTCAACTGCCAGCTGGTAGGCGCGCAGCTCGTCCGCCCCTTCGTCGGCGTATGGACCTGTCTGTGGCACGTTGAAGCCCAGAGTCACGGTGCCGCCGGTGGGTTCGTTGGTGAATGCGTGAGCAGACTGCGCCGTAAAGATGGTTGGCAGAGCCAGACCGGCGCCGGTAACAGCGCTCGTCTTAAGCAAGCCACGACGTGTAAAGTTGCTTTTGGACATATAATCCTCCCGTTATGTAAAGTGCGACAGGGGCTCCTCTTCCCCGGACGTCGCGCGCACAGATGTGCAGTTTCATTATCGAAGGCGGCTCGAAAATTTCGCAACAACTGCTTTTCTTGTAACAATTTTTTTGTAAAGTAATTCGCACTGCTGCGCAGCAATTTGTAAACAAATTATTCTGCGGTGCAGAAGGTCATTGTTTTTGAAGCGAAACGTCGGGGAGGACGTGATGCCACAAAGCGGATTGGCGGGGAGCCGTATACGTGAGCGGCGCTTGGTTGCAAAGGTGCGGCAAGCGGAACTTGCTGAACGTGTGGGAATTTCTGCGAGCTACCTCAACCTAATCGAGCATAACCGGCGTCGCATCGGCGGGAAGTTGCTGAACGACATCGCCAAGGCGCTGGATGTGGAGCCCTCTTTGCTGAGTGAGGGGGCGGAGGCGGCACTGCTGGCCACATTGCGGGAGGCGGCAGCGGATGCGCAGGGGGCCTCACCCGAGGTGGCGCGCAGCGATGAATTTGCCGGACGTTTCCCCGGATTTGCGGCGCTGATTGCGGAGCAGCACCAGAGGCTGCGCAGTCTGGAACATACGGCGGCGACGCTGACCGACCGGCTGACGCATGACCCGCATCTGGCGACCTCGGTGCATGAAATGCTGACCATGGTGACAGCAATCCGCTCAACGGCGGGTATTCTGGCGGAAACCAAGGAGATTGAGCCGGAATGGCGCAACCGGTTTCACCGCAACCTGAACGAAGACAGCCAGCGGCTTGCCGAAGGGGCGGAGCAGTTGGTGTCTTATCTGGATGACGCGGGGGATGCGCGGGCGGGCATGACGCTGCCATTGGAAGAGGTGGAGGCGATGTTGCAGGCCCATGACTTTCAGTTTGATGCGCTGGGAGAGGCCTCTTTTGAAACCTTGCAGGCTTTTGTTGCCAATCAGCCGTTGTTGACCACAGAGGCGGCGCGGGATATGGCGCTGGGCGTGGTGCGGCAGCTGCGGGCAGATGCGCGGGATTTGCCGATGGAAATGCTCGCGCGTCATTTGCAAGATGGAATGGTGGAGCCGACCTGGCTTGTCAGCGAAACCGGCGCGTCGCTGAGCGCCGTGTTGCGGCGGTTGGCGGCGGTCTCTGATGCGCTGCTTGAGCGCCCGTTGGGGCTTGTGATGGCGGATGCGTCTGGCACACTTATGTTGCGCAAGCCGGTGGAAGGCTTTGCGATCCCGAGATTTTCCGGCGCTTGCCCGAAGTGGCCGCTGTTTCAGGCGCTGTCACGTCCGATGCAGGCGCTGCGGCAACGGCTGACCATGGCGGGTCGGGAAGCGCGGGATTTTGACTGTTATGCGGTCTCTGAGCCTGTGGGGCAGATACAGGTGAATGTCGCACCTCTCTATCACGCATATATGTTGATTGTTCCGCTGGACGTGAAAGATGACACCGGGGCTCCGGTTGGCTCCTCCTGTCGGGTCTGTCCGCTGGAGGTCTGTGACGGCCGCCGGGAGCCCTCACTTTTGGCCGCGCGATCATGACGCAAGAAATCCTCTTGGCTTTTGCCAAGCGCACGCTAAAAATGGACCACCGTTTGTGGACTTTCGGGGAGGGGAGGCTGCATGGGCAAGAATGTTCTCGTCATTGAAGATGAGCCCAATATCATTGAAGCAATCAGCTTTATTCTGTCGCGGGACGGCTGGACTGTGGCGACCCATTCCAACGGGCATGATGCCGTTGGCGTGGTGACTGCGGCGTTGCCGGATGTGGTGATCCTGGATGTGATGCTGCCTGGCAAGAATGGCTATGACATTCTGCGGGAGCTGCGTGAGGCTGAGCTCACCAAAGGCATTCCGGTGCTGATGCTGACCGCCAAAGGGCAGGTCAAAGACCGTGAGATGGCCGCGCGCGCGGGGGCAAGCCGGTTCATGACCAAGCCCTTTTCCAATGCCGAAGTGCTGGATGCGGTGCGGGAGCTGGTGGTGGGTGAGCATCAGGCTCAATGAGCGATCGGCCCAATATCCCGTTTCTGGAGCGGCAGAGCTATCGCCGTCGCAGGTTGATTGACACCATTCGCATGGTGCCTGTGGTGGGCGCTGTGCTGTGGGCGGTGCCGTTGCTGTGGCCCACCCCTGAGGATGGTGCAGGCAGCGTCGCCAGCTCAGATGCCATCATCTATATCTTTCTGGTTTGGTTTGCGCTTGTACTGCTTGGGGCTTGGTTTGCCTTTCTGATGAAACGCAGTGATGCGCAGGAGGAAGGCGGGGGGCGCTGATGGGGGCGTTGAACATCCTCGTAGGCGTTTGCCTGATCTATGTCGCCTTTCTGTTTGCGGTGGCGTTTGGTGCGGAGCGTGCGGCGCTCAATGGCAAAGGCGGCTGGCTGCGCAGCCCGTTGATCTACACGCTGTCGCTGTCTATCTATTGCACCGCCTGGACGTTTTATGGCGCGGTTGGTTATGCGGCGCGTTCCGGGTTGGAGTATCTGACGATCTATATCGGGCCGTCGCTGGTGGTGATTGGCTGGTGGTGGCTGCTGCGCAAACTGGTGCGCATCGGGCGCAGTCAGCGCATCACCTCGATTGCGGATCTGATCTCCTCGCGTTACGGAAAATCCAATATGCTCGCGGTTGGTGTCACCATTCTTGCGGTGATTGGCACCACGCCCTACATCGCGCTGCAGCTCCAATCAGTCACCGTGAGTTTTGGCGTTTTCTCAGATGCTTACGGCGCAGAGTTGACAGAAATCAATCACGGCAACAACGCTCTGCTGGTGGCCTGCGGACTGGCGCTTTTCACAATTGTTTTTGGCACGCGCAATCTTGATGCCAACGAGCGCCACCACGGTGTGGTCATGGCGATTGCTGTGGAGGCGATTGTCAAACTCTTTGCGCTACTGGCGGTGGGGGCCTTTGTGGTCTGGGGTGTTGCGGGCGGCGTGAGCGATATTTTCGAGCGGATCGATGCCAGCAAGATCGGTCAGTGGGACATGCGCGGCGACCGTTGGGCGACGCTGATCTTTCTCTCGGCGGCCGCGTTTTTGTGCCTGCCACGGATGTTCCAGGTCATGGTGGTGGAGAACGAAGACGAAGATCATCTGCGCACGGCAAGCTGGGCCTTCCCGCTTTACCTGATGGTGATGAGCCTCTTTGTGGTGCCGATTGCGGTGGTCGGCCTTGATATGATGCCGCCGGGAGCCAACCCCGATTTCTTTGTGCTGACCGTGCCGCTGGCGACGGGAAATGACGGGCTGGCGATGCTGTCGTTTCTGGGCGGGTTTTCCAGCGCAACTTCGATGGTGATTGTCGCCGCGCTGGCGCTGTCGACCATGGTGTCCAACCATATTGTCATGCCGATCTGGCTGAGCGCGCAAAGCGGGGGCGCAACCGTGTCTGGCGATGTGCGCCATGTGGTGCTGTTGTCGCGCCGGATCTCGATCGCCGCTGTGGTCTTTCTGGGCTACCTCTATTTCCGACTGTCCGGCGGAGGGGCGGCGCTGGCCTCGATCGGCTTGATCTCTTTTGCCGGTGTGGCGCAGTTCCTGCCGGTGCTGATTGGCGGGATCTTCTGGCGCGGGGCCACGCGCACCGGCGCTTTTGTGGGGCTGAGCGTGGGCTTTCTGATCTGGGCCTACACGCTGCTGTTGCCCAGCTTTGGAACCGGAACCCTGATCGGCACTGCGGTGCTGACAGAGGGGCCGTTTGGGCTTGGCTGGCTGCGGCCACAGGCGTTTTTTGGCATCACGGGGATGGACCCGCTGGTGCATGCGATCTTCTGGTCGATGCTGTTGAATACGCTGAGTTTCTTCATTGCCTCGCTGGTGGGCTTTCCCTCACCGCTTGAGCGGCTGCAGGGAGCGCAGTTTGTGAATGTGTTTGAGCACAGTCGCACGCCGCAGAGCTGGAGCGGGAGCCTGGCGCAGAGTGAAGACCTGATGGTGATGGCGCAGCGCATCATTGGCGCGCGGGAGGCGCAGCGGTTGTTTGAGCGCGAGGCGCGGCGGCAGGGCTTGAGCGGGCTGGTGCCTGAGCCGTCACCGGATTTCCTTGCGGTGCTGGAGCGCGAGCTGGCAGGCTCTGTGGGCGCGGCGACGGCCCATGCAATGATCGGGCAGATTGTGGGCGGTGCCTCTGTGTCGGTGGAAGACCTGATGGCGGTGGCGGATGAGACCGCGCAGATGATGGAATATTCCTCGCGGCTTGAGGCGAAATCGGAGGAGCAGGCGCGCACCGCACGGCAGTTGAGACAGGCCAACGAGAAGCTCACGCAGATCTCGGAACAGAAGGATGCCTTCCTCAGTCAGGTCAGCCATGAGTTGCGCACACCGATGACCTCTATCCGCGCCTTTTCGGAGATTTTGCGCGATAGCGACCGGCTGAGCGCGAAGGAAAAGGTGCGCTACAGTTCGATCATCCACGATGAGGCGATCCGGCTGACACGGCTGCTGGATGATCTGCTGGATCTGAGCGTCCTGGAGAACGGACAGGTGAGCCTGAATGAGCAGACCGGCGTGCTTGGTGATGTGCTTGATCACGCGCTGTCAAGCGCGCTGACGGGCAATCAGACCGTCGAGCTACGGGTGATGCGGGATCTTCTGTCGGAGAAAGTGACCCTCACCACCGATCTTGATCGCCTTAGTCAGGTCTTTATCAATCTTATTGGAAACGCTCAGAAATATTGTGATGCGCCAACGCCGAAGCTGCATATCTCGGTGCAATACGGGCAGGGGCAGCTGGTGATTGATTTTATCGACAACGGCAGCGGTATTTCCAAAGCGGATCAGGCGGTGATTTTTGAAAAATTCGCCCGGACCGGTGAGCAGAAAGTCAGCGGCGCGGGGCTTGGGCTGGCGATTTGCAGAGAGATTATGACCCGTCTGGGCGGCTCTGTGGACTACCTGCCGGGGCAGGGGGGCGCAGCCTTTCGGGTGATCCTGCCACAATCCGCAGCGCTCGCGGCACAATGACCGGTTTTTGAAGGCGTTTTAGCGGCTTCGTAGAGGGGCTGTTAACCTTATTGGGGCAAATCTGCCAAGGAACGGATCCACAAATATGGCAGTGATGAACATGGGCGAGACCAAAGGCAGCTCCATTCTCAGACGTAAGGCAACGGACGGCAGCACCGAGCATCAGGCACGGGCGATGTCGCCGACAAAAGCCATGCGGCTTGGGTTGGCCAAGGCTGCTGAGAAGGGGCTCGATCTGGCGCTGGATGTGACCAAGGTGACCCACACCACGCTGCCGCACCGTGCGCTGCAGGAGATTCTGGATGAAGAATCGCTGCTGGCCATTCTGGAAGGGCAGAACGGTGAACCCGGTGCCATGGCTGTGGATATGCAGGTGCTTGCCGGGTTGGTGGAATTCCAGACGCTGGGGCAGGTGATCCCCAAGCCGGTTGTGGATCGTGTGCCGACCCGCGTGGATGCGGCCTTGATCACCCCGCTGATGGAAGATGCGCTGATGCGGTTTGTCCGCAATCTGGGCGAAGAGGGCGAGCCGCCAAAATGGCTGCAGCACTATAAGTTTGGCGCAATGGTGGCGGACCGGCGGACCTTGTCGCTGGGCATGATGGCGCAGGACTACCATATGTTCGTGATGGACATCACGCTGGAGCATGGCAAGAAAACCGGCACCATGGCGTGGATTTTCCCGGACATCGAAGTGCTGGTTGAAGGCAGTGACGAGGAAGAGAAATCCGGCGCTGAGAAATTCCAGAGCACGGTCAAACAGGCAACCACCACGCTGAATGCGGTGATCGGCAAGGTTTCCATGCCGATTGCGCAAATTCAGGGCTTGCAGGTTGGCGATGTGCTGAAACTGCCGGAAGACCCGATCAAATCCGCCAAGCTCGAAGCGCTGGGTGGTGAGGTGATCGCGGATGCCCGCATTGGTCAGCTCGACGGGATGCGTGCGGTCTGTGTGCCGGGGCTTGCTGGCGCGGCGCTGGCGAGCGGTCTGACGAATGGTCTTGCAGGCGCATCTGATATGGGCGGTCTGCCAGGAATGGATGAGCCTGCCATGCCCGCAATGGGCGGTATGCCAGATATGGGCGGTGATTTGCCTGCCATGGGTGGCATGCCTGATATGGACACACCGGCCCTGCCGGACCTGAGCGGCGGTGGCCTTCCTGATCTGGATGGCGGTATGCCGGACATGGGTGGGGACCTGCCTGATCTGGGCGGCGGATTGCCCGACCTTGATGGCGGTGGGCTGCCCGATCTTGGCGGCGATCTGCCGGATCTGGATTCCACGGGTGGCATCGGATTGGATGCGGACAGCGGGGAAGATTTTGGCGGGTTGGACGATCTGGATGATCTTATCAATCTGGGCTCAGATGATATCGGTGATCCGATGGCGCTGGCGGATCTGGATCTGCCCGGCACATAAGTCCGGCCGTATACCCAAAGAAAAAGCCCCGATCCATCGGGGCTTTTCTGTTTTTAAGCAAATGCTTATTTGTTGTTTTTGATCTGATCGAGATGGGGTTTCAATCCGGACAGATCGTAGCCGCCCTGCGCGGCGGCGTTGACGATGTCCTCAGACGCCATCTCGCCCGCATGTGCCAGCGCCCAGCAGATTGTGGAGCGCGTGCCGGAGCGGCAGTAGGCCAGAACTTTGCCTTCGCAATCCGCAAGACTGTCGCGCTGAAGCGCCTGACGGTCTTCGGTCATGGTTTCCATGGTCAGCGGGTTGACCACATATTTCAGACCAGCTGCCTCGGCGGCGGCGCGCATGGTTTCGCTGTGCTGGTCCGGGCCAACTTCGCCGTCGGGCCGGTTGTTGATGACAAGTCCAAAGCCAGCATCGGCAAGGGCGGCGAAGTCTGCTGCGTCAATCTGAGGCGCGGCAAAGAAGCGGTCGGTGATCTGACGAATATCCATGCGGATTGATTACTCGGCGGGAACCGCTCTGTCTAGCTGCGCGCGTGCAAATGGGGTGAGGATCATGCCGGCGAGCATCGCGGCAAAGAACACCCAATGCGGCCAGCCGCCATAGCTGAGTGAGGCGACCGCGGGGCCGGGGCAGAGGCCCGCCAATCCCCAGCCAACCCCAAAAAGCACAGATCCCACAACAAGATTGCGGCCAAGTTTCGGCTCTGGCGGTTTGGGGAAGGTGCCGCCAACCAGTGGCTTGCGCCCCTCAGCGATGCGCCAGGCGATCGCCATGGGGATGATCGCACCGCCCATCACAAATGCGAGTGTCGGGTCCCAAGCGCCAAAAACATCGAGCCAGCCCTGAACTTTGGCGGCGTCGGTCATGCCGGAGAGGAAGAGGCCCGTGCCAAAGAGGCCACCGGCGAGAAACGCGAGCAGGAAACGGGGCATCAGATCACTCCCAGAAGATGGCGGAAGAGCGCGACGGTCAGGCCGCCTGCGAGGATGTAGAAGACAGTGGCCACAATCCCGCGCAGCGACAGTCGGGAGATGCCGCAGACGCCATGGCCGGAGGTGCAGCCATTGGCCATACGTGTGCCGATGCCCACGCAAAGACCGGCGGCAACCAGCACCAGCAGATTCTGGGTCACATGGGTGTCGACCGGACCCGCCACAGGCAGCAACAAAAGCGGTAGGGCAAAGACCCCCAGCAGAAAGATCGCCCGCTCTGCCCAATTGCTGCGCCCAGAGCCGTCCACCAGCCCACCAAGGATGCCGCTTGCGCCCATGATGCGGCCGTTGCCAAGCAGAAAGACCGCACCACCGGTGCCGATCAACAGGCCGCCAGCCAGCCCCCAAAGCCATTCGGCGGGGATCGCATTCAACATGTGTTTTCCTTTTCTTACAGTGTCTTGAGGATCAAAGCTTATTTATGGGAACTTTGAGGTAGACATCGCCATCCTCATCCGGTTCCGGCATCTGACCCGCGCGCATGTTCACTTGCAGCGAGGGGATGATGAGTTTGGGCATCGAGAGCGTGGCGTCGCGGGCATCGCGCATGGCAACAAAGCTCGCCTGATCCGCTTCGGCCCCCACATGCACGTTGTTGGCTTTCTGTGCGGCGACCGTGGTTTCCCAGGCAAATTCATCGCGCCCCGGCGCTTTGTAGTCGTGGCCCACAAAGATGCGGGTGTCATCCGGCAGGGAGAGGATTTTCTGGATCGAGTGAAAAAGATCCTCAGAGGAGCCGCCGGGGAAGTCACAGCGGGCGGTGCCGAAATCCGGCATGAACAGCGTGTCGCCCACAAAGGCCGCATCGCCAATCACATAGGTCATGCAGGCCGGAGTGTGGCCCGGAGTGTGCAGAACATCACAGCGCATCTGGCCGATCATGAAGCTGTCGCCTTCAGAGAAGAGCTGGTCAAACTGCGAGCCGTCGCGCTGAAATTCGGTGCCTTCGTTGAAGATTTTCCCGAAGGTGTCCTGAATGAGCGTGATGTTTTTGCCGATGCCGATTTTGCCGCCAAGCTGTTCCTGAAGGTAGGGGGCGGCGGAGAGATGATCGGCGTGGACGTGGCTTTCCAAAATCCAGTCGACCTTCAGCGCGTTGGCTTTGATGTGCGCGACGATCGCATCTGCGGATTTTGTATCGGTCCGCCCGGCGGCGTGGTCAAAATCCAGCACGCTGTCGATGATGGCGCAGGCGCTGCCTTCCGGGTCTTTGACCACAAAGGAGACAGTGTTGGTCGCATCATCAAAGAAGGCGGTGACGTCTGGCTTCATTAGAATTCCTCCATAGGATGCACATATAACAAAAGTCGCATATGTTTCAAGGGTGGTGTGCAGGTCTATTTGCTGTCAAAAAATGCGCGGCGGCGATCTCAGGCTTGCGTGAGAGGGGCAGGCCGCTAAACTCTGAAAACACAAAGACTTGCACCATAAGATTGTCAGGGTTGAGGCATGACGCAGTTGCTAGACTATCGGATTGAGGGCGGGGTGGCGATCCTTTCCCTGTCAGAGCCGCCATTGGATGCGCGGGGCGCGCCTGTGCGCCAGGCGGTGCAGGAGGCTGTGGCGCGCGCGCTTGAGGATCAGATGGTTGGGGCCATCGCGCTGATCGGCGCGGCGGGCGATTTTGCCGGTGGCAGCGATTATGCGGAGATTGGCGCGCCCAAAAATCCGCTGCGGCTTAGCGATCTGTGCAACATGGTTGAGGCGGCGGGCAAACCTGTGGTGATCGGATTGAGCGGCGCAGTTGTGGGCAGCGGGTTGGAGTTTGCGCTGGCTTGTCATTACCGCGTCGCGCATCACACCGCGCAATTTGCCATGCCGGACGCGGCGCTTGGGGTGATCCCCGGCGCGGGGGCGACACAGCGCTTGCCGCGATTGATTGGCGCGGATGCCGCGCTGAAGCTGTTGCTGGCGGGGGCGGTGCTGCCTGCAAACGCACCGGAGCTGGAAGGCGCGGTGGATGAGGTGGCTGAGGGCGATATCGAGGAAGCCACGGTTCTTTTTGCGCTGACCTGCATTGCTCAGTTCAAGCCTGCGCGACCCACGCGGGAGGCCTTTGAGCAGATCAGCGATTTTGCCGGACATCAGAAATCAATTGAAAGCTGGCGCAAACGACTTGCCGCGCAGGGGCAGGATGCGGGGCACGCGATTGTGGAATGCGTGCGGGTTGCACCGCTGTTGCCGTTTGATGTTGGCTTGGATTTTGAGCGTGACCGCTTTGAAGAGCTGCTGAACGGCAAGCAGCGCGCAGCCTTGCAGCATGTGGCGCTGGCGGAGCGCCGAGAGGTGCGCTTGTCAGAGCTGCTGGAGGAAGCGCCTCGGGAGATCAAGACGCTTGGTGTGATTGTCGGGCGTGACCGGTTGGGCGCGGAGCTGGCGCTGGCGGGGCTGCGCTCCGGCTTTGAGGTGGTGATGGTGGCGCAGGTGCCTGCCGCACTCGATCTGGCGCAAAAGCGCCTTGAGGCGGTGCTGCACCGGCAGACGGAGCGCGGGCAGGTCTCAGGCGCGCAGGCAGATGCGATGCGGGCAGCGCTGTCGACGCCCCAAGATCTGGTGGCGCTGAGCGCGGCGGATATGGTGATCGAAGCGGTGGGGCTGGGGCAGGAAGTGTCCCGTCAGTTGGTGACCCAGCTCGATGGTATTGTGGATGAAGGTGCGCTCATTGTGGTGCATGATCCCGCTGCACCGCTGGAGACATTGGCGAGTGCGACGGAGAATCCGGAAGATCTTTTAAGCCTTTACGTGCCGAACCTCTACCTGCGCACTGCCGGTGTGGAGATCGGAGCCGGGGCGCAGACCGGCGGCGCTGCGATGGCCACCTGTTTTGATGCGCTGAGCAAGATGGGCTTTTTCCCGGTGACGGCCAAGGCGCAGGCCGGACTTGTCGGTCAGACCCTGATGGGGGCCTGTATTCGCGCGGCAGAGGAGCTTTTGCGCCTTGGGGCCGACCCTTATGAGGTCGACCGGGTGATGCTGGGCTGGGGCATGGCGCGCGGGCCGTTTCAGGTGGCGGATGCTTTGGGGCTGAATGCGCCGGGGTTGCGCATTGCGGGGGCCAGTCTGTCAGCGTCGCTTTATGGCAATGGGCGCGAAGGGCGCGATATGCGCAAAGGGTGGTATCTCTATTCGATGGAGCACCCGCTGGGAGAGGCCGATGAGGCTGCCCGCGATCTGTTGGCGGTGGCACTGGCCGAAGACACGCGGCCCTTGCCCAAGACCAGCACCAAAGAGGCGGAGATCACACGCAGTTGCCTTGCGGCCATGGCCAATGCCGGCGCCAAGCTTTTGCGGCAGGGCGTTGTGAAAACGCCTGCGGAGATTGACGTGGCCATGATCCATGGCTTCGGTTTTCCGCGCTGGCGCGGTGGGCCGATGATGGCGAGCGATCAATTGGGGCTGATCCCGCTGCGCACGCAGCTGCGGGTTCTGGCAGAAGGGGATGCCGAATATTGGCAGCCTGAGCCACTATTTGATGAGCTGATCAAAGAGGCGCAGGGATTTGACTCGCTAAATTGAGCGCGATGGCGCCGGGGGCGGCGGTCAGGAGAAGGAAATTCCGACCATCACCACCATGAGCCCGATCACGGAGAGAAACAGCGCGCCCATGTTGAGGGGAACAACCTTCTGAACTGCGGCGCGCAGCTCTTCGTCAGAGAGGCCCGCGCGTTTGGCCTTGGCGACTTTCAAGATGGAGAGCATGAGGCCCAGCAGACCAATCAGCGACAAGAGGGCGCCGCCCCAGATCATCCATTGCATGTGGTGTTCCTTCAATTGCGAGGCCGGGCCTTTGGGGCCGCGTTAGCCGTGAAAAGCGCCTAGCGGATTGTGGGGCAGGGATCAAGCATGGGCGCGCCTTGTGCGACAAACCGGGGCAGAGGTCGCATGTTGCGAGAGAATTGGCCGATGCGCGCGGAGTGCCCCTTGCATGGCGGCGCGCTTTGCGGTCTATACGAGCCTTATTAATTGGCGTCTGAGCAGGCGTCGTGGGTGTTGCGGGAGGTCCCGAACACGCGCATCAGGCAAGACAAGAGGTCACTTATGAGCGAAGGCACATCGTCAGACTCCCAATACAGCGTCACCGGTCAGGAGCTGAAGCAATTCATCGAGCGCGTGGAGCGTTTGGAAGAAGAAAAAAAAGAAGTGTCTGAGCAGATCAAAGAGGTCTTTGCTGAGATGAAGGGCCGTGGATTTGATGTGAAGGCGATCCGCACTATACTGCGCGAGCGCAAGCAGGATCCAAACGACATTGCCGAGCAAGAGGCGGTGATCGACATGTACAAAGCGGCGCTTGGCATGGGATAACCTGCGCTGCCGCAGAGTTTACATGGATTGGAACGGCTCCTTTTGGGGGCCGTTTTGTTTTTGCGCGCGTGGATTGGCTTACGGGTGGATCAGGGTCACGCCGGGGATGCGCTCGATGCGGAAGACATCTTCGTCATAGGCGTCTGACATGGCGTCCACCATCGCCTCGGTCCAACCGGGCAGGTCGAGCTCTTCCTCGATCTCATCCTCCAGCGCAAACTTATCCAGAAACGCCGCATAGACCCTGCGTTTCTGAATCTCGGTGAGGCCGGGGTGCTCTTCAAGGAAGGTGTTGAGGCGTGCCATGCCTTCTTCGCTCATGATATTTTGCAAAAGCGACGTGCCGCCTTCAATCGGCGTGTTGGGATCAAGCCCGGCCATTTCGCGCAAAATCTCTTCCCAGATCAGCGGGGTGTCTTCGTTGCACCAGATGGTGACCGGCATATGCGGCACGGCCTCGCGCACATTGAGGATCAGATCTGACCAGCGCAGCTGAAGCGGGTCACAATTGTCGGTGACTTCCTCGATGCTGTGCTTGGGCGAGGCTTTGACCAGCGCGGGCACAAAGGTGGCCGGATTGCGAATGGAGATGAAGATCTCGATGTCTTCGCCGTAAAACAGCGAAGACATCGTGCGCAGCCGTTCCGGCGCTGCGGGAAACAGCATGTTGTTGCGGATGGCGCGGCGGGGCACGCCAAAGAAATTGTCGTTGGACAGGATCAGCCGGTCAGGCTTTGTGTCACCAATCATACCGGACATGACCGCGCCTTTGAAATCCGTTGCCATCACGGATTTGCGCATCTCCCCCAGCGTGTCGCGGATCTGGCGACGATAGGTGCTGGGCGGCGGCAAAGCGATGCCGTGATCGGCCAGCAGCGCCTTGTTCTGGTTCAGGCTGCCTAGGAGTTTGCCTTCGTCTGTGTAGTGCGCGCCCGCATGTAGGACAATCTGCATGTTCTTTTTCGTTTTTGGATTGTGCTTGGCACAAGTATAGCTTCGTTTCTGGACAGTGAAACCAGATTCAGGCAACAGAAGGGCGCGAAAAAGGAATACACCGTGAAAACTCCCGCTCCCTCGACCTCTTCCGGCGCTGATCCGGCCCTCGCAGCCTCCGGCGGCAAGCCCAAGCGCCTGCCCATGGTGGACCCGTGGTCGGCAGGGGCATTTGTGATTGCCGCTGTTGTGCTGGCGCCGATCCTGGCGGTGGTTTGGATTGCCTTTCATCCAGTGGAAAACATCTGGCCGCATCTGCTGTCCACCACCTTGCCCCGCTATATGCGCAACACTTTGGTGCTGATGGTGTCGGTCGGGGCGCTGGCCGCCACCATGGGGGCAACGACCGCCTGGCTCGTGACACGTTACCGCTTTGCCGGGGTGCGCTGGATCCAATGGGCGCTGTTGCTGCCATTGTCGATACCGGCCTATGTGGGCGCCTATGCGCTGGTGGATTTTCTTGAATATGCTGGCCCGGTGCAAACCGGCCTGCGCTCCTTGTTTGGGTGGCAGACCAGCCGGGACTACTGGTTCCCGGAAATCCGCTCCATGGGGGCGGCGATCCTTGTGTTGTCTGCCGCGCTGTTTCCCTATGTCTATATTCTGGCGCGGGCCGCGTTTCGTGAGCAATCCGGAGCAGGCGAAGAGGTGGCGAGATCGCTTGGGGCAGGGGCTTTTGCCCGGTTCTGGCGCATTGGCCTGCCATTGGCGCGCCCTGCTATCGCCGCCGGCACCGCCATCGTGATGATGGAAACGGTCAATGATTTTGGCACGGTTGACTACTTTGCGGTGCAGACCCTCACCACAGGGATTTTCAGCGTCTGGCTGGAAAGCAACAACGCAGGTGGCGCAGCGCAGCTCTCCAGCGTGGTGCTGATGCTGGTGATTGTGCTGGTCACTATGGAGAAAATCAGCCGCCGCAAGGTGCAGTTCTTCAGCCTCAGCACCCGGCACCGCGCGCCAGAACGCGCCCAACTGACCGGAGCGGCCAGCGCCTTGGCCTGCCTGTTCTGTCTGTTGCCGTTTGCCATTGGTTTTGTTCTGCCTTTTGCGGTGATCACCCATCAGGCGATCGGCAATCTGGATCGCTGGCAGGATCCCGCGCTTTTGACCGCGCTCTACAACACGCTGCGGGTAGGCGGCATTGCGGCCTTTGTCACGGTGATCGCAGGAGTGTTCATGGTTTATGGCGTGCGCCTCTCTGGTCGCAGCCTGCCACGTCTGCTGCTGCCAATCACCACCATCGGCTATGCCGCCCCGGGCGCCGTGCTTGGCGTGGGGATCCTGATCCCGCTGGCCACCATCGACCACTCTCTGGCCGATTTGGTGGAAGCGGTCACAGGCGGCTCCTCAGGGCTGCTTTTGACCGGCACATCCTTTGCTTTGATTCTGGCCTATTGCGTGCGCTTCTTTGCGATTGCGCAGGGGGCTGCAGATGGCGCGATGGGGCGAGTCGCCCCAAGCCTGCCCATGGCGGCACGCTCCTTGGGCCGCAGCCGCGTTCAGGTGCTCTGGGAGGTGTATCTGCCGCTGGTGCGCGCCTCCATCGGCTCCGCACTACTGCTGGTGTTTGTGGACTGTGTGAAAGAGCTTCCGGCGACGATGCTGCTGCGGCCCTTCAACTTTGATACCTTGGCCACAAGGGTGCATGAGCAGGCCAGTCTGGAGAACCTGGGTGACGCCAGCCCGGGGGCGATTTTGATCGTTTTGGTGGGGCTTGTGGCGGTTGGTTTGCTGGCCCGCGCAAATCGCTGAAAAAACCTCTTGCAGCTCCCGCGCCAAACCCTTAGAGGAAGCGTCAGTGCCCCTATAGCTCAGCTGGTAGAGCAACTGATTTGTAATCAGTAGGTCCGCGGTTCGAGTCCGTGTGGGGGCACCACTAAATCCCTGATTTTGTTATATTTTCCATTTCTTCGGATTGCGTCCGTCCGAACGTCCGAAACCGTCCGACTCGGACGCTATCTGGAGCGCATAGGATCTTGCCGGCAGGGATCACACATCCGGTGCCCTGCGTGAGTGCTCAGAAACTTTCTTTGACAGCATATGCAGTGGCGGGTTTTGGCCTTCAGGGCCGCTTCTGCGCGGTCTGCGGCGGCCTCTGCCCGCTCGATGCAGGTGTAGTCGCGGCTGACCTGTTCATTGCCTCTGTACGCCGCCCAGGACTTCCCTGAGCCGCGCACGCTGATCTGGTCGCGGACCATTAGGCTTTCTTCGCTGGACGTTGGATCGCGTTGATGGCGCGGATCGTGGTTTCAGCGTTGGGCGGCATGTAGGTTTCGCCCAGCTGTGGGTTCTTGCCAGCAGAGTTGCCCAGGACATCGCCGAGGTCATCGCGCTGCGTGCCAGAATGGCGAGACAGGGTGGCAAAGGTTCTGCGCAGATCCCGAAACTGCAGCGCATTGCCTTTCATCAGGATGCTAGGCACTTCCTTGGCGGCGCGTTCCCGGACCGCTTCCCAACGGTTGGCAAATGTGTTCACCGTAAACGGTTTGCCGGTTTTTTCATCGTGCAGTAGATAGGTTTGGCCTTGGGCTGCCTTTTGAAGCTGCGTCTCTACGGCGTCGATCGAATATTCGTGCAGAGGCAGCGCGGCATAGTTCTTTCGCTTGCTTCGAATGGTTTCCCAGGCCAAAATCTCTCCGCCTGAGTGCAGTTTCATCATGCGGATTTCCGAAATTTTCGCCTTGCGCATCTCACTTGGTCTTTGCCCCTGAAATAGCGCGAGCGTAATTGCGCAGTGCATCGCCATCATGCCGAGATCTTTAGCGCTTTTGAGGAGCGCATCGATTTCGTCCCAATTTGCAACGCGGCTCCGTGGTTTCGGAACTTCCATGCCCAGGCGAAAGCATGGGTTTGAGTTTTCCGGCCGCCATCCAAGGCGGTTCTCTGCATAGGTGAACAATGTCGAAAACGCATGGATGATGTTATAGGCGTAGGTCGGGCCGTGATGCTCATAGAGCGTTTCGTACCAGGTTGAGATGATCGGTTTGGTGAACTCGATCACCAGGTTGTCGCCCCACTTGTTTTCAATGAATTTGAAATCGGCGCGATAGTTGTCTTGGGATTTGGTTGCCAGCTTTTTAAACTTCGTGCTGCGCTTATACTCTTCGATCATCGCCACCACAGTGCGGGCGCGCGTGTGTTTGGCCTGTGGCTTTTCCCCGCGCTGAAGCGCCTCTGCGTCCCGGTTGAGCTCTTTGGCGCGGTTCTTTGACCAGGTCAGTTTATTGGCGTCGAGATCTTCCGCCACCAACCCAAGGGTGCGTTCGGTGGCATTGGGTTCCCACCAAATGCGCCAGCTGCCATCGCTGCGCTGGCGTTGGCGCAGGCCTTTGACTTTGTCGGGGATCGGTTTCTTGGGCATGGGGTGTCTCGGTTAGCGTTTCTTGTTGGCAAACATCATGATCCGCTCTTCGACGTGAGGGATCGTTCCTTCGTGCAGCATTGCGACTGCCTTTTTGGGGTCGCCGCCCGTAGAGGCGAGAAGGATTGTTGCGATCGTGTGATCTAGAGTGATCAGAACGCGCGACCGTTCTTTGATTGGGTCCCGGCCGTCGCAAATGTTGCGTGAAGCAGCCAAGGCCCGTTGCACATCTTCGCTCGCTTTTGTCATGGTCGTGCTGCCTCCTGAAGCATGCGGCTGGTGCCGGTGGGTGAGGTGGTTTTTGGCGTGCCAAACGCCTGATCGGCGGCGGTGCCCTGGCGTTCCACCCATGCTTTCACCTCAGACCCGCGCCACTTCAGCGGGCGTTTGCAGGTGGGCATGGGCGTGGGAAACTCTTCCTCACGTTCCAGGCGCGCGCGGTTCATCAGAAAATGCGCACCGGAGTTGAAGCCGATCTCTTCGGCAACGGCGTTGGCATCAATGAAGATTGGCATTGGAGGCGCTCCTTTCACTGTTGAGGGCATCAAGCGTCTGGCGCAGCGGGATCCGCGCAGAGCGGGAGCGAATGCCAGCAAATGTGTTTTGACCAGGTGTTGCACCGGGCAGGGCCATGAAGGCCTTGCGCCAACCGTTCTTTGCCCAGGGCGTTTCTGCAAAGACCTGCGGCAGGAAGGGCACGGCATCACCGGCCACAGACAGGTGAATGACCTCTTCGACCATTGAGACGCGCAGGCCGGCGCGGGACAGGCCCAGCTGCAGCAGCTCCATCATCTCGGTGTTCTCGTGCTCATGTACCAGCTGGTGTTCCGCGTTCAGTACCCAGAAGCGCAGCGTCTGAGGGGTATCGCGGATCGGCAGGAATTTGGCATTCAGCAGATGATCGAGGGCGCGCAACCCATCCGGCGCCGAGGGGGCGAGCTGTGTCTCGCATACCCCAAGAATGCGAGTGCTCAGACCTGACCGCGTTGCACGCATGCCAACAGAGGCTTTGGCAGCGGCCTCTGAAGGGGCAACCACGTCAACCACTCGACGCCGGCGTTCCTCGATTTCTACACTGTAAAGTTTCATGATGGGCTCCCTGTGTGGCGGCGCTTTAAGCGCTCCATGGCTTCGTCAAATTCGGTTGGAACTTCAGCCGGTTTTTTGCGCGCCATGTCTGGCAGGCGGTTGATCAAGGCCCCGCAGAAGAGCAGGATCAGTAGGCCGCTGGCGATGATGAATGCGCCGAAAAGGATGGTCATGACGTAGCCAACGCTGCTTTGGATTGGTGGGCCAAATACTCGTCAGGTGTTGCTGGCTCAAAGTGGGGGTGCGTTTTGCCGTCAGTCGTTTTGACTTCGTAGCTATGGAGGGTCAGTAAGCCGCCAAGTGTCCAATTGCAGGGCAGACCATCAGGTTTGCTCCTTGGTCCTTCCGCCCCCGTCCAACGACCGATACAGGAGAAGCCGATATATTTTTTTACGTCCTCAAAGGTTTCTCCTGCGCCTGCGTTGATAAGGTCATGAGCGCTCTGGAGGGTGCCGCACATTGGGCACTTGAACACCAGGTGTTCGTTGCTGGCGGCATCTTGCATCTTAAGGTCGGCAAGAAATTGGTCGATTGTGACAGTTTTCATCTGCTGTGTTCCTTGTTGCAGTTGGGGCACGGGTAGCCGCGCTTTATTTCGCTGTCGGTCTTTTGAGTTTGGTCGAGCCAATCGCTGTACCAACCGCACCGACTGCAGAGATAGGTGACCCACTTTCCCGTCATGCCACCTGCGTCATGTACATGTGCCATCACACGTGGGGACTTGCGCTTTGGCGCTTCGAAGCCAGGTAGCTGGGGAAGCGACATTATCTGAGATCCAACAGCGCAGAAGTTGCCTCACCCGCGAAGATCTGGCCCGCATAGATCGCGATGCCGATCCAGGCGATGATCATCACGGTGATGACAAAGGCCGTGGCGGCGCGATCGAGCCAGTCCGGACGGGGGTAGGTGTCTGCGCTGTTTGTGTTACTCATGGTCCTCACCTGTGGATGTGGTCTGAAAAGAACGCCCGCATTGGGATGGGTGGTGATGACGTTTTTCTCCGTTGCTGGTCGATCGCCACCGATGCGGACGCTCGTTACAGAGCACTTGGATGGGCGCGGCCGGATGGGGCCGCGCAGGATGGTTTCAGCTTTGGCCATGGTTCCAGATCTCGATCAGGTGTTGCGCCTGGGACATTGCATCATCCAGCGCGTTGTGGTGTGTGCCCTTGCGGGTCAGCTTCACATGGGGGGATTGGCTCTTCATTGTGCGGTAGCAAAGATCGGCCCAGAACGGCCATGGCGGGTTCAGATCGTAGCGGCGATAGGCCTGCCCCAGGATCGCGTTGTCAAACATCGCGCCATTTCCCCAGATGCCGCTGGTGTCCACTTCCTGAAGCCAGTCACGAAAGTCTCTCAGCGCGTTGTGTTCGCTGTGCTCGGCAAGGATCGCCTCTTGGCGCACGGCATCGGACTTCTTCAGCCACCAAATGACGGTGTCTGCGCCGATGGTTCCACCGTTGTTGACCGATGATTGCAGTGTGATCCGGCGATAGAATGTGTCGTCTTTGATCCCATCGTGGTCAAAGCGGCAGGCTCCGATGGCGACGATCGCGGCGCTTGGGGCGGTGTCCATGGTTTCCAGGTCGATCATGACGTGCATGATGGATTGATCCTTTCTGCTTCAGGTGCGGCCGGCGTGAATGCGCGCGGCGTGTACCAGGTCGAGTGTGAAATTCGCGGAGTTCTGCATCTGCTTGCCAAGCGGCACCATGCAGTCACTGCCCGGGAGGGTTTTGGCGCTGATGCCGATCTGGGTTGCCCAAAGCTCCAGCGTATCAAGCGCAGCATCAAAACCCTGCGCCTGTTCTGGTGTCAGCTCCAGCGTGAGCCCAGGGGCAGACGCGGCGCTCATTGGCGGGGTGCGTTTGCGGTGGGCAGGAAGGTGACATTGGTGGTGTCATCCACAGCGCTGGCAATCAGATCCATGCGTTTCCGCCGCTCCAAAAGCTCTTTAAGCAGCTGTGGCATCGACATCATGAGCATGTGCGCCTCTGCTTCAGAGAGGGTTTGATTGTCTTGCAGCGCCTTGCTGGTGCTGATCATCGATTGCAGGGCATCGTTGCTGATGGGGCCGCTTGTGGCTTGGGGGATTTGACCGCTGTTCTCTGGCATTTTCGCTCCTCGATAAAAATAGGTTTGGCGCAAACTGCGATTGTTGGGGCTGATAAGTTGTGATCTGAAATTAATACTCAAAATGAGTATGTCAACATAAAAAATACCCATATTGAGTACTTTGGCAAAAAGTCGATATGATTGACCTATGATCGGACGTAAAGGTTGGCTGGGCTTAAAGTTTCATTAGTGCTCAGCTGGTTGAGTACCCGAGAGTAGATTTTTACTTAGGTTCTTTTGGCGTTTGCGGTCGTGTGTTCCCAGCGGGTCCCTTGGCGACGAATGTCATCAACATTTTCTCGATCGAATTTTTGAGACGTTGATGGCAAGGGGGCCCCACGGGGAGAACTGTTGGACGCCGCAATCAGGCTGCGAATCCTTCTGGAGCTGAAGGAGCGCTACGGTGACTTAAATAGGGCGCTTGTGCATGAGTATCTGCGTGTAAACGGTCCAACAAGTGTCAGTCAAATCGCACAAGATATTGGGCTGAACCGTTCGGTTGTGCGTCGGGCGCTACTAGACCTGTCGGAAAGCGACAGGTAAAAATCGTTAAATTTGCATAAGTTAAGGAAGCTGTCTTATAGTTGTGCCCAATTTGAATGGACTTAATAAAATGAGGCTGGAAATTTGGAAGGGACTACTGGGCGTGCGCCTGAGCCGAAAATGGATGCTGATGACGTGTCGGGAGATCTCAGGTTGAAGATGCTCAAAGAGGCAAGGGCAGCATCAGGAATGTCTCTGGATTTTTGGGTCGATCTCACCGACGGCCTGGATCAGAGGAGTTTAGAAATCCTTGTTGGGAGATCTTCAATTTTTCCAAAATACATAAATTCCAAAGGCAGCCCGTAGGTTTTTCTAAGCTTCTTTGCTGCGTCCAGACTTAGATCGCGCCTGGCGTTTTCGAACGCGCCGTAGGCTTGTTCTGAAATGCCAGCGCGTTCCGCAAAATCCTTTTTTGATAAATCAAGTATCTGACGCACCTTTTCGAGGCGCTGCGCCACTGCATCTATTTTGTCTTCTTGGTCCTGTAGCATAAGCCACATGATAAACTTGCCGCCTTTTTTCTGCACTGAACGGATTGAGTATTTACAAAGTACTCATATTGCGTATTTTCGCAGTTATGCAGGCAGATCACAAATACAAGTCGGTTGACGAATTTCTAGAGGTTGTAGGGCGAGTTAGCTTCGTCCGGGATACAGGTTTTCGCAATCAGCTGGTTCAGCGCGCCAAAGATGACGGCGTTTTTCCTGATGGCTGGTTTTGGAAGACCAAGGAGTTTTGTGATCGTCGCGGGCACGAAGTGCCGGAAAACTTGTTTCGTAGTCATCCAGATGCGCCACAGCCCAAAGCGGCAATGCGTGATGATGCGGAGCTAAACATATGAAATGCCGCGCCTTATCCCTTTTACCACTTCCTGTGGCGGGGCGCGTCTGGTCGCATTTGATTTCTGTCTCAGCAGTTGGTTTTGCCATGTTGGACCAGCTGTGCCGTGCATCTGCTCGTGCGGTGATCAATCAAATGCGGCCCACTTCGGGCGGTGGGCTGTTGCTGGCCACCGCCCGTTTTTTCTTTTCAGATCTGCGCTCGCTTCTTGGCGGCAGCGGCGCAGCGCGAGACGCCTTGGCGTGTGTTGTATGGAACTCCTCCCGGGTGCCGCACGCCGGGGCGTCTCGTCTTGTTTTGGGAGGGTGTCATGTCGCGTGATCCCCATGTGGCGGTCAAGTTTCGGGCGCTGGCCCAAGCGATGAACGCGCAGAACGGCGAGATCGACCAGGCGGAGCTGCAGCTGTTGGCGCGTGACGTCGAGGATCTGTTGCCAGAGGGCAGCCGCCTTGGCGCTGCTGTGACCGAGTTTTTGGAGCGCTGCCAGCTGTGGAAGCGTGACCCGATCAAGATGGCCAGCGCCGGCCGCGAGCTTCAGCACTACATCGAGGTGCACAACATGCCGGAACCCGCAAATTATGAGCGAGGCGACACCCATGGTTGATGCAAACAGCCCCATCGGCTTGCATGATCACCTGCTGTTCAACGCGATCAACCTGATGATGGTCGAGATGTTTGACGACCAAAGCTGGGAAGAACAGGCGTTTTTCATGATCGAGGAGGCGCTGGATGATGCCAGCGCCGACCACCCGCATGTGAAGCCGCTGATCGAGGCGGCCGGCAAGCTGCAGTATGCCCGCAATTTCCAAGGCAGCTCTGAGGAGCGCAGTGCAGAGCGCAGCCATGCCCGGTTTTATGCCTGCCGTGCCCTGACCGATTTCAGCAAGTGGCGCGCCGGCCTGGCGCAGGCGCAGATCCGCAGAAAGTTCGAAGTGATCCAGGGAGATGTGGGATGAATGAATTGAAGCCATTCAAGCAAAATCTGTCGGAACGACAGGAAACACTCAGCGTATTGGTTGAGGCCACGGGCGAGGTGGAGAACTGCTATTTTGAGCTGCGTGGCATTGGTTTCGAACCAGAGCTGACGCACGAACGCGTTCTTGGGGCAGATCACCTGGTGCTGCGCGTGGATTTGAGCAAGGTCGACGGGGGAGTGCCAGAGACCACCCCTGCAAAGCCAATTTACCGATCTGATGAGCCGCTGTACCCAGGGGCGTGGGAAGGTGTTGATCTCAAGAAAGATCTGTTCAAAGAGCTTACGCCACTAAAGCGGAAGATCATCGGGATCGATCTTGCTGAGGGCGAGAATGTAGTCGCAGACCCGGCTGAGATCCCCGCATTCTTGCAAACGCCGGAAGAGGCGGCACCCGCTTCAGAGCCAGAGCCAGAGCCAGAGCCAGAGCCAGAGCCAGAGCCAGAGCCAGAGGTCACGCCGCCCGCGCCCAAAGCAGCCAAATCGCCCAAACCAGCTGTCAAACCTGCTGCTAAACCGGTGGCAAAATCCGCGCCGGCGCAACCTCATCGGTGGACCGAAAGCGAGGAAGAGAAGCTGATTGAGATGGTGATTGAGGAGCGCACCCCTAAGGAAATCGCTGCCACTCTCAATCTGGATGTGAAAGCGATCCAGAACAAACGCACCCGCATGAAGGATCGGATCAAAGCGCGCCGTACAGAGCTGAAGAAAGCGCAGAAGGACCTGAAGATCCATCTGGAGCAGATCCCATTCGATGATGATTGGGACGTCACCAAATCGATCCGCTTTCTGGAACTGATCGTGCAAGGCGCTGGCTTTGCTGGGGCAGGCGCTGTTTTGCGGGTGGACAGGGCGACAGCCATGGCGCGCCTCAATGTGCTGTGCCCGCCAGGCCTTTACTGCACACAGCGAGAGGTTCTGGACGGTCTGAAAGAGCTTCGTGGGGTGCGTGAGTGATCGCCCCGGCGGCCAAGCTCGCGATCTACCGCCGCAATCTGGCGCGATATGAGGCCGCCGGCAAAGCGGAGCTGGTGCGGATCCAGACAGCACTGATTGCCCGCATCGAAAAAGACATCCAAACCGAGAGGGAGAAGACAGGTGGCAAACCTTAACTTTGGTCAAGCGCTTGAGGCGCTGAAAGAGGGCAAGCGTGTTGCGCGTGCCGGTTGGAACGGCAAGGGCATGTGGCTGGCACTTGTTGCACCAGAAAATTATCTGATCCAGCAGGCCCCTTATGGCGATGGCCAGGACAGCGCCGAAGGTGACATTTCAGGGCTGCTCCCTTGGGTTGGTATGCGCACTGTAGATGGCCGTTTTGTGCCTTGGCTGGCGTCCCAAAGCGACATCCTGGCTGGTGACTGGGAGGAGGTGGAGGCGCTGAAAGTCGACGCGCTGCACTGTGAAAAGGCGCGCCCGCATGTGTGTGAGGTGCTTTTTGAGCCGGGCGATGTGGTGCGCCTGAATTCTGGATCTCCATCGATGACTATTGAATGGGCAACGCCGGAGATGGTGGGTGTTGCCTATTTCAGCAAGCAAGGCGATTTGCTGCGCGACGAACTCGCGTCGAAGATGGTCCAGGCAAATCAGTCCTTTGATCAGTGCCCGTTCTAATCGATGACCACCACACGTGACATAGTGTCCATCGATGACATGAAGCTGATGTTGGCGGATCGCATCGACAGCGTGCTGGCGCGATATGCGCCGGCCGCGAAGGGCAGTCACACGACCTTTGGCAAGTATTTTACGCTGAACCCCGGGCGCGCGGATCGCCACGTGGGCAGTTTTTATGTCAACGTCACCGGCGCGAAGATCGGGCAGTGGTGTGACCATGCCGTTTCCAACACACCAGGGGAAGGGTATGGCGACATCATTGATTTGATCGCCCTGTCATTGGGGTGCTCAAACAAAGAAGCGATTTCAGAGGCGCGCGCCTTTCTTGGCCTGCGCACCGAAACACCTGCCGATCGCCGCCGGCGTGAAGAGGCGCTGAAGGCCGCCCGGAAGCGCCAGGAGCGCGCCAAGGCCGATGAGAAGGCCCACAAACAGAAGAAGGCGCGCCAGGCCCAGGCGATTTTCCTATCCGGTATCGAGCGGCTGCGCGACACGCCCGTGCATCTCTATCTGCGCGATCAGCGGGGCATTGATTTTGAGCGCCTCGGCCGGCAGCCTGGCGCGATCCGCTATGTGCAGGAATGTTACTATTACCATGAGTGTGACGAGACCGGCGAGGTCTTTGAGGGCAAGTGGCCGGCCATGGTGGCTCTGATCCAAGACGTGCAGGGCAAGCCGATTGCGGTGCACCGCACTTACCTGGCGCTGAATGACCAGGGCATTTGGGATAAGGCCCCGGTGCCCAAGGCAAAAAAGGTGCTGGGGCTCTATGGTGGCGGTGCGATCCACGTCTGGAAGGGCATCGGCCCACGTGGGGGCAAACCCGGCCCTCTGAAGGATTGCCCGCCTGACACCCATGTGATGATCGCGGAAGGCATCGAGGACTGTTTGAGTGCGGTCATGTTGGCCCCCGAAATGCGGGTTTTGGCGGCGATCAGCCTATCAAATTTCGGGGGCGTCAAGCTGCCGGCCAATGTCTCGTGTGTGACGATCGTGGCCGACAATGACGATGGGCCAGAGCAACAGGAAGCCCTGAAACGCGCGATCACCGCCCATCAGAAAGAGGGCCGTGAGGTGCGTTTGTTCAAGAACATCTGGGGCGGCAAGGATCTCAACGACGCGCTGAAGGGCGCGCAGAAAGCGGGGACGATATGAGGTTGAACTCACTCAAATCTCGGCCGTTCAAATCTAAAGGAGTACTCGGTGCAGGGAAACCAACCGACATCGAAGAATACTTTGGTTTTTGTGCACCAGCCCGATGTATTCAGGTAGTAGCCGACGTAGTCTCTCAAAAGGCAAGCTGTTTTGTTTTGTTCGATCAGGGGGGGGACGCCCTGGCACCTAGCGTGATAGACCGCAAAGTCTTCAAACATTGCGCTGTGTATGGTTCCTTCTTCCACGGGTACAAACTCATCGGAATGTACATGGTTTGCGGAGCTGACCGCAAACAAAAGCGCTGTGATGAACCATCTCATGGGCAGTTCATACTCCCTAAAATAGTTTTTTTTGCATTCTCTAAAGCTGATCGCAAGCAGTTCGTTCTTCGCTGCCGCAACGGTGGGTTTTGTGGGGTGCAATTGCTGAAGCAAATTGCCAGGAATTTGGAAGCCCCTGAGATGTCGCAGGTGGCGTCATGATCGGTTTTTTCTCCGAAAGCCTCTCTCGCAAGCTCCAAATGGAATGGGGTAGGGATGCCGTCAGCCCGTCATCAATCATGCCGATGAGCTCTTTCATGGGCATGAAGATCATCCGTTCTCCCCATGTGCCAAAGGCCAAAGTGCCAGTGACGCCAAAAACGGGCGACATGCGCGCCATGGTCGATGATCTGATCGATCGCGGCGAGGCCAGCCCGCAGTTCCAGGAACGGGACCAGGTCATTTTCATGGGCCTCGATCTCGGGAGGCCACTGGCATGACCACACCAAAAGACATCGAGCAAAGCGCCGCTATCCAAGCGGTGATCCGCGAGCGCTGGCGGCAGCGTCAGGTCGAAGGCTGGGACGATGCCCACGATGATCAATGGGTAAAAGGCGAGTTGGAAGATGCCGCCGCGTGTTACGCGCAGGAAGTATCTTCAGCCGCCTGGGCAACGGACGGGCGCGGGGATTGCCCGCATGAAGGCTATGGCCCGGAGCAATGGCCCTGGGCGGCCAAGTGGTGGAAGCCCGGCCCAACCCATCGCAGAACGCTGATCAAGGCCTGTGCGCTGCTCATCGCCGCGATCGAGCGGATCGACCGCGCAGAACTTCAATCTGAAACACGCCTCAACACCAACCAAAAACACCATGGGGGCAAGCATGACCGAACCAACAGGCACCGTTGACGACTGGACTGGGCAGCCAGACAAAAGCTTGGTCCCAATGCGCAAAGCGCCAGACCGGCCGATAGACGAACACAACCCACCACCACCAACCGAAGAGGACCTGCGCGAGGCATTGCTTGGCGCAGAGGTGGTGCCATTCACAGGAGAGACTGATGGTAGACACGATGAAACAGCCGACGGACCTGGCGATCAGTCCGGAGCTCATCGCCCGGATGACAGCGCCCAAACAGCTGCACCCAGCGGTGGTTCACGCGGTCCAGCGCGCAAGCGAGGTGAAATCTTTGAAAACTGTCCGGTGGTCCCTTTGGGCAAGCGTGGCAAGTTTTACTATTACCTAGATGAACACGGTCAGCTGCGCGGGGTGGACAACCACACCGCCCAGGTGATCTTGGGCCTTTTCGGCCATCAGATCCCCAAGCTGTGTTACAACTTCCCGCAGTGGGAATTCCGGGACGATCCGAACGATCCGGACGGACCCAAAAAGCGGTTCCGCAAGCCCAACCGCTTTGATCAGACCACTGCATCGATGGAGATGATGAAAGCCGCCTCTGAGTGCGGATTGTTCAATCCTGACAATGCGGTGCGTGGTGTCGGTGCCTGGACGGATGATGAAGAAAACCTGATCTACCATCTGGGCGATCAGGTGCTTTACAAGGGCAAATACATGCCGCCCGGCCGCATCGATGGGCGGATCTATCCTGCTGCTCCTGCCATCCCGCACCCACAGGATCCTAGCACCGCCCCAGATCCCGCTGCAGACATCCTGCGCACCGTTGAGACCTGGAATTGGTCACAGGGGGATTTCCACCCGTTTGTGACGCTGGGGATGATCAGCACTCAGATGCTCTGTGGGGCGTTGGATTGGCGGCCGGTGTTCTGGCTGCTGGCCCCGGCCGGCGCGGGCAAATCAGAGCTGCAGAAGCTCATGAAGCTCTTGCACGGCGATGATGGGCTTGTGCAGTCCACAGACGCGACCAAATCAGGCATCACCAGCCAGCTGGGGCAATCCAGTCTGCCGGTGGCGGTGGATGAACTCGAACCAGGGGATGAGCGCTCCACCAAAGAGCGGGACATCATCGCGCTAGCCCGTGTGGCGGCCTCTGGCGGCCAGTGGTTCCGCGGATCTTCTGATCAGACCGGCGTTGGCGGCAAAGTGTACTCTGCCTTCCTGTTCAGCTCCATTCTTATTCCTGGCGTGATGAAGTCCCAGGACGTGCAGCGCCTGATCAAGTTGGAGCTGAAACCATTGGAGAAAGGCACCGGCAAATTGAACCTGGTGCCAAAGACCTGGCGCGCCCGCGGCGCACGGTTGAAATCCCTGCTGATTGCCCGCTGGCCCACGTGGCAGCAGCGCTTGAACGATTGGCGATACAGCCTTGAAAAGGCTGGTGTAATGGGGCGTGATGCCGACAACTGGGGCACGGTTCTGGCCATGGCTGACATGGCCATGAGCGAAGAGATTGCCAGCGAGGAAGTGCGCGACGGATGGGCCTGCAAAGCGGCCTATCAGGTCAATGCCGATCGGGATGAAACCACCAATGACGCGGATGCCATGCTGTTGCATCTCATGGCCATGCCGTTTGACATCTACCGCCGCGGCGAACTCTTCACCGTGGCGCAGTGGGTCATGGCCGCTGCGGGCCTTGCAGGCGCGCCAGAGGCCCTGCTGGGGGACAACACGCCCCTTGACCGTCTCGATCGCATGAAAGCGGCGAACAGCAAGCTGGCCAAGGCCGGGCTGCGCGTGGTCATCGAGGGTGATCGGCAGGATCTGTTCATTGCCAATTCGCAGATCCATGGCCTGAAGGAGCTGTTTCGCAACTCCGATTGGGCCAATGGGGTCTGGAAACAGTCCGCTGCCCGTGTCCCTGGCGCACGTAACACCCCCAACCCCCTGACATTGGCCGGTATCCGCACGCGCGGCTTTCTGATGCCGCTGAAGTCCATCCCTGGGCTCATGGCGCTGCCGATGGATCGGGACAAAGGCAATGCTCCCACGCTGGGTGATGACATCGAGGACTTCGACAAGGTTTGACGCTATGATGATTTTTGGCCTCATATCGCGCTTGGCAAGCACTTCGCTCTTTCCCCGCACCCCGTTTCATGCCATGATTTTCGCGCGCGAAATGGCTCCCCAGCTGGGTCAGGCCACAACGCCACAACGTTTTCAAATTGCTCCGTTGTGCCCTCCGTTGTGTGTTTTTTCGAAGACATTTCAACGGGTTAACCCCCTCCCACAACGCCACAACGCAAAATCGGCCCCTTACACGTGTGCGTACGCGTACGCGCGCGCGCACGTGAGACACACCCCGTTTTTGCGTTGTGGCGTTGTGCCTTTTTCTTATCTCTTTGAAAAGAAAGAGAAATATAAGAAAATTGGTCACTACAAAACCCACAACGCCTTAAAAATAAGGCTGAAATCCGTTGTGCTTTGCGTAGTGGGTTACCCCTTCAATCTCCCTAAGTGTCTGAAAGATAA
The DNA here is from genome assembly GCF_965227725.1 of Shimia sp. GTDB lineage: Bacteria > Pseudomonadota > Alphaproteobacteria > Rhodobacterales > Rhodobacteraceae > Shimia. Next base: position 1,085,713 of record NZ_CBDDGH010000005.1, on the reverse strand, counting down.
TAAAAAAGGGGGTTTTTATGTCTAAATCACAGAACCAATGGGAAGATCAAGCCCGTGAAATGGCTGCGCGCATCGATCGACAGATGCAGGCGGGTGAACAGCTGGCGCTTCTACCTGATGAGGTGCCACAGGAGGCTGAGGAGGCGCGCGGCGTCGGCCGGCCCAAGGGTGCCAAGAACAAGACCAGCAGCCAGATGCGTGACTACCTGGCATCGCGTGGCTTCCGCATGCCAGAGGAGGTGCTGGTGGAGATCGCGGGGCTGAGCAGCCGGGACGATGCGATCACGCTGGCCATGAAGCAGGCAGAGCGGATCCTCGCATGGGCCTTTGATGGCGCGCACATCGGCAAGCAGAGCGCGCCAAAGGCCACGTCTGCCATGCGCCTTGAGGTGTTTCGCGCACAATACACGATGATCATGCGCGCCACAGAGGCGTTGATGCCCTACATGGCACCGAAGGCCACGCCTGACGCTGGCCCACAGACGGTGGTGCAGGTCAACGTGCCCAGCCAGCCCGCTGACGCCGCTGCCAGCGCCAAGGATGTGACGCCGCAACCGGCCAAGATTTCCGGTCGGATGATGCCAGCGGACGTGCGCCACAGAATGCAGCAAAATCAAACACTTAACGAAACGCCTGATGCAAATTCGGACGGGGATTTTCGGACGGAATGATTAAGATGCTGAAAACATTGTGCAAATCCTGCCGCACCGTACTGATTGAAAATCAGTCTGTTTCCATGTTGCGCGGCCGTTGTGCGATCGAGCGTCAGACCCCCCGGGGGGGCCTCGCGGCCCGATATCTCTCGCCCCTCGCTCCGACCCCATTCATGATTTCGGCATTGCCGGGAGGTCAAAAATGACCGCGAACCTTGGTTTGGTCAACTGGGGTGGGGGGGATCTGCCTCGTGCCATCCCTGACGGGGGGCGGGGGGGCAATACGTCCGATCACTCGATGAGCGATAAGGATCTGGCAGGTTTGCAAGAGAAATCTGCGAAAGAGGCAATCGAAAGCCTAAGCGGGGATTTCGCAGAAGGCAACCTGCCAATTGACGATGTCGTGACATTCCCCGGTCCGATCTCTGAAGCCTATTACTGGTCTGAGGCGGATGTGGTTGGGATCTGCGGCCCGGTTGGGTCCGGTAAAACCACCACTAAGAACAAGCGGAAGCTGCGCCGGGCGATCATGATGCCGACCAGCACCAAAGACCGTGTTGCCCTGGTGGATGGGGAGTGGATTGAGATCAAGCCGGCAGATGAGGCCGATTGGATCGCGCGCGGCTATCAGACATCGGGGTGGCGGCGCTATAAGGTGATCTATACCCGCCAGACCTATCGCGAGCTGTGGTCGACCACCATTCCAAGCTACCTTGAGACCTTTCCCAAAGACATGGGCAGTTGGTCTGGCGGGCGCGGTGATCCGGTGAAGCATGTGATCTATTTCGAAGATCCGCACGGCCCGATCGAGTTCACAGCCGAATTTATGGCGTTTGGTGATGATCCGATCGCGGCGATGCGCGGTCTGCAGACCACAGATCTGGATCTCAACGAAGCCGACACCATGGTGGTTGAGATCCTGACGGTTGGGATCGGCCGGATTGACCGTTTCCCCGCACGAGAGCACTTTGAGGGGCTGCCAGCAGATCTGCGCAGCTATGGCTGCATCGACTGCGACTTTAACGCGCCCGATGAGGACAATTGGACCCACGGCGTCTTCTACGACGAAGAAAAGCGCAAGGAGACGGCGAAAATGCTGTCTGCCGAGCTGCCAGAAGGCTCCAAGCCGATCGAGGTCGCGTTCTTCAACCAGCCGGGCTTTGGCGAGGAGGGGTGTGAAAACCTTCAGAACCTCGGGCCGACCTATTATCAGCGCCAGATCGCCGCCATGACGCTCGCCGGCCGCGGTGACATGGTCGATCGGCTGGTGTTCAATAAGATCGTTTATCTGAAACAGGGTGATCCTGTTTTTAAGCGCGAATACAACCGCCGCATCCATGTGAGCGCTGAGCCATTGAAAGCGCTGCCTGGCGTGCCGCTGCGCCTTGGGCTTGACCAGGGCTTCAAAGCGGCTGCAGTGGTCGCGCAATGCGGAGCAGATTACCGCTGGCGCATTCTGGGAGAGCTGCATTTTCCGGAAGAGCGCCTGTTGGGGGCGGTGTTTGGCGCGCGCCTGGTTGACTACATCGAGGAGAACTGGCCCGGGTTCCGTGTGGAGGCCGGTTGGGCCGACATGGCGGGCGAGCAGGGGCAGAGTGGGGCCGAAGAGGAGAACGCCAGCTGGAACCGCGCCCTGAAGCGGGCCACAGGCTACACGATCCGGCCCCAGAAGCTGGGCAACAACCGGGTGAACACCCGTTTGGCGGCAACCCGTGCAGCGCTGGAAGCGCCTTTGGTGGCCGGTGCGCCGGGTATTCTGATCGATCCGCGCTGCAAGTTCCTCATTCGAGGCTTTGAGGCCCGCTATGTCTGGGCTGAAGAGGTCAACAAAAACGGCGACAAGTTCAAAACGCCTAATAAGCAGCTGACCGAAGCCAACGTGCATGACGCGCTGCAGTATCTGTTGCTCAGTGAGCATTCTGGCGACGGTGCAAGCCCATATGAGCGCAAGAAATCCCCCGACACTCATCCGGCCCAAATGGGTCACAACGGCGGGCCGTCCATGTCGGGCGGATCAAACGGCCTGCAAACCGATTGGGACGTAACTAACCCCTATGGAGGCTAACAGCATGTCAGACAAAGACACCACATCGACAGACCCACAAACCGACGACAAGGCCGGCCAGGCAAAAGCGCCCGCCAACCCCAAGATCGACCGTGAGCATGTGCTCGATCTCGCGCGCCAGATCTCTGATTTGGAGCGTGGCGCGTCCATGGATCCGCTGATTGAGCGTTTCAAAGTCGATCAAAAACTTGAGCTGAAAGAGACCAAGAAAGACAGCGGTCGTTTTACAGCCAAAATGGCGGGCATCAAAACCAAGCCGGCGCGCAGCCAACGTGAAGCCATGGTGAACTGGTCCAATGCGGCCCGCCGCCAAGCGCGTCAGGCGGCATAAGGAGCATTTCGCAGTGATCGAGTTGCAACCGTACTCTGACCATATGGCCATGCATGTGTTCTCCTCTTTGGATCCGAATGATCACATCGAGGCGGAGCTTGTGCGCGGTGTTTCGACATCGCATCTGGCGATTTTCGCTGACTGGCGGTCCCTGGAAGGGGCGCGGTTGCTTTCTCTCGTCATCACGGATGACAGCAAGTTGCGCACGCCTTTTGCGGTGCTTGGTTTGTCCAACACAGGACAGGCCGGTGTTGCCCAAGCTGCTCTTCTGTCGCGCTCACACGCGCGTTTTAAGCCGCATCTGCGCTATGTCGCCAAGAAAATCCGGCGCGAGCTTCCCACCTTCGCAGAACAGCAGGGGGTTCATCGCATCGAGGCGCGCAGCTGGTCTGACCATCCCACGGCAAACCGTTTCCTGCGGTGCTGCGGGTTCCGTCTGGAGACACAGATGCCCGGTTTTGGCGCATCAGGTGCCTTCACCTTCAATCAATTTGCCTGGATTTCCCCAAATCTCAAAGGAGAAACCAAATGTGTGTAGGTAACACGCCAAAAATCAGCGCCGCCCCTCAGATCTTGGCTGCAAACGACAATCGGGAAGCCACCCAGCAAGCCGACATTGAAGCGCGTATGCGCCGGCGTCGGGCAGGGGCTGCGGCCAATGTGCTGACCAGCGCTGTGGGCATCCCCGCGAAAAGCAAGCTGGGGCAGGCGGCATGAACGCGATGATCCCAATGGAAAAGGATCCGCGCGCGGTGCGTGCGATGGATCGTTGGAACGATCTGAAGTCACGTCGCGCCATTCATGAGCCCGATTGGGATGCGATCGCAAAACTGATCCGTCCGCAACGTGGCGATTTCAGCAGCACCGATCGATCCAACCGAAAGCTTGAAAAACCGCTGAGTTCGGAACCAATCCTGGCATCCAGCAGCTTTGCGGCGGGCATCTATGCGGCGATCACCAATCCAGCCAATCGCTGGTTTGGATTTGGCACGCCCGATGACGAGCTAAATCAGTGGAAGCCGATGGCAGAATGGATTGATGTCGCTGACCGCAAAGTCATGAACTCGTTCAGCCCGTCTGTTTCCTCGTTTTACAGCTCCACCTTCCAGGCGTATCAGGACATCTCCGCCTTTGGTCAGGCGGCGGCATATGATGAGATCGATGTCGGATCGCGTCGTTTCATCGATGTGTCGTTGAGCCTGGCAGAGGTGGTGGTGGACATCGACGCTCATGGCCGGGTGATCGAATGGGTGCGACGGTACCAACTGACCCCGGCGGCGGCGATGCGGGAGTTCCGAAAATCCGGGGATGCCCTGCCGCCCAAGCTCAAGGAACTGGCGGAGAAAGGTGATACTGGGCTGATCACCTTCTATCACCACATTCTGCCAAATGATGATTTGGTGCCTGGTGGGATCGGGCCGCGCGGCATGAAGTACCTGAGCCTGACCGCCTGTGAGGTTGAGGCTTCCCTGGTCCGCGTGAAAGGCAACTATGAGATGCCGTCTTACTATCCGCGCTGGGATGTGGACAGCGGGATGACGTATGCGACGGGGCCCGGCTTCATCGCCTTGCCAAGCGCGCGCAGCAATCAGTTGATGCAGGCCGCGACATTGCGGGCGGCGCAATTTGCGGCGGATCCAACCAAGCTGGCGCCGGATCGGTCCACCATTCCGCTCAATGGCGCGGTGCGGCCGGGTGCTACGGTTTATGGTGCTGTGGATCAGCGCGGCAACCAGCTGCTGCGCAACATGGAAGCCAACACCAGCATCGGTCTGACGCTTGAAGAGAAACGCTCAGTCGTTGAGGCGATCAAAGATGTGTTCCAATATTCGATCATGTCGCTGTCGGGGCGCACAGGCATCACCGATGATGAAAGCCGGATCATGGAAGAGGCTCGGTTGCGCAACTGGGCCCCGAATGCCGATCGGTTGATGGAAGAATACGCGGCCCGCAAAGTTGAGCGACGGTTTCAGATGCTTTGGCGTGCTGGCCAGATCCCCCCGCCGCCCGATGGCGTTCCTGACAATATGCCGCTTCAGGTGCGGTATCAGTCACAGGCGGCCATGGCACTGAAGGCGCGGGAAGGGCTGCAAACCCGCCAGTTCCTTAACGATATGGCACAGCTTTCAGCCCTAGATCCGCGCGCGGGCAAGCGTGTGGATGTCGATGCCGCGGCGGAAGTGCTGCATGATGCAAGCCCATCCTTGCCGGCCAAGATCCTTCGGTCGCGGGAAGAGACCGACGCGCGGGAGCAGGCAGAAGCGCAGCGGATGCAGCAGATGCAGGCCATGCAAATGGCGCAGGCAGGCGCAGGCGCAATCAAAGATATCGCTGATGCGGCACGCGTGGGAGGTGAGGCATGAGCCTGTCACGTGTTGCGGTGTTGCGCGGCATCTTTGCCTGGCGCGGCCGGCGCGATCGAGAGCGCGCGCGTCGGTGGTCCGAAATCGCGCAGCTGCATCCTGATGTGGTGGATGACATCGCCACGCTTGGCGGGGTTTTGCAGGTGCCCCACGAAATTCCACCAGATCCATCAGATCCTCAACCCGTCGATCCGTGCCGATTGGCGTTTGAGGCAGGCCAGCGGGATCTGGCGGTAAAACTGATCTCCCTGATGGGGATCACCAACTATGAACTAGATCAACTTATGGAGGCCTCAGAATGAGCAAGGAAAGATTTGAACGGGCAGCGTTGTTTTGGGGGGCAATGATTTGCTTTGCCCCAAGCGATGAGGGTGGCAGTGGTGGCGGCGCTGGCGCGGATGGCGGCGGTGAAGACACTGCCCCAGGCGCTGGTGGCGCTGATACAATCCCGGCAGCAGGCGGGAATGATGGCGCAGGCGATGGTGCAAAATGGTGGGAAGGCAATGCGTTTTCCGATGAACATCGCACTAATCTGACCGCCCTGGGGCTGACGGTCGATGACCCGTTGCAGGCCATTCCAAAGCTTTTGGATATGGAGCAGAGCGCAAAAAAACGGCTGGGGGCATCACCGGATCAGCTGATCACCAAGCCCAAAGACGGACAATCGGTTGCGGATTGGTTGAAGGAACACGGCGATACTTTCGGCATTCCCAAGGATGCGGAAAGTTATGAGGTCGCACGCCCGGAAAGTTGGCCTAAGGATCGCGCCTGGGATGAGGCATTTGAATCCGAGGCCCGCAAGATTGCCCATGAAGAGGGGGTGCCAGCCTCTGCATTGAACAAGTTCGTTGAGATCTTTGCTGGTAAGATGGCCAAGATGGAGGGTGAAAGCGCGGAGCAGCTGGAGGCTTCTAACACCCAGATGATGGCGGATCTGTCCAAAGACTGGGGACAGCAGATGCCAGCAAAGCTTGCCATGGCGAAACAGGCCATGTCGGCCATTGCCGAAAAAGCAGGATTTGATGAGAGCAATATTCTGAGCGTGGCCAGTGTGCTGACGGAAAAGGCTGGGGGGGATGCCAATGCAATCCGCCTGTTTGCCACCATCGGGGAGATGATGGGCGAAGACAGTCTGGTTGTGACGCCCGGTGGGGCTGGGCTGGGGCAGACGCCAGCAGAAGCGCGCGCGGAATTGCAGCGTCTGAGATCTCCGGGCGGGGATTATTACGAAGCTGCAGCGACAGGTGACACAGCCAAGCTGAAGGAGCTGCAGCCACGCATCGAGGCGCTGACCAAACTCGCGACCTAAAGCCAAGAGAGATCGGAGCCAATTTGCTCCTTTTGGATGCCCTGCAGAGTGATTTGCGGGGCATATTTTGTTTTTCAATTGACTTTGATCCCGAGATGTGGCGTGGATTTATTTGACGGGTGACCCGGCTCCGGGTCCGTCTGATGAGCGACAAGACGCTACGACCAGCCCCCGTAAGGGGTCAGGTGCGGGTCCGGATCTGCCGGGCGACCCCTCCGAAAACTCACATCACAATTTGATTTTTCGAAGGAGGGGAGCATGTCCCTTACTGTGCGTTCTGAGCCGCATCAGCAACTGACCTATGCGGACAACGTGAAAATGGTGGCGCAGCAAAAACGTAGTAAGTTGCGCGATACAGTCACGGTCGCAGAGGCTTCTGGAGAAGCCAAGTCCGTCGCGGATCTTGTCGGTTCTGTAGAGGCCCAGGAGAACACCAGCCGTCAGCGCCGCAACATTGAAAACCCGCCAAGCCTCTCACGCCGCTGGGTGGTCTTTCCAGATGAACTGGAAAGCGGTCAGTATCTCGACAAGGAAGAGAAGCTGCAGAAGGCGATGGACCCCACATCGGTCTATGTGAAGACCCACACGGTCGCGGTTGAACGTGGCATTGGCGACAAGATCCTTGGCGTCAAATACGTGAAGAAAGGCGATTTCGAGCTGCGCGATGGCGGCATTCTGGGTGCAGCTGTTGATGGCAAAACCCCGGGCGCGGCGAAAATTGCGCTGCCTCAGAAATGCTACACGGCCGCAGCAGGATCTGGCTTGATCCTGGATAAGTTGCTGGAAGGCAAAGAGCGTCTGAACGGCGATGATTTTGGCCTGGAAGATGACGATGAGATGCATTGCGCGATCGGCGTCAAGCAGGTCACGAACCTGCTGAACATGGCGCGCGGCAACGATGAAAATCTGAACCTTCTGGAGCAGATGGCGCTAAAGACCGGAACGCCGACCACGCTGCTGGGCATCACCTGGCATGTCACCAACCGTTTGCCGCTGGATGCAAACGGGGATCGTATGTGCCCACTCTGGACCAAGAACAACATCGTCATGGGTGTATGGCAGGACACGCTTGGCCAGATGTGGAACGACACCAGCGCCAAGAACACGCCTTATGCGCACGTTGGTGCCTTTGTGGATGTCGTGCGCGCCGAAGACGACGGCGTCCACGTGTTCCTCTGCGACGAAAGCTGATCGATCGGGCCGGTTCTACCGGCCCTTCAGCATGTTCTCAAAATTCTGAAAGGACTGGAAAATGGCAGTAGTCACTGCAAAGTCAGATCTCTTCCGCGACACCCATGGGGGTGGCTCGCTCATCGATCCCCTGATTTCCAAAGGCCGCATCATCGTGGCCACTGGTATCGCAACCAATGCATCAACCGACGAAAACGGTTCGTCCTATCGTCTGGTTGAGTTGCCATCGGATTGCATCTTGGTCAGCGGCACGTTCTTTGACGTGCAAAACTGGGGCTTTGCCCAGGTCGTGATCGGCACCAAAACCGACACCGATGCGCTGGTGGACCAGGGGCGCACTTCCGAGAACATCGTGACGCCAATCGTTGATGGCGATGCCAATCACAAGCTGCGTCTGTGGGAAACCTTGGGTCTGTCCGAAGATCCAGGCGGAGTGATCGCGCTGTTTGCCCATGCGGAGGCCAATGCCACCGGCGCGGGCAATATGCCGTTCCGCATCCACTACCTCTACAACTGATGGTTTTGGCCCCTGTCGGGGCCGAAACTCAACCTGACTGAGGCGCAATGATCACTCCGGATCCCATCGCAACTTCGACCATCGTCGCGCAGGCGTTTCGCTTTATGGAGCTGTCTGAGATCAGTTCTTTGGCCGATGACAGCCCAAAGGCGCAGGCCGCGGCGGAGCAATATCCGAAAGCGCTTGGTATCTGCCTGAGCAAATATGATTGGTCGTTTGCGCGCCGCTTCGCGAAGTTGCCGCAGATCGCAGAAATCAATGCGGCCCAATCCCCAGATCCGGATCTGCCTTATGCGTACAAGATGCCGGGGGATTGCATAAAACTGCGCCTGGTCCAGCGCGGTGTGAAATGGCGGTTGGACGACAACTATCTATTCAGCGAGCAAGCAACCAACCTGAGCATTCGATACACTCGTCGTGTCGACGATGAAGCCAAGTTGCCTGATCTGTTTCAGACGGCGGTGTCCTACCAACTCGCGGTTATTCTTGCGCCAAAATATGTCGGAGCACGAACCAAGCGAGCGGATCTCAAAAATGATCTCTACGACGCGCTGCAGATGGCGAAAGAGGATGATCGGTATTCCGCTTCTGATGACAGTTGGGACGGCATCGATGAGCCGAATGACTGGGTTGCGGAGGTCTGCCGATGACCCGTGTGCGTCCCAGCCAGCTGGCATTTTCCAGCGGTGAAATCCAACCGCTTCTGCATTCCCGGCCAGACTACCAGCGCTATCAGACCGGGCTGGCCAAATGCATCGGCTTCTTGCCGCTTCAAGAGGGAGGCGTGACTCGTGCGCCAGGCTCGATCTATCGCGGCAACACCCGCAACAATGCCTATGCCCGCAATATTCCATTTCAGTTTTCCGAGGAAGATGCGCTGACCCTTGAGTTCACGGATGGGCGCATGCGTGTTTGGCGCTATGGTGCGTTGGTGCAAAGCGGCGGCAGTCCTTATGAGCTGGTAACGCCATACGCGGAAGCGGCACTGGACAAACTTGATTTTGTACAATCTGCGGATGCGATCTATCTCGTGGATGGCGAGCAACCGATGCAGAAACTGCAGCGCATGGCTCTGAACGATTGGTCGATCGCTCCTGTGGATCTTGCTGACGGGCCGTTTCGCGTCCAGAACCTGGATGAAGCAGTGACCATTCAGTGTTCCGCTTCAGCCGGCACAATCACGCTGACGGGTGTCGGAACTGATTTTGATGCGGATTGGGTGGGCTCGCTGATCCAATTCAAACCCACGGATTTTTCAAATGTCGCGCTTTGGACGGGCAACACCAACATCGGTGTTGGCGAGTATATGCGTTACGGCGACAACATTTACCGACTGGAAGCGGGCAGCAACACTGGGGTCAATCCGCCAGTTCATACATCCGGAACGCGGCTTGTCCAAAAAGATCCTGCGGTTCGCTGGGCTTGGGTGTCTGACACGGTTGGTATCGTGAAAATCACAGCGGTTGCAAATGCCATATCTGCAACCGCTGAGGTGTTGCGCGAGATCCCCAAGCCCTGCGTTGACGATCCGACATACCGATGGTCTGAAGGGGCTTGGTCAAAGCGCTGGGGGTATCCAAGTGCGATTGTCAGTGCGGAGCAGCGCTTGTTTGCCGGGTTCACTGCGAGCGAGCCGCGCACGATTTGGGCTTCTGTGATTGGTGCCTTGGAGAGCTTCTTGCCAGGTGATCTGCCGGATGATGCTTTCGCCTACACGATTTCAGGCTCTGAAACCCTCAATCGCGGCAACTGGCTGACCCATGCCAAAAAGGGCGTCTATATTGGCGCGTTGGGTGAGGTGTTCCGCGGTTTTTCTGCGTCGGCAGGGCAAGCGATTGGTCCCACAACGTTTGATACAGACCTGGAAGGCACCAACGGCTGCACCGCCGCGCGCCCGATCAAGCCATTTGGTTATCCGATTTACATCACGAAAGATGGCGCGCGTGTTGAGGAGCTGCGGTTTAGTTTTGAAGTGGATGGCGGAAAGCCTTTGCAGTTGTCCCTGCCGTCCAAGCATCTTGGCAATTCCGGTTTCAAGCAAATCGTGTGGCAGTCGTCCCCTCAGGGTTATGGCTGGTTGCGCCGCGGAGCGGGTGATCTCGTGGTGTTTTTGTATGACCCGGAAGAGGATGTGCTGGGCTGGGCGCCTGTGCCTGTCGCGGGTGGCCATGTTGAAGATCTGACGGTGACCACAGACGCAACCAATGGCTATGACATTGTCACCATGGTTGTGCGGCGCGTCATCAATGGGCAGACCGTTCGCCTGGTTGAGGAGCAAGCCTTGATCTGGGGCGTTATCGCCCAAGAGGAGCCGATTTATAAGGCGGTTCACCTGTTTGCCGCCTCTGTGTTTGATCAGCCAGGTGGCGCGAGCGAATTTGATGTGCCCCATCTCATCGGTCAAACCGTCTATGTCTGGACCAATCAGGGCGAGTATGGCCCGATCGTTGTGCCGGCTTCTGGCCGTGTCACGCTGCCTGAGACCGTTACACATGCTGTTGTCGGTCTGCTTGATGAGACCCATAAGATCCGCACTCTGAATGTGTCGGCGCAGGCTCCGGACGGCAGCCCAATTGGCCGCGAACAACGTCTTAACCCGGGCGCAGGGATCTATGTGCATCGCACGGCGGCAGGAAAGATCCGGACCGTGACCCGTGATGTGGAAGAGGGTGAGGTGATTGGTGAAGCGGCCAACATCATTCCCCGCGGCGTGGCAGCAGATCTGATCAATGCCTACTCCGGCGTTCTGAAGACCGATGTGGAAAGCGGCCATGCGTCAGAAGTTTTCTATGAAATGTTTCCCACCGGCGGGGCTCCTATGACCATCGGCGGCCTTGTTCCTGATGTCAGCGAGGTAGGTGCCTGATGTGTGAATTGGTAACCGGATTGACTGCGTTGCTGGCAGGCACAGGCGCAACGACAGCTGCCGGCGCAGGGGCTGCCGCAGCAACGACTGCAGCAGCGGGTGCCGCTTCGGGGGCTTTGGCTACGCTTCAGACCATCGGTACAACACTCGCGATTGGCGGCAGCGTTCTGCAGGGTGTGTCTGCTTACCAGACCAGCAAGGCCAATGCAGCGTTGATCGAGCAGCAGGCTGGCACAGAAAAGCAGGTGTTTGCCATCCAGGAAGCGCGGGAGCGTCAGGAGTTTCTGGCAGGCATTGCGCAGCAGCGCAGTGAAATCGCCGCGCGCGGGTTGTCTCTGGACAGCGCCACAGCTGTCTATCTCGGGCAGAGCGCCGCCCAGGAGTTGGCGTTTAATTCACAATCCGTGCGCTCCACCGGACAATCGCGACAAACCGAATTGTCCGCCAGCCAGGCAAATGCTCAAGCGCGTGGCCGATTGGGTTTGTTGCGTGGATCGTTGTCAGCCGCCGGGTCGTTTCTGAGTAGCCGCGAAGATCAATGGAAGGAGCTGTTGGCATGACCCTGACGGTTCCCAAATCCCGACGTGGCGCGGGGCAGGTCGCGGCTCCCCGCCTGGAAAATGTTTCAGCGGGTGCAGATATTGCACAATTTGGTCGCGCTCTGACTGGTATCGGCCAGCGGGTTGAAGCCGATATTTTGGGGCGTGAGCGCCAGCGGCTGAACGTGGACATGATGAAAGATCTGAATGATCTGCGTCTGGAAGTGTCCCAAATTGGCGATCCGGATCAGGCCGAAGCAATTTGGGCCAGCCGCTCCGGCGAGCTGCGCAAGTCCTATTTCGAAGGCACCAATGAGGATGGATCGCCCCGCGTGAGTGCGCAGAATGCCGAGGCTTTGAGGCTCACATTTGATGAGTTGAGCAATCGGCATGCATTTGCGGTCGGCCGTCAGGTGATCCAGGGACGTCACGCCCAGCACCGCGCCAACCTGATGCAGTTTGAGCATGAGGCGGTACGGCAGGCAGAGTTTGCAGATCCGCAGATGCGATCGACCTTTATCGGTCAATACGCCGAGCTTGTGCAAAGTCAGGTGGAGAGTGGCGTCTTTGATGCAGCAGTAGGCCAGCAAATGGTGGCTGATTTTGCCGGATCTTGGGACAAGGCCTATTCGATTTCACTTGTGGACACAGATCCACAGGCGTTTTTGGACATGTCCAGCGCCGGCACACTATCGGGGCTTGATGGTGAGCTGCAGTCACGGTTGCGCGTGCAGGCACGCTCCAACATCGATCGGGCCGCTGCCGCCAATGATCGCGCCGCTGAGGCCGCACGCAAAACTGCCGAGAAAGCGACGGCTGATCGATTGACGGACATTCGGGATGTTCTCAGCGCCGGCATGACGTCAAATGATCTGGCTTATCTGGAAACAGATGAAGCCAAAAATAGCCCGGATTATGCGCGGACGATGGCGACTGTCTCTCTGGCGCAAGAGCAACCGACACTGGCCCAGATGGCACCCGCGCAGATTGACGCGCTGATTGCGGCGGAGAAGTCCCGGCCGGTCCAGAAAAAGTATCAGACAGAACGCTTGGGGGAGCTTGAGCGGATCAAGGGGGAAGTCTCCCGTGGCTATGAGCAAGATCCGGTGGCTTATGCAGCGCGTGCCGGGCTTTATGTGCCCGAGCTGCCCGATTTTGACCCATCTGATCTGGTGGCATTCGCGCGTGGCCTCCAGGGGCGCGTTCAGATGGCTGAAGAGATGGAAGAGCTTGGCTATGTCAAAGAGGGCCGGTTCTTCTCAGACGCCGAGCAGGATGCTCTTAGTGAGGTGATCGACAGCGCGCGTGATCCCGGTGATCGGCTTGCGCTGGCAAAATCGCTGGCCCTTGCGTTTGGCTCGGGAACCGGAGCCAATGTTGGACAGGTTTCTGATGACCCGCTGTTCTCGTGGACAGCAAACCTGATTTCCCAGGGCGCGCCTGAAGCCACGGCCATGGCCATTCTGTCGGGGCAGACGAAGATTGACCAAAAATCGGTGGTTGTACCGGGGCGCAAAGATGCCGCGGTACTATTCCATGAAGAGACCAATGGTGCATTTGCAGATCTCCCCGGTTTGACAGATCAAATCCTAGGATCCGCCATTGCGCTTTATGCGCAGGAAAACCCTGCCGATGACGCTGGTGAGATCGACGATGATAAATTCAACAGTGCTATTCAGCGCGCGCTTGGCGGGTCTGATGGCGTTGGCGGTTTGATTGAAATCTCTTCGATGGGCGATGACCATCATATCCCGTTGCCGGCACGCTTGCAGCATGAGGTTCTTGAAGACACGCTGGATCGCGTCGGTTCTGCATTGCGCCGGAATTGGGATCCTCGACAGCCCCGGGGTCAGCGTTTACTTGCGCCGGATTTAAGCGGTTTGCAGGGAGCGTCTCTGAGTGGGTTGGCTCCTGATTTGGGAGATGTTGAGAGCGAGAATTTTGCACCCTCAGACGTGTGGCGCGATTTGCAGATTGCACCACTTTGGCCCGATGGGCAGCCCAGCGATCGTTATGTGCTGTATCGCATGCGAAACGGCCAGCCGATCTTTGTCAAAGATACCGAAGGCAAAACCTTCACCATGAGCCTGAACCGATTGGTTGAGGAGATGGCCGAATGAACGTGTTGCGCGAAGTCCCAGAAAACCCTGATGGCGTTGAGGTCTACACCGACAGCCCGGGAATAGGTGAAACGCTTGGTGCCGCCTGGACGGCCGAGACGGTGCGCACCGATGCATGGTTTTATGAAAGCCGTGTGCGCGATGACTATCAAATGGAGTTGATCAATCGTTTGCCCGAAGAGAGCATGGCGCGCGCTATGAAGTTTCGCGGGGCGCATGCCGATCAGCCGGATGGTTTGAATGATCTGATCATTTCTGAGGTTGCGAAGCTGCGCGCGGCTGGCAGCCCGGATTTTGAAGACTTTCCGAACACACCCGAAGAATTCCAGCTGGAGATCGATCGTCGACGCAAGGCCACGCTCGATGAGGCGGAGCACGTCCTGGAAATTGATGGCTCCGGCATCTCGGGTTTTGTGGGGCAGGGCGCGCGCGCCATGACCGATCCAACCAGCCTATTGATGATGCCGTTGGGCGGTGGTGCCAGTTCTTTGGGGCGCATCATTTTGTCTGAGGCAGTGTTGGGCGCGGCGGGGGAAGCGGCCATTTTGCCCCGCGAATTTGAAGTTGCTGAAGATCTGGATTTGGAAGATCCGAATGTGCTGGCACGTCTGGCTACGGGCGCGGCTTTCGGTGGTGCCGTCACCACTGTTGTTGCCGGTGTTCCGCGCCTGCTGTCTTATGGAAAATCGCGCCGAGCTGCCACGCAGGAAAATCAGACAGAGGGTGCCGCCGCTGCCGATTTTGGTGCAGATGTCGACGCAGAATATCAGCGTATGAACGGGGCGACCAATGGCGCGACGGGCGGTGAAAACACCGGACCGCGCGGACCGCTGCGTATGCAGGACTTCGATTTTTCGTCATCTGGCAACGCTTCCCCCGGCAACAACCGCATGGGCTATGTTTTTGGCCAGCTTCTTTCCCGCGGTATGACGCCGATCGAGGCGACAGGTTTTGTGGCCAATTTCATGGTTGAGGCCGGAGTGGGCCTCAATCCGCGCGCAGTGGGTGACAACGGCAATGCCTTTGGGATTGCGCAGTGGAATGGCCCGCGTCGGCGCGCCTACATCGAGTTTGCCCGCAAGGCAGGCAAAGATATCGGTGATCTCGATACCCAGATCGATTTTCTGTTTCATGAGCTGGACACCTCAGAGGCCGGCGCATGGGCCCGCATTCAGCAAGCCACCACCGCTGAAGAGGCGGCACGCCTGGTGTCTCAACATTTTGAGCGCCCGGGCGTGCCGCATTTGTCTCGTCGGATCGGCCATGCGCGATCGATCTTTGAGCAGTACCAGGGCGGGGATGTTCCTAAGTGGAGCGGGGCGGTTTCCGCAGATTATGACGGCGGCACCAATTATGCGGGATATACGTCACGGGGCTACACGGGCACGGGGCAAGTTGTTGCCGGAGAAGATTTTCGGGTTGATGTTGAATACCAGGTTGTCGACCTTGATCAGTTGCAGCAGGCAAGCGGAGACCTGCAGCCACGTGATCGCGGGCGGACGGCATCGGATGCCTGGGTGGCCGATACCGCTGCGCGTCTCGATCCGGCGCTTCTGGTGAATAGCCCCACTGCAGACCGTGGTGCGCCGCTTGTTGGCCCTGATAACATCATTGAAAGTGGCAATGGTCGCGTCAGAGCCATTGAGCGCGCCTATGAGCGCCATCCGGATCGCGCGGAGGCCTACCGTCGCCAAATTGCCCTACTGACCGGCTCTGAGCCGTCTGAGGCGATCCAGCGTCCTGTTTTGATCGCACGTCGCAAAACGGATCTCGATGCCGACGCGCGGCGACAGCTGGTGGTAGATGCGCAAGACAGCGGCGTGGCACGTATGAATGCGTCCGAGCGCGCACTTGTTGGTCAGCGGGCGTTGTCCTCGGAGCTTCTGTCAAAGTATCGCCCTGGTCACAAACTGAGCTCCGCGGAAAACCGGGATTTTGCGCGCGGTTTTTCTGGCGCGTTTCCGCGTTCAGAGCGCAATGCGTTCATTGATACCGAAGGCGCACTGTCAACCGATGGTGTGCGCCAGCTGAAGGATGCGCTTTTTGCCCGTGCCTATGATGCGCCAGACATTCTTGCGCGCTATGTGGAAACTGAGGCAGGCGAGCTGCGCAGCCTCATGGATGCTCTGGCTGATGCCGCACCGGAAATCGCCTTGCTGCGTGCTGAGATCGATGCCGGCAACATTCGTCCGGAAATGGACATTGTGGATGAGATCCTGGGCGCGGTGCGCCTGATCACCACGGCTCGCGATCTGGCGGCGCGTGAGGGCGGTACGGCCGCGACGGTACTTGCAGAAATGCTTGATGAGGTTTCGCTGTTTGGCGATGTGGTTGATCCCATCACCAAGGCCCTGGTGAACAAGTTCTTTGTGAACGGCCGCCAGATCTCTGCGCGCAAGATCACGGCCTTTCTGCGCGACTATGCCGAAGAGGCCCGCAAGGCTGGCAAGAGCAACGATGTGCTGGGGGATGCACCTGGCCCCGTCGATGTGTTGAAAGCGATCGATCCAAAGACATTTGGCGCTCTTGAGGCGGGAACCGTTTCAGCGCCGGCGGCGACGGTGCCTCAGATCGACGGGCGCGCGCTGCCAGATGATGCCTTTGATGACGGAGCTCCTGCGCCGGCACAATCTGCGCTGACAGATCTGTTTGACACCGAGGATCTGGATCTGACCGTGACAGGCGATGACGGCACAGAGATGCGCATCAAGGATTTTCTGGATGATCTGGCGGATGATGAAACGGCCACAGCCGTCGTCGATGCTTGTACTTTGGGAGGGCGGGCATAATGGCCAATCTGCATGACTGCATTCAGCGCGCGATCGACGCCAAAGAGCTCGACACGACGCGTGGCCAGGAAATTCAATCTCAATTCAGTCAGCTGGTGGAGCGGTATAACCAGGCAATGCCGCGACACCAAGCTGAAGCGACAGCTGCAGAGCACCTGAAAGAGGCGTCTCGTGCTCAGCAGCTGTCGCGTCAGCATAAAGTTCTGTCACAGCTTCAGACCATGGTGCGCCTGAAGCATCTCGTTGACAAAGCCGATGATCCGGCCATCGCCCTGCGCAATCTGGTGGAGCACTCCGAAGGGAGCGGTTTTGAAGGCGAGGGCATTCAGGCCTTGTCAGCCGCGTTGATCAAGTCCGTCAATTCCGGTCTGAATGAGGTTCTGCGCGAAACCGGCCGGAATGTTTTTGGCAACAGCCGCAATTCGGTGATGTTGATGGACATCATTCGCGAGCTGCATCTTGAGGACACCGGCAACGCCAAGGCCAAAGCCATGGCAGAGGCTGTGCGCCACCAACAGCGCCGCATGCGTCAGATGTTCAATGCGCACGGTGGCGATATTGGCGAGCTGGCGGATTTTGGCGTTGCACACTCTCATGATGCCGCGCAGCTGCGCCGCACCGGATTTGAAAGATGGGCGCAGGACATTGCGCTCAATCTGGATTGGCATCGCATGGTGGATCTGACCACCGGAAAACCGTTTGCGGCCAAAGGGGCGCAGCCCGATCCAGAGGCGGCGCAGCGGTTCCTGAAGGATGTCTATGACGGCATTGTCACCAAGGGCTGGGACGATCGCGATCCTTCAATGTCGATTGGCGGCCGGGCCATGTACAACCGCCACGCAGAGGCCCGCGTTTTGCATTTCCGCGATGGATCGGCCTGGCTTGAGTACAACAAGGCCTATGGCACTGCTGATCCGTTTTCGGCTATGATCGGTGGCCTACATGCCCGCGCCCGCGAAATTGCCCAAATGCGTGTGTTGGGGCCAAACCCGCGTATGGGGCTGGAATACGCGACACAGGTGGCACAGAAGAAAGCGGCGCTGTCAGGGGATCAAAAGCTGATCGATCGGGTCGATCGGGGCGGAAAGCTTGCCAAAACCATGCTGGCGCATGTGGATGGATCTGCCAATCAAGCCTATCACGAAGGTTGGGCGCGGTTCTTTTCCAGCACTCGGAAGGTGCTGACGTCGATACAGCTTGGATCTGCGGCGCTCTCATC
Organism: Shimia sp.; assembly: GCF_965227725.1. GTDB lineage: Bacteria > Pseudomonadota > Alphaproteobacteria > Rhodobacterales > Rhodobacteraceae > Shimia. Next base: position 1,067,751 of record NZ_CBDDGH010000005.1, on the reverse strand, counting down.
GGTGACGGATATTGCCACGATTTCTGTGGCTAGCAAGGCAATCGGGCTGAACCCTACCAATGTTCTAAGCCAGTCGATGCGGTTGATGACCAGCCAGGCAACGCGCGAAACCGCCGCGCGCATGGGCTATGTCGCTGACACGTTGGCCGATGCGGGGAGCACGGCGGCGCGCTTTACCGGCGACGTGATCGCGGGCGAGTTTACCGAACGTCTGTCTGGCTTCACTATGCGCGCCTCTGGCTTGAGCTATTGGACAGATATGAACCGCCTGGCGTTCCAAATGGAATTTGCCGGGTTCCTGGCAGAAAACGCGCCGCGCGCCTTTGATCAGATCGATGCGCCGCTGCGCCAGATGTTTGAGGCGCGGGGCATCACCGCACAGGATTGGGATCTTCTGCGCGATCCCTCCACGCAGTTTCGCGCCAAAAATGGCGCAAATTTCATTTCGCCTTTCCATTGGCTGGAGCATCAAACGGTGCTGCAACGCACAGAGGCCGAAGGGCTGTCCATGCGTTTGCAAATGCTGATCGAAGAGCAGATCGAGTTGGCGATCCCTAGCGCATCGATAGAGGGCCGAGCGCGTTTGATTGGAAACTCTGAAGCGGGAACGATCTTTGGGGAACTTCTGCGATCTGGCTCTATGTACAAGAGTTTTGCCATGTCCATGACCTTGGGGCAGATCCGCCGTTTCAACGATCAGCCAGCGGTCATGGCAAAGATGAAATATGGTGCTTCGATCATCGCTGGGCTCACGTTAACTGGGGCGGTTGCGATCCAGCTTAAGGAGATCGCCAAAGGCAATGATCCACGCCCCATGACGGATAAAAAATTCTGGGCTGCCGCTGGATTTCAGGGCGGCGGTTTAGGCATTTTTGGCGATTTCATTTCCTCTGAAACTAGCCGCGCCGGTGGCGGGTGGGCAGAAACACTTGCGGGACCGGTTGTTGGGCTGGGATCTGATGTGGCCAAGATTGCATTTTCGAACGCTGCTCGCGCTGTTAATGGCGAAAAAACTTATCTTGGCCGCGATATCGCGAATTTCGCCCGTTACAACACGCCAGTGGCCTCAAGCTTTTGGCCCACGCGCGTGGCTTTCGACCGCATGATAGCCGATCAGCTGCAGCGTTTCCTCGATCCCGAGGCTGAAGCCCAGTGGCGGCGTCAGATGCGCAAGCGCGAAAAAGACTATGGAACATCTGCCTGGTGGAAGAAGGGAGACACGACGCCTCATCGTGCTCCTGATTTGACGAATGTCTTCGGAGGCAATCAATGACAATCGAACCTTTTACGCCACTTGATGCGTTCACCGTGGCGGGCATTGGCCCTTATGAGATTGGTCATCCTTACCGCCGCAGCGCTGAGTTTGTTGTGACCGCATTTGAGGCCGGCACCTTCTTCATTCTGGGGAATGAAGATTGGAATATTTCGCCGGAACAAAGCACCACCACCGGGGATCTGACATTGACGGTTGCCGCGGCTGCGGAACATGACGGCCGGGATCTGTTTATAGTGCGCCGCACTGCTGTGGAGCAGGGCTGGGTTGGATTGCAGGGCAATCGGGAAAAGGGCCTTGAAACCCAGTTGGATCACATCGCAATGGCGTTGCAAGATCTGGGCGCGCTGGCGTCCAGAAGCCTGACGCGCGTTGGTGCCGGCACGGGTATTCCTGTGGAGCTGTTAGAGGGCCGATTGCTGATTGCTGGGGCAGGTGGTGACAGTATCCAGGTGGGGCCAACGGCCGATGCCATTGAGGATGCGCAGGCGAATGCTGACCGTGCGCAGCAGATGGCGGATCGCGTGGCAGCACTTTCTGAGATCACCTATCTGAACCTCTATGCGCTTCGTGTGTCAAATGACAGCTACAACGATGACACGATTGTTCGCACGCTTGAGGAGGGCTTTGCCTATCGCGCTGTGGCATCGGGAGGTCATATCACAAACGCGGAGGGTCAGGCTTTCGAGGTGCTGCCGTTCCGATCTGGGGCATATAACCTGAAAGCCTTCGGGGCCGTGGGTGATGGTGTTGCTGACGATACCGCCCCCACACAGGCCGCGATCAACGCCTGCGCTAACGATGAATATGTCTTGGTGCCTCGTGGTCTGTACCAGCTGACAGCGCCTGTTGCTATGAAATCCCGCGTCAGCATGGAATGCGGCGGCAAGTGGTCAGCAGGGTTCTTTGGCGATTTCAATGGTCCGCTGTTTTACTCCACAACGCAAATGTGGCGCAACGCTTTCCGCAACATTCAGTTTCGCAACAATCACGATGGTCCGTTGGTCGCCTGCCTATCTTACACAGGCTATCAGTCGATGGTGCAGGAGTGCCGATTTGAGTGCAATCACGGAAAAGCCGTTGCGCTGAACGGCCAAGGGTATTCAGTCGAAAACAAGATCCGAGACTGCTATTTCTACGGCTGTCGGTATGGGATTTATGCCGTAACAGGCACGCACGCTAACACAGATGCATGGGTGATCGACAACTACTTCTATGGCAATGGTCGCCAAGTAAATGCGATCTATTGGGAAACGCCGAGCGGCGGTGTGTTCCGAGGCAATCACCCATACGGCGGCACACTCAATGGTCACTATTTTGAGTTTGTGGCGGGCCTGAATGTTTCGGTTTTGGACAACTACTTCGAGGACGACACAGAGCCACGCATCAAGATCCAGCTTGGCAATCCCAGCTCATACATCATCGGTGGCAACAAATTCTGGCAAGGCGATGGCTCTGGCACCGATGCCAATGGCAATAAGCAATCGTTGATCGAGCTGGAATGCGCTCCGGGTGTTCCGCAGGTCGTTGGGCTTAATGGCAACATCTTTGAAGCCGGTGAGAACAGTGTCGATATTCTGCGCACCAATATCGATGTCGGCAATGAAGCCTTCAAGACCGTCGATATCAACCTGTCAGGCAACGTCTACAACGGCAGCTACAATCTGGGGACAAATACCCAGCGTGTTGTCGAGACTGATTGGCTGGGCCTAGCCAAGGCACACACAGATCAGAACCCGCTGATTGGTGTGAGCAGCCCAATCGAGCGCTATACCTTTGATGGGGCGGGCACTGGAACGCCGGGGTTGCCGAACAATACGATCCTTGAGGGTAAGAGCTTCAAGCTTCGCAACGAGGGGCGCGCGCTTCTCACTTTGTCCACTGCCCGCGTGGTCAAAGGCTCCAAGAAAATCCCACCATTCTCCGAATTTCAGATTTCAATGATCGACGGGGAGTACTTTGTGCTGGGGGCTCCAACCCCTTTGCCGCCCACGGAGCTTTCGGTTTCAGCCGGGAGTGTCGACGTCAGTCGCAGCTACCATACGCTTGATACTGAGGCAAATGCCGCCACCGATGATCTGTTCTCGATGACCGGCGGCCACGATGGCATGCGCGTTCTGCTAAGGGCTGCTGACAATGCTCGAACAGTGACGTTGAAAGACGGCGGTGGCAACCTTCGCCTCAACGGTGATTTTGCGCTCGATACAGTGGTTGATGCGATTGAGCTCATCTACGACGCCTCACTTTCACTGTGGGTCGAAATTTCCAGAAGTAACAACGCATAGGGGGCTGATGATGCCGATGACCGTGGCTAAGTCTGCCGCAAATGAAATCGCCAAGGATTGGCTTACGATGGCTTTCGCCGGCCTGGGGATTTCCACTGCACCGCATCAATTTTTCGGTGGTCTGTTTTTGTCGTGCGCCGTGGCGAGCCTGATTGCGCGCCGCCGAAATGATCCACGAAAACTGTGGTCTGTGATCGCCACGGCGGCCATCGCAGCAACAATCGCAGCCATCTATGGCGCGGGCAATGACAGCGCGATGTTCCCGCCGCAGATCGCAATGACCATCGCAGGCACCGCGTCCGGTGTGATCGTCAACATCATCGTCAAGATTTTGGATCGCGGCGATGAGCGCGCGGGAGAACTCGCAGACCGGTTCATCGACAGTAAATTTCCCAAAGGAGACTGACCATGAAGCTCTCGATCAGAAGCATTCAAGCGCGGCTGGCAGCTCTGGGGTTTCATCCGGGCCCTATCGACGGATTGGATGGGCGGCGCACACAGGCGGCGCTTAGAGAGGCCATGGAGCGCTATGCGGTCGATCACGTGACGGGCCTGTTCCATCCCTCTGGGCTACATCGCATTCACTGGCATTGGACAGCCGGAGCTTATGGTGTGATTGCAGTGGAGCATCGTGCCTATAATCGGCTGATCCTGCAGGATGGCAGTGCGGCTGACGGTCTGTTCCCGATTGAGGCACAGGCAGCCTATGCACCCGGAAAGTCGGCATCGCACACCAAGAACGCCAACAGCGGCGCGATTGGCTTGGCCGTTGATGCTATGGCGGGTGCAAAGGAGCGTCCGTTTGATCCGGGCAGCGCGCCTTTGACATGGGATCAGGTGCATGGCTTGGTGCGCGAGACGGCGGATCTGTGCGAGCAATTCTGGATCCCCGTTTCCCGCGCTTCCACGCTGTCCCATTCCGAGATCCAGCCGACCCTTGGTATTCGCCAGCGTTTCAAATGGGACATTAATTGGCTGCCAGACATGGACCGCCCGGGTGATCCCATTGAAGTTGGTGATCGCCTGCGCGCCATGGTGACCGAGGAGCTGAGCGAGCAGGGGGAGGTGGCCTGATGCTCAAATATGGTCTTATCGGTTCTCTCTGCGCGCTCACCGCGTCACTGGGCTGGGGCGTTTATCAGACGCGCGCCCTGTCAAAGCTGGAGGCGGAAAATGTGGCTCTGGCCGCGCAGGTCAAAACGCTTTCCGCCCGAACCCAAAACATCAAGGAGGACAATCAAAGTGATGCAGAAGTTGATGCTATGCCTGATCTCATCGATGTGCCTGATCGCTGGCTCATGCAGCCCGGAGCCGACACCTATCGTTGAGGCCCCGCTGTTCTGCGACATCGAGGAGCCGCGGCGTTTTAGCCAGGAAGAGATCACTTGGCGCGCAGCCAATGCGCCTTGGAACCTAAAGCGAGACTACAAGACAAACCTGTCTTGGGAGCGTGAATGTGTAGAGGAAGAAGCCAATGCCAGTAATTGATCCTGTTCCGGTTGACGGTTGGAGCGATCCTGTGACCCTAACCCAAAGCGAGGCTTGGTTTTGTGCGGAGGGCACGGTGCGTGTCACGGCCGATGCCAATCCAGACGAAAATGACGGCGCTTTATTGCGGGCAGGGCAAGCTTGGCCATTCCCGTCGGGGTCTCAGGTGCGCTGTCGGGCCCTAACAGACGGTGCGCGAATTGCGCGTGAGCCTGTCGCATGAAGAAGAGCATGACGCCTTTCCTTCCCTATCAGTTGATGGCTCGTATCTCTGGCGTCTTCGGTCGATTGGGGCCTCATCTTCGCCGCGAGCCAGGCGGCTCTGTAACCATAGTGTCCGTTGGGGTGCGTCGGCCGCGACTGACCCGCGCCGCAAACGGCAATGTAGAGGTGAACTAGATGGCTGAATTCCAATACAGAATTAATGGCGGCGCGTGGCAAACCGTTGTTGCTGAGTTGCCTTACACTATTGCCGCGGGAAAGCTCGATGCGGTTGAGGTGCGTGCGATAGGTGACGAGATGTCTGCCAGTTCGTATGTGCCGCCGGTGGCTATTCCTCAGCCCGAAAATGGATTGGAAATATCTTCCGGTTTGTTCACGGTGACGGAGGCTAATCTGGTATCGCAGGACCATATCAGCGGCTCAAACAGCATTGCCACCTCTGGCAGTCGTTCGATGGGTGAAGGGGGTAGCAGCGGCGTCAATTTCAACATCGCAGGTGTCACCGACGACAACGTGTGGATCAGTTGCATCACCCGAAAGAACGATGAGTTCGCTGGCACCTCTTTCCGCGCGCGCCTACTCTCCCCGCTCGATGACCCGGGGCAGACCGCAAACCGGAACCGCTCCGGAAATCAGGTTTTCAAGTTTGACGGCGCAGCAGGTCTGAGCCGCTTTGGTCTGGTCGCGTCGAGCACCTATGGTGATCTGGATTACGCGCAGGTGGTTGAAATGGATGACGTCCTTGCTATGCCTTGCGATGTGTATATCGCGGCTGGCCAGAGCAACATGGCCGCGACCACCAACGGCCTCGGCGTGGACTTCTCTCTGGACGCTTGGTCTGATCCGCGTCTTCTCTACGCATCGGGTGCGGCAAACCAAAGCTATGGCGTTTCCATTGGTTCCATCGAGGCCCTGCGTGCGCCGTTGCAGGCTGCTGGTGAAACGGAGGGCAATGTTGTCTCAACCAGCTTTTCATCGGGTGTTTCTCCCGCTGTTTCATTTGGAAAAACCATTCTGCATTCTACGGAAGAAGGCCGCGCGGTCTGCATCATTATGGCCGCGGTATCTGGCACCACGTTGATTGGAGCAGGCCAGCAATGGGCGCAGGGCGGTATCGCTTATTCACACGCTGAGGCCGTGATTGCCGCAGCCATGGCCAATTTGCCATCTGGGTCAGAGATCAAGGGCGTCATGTGGGCGCAAGGCGAAAGTGATGCGCGTAGCGACCTGACCGCTTACCCAGCCGCATGGGCTGCGATGCGGGCGAGTTTGGAAGCTGAGTGGCAATCCAATGGTTGGTCCGTAGGTCAAGTGCCTTGGGTGATCGGCACAACGCCACCGGATAGCACGCTGGAAAATGCAGCGGCGCTGACTGAAATGCAGCACACGATGGCTCCGGGTGGCACGAATGGTCAGCCGCGTGTGGCGGTCGTGGATCGCATTCCAGGCATTGAAGCTGATGGATATCATGCGACGGCGGCCAGCAACCGCGATTTGGGTTACAAAATGGCCAGTGCGATTTGGGGGCTATAGGGTAATCTGTGGACCTGGTTTGAGCGTGGCCTATCGGTGGCGCTGCTGCTTGCGGGAAATTCTAAGCTATTGATTTCATTGATGTCTATTTTTGCGGTGAGATAGGTTAAGTTGTTGAAATCATTATGTGAAAATCTAATTTGTAATCAGTAGGTCCGCGGTTCGAGTCCGTGTGGGGGCACCACTCAATCTTCCATTCGTGTCCGATTTGGTCTGATAGTAGCCTGTATTTGCGGGTCTTTTCTATTGGTCTTGTTTCATGTTGTCCTGCCACGTCCAGCCAAGTCTGCCTCAGTCGGGGGTATCTCCGGGGATACGTGCCGCGCAGCAATTTGGAAGATACCCCCATGTCTGTTTTGAGCGATGCGAAGATTCAGACACTCAAGCCCAAAGCCAAACCCTTTAACCGTGCGGTTGATCTACCTTTCTGACATCAGGGTCTCTGGCGGTCTATGGCGGTGGAGGGGCGTCCAGGATATCGGTTCTAGCCATCGGTATTCGCTGCTACTGTCATGCATGATGACACGCGAACCAGAATCTTCATTTTCAACCGTCTCGAGCAGCTTCATTTTGGATTGGCTGGGGGCGTTGCAAGGGCTTTGTGAGCCGGATCAATTTGCGTCGCTGCTTGCCCGGTCCGGCATTCCATGTGGCAATAAAGTTCCGTTGGAGCGGGTGACATTAGAGCAGATGGTGCGCCTTTACCAACTGGCGGCGGTGGAGACCGGAGACGAGATGATGGGGTTGTGGTCGCGTCCGATAAGGGCACGCGCCTTGCAGCATCTTTTGACATCGGTGCGTGAGTCGACCTCGCTATCTTCCGCTCTCTATCGCTTTTCGACATTCTGGAACCTGCTGCTTGATGATTACCGGTTTGAGCTGATCGATGCAGAAGGCAGCATAACGCTCTGTCTTCTGCCGCGGTCAGACACTCATGCGCAGCGTTTTGGTCATATGCTGATCCTCAAGCTGGCCCATGGAATCTTGTCATGGCTGGCCAGGCGTGAAGTGGCTGTGGAGTGTGTGGAATTTGCGTTTGAGCGTCCTTCTTTTGAGGAGGATTACGCCGTTATCTTTCCTGCGCCGGTCATCTTCAGTGCGTCTGCCACGTCCATTCGCTTTTCTAAGGCCTCCCTCGGACCGGTCAATACGCGCAGTACCGATGATCTGGATCGCTTCTTGGAAAATGCCCCGCGTGACTGGCTCTTTACGCGCTCACAGGAGCACAGGCAGTCTCTGCGCGTCCGTGCATATCTGAACCAATCGGGTTGGCAAGACGCACATCTGGCGGGGGCCGCCAAGGCGCTCAATATGACGCCGCGCACGCTGATCCGCAAACTGGGTGCAGATGGCACATCTTTTCAAGCCATCAAAGACGGCTTGCGGAGAGACATCGCCATTCGCCGCTTGCAAATCGGAGATGCAAGCATCGAAGCCATCGCTCAAGACGTTGGTTTTTCTTCGGCGGCGAGTTTCCACAAGGCGTTTCATAGATGGACGGGCGCGACGCCCAGTTCGTATCGGCAGCGGCATCTTTCCTAGGCAATCTTTTTGTCACTTTTGGACAATCAGTTGTCATCGCGCGAGATGGCATGAGGCTGGTGTAGCCTGTTATCTGGCTGCCATAGCACATCTTACTGCGTGAAACGGAATTGCTTCGCCGACTGAGTTTGGCGAAATTGGATATTTGCGCGCTACAGAAAGGACCAAGCCCATGTCGTATCACCTCGAAACCATTTTGGCCGCTGCGCGCGATCATGCCAACGACGTCATCCTGCCCAATGTAGATGTTTGGAACACAAATAAGACATGGCCCCGCGAAGCCTCTGACAAGGCTGGCGCGGCTGGCCTGACCGGCCTTTACGCTCCCAAAGAGTGGGGCGGTCAGGGTTTGCCGCTTTCAGAGGGCATTCAGGTGTATGAACAATTGGGGCTGGGTGATGGCGCCTATGCCTTCGCGCTTTCTATGCACAACATTTGTACCTTCGCGGGCTGTGGATACGGGACCGATGCCTTTAAGGAAGGATGGGCGCGCGATCTGACTTCCGGTCGTAAGCTTGCGAATTTTGCGTTGACTGAGCCGCAGTCCGGATCTGATCCGATGAAAATGTACACCCGTGCCACCATCAACGGTGACGGCACATGGACGATCAACGGCGCCAAAGCCTGGGTGAGCCTGGCGACCGAGGCCGATATTTACTTTACGGTTGTCAAAACCTCCGATGACCCGGGCCATAGGGACATGGCGATGATCGCTATCCCGGCAGACGCGCCTGGCATCAGCTTTGGCCCGAAGTATGACACGCCGTCCTACAACTTCTTGCCGCTGGCCGAGATGTATTTTGACAATGTTGTGGTCAGCGAAGACAACGTCATTCTGCCAATTGGCCAGGGCTTTCAAGGGTCATTGATGGCCATCGATATCGCACGGGTATCGATCGCTTCTGGATGCTGTGGTTTGATGCAGGCCGCGTTGGATACTGCGCTGTCCTATTCAAAGAACCGCAAGATGTTTGGCGGCAAAAACCTCGATCTTGACGGTATCCAATGGATGTTGGGCGAGGTGGCAACAGATCTCGAAGCTTCCAAGCTACTCTACCGCAAAGCTGCTGAAGCGCTCGGGACCCCCGAGGGGCCACTTATGGCGGCACATGCCAAACGGTTTGTGCCAGATGCCGCAGTAAAGGCTGCCAACACGTGCACTCAGGTTTTGGGGGGCATGGGACTCTTGCAGCCATATGGGCTGGATCGCCTATCACGTCTGGCGCAGATGCTGCGGATCGTTGATGGGACTACCGAGATCAGCCGCGTTGTGATTGGCCGTGCGCTTCAAAAACGTGCAGCTGGTTTGCCAGACCTTCCCGTGCCAAAGGGGTATGGCGAAACCGATGAGAACGATGCAAATATCGCGGCGGAATAGAACGCAATACTCACGGGAGCTTAAGCCATGCGCGCCATCCTTTGTTCGAAATTTGAGGGCGCGGATGCGCTTGAGCTTGGCGAAGCGCCAGAACCGACCCCAGCAGCTGATGAAGTGCTCATCGAAGTGCATGCTGCGGCTGTGAGTTTTATGGATAAGCTGATGGCCGAAGGCGGCTATCAGCTGAAACCAGAGCTGCCCTATGTCCCGGGAACGGACGCGGCGGGCATCGTTCTTGAGGTCGGCAGTGAGGTCACGAGCTTTAAACCGGGAGATCGTGTCGTAGGCCAAATGTGGCATGGGAGCTATGCCGAGCGTGCGGTGACCAAGCACTGGAAATGCGCAAAGGTGCCTGAAAGTGTCGACTTTACCGTCGCCTGCACGGTCTTGCACAACTACATGACCGCCTATCACGCGCTGGTCCAACGTTGCACGTTGAAGCCAGGTGAGACCCTGATGGTGACCGGGGCCACCGGCGGGGTTGGGCTTGCCGCAGTTGACATGGGGCGGATGCTGGGAGCACGCGTTCTTGCGGGGACGGGCGATGTTGCCAAGATGGGGGTCCTGCAAGATCTGGGCGCGGATGCTGTCGTCAACATGCGTAAGGGGGATCTGCGTGAACAGATCAAGGAGCTGACAGGCGGCGAAGGATTGGATGTGTGCTTTGAGATGGTTGGGGGCGACACTTTTGTAAAGCTTGCTCGATCCATGCGGTGGGGCGGGCGCATCACGCCAATTGGGTTTGTGAGTGGGGACATTCCAAACCTGCCGATGAACCTGCCTCTGCTCAAAGGCTTCTCAGTTGTCGGCGTGTTTGAGGGCGCCTGGGCGGAGAAATTCCCAGCCGAAGCCACGGAGGCAGCCGACAAGATTATGAGTTGGATTGCGGAAGGGGAGCTGCAGCCACTAATTGATCGCGTTTTGCCTTTGGAGCAGGCGGCTGAGGCTTTCCGGTCTCTTCAGGAGCGTGAAGTGATCGGGCGTATTGTTCTGCAAGTTTAATTGCCGCGAGCTGCTGTCTCGGTCTGGGTAGTAGGGTTGGCACGCGGTTTTTTTATCGACGGGGTGGGTACGCGCCACCCCATTTTCATTTTTCGGTGTTGTTGGGCTGCGCAAAGAATTGCGCTGCCCACTGAGTACAGCGCTCGTGCAAGGCATTATAAACTTACGCTTTAGCGCGGGCGGCCTCATCTTCGGCAATCAGAGCCGCGATCTTCGGGCGGGCTACTTGCCTTGCGAAAAAGGCCTCCAGGTACGGATAGCCTGCTATTGGCACTTGCGCGCGTTCTGAAAGCACGAGGAACCAGACAAGATAGGCGTCTGCCACTGTAAAGCGATTGCCGACAAGGAAGTCGTGTGTGCTCAGATGCGCGTTTAAAAGCGCCAGACGATCCGGCGCGAGCGCGCGGAAGTTGTCTTTCACCTGGTCCGTTGCTTCCGGATAAAACACCACGCGCAAGATCTGTTTGTGCAGTTCTGTGGCGGTAAAGCTTACCCATCTGACCAATTGAAAATACTCCGGATTGTCCGCAGGAACGCGCATGTCTGTCTGAGCTTGTGATTGCACCCAAAGCAGGCAGGCAGTGGTCTCTGTGAGCAGTTCTCCTGTCTCAAGGCGCAAGGTTGATACCTGCCCTAAGGGGTTCACATCCAGAAGGGAGCCTCCCGAAGCCAACGCTTTTGTTGCAAAGTCAACGAGGTCGATATCCAGCGGAACTTCACCTTCCGCGGCCGCGAAACGCACTGCGAGCGAGCAATTGAACGGACAGTGATACAAAAGCGCGGGCATTGGTGGCCTCCTGATTTTGGGTCTACCGGTTTGTTTATCTCCAGTTTCTAGATCCGTCACTGGTGCAGGCACCGCAATACATGGCTAAGCCCGATGTTTGGTGAGTTCTGCTGTTCTTTGAGCGCGCACCTGCGCAGCGAACTGCAGGAATGCGTGCAAGGGCGCGGCAGCGTTGCGTCAAGTCCGAATTTGTTCGAGGGCACTCTAGGTTGTTTGTTAAGGCACTCTGGAGGGTCACAAACACAAAGTTCAAAAGTTGCTCATGAACCGGGTGCGTGTTGCGTCTAGATGGGTTTGCATCGCCTGCCTGGCTTTGTCTTTGTCGCGGCGCATCAGCGCATCCATTACGGCCAGATGATCGCGCGCGGCGGCCTGATCGTGTTCGCCTTGGTCTTTTACTGGCCAAAGATAGTGATAGTTGAAGATCATGGCGATCGCGTCCTGAAACCCGATAAACAGGCGGTTGTCTGCAGCGGCGTTTATGAAACGGTGAAACTCAGTGTCCAATGCCGGAAAATGCAGGCTGGCTTTGGCGGTAGGTGACACAAACGCAGAATGCTCTTGCCTGAGCCGACGTAAGCCGCCCCAAAATGGGTCGTCATCAGGAATGTCGCAGGTTTTCTCGACTGCACGCGTTTCAAACAATGCGCGAATTTCATGAAGCTCCAGAACATATTTCTGAGTAACTCCTTCTAATACCCAGCGGCGCTGGTGGTCCTTTCTGACAAATCCAAACCGGCTTAGGCCGATCATGAACTCGCGCAGGGTCTGAACGGAGACGCCGAACTGACGGGCCAACTGGCCTTCGACCAGCCGGGCGCCGGGGGTCAATTCCTGCTCGCGTATCTTACGCATGAACGCAGCCTCCAAGGTTTCGCGGACGTCCATGGTTTCGGATGACGGAAAGTAGTCGGCCGGTTCAGGCGCGCGTATTACGTGACCTGCGCCGTCAAGAATTCCAATCTGTTCAAGATGCGCCAGAACGGCGCGGATTGTGGTGCGGCTGACGCCGAGATCTCTGGAGAGTGCGGATTTATTGGTCATGGTGAGGCCGGACAAAACACGATCCAGCGCCGCGTTGATGGTTGTTTTGAATACTCTGTCTGGTCGTGCCATGCGGGAGCTCCGAGATGTTCTAAACTGCACAATAACCCAATTAAAGACATTTGAGCAGCCACCATACGTAGCATATGTTTTCATCAGCGATCTGCCTGTGGCGCAGGCCTTTTAGGGCAAGTGCCGCATGCTCTTTTGATACTTTCATTGCTTAGGGAAACCCGGTTATGGCCAATGGTCCTTATGTGCCCAATGCGGGGCGCTACGACGACATGATTTACAACTATTGTGGCAACAGCGGTCTGAAACTGCCTGCGATTTCATTTGGCCTGTGGCACAACTTCGGTCATGATCGTCCGCATGATTTGAAGCAGCAACTTTGCCGGACGGCCTTCGATCTTGGGATTACCCATTTCGATCTGGCGAATAACTATGGCCCGCCACCCGGCAGTGCTGAAGTGGCTTTTGGCGAGATCCTCAAAACAGATTTTAGAGGCTACCGGGACGAGCTGATCATCTCATCCAAGGCTGGCTATGATATGTGGCCGGGCCCTTATGGCGAATGGGGCAGCCGCAAACAGCTTATCGCGTCCTGTGATCAGAGCCTAAAGCGCATGGGGCTGGACTATGTTGATATATTCTATTCCCACCGGTTCGACCCCAACACGCCTTTGGAGGAAACCATGGGTGCGCTGCACCAGATTGTGCAATCCGGTAAGGCGCTTTACGTCGGGATATCCTCCTACAATTCGCAACGCACGCGTGAGGCTGTGGCCATTCTGAAAGACCTTGGAACACCCTGTGTCATTCACCAGCCCAGCTACAATATGATCAATCGCTGGATTGAGACGGATGGATTGAAAGAGACTTTGCAAGAGCTGGGTGTCGGTTCCATCGTTTTCACACCCTTGGCACAAGGCATGTTGACGGGAAAATATCTCAATGGCGTCCCGCAGGACAGTCGTGCGGCGGATGAAAAATCGCTCGACGCAGATTTGTTGACAGAGGCAACCATTGAAAATCTGCGCGGGTTGGATGCCGTCGCAAAAAGGCGCGGGCAGACACTGGCGCAAATGGCACTGGCCTGGGTTTTGCGCGATGGCGGGATCACCACAGCCCTGATTGGTGCATCTAAACCTGAACAGATCGTCGATTGTGTGGGGGCGTTGAAGAATTTGGAGTTCACGCCTGACGAATTGGCCGAGATTGATCAGCTGTCTGCGAACGGGGATGTGAATCTGTGGTCGCAATCATCTGACGCATGATGCGCTGCCAACAAGGGAAAAGAACATGACCAAACCTGTTGTAGGATTTATAGGCGTCGGCCTTATGGGGCACGGCATGGCCAAGAATATCGTTGAGAAAGGTTATCAGCTGGTTGTGATGGGTCATCGCAACCGCGCGCCTGTCGATGATCTGCTGGCGCGTGGCGCGACCGAAGTGACATCCGCGAAAGAGTTGGCTGCCCAATGCGACATCATCCACCTGTGTGTCTCTGGCAGCCCCCAGGTTGAAGAGCTGGTGCGCGGACCTGATGGGATTTTGGCCTCAGGCCGGCAGGGTGTGGTCGTCGTCGATTGCTCGACTTCGGATCCGGTCTCCACCATGCAATTGGCAGAAGAGCTGCGCGCTGCTGGTATGGATCTGGCCGATGCGCCGCTGGCCAAAACCCCGAAGGAGGCCGAAGCGGGCACTTTGGACACAATGGTTGGCGCGACGCCTGAGACCTTTGCACGGATCAAGCCGGTTATTGACTGTTGGGCTTCACTGGCCGTGTATCTGGGGGATGTCGGCTTGGGCCATAAGATGAAGCTGATCAACAACTTCATCTCTCTGGGCTATGCGGCGCTGTACTCTGAGGCTTTGGCCATCGCGGAAAAATCCGGGCTGACTGTGGAGCAGGTAGATTCCATCATCCGGCCTGGTCGTCTGTCCAACGGGTTCTACGATACCTTCATGAAATGGACGCTTGATCGGGATGAGAACGCGCATCGCTTTTCTATCACAAACGCCCATAAAGATATGCGGTATCTGGCGAATTTGGCTGCCAGTGTTGGAGCTGTCACCCCGGTACAGGCTGATGTACGAAATGGGTTTGCCGCGATGGAGGCTTCGGGGCAGGGAGATCGGTACTTGCCAATGTTGGCAGATTTCATTGCGCAAATGAATGGGTTGAGCCGGGGATAGAAAACTAAGATTGCGGTACTGGGCAATTCGTCGAGATCGGGTTGGCGGTGACAAATCGCAGGTCGTTGCGGCTTTTGCCTGCGTTGCGCACTGCGTAGCCGCCTCGCTGTCTGGCGACGTTGTCAGTCCTCAGAACTGAAACCCGATGCCGACCTTTAAGAACGGGGCGATTGGGAGGTCGTCCAGCGTGTTGTTGATGTCTGAGAGCTCGGCGTCGATGTCGGATTGCACAATCGTGTTTGTCGGATCGCTGCCCGACGCAGTCGCGCCGCCGGTGTAGACCACGCCGAGATCGCCGGTGAAGACAAAGCGGCTGTTTCTGATCGGCGTTTGCACTCCTAGCGCAATCATAGGTGCGAGGGACTGATCAAAGCTGGCGCTGAGGTTGAGAGGGGCGGAATAGCTGGTGCCATTGACCACAATGTTGCCGCTGGTGGCGCCGTCAAAACGGTGATCCAGCGTCACTGCACCGGCGCTGAGGCGGAACGTGTTGCCGCTGGTGTAGTAGTCAAAAATCAGGCCAAACCCGCCCAGGCTGACATCGCCATCATATTGATTGCCCTCAAGGCTGGTGTCGACGGAGATACTGCCGTCCCCGTAGAGGCCGCGCATGCCAAATCGGCTGTTGAAGCGGTAGCCGGCTTCAAACGTGTGCCCCAGAACCGACTCTCCCACGCTGAGCGTGAAAGGGGCAGGGGTGACCTCTGCAGAAGTCTGTGTGCTGAGGCCAAATGTGGCAAATGCGATGGCGGTGGCGAGGCAGCGTTTCATGTCAGGCTCCTGTGGGCGCACCCCTGATTGGAGCACAGAAACAGTGAATTCTCGAAACTTTAAGTGCCTAAAATAACCCCTGCTTCCTTTGCAAATCGTTAATCAGCCTGAGATCGCGGGCTCTTTGGGAGGGGCTCAAGTTTTTGCTTTGAGATGAGGGGGATCTGCAGTACTAATTTCCTAGTTATGAAGGTACGGAGTGGCCAATTGGCACGTCGACGCAGTGAAATGCTCACCGATGTTGAGCTGGAGTTTATGATTGCCCTTTGGGACATCGGGTCTGGCTCGGTGCGCGATATTATGGCGGCCTTGGAGGGCCAGAGCCAACGCGCCTATACGTCGGTGGCCACCGTAATGAAAATTCTCGACGAGAAGGGGTTTGTCACCTCCGCCCGCAAAGACCGGGCGCTGGTCTATACCCCGGCCGTTGCGAAACGCGACTATGAAGGTCGCAGCCTGAAAAACCTGTCAAAGACCTTGTTTGGAGGAACCCCGACGGCGCTTGTTGCGCGACTGGTGGATAATGAGGACCTGACAGATGAGATGATCCAGGAAATCAAAGAGATCATTGAAACGAGGATCAGAAAGGATGACGGTTGATCAAATCGTAGGGGGGGCGATCTGGATACAGCTTGTGATCCTGTTGGCCGCGTTGGTTTTCGGTGCATTCGAAGGCGTATTGGTCCTGTCTGGACGACGACGGAGCTACTATACCCGGCGTCGGATGGGGATGGCGGTGATTGCTTGTCTGGCGGTGTTGCCTTTGGTGGCGCCCTATCTTGTATCATCTCCCTATGCCGCCAGCGTTAATGCAACGGACGCTCTGGTTTCGCAGGTTCTGAACGGTAATCTCGACATCAGCGCGCATAAGATGCAGCAGCTTTTGGCGCTCAAGACCGACTGGATGGCACAGGTGGCCACCGCGAGCTCGACCGTGGCGCAGGTGCTGATCGCAGCTTTCATCGCGGCGTTTATTGCGCGCAGCGGTTACCTGCTTCTGAACGTCGGGCGCATCCGTCTTGCGATCACCGAGGGCCGTGTGGTGCATCACACCAAACGCTGCCGGATTGTGGCCAGCCCAACCGTGAGCGTGCCCTTTTCGACCCGTGGGTTCTGGCACTATTACGTGGTGCTTCCCGAGGCGATGTTGCGCGACCGAACTTCCGTGCAAATGGCGCTTGGCCATGAGCTGCAGCACATCCGCCAAGGTGATGTGGATGCGGAAGTTCTGCTTTCCCTGATCTCTCCTGTGGCGGTGCTCAATCCCGGTTTCTGGTTTCTTTCCAGTCGCTTGCGCAAGCTTGGTGAACTGGCGTGCGATAGGGCGTATCTGTCGCGCAAAGGCTTTGATGCCCACACCTATGCGCTGCGGCTTCTGGAGATTGCGCGGCGCAGTGCCAAGGCCTCACAACAGCCAGCGGCCTTTGGCGTGCCACTGGTGGGGCGGCGGGTGCCGTTCCTGTCGCGCCGCTCGATGTTGAAGGACCGCATTCTGGAGATCGCACAGGATCAGGACGCGCCGGCCAAGGAGGCGGTGCTGTTTGGCGCGGTGCTGTCTATCGTGATGGCGGGCTGTGTGCTGGTGGGGGCGGTTTCTCTGGCAGAGCCTGAGGACTGGAGCCATGAGCGGATCATGCTGAGCACGGTGGCCAATCTGGACCGGCTCAACCAGCTCAACACACTGGCGCAACGCAGCTGGTAAAACGCCCAGAACGGCCAAAGGCAAAACAAAGGCCAAAACCGGTCAAAGGTTAACGCAAAACGCCCCGTTGTGAGAGGATCACAGCGGGGCGTTAACCATCTGCAGGGACGTCGGTATCGCGTCTGTATCGCGGCTGTGTTGCGTAGGTGCCATTTCGGCGTGACTGAGGGTGTTAATCTTTGAGTCGTTTTTCCTGAAAACGGGCAAAAGTGTTGCGTGTTGCGTTGGGAGAAAAACTGACGATTTGGTATCGTCGCACGTGGTGTGACGGTTTAGGGGCGCTGCCCCTGCCACATCTGCGATGGGCTACCCCGGGATATTTGGGGCAAGAGGAAGTCTTGGATGGGCTGTCCGAAAAAGGGGCGAAAAAGAAGTTTGCGATCCCGCTGTTCATGAGGCCTCCTGCGAAAGTACTAGATGAGCCTGCGCTTTGGATGGAGGGACGCAATGCGCATAGAGCGAGCTTTGCAAACTTTGAAGCGCGGCCCGGACCTCCCTTTCAGCGCTTGGCTCAGTACTGCAGTTCAGCTTTCCGAGAGCCGAGATACGCCATAAGTTGTGTGACTGGGCATTAGAAACCCATTCGGAACTACACTTGAGAGGTGATTGAAATGGTGCAATTGTCGCCCTGAGTAGTATCAAGAGGTTGTAATGTCTGAAAGAACAAAGAAATTCTCCGATGTCTTGAATGGGCTTATTCATGAGGGAAACAAGCTTAATATGGCGCTTCGGCATGAGTGCGAAAAATCGACGTTTGAGGCTGAACTCAATCATTTATATGATAACGATCAAGAAAAGGTGGCTACTTATCTTAAAGAGCTGCCATCTTTCAGGGTAGATTATCAGAAATGGTATTCAGAAGCCCAAGCGGTTATCAAGCAAGTTTTGCCTGATCGACTTTCAGATTTCGTTTCCTACTACGAATATCAGAGGGTACGCAAAAGCATCGATTTCCAAAACTATATGATAAAGGACTACTTGCAAGGTCTAAGGATAACCCGAGGAGGAGGCTACGAAGTAGTGGCGGACGGATCTGCGGCAATTCCAGAGTTTGAGCAGCAGTTGAATATCGTCAAAGCGGCAAAGAACACTCTCGATTCGACACTTCTGGACCTTTCAGCGGTTCTGCAAGCTGACCTTTTTGATTCAGAAATTGAGACTGCCGGAGCTCTGGCTAAGGCAGGGTATTTGCGCGCGGCGGGAGCAATTTGTGGCGTTGTAATCGAAAAACACCTCAGTCATGTTCGTGAATCCCACAACCTCAAAATCGCCAAGAAAAATCCCGGTATCTCTGACTTAGCCCAGCTACTTAGGACGTCTGGGATCATCACCCTAGCCCAAGAACGTTTTACTCAGAGTTTGGCGGATACTCGAAACGTTTGCAGCCACGCAAAGGGTCGCGAACCGACCAAGGAAGAAATTTCTGAACTTGTCGAAGGAACGGGGAAGGTGCTCAAAACTGTGTTCTAAAACTGTGTCGTAAGTCGTGTTTAACTGCGTTTCATGTTGTTCGAGTCAATATCGTTGCCTTGCAGTACATCGTTTGTGCTTAAAGAGAACCATCGTTTTGTTAGTCCTAAGTACTCAATTGTGATGTCGTTGCCGCGCTTGAGTTTTCCTCCGGTTAGCATATCTGGGGGGAGGGTGTGACAAGTGCGGTAAGGACTTATGAAGCAGTATGATATACGGCTCGCCTTGCCCATCAATCGTTGCAGGCTATCAAGCCAAGCGCAGTTTTATCCTGACCTGATGGTGCTCGAAATGGTACCGATGAACGACAGTTCTACTGATACGAGCGTCTTTTGACATGTTTCGTACCGGCCATGTGATCACATGGGCTTTGCTAATTTTTCTGTATTTCGTCAAGCTGGCAGATCGCGGCGCAAAACAGACCTCATTGGGGTAAAGACTTTGGCGGGCGCTGTGGCGCGATGAGTCAAAAAAGGGCAGACGCGTTCAGCGTCTGCCCTTCTTCTGAAAGGGGTCTGATACGGGACCGGATCAGACTTTCCAGAAGCAGAAGGTGCCCCAGCCGATGGCCAGGCCCAGCGGCCACCAGAGCGGCTCGCCCATCAGGCCGAGCCACGCCAGGAAGATGAAGCTGCCACCCAGGCAGGTGAGAAACAGACGGTCGCCTCGGGTGGTGACGAGGCCAAGCGCGCCTTTGCGCTCGGCACCTCCGGGGTATTTGATTTCCAGCACAATCAGCAGGCCGATTGTGGAGAAAAGCACGATGAAGATTGCGGCCGTGGGCCAGGTCCATGCCATCCAGCTCAGCATATCAAACTCTCCCCATCGCGAAGCCCTTCGCGATGTAGTTGCGGACAAAATAGATCACGATGGCGCCGGGGATGATGGTGAGCGTGCCGGCAGCGGCCAGCAGGCCCAGCTCATATCCCGCAGAAGAGGCGGTCTTGGTCATCGTGGCGGCGATGGGCTTTGCGGCCACAGCTGTCAGGGTTTTCGCGAGCAGCAGCTCCACCCATGAGAACATGAAGCAGAAGAAAGCAGCCACACCCACACCGGCTTTGATCGTCGGGATGAAGATCGTCAGGAAGAAGCGTGGGAAAGAATAGCCATCCACATAGGCGGTTTCATCCAGCTCCTTTGGCACGCCGCCCATGAAGCCTTCCAAAATCCACACAGCCAGCGGGATGTTGAAGAGACAATGCGCCAGCGCCACGGCGAGGTGCGTGTCAAACAGGCCCACAGCGGAGTAGAGCTGAAAGAAGGGCAGGGCGAACACGGCTGCCGGGGCCATACGGTTTGTCAGCAGCCAGAAGAACAGCTGTTTGTCGCCCAGAAAGCGGTAGCGGCTGAAGGCATAGGCGGCGGGCAGGGCCACGGCGATGGAGATCAGCGTGTTCAGAGACACATAGATGATCGAGTTGATATAGCCCCAATACCAGGAGGGATCGGTGAAGATCGTGACATAGGCCTCCAGCGTGAAGGTCTGCGGGAAGAGCGAAAAGCCAGAGAGGATCTCATTTGTGGTTTTGAAGCTCATCGCCACCAGCCAGTAGATCGGCAGCATCAGGAAGAAGATGTAGAGGATTGGAACGAGTGATCTTTTACGCATGATCGCTCTCCTTAGTTCAGGTCGTCTTTGGTCATGAGCGTGTAGAACAGCCAGGACACAAAGAGGGTGATTGCAAAGTAGATGAGGCTCATCGCGGCGGCGGGGCCGAGGTCAAACTGACCAAGCGCGATTTTCACCAAGTCGATGGACAGGAGCGTGGTCGAGTTGCCGGGGCCACCACCTGTGAGCACGAAGGGCTCGGTGTAGATGTTGAAGCTGTCCATGAAGCGCAGAAGGATTGCGATGGTCAGAACGCTTTTCATCTTGGGCAGTTGGATGAAGCGGAACACCGACCAGTTGGAGGCACCGTCGATCTTGGCCGCCTGATAGTAGGCGTCCGGGATGGAGACGAGGCCCGCATAGGACAGGAGCACCACCAGCGAGGTCCAGTGCCACACATCCATGGTGATGATGGTCACCCATGCGGCCACGGGATCCTGGGTCATGTCATAGTTGATGCCCAGCACGTGGTTGAGGAAATAGCCCAGCAGGCCGATATCTGGCAGGGCGAAGATGTTCCACATCGCGCCAACCACGTTCCATGGGATCAGCATGGGCAGGGCCATCAGCACCAGACACACCGGCACCCAGAAGCCTTTGCGCGGCATGGAGAGCGCGATGGCGATGCCAAGCGGGATTTCGATCAGCAGGATCATGGCGGTGAAGAAGAACTGACGCCCCAGAGCAGCGTGGAAGCGCTCGGAGCGCAGGATCTGTTCAAACCATGTGAGGCCTTCCCAGAAGAAGAGGTTGTCGCCGAAGGTTTCCTGCACGGAGTAGTTCACCACGGTCATCATCGGGATGATGGCGTTGAACGCCACGAGGATCAGCACCGGGGCGACGAAGAACCAGGCTTTTTGGTTTTCGGTTTTCATGCTGCGCTCTCCTTTTGCGCGGGCGTGGTTGCGATCCAGCCGTCGGCGTAGAGCCGGGTGTGTTCCGGGGTGAAATGCAGGTGCACCTCGTCGCCTTTTTGCGGCGCGGGGCCGTTTTGGATGGCGGCGACCTTGTGAGTGCCGACGGTGGCTTCGACCACGGTGTGGCGGCCCACATCGGCCACGCGGGTGACGGTGGCGGGGATGCCGGTGTCAGCCAGACGCACGAATTCGGGGCGGATGCCGATTTCGAGCTGACCGGAGGCGCCTGCATTGATCGGACCCTCCAGCGCGACCGCACGGCCCGCAAAGAGGGCTTGGCCGTCTTTCACTTCGGCGGGCAGCACGTTCATGCCCGGGGAGCCGATGAAGTGGCCCACAAAGGTGTGTGCGGGGCGTTCAAAGAGCTCTTCAGGGGTGCCGATCTGCACGACTTCGCCAAGCTGCATCACCACCACCTGATCGGCAAAGGTGAGAGCTTCGGTCTGGTCGTGGGTCACATAGATCATGGTGTGGGAGACGCGCTGGTGCAGCTCTTTGAGCTTGGTGCGCAGTTTCCACTTCAGGTGCGGGTCGATCACGGTGAGTGGTTCGTCAAACATGACGACATTCACGTCATCGCGCACAAGGCCACGGCCCATGGAGATCTTTTGCTTGTTGTCCGGAGACAGGCCAGCCGCTTTGCGATCCAGCATGTCGGTGACTTCGAGCATCTCGGCAATCTCTGCCACGCGCTTTTCGATGATCGCCGGGTCCACGCCACGGTTCTTGAGCGGGAAGGCAAGGTTTTCGCGCACGGTCATGGTGTCGTAGATCACTGGGAACTGGAACACTTGTGCGATGTTGCGCTGATCCGGGGGCAGGGTGGTGACATCCTGACCGTCAAAGAGGATCTGGCCCTCAGAGGGCACCAGAAGGCCGGAGATGATGTTCAGAAGTGTGGATTTGCCACAGCCGGAGGGGCCGAGCAGGGCGTAAGCGCCGCCGTCCTGCCAATCCAGATCCACTTCTTTGAGGGCAAAGTCCTGTGGCCCCTTGGGATCGGGGTAGTAGCTGTGCCGGAGGTTTTTAAGTGTGATTTTCGCCATTCTGTCTGCCCTCAGCCGACGCGGGCGCCATCGGGCGCGAAGTAAAAACAGGTGGTCGGATCAAGGAAGAAGTCATGCTCTTCGCCAATCCGGTAGGGGTGGGTGCCATGGGCGAGGCTGACCCAGCTGTTGCCGTCAAAATCAAAGTGGGCGGAGCTTTCGGACCCTGAGAGTTCGGTCACGCCCACATGGCCTTTCAGAGCCACATCGGAGCCGTCATGGGCATGGGGCAGCACGTGGTGCGGGCGCACGGCCATGATGTAGTCGCCATCTTTGAGGCCTGCGGCCTCGCCTGTGGCAGTCCAGCTCAGCGCGCCAAGGTGCATGGCGTCGCCGCGTTTGGTGACAGGTGCGTGGTTGATGGGGGGATCAGAGAAGATGCGGGCCGCCGTGAGAGAGGCCGGAGCGCGGTAGATGTCAGCAGTGGTGCCGAATTGGGCCACATTACCATCCACCATCAGCGCGGTTTCACCGCCCAGTAGGAGCGCTTCTTCGGGCTCGGATGTGGCGTAGACCACCACAGCGCCGCGACCGGCAAAAAGCTCTGGCAGCTGCTCGCGCAGCTCTTCGCGCAGTTTGTAGTCAAGGTTGGCCAGCGGCTCATCCAGAAACACCGCGCGGCTTTCCTTGGCAATGGCGCGCGCCAGCGCACAGCGCTGTTGCTGGCCACCGGAAAGCTCATGCGGGCGACGGTGCAGCATGGGGCCAAGCTGGAGAATATCGGCGGCCTCAGCCACGCGGTCTTCGATCTCGGATTTGGCCATGCCCGCCACTTTCAGCGGGGAGGCGATGTTTTCAAACACCGTCATATGCGGGTAGTTCACGAAGAACTGGTGCACGAGGCTGATCTTGCGTTTCTGGGTGGTCAGCGCGGTGACGTCTTCGCCCTCCATGATGATCTGACCGGAGGCGATCGGGTCAAGCCCGGCCATCATCTTGATCAGGGAGGTTTTGCCAGCGCCGGTTTCACCCAGCAGAACGTTGAAATGGCCTTTTCTCAACGTCAGGGTCGTTGGCTTGATGTGTGTCACACCCTGCACGACCTTGGAAATGTTCTTTAGTTCAAGTGCCATGGATGCACCTTTGATCCTTGTGGAGCGTACCCAAACAGATGGGGCAATGGAGGAGGGGAGTGTTGGTAAGGTGGCCGGGGCTTGAAGGGTAAGCCCCGGCCGGTTTGACCATGAACACGGGGAGTGTCAGGTCAGGAGGAACAGTTAATTCTTGTTCCAGCGGGCAACCAGATCGTCATAGTTGACGGTCTCGCCCTGTGGTTTTTCGTTGTCCAGCTTTGGTTTTGCACCACCGTTGGCGAACCACCACTCTGCGTCTTTCTCCTCGTTGAGGCGAGGACCACAACCGCCATAGACATTCTGGGCCTCATCCGCACGCTGCATACGCGCCATGGTGATGTCCATTTCTTCGGCCAGACGGTCCATTGCTTCCTGTGGAGTGAAGGCGCCGGAGTTCACGTCACCGATCTGCTGCCACCAGATTTGGGCCAGCTTCGGATAGTCAGGCACGTTCACGCCGGTTGGGGACCATGCCACACGATCAGGGGAGCGGTAGAATTCTACCAGACCACCCAGTTTCGGGGCACGCTCGGTGAAGCTTTCGTGGTTCACAGAGCTGTCACGGGTGAAGGTCAGACCCACGTGGGATTTCTTCACGTCAACCGTTTTGGAGGTCACGAACTGAGCATAGAGCCATGCCGCCTGTGCGCGGTCCGCCGGGGTGGACTTCAGGAAGGTCCAGGAGCCAACGTCCTGATAGCCAACCTTCTGGCCTTTTTCCCAGTAAGGGCCGTGTGGGCTTGGTGCCATGCGCCACAGTGGGTTGCCTTCGGCGTCCACGGTGTTGTTGCCTTCAGACTGCGGCTTCACCATGTCTGCGGTAAAGGCGGTGTACCAGAAGATCTGCTGGGCCACGTTGCCTTGTGCCAGAGCTGGCAGAGACTGGTAGAAGTCATAAGACGCCGCACCGGGAGGGGCATAGTTGCGCAGCCATTCGTCCCATTTGCGGATCGCGTAGACCGCTGCCGGGCCGTTTGCCGCACCACCGCGGGTGACGGATGCACCAGCCGGGTTACAGGAACCGGCTTCCATGCGGATGCCCCATTCGTCGATTGGCACACCGTTTGGTTCGCCTTTGGAGCCTGCGCCCGCCATGGAGAGCCATGCGTCGGTCATACGCCAGCCAAGGTCTGGTGCGCGTTTGCCGTAGTCCATGTGGCCGTAGATGTCGACGCCGTCGATGTTCTTCACGTCTTTGGAGAAGAACTCTGCGATGTCTTCATAAGCGGACCAGTTTACTGGCACGCCGAGGTCATAGCCGTATTTGGCTTTGAACTGCTCTTGCAGGTCTGCGCGGTCAAACCAGTCTTTGCGGAACCAGTAGAGGTTGGCAAACTGCTGGTCTGGCAGCTGATAGAGGTCACCATCCGGGCCGGTGGTGAACTGGGTGCCCATGAAGTCATCCAGGTCCAGGGTTGGCGAGGTGGTCGCCGCCCAGTCGCCTGCCATCATGTCGCTCAGGTTGTAGGCCAGTTGCAGACGGGAGTGCGTACCGATCAGGTCGGAGTCATTGACGTAGCCGTCATAGAGGTTCCGCTTGGTCTGCATCTGGGTTTGCACCGCCTGAACCACTTCGCCCTCGCCGAGGATCTGGTGGTTGACTTTGATGCCGGTGATTTCTTCAAAAGCCTTGGTCAGAACTTCGGCTTCATAGCCGTGGGTCGGAATGCCTTCCGACAGCACGTTGATTTCCATGCCCGCGTAGGGTTGTGAAGCAGAGATGAACCACTGCATTTCGCTCATCTGCTCGTCTTTGCTCAGCGAAGACGGCTGGAATTCGGCATCGATCCAGCGCTTGGCTGCCGCTTCGTCGGCGTAAAGCGATTGTGTACCCGCAATCACGGCAGATGCCGCGACGGCGGAGATAAGATACTTCCGCATCTTTTCCTCCCGATTGGTTGTATCCCCGGCTGCAGAAAGCCGGATGCCTTACGTTGTCAAAAGAGGAATTTTTAGTCAACTAATTTATTAGTAGTAAGAAATTTCCTTCGGGTCATTCTCACTAAGTGACTGTGTTTGCTTTGGTTTGTTGATATTTGACCCTTTTGGTTGAGGGCGTCAACGGTAAATAAACCTTGACTCTGAACAAGTGTTCAGACTGCTTTGCACGCCGATGCGATGACGTTATGACTGTGGGATGCAGCTTTTCACGCATTCTGGCGCACGCACCGTGGGAGGGATTTTTCATGTCAGATTATCTGTTTGAGGCACCAGAGGTGTTTGCGCTCCCTGTTGCGGGCGAGGCGCTGGGCTATCCGGTGCGCCGTATCTTCTGCGTGGGGCGGAACTATGCGGCCCATGCGGCGGAGATGGGTGGGGAGGTGGACCGTGAGGCGCCGTGGTATTTCACCAAATCCGTGGCCCATGCGGTGTTGAGCGGGGCGGAGGTGGATTTCCCTCCGGGCACCGAGAATTACCATCACGAGATGGAGCTGGCCTTTGTGCTGGGGGCATCGGTGTTTGAAGCCACCGAGGCGGAGGCTGCGGCGGCGATCTATGCCTATGGCTGTGCGCTCGACATGACGCGACGGGACCGGCAGCAGGATGGCAAGGACAACCGCAGGCCGTGGTCGCTTGGCAAAGATGTGGAAGGCTCCGCTGTCTTTGCGCCGCTGACAAAAGCTGCGGAGTTTGGCGCACCAGCGGCGCAGGCGATCCATCTGGAGGTGGACGGGGAGACACGTCAGGCCGCTGATCTGAGCGAGATGGTCTGGTCACCCACAGAGATCGTCATGCATCTGTCGCGCTATTATCACCTGACCGCCGGGGATGTGATCCTGACAGGCACGCCCGCCGGTGTGGGGCCGGTGACAGCCGGGCAGGTGATCACAGGTGGGATCGACGGGCTCGCGCCGATCCGACTGGCGTTGAAAGTTACAAAAAGCTGAGGCTTATCCAGAGCGCAAGCGTTTAAGCCAGCCAAGAAGGGCAGGCCGAATGGCCTGATATGGGGAGCAGATGGGGATCAAGTTTTTTTCGGATAAGGCGCGGCCGGTGCATCTTGGCCCCTATCCGCTGGAGCGATTGGTGCGCGGCGCGATGCCTGAGGTGGCGGGGATGCCACGGGATTACGACTTGAGCTTTCACCGGCCGGAGCGCCCTGAAAGCATCGTCAACGCCATGGGCGAGTTTCAGGCGATGCTGGATGCTTTGCGGGACGGGCTTGTCAATCCGGTGCAGTCCGGCATTCCGGATGATCCAATTGAGCGTTCCAACCACCTGAAATCTTTTGGCTATTTCAACGATGCCTCGATGGTGGGCGTGGGCCCGCTGCCCGCAGCGGCGCGGTTGTCCACCCCGCGGCGCAATCCGGATATCGACCGGCTTTCTGAGGCGTTGCGCACGCGGCAGATCAAGTCTTTGGCGGCGGGGATCGACGTCATTATGGCGGATCTCAAGGACAGTATGGAAGCGCCGCCCAGCAGCATCGAAACTCATGAGAACGCGATTGTGTTTCTGATCGAGCACCATCGTGATCCGGAACGGGGCGAGCCGGGCAGTGATTGGATTTTGGACGCGCAGGATCACCGCGCCTGTTTGCGGGCCACCGAAGTGGCGGTGGTGATTGCCAATTACATCCGGCTTCTGGGCTTTGACGCAAAGGCGCACACCGCGACCTCCACCGATGTGGATCTGGGGCGTGTTGGCGTGGCAGCGGGCTTGCTGGCGCTGGAGAATGGTGAGTTGATCGCGCCCTGGCTGGGCACCCGCTATGGGCTGGCGGTGATCACAACGGATATGGCGCTGGCCCATGACGGGGCGCTGGCCCCGATGCGGGCGCAGCCCTGGGCGCAGACCCAGGGGCCCGCGTGGTGGCTGGGCACCGGATCAGCGAAATCCGCGCTCAATCAAGACCCGTACCGCAACCGCGACTATGTCAAAGGGGCGCATCCGTTTGAACGGCTGAAGCGGGTGGAAACCCCGACCACCTATATTGATGAGGCCAATGTGGCGCGTGTGCCCAAGCGGGCGGATATGTTTGCGCGGGCGCAGTTCGGGGACATGGGCAAGACCCTGCAGGATTCGGCGAAGGGCGGTTACTATGTGCGCAAATCCGCGCCGAGTTTTGCCCAGAGACGTGCGCTTGGAGCCTTTGTGCTGCTGCAGGATGGCGCGAGCGCTGAGGTCAAAAAGCCAACAGATTCAGAGCGTAACGCGGCGAACCTGAAAGCGGCGACCTATTTCCTTGGGGTGGATGCGGTGGGGCTCAGCCGGTGCCCGGAATGGGCGTGGTATTCGCATGACGCGACCGGAACACCCATTGTGCCGAGCCATGACAACGCCATCAGCATGATCATTGATCAGGGGTATGAGACCATGGAAGGGGCGTCGGGCGATGACTGGATCAGCGTGGCGCAATCCATGCGGGCCTATCTGCGTTTCTCCCTGCTGGGCGGCGTGATCGCGCAGCAAATCCGCAATCTGGGGTATAAGGCCAAGGCCCATACGGTGATGGATGGTGAGGTGCTGCAACCGCCGCTGTTGCTGCTCTCGGGGCTTGGTGAGGTGAGCCGGATTGGTGAGGTGATCCTGAACCCCTATCTGGGGCCGCGACTGAAATCGGGTGCGGTCACCACCGACATGCCGATGAGCCATGATCTGCCGATTGATTTTGGCCTGCAGAACTTCTGTGAGAACTGCAACAAATGTGCGCGGGAATGCCCCTCCGGGGCTATCACTGCTGGCCCGAAGCTGATGTTCAACGGCTATGAGATCTGGAAGTCAGACAGTCAGAAATGTGCCACCTACCGGATCACCACACCGGGGGGCTCGATGTGCGGGCGTTGTATGAAGACCTGCCCATGGAACCTTGAAGGGCTGTTTTCCGAAGCGCCGTTCCGCTGGGCCGCAAGCAATTTCCCAAGCCTTGCCAAGCCTTTGGCCAAGCTAGATGATGCGGTGGGCAATGGCGGGCTGAATGACGTCAAGAAATGGTGGTGGGATATTGAGCTGGAAGAGGATGGCGCATACCGGCCGTCCAAACATCCGCTCAACCGCCGTGATCTGCAGAAAGATCTGGACCTGAAATATGAGGATCAGACGCTGGCGGTCTATCCGGCGGCGCTGGCGCCCCATCCGTGGCCGTATCCTTTCCCGATGGATCGGGAAGCCGGGATCAAAGCCTATGAGGCGATGGTCTCTGCAGATGAGTACAAGCTGCGGCTGGCGGCGGGGGATACCTCGGTGATTGACCGCTATGTGGTGCCGGATGCGGCGGATGCGCCGGTGGTGCAGGTGCAGATTTCTCAGGTCGAGCCGATGACCGCGGATGTGACCAAATATGAGTTTCAGTCGCTGGATGGCGCGCCGCTGCCGGAATGGACGGCGGGCGGGCATCTGGATGTGCTGGTCGCGCCGGAGTTTCTGCGCCAGTACAGCATGTCGGGGGATCCCAAAGATCGCTCCAAATACCAGATTGGCGTGTTGCGCGAAGACGAAGGGCGCGGGGGCAGTGCGCTTCTGCACCGGATTTTCCGCGAAGGGCGCAAGGTGTTTGTCTCCAAACCGATCAACCACTTTGAGCTGGTTGAGGAGGCGACAAAGAGCTTCCTGATGGGCGGCGGCATCGGGATCACGCCGATGATTGCTTTTGCGCACCGTTTGCATGATCTGGGCCGCGACTTTGCGCTGCATTACTCGGCAAGCCGGGAGGAGGGCGCGGGCTATATCGACGATCTGAAGGCGATGCCCTGGGCGGATAAAGTGGTGTTCCATTTCTCTGACAAAGGCACGCGCGCGGATCTGGACGCGATCCTTGGCGGGTATCAGGAAGGCTGGCATGTCTATACCTGCGGGCCGGACCGCTACATGGAAGGGGTCATGGCGGCGGCAGAGCGGCAGGGTTTCCCCGAAGAAGCGCGGCATCTGGAATACTTCAACGTGCCTGAGCAGCCGGAGTATGAGAATTTCGACTTTAAGTTAAAGTTGAAAGATGGTCGGGAACTGTTTGTTCCGGCTGATAAAATCGCCACGGATGTGCTGCTTGAAAACGGTGTGCATGTGGATGTGAAATGCGCCGATGGCATTTGCGGTGTGTGCAAATGCGGGCTGATTTCAGGGGATGTGGAACACCGGGATTTTGTGCTCTCCAACAAACAGCGGGAGACTTCGGTGATCCTGTGTCAGAGCCGTGCCAAAGAGGCGGGCGGTGTTGTGGAGATTGATCTCTGAAGGTGCCAATCTCCCCGCTGATGGCGGGGGTGCTGCCCCGGCGGTGCCTTGCGCACCGCTGGTCCGGGGCAGGGATTTAAGCAGCGACCAAGCGCTGGGTTTCGCCTGCGATGATGCCTTCTTCGTCTGTCGCGATGACATGGGCGGCAAGGCGGCTGGTTTTGGTGGTGATGCGGCTTGCGCCGGAGGTGTTGGCTTCGGCATCGAGATCCGCGCCAAGCCAAGCGCAGCCCTGCAGGATACGCGCGCGTATGGGGGCAGCGTTCTCGCCAATGCCGCCGGTGAAGACAATGGCATCAAGCCCGCCAAGGGTGGCGGCCAGCGCGCCAATCTTCTTGCAGGCCTGATAGACAAAGAGCTCTACCGCCTCAGCCGCTGCTGGGCTGTCTGAGGCCAAAAGATCACGCATGTCAGAGCTGAGACCGGAGACCCCGAAGAGGCCGGATTTGGTCCCTAAGGTGGTTTCGATTTCCGCCACGCTCATGCCGCGGTCACGCATCATGTGAAAGATCACGCCGGGGTCGAGTTCGCCGCAGCGGCGGCCCATCACCAGCCCATCAAGGGCGGTGTAACCCATTGTGGTGGCGATACTTTTCATATCCTGCATGGCGCACATGGAGGCGCCGTTGCCCAGATGCGCGACAATCACCTTGCCATTTGGCGTGTCCAGATGGTGCGGCAATTGGGTGGAGATGTAGTGGTAGCTGAGCCCGTGAAAGCCATAGCGCAGCACACCGTCATCTGACAGCGCGCGCGGGATCGCAAAAAGCTGTGCTATGCGGGGCTGGGTGCGGTGGAAGGCGGTGTCAAAGCAGGCCACCTGCGGGATGGTGGGCCAGCGGCGGGCGACGGCCTCGATGCCTGCGAGGTTGTGGGGCTGATGCCCCGGGGCCAGCGGCGCCAGCGTGCGCAGCTTTTCGATCACCGCATCGGTCACACGCGCGGGGGCGGCAAACTCTTGACCGCCATGCACAACTCGGTGACCCGCGCCAATGATGTTGAAACCCTTTTCCAGCCCCATGATATGCGCCAGCAGCCAGTCGAGAATATCGGCGTGGGTTGCGTCCTCGGCGACGGGCAGATCAATCTCGCTTGCGCCGCCGTGATATTGCGGGCCCATGCCGATGCGATCGACCTGACCGGAGAGTTGCACCGCAAGCTCGGTGTCATAGACCGCGTATTTGATTGAGGAGGAGCCTGCGTTCAGAACGAGATAGGCGTCTTGGGCGCTCACATCAGATCCTTTCCAAGGCTGTGGTGCACCATGAGCTGCGCCAGGGCGGCTGACACGAGGCGGGAGAGCGTGCCGTCCGCGCGGGAGGTCAGCATGATTGGCACGCGTGCGCCCAGAACGATGCCCGCGCTATCAGCGCCTGCGAGATACATCAGCTGTTTGGCGATCATGTTGCCGGCCTCAAGGTCTGGTGCGACGAGGATGTCGGCGTCTCCGGGGACCTCGGATTTGATGCCTTTGGCGTCTGCGGCGCGGCGGGAGATGGCGTTGTCAAACGCCAGCGGGCCGTCGAGCACGCCGCCTGTGATCTGGCCACGATCCGCCATTTTGCAGAGCGCTGCGGCCTCAACGGTGGATGGGATCTTGGGGTAGATGGTTTCCAGCGCGGAAAGAATGGCCACTTTGGGGGTGTCCACGCCGATGGCTTGTGCCAGTCCGATGGCGTTTTGCACGATGTCGGCTTTGGCCATGAGATCAGGGAAGATGTTGATCGCGGCGTCGGTGATCATCAGCGGCTTGGGGTAGGCGGGCACATCGAGCACGAAGACATGGCTCATGCGGCGCTCGGTGCGCAGGCCGTGGGTTTTGTGCACAACAGCGCTCATGACCTCATCGGTGTGCAGCGCGCCCTTCATGATCGCCTGCGCACGGCCTTCGCGCACCAGACGCACCGCTGTTTCGGCGCTGTCGTGGCTGTGCGGCGCGTCAATGATCTCGCAAGCGGAGATATCAAGCGCATGCTCTTTGGCAGCGGCTTTGATGCGGTCCTCAGGGCCCACCAGAAGCGGGGTGATCAGGCCTTTTTCCAGAGCGGCCAATGCGCCCTCCAGAGAGGCTGCGTCTACGGGGTGAACAACAGCGGTTACAATGGGGTCCAGAGGCGCGGTGGCCTCCAGCATATCGTCAAAGCTGTTCTTGTGATGGGGGGCTGAAAGATCCACGGCATACTCCGAGCCTAGATGTTGCGATGCACGTCCTTGTGGCTGTCATATGGGGGGCAGCGATGTTTTGGCAATAAAAAGCGGACCCGCAAAACGAGAAACCCGCTTTGCGGTTCTTGCAACGCTTCGTTGCAAATTAACTAAGCATTTATATGGGTTAGGCTTCTGGCGCGAAGCTGCCGAAATCCCGCTGTGCAAAGACCAGAGGTGTGCCTTCGCCAATCGCGGCGCGCAGGACGCGGCCCACCATAATGTCGTGATCGCCTGCGGGATGGACCGCATCGGTGGCGCATTCAAACCGGGCCAGACAGTTGTGCAGACAGATGACGCCGTCGGCATTCACTTCGTGATCAATCAGATCAAAAGCATCGCCCCGTTTGGAAAAG
Organism: Shimia sp.; assembly: GCF_965227725.1. Classification (GTDB taxonomy): domain Bacteria; phylum Pseudomonadota; class Alphaproteobacteria; order Rhodobacterales; family Rhodobacteraceae; genus Shimia. The sequence continues at coordinate 1,035,678 of NZ_CBDDGH010000005.1, read as the reverse complement.
GCAATCGCCAGATCTTTCTGGTCTGCGCGCAGCACGTGGATGGCAAAGTGGGTGGCCGGGGCAAACTGTGCATAACGCAGAGAGTCTTTGGCCAGTGACCAAAGCACCAGCGCCGGGTCCAGCGACACGGAGGCAAAGGAGTTGGCGGTCATACCAATCGCGCCATTGGCTGTCTTGGTGGTGATCACGGTCACGCCGGTTGCAAAGTTGCTGAGCGCATTGCGATAGGCGCGTTGCGTGTCAACGGAAGGAACGAATCCGGTCAGAGTGGTGTCAGCGGACATGAAAGGCCTGTTCGATTGGTCTGCGCGTGGGCGCAGAGATGGGCTGAATTTTACCTAGTTGCAAGGCTTGAGTAAGATTCAGGGCCAGAATGTGGCGGCGACGTAGCGCCCCTGAGCCTGTGACCCGTGGAGGGTTTTTCCATAAGAAAAAGGGCTCACCGCGCTCTTTGGGTGGCCAGATACAGATAACTTTTGAGCAAAAATGATGAAAGTTGTATTAATCGGAACTGCAAATGGCTTCGGTTCTGCCCGATTGCTGCCCTGATCCGTTGTTCAGATGGGGCATCGGTCAATGGAGGTTCCATGCGGAGCATCAAAGTTTTCGCCATTCTGGCAGCGCTGCTGCCATCGGTGGCGCTGGGGGAAATGGGGAACAATCGGCTTGGTCAGAGCCTGCCAGGGGAAAGCGCCGTGGGGCGCTTGGTGGTGGCAGGCAAGGCCATGTGTACAGGCGCGTTGATTGCGCCGGATACAGTGCTGACGGCTGCCCATTGTTTGTATGATCCACGCAGCGGCAAGCGCGTGTCGGATTCTTCGGTGGAGTTTCAGGCGGGGCTGAAGGGTGGTCAAGCCAAGGCGATTGGCAAGGTTGCACGCGCCACGGTGCATCCAAATTACGTGCACCGCCGCAAGGGCAGTGCGCAGCTTGGTTTTGATCTGGCGGTGCTGAAACTGACGCGGCCGATCTCAAAAAATTCAGTGATGCCAATCAAATACGGCATGAACCTCGCGGACGGAGACCTGCTGGGGGTGGTGAGCTACACGATCACCAACCGCAATGATCCGATCATGGAATTCCCTTGCCGCGTGCTGGCACGCCAGGACAAGACGCTGGTGATGAACTGTGAGGTAAACTCCGGCGCCTCAGGTGCGCCGATCCTCGCGCTGAGCCGAAACGGCCACTCGCCCGCTTTGGTGTCTGTGGTCTCTGCTAAGGCCGCGATGGGCGGGCAGAATGTTTCTGTGGGCACTGTGCTGAGCCCGGATGCGCTGCGCCAGATGATCGCGGGTGGCTGAGATCTCGCAACCCAATTGATCGAGTGAAGGCGGCCTTTGTGCCGCCTTTTTTGTGTGTGTTCACCGCCCAAACAGCAGCCGCAGACCCAGCGCGCTGAGGACCAGTGCGGCCACGCGGTCGAGGTGGGTTTTGGCGCGCAGGTAGGCATTGCGGGCGGTGGTGGTGCTCATGCCAAAGGCCAGAAGACTGTAAAAGATCACCTCGATGATCAGATGGTTGGCAAAGATCGCGCCTTTTTGCGAAAGCGTCATGTTGGGCGGGAAGATCACCACGAGGACTGCGGCTGCAAAGAGTACGGATTTCGGGTTCATCAGATTGATCATCAGCCCTTGCAGGAAGGCATGGCGGGCGGGTTTGACCTCAGAAGGCGCGAGCGGCTCCCGTGCGCCTTTCCACATGCCATAGGCGATGTAGAGCAGATAAAGCGCGCCAAGTGTTTTCACGGCGACATAGGCCCAGGGGAAGGCGGTGAAGACGATTTCCAGCCCCATCAGCGCGGCGAGTGTCCAGAGGGCGGCGACGAGGCCGAGTCCTGCGCCTACAGCAAGGCCAGCGCGGCGGCCTGCAGTGAGGGTGGTTTTCACAGAGACCAGAAAGGCTGGTCCGGGGCTGGCGATGGCCGCGGCCAGTGCGATGTTGAAGGCGAGGATGTGGGTGAGGTCCATGTGCGTCTCCTGTGGTTTGAGGGCACGGTAGGCGCGCGCGGTTGCGCTGTCACTCATTTCACGGGGTTGAAGGGGAGGGCTTATGTTTTGTGAGTGGTTTTTGGGCGTTGGTGAGCCGTTGGGGCAGCTAGTCGTTTTGGCTCGCGGAGAGGCGTTTGCCCAACACGGCGACCAATGCAGTCGCGATGAGCAGAAAGACCGCGCCGCCTATCCACGCGACGGGTGTGGCATATGCCTCTGCCACCGCGCCTGCGAGGATCAGGCCCAGAGCCCCGCCGAGTTGCTGCATCAGGGATTTCAGGGACAGCATTGTGGAGCGTTGGGTGTCCTGTACGCAGCTGTGCAGAATGCTGCTGGCGGGGGTCTCAGACACGCCGAGGATCACGGAATAAAGGATGAACACCGCCACAAAGCCGATGATGCCGCCTTGCAGAGCCAATGCGATCTGAAGGCCTGCCAAACAGGTAAACGCCGCAGCAAGTGTCTTTGCGTGCTGTCGCTTGAAGATCCGGTTGATGTGCGGAGAGAGCGATGCGCCAAAGGCGATGGAGAAGAAATAAGTGGCGGTCACAATGCCGATGATGGAGTTGGCGTAGGTTTCCTGCAGCATGGGCTTGGCATGGGTAGGCCAGAGCACTTCGACCGGGTTGGTCGCCATGAGGAAAAACGCCAGAGCGGCTAGAAGGAGCGACAGCGCGGGGTGTTTCAGAGCGAGAAGGCCCGCGTCTTTGATCACCAGTGGGACCGTTGTGAAGCCCTGTTTCAGCGCTTTAGGGTTCAGCGGGCGTGGCGCTTCGACGATGAAGGTTAGGGTGTAGACGAACACACCCAGCATCACGGCCAAGCTTATCAGATAAGAGACATCAAAGGCGCTGAGCCCCACGCGCGCGGCCGTTGCGCCAAAGAGATCCGGCAACAGGCCGCCCAGAACGGCGCCCATGGCCAGGCCCATGGCGTTGGCCCATTGCGCCTTGGCCAGCGCGGGTTGCACATCGACATTGGGTGCGGCGGTCTTGAAGGTTTCGACAAACCAAGCGTCAAGCGTGCCGGACCGCAAGGCGCGCCCGAAGCCGATAAAGGCAAAGGAAAGCGCGAGCACGTAGAAATCGCTGGTGGAGAGAAAGAGAGCGAGGGAGGTCACGCTGGCAAGGACGGCGGCCAGAAATACCGGCTTGCGCCCGATGGTGTCGGCCAAGCCGCCAAAGGGGAGTTCCATCGCCATGGTTGTGAGCGAGTAGACCCCGAAGAGCAGCGAAATCTGAAAGAGATCCATGCCGCGGTCGGTCAGCGCCAAAGCGACAACGGCGACCGTGAGCCCCATCGCAAAACGATCGAGAAACTGGTGGATCTGAAACACCCGGATGTGCCGCCGCGCCGGAGGGGGAAGTGTCGCGAAGGAGAACTCGGTTTCGGTTGCCATGGTTGTAGATTTGGCGATCTCGGCAACTGAGGCAAGAGTTTGGTGGGGGGAGGTGGGGAAAGGGCTTGGTTAGGGGACTGAATATCAATTGACGCGCGATTAGTTTATAGAGCGGCCGTTTGGTTTGAGGGCGTGTCGACGCTGGTCAGGCTGATGGGGCGCAGCGTTACGCCGATGTCGGCAAGGAGCACGATGCACCGGATGCTACCCGATGATCGAATGGCGGGGCATAGCAGGCTGGAAAAGTCTTATCAAAACCAACCCGATTTTCGTCAAGTGGTGTAGTGTTGTATTTTTGGGCAAATTGGGCTGTTGAGTTTACTATGACGAAAACGACCGACTTTGAATTCAGCGCTTGGTTCAATTACCGGCCATGTGGGCACTGCACCAAGGAGTCCTACGACTGGCTCTAGTCTATTCCCGGAAAATGCTGTGCCATCTAAGACCGGTGGCGGAGCCTAGCAAAATTTCTTCGCTTAGTTCGCGCCAGGGTATGTTCTCGCGTCAAGCAATCGCGCTTTGGGCATGCGGAAAACGCCCACGTAACCGGAAATGTTATTTCCCATAACAACTTTATATGACGATTCATCACCTTCGAGGTAGAATCCCAAATTGCCCTGATACGAATTCGGGGAGCCTCGCCAAAAGACTAGTATGTCACCTCTCTTGGGTTCCGTCGTTGAGATACCGACGTTAAGCCAATTCCTGGATCCAAGATAATTTTTTGGCACAAGGTCAGCGTGTCCTGACTGCGACAAAACCCAAGCAGCAAATACCGGCCCCCAAAATGAATTGTCACCTAGAGTATCGATTGTTGAAGAAGCCTGACTATCCGGGATTTTTTCTTTAAGGTAATTTATATACCCGAGAATCCTTGGGTTGGTTCTATCCCCGGGCCATTCATTCACTCCCTGCTCCTTTAGGGCAATGCATAGCCATTGCTTGGGAACGGATGATGACTGCTCTTTGCACTCCACACTACTTGATAGCAATTCTCCCGAGCTAGGATCTTCGCTTGAAATGCCTGTTGGAAGAGTGCTTGGCTGCGTGTATCCAAATGGGATTTCATTACCTCTCAGGTGTGGTGAATTTCCACCCACAGAAACAGTTGGGAAGTCAGAAGATTCCGTTTGATCAAAATAAACCGAAAGCCTGTCTGCCGTATCCTTATCACTGATCAGGCCAGTTTTCAGCAAGAATTTAAGGTTCTTTTCTGCTTGCGCTGCGTCGCCGTTAGTTTTGATCATTTCTAGTATGCGCGCTTGCTCTGTCCTTACTAACTCAAGTTCTCGGTTTAGTTCAGCTTTGGTTGTCTCAAGTCGAAGAGCATTTTGTGATTGCACAATTGACACGACCGCATTTCCCAACAAGGTAAAGACACCAGCAAAGATCGCCACAACCAGCGGACTACTCCAAGTAAGTGAGGGGCTATCGGTGAGGTGTTCGGCTTTTGAACTTTCAATTTCGACACGTCGTTCGTCGAGCTCGAGCTCTCGTACGCGAAGTTGGTATTCTCGTTCTTCCATGGACTTGCTCGAGTTTGTATCTGTACGCCTAAATGATAGGCTAGTCGCTCCCGTCTAAAAACATTTTTTACTTCTTTAGGTATGTGAACAGGTTAGAACGAAAACTTAACAGCGTCCTCAACCACGGAAACCCGGCGTTATTGTCGCTATCCATGTCGCAAATTCGACCAAGACGTCATTATTGCGAAACTGAGTTTAGTCCGCAAAAATCACTTCCTTCGACACTCGAGACACTCCTAGCCTACAAAACCAACCCCACCCCTCCCGCTAAGGTTCGCGAAACGCCTCTTTGCTCTTGTAAAGCGGTTTCAGCAGGTAGCGCAGGATGGTTTTGGAGCCGGTGTGCAGCTCTACGGTGGCGCGCATGCCGGGGCGGATTTCTATGGCTTTCTGGCGCTCGGTCAGGGCGTCGGCGTTCACGTTGACGGTCACGCGGTAAAACGGCGGGGCGGAGGGGTCGCGCTCGTCTTCAAAGGTGTCCGCAGAAATGAAATCGACCTTGCCCTTAAGCGTGCCGTAGATGGTGTAATCATAGGCGGTGAGCTTGATGGAAGCGTCTTGACCCGGCTCGACATTGGCGATGTTTTCCGGGCGCACACGGGCCTCGACAAAGAGCTCTTCGCCAAGCGGGATGATCTCAAAAATCTCCTCACCCGGGCGGACAACGCCGCCGATGGTGGTGACGGCGAGATTGTTCACGATGCCGCGCATGGGGGCGGTGATCACGGTGCGGGAGAGCTGATCCTGCGCGAGGCGCATTTCCTGCCGCAGGGAGGTGATCTCTTTCAGGGTTTCGGAATATTCCTCCGCCAGCACCAGCTCGGCCTGCGTGAGGATGTCCATATAGCGGATCTCTGCCTCTGAGGCTTTCTCGCGGGCCTTGTTGACCTCCAGCAGCGCGACGAACTCTTTCTTGTAGAGGTTCTCCATGTTGGAGAGCTCTTCCTGCGCCTGTTCAAGCTGGGTGAAGGCCCCTTCTCGGCGGCTGTCGATGTCGGTCTGGCGGGCGGCCAGAAGCGCCTGCTCGGATGACAGGATGCGCGGGGCGCGGGTGGCCAGCTCTTCGGGCACGTTAAATTCGAATTTGCCTTCGATTTCGGCCTCAAGACGCAGGCGGCGCAGCTCCAATGCGTCGATCTGGTCCTGCAGATCGTCAAAGGCGGAGCGGAAGCGGGTGTCTGACAAGGTGGCGAGCACCTGACCGGCCTCCACAAGGTCGCCCTGTTTGACGGCGAGATCTGCGAGGATGCCGCCTTCGAGGTTTTGCACCGATTGGGAGCGGGAGGAGGAGACAACTTCGCCGTCCGCGCGCACGATTTCATCGACCCAAGCAAAGGCGGCCCAGAGCACAAACAGGCCCATGGCGATGGCGATCAGGCGGATGGTGAGGCGGGAGGCGCGGAGCTGGTCGTCCAGCCCGCTGTCATAGCCTGCGTCATTGTCATATCCGGTGGCGCTCATGTGCGGTCTCCGGCGGCGAGATGGGCGAGCACCTGCTCGCGGGGGCCATCCACCACGAGGCGGCCGTTTTGCAGGATCAGCGTGCGGGTGGAGAGCGACAGGATTGGTGTGCGGTGCGTGGCGATCAGGGCGGTGCGGCCGTTGAGCCAAGTGGACAGGCGGCTGACAAGCGTGCGCTCCAGCGTCTGATCGAGCGCGGCGGTGGGCTCATCCAGAAGCACGATCTGCGGGTTTTGCAGCCAGAGGCGGGCCCAGCCGATGGATTGGCGCTGACCGATGGAGAGGCCCTCGCCGCCGTCGCGGATTTGCAGGTCGAGGCCTTGCGGGTGGTTGCGCAGGAAGGGGCCGAGGCCAGCGAAATCCAAAGCTTCCATCAGTCGGTCATCGTCACGCTCAAGCTGGGTCAGGTTGAGGTTGTCCCGCAGGCTGCCCGCAAATAGGCGCACGTCCTGAGACAGGTAGCCGATGTTGCGGCGCAGGTCGCGCTGGTCGATCTGGCTCATGTCGGTGCCATCGAGCAGCAGGCGGCCTTTGGTGGGGCCGTAAAGGCCTGCCATGAGCTTCAGAAGCGTGGATTTGCCGGAGCCGTTGGCGCCCAGAATGGTGACACGCTGGCCGGGTTTGATGACAACACCGGGGACATCAAGTGTGGGCGCGCCGTCTTCGTCATAGGCGAAGGACAGCTCGCGCAATTCAAACTGGCCGGAGAGCTTTTTGCGGCGGAGATATTTGCGTTCGCCGTCTTTCTCCTGCTCAGAAAGTGCAATGGCATCAAGGCTTTCCAGGGCGCCTTTCACGTTGGACCAGCGCGCTAGCGTGCCTGCAAACTGGGTGAGCGGCGCAAGGGTGCGCGAGGTCAGGATACCGGTGGCGATGATGGTGCCGACGGTGAATTCACCGGCAAACACCAGATAGGTGCCGATCACGACGGTGGCGATATAGGTGGTTTGCTGCACGCCCTGAGACCAGTAGGTCAGCGCGGAGCTGAGGCGGCGCTGTTCGGCGGAGGAGTAAGAGGACACCGCGTTGAGTTCGTCCCAAAGACGCAGCACACGGTCTTCGCCGCGTTGGGTCTTCACGGTGTCAAGCTCGGTGATGACCTCCTGCAGCAGGCGGCCGACCTTGGCGGAGGCGCCTTGGGTTTCGCGGGACAGCGCGATCATGCGCTTTTGCAGGACATAGGCCGGAAGCACCATCAGGACGCCGCCGAGCATCAGCACCCAGACGAGATTGCCCGCGATGGAGGCCACGAGGGCGAGAAAGATCACGATGAAGGGCATGTCCGCCAGCACGGAGATCGTGGTGGAGGTGAAAAAATCGCGCACCGCACCAAAGTCGCGCATAGCGGCAAAGAGGCCGGAGGGCGGCAGGGGGCGGCGGTCTGAGCGCATGCCAAGCAGGCGTTTCATCAGACGGTGCTGGATGGAGAGCTCCATGCGGCGGCCGGCGGCGTCGCTCATCTTGGCGCGCGCAAGCTTCAGGAGACCCTCAAGGCAAATCGCAAAGATCGCGCCAATGGCCAGCACCCAGAGCGTGGCCTGGCTTTGATGCGGAATCACGCGGTCATAGACCTGCAGGGAGAACAGGGCGACCGCGACGGCGAGCAGGTTGGCCACCAGAGAGCCCAGCATGATCTCGCCCATATGGCGGCGATACTTGGTGAACTCGCCCCAGAACCAATGGCCGGACATGCCGTCTGCGATCTGCGGGATGTGCCGCTCCGCCAGTTGGCGCAGGGAGACTTTGGCGCGTAGAGCGGTGCCGGAGAAGAACGGCGTAAACTCCGCAACCGGCACCTCGGCGCGGTTGTCGGGCTGGCTGTCGTCATAGACGGTGAGCGTCTCGTCTTCTTGGGAGAGAACCAGCACGGCCTGACCGTTGGTCATCATGGCGATGGCGGGCCAGGCGGCGGGGCCGGGCGCAAGCTTGCTTTGGACTTTGGGCTCGACACCGGCTTGTGCCAGCGCATTGGCGAGCGCTTTCACAGAGACATCGCCGGGGGCGGAGGTCCACATGTGCTCGGCCACATCGGTGACGGGCACCTCAGAGCCGTTGAGCGCGGCCAGCGTTGAGATCAGCGTGGCGCGGTGCTGGATGCGGTTGGCGGTGGCCTCCACCAGATCATGGATCGCGTCGCCGGGTTTTGCCACCTCTGCCTCAGCGTCTGGGGCCGATTGGGCCGCAGAAATCGTGCTGACTTTGGGCGGGCGGGTCTGGTTGGCCTGACCGGCCTGATTGGCGGGCTGCGTCGGTTTGATGGAGGCGATGGAGAGCACCGTTGGCGCCTTGCCTTTGGGGGTATCCGCGGTCAAATCGCGTCTCCATCCGCCAGCAGCCCAAGATCGCGGGCCAGCTCAAGCTGCGCAAGAAGGCGGTCATATTTGGCGTCAACGCGGTCCAGATCGCGCAGCACGGATTGTTCGTAGACGTCGACAACCTCCAGCACCGAGCGCTGGCCGGCACGGAACTGCGCCTCAAAGAGTTTGTAGGTCTTGCGGCCTTCCTGAGCGAGGTTCTGCGCCTCGGCTTCCTGACGGGAGAGGCTCTGAATATTGCTTTCCAGCCGCTTGCGGAGACGGTCGCCATCTTCGCGGGCTTCATCCACCTGACGGGCGGCGATGTCTTTGGAGGCTTCGATGGCCTTGAGGCGCGCACCGGTGCCCAGACCCAAGCCCACGTCATTGCCGACATTCAGGCTGCCGCTGTTGCCATCGTTGGTGAGGCTGGCACCGGCGGTCAGGCCCGGAAGCTGGCGCGCGCGTTCAACCGTGGCCAGCGCGACGGCGCGGTCTGCTTCGGCGCGGGCTTTGACCACCTCAAGCGGTTCCACCGCCGGGTAGGCCTGATTGGGCAAGGGGGCAGCGGGGGTGAGCGCAAAGCGCGTGCCGGTCATGGCCTGCAATTCGCTGATTGCGGTTGCGGCGTCTTCGCGGGCGGTGTCGTTGCGGGTGTCCAGGGTCTGGATCTTGGTGCGCACCATGCGCAGGTCGCCTTTGTTGGAGACACCACCGTCGATGCGGCCCTGCACGATACGTTCGAAATGTTTGAGCTGCTTAAGGCCATCTGCGCCGACTTTGGCCCGTTCCTGACCGCGCAGCCCTTTGATGTAGAGTGCCAGCGCGGTGAAGCTGCGCTCATTGAGATCCTGAGACAGGGTGACGGCGGCAACTTCGACATCGGCGGCGGCATAGGCGCGCTCGGCCTTTTTGCGGCCATGGTCATAGAGCACCTGTTCCAGCACCAGACCGGCAATCACATCGCCCAGAGAGGTCAGCGAGATTTCCGGGCCAATCGTCGGAAGCCAGTTTTTGTCTTCTGCCTCAGCGCGCAGGCGGGCGGTTTGCAGCTCGGCCTCTGCAGTGCGGCGGGAGGAGGCGAGGGCCACATCAGACACTTCGCTCAAGGCGCTGTCGGCAGGCAAAACGGAGCGGCGCGCAAGCAGTGTGTTGAGAATTTCGCTTTCGGCCTTGGCCTCATCCTGAGCAAAGCTGCTGCGTTTGCTGACCTCCGGTGTGGCGGCCGAAGCGGCCTCAGAGGCTGGCTTTGACTTCAGGAAAGACTCAGCTGAGTCAAGGTGTGGGACCGAGAACATGCAGCCGCTCAGAAGCGTGGCCCCAAGGAGCAGGGGCAGAGACTTATGATGCGTGCGGCAGGGCATGTCGCGAGCGTATAACCTTGAGCCGGAGGGAGAGAAAGGGCGGCAGAAGGCCGCCCCCGTGATCTGTTAGACGATGACGTTGATGTCCTGGTCCACCACAAGCGTCACGCCGTCATTGCCAACGGTGTAGACGTCATAGAGCTGACCGTCGATAGTCTCTGTCTGGTTGGTTTTGACCGCGCCATTGACGGTGATCTGGTCGGTGGTGTTGCCACCCCGGTCGATGCCACCATGGATGGTCAACGTATCTGATGTGTCTGACAGGTCCTTGATCTGTTGCTCCGTCAGGGTCAGCCGCGCCTGATCGGCGTAGTCCAGCTCGATCGCTTCGATGTTGAAGCCTCCCAAGGCGGCATGATCCAATGTGCCCGTGTTTGTGGCGTTGCCAGAAAGCACGATGAGCGTGTCGGATTCGTTGCCAGCACTGTCAGTGGAAGCGGCCACAAGATGGGTGCCATCAGGCGCGGCCGAGTTCAGGCGGAACAGGGTTTCAGTGCGGCTCAGATCAATCTCGGTGGTCGCTACATCTGTGCTGCTGCCATCGGTGTTGAGCGCGTGGATGTCGTAGTTTTGGGCCTCTGTATCGAGGACCAGAGAGGTCACATCCGAGCCTGAAAAGGTCACAGAATCCACGATAGGGCTGGTGATTTCTGTATCGATCGCGAATGTTGCGTTTGCCGTGGCGGTGTTGCCAGCGACATCGGTTACCGAGAGGTTGACGTCTGCCGTGTAGGTACCTTCGGGCAACGTGCCGGAAGCGTAGGTCACCGACCAGTTGCCGGAGGCATCAGAGGTGACGGTCCGGGTCACAGGGGGGAGGTTGTCTCCGGGGCGGTCCACGGAAACAGTGACAGTTGCATTGGGTTCGGTGGTGCCCTCCAGAACAACACCGCCCCGCATTTGCGCTGCGTTCACCGGGTTTGCGAAGACGCCGGAGGACAGGTCCACGTTGATTGCGGTGGAGGTGTCGATGCGCAGGGTGCCGGTGGACGAAGCGCTGTTGCCAGCGGCGTCGGTGGCGGTGACGGTGACCGCTGCGTCATATTCCCCTTGGCGCACATCGGAAGAGGTGAAGTTGGCTGTCCAGTTACCGCTGCCGTCGGCGGTGACGGTGCGGGTTGCGTTCTCCAGTTTGACAACCACTGTGCTGCCGGCCTCAGCCGTGCCGGTCAGAGCGAAGCCGGAGGCGACCTCTGCGGCATTGGCGATGTCGTCGCCGCCGACCTGATTGCTGTCCAGACCTGCAGAGATCTGAGTGTCGACAGCCACGGTTGTGGAAGAGGTGGTGCTGTTGCCAGCGGCATCGGTGGCGGTGGCGGTGACCAGGCTGTTGTAGGTGCCCTGCGGGATTTCCGCAGAGGTGAAGCTGGCCGTCCATGTGCCGTTTGCCGCGGCCGTGACAGTGCGGGTGACACCTTCCATGGTGACCGCGACGGATGCGCCCGGATCTGCGGTGCCGGTGAGTGAGATGCCGCTCTGGACCTCGGCGGCATTGGCGGTGTTGTCGCCGCCCAGCTGGCTGCTGTCAAAGGCGAGACCAATCTCCGTGTCCACGCGCAAGCTTTCGGTGGAGGTGATGGTGTTGCCCGCCGCGTCTGTTGCGGAGACGGTCACTGTGCTGTCGTAGGTGCCGGAGCGGATTTCGCCAGCGCCAAAGTTGGCGGTCCAGTTGCCGCTGTTGTCTGCTGTGACAGTGCGGGTGACGCCTTCCAATGTGACGGTCACAGATGCGCCTGCGTCGGCGGTGCCGGTGAGGGCAAAGCCAGAAGCCACTTCGGCGGCGTTGGCTATGTCATCCCCTCCAACCTGATTGTCGTTCAGGTCTGCGGAGATTTCCGTGTCCACTGCGATGGTCGAAGTGGTGGTTGTGCTGTTGCCCGCGGCATCGGTTGCGGTGAGGGTCACCGTGGCATTGCCGGTGCCCGCTGTGATCGTGCTGGCCGCGAAGTTAGATGACCATGTGCCGTTCGCGCCGACGGTCACATTCTGGGTGACGCCGCCAAAGGTGATGGCAAGTGCGCTGCCAGCTTCGCCGGTGCCAGAAAGTACAACACCGTCAGTGGCTTCCGCGGCGTTGATGATGTTGTCGCCTTCCACGGTGTTGAGGGCCACAGACGGGGCGATGGTGTCCACTTCCAGCTGGTCGGTCACGGTGGTGACATTGCCGCGCGCGTCAGTGGAGGTGATGGTGACAGCGGTGCTGTATTCGCCAGTGTTGATCTCGCCTGAGGCAAAGGTCACCGACCATGTGCCATCGGCCAGCACGGTGGTGCTGTGCGTGGTGCCGTCGATTTCGACGGTGAGTGCTGCGCCCGCTTCGCCGGTGCCGGAGATCACATGGCCGGAGCGGTGCTCGGCCTCGTTGACGATGTCGCCGGTGGACACGGTGCCGTCCTGAACATCTACGTCTGGTGGTGTCGTGTCGATGTCGACCGAGGGGCCATCCAGATCATAGGTGGTGGCATCAGGTGCAACCACCGCAACGGTGCTGGCGTAGACGCCATCATCGGGCAGGGCGGCGGCATCAAAGCTTGCGGAATAGGTGCCATCATCCCCGACCGTGGTGGTCACGGTTTCAGAGCCAATGGTGACGGTCACGGTCGAGCCTGCCTCGCCGGTGCCGGTGATGGTGACGCTGTCATCCTCGGTGCCGCCGACAATGCGCGAGACATCCGGATCGTCCACGGTTGGGATGATCGGGCCGCCGTTGCCACCGCCATCGCCGCCACCGTCAATGGTCGAGGCCACAACGGCCGCACCACCAACGCCGAGAAGGCCGGGAATGAAACCTGCGACAGGGGCCACAAGCGGCGCAACAACCGGCTCGATGCGTTCCAGATCGAGGAAGGTCAGCTGATCATAGGCGCTCCACTTCTCTGACGTGGAGATTTCGGTGTATTGCGCAAAATACTGATCGACCACAGGCTCTCCGAGGTCGACCTGCTGGAAGGCGCCATTCTTGGAGATGAAGAGGTCACGCTCTTCGCCTGCGACGGATTGGAAATAATTCTGAAGTGTAATGGTCTCGCCTGACGCCAGGTGGATCACCAAATCCTCACCCTGCTGCATGTAGCCTGCGATGTCATCAGAGGCGAGATTGAGAGAAACGTCCTTGGCTTGACCTAAAAAGATGACGCTATTGGCCTCTTCCGCAGTTTGCCCGCGAACGACAACCCCATCCGTCCCGCGGATGGCGTAACTCAGTGTACTCATATTTGTATTACCGCTCTAAGTTGATCGGGCTTTGGCCCTTGTTGGATTGCGGTGAGTATAGCTCATGACCTTCAATAATCTAGGGTTTTTCCACAATTTAAGGCGAATTCGGTGCAGTTTTTCCACAGGGTGTTGCGGATTTATTTACGGGAAACCTGTTGAGCTTTAACGCTTATTTAGGGGTTTGTTCTGGAGGGGCGCTCGTTTGGGTGCCGAAAGGGTCGATTGCACATCTCTGGGGGTGAGTGGGTGTGTCTCAAGGTTGCTTTGGAATTTCATAAATCTTCCAAAAGGAGAAATCGTCGCCAGTATTCCGGATTTGTGTTCAGCGAAAAGGTGAGTCCTTGAGGGGCTGAAGTGCCGTGCTGATCGCGAAAACGTGATCTTGGGGCGGGGTGCTTGCGCGTTGGGTGGCGAATTATGGCTTAAGTTGACTTTAGGTAAGCGGAAAATCGCTTATGTCGTTTTTGACGCACGCGTAAGCTTGGGTGAAATTTAGGTAAGTATCTGAAAGTAAATATATAAAGTAAGAATGTCTGGCATTTAAACTGTTAATGGAAGGTCTAAATGCGAATTTCGATGCGAGAAAACGACAGAATTTCACTCGTTAACGACCTGAGTGTCCCTGATTGCTGAAATTTTATCGAATACTGGATTTGCAAAGCCAGATGACCGGGCGTAAACGCCCCACCGCATCAGGGCTGCGTGCCCGAAAGCACTGTGGCGCGGGATGGCGTTCAGATGCGTTTTCACGTGGTTTTGAGGCACAGCATGACGGCTGGCGATCCCAATGGGGAGATCGTTGGCCAGGCTCTCGCACAAAAAGCCCTTGGGAATGCCCAAAGGGATCTATGGAGAAGAACAATGGTTGGATTGAAACAATCCGTATGGATCGCCCCGGCGGCGATGATTGCAGGCAGCGTGGCGATGACCTCCGCAGCACAAGCAGAAGATGGCTTCAGCTTCTACGGCCGTCTGGGTGGCGCGATCACCAGCGTAGATGATGGCGTGGATTCCCAAAGCGAATTCAGCGACAACTCCAACTCGTCCAGCCGCGTTGGCGCATGGTACGAGCGTGGCGTTGCTGGCGGCACACTGAAGTTCAACGTTGAGGCCTCCCTGGGTCTGCGCGGCACCGACGAAGTGAGCCAAGCAGGCACCCCAGACTTCCTGTACTGGGACCGCAACGACATCCGTAAGTTCGAAGCGATCTACGAAACCGACCGTTTCGGCACTTTCTACATCGGTGAAGGTTCTTCCTCCTCCGACGGCACCGCAAGCGCGGGTGACGTCGCTGGCACCGACATCGCGGGCGGCGTGTCTGTGGCCGATAGCGCAGGTGGCTATCAGTTCCGCACCAGCGCAGGCGCACTGTCCGGCGTGAGCATCGGTGACGTGTCTGACAGTCTGGACGGTGGCCGTCTGGGTCGTATCCGTTACGACGCACCAACCTTCAACGGTTTCACTGTGTCTGCATCCGCAGGTACCGAAATCCTGGAGCCAAACGTCGACTCCGAGTTCTACGACCTGGCTGTTTACTACAACAACACCCTGGGCGACTATGAAGTTGCGGGTGGCCTGTCCTACTCTCAAACCGGCAACACTGCAAACGACGCAGACGCGATCGTTGGCTCCGTTGGCGCGCTGCACACCCCAACCGGTCTGAGCGCAAGCATTGCTGCGGGTGAAACAGACAATGACACTGGTCTGGATCAGGACTACTTCTACGTGAAAGTTGGTCTGCAGCGCGACTGGTTCTCCATCGGCCGCACCTACCTGTCCGTAGACGCATACCGCGGCAACGACTTCGCATCCGCAGGTGACGAGAGCACCGCATACGGTATCGAAGCGGTTCAGGACATCGACAACTCCAACATGAAAGTGTTCGCGAGCTACCACCAGCACCAGTACGAAGCGACTGGCGCGTCTTTCCAAGACATTGATGCATTCCTGGTTGGTGCACGCTGGAGCTTCTAATTTCTGAAGTTTTTCAGAAATGAGCTTTGAAAGGCGGTCGGAATTTCCGGCCGCCTTTTTCTTATATTGATCGTCCAATTGCGGGACGATGCTTTTTTAATTTGTAACATCGAAACTTGATGTCGTGAATTTGAATAAAATTTACGATATAGTCCAATTGGAGTGCTCAACTCATCCTTTGGGATTGGTTGGCGCTTTGAGCCCGAATTGAATTGGTGGGCCCGAATTTGCGAAACGGCAATTCGGGTGGGGGCTCTCAAATACGACTTTAAGACACATTTTGAACTCTCAATCGATTGGAGAAGCGTGATGGGTAAAAGGGTCTTGGGCAGTATATCCAAAATTACCAAAACCATGGTCGGCGGGGCGATTGCCTTTTCAGGGACAGCAACGGCGGTATTGGCGCAGAACAATGCCGAGCTTTATGGGCATTTGAACTACGGGTTTATTGTGGTGGACGACGGGGACACCACCACCAGCGAATTTGCAGATAACTCAAATGCCGTCAGCCGGTTTGGTGTGCGCTATTCCCAGCCAATTGGGCAGGGCACATTCAAATTCAATTTCGAAACCGGATTGGGCCTCGCGGGCAGTTCTGATTGGAGCCAGATCAATGACCCGGAGTTTCTGGAATGGGAGCGCACCAATATCCGGAAAGTGGATTTCAGCTATGAGGGCAGCTTTGGTAAGGTCTATCTGGGGCAGGGCAGCATGGCGTCTGACGGGATCACCGGGGCGAGTTTCTCGGGCACCGACGGGATTGCAACCAGCGCGGTTGCCGATGTCGGCGGCGGGTTTCATTTCAGCGACGGGATGGTTGATGGCACAGAACCCACTGTGAAATCGGTGTTCAATGACTTTGACGGTGGCCGGTTGGGGCGTGTGAGATATGACACGCCGCCGCTGGCCGGAGGCGGTTTGATCCTCAGCGCAGCTGTGGGGGAGAACATCCTGAGCGAAGGTGTGGATGACACGGTCTATGACCTTGGTTTGGTCTACAACGGCGATGCCGGAGATTTGCAATATAGTGCGCGTATCGGCAGCGAGTGGACGGATTTTGACGCGGGCGGCGACGCCAATTCGGTGTTTGGGTCCTTTGCCATTTTGCACACGCCCACTGGATTGAATGGCAAGATCGCAGCCGGGCGTCGCGACAGCGACAACAGCGCGGTGGACAGCGACTATTTTTACACCAAGCTCGGCAAACGTGATTTTGAATGGTTTGCCTGGGGCAAGACCCATCTGTCGGCGGATTTCTTCTGGGCCAATGACTCCCGTCTTGCGGGCGATGATGGATTTGCCTGGGGGCTGCAGGCGACACAGGAGCTCGATAACTATAATGCCGAGCTCTATCTGGCGTATCGTCAGTATCAATATGAAGAGCCGGGGCTGGATTATCAGGATATCGACATCTTCATGGTGGCGGCACGCTGGAACTTCTGACACCCGCTGATCGGCAGAGGGCCGCCCCTTGGCCTCTGCTTGGTCCCTGTCGCTGACTGAAAGCCGCTCTCTGCGTGGAATTGGCCTTGCACAGCGGCGCGGGGGCCACTAGAAGAGCACAAATTTTCTCGACTGCGCGCGGACTCTCATGTGCCGCGCGCCGCTACTTATGGGGACTCCTGATGCAGGTTACCGAGACTCTGAACGAAGGTCTGAAACGCGGCTATTCGATCACCGTGACAGCTGATGAGCTGGACGCGAAGGTCAATGAAAAGCTGAAAGAAGCACAGCCGGAAATCGAAATGAAAGGTTTCCGCAAAGGCAAGGTGCCGATGCCGCTTCTGAAAAAGCAGTTTGGTGAGCGCCTGATGGGCGAAGCCATGCAAGAGACCATCGACGGTGCGATGAACGCGCATTTCGAAGAGTCCGGCGACCGTCCGGCGCTGCAGCCGAAAGTCGAAATGAAAGACGGCGAAAACTGGAAGCCAGGCTCTGACGTAGAAGTCGAGATGTCCTATGAAGCGCTGCCAGAGATCCCTGAAGTGGACCTGAAAGGCATCAAGCTGGAGAAGCTGGTTGTCAAAGCAGATGACGCCGCCGTGGACGAAGCTCTGGGCAACCTCGCAGAAACCGCGCAGGACTTCAAAGCACGCGGCGAAGGCGACGCGGCACAGGACGGCGATCAGGTTGTCATGGATTTTGTGGGCCGCATCGACGGCGAAGCCTTTGACGGCGGCGCAGGCGAAGAATTCCCACTGACCCTCGGCTCCGGCCAGTTCATCCCCGGCTTTGAAGAGCAGCTGGTTGGCGTGAAAGCGGGCGAAGAAAAAGACGTGACCGTGACCTTCCCTGAAGAGTACGGCGCAGAAAACCTCGCGGGCAAAGAAGCCGTGTTCTCCTGCACCATCAAAGAGGTGAAAGAGCCGGTTGCTGCAGAGATCAACGACGAGCTGGCGACCAAATTCGGCGCTGAAGACCTTGCAGGTCTGAAAGCTCAGATCACCGAGCGTCTGGAAGCAGAATACGCCGGTGCCGCACGTGCGGTGACCAAGCGCGCGCTGCTGGACGAGCTGGACAAGCTGGTGTCCTTCGAGCTGCCGCCATCCCTGGTGGAAGCAGAAGCGGGCCAGATCGCACACCAGCTGTGGCACGAGGAAAACCCAGAAGTGGAAGGCCACGATCACGACAAGATCGAGCCAACCGATGAGCACAACACCCTGGCAGAGCGCCGCGTGCGTCTCGGCCTGCTGCTCGCAGAACTGGGCCAGAAAGCAGAGGTCGAAGTGACCGACGCCGAGATGACCCAAGCGATCATGAACCAGGCGCGTCAGTACCCTGGTCAGGAACGTCAGTTCTTTGAGTTCATTCAGCAGAACGCACAGATGCAGCAGCAGCTGCGCGCGCCGATCTTTGAAGACAAAGTTGTCGACTATGTCTTTGAGCTGGCGGAAGTGAGCGAAAAAGAGGTCTCCAAAGACGACCTGCAAAAAGCCGTAGAGGCACTGGACGACGAATAAGTCCATACCCCGTTAACGGGACAGTGAGAGGCCGCTCCAATGGGGGCGGCCTTTTTTATTGGCTGGTGGGGTATTTGAGGCTGGCCCCGATACACAGTTTGGAATGGCGGCCAGCCCCCATACGCAGGTTTTAATGGGGGCCAGCCCCCATACCCCCGGGATACTTCAGGAATGAGAATGCAGGGGCGGGGGTGCGCGGGAGGTGCTTGATCTTTTGTTGTTGGGGTTGTTCTCTGCGAGGGTGTTTTGAGGAGAGCAGACATTGGACTACACCACATTTGACAAAGCCGGATATGAGGCTTTCAAGGCCAACGATCGGGAGGGGCCGGTGCATATGCTGAACCTGATCAAGCTGCGTGATCAGGCGGTCTATGAAGATGGGCGAGAGGCCAGCGGTGCGGAGGCTTATGCCGCTTATGGGCGCGAGAGTGCGCCGGTGTTCAAGCAGCTTGGCGGCAAGATCATCTGGCGGGGCAGCATGGAGCAGATGCTGATCGGGCCGGAGAAGATGTGGAATCTGTGTTTTATTGCGGAATATCCAAGTGTGGAGGCCTTCACCTCCATGCATAAGTTCGCGGAGTACCGCGCGGCGGTGCTGCATCGACAGGCGGCTGTGGAGGACAGCAGGCTGATCCGCATGGCGCCGATGGCGCTTGGCGGGAATTTTGGAGAATAAGCGCGCTCCCAGAGTTGGATAGCGAGAGCTTGCAACAAAAAAGCCCCGGCGGGAGACCGGGGCTTTTTCTGTTTCTGTCGCTAGGATCAGTGGTGGCCGGAGAAGACCAGCGTTCTGAACGGCATGAGAATGGCGCGGAAGCGAAGGATCAGGGCGTGGGCGTAGCCGACGGTGTCGATCACATGCAGGGCCACAAATTTTGCCGTGCCGATGTTGGGATCCTGCAGGCGCTCGTGGTTGCTGGTGTAGGCGTTGACCTCGCATTGGCTGCCAGGGGGCAGATGGTCGATGCCGCCTTCCCAGAGCGGTTCCATATAGGCGATCACTGTGCCCGGGCGCTGCAGGTTTTGCGGATCGCGCAGGGTGTCGGAGGGGCGCACCTGACCGGAGGGGATCACATCCTGCACGCCGATGATGACCATGGGGGTCACCCGCATCGGCGCGGTGGCGCAGGAGATTTCTGCCAGCATGCCGGGGTGGAGCACCTGCGCGGTCAGCTGGCTGAAGCCGGCCTGAAACCGCCCGCGTCCTGTGTCTGAGGGCACAAGAATGCCCGCAGGACGCAGGATCGGGTTGATGTAATCTCCGGGGCGAAGATCAAACTGTTCGATGCGTCCGGCCTGTCCGGCATAGATCGTCATTTTCGACAGTTCCACCTGGGCCTGGTTGAGAGAGGCCTCGGCGCTGTCCTT
This sequence comes from Shimia sp., assembly GCF_965227725.1. Taxonomy (GTDB): domain Bacteria; phylum Pseudomonadota; class Alphaproteobacteria; order Rhodobacterales; family Rhodobacteraceae; genus Shimia. Next base: position 1,016,128 of record NZ_CBDDGH010000005.1, on the reverse strand, counting down.
TTGGGCCGGGATCTGGATTTCCAGCCGGTGCTTGGCGGACTCAAGAGCGGAGTGCGCGGCATCCACGGCGGCAAGACGTTCCTGAATGAGGTTCTCCAGACGCTCGACCTCACGCACGGTCACAGCAGGGGAGTTTTCCTGAAACAGGGTGTTTTTGCGCTCAAACTCGTCTTTGGTTTGCTCAAAGGCGGCTTCGGCGGCGTCAAAATTGGCCTGTGCCACGCGGGTGTCATCGTGGGCCAGAAGGGCGGCTGCATCCACTTCGATCACAGCTGCGCGGGCGGTGGCGACGGCGGCGCGCTGGCGGCTGTCATCCAGTTTGAAGATCACATCGCCTTCTTCCACGGTCTGGTTGTTTTCCACCATCACCTCGGTCACGCGGCCGCTGATTTCCGGCAGGATGGTGACGGTGCGGAAAAACGAGGTCACATTGGAGGTGGAGGGGTGGTAGTAGAAGATCAGTGTGATCAGGCTGACCGTCAGAATGAAGCAGGAGCTGAGGCCGTAGCGCAGCTCGTACCACATGGAGAACAGGGTGATTTCCTGCCCCAGACGTTTGCCCTGCCAATAGCGGCGGAACAGAAAGTCGGGGAAGATGGTCAGCATGGAGCAACAGATAAATTCCAGCATGGCTTACACCTCACCGTCTTTGGCGGCGTCTTTGGACGCCGTTTGGGTGGGGGCTGGAGTGGCCTCTGCCGCTGCGGATTGGGCAACAGCTTGCGGAGGCTCCGGTGATTTGAGGCGGTCCAGCGCATCGGCGATGCGCCCAAGCGGGGTTTCATAGTCCGGGATCTGGATCAGGGCCAGCAGCAGGGCGGCCACCCAGTAGATGTTGTTGTGGGTGAACAGTGCGATCAGGGCAAGCACACCAACGATTTGAAGCTGATTGGCCCCTACTTTATGCGCGAGCTGTTCCGGCAGGGAATGCAGGTGCAAAAAGAAGGTGGTGAGGAGGAACACCATGACCACGGCAAAGATGGCCACATTGGTCATCATCGGGTCTGCCCCTGTCGCATCGGATATGAAGCTGGGGAGATGGTGGGGGGCGAGGGGGTGCAGGGTGCCTGCGGATTCGGTGCTCACAAGGGGCCTCAAAAACTGAAAACAATTGCGGGGAGAATAGTCTTCGCTGAGACCGCTGCCAAGGCGACTTCGTTAAGAATACACTAATCCCGTCAATCTGGTGCAGGGGTGTTTCTTATCTGCCAAAGCGTGAAAAGAGGACGGTCTCAGGCAGGCACAAATGTATTGGGGATCAGGGGGCGAGGCCGGTTTCTTTTAACAATCCTGCGCGCTTGGCCTCCGGGTAGTAGCCCTTGGCATAAAGGAACACAGAGCGATCGTAGTTGCCCTCGGCCACAAGGTAAGCGCCGCGCAGGTATTTGACGGCGTAGGTCAGATTGGTTTCTGCGTCGAGCAAGCCCTCGCGGTTCCCGGTGTAGCCCATACCACGGGCGGTGGGCAGCTGGATTTGCATGAGGCCGATATTGTTGCCGTTGGTGACCCAGGGGCGGTGGGTGCTTTCGCGAATGACCACGCGCTGCACAAGATCACGCGGCACCTCGTAAAAATCGGCATATTGGTTGATTAGCGCGCGCAGCTCTGGCGTTTCATTGGGGTAGAGCGGCGGGTCAAATTCAGGGGCGGCGGTTGGCTCTGTGCTGGCGCAGGCCGCTGGCAGGGAGATCAGAAGGGCGAGCGCCATACGGCGTGAATAGTGGGCGGGCATGCGGCCTCCTGAAAGTCATTTTGCTCAGTATGGCCGTCCGCACAGAAAAGGGAAGCGGTTGGTCGATACAGAGGCACTCTTGCGCAGGAGTTTGCGTAAGCACTGGCCGGAAAAAGAAAAACCGCGCCCAGGTGCACCCGGACGCGGCTTCGCGAATTCTTCGCTGGTAAAGCGTTTACTGCTCTTCGGCAGGCGCTTCTTCGGATGGGGCAGGTGCACCCATGTCGTCGTCGTCAGAGGCAGCTGCGCCGATATCGTCGAACAGTTCGGCGATTTCGAATTCTGCTTCTGCTTCTGCTTCTGCAGCCAGTTCCTGAATGGATTTACCGGAAGCTTGCAGCTCCGCTTCTTCCTCAGAACGGGCAACGTTCAGATTGATGGTGATCTGAACTTCAGGGTGCAGGTTCACGTGAACCGCGTGCAGACCGAGCTCTTTGATCGGAGCGGCCAGAGCAACCTGTTTCTTGTCCAGAGAGAAGCCTGCTTCGGTGGCTGCTTCTGCTGCGTCACGTGGGGTGACGGAGCCGTAGAGCGCACCAGCGTCGGACGCGGAACGAATCACGATGAACTGTTCGCCATCGAGCTTCTCGCCCAGTGCTTCTGCTTCTTTCTTGGTTTCCAGGTTGCGCGCTTCCAGCTGAGCTTTCTGCGCTTCGAAAGATGCGATGTTGGCTTTGGACGCGGTCAGCGCCTTGCCCTGTGGCAGCAGGAAGTTACGAGCATAGCCCGGCTTCACGTCCACAACTTCGCCCATTTGGCCCAGCTTGGCCACACGTTCCAGAAGGATAACTTGCATGTCAGTGTCTCCTTACTTCACGGCGTATGGAAGCAGTGCAAGGAAGCGCGCGCGTTTGATTGCACGGGCCAGCTCACGCTGTTTCTTGGCAGACACGGCTGTGATGCGCGAAGGCACGATTTTGCCGCGCTCAGAGATGTAGCGCTGCAGCAGCTTGGTGTCTTTGTAGTCGATCTTCGGCGCGTTCTCACCCGAGAAAGGGCAGACTTTGCGACGGCGGAAAAATGGTTTTGCAGCCATAACTTAATGTCCTCTCTTAAGGTGATTAGGAGCGGCGCTCGCGGCGGTCGCCACGCTCGTCACGTTTCTGCATCTGAACCGAAGGACCTTCAGCGTGCTCATCAACCTTGATGGTCAGAACGCGCATCACGTCGTCATGCAGGCGCATCAGGCGTTCCATTTCCTGAACCGCTGCGGCAGGCGCGTCGGATTTCAGGAAGGCGTAGTGGCCTTTGCGGTTTTTGTTGATTTTGTAGGCCATGGTTTTCACGCCCCAGTACTCGCTCTCTACAACGGACCCGCCGTTGTCAGAAAGAACTGTACCGAAGTGTTCAACGAGGCTTTCTGCTTGCGCGTTGGACAGGTCCTGGCGCGAGATGAAAACATGCTCATAAAGCGGCATGTGCTCTCCATTCATTTTACAGGCGCATTTCAAAGAGCGGGGCATCTTGGCCTTTCGCACCCCACCCACGAGAGACTGCGCGGTTCAAGCTTTTGCGAAAGGATGGCGCTGTATAGCCGAATTCGGCGAAGGCGCAAGGGGAGAAATGGCTCTTTGGACCAAGTTTTCTTGGGGCTCAGAGAGGGCTTAGCGATGATTTAACCAAAAGCACAGGGATTTCGTTAATCCGCCCCATTCTCGCCTGAATTCACCCGGAAGTTTAGCGCAAAGGCGGGACAAACCGCAGAAACTGTCGCCGCAAAGGCGCATAGGAGACCGGGACAATGATGGCGATGACACAAATCGCAAATGAAGCACGCTCTCGCGTGGCTATGGTGGAAGGCAAGCGGCCTTCGCTTTCCGTACGCACAAGCGCTGTCGTGTTCGGCTTTGCTTTCATTTGGGCGGGTATCGGGCTTTGGCTGGTGCCGGGGCTGGATCTGACACCGATGATCCTGCTGTCAAAGATGGGCATTTCCATTCTGCTGGTGACCGCTGGAGTCGGGCTGACCCAGATTGCCACGCAAAAACCGCGTCAGGAGTTGCATTTTGATCAGCGTAACCGCCAGCTTCTGGTTTTTGAGGGATTGCCGCGTCGTCGCAAACATGTGGCGCAGGCCATCAACTACGAAGACATCGGGCGCGTTGATGTGAGTGACACACGCTTGACGGTGCTGGGCGCTGATGGGGGCGAAATTGTGGGGCTTCCGTTGGATGGGCCGCATGCCCGTTTGGACGCCATTGCGCAGCTGCGCAGCCAGACCATGTTGCCGCTTTAAGGGCAGCGGGTCGCGCGCCAATCCAGAATGTTAAGAGAGTGACTTGAGGTCGGCAGCCCGATGGGCTGGCGGCCTTTTTAATTTGTGCTGGCTTTGAAGGCTTGCAGGTGTGGCCCCGATCCCGATCAGGCGGAGGGGGGCTTTTGGTTTGCGGTTTCGTTTTTCTTCTTCTTTTCCTGATCATGGTGCCACTTGATGGCGTAGAACATACCAATGCCTAACACGATGATCTTAAAGGGAAAGAATACCAAAGGGAAAAGATCTACCCAACCCAGTTCCATTGCATATTTCCAATCTGTTTCAGGACGCTCTTTGCTTGAGAGGCGCTATCTCATGGCGGCGGCACTCAACATCCGCCACATTGACGCAGGCCCCACGGCAGGCTTGTGCGCTGCCTCATATAGGGAGGATGATCTGCCACCTCAACCGGACGCGGGCAGGGCGTTTGCAAGCGCTATATAAGGGGAGCCTTGACTTCGTGTGCGCGTTCCCTGTGCGGGTTTTAACGGCAGCGCGAGGTAAGTCGATGAAATGCGTCAAATTCAAACAACCTGAAGTGATATGGCTAGGCTGAAATTCGCTCACACTGGAAGCCTCTTATTTTATTGGGGAATGGCGCGTTTTGTGCGGTCATGCGGGGGTGTCTTCACGGAAATGTTCACAAAAGCACAGTGGTTGTGGGTTTACGTAGAATTGCGATTGGGAGAAGTCTCGGCACATTGCTAGTATCACATCGTTATTGATCCATTTTGGAGAGACCCCATGAAACGCACCCTTTTTGCCGCTGGCCTCGCATTGGCCGCCGTCACCGCAACCTCCGCTGTTGCCGCGCCTGAGAAATACGTGCTCGACGCATCGCACAGCCAGATCCTGTTCTCTTACAACCACCTGGGGTATTCCACGACCTGGGGCATGTTCTCCGGCTTTGAAGGTGAGATCATGTTTGACAAGGAAGATCCGTCTGCAAGCTCCGTGTCTGTGTCCATGCCTGTGAAATCCATGTTCACCGGTTGGGAAAAGCGTGACGCGCACTTCATGAGCGGTGATTTCTTTGATGCGGCGGATGATGAGCTGGTGAGCTTCTCCTCGACCGGCATCGAAGTGACCGGCGACAACACCGCCCTGATCACCGGTGATCTGACCCTGAACGGTGTGACCAAATCCGTGGTACTGGACGCGCAACTGAATGCAGCCAGTGAGCACCCAATGGCGAAAAAGCCATGGGCGGGTTTCAATGCGACCACCACGCTGAAGCGCACCGACTATGACGTGGGCAACTTCGCGCCGTTTGTGAGCGACGAAGTGGAAGTGCAGATTTCTGTTGAGGCGATGAAAGCGGAATAAACGCTTCCTACGCGAGAGTTTGAGAGGGCTGCCTGAGAGGGCGGCCCTTTTTTGTGTCTTTTAGGGCATTGTCGGAAGGTTCTGCAGTGCCTGAAGCTGATCACATAGGCCAGCCCCTGACCCTGGGTGGGGGTGAAGCCCCCTCCCGTGGGGAGGGCCCGTAGAGATGAACTGAGGCTGGTCGGCTGCGCCGCCCACGAGAGGATTGAGGTTTCGAGAACCTTGCGGCCAAGGTGGCGCTCTTACGTGCTGAGGGGGCAAGGTTTGTGCGTTGCGTTACAGAGCGAGAAACTACGCTGCTTTTGAGACGCAAAAAAAGGCCGCCCGGATTGGGCGGCCTTTGTGGTTGTGACGTGCGAGAAACTTACTGCCCGCGCGTTGCGGTCAGGTTGACGGTGACGGCGACGCCAAAGCCCAGCGAGCTTTCGTCGGTCATCGTATCCCCTACGTGAAAGCTGCGGCGATCAAGCTCCAGCGCGCCGGTCATTTCTGCGGAGTCGCCATCCAGTGTGAGCGTGAAGGGCAGGGTGGTTGGCACCTCATGTCCGCTGAGCGCCAATGTTCCTTCGGCGATGTAGCCTGTTTCGGCAGCCAGCAAGTCGGCGGTGAAGATCGCGGTGGGGTGCTCTGAGGCATTCAGATAATCCGCGCCAAGGGCCTGATCGGTGACTGACCCAAGGGTGAGCGAGCCGATGGCAATGGTCACAGTCACACTGCCGTGCGTGCCCTCGGTCGCGGTTTCGTCAAAGGCGATCTCGGCGGTCCAGTCAGCGAAGCTACCGATCACTTCGCTGCCAAATTGCTGCACAGCGATGCCGAGCGTGCCGGATTGCACCTGCCATTCGGAGGCCACTTCGGCGAGTTCCGCAGCGGGTTCGGCCCCTTCGGCTGGTGCAAAGATCCCAGAGAACGCGCCAACATAAAGCGCTGCGGCCCAGACGGTTGCGGCGCCAAGGAAAGGCAGGGTGTGGCCGGGCTGTTGGGCGGGCGTGTCCGACAGATCCGGGGTGCCGGGCAGCATGCGCTGGAGCGTTTTGTCTTTGTCCACGATGGCGTGTTTCAATGCGCCGCCAATATGGGCCAGCAGGGTCAGCACCAAGAGGAGCATGAAGACATAGTGCAAGGCTCCCAGAGTTTCGGCCAGCACAGGATCTTTGGGGATAAAGAACAGGGATTGCCCAAAGGGCCACCAGATCGGGGCAAAGCCGGTGGTCGCTGCGTGGTGCATCCAGCCGGTCAGAGGCACAAGCACCATTGCGCCATAGAGCACCCAATGCGCGGTCTCCGCGGCCAGCGCCTCAAGCCTGTGATCGCCGTTGAGCAATTTGGGGCGCGGCTGGGTGAAGGCCCAGAGAATACGCAGGACCGCCACCAAAAACGCGGTGAGGCCGATGGTTTTATGCAAAGAGAAGAGCGTGGCCTTAAAGGCGAGCTGCGCGCTGTCCTCATAGGGGGCCTGATGGGCGAAGTAGCCAACCGCCAGCGCACTGACGATCAGGAGGGCGGTGAGCCAGTGAAATGTCTTGGCGACACTGCCATAGCGGGCAGCGGTGTTGGAGCGCGACATGTAAAAACCTCTTATATACGTTGGCTCTAGAGTGGCGGTTGTGGGGCTGTGGCGCAACCGGCGCTCATGCACAAGTGAGGTGCGCGTCTGCGCAGTGCGGCGTGGGTTAACGCTCTATTGACGTTGCGTGGGGCTTTTCTGCGGGGTATGTCGGTTCAAATACCTTTGAGGAGAGCCAGAATGAGCCGTGCATTTGTATTTCCGGGCCAAGGGGCCCAGACCATTGGAATGGGCAAGGCGCTGGCCGAAGCCTATCCAGAGGCACAAGCGATTTTCAACGAGGTGGATGACGCGCTCGGGGACAACCTGAGCAAGCTCATCTGGGAAGGGGATCAGGAGACGCTGACCCTGACGCAGAATGCGCAGCCTGCCTTGATGGCGACCTCGCTGGCGGCGATGACGGCGCTTTATGTAGAGGGCATTGCGGTGACCGATGCGTCCTGTGTTGCTGGTCACAGCCTTGGCGAATATTCCGCACTGGCGGCGGCAGGTGCCATCAGCGTGGGCGACACCGCGCGCCTTCTTCGGACCCGTGGTCAGGCGATGCAGGCAGCGGTGCCTGTGGGTGAAGGCGCAATGGCGGCGATCCTCGGCCTTGATTTTGCAGCGGTGCAAGAAGTGGCTGAAGCGGCGGCTGAAGGAGAGGTCTGTCAGGCGGCCAATGACAACGACCCAACACAGGTTGTGGTGTCCGGTGCCAAGGCCGCTGTTGAGCGGGCGGCGGAGATTGCCAAGGAAAAAGGCGCACGCCGTGCGGTGATGCTGCCGGTCAGCGCACCGTTCCATTGCGCGCTGATGCAGCCGGCAGCCGATGTGATGGCTGAGGCGCTGGCAAATGTAGAGATCAAAGCGCCGGCGGTGCCGCTGTTTGCAAACGTGCGCGCGGCAGCGGTGCGCGATCCCGATGAAATCCGCAAGCTGCTGGTGGAGCAGGTGACCGGCTCTGTGCGCTGGCGCGAATCGGTGATCAATATGGCCGCGGATGGTGTGACGGAATTCTGGGAAATCGGCGCAGGTAAGGCGCTTTCGGGCATGATCCGCAAGATTGACCGCAACAATGCGGTGCGCGCGGTGGGGACGCCTGATGATGTGCTGGCGGCTGTGGCCAGCCTCAAATGATCCAACCCAAGCTGAAACGGCGTTTTCTGGCTGGGGCGGCGGCGCTTGGCGTCGCCGTTGTGACGGGCTGCACGCATTTGCAGGTGGCCTACCTCAATTCCTATGACAGCATTGCGTTTGAGCCTTCAGGGGATGACCTTTTGGTGTCAGGCACGCTCAATCAGTTCAGCCTTGCGTCGTTTGAGCAGGCGATTGCCGAAAATCCGGAGACCACGCGCCTTGTGCTGATGTATGTGCCCGGATCGGTGGACGATGAGACCAACCTGAAGCTCGGCAACCGGGTGCGTGATCTGGGTCTGGACACGCATCTGACTGCGGACAGCGAAGTGCATTCCGGCGGGACGGATCTGTTTCTGGCAGGTGTGGAGCGCTCCATGGAAGAGGGCGCGATCATCGGGGTGCACAGCTGGGCCGAAGGCAATCGCGCGGGGGCGGACTTTCCAAAGGATGACCCTGTTCACGAAAGCTATGTGAGCTATACCGCACGCATGTTGGGCAGTGCAGATTTCTATTGGTTCACGCTTGACGCGGCACCTGTAGAAGACACTTACATTATGACACCGGCAGACATTGCCAAATACGGGCTTTTGACCAAGCCTGTGGTGAAAAACTGAGAGAGACAGAACTATGTTTGATCTGACTGGAAAAACCGCGCTGGTGACCGGCGCATCGGGTGGCATCGGCGGCGCGATTGCCAAGGCGCTGCATGACGCGGGCGCAACCGTGGGCCTGTCTGGCACACGTGTGGAGCCGCTTGAGGCGCTGGCAGCTGAGCTGGGAGAGCGCGCGCATGTGCTGCCGTGCAACCTGAGCGACTCAGAGGCGGTGGATGCGCTGCCAAAGCAGGCCATCGAGGCGATGGGCAGCGTGGATATTCTGGTGAACAACGCGGGCATCACCCGTGACCAGATTTTCATGCGCATGTCTGACGAAGAATGGCAGAGCGTGATCGACGTGAACCTGACCAGCGCGATGCGCCTGTGCCGCGGTGTGATGCGTCCGATGATGAAATCCCGCTGGGGCCGGATCATCAACATCAGCTCTATTGTTGGTGCGACCGGCAACCCGGGGCAGGCGAACTATGCCGCCTCCAAGGCCGGGCTCGTTGGTCTGACCAAATCCATTGCTTATGAGGTGGCGAGTCGCGGAATCACAGCCAATGCTGTGGCGCCGGGCTTTATTGCGACAGCGATGACCGACAAGCTGACCGACGATCAGAAAGACAAGATCAACGGGCAGATTCCGGCGGCGCGCATGGGCACCTCCGAGGAAATCGCTGCGGCTGTGCTGTATTTGGCAAGTGCTGAAGCAGGTTATGTGACAGGCACCACCTTGCATGTGAACGGTGGCATGGCCATGTTGTGACCGTGCGCGGCCCGCGAAAACGGGCTGCAGCTGTCGCTGGGGAAAGCGTTTGCCTTGTGAGGTGGATGTGTTATAGGCGGCGAGTATTTTCCGGGTGCCCCCTAATTATGCAGAGGGCGGACGGAGACCTTCCGGGACGACCGGACCAGAACCGTCCCGGTTGGGGCACAAATCAGACCCATCTAAAATGATGGGAATTCAAACGGGCCAACACGCCCAAGACGAATGAGGAATTGACATGAGCGACGTCGCAGACCGCGTGAAAAAGATCGTTGTAGAGCACCTGGGTGTGGAAGAGGACAAAGTCGTTGAAGCAGCGTCCTTCATCGACGATCTGGGCGCAGACAGCCTCGACACCGTGGAACTGGTGATGGCTTTTGAAGAAGAGTTCGGCATCGAGATCCCGGACGACGCAGCCGAAACCATCCAGACCTTCGGCGACGCGGTCAAATTCATCTCCGAAGCTTCCTAAGCTCTTCGAGATAACTTTTGTGAAACGGCGCTTCCCTCAGGGAGGCGCCGTTTTGCTGTCGTGTCTGCGAGTTTGCGCGACGTTTTTTTTGCCTTGCTGTGTTCTTTGGGTGGTAAACTGGCCTCATAAAGTTTGCTGGAGGAGATTTCCGCAATGATGATTTACCCCACAATGGAACTTCTGGACGGTCGCTGCGTGACCTTGGACAAAGGCGATCTGGACAGCCCGCAGATTTGGCATGTGGACCCGGTGGAAACGGCCAAAGGGTTTGCCGCATCCGGCGCAGAATGGATGCATTTGACGGATTTCAACGCGGTTCAGGGCAGTGATCAAAATGCCGAGCTAGTTGAAGAAATTATTCGCGGGGCCGGGCTGCCTGTGCAATTGGGCGGCGGTATGCGCTCCCGTGAGCAGGTGGAGCACTGGATCGAGAAAGGCGCGGGCCGGATCGTGCTGGGCACCATGGCGGCCTATGACCCCAATACGGCGATTGAACTGGCGCATGCCCATCCGGACCAGATCGTGCTGGCGGTGGATGTCTGGCAGGGGCAGGTGATGACGGAAGGCTGGCGCAAGGCAGGGGCCTTTGACCCGATTGCCTATGTGAACGCCTTCTCCGAAGCGCCTTTCGCCGGCATCGTTGTGACCGATATCGATAGCGACATGACCGATGTTGAGGCGCAGCTTGGTCTGATCTCTGGCATCGCAGAGCAAAGCCGCTGGCCAGTGACCGCAAGCGGCGTGGTGCGCGGCGCGGATGATATCTCCCGCCTGAAGTATGATCCGAACATCCAGGGCGTTTTGATTGGGCGCGCCTTGTTCCACAAGTCGCTGACTGTGGAAGAGGCCCTTGAAGTGGCCAAGCCAGAACCGGAGGCGGTGGCGGAGTTCCTGTAACACCCGTTTCTGTCTCTGAGCACTTTGCGTTTTTACGGATTGCGCTGCCCGACCGCTCCCTTCCTCCCCTCTGTGGTCTCAACAGCAGCGCAATTCGGCCCTTCGGGGTAAACGCAAAGTGCCTTAAGCGTGCGATATCAGCAAAAGCCAGCGCACGCGCTCTTGCACGCCACAGGCAATCCAAGCTATTTGGGTGGGCAAATTGCCAAAGGCTAGGAGAGCAATGAAATGCGTCGAGTAGTAGTCACCGGTCTCGGTCTGGTCACCCCGCTGGCGTCGGGCGTGGAAGAAAGCTGGACACGTATTCTGGACGGTCAGTCCGGTGCGGGCACCATCACCCGTTTTGATCCTGAGCGTGTGACCACCAAATACGCCTGCGAAGTGCCCTATGGCGATGGCAGCGACGGCACCTTCAATCCTGATGATTGGATGGCTCCGAAAGAGCGCCGCAAGGTGGATGATTTTATTCTCTATGGTCTGGCCGCTTCGCAGATGGCTGTGGAAGATTCCGGCTGGAAACCAGAAGACACCGAGGCGCTGGAGCGCACCGGTGTGATGATTGGCTCCGGCATCGGTGGCCTGCAGTCGATTGAGCAGACCACTCTGCTGCTAAACGAAAAAGGCCCGCGCCGTGTGTCTCCGTTCTTTATTCCCGGCGCGCTGATCAACCTGATCTCCGGTCAGGTGAGCATCAAATACGGCTTTAAAGGCCCCAACCATGCGGTTGTGACGGCCTGTTCGACCGGCGCGCACGCCATTGGTGACGCGGCCCGTCTGATTGCTTCTGACGATGCGGATGTGATGGTTGCCGGTGGCGCCGAAGCGGCGATCTGTGAGATCGGCATTGCGGGCTTTAACGCCTGTAAGGCGCTCTCCACCAAATATGAAGATGACCCCAAGAAAGCCTCGCGCCCCTATGATGCGGACCGCGATGGTTTTGTGATGGGCGAAGGTGCTGGCATTGTGGTGCTGGAAGAATATGAGCACGCCAAGGCGCGCGGTGCGAAAATCTATGCCGAGGTGCTGGGCTATGGCCTGTCTGGTGACGCCTACCACATCACCGCACCTTCTGAGACTGGCGAAGGTGGCGAACGCTCCATGCGTGCCGCGCTGAAGAAAGCGGGTCTTGAGCCGAAAGATCTGGATTACATCAACGCGCATGGCACCTCGACCATGGCCGACACCATCGAGCTTGGCGCAGTTGAGCGCCTGATGGGCGAGCACGCGGGCAAGGTGACCATGTCGTCGACCAAATCCATGACCGGCCACTTGCTCGGCGCTGCGGGCGCGATTGAAGCGATCTTCTCGATCCTTGCGATCCGCGATCAGGTGGCACCGCCCACCATCAACCTCGACAGCCAAGCGGTTGAGACGCCTGTGGATCTGGCACCGAACCAGAAGCGTGAGCGCGAAATCAATGTGGCGCTGTCCAACAGCTTCGGCTTTGGTGGCACCAACGCATCGGTGATCTTCGGGAAGGTCGGCTGATGTGGCGCGCTGTCGCGTCTAACGCGCTGACGCTTTTGATTGTGGCGCTGTTCCTTCTGGGCGGCGTCATTCTCTTTGGGCAGTCCACTTACCGGGCCACGGGTCCGCTCACAGAGCCTGTGTGCCTGCGGGTGCAGAGCGGTTCGAACATGAGCCGTGTCTCGCAAGACCTTGAAAAAAGAGGCGCAATTGCCAACGGGATGCTGTTCCGTCTGGGGGCGGATTACTCCGACAAGGCCGACCAGCTGAAAGCCGGTGCATTTCTGGTGCCTGCTGGCGCGTCGATGGAAGAGATCGTTGACATCGTCACGCGCGGCGGGGCGAGCACCTGCGGCACCGAGATTGTCTATCGCGTTGGCGTGAGACGCAAGGTTGTGCAGGTGCGTGAGCTGGACCCAGCCACCGGCAGATTTGTGGAAGTGGCCTCCTTCAACCCTGCAGAAGAGACCGCGCCGTCTGAGTTCACCCGCGTGCGCGCGGAGTCGGACACACGCTACCGTATTGCCGTGGCCGAAGGTGTGACCAGCTGGCAGGTGATGGATTCTCTGAACAACATCGATCTGCTGACAGGCGAGATTGAGCGCCCTCTTGAGGGGAGCCTTGCACCAGACAGCTATGAGGTGCGTGTCGGGGACACTCGGGAAAGCGTGATTGCACGGATGCAGAAGGCGCAAGAGGTGCTGGTGGCAGCTGCGTGGGAAAGCCGCGCAGAGGGTGTGCCGCTGGATAGTGCCGAGGAGCTTTTGATCCTTGCCTCCATCATTGAAAAAGAGACTGGTGTGCCCGAAGAGCGCCGTCAGGTGGCCAGCGTGTTTGCCAACCGTCTGGACCGCGGCATGCGCCTGCAGACTGACCCGACGGTGATCTATGGTGTGACCGAGGGTGTTGGTGTGCTGGGCCGTGGATTGCGCCAAAGCGAACTGCGCCGCGAAACCCCTTGGAATACCTATGTGATCCAAGGGTTGCCACCCACACCGATTGCAAACCCGGGACGTGCAAGTCTTGAGGCTGCTGCCAATCCGGATCAGACGCCCTACATCTTCTTTGTGGCGGATGGGACCGGCGGACACGCTTTTGCGACGACCTTGTCGGAGCACAATCAGAACGTCGCCAAGTGGCGCCAGATCGAGGCCGAACGAGCCAACCAGTAAGGCCTGACACAGACAAAACCAAAAACGCGGCTCCCGATTGGGGCCGCGTTTTTTGTTTTTATGGCTCCGCAGGACCCAGAGAGAAATTTAGCAAATGTCCTCTGGGCGCATTTCCATCTCCACTTCGATGGGCGCTGGTTTCTGAAAGGTATTGGTGATGGCATCTGCCGCCGGACCTGCCTGCACAGTGATGAGCAGCAGCGCAGCGGCGAGCGCCAGTTTTCCGCGCCATGACAGCTTGGAAAGAAAAGTCGTACCCATGACTTGGTCCCTCAAAATGACACTTTGAGCACCCCACCTCACAAACCTCTACAAATCGATAAGGTCCGGAATGTGGCGCATTGCCCGGCATCAGGAAACACAGCGTTTCCGGGTTTGCAAAGCGGATGCGCAACGGTCTGCGCACGCTGCGTTAAGTGTCTGCAAAGGCGTGAAATATTGACTTGAGGCACGGTGCTTCATAGCGTTTGGGCCATGCTGGACCACCTCTGGTTGGCGGCTTTCTGCCGAAAGCGCGGGCCGGATGAGGACTTATGCGGAGGGGATCACTGCGCATGAGAGGCGATGAGCACCAATGACACATTATTTTCCGCCCCCGGGCGCGCGCACGCTTGATCCTGAATTGGGCGTGCTTCGGAAGACTTTGTCCGATCTTAACCAAGATCTGCTGCGTGTGCATAACGCGCTGCGCGCAGAGGATTGGGCACAGTTTGACGAGGCAACGCAGGTCTATGGGCATCTGCGGCAGTGCATCCGGTTGGCCTTATTGATGGAGGCAGACTTTGAAGAACGCGATGCAAAACAGGGCTATGCCGCCCGAAGCAGCCCCCTTGACCTCGATGCGGCACGAACTTCGATCCGGTGCCGCCTGGATCGCCTCCGAACCTGCCGAGGTTCAGGCGGCTTTTCTGGACAGTCTGAGTGAGGGGGAGCTGTTGGCGCTCCCCTTTTTGTTTGATTTCTGGGCGCTGCCGCATCAGCTGCCGCCCGAAGGCGACTGGAAGACCTGGGTGATCCTGGGAGGGCGCGGGGCAGGCAAAACGCGCGCGGGGGCTGAATGGGTGCGCAGCATGGTTGAAGGCGCGCGGCCGCAGGATCTGGGGCAGGCGCGGCGGGTGGCTCTGGTCGGGGAGACCATCGATCAGGTGCGCGAAGTGATGATTTTTGGCGAAAGCGGGCTGATTGCCTGTGCGCCGCCGGATCGGCGGCCTGTTTGGGAGGCGGCGCGGCGCAGGCTTGTCTGGCCCAATGGGGCGATTGCGCAGGCGTTTTCTGCGCATGATCCGGAGAGCCTGCGCGGACCGCAATTTGATGCGGCCTGGGTGGATGAGCTGGCAAAGTGGCGCAACGCGCAGGCGACGTGGGACATGTTGCAGTTTGCGCTACGGCTTGGCGAAAACCCGCAGCAGGTGGTGACAACAACGCCGCGCAATGTGGGTGTGCTCAAGAAACTGCTGAAGGTGGACAGCACGGTGCAGACCAGCGCGCCGACTGAGGCCAACAGGGCGTATCTGGCAGAGAGTTTCCTGCGAGAAGTCGAGGCGCGTTATGCCGGTACGCGGCTGGGACGGCAGGAGCTGGCCGGAGAGCTGCTGGAGGACATGGACGGCGCGCTCTGGACGCATAGCCAGCTGGAGGGCCTCAGATGCGAGGCACTGCCGGAGATGGACCGGATTGTGGTGGCGGTGGATCCGCCGGTGAGCGGCCATGCGGGATCTGATGAATGCGGGATCATTGTGGTGGGGGTCTGCACCAAGGGGCCAGTGCAAGAGTGGCGGGCCTGTGTGCTCGATGACGTGAGCGTGCGGGCCGCCAGCCCGGATGCCTGGGCGCGGGTGGCGCTGACGGCGATGGAAAGCTGGGGTGCAGACCGGCTGGTGGCAGAGGTCAATCAGGGCGGGGATCTGGTGCAAGCGGTCATCAATCAGTTTGACCCGTTGGTGCCTTACAAAGCGGTGCGCGCCAGCCGCGGAAAGGCTGCGCGGGCTGAGCCTGTGGCGGCGCTTTATGAACAAGCGCGTGTGACCCATATGGCCGGGCTTGAGGCGCTCGAAGATCAGATGTGTGAAATGACCACGCAGGGTTTCGTGGGGCAAGGCAGCCCGGATCGCGTGGATGCGCTGGTCTGGGCCTTGCACGAGTTGATCATTGCGCCATCGGCACATTGGCGGCGGCCGCGACTGCGTGAGCTGTGAGCTGCGCAACACCGACCGTGCGATCAGGAAGTCGCAAGTTAAGACAAATTTTAGATACCTGTCAGGGTCAAAGCGCGAAACGTCAAACGCCTGGCGGGATGCGACAGCGCAAGAGCCTTCAGAATGGGAGCGTCATAAATGCTAGGAAAGATCTTTCAGCGTGGCACAGAGCCAAAGGCTCCCGTGACAGCGACGCCTGAGAAGAAGGCAAGCGCCACGGGGCCGGTTGTGGCCTGGCACGGTGCGGGGCGTGTGGCCTGGAGCCCGCGCGATACGGTATCGCTCACGCGCACAGGCTTTGCGGGCAATCCGGTGGGATTTCGCTGTGTCCGGATGATTGCCGAGGCCGCAGCGGCCTTGCCTGTGGTCTTGCAGGACAGCCGCGCACGCTTTGACGATCATCCCATTCTGGCGCTTTTGGCGCGGCCCAATGGCGGGCAGGGACATGCAGAGTTGTTTGAGGCGCTTTACGGGCAGTTGCTGCTTTCGGGCAATGGCTATGTCGAAGCGGTTTCCGGTGCGGCGGAGGCGCCTGCAGAGCTGCATGTGCTGCGCTCTGACCGCATGAGTGTGATGCCGGGCAATGACGGCTGGCCGATTGCCTATGAGTACGCGGTGGGCGCGCGCAAACATCGGTTTGCGGTGGGGGATGTCTCTCCGATTTGCCATATCAAGATGTTTCACCCTCAGGACGATCACTATGGGTTGTCGCCATGCAGCCGGCGGCGATGGCGATGGATGTGCACAACAGCGCCTCGCGCTGGTCCAAAGCCTTGCTCGACAATGCGGCGCGACCTTCTGGCGCGATTGTCTACAAGGGGCATGAGGGGCAGGGCAGTCTGAGCAATGATCAATATGACCGGCTGGTGAGCGAAATGGAGAGCCACCATCAGGGCGCGCGTAATGCGGGGCGGCCGATGCTGCTGGAAGGTGGGTTGGATTGGAAACCCATGGGGTTTTCACCAAGCGACATGGAGTTTCAGAAAACCAAAGAGGCAGCGGCGCGGGAGATTGCCCTGGCCTTTGGCGTGCCGCCGATGCTGCTTGGTATCCCCGGAGACGCGACCTATGCGAATTATCAGGAGGCGAACCGCGCTTTCTACCGCCTGACGGTGTTGCCTCTGGCGAGCCGGGTCACGGCAGCGGTGGGGACTTGGCTGACGCAACATACCGGCGAGGCTTTGCAGCTCAAACCAGACCTCGATCAGGTGCCGGCCTTGGCACCGGAGCGAGAGGCGCATTGGACCCGCATCGCGGGGGCGGATTTTCTGAGCGAGGCGGAGAAACGCGCGATGCTGGGTCTGCCCGCACGCGCGGCTGAGGATGCCGATGCATGAGCCGCGCTACGGGTTTGAGCATTTTGACTGTGCGCCGGGACTGCGGCTTGAGGCGCATGAGCGGGTGGCGAAATTGCAGTTTGATAGTTTGAACCGCCGTTTGGACAAGATTGAGCAGCTGATGGAGCGCTTGGAGCGGCGGCTCTGGTTGACGGTATACGGCGTGGTTGGCGTGATCCTGTCTCAGGCCGTCCAGTCGCTGATGAGCGTGACGCCGTGAGGCGCGTTTGGCGAAGTGAGAGGGAAGCGGATGCAGCAACAGATGGAACTTGAAACCAAATTCGCGCGCGTTGGAAAGGGGCTGACGGTGGAAGACGGCAATGTGATTGCCGGATACGCCAGCCTGTTTGATGCGCCAGACCAGGGTGGCGATGTGGTGCAACGCGGTGCCTACGCCAAGTCGTTGAAGGCGCTCTCAAAAAGCGGACGTCAGGTGAAGATGCTGTGGCAGCACGATCCGCGTGAGCCGATTGGCATCTGGGATGAGGTGCGTGAGGACGGCAAGGGGCTGTGGGTCAAGGGGCGACTGCTGGAGAGCGTGGCCAAAGGCCGTGAAGCGATGGCTTTGATTGCGGCCGGTGCGATTGACGGATTGTCGATTGGCTACCGCACGCAGAAGGCGGCGAAGAGTGCAAAAGGCCAAAGGCTTTTGCAGGAGCTTGAGCTTTGGGAGGTGTCATTGGTGACGTTTCCGATGCTGCCAAGCGCGCGGCTGACCGCGAAGGAGGACGGCGCGATGCCTGCATTGCGGGCGATGGTGGCTGCGTTTGAAGACGCCAGCCGTGTGATGACAGCGCGTTAGAGCGCGCGAAACAACAGAAGCGAGAACAGGAAGATGTCGAAAACCGAGACCGAGTCTCGGATCGGAGAAGATGTGTCTTCGATCCAGGATGTGACCGATGCGGTGGAGAAATTCACCAGCGATCTGAGTGCCTTCACAGGTGACATTCAAGCAGAATTGAAACAGCAGAAAGAGCGATTGACCATGTTAGAGCGCAAATCCATTTCCGCGGCGCGGCCGCATCTGGCCGCAGCCACCGACTTTGACGCGCCCCATCAGAAGGCTTTTGACGCCTATTTGCGCACTGGGGAAGATGACGGGCTGCGCGGGCTTGAGCTTGAGGGAAAGGCGATGTCCTCAAGTGTGAACAGCGATGGCGGCTATCTGGTGGATCCGCAAACCGCAGAGACCATCAAATCCGTGCTCAACAGCACCGCGAGTATTCGCGCGATTGCCAATGTGGTGACGGTTGAGGCGGGCTCTTACGATGTGCTGATTGACAGCTCTGATGTGGGCGCGGGCTGGGCGGATGAGACCAGCGCGACCGCTGAAACCGGCACGCCCAATATCGAGCGCATCGCCATTCCGCTGCATGAGCTTTCCGCCCTGCCCAAGGCCTCACAGCGTCTGTTGGATGACAGTGCTTTTGACATTGAAGGCTGGCTTGCGGGTCGGATCGCCGACAAGTTTGCCCGCGCGGAAGCGGCGGCCTTCATCAACGGGGACGGCGTGGACAAACCCACCGGGATCATGACCCATCCCACCGTTGCCGAAGCAAGCTGGAGCTGGGGCAACATCGGTTATGTTGCCACGGGTGCGGACGGGGATTTCAACGGTGCGGATGCGCTGGTGGAATTGGTCTATGCGCTTGGGGCGCAGTATCGCGCCAATGGCAGTTTCGTGATGAATTCCAAGACCGCCGGAGCGGTGCGCAAGTTGAAAGACGCGGACGGGCGCTTCCTGTGGTCAGACGGGTTGGCGGCGGGGGAGCCGGCGCGATTGCTCGGCTATCCGGTGCTGATTGCCGAAGATATGCCTGACATTGCCAGCGGCGCAGATGCCATTGCCTTTGGAGATTTTGCGGCGGGCTACACTGTGGCGGAGCGGCCTGATCTGCGCGTGCTGCGCGATCCCTTCAGCGCAAAACCGCATGTGCTTTTCTATGCCACCAAACGCATTGGCGGAGACGTGAGCGATTTTGCGGCGATCAAATTTTTGCGGTTTGCCTTGTCGTAATTCCCGGGTGGGCGCGGGGGTGATCCTCCAAGCCCCGGGCGCGCGTCGGACTGCGTCACGTTGTCTGGCTTACCCCCTCCGTTGAAGCGACGTGAGGACGCGCGCCCTTCTGACCGTTGGCGAGAATTTTGGAGTTATTCCATGATGTTAATCGAAGAAGCTTCGGTGCCTGTTTCGGTGTTGCCGGTGGCTGCATTCAAGGAGCATTTGCGGCTTGGCAGCGGCTTTGCGGAAGACGGTTTGCAGGACGGCGTGCTGGAGAGCTTTCTGAGCGCGGCGATGAGCGCTGTGGAAGCGCGCACCGGCAAAATCCTGATCCGGCGGACCTTTGGCTGGACGGTTTATGGCTGGCGCGATGGGGTGGCGCAGGGGCTTCCGGTGGCGCCGGTCACGCAAATCCTTGAAGTGACGCTGACAGATGCGCAGGGCGTCGCGGTGACGGTCGCTTCAAGTGCCTACCAGCTTGTGCAGGATGCGCACCGCCCATCAGTGCGCGGTGTGGCCGGCGCCTTGCCCGGGATCCCTACCAACGGCAGCGTGACCCTGCGCTTTGAGGCGGGGCTTGGCGCAACCTGGGAGGAGATCCCTGCAGACTTGCGGCAGGCGGTTCTGCTGTTGGCTGCGCATTACTATGAGTTCCGGCAGGAAACCACGCTGAGTGAAGGCTGTATGCCGTTTGGTGTGACCAGTTTGCTGGAGCGCTATCGTTCGGTTCGCTTGGGTCTGGGGGCAGACCAATGAGCCCGGCGGTGAAAGCGGTGACGCTGTCTCGCAAGCTGGTTCTGGAGCGGCCCTTGGCGGCACCGGACGGCGCTGGCGGATTTGCCCGCACATGGGAAGCTCTTGGAACGGTCTGGGCCGATGTGCGCCTGCGCAGCGGGCGGGAGCGTGATGGCGGGGACATGTCGCTGAGCAGCGTGCGTTACAAGATCACGCTGCGCGGGGCGCCGGTCGGGTCGCAGATGCGCCCGACGCCGGACTGCCGGTTTCGCGACGGGGCCAGGATTTTCACAATCGAGGCCGTGGCGGAGTCGGATGGTCTTGGGCGCTACCTGATTTGCCACGCCACCGAGGAGGAGGCGCAATGAGCTACGGAGCAGGCGCAGCGCTTCAGGCGGCGGTGTATCAGGCGCTCCAGGCGGATGTGGTTCTGGATGGGCTGGTGAATGGCGCGATCTATGACGCGATGCCTGTCGGTCAGGTTCCGGAGCTGTTTGTCTCGCTGGGCGCAGAGACCGTGCGGGACCGCTCTGATCAGTTGAGCGGCGGCGCAGAGCATCGTTTTGTTGTCTCCGTTATCTGCGAGGCGACAGGATTTGCGCGCGCCAAGACCGTAGGGGCGGCGATCAGCGATATTTTGACTGGCAATCGGCTGCCCTTGGCGCGTGGGCGTGTGGTGTTTCTCGTCTTTGATCGCGCAACGGCCAGACGGGACACGCAGAAAAACCTGCGTCGGCTTGATCTGCGGTTTCGGGCGCGGGTTGAGGACGATCAAAGCTAAGTTTCGGAGAGAGATGATGGGTGCACAGAGCGGCAAAGATCTGTTGATCAAGGTGGATCTGACCGGGAGTGGTCAGTTTGAGAGCGTGGCGGGGCTGCGCGCGACGCGGATCAGTTTTAACGCGGAAAGCGTGGATGTGACCTCGCTTGAAAGCCAGGGTGGCTGGCGGGAGTTGTTGGCAGGGGCCGGGGTGAAATCGGCCGCGCTGAGTGGATCAGGCGTGTTCAAAGACGCCACCACGGATGAGCGCGCGCGCCAGATCTTTTTTGATGGGGAAACACCGAATTTTCAGGTGGTTATTCCGGATTTCGGCATTGTGGAGGGGGCGTTTCAGATCACCTCCATTGAGTATGCGGGCAACCATGACGGCGAAGCGACCTATGAGATGGCAATGGCCAGCGCCGGGGCGCTGAGCTTTGCGGCGGCGTAACGATGGCTAATCCGTTTGCAGGTGAAGTGACGCTGACGATGAACGGGCAGCGGCATGTGCTCAAGCTCACATTGGGGGCGCTGGCGGAGCTGGAGGCGCAGCTTGGCGAAGACACGCTGGTGGCCTTGATTGCGCGGTTTGAAAACGGTGCCTTTGCGAGCCGGGATGTGCTGGCGCTGATCCTAGCCGGGCTGCGCGGTGGCGGATGGGCCGGAGTGAAAGACGAGCTGATGCAGGCGGATATTGCAGGTGGGCCGATGGAGGCGGCGCGGGTGGCCGCGCAGTTGTTGGTCGGCGCTTTTGGTGCGCCGGAGGTTCATGGCGCGCGTGAGACTGATGGCGCGGTTTGACTGGCCAGCACTGATGCGCGCCGGCATTGGCGGATTGCGTCTGACACCCGTGGAGTTCTGGGCGCTCTCGCCAGCGGAATTGTCACTGTTGTTGGGAGAAGGGCGCGGCCAGAGCGCGCTCACTCGCGCAGGCTTTGACGCCTTATTGCGCGCCTATCCAGACAGAAATGAGGAGCCAGAAGATGGATGATTTTGACGCCTTTGACGGACAGATTGAGGCGTTGGAAGGCAGCCTCGGCGATGCGGCGGCGATGGTGGCCGGCTTTGATGGGGCGCTGCGACGGATGCAGCAGTCTTTGAGCGCGACAGGTCAGGATGCGGCGAGCCTTGAAAAGAGCATGAACCGCGGGCTTCGCAAAGCCTTTGATGGTCTCGTGTTTGATGGCGCCAAGCTCTCAGACGCGCTGAGCAATCTGGCGCAGAGCATGGTGAATGCAGCGTATCGCAGTGCGGCGCGACCGGTTCAGGATCAGCTTGGGCAGGTCATCACCAGTGGTGTCGGCAGTTTTCTGGGGGATCTGTTGCCGTTTGCGGATGGGGCAGGTTTCACACAGGGGCGCGTGATGCCCTTCGCCAATGGGGGCGTTGTGAGCGGGCCGGTGAGCTTTCCCATGCGTGGCGGGCGCGGCTTGATGGGGGAAGCGGGCCCCGAAGCAATTTTGCCACTGTCGCGCGGGCCGGATGGAAAGCTTGGCGTGCGCAGCGCGCAGGGCGCGGCACCGGTGCAGGTGGTGGTGAATGTCTCAACGCCGGATGCCGAGAGTTTTCAGCGCTCCAAAGGGCAGATCGCGACGCAGATAAGCCGGGCTTTGGCTCGGGCGCAACGCAACAGATAGGAGGGCACGATGAGTTTTCATGAGGTGCAATTTCCCACGACGTTGAGTTTTGGCTCGGTGGGTGGGCCGCAGCGTCGCACGGAGGTGGTGACGCTGGTGAATGGGTTTGAGGAGCGCAACACGCCTTGGGCGCATTCGCGGCGCAGCTATGATGCTGGGTTGGCGATGCGTTCTGTGGATGATCTGGGGACGTTGATTGCGTTTTTTGAAGCGCGGCAAGGGCAGCTCAACGGGTTTCGCTGGAAAGACTGGTCGGACTACAAATCATGCCCAGTGTCTCAGGATGTACGGTTTGACGATCAGGTGATTGGATCAGGAGATGGCGGTAATGCGCTGTATCAGCTGACTAAAACCTATGTGTCTGGCGCGCAGAGCTATGCGCGGCCGATCCATAAACCGGTAGAGGGCACTGTGCGGGTCGGCGTGGACGGTGCTGCGCTTGTGGAAGGTGACGACTTCACAGTGAACAGCGAGACGGGCGAGATCACATTGATCTCCCCTCCTGCTGTCGGCTCTGAGGTCACCGCAGGGTTTGAGTTTGATGTGCCGGTGCGTTTTGACACGGATCAGATCCAGACCAGCGTTGCGAGTTTCAAGGCCGGGGATGTGCCCAATGTGCCGATTGTTGAGGTGCGGGTCTGATGGCATTTCAAACAGAGCTGTTAGCGCATCTTCAAAGCGGGGCCACAACGGTTGCGCGCGCCTGGGGGATTGAGCGGAGTGACGGTGTTCGGCTGGGGTTTACAGATCATGACCGGGATCTGAGCTTTGAAGGCTTTGCCTTCCGCGCCTCCACGGGATTGACGGCAAGCGCTCTTGAGCAAGGCACCGGGCTGGCTGTGGACAACAGTGAGGCGGTTGGGGTGCTCAGCGATGCTTCCGTGCGCTCCGAAGATATCGCAGCGGGGCGTCTGGATGGGGCGGAGATCACCTGTTGGTTGGTGAACTGGGCGATGCCCACTGAGCGCAGTGTGATGTTTCGCGGCTCCATCGGGGAGATGCGACAGGCCGGTGGCGCTTTTGTGGCCGAGCTGCGCGGGTTGTCAGAACGGCTGAATATGCCGCGTGGGCGCGTCTATCAAAGGGCATGTACCGCCGTGTTGGGGGATGCGTCCTGCGGGGTAGATGTGACTGACCCTGCGATGGTGACTGAGCTGGTGGTGGAAGAGTTGCGCGACCGTAGCGTGTTTCGGTTCAGCACTCTGTCTGGGTTTGATCCGGGGTGGTTCACACATGGCCAGCTGCGCGTGCTGAGCGGGGCGGCAGACGGGCTAACGGGGTTGATCAAGCGCGATACCTTTGAGGGTGGCTGGCGCGTGGTTGAGCTGTGGGAGCCGATGCCGATTGCGCTGTCTTCCGGTGATCAGCTGCGTCTGATTGCGGGCTGCGACAAGCGGTTTTCAACCTGCGGGGCGAAATTTAGCAACAGGCTGAACTTTCAAGGGTTTCCCGACATTCCCGGAGAAGACTGGATCACCAGCTATCCCACCAAGAGTGGCAGCAACACCGGAGGCAGTTTGCGATGAACACAGCAGACGGGGCACAGGTGGTGGAAATCGCCCGGCGTTGGATCGGGACGCCCTATCGCCATCAAGCAAGCCTGATGGGCGCAGGCACCGATTGTCTGGGGCTTATTCGCGGCGTGTGGCGCAGGCTTTACGGCCAAGAGGCCGCTTTGGTGCCGCCTTACACAAAGGATTGGGCGGAAGCGCGGAATGAGGAAGTGCTCTGGCAGGCGGCGGCAACTTATTTGCTGCCTAAGTTGCTCGCTGAGGAGGCTGTGGGAGATGTGCTGTTGTTTCGTATGAAATCGGGCGCTGTGGCCAAGCATCTTGGCATCGCAGGGCGCGTGGGGGCGGAGGCCAGCGTGATCCATGCCTATGGTGGACATGCGGTGGTAGAAAATGCGCTGAGCCTGCCTTGGCGTCGACGTATCGTTGGGCGTTTCGCGTTTCCTGCACCCGAGAAGGATCTTGCAAAGACAGCAGCCAGTAAGGAGTGCAGCACATGGCGACGGTGATTTTGGCTGCGGCAGGCGCGGCTGTTGGAGGATCGCTTGGTGGGACGGTTGCCGGGATCACGACGGCGGCGGTTGGCCGTTTTGCGGGCGCAACAGTTGGCAAGCTGATTGATCAGAGCCTGCTGGGAGGCGGGGCCGATGTGGTGGAAACCGGCAAAGTCGAACGTTTTCGCCTGACTGGATCTGCAGAAGGCGCAGCACAGGCGCGTGTTTTTGGGCGGGTGCGCCTGCCAGGGCAGGTGATCTGGACAACACGTTTTCTGGAAACCGTCACTGAGACAGAGGCGAGCGGCGGCAAGGGACGCCCCAGCCAGCCCAAGACGCGCAGTTACAGCTATTCGGTGTCTCTGGCGATCGCCCTGTGTGAGGGAGAGATTGCCCGCGTGGGGCGGATTTGGGCGGATGGTATTGAGCTCTCCCCAGAAGATATCACCTTTCGTGTGCACAGCGGCAGCGCCGATCAACTGCCCGACCCCAAGATTGAGGCGGTGGAAGGCGCAGGCATGGTGCCGGCTTATCGGGGGACCGCTTATGTGGTGATTGAAGACCTTGAGCTGGCACCCTTTGGCAATCGTGTGCCGCAGTTCAGCTTTGAGGTTGTGAGACCGACGCCAAAGTCTGTGCCGTCACATGCCTCAGACTATGCCGAGACCGTGCGTGCTGTCGCCTTGATGCCGGGGACAGGTGAGTACGCCTTGGCCAAGTCTCAAGTCTATTTGCAGAGCGAAACCGGTGAAACGCGGGCGGCGAACGAAAACACACCGGCGGGAAAGACAGATTTTTGCGCGTCAGTGGAAGCGCTGACCGAAGAGTTGCCAAACTGTAAGGCCACATCGCTGATCGTCAGTTGGTTTGGCAATGACCTCCGTGCGGCAGAGTGTGAGCTGAGGCCCAAGGTCGAGCAGAGTGACGTGGATGGCGAGAAAATGCCATGGCGTGTTGCAGGCGTTCCTCGGGCGCAGGCGCAGGCAGTGGCGCGCGTCGCGGGGCGACCGGTTTATGGGGGAACGCCTGCGGATGCAGCGGTGATTGAGGCGATACGCCATTTGCAGAGCGCTGGGCAGGACGTGATGTTTTACCCGTTCATTCTGATGGAGCAGCTGGAGGGCAATGGGCGCAGCGATCCCTGGAGTGATGCCATAGACCAGCCGGTGTTGCCTTGGCGGGGGCGTATCACGCTTTCCAAAGCTCCGGGGCAGCTTGGAACGACAGATGGCACAAGTGCGGCGGATGCGGAAGTCGCAGCGTTCTTTGGCACAGCGCAAGCTTCAGACTTTCAAGTGTCGAGCGATGGCGTGAGCTATAGTGGGCCGGAGGAGTGGTCTTATCGGCGGTTTATACTGCACAATGCCGCGCTATGTGCCGCGGCGGGAGGCGTGGATGCCTTTTGCATCGGCTCGGAAATGCGCGCCCTGACCCAGATTAGTGGGGCCAGTGGATTTCCGGCTGTTGAGCAGTTGATCGCCCTTGCGGCGGAGGCGCGTATCCTGCTCGGATCAAACGTCAAAATTGGCTACGCGGCGGATTGGTCAGAGTATTTTGGCTACCACCCGCAGGATGGCAGCGGGGATGTGTACTTTCATCTAGACCCCCTCTGGGCGGATGCGGAGATCGATTTTGTCGGGATCGACAACTATATGCCGCTGTCAGATTGGCGTTATGAGGCGGACCATAGTGATGGGGAGCGCTGGGATGCGGTTCACAATCTCTCCTATCTGAAGACACAGATTGCGGGTGGGGAAGGGTATGACTGGTATTACCCGTCGCGCGCGGCGCGGGATGTGCAAAGCCGCAGTCCGATTGAGGATGGGGCCTTTGGCGAACCTTGGGTCTATCGCTACAAAGACATCAGGAATTGGTGGTCCAACCCGCATCATGAGCGCATCGGAGGCCAGCGTCAGACCACTCAGACAGCATGGGTGCCAGCTTCAAAGCCAGTCTGGTTTACGGAGATAGGCTGCGCGGCAATCGATTTGGGTACAAATCAGCCCAATAAGTTTCTGGATGAAAAATCCTCTGAATCCGCTTTGCCGTTTTACTCCAGAGGGTTGCGGGACGACCTTATGCAGCAGTCTTATATGCAGGCACTGCATGAGTATTGGAAGCAGCCAGCCAACAATCCGGTCTCTGAGGCATATGGCGGGCCTATGGTTGATACCCAGCGCATGTTTGCCTGGGCATGGGATGCACGTCCGTTTCCCGCCTTTCCCAATGAACGGGAGATTTGGACGGATGGTGGGAACTATGCCAAGGGGCATTGGCTCAATGGGCGGGCCACAAACCGCACCTTGGCATCGGTTGTTGAGGAAATCTGTATTGCTGCTGACGTTGAGCACTATGATGTTTCGCAGCTCTACGGTGTTGTGCGTGGCTATGTGCAGAGTGACGTGGCAGATGGGCGCGCCGCTTTGCAGCCTTTGATGTTGCGCCATGGTTTTGATGCGCTGGAACGCGATGGCGTCTTGTGTTTCGTGATGCGGGGCTTGCGTGGCGAAACAGTGTTGAACACAGATGATTTGGCGCTTTCGAGTGACATCGATGGGGATTGGGAGCTGAGCCGCGCGCCCGATGCGGAAATGGCGGGCCGTGTGCGGTTGAACTTCACCTTGGCAGAGCGGGACTTTGATGCAGCTTCAGAGGAAGCCATTTTGCATGATGAAGCCACCTTTGCGGTGGCTCAAAGCGAGGTGACGGAGGTTTTGACGCGTAGTGAGGGACGGCAGACCGCTGAGCGCTGGCTCGCAGAGTCCCGCGTCGCCAGAGACCGCGTGAAGCTGGCTCTGCCTCCGAGCCGGATGGAGCTTGGCGCGGGGGATGTGGTCGCGCTAGGCCAAGATGGCATGGAGCAACAGAGCTTTCGGCTTGATCGCGTGACGCAGCAAGGGGCGCAGGTTCTGGAAGGGGCACGCATCGCGCCTTCTATCTATGTCCCCTCAGAGACGGAAAGTGATCCGCCCAGAGGCAGTGGGTTTGTGCCGCCGGTGCCAGTGCAGTCGCTTTTTCTGGATGTGCCTTTGATGACGGGGGACGAAGTGCCTCATGCGCTTCATATCGCCTGCACCGGCAAACCGTGGCCGGGCAGTGTGGTGGTTTATTCCAGTGATACGGACGAGGGCTACGCGCTCAATCAGCTTCTGGACACGCCTGCCTTCGTTGGGATTACCAAATCGCCGCTACTGTCTGCTGATGCAGGGCTGTGGGACCGCAGCGCTGGGCTGGAGGTCGAGATGATCCAAGGTACGCTTCAAAGCCTCCCGCGCCTTGAGCTGCTGAATGGTGGCAATCTCGCCTACATCGGCGATGGCACATCCGGGGGCTGGGAGGCTTTTCAGTTCCAGACTGCTGAGCTGATCGGGGAGCGCCGATACAGGTTATCAGGTCGCCTCAGAGGGCAGCTTGGGACAGAAGGCGATGTTTCAGCATCCTGGCCGGAAGGAAGTTGGCTTGTGGTCATGTCTCCGGCGGTGACACAGATTGATTTGCCGCGCCAATACCGGGGTGCCGAGCGCAATTACCGTATCGGCCCCGCGCAGCGCGCGTTGTTTGATCCGACATACACCCACTATGTGGAAGCCTTTGAGGGGATTGGTCTTCGCCCCTATGCCCCTGCGCATCTCAAGGCGCAAAGGGACGCCGCAGGTGACCTCACAGTGAGCTGGATCAGACGTGCCCGACTTGACGGAGACAGTTGGGAGGGGCTGGATGTGCCTTTGGGAGAAGAGAGCGAAGCCTACTTGATCAAAGTCTTTGTTGGAGAGGTCCAGATGCGGGAGGAACAGGTGCAGACACCGAGCTGGATGTATTCTCTAGTGGATCAGCAGGCAGACGGCATTGGCGCTGGTGGGCGCATTGAGGTGGCACAGATCTCAGCCATTTTTGGTGCGGGCAGCGCAGCGCAAATCGCTGTTTAGCCTTAATCACGAGAAAATGAGGTGTTCCATTCCATTTGGTTTTATGTGCATTCACACCTTTGAATTTGGCGCTTGTTGATTACCTAGTGTAGTCTGACAGGGACAGAAAGGTGTGACCATGGCTGAGATGCAACCAAAAGTAACCGAGCTGGACCCGGTTTGGCAGCAGATCACGCGTGAAGCCCAAGAGGCCGTGCGTGAAGAACCTCTGATGGGTGGTTTGGTACACGCTTGTGTATTGCACCATCACTCCATTGAACGCGCGCTGAGCTATCGCTTTGCGGCGAAACTCTCGTCCAATGAGATGTCGATGGTGATCCTGCGCGAGATTGCGGATGAAGCTTTTGCCGCGGATCCTGCTCTCGCAGCGTCTGCGCGTGCGGATCTTATGGCGATTTATGAGCGTGACCCAGCTTGCCACCGTTTGCTGCAGCCGATTCTTTATTTCAAGGGCTATCAGGCGGTGCAGGCCTACCGTATCGGCCATTGGCTCTGGGAGCAGGGGCGCTATGACCTGTCCTACTTTATCCAGATGCGCACCAGCGAGATTTTTGGCATCGACATTCATCCGGCTGCCAAGATCGGCAAAGGCATCATGATTGACCATGCCCATTCCATTGTGATCGGCGAAACCGCTGTGGTGGGAGACAATGTCTCCATGCTGCATTCGGTGACGCTGGGCGGGACCGGCAAAGAGGAAGAAGACCGTCATCCCAAGATTGGCGACGGCGTTCTGATCGGCGCAGGTGCCAAGGTGCTTGGCAACATTCGCGTGGGCCATTGTAGCCGTATCGCTGCGGGTTCTGTGGTGCTTCAGGAAGTGCCGCCATGCAAAACCGTCGCGGGTGTTCCTGCGAAAGTGGTTGGTGAGGCTGGGTGTGACCAGCCTGCGGTCAGCATGGATCAAGTGCTGTCCGAAGAAGGTAAGATCAAGGTTTAACCTTAGAGAAGTTTCCCAGGGCGGCTTGTGATTTCTTTTGCGAAATCAAGCCGCTCTGCTTTGTTCGTGATCTTCGTTTGCAGCCTTTTTGGAAGGCACAAATTCAAACGCATCCACCAATGATCCAAACTGTACCTGTGTGGAACGGGTCGATTTGAAAGGTTGGTGCGCAGTAGGGGCTGGCTCTGCGATCATCGCCGCGCTGCTCTCTGATGTACTCTCTAGATCTGTTGAAACCTTCGCCACGACGGCTTGAAGTTTCGAAATTTGATCATGGAGGTCTGCGATCTGGCCTGACAGCTCTTGGTTCCGTTTGGCGTAAATCCGGTATGCCGAGGCAAATCCGATCATGCAGGCAACTGGGGCGATACCTGCGCCAAAGGTTCCCAATGGCAAAAGATGCGACCAAAAGGGGGACGCGCTGGGCAGTGGGATGAATGCTGACAGCGCGGCGGCTGCCGCTCCTGCGAGAGAAACCGCGCCGGCCACAGAAGTCAGCACTGCGCTTCTGGACGCGCGCTTGTGGGGCGCTATGGCTCTTGAAAATCGTGTTTCTGACACAAGTCTCTCCTGACGCTTGGCCCAACCCATGTGATGCGTAGCGACGTTATATGGAGGGTCTTATCAGATGTTTAAACTTGTGCCGGTTTACAAGTCGGCCCAGCGGAGAACCGCGTGAAGAGAGCCGCTCTCAGCGTTATTCCGCTGGAATACGGGCTCATTCGAAGGTGAGAGGGGCAAAAGTGCCACCTCACCTCCAACAAAGCGACGCTCAGGCGAGCATCGCCATTGGATTTTCGAGATTGTCGACGATGGATTGCAACAACTGCGCGCCCAAAGCGCCGTCGATCACGCGGTGGTCGACAGACAGGGTGACAGACATCACGGTGGCCACGCTGATTTGTCCGTCTTCATCAAAAACCGGTTTCTTCGCACCGGCTCCAACGGCGAGGATTGCGCCATGAGGCGGGTTGATCACGGCGTCAAAGTTGTCGATTCCAAACATGCCGAGGTTGGAAATCGCAAAACTGCCGCCTTGGTACTCATGTGGGGCCAGTTTGCGGTCTCGGGCACGGGCGGCGAGGTCTTTCATCTCGGCTGATAGGGCGGACAATGACTTCATTTCCGCGTCTTTGAGCACCGGGGTGAACAGGCCACCTTCGATGGCGACCGCAACGGCCACATCGGAGGGTTTGAGTTTCAAAATCCGGTCGCTCGCCCATACGGCATTGGCATCCGGCACCTCTTGCAGGGCCAATGCACAGGCTTTGATGATAAAATCATTGACCGAGAGCTTTGCGCCGCGTTTTTCCAACTGTTTGTTCAATTGGCTGCGGAAGGCCAGAAGTGCGTCCAGCTTGATGTCGCGCCGCAGGTAGAAATGCGGAATCGACTGTTTGGCCTCCGTCAGGCGGGCGGCGATGGTTTTGCGCATGCCATCAAGCGCGACTTCTTCAAAATCGCGGTCTGCGTACATGCGCAGGACGGTATCTGCTTCGGGGCCGCTGGCCATTGGGGCGGTTTTTGCAGCTGGGGCGGCTGAAACGCTTGCCGGCGCTTTGGCTGCGGCTGGTGCGGCGCTTGCGCCTTCTACATCAGCTTTTACGATCCGACCGCGCGGGCCGGAGCCTTTGAGTGTGGCCAAATCAATGCCTTTGTCGGCCGCTATCCTGCGCGCGAGCGGGGAGGCAAAGATACGGTTGCCATCGGAGCTGACAGGAGCGGAAGGCGCAGGGGCGCTGGAAGCGGGCGTTTTTTGGGCCTTGGGTGCCTCTGCAGGCGCTGCAGCCGGCGCAGCGGCAGGTGCGGCGCTGCCAATGTCATCGGCACTTTCGCCATCTTCGAGCAAAATGGCGATGACGGCGTTAACCTGGACCCCTTCAGAGCCTTCCGGAACCAGAATTTTGCCAACAACACCGTCTTCGACGGCTTCAAACTCCATTGTGGCTTTGTCGGTCTCGATTTCCGCGAGCAAATCACCGGAGGAGACCGTGTCCCCTTCTTTCACAAGCCATTTGGCCAAAGTGCCTTCTTCCATCGTGGGGGAAAGCGCGGGCATGAGGATTTCTATGGGCATCTGCGTCTCTCCTCAGCGATAAGTCACTTGTTTCACTGCCGCGATGACCTCATCGGTGGTCGTCAGCGCCAGTTTTTCGAGGTTTGCGGCGTAAGGCATGGGCACGTCTTTGCCTGTGCAGTTGATCACCGGGGCGTCCAGATAATCAAAGGCGCGCTGCATGATGGTGGCCGAGAGGTGGTTGCCGATAGAGCCCACCGGCCAGCCTTCTTCAACGGTCACACAGCGGTTGGTTTTCATCACCGAGGCAATCACCGTGTCATAATCAATCGGGCGCAGGGTGCGCAGGTCGATCACTTCGGCGGAAATGCCGTCTTCAGCCAGCTTCTCAGCCGCCTCAAGCGCATATTGCATGCCGATGCCGAAGCTCACGATGGTCACATCAGAGCCTTCACGCCAGATGCGCGCCTTGCCAAAAGGAATGGTGAAGTCCTCGATGTCAGGCACGTCAAAGCTGCGGCCATACATGATCTCGTTTTCCAGGAAAATCACCGGGTTCGGATCGCGGATGGCGGATTTCAGCAGGCCTTTGGCGTCTGAGGCCGAATAAGGCATCGCCACCTTCAAGCCCGGAATTTGGGCATACCATGCGGCATAATCCTGGCTGTGTTGCGCGCCAACACGGGCAGCGGCGCCATTGGGGCCGCGGAAGACCATGGGGGCGCCCATCTGACCGCCGGACATATAGAGCGTTTTGGCCGCCGAATTGATAATTTGGTCAATGGCTTGCATCGCAAAGTTGAATGTCATGAATTCAACAATCGGCTTCAGCCCACCAAAGGCGGCACCGACCGCAATACCGGCAAACCCATGCTCGGTGATTGGCGTGTCAATCACCCGTTTGCTGCCAAATTCATCCAAGAGACCCTGGCTGACCTTATAGGCGCCCTGATATTCGGCCACCTCTTCGCCCATGAGGTAGACATCGCCGTCGGCGCGCATCTCTTCGGCCATGGCGTCGCGCAGGGCCTCGCGCACGGTCTGAGACTTCATGGGGGTGCCTTCGGGCCAATCGGGGCTCAGATCAGGCGTGGGGGCCTCAGGCGCTGCCACAGTGGCAGGTGCGGCGCTGCTGGCCTCTGAGGCATCAACTGCGGGTGCAGTGGCCTCAGCAGGAGCTGCGGCGGCTTCCAGCGTGCTGACGTCTTCGCCGTCTTCGGCAAGGATGGCGATGGCGGTGTTGACCGCGACACCTTCGGTGCCCTCAGCCACCAGAATTTTGCCAATGACGCCTTCGTCAACGGCTTCAAATTCCATGGTGGCTTTGTCGGTTTCAATCTCGGCCAAGATGTCGCCGGATTGTACCGTGTCGCCTTCCTTGACCAGCCATTTGGCCAAGGTGCCCTCTTCCATGGTGGGCGACAGGGCTGGCATGAGAATTTCAGTAGCCATGATAAATGTCCTCTCGTCCGGGGCTTAGGCGTAAATGTCTGTCCAGAGCTCGGCCTCATCAGGCAGCGGGCTCTCTTTGGCAAAATCAGCGGAGGCGTTGACGATGGCTTTGATCTCTTTGTCGATCGCCTTCAGATCATCCTCGCTGGCGTGGTTGCCGGTCAGCAGCATTTGACGCACGTTTTCAATGGGATCACGTTCCTCGCGCATCTTCTGCACCTCTTCGCGGGTGCGGTATTTGGCAGGGTCAGACATGGAGTGGCCGCGATAGCGGTAGGTCTTCACCTCAAGGATGTAAGGCCCTTTGCCCGCGCGGCAGTGTTTGATCGCGCGTTCGCCCGCGTCTTTCACCGCAAGCACATCCATGCCGTCGACCATTTCGCCCTGGAATGCCAAAGGCTTCGCCGCGCTTGTAAATGTCGTGCGATGAGGTGGAGCGGGCCTGAGCGGTGCCCATGGCGTATTGGTTGTTTTCGATCACAAAGACCACGGGCAGATCCCAGAGGGCGGCCATGTTGAAGGTCTCATAGACCTGGCCCTGGTTGGCGGCGCCGTCCCCGAAGTAGGTGAAGGTCACGCGGCCGTTGTCTTTGTATTTGTCGGCAAAGGCGAGGCCTGCGCCAAGCGGCACCTGTGCGCCGACGATGCCATGGCCTCCGTAGAAATGTTTTTCCTTGGAAAACATATGCATGGAGCCGCCTTTGCCTTTGGAATAGCCGCCCTCACGCCCGGTGAGTTCGGCCATCACGCCATTGGCGTCCATGCCGCAGGCCAGCATGTGGCCGTGATCGCGGTAGGAGGTGATGCGTTTGTCGCCTTCCTCCGTGGCGGCCTCCAGCCCCACCACAACGGCTTCCTGACCGATGTAGAGATGGCAGAATCCGCCAATCAAACCCATGCCGTAAAGCTGACCGGCTTTCTCTTCAAAGCGCCGGATCAGAAGCATGTCGCGATAATATTGTGTGAGCTCTTCACCCGAGACGTTGGGCTTTTTCGCCGCACGTTTCGCCGCCATCGTGGTTCCTCCCAAGTGCTAAATGGTTTAACTTTAAACCATACTTGGGAAAATGGTAGCGGAAGCCCGAAGCGGTGGCGAGCGAAAAAAGCGTTTGGTTTTCAGGAAGCTGTGCAGCGGGGCCGGGAGCCGTATTCTTGAGCAGCGGACTGCTGGACTAAGTCTTTGAAGTCAGAGAGATTTGCCTAAGCTTTTTAAGCTCTCCCTGTAGGCGCGGCACTCAGCGGATCACCACTTCGTCGGCGCGGATCATGCCCAGCACGTCACGCACCTGTTGGTCCAGAAGGTCCAGATCCAGATAGCTGTCTGACAGGCGGCGGGTGAGGTTTTCCATATAAGCAACCTCCGCCTGAGCGAGGGCTAGCTCTGCCTCAAGCTGTTGCTTCTCCGCGAGGATTTCGACACGGCGGAACAGGCCGTAGTCGCCCTGCACGGCGGCAAAGGTAAAGTAGATCGCCAGCGCAAACGCCAAACCAAAAAACACAACAGCACCAAGAGCTGGGCGGGGGGATGTACCTGTCATTTTTGCCTCTAATGCGCCTTTTGCGGCGTCTTTGGACCAATGTAGCTTAGGTGATTCTTGCTGTGAAACTCTTAAGACAATGTCAGAAAAAATTGCCGCAAGGCGTTGTTTTTATACCTCTGTGGGCGGGATGACAACGTTTGGCAGCATAAAACATCAGGGGTTAATATCGGCCAAACGCGGCGCACGTTACTCAAATTTAGTTAAAAAACAGTATATTAAGGCGCAGCTGATTTTGCACCTCAAAAATGTCGAAGAATTTTTATTTTGAAACGGGGGGCGTTAACTTTTGGCGGATTTTGCGGAATCGGCGAAAATTCGATGTTCGGTATCACGTCGGTATCCCTACGGTATCGCGTAGGTGCGATTTTTCGGCGGTTTGTGGCGGCGCTGATCGCGGACACAAGGGGCGTTGCGCAAAGGGTCTCTTAGGGAACTGAGATCGCCCTCCATCCCGCAGAATCGCGGCTGGGAAGAGGTGGCATGAAAAAAGGCGCTCCAATGAGGAGCGCCTTGGAATCTTGATAGGCCTGCGGCCCTTAGCCTGCGATGGAGGCCTGATAGATGGTCTCAATAGAGTCCGCGATGGTGCCGTTGAACTCTTCTTCGGTCTGCTGGGCAGAGAGGCCTTCGGTCAGGGCGCGGGAGAAGCTTGCGATCATGCCGGTGTTTTCCGACAGGCGTGCGTTGGCTTCTTCGCGGCTGTAGCCACCGGAGAGGGCAACCACTTTCATCACGCGCGGGTGGTCCACCAGGGTTTTGTACTGGTTGGCCGTGTTGGGCAGGGTGAGCTTCAGCATGACCTGCTTGTCCTCTGGCAGGGCGTCGAGCTCTGCTGTCAGCGCGCCGAGCAGGATGTCTTCGGCTTCGGATTTGTCAGCGATGGAGATGGTCACCTCTGGTTCGATGATCGGCACGAGGCCGTGGCCGAGGATCTGTTTGCCCACTTCGAACTGCTGGGACACAACCGCCTTGATGCCGGCCTCATTGGCGGCAGAGATCACGGAGCGCATCTTGGTGCCAAACACGCCTTTGGCGGCCGCACGCTCACAAAGCGCGTCAAGCTCTGGCATCGGCTTCATCACCTGACAGCCGTTTTCTTCGTCTGCGAGACCTTTGTCGACTTTCAGGAAGGGCACAACGCCACGCTGCTCCCAGAGGAAGGTCGGGGACGGCTGGCCGTCGATGTCGCGGTCCATGGTCATTTCAAAGAGGATCGCGCCGACCACTTTGTCGCCGGTAAAGGCTGGGGCCTGCGCAATACGGGAGCGCATGGCGTGGATCATGTCGAACATTTCCGCGTCCGAGCTGTAGGCGGTTTCTTCAACGCCGTAGAGGCGGAGCGCCTTGGGTGTGGAGCCACCGGATTGGTCCAGCGCGGCGATAAAACCGTTTCCGGCGGAAATCTTTTCGGCTTGTGCTTGATTAGACATTGGTGTCCCCGGTCAAAATCTGTTGAGAATAAAGGGTTATGTCCCCATTACCCCCGCTATAGGCGAGCGGGGTCGGGACTTCAATTATGGTGGCGCTATCGAGGTTTAATTTGAGGCTCGATTTAAATCAGCGCCAGCCATGAGGGGCGATTGTGCCCAAGCTGCCTAACTGCGCAGCGTTTACTGGTTCAGGGCTGCCACGCCGGGCAGCTCTTTGCCTTCCATCCATTCAAGGAACGCGCCGCCTGCGGTGGAGATGTAGCTGAAGTCCGCCGCTGCGCCGGAGGCGTTCAGGGCTGCCACAGTGTCACCGCCGCCTGCCACAGAGACCAGCGCACCGGATTTGGTGAGCGCGGCGGCTTTGATTGCAGCCGCGTCGGTGGCGGCATTGAAAGGCTCGATCTCAAAGGCGCCCATGGGGCCGTTCCAGATCAGGGTTTTGGAGGCTTCAAACACCTCGGCCACGGCGGCCACGGTGGCCGGACCCGCATCCAGGATCATCGCATCCGCCGGGCAGGCATCAGAGGCGACGGTTTCATTGGCGGCATTGGCGGCAAATTCGCGCGCGACCACAACGTCGGTGGGCAGCACGATGTTGCAGCCGGCCTCTTTGGCTTTGGCGAGGATCTCAGACGCGGTGTCGGTCATGTCGTGCTCGGCCAGAGATTTACCAACGTCGATGCCTTGAGCGGCCAAGAAGGTGTTGGCCATGCCGCCACCGATCACAAGGTGATCCACTTTGGCCACAAGGTTGCCGAGCAGCTCCAGTTTGGTGGAGACTTTTGCGCCGCCGACAACGGCGGTCACGGGGCGCACAGGGGTGGCCAGCGCGCCTTCCAGTGCGGAGAGTTCGGCCTGCATCAGGCGGCCCGCGCAGGCGGGCAGGGCGTGGGCGAGACCACAGGTGGAGCTGTGGGCACGGTGGGCGGCGGAGAACGCATCGTTGCAGAAGACATCGCCAAGGGCGGCCATTTGTGCGGTCAGCTCGGCGTCGTTCTTGGTTTCACCGGCGTGGTAGCGGGTGTTTTCAAGGAGCAGCACCTGACCTTCAGGCAACGCCTCAACGGCGGCCTCAGCAGCGGCACCAACGCAATCGGCAGCAAAGAGCACGGAGGTGCCAAAGGCCGCTTCAAGTGCGGGCACCAGTTGCTGCAGGCTCATCTCCGGCACGCGCTCGCCTTTGGGGCGGCCAAAATGCGCCAGAAGGATCGGCTTGCCACCGGCTGCCAGAATGTCGCGCACGGTTGGCACAATGCGGTCGATGCGGGTGGTGTCGGTCACAATCCCGTCAGCCACAGGCACATTGATGTCCACCCGGGTCAGCACCCGTTTGCCGTTCAGATCCATTTGATCGAGGGTTTTCCACGCCATGATCGAAATCTCCAAAGAAATTATGTTGTGGTCTACCTAGCGTACTGGCGGGCTGGGTCAACGATCACTTGGCATTCGCGGCGCAGATGATTAACTAGCGCCCAAGAATTCAGATGAGGAGCGCCCCAATGGCCGAGATCAAAGACCCCGAGAACACCATCCTGATGGAACTGAAAGACGGCACCGTTGTGATTGAGCTGCTGCCGGATGTGGCACCGGGGCACAGCGAGCGCATGAAAGAGCTGGCGCGCTCCGGTCAATATGACAACGTCGCGTTCCACCGTGTGATCGACGGTTTCATGGCGCAGACCGGCGACGTGGCCAACGGCAACATGGAAAAAGACTTCAACATCCGCATGGCGGGCACCGGTGGCTCTGATCTGCCAAACCTGAAGGCGGAATTCTCCAAGCTGCCACATGACCGTGGCACTTTGGGCGCGGCGCGCAGCCAGATGCCTGACAGCGCGAACAGCCAGTTCTTCATCAACTTCTCCGACAACCACTTCCTGAACGGTCAGTACACCGTTTATGGCCGCGTGATTGAGGGCATGGAGCATGTGGACGCGATTGTACGCGGTGAGCCGCCTGCCAGCCCGGACCGCATGATCAGCGTGAAGGTGGCTGCTGATGTCGACGCTTAAGCTTGCAGCCGCTTTTGCCGTGCTGGCCAGCCCTGCGCTGGCCTCCGGCATCGAGATCGAGGTCGCAGGCGAAGGGGCCAATGGCACCATCGTGATCGACCTGTTTGAGGATGTGGCACCACAGCACGCGGCGCGCATTGCGGACCTGGCCAGCAAAGGTGAATACGACAATGTGGCGTTTCACCGGGTGATCCAGGGCTTCATGGCGCAGACCGGCGACGTGCAGTTCGGCGACGTCTCTTCCGAAGATTACGACGCCCGCTACTCGGGCCGTGGTGGTTCCGATCAGCAGGATCTGCCTGCGGAGTTTTCCGACCTGAGCTTTGAGCGCGGTGTGGTTGGCATGGCGCGCAGCCAGAGCCCAAACAGCGCAAACAGCCAGTTCTTCATCATGTTTGACGAAGGCACTTTCCTCAATGGGCAGTACACCGTTGTGGGCAAAGTGACCGAAGGCATGGATGTGGTTGACGCAATCAAGCGCGGCCACCGTCAGAGCGGCGCCATCACCGGCGCGCCGGATGTGATGAAAAAGGTCACCGTGACAGAGTGATCTGCGAACAGATCTGCGACGGGGCTATCCGTTGCCGGTTGAGACATGACAACGCCGACCACAGAGGGCTCTGTGGTCGGCGTTTTTGTTGGGTTTGCAGCGGGCTCAGTGCGCGGTGACGGCGCGCATGTCGAGCTGTGGTTGCCAAGCGGTTTGGATGATCGGCTTGTCGCTGTTGTTGACGATGACATGCGGTTGCTCGTGCACGGAGATGCTGAGCTTGGTGGCATCGTGCTGGGCGGTGATGGTCAGGCGGGCACCCTTGTGGGCGGGCACGGCACGGTCCAGAAGGAAGGCGGTGCGGCCCCAGTGGCCGTCTGTATCATCGTCGGTGCCAAGCCCGTTGCTCACGGTGATGCCCGGTGCGAGCACCATTTCAAAGCTGAGGCAGACCGCGTGGATTGTGCCGCTGCCTGCGCTGGTGAGCTCGGTTGTCACGCGGTCCGGATCAATGCTCGGGTTGGCAAAATCAAAATGGAAGAGATCGGTGGTAGGGCCAAGAGGGCGCAGGCCGCAGGCGGTGAAGTCATTGGGGGTGACCTGCGCGACGGAGGCAAAATGGTGGAAGGCGCTGAGGTCAAAGCCTTCGGCCTCCTGCGGACGCCAGAGGTTGACGAGTTTCTCGCTTTCCACGAGCTGCGCGCGGACGGTGCCGCTTTCGGGGATGGCGCGGGCGCCGGGCTTGGCGAGGGTGGCCATGGCATGGGCCAGTGTGGCCAATGCGCCTTCGCCCAGAAGGTTGCTGTCCACAATCTCAGACAGCACAACATCGGCGCGTTCCGGCATGTCTTCGCCAATGACGATGTTGTGGGACCATTTGGAGATCACGGTGATCTTGTGGCTGAGACCATTGGCGGCGATCACGCGCTTGGCGGCTTCGGCGATCATGGGCTGCTGCTCACAGGCGTAGACATGTTCTGCGCCAGCGCGCGCTGCCAGCATGGCGGTGAGGCCTGCGCCGGAGCCGATGTCGAGCACGATGTCGCCGGGTTTCACCTTGGCGGCGATGGCCTCGGCATAGGCGGCGTTGCGGGTTTTGTCGGCCATCATGGGGAAATGCCAGCGCGGGACAAACATCTGATGCAGCTGTTCGCGCAGAAGCTGGGCCTCGTGGTGGTGCGGATCAAGCTCAAGCGCCTCAGACAGAAGCTTTGAAGCGGCAAGGCCGCCGTCGCCCAGCGGGGCGTTCTGGGCTTGGGCCACAAGCGCGTCGGCTTGTTCTTTGGTGGTGTCCGGGGCGTGGAAGGGGGGCACTTTCTGTGCGGTCGGGGCGGGCTGATTTTCCAGCAATTTTAGGATCCCTGATTTTCGTCAAAACTAAATCAAGGCTTAGAGATACGTGGTTAAGGAGAGGTGAAGTGATGCAGGGCAAATGGTGCGCCAAAGCCCCACTCACAGAGATGTGTCTAAGGAGCTGAAATTTATCTCACCACAGGTAGGAGCGGGGCGCGGGCCGGTGCGGCAGCGCGCGCCACTATTTCACGTTTCGTTAGTCATCCGTGCTGGCGAGTTTCCAGAGCACAGCGCCAATTGCGGCCCCTACAAGCGGGGCCACCCAGAAGAGCCAGAGCTGGGCAAGGGCAGGGCCGTCTGCAAAGAGCGCAACGCCGGTGGAGCGGGCCGGATTGACGGAGGTGTTGGTCACCGGGATGGAGATTAGGTGGATCAGGGTCAGGGCCAAACCAATGGCGATGGGACCAAAGCCGATGGGCGCGCCGTGGGACGTGGCCCCAAGGATGATAAAAAGGAAGGCCGCTGTCATCACAATCTCGGTGATCAGCGCGGAGATCATGGAATAGCCTTGCGGAGAGGCCTCGCCATAGCCGTTGGAGGCAAAACCACCTGCGCCTGCGAAATCCGGTGCGCCGGAGACAATCAGATAGAGCACAAGCGCGGCGGCGATGGCGCCCACCACCTGTGCGATCCAATAGGGGATCAGGTCTTTGCCCTCAAACCGACCCGCAATCATCAGGCCAAGACTGACCGCCGGATTGAAATGCCCGCCGGAGATATGGCCCACCGCATAGGCCATGGTAAGAACGGTGAGGCCGAAGGCCAGGCTGA
Source organism: Shimia sp. (assembly GCF_965227725.1). Lineage (GTDB taxonomy): Bacteria > Pseudomonadota > Alphaproteobacteria > Rhodobacterales > Rhodobacteraceae > Shimia. The sequence goes on along the minus strand of NZ_CBDDGH010000005.1, from coordinate 976,154 downwards.
CACCGAGCCAGCCGATACCCACATCGGCAACGCCAGCGGCGAGGACCGCGCTGCCACAGCCGCCGAGAACAAGCCAAAAAGTGCCAATAAATTCTGCAAATAATTTGTTGAACATAACGTACCTCATAAATCACATGGGCGTGATGGTAGGAGGCGCGGGCTTTCAAAGGAAGCCTTTTGTCAGAGGCACTTGGGGCGTGAAGTTGGTGCAGCGGCACAGAGCTCAAAGAAAAACCGCGATTATAGATCTTATACCAATATTGGGCCGCTAAGAAAAATCGGCGCTCTTGTCTGGGAGGATTTCATATGTGAACAAAACCTCGTCCCGGTCATCTCCCCTGTTTTGGTTCAGAACATTCAAAATTTGCATACAAGCAAAATAGCCATTTTTATTTTCAATACAGACAATTTCACCTTCTTTCGGTTGAACGTTTCTGTTGCTGTAGTCCAGCTTGGTTGCGTCTTTGATTTCTGAAAATGTTCCAGTGCCAGTCGCTATTGCAACCCGCCTAATATTTTCTGGATACGAATAGAAGTGCACTGATTCATTTCCTGCTCTAGAAAACTTAAGCGTAAATTTTGAATCACCCTCGCCAATTTCAAAGTCACCGTTGTTTGAATTGTAGTTGAATGTGATACGGCCCTTTATTCGTCTGGAATAGTTTGTTGCTTTGAAGGGCCACCACACCCCCAAGAGGGTCGTGATACCACCAACCATGACGACTAAAGGTTCCATTTGGAAAGCGCAGTCTACATTCTCAAGTATGAGCCAGAGGATAGACAATGCGATAAACAGAAAGGCCAAGATAGTAAGGGCTTTTCGTTGATTTCGTTGATAGCGATATAGGGTGTTGTGCAAGTCTATAACCTCTGTATTTTGATGGGGGCCTAGTTCAAGCCAACCTTCCTGTGGCGATGAAACTGCTTTGTGGACTTATCTGAATTGCAAAAAGAAAAACCGCCGCGGCCCGGAGGCGACGGCGGTGCATGTTTCCCAATGGGAAGATCTTTACTTGGCGCCTTTGGCAACCGGTGCGGCAGCAGGGGCTGCGGCGGCGACCGGAGCGGCTTTGCCGCCGGTCAGCGGGTCTTCCTGACGCTGCACGGAGCCTTCGAAATGCGCGCCGCTTTCGATGGCGATGGTCTTGTGGATGATGTCGCCTTCCACACGGGCGGTGGAGGTGAGGCGGACTTTCAGGCCGCGCACGCGGCCCACGATGCGGCCGTTGATGACCACGTCATCGGCAATCACTTCGCCTTTGATGGTGGCGGTTTCGCCAACGGTCAGCAGGTGGGCGCGGATATCGCCTTCAACGGTGCCTTCGACCTGAATGTCACCGGTGGTTTTCAGATTGCCGGAGATGTGCAAATCAGAGGACAGCACGGAGGCTGGCGGCTTTGCCTTTGGCGCGGATTTGAAATCGCTCGCTTTGGCAGGGGCCGCAGGAATAGCGGATTCGGCAGCGGGGGAGGCCGGAGTGTCAGATTTCGGTGCGGGGTCGTTGATTTTGCTTTTAGAAAACATCTCTTCCAGCCTTGATAAATGTCATCGGGTTCACAGCACGGCCATTGACGCGCACCTCATAGTGTAGATGCGTGCCGGTCGAGCGTCCAGAGTTGCCCATATCACCAATGCGGTCTCCGCGCGAGATTCTTTGACCAACTTTTACGCGGATTTTCGCCAGATGCGCATAACGTGTCTCAATTCCGTGCTCGTGCCTGATTTTTACCAGGCGGCCGTAGCCGGATTGCCAACCCGCATGCACCACCACGCCATCAGCGGTGGAATGGATCGGAGTGCCGTAGCGGGCGGCGAAATCGGTGCCTTTGTGCATCCGGCCCCAGCGCATGCCAAAGCCTGAAGTGTAGCGGAAGGCAGACTTCACAGGGTTGGCAAAAGGCACGGTTTCAGCGGCAATGCGGTACATGTTGAGCTGGTCAAGCTGTTCCAGCAGACGGTTGGCACGCAGGGTTTCGGCGGTCAGCTCGCCGCCTTTGGAGGAAAAGCTGAGGGGCAGCAACGGGCCGCCCTGACCGCTATAGCCGCGACGGACCTCATCCATCAGACTTTTGGGGTCGAGCCCTGCGGCGGTGAACATCTTGTTCAAAGGCTCGACAGAGACGGTCATGGCGTCTTCGAGCTGGCGGAAGATCTGGTCGTTCTTCTCTTCCATAAGAAGCAGCTCGCGCTCCATTTCATCTGCGGCTTCAGAGGCAGCGCGGGCGTCGGCCACCAGCTGGTCACGCTCTGCTGCGGTTTCGGTCAGCGCAGTGGCGAGCACATCCAGCATGTCGTTGCCCAGCGGCGAGGTGCCGATGAGCGCGGTCTGGGTTTCGGCTTCGGCCTGATCGCGGGCCACCACTTCGTCGCGCGCGGCCTCACGTTCCTGCATGGTGCGGCGCAGGGTGGCCTGAATGACTTCGATGCCGGTTTCCAGCTCGCGGCGGCGGATTTCGGATTCAAGCAGTTGCGACTGCATCATGGAGACCTGCTCCAGTGCGGTGTTAAAACGCGCCTGTGCCGAGAGCGCCTCATCGGTGCGCGCGTCACGTTCTGCGGAGAGATAATTGAGGCGCTGCTCATAGGTCATCTGATCGCGCTTGGCCTGCTCACGGAAATTGCCGGAGCCGATGCTGTCCATCAGCAGAATCGCAGTTGCGATGATGGTCCAGGCGACAATGGCAGAGGAGCCAAGGAAGGCGATCAGCTGGGTGCTGGGCCGCAGACGGATGAAGCGGGTGTCGTTGTCTGATCTGAGGAAAAGACGTCGTTCCGGAAAAAAGCGTTCAAGCACCGAATGCAATCGGATCGCGAGGCGTGTTCTCACGTTAGTACCCTTCGTATTGTCCCATCCCCGAACGCCTCACCCCCGAGACATTCATGTTCTGACATCTGTTAACCGATATCTTGCGGCAAAGTCTTAACGGCGCGATGGGGGCGCGGCAAGGATTTTGACCTTCTGGTACAGGGCACGGCGCATATGCGCGTATTGATCGGCGAATTGTCGCCGAGATCGGCGATGGCGCGTCCAAGCGTCGCGCCATTAACCATGTTTTCGAAGAGGTTAGCAGATGTGCTAGCGCGCGTAGGCCGGTGGTTCTTCGTCGGCGAGAGGCCAGTAGAAATCCGGTGGCAGACCGGCGTCGGCACGTTTTTCCTCGTTAAACGGCGGCTTGAGCGCGCCGTGGAAATAGCGCTGCACGAGGGCGTGAAATTGCTCTTTGGGGTCAAGCGCGTGGCGGCCGCAGAGGAAGTTGAACCATTTGGAGCCATAGGCCACATGGCCGACCTCTTCGGCATAGATGATGCGCAGGGCTTCCAGCGTTTGCTCGTCTTTGGCGTTCTCAAAGATCTTGATCATGCCCGGCGTCACATCCAGCCCGCGCGCCTCAAGCACCATGGGCACAACAGCGAGGCGACCCAGAAGATCATCGGCCGTGTCCTCGGCGGCGCGCCACATGCCGGCGTGAGCAGGGAGCGCCCCATAAAAGCTGTCTTTAGCTTCAAGGCTGTCGCACACCAGATTGAAATGATTGGATTCTTCGGCGGCGGATTTCACCCAGTCGTCATAAAACCCAAGCGGCATTTCGGTGTCGGTGAAGCGCGCGATGATGTCCCAATGCAGGTCCACCGCATTGAGCTCGATATGGGCGACGGCATGCAGCATGGCGATGCGCCCCTGCGGGCTGCCGGGGCGGCGACGGGGCACGTCACGCGGATCGAGAAGCGCGGGCTCTGCCGGGCGGGCCGGCTGCATCGGCGGCGTGGCCTTGCCAATGGGCAAAGGCGCACCGGCCTCACGGGCGGCAAACCAAGTGGCGGCATGTTGTTTGGAAAGGGCCGTTTTGGCGCGGCCATCGGCGGTGGTGAGCACCTCCACCGCCATGTCTGCAAGAGATTGCACCATCAGAGCGCCTTCACCGCCTCGAGCACCTCTTCGGCGTGGCCGGGCACTTTGACCTTGGGCCATGTGCGCGAGATCTTGCCGGTGCTGTCAATCAGAACGGTGCTACGGACAATGCCCATGAAGGTTTTGCCGTACATCTTTTTCTCGGCCCAGACGCCAAAATCCTCGCAAACAGAGCCGTTTTCATCGCTCAAAAGAGGCACGGTAAGCTCTTGTTTGGCAACAAACTTATCGTGACTTGCCATGCTGTCCTTGGAGATGCCAAATACCTTGACCCCTGCGGCTTCAAATTCTGCCAGCAGGCCGGAGAAAGCGACGGCTTCCTTGGTGCAGCCAGAGGTGTTGTCACGGGGGTAGAAAAACAGCACAACCGGCGCAGGGCGCAAGGCAGAGAGAGTGACCTCTGCACCGCCTGTGGACGGCAAGGTGAAATCGGGGGCCATCTCATTGACATCAATCATGGTCACACTCCTTGTTATGGGCCACCAGGGGGCATGTCTGCCGGGGTTGGGTCAAACAGCGCCAGGCGTTATAGTTTGTTGATACAGGCTTCCGAATATCAGAACACACAGAGGCATCAACCCTGACAAAGATCAGTCTGGATACTTCCCCGGAAGGGGACGCGCCTGTGCAGGCCGATGAGGACGCAGACGCCGCGCACCACGATGGGACCGCACTGGAGGCGGAGACATCGGAGGATGCGGCGCGCGGACAGGATGCGGATGCGCCGGAAGAGGCTGTGTCTGATGCTGCGTCTGATGCTGTGCCGGAAGAGGGCACGCTGAGTGAACCGGAGACCTCAGCCGCGTCGACGGAATCCGATGAGGAAGAGGGCGAGGATGAGGGTGAGCCAAAGGGCCGTGTGCGCCGGTTTGGCATACTCGCGCTTTTGAGTCTTGCGGTGCCTGCGCTGTTGATTGCGGCGGCAGGGGTGGTCCTTCTAAGCAGCGGGCCGATCATTGCGCCGGAATGGCTGCGCAGCAAGATTGAGACCGAGCTGAGCCGCCAACTGGCCTCGATTGATGTGCGGATCGAGGATGTGGCGCTGGAATTTGAGCAGGACTGGGATCCGAGTATTCTGATGCGCGGGGTGCAGGTTCTGCCGGAGACCGGCGGCGGCGCGGTGAATGTGGAGCGGATCAATGTGCGCCTTGCCTTTGCGCCGCTGATGGATCGGCAGGTCTCGTTCCGCGATGTGCGTGTGTCGGGCGTGACGCTCACCGGTGTGCGGCAGATGGATGGCCGCCTGCGGATTGTGTTGGGGCAGGTTGCCGGGCAGGGCGCGTTGCAGACCGATACGGATGTGTTCACCTTTGGCGAGCAGATCGAAGAGTTTCTGGAATTGCCGACGCTGGCGCATCTGGATGCCTTTGTGATCGAGGATGTCACGCTGCGGCTAGAGGATCTGCGCGCGCGCAAGGCGTGGACCGTGGATGGCGGGCATGTCACCCTGCGGCGTGAAGGCGATACGGTGGAGCTGTCATCGCAAATGACGGTGCTGGGCGGGCGCAGCTATGCCAGCACAATCGAGGCCTCGCTGACCACGCGCTATGGCACTCTGGCCACGGATTTTGGGCTGAACTTTCAGGACATTCCAAGCGAGGATTTTGCCTCTCAGGCGGCGGCGCTGCGCTGGTTGCAGATCTTGCGGGCACCGATTTCGGGCGCGCTGAGGGCGAGCCTTGATGAGCAGGGCCACCTTGGCGACGTCAACGCCACGCTGCAGCTCGACGAAGGGGTTCTGCAGCCCGGTGGCGAGGTGCGGCCGGTGCCCTTTGAGAGCATGCGCAGCTATCTGACCTATGAGCCTGCGCGCAGCGCAATCCGCTTTGATGAGCTGTCGCTGGCCAGCGATCTGGTGCGGGTGTCTGCCTTTGGGGAGGCGTTTTTGCGCGGCCCGGAAGGCAGCGTGCCGGATGAGTTTCTGGTGCAGCTGACGCTGAACGAGTTCCGCGCCAATCCGCGCAATCTGGACGATGACCCGATCGCGCTGGAGCGCAGTTTTGCGGATTTCCGTCTGAAGCTGGATCCGTTTGAGCTGGATCTGGGGCAGCTGGTGGTGCGTCAGTCGGGAAATCAGGTGGTGCTGGATGGGCGTTTGGGCGTGGATGGGCCGCATTGGGATTATGCGCTGAATGGCAAGATGGATGAGGTGCAGGCCACCAATGTGCTCTCGGTCTGGCCCAAAAGTCTGGAGCCAAAGCCGCGCAAATGGGTGGCGGAGAACATCCGGCAGGCGCGGATCAAGAATGTGGATCTGGCGGTGCGGTCTCGCGGGGCGGAGCCACCTGATCTTTACGTCGGCTTCCAGTTTGAGGACGCGGTGGTGCGGGCGGTGAAAACCATGCCGCCGATTGAGGGTGGCGTGGGCTTTGGCATTGTCAAAGACAACAAGTTTCAGGTCGCCGTGGAAGAGGGCTATGTGGAAGCGGATCAGGGAGGCCGGATTGATGTGACCGGATCAAGCTTCACCGTGCTCGATATGCGGCTGAAACCCTCTCCGGGGCGGGCGGATGTGAAGGCGGAAGGCCCAATCACCGCGGTGCTGTCGCTTCTGGATCGCGAGCCGCTGAAGCTCTTCACCAAGGCCAAGCTGCCGGTGGATTTTGCCCCCGGGCGCGCGGTGCTGGCCGGGCATGTAGAGATGCTCTTGAAGGATAAGCTGCCGGCTGAGGAAGTGCATTACGACATTTCCGGCGATCTGCTGGATGTGACCAGCACGCATTTCATTCCCGACAAGGAGATGAAGGGCAATTTCACGGTGCATGCGACGCCGGAGCGGGTGGATGTGCAGGGAAAGGGCACTCTGGCGCAGATCCCTGTCACCGCGCATTGGCATATGTTTGGCGGCAAGGAGAACGAAGGGCGCAGTTGGCTGACGGGGACGGCGGAGCTGAGCGAAGCGGCTCTGGAGGCATTTGAGGTTGGGTTGCCCAAGGGCACCGTCTCTGAGGTTGGCACGCTGAATTATGACATGGAGATCGTCCGTGATGTGCCGCCCAAGCTGACGTTGACCTCAGATCTGGTGGGCGTGCGCATGTCAGTGCCACCCATTGGCTGGCGCAAAGCGGCAAAGACACCCGGCAGCCTGGCCATCGAGATGACAGTGAAGGAGCCGCCCACCATCGACAGCGTGCGGTTTGAAGCGCCGGGGCTGGCGGCAGAAGGCGATATTACCATTGCCCCAAGCGGCGGGCTGGGGGTGGCCACCTTGGACAAGCTGACCGTTGGACGCTGGCTGAGCGGCTCGGGGCGGCTGCGCGGACGCGGCACGGCGCCCCCTGCGCTTGAGCTGACCAGCGGACGTCTGGACATGCGCAATATGCCCGACACCGGCGGCAGCGGTGCAGGTGGTGCGGCAGGGGCTGCCAATGCCAGCGGGCCGATCACTGCGCAACTTGATGAGGTGGTGGTGACCGATGGCATCCGGCTTGCGCCGATGTCAGCTGAGCTGAGCACGCAGGGCGGGTTGTCCGGGCGGTTTTCCGGCAATTTCAACGGCGGACCTGCGGTGAGCGGGCTGCTGGCGCCCCATGCCAACGGCACGCAGGTGCAGGTAAAATCCAGTCAGGGCGGGCAGATTGCAGCCTCGATGGGGGTGATCAAAGCCGCCAAGAACGGCGACATGACGCTGGATCTGATCCCGCGCGGCGCCAAGGGCGAATATGATGGCCAGCTGAGCATCAAATCGGTGCGGGTGCAGCAGGTGCCGGCGATTGCGGCGTTGCTGAATGCGATCAGCGTGGTGGGGCTGATTGATCAGCTTAATGGGCCGGGGCTGTTTTTCTCAGATGTGTTTGCCAAATTCCGCATCACTCCTGCGCAGCTGATTGTGGGGGAAAGCAGTGCGGTTGGTCCGTCTATCGGTCTCTCGGCCAATGGCACCTACAGTTTTGCGCAGCAATGGTTTGATATGCAGGGCACAATTTCGCCGATTTACGCGGTGAATGTGGTGGGGCGGCCCTTTGCGCGGCGCGGAGAGGGGTTGATCGGGTTCAACTACCGGATGCGCGGTCCGGCCTCCGATACATCCATTTCGGTCAATCCACTCTCGGCCTTGACGCCGGGCTTCTTTAGAGAGATTTTCCGCCGTCCGCCACCGGACCTGAGCAACTGACTCGCCAGCCCCTCCAACTGACACAGCATACGGCGCAAACTCTGATGCAGCTTTCTGATTTTGACTTCGACCTCCCGGAGGCTTTGATTGCCACACGCCCTGCGGAACCGCGCAGCTCTGCGCGGCTTCTGGTGGCCAAGGGTGATGAGATCATCGACGGGGTGGTGACCGACCTGCTGGAGTGGCTGCAGCCCGGTGACCGGCTGGTGTTAAACGACACCAAGGTTATTCCGGCGCGCCTGTCGGGCTATCGTGTGCGCAGCGGGCCTGAGGGCGAGACCCAGGCGCGGATGGAGGTGACCCTTCTGGAGCCGCGCGCCGGTGGCGCTTGGGCTGCGCTGATCAAGCCGTTGAAGAAAATCCGCGAGGGCGAAGAGATCATCTTTGCTGCCGGTCTGAAGGGGCGGCTGCTGTCCAAGGAAGACGGGCAGGGCGTGGTGCAGTTTGATCTGCAGGGCGATGATTTTGACGCCGCTTTGGAGGCGGCGGGCAATATGCCGTTGCCCCCCTATATCGCCGCCAAACGCGCAGCGGATGACAAAGACAAGACAGACTATCAGACTGTCTGGGCAAAACACTCCGGCGCGGTGGCCGCGCCGACGGCCTCGCTGCATTTTGACGAGGCGCTTTTGGTGGCGCTGAAGGCGCGCGGTGTGCGCTTTACCCATGTGACCTTGCATGTGGGGGCGGGGACGTTTCTGCCGGTGAAGGTCGAGAACGTCAAAGAACATAAGATGCACGCCGAATGGGGCCGTGTGACCGAGGCGGCGGCGGCGGAGATTGCCGCCACCAAAGCCGCTGGCGGGCGGGTGATCCCGGTGGGCACCACTGCGCTGCGTCTTATTGAAAGCGCCGCAGAGGGCGGAGAGATTGCGCGGTGGGAAGGTAATACGGATATTTTCATCTATCCGGGGTTTAAATTCCATGTGGCGGATGCGTTGATGACCAATTTCCACCTGCCCAAATCGACCCTGATGATGCTGGTCAGTGCGCTGCTGGGCCAGGACCGGATCCGCAATGTCTATGACCATGCGGTGAAAGAGGGCTATCGGTTCTTCTCTTACGGGGATGCGTCGCTGTTGCTCCCCTAAAGGGGGGCGTCGCAGCGCTGATGGTGTAGGGGCCAGCCCCCACACACAGGTTGTAATGGGGGGCAGCCCCCATACGCAGGTTTGAGCGGGGGCCAGCCCCCACGCCCCCGGGATATTTCGGGAATGAGAAAACGGCTCTGGTGGCAGGGCAGGCGCAGGCGATAGTGGTGCTGCGCTGATAAATAATTCAGGCTGCGTGCAAAACGACATCTGTTTGTCGTGATTGACAGCGATAGGGTGCACGCGGCATTTGCAAATGGATGCAAAGGTGAGAAGGTCTCAGAATGGTTGAGTTTTTTAAAGGCGCCTGGGCGTTGCTTCTGGGGATGTTGCTCTTGATGGTGGGCAACGGCATGCACGGCACGCTGCTGGGTATTCGCGGCGAGAGTGCGGGGTTCTCCACCTTTGAGATGTCGATGGTGATGTCGGCCTATTTTGTCGGCTTTCTCGGCGGCAGCCGGATGACCCCGGAGATGATCCGGCGGGTTGGGCATGTGCGGGTCTTTGCGGCGCTTGGCTCGATGATCTCGGCGGTTTTGATTCTGTTCCCGACGCTGGAGCATCCGATTGCCTGGATTCTGGGGCGGGTGATCATGGGGTTCTGTTTCTCCGGCGTGTACGTGACCGCGGAGAGCTGGCTCAACAACGCCGCGAGCAATGAGACGCGCGGCAAGGCGTTGTCGCTTTACATGATCGTGCAGATGATCGGGATTGTGACCGCGCAGGGGCTGATGACCGTGCCGGATGCCACAGGCTTTTTGCTGTTTGTGATCCCCTCGGTGCTGGTTTCGATTTCCTTTGCGCCGATTTTGCTGTCGATTTCGCCGACACCTGCGTTTGACACCACCAAACCCATGAGCCTGAAAGAGCTGTTTCACAACTCCCCGCTTGGGGTGGTGGGCATGTTCCTGCTGGGCGGGGTGTTCTCTGCACAGTTTGGCATGTCGGCGGTGTTTGCCACCCGTGCCGGGCTGACCCTGACCGAGCTCAGTGTGTTCATTGCGGCCTTCTATGTGGGGGCGACGATCTTCCAATATCCGCTGGGCTGGCTGAGTGACCGGATGGACCGCCGCCGCCTGATCATGATTGCCTCTGTGATTGGCGCAGCGGGGGGCGCAATCGGTTTTGTGGCGGGTGACAACTACTATCTGCTGTTGATCGCGGCGCTGGTCATTGGCGGGTTCTCCAACCCGCTCTATTCCATGCTGATTGCCCACGCCAATGACTTCCTTGACTATGAGGATATGGCTGCGGCCTCCGGGGGCTTGGTGTTTGTGAATGGGGTTGGCGCAATTGCCGGCCCGATGATCACCGGTACGGCGATGGATCTGGTGGGGCCGAGCGGCTTCTTTATCTACCTCGTGTTCCTGCTCGCGGCCCTTGCAGTCTATGCGCTTTATCGCACAACGCGCCGTCCGGCGGCGGCTGTGGAAGACACTGGCAGCTTCACCGCAGTGATGCCCCATGCCTCCCCATTGGTTGTTGAAGTGGCGCAGGAAGTGGCCATTGAGACCGCTATGGAAGAAGAACAGGAGGCGGCTGCCGGATAAGGCGAGCGTGGCATTGGGGCACCTGTGTTGCCCCAATCGCGCCCTGTGTCGCACCGTTGCAATTTGTGACTGTTCAGCTCTCGAAGTTTCTGTGTAACATTTTTATTACGAAGCTCCTTGGGGGGGAGCAATTTGAGAAGGAGTGGGGGCATGGTTCGTCCCGAAGAAGTTCTTTCGTTCTGGCTTGATGAAGTTGGTCCGAAGGGGTGGTATGAGGTCTCTGATGTGTTGGATGAGACCATCCGAAATAAGTTCATGAGCACATGGGAAAAGGCGCGTGATGGCGGGTTGGGTCAATGGCTGACCTATGCCAGCGGCACCTTGGCCTATCTGATCGTCACAGATCAGTTCCCGCGCAATATGTTCCGGGGCAGTGGCACCGCTTTTGCCACGGACCGGAAGGCGCTCTGTGCGGCGAAATCAGCGCTGCACAAGAAGTGGGATCAGAGGATTGACGGCCCGGCGCGGCAGTTTTTCTTTCTGCCGCTGATGCACTCGGAAAACCTGTGTGATCAGGAGCAATGTGTGCGGATGTTTGTGGACCGTATGAAAGATTGCGAGAGCAACCTTTTGCATGCGCAGGCCCATCGCGAAGTGATCCGCCAGTTTGGCCGGTTCCCGTATCGCAACGCAGCACTGGCGCGGCCCTCAACAGAGCTGGAAGCCGCTTATGTTGAAAAAGGCGGCTATGGCCACACCGTGCGGCTTTTGCAGGCCGCACAGTAAGCCACAGCAGGCTTTATGAGCCTTCGTTGATCGGCGCGTCACCGGTTTGTCGCAGGTGGCAAGCAGCAAGCTTGCCCAAGCCCGCGCTTGCCCGCGCCGACAGCTGCTCCACACCTGCACTCATCAGACGGTCTGGCGTCTCCGCCAGCGTGCGCAGGTTGCTGTTGATGTCCTCAAGTTGGGATTGCAGCGCATTGGCGCGGGCCTGAAGGGCGGCGGAGCCCGGCAGGTTTTGCGCGGCCCCTTGCTCAGACAGGGCGGCGAGATCGCTGCGCAATCCGCTGACCTCTGCTTGCAGGTTTGCGACCCGCTCCTGCATCGGTTTCACAATCTGCAGATTTTGCGCGAAGCTTTCGACCACACGTTCGGCGGTGCCTGACAGCTGCCAGAGCAGAAATAGGCACAGCGCCACAAGAATGAGGGTGGCGTTGAGCAGGGCAAGCAGCAGGTCTTTTATGGTTTTTTTCATGGGAGCGCTCCGGGGATTGCGGGGGATTGCGGGGGATTGCGGGACTATCTGTTGCGCGCAATGTGCGCCGAAAGCGACGCGATCTCTAGCGGAAATTTGCCCGTCATGCGCGCGGGCGGCTTTGTTGAAGCGGGGTGAGAATCCCAGTAGGCTCCGATCTTGAAGCAAGACTTGGCAGGCGAGGAGCAGCACCATGGCAGAGAAGACCTTTGATATGATCGTCATTGGTGCGGGGCCGGGCGGCTATGTTGCCGCGATCCGGGGCGCGCAGCTGGGGCTGAAAGTTGCCATTGTCGAGCGCGAACACATGGGCGGGATCTGCCTGAACTGGGGCTGTATTCCGACCAAGGCGATGTTGCGTTCTGCCGAAGTGTTTCACCTTATGGAACGGGCGGCGGATTTTGGCCTGAAGGCGGAGGGCATCGGCTATGACATCGACGCGGTGGTCAAACGCTCACGCGGGGTGGCCAAACAGCTGAGCAGCGGCGTGGCCTTCCTGATGAAAAAGAACAAGGTTGAGGTCTTTATGGGGGAGGCGACGCTGCCCGCCAAAGGCAAAGTCTCCGTGAAGACCGACAAGGGCGTTGAGGCGCTGAGTGCGAAGAACATCGTGCTGGCCACCGGCGCGCGGGCGCGAGAACTGCCTGGGCTTGAGGGTGATGGCAAGCGGGTCTGGACCTACAAGGACGCGCTGGTGCCGCCGCATATGCCCAAGAAACTGCTGGTGATTGGCTCCGGTGCAATCGGCATCGAATTTGCGAGTTTTTATAACACGCTGGGCGCGGAGACCACGGTTGTCGAAGTCATGGACCGCGTTTTGCCGGTTGAAGATGCTGAGATAAGTGCTTTTGCCAAAAAGCAATTTGTCAAACAGGGCATGAAGATCCTTGAGAAATCCATGGTCAAGAAACTGGACCGTGCCAAGGACAAAGTGACCGCGCATATCGAGACCGGTGGCAAACTCACGACGCAGGAATTTGACACGGTGATCTCTGCCGTGGGGATTGTCGGCAATGTGGAGAACCTCGGGCTGGAAGCGCTGGGGGTGAAGATTGACCGGACCCATGTGGTGACCGATCAATATTGCGCCACTGGTGTGGAGGGGCTCTATGCGATTGGCGATATCGCGGGGGCGCCGTGGTTGGCGCATAAGGCGAGCCATGAGGGCGTTATGGTCGCGGAGCTGATCGCGGGTGGGAAGCCCCATCCGGTGAAACCCGAAAGCATTGCGGGCTGTACCTATTGTCATCCGCAAGTGGCGAGCGTGGGCTATACCGAGGCCAAGGCCAAAGAGCTGGGCTATGATGTGAAAGTCGGGCGTTTCCCTTTCATTGGCAACGGCAAGGCGATTGCTTTGGGCGAGCCTGAGGGCATGGTGAAGACGGTGTTTGATGCCAAGACCGGCGAGCTTCTGGGCGCACATATGGTGGGGGCGGAAGTGACCGAGCTCATTCAGGGCTATGTGGTCGGGCGGCAGCTGGAGACCACGGAAGCGGAGTTGATGGAGACTGTCTTCCCGCATCCGACGCTGAGCGAGATGATGCATGAAAGCGTGCTCGATGCCTATGATCGTGTGATCCACATCTGATTGTAAGAACAAGAGAATTTGAGATGCGCCTCCGCTCTGACGGAGGTGTTTCAAGGAGTGTTTGGGTGAGCAGAACACAATGGTATTGGCCGGTTGTGGTGATCTGGCTCGCGGGCATTGGCGCGGCGGGGCAGTTTGCCAAGATCAGCGTGACCTTTGACCAGATTGGTTTGCTCTATCCCGAAGCGGGGGCCAGTTTGGGCTTTGCGCTGTCGATCCTTGGCACGGCGGGGATTTTGTTGGGGGTGGTCTCTGGCGTGTTGGCAAGCCGCATCGGCATTCGCCGGACGTTGATTGGCGGTTTGGCGTTGAGCGCGGTGGTGTCTTTGGTGCAGGCGATGGGGGTGTCGTTTGACGCGTTCCTTGTGAGCCGTGTGATCGAAGGGCTGGCGCATCTGGCGATTGTGGTGGCGGCTCCGACCTTGATCGCGCGTGTTGCGCCGGAGGAAAAGCGCGCCTTTTCGCTGACGCTGTGGGGCACGTTTTTTGGTGTGGCCTTTGCGCTGTTTGCCTGGGTCGGACGGCCCTTGGTGGCAAGCTATGGTGTGCAGGCGATGTTTCTGGCCCATGCGATCTGGATGGCGGGCAGCGTGGTGGCGGTGAGCCTGCTCAAACTGCCAGAGGATGCGCCAAGCGCGCCGGGCGGGCTGAGCCTTCGCGGGCTGTTGAGGCGGCATTGGGAGATTTACCGCTCGCCGTTTTTGAATGCGGCTGCGGTGGGCTGGCTGTTTTACACCTTCTGTTTTGTGAGCCTGCTGACCCTGATCCCGCCCTTTATCGCACCGGAGTGGCGGACCTTCACCGTAGGGGCGATGCCGTTTATGAGTATGGTGACTTCGATGACGCTGGGTGTGTGGCTGCTGCGCTATCTTTCTGTTTTGCAAGTGATTGTCTGCGGCTTTCTGGCCTCTGCGGGGGCAGCGGCCATGTTGCTGATCCTGCCGGGCGCGCCTTTGGTGTGTTTGATCTTTGCCGGGGCGCTTGGCCTGATCCAAGGGGCGAGCTTTGCGCTCGTGCCTGTGCTAAACGAGACTGCCGCTGACCGGGCGGATGCCAATGGGGTGTTTGCGCAGGCGGGCAATCTGGGCAACACGATTGGCACGCCGATCCTTCTGGGTGTTCTGGCGGTTTCGGGCTATGGCGGGATGATTGTGGTGATCCTTGCGGCGCTTTTGGCGGGGGCGTTTGCGCATCTGGGATTGGCCCGCGCCCGTGCGCGAAAAAGCGTCATCCGGTGAGGGGTTCAAAACGTAATCAACCCTGATTATGTGTGGGCCTTGCGAACGGGCTTGGCGAATGGTTTTGTTCTCTGTATGTTCGCGATAACTGAGGGGCAGTGAGTCCGTGGGGCCGCTGTCTGCTGCCGCAGCCGTTGGGGGTATTGATGGCCGAGCTGAAAAATATCGAGGTGCGCGGGGCGCGCGAGCACAATCTGAAATCCATCGACGTGGATATTCCGCGCGATCAGCTGGTGGTGATCACCGGCCTGTCGGGCTCCGGAAAATCCTCGCTGGCCTTTGACACAATCTATGCGGAAGGGCAGCGGCGCTATGTCGAGAGCCTGAGCGCCTATGCGCGCCAGTTCCTTGATATGATGGAAAAGCCGGATGTGGATCACATCAGCGGCCTGTCACCGGCGATTTCGATTGAGCAGAAGACCACCTCCAAAAACCCGCGCTCCACAGTGGGCACGGTGACGGAGATTTATGACTATCTGCGTCTGCTGTTTGCCCGCGTGGGCACGCCCTATTCGCCTGCCACCGGCCTGCCGATTGAGGCGCAGCAGGTGCAGGACATGGTCGACCGGATCATGGGCCTTGAGGAAGGCACACGCGGCTATCTGCTGGCCCCGATTGTGCGCGACCGCAAAGGCGAGTACCGCAAGGAGTTCCTTGAGCTGCGCAAGCAGGGCTTTCAGCGGGTGAAGGTGGATGGGGAGTTCTATGAGCTCGACACGCCGCCGACGCTGGATAAGAAATTCCGCCATGACATTGACGTGGTGGTCGACCGTCTGGTGGTGCGTGAGGGCATGGAGACCCGGCTGGCGGACAGCCTGCGCACCGCGCTGGATCTGGCCGACGGCATTGCTGTGCTGGAGACCGCCCCCAAGGAGGGCGATCCGGAGCGGATCACCTTCAGTGAGAAATTTGCCTGTCCGGTCAGTGGCTTCACCATCCCTGAGATCGAGCCGCGGCTGTTTTCCTTCAACGCGCCCTTTGGGGCCTGCCCTGATTGTGACGGCTTGGGTAAGGAGCTGTTCTTTGATGAGCGGCTGGTGGTGCCGGATGTCACGCTGAAGGTCTATGACGGGGCGTTGGCACCGTGGCGGAAGGGCAAATCGCCTTACTTCCTGCAGACCATTGAAAGCCTCGCCAAGCACTATGGCTTTGACAAGAACACCCCGTGGAAGGATCTGGACAAGAAGGTCCAGCAGGTTTTCTTGTATGGCTCCGGCGATGAGGAAATCGAATTCCGCTATGACGAAGGCGGGCGCGTTTATCAGGTGTCGCGGGTGTTTGAAGGCGTGATCCCCAATATGGAACGCCGCTATCGCGAGACCGACAGCAACTGGATCCGCGAAGAGTTTGAGAACTATCAGAACAACCGTCCCTGCGGAGCTTGCCGCGGCCACCGTCTGCGCGAAGAGGCGCTGGCGGTGCGGATTGCGGAGAAACATGTGGGCCATGTGGTGCAGCTGTCGATCCGCGAGGCGCTGGCCTGGATTGAGAGCGTGCCTGCGAGCCTGACGCCGCAGCGGCAAGAGATCGCGCGGGCGATTGTGAAAGAAATTCAAGAGCGCCTTGGGTTCCTGAATAACGTGGGATTGGAATACCTTACGCTGTCTCGTTCAAGTGGCACTTTGTCTGGCGGGGAGAGCCAGCGGATCCGTCTGGCCAGCCAGATCGGCTCTGGCTTGACCGGGGTGCTCTATGTGCTGGATGAGCCCTCCATCGGCCTGCACCAGCGTGACAATGACCGGCTGTTGACGACGCTCAAGAACCTGCGCGATCAGGGCAATACCGTGATTGTGGTGGAGCATGATGAAGAGGCAGTGCGCGAGGCGGATTATGTTTTTGACATAGGCCCGGGGGCCGGGGTGCATGGCGGGCAGGTGGTCTCCAAAGGCACGCCAGCAGATATTGCCGCCGATCCAAAATCGCTGACCGGGCAGTATTTGTCCGGTGCGCGGGAGATCGCGGTGCCCACGGAGCGGCGTGAAGGCAACGGCAAGACCGTGAGCGTGGTGAAGGCCACGGGCAACAACCTCAAGAAGGTCACGGCGGACTTCCCGCTGGGCAAATTTGTCTGTGTGACCGGTGTGTCTGGGGGTGGTAAATCCACGCTGACCATTGAAACCCTCTTTAAAACCGCCTCCATGCGCCTCAATGGCGCGCGCCAGACCCCTGCGCCCTGTGAAACCATCAAGGGTCTGGAGCATCTGGACAAGGTGATCGACATTGACCAGCGTCCGATCGGACGCACGCCACGCTCCAACCCGGCCACTTACACTGGGGCGTTCACGCCGATACGGGACTGGTTTGCCGGGCTGCCGGAGGCCAAGGCGCGCGGCTATAAGCCGGGGCGGTTTAGCTTCAACGTGAAAGGCGGGCGCTGTGAGGCCTGTCAGGGCGACGGGGTCATCAAGATCGAGATGCACTTCCTGCCGGACGTGTATGTGGAATGTGAGACCTGCAAAGGCGCGCGCTACAACCGTGAAACGCTGGAGATCAAGTTCAAAGGCAAGAGCATTGCCGATGTGCTGGATATGACCGTGGAGGAGGCGCAGGAGTTTTTCAAAGCGGTGCCGAGCATCCGTGACAAGATGGACGCGCTGATGCGGGTTGGTCTGGGCTACATCAAGGTGGGCCAGCAGGCGACGACCCTGTCAGGCGGTGAGGCGCAGCGCGTGAAGCTCTCCAAAGAGCTGGCGAAGCGCTCCACCGGTCGCACGCTCTATATTCTGGATGAGCCGACCACCGGTTTGCATTTCGAGGATGTGCGCAAGCTTTTGGAAGTGCTGCATGAATTGGTCGATCAGGGCAATACGGTTGTGGTGATTGAGCACAATCTGGATGTGGTGAAGACCGCGGATCACATCATTGATATTGGCCCGGAAGGTGGTGACGGCGGTGGTAAGATTGTCGCCAAAGGCACGCCGGAAAAGGTCGCCAAGGTCGCGGCCAGCCACACCGGGCGTTATCTGAAAGACATGCTGGCTCCTAAGAAGAAGGTGGCGGCGGAGTAGCGCTGGCGCTGAGGGAGGTTTGCAATGTTAGGTAGGGGGCGTTGCCCCCTCGGCCTGCGGCCTTCACCCCCAGGATATTTGACGAATGAGAAAAGGGCGGCCCTTCAGCGGGCCGCGCTGGTCTGAAGCCTGTGTTTGGGTCAAATGCGGGAGGCGGCTTTGGGCGTGTGTGCTGTGTCGGCCAGCCGGAGCGGCAGGATGAACATCAGCAGGAAGCCAAGATTCAGCACTGCGTTGAACCACGCGCCTGCGGCGATGGAGCCGAGGCTGTCGACCACAAACCAACTCCAGATCCCGTAGGAGATGATTTTGCCGCCGGTTTGTGGGTCTTTGACATAGACCAGCGTGATGACTTGCCACAGTGTCACGCCGAGGCCGACGAGCACGCCGCCACCGATGGCTGCGAGAACCTGATCCGTTTTGTCTGAAAAACGCTGCTGGTCATCCAGTGGCAGGTGGACCAGATCGCTGAACCAGCTGAGCAGGCCGAAGGATTGAGTGAGCAACGCGAGCAGGGCGCCGAGCCCCATGGCGATGGAGAGGCCGCAGCCGCATTTGAGAGAGGTGATGACGCGATCCTGTGTCATTTGAGGTGCTCCTTTGTCTGATGACCGAAGGCTGCGCGGCTTCATGCGGCAAAACAATTACCTCTGAGGTAAGTGCGCGGGCGCAGATCTGCGGTATGGTGACGGGAGAGCAGGGAGGGGCGCTGTGGGGCTGGAGTTTGGAGCAACCTTGAAGGAATGGCGGCAGGCACGGCGGGTGAGCCAGCTGGATCTGGGGCTGTCTGCCGGGGTGAGTGCGCGGCACATCTCGTTTCTAGAGACAGGGCGTTCGCGACCCAGCCGCGGGATGGTGTTGCGGCTTTGTGAGCAGTTGGATGTGCCGATTGCGCAGCGCAACCGCCTGCTGATGGCGGCGGGATTGAGCCCGGCTTATGCCAAGCGCGATTTGAGTGCCGAAGAAATGGCACCGGTTCAGGCGGCAGTGGACTGGACGCTGAAACGTCATGAACCTTATCCAGCGGTGGCGATCGACAGGCACTGGAATTTGGTGGCTGTCAATGGAGTTGCTGAGCGCATTCTGGCCGGGTTGGGAATGGCGCGCGGAGACAGTCTGATTGAGATGATGATCAACTCGAATGTCCTGAGGCAAGCCCTTGTGAATTATCAGGAAATTCTCGCGCATATGGTGGCACGCCTGCGTGTGGAAAGCGCGCATTTTGGGCATGACGATGTGCTGGAAAGTGCCATAACGCGGATGTCTGATCTGCTGACATCCGAAGGATGGGCTCTGGAAGGGATGAAGCCTGCGATTATCCCGGCGATTTATGAGTTCGGTGGAGTCAGGATGTCCTTTTTCTCCACCATCAGCCAGTTTGGCTCGACAGAGGATATTGCGCTTTCGGAACTGCGCATAGAGATGATGTTCCCGGCAGACGAAGAGACGAGGCTGGCGCTGGAAGCGATGGCAACTTGAGCGTTGTCGCTGATCAAGCCGCCATCAGCGCGCGCGTCTCGTAGCTGCGCAGGCTCGGGCGGGCTGAGATGTCGCTCAGGCCGATGCCGCGGCGGTTCATCACCGCGCGCAGGGAGCGGTTGGCGATCGGGTCAAAGCTGCGCAGGGTTTGCATGCCGGGTTGAAAGCTCTCGCTCCACTGGCCTTCGGACAGGAGCAGCTCATGCTGGGACATGAGGATGTGGAAATAGGTGACCGGAGATGTGCTCTCGCAGATGGTGACATCACGCCCGTCCACGAGGTCTTTGGCTTTGACCAGAACCTCATCACAGCCAAACAGCAGCTCCGCGCGCGCGCCATAGATCAGCACGCGATGTTGAGGGGAGACCACCAGATCGCGGTCGTTGTCCAGCACGCCGGCCTTGATGCGGATCGGCAGGGATTCCGGGCGGGGTGGCATTTCGGATTTGCCGATCCAGACAATGGGTTGCAGGCCGGAGTCTAATGTTTCCACCAGCATGCCTGCGCGCAGGTCCTCGACCAGAATATCGCCCTCTGCGGTACGGATCAGGGTGCCGGGTGTGAAACAGGGCGGGCGCTGTTCGATCTCCACAAGCGCGGTGTCGGTCTCGCCTGCGGAATCCTCAATGGTGTAGTTGAAATAGACGGTTTCATTGTCGGTGTCAGCATCCACGGTGAGGGTGCCATCGGGGTTGAGGGTCACCTCCTGACCGGTGTCGAGGATCACGCTGTCGGGAAGGCCGGTGGTGGGATCCGCGCTGACGGGAATGCCATTGATATGGGTGATGGTCAGGGTTGGGCCTGCGGTGGAGTTGTCGTTGTCCAAGACATCGAGGGTCTTGCTGCCGCCGAATTTGATGGAGACCTCGTCATCCTGCGCCACAATGGCGGTCTGCACCGAGCCGCCTGCGATCAGAAGGTTGGAGTCGTAGTTGCTGTCGGTTGCGTCCGCGATGCCGATGACCAGTTCGTTCACCCCGTCCTGTAGAGGAGCCACGAAGGTCAGGGTAACGGTGAAGCCGTCCATTTCGGTGTTGAACTGATCATTGCTGTTGTCGACGTAGATGTTTTCATTGGCGTCGTTGATGTTGCCGATGGAGGCTGAGCCGTCGCCGACGGAGATCTGGGCTTCCACCCCGTTCACCCAGACCCCGATGGCGTCATTGTAGCTGAGAAATTCGGGGTATTCTTCGGAGGAGAGCACGAAGTCGATGGTGAGCAGTTCCCCGGCGGAGCCGTTGAAATCAATCACCATATAAGAGGCGTCAAAGGTGTTGGTGCCAGCGGCGGCGTTGAACAGCGCGTTGTTGTTTTCGCCGGTGGTGTTGGTGGAGGTGTTGCCGCGCACATTGGTGTTGGTGGTGCCGCTGTTGTTGGTGAAATCACGCGCATAACCAGTGGAGAGGATGACCCCGCTGTCCGCCGGGGCGACGCCGGGGCTGGTGCTGTCGGCGCCGGTGTAGATGCCCGAGCTGAGCGTGTCTCCGACATACTGTGACGAGACGATGCGGGAGGGATCGCCGAAGATTTCGGCGGCCATGGCATCGGCGGTGGCCGATGTGTTGATGTTCAGTTCCGTTGCGATCGCCATCTGATGCCCCTCTCAGCGGTCTGCTCTTGTGCCGTGCGATTTTTGTTTCCGTTTCGGCAACAACAGCTATGCGGTCAAAAAAGGCGCAAAAGGGGCAATGGTAGGGAAAGATTAACCAATTTTGGGGGCAGGCACGGGATTTGGTAACCAAGAAACGGCCTGTAAAAATAAGAAAAGCCGCGCCTTTGGGGGCGCGGCTGTTAACTTTGACTGATCGCTGTGCTGGCGCTTTGTTAACCGCGTCCGCGTTTCTCAAAGCGTGGCAGCATGGCGGAGAAATCGGTGCCAAGGCCGCCTTCGTTTTCCACAAACTGCTCATAAAGCGCGGCGGCGGCTTGCCCCATTGGCGTGTCTGCATCCGCGCTTTCCGCGGCCTGTTGGGACAGACGAAGGTCTTTGAGCATGAGCTCGGAGGCGAAGCCCGGCTGATAGTCGTTGTCGGCCGGTGATTGCGGGCCAACGCCGGGGGCAGGGCAGTAGGCATTCATGGTCCAGCTGTAGCCCGAGGAGGTGGAGACCACGTCAAACATCGACTGACGGTCAAGCCCGAGCTTGTCGGCCAGCGCAAAGGCTTCGCAGGTGGCAATCATGGTCACGCCCAGGATCATGTTGTTGCAGATCTTGGCGGCCTGACCAGCGCCCGCGTCGCCGCAATGCACAGCCTTTTGCCCCATGATGTCAAACAGAGGATCGGCCTTGGCGAAAGCCTCTTGGGAGCCGCCCGCCATGAAAGTCAGCGTGCCACCGGCTGCGCCGCCAACACCGCCGGACACCGGCGCGTCCACGGGCAGGAGGCCAGCGGCAACGGCGTGGCCTGCGACCGCACGGGCGCTGTCCACATCCACGGTGGAGCAGTCCACAAAGCCTGCACCTGGGGACATCACGGGGATGATTTCCGCCGCCACAGCGCGCAGGATCGCGCCATTGGGCAGCATGGTGATGACCATATCAGCGCCCGCAGCGGCCTCGGCTCCGGAAGGGGCCATGGTGACGCCTTCGATGGCTACATCTGCCATGTCAAAGCCTGTGACCTCGTGGCCTGCCTTGGCCAGATTGGCCGCCATGGGGCCGCCCATGTTGCCAAGTCCAATAAATCCGATCTTCATGGCGATTGCCTCCCTTATTCAAACGTCAGCTTATCCGCGCCAAGGGGCAGCACCATATTGGTGACAGCCATGGGCGGGAGCGCTTGCAATGTGTATTTCCATTGCGGATTGCGGTCTTTGTCGATGATTTGTGCGCGGATGCCCTCCAGAAAATCGCCATTTTCCATGGCGCGGAAGGTGAAGCGGTATTCCTGATCCAGCGCGAAGCGGATTTCAGGCAGGCCGCGTACGCGGTGAATGATCTCAAGAGCCGCCCCCATGGCGATGGGAGAGTTGCGCGAGAGTTTCTTGAGCGCGTTTTTGGCAAAGTCGCTGTCACTGTCTTGCAGTGAAGTGAGAATGTCGCTCAGGCGCTCGCCGCCGAAATGGGCGTTGATCTGATCGCTCTGTTGTTTCAGCGGGCCGGAGGCCACGGGCTGTGCGGCGGCGTCGATCAGCTCCCAATCGCCGGTCTCTTCCAGCCGGGAGATGAGGTCTGGCCAGCTGTCTTCGGGGATGTAGTAATCGGCAAAACCTGCGTAGATTGCGTCTGCCGCGCTCAGACGGGCCGCGGTGAGGCCGAGGTATTCGCCCAGACGCCCCGGGGCCTGCGCCAAAATGAGCGAGCCACCCACATCAGGGACAAGGCCGATGCCAACCTCGGGCATGGCAATCTGGCTGCTGTCGCCCACAATGCGGTGGGAGCCGTGACAGCCGACGCCCACACCGCCGCCCATGGTGAAACCCTGCATGAAGCTGGCCACAGGCTTGGGGAACTCAAACAGCTTGGCGTTCATGCGGTATTCATCGGCCCAGAAGGTCTGGCCAAAGGCAAAATCGCCCTTGGTGCCGGTGTCATAAAGTTCGGCAATGTCGCCGCCCGCGCAGAAGGCTTTGTCGCCTTCCGCATCAATCACGATCATCTTGACCGCGTCATCCGCGCGCCATGTGTCCAACGCGGCCTCAATCGCGCGGCACATGTCATAAGACATAGCATTGAGCGCTTTGGTGCGGGTGAAGGTGATGCGGCCGGTCTGGCCAGCCTTGCGGATGTGGATGTCAGACACGTCTGCGCTCCGTCTTTGGGTCACGCCGCGATCATCTGGCGGGAAATGATCAGGCGCATGATTTCGTTGGTGCCTTCCAGAATCTGGTGCACGCGCAGGTCGCGCACGATTTTCTCGATGCCATAGTCCGCGAGATAGCCGTAGCCGCCGTGCAGTTGCAAACAGCCGTTGGCCACTTCAAATGCAGCGTCGGTCACCATGAGCTTGGCCATGGCGCAGAATTTGGTGGCCTCGTGGTCGCCGTTGTCGAGCTTCCATGCGGCTTGACGCAGGAAGGTGCGGGCGGCCTGAAGCTTGGTTTCATACTCAGCCAGACGGAACTGGAGCGCCTGAAACTGGTTGATGGATTTGCCGAAGGCTTTGCGCTCTGACATGTATTGCACGGTCATATCGAGTGCTTTCTGCGCGCCGCCAAGGGCTGAGGCGGAGATGTTGAGGCGGCCGCCGTCCAGACCGTTCATGGCGTAGCTGAAGCCTTTGCCTTCTTCGCCGATCAGATTGTCGGCGGGCACTTTGCAATCGTCAAACTGTACCTGAGAAGTGGGTTGGGCAAGCCAGCCCATTTTCTTTTCCAATGCGCCAAAGGACAGTCCTTCGCTGCCGTCTTCAACCACCACAGTGGAGATGCCCTTGGGGCCGTCCTCGCCGGTGCGCACCATGCAGACGTAAGCATCTGAATAGGAGCCGCCGGAGATGAAGGCTTTGGTGCCGTTGAGCACATAACCTTCGTTGCTGCGTTCAGCGCGGGTTTTGAGGGCGGAGGCGTCAGAGCCTGAGCCGGGCTCCGTCAGGCAATAGGAAAAGACTTTGTTCATGGCGCAGAGGTCGGGCAGCCATTTCTGTTTGGTCTCCTCAGAGCCGAATTTGTCGATCATGCCGCCACACATGTTGTGGATCGACAGGAAGGAGCCAACGGAGGGGCAGGACATGGCGAGGGCTTCAAAGACCAGTGTGGCGTCAAGGCGGGAGAGGCCGGAGCCGCCGTAAGCCTCAGACACATAGATGCCGCCCAGACCCAGCTCTGCAATTTGCGGCCAGAGGGTTTTGGGGATGGTGCCTGCGGCTTCCCAGTCTTGGGCAAAAGGGGCGATGTGCTCTTCGCCAAAGCCTTTGGCCATATCAAAGATCAGGGTCTGTTCTTCGGTCAGTGCAAAATCCATGTCTCTTCCTCTGGTCACAACCCGGGCGCAGGGTGCGCCGGATGCGGTGCTGATGCTGGAAGAGACCGAAGCCGCCAAAAGCTGCGCGCTTCGCGGCCTCCCCTCCGCGAATTGAACAGTTGTTAAATTAACACCGATCCCGATGCATTGCAAAGGGAGAAAGCGGCAAAATACCAAGGATTGCGCGGCGAAAACGCAGAGTGGTTTTGCAAAAATGCAGAGGGTGTTAGCTGGCCTTGGTCCAGCTTTGGCTGTGCTGTTCGACGTGTGCGGCCTCGATGTCACTGTTGGCTTCGAGCGAGGTCAGCCGGTAGTGCAGCCGCGCTTTCTGGGCGGTGGTCAGCGCATCAAAGCCCGCGATCATGCCAGTGCCACAGGTCTGGGCGTGGTCCAGTGCCAGCTGGGCCTGTTGGACCAACTGATGGCAGTGGCCTTCGGCATTGGGCTCGGCTGTGGCGTGGCCAAAGCTGGCCTGCAGGCGCAGGTGGACACCGGCGTCGAGGGTGACTTCGTGCAGTTTTATGCGGTGGCGCACCTGTTCGGCGATCTCTCGGGCTTTGCTGCCATTGGCGCAAGGCAACAGAAACATGAAAGAGGCCTCTTGGTAGCGGCAGATCCGATCGGTTTTGCGCAGCAGTGAATGGCTGAGCAGCTCGGCAACGCTGCGCAGGGTCATGTCGGCGGCTTCTTGGCCGTGGGTGGCTGCGATGGCCTGAAACGACTCGATTTCCAAAACCACAAGAGAGAGGCCATCGTCGCAGCTGTCTTTCTCCTGCCAGGCCAGTAGCAGCTCATCGTCAAAGGCGTGGCGGTCCAAGAGGCCGGTGAGCTGGTCGTGACGCGCGGAGGCCATGGCGTTTTGATGCAGCTCTGTGAGGTTCTTGCGGGCCTGACGCAGGAATTCCGCGCGGTTGAGTTCGGTGATCACGCGGTGGCCGACCTTCCAGCTGTAGACCGAGATGAAGATCACAAACGCCGGATTGGCGAGGTAGACGCCGCCAAAGTGGTTGCTGCTGTAGATGTCATGGAGACCAGCAGTCATCGGCAAAAGCCAACCAACGGAGTAGAACCATGCGTCCGGCTGTTTGAGCCTGATGGCGCGGGCGCTGGTGGCCAGGATCAGCACAAAGGTTGCGAAACAATAGAGATGCACCAGAGAGATGGCTTCGGTGACCTGCGGCAGAGGCGCAGTGAAGATGAAGGCCGCGCCGAGCATGCCCACCATACCGATCAGGATCGGGCCTTTCAGATTGCTGAAGCGACGCCACAGCAGGGCCTGATGCATGGCGTAGGTGGTCCAGGCAATGAGCAGGACGTCTGCGATTTCCAGCCGTGTCAGGAAGCTGCGCAGGTTCATGCCAAGGATGATCTCCAGCGTGCCGGTCATGGTGAGCGCGCGCAAAAACAGCGCGAAGCCACCCAGCGCCAGGATCAGCGTGGCCGGGTCTTTGCGGTAGAGCAGGAACAGGAACAGGTTGAAGATGGAGACAAAGAGCGTGATGCCCATGACCATGCCGTCACTGAGGCGCAGCATCTGCAGATAGTTCTGATACGCGCCGGATTGCGCGATATAAGGCGCGCGGAGAATGCCGCCGTAGCTTTGCAGCTCTTTGCGCACATGTACCATGAGGTAGCCGTCGCTAAAGTCTTCGAGGCTGTAGGCGCGCATGGTGTGGGCGGGCACAATGGGGCCGCTGAGGGTGCCATCTTCGCCAAGTTCGTGCCAGTTCGCGGGATCATTCGCGGGGATCCAGTAAACCACATAGGCGTCGGCCACGCGGGGCAACACGAGGATCAGATGGTTGTGGGGATCATCCGGCAGGGAGATGCGGCTGAGATAGGTGGCGATGCCGTGGGAGAACGGGTTGGTGTTGGCCTCAGTGAGCGTGTCGCGCCAGTCCGATGGCACCGCAATGGCGTCCAGATTGTCTGCTATGAAAGCATCATGGGCCTCTTCCGGTGTCAGATGCGCGCCAAATTCAAACCACCAGTCGCCGTTGAGCATCGCATAAGGCGTTTCGTGAAAGTCACGCTCTCTCAGATCAAAATGCGCGCCGGAAACGGCGTTTTGCGCCTGCGCGGACTGGGGCAGGCTGAACATGAGGGCAGAGAGCAGAAACGCCTGAATGAAGGCTGTGACTGTGGAGAGGTTTGGGAGTGTCGCGCGCGCCATAGGGACTCTTCGTGTGGTGACGAACTGGCGATCACTACTGAGGTGGCGGGTTTAACGCCACCTTAAAACGCAGGGGTATGGGCGCTCCAATACGGACAAAATGTCTAAAAGTTTAAGAGCTGACGGGCGCTCAAACAGCGCGGCTCAACAGCTGGTTGATCGTGTCATATGGCAGGCCAAGGATCGACAGGGCGGGCTGCTCTTTTTCCTGCACCATGGGCACCACGGCGGGGAAAGGCTCCCAGCTGCGCAGGGCGATGCGGGCGAGTTTCTGGCCTGCGGGTGTGGGGGCGAGGTAGACGATCAGGGTCTGGGCGTTGTTGCCGGTGAAGGCGTCGGCCTTTTGGGCCTGAATTTTCATGAGTTCGAGAAAGTCTTCGTCCCATCCGGTGAGATGGGTGAGATCCACCAGTTGTTTTTGGCCGGGGCGGAACTCCGGATGTTGGGCGTATTCGGCAAAGGCGGTCAGCGTGTCAGACATATTGGCAAAGCCCTCATAGCGTACATAGACCACGCCCAGAGAGGACAGTATTTTGAAAGAGACCGACATTCACACCCCATGTTTGACCCCAAAAAGGGGCGGCCAAGCCGCCCCTTCCGGTAGATGAACACAGATTGGTTTTTCGATCAATCCATCTGCTTAAAGTGGAACTCGCCGCCTTCTTTGATGCCGGATGGCCAGCGGGAGGTCACGGTTTTGGTGCGGGTGTAGAATTTGAACGCATCCGGGCCGTGCTGGTTCAGGTCACCAAAGGCGGATTTCTTCCAGCCACCAAAGGTGTGGTAAGCCAGTGGCACAGGGATTGGCACGTTCACACCCACCATGCCGACGTTCACGCGGTTGGCAAAGTCACGGGCGGCGTCGCCGTCACGGGTGAAGATCGCGGTGCCGTTGCCGTACTCGTGATCCATCGCCAGACCCAGCGCTTCCTCATAGGATTTTGCGCGCACCATGGAGAGGACCGGGCCGAAGATCTCGGTTTTGTAGATGTCCATGTCTTTGGTGACATTGTCAAAAAGATGCGGCCCCACAAAGAAGCCGTCTTCATAGCCCTGCAGGTTGAAGTCGCGGCCATCAACCACCAGATCCGCGCCCTGATCCACGCCGGATTGCACCAGACGCAGGATGTTTTCTTTGGCGGCGGCGGTCACAACCGGGCCGTAGTCCACATCGTCACCGGCGGTGTAAGGCGCGATTTTGAGCTTTTCGATGCGTGGGATCAGCTTGTCGCGCAGCTTGTCTGCGGTCTCTTCGCCCACAGGCACGGCCACGGAGATCGCCATGCAGCGTTCGCCTGCCGCACCGTAGCCTGCACCAACCAGCGCATCTGCCGCTTGGTCCATGTCAGCGTCGGGCATGATGATCATGTGGTTCTTGGCGCCGCCGAAGCACTGTACACGTTTGCCTTGTGCGCAGCCGGTGCCGTAGATGTATTCGGCAATCGGGGTGGAGCCCACGAAGCCAACAGATTGGATCACGTCATCATAGAGGATCGCGTCGACGGCTTCTTTGTCGCCGTTCACCACCTGAATGATGCCTTTTGGCAGACCCGCTTCTTCGAGCAGTTCGGCAAGCATCAGAGGCACGGATGGGTCGCGCTCAGATGGTTTCAGGATGAAGGCGTTGCCGCAGGCGATGGCCGGGGCAAACATCCACATCGGGATCATGGCGGGGAAGTTGAACGGGGTGATGCCCGCGGTCACGCCCAGCGGCTGGCGCATGGAGTAGATGTCGATGCCCGGGCCTGCGGCGTCGGTGTATTCACCTTTGAGCATCTGCGGTGCGGAAATGCAGTATTCCGCCACTTCCAAACCGCGCTGGATGTCGCCTTTGGCGTCCGGGAAGGTCTTGCCGTGCTCAGAGGACAGCGCTTCGGCCAGCTTGTCCATGTCGCGGTGCAGCAGGTCCACAAACTTCATCAGCACACGTGCGCGGCGCTGCGGGTTGACCGCGCCCCATGCAGGCTGCGCGGCGGCGGCGGCGGCCACGGCGGCGTCCATTTCCGCCTTGTTGGCCAGCGGCACTTTGGCCTGAACTTCGCCTGTTGCCGGGTTGAAAACATCGGCAAAGCGGCCGGATGTCCCTTTGACGTGTTCGCCGTTGATATAATGCGTGAGCTCTTTCATGGCATCCTCCATTGAACTTTGGCGACACAATAGGCTTGCAAAAATGTGTGGAAAAGAGACAACTGTTCAAAACTGTTTTGCAAAAATACAGAGGGGACAGGGTGATGGTTCAGTGGGATGACATGCGGGTGTTTCTGGCGGTGGCGCGCGAAGAGAGCCTTTCGGCGGCCGGGCGGCGGCTACAGGTGGATCCGGCAACGGTGGGGCGGCGTGTGGCGCGGCTGGAAACCGCGTTTGAGGCACCGCTGTTTGTGAAATCGCCAACAGGCTATGCGTTGACGGACGCAGGGCAGCGCCTGATGAGCCACGCGCTTCGGGTGGAGCAGAGCCTGCAGGAAGCCACCGAGGAAATGGTGGGGCAAAGTACAGGGCTGTCCGGGCAGATCCGTATCGGGGCCCCGGACGGTGTGGCCAATTTTTTGTTGCCGCAGGTCTGTGCGCGGATTGCGGAGGACAACCCGGATCTGGATATCCAGATTGTGGCGCTGCCTCGCGTGGTGAGCCTGTCGCGCCGTGAGGCCGATCTGGTGGTCGCCGTAAGTGCGCCCACGGCCGGGCGACTGACGGTTCAGAAGATCACTGACTACAAGCTGCATCTGGGGGCGGCGCGCTGGTATCTGCGCAATCATCCCAAGATCAATGAGGTGGCCGACCTCAAAGACCATCTGGTGACCGGCTATATTCCGGACATGATTTTTGACAAGGAGCTCGACTACCTCAGCGAGGTGGGTGTGGAGCGGGTGCGCCTTGCGTCAAACTCGGCCTCGGTGCAGTTCAACTGGGTGCGCACGGGATCGGGCATCGGGGTGGTGCATGACTTTGCCATTCCCTCAGCACGGGGTGTGGTGAAGATATTGCCGGATCAGATTTCCCTGACCCGGAGCTTTTATCTCATACGGCATGCGGATGATCGGCGGCTGGAGCGGCTCAACCGCTTCTCTGAGGCGCTCTGTGAAGGCATGCGGCAAGAGGTGGCCCATCTGGAAGCGCAAGCTTGACATGCGTTTAAGGAGCGGCAACGCTTGACTTACTTATAGTTTATATCGGAGGTCACTATGCTCGTTCATCAGATACTCAAGTCCAAAGGGTCCGAAGGTGTGCTGACGGTGAAGCCCGGAACCTTGGTGTCTGATGCGGCAAAAATCCTTTCCGATAAAGGCATTGGCACGGTGATCGTGTCTGAGGACGGCGTTGTGCCGCTGGGCATTCTGTCTGAGCGCGACATCGTGCGCCAGCTTGCCAAGCGCGGGGTGGGCTGTCTGTCTGACAAGATCGACGACTATATGACAACCGAGCTTGTCACCTGTACGCGCAATGATGATGCGGTGAGCGTGCTTGAGAAGATGACCCAGGGGCGGTTCCGCCACATGCCGGTGATGGAAGACGGCGCACTGGTAGGGCTGATTTCGCTGGGCGATACGGTCAAGGCGCGCCTCTCGGAACTGGCGATGGAAAAGGACGCATTGGAAGGCATGATCATGGGGCACTGAGGTGCCGCAACGTCTTACTCCCGCAGAAATACCTATCCTGAAAACAGGTCTTGCAAATGGCCGCGCAATAATGTTGCGTGCGCGCAGGACCACGGGAGGATGCCATGCGCACAGCGCTTTACCCAGGCACGTTTGACCCTATCACTTTGGGTCACATCGATATTATTCGCCGCGCCACACAATTGGTGGACCGGCTGGTGATTGGCGTTGCGATCAACCGCGACAAAGGCCCGCTGTTTTCGCTGGAAGAGCGTGTGGCGATGATTGAGGGGCAATGCGCCAAGCTGGCGGAAGAGACCGGCGTCGAAATTCTGGTGCATCCCTTTGAAAACCTGCTCATTGATTGTGCCAAAGAGGTGGGCGCTCAGATCATCGTGCGCGGCCTGCGGGCGGTCACGGATTTTGAGTATGAATATCAGATGGTCGGCATGAACCGTGCCTTGGATGCGAGCATCGAGACCGTCTTTCTGATGGCCGATCTGAAGCATCAGGCGATTGCCTCTAAGCTGGTGAAAGAGATCGCGCGGCTGGATGGGGATGTGTCCAAATTTGTGCCGCCTGCGGTCAATGAGGCGCTGCTGGACCGGCTCGGCAAACGCTGAGATTGTCGGCGGGTTAACCCTTAAATTGATGCGGTTTTGGCCTGCGGTATCGCGGCTGTATCCCGTCGGTATTGCGTCGGTGCCATTTCGGCTCCGCGCATAAAACGCCTGTGTTAAGCGCTGGGGCGTCGCAACGGGCACAGGCGCAACACCCGGGACCCTTCCTGTCTGCGCTGCGCAGGGTTGGCATCTTCGGGTCAGACTTCCCCCTAGGCAAATCTGCACAGATCAGGCATCTAGGATCAAACACCCGATAAGGGAACAGGGCGACAGGAGAGGTGCAGATGGCTGGCGGATTGCTTGCGTTGTTGGATGATGTGGCAGGCATTGCCAAAGTGGCGGCGGCCTCGATTGACGATGTGGCGGCAGGCGCGGCGAAGGCCAGTGCCAAGGCGGCGGGCGCGGTGATCGATGATGCGGCGGTCACACCGAAATACCTGCATGGGTTTGAGGCCAAGCGCGAGCTGCCGATCATCTGGAAAATCGCCAAGGGCTCGATCCGCAACAAGCTGTTGATCCTGCTGCCGGCGGCATTGCTGCTGGCGAACTTTGCGCCCTGGCTGATTTCGCCGCTGTTGATGCTGGGCGGGGCCTATCTGTGTTTTGAAGGTGCTGAAAAAGTGCTGCACGCCTTTGTGCCGCATGACACCCATCATGGCGCAGAAGACGAGGCTGAGGGCGATCCGGCGCATTTGGAAGAGAAAAAAGCCGCAGGCGCCATCAAGACGGATTTCATCCTGTCTGCGGAAATCATGACCATCATCCTGTCGGGCATTCCGGAGAGCAATTTCTGGATGGAAGCCTCCACATTGGCGCTGGCCGGGGTGGGCATCACCGTGGCGGTCTATGGCTCTGTGGCGCTGATCGTGAAGATGGATGATGTGGGGCTGGCGATGTATGCGGGCGGTGATTGGTCGCTGACCCGTGCGATTGGCCGCGGGCTGGTGCGTGGCATGCCCTATTTCATGAAGCTGCTGACCCTTGTTGGCACGGCAGCGATGCTGTGGGTTGGCGGCTCTATTGTGATCCATGGTCTGGAAGAGCTGGGCTTTGGCTGGCTTGGCCATCATATCCATGATTGGGCCTATGCGGCGGGCCATGCGGTTCCGGCGGCCTATGAGGGCTTTGTGGAATGGACCAGCAAGGCGGCGATGGATGGGGTCTTTGGCCTCGTGCTGGGCGCGGCTTTGATCCCGGTGGCGACCAAGGTGATTGGCCCGATCTGGGGCGCGATCTTTGGCAAAGGTGAAGAGGCTGCGCATTAAGCATGAAGCGCGCATTGGCGTAAGATCGCCGATCACGGCGTTTTTTAAACGCGCATTTCAGATTTTTGCGGGTGTGACACTTATTGGATTGGACATACCCGCAAACTAGCCCATACAGAGCAAATGCTTGCACGTCCTGTAAAATACATCTGGCAACATCTCCGCTATATTCCTTTGTGGACCGCGCTGACCTCGTCGAAATGGCGCAGGTATGACAAGCGGGCGCGCAGCCTTGGCAATATGATTGGCTGGGTCATGCGCTGGATTCCGATTGCGCGGCGGCGGTTTGACCGGGAGGTTCTGCGCATCTATCCGGATATGCCGCGGGCGGAGCGGTTGGCCCTGAGCCGGAAGATGGGGCAGAACATGGGGCGCACCCTGTTTGAGGTGTTCCACAACACCGAGTTTCAGGCAGGGCAGGAGCATTTCCACATCTCAGGCCCCGGTCTTGAGATTTTGGAGAAGGCCCGCGCCGAAGGCAAAGGGGCGATCCTTGTGTCCGGCCATTTCGGGCAATGGGAAGCTGTGCGCGCGGTGCTGAAGCATCGCGGTATGGAAACCGCCGGGGTCTATCGGCGTCAGAGCAACCGCCACTATCAGCGGCTCTTGTCACGCGGCATTGAGCAGGGCGGACGGCCTGCGCTGACCACGGGGCCAAATGGCACCAAGGCGATGGTGCGCCATCTGCGCGCCGGTGGATTTGTGGCGATCCTGCTCGATGAGAAAACCGTGGACGGTGAGATGATGCCGTTTCTGGGGTTTGATGCGCTGACCTCGCTGGCGGCGGCACGGCTGGCGCTTAAATACGATGTGCCGTTTATGCCGGTGTTTGGCACGCGGCGGGACAACAGCAGCGATATCGATGTGGAATTTGAAGCGCCGATTGAGCCCAGCGATCCGCGTACCATGACGCAGGCGTTCAACGACAATCTGTCGGCCCGTATTCTGGAAAAGCCGGATCAGTGGTATTGGCTGCTGCGCCGCTGGAAGGACATGCGCCGCTAAGCTGCGGCACGGGGCGGCGTTTGATCAGACCTCAGGCGTTGTTTCACCGGTTTGCGCGTCATAGGCGCGGGCCATTGCAGCGCGCAGTCGGGCGACCGCCGCGTCGGCGTTCTCATCCTTGGCAAAGCTCATCTGATCGAGCACGTCGATATGGACGGTGCCTTTGAACGGGAAAAATTTGCCACGTGGCAGGAGCTTGTCGGAGTGGCTGATCACAAAGGGACGGATGGCGCGGCCGGTTTGCTGGGCGATCAGAACAGCGCCTGCTTTGAACGGTGCAAGCCCCGGCTTGGTGGAACGGGTGCCTTCGACAAAGAGGATTGGCGAGCGGCGCGCGGGCATCTCTGTGATCGCCCCTTTGAGGGAGGACAGCGCATCACGGCCCTTTTGGCGGTCAATCTTCAGAAGGCCCGCACCCTCAAAACCACGCTTTAAGAGTGCAGCCTCGCAGAGCTCTTTCTTGGCCCCGAAGGTCACCCATTTTTCGTCGGGGATCACATGCAGCATGGTGAACCCATCCAGATGGCTGCGGTGGTTGACCGCGATGATGGAGTTTTCATCGGTGCGCAGCGCCTCGCGGGCGGCGTCTGAGATTTCGACTCTCACATCCAGAAACCACAGCAGCAAGGAACAGGCGCGCGACACCCGCCGCCAGTACCAGCCGCGAAAGCCTTTCCTGGTGCCGCAGACCGTGGGGGCAAAAGCCAGAAACAGAAAGATGGCTGGGCCGACGGGCAGCAGGAGGATCCGCTTGGCAAGGGTGAGCAGCATGTTGGGGTCCTGAGCTGGGGCCTTGGCCCATTGGCGTTCCGCTGCTGATAGAGGGTTACGATGCGGAAGGATAGGGGGAATGTGGAAACATGTGCTGTTAGGGCAAAAGCGCGCGATCTGTTTCTATGCACAAAGTCGCCTTAATCGTACCGCAGTGATGAAGGAAACCCGCTTGAGTAGATTAACGGGTTTGGGAAACGGGCATTATGGAAGACTTGATTTGGTACGCTTTTCTCATGGCGAGTTTTGCGCTGGTATTTTGCTTTGTCTGGGGGATGCTGGTTTTCGGTCTGGCGCAGAGGCAGGCCAAAGAGGGCACTCAAGGCGGTGAGGCCGCTTTTGTCTTCAGGGGAAACAAGCGTAGCAAAATCTGCATCGCCCTGATCGTCGCTATGATGATCTATGTTGTTGTGACGGGGGCATTTGACAGCGTCTTCTTTGCGACGCTCACACTCGGCTTTGGACTGGGCGCTTCTGCCATCTGGAGCGTCACGAATGCTTTTGGGCGCGCGTGTTATTCATCCGAGGCATGGCCACAGCTGCGTCTTAAGACATACGGTCAGGCGCTGCTGCTTGTTTGCGCCATCTCTGGGATGCAAATGGTGACGTCCTACATTTGACGCCATCAGGTTTCCTCTTGCCCCAAAAATCCCCGCCGGAGGCATTAAGTTGTGCGTCAGCACCAAAAAAAGACGCCCTTAATAGGACGCCTTTTCAATAGGTTATGTTCCGCTCTTACAGCAGGGCTTTGGCTTTTTCCGCCACATTGGCTGCGGTGATGCCGAACTTTTCAAACAGCTCACCCGCCGGGGCGGAGGCACCGAAGCTTGACATGCCGACGAAGTCGGATTTGCCAGCGCGGGCGCGTTCACCCAGCAGCCACTGATCCCAGCCACCTGCGCGTACTGCGGCTTCGACGCCAACGCGCACGGCTGCGCCGGCTGGCAGGACCTTGCGGCGGTAGGCTTCGTCCTGCTGAGCGAAGAGCTCCATGCAGGGCATGGAGACCACGCGGGTGCCGATGCCTTCCGCTTCCAGAAGCGCCTTGGCTTCCATCGCGGTGGAGACTTCAGAACCGGTGGCGATCAGGATCACCTGACGTTTGCCCTCGGCCTCGGCCAGCACATATGCGCCTTTCTCGGTCAGGTTTGCCAGTTTGTGCTCGGTGCGCACGGTTGGCAGGTTCTGACGGGTCAGGGCCATCACGGAAGGGGTCTCTTTGCTGGTCAGCGCGATTTCCCAGGCCTCTGCGGTTTCCACGGAGTCTGCTGGACGGAACACATAGGTGTTCGGGGTCGCGCGGCAGATCGCGAGGTGTTCAACCGGCTGGTGGGTTGGGCCATCTTCGCCCACACCGATGGAATCGTGGGTCATCACGAAAACGGTGGGGATTTTGCTCAGAGCGGCCAGACGCATGGAAGGACGCGCATAGTCGGTGAAGCAGAAGAAGGTGCCGCCGTAGGGGCGGATACCGCCGTGCAGCGCCATGCCGTTCATCGCAGCGGCCATGCCGTGCTCACGGATGCCCCAATACACATAGCGGCCTTTGCGGTTGTCGGTGTCAAACACGCCGAGGTCGCCGGTCTTGGTGTTGTTGGAACCGGTCAGGTCAGCAGAGCCGCCCACGGTCTCCGGCATGATCGGGTTGATCGCTGCCAGCGCCATTTCGGAGGATTTCCGGGTGGCCACGGAAGGCTGATCCTCGGAGATCTGCTTTTTCAGCGCCTTTACGGTTGCGGAAAGCTTTTTGGGTGCTTCCAGCGCGTAGGCGCGGTTGAAACGGTCCTGCTTCTGCTTGGAGGCCTCCGCAAAGCGGCCTTCCCATGCGGCGCGCTCTTCTGCACCGCGCGAGCCGATGGCTTCCCACTGGGATTTGATGTCGGCAGGCACTTCGAAAGCCGCACCCGGCCAACCGTAGACCTCTTTGGCGGCAGCGAGCTGCTCTGCGTCGGTCAGGGCGCCGTGGCCTTTGGAGGTGTCCTGTGCCGCGTGGCCGATTGCGATGTGCGTTTTGCACGCAATCATGGACGGTTTTTTGGTTTTCTTGGCAGCTTCGATCGCGGCGTCGATCGCTTCGGGATCGTGGCCGTCGATTTCCAGCACATGCCAGCCGGAAGCTTTGAAACGCTTGACTTGATCGGTGCGGTCAGAGAGCTCAACAGTGCCATCGATGGTGATGTTGTTGTTGTCCCAGAGCACGATCAGATGGCCGAGGCTGTGGCGGCCCGCAAGGCCGATGGCCTCCTGGGAGATGCCTTCCATCAGGCAGCCGTCGCCTGCGATCACATAGGTGTAGTGATCCACCAGCTTGCGGCCATATTGCGCGCGCTGGATCTCTTCAGCCATGGCAAAGCCCACAGCGTTGGAGATGCCCTGACCAAGCGGGCCGGTGGTGGTTTCCACGGCGTCGATCAGGAAGTTTTCCGGGTGGCCCGCAGTCAGCGCGCCCATCTGGCGGAAGTTCTTCACCTGCTCCAGCGTGACCTGCTTGTCACCCATGAGATAGAGCAGCGAATAGATCAGCATGGAGCCGTGGCCAGCAGACAGGATGAAACGGTCGCGGTCCGGCCAGTTTGGCGCGGCAACGTCAAACTTCATGTGCTTTTCAAACAGCACTGTTGCCACATCCGCCATGCCCATCGGCATGCCAGAGTGACCGGAGTTTGCGGCGGCCACAGCGTCCAGTGTCAGAGCACGAATGGCGGTGGCTTTCATCCAATGTTCAGGGTTCTTTTCACGCAGGGCGGCGATGTCCACGTCTTGCGCTCCTCTGGGTTGGGGTTTTGGTTGCTGGGTCAATAGCAGGATTATGGCCAATAGCAACACGCCACGCCGCCGGAATGCCGTTTTTTAAAGGCTTTGCCGGGCTCAGAGCCGCTTTCGGAACCTGACGGGATTTCAGGCCTTGGGGGGGCGCATTTTGCCTGTCCATTGGATAAGATCGCGACATTATGCGCTTGGCGGCGATTCGCGACTGCGATAGCTGTATCGGCGCGATACACGGGTCAATAAGAACCGGACCAGAAAGGACGAGGCAAATGAGTGACATCAGCGAACTTGAAGGCAGGTTGAGCGCTGCGCTGGAGCGGATTGGACGCGGCGTGGATGCGATGCAGGCTGTGGTTGCTGAGCCTGATGAGGGTGAAGATGTTCAAGCCTTGCGGCGGGCGCTGGAAAATGAGGCGCTGGTCACCGCACAAATGGAAGAGCGCGTTCGGGCATTGACCGCGCGCCAATCGGATCTGGAAGCAGAGCTGGCCGCGGAGAAAGAAGCCCGCGCCGCCGCCGAGGATACCGTAAAGATTGCTGAAGCCGCTCAGGAAGAGGCCTCTCAGTCGCTGATCGCCGCTGAGGCCCGTGCCGAAGCTGCAGAAACAGCGGCGGCTGCGGCTGCGGATGCGGCGGAAGAGGCTGCAGAGGCTGCGAGCGCGGCGCCGAGTGCTGCGGATGCGGGGGGCGTGAGCCCTGAGGTTGAAGCCAACCGCGCCTTGCTTGACGAGCTTGCCAAACGTCTGCGCCGCTTGCGCCAGATGGCGCGCCGTGAGCGTACCACCAATCAGGTGCTGCGCGATCAGGTCGAGAAAGGCGAGATGGTCGATCCATCCGCTGTGAACGAGGCGCTGAAAGCCGATCTGGCGACGCTGACCGCTTTGCGCGAAGCTGAAGTGACCGAAACGGCGCTGATCCTCGCAGAGCTGCGCCCGCTGGTGCAGGGCACCGCGGCAGAAGAGGCCGCTGAGGCAGACGAGGCACAGGTAGAAGAGGCGGCTCCGGCCATGGCAGATGAGACAGGAGAAGCTTGATGCCTGAGGTACAGATTGAGATTGGCGGACGGGTTTTTGAGGTCGCCTGCCAAGATGGAGAACAGCATTTCCTGCGCGCAGCGGCGCAGATGCTGGACGAGCAGGCCAAGGTTCTGATTGAACAGGCGGGCCGCATTCCCGAAGCGCGGATGCTCTTGATGGCGGGTCTGATGCTGGCGGATAAGACTGCGGGTCTGGAAGATCAGCTGCGTGAGGCGGAGGCCAAGCTGGCGGCGCGCGACGAAGAGATCAAAGCGCTGAAAGACGCGCCAGCTCCAGAGCCTGAGCAGGTGGAAGTGCCTGTGATCCCTGAAGCTGTGACCCAAGCCATGGCCGAAATGGCCGCACGCGCAGAAGCGCTGGCGGATCTGGTGGAAGAGAAAGCCGCTGGGTGAGCCGCCCATCCGTGCCGCAACTGGCCCCGGGTGATTTGATTTTCGCCGCTTTGGGCGCGGAGGACAATCTGATCTCTGCGGTGGTGGAAGGCCACCGTGGAGCACGGGTCAATCATGTTGGGATTGTTGTCGCCCAAGACGGGGCGCTGTCGGTTCTGGAGGCGATTGACCCGGCGGTTCGTGTGACCTCGCTGGCAGAGTATTCAGACCGGAGCCTCTGCAGTGAGGCGCGGCCACGCTTGATGTTTGCGAGGCTGCGCGCGCCTTATCGTCCGTTGATCCCGGCGGCGCTGACTTTTGGGCTGTCGCGCCTGGGTGTGCCTTATGATCCTTACTACACCAGCAGCCCCGAGGCGCTCTATTGCAGTGAGCTAATCCTTGAGATGTTTCGCCATGCCAACAATGGGGTGGCGGTGTTTCCCAACACGCCATTGAGTTTTCGCGATGTGCAGAGCGGTGCTTTGCTGGAAGACTGGGTGGCGCATTATGCGGAAGTGGGCCGCGAGGTGCCGGAAGGGGCTGCGGGGTCACACCCTGCCGGGCTGAGCCGTGATGCGCGGCTGGAGGTCTATAACGTGGAAGGCCGCGTTCCCGGCTATGCAAGTGATCTGCGCTGACGCGGCAGACCTTTAGACAACAAAAAAGCCCCGCCGATTTGGTGGGGCTTTTCAATAAGATATGTCCGGAAGCTTATGCGTTGGCTTCGCGGATTTTGTCTGCGGCGTCTTTGTCGTAGGTCACGCCATTGTCGTCAAACATGGTGTCGAGCTCGCCGGACAGGGTCATCTCGGTGATGATGTCGCAGCCGCCTACAAACTCGCCTTTGACGTAGAGCTGCGGGATGGTTGGCCAGTCGGAGTAATCCTTGATGCCCTGACGCACGTCTTCGTCGGCCAGCACGTTCACGTCGGTGTAGTCCACACCCATGTAGTTCAGCACGCCAGCCACGCGGGAGGAGAAGCCGCACTGGGGCATGTCTTTGGTG
Organism: Shimia sp.; assembly: GCF_965227725.1. Classification (GTDB taxonomy): domain Bacteria; phylum Pseudomonadota; class Alphaproteobacteria; order Rhodobacterales; family Rhodobacteraceae; genus Shimia. The sequence goes on along the minus strand of NZ_CBDDGH010000005.1, from coordinate 937,461 downwards.
CCTTTCATGAAGAGCACCACATCGCTGGCTTTGACGGTTTCGTCGATACGGTCTTTAACGTCGGTCATTTTGATTTCCTTTTGGCGTTGGCCGCGTTCCTGTTGCCTTACATATAGGTCAGGCACTTGCGAGATGCCAATGGGTAGCTTTTGTTTCGCTGGCTTTGACGCGGGGCTATTTCGGGCTGTTGCCGTCTGAGGTGTCCTTTGGGACAAACAGGCGGGCGTATTCCTGCGGGTCTTTGGGGACTTTCCATGTGCGGGTGTCCCCACCCCCAACTCCGGATTGATATTCAGAGCGCAGGTGGTGGTAGTCGGGATCGTCCTCGTCCTGCACAAGCGGGCTGCGGTTGCGGCTGAACCACGCGACCAATGCGCCAAGGGCGCAGACCGCAAAGATCAGCCCACCGGCCAGCCCGCTGAGGGGCATTATTCCGGTGCCTTTGTGGTCAGGGCCAGGGCGTGCAACTCGCCCGACGGCCCGTCCATCTTGCCCTTGAGGGCGGCATAGACGGCGCGCTGTTGTTGCACGCGGTTCTTACCGCGGAAGCTTTCGTCAACCACCATGGCGGACATGTGCACACCGTCCGAGCCGCCGACTTGGATTTCGGCATCCGGAAAGGTCTCGCGCAGCAGTTCCTCAATTTGGTGAGCTGTCATTGGCATGGAGGCGTTCCTTTGTCTTGTTCAGAAAAAATGTAGGGCTTGGCCGAATGCTCCGCAAGTCGGTTTCGGCGGAAGCTTTTAAACAAACGGTGCGAGCGATTGCAGAAAGGCCGGCACATCGGCGAGAGCGTCCTGCACCTCCGGCTCCTCAAAGTCGTAGATGGACTTCGGATCCTCGGGGCAGAGCGCGGCCACAAGGGCCTCGCGCTGTGCAGCAACGCTGGCAGGGACGGAGATCTGGGCGGCCTGCTGCAGGAGCAGGAGTGCTTCGTGAATGGGGCGTACGACGCGCAGCGCATAGGTCATATGGCCCAGAAGGTCGGGATCTTCGCGCCAATGCTCGCCGTCAAACAGCTCTTGGGTGATACGCTGGCCAGCCCCCGCACAGGAATAGGCGACGCAGCCGCCAAAGCCGCGCGGGATCAGATCGGCGTGGATCGTGCAGTTGAAACAGCTGTCGGAGAGATTGGGGCAGGGATCGTCTGCGCGTTTGATGAGGGCGAAATCTTCATCTGCATCAAATGGATAAGCCACGCAGCAAAGCGCTGCGCAGCTTGCACAGTCATCCGTGAGGGGCGGAAGCGTGGGGCGCCCGCCCTCCATGAGATCAGGCAACGGCGGCAGCGAAGCTGCTGCGGAAGGTGTCTGACAGTTCGGCCAGCGTGGCTTCAGAGCCGCCAAATTTCACGGTGTCGCCGCCAAATTTGCCAACGGTGGTGATGGTGATACCAGCCTTGGAGGCGTTGATCATCAGCGCTTCGGCCTGATCGAAGTTGCAGGCCACCAGATAGCGCGCCTGATCCTCGCCAAAGAGGGTCGGGGTGTCGTCCACATCAAGTTGAACACCGACGCCAGCGCCTTCGGCCAGTTCAAAGGCAGCCAGCGCAAGGCCGCCGTCTGCGAGGTCGGTGCAGGCTTTGATCCAGTCGCGGTTTTCGCGGATGAATTCGCCGTTTTTGCGCTCGGCTGCCAGATCCACATGTGGGGCATCGCCGTCTTCGCGGTTGAAGACTTCTGCAAGCAGAGCGGATTGGCCGAGGTGACCGGTGGTGTCCCCGATCAGCAGGGCCACGTGACCGTCGCGCACTTCGCCCAGAATAGGCTCTTCGTTTGCCGCGATGAGGCCAACCGCACCAATGGTGGGGGTTGGCAGGATCGCGGACCCGTCGGTTTCGTTATAAAGGCTGACGTTGCCGGAGACGATGGGCATATCAAGCGCTGCCACAGCCTCGCCGATGCCTTTGATCGCGCCGACAAACTGGCCCATGATCTCTGGCTTTTCGGGGTTGCCGAAGTTCAGATTGTCTGTTGTTGCCAGAGGCTTGGCGCCCACAGCTGAGAGGTTGCGGAAGGCTTCGGCCACCGCCTGTTTGCCGCCCTCAACCGGGTTGGCTTTTACGTAGCGTGGGGTCACGTCAGAGGTGAAAGCCAGTTTCTTGTCGGTGCCATGCACGCGGATCACGCCGGAGCCCATGCCGGGACGCTGTGCGGTGTCGCCCATGACGGTGGTGTCATATTGCTCATAGACCCACTGTTTGCCAGCGTAGTTTGGCGAGGAGATCAGCGCCTTGAGACCGTCAATGCCGTCGATCTGTGGCACTTCGGCCAGCTCTTCGGCGGCTGGGGTTTCCACCCATGGGCGGTCATATTCCGGCGCACGGCCAGAGAGCGGAGACAGCGGCAGGTCGGCTTTGACTTCGCCGTTGTGCAGGATCAGGAAGCGGTCTTCTGCGATGGTTTCGCCAACGATGGCGAAGTCGAGATCCCATTTCTCAAACACGGCGCGGGCTTCAGCTTCAAGTTCTGGCTTCAGCACCATGAGCATGCGTTCCTGAGACTCAGACAGCATCATTTCATAGGCTGTCATGTTGTCTTCGCGCTGTGGCACGTCCTCCAAGTTGAGCTTTACGCCAAGCTGGCCTTTGTCGCCCATTTCCACGGCGGAGCAGGTGAGGCCTGCGGCGCCCATGTCCTGAATGGAGATCACGGCGCCGGTCTGCATCAGCTCCAGCGTGGCTTCCATCAGGCGCTTTTCGGTGAAGGGGTCGCCAACCTGAACGGTGGGGCGCTTTTCTTCGATGGTGTCGTCAAACTCTGCAGAGGCCATGGTTGCGCCGCCCACGCCGTCACGGCCGGTTTTTGCGCCCAGATAGACAACAGGCATGCCGACGCCGGAGGCTGCGGAATAAAAAATGCCGTCGGTCTTGGCGAGACCGGCGGCGAACGCATTTACAAGACAGTTGCCGTTATAGGCCGGGTGGAAGCGCACTTCGCCGCCCACGGTTGGCACGCCGAAACAGTTGCCGTAGCCGCCGACACCTTCGACCACGCCATTGACCAGCTGTTTGGTCTTGTGGTGGCCGGTTTCGCCAAAGGACAAGGAGTTCATCGCCGCGATGGGACGGGCCCCCATGGTGAAGACATCGCGCAGAATGCCACCTACGCCGGTCGCCGCGCCCTGATAGGGCTCGATGTAGGAGGGGTGGTTGTGGCTTTCCATCTTGAAAACAACCGCGTCGCCGTCGCCGATGTCGACGATGCCCGCGTTTTCACCGGGGCCGCAGATCACCTGAGGGCCATCGGTGGGCAGGGTGCGCAGCCATTTCTTGGAGGATTTGTAAGAGCAGTGCTCGTTCCACATGGCCGAGAAGATGCCCAGCTCGGTGAACGTTGGTTCGCGGCCAATGATCTCTAGGATCAGCTCGTATTCGTCAGGTTTCAGTCCATGGGCTTCGATGAGATCGGTGGTGATGGCCGGTTCCTGCATGGTGCGTGCTTCCCCCAAAAAGTAGCGTTTGAAGGGCTTTTAGGGCAGGCGGGCGCAAAGGGGAAGAGGGTTTGACGTTATCGGTATCATGGCGTGTTTCCGGCGCGGCCTGTGCCGCCGCTTTGAGCAGGTGAAATGCGGGTTTGGGCGTACGTCAACGAAAAGAGCCGCCCCGAAATGAGGGCGGCTCTTTGTTTGCTTGCTGTGCTTTGGGTTAAGCCTTAGCCGTCAGGGCCTTTGGGCGCGGCGGCGGGGGCTTGTTGCTCCTGCTGCTGGGCGGCGGCGGCCCCTGCGGCGGTGAGCGCGGCTTGCTCTGCTGCGGGCAGCTCTTTGGCGGCCTCGGGCAGGGCAACACGCACCTCGCGGCGGGCAAAATCAATGCCGTTTTCAGCAAAGGCGGATTTGACGCGGTTGTAGATCTCTTTGCGGATCATGAACTGCTTGCCCGGCTTGGCCATGAATTTGCCGCGGATGATCATGCCAACATCGTCGATGTCCAGCACGCCCTGAGATTTGAACGGCTGCAGGAAATCATCCTTGTAGAGCTCTTCGGTGAGCATCTCCTGACCGATTTTTTTGAAGATCTTTTTGACCTTGTTGGGATCGGTATCAAACGGCACGGTGAACTTGAGTTTCATGATCACCCAGTCACGCGAGTAGTTGGTGAGCTTGGGGATTTCGCCGTAAGGGATGGTGTGGACCGGGCCAAGGTGGTGGCGCAGCTGCATGGAGCGGATCGAGATTTTCTCAACCGCGCCCATAGTGCCGTCGATCTCGACATATTCGCCAACGCGGAAGGCGTCATCCACGAGGAAGAACACGCCGGAGACCACGTCTGTTACCAGTTTCTGGGCACCAAAGCCGATGGCCAGACCGGCGATACCGGCACCAGCCAGAAGCGGTGTGATGTCGATGCCGAGGTTGCCGATGGACAGAAGGCCGAAGATCACGATGATCACGCCCTGTGCGGTCACCAGAAGCAGTGGCAGCACAGTGGAGAGGCGTGTGGCACCGCCGCCGCCCATTTCGTTGTCGGCATCTTCCTGGCTCATGCCAAGTGCGGTCATCTCTGCCGCAAGGCGGCGGTTGATATAAAGGCTGACACCTTCATAGACCACATAGCCGACGATTACGGTCATGGCGAAGCTGAAGAGGTTGTCTGCGATGCCTGCGCGGTCCTGCAGCAGGCTGAGCAGCGACACGTTCCAGGCGCTGGTGATCAGCGCGAGCACGGCGCCCACGGCAACCACGCGGCCGATGCGCACGTAGCTGCGTTTGGTGGCCATATAGGCCTCCTCGGCGGTTGCGCCTTCGCCCTGCATCGGTGGTACAAGATGGCGGACAAGGCCGCGGATGCCGGTGTCGATGACCGGCACCATCAGGAGCCAGAACATGGTGGTGTAATGCGCGCCACCCAGCAGCAGTTTGACCTGTTGCAGGCCAATCAGCGTGGAGACCAGCACCCATGTGAGGCCCGCTACGGCCAGCGCATAATAGGGGTAGATGCGCGCCAGTGCTTCGTCAAATTCAGTGCGGTCCGGATCATCGCCGCGCATCATCTCGCTCAGGCCTTCGCGCGCGGTCCATGCGATGAAGGCGATGTAGAGATAGACCATGGAGTCGATCCAGAAGCCGATGCGGGTTGTCACCGGCGGGACGCCGTTGGTGGCGTTGAAATCCACCACAAAGATGGTTGCGCCACCCAGGATCACCACGCCGATGATGTGGCGGTGAATGAAGCGGGCCCAGCGGTCGCTGATGTGCACAAGGCGCAGGTCAGGGCGGTTGGGGGCCATCAGGAAGCGAGAGAAGGCTGCCGCGATGCGGGGCATCCAGATCATGTAGCCAATAAACGGCGCCACAAAGGTCACCTGCTGTGGATCCAGCAGGGTGCGACCCATAATGCGCACAGTGATATAGAAGATCACCAGTCCGAAGATCTCGCGCAGGAAGCGCTTGAAAAGGAAGGTCAGGGACTCACGCAGTGTGGCCTCACCCTGTGTGGCTTCGGGGTTGCGGATCTTGATGAGCCAAGTGCGCACGCTGTATTCCACGGCCAGTGCGACGGCCAGGATCAGCGCGACAAGGCCAAAGAGGCCCATGACGCCGCCAACTCCGCCATATGAGGCGGTGAAGTTGGAGAAGGCCTGAAACTGCGACGGCACAAGCACAGGCAGTTTGCGCAGCGCATCAAGCAGCGGCGTGGAGAAGGCGGCCCAAAGCGCGGCACCGCGGTCGATCAGCGATTGCGGTGCTTCGCCAGAAGTGCTGCCGGTGGCGACCGCGTCCAGACGGTCCAGCAGGACAGCGCGCACCTGATCGTCGGACATGCGGGCCACCATCGAGGTGATGGCCTCCGGTGACATCTCAGACGGATCGATTTCCGGAGCGTCGGCGTTGGTTGATGATATTGTGGTGGTTGGCAGTGTCTGTGCCTGCGCCACCGCGCTTAATCCAATGCTTAAAAGCAGCACGGATGCTATGGACAAAATGAGTTGTCTCATGGGGAACCCTGAAGTGATCAAAAAGTTGTGAACAGCAGATGCTCTTTGCCTGCAGAGGTCAAGGACCGACCTGTAAATGAAAGGTTAATTTCAGAAGGTGAAATCTGAAAGGCACATTACCCGCAAAAAGCGTGTTGAGAATGTGTTGGTCGAAATGATCCCGAAATTGGGTTTGGCCAAAAAAAAAGGGCCGAGCATGAAAGCTCGGCCTTAGTCCAACAGGGAGGTGAAGATGATGCGCATCTAAGCAATCATCGTCTTCGAGTGTCCAATTAGTAGTCAGTTTATAAACCTTCAAGGTTTTTTATGTCGCAGGTCCATCATTGCTGCTATGCGCAATCTGCATAGCTTAGCGATTTTCCTTATCCCGCAATTGCTTGCGGTGTGAAATGATCTCTTCCTGAACGAAATCACGGAAGGCTGCGATGCGCTTGGATTGGCGCAATTCCTCAGGATAGGCCAAGTATACTGGCACTTCGCTGGATTCCACCTCGTCCAGAATCCGCACCAGATCAGGGAAATCCTGCATCAGATAGTTGGGCAGAACGCCAATCCCGAGATCGTTGCGCACGGCCTGCAGCACGCCGTAGTAGTTGTTGACGTAGAGCATCTTGCTCACGTCATTGGCCAGCAGGCTGGTGACAAAGTTGGCGCCGGCGCCGACCTGCTCGGAGTTGACGTTCTGGCAAATCAGGCGGTGCGCGGACAGATCGCTGAGCGATGTGGGCTCGCCATGCGCCTCGATATACTTGCGCGACGCATAAAGGCGCATGCGCACGCTCATCAGGCGTTTGCGGATCAGATCGGCCTGACTTGGCTCTTTCATGCGGATGGCCACATCAGCTTCGCGCATGGGCAGGTCGAGCACGCGCTCTTCCAGCATCAGGTCGATGTTGAGATCCGGATATTGTTCATAGAGCTTGGCCAGACGCGGGGCGAGCCAGAGCGTGCCAAAGCCGATGGCCGTGGTCACGCGCAGTTCGCCAAAGACCTCTTCTTCGCTGTCGCGGATGCGGGCGGCGGCGGCATCAAGCCGTTTATTCATCGCAGCGGTTGCATCAAACAACAGCTCGCCTTGCTCGGTCAGGATCAGACCGCGGGCGTGGCGGTGAAACAGGGTGGTGTTCAGAGATTCTTCCAGCGCGCGGATCTGGCGGGACACAGCGGACTGCGACAGGTGCAGCACATCACCGGCGTGCGTCAGGCTGCCCGCATCGGCAACTGCGTGAAAAATCCTGAGTTTGTCCCAATCCATGACGGCTCCATTTTGTTGTTTTGTGTCATGTGGTTAGTTGTCAGTCAAAACATTTCGACCTGTTTGGACCCAACGAAAGCAGCCAGATACGCCGTCAGGCCCCATATGAAAAGCACAGTTTTCCCTTGTTTCATAGCTTTACAGGTGTTTGGTGCCGTTCTTGGGCGCGCGGGCCGCATCACCTGAAAGCCCTGTCGTTGCGAAAACTGCCCAAAATCTCACCTTTTCTTTCGCTATGCGTCTTTTAATTGAAATAAATGTAAGAGGTTACAATTTTAAATACGCCTGTTACGGTGCGCGCACAGCATTTAGTGAATAGAACGTCAAAAATTTCCGAGCCCTTTGATGAGAGGCGTTGAGCCAACTTAACATGCGGTACTTTTCTACGTTACGAGCGCGGTTTGCGCCTCATTACTGTATTTACATCGGATTTTTTCTGTCGGCGCTGATCACCTGGCCGATACTGGCCCGGCTTGAAGCGTTTGAATGGTTTCATGACTACAGCCGCGCGCATGAAGATTGGGATCTTGATGAATTTGCGATGCTGATCATCAACCTGACACTGGCTCTGTTGTTCTCGGCCATTTATCAAGCGCGGCGATTGAAGCGGTTGTGGCGGGAGCGGGATGCGCTGCGCACACAGGCGGAGATTTCGGCGCGCTATGACCCGCTCACCGGGGTCTTTAACCGGCGCGCCTTCAAAGAGGTTTTGGGAGAGGCCATTCAGAAGCAAGCCACAGACGGGGATTCGGCAGACGGCGCGCGCTTTCTGGCGTTGCTGGATCTGGACCGGTTCAAACCCGTCAACGAGCTGCATGGCCATTCGGTTGGGGATGCGACGCTTGTGGCGGTCAAGGAGCGGTTGGTGCGCGAGATCGGCGCTGCCGGGGTGGTGGCCCGCTTGGGCAGCGATGAATTTGTGATGCTGTTTGATGAATTCAGTGATGCGCGCAAGGTGGAGCGGGCGACGCAGCGGCTGGTCTATGATCTGGCGCAGCCGATCCAGATTGGTGAGGTGATGGTGCATGTGGGGGTCAGCGCGGGGCTGGTGCAAATCCAATCGAAATACGATGTGACTGAGGTGCTCCGGCGGGCGGATAAGGCGCTTTTTCAGGCGCGCTCACAGGGGCGCGGGCTTTACGCTTGGTATGATGAGACGCAGGATCAGCAATCCCGTAACCGCACGCAGATCACCGCTGATCTGCGCGAGGCGATTGCCAATGGTGACCTCAAGCCCTGGTATCAACCCATTGTTTCGGCAGATGAAAACAAGATCAGAGGGCTGGAGATTCTGGCGCGCTGGCAGCATCCCGTGCGCGGGTTTGTGCCGCCCGATGTGTTTGTTGAACTGGCAGAGGATTGCGGGCTGATTGGCGCCATGGGGCAGAGCATTCTGCGCCGCGCCTGTCTGGATGCGCGGGATTGGGATGAAAACCTGACGCTGTCGTTCAATGTGTCCGGTCTGCAGTTCAATGACCCAAACCTGATCCCCTCGATCCAAGAGATTCTTGTGGAGACAGGGTTTCCGGCGGGACGGCTGATCCTTGAGGTGACAGAGCGCTCGGTGATTGATGATTTTGAGGAAGCCGGGCGCAAAATCGAGGAGCTTAAAGACATAGGCGTGTCCATTGCGCTCGATGATTTTGGCACCGGTCATTCCAGTTTGGCCTGTCTGCAGAGACTGCCTTTTGACGGGCTGAAGATTGATCGCAGCTTTGTGACCGACATTTCTGAGCAGACCCAGAACCAAAGCATTGTCGCGGGTATTGTGACATTGGCGCGGGGGCTGGCGCTTGAGGTGACTGCGGAAGGGATCGAGACCGCTGAGGATCTGGCCTTTGTGCGGGAGTTGGCCTGTGAAAAAGCGCAGGGCTTTCTTTTTGCAAAAGCTGTTCCAGCAGAGCAGGTTACAGCGCTTTTGCAATCTGATTGGGCGGCGTTTGGACAGGATGCGGAGACCGCGCAGGGCGTCTGACACTCGGGGCATTTTGCCGCCGGATCGGTTTAGAAATTTGCCTCTGAGCCGCAACGCTTGAGCTGTGAAAAATTTTCTTTGATCCAAAGTCGTTGCTTTGCGTACTATCTCTCATAGGTGAGAGGAAAAGAACGCTTGTTCAAAAAAATGTTTACATAGGTCAGCAATTACGACTTATTATAACGCCTATATTGGAAGAGACCGTCCAGCGAGGGGAGCGCAAGATGAGTATCCAAAAAGTATCCTTAAACGACCGGTTTGACCTGTCCAAAGACAGTGTGATGCTCAATGGCACGCAGGCTTTGGTGCGTTTGATGCTGATGCAGAAGGCGCGTGATGCGGAGGCGGGGCTGAACACGGCCGGGCATGTGACCGGGTATCGGGGCTCGCCGCTTGGGGCGGTCGACAGCCAGATGACGAAGGCTGAGAAGGTGCTGCGGGAGTCCGATGTGCTGTTTCAGGCCGGGTTGAATGAGGATCTGGCGGCCACGGCGCTGTGGGGGAGCCAGCAGGCGGAGCTGCGCGGGGAAGGCAAATTCGACGGGGTTTATGGCCTTTGGTACGGCAAGGGGCCGGGCGTGGACCGCACCGGGGACGTGATGCGCCATGCCAATATGGCGGGCACCTCCAAACACGGCGGCGTGCTGATGGCGATGGGGGATGACCATACGGGTGAGAGCTCGACCGTGCTGCACCAATCGGAATGGGCGATGGTGGATGCCTATATGCCGGTTGTGTCGCCAGCGGGTGTGCAGGAGATCATGGATTTTGGTCTTTATGGCATCGCGCTGAGCCGCTTTGCCGGGGTCTGGGTTGGCCTGAAAACCATGAAAGACACGATTGAGGCCACTGCAGTGGTGAACGGTGATCCGCATCGTTTGAGCTTTGTGGAGCCTGAATTTGATATGCCTGAGGGCGGGCTGAACATCCGGCTGGCCGACACGCCACACGCGCAGGAAGCGCGGATGATTGACTACAAACGCTTTGCTGCGGAGGCCTTTAGCCGGGCCAACCGCATGGACAAGCGGGTTTGGGGCAAGCCGGGGGCTAAGATCGGCTTTGTTGCGGCGGGCAAGAACTGGCTTGATCTGGTGCATGCGCTGCAGCTTCTGGGCATCAACGAGGTGGAGGCCGCGCGGCTGGGGATCACCACCTATAAGGTGGGCCAAACCTTCCCGATGGATATGACCACCTTTAACGAATGGGCCGAAGGGCTCGATCTGATTGTGGTGGTGGAAGAAAAGCGCAAGCTGATTGAGATCCAGATCAAGGAGGCGATCTTTGATGATCGCCGTGGGCGTCGGGTCTATGGCTGGTACAAAGGCGGAGCGGGGCTGATGGGGCGTGAAGAGCTGTTCCCGACGCGCGGCGCGCTGGACCCGATCATGATTGCCGAGAAGCTCGGTGAGATCCTGATTGAGGAAGGGCGCGGCACCGATGCGGTGAAGGCCGGGATGAACACGCTGCTGGAGGCCAAGCGCTCTGACAATGCCGAGGATATTGCGGCGCGCACGCCGTGGTTCTGTTCGGGTTGTCCGCACAACACTTCCACCAAAGTGCCGGAGGGCAGCCGCGCCTATGCGGGGATTGGCTGTCACTATATGGTGCAGTGGATGGATCGCGAAACCACCGGCTACACCCATATGGGGGGCGAAGGTGCGAACTGGATTGGCGAAGCGCCGTTTTCCAAGACCAAACATGTGTTTCAGAACCTTGGGGATGGCACCTATAACCACTCCGGCATTCAAGCCATCCGCGCGGCCATGGCGGCGGGCACCAACATCACCTACAAAATCCTGTTCAACGACGCGGTGGCGATGACCGGCGGGCAGACCAATGAGGGCGATTTGAGCCCGCAGCGGATTGCCAGTGAGCTGCGCGCCATCGGGGTGCAGGATCTGGCTGTGGTCTATGATGAAAAGGAAGAGGTGGATCAGAGCCTTTTCCCAAGCGGCATCAGCTTTCATGAGCGTGTCGACCTCAAGTCGGTTGAAAAGAAGTTCCGTGATATCAGCGGTGTAACGGCGATTGTTTACGTTCAGACCTGCGCCAGTGAAAAGCGTCGCCGCCGCAAACGGGGGGCGTTCCCGGATCCGGATCGGCGGGTGTTCATCAACACCGATGTCTGTGAGGGCTGCGGGGATTGCGGGGTGCAATCAAACTGTATTTCGATTGAGCCGGTGGAAACCGAGCTGGGGCGCAAGCGCAAGATCAATCAATCGAGCTGCAACAAAGATTTCAGCTGCCTCAATGGGTTCTGCCCGTCTTTTGTGACCGTGGAAGGCGCAAAAATCCGCAAGGCTGCGACGACGGCGGTGGATCTGCCGGAGATGCCAACGCCAAAGCTCGCGAAGATCAATGGCACCCATAATGTGGTGATCACAGGCGTTGGCGGCACGGGGGTGGTGACCATCGGTGCGATCCTGTCACAGGCAGCACAGATCGACGGCAAGGCTGCCGCGATGATGGAAATGGCAGGGCTGGCCCAGAAGGGCGGCGCGGTGCATATCCATTGCCGGATTGCTGAAAGCAGCGATGACATCAGCGCGGTGCGCGTGGCCACGGGGGAATGTGATGCGCTGATCGGCGGCGATCTGGTGGTGAGTGCCGGGGCAAAAACCCTTGGTCTGACCAGCACCGGGCGCACCGGGGCCGTGGTGAACAGCCATGAGATCATCACCGGCGATTTCACGCAGAACACCGAATTCAAACTGCCCAGCGGGCGGCTTGAGGTGGCGCTTCAGGCGCGGTTGCGGGAACAGCTGAGCATGTTTGATGCCTCGGAACTGGCGCGGGTTGTGCTGGGGGATGGGATCTTCTCCAACATGATGATCTTTGGCGCGGCCTGGCAGCAGGGGCTTGTGCCGCTGAGCCATGAGGCGATTACGTCCGCGATCGAGCTGAACGGGGCGGCGATTGAGAAAAACCAGCGCGCCTTTGAAGTGGGTCGCTGGGCGGTGCTTTATCCTGAGGATGCAGAGGCTTTGCTGACCCCGAAAGTGGTGCAGATGCCCAAGAGCCTTGAGGAAAAAATCGCCTTCCGTGCGGATCATCTGGTGAAATACCAGAACAAGCGGCTCGCGAAGCGATACCGCAAGCTGGTGGACAGCGTGTCTGATAAACGTCTGAAGGAAGCGGTGGCGAAGGGCTATCACAAGCTGCTGTCCTATAAGGACGAATATGAGGTGGCGCGCTTGCATCTGGAGAGCCGCGCCAAGGCTGAAGAGGTGTTTGAGGGGGATTTCACCATGAAATTCCACCTGTCGCCGCCCACACGCGCGAAGATGGGCGCCAATGGTCGACCAGAAAAATCGGAGTTTGGCCCAAAAACTCTTCGTCTCTTTAAGCTGTTGGCGAAGCTCAAAGGCTTGCGCGGCACGCCGCTGGATCTGTTTGGCCGCACAGAAGAGCGCAAGATGGAGCGTGCGCTGATCAAGCAATATGAAACGGATATGGCGATGGTGATCGCGGAGCACGGCGAAAAGCCGCATGAGGCGGCTGTGGCGCTGGCGGCATTGCCGCTGCAAATCCGCGGCTTTGGTCCGGTGAAGCAGGAAAACGAGGCCAAGGCGGCAAAGCGGCGCGAGGAGCTTCTGGCGGCGCTGCGGGATGGCGATGAGATGAAGGCGGCGGCGGAATAAGGTCGCGACCCATCACTTTAGGAACTGAGACGCCTGCCGCTTTTGCGGTGGGCGTTTTTCTTGGATGCGCCAATTTTCGCAAGGCGCAGGCAAAGGGGTTAAAAAACTGTCGCATTTCTGACATATGATGCGCGGACACAGAGACCAGAGAAGACCCATGCCGTCCAAACGCCAAGTTGCCCGCGACATCAGTTATGCTTACTCCGCACAGACCCGCAGCGGGCGTGCGATGATCCGTGTGATGGAGAACGCCACAGGGCGGCTGCGCCTGATCAAGCGCGCCGAGGGCTATGAGACGGAAGTGGCCGCAGGGCGGGATTTCTGGGCGGTGATGCGCGAGCGCTATGGGCTGTCGCTGGATGTGGTGGGCGGTAGCCTCACCAATATTCCCAAAACCGGCCCGTTGATCATGATCGCCAACCATCCTTACGGGATCCTGGACGGGCTGATGATGGGCAATATCCTCAGCCAGACGCGCGGCGATTTCCGCATTCTGGCGCATCAGGTGTTTCGCAAGGCCGAAGACCTCAACCGCGTTATTCTGCCGGTCAGCTTTGATGAGACCAAAGAGGCGGTGAAGCAGAATCTGGAAACCCGCAAGACCGCGCTGAATTACCTGAAAGAGGGCGGGGCCATCGGGATTTTCCCCGGCGGTACGGTCAGCACGGCAGAGACACCTTTTGGCACACCGCTTGACCCCGGCTGGCGCGGGTTTACGGCGCGGATGGTGGCGAAATCGGAGGCCACGGTGGTGCCTGTGTTCTTTGACGGGCACACCAGCCGCCTGTTTCAGATCGCCAGCCATCTGCATTATACGCTGCGCATGGGTTTTCTGATCCGGGAGTTCAAAAAGCGGGTGGATACGCCGGTGCGCGTGGTGATTGGCGAACCGATTGACCGCAATGCGATCAACAGCCGCGCCAAAGACACCAAGGCGCTCATGGACTTTCTGCGAGACAGCACTTATTCTCTTTCTCCCAAGCCCATTGCCAATTTTGGCTATGGATTTGAGTTTGAAGAAAAATACCGCGCCTGATCGCGGATAGAGGTGTGTTGTGGCAGTTGGGATTTTTGACAGTGGTCTGGGCGGTCTGACCGTTTATGACGCGGTGAGCAAGCGCTTGCCGGAGGTGCCGATTGTGTATTTCGGCGATAATGCGCATGCGCCTTACGGGGTGCGCGACGCAGATGATGTGTATGATCTGACCACCAAGGCGGTGGAGCGGATGTGGGACGCGGGCTGTGATCTGGTGATCCTCGCCTGTAACACCGCAAGCGCGGCCGCGCTGCGCCGGATGCAAGAAAGCTGGGTGCCGACAGACAAGCGGGTGCTGGGTGTTTTTGTGCCGCTGATTGAGGCGCTGACCGAGCGCAGCTGGGGGGACAACTCTCCGCCGCGCGAAGTGGATGTGCAGCATGTGGCGCTGTTTGCGACACCGGCCACCGTGGCAAGCCGTGCGTTTCAGCGCGAGCTGGCATTCCGCGCGATTGGCGTGGATGTGGAGGCACAGGCCTGCGGCGGCGTGGTGGATGCCATTGAAGATGGCGATATGATCCTGGCGGAGGCGCTGGTGCGCAGCCATGTGGATGCTCTGAAGCGAAAAATGCCAGAGCCACAGGCGGCGATTTTGGGCTGTACCCATTACCCGATTATGCATGACACCTTCCAAGATGCTTTGGGCGCAGGGGTAAAAGTGTATAGTCAGGCCAATCTGGTGGCAGAATCACTGGCGGATTATCTGGAGCGGCACCCAACCATGATCGGGACGGGCGAAAAAAATATGTTCCTGACCACAGGCGACGTGCGCAAGGTCTCAGACCGGGCGACGCAGTTTTTGCGACGACGAATTACCTTTGAATCGGCCTAACACCCGATCGTGAAGAGAGCCACATGCGACCTGCGGGCGCAGGCTCTCGCAAAACTCCCAAATTTTGATTATTTACCCCGCAGGTGACGGGGTGGCCGGCTGAACAGCTGTGGCCAACAACAGGAAAGAGGTCTTTGAGATGACCCATAAAATCGCAATTCTTGGTGCCAGTGGCTATACCGGAGCCGAATTGGTGCGTTTGATCGCCACCCATCCGAGCATGGAGATTGTGGCCCTGTCCGCAGATCGTAAGGCGGGCATGGAGATGTCTGCGGTGTTCCCGCATCTGCGCCATCTGGAATTGCCGACCCTGTGCAAGATCGACGAGATTGAGTTTGCCGATGTGGATCTGTGTTTCTGCGCCTTGCCGCACGCGACTTCTCAGAAGGTTATCAAGGCGTTGCCTTCTGACGTTAAGGTTGTCGACCTGAGCGCGGATTTCCGTCTGCGCGACCCGGAAGAATACGCCAAATGGTATGGCGGGCAGCATGATGCACTCGAAATTCAGCAAGAGGCTGTCTATGGCCTCACCGAATTTTACCGCGAAGAGATCAAGGCGGCGCGGGTTGTGGCCGGGACTGGCTGTAACGCGGCAACGGGTCAGTTTGCGCTGCGTCCGCTGATTGAAGCCGGTGTGATTGATCTCGATCAGATCATTCTGGACCTGAAATGTGCAGTATCCGGTGCAGGGCGGTCCTTGAAAGAGAACCTGCTGCATGCGGAGCTGAGCGAAGGCTACCATGCCTATGCCATTGGCGGCACGCACCGGCATCTGGGAGAGTTCGATCAGGAATTCTCCAAGATTGCGGGGCGCGAGGTGAAGGTACAGTTCACCCCGCATCTGGTGCCTGCCAACCGGGGCATTCTGGCGACGGTGTACGTGCAGGGGGATGCGGCAGAGATCCATGCGACCCTCGCAGCGGCCTATGGTGATGAGCCGTTCATCGAAGTGCTGCCCTTTGGCGAAGCGCCGAGCACGCGCCATGTGCGGGGTTCCAACTTCTGCCATATCGGCGTGACCGGAGACCGGATCGAAGGGCGCGCGATTGTGATTGCGGCGCTGGACAACCTGACCAAAGG
Source organism: Shimia sp. (assembly GCF_965227725.1). GTDB lineage: Bacteria > Pseudomonadota > Alphaproteobacteria > Rhodobacterales > Rhodobacteraceae > Shimia. Next base: position 921,706 of record NZ_CBDDGH010000005.1, on the reverse strand, counting down.
GTCCAGCGGGCAGGCGTTGCAAAACGCCAACCTGATGTTGGGAGAAGAGGAAACCGCCGGCCTGATGCTGGCGCCTTGCTTCCCGTAAAATGCGCTGTGGCGCGGGAGACTAAAAATGAAGAGCCTGAAAAAGCAACGTCGGATCCAGGTGATCATCCTGACCTTCGTAGCCATGATCGTATCCACCGCCTTGATCGGCTATGCGATGCGAGATGGGATCAATTTCTTCCGCTCACCTTCTCAGGTGCTTGAAGAGCCGCCCGCGGCCAACGAGGTGTTCCGCATTGGCGGGCTGGTTGAGGATGGCACGCTGGTGCGGGCCGATGGCGAGACCGTGCGATTTTCCGTAACAGATGGCGGCGCGTCGGTGCCGGTGACCTTTACCGGCATCCTGCCGGATCTGTTCAAAGAGAACGAGGGCATGGTGGGCACAGGCTCTTATGTGGACGGGGTGTTTGTTGCGACGGAAATCCTCGCCAAACACGATGAGACCTACATGCCCAAAGAGGTGGTGGACGCGCTGAAAGAGCAGGGCGTTTATCAGGAGCCTGAGAGCGAAGGCTGACCCCAGCCCATTACAACAGAGTTTTGAACCCGCAGGTCTGACGGCCTGCGGGTTTTTCTATGTGCGCAACAGCAGCGTGCGGCGGGCTTGGAGGGGCTTAACGCAGGCGTGCCAGCTTGGCCGTGTCAGGCACAGGAGGGCGACAGAATGTTGAATGTGCAGCAAATCGCGCGGGAGATCGTGGCCCGCGAAGGGGGTTTTGTGGATGATCCGGATGATCCGGGCGGGGCGACCAAATTTGGCGTGACCATCCATACGGCGCGGCGGCTTGGGTTGGACAAAGACGGGGATGGCGATGTGGATGTAGCAGACATTCGTGCGCTCACCCGGGAAGATGCGGAACGGGTTTTTCTGAAACACTACTATGAGGCCCCGGGGATCAGCAGTTTGCCGGAGGTTTTGCAGGCCTCGGTCTTTGACATGTATGTCAATGCAGGCGGCAATGCGGTGAAAATCCTGCAGCGGTTGCTTGTGCAGATGGGGCAGCAGGTCACGGTGGACGGTCAGATCGGCCCGCAGACCATCGCCGCCTGTGAGGCGGCTGCCGCGCTGGCGCCGCATCATCTTGCCGATGCTTACGGGGTGGCACGGCGGAATTATTATTTCCGGCTGGCGGATCTGCGCCCCAAATCACGCAAATATGCGCGCACACGGGCGGGCCACAAAGGTGGATGGATCAAGCGGGCGGAGGAATTCATCTCGCCCCGATACCACCTGAGTGCCGAGGAATTTCAGAAACGGGTGGCGTCATGGGGTTGATTGAACGGGCGCTGACCTTTGTGTTTGGCGGCGGGCGCAATGTGATTGCAGAGACCGCCGAGGTGTTTCGGGAGAACGCGGAAGCAGGGGCGCAGCGGGCGCAGGACGTGCAGATCGCGGCGATGCAGAGCCATGCGGAAGAGTTCCGGCAAGCTGACCGCGGGGTGTTTGACCGGCTGATGGACGGGGTCAACCGCCTGCCGCGCCCGGCCATGGCAATCGGCTGTCTGGCGCTGTTTGTGGCGGCCATGGTGGACCCTGTGTGGTTTGCGGCGCGCATGACCGGCATTGCGCTGGTGCCTGATCCGATGTGGTGGCTGTTGGGCGTGATTGTGAGTTTCTATTTTGGCGCGCGGCATCAGGCGAAAGGGCAGGAATTTCAACGCATTATGTCGCAAAACTTGAAGCAGGTGCCGCAGGTTGTGGAGGCGATTGAGGTGTTGGAAAACATCCAGAAACGAGAGAATGATGCAGGCGCGGACAAGCGGGCAGACGCCCGTGCGCCAAAGCAGAGTGCAGAGGGGCCGGAAGGCCTGAAGAACCCTGTCCTAGATGATTGGCGCAAAACGGCAGGCTGAGGGCGCGACAATCTGGACCGAGATTCACGCCGAATTGCATTGGACCCTCGGGGAGGCAGGTCTATATAGACGCCATGATAGTAGAGCTCGGCCATTTCGCACTGATCCTAGCCGCCGTCACCGCCGTGGTGCAGGCAATCGTTCCTCTTGTTGGCGCGCATAAGCGATGGCCCGGTTGGATGGCTGTGGCCGAACCGGCCGCGGGCTTGCAGTTCCTGTTCACAGGCTTCTCTTTTGCGGCGCTGACCTATGCCTTTGTGGTGTCTGATTTCTCCGTGCAGCTGGTGGTGAGCAACTCCCACACGCTGAAGCCCATGCTTTACAAAGTGAGCGGTGTCTGGGGGAACCATGAGGGCTCTATGTTGCTCTGGGTGTTTATCCTGACCATCTTTGGTGCCTGTCTGGCGTGGTTTGGCGGCAATCTTCCCGCAACCTTGCGCGCCCGTGCTTTGGCGGTGCAAGCCTCTGTGGCGGTTGCGTTTTTTGCCTTTATCCTTCTAACGTCTAACCCGTTTTTGCGGATGGATGTGGTGCCGTTTGACGGCGGCGATTTGAACCCGCTTCTGCAGGATGTGGGCCTCGCGCTGCACCCGCCGTTCCTCTATCTGGGCTACGTGGGTCTGAGCATGGCGTTCTCCTTTGCAATTGCTGCATTGCTTGAGGGCCGTGTGGATGCGGCCTGGGGGCGCTGGGTGCGGCCCTGGACGCTGGCGGCCTGGGTGTTTCTGACCATCGGCATCGCGCTTGGCTCTTGGTGGGCCTATTACGAGCTCGGCTGGGGCGGCTTCTGGTTCTGGGATCCGGTGGAAAACGCCTCCTTCATGCCGTGGCTTCTGGCGGCCGCGTTGCTGCACTCCGCCATTGTGGTGGAAAAACGTGAATCGTTGAAAAGCTGGACGATCCTGCTGGCGATTATGGCCTTCAGCTTCTCCCTGATCGGGACCTTTATTGTGCGCTCCGGTGTGATCACCTCTGTGCATGCCTTTGCCAATGACCCGGAGCGCGGTGTGTTCATTCTGGCCATTCTGGCGGTGTTCACCGGCGGGGGGCTGACCCTGTTTGCGGCACGGGCCGGGGCGATGGAAGCGAAGGGCGTGTTTGGTGTGGTCAGCCGGGAAACCGCGCTGGTGCTCAACAATATCCTGCTGGCGGTGTCCTGTTTTGTGGTCTTTATCGGCACCATCTGGCCGCTGGTGAGCGAGCTTGCCTTTGCCCGCAAGCTGAGCGTGGGGCCGCCCTTCTTCAATATGGCGTTCACGCCTTTCATGGTGCTGCTGGGTGCGATCCTTCCGATTGGTGCGATGCTGCCGTGGAAGCGGGCCAAACTTGGTAAGGCGATGAAGCCGCTGGTGCCTGCATTGATGCTGGCGATTGCGCTGGCCGGGCTGGTCTGGGCGATGCAGAGCGGACGGTCGCTTCTGGGGCCGGTGGGGCTGTTCCTCGGCGCATGGCTGGTCTTTGGTTCGGCCACGGACCTGCTCTCGCGCACCGGGCGGGGCGATCTGAAGGCGCGATTGGGCCGGATGACGCGGCTCCCGCGCGCGGACTGGGGCAAGGCGGTGGCCCACGCGGGGCTTGGCGTTACGATGTTTGGTGTTGCCGGTTTGATGGCCTGGGAGCAGGAAGACATCCGTGTGGCGCAACTCAATGAGCCATATACCGTCGGCGCGTTTGAGATCACGCTTGAGAATGTGCGTGAGGTGGAGGGGCCGAACTACCTGAGCACCATGGCGGACATTCGGGTGCGCAGCGGTGGCCGCGAGATCGCCATGCTGCATCCGGAAAAGCGGGTCTATCCGATTGCGGGGATGCCAACCACCGAGGCGTCGATTGACTATCGTGTGCTGCGTGATGTGTATCTGGCGCTTGGCGATGAACAGCCGGGCGGGGCCTATACGGTGCGCACCTATATCAAGCCCCTGACCAACTGGATCTGGATGGGATCGTTCCTGATGGCGCTTGGCGGTTGTCTGAGCCTGAGTGACAGGCGTTACCGTGTGGCTGCGGGCGCGCGCAAAGCGCCAAGCGGCGGTGTGCCGGCGGAATGAGGTTTGAGATGTTGAACGCCCTACGCAAATTCGGAGCCGCCCTGACAGTGGCGATGCTGGTGGCGGGGCCAAGTGCGGCTGTGCAGCCTGATGAGGTTTTGGCCGATCCCGTTCTGGAAGAGCGGGCGCGGGAAATTTCCAAGGATTTGCGGTGCCTTGTGTGCCGCAATGAAAGCATCGACGAAAGCAACGCGCAGCTGGCGCGTGATCTGCGCCTGTTGGTGCGTGAGCGTCTTGTGGCCGGGGACAGCAACGACGGCGTGGTGGATTTTGTGGTGGAGCGCTACGGCGAATATGTGCTGCTGCGGCCACGCACCACTGGCTCCAACCTCGTGCTTTATCTTGCAGGTCCGGCGATGCTGATCATCGCGCTTGGCATGGGGCTGGCCTATGCGCGGCGGCGCTCTCAGGCGCGCGCGCCGACCGAACGCAAGCTCAGCGCAGAAGAGGCGGCCCGATTGAAGGAAATCCTTGAAGACTGACGCAAATTCCCCCTTGAGGAACCGCACAATTTAGCGATGAATTGTCGGGGAGAGGGAGAAACTTCATGGATTATCAGACGATCACTTATGCCGTAGAGGACGGCGTGGCCGTGATCACGTTCAATCGACCTGAGACGTTGAACGCGATGACGCAGCAAATGCGTGCGGAAATCACGGATGCCATCATTGCCGCCGGTGAAAATGCGCGCGTGCTGGTGCTGACCGGTGCCGGAGGCGCGTTCTGTTCCGGGCAGGATCTGGGGGACGGTGCCAATGCCGCGCATGTGGATCTGGAGCGCACGCTGCGGGACGAATACATGCCGATGCTGCGCGCGCTGCGCGACCTGTCGATCCCGACCATCAGCGCGGTGAACGGAGCGGCCGCCGGGGCGGGGGCCAATCTGGCGCTGGCGGCGGATGTGGTGATCGCGGCGGAGAGCGCCTATTTCCTGCAGGCCTTCAGCCGTATTGGATTGATGCCGGATGCAGGCGGCACCTATGAGCTGCCTCGCCGTATGGGCACGGCCAAAGCCATGGGCGCTGCGCTCTTTGGCGAGCGCATTTCAGCCACGCAGGCAGATCAATGGGGGATGATCTGGGAAGCGGTGCCGGATGAGGGCTTTGAGGCCCACTGGCAAGCGCGGGCGAAGCATTTGGCGAGTGGCCCGACGCTGGCCTACAAGGAAATCAAACGCGCCATTCAGGAGAGTTCGGCCAACGACTGGACCAAGCAGATGGAGCAGGAAGCCAAGCGGCAGGGCAAGCTGGGCAAGACCCGCGATTTTCAGGAAGGCGTGGTGGCCTTTCTGCAAAAGCGCCCCGCGCAATATGAGGGGCGCTAAAGTCTGTTACCCCACGCCCGCCACAGGCGCAGGCATAGGGATCAGAGCGGCATTCAGCGCTCTTTGAGACGTCGCATGAGGGCCAGCGCTTCGGGCGTTGGCCTTTGTTCTATGCGGCGGTAGATGCGGCCATCAATGGTGCGCTCGGCCAGTTTGTGGTCGATCAGGGACCGGCGCAGAAGCACGTGATCGTCAAAGGCCAGCCCGTCTTTCAGGACGGCGTTGACCTCTTTTTCGCTGAGATCCTGATGCGCAGGCATGCGCGCCCAGAAGGGCCAGAGGCAAAGACCCTGTACCTTGGTCCATTTGGGCCAGCGAAACATTCTGCCGTTTTCGTCAAACACCCGCAGGGCGCGTTTGAGGGCCAGTTCGTCCAGCGCAGGCGGCGCTTTGGCGGCGGCGTTGCGCAGGTGCTGATGGTTCTGAAATCCGGCGGCCTTGGCCACCAGTCCCATCATGGCCGCATGACCGGGCAGGGTGTCTTGCCCTGCAAGAGAACGGCGCAGCTGTTTGGTGAAGGCCGAAACATCGGCCACATAAAGCGGGGTCACGTCTTTGGACATGAGCGCATCCTTTTGGCTGGCGTGTGTCCCGAGAGGCAAAAGCCCAAGCCGGGGTCGATGGCCGCCCTTGTCGACGACACGCTCAAAAGCATGCTGTCGGCTCATAAAATCGCAGGTTTAGCAAAGTCAGACTGACCGGCGGCGCCTGGGTGAACTGCGGACCCTGACGCCACCCTAGTCATCGCGCGAAACGCATGCAACGGGTTTTGCGCGTGGCAGACCGCAAGAGGTTCCCTGCGGCCTGCTGGTTTGGTTGGGGGGCTGTTAGGCTATGGTTAGAAGCACATCGGATGCGTCCAAGCCTGCCGCATCGCCTGCGATACGTGCCATCACCACACCATTGGCCAGAACCTGGGTTTCGCCTCCAGTACGCTCAAGGGTGATCGTCGGTGACGGTTGATCATCTTCATAAAAGACTGAGAGGACATCTTCGTTTGCGTCAAAATCGGTGATCAGCGGCGCATCCTCGTCAATCCAATGCCCGATTTGAAACAGGTCCATTCCTTCGCCACCGGTTGCGGTATCCCCTTCGCCGAGCAGAAGCTCGTCGTTGCCGCCGCCGCCGTCCAGCACGTTGGCTTCGTCTTCCGTTGGCTCCTCGAACGCGAGCGGACCTGAAGCGGCACGATCTCTGTAGACATCGCCAATCTCGATTTCGCGGTTCGAGATGTCGGCGCCTATGAGTACGTCATTGCCCGCGCCACCGTTGAGTGTATCGTTTCCAGAATACCCGCGAAGAGTGTCATTGCCCTCGCCACCGCTCAGGAGGTCGTCGCCTTCGCCCCCAGCTAGAACGTCGTCGTCCAAGTCGCCGCGCAGGGTGTCATCTCCGGTGAAGCCGAACAGGAAATCTCGTCCTTCACCGCCATTGAGCGTGTCATTACCGCCTTCACCCGAGAGGATGTCGTGGCCAGATGTGCCCGAAATTGCGTTATCGCTGTCGTTGCCCTCACGCAGCAGGCCGGTTTCACCCTCATCTTCGCCTTCGGTCACCCCAATTAGGGTGTCGGAAACCTCTTCATCACTCTCACCTTCGCTTTCGATCATATCAATTTCGCTATCATCATCGTCGCTGATTAATCCGCCAGCAGCCAGTCCGAGAAGCAAAAGGCTCAACATCCACATTCTAAAATCTCCAAACAAACAGGCGCAAATGGCGCCGAGGTATGCCTATGATGTCCCCGAACGGGCGCGCGTCTCTTGGCCCAGAGGCCGCTCCAAGCCACCGTCAGTGCCGTTGGCACCGTGATGGTTTGGCTGGGATCTCTCACAAGGCACAGGGACAGGAGGTTGGCCTGTTCAGGTAATGTCAGGAGATGATTTGCACGTTAAACGTGTCAAAACTTAGGCTTAAATTTTACATTTTCACACCCATAAGGCGATCTCAGTAAGCCTTTGATGCCAAAAGAAAACGCGCCGAAGGGGATCGGCGCGTTTGAAAATGTCTGGTTGTGCTGTCGTTTAGCGGTTTTCGATGTCCACGTAGCCACGCACGTCTTCGCCGAGGTACAGCTGGCGCGGACGGCCGATTTTGTGGGCTGGATCGGACAGCTGTTCTTTCCACTGGGAGATCCAGCCAACTGTACGAGACAGGGCGAAGATCGGGGTGAACATGGAGGTGGGGAAGCCCATCGCCTCCAGAATGATGCCGGAGTAGAAGTCCACGTTCGGGAAGAGCTTCTTGTCCTTGAAGTACGGGTCGTTCAGAGCGATGTGCTCGAGCTCTTTGGCGACCTGCAGCAGCGGGTTGTCTTCGACACCCAGCAGCTCCAGCACTTCGTCGGCACTTTCTTTCATCACGGTCGCGCGTGGGTCCATGTTCTTGTAAACACGGTGGCCAAAGCCCATCAGACGGAACGGATCGTTCTTGTCTTTGGCGCGGGCGATGAATTCCGGGATGCGATCCACGGAGCCGATTTCTTTCAGCATTTCCAGGCAGGCCTGGTTTGCGCCGCCATGTGCCGGCCCCCAGAGGCAGGCGATGCCCGCTGCGATACAGGCAAATGGGTTTGCGCCGGAAGAGGAGGCCAGACGCACGGTCGAGGTCGATGCGTTCTGCTCGTGGTCGGCGTGCAGAGTGAAGATACGGTCCATCGCGCGGGACAGGATCGGGTTCACCTCATAGTCTTCGGCAGGCACGGCAAAGCACATGCGCAGGAAGTTGGAGGCATAATCCAGATCGTTGCGTGGCGACACAAACGGCTGACCGATGGTGTATTTATAGGCCATCGCCGCGATGGTTGGCATCTTTGCGATCAGGCGGTGGGACGCGATCTCGCGCTGGCGTGGATCGTTGATGTCGGTGCTGTCGTGATAGAAGGCAGACATTGCGCCAACCACACCCACCATGATCGCCATCGGGTGCGCGTCGCGACGGAAGCCGCGGAAGAAGTTCACCATCTGCTCGTGCAGCATGGTGTGGTGCGTGATGGTGTTCTCGAATTCTTCCAGCTCGGTTGCGGTAGGCAGGGTGCCGTAAAGCAGCAGGTAGCAGACTTCGAGATAATGGGATTTGCCCGCCAGATCACCGATTGCATAGCCACGGTGAGTCAGGATGCCTTCTTCGCCGTCGATATAGGTGATGGTGGATTCACAGGAGGCTGTGGAGGTGAAACCCGGGTCATAGGTGAACACACCGGCTTGGCCGTAAAGTTTGCGGATATCCAGCACATCCGGGCCGGAGGTGGGAGAATAGACCGGCAAGTCGTAGGACGCACCATCAATGGTGAGCGTCGCGGTTTTCTGTGTCTCGGACATGGCTGTTTCCCTTCTTATCGAGCCGGGGACGCGGAGTGCCCCGGCAGCTTTGTCTTCGCAGCGGATTAAAGTGGCGTAAACGCCACTAAAACCGTCACATTTAATTGGCGACGTCTGAAAGACGCGCGAGTGTTTCCTCGCGTCCCAACACCAGCATCATGTCAAACACGCTGGGGGTCGCAGCGCGGCCAGCCAGCGCAGCCCGAAGCGGGCCGGCCATCTTGCCGAACTTGATTTCCTTGGCTTCTGAAAAGCTGCTCGTTACAGCCTCAAGCCCTTCACGCGTCCAGCTAGCATTTTGCAGCTGCGGCGTCAATTCTTTCAGTATACCACGGGATACTGTATCAAGATTTTTTGATGCCTTTTCCTCAACGTCAAGAGGGCGTGAGGCGAGCGCAAAGTGAGCTTTTTCAAGCAGATCGGGGAAAGTTTTGGCCCGATCCTTCAGACAATAGAGCGCGTCCCGTAGTAATACGGTCTGGGCCTCAGACAGCGCGGGCAGGTCCGCGGCGGCGCGATAGGCCACGATTTCTTGCAGCAACGCAGCATCGTCAGTCACCGCGATGTGCTGGCCACAGATGTTTTCCAGCTTCTTGGTGTCAAAGCGCGCAGGGCTTTTGCCGATGCCATTGAGATCAAACCACTCTTTGGCCTGGGCGTCGGTAAAGAACTCGTCATCACCGTGGCTCCAGCCCAGACGGGCCAGATAGTTGCGCATGCCAGCAGCCGGATAGCCCATGGCCTGATATTCCTGCGCCCCCAGTGCGCCGTGGCGTTTGGAGAGCTTTTTGCCGTCTTGACCGTGGATCAGCGGGATATGGGCCCAGACCGGCACGTCCCAGCCCATGGCCTCATAGATCATCATCTGACGTGCGGCATTGTTGAGGTGGTCATCCCCCCGGATCACATGGGTCACGCCCATATCGTGGTCATCAACAACAACAGCCAGCATGTAAACCGGCGTGCCATCCGAACGTAACAGCACCATGTCATCAAGCTGGTCGTTACGTATGGTCACATCGCCCTGCACCTGATCGCGGATCACGGTGTTACCCTCGCGCGGCGCTTTGATGCGCACCACATAAGGCGCGTCCGGATGGGTTTCCTCTGCGGCGTCCCGCCAGGGGCTTTGATAGAGCGTGGATTTCCCGGCGGCGCGGGCCTCCTCGCGGAAGGTGGCGATTTCGTCCTGCGTGGCAAAACACTTGTAGGCTTTGCCCTCAGACAGCAGCTGCAGCGCAACTTCGGCGTGGCGGCTCGCGCCCTCAAATTGGCTCACAACCTCGCCGTCGTGATCCAGACCGAGCCAGGACATGCCTTCGAGAATGGCTGCTGTGGCCTCAGGGGTGGAGCGCTCGCGATCGGTGTCTTCGATGCGCAAAAGGAACTTGCCGCCGCGGCCACGGGCATAAAGCCAGTTGAACAGCGCCGTGCGCGCGCCACCAATGTGCAAGAAGCCGGTGGGCGAAGGGGCAAAACGGGTGACGACCTGGCCTGTCATAGCGGGCTTAACCTTTCAGTAACCATGTGTGATTTAGCGTTTTGCGCACTGTCTAGCGACACGGCTGGGAGAGGACAAGGCTTGCGCATGGTGACGCCGCTGCGCCAATCCGTTCTGGCACAGCGCGGGCATCTGTTTTGTTGGGTTCCTGTTGGGCTGGCGTTTGGGATTGGCCTGTATTTTGCACGGCCTGTTGAACCGACGGGCTGGGGGCTTCTTTTGGCGGGCTGCCTTGCCGCCTGTCTGATGGTTCTCACACGACATAAAGAGGCCGATGTGGCGGCGGGGCTTTGGGCGGCGACCCTGATCCTGGCAGGATTTGCACTGGCCGGGGGGCGCGCGCATCTGGTGGCAGGCCCGGTGCTGGAGTTTCGCTATTATGGGCCGATAGAGGGGCGAGTGGTCGCGATAGACCGCTCCGCCTCAGAGGCGCTACGGCTCACCTTAGAGGAAGTGCGGCTGTCGCGCGTATCTCCTGAGGAGACACCTCGAAGAGTGAGAATTTCTCTGCATGATGAAGGGTTTGGCGTGATGCCTTTACCTGGAATGTTTGTTGGGACAACTGGGCATCTGTCGCCGCCTTCCGGTCCGGTGGAGCCGCGTGGGTTTGATTTTCAGCGACATGCCTGGTTTCAGAAGATCGGGGCCATTGGCTATACCCGTGTGCCGGTGGTCCGGTTGATCCCGGGGCCGGTTGACGGCGGGATTTATGGTGTGCGAATGCGCCTGTCGGCGGCGGTGCAGGCGCGGATGCCGGAGGCGGTTGCGGGGGTCGCAGCGGCGATCACAACCGGGGACCGCTCCGCCATTCCCAAAGAGGTGACAGAGGCCTTGCGCGGCGCCAATCTGGCGCATCTGCTGGCCATTTCCGGGCTGCATATGGGGCTGCTCGCCGGATTTGTTTTTGGCGCGATCCGCTTTGGCTTTGCGCTTGTGCCGTATGTGGCGCTGCGGGTGAACGCAAAGAAGCTCGCCGCGGTGGGCGCTTGCATGGCCGCAGCGGGATATTTGATCTTGTCGGGCGGAAGCGTGTCCACCGAGCGGGCCTTTGTGATGACAGCCGTCGTGCTGGCGGCGGTGTTGCTGGACCGGCGGGCGCTGACCTTGCGGGCGGTGGCTGTGGCGGCGATTGTTGTTTTGAGCCTGCGGCCGGAGGCCTTGCTGGGGCCGGGATTTCAGATGTCCTTTGCCGCCACCGCCGCGCTGATCGGGGTCTTTGGTTGGCTGCGCGAGGCGCGGCTGTCTTATGGTCCGCGTTGGATGTCGCCGGTCTCGGCGGTGTTTATTTCCTCCTTTGTGGCGGGGCTCGCCACTGCGCCGTTTGCCGCGTTGCATTTCAATCATGTCGCCCACTATGGCCTGCTGGCCAATGTGCTGTCCGTGCCGGTGATGGGGCTGGCGGTGATGCCTGCTGCGGTGGTGGCGGCGGTGCTCGCGCCTTTGGGGCTGGAGCATCTGCCGCTCTGGGCGATGGGCCAAGGGCTTCAGTGGATTTTGACGGTGGCGGAGTTTGTCAGCGGGCTGGAAGGTGCGCGCGGGGCGGTGAAAACTGGCCCACCGATGGTTTTGCCGTTGGTTTCGCTGGGCGGCGTTGTTGTGCTGCTGTGGCAGGGGCATGCGCGCTGGGGCGGCACCCTGTTGATTGCGCTAGCCTTTGCGATCTGGAGCATGACGCCACGCCCGGATGTGCTGATCTCAGACACCGGCGGGTTGGTTGGGGTGCTGACGCCGGAGGGACGCGCACTGTCCAAAGCCAAAGGGCAGGGGTTTGTGGCACGCAACTGGCTGGAAAATGATGGCGACATGCGCACACAAGAGGCGGCGGCGGCGCTTTGGACAACGGAGGTGCCACAGACACCAACGGGGCAGATTGTCCACGTGCAGGGCAAAAGGGGCTTGGCGGCGTTTGAAGGGTGTCAGAGCGGAGACTTTGTTGTCTTTTCAAAAGACTATGGGGCGCAGTTGCCGTGCGATTTTGTCGATGCAAGCGCTCTTGAAGATACGGGTGCTATGGCGCTGTTTTTTGAGCCAGAGGGCCTCAAACGCATAACGGCCCGCGAGATCGCAGGCCGTCGACTGTGGAATGACGCGGCAGTGCGCACCGGAAAGTTTGGCGCTCAGTAGGTGCGGATCAGGCCGACCAGCTTGCCCTGCACCTTCACCTTATCTTCGGGATAGACGCGGGTTTCATAAGCCGGGTTGGCGGCTTCAAGCGCGATGGAGCTGCCGTTGTGGTGGAACTTTTTCAGGGTCGCTTCCTGATCTTCGACCAGCGCCACAACGATGTCGCCATTGTCCGCGGTTTTGGTCTCCGCGATGATCACCACATCGCCGTCGTTGATGCCCGCGTCGATCATGGAGTCGCCTTTGACCTGAAGGGCATAATGGTTTGAGCCAGTCGCCAGCATCTGACCGGGCACCGCCACGTGATGATCCACATGGCTGATCGCCTCGATCGGCACACCAGCCGCGATTTTGCCCATCACAGGCAGCTCACGGACCGACATCAACGCCGCATCTGGGCTGATGTTGGCGGGCACTGTGGGCGAGGGGTGCGGGCCGTCAATGACCTTGGGGTTAAACCCGGCTGTCGGCGCAGAAGGCGCGCCGCCCATGCTCTCGGGCAGCTTCACAATCTCGATGGCGCGGGCGCGGTGGGCGAGACGGCGGATAAAGCCGCGTTCTTCCAGCGCGGTGATCAGCCGGTGAATGCCGGATTTGGAGCGCAGATCGAGCGCATCCTTCATTTCGTCAAAGCTGGGCGGCACCCCGTCGCGTTGCAGACGGGTGTGAATGAACTCCAGCAGGTCCAGTTGCTTCTTGGTTAACATGCTCGACGACCCCCTTTTACAAAGTGTCTTAAGCTTGTTCTACGCATGTTCTTGTTTTGTGTCAAAACCTTTTGAGAACATAGCGGAAACACATGCTGAAAAGACGCGGCTGATCAGGTGGTTATGTCAGAGCGGGAGGTAGGATACCTCTGTTCCGGCGGGCAGTTCCGGGCTGTTTGGCTGGCAAATCAGCAAGGCGTTTGCGTCAGACAGAATGGAAAGCAGCGAGCTGTCTTGGTTATTAAAGGTCACAAGGCCGCGTGGGCTGACATGGGCGCGCATGTAATGTTCGCGGGGGCCATTGGCCGGAGCGGGGGCTGCGAGCGTGGTGGTCTGGTGCGGTGAGGGGGCTTGGCCAAGACCGAGCATGGCGCGGATCACGGGAAGGACAAAGACATGGCCGCAGACCATGGCAGAGACCGGATTACCTGGCAGGCCGATCATCATGGCACCATTGGCCATGGTGCCTGCCATCAGTGGTTTACCCGGACGCATGGCAATCTTGTAGAAGCTGCGCTGCATGCCCAGATCCTGCGCCACTTTGCCCACGAGATCATGATCGCCCACAGAGGCGCCGCCAATGGTGATCAGAAGATCGGCATCATCCACTAAGGCGAAGGCTGCTTTGAGAGAGGCTTCGGTGTCCCGCGCGATGGGAAGAAGGCGCGCTTCGGCACCCGCGTCGCGCAGCATTGCCTGAAGGCCGAAACTGTTGGAGGCGATGATCTGATCGGGGCCGGGTGTTTCGCCCGGCATCACCAGCTCGTCGCCGGTGGAGAGGATCGCCACTTTGGGGCGGCGGGTCACAGGCACGGAGGCGATGTTCATCGACGCCATGAGCGCGATGTCAGAGGGGCGCAGTGCGCGCGGGGCGTTGATGGTTTGCCCAACTTTGAAATCGCCACCCAAGGGGCGGATGTGAAACCCTTTGTCGAGGTTTTCAGACAGGGTGATGGTGTCGCCATCGCGGGTGACATCCTCTTGGATGATTACGCGCGTTACGCCCTCAGGCACAGGCGCGCCGGTGAAAATCCGCACGGCTTCGCCCGCGCCCACCTTGCCATCAAAGGCGTGGCCTGCAGCGGCCTCTCCGATCACCCGATATTGTGCGCCTGGCACAACCCCTTCGGCGGCCACCCCGTAGCCGTCCATCGCGGAGGCGGAAAACGGAGGCTGGTCGCGTTTGGCCGAGACGGGTGCAGCCAGCACGCGGCCATTGGCCTCTGACAGCGGGACAAGCTCGCTGTTCAGGGTTGGGGTGAGGGCAAACAGGTTGGAGAGCGCTTCGCTGACTGAAATCATTTCGCTTCGTAACGTCCTGATTTTCCGCCGTCTTTCAGAGTGACACGGATGCCGCCGATCTCCATATCTTTGTCTACAGCCTTGGACATGTCATAGACCGTCAGCGCGGCAACATTCACCGCGGTGAGGGCTTCCATCTCCACACCGGTTTGTCCGGTGGTCTTTACGGTGGCTTCAATGCGCACGCCGGGCAGGTCGGCATCCGGTGTCAGCTCCACAGCGACCTTGGTGATCGGCAGCGGGTGGCACAGCGGGATCAGGTCGGCGCATTTCTTGGCGCCCATGATGCCTGCAAGGCGGGCAACGCCAAGCACGTCGCCTTTCTTGGCGCGGCCTTCGGCGATGATGTCATAGGTGGCGGGCGCCATCTTGACCCAGCCCTCAGCGGTCGCAATGCGGGAGGTCACAGCCTTTTCTGAGACGTCCACCATATGGGCGTCGCCTTTGCCGTCAAAATGGGTGAGGCCAGAGCTGTGGTTGCTCATCACATGCCTCCCATGGCGTTGAGCGGGTTGGCCAAAAGTGTGCGGGTGGCGCTGGCGACATCGTCCTGACGCATCAGGCTTTCGCCGATCAGGAAGGTACGTGCGCCATAGCGTGCCATATCGGCGAGTTCGGCCGGGGTATTGAGCCCGCTTTCACAGACGATCAGGCGGTCTTCGGGCACCAGCTTGGAGAGATGGCGCGTGGTGTCGAGCGTGGTCTCAAAGGTTTTGAGATTGCGGTTGTTGATGCCCATCAGCGGGGATTTGAGCTGGCTTGCGCGCTCAAGCTCTTCGGCGTCATGCACTTCGAGCAGGACATCCATGCCCCACTCAAAAGCGCAGGCCTCAAGCTCTTGCGCCTGACTGTCGGTCACCGAAGCCAGGATGATCAGAATGCAGTCCGCCCCCAGCGCGCGGGCTTCGGCCACCTGATAGGTGTCATACATGAAGTCCTTGCGCAGCGCGGGCAGGTTGGTGGCCTCACGCGCCTCGGTCAGGAAGGATTTCTGCCCCTGAAAGCTTGGCGTGTCGGTCAGCACGGACAGGCAGGTCGCGCCGCCGTCTTCATAGGCTTTGGCAAGCAGAGGCGGATTGAAGTCTTCGCGGATCAGACCCTTAGAGGGGGATGCCTTTTTGACTTCGGCAATCAGGCCGTAGCCTGAGCGGCTGGCCTTGTGCAGCGCGTCGGAAAAGCCGCGTGTCGGGCTGGCTTCGCGTGCTTCGGCTTCCACGGCTTCCAGCGGCTTGGCGGCTTTGTCGGCTGCCACTTCCTCGAGTTTGTAGGCCTTGATTTTGTCCAGTACGGTCTCGGTCATGCGTGCGTCCAGTCTATTGGCGGCTCGCCGCGTTGCGTGAGCCATGAGTTTATTTTCGAAAACGGGCGGGAGCCAAAGAAGCCGCGGCGGGCGGACAGGGGCGAGGGGTGCGCCGTTTCGATCATCAGATGTTGGGCGCCATCTTTAGGCGCTTGGATGTGAGGTGCAAGGGCCTGCGCCTGTTTTCCCCATAAGACAAAAGCACATGGACGGCGGGAGACCTCTTTGAGCACCTGATGGGCGAGCGTTTGAAAGCCGAGTGCCTTATGCCCGTTGGCTTCTCCTGCAGGCACCGTGAGCACGGTGTTGAGCAGCAGAACACCTTGGCTGGTCCAATGGCGCAGATCGCCGGTCAGAGGGGCCGCGCCAATGTCGGCGATCATCTCTTTGTAGATGTTGTTGAGGGAGCGCGGCAGCGGGAGCACGTCTGGCTCCACCGAGAAGGCCAAGCCGTGGGCATGGCCGGGCGTGGGGTAGGGATCCTGTCCGAGAATGACCACGCGCACCTGATCTGGGCGCAGGGCCTCTAGCGCGGCAAAACGCTGGTCGGATGGAGGCAGGATGTCGCGCGGGTCTTGGGCGATGGTTTGCGCGATGCGCGGCCAGTCAGCCTCAAAGAAAGGCAGATGCGCCCAGGCGGAAGGGATGGGGGTGTCCATCATTCTGTCTCCCGCATGGGCGTTGGTGTTGTCGGTCTTTGCACAGCGCGGATCACGCGGCAGAGGTGACTTTGGCCAATGCGGCGACTTTGCCTTTGGCTGCGCCGCTGTCGATGCTTTCGCGTGCTTTTTCAACGCCTTCTTTCAGATCACTCGCTGCGTCTGCCACCACAAGCGCGGCTGCGGAGTTCAACAGGACCGCATCGCGATACGCGTTTTGTGCGCCGTCCAGAAGCGCGCGGAAGGCATTGGCGTTGTCCTCGGGCGTGCCACCGACGATGGCCTCAAAAGGATGCACGGGCAGACCAGCGTCTTCGGGGTGCAGCTCAACATCTTTGACGGTGCCGTCGGTCTCAAGTGCGGAAACCCAGCTCACGCCGGTGATGGTCAGCTCATCGGTGCCGTCAGAGCCATGCACCAGCCAAGCGCGCTCGCTGCCCAATTGGCCAAGTGTTTCGGCCATGGGGCGAATGAGGTCGCGGGTGAAAGCGCCGGTCAGTTGGCGTTTGACGCCTGCCGGGTTGGTCAGCGGGCCGAGGATGTTGAAGATTGTGCGGGTGCCAAGCTCTGCGCGGGTGGGCATCACATGGGCAATCGCCGGGTGATGCATGGGCGCCATCATGAAGGCGATGCCACAGCTTTCCAGAGCCTTTTCAACCACTTCCGGTCCGACCATCACGTTGATGCCCATTTGGGTTTGAACATCCGCAGTGCCGGATTTGGAACTGAGATTGCGGTTGCCGTGTTTGGCCACGGGCACGCCAGCGCCAGCCACAACGAAGGCCGTGGCGGTGGAGATGTTGAGCGTGTGCTTGCCATCCCCGCCTGTGCCAACGATGTCAATCGCGCCCGCAGGCGCGTTCACGGCGTTACATTTGGCGCGCATAACGGCGGCGGCGGCGGCATATTCATCCACCGTTTCGCCACGGGTGCGCAGCGCCATCAGAAGGCCGCCCATCTGGCTTGGTGTTGCCTCGCCCTCAAACAGAAGGGAGAAAGCGGCCTCGGCCTGGTCGCGCGACAGCGGACGATCCGCGGCTGCGCCGATCAGCGTCTTGATATCATGGCTCATGCGGCGGCGCCTTTCGGGGAGGGCATCATGTCCAGGAAGTTCTTGAGCATGGCGTGGCCGTGTTCAGAGGCGATGGACTCCGGATGGAACTGCACGCCCTGAATCGGCAGCTCCTTGTGCTGCAGACCCATGATGGTGCCATCCTCAAGTTCTGCCGTGATTTCAAGGCTATCGGGGAAGGTTTCACGGTCCACCACCAAAGAGTGATAGCGGGTGGCCTCAAAGGGGCTGGGCAGACCCGCGAACACGCCTTTGCCGGTGTGCTTCATGGTGCCCATCTTGCCGTGCACGATCTCATGACAGCGCACGACGTTGCCGCCAAAGGCCTGACCGATGGTTTGATGGCCCAGACACACGCCCATAAGCGGCGTGCGGGTTTCTGCTGCGGCTTCGGTCAGGGCGAGGCAAATGCCTGCCTGATCGGGATCACAGGGGCCGGGAGACAGCAAAATACCGGCCGGGTTCATCCCCATGGCGTCCTGTACCGTCAGCGCGTCGTTTCGCCAGACCTGCACATCGGCGCCCAACTCGCCCAGATAATGCACAAGATTATAGGTGAAACTGTCGTAATTATCGATCAGAAGCAGCATTTTGTCGGTTCTTATCCTAAAGATGCGAAAGGGGTGGAGGCGAAGGGCCTGCTCGCGGTATACATGCTCAGGCTTGGCGCAGAGGGTCAAGAGGGGCACAGGCAGGTTCGCCCCGTAAATTTGGAACAAATAAGGGCAGAGAACTATGTTGCGCGGATTTTTGGCTGGTGTGTTCTGGGGCGTCATCCTCATTGGGGGTGTGCTTGCGGCGGCGTCTTTGCTGTCTCCTTTGCCTGCAACGGTGCGCCCGCAGACAACGGCGGTGACCCCGCAGGAAACCCAGGAAGGGCTTGCACAAAGCACCACGTTGGATGCGACCTCGCAAACCGATGCGGAGGTTGATGCGGTGCCAGGGGCGGCTGTGCCTGAGGTGGAGGCCGATGATGCGGTGCCGCTCGGGATCACTGATTCTGCGCCCAAGCCTGAGCCGGAAGATCTGGAGGCTGAACTGGCCGCGCCACAGGAGATTGCGGACAGCGGAGCAGTTGAAATTGAAGGAGAAACTTCGGTTTTGCCGACACCGCAGGCGCAGACCCCAACGGCGCCTGAGGCGGAAGCGGAGCTGTCGATTTCTACAAATCCCGCCCAGCCTGCGGCGCCAGCGCCTCTGTCGGGTGAAGCCTTTGCCACGCCGGTGGCTCCTGAATTGGCCGAGGAGGGTGAGACTGCAGAAGCTGCTGAGAGTGAAGCGCCAATAGAAGAGATCGTGATTGAGGATCCTGCGGTGGAAGCGGAGGCGGTTGCGCAAGCTGCGACCGAGGAGGCAGCCGAAGAGACTGGCGCAGATGTGGTGGCGGATGCGGCTCCTGTTGAAGAAGTGGTGATCGAAGAACCTGCGCTGGAGACCGCGCCTGAGGGTGAGGCGGCGGAAGGCGAAGCCGATGTGATCATCGCCGAGGATGCGCCGGAAGGCGCTGATAACACTGAAGAAACACCGCTGGTCTCTGAAGCGGTGCCAAGCCCGGAGGCCGTAGACCTGACGCCAAATGCAGAGGCGGGGGAGACCCCTGTGGATGAGGCGGCGACGGCATCGCTGCTCAAACCGGCTGGCAATCTGAATGAAGCTTTCCCTCAGTTGAAATCTGCGCGGCTGCCCTCGGTTGGGGATGCGGCGACGGAAGAGGTTGTGATTGCGGATGCTGCGGCCGTCACGCCGGTGGCACGGCCGGTGGTGTCCAACGCGGAAGGCTTTGAAAACGCAGAGAATAAACCGGTGATGTCGATCGTTCTGGTGGACACTGGTGAGCATGAATTTGATATGGAGGCGCTTGAGAGCTTTCCCTATCCGCTGAGCATTGCGGTGAGCACGCTGGACCCGCAAGTCACTGAAAAGGCGGCGGATTACCGTCTGCGCGGCTTTGAGGTTCTGGCGATGGTGGATATGCCTGCGGAGGCAACCGCCTCAGATGTGGAGCAGGCAATGCAGGCGCATCTGTCGGTCTCTGATACGTTTGTGGGCGTGATGGAAGGGCTGAGCGACGGGCTGCAAGGCAGCAAGGTTGTGAGCGATCAGGTTGCACAAGCGCTGTTGGGCAGCGGCCATGGATTGCTGATGCTTTCCAATGGGTTGAACACGGCACAGAAGCTCGCCGCCAAGGAAGGCGTGCCCTCCACCAGCGTGTTCCGCGACTTTGATGACGCGGGGCAGACAGCGGTGGTGAT
Organism: Shimia sp.; assembly: GCF_965227725.1. Lineage (GTDB taxonomy): Bacteria > Pseudomonadota > Alphaproteobacteria > Rhodobacterales > Rhodobacteraceae > Shimia. Next base: position 902,195 of record NZ_CBDDGH010000005.1, on the reverse strand, counting down.
GCGCCGTTTTCTCGACAATGCGGCCTTTAAGGCAGCGCAGGAAGACGGTGTTGTGATGGTGGGACGGCTGCGGGATGAAACCATCTCTGCGCTGCTGTTGTGGGCGCTGCAGGACCGCGCGGGCACCGTGGCCATGGCGCCGATTTCGGCGAGCTTTGACACCATCAACTGAGATCAGAGCCGGGCTGCGCGACTCAAAGGTTAACGCGCTTTTGGAGCCCTGATTTCACGTCGGTATCGCGTCGGTATCCCCACGGTATTGCGTAGGTGCAATTTTCAGCGCGCGTCCCATAAACGGGGCGCGCGCTGTTGCGTTGGACATGGCAACAGAATTCAGGCCTCAACCGGCAGGCTGCCTGCGGTTTTCATCTGGCGCAAAATGAAATTGGTTGTGGTGGTGCGCACCACGCCCAGACGCAGAATGCGCTTCATGATGAACTGCTCCAGCGCCTCCGGATCACGGGCCACAACTTTCAGCACAAAGTCGAAGTCCCCGGTGATCGAGGCGCATTCCAGCACCTGATCGCTCTGCGCGACAAAATCGTTGAACACTTTGATGGTCTCTTCGCTGTGGTCGATCAGCGAAATCTGCACATAGGCAAAGGCGTTCAACCCGAGCTTCTTGCCATCCAGAATGGCGGCATAGCGCAGGATGTAGCCTTCCTCCTCCAGCCGCTTCACCCGCCGCCAGCAGGGAGAGGGCGAAAGCCCCACGGAGTCGGAAAGATCCTGCGTGCTGGCGCGGCCGTCACGCTGCAGGACCTTAAGGATGAGCCGTTCAAAGCTGTCGAGCATATTTTGCCTCATAAAATCGAGATTCGGGTAAAATCTGTCTGAAATCTCTTTTGCAGCCAAAAGATGGAAAAACTCTTGTTCAGATTCAGACCTAACATGGTTTCAGGAGGAGGAGCGTTTAAAATGCCCAAAAGCACCAAATATGTGGCCAAAGAGCCGGATGCGACCGGACGGATTCTCTACACCGCTGCGGAGGATGCGGTGTGGCGGGATCTGGTGGCGCAGCAACAACCCCATGTGGAGAAACTTGCGGCGGAGCCGTTTCTGGCCGGGCAGCGTAAGCTGAACCTGCCCAAAGACCGCGTGCCACAATGCGTGGAGGTGTCAGAGGTTCTGCGTGAACATACCGGTTGGCGGGTGGCCCCGGTGCCGGCGCTGATCGGGTTTGGGCGGTTTTTTAAAATGCTCTCGGAAAGGACCTTTCCGGCGGCGTCATTCATTCGGGACCGCGAAAGTTTTGACTATATCGAGGAGCCCGACATCTTCCATGAAATCTACGGACATACGCCATTGCTCACGGACGCGCGCTTTGCCCGGTTTTCTCAGAAGATTGGTGAGACGGGGCTGACCTGTGCGGCGGCAGACTATTCCTGGCTGATCCGGCTTTATTGGTTCACGGTGGAGTTTGGTCTGATCCGCGAAGGGGGAGAGATCAAGGCGCTGGGATCGGGGTTGGCGTCCTCGCCCGGGGAGCTGGCGCATTCGGTGCAAGAGCCAAGCGTGATCCGCAAGCCGTTTGAGGTGATCGACATTCTGCGCACGCCGTACCGGATCGACATCAACCAGCCGATCTATTTTGTGCTCGACACGGTGGAGCAGCTTTTGGAAGCGGCGGAGCGGGATCTGCTGGCCGACATCAAATCCGCGCAGGCGCTTGGGTTGCATGACCCTGTGTTCCCGCCAAAGCCGGAGGCCGCGTGATCATGGAGGATTTGACGGCGGGAACCTGTGCGTCCTGTGACGGCTGGGTGCCTCCGCTCAGCGCTGCGGAGATTGAGGCGCTGAAAGCCAAGCTGCATCCGGACTGGGTGATGGTCGCGGATGGCAAAAGCCTTGTGCGGACACTGAGGTTCAAGGCCTATGCCAAGGCGGTTTATGCGGCCAATATGGTGGCGTTTCTCAGCGACAAAGAGGGGCATCATGCGGATGTGCGCTTTGGCTGGGGGTATTGTGAAATCACCTATACCTGCCATGAGCTGGACAGGCTTTCGGAGAATGATTTCATCTGTGCGGCGAAATTGGATGCGCTGCTGGCCTGACCACGTGGCGCGTTAGAATTTCACCGTTGTGCGCGCCTTGGGATCAAGCGTGAGCGCGTCGGGCCAGCCGACAAAGCGCTCGATCAGCACAAGGACGATGCAGAGGATGATCACGCCAAACACCAGCTTGACCCGCTTTTCAGAAGGCGGGTTGCGCGCCCATTGGCTCATGCGGATCAAATGGCGAAAGTTCATCTTTGGGGCCACCGCTGGATTTGGATATTTGTGGAATGAGAATGCCTGAGGTTTTGCGCCCGCTCAATGGGCGCGTCCCATGTTTGGCGTTCTGCAGCTCAGATAGAGTGGCGTTGGGGGCGCAGCGCGTCATAACTGCGCTCCCATAACTGGTGGCTCTGAGAGGGATCAGCTCTCTTCGGTGAAGCGCACTTTGCCGATGAAAGGCAGGTTGCGGTTGCGTTGGGCGTAGTCGATGCCATAGCCCACGACAAATTCATCAGGAATTGAAAAGCCGATCCAATCGGCGGCGATGTCCGCTTCGCGGCGGCTGGGTTTGTCCAGAAGTGCGATGGTTTTGATCTTGGCCGGGTTGCGGGCCTTCAGCAGGTGCATCACGTGGGTGAGCGTGTGGCCTGTGTCGACGATATCTTCGACCACCAGAACGTCACGGCCTTCAATCTCGCCACGCAAGTCTTTGAAAATGCGCACTTCCCGGCTGCTTTCCATGGCGTTGCCGTAAGAGGAGGCCTCAAGGAAATCGACCTCGACCGGCAGTTCCAGCTCGCGCACCAGATCGGCGATGAAGACAAAAGAGCCGCGCAGAAGGCCCACCACAATCAGCTTATCGGTGCCCGCATATTCCGCTTGGATTTCGCGCGACAGATCTTCGATCCGGGCGGCAATCGACTTGGCTGAGATCATTTGATCAATGACATATGGACGCTCTGACATGAGACCCTCTTGATTTTACGCCCGCAGAGTGGATATGAGCGCGGGCAGCACAGTGCATAGCGGGGACGCGAAACACTGTCACGCTAAAATGGCACGTTACTTTGGACAGCTTTACGGAACCACATGCCCACGCACTCTGAGACTCGCACGCTGCCCTATTCAGCCCAACAAATGTATGACCTTGTGGCCGATGTGGCGGCCTATCCGCAGTTTTTGCCCTGGTGTGCGGCGGCGCGGGTGCGCTCGACCACGCCGATTGAGACCGCGCATGGCAAAGGCGTGGAGATGCTGGCGGATCTGGTGATCTCGTTCAAAGTGTTTCGGGAGCGGTTTGGCAGCCGTGTGGGGCTTTATCCTGAGGCCAAGCACATCGACACGGAGTATCTGGACGGGCCGTTCAAATACATGAAATCCACCTGGGATTTTGCGGATGTGGACGGCGGCGTCGAGGTGAAGTTCTTTGTGGATTTCGAGTTCAAGAACATCATTTTGCAGAAGGCGATTGGCCTTGTGTTTTATGAGGCGATGAACCGGATTGTGGCGGCGTTTGAGGCGCGGGCGAAAGCGCTTTACGGCTGAGGGCCGCTGTTTTCTGAAATCGTTGGGGCAATAAAAAGGGCGGCCTGATGTGGCGGCCGCCCAAGAGTTGCGTGTTCTGACCTCGCGTCAGGAGGCGGTGTCGTAGGCGCGCTCGCCGTGGACTTCGAGATCCAGACCGTTGACTTCGGTTTCCTCATCCACGCGCAGCGGGGTGATGAAGCTCACGACTTTCACCAGCACCACGGTCACAACCAGTGTGAAGAGGCCGACAACCGCGAGGCCGCCGAGCTGGGCGACCCATGTGCCCTGACCAAACACAGCGATCATGATGGTGCCGAAGATGCCGCCGACGCCGTGGACCGCGAAGACGTCCAGCGTGTCGTCGATGTTGAGCATGTTGCGCACGACATTCACGGCTTCCTGACAGAGAATGCCTGCGATGGCGCCGATGATCAGTGCTTCGACCGGGCCGACAAAGCCTGAGGCAGGGGTGATCGAGGCGAGGCCTGCGATGGTGCCGGTGACAAGACCCACAAGGGAAGCTTTGCCGTATTTGATGCGCTCCCAGAGTGCCCATGTGAGCGAGGCGGTGGCTGCGGAGATGTGGGTGACGGTGAGCGCCATGGCTGCGCCGCCGTCAGCGGCGAGTTGGCTGCCGCCGTTAAAGCCGAACCAGCCGACCCAGAGCATGGCCGCGCCGATCATCACCATCCATGGGGCGTGCGGCGGGGTGGTGCGGTGGCGGCGTGCGCCGAGCATGACCGCGATGATGAGGGCGGCGAGGCCTGCGGTTTCATGCACCACAATGCCACCGGCAAAGTCGCGCACACCGATTTCGCCGAAGATGCCGCCATCCGCCATCATGCCGCCGCCCCAGATCCAGTGCACCACAGGCGCGTAGCACAGAAGCATCCAGAGACCGGAGAACAGCAGCACAAAACCAAAGCCGATGCGCTCCACATAAGCGCCGACGATCAGCGCCGGGGTGATGATGGCAAAGGTCATCTGGAAGGCGAAGAACAGCACTTCGGGCAGGGTGCCGGAGAGGCTGTCGGCGGTGACGCCTGCGAGGAACATTTTGCCAAGCCCGCCCCAAACCGAGCTTGCGCCGCCGTCATTGCCAAAGGCGATGGAGTAGCCAAAGGCCAGCCACAGAACGCTCATTAAACAGGCAATCGCGTAGGTTTGCATAAAAACGCTGAGCACGTTGCGCGCGCGCACAAGGCCCCCGTAAAACAAGGCCAGACCTGGCAATGTCATGAACAGGACCAGGGCTGTCGCCACAATGATCCATGCGGTGTCCGCTCCGTTCATAATTTCTTTCCTCTTTGTCCCTGAGTGGTGATTTCAGGTCAAAAAGCGGAAAACCTGCTTATAACAAAGTCTGAATATGATGCGGAGCGCCTTAAAATGGGGCGTTTTGTAATGTGATTAAAATATGGGCGGAAAATGCAGCTATTTGTGCAAATGCGCGTCAGTTTGCGCAGGATGCCTTAAAAAGAAGCGATAGCGCATGATTCCGCGCCGCTTTGCGCACATTTCCGCGGCCCAATGCGCCAAACTCGACGGTCTCGGTGCTGCATCCTGTTGCAGAGGCGATGCCAAAACAGACGCGGCCTTCGGGTTTGAACTCGGAGCCGCCGGGACCAGCGATGCCGGTAATTGACACGGCGAGATCCGCCGCAGAATGGGCCAGCGCGCCAAGGGCCATTTCTCGCGCGACCTCCTCTGACACGGCGCCAACCGCATCCAGCGTGGCTTGCGCCACGCCCAGCATCTCGACCTTGGCCTGATTGGTGTAGGTCACAAAGCCGCGCTCAAAGGTGGCGGAAGAGCCGGGAATGTCGGTCAGCGCAGCGGCCACCATGCCGCCGGTGCAGCTTTCTGCGGTGGCGATGCGCAGGTCGGCGGCGCGGCAGGCCGCAAGCAGTGCGGCGACATCCACCATCACAACAGCACCACATGAAAGAGCGCAGCAGTCACAAGCGTGGCGACACCGGCAAAGACACCGGCCCAGAGGTCATCAAGCATCACACCCACGGGATCATGGCGGCGGTCGGCGCGGCCCACGAGCCAGGGTTTGCGGATGTCAAACAGGCGGAAGAAGAAAAACGCCGCGATGGGCCCAGGCCAGACCATGGACATGTCGCGCGCCGCAAAAGCGATGGCTGGGAAGAGCAGCGCGATCCACATGCCCGCGACCTCATCAATCACGATCTCTGAAGGGTCGTCACCCGGTCTGTCGGCCAATTCGCGGTGGCAGGCCCAGAAACCGGCGATGATGGAGATCACGGTCAGCAGGATCAGCAGCCAGAGGCCGACGTAGCGCTCAGCGGCCCAGCCGATCAGCAGCGCAGCCAGAGAGCCCCATGTGCCGGGAGCAAAGGGCAGGCGGCCGACGCCGAAGAATGTTGCGATCATCGTGCTCATGGTTTCACCAGCGTTGCGGTGGCAATGGCCGCAATCCCTTCTTCGCGGCCTGTGAAGCCGAGTTTCTCACTTGTAGTGGCTTTGATGGAGACGCGGGTTTCCTCCATGCCCATGATCTCTGCCATGCGGGCAATCATGGCGGGGGCGTGTGGCCCGACTTTGGGGCGTTCACAGATCAGGGTGCAATCGACATTGGAGATGGTGAAGCCTTTGGCGGCTGCGAGATCCACCGCGTGTTTCAGAAAGACCGCACTGTCCATATCTTTCCATTCCGCCTCAGATGGCGGGAAGTGGCGGCCAATGTCGCCTTCGGCCAATGCGCCGTAGATCGCATCTGTGACCGCATGCATGCCCACATCGGCGTCTGAGTGGCCTTTGAGGGCTTTGTGGTGCGGGATGCGGACGCCGCAGAGGATGACGTGATCGCCCTCTTCAAATGCGTGCACATCATATCCGTTGCCCAGTCTGATATCGGGAAGACTATTCATGTCGCCTCTCAGGTGCTGTTCCAGACGGGCAAAATCGTCTGGTGTGGTGATTTTCAGGTTGCGCTCATTGCCCGGCACGATGGCGACGTCAAGCCCGGCGGCGCGGGCGACCTCCACATCATCAGCCGCACCGCCCGGATGGGTGTGATGGGCCGCGAGAATTGCCTCATAGGCGAAGCCCTGGGGCGTTTGCGCGCGAAACAGGCCGTCGCGGTCCTGCGTGCCGGTCACAAGCCCGCCTTCGCCGCGCCAGAGCGCATCGGTGACGGCGAGCGCAGGGGCTGCACCGGAGGCACCGGAGGTCAGGGCGGCAATCACAGAGGAGATCGTGGCGGCATCAATGCCCGCGCGGGCCACATCGTGGATCAACACATGGGTGATGCCACGCCCGCTGAGGGCCTCAAGCCCGGCCAGCACCGAAGCGTCCCGTGTTGCGCCGCCGTGAACCTGTGTCACCGGCAGTTCGGCGGTAAATTGCGTGTCGTCGAGGTGGGTCACCAAAACCACCTCGTCTACCTCCGGGTGTGTTAGAAAAGCGGTGAGCGTCCATTCAGCGACGCTTTTTCCGGCAACCTGCCGCCACTGCTTGGGGATTCCACCTCCCGCACGGGTGCCGCGACCGGCGGCAACAACCACTGCGGCAGTGCGAGGCGGGGTATCGGCGGGGCTATTGAAAGAGGCATTTGTCATGCCCACTGTGTAGAACCTGCAAGTCAGAGTGGCAATTGACCCTTAGCGATTGCTTAATTTTTAAGCATATGCAATTTGCTGCCGAAAAAATCACCACCCCTTCATTGAGTTTGACCAATGGGTCAGATACGCCGAAGGCACTGCACAAGGATTAGGCACGTGACCGTTCAAGTCGCACATCTCTCTTTGACACCGCCCGTTTTTCTGGCGCCGTTGGCCGGGATCACCGATCGCCCGTATCGGGATCTGGTGAGCCAGTTTGGTGCCGGACTGGTGGTGAGCGAAATGGTGGCAAGCCAGGAAATGGTGCAGGCCAAGCCCGGTGTGCGCGAGCGTGCGGAGCTGGGATTTGGTGATGCGATCACCTCGGTGCAGCTTGCAGGCCGTGAGGCGCATTGGATGGCAGAGGCCGCGCGTCAGGTGGAGGCCAATGGCGCGACGCTGATCGACATCAACATGGGCTGTCCGGCGAAGAAAGTGACCAGCGCCAGCGGTGCGGGAGCCAGCGGCTCCGCTCTGATGAAAGATCTGGATCACGCGCTGACGCTGATTGAGGCCGTGGTGGGCGCAGTGGAGATTCCGGTGACGCTGAAGACGCGGCTGGGGTGGGACGACAATATGCTCAATGCGCCGGAGCTTGCGAAGCGGGCAGAGGATGCGGGCGTTCAGATGCTGACCATCCACGGGCGCACGCGCTGTCAGTTTTACAAAGGGTCCGCCGATTGGGCGGCGATCCGGGGCGTGAAAGACGTGGTGTCGATCCCGGTGATTGCCAATGGCGACATTGTGGACGCGGAGAGCGCAAAGGCGGCGATGGCGGCCTCCGGCGCGGACGGCGTGATGGTGGGGCGCGGGGCGCAGGGCAAACCCTGGCTGCTGGCGCAGATTGCGGCGGAGATTTTTGGCACAGAGGCGCCGGAAGTGCCCACCGGCACAGCTCTGGTGGAGCTGGTGCAGGGGCATTATGCAGCGATGCTGTCCTTTTACGGCACCGATCTGGGCCTGCGCGTCGCGCGCAAACATTTGGGTTGGTACATGGACACCGTGGGCACCGAGGCCGGCTTGCGCCGCCGGGTGCAGACCAGCCGGGACATTGACGAAGTGATGGCGCTTTTGGCGGAGGCTTTGATGCCGAGCGGTGATGATGCGCCCAACAACAACAAAGAGGCCGCATGAGCGCGCATAACCCCATATGGAACTCGCTGCCCGTGCCGGGGCTGGTGGTGGACGCGGATGACAAGATCCTGCGCATCAACCCGGCGGCGGAAACTTTTCTGAACGCCTCGGCCAAATCGATGGTCGGGCAGCCCATCTGGGACAAGGTGATGATTGACGCCCCGCTTGAGGAGGCGTTTCAGCGCGCAAGGGAACATGGCACGCCGCTGTTTGTGAATGACGCGGATCTGGGCACCGGCAATGCGCCGCCTGTGCAGTGCAATCTGCAGATTGCGCCGTTGGCGGATGCGCCGGGCGAGATGCTGTTTCTGATTTCCAGCCGTGAGCTGGCCGGGCGCATGACCCGCAGCAACGGTGTGAAATCATCGGCCAAATCCGCCATCGGCATGGCTGAGATGCTGGCCCATGAGATCAAGAACCCGCTGGCGGGGATCACCGGTGCGGCGCAGCTTTTGTCGATGAACCTGAGCGCGGAAGATCTGGAGCTGACCGATCTGATCGTGGAGGAAAGCCGCCGGATCGTGAAGCTGCTGGAGCAGGTGGAGCAGTTTGGCAACCTGTCGCTGCCGCAGAAGAAGCCGGTCAATATCCACGATGTTCTGGACCGCGCGCGGCGCTCTGCCTTGGTGAGCTATGGCGCGCACATGGAGATTGTGGAGGATTACGACCCCTCCCTGCCACCGGCTGAGGGCGACGCGGATCAGCTCCTGCAGGTGGTGTTGAACCTCCTGAAGAATGCCTCTGAAGCTGCTGGAGATTCAGGGAAAATCCGCATTCGCACCTATTATGAGCATTCCTTCCGGATGCGCCGTGCGGATGGCACAGGCCAGCCGCTGCCGCTGCAGATTGAGGTCATTGATGATGGTCCCGGCCTGCCGCAGCATCTGGAGGGCGACGTGTTTGATCCTTTCGTTTCCGGGCGGGAGAATGGCACGGGACTTGGCCTCGCGCTGGTGAGCAAAATCATTTCGGATCATGGCGGTCTGATCACAGTGGACAGCGTGCCGGGGCGCACGGTGTTCAAGCTGTCGCTGCCACGGGCGAGCAAAGAAACTCTCAAGAAATATGAGGAGAGCCTCTGATGGATGGCACGGTTCTGGTCGCAGATGACGATCGCACAATCCGCACAGTATTGACGCAAGCGCTGACGCGGGCGGGCTGTAAGGTGCATGCCACCTCCTCGCTGACCACGCTGATGCGCTGGGTGGGCGAAGGCAAGGGCGATGTGGTGATCACCGATGTGATGATGCCCGATGGCAATGGCCTTGAGATGCTGCCCAAGATTTCCGAGGACCGTCCGGGCCTGCCGGTGATCGTGATTTCTGCTCAGAACACCATCATGACGGCGATTCAGGCGGCGGAAGCAGAGGCCTATGACTATCTGCCCAAACCGTTTGATCTGCCGGATCTGATGAAGCGCACCGGAAAGGCGCTGGAGCAGAAGCGCCGTGCGCCTGCCGCGCCTGCGGTGGAGGAAGACCGGCCTGATGAGCTGCCGCTGGTGGGGCGTACCCCCGCGATGCAGGCGCTTTACCGGCTTGTGGCGCGGGTGATGAACACCGATCTGCCGGTGCTGATTTCAGGTGAAAGTGGCACGGGTAAATCTCTGATCGCAAAAGAGATCCACGACTTCTCTGATCGGCGTAACCTGCCGTTTGTGGTGGTCAATGCTGCGGATTTGAGCGACCTGGAAGGCCCCGCGCGCGTGCTGGCCAAAGCCAAAGGCGGCACGATCCTGTTTGATGAGATCGGCGATATTGAAGACGAGGTGCAGGCCCGCATTGTGCGGATGATTGACACTCCGGGCGACCAGAACCCGCGCTTTATGGCGACCAGTCAGGTGAACCTGAACACCGCCATGGAGAACGGCACCGTGCGGCAGGATCTCTACTATCGCCTCAATGGCGCGGCGATCCATGTGCCGGCATTGCGGGAGCGGGTGGACGACATCCCACTGCTGGTGGAGCACTTCCTGCACCGTGCAGAGCGCGAAGGCGCGCCGATGCGGGTGTTCTCGGAAAATGCGATGGAAATGTTCCGCACCTACAGCTGGCCGGGCAACGTGCGTCAGCTTGAAAATGCGGTGCGCCGTCTTGTGCTGACCGCGCAGGCGGAAGAGGTGATCAAAACCGAAGCGGAAATGGTGCTGGGCACTGCGCCGCAGGCGGGCCCGCTTATGGGCGGTGAGGACAATGAAAAGCTCTCAGCCAGCGTGGCGCGCCATCTGCGCCGTTACTTTGATTTGCATGGAAATATGCTGCCCCCGGCAGGGCTCTATGCGCGGATTCTGCGCGAGATTGAGCTGCCTCTAATCGAAATCGCGCTGGATGCAACCGGCGGAAATCAGGCCAAATGTGCTGATTTGTTGGGGATAAATCGGAATACTTTGCGTAAAAAGATCACCGATCTGGATATTCACGTGACACGCCGCCGCAAATTGATGTAAAAAGGCCACATAAATGTGGTGCCAGAGCCGCAGTCGTCAAAAAACGACACGTCTCATAGAATGTACCACCTGATATGGCGGTGGGGCGCGCAAGCGCCACCAAATCAATTGGGGAAGTCGGGTGTCGAGCCGGACAATGACGAGTCACTGGGCGCGTTTTCAGCGCCTGCGCAGTCAAAGGCGTGTCCAGAATGCCGCAGCTTTCGGGCTGGTGGTGCTGGCTCCGGCGCTTGCTTTGGCGACCTATCTGGCGCTTGGTCCGTTTGGGCTTGGCGCCTCCTCCAGCACATTGCGTGCAATTTTTCTTGCCGATTTTGCCTATGTTCTGATCGTGGCCGCGCTGGTGCTGCAGAATGTGGTGCGCGCGATTTCCTCGCGCCGTGCCCGCTCTGCCGGATCGCGCCTGCATCTGAGACTGACCGGGGCGTTTGCCGTGCTGGCTGTGGTGCCTGCGGTGACGGTGGCGGTGTTTGCCGGGCTGACGCTGAACATCGGCCTTGAAGGCTGGTTCAGCGAGCGCGTGCGGCAGGTGGTGGGCAATTCACTCTCAGCGGCGCAGGCCTATGAAGAAGAGCATATTGAGGCGCTCAAAGAAGACGCGGGCGCGCTGGCGGAGTTTCTCAACAACCGGCGGCGCGCGACCTTCTTTATGGATGCGGGTGAGCTTCGGGTTTTGCTGGCCGCTGGGCAGGTGCAGATCCAGCGCGGTCTGAAAGAAGCCTTTGTGATCGATGGCACAGGCGAGCTGCGCGCGCGGGGTGAACGCTCCTATCTGTTTGACTTTGAAAAGCCGACCGAAGCGGAGATGGCCGCGACCGTGGAGGATGGCTATGTCATCATCCGTGATCTGGACAACAATGAGATGCGCGCGCTGGTGCGGCTTGAGGCCTTTGTGGACCGCTATCTCTACATCAGCCGCGAGGTGGATGCGGAGATTTTCCAGCTGCTGGATGACACGCAGGCCAGTGCGCGGCTGTATTCGCAGCTGGAGAGCGAGCGCGGGCAGCGGCTGTTTGAGTTTGGTCTGATCTACCTCGGGTTTGCGCTGATTCTGGTTCTGGCGGCGATCTGGATGGGCATGTGGATGGCGGAACGGCTGTCACGTCCGGTTGGGCGGCTGATGCAGGCGGCACAGCGCGTCGGGGCGGGTGATCTGGATGTGAAAGTGCGCGAGGAAGAAGGCGATGATGAGATCGCCATGCTGGGGCGCTACTTCAACCAGATGACCGGCCAGCTGAAGGTGCAGCGCGAGACATTGCTGGACAACACCCGCCAGATTGACCGCCGCCGCCGCATGTTTGACAGCGTGCTGACCTCGGTGACGTCCGGTGTTGTCGGGCTGACGGCGGAGGGCAAGGTGTCCTTTGTGAACCGCTCCGCAGAACGGCTTTTGGCCTGGGCGGATGACCATCAGGCGATGCCTCTGGCGGTGGCGGTGCCGGAGTTTGGTCCGGTGCTTGAGGAGCTGACTTCGGGCGGCAAGGAAGTGGCGCAGGAAGAGGTGAAGGTGGTCCGGGGCGGACGACTGGAGCATCTCTTGGTGCGCATGTCCACGCGGCGGCGCGACGATGGCACGCTTGAGGGCTATGTGGTGGCCTTTGATGATGTGACCAATCTGGTGACGGCACAGCGGACAGCGGCCTGGGGCGACGTGGCACGCCGCATTGCCCACGAGATCAAGAACCCGCTGACCCCGATTCAGCTGTCGGCTGAACGTATTCGCCGCAAGTTTGCCAGCCGTCTGGGAGAGGACAGCGACACGCTTGAGCAGATGACCGATGTGATTGTGCGCCAGACCAATGATCTGCGCCGGATTGTGGATGAGTTTTCCAAATTTGCACGGATGCCGGAGCCCGATCGCAAGGCCGCTGATCTGGTGGAGCTGGTGCAGGCGGCGGTGCTGTTGCAGGAAACCGGCCAGCCGGATGTGCGGTTTGTGCGCGACATCTGCAAAGGGCCGATGACCGTGGATCTGGACGCCACGATGATCTCACAGGCGCTGACCAATCTGATCAAGAATGCCGGTGAAGCAATTGAAACCTATCGGGAAAAACATCCTGAGGAGGTCATCTCTCCGGAAATTCGGGTGAGGTTGAAAATTGAAGAAGAGCACGCGGTGCTGCGGATTGCAGACAATGGCATTGGCCTGCCTGCCGATCGTGCCCGACTGTTTGAGCCTTATGTCACCACGCGTGACAAGGGTACGGGGCTGGGTCTCCCCATTGTGAAAAAGATCATTGAAGAGCATGGCGGGCAGCTGTCGCTGCTGGATGCGCCGGTGTTTGAACCGTCTTCTCATGTTGGTGCAATGGCAGAGATCAAGCTGCCTTTGGCCCCTTTGGGCGCTGCACCTGCTGAGGACATCAAAGAGAGCGAGCGAGTATTATGAGTGACATTCTGATCGTTGACGATGAGCGCGACATTCGGGAACTGATTTCGGACATCCTGAAAGACGAGGGGTTTTCGACGCGGCTGGCGGGCAACTCGGATGAGGCGATGGCGCAGGTTACCAGCGAGCAACCGGCGCTGATGATCCTCGATATTTGGCTGAAGGACAGCAATATGGATGGCATCGACATCCTGAAGGCTGTGAAAAACGACTATCCTGAAGTGCCGGTGGTGATTATTTCGGGCCACGGCAATATCGAGATTGCGGTCGCGGCGATCAAGCAGGGCGCGTATGATTTCATCGAAAAGCCGTTTAACATTGACCAGTTGCTGGTGGTGATCAAACGGGCGATGGAGACCAGCCGTCTGCGTCGTGAAAACACCGAGCTGAAACGTCAGGACGGCAAGCCGGCTGATCTGATCGGTGACAGCGCGGCCTATCGCGCGATGGTGTCGCAATTGGATAAGGTCACGCGCTCCAACGGGCGGGTGATGCTGACCGGGCCTGCGGGTGTCGGCAAAGATGTGGCGGCGCGCTATATCCATGCCAATTCCAACCGCGCCAGCGCGCCGTTTGTCACCGTCTCCTGCGCGGGGATGGATCCGGACCGCGTGGAAGAGATCCTGTTTGGGCGCGAAAGTGCGGAGCGCGGTATAGAGACCGGACTGCTGGAGCAGGCCAATGGCGGGATTGTCTATTTTGACGAGGTTGCGGATATGCCGCTGGCGGCGCAGAGCAAGATCCTGCGGGTGCTGGTGGATCAGCAGTTCACCCGCGTGGGTGGCTCAAAGAAGGTGCGCGTGGATCTGCGTGTGATTTCTTCGACCAATCAGGATCTGACGCAGGCGATTGCAGAGGGCACGTTCCGCGAAGAGCTCTATCACCGCCTGAATGTTGTGCCGATCGCGGTGCCGTCGCTGGAAGAGCGGCGCGAAGACATTCCGGCGCTGGCGAGCTATTTCCTTGGTCAGTTGCATGAGAGCCAAGGCCTGCCGCTGCGCGAGCTGAGCGCGGATGCGATTGCACTGATGCAGACCATGGTCTGGCCGGGCAATGTGCGCCAGCTCAAGAACCTGATTGAGCGGGTGCTGATCCTTGGGGACGGGCAGGGGCCGATTGAGAGCCGCGAGTTGCCCGGTGAAACCGATACGCCTGCGGAAGATGGCCGCGTGGTGCTGTCTGGCACGTTGGCGACGCTCCCGCTGCGCGAGGCGCGGGAGGCGTTTGAACGGGAATATCTGCTGACCCAGATCAACCGCTTTGGCGGCAATATCAGCCGCACCGCGAGCTTTGTCGGCATGGAGCGCAGCGCGCTGCACCGCAAGCTAAAATCGCTGGGGGTTGTGACCTCCAACAAGGCAGGCGCGCGTGTGGCGCATGTGCCTGAAGAGGAAAGCGAAGCGGCTGAATAAAGCTGCACCGCGGAGGGGTATACACAAAACGCGCGGGGCGGAAGCTCCGCGCGTTTGTTTCTGGGCGATGATCTAGCCGCTGGATTTGCTTGAGATCGGCTTGCTCAGATCGATCAGCACGCGGCCGCCATCTTCGGTGCGCAGACCGCAGATGCTGGGGGTCAGCTCCGGGGCGACCTCGATCTTGGCATAGTGATTTTCACCAAGCTGCTCGTCCTTGCAGTAGGGGATCTGAACCCTCTCATAGCCTTTCTCCGTCATGCAGCTGCGCACAGCGGTGTGACGGGGGCCTTCGTTGATGTCATATTGCTCGGTGCGATGGCTGACGACGCGGCCGTAGCGGTCATAGATCGGCCACCAGTCGGTGACAATGTTGGGCGGATAGGCATCGGCTGCGGCGCGGTTGCACTGGCCACGGTCGATGTTGAGTTCTGATTTGGTGACACCTTCTTTGTAGTAGGTGCCAAACTCGGTGCAGCCGCTGAGAACAACAAATAGCGAGGCGGCTAGGGCGGGGTATTTTACGAAGGACACAATGAACCTTTACTGTATTTTTGGTTAGATGGTTTGGGGTTAGATGGGTTTGCTGAGATCAATCAGGGCAACGCCGCCGCCTTTGGCCCGCAGGGCGCAGATGTTGGACGCCGGAGCAGGCGCGCCGGAAATGGCCGCATATTGGCGCCCGGCGAGTTGATCCTCAGTGCAGATCGGGTGGGTCACAGGAGTGTATCCCTTCAGCGTCATACAGTCGGAGCGATGCTCGGCCCGCAGACCGGCGTTGGCGTCCTGAACCTGAACATGGCTGCCGCCCCAATAGCCGGGATAGCCGCCCCAATAGCCGCCGGCGTAGCCGCCATAGCCGCCGTGGTAGCCGGAATAGACCGTTGTGGTGAATGTCGCTGCTGGGAAGAGTTTGTTGGCTTCTACAGAACAGGCCGTGTCATCATATGCAGCTGTTTCGCGGGTGACCCCGGATTTGGCGTAGCCTGAGTAAGTGGTCGGGGCGCAGCTCGCCAAGACCGTTGTAAGAGCCGCAAATATAACAACAGTTTGCCGCATCTTCTTATCTCACTTCATAATTTAGTTTGCGCCCTAAGAAGAAACCCAAACGGGACTGGCGTCAATGCTTGCAATTGACCTGATTGGCGCTCTCTGGCATGTCGGACAGACAAACCCTTGAGGGAAGCATATGAAGGTCATTATCTGTGGGGCCGGTCAGGTCGGATGGCAGATTGCTCGCCATTTGTCCGGTGAAAACAACGATGTCACCGTTGTGGACAACAACCCCGAATTGGTGCGCCGCGCCACGGACACGCTGGATGTGCAGGGGATCGCAGGGTTTGCGAGCTATCCTGATGTGCTGGACCGTGCGGGCGCGCGCGATGCGGATATGCTGATTGCGGCCACCTATTCTGACGAGGTCAATATGGTGACTTGTCAGGTGGCGCATTCGGTGTTTTCCGTGCCGCGCAAGATCGCCCGACTGCGCAGCCAGTCTTATCTGGATGTGCTTTATTCCGATCTTTACCGGCGCGATCACATGCCGATTGACGTGGTGATCTCGCCCGAGCTTGAGGTGGCGGATGCGGCGCTCAAACGGCTGACGGCGCCCAATGCCTTTGACACGGAGACCTTCCTGGAAGGCAAGGTGCAGATGCTGGGGCTGGTGCTGGATGAGGATTGTCCGGTGGTGAACACGCCTTTGCGGCAGTTGACCGATCTGTTTTCCACGCTGAATGCGGTGGTTGTGGGCGTGCGCCGTCATGGCACGCTGTTTGCGCCAGAGCCGGGTGACCAGCTGTTTGTGGGTGATGAAATTTATGTCTTCAGCTTTGTTGAGGACGTGAGCCGCACCATGGAAGTCTTTGGCAAGGTTCAGAAAAAGCAAGAGCGTGCGGTGATTGTCGGCGGCGGCAACGTCGGCCTGATGGTGGCGCAGCGTCTGGAGAAGAGCGCGCACCGTATCCGCACAAAGATCATCGAGAAGGACCGCCGCGTGGCGGAGCGCGCCGCCGAAGCGCTGGAGCGCACGATTGTTCTGAACGGGGATGGTCTGGACGCCGCACTGCTCGCAGAGGCGGGCGCGGACCGCGCAGACGCCATTTTGGCAGTCACCGATGATGACAAGACCAATATGCTGGCCTCTGTGCGCTCCAAATCGGCAGGCTGCCCGCTGGCGATTGCGCTGATCAATGACCCGACACTTGCGCCTTTGATGCCGCCTTTGGGCATTGATGCCTTTATCAACCCGCGCGCCACCACGGTGAGCTCGATCCTGCGCCATATCCGCCACGGGCGGGTGCGCGAGGTCTATTCGGTCGGCGATACCGAGGCGGAGATCATTGAAGCCGAAGTTCTCTCGACCTCGCCGATTGCAGGGCAGCAGGTGCGCGATGTGGCTTTCCCGGAAGGCGTGCTGATTGGTGCGATCCAGAAGGGCAAAGAGGTTGTGAAACCCAAAGGCGGCACGCGCATCAATGAAGGGGACGTGATTGTGCTGTTCTCCCTGTCGGCGGATGTGCCGGGGGTGGAGCAGCTGTTGCAGGTCTCCATCGACTTCTTCTGAGCCGATGACGCTGCGCCTGTCTCAAATCCCGCTGTTTGTGCAGATGGTCCTGATTTCAGGGCTGCTGATGTATGTGCCTGCGGCGGTGGCACTGGTGCAGAACGACCATTTTGTGTCGCGCAGCTTTTTCTATTCCGGCACGATGGTGCTGTTTGTCTGCACGCTCATAGCGATTGCGGTGCATGGCACGCGGGGGCGCACGCGCACGGTGGACAACCTCAAAGCGCTGTTTTTGGCGCTTGCGCTGTTACCGGCAGTGCTGGCGTTGCCGATGTATGAAACACTTGGTGTGGTGCCCTATGTGGATGTCTACTTTGAGATGGTCAGCAGCCTGACCACCACCGGGATGACCACCTATGAGCCGGCCAGCATGCTGACGGATGCGGTGCATCTGTGGCGCGGGATGGTGGGCTGGCTTGGCGGGCTGTTGATGTGGGTGGCGGCGGCGGCGGTTCTGGCGCCGCTGAGCCTTGGCGGATTTGAAGTGACGGCCATGGGGGAACCCGGGCAGCTTGATACCGGCCAGACCCATATGCAGCGCGCGCGCCCGATGAAGCGCTGGAGCCGCGCGGCGCAGGCGCTGTTGCCGATCTATGTTGGCCTGACCGGCGCGCTGTGGATCATGCTGGTGGTGCTGGGGGATCGCCCGATTGTCGGGCTGATGAACGCCATGGCGACGCTTTCGACCAGCGGGATCACCACCGGCGTAGGGGTACAGAACAGCAATTCCGGCGTTGCAGGGGAGATGATCATCTTCCTGTTCCTGCTGTTTGCCCTGTCGCGCAGCACCTTCAGCTCTGACACGGGGGCGGTGCGGCGCAACAGCCTGCTCGAAGATCCGGAGCTGCGGCTGGGGTTTCTGATCGTGATGGTGGTGGCGGTGATGCTGTTCATGCGCCACTGGTTCGGGGCGCTGAGCGAAGAAGATGTGAGCGATCCGCTGGCCGGTCTGAAAGCCGCCTGGGGCGGGATTTTCACGGTGATGAGCTTTCTGACCACCACCGGTTTTGAAAGCTCGGAATGGCATGTGGCGCGGGACTGGAGCGGATTGCAGACGCCGGGCCTGATCCTGCTGGCGCTGGCCATGGTGGGCGGTGGTGTGGCGACCACGGCGGGCGGTGTGAAGCTGCTGCGGGTCTATGCGCTCTACGTGCAGGGGCTGGGTGAGATGGAGCGGCTGGTGCATCCCAATGTGGTTCTGGGGCGCAAGCGGGCCGGTGCGCGCGGGCTGAGACGGCGCGGCGCGGTGATTGCCTGGGTGTTTTTCATGCTGTTTGCCCTGTCGCTTGCAGCTGTGACCCTGCTGCTGGCGCTTGCCGGAAACAGCTTTGAGGAGGCGCTTATTCTGGCGGTCTCCGCGCTGACAACGGCGGGGCCGTTGACGCAGGTGGCCGGGCGAGTTCCCAATTGCGATTTCGTCGTTGGGGCCGGTGGAAAAGCTTATTCTTTGTGCAGCTATGATTGCCGGACGGTTGGAGGCGCTTGGCGGTCATCGCCCTGATTTCACCGGACTTGTGGCAGAAATGATGCGGTTGACCCCGTAGCGGTTTAAAAAGGCGTCATTTTAGGCTGGTAAGTCATAGAATGTGCGCTCCATACTCGCGACTGCATACCTATCCCGATGCACAAACAAGAACAAAGGCAAGCACGACATGGCTTCGGATCGACAGAATCTCCAAGATGCATTTTTGAACCACGTCCGGAAAACCAAAGTTCCGGTGACCATTTTTCTGATCAACGGTGTGAAACTGCAGGGTGTGATCACCTGGTTTGACAACTTTTGTGTGCTGCTGCGCCGCGATGGTCAGAGCCAGTTGGTCTACAAACACGCGATCTCGACAATCATGCCGGCGCAGCCGATTTCTCTTTATGAAGGTGAAGACGCCTCTTGATGGAGCATGACACGCAGGTCACCCGCGCTTGGGTCCTGCATCCCGATATCACTGGCGCTGATCAGCGGCGCGAGGCCTCTTTCGCGTTGGAAGAGGCCATTTCGCTTGCGGCGGCTTTGCCGGAACTGGAGGTGGTGGGCTCAAACGTCGTGCGCCTGCCCAAAGCCCAGCCCGGCAAGCTGTTTGGCAGCGGTAAAATCGAAGAACTGAAGGCGCTGTTTAAGGCCAATGAGGTGGAGCTTGTCCTGATCGACGGGCCGGTCACCCCTGTGCAGCAGCGCAATCTGGAAAAAGAGTGGAAGGTCAAACTGCTGGACCGGACCGGGTTGATCCTTGGAGATCTTCTCGGATCGGGCGCGCACCCGTGAGGGTGTGTTGCAGGTGGAGATGGCCGCGCTGTCTTATCAGCGCACGCGACTGGTGCGGGCCTGGACCCACCTTGAGCGTCAGCGGGGCGGACTTGGCTTTGTGGGCGGTCCGGGGGAAACCCAGATCGAGGCGGACCGTCGCGCGATTGACGACCAGTTGGTGCGGTTGCGCCGCCAGCTTGCGAAGGTTGTGAAGACCCGCGAGTTGCACCGGAAGGCGCGCGCCAAGGTGCCGTTTCCGATTGTCGCGCTGGTGGGCTACACAAACGCCGGAAAATCCACACTTTTCAACCGTGTAACCGGTGCAGATGTGATGGCGAAAGACATGCTTTTTGCCACGCTTGATCCGACCATGCGCGCGGTGGAGCTGCCCAACAACGGCCCTGAGGTGATCCTGTCGGACACGGTGGGTTTCATCAGTGATCTGCCAACGCAGCTTGTGGCGGCCTTTCGGGCGACGCTGGAAGAGGTGCTGGCCGCAGATTTGGTGCTGCATGTGCGCGACATTGCGCATCCGGAAACGGAGCATCAGGCCGAAGATGTGCGCACCATCCTTGAGACCCTTGGGCTCAATGAAGAAACGCCGCAGATCGAGGTCTGGAACAAGATTGACCTGCTGAGCGCGGATGATCGCGATGCGATGGTCGCCAAGGCGGAGCGCGAAGAGGATATCTTTGCGGTGTCCGCTGTGAGCGGGCAGGGTCTTGATGAGATGTTTGCGGCGATCCAGCAGGCTTTGGCCAGCGAGAAGAGCCGCGAGACGCTGAAGCTGAGCTTTGCGGCGGGCAAGGCACGGGCGTGGCTCTTTAAAGAGGGCATCGTGGAGGAAGAAGCCCAGACAGAAGAGGGCTTTGAGATCACCGTGCTGTGGAGCGCCAAGCAGCGGGCGCAGTTTGAAAGCCTCTGACAGAGACCTTAAGACCACATCCTAAGATATTGATGGCGCAGGATTACTGCGCCATCGGTTCGATCCGCGTGACGCCAACAGCAGCGGCGCGGGCCAGCTCTTCATCCAATGACATCGGAATATATTCGCCGCGGCGCCACAGCTGGGCCATGTCGTCATAAAAGCGCGACAGGAAGTGGCCGGACTGGCCGGTGGAGATCACAAAAACCGAGCTGTCGGGATCGGCGAAGTCATAGACCCCGCGGTAGCCGGCGGCGTGGACGTTGTGGTACGGGTTTTCACCGATGCCGCTTGTTTTGCCGCGCTGAAGTGTGTTGTCGCCCCCAGAGGTGGATTGGCGGATGTTCACAAAGAAGCGCAGGATCGGCACCTCGCCAAGCGCCTGATGGTCATGGGTGGCCTGATGGACATCGCCCCAGCGCAGGGATTCAAGCTGTGGGCCGTAACGCTCTTCAATGGTGATGAGCGCGTCATCCAGCGCAAGTTTGGCCATATCGGCGCAGGTTTCCTGAGGCACGCTTTGGCGCACGTCACACCATGCGGCGGCGCCGTCGATGTTGCGGAAAACACGTTCGATAAAGAGCGGCTCCACATGGGTATACTCATCGGCCAGCGGGCCAAGATCGTCGCGGATCAGGCGCTCCTGTAGCGCGCGCACCCATGCGGCATAGATCAGCGGCTCCGGCAGGTGTTCGTTCATTTCGCCATTCCACTCAGACAATAGCGTGAGCGCGCGCTGGCGCTGGCGTTCGCGGCTGCCTTCGGGGGCGGCTTCTCCGGTGAACCAGAGCTCTGCGCCAATCAGCGGCAGGATCGAGCGGGCGGAGAAGCTGACGGTGTCGAGCTGGGCCTCGATAAAGCTGTCGCGGGTGTGGACGCGGCGGCCCTGCATCAGGCGTTGCCAGCGTTGGATGCGCTGACTGTCGCCCCAGATATAGGAGATATGCTGGGGGAAGGGGCGGTCGATGAATTTGTTGTTGGTGTTGCCGACGATGCCGCCCACGGGTTCCACAAATGACGGGTTGTTGGCCGCATCAAACACGCCCTGCCAGCGGTTTTCGGCAAGCGCCCCCAGCGACGGCAGGCGCCCGCGACTTTGGTGCGCGCTGTCTCTGCGTGGGACGGCACCGATGAGGGCCATGCCGATGTTGTCTTTGTCCGCCAGTGTGAGCGTGAGGCCGGGGGCGACGTGCTGTTTGGTGACCTCAATGGCGCGTTCAACAGAGTCGGCATACATCAAATCCAAAAGCGCGGTGGTGGAGCGGTCTTTCGGGCTGAGCGCGGTCCAGCGCAGGGCGGCCACATGGCCCGGAGGCGTAATGGCGGCGAGGTTGAAATCTGTGCCCGGCAGGACGGGGCCGTTTTCTGTCCAGCGCAGGGTCAGGGTGACCGGACTGTGATCTTTGATGGTGATGATCGACTTGCGGGTTTCAAAGGTTTTGAAGCCGTCCGGTGTGCGGTAGCGCTCCGGATCGCTGGGGTCGAGCTCTTCGATATATAGGTCCTGATCATCCACATAGGCGGCGGTGATGCCCCAGCCCAAAGCCTCGCTGCGGCCGGAAAGCACAACGGGAATGCCGGGGATGGTTGCGCCGATCACGCCGCCGCTTTGCAGCTCCAGACGGGCGAGATACCAGATCGACGGCGCGGTCAGGCCGAGGTGCGGATCATTGGCCAGAAGGGTGCCTCCGGAGGCGCTGCGGGTGGGCGCGGCGGCCCAGGCGTTGGAGGCGCCTGACAGCGCGGGGATCTTGAAAGGTGAGAGCGGATGGGCGGGCAGAGGCTTGCTCGCGGCATAGCGCGGCGTGCCGGGAACAAGGCTGGCATATTCCGGCAACGCGGCGACACCGGTGCCGGGCGCATCTGGAAGAATGTCCGCCAAGCGATTGATATCATTGATCGCTAGAGAGGTGCGCGCGCGCAGAACTTCTGATTGCATCTGGCCTGTGAGCTGCAGGGCCATGAGCTTTTGCAGGGCGATGGTGTCAGCAGGCTGCCACGGAGAGAAGGCTTGTTTGAAGAGGAAGAGCTCCGGTGCGCCGCGGCCCAGAGCGGAGCGGTTGACCTCGTCAATGCGCGCGTTCACGCCACGGGCATAGGCCTGAAGCGCGGCCAGCACCTCCAGATCCTGCGCGGAGACTGATTGCTGGGCAGCGCCCGCGATGTCGAGCCGCCGCATGAGCTTGTCGATTTCCAGCGTGCGGGTGCCAAAGACCTCAGAGAGCCGCCCCTGAGCTGTGCGGCGCATGGTGAGCATCTGCCAGAGACGGTCCTGCGCGTGGGCATAGCCGAGACCAAAGAACACATCCTCGTCGGTTTCCCCGAAAATATGCGGCACATTGGCATTGTTGCGCACAATCTCCAACGGTGCGGAGACGCCGGCCGCGGCAAAGGTCTTGTCGTAGTCCGGCAAGCTGCGGGAGGCGAGGAAATAGATCAGCATCACGCCGAGCACGGTGAGAATCACCAAGCCGCTGGCAATGCGCAAAAGCCATCTGAAAAATGCCGCCATGGGTCTGCCTCTTATAGTCCTTGCCTTCTGCTTGCGCAGGCGAGACAAGTATTACGACGAATGAAAGCAAGGGGAAAGCCGATGGCAAAAGTTGCGTTTTTGGGCTTGGGAGTGATGGGGTATCCGATGGCGGGATACCTGGCGAAAGAGGGCCATGAGGTGACGGTTTACAACCGCACCACCGCCAAAGCGGAGGCCTGGGCCAAGGAATATGGGGCCGGATTTGCGGCGACCCCGCGCGAGGCGGTTGCCGGTGCAGAATTTGTGATGTGCTGTGTGGGCAATGATGACGATCTGCGCTCGGTTTGCCTTGGCGATGACGGTGCTTTTGAAGGCATGTCAGAGGGCAGCACCTTTGTGGATCACACCACGGTTTCGGCCAAAGTGACCGCAGAGCTTTACACAGCGGGCAAAGCGCAGGGCATCGCTTTTGTGGATGCGCCTGTGTCTGGTGGTCAGGCGGGGGCTGAGAACGGCATTCTGTCAATCATGTGTGGCGGCGATCAGGCGGCCTACGATGCGGCGGAGCCGATCATGCAGGCCTATGGGCGCTCGATCAAACGGCTGGGCGAAAGCGGGGCCGGGCAGCTGACCAAGATGGTCAATCAGATCTGTATTGCCGGTCTGGTGCAGGGGCTGTCAGAGGGGCTGCATTTTGCGGAGAAAGCCGGGTTGGATGGCCGCGCGGTGGTCGATGTGATCGCGGGTGGCGCGGCGGGCAGCTGGCAGATGCAGAACCGCTATGAGACCATGATTGACGACGAGTTTGACCACGGTTTTGCGGTGGACTGGATGCGCAAGGATCTGGGCATTGTGCTCTCCACTGGCGATGAGATCGGCGCAAGCCTGCCGGTGACGGCGCTGGTCGATCAGTTCTACAAAGACGTGCAGAAACTGGGCGGCGGACGCTGGGACACCTCCAGCCTGATCAAACGCCTGCGCGCGCTGGATTGAATTTCGGATCCTTTAGATCATGGTCCAGAAAACCTGAAGCGCTTGGTTTCCATCAGTGTGTAGGAGGCGAAGCCGACCAGCCCCCGACCCTCCCCAAGGGAGGGGGCTTCACCCCCACCCAGGGTCGGGGGCCGGTCTATGTGAGGCGCTACACTCGTTTCAGATTTTCAGGACGATGGTCTGGAATCAAAAAAAAAGCGCAGGGGGTGGCCTGCGATTTTTCTTTGGAAAATAAACCGCTTACGGGATGATGCGGTTGTATTTGATGCCTTCCAAAGTGGCGCCGATTTTCAGGCCTGCCTGGCCAAAGATCACGGCGATCACCGGGGCGAGCAGGTTGGTGGTTTCGGCACTCAGGTTGCCGGCTTCGTTGGCGACCACATATTGTGCGCCTGCACCTGCGGCCCAACCATTGGAGCTGCGGAAATCTGCGAGTGCGCCTTCGGTCATGAAGAACAGCACATGGGCGTGTTGCTGGGCGCCGATTTGCAGGCCCACGCTGCCTTTGGTGGCAGAGTAGTAATCCACGGTCACGTCATTCACGCGCAGGGCGCCGCGGCCGTAGCCGCCGCCAAAGCCAAATCCGGCCTCGGTGACCAGCGGCATCACCAGAATGCCGGCGGCTTTGTCGCGCAGGTCGGTGGTGTTCGGATATTCGGAATAGAGGTAGCTGAGGGTTGCATCCGCGCGGGCGTCAATTTCGCTTGCGCCATTGGAGCCAACACCGTTGCCACATGCAGCGGTGACGCCAGCGGCTGCAAGGCCGGTGAGCGCGAAGCCGCGTCGGGTGAGATTGGTCATGGTCTTTGCCTGTGTTTGTTGAAGTCTGCTCAGTTCACCGGTTTTGATCCGGCTTTCCGGCAGTATAGACGGCCTGAAGGTCTATGTCACTAGATCTGCAAAGCTCTACCCGATTTTGCGGGCCACTTCGGGGGCAAAATAGGTCAAAATCCCGTCACATCCGGCGCGTTTGAAGGCCATCAGGCTTTCCACCATGGCGCGGTCACCGTCGATCCAGCCGTTTTGCGCGGCGGCCTGGATCATCGCGTATTCGCCGGACACCTGATAGGCAAAGGTCGGCACGCCAAAGCTGTCTTTCACGCGGCGGCAGATATCCAGATATGGCATGCCGGGCTTCACCATGACCATATCCGCGCCTTCATCGAGATCGCGGGCCACAAGGCGCAGGGCTTCGTCCGAATTTGCCGGATCCATCTGATAGGTGGTTTTGTCGCCTTTGAGCGCGCCGGATGCGCCCACCGCATCGCGGAAGGGTCCGTAAAAGGCAGAGGCATATTTGGCGGCATAGCTCATCAGCATGACATTGTGGTGCCCGCCTGCCTCAAGGGCCGTGCGGATCGCGCCGATGCGGCCATCCATCATGTCAGAAGGGCCAATGATGTCTGCACCGGCCTCTGCCTGAGAGAGCGCCTGCTTCACCAGCGCCTCCACAGTGGCGTCGTTGACGATCTCGCCATTCACCACAAAACCGTCATGGCCGTGGATGTTGTAGGGATCCAGCGCAACGTCGGTCATCACGGCGATTTCCGGCACGGCGGCTTTGATCGCGCGGGTGGCGCGGTTGGAGAGGTTTTCGGGGTTCCAGGCCTCGGCGCAGTCTTCGGTTTTGAGCGCCGGATCGGTGTAAGGAAACAGGCAGATCACAGGGATGCCCAGATCAGCCGCTTCGCGCGCGGCCTCGACGATTTTATCCACCGAGCGCCGCATCACGCCGGGCATGGAGGGCACAGGTTCCTCAACCCCTTCGCCGTCGCGCACAAACACCGGCCAGATCAGATCATCCACCGTGAGCGTATTTTCGCGCACGAGACCACGGACGGCCGCAGATTGGCGGGTGCGCCGCAGGCGGGCGGTCGGAAAGGCAGCGGGGGAAGTGGGCATGATCGGCTCCATGTGTTGCTGCCCCGTAGGTGCCACGGAAATTCCGCCATCTCAAGGCTAGGAATTGCCGCAGTGGCAGGGTATGTCGTTTAAAAATTTAAAGGGCAGTGAAAACTTTGGACCTGAGCCAAACCGTATTAGAACTCATCGACTTCCGAAGCTTTTCGAACCTGTGGTTCTGGATTGCATTGGCGGTGTTTTGGTCCTCTGCCAGCCACTGGGTGCTGGGCGTTCCGTGGGATCTGGTCCTGCGCGCCAAGCGCAAGGGCGGGCAGTTTGAGGAAGATTTTCACGCGCTGGTGCAGATCAATATCAACCGCATTCTGCACATGGTGGATGTTGCCGGTATGTGGCTGGTGGGGATCGTGAGCTTTGTGCTCACCGGATTGGCGGTTCTGGGCTTTGGCTACGCTGTTGAGTTTGCCCAGGCGGTCTTCTTGATTGCGCTGCCCATGAGCCTTGTGTTTGCGATGAGCGTGCGCGCCTCTCGGCACATCAAGCGCGATGATCTGAACGGTGATACGCTGCGTAAACGGCTGACGCGGCACCGTTTCTGGGTGCAGCTGGTCGGGATGATCTCGATTTTTGTGACCTCTCTGTGGGGCATGTATCAGAACTTGTTGGTGTCGCCACTGGGATAAGCCCGTGGCGTAACCCATTGAAAATGAAGGCGTGAGTGATGAAAGACGCGCAGCACATCTCTGTGGGTGGGGCGCCGGAAGGCTTTGATGCCCAACTCATTCTGAATGAGGTGGCCAAAAGTGGCGGCCCGGTGATCCATGTGGCGCGCGATGACAAGCGCATGGCGGCGACCCGCGCCGCGCTGAGTTTCTTTAAGCCCGACATGCCGGTGATTGTCTTTCCGGGGTGGGACTGTATGCCTTATGACCGGGTGTCGCCCAACGCCGATATCTCGGCGACCCGCATGGCGACGCTGGCAGGACTGGTGCATGGCATGCCGGAGCAGTTTGTGCTGCTCACGACGCTCAACGCGGTGACGCAGCGCGTGCCTGCGCGCAATATCCTGAAAGAGGCGGCCTTCCGGGCGCAGGTGAACGCGCGTGTGGATGAGGAGGCGTTGCGTAACTTCCTCGTGCGTATGGGATTTTCCCAAGCGCCCACGGTGATGGAGCCAGGCGATTATGCCATTCGGGGCGGCATCATCGACATTTATCCCCCCGGCGACAGCGGCCCGGTGCGGTTGGATTTCTTTGGCGATGTGCTGGATGGGGCGCGGCGGTTTGATCCGGCCACACAGCGCACAACAGAGACATTGGACGCGATTGAGCTTGCGCCGGTGAGTGAGGTCATTCTGGATGAGGCGGTGATCACGCGGTTTCGGCAGAATTACCGCATCGAATTTGGCGCGGCGGGCACAGATGATCCGCTTTATGAGGCGATCAGCGCAGGGCGCAAGCATCAGGGTGTGGAGCACTGGCTGCCGTTCTTCCATGAAGAGCTGGAAACGCTGTTTGACTATTTGCCCAATGCGTCAATTTCCGTGGATGATCAGACAGATGCGGCGCGTCTTGCCCGTTGGGAGGCGATTGCTGATCAATATGAAACCCGCCAGCATGCGATGACGCAGAAGGCGCGGCTGGACACGGTCTATAAGCCGGTGCCGCCGGGGCTGCTTTATCTGGATGACAAGGCCTGGGATCAGGCGGTTGCAGGGCGGCGGATGCTGCATTTTGCGGCTCTGCCGCAGGCGTCGGGGCCGGGCACAATTGATGCGGGCGGGCGCATCGGGCGCAATTTCTCACCGGAGCGTCAGCAGGAAAACCTGAGCCTTTTCGGAGCTTTGGCGGATCATATTCGCAAGAAATTGCCGGACGGCCCGGTGGTTGTGGCGAGCTATTCCGAGGGCGCGCGGGAGCGTCTGAGCGGGCTCATTGAAGATGAAGGGCTTGCGGAAACGATTCCGGTGACAGACGCCAGCCGGATCGGTAAAACAGGGCTCTATCTGGCGGTTTGGGCGCTGGAGCACGGGTTTGAGACCCCCGGTCTGACGGTGATTTCCGAGCAGGATGTGCTGGGGGATCGCCTGATCCGCGCGCCGCGCAAAAAGAAGCGGGCCGAGAACTTCCTGACCGAAACGCAATCGCTGAGCCCCGGGGATCTGGTGGTGCATGTGGACCACGGGATCGGGCGTTATCACGGGCTTGAGGTGGTCACGGCGGCCGGGGCCGCGCATGAATGTATCCTGCTGGAATATGCCGAGAGCGCAAAGCTTTACCTGCCGGTCGAAAACATCGAGCTGCTTTCCAAATACGGCCATGATGAAGGCCTGCTGGATCGGCTGGGCGGTGGCGCTTGGCAGGCCAAGAAAGCCAAGCTGAAAGAGCGCATTCGCGAGATGGCGGATCGGTTGATCCGGGTGGCAGCAGAGCGGGAGTTGCGCTCAGCGCCTGTGCTGGAGGCGCAGCATCATGCGTGGGAAGAGTTCTCTGCGCGCTTCCCGTATCAGGAAACCGATGATCAGCTGCGCGCGATTGGAGATGTGATTGACGATCTCTCCTCGGGCCGGCCCATGGATCGGCTGGTCTGTGGCGATGTGGGCTTTGGAAAAACCGAGGTGGCGATGCGCGCGGCCTTTGTGGCGGCCATGTCTGGCCAGCAGGTGGCAGTGATTGCGCCAACCACGCTTTTGGCACGTCAGCACGCCAAGGGGTTTGCGGAACGATTTCGCGGATTTCCTTTGGAAGTCAGATCCTTGTCGCGATTTGTTCCGGCAAAGGAAGCGGAGAAAACCCGCGATGGTATGGCCCGTGGGACGGTGGATATTGTTGTCGGCACCCATGCGTTGCTGGCCAAGAATACGCGGTTTCAGAACCTTGGGCTGCTGATCATTGACGAAGAACAGCACTTTGGTGTGGCGCATAAAGAGCGGCTGAAACAGATGCGCAGCGATGTGCATGTGCTGACGCTGACGGCGACGCCGATCCCGCGGACATTGCAGCTGAGCCTGTCGGGCGTGCGGGATCTGTCGATCATTGGCACGCCACCGGTGGACCGTTTGGCGATCCGCACCTATGTGAGCAGCTTTGATGCGGTGACCGTGCGCGAGGCGCTGCTGCGCGAGCATTATCGCGGCGGGCAGAGCTTCTATGTGGTGCCGCGGGTCAGCGATCTGCCGGAGATCGAAGAGTTCCTGCGTGATCATGTGCCGGAGGTGAGCTTTGTCACCGCCCATGGGCAGATGGCGGCAGGTGAGCTCGATGACCGGATGAACGCCTTTTATGACGGCAAATATGATGTGCTGTTGGCGACCACGATTGTGGAAAGCGGGCTGGATATCCCGACGGCTAACACAATGATTGTGCACCGCGCCGATATGTTTGGTCTGGCGCAGCTTTATCAGATCCGGGGACGGGTCGGGCGCTCAAAGACACGGGCCTATGCTTATCTGACCACCAAACCACGGGCGAAGCTGACCCCGGCGGCAGAGAAGCGCCTGCGGGTGCTTGGATCACTGGATACGCTGGGGGCAGGCTTTACGCTGGCCTCGCAAGATCTGGACATTCGCGGCGCGGGGAACCTGCTGGGCGAAGAGCAATCTGGTCAAATGCGCGATGTGGGCTATGAGCTTTATCAGTCGATGCTGGAAGAAGCGATTGCCAAGATCAAGGCCGGAGAGCTGGAAGGGCTGTCTGACGGGGATGACCAATGGGCGCCACAGATCAATCTGGGTGTGCCGGTGCTGATCCCGGAAAATTACGTGCCGGATCTGGATGTGCGCCTTGGGCTCTATCGTCGCCTGAGCGGGCTGCAGGGCAAGGTGGAGCTTGAGGGCTTTGCCGCCGAGCTGATTGACCGATTTGGGAAATTGCCTAAAGAGGTCAACACCTTGCTGCTCATTGTTCGCATCAAGGAGATGTGCAAGAAAGCCGGAATTGCCAAGCTTGATGGCGGGCCAAAGGGCGCGACCATTCAGTTCCACAATGACAAATTTGCCTCCCCGCAGGGGTTGGTGGAGTTCATTCAGGATCAGAAGGGGCTGGCCAAGGTCAAAGACAACAAGATTGTTGTGCGGCGTGATTGGGCCAAGTCCTCTGACAAGATCAAAGGGGCTTTTGCGATTGCCCGTGATCTGGCCCAGAAGGTTGTGAACGAGCAGAAGCGCGCCAAGGCCAAAGCTGCGAAGTAGGCGGCTGACGGGGGCGGTTGTGGTGGCAACAAGAGACGCTGTCTCTGCCACCGCAGAGGGTGCTGGGCGCTGCCCGTTCGCCGCTGGACGCGGCTCACCCCCGGGATATTTTCCGAATGAGAACGCGGGCTTGTGTGCGCCCAAGTCGCCGCTGCGCCCTTCGTTAAGCCAGCGCTTCCTGACGGCGCATGTGCAGCATCATGGCGAAGCTGATCACTGCAAACACAAACAGCGCGAGGGCCATCGGGAATGGGGTGCCGTCAAAAGCCAATCCAACCGGGGTGGCGAGCAGGCCGCCCAGAATGGTCGAGATCGCACCCATCACCGAGGCGGCGGTGCCGGCCATATGGCCAAGCGGCTCCATGGCCATGGCGTTGAGATTGCCGATGGTCATGCCGATGGAAAAGAACAGTCCGGTTTGCCAAATCACGAAGGCGATGAACTGAACGCCAATGTCCGGTGAGGCGCTGGCGGCAATCATCACAATGGCAAAGACCGCCTGTGCGGCGATGGCGACGGTGACCAGATAGCGCATGCCAAGCACCATCACGAGCTTTGCATTCAACAGGCTGGCGGTGCCGGAGAACAGTGCGACTGCGGCGAACCAGAACGGAAATTGGTCTGCGCGGTCAAAGGTTTGCTCGTAAATCGGTTGCACAGAGCTGATCATGGCAAAAAGCCCAGCAAAGATCAGCGATTGCACCAGCATGGAGGTGCGCACCGCGGGGATGGCCCACATTTCCCGCACCCCTGCCATCAGTTTGGCAAAGCTGAAGGGACGGCGGTTTTCCGGAGCGAGGGATTCCGGCAGGCGGGTGCCGATCCAGATCATGGAGATCACCGAGAAGACAATGAAGGCCACAAAGATGCCGCGCCAGGAGGAGAAATCAATGATCACCATGCCAAGGGCCGGGGCAAAGGCGGGAACCAGTGTGAAAATCATCATGGCAAAAGACATGATGCGGGCCATTTCGCGCCCGGCAAACAGATCCCGCACAATCGCCATGGTGGCGATGCGCGGACCGGAGGCACCGATCCCTTGAAAGAAGCGGGCGGCGAGCACCCATTCCAATGTTGCGCTTTGCCAGCCGATGAAGGCGCAGATCGAGAACAGGATGGCGCCGACAATCACCACGGGTTTGCGGCCAAAGCGGTCTGACAGCGGGCCGGTGAAAAAGGTGCCAAGCCCCATGCCCATCACAAAGGAGGTGATGATCAATGTGGCGCGCGACGGCGCGTCGGGGCTGAGCTCGTTGGCGATTTCAGGCAGCGCGGGCAGCATCGCGTCAATCGAGAAAGCAATGGTGGAGAACATCATGGCGCACAGCGCGATGAATTCGGCCTGCGTCATGGGCAGGGAGTCTTTGGTCATGACGGTCTCCGGTGCTTTGCCTGTGATGCGGGCGCGCTTGAGGGAGGCGCTGTGCGTCTCTGCGGAGCGGGTCCACACCAGTTGGGCGTTGTGCTTGGCTTTACGGCGGCACAGTTTGGCCGCGCGCAGAGCAGAGCTTAGCGCGGCCCCCGAAGGGTCACAAGATCAAAAATGAACGGTTATTCAGCGGCGGTTTGGGCCTTCAGATCGGCGATCACCTTCAGCCAGAGATCGGCAGGCTGCGCGCCCGGAACCGCGTGCTGGTTGGCCACAATGAAGGTGGGCACCGAGTTCACACCCATTTTGCGGCTATGGGCATCGCGGGCGCGGATGTCATCGACATCGGCGTCAGAGTCGAGCAATTTGCGCACCATGGCGGCGTCCATGCCGGCGCTGTCGGCGATGTCTGCCAGCACGTCGGTGTCGCCAATGTCGCGGCCTTCGTTGAA
Organism: Shimia sp.; assembly: GCF_965227725.1. Lineage (GTDB taxonomy): Bacteria > Pseudomonadota > Alphaproteobacteria > Rhodobacterales > Rhodobacteraceae > Shimia. Next base: position 870,592 of record NZ_CBDDGH010000005.1, on the reverse strand, counting down.
GTAGGCGGCAAAGAGCGCATCCACTACGGCGTTCTGTTTCTGCTCGATCCCGGCCCAGTGAATCAGGCGGTGGGCGTTGATGGTGTTGGGGGTGCGCTTCATCGCGGCGAAGTCGATGTCGAGCCCTTCTTCGCGGGCGTGGCGTTCGATTTCGCCATAGACGCGCACGGCGTTTTCCTTGCCGCCAAATTTGGTTTCCAGATATTCGCGGCGGTCCATGCCTTCATCAGGCATGTCCGGGTTGAGTTGGAAGGGGTGCCATTCGATCACGAAGGGGTGGTCTTCGACCTCTGCGAGCGCTTTCTCAAGACGGGTTTTGCCGATGAAGCACCAGGGGCAGATCGGGTCAGAGATGATGTCGAGTTTGATCATGGTGTGGCCTTGAGGGTTTGCGTTTCAAAATCTGCGCGCATGGCGCGGCGGTTGAGCTTGCCGTTTGCATTGGTGGGCAGGACCGGCAGGCGGATGTAGAGCCTTGGCTGCTTGTAGCGTGCCAGGCGGGCGGCCGCAAAGGCTTTCAGATCCGCCTCCACGAGATCGTGATCAGCGGTATAGAAGGCGGCAATGACGCGGGTGTCGGCTTTGATCTCGACATCGGTGACGGCCAATGTGGCGATGTCCGGATGGTTGAGGAGCGCGGCTTCGACCTCCAGCGGGGAGACGCGGAAGCCGCCAGCGTTCATCATATCGTCGGCGCGGCCCATGTAGGTGATGTGGCCCTGTGCATCCATGGCGCCGAGATCGTCGGTGAGAAACCACTCTCCCTCAAACCGTGCAGCGGTGGCCTCGGGCGCGTCAAAATAGCCGAGCATCAAGCCGGGATCGGATCTGTGGATCGCGATGACACCGGGGGTGCTCAGCGGCGCAGGCGCGCCCTCTGCAAGGATCGCAACGCGGCGCCCGGTCTGGGGCTGGCCCAAGGTGTCTGCCGGTGCCGGGGCTTCCGGGCTGGCGGAGATGAAGGTGGAGCACTCAGACATGCCAAAGGCTTCATAGAGTTTGGTGCCGGTGGCGGCATTCCAGCGTTTCCGCAGCGGCTCGGACAGTTTCTCGCCTGCACAAAGGCCATGTCGCAGGGCGGGCAGCGCCGGGGTCGCGGGCGCGTCCAGCATCTTGCGGTAGACCCCCGGCGCGGCGGCAAAGAGGGTGGCCTGATGCGCCCGCAGAAGGTCTGGCAGGGCGGCGGGGGCGGTGTCTGGGGCTGGGATGAGGGCGGTGGCGCCGATGGTCCATGGATCCATGAGGCCGGTGCCCAATGTGAAGGTCCAGTTGAACGCGCCTGCATGCAGCAGGCGGTCCTCTGCGCGCAGGCCGTACCAGCCGTCAAACATCATCTGACGCGCCCAGATGGCCCGGTGCGCGTGTTGCACGGCGCGGGGTTGGCCGGAGGTGCCGGAGGTGTAGATGACATAGGCGGGACGGTTGGGGTCGCCCATGGCAAACTCCGCGGGCGGGAGGCTGCGCATCCCAAAAAGGTCATTTGTTGTCAGCGTCTTGGCGGTGGGAGCTGAGGCGGTGGGCACGGCCGGATCATGTAGAATAGCGGCTGGGGCCAGCGTGTCGATCATACGCGCGACCTCAGGCTCCGTGAGCTGGGTCGATGTGGGTACGGGGATCAGATCGACAGCGATGGCAGCGAGGTAGGCAATGGGGAAATCCACGGTATTGCCCAGACGCATTAGCACGTGGTCGTCGGGGGTGAGACCTGCCTCAAGAAGGCCGGTGGCGGTGCCGAGAATGGCGGATTTCAGCTCGCTGTAGCGCCAGATTTGCACGCCGGTTGGCGAGATCACTTCGAGGGCGGGTTTGTCTGCCAGCCTGTCGGCCTGCGCCAGCACATGGGCGGCCATATTGAAGGCCTGCGGGCAGGGTGGCGGCGGGCCTTGGTCAAAAAGTGAGGTGGTCAGCGTGGTCATGCAGATTGGGTACGCAGGCAGGGACAGGAGCGCAAGCGCGACGTGGCGGTTGCAGAGCTTGGGGCAGGCGCGCTAGAAGCGCTGGCATGACAGAAAAAGACCCCAAATCGCTCATCCGCATCGCCCGTGAGAACGGGGAGCAGGATCATGTGGAACCGCTTGACCTGGGCCAACGTGTGCGGGACCTGCGCAAGGCGCGCAAATGGACGCTGGAGCAGGCCGCCAATCAGGCGGGGCTGGCGCGCTCGACCCTGTCAAAGATTGAAAACGGGCAGATGTCGCCGACTTATGACGCGGTGAAGAAGCTGGCTGTGGGGTTGGAAATCTCGGTGCCGCAGCTGTTTACCGCGCCGCAGAAAGGGCAGATCACGGGCCGCATGTCGGTGGTGAAATCCGGCGAAGGCGCGCATCAGGTCACCGCGACCTATGAGCATGAATTGCTGGCGGAAGGGCTGCGCAAGAAGGCGATGCTGCCTTATCGGGCGCGGGTGCGCGCGCGCTCCATGGAGGAGTTTGACGGCTGGGTGCGCCATGACGGCGAAGAGTTCCTCTATGTGCTGACCGGGGTGATCACGCTTTACACCGAGTATTATGAACCGGTGGAGATGCGCCGCGGCGACAGCGCCTACTACGACGGGGCGATGGGCCATAATGTGGTCTCGGTAAGCGATGAGGATGCCACCATTCTCTGGGTGACCTCGCTGGTGTGAGGTGTTTGCGCCTTAACGTTGGAGCGTAAGGGCGAAAGGTTCACCAGAGCAAAACCGCTTTGCGCCTGATCCATCCCTGTCTGATCACACACTGACCTCTCTGCTTTCGGCCTCAAGACAAATAGCCGTCTCCCCGCCTGTGGCGGGGTCCCTCGGCGATTTGTCTTGCGCCTGTGCAGCAGACAGGCCGTGCGGAGGTCAGACAGGGTGGCTCCGGAGCAAAGCTTTTGGCGCGGGGAAACGCGAAAGGCGATCCGTTGGCCGCAGATAAAACGCAAGAGACTTCAGCAGGCGGCTTTGACGTTGAGGGTTTGATCGTCTCCGCCAAACGAGAAGGTGGCGGATTTGTTGTAGGCCGCGTCAAAGCTGGTCCAGTCGCAGGCCCTGTCTTTGTCCAGAAGGGCTTTGGCGTAGTCGATGCGGGCCTGCAGCGGCAAGGTCGGGGCGGCTTTGCACAGGCGCTGGCGGATGGCGTCGATTGTGCAGACATGCAGCGTGCCATCCGCGCCTTTGTAGGGATTGGCGCCGTAGATGATGCGCATGGTTTTCATGTCCAGACCAAGCCGTTTGGCCTCGCGCTTGAGGTCTGACTCAGTCACGCCGTTGATGGGCGTACGACCGGCATAGGTGTATGTGAACAGCAGCGGCGTGAGGGGGCCGGTGTTGCCGACCTCCACATCGTTGAGCTCGGTATAGACCACGTCATAGTCTCCAAGTCTGGTGACCTGTGAGCTGCGCCCGGAGCCGGTGGTTTCACAACCCGCCAACGCACAGAGCAGTGCGGCCATGACAGCCTGTCGTGACCCCAAGATTTGAAGATGCGCCCAATTCATCATGCGCGCCCTTTTAGAGGGGTGTCGCGCAAATGGCAACTTTTCTTCTATATTTCAGGTGCGTAGGTGGTGCCGCTCATGTGGTTTAAGTGAGCTTTTTGCTCTGGTTTTGCAGCGCGGTTTCCAGATCGCCATAGCCCGTGAAGCGGCGCTCAAAGGCGAGGCCCAGCCGATCCGCGCAATCTTTGGCTTTTTCGGTCAGCGCGGGATCATCGGTTTGGGCCTGATAGACCAGCTTTTCATAATTGCCAAAATACATGTCCCGCAGCTCCGGATGGCGGTCCAGCCCCATGGGTTTGATGACAAAGGCGTCAAACTGGCGCACCAGAAAATCGGTGAGATAGAAGGCCGTGAATTCATCCTCAGCGAGTTCGGCAAAGCGGTCGTTGCCCTCAAAGAAGCTATAGCAATGGGGACCTGCGATCATTTCCACACCCAGCTCTTCGCAGGTCTGGGCCAGCCCGCCGCCGGTGCCGCAATCGGCGTAGACCACAAAGATCTGATCGTGGGTGTCGCGGTGTTTGGCCACGGCGTCGCGCACCGCAGGGGCGATCTTTTCGGGGTGCACATGGTAGATTGCGGGCAGGCAGGTGAGATCCATGTGAGACCAGTTGTTGCGCTTGATCAGATCGAGGATTTCACGTGCCAGTGCGCCGCAGGCCAGCAGCAGAACGCGACCGGTTGCGCCGGTGGGGGCGAGGCCGGTTTCGGTGAGGGTGCTGTCGTCGGGAAGCGGACTTGGCGATGTTACTGGCTGGGTCATGGGCTTGGTCGCGGGTTGGGTCAGGGTTTGGTCAGTTTGACGGCGAAGCGGCCGGGTAGCAGCGGGCTTGGGCCGTAAGCGGTGAGGATGTCGCAGCGCCAGCCGATGTTTTCGAGGGCGGACTTGGTGGCCTGGGGCGCACGGCGGGTTTGATGGTGTGTGACCCAGTCGATGCGGTCTGCGACCTGGGTTTCAATGCGGCGGGTCAGGCGGGCGCCGCCCACGGTGACTTCGACACGCACGGCCCAGTCTTCGCCGCTTTGGCGGGTCGCCTGTGGCAGGCAGCGGTGGCCGATGAGATCAGCGATGAGTCGTCCGCCGGAGGGCAGCGCCTCAAAGGCGGATTGGGCGAGCGGCAAGAGTGTGTCGTGGCCGGTTTCCGGATCAATGTAGCTAAGCACCTCACCCAGACAGGTGATCGCCGTGGTGCCTGCCGGAATCTCTACGCTGGCGGCGTTGCCTTTGGTGACATCAAGGCCGCGGCTGCGCGCCAGATCGACAAAGGCGGGGGAGAGATCGATGCCCGCACCAGCAAGTCCGCGCGCCTGTGCGGCCGCAAGCCAGGTGCCGTCGCCACAGCCCACATCAAAGAGTTGCGCTGGAACCGGACCGCCGGAGAACTCTGCCACCAGCCAGTCAAAGGCTTCGGCAAAGGTTGCAGTGTGGCCTTCGGCGTGAATGCGGGCGAGATCGGGAGAATAGAGACCGGACATGCGCGCACCTTATCGCATTTTACGTTTGAGACTAATCACTTGTTCGCGGCGTCTCTTGGGGATCAGCGGCAAAAAATGATGGTGAGGTTTTGAGTGGGGCGCACAGGCAAAAACAGGCAAAACCTGACGCATGTTACAAAAAGGCCCGCCTGATAAGGGCGGGCCAAGTCCGCTTCCGCGGAAGGGGAGTGTGACTTGGCTGTGTTAGCCGGCAGACATCTGGTTGTGCTTGCGCGCAACGAAGTCTTTCGCCATTTCCACGGCCACAGCAGCGTCGCGGCAGTAGCCGTCTGCGCCAATGGCTTTGCCGAACTCTTCGTTCAATGGCGCGCCGCCAACCAGAACGATGTATTCGTCACGCAGGCCTTGCTCGACCATCGAATCGATCACGACCTTCATGTAAGGCATGGTGGTGGTGAGCAGCGCAGACATGCCGAGGATGTCTGGTTTGTGCTCTTCCAGAGCTTCGATGTAGTTTTCGACCGGGTTGTTGATGCCCAGATCCACAACTTCAAAGCCTGCGCCTTCCATCATCATGGAAACGAGGTTTTTGCCGATGTCGTGAATGTCACCTTTGACCGTGCCGATCACCATGGAGCCCATGCGTGGGGCACCGGTTTCTGCCAGCAGCGGTTTCAGGATGGCCATGCCGCCTTTCATGGCGTTGGCCGCCAGCAGCACTTCTGGCACAAACAGGATGCCGTCGCGGAAGTCTGCGCCCACGATGGTCATGCCGCCCACGAGGGCTTCTGTCAGGATGCGGTAGGGGGCCCAGCCGCGCTCCAGAAGAATGTTCACACCTTCTTCGATTTCCTCTTTGAGACCATCGTAGAGGTCGTCAAACATCTGCTGGACAAGTTCCTCGTCGTCCAGCTCGGACAGGATGATGTCTTCTTCTTCTGACATGCGCGTTCTCCCATACCTTGGCGTGGCCCTCATTGGGGCGCCGGTTGCTCTCTGATTTTCAGGTGTCGTTCTTTTTGCTGCGACAGACTGTCTGATTAACGACATAGCCAAAGCCGCGTGCGACGTGTAGCGGCAAAATTGGCATGTGCGATGAAAGTTTTTCATCCAGATCATGGGGTTTGTTGTGCGTGTTCTCTTTTTGTTCTAAATTGGAGGCATGTCCCAGGATGAGATGCCCAAAATCGACCCGAAGCGGCGGCGCGCGCGTGGTGCGTTGAGCAATCACGCGAGCCGATATGAGCCGGTGCGTGAGGAGGTGACCGATGGGTGGGACATCGAAGAAGAGCGGCGCAGCTTTGTCACTGAGGTGAGTGAGGAGAGCCCGCGCAGCGTGATCACGCGCAACCAATCTCCGGATATTTCCTTTGACCGGTCGCTCAATCCGTATCGCGGTTGTGAGCATGGCTGTGTCTATTGTTTTGCGCGGCCCACACATGCCTATCTGGGGCTGTCGCCGGGGCTGGATTTTGAAAGCAAGCTGGTGGCACGCCCAAAGGCGGCGGAGGTTCTGGAGCGGGAGCTCTCCAAGAAATCCTATAGGGCGGAGGTGATGGCGATCGGGACCAATACCGATCCCTATCAGCCGATAGAGCGGCGCTACCGGATTATGCGGGCGACGTTGGAGGTGCTGGAGCGGTTCAATCATCCGGTGGCGATTGTCACCAAAGGCACATTGATTGAGCGCGACATCGATATACTGGCGCGCATGGCAGTCAAAGGGCTGGCGCAGGTCGGGATTTCGCTGACCACCATGGATGCTGGGTTGTCGCGCGCGATGGAGCCGCGTTGCCCACTGCCAGCGCGGCGGGTGGAGATGATCCGCAAGCTGAGCGCGGCGGGCGTGCCGGTGCGGGTGATGCTGGCACCGGTGGTGCCGGGGCTGAGCGATCATGAGGTTGAGGCGTTGTTGACGGCAGGGGTCGAAGCCGGGGCCAAGGCGGCGAGCTGGGTGATGCTGCGCTTGCCGCGAGAAGTGGCACCGCTCTTTGAGGAATGGCTCAAGGAAGCGTTCCCACAGCGGGCGGCGAAGGTCATGGCGCGGGTGCGGGAGATGCACGGCGGAGAGGTTTACGCGGCGGATTGGGGCAAGCGCATGCGGGGCGAGGGCGTCTATGCGGAGATGGTGGCGCAGCGGTTTGAGGCGGCGCGCAAGCGGTTGGGGCTGGCCCGTGATCTTCCTGCGTTGAGAACGGACTTGTTTGCGGTGCCTCTGGCACGTGACGGGCAGCTCGCCTTGTTTTAAGCGGCGTTTCAGCCACTTGCCGCGCGGTCCTCATCGGCACTGCAGAACAGAGGCGTTCGGGCAGGATAAAGCCGACGGGCGCGGGGCTGGTTCAGAAAATGCGCGTTTTGTGGTAGGATGGCGGCAGGGCACGCGGTTGTGCCGATTGATTTAGTGATAGGTTAAAGGGAGTATTTCAATGACTCCACGTGATTGGATTAAGGTTCAGAAGCGTTTGATTTTGCTGGGGTTTAACCCAGGGCCGGTGGACGGCATCCGGGGTCGGATGACCATCGGGGCAATCAAGAATTTTCAGCAGTCAAAAGGGCTGGTGCCAGATGGCATTGTCGGGCCGCTGACCTATGAGGCGCTGTTTGGTGAGGCCACGGGCGGCACGGTGCCGAGCTTTGACTCGCTGCCGTGGTTTGATGAGGCCAACCGGCTGATGGGCACCCGCGAAGTGGCCGGGCCGGGCAACAACCCTGTGATCATGGATATGGCGGCGGATCTGGACATTGACTACGCCGGAGATGACGTGCCGTGGTGTGGGTTGTTTGTGGCCCATTGTATCGGCTCGACCATGCCTGCCGAAGCCCTGCCCAACAATCCGCTGGGCGCGCGCAAATGGATGAGCTTTGGTGAGGAATGTGAGCCTCAGCTGGGCGCAGTGATTGTGTTCTGGCGCGAGAGCCGGGCGTCGTGGAAAGGCCATGTGGGCTTTTATGCGGGCGAGGATGCGAGCCATGTGCATTGTCTTGGCGGCAACCAGAGCAATGCGGTGAACATTCGCCGCTTTCCACGCAGCCGTGTGCTTGGCGCGCGTTGGCCGCTGACCGGTCCGTCACAAAGCGGCGTGACCCTGCAGGGCGGCTCTGGCGTTCAGGATACGGATGGCGACGAATCCTGATCGACGTCTTGCCTTTGAAAGCGAGCAAAAAACAAAAAGCCCGGCGCAGGCCGGGCTTTTGGATTTTGATGTGAGGGCAGCAATTAGGCGCTGCGACGGCGGCGGCCGCGGCGCTCACGTGCCGGTGCCTCAGCGTCATCACCGGTGCCATCGGTTGCGGACGAAAAGCCGCCGAGCACTTCGGTCACCTGCTCCAGCGACGGGCGGGCACCGCGTGGGCGGGTTTCGAGCGCTTTGCGCATCGCGCTCAGGTGCTCCGGCATGGTGCCACAGCAGCCGCCAATGATGGTTGCGCCACAGTCGCGCGCCATCACGGCATATTCCGCCATCAGCTCTGGTGTGCCGTCATAGTGGATGTGGCCGTCGTGGTATTTCGGGATGCCCGCGTTGCCCTTGGCGATGATCGGGGTTTCGGTGCCCTGAGCGGAGAACCCCAGTACGGTGCGCAGAAGGTCTGCTGCGCCAACGCCGCAGTTTGCCCCAAAGCCGATGGGTGCATTTGGCAGGCCATTGACCATCTGGACCATATCCGCGGAGGTCATACCCATCATGGTGCGGCCAGCGGTGTCAAAGCTCATGGTGCCACACCAAGGCATATCCGCCAGCGCAAAAGCTTCGGCAGCGGCCTTATATTCTTCAGGGGCGGAAATGGTTTCCAGCCAGAGCACATCTGCGCCGCCTTCTTTCAGGCCTTCTGCTTGCTCGTGAAACATCTCCACCGCGTCTGCGTGGCTGAGGGAGCCGACAGGTTCCATGATGTCGCCGGTCGGGCCAACGGAGCCGGCCACGATCACCGGGCGGTTGGCGGCATCTGCGACCTCGCGGCCAATCTCTGCGGCGAGACGGTTCAGCTCGCGCACACGGCCTTGGGCGTCATGCAGTTTCAGGCGGGAGGCGTTGCCACCAAAGGAATTAGTCAGAAAGATGTCTGAGCCGTTGTCCACCGCGAGGCTGTAGAGCTTCTTGATGTTCTGCGGGTGGGTCGCGTTCCAGAGTTCTGGTGCGTCCCCGGAGCTGAGGCCCATGTTGAACAGGTTGGTGCCGGTTGCGCCGTCGGCCATCAGCCAGTCGCGTTTCTCGAGAAGTCTGGACAGGGCGTTTGTCATCTGTGCCTCCTATCGGCGCGTCGATCACGCGCGCGTGTTGTGTTCAGCGCATGTGCCATGGCACTGACATGAGCACAACTTCATTTGCTGCAAGAAAATTATGAGGCGCGTTGCATAACCGGCTGCGGGGTGGGCGCAAGTGGTTGATTTGCAGGCATACAGGCGATCGGCGTGGCCGGAGCGCTGCGCAGGTTGACCGCGCGGATCATGTCCAATGTGGCCACACAAAGCTGCATCGGACCGGGGGCTGCCATGAAGAGCGGCTGCCAGCGCGGGGCAAAACAAGCTTTGAACTGACGCAGGCCCGCGCCGCCGCCATGTTTGAAATGTTTGGTGCGCAGGAAGCGTTCAAGCCGTGTGCGGCCGGTCGCCAGCGCCGGTGCGGCGGCGAGAGAGAGGCTATCCACACTCAGCTCGGCGGCGGCTTCGATGGCAGTCTGCACAAGCAGGTGCATTGTGCCGTCTGGCGCGTCTGGCAGCACACGCATGAGATCCAGGCACCACTCATGGGCGGTAGCATGGAAGCTGACGAAGCCCACAAGGCGGGCATCCTGATAGGCGAGGAAGACCTTTTGGTGGCCCACATAGAGGTCATCAAAGCGGCCCATGGTCAGACCGCGGGGCACGCCGTTGCGCGCTTCCCATGCGGCAGAGACGCGGGCCATATCGGCCAGCGGCAGCCGGGTGCGGGAGGCAGAGACGGTGACGCCGGCTTTCTCGGCCTGACGCAGCTTGCGGCGCAGCTGGCGGTAGGTGGAGCCGTCGGTGCTGTGATCTGCGGGGCGCAGGATGGCCTCATCAGAGACATGCATCACAGCCCAGCCAGCGGCGCGGGCGCGCACGGCCTGGCGGGCGGAGATTTTGTATTTGCAAGCGATGCGGTTTTGCGCGCGGGCGGCCTGACGCAGAGGGCGGGCCAATGTGTTGGCGTCGCCTTCGATGGGGTCAAACAGCGCGACAAGGGTCTGGCCGGTGCGCACGGTGCCGTAGCGGCCCGCATCACAAGACAGGAGCGCGCCGCCGTTTTGACGGATCACACCCAGCTCAGCGCGGCTGATCGGGGAGAGCGGGGCGTCCTCCAGCGGCTGGAAGGCGCGCATGTGGCGCGGGGCACGGGCAGGGCGCGGGCGCAGCAGGTGACGCATGAAGACCAGACCGGCGATCATCGCAGGCAGCGCGTAGTAAATCGCGCGAAACGCCAGAACAGCGCCTAGCAGAGCAGGCTCCGGCTGATGTGGCAGCAGGGCCAGCAAGGTGAGCTCAAAGGGGCCAACGCCGCCGGGGGTGCCGGAGAAAATCGCCGCACCCAGAGCAATCAGGAAGACCGGCATGAGGGTTGCAAAGCCGATGGTGATCTCATGCGGCAGCAGGACATAGAGGGCCAGACCGGCAAACACTGTGTCGAGCAGGCAGAAGCACAGCAGGCTGAACATGGCCGAAACCGTGGGCAGGCTGAACATGCGACCCTGACGGGCCAGCACCGGAAACACAAAGGCCACAACCGCAAGCCCCAGCGCCACGGTCAGGATGCAATAGGGCATCAGGGCCGGGATATGCGGGGTTGGCAGGGTCAGTGCGGCGAGCGCGATGGTCACGGCAAGGGCCGCCATGAAGGTGACGGTGACAAAGGCGGTGATGCGCGCGGAATCTTTCAGTGACAGATCCGGGGTCATGCGCCAGCGCACGAAAGCGCCAACAACTGCGCCTGCGCCGAGGGTTTGGCCCAAACCAATAGCCGTGGCGCCAATGGCCATGGTCTCGGTTGAGGCGCGTTGCATCTGGAAGTGACGCTGTGCGATCACATCATAGCGCGCCACGGCGAGAAAACTGACGATGGTGGCGCCAATTGCGAGCGCCCATTGCAGCGGGGACACGCCCATGACCGCCGACCAGAGCGCGGAGAGGTCCAAACCATTGAGTTGTCTTGCAAGAATCAAGCAACAGGCTGCGCCGAGTGCAAAAGGCCAGATGTGCCGCAGCACTTTCCCAACAGCTGAAAAACGCGTCATCGTAAAGTTTCCCGCCCCAAAAATTTTAAATCCACCTACCCAGCGCTACAGGAAAGAGGGTTTCTGCGGGCTTAACGTCTTCAATTGGACATAAAAAAACGCGCAGGTTGTCCTGCGCGCCTTGCGTGCTCCGATACGGTGTATCAGGCTTCGTTAATCAACTCGTCTTGCGCTTTGGCAAGGCATTCGCGACGTTTGGCGCGGATGGCGGCCTCATCAACGATGCCTTCCAGATCGGCGGCGACTTTGCGGATCACGTCGTCATGACCGGCTTCTTCGAAGTCTGCACGGATCACAGTGAGCGCATAGGCTTCGGCGTCTTCGCCAAATTTGTCCTGCAGATCAGCTGCCCAGAGCCCCAAAAGCTTGTTGGCGCGGGCCTCTGCCTTGAATTTGATTTCTTCATCGTGTGCGAATTTGGCCTCAAAGGCGGCTTCACGATCATCAAATGTGGTCATGGATGACTTTCCCTATAAGTCTCAACTGATGCACAGATTATATGCGCATCGCGTGAGATAAGCGCAAGAGCACTTGGCACGCTTGCGACAATCCACCCCTTCCAGTATGAGGGCGGCTGAATCCGGGACTCATTCTCGGAAAAAGAGGGTCTAGCGATGGCACGCGGCAAAAAAATCTACGAAGGCAAAGCAAAAATCCTGTTTGAAGGGCCTGAGCCGGGCACGATTGTGCAATACTTCAAAGACGATGCCACCGCGTTCAACGCTGAAAAGAAAGACGTGATTGACGGCAAAGGCGTGCTGAACAACCGCCTGAGCGAGTATTTCATGACCGGTCTGGGCCAGATTGGCGTGCCAACCCACTTTATGAAGCGCCTCAACATGCGTGAGCAGCTGGTGCGCAACTGTGACATCATCCCGCTGGAAGTGATCGTGCGCAATTTTGCCGCAGGCTCCATGAGCAAGCGTCTGGGCATCGAGGAAGGCACGCAGCTGCCGCGCCCGATTGTGGAATATTGCTTCAAGGACGACAGCCTTGGCGATCCGCTGGTGAGCGAAGAGCACATCGCGGCCTTTGGCTGGGCCAGCCAGCAGGATATGGACGACATTCTGGGCCTTGCGCTGCGGGTGAATGACTACCTCAGCGGCGTGATGTATGGCGTCGGCATCCGTCTGGTGGATTTTAAGATCGAGATCGGCCGCGTTTATGAAGGGGATTTCCAGCGCCTTGTGGTGGCTGATGAGATCAGCCCGGACAGCTGCCGCCTGTGGGACATCGAGACCGGGCGCAAGCTCGACAAAGACGTGTTCCGCCGCGATCTGGGCAATCTGACCGATGCCTATGCGGAAGTCGCGCGCCGTTTGGGTGTGATGCCCAAGGGCACCGGACCGCAAAAGCCGACTTTGGTGAACTGAGATCCCAAGCTGAGGCGCCTGCGTCCGGTTGCGGGCGCCGGGCATGAGAAATTTCGGCAGGATGAAGCGGGAAAGGCCCGTGATGATCTGCCCCACAGGAGAGACCGCTAATGAAAGCCCGCGTATACGTCATGTTGAAAAACGGTGTTTTGGACCCGCAAGGCGAGGCCGTGCGCCACGCGCTTGGCAGCCTTGGGTTTGATGGCGTGGATGGTGTGCGTCAGGGCAAGGTGATCGAGCTGGATCTGGCGGAAGGCACCACCGAGGCCACCGTGAACGAGATGTGCGAAAAGCTGCTCGCCAACACGGTGATCGAAAGCTACCGGGTGGAGATGGGCTGATGAAAGCGGCGGTCATTGTTTTTCCGGGCTCCAACTGTGACCGCGATCTCGCGGTGGCGTTTGAGCAGGCCGGTGCCGATGTCACCATGGTGTGGCACAAGGACACCGCGTTGCCAGAGGGCATCGACATCGTGGGTGTGCCGGGCGGCTTCAGCTTTGGTGACTACCTGCGCTGTGGCGCGATTGCGGCCAACTCTCCGATTTGCCAATCCCTGATCCAGCACGCTGAGCGCGGCGGCTATGCGCTTGGGGTGTGCAACGGTTTTCAGATCCTGACCGAAACCGGCCTGTTGCCGGGCGCGCTGCGTCGCAATGCCGGGCTGAAATACATCTGCCGCACGGTTGGTCTGAACGTGGCCTCCGCGGACACGGCTTTCACATCCGGTTACAGCAAAGGCGACGTGGTGAACGTGCCGATTGCCCACCACGATGGCAATTATTTCGTGACAGATGAAAAGCTTGCGGAACTTCAGGCCGAAGACCGCATTGCCTTCACCTACACCGACAACCCGAATGGCTCGGTTGCGGATATTGCAGGTGTGGTCAGCAAGAACCGGCGCGTGCTTGGCATGATGCCGCACCCGGAGCGGGCGGCGGATATCGGCCATGGCGGCACCGACGGGGTGGCAATGTTCCGCGCGTTGGCGGATCAGTTCATGCTTGCCTGACTTGAGGCTAAGAGTTGAGCAGCGTAATGTTGAGCAATGACGCTGCCGACTTCTCGATCATATGACATGGTGCCTGCCACCCCCAGCGGGTGGCGCGCGCGTTTTGCTCTGATCATTATTGTTGTGGTTGCGGCAGCCACGATCTGGATCACCAACAGCTTCCTGACAGACCGGTTTACTGAGAATACGCGCAACCGTGCGGAGCTGCGTCTGGCGCTCTATTCCGGTAACTTGCTGAGTGAGCTGCGCCGCAACGCGATTGTGCCGCAGCTTTTGGCAAAAGACCCAGAGCTGATCGGCGCTTTGGAATCACAGGACTTTTCCAGCTCGACCGCGCGCCTGATCAGCTTTGTTGACGAGATCGGCGCGGCCTCGCTTTTGCTTCTGGATGAAAGCGGGCGCACGGTGGCGGCCACAGATCGCACGCGGCTTGGCACGCTCTATCGTGATCAGCAGTTCTTCATCAACGCGCTGCGCTCCAACGCAACGCTGTTCACCACTGCTCGTGAAGAGACCGGGGCCTATCGTTTCATCTATTCGCGCCGGTTGGAAAGTCAGGGGAAACCCTTGGTGTGATTGCTGTTGAGGTTGATCTGCACAAGTTTGAGCGGGCTTGGGCCGGGATTTCCGATGCGGTGCTGGTGACCGACAGCGAAGGCGTGATCATCCTTGCCAGCGAGCCGCGCTGGCGGGGGGCGACCGAGGAAGAAGCGCTGGCGCGTCAGCCTGCGCTTGGGGCGATTGAACGCGCGATCAAAGTGACCTCTGATTGGACGCAGGTGCCCGCGGATGCCTATCTGCAAGGGGAAGCGGTGATGCGCATGGGCGCGCGCATTCCGTTCCGGGGCTGGCAGATGGCGAGTTTCACCACCTATGCCAGCGTGCGGGAAAAGGTGAATGCGGTTCTGGCGCTGGAGATCATGGGCTTTGCGATCCTGCTGGCCGTGGCGTTTTATGTGCTGGGGCGCAAAAGCGCCTCTCGCATGGTGTTTTTCCAGCGCGAAAGCGTGGAGCTGCGCCGGTTGAACCAGCGGTTGCAGCGCGAGATTGCCGAACGTGAGCGCATGCAGTTGAGCCTTGAGGTGGCGGAGCAAAGCCTTGCGCAGAGCTCCAAACTGGCCGCGCTTGGCGAAATGTCAGCGGCGGTGAGCCATGAGCTGAACCAGCCGCTTGCGGCGATGAAAACCTATCTGGCGGGGGCGCGGCTTTTGGTGCAACGCAATCGCCCGGAAGAGGCGCTGACCTCGTTTCAGCGGATTGACGATCTGATTTCCCGGATGGGGTCGATCACCAAGCAGCTGAAATCCTATGCCCGTAAAGGCGGGGACGAGCTGCATGCGGTGGATATGGGGGATGCGGTGGCCTCCGCCCTGTCGATGATGGAGCCGCAGCTGCGTCAACGTCAGGTGCAGATCAGCAAGATTGTGCCCTCAGAAACCGTGAAGGTGATGGGCGACCGGGTGCGGATCGAGCAGGTGATGATCAACCTCTTGCGCAATGCGCTGGATGCGACGGAGTCGGTCTCTGACCCTGAAATCGAGGTGCTTTTGGCGGTTGGGGAGACAGCGACGCTGACGGTGCGGGACAACGGGCCGGGGATCGAAGACCTCGACAGTCTGTTTGAGCCGTTCTTCACCACCAAGCAACCGGGAGACGGGGTTGGGCTTGGTCTCGCGATCTCTTCGGGCATCGTGAATGACCTTGGTGGGCGGCTCACCGCGCGCAATGGCGAGACACGGGGGGCTGTATTTGAAGTACAACTCCCTATCTTAAATGAAGATATAGAAGCAGCGGAGTGAACGCGTGGCTCAAGGAATGAAAATCGCAATCGTGGATGATGAACAGGACATGCGCCAGTCCATCAGCCAATGGTTGGCTCTGTCCGGCTATGACACGGAGACCTATGGCAGCGCAGAAGATGCGCTGAAGTCTCTGGGGGCGGATTACCCCGGGATTGTGATCAGCGACATCAAGATGCCCGGCATGGACGGGATGCAGTTCCTTAAGAAGCTGATGGGCACGGACAGTGCGCTGCCGGTGATTATGATCACTGGGCATGGGGACGTGCCGATGGCGGTGGAAGCCATGCGGGTGGGGGCGTTTGATTTCCTTGAGAAGCCTTTTAACCCCGATCGCATGACCCAACTGGCCAAGAAGGCCACCAATGCGCGCCGTCTGACGCTGGATGCCCGCGCGCTGCGTCGTGAGCTGAGCGATGGCGAGCAGATCATGGGCAAGCTGATTGGCGCAAGCCCGGTGATGACCCGTCTGAAAGAGGATATTCTCGACCTTGGTTTGGCCGATGGGCATGTACTGATTGACGGGGAAACCGGCACTGGCAAAACGCTGGTGGCGCATGCGCTGCACGCAGTGGGCAGCCGCGGCGGGCGCAAATTTGTGCTGGTGAGCTGTGGCGCCTTTGAGGAAGAGGCGCTGGCCAAACGTCTGTTTGGGCCGATGAATCCGGAAGACAGCCAGCTCCCCGCCATTGAAGAAGCGCGCGGCGGCACGCTGGTGCTGGAAGATATCGAAAGCCTGAGTGACAGCCTGCAGGCGAAATTGCTCAATGTTATCAATGAGCAGGGCACGCCAGCTGAGACGCGTATTATTGCGATCTGCAACATGCAGGAGCAGGACCGCACCTGCGAAGATGCGCTGCGTCCGGATCTGTTTTACCGTCTGGCTGCGTTGCGGATCACAGTGCCGCCTTTGCGTCAGCGCGGCGAAGACATTCTGTCGCTGTTCACGCGACTGTCGGAGCAGTTCAGCGAGGAATACGGCTGTGATGCGCCCAAGGTCAGTGCGCAAGAAGCGGCGCAGCTGCTTCAGGCCCCATGGCCGGGCAACGTGCGCCAGCTGATCAATTTGGCGGAGCGCGCGGTGTTGCAGAGCCGCCGTGGCGGCGGCACCATCGCGTCACTGCTGATGAACGATCACGAGGAGATGCAGCCGGTGGTGACCACCGAAGGCAAGCCGCTGAAGGAATATGTCGAAGCCTTTGAGCGCATGCTGATTGACAACACCATGCGTCGCCATCGCGGCTCGATCGCGGGGGTCATGGAAGAGCTGTGCCTGCCGCGCCGGACGTTGAACGAGAAGATGGCCAAATATGGCTTGCAGCGGGCGGATTATCTCTAGGGATCGTTACACGCCGTTAGGAATTTTGAACGCCACATGACCGAAGAGGGATTGTGGCGTTTTTATTTATTTGCAATGGGTTGCGCAGCGCAACTTCACGTATTTCCTGCCTTAAAGGTGATTTCAAATGACCGAGTTTCTGTCACGCCCCGCCGCGTTCCTTTTTGATATGGACGGGCTGCTTCTGGACACGGAGCGCATGTTTATGCAGGCGTTTGTGACTTTGACGTCGGAGATCGGCATTGCGGCGGAGCGCGCAGAGGCGTTTTTTGCCACTCTGGTTGGCTCTTCCAGTGCACACACCACGGCGAGATTGGTGGAGTTCTTGCCTGAGGGGATCGATTTTGCGGCCTTTGATCAGGCCTGGCGAGGCTTACATCGGGAAAACGCGCGTGCCGGATTGCCGGTGAAAGCCCATGCGCGTGAGATACTGACGGCCATTCGCGCCACGCAAATTCCTGTGGCTGTGGTGACATCAACCCATGCGGAAACGGCGCATCATCATCTGGAACAGGCGGGGCTGCTGCCGTTTTTTGAGACCGTCTGTGCCGGGGATGAGGTGGCTGCGAACAAACCCGACCCTGCGCCTTATCTGGAGGCGGCGCGGCGGCTTGGCGTGGCTGCCTCCGATTGCGTGGCCTTTGAGGACAGCGATATGGGGACAACGGCAGCGGTGCGGGCAGGGTGTTACACCTTTCAGGTGCCTGATTTACGTCCTGCAGACCAGCCACTGCCAAATCTTGGACAGGTGATTGTGCCAGACCTCGGAGAAGCGGCGCGGCGTATCTCTGTGTTGCAGCACGCCTTTGCATAAGCATTGAGTCGGCGCGCAGTGGCTTGTGGATAACTCGGGTGCCGAAGGTTGGATTTGCGCGGCTCAAAGGGTTAATAAAGACTTAAGTCCACATGTTCCGGTGCCGCGAAAATATACGGAATTTCAAGGAATTTAGAGCAAAGCGCCGGGATATCCACAGCGTGGCGCGATTGGCCATTGTAATCTGGTCGGGCTTGGTCTTATGTAGTTTGACGGCAGGTGAATTTTTCATCGCCGCATGAGTTTCGCTGTTTGGCGCGTTTCAAACGGTCCGCAAAGCCCAAGAGGCACGGGATCGGCGCATCAGACAGACCGATTGGATCTGGAGACAGATCAATAGAGATGCCCGCACCGCTGTTGCGGAGGGCTTAGAACAGGCGCAGACGCGGCAATCATTGCCCGCTGTGTCGGAGAAGAAACGCGATGAAGCGCGCGATTGATTTGAGAGACCGAGTGGGGGCCGCAAGCGGCACCATCGGCGGCGCGCATCCCCTCGCTCTGACAAGACACCCCCTGCAACGTTACTGGCCTGATCCTCCGGGAGGGTCACGGCGCTTGTGTGGGTGCACACGGAAAACATGGCTAAGAAAATGCTCATCGATGCCACCCACGCGGAGGAAACCCGCGTCGTGGTGGTTGACGGAAACAAGGTTGAGGAGTTCGACTTTGAATCCGAAAACAAGCGGCAGCTCGCCGGCAACATCTATCTTGCAAAAGTAACACGGGTTGAGCCGTCGCTTCAGGCGGCCTTTGTGGACTATGGCGGAAACCGTCATGGTTTCCTCGCGTTCTCGGAAATCCATCCTGACTACTACCAGATCCCTGTAGCGGACCGTGAGGCGCTGCTGGAAGAAGAGCGCGCCTATGCTGAGGCGATGAAAGCGCGCGATGAGGATGAGGAAAAGCCGAAGTCCCGTTCGCGTTCGCGCAGCCGCTCCCGCCGCAAAAAGGGTGAGGATCAGGTTTCAGGAGAAGCACAGACCACAGAGACCAACGAGGCCACTGTTGAGGCAGATGCGCCAGTAGAGGCCGCCGCAGAGGCCCCCATGGCGGAGATTTCCGGCATGGAGACCATCGATCTGGTGGAAGATGCTGGCGATGATCCTGAAGAGGGTCTGTCTCCTATGGAGCTGGTGGAAGACACACCGGTTGAAGAGCCAACAGAGGCGTCTGATGCGGCTGAGGATGCGGGTGCAGATGCGCCTGCGGAAGACTCTGAGGCAAGCGACGCTGCTGAAGACGCATCAGCGGAAGGCGCTGAGGCGGCTGCTGAGGACGCGACTGAAGAAGAGGTTTCTGAGGACGTAGCCGAAGAGACTTCTGAAACGTCTGAGAGCGCAGAAGCGGCAGAAACGGATGAGTCTGGCAAAGACAGCGGTGGCAAGACCATGGCTGCTAACACTGAGGGCGAAGACGCCGTTGTTTCCAAAGATCCTGAAACAGGTGAGGAAACCGAGACCGAAGCCAGCACCGGTGAAGACGCGGCTGAAGAAGCCCCTGAAGCCGACGCTGACACAGAAGATGCGGCTGTTGAGACAGTTGAAGCCGATGCTGTAGAGGCTGAGGCGCCTGAGGCCGAAGCGGCTGAGGTTGAGACCGTTGAAGCGGATGCAGCTGAAGAGGTTGCGGCGGAAGATGCTCCAGCGGAAGAAAGCGCTGAAGAGGCGCCGGCTGAAGAGGCTGCTGAGGGAACTGCTGAGTCTGACGCGCCGGAGGCGGCTGCAGAAGAGGCATCTGACGCGGAAGCTGCTGATGAGGCTTCGGACGAGTCTGAAGCAGAGGGCGATGAGTCTTCTGATGAGGATGACGACGAGGACAGCGAAGACAACGGCAAGAAAAACGGCCGTCGTCGCTCCCGCCGTCGCGGCAAACGCTCTGATGCGGCAGAAAAAGACGAGAACATCGAATCCGTTGCGGATGACGATGACAGCGATGATATTCGCCCACCGCGCAAGCCACGCCCACGCCGCTACAAGATCCAGGAAGTGATCAAAGTGCGCCAGATCATGCTGGTGCAGGTGGTGAAAGAAGAGCGCGGCAACAAAGGCGCGGCGTTGACGACCTATCTGTCGCTGGCGGGCCGCTATTGTGTGCTGATGCCAAACACCGCGCGTGGTGGTGGCATTTCGCGCAAGATCACCAATGCCGCAGACCGCAAGAAGCTGAAAGAGATCGCCAGCGAGATCGACGTGCCACAGGGCGCGGGTCTGATCGTGCGCACAGCCGGTGCGAAACGCACCAAGAGCGAGATCAAGCGTGACTATGAATATCTGCAGCGCCTGTGGGAGCAGATCCGCGAGCTGACGCTGAAATCCATTGCGCCTGCAAAAATCTATGAAGAAGGCGACCTGATCAAACGTTCGATCCGTGACCTGTATTCGCGTGAGATCGACGAGGTTCTGGTGGAAGGTGAGCGCGGCTATCGCATCGCCAAGGACTTCATGAAGATGATCATGCCGTCCCACGCTAAGAACGTGAAACAGTATCAGGACGCGCTGCCGCTGTTTGCGCGCTATCAGGTGGAAAGCTACTTGTCGGGCATGTTCAACCCGACCGTGCAGCTGAAATCTGGCGGTTATATCGTGATTGGTGTCACGGAAGCGCTGGTGGCGATTGACGTGAACTCCGGTCGGGCCACCAAAGAGGGCTCGATTGAAGAGACCGCGCTGAAGACCAACCTTGAGGCCGCGGAAGAAGTGGCACGTCAGCTGCGTCTGCGCGATCTGGCTGGTCTGATCGTGATCGACTTCATCGACATGGATGAGCGCAAGAACAACACTGCGGTTGAGAAGCGTCTGAAAGACAAGCTGAAAACCGACCGTGCGCGCATTCAGGTGGGCCGTATCTCGGGCTTCGGCCTTTTGGAGATGTCCCGTCAGCGTCTGCGTCCGGGTATGATTGAGGCGACCACACAGCCGTGTCCGCATTGCCATGGCACCGGTCTGATCCGCTCTGATGACAACCTTGCGCTGTCGATCCTGCGTCAGCTGGAAGAAGAGGGCACCCGTGGCCGCTCTCGCGAAGTGCTGGTGAAAGCGCCGGTGGCGATTGCGAACTATCTGATGAACCAGAAGCGTGAGCATATTGCGCAGATCGAAGCGCGCTATGGCCTGTCCGTGCGTGTGGAAGGGGATCCTGCGCTGGTGTCTCCGGACTTCACCATCGAGAAGTTCAAGACCGCGACCCGTGTGGTTCCTGAGCCAAGCGCGCCGGTTGTGTCTGCCGATATGTCCATCATGGACGCGATTGACGAAGCTGAGGTTGAAGAGGCCGAAGAGGTCACCGCCGCAGCTGAGGAGGCCGCGCCGGAGGATGGTGAGGCGAAACCGAAGAAGCGCCGCCGCCGTCGTCGCCGTCGTCGTGGCGGGTCTGACAATGCGGATGGTGACGCGAACGGCAACGACAACGCGTCGGACGAAAACGCAGAAGCTTCTGACAACGCGGATGCTGAGGCGAAAACCGACGAAGCGCCTGCAGAGGATGCAGAGGCGGAAGAGAAGCCCAAGAAGCGCTCCCGCAACCGTCGCAGCCGCTCCCGTGGCAAGAAGGCGGATGCAGAGACCAACGCAGACGCCGAAGCGCCAACTGAGGAGGCATCCGCTGAGGAAGCTGCGCCGGTAGGCGCTGAGACTGTTGCTGAAGCGGAAGCACCTGCTGAGGCCGTGGTCGAGGCCGACGCGACTGACGTGGAGGCGCCGGAAGCTGAGGCTGTTGAGGCCGTCGAAGAAGCGCCAGCACCTGCTGAAGAGCCCGCTGAGGAAGCTGCCCCTGTGGTTGCAGAAGCGGCGGAACCGGTTGCCGAAAAAGTTGTGGAAGAGGTGGCAGAAGAGCCTGCGCCGGAGGGCACTCCTGAGCCTGAACCAGCGGTGGCGGAGGTGGCTCCAGAGCCTGCCGCACCCCCCAAGCCAAAGCGGCGTGGCTGGTGGTCACGAGGCTGATAATTGAGAGACGCCGGGGTTCGCCCCGGCGTTTTCTTTTTGGATTGCGCTTTGACTTCATGTGAGCTTTGATCGCCAACGTGCTGAATTGACGTGTGAAACCTCTTTTTTAGGCTTCGATATTTTAAGCTTAAAAAAATTTCGTCTGCTTATTGACGGAAAGGGGGCTGAGCGCTCAAGGTTTGGTAACAGGATAAAAAGCGATAGGGAGCGAAGCGATGTTTTTAAGGACGGCGGTTTTGGCCGCGTCGACGGCCCTTTTGGGCGCCATGGCGCAGGCAGATGTGAAGGTTGGGATGATCACCACTTTGTCCGGTGGCGGCGCCGGGCTTGGTATTGATGTGCGCGACGGATTTATGCTGGCGGTCAAACAGGCCGGGCGTGATGATCTGGAAGTTGTCATTGAGGACGACCAGCGCAAGCCGGATGTGGCAGTGCAGCTGGCCGACAAGATGATCCAGTCCGAGAAGGTCGATGTGCTGACCGGGATTATCTGGTCCAACCTCGCCATGGCCGTGGTGCCAGCCGCAACGGCGCAGGGCAAATTCTACCTCTCGCCAAATGCGGGCCCATCCCCATTGGCGGGCAAGGGCTGTCATCCGAACTACTTCAACGTGGCCTGGCAGAATGACAATTTGCATGAGGCGGCCGGGGCCTATGCCAATGATGCGGGCCTGAAAAACAGCTTCATCCTTGCGCCGAACTATCCGGCGGGCAAAGACGCGCTGACCGGTTACAAACGCATGTTTGGCGGGGAGCTGGCGGGTGAACTTTACACCAAGCTGGGCCAGACGGACTATGCGGCAGAGATTGCGCAGATCCGGGCGAGCGGCGCGGACAGCGTGTATTTCTTCCTGCCCGGCGGCATGGGGATTTCCTTCCTGAAGCAATATGCCGCAAGCGGCGTGGATCTGCCGCTGGTCGGTCCGGCGTTCAGCTTTGATCAGGGCATTCTGCAAGCGGTGGGTGACGCGGCATTGGGTGTGAAGAACACCAGCCAGTGGAACAAGGACATCGACAATGCGGCCAACGCGGCCTTTGTGGAGACCTTCCAGGCAGAATATGGCCGTCTGCCATCGCTTTATGCGAGCCAGGGCTTTGACACGGCCAACCTGTTGATCTCGGCCATGGGCAAAGCGGATGTGGCAGATGCGGATGCCTTCCGGGCGGCGCTGAAAGCGGCGGAGTTTGACTCTGTGCGCGGGGATTTTGCCTTTGGCGACAACCACCATCCGATCCAGGACATTTATGTGCGCGAAGTGATCAAAGAGGGGGATGTGTTCACCAATAAGATCATCGCGACCGGCCTGTCTGATCATGCCGATGCCTATGCGGCAGAGTGTAAGATGTAAGAGACTTTGGGGAAGGCTCGCGGGCCTTCCCCAATGATGTTTTAAGCGCAGGCAGTGCATGCGCTTTGGTGGGTAACTTTCTGATAGATATGACTTTCTGCTTTGAGCAGAGCTGCGCTTAGGACCGGCGCGGGGTGGGGCAATGACAACTCTTCTATTCATAGAACAGCTGCTGAACGGGCTTCAGTTTGGCGTGATGCTGTTTCTGATGAGCGCCGGTTTGACGCTGGTGTTTGGCGTCATGGGGCTGATCAATCTGGCGCATGGCTCGCTTTATATGATCGGGGCTTTTGCGGCAGCAGCGGTGGCGGCGGCGACAGGATCCTTTCTGCTCGCGCTTATGGCTTCGTTGGCGGCGGCCGCATTGGCAGGGGCGTTGATCGAGCTGACGATCATCCGGCGGCTCTATGATCGGGACCATCTGGATCAGGTGCTGGCGACCTTTGCGTTGATCCTGATTTTCTCGGAAGGCACGCGCTGGCTGTTTGGCTCGTTCCCGCTGTTTCTGGATGTGCCCGCAGCGCTTTCAGGGCCGGTCACCTTGCCCGGCGGCATTCAGTATCCGGCCTACCGTTTGACCATCATTCTGGTGGGACTGGCCGTGGCGGTGGGCATGTTTGCGCTGATCAACCGCACGCGGGTGGGCATTCGCATTCGCGCAGGTGAGGCGGATCGGGAGATGATCGCCGCGCTTGGGGTGGATATTGCCAAGCTTTACACCTTTGTCTTTGCCCTTGGCGCGGCTTTGGCGGGCTTTGCCGGCGCGCTTGTGGGCGCGATCCAGTCGGTGCAGGTGGGCATGGGGGAGCCTGTGCTGATCCTGGCCTTTGTGGTGATCGTGATTGGCGGCATCGGCTCGATCAAAGGGGCTTTTGTGGGCGCGTTGCTGGTGGGGCTGACCGACACGCTGGGGCGGTTTTTGCTGCCGCAGATATTTGCCCTGATCTTGGAGCCTTCGGCGGCGGTGTCTGTCGGCTCAGCCCTGGCCTCGATGCTGATTTACATCCTGATGGCCGGTGTATTGATCTTCCGCCCGCGCGGACTTTACGGGGTGGCATGAGATGACGCGAGAGACTTGGACAAACCTCGCTGCTTTGGCCGTTTTGGCGGGGGTGCCTCTGTGGGCTTATGTGGCGGATGAACCGTTTATCATCACGCTGGCGACACGGGCGGCGATCTTTGCGCTGGCAGGCGTGGGGCTGAACCTCGCGCTGGGGCTTGGCGGGCTGGTGAGCCTTGGCCATGCGGCGTTTTTCGGGATCGGCGGCTACGCCATGGGCATATTGGCAAGCCATGCGCAGGCCTATACGCCGTTGGCGGAATGGCCGTTCCTGATTGAGGGCACAAAGTCCATGCCGGTGATCTGGCTGGTGGCGGTGGTTGCAAGCGCGCTGGCCGCGCTGGCCATCGGGGCGCTGAGCCTGCGCACCTCGGGGGTGTATTTCATCATGATCACCTTGGCCTTTGGGCAGATGATCTATTACTTCGCGATCAGCTGGCCTGCCTATGGCGGCGAGGACGGGCTTTCGATTTATGTGCGCAACGGCTTTCCGGGGCTGAATACGCTGGATCCGATCCAGTTCTTTGGTCTGTGTTTCGCGGTGCTCTGTGCGGTGCTGGTGCTGATGTGGCTGGTGCAGAATTCGGCTTTCGGTCTGGCGCTGAGCGCGGCGCGGCAGAATGAGACGCGGGTGCTGTCGGTGGGCATGGTGCCTTACCGTCTGCGGCTGGTGGCCTTTGTGATTTCCGGGGCGATCACAGGATTGGCTGGCGCGCTGTTTGCCGATTTGAACCGCTTTGTCAGCCCCACGATGCTGAGCTGGCAGATGTCTGGTGAGATCATGATTTTCATTATCATTGGCGGGGTAGGTCGCCTGTTTGGCCCGGTGATCGGCGCGATGGTGTTTATCCTTCTAGAGCATACGTTGGGCGGCCTTTCCGAGTTCTGGCATGTCTATCTGGGCGCGCTTCTGCTTGGCATCGTGCTCTTTGCCAAAGGCGGCGTGATTGGCGCGATTGCGGGGCGGGAGAAGGCACATGACTGAGGTGGTGCTGCGCACGGAGCGGCTTTTCAAAAGTTTCGGAGCCTTGAAGGCCACAAATGATGTGTCGCTGGATTTGCGCAAAGGGGAGATCCACGCGCTGATCGGCCCGAACGGCGCGGGGAAATCCACGCTGATCCAGCAGATCACGGGGCATTTGGCGTCGGATAGTGGCGCTGTGGAGCTGATGGGCACGCCGTTGACCGGGCTTGGACCAGCGCAGAGGGCGCAGCTGGGATTGGGGCGCACGTTTCAGATCAGCGCGCTGGCGATGGAGCACACTGTTTTGCAAAATGTGGTGCTTGGGGCGCTGGGGCAGCGTGGCACTGTGATGCGGTTTTTCGCGCCGGTGATGAAGGACAAATCCCTGCTGGCAGCGGCCCATGAAGCGCTTGCGCAGGTGGGCTTGTCCGAGTTTGCCAGCACGCGCACCGCGGACCTGAGCCACGGGCAGCGGCGGCAGTTGGAGGTGGCTGTGGCGCTGACACTGAAACCAAAGGTGTTTTTGATGGATGAGCCGATGGCGGGGCTCGGGCTGGAAGGGGCGCAGCAGATGATTGCGCTGCTGACCGAGTTGCGGAAGGCCGCGCCGATCCTGCTGATTGAGCACGACATGGATGCGGTTTTTGCGCTTGCAGATCGGATCAGCGTGTTGGTTTACGGGGAGATTATCGCCACAGGCACGCCGGAGGAAATCAAGGTGAACCCGGAAATCCGGCGCGCCTATCTGGGGGATGAGGTGCCGGCATGAGCCTTTTGACTGTACAGAATGTTGCGGCGTTTTACGGGCCAAGTCAGGCGCTGTTTGATGTGTCACTTGATGTGGCCGAAGGCGAGGTGATTGCGCTGATGGGGCGCAATGGCATGGGCAAAAGCACCACGGTGAAAGTGATCTGCCGGATGCTGGGGCATTCTGCCGGGAAAGTTAGTTTCGCGGATCAGGACATCGGCGCTTTGCCTTCACATAAGGCGGCGCGGCTTGGCATCGGGCTGGTGCCGGAGGGGCGGCGCTGTTTTGCAAATTTGTCGGTGCATGAGAACCTGATCGCCGCTGCGCGCAAAGGTGCCTGGGATTTCGCCGCGGTCTGTGCGCTGTTTCCGCGACTGGAAGAACGGCGCGATCAGCTCGCCGCCTCGCTGTCTGGCGGCGAGCAGCAAATGCTGGCGATTGGGCGCGCGCTGATGACCAACCCCAAGCTGCTTATTCTGGATGAGGCCACCGAGGGGCTTGCGCCGGTGATCCGTCAGGAGATCTGGGCGGCGATTGCCAAGCTCAAGGCGGAAACCGGCATGGCGATCATTGCGATCGACAAATCGCTGCGTGAGCTGGGGCAGGTGGCGGACCGTGCGGTGATCCTAGAAAAAGGGCGCACGGTCTGGAGTGGTGGGTTCTCTGATTTGGGACCAGAAGAGACGGACCGCTATTTGGGCGTTTAGGGTTTCACCTTTGGAAGCGTGGGCGCGGATTTGTCCAGCGCCAGTTCCGCATCTGAGAAGGTCCAAGGGCCGCGCACGCCTTTGACGCCATCGGCCTCAATCACCATGCCGCGCGCTTGGATCTGTGGATCGTTGAGCGTGTCGGCCACCGCGTTGATCGGGCCTGCGGGCACGGTGGCGGCCTCAAGTGCCGCGAGCAGATCAGACGCCGACCATTTGGCGGTTTCGGATTCGATTTCAGCGGTGAGCGCGTCGCGGTTCGTGACCCGCAGTTGGTTGGTGGCGTAGGCCGGATTTTCGCCAAGATCGCCACGGCTGAGCACACCACAGAGGCGCTGAAACTGCCCGTCATTGCCCACGGCAATAATGATGTGGCCGTCTGATGTTGGCACCACCTGATAAGGCGCGATATTAGGGTGGGCGTTGCCCTTGCGCGTTGGGCTTTCGCCGGTGGCAAGGTAATTCATCGCCTGATTGGCCAGCAGCGCGGTGGCACAATCCAGCAGAGACATGTCGATATGCTGGCCGCGCCCGGTGGTGTGGCGCTGTTCCACGGCGGCGAGAATGCCGATAGTGCTGTAAAGCCCGGTGACCACATCGGTGACAGCAACGCCGACCTTTTGCGGCTGACGTTCGGGCTCTCCGGTGATCGACATCAGGCCGGACATGCCCTGGATCATGAAGTCATAGCCCGCGCGGGAGGCGTAGGGGCCGGTCTGGCCAAAGCCGGTGATGGAGCAATAGATCAGGCGGGGATTGATTTTGGCGAGGCTGTCGTAGTCCAGCCCGTATTTCTTGAGACCGCCGACTTTGAAATTCTCGATCAGAATGTCGGCGTCTTTGATCAGCTCCAGCACCTGCGCGCGGCCTTCCTCGGTGCGAAAGTCAGCTACGACGGAGGTTTTTCCGCGATTGGCGGCATAGAAATAGGCGGCGGTTTTGTCGCCGTCGCGTTCGATGAAGGGCGGGCCCCAGGTGCGGGTGTCATCCCCCTGAGGGGCCTCGACTTTGATCACCTCCGCGCCAAGATCGGCAAGGGATTGCCCGATCCATGGACCAGCAAGAATGCGTGCGAGTTCAACAACTTTGAGACCGTGTAGTGGGGTCATTGGGGGCCTTTATCATTCTGGGCCAAGCTGTGTTAAACTGGCCGTCATATGCGCCGCCTTCGGCGGTGTTGCGGTCTAACAATTTGCAAAAACCCTGAAAAGGCAAGGGTATAGAATTTTTGCGACGTCGCGGACTTTTGCAGGCATTGGCTTGACCTTACAGACGCGCGGCGCATTGTGGGCCGCAAAGAAGACACCCGCAAATGCCCAGCCAAGGGCGCGAGGAAGGAGATCACATGGCCAAAGATCTGGCACCGCAGTCCAAACCAGAACTGGGATCATTCAACTGGGAAGATCCGTTTCTGATCGAGAATCAGCTTCTGGAAGATGAGCGCATGGTCCGTGATGCTGCGCGGGCGTATTGCGAAGAGAAGCTGGCGCCACGTGTCACCACGGCTTTTGAGAATGAGGAAACCGATCCGGCGATTTTTGCGGAGATGGGCGCGATGGGCCTTTTGGGCACCACCATTCCAGAAGAATACGGCGGGATCGGCTCCAGCTATGTGACCTACGGTCTGGTGGCGCGTGAGGTTGAGCGCGTGGACAGCGGCTACCGTTCGATGATGTCGGTGCAAAGCTCGCTGGTGATGTATCCGATCTATGCCTATGGCAGCGAAGAGCAGCGCCAGAAATATCTGCCAAAGTTGGCGTCTGGCGAGTGGATCGGATGTTTTGGCCTGACCGAGCCGGATGCGGGCTCTGATCCTGCGGGCATGAAAACCACTGCGAAGAAAACCGACGGTGGCTATGTGCTGCACGGCTCCAAGATGTGGATCTCCAACGCGCCGATTGCCGATGTGTTTGTGGTCTGGGCCAAATCCGAAGCCCATGGCGGTAAGATCCGCGGCTTTGTTCTGGATAAGGGCACCAAGGGCCTGAGCGCGCCAAAAATCATGCATAAGGCCAGCCTGCGGGCCTCGATCACCGGTGAGATTGTTCTGGACAATGTTGAGGTCTCCGAGGATGCGTTGCTGCCGAATGTGGAAGGTCTCAAGGGGCCGTTTGGCTGTCTCAACCGCGCGCGGTACGGCATTGCCTGGGGCGCGATGGGCGCGGCAGAGTATTGCTGGCATGCGGCACGCCAATATGGTCTGGACCGCAAGCAGTTCAACAAGCCGCTGGCACAGACCCAGCTATTTCAGTTGAAGCTCGCAAATATGCAGACTGAGATTTCGCTGGGCCTGCAGGCGGCGCTGCGTGTGGGGCGTCTGATGGATGAGGCGGAAGCCGCACCGGAGATGATCTCTCTGATCAAGCGCAACAACTGCGGCAAGGCGCTGGATATTGCGCGGATGTCGCGGGATATGCACGGCGGCAATGGCATCAGCCTTGAGTTTGGCGTGATCCGTCACATGGTGAACCTTGAGACCGTGAACACCTATGAAGGCACGCATGATGTGCATGCGCTGATCCTTGGTCGGGCGCAGACTGGCCTGCAGGCATTTTTCTGATTTTAATCAGTGCATTGCTGAATGAATTTGATGCGCGTCACTCACGGGTGGCGCGCATTTTTGCACGGAGGGTCTCTGTGCATTCGGCGTTGTCATCCCCGGTGGCGGCATTGATCATCACGCCAAAGAGCTCCCGCGCCTGAGGCGCGTTATAGCGGCCAAGCCGCACGTCTTCGACGACAAGCGCCGGGTCGCGTGCCAGTGGGTCGCCGTAGCCACCGCCACCGGGGGTTTGCACATGCACCCGATCTCCGGGCGCAAGCGGGATGTCCTGTTCTTTGGACAGATGCTCGGGCGTGTAGGCCACGCCGTCCTGCCAGACGGTGACGCGATTGATGCCGCCGTCACAGCCGCCCAGCGCGCCTTGCGGGCCAAAGCGCCCGTGATCCATCACAAAACTTGCCTTGGCATGGCCGCGGCGCAGCTCGATTTCATAATCAAGCCCAAAGCCGCCCCGTTGCGTGCCCGCGCCGCCGGAGCCTTCGTGCAGGGCGTAGCGGTGATAGAGCACAGGGTAGGCCTGTTCCATGATTTCAATGGGTGGCGCTTTGGAGATGCCGATGGTGGAGCAGCCGTTGGCCAGTCCGTCATGGTCGGCGTTGCCGCCATATCCGCCGCCGGAAATCTGATACATCACATAGTCGCGCCCCTTTTCAGGATCATGCCCGCCCAGCGCAAAATTGCCGCTGGTGCCAGCAGGCGCGGCGGTGACGCGGCCGGGCAGCGCGGGCACAAGCGCGGCAAACACCGCTTCGGCGATGCGTTGGGAGACTTCGGCGGCGCAGCCTGAGACCGGGCGTGGGTAATGGGCATCCAGAAAGGTGTTCTCGATGCCGGTGACCGTGAAAGGCTCAAAGGCTCCGGCGTTCATCGGCACCTCGGGGAAGATATGGCGCATGGCGAGATAGACTGCGCTTAGCGTGGTGGCGCGCACAGAGTTCATCGGCCCCATACAGGGGGCGCTGCTGCCGCTGAAATCAAAGGTCAGACCAACCTCATCGCGGGTGACCGCAAGCGCGATTTCAAGCGGGGTGTTCACCACGCCGTCGCTGTCGACATAGGCGGTGGCGCGGTAATGGCCCGGCGCAATTTCATCAAGACAGCTGCGCATCTGGGTTTCGGCGCGGGCGCGCAGCTCTTTGATGGCAGCAGCAACCTGCGCATCCCCGTAGCGATCCAGTAGCGCGCACAGGCGGTCCTGGCCCACGAGCAAGGCGGCGGCCTGCGCCTGTACGTCGCCGATGCGCTGATCGGCCACGCGGATATTGGATTTGATGATCGAAAAGATCTCCTGATCCAAGACGCCCTGTTTGAAGAGTTTCACGGGGGGCAGGCGCAGGCCTTCTTGTTCCACAGCGGTGGCAGAGGCGGAGAAGCCGCCGGGGACCGCGCCACCGGTGTCGGGCCAATGTCCTGTGTTGGACAGCCAGCAGAAGATCTCTCCGCCGCGGAAGAGCGGCGTGGCAAAGCGCACGTCCATCAGATGCGTGCCGCCCAGATAGGGATCGTTCACGATGTAGATGTCGCCGGGCTCGGGGGCCGCCACGTCACCTGCGGCAATCATCTCAACTAGCGTGCGGGTGGAATACTGCATGGTGCCGACAAAGACCGGCAGACCGGCGTTGCCCTGTGCAATCAATGCCCCGTCGTCGGCGGCGTAGATACCATCGGAGCGGTCGTTGGCCTCAGCAATCACAGGGGAGAAGGCTGCGCGGGAAAAGCTGAGGTCCATCTCGTCGCAGACCTGTTGAAGCCCGGCCTGGATGACGGTCAGGGTGATCGGATTAACGGTCATGATGCGCTCCCGATGGTGATGATCAGATTGCCGTCTTCATCCGGTGTGGCTTGATCTCCGGGCGGGATGAGGACGGTGGTGTCGAGCTGTTCAATCACCGCCGGGCCGGTGAGGGTGAAGGAGGTGGGAAGGGCATCCCGTTCATAAACGGGCGTTGTGTGCCACCTGTCCTCAAAGAACACATCGCGGGTGCCGGTTTGGGCGGCCTGCAGCGTGGGCTGGCGCTTGGCGGGGTCAAAGAGCAGGCTGAGATCCAGCGTTTCGCGGCGTCCGATCACAGAGCAATTGACGTTCACCACGGCAGCGTGGATGTCTTTCAAGGCGACATGAAAACGGTCGTGATAGGCTTTTTCAAAGAGCGCCTGCAGGGCGTCCTGCGCGATATAGGGGCTGGACAGGGGCACGCGGAGCAGATGGGTTTGGCCGACAAACTGCATATCCAGTGAATAGAGCGTGTCAATGTCAGTTACAGGCAGGTTTTCACCTGAAATCAAACGCTTGCCGCGTGATGTTTGTGCAGTAAGTATCTCGGAGATTTCGTTGGGCTGCAGGTCTTTGAGGGGCGTGTTGATGGTTTGCACAAAATCATGGCGCAGGTCAGCAACCACGCATCCGAGGGCATTGGTCAACCCGGGGCGCGCAGGCACAAGCACGCGGGGGATATTGAGTTCGCGCGCAAGAGCGCAGGCGTGCAGCGGCCCGGCGCCGCCAAAGGCAAAGAGCGCAAAATCGCGGGGATCGGTGCCCAGCGACAGTGAGACCATGCGGATGGCCCCGGCCATTTTGGTGTTGGCAACCTGGATCACGGCAGCGGCGGCCTGAGTGACGGTGCAGCCCAGCGCGGAGGCGATCGAGGTTTCAAAAATTCCTTCGACCGTCGCGCGTTGAGCCTCTCCAGTGATGGTGCTGAGACCTGACGGGTTCAGCCGGCCAAGCAGCATGTTGGCGTCGGAGATGGTCGGGTCTGTGCCGCCCAGCCCGTAGCAGATCGGCCCCGGTGTTGCGCCTGCGCTTTGCGGGCCGATGTCAAGCAAGCCGCCGCTGTTGATCTTGGCAATGGAGCCGCCGCCCGCGCCGACGGTGCGCACATCAACCATGGGCACATGGATGGGCATGCCGTATTCCACGTCGATCTCATTTGAGACCGAAGGCGTGGTGTCGCGGATCAGGGCGACATCGGTGGAGGTGCCGCCCATGTCATAGGTGATGACATTGGCGATGCCCGCCCGGCGCGCGGTGTAGGCGGCGGCCATGACGCCGGACGCGGGGCCGGACATCACGGTTTTGGCTGCCTCCTTGGCCACATGGGCCGCGCTGACCATGCCGCCGTTGCCATTCATCACCAGCAGCTCACCGGGATAGCCTTTCTGGGCAAGGGTGGCAGCGAGCTTTTGCACATAACGATCCAGCAAAGGCTGCACAGAGGCATTCACGGCGGCGGTGACACCGCGTTCATATTCTCGGTTCTCCGAAAGCAGCTGGTGGCCTGCGGTGATGTAGCGGTTGGGCCAGAGGGACTGGATTTCGGCGATGGCCTCAAGCTCATGCGCGGGGTTGGCGTAGGCGTGCAGGAAATGCACCACAATGGCCTCACATCCCGCATCCAGAAGCATTTTGGCCGCTTCGCGCACGGCGGTTTTGTCCAGCGGGGTCAGAACTTGGCCGCTGCTGTCCATGCGTTCCGGTACTTCAAGGCGTAGATCCCTTGGGATCAGAGGAGAGAAGGTGCCGTGCATCCCATAGGCTTGCGGGCGGGTGCGTCGGCCCAGCTCCAGAATATCGCGAAAGCCCATGGTGGTGATCAGCCCGGTGCGGGCCAGTTGGCGCTCCAGAACCGCATTGGTCGTTGTGGTGGTGCCATGCACGATCAGCGAAAGATCGGCGGGGTTGCATCCGCCCGCGGCCAGGGTGTTGAGCACGCCCTCCGCCTGATTTGCGCGGGTGCTGGGCACTTTGGCGAGCTGTAGGCGCCCCTGCGCATCCAGCGCCACCAGATCGGTGAAGGTGCCGCCCACATCAATGCCGGCCACCGCCGCTTTGGGCGTCTGGATCGGCTCCGGAGCAGATTCGGGCATAACGTGTCCTCCACGGCAAATTCATTTGCATACAAATGATGGAGGGCGCGGCTGGCCGCTGTCAATCGGCCAGAATACGAATCGCTGCGCTGATGGGTTGCTCTCCGGCCACATAAGCCCGGTGGTCATTGGTGGAGAGCGTCACGCGGATGTCATGCTCTCCGGGAGGCAGTGCGCCGATGGTGGTACTAGGCTCATACAGCCGACCAAGTTTCATGCCATTGAGGTAGATGTGACCATGCCCGGTGCCGGGAACATGGGGGCCGTCCACCAGATGCGGCGTGAACTCGAAGTCCTGTGACAGAACCTGCACCACCCATTGATCGCCGTTCTGGGTGGCTGAAAGGGTGATTTCCGGAGCGGGTTCACCTTCGCCGACGCGGCAGATGTCGCCGATGCCAAAGAGGCCAAAATCGGGCGCTTCGCCGGTGGCGCGCGGTGCGACGATGCGGGCGCGGGTGTTGAGCGTGCCTGCGTTCTCAAAGGTGAGGGAAACGGGCAGGGTGCGCCCGTCGCTCAAGGCACCGGATACGCCTTTGAGATGGACGAACATCCCATCAGCCGCCAGTGATACCGCCGAATCCGCAGGGATCGCGCGTCGGGTATCCTGACCGCTGAATATGGCTTTCTCAGCGTCGGGGGCTGAGACAGAAATCAGCCGGTCGGGGTGGCCGTTGTTGGCGATTTTGAGGAAGACGGCGACCGCTTTGTCTTCGTCAACAAGCGGGGCGGCGGTGGCATTGGTGAGCAATACATCGCTTGAGGCTGCAGGGCGCATCAGCATCCAAGCGGCGCCAGAGACACAGAGAGCGATGAGGAAAAGCCCCAGTGGTTTTCGCGCTTTCATCCCA
Source organism: Shimia sp. (assembly GCF_965227725.1). Classification (GTDB taxonomy): domain Bacteria; phylum Pseudomonadota; class Alphaproteobacteria; order Rhodobacterales; family Rhodobacteraceae; genus Shimia. The sequence goes on along the minus strand of NZ_CBDDGH010000005.1, from coordinate 837,063 downwards.
AAGGCCCCTCAGTATTATCCGCCCATGCTCCAGAAAAATCTGCCTTCCATTCTAAGCTTCAATGGGATCGCTGCAAAGGCTTCCCTTGCGTTTATGATCAGCCTGCTGTGCGTGGGTGGCGCGGCTGCCCACACGGCGGAAGGTGGATTTGTTCTGTTGTTGCCCACGGATATCTATATTGCTTCAGGCGTGCTGGCCGTAGCGCTGACGGTGGCGATGCTGTTGGTTTTGCCGGATAGTTTTGTTTCTTTGTCTTTTAAAAACAAAAGCTTGTGGCACGCTCCAAATCTGCGGATGTTGCCGGTCAGGCCGCATCATCTCAGCAGTTTATTGTCCGCGCTGTTTCTCTTCTGGCTGATCTATATTGGGCTTGAGGGGCCAAGAGATCCGCTGGCAAATCCGTTGCCTCTGACGGTTTGGACCTTGTGGTGGATCGCCTTTGTGACGTTGCAGGGGCTCTTTGGGAACCTCTGGCGCTGGGTGAACCCGTGGCACGGGCCGGTTTGGTGTTTTCAAGCGCTGTTCGGGCGCTCGTTCAGGCTGCGGTATCCAAGCTGGCTTGGCCACTGGGTTGGGGTTGGCGCGTTTCTGGCGTTGGTGGGCTTTGTTCTGGCGGATCCGGCGCCCACTGATCCGGCGCGGCTGGCGCGGGTGGTGGCGGCCTATTGGGCGGTGACATTCCTCGGCCTGATCCTCTTTGGCCCACGCTGGGGACATCGTGCGGATGGCGCGAGCATGATGCTGGGGCTCTATGGCAAGGTTGGCCTATTTGCACGACGTGGTGCGCATGTGCGGCTGGGGCTGAACGGTTGGCAGCTGGTCAACCTGCGCTCGGTGCCATTTGGCGTGGCGGTGCTGTGCCTGCTGATATTGGGCAGCGGCATTTTTGATGGGTTAAACGAGACTTTCTGGTGGCTGGATCAGCTGGGCCTCAATCCTCTGGAGTTTCCGGGGCGGTCAGCGGTGATCTGGCAAACGCTTATTGGGCTGGTGCTGACCAATCTGGCCGTTGTGGCGCTGTTCGCCATGGCGCTTTGGCTGGGCCTGCGCTTGGGGCGGTCACAGATGCCGCTGCGCCGCGCGCTTTGCCTCTTTGCGCCAACGGTTCTGCCGATCGCATTGGGCTATCACGTGGCACATTACTTCACGAGCTTTCTGGTGCAGGCGCAATATGCGCTGGCGGCGGCAACCGATCCCTGGGCGCGTGGGCAGGACCTCTTGGGGCTTGGGACATTTTATGTCTCCACCGGGTTTTTCAACACCCAAGACAGCGTGCGTGTCTTGTGGCTCTGTCAGGCCGGAAGTGTGGTGATTGGGCATGTGGTGGCACTGCTGCTGGCCCATGCGGTGGCGCTGCGTCACGTTGAGACGCGTGCCGCCCTTACGCAAGTCCCGGTCGCTATCTTTATGATTTTCTGCACGTTTTTTGGACTTTGGCTGCTTGCATCACCTCGCGGCTTCTGACACAAACCGCGCCCTCTAGACACAACCGCCAATCGTTTGCACTCTAACAAGCATTCTGATTGCGATATTTTCGGTCACAAAACCATGTGAACACAGGGGGACACAAGATGACCAAATCGAAGACGATTACGCCTAATTCACAACAGACAACCCGGCGCGGCGCGCTCAAAACTTTGGCGCTTGGCGGGGCCGCGGCGGCGGCTTTGCCGATGTGGGCGCGCTATGCAGGCGCGCAGAGTGCAGAGCCGATCAAGATTGGGTTTCAGGTCCACCGCACCGGCATCGGCGCGGCCTACGGGCGTTGGTATGACCGCACCACACAAGCGGCGGCTGCGCTGATCAACGAGCAGGGCGGGATCAATGGCCGCCCCGTGGAAATCATCGCGGAAGACGATGGCACGGACCCGAAACGTGGCGCCGAAGTGGTTGAAAAATTTGCCAATCAACACAATTGCGACATTGGCTTTGGCACGCTGTTTTCCCATGTGGTGATCGGCTCCGCGCCGCGCGCGGGCGAGCTGAAGCTGCCGTATTTTGTGGTCAGCGAAGGCCATCATGTGGCGAGCGGCATGCTCAACCGCTACACCCTGCAACCGGGCATCACCGATGTGAAAAGCCAGGTGCAGGCGATGGCGCCGTTTGTGGCCAGCAACCTTGGCAAGAAGGTCACGATGATCTTCCCGGATTTTGCCTTTGGTCATGACCACCGGGATTTCTTCACCGCCGCGATTGAAGCGCAGGGTGGTGAGGTGCTGGAGCATATTGCCATTCCACCCACAGAGACTTCTTTCACCAAGTATTTCCCCAAGATCCCGCGCGACACCGAGGTGATCTACCACGTGATGGTGGGCCCGGCTGTGTTGACCTTTGTGAAAGAGCTTGGTGAGTTCTTCGGCCCACAAAGGCCTGAAATATTTGGATTTATCGACAGTCTTGAAGCGGTGGATATTGGCAGCCCGGGGCTTGAATTCCTGGAAGGCACCTATTTCTGGGAAGGCAATCCGCGCTATGCGCAGGCCGATCAATCCTCTTATGACGCCTTCTTCCGCGAGCGGGTTGGGGTGGATGCCAATGGGGCCTCGGTAAGTGATCCCAAGGATGTGTCTACCTATGCGCATATGTTTGGCTGCTGGGAGACCTTGCATGTGGTCAAGGCGGGCATGGAAGCAGCAGGCTATCAAAGCACCGCTGATCGCGCCAAGCTGATTGAAGCTGTTGAGGCGATGACAGACATGCCGCATTCCAATGCGCATCCACAGGGCGCGAAGGTGTTTAACGGCAAAACGCACCAGGTGTTTGGCCATCAGTACATCACCAAGGTGACCGACGGAAAACTGCTTCTGGTGCATACGACCTCCATTGAGGACACCTATTATCCGGACGAAGTGGATTACACCACACAACCGCTCTGATTGACAAAAGTTGTGGTGCGCCAAGGGTTTGGCGCACCCTTCGTAAGCGATGCGGCAGGAGCGGCAATGGATTTTGGACCTTATTTGATGCTCGCCACGCTGGAAGGCGCGGTGACAGCGGCGGTGTTGGCGTTGACCGCGAGCGGCTTGGCGCTGGTGTTTGGCGTGATGCGCGTGGTGAATGTGGCGCATGGCGAATTTTTCATGCTGGGCGCGGTGCTGGCATGGTGGGTGACAAGCTGGCTGGATGGCTATGCCGCGCTTGGGTTTGCTCTGGCGCTGTTGATTGTGCCGGTCATGGTTGGGGTTTTGGCCGCTTTGGCGGATGTCACTGTGTTGAAGCGCCTGTCCTATGATCCAGAGCGCACCATCGTCGCCACCATCGGGATTCTCTATATTCTGCAGCAAGTTACGCTGATGACTTACGGCCCGGACGCGCGGCCGGTAACGCCGCCGTTCAACACTCGACTGGCTTTGCCCTGGGTGGAGATGACCGACACGGGGCTCAGCCTCTATTGGCCCTGGGGGTTGAGCATCACGAGCTACAAGCTTGCGGTGATTGGTGCGGCGGCGGGCGTGCTGGCCGCGCTTTGGCTGTTGATGACGCGCAGCAAGCTTGGGCTGATGATGCGAGCGACCGAACAAGATCGCGATATGGCATTGGCCTTTGGCATCCCGGTCGAGCGCGTCTATGCGTTGGTCTTTGGTTTGGGGGCAGGTCTTGCGGCTTTGGCGGCTGTGTTGATCGTGCCGATCCAGCAGGCGCATTACCTGATGGGGGGCGATCCGCTGCTGCTGAGCTTCATCGTGGTGATCATCGGCGGTTTGGGCAGCCTGCCGGGAACCGTGCTGGCCGCGCTGTTGATTGGTCTGTCTGACGGGATCATTTCGGTGTTCTTCTCGCCAACGCTGGCCAAGATCATGGCCACGGTTCTTGTGGCGCTGGTGCTGGTGTTCCGTCCGCAGGGTCTTTTCGGAGCCAGCCGCGCATGACGTCAGAAGTGAGGAAAATCATAGGGTTGCATGGTGGTGTTCTGGCAATCCTGTTGGTTCTGCAATTCGTGCTGCCAGCCTATCACCATGGCAATCTGGCGCGGATCATGGTGCTTGCGACCTATGCCATCGGCTACAATTTGTTGTTTGGCTACACGGGTTTGCTGAGCCTAGGCCATGCGCTTTTCTTTGCCGCGGGGCTTTATGGCATGGGGCTTGGCATGACGCAGCTTGGGCTGAGCGCCGGGGGCGCTTTGCTGCTTGGTGTTTTGGCAGGGGCCACGGTTGGCGCGGTCATTGGCGCGCTGGCGCTGCGCACCGAAGGCGTGGCCTTCATGATCGTGACATTGATGTTTGCGCAGGCCGGATACCTGACGGTGCTCTACTTTGGGGCCTACACGCGCGGGGACGAAGGATTTGTGATCCAGCAGGCGGACCGTATGTTGTGGGGCTTTGATCTGTCTGATCCGAGCAACCGGTATTTTGCCGCTTTTGTGGTGTTTGCCGTGGCCTTTCTGGCGCTGCTGGCGGTGCTGAGATCGCGGTTTGGCCGCGTTTTGATCGCGATCCGGGAAAACGAAGAACGCGCGATGATGCTGGGCTATGACGTGATGCGCTACAAACTTATGGCGGTGGTGCTGTCAGCGACTTTGTCTGCGCTTTCCGGCGCGGCCTATGGGCTGCTGTTTGGCTACGTCGGGGCGAGTTTTGCCTCGGTGCAATACTCCATTTTCCCGCTGCTGTGGGTGCTTCTTGGTGGCGCTGGAACCGCGCTTGGCCCCTTGGTGGGGACGGTATTTATGTTTTACCTCATAGACTTAAGCTCAGGCATTACCACGGCTTACATGCTGATCGCCGGGGTGGCGCTGGTCTGTCTGACGCTGTTTGCCCCGCAGGGGTTGATGGGAGAGATCCGCAACCGGTTCTGGAGGTGGTTGCCATGAGTTTGCTTGTTGCGAAGGGGCTTTCCAAACAATTCAATGGCTTGCTGGCCGTTGACGATGTGAGCCTCGATATTCCGCAAGGACAGGTCCGTGCGTTGATTGGGCCAAATGGGGCGGGCAAGACCACTTTGGTGGGCCTTCTGTCTGGTCGCTTGCAGAGCAGCGGTGGGGAGATTTCTTTTGATGGGCAGGATGTTACGGCCCTCTCTGCCCATAAACGGATCGCCATGGGGATGGCCTATACCTTCCAGATCACCTCAATTTTTCCGAACCTGCCGGTTTGGGAGAATGTCGCATTGGGCGCGCGCCGGGTGTTCCCCTCTGCAACTGAGGCGGACCGCAAAGTGGAAGCCGCGTTGAGCCGTGTGGACCTGTTGGATCGGGCGCGTGAGGATGCTGGCGATTTGAGCTATGGTCACCAGCGGTTGCTGGAGATCGCGATGGGGTTGGCGCAAGCGCCAAAGTTGTTGATCCTGGATGAGCCAACGCAGGGATTGGCAGATGGAGAGGTCGCGGCGTTCAACCGTTTGATCGGAGAATTGCGGGCAACCACAACCGTGCTGCTGATTGAGCACAACATGGATGTGGTGATGCAAGTCGCTGATTTTGTGACGGTTTTGAATGCCGGTCAGGTCCTTTTTGAAGGCACCCCCGAAGAGGTTCAAGCCAGTGCGGCGGTGCAGGCCGCCTATCTTGGAGGCGAACATGCTGAAGCTTGAGGCGGTGGATGCAGGCTATGGCCGTGCGCAGGTGCTTCGGCAGGTGTCATTTGAGGCGCAAGCCGGTGAAATCACATGTCTTTTGGGCCGTAACGGCGCAGGCAAAACCACCACAATGAAAGCCATCATGGGGCTGCTGCCGTTGATGGGCGGGCAGGTGCGGCTGGAAGCCGAAACGCTCTCTGCGCTGCCCGCGCATCAGGTGCCACGGTGTGGCGTCGGCTATGTGCCTCAGGGACGGCGGTTGTTTGGGGAGCTGACGGTTGGGCAGAATCTCGAAGTGGGTCGGTTTTCCAAGCCGGACAATGAGGGTGTTCTGGAAGAGGTTTTACAACTTTTTCCAAGGCTTAGAGAGCGTTTTACTCAGCGTGCGAACACTTTGAGCGGTGGGGAGCAGCAGATGCTCGCGATGGCGCGGGCGCTGAGTTTGCGGCCCAAGGTGGTTTTGCTTGATGAGCCAACAGAAGGGCTGCAGCCTTCCATGATTGCGGCCATTCGTGACGTGACAGAAACCATGAGAGATCAAGGCGTTGCCGTGGTATTGGTCGAGCAGAGGGTTGAGGCGATATTGGCGCTCGCAGATCGTGCGGCGTTGCTTGAAAACGGACGGATGCGAGGTGTGGTCTCTGGTGCAGAGATGCGCGATGACCCCAGCATACTCGCTCGTCACCTGGGCGTCTGACGATGCGGGGCGACGGTGTTGGTGGCAAACACTCAGATCAGTTTTTTCAAGAGCAATGCGAAGATCGTCTGTTCGGCCTCATTCAGTGGGGCAAGCGTGTCTTTGGTGATTTGTTCGGCGGCGGCGGCGAGCTCTTCATAAAGCGACCAACCCTCGGCGGTCGGTTTCAGCAGGACGCGGCGCTGGTCTTCGGGGTCGGGCGCGCTGGCCACCAGAGACTTGTTGCGCAGACGGTCCACCACGCCTTTGATGGTGGCGGCATCCATGGCCGTGGCGCGGCCCAAGGCGTTTTGCGACACCGCGCCAAGTGCGCAGAGTTTGGCCAAAGCGGCAAACTGTGTGGGGGTCAGATCGGTGATATTTTCGGCGAAGATCGCGAGATGGCGCTGTGTTGCGCGCCGCAAAAGAAAGCCAACCTGATCGTCCAGATCATAACGCTCTGCCGCGGTGTGCGGCGGAATTGGGGGCTGAGACGTGTCCATCGGGGGCATGTGCTGGGCCTGACTGCGGTCGCGCAAGAGGGCGCGATGGCTGGGATTTGTTGACACAGGCGCAGATCCTGCCGCAAAATCCGTTTGTATACCAACAAGATTTTGAGCAATGCGCCCTGAGGGCTGAGAGGACAGCATGGGGATTTATCACCGCCCCGACAAGTTGAAAGATGCGCTCGCGCTGCTAGAGGCCGAGAGGGTGATCATTGCGGCGGGGTGTACGGATCTCTTTGCGGCGACGGAGGCCCAAGAGCTGGGCAGTGGGTCTGACGATGTTGTGCTGGATGTGACGGCGCTTTCGGAACTTCAAGGCATTCAAAAGGTTGCCAAAGGTTGGCGTATCGGTGCTGCTGCCACCTGGAGCGATGTTGTGGCGGCATCTTTGCCACCGGCATTTGACATGCTGAAGCATGCCGCACGGCAGGTTGGCGGCATTCAGGTGCAGAACGCAGGCACCTTGGTTGGCAACATCTGCAACGCCTCACCTGCGGCGGATGGCATGCCGCCGTTGCTTGTCTTGGATGCGGAGGTCGAACTGCTGAGGCCCGGTGGTATCCGCCGGGTTGCTCTGCGTGATTTTGTGACCGGCCCGCGCCAGACTGCGCGGGAAAACGATGAAATAGTGAGCGCTTTGTTGGTGCCCGAGGGGAGCGCGACTGGCCACAGCGCATTTGAGAAACTTGGCAGCCGCAGCCATTTGGTGATTTCCATCGCGATGGTGGCTGCGCGTTTGGAGGTGGGCGACGGACAAGTGACCGGTGCGGCGGTTGCGGTAGGCGCTTGCAGCCCAGTGGCTGCGCGCTTGAGCGCGTTGGAGACCGCGCTGATCGGGGCGGCGGTTGATGATATCGACGACGTGATCAGGGAAGCGCAGATCAATGCGGCTCTAAGCCCGATTTCAGATGTGCGGGGCAGTGCGGAGTACCGTTTGGACGCGGTGCCGGAACTTGTGCGTCGCGCCCTGCGGAGCGCTGCGGGATGATCCATCTGAAGGTGAACGGAACACATCATGAAGTGACTGCCGCGCCGGGGCGGCGGCTCTCGGATGTGTTGCGCCATGATTTGGGGCTGACGGGCACCAAAGTGGGCTGTGATGCCGGAGATTGCGGCGCCTGTACCGTGCTGCTCGATGGGGCCGCGACCTGCGCTTGCTTGACACCTGTGGCGCAAGCACAGGGGCGTCATATTGAAACCATTGAAGGACTGTCTGGCCCGGGACCAAGTGCGCTGCAGCGGGCATTTCTGCGACACGGAGCTGCGCAATGCGGGATTTGCACGCCGGGCATGGTTATGGCAGCGGAGGCGCTTCTGCGACAGGCGCAAAAGCCCGATCGGGAGACGGTTGAAGCGGCGCTTGGCGGGGTGCTGTGTCGCTGCACTGGATATGCCAAGATCATTGATGCGGTGCTGGATGCAAGTGGTAGCGGCGCGGGGCCGGAACCGGATGCGGCGGCCTCGGTGGGCGCACGGGTTGAGCGTCTGGATGGGGTGTCCAAGGTCTTGGGAACAGAGGCTTTTGGGGCGGATGTGCTGCCAGAGGGCGCGCTTTGGGTCAGGGCCATTCGCAGCTCCCATGCGGCGGCGCGATTTGTGTTCGGAGATCTGAAAGGCTGGGCCGCGGCGCAAGGCGTTGAGGTCTTCACCGCGGCGGATGTGCCGGGGCGCAATGTGACGGGGGTCATCCCGACCTTTGTGGATCAGCCTGCCTTGGCGGACGGGCATGTGCGGTTGGCCGGAGAGCCTGTGGCGCTGGTGGCGGGCGCGCGGGATGTGGTCCTTTCCCTTGATCTGACGCAGGCCCCGATTGCGTGGCAGCCGGAGGCTGCGGTGCTGGATGTGGCTGCGGCGCGTGCCGCCGATGCAAGGCAACTGCACGCGAGCCGTGCGGACAATCTTTTGATCGCAGGTGTGGTGCGCCGAGGTGAGGCTGCGGATGCGGTGTCCAAAGCTGAGTATGCGGTGTCAGGCCAGTTCACCACAGGCCATGTGGAGCACGCCTATATCGAGCCGGAGGCCGGGGCGGCGTGGATGGAGGGCGATGTGCTCAATATCCGGGCCTGCACGCAGTCACCTGTATTGGATCGTGATGAAACGGCGGCGGTGCTGGGGCTGCCTGGGGACAAGCTGCGCATTCGACCGGCCGCGACGGGCGGCGGGTTTGGTGCGAAGTTGGATCTGTCCGTGCAGCCGCTGATCGGGTTGGTGACATTGCTCACAGGGCGGCCCAGCGTGATGGTCTATGGACGTGCGGAAAGCATGCTGGCCTCCACCAAAAGGCATCCGGCGCAGATGACCGCGACGCTGGCCGCAGACGCGGATGGGCAGCTGACAGGCATGCTCTTTGACGGTGATTTTGACACCGGAGCCTACGCCAGCTGGGGGCCGACGGTTGCGGTTCGGGTGCCGGTGCACGCCAGCGGGCCTTATGCGGTGCCCAACTATGCCGCCGAGGCGCGGGCGATCCATACCAATGGGCCGGTGGCAGGTGCCTTTCGCGGCTTTGGTGTGCCGCAAGCCGCGGTGCTGCAGGAAACTTTGCTGGATGAATTGGCAGGTAAAGTAGGCATGGATCGGCTGGCGATCCGGCGCAAAAATGCTCTGCGTGAGTCTGCAGAGACTGTTTGTGGGCAAACAGTGCAGGGCGTTGGCATTGGCGCTTGTCTTGAGGCGCTGCAGCCGCGCTGGGATGCGGCGCAAATCGCCACGGCGGGCTTTAACGCGCAAAACAGTGGCAAGGCGCGCGGGATCGGTGTGGCCAGTTGCTGGTATGGCTGCGGAAATACAGCCCTGCCGAACCCTTCGACCATGCGGATGGGGATTACAGCGGACGGCCGGGTTTGTCTGCATCAGGGCGCAATGGATATTGGACAGGGGGCCAATACGGTGATCGCGCAGATCGCTGCGGATGCGGTGGGCCTGCCGGTGCATCAGCTTGAGGTGCTGGATGCGGATACGGGTATAACACCGGACTGCGGCAAGACCTCGGCCAGCCGCCAAACAGTGGTGAGCGGCAAAGCTGCGCTTTTGGCCGGGCAAAGCTTGCGGGCGCAGATATTGCAGATGGCCAACATGGGGCCGGCTGCGCGAGTTTACCTGCAAGGAGGGCACTTGCGCATTTCTGAGGCCGGAGCGACGCGAGAGATTGATCTGAGCGCTTTGCCTGCGGGGGCTGAGGGCTATGTGTTGATGGCGGAGGAGACTTATGATCCGCCCACCGAAGCACTGGATGAAAACGGGCAGGGTGTTCCTTATGCGGTTTACGGCTATGGGGCGCAGTTGGCTGAGGTGGAGGTCGATCTTGCGCTTGGCACGGTGAAGGTGCTGAAGATCACCGCCGCTCATGATTTGGGTCGGGTGATCAACCCGCTGCTCGCGGAGGGGCAGATTGAAGGGGGCATCGCGCAGGGCCTTGGCATGGCCCTGATGGAAGAGTTTGTGCCGGGGCGCACGGAGAACCTGCATGACTATCTGATCCCGACAATTGGCGACATGCCGGAGGTTGTGTCGCATCTGATTGAGGTGCCGGATCCGGAAGGACCGATGGGAGCCAAGGGACTTGGAGAGCATGTTCTTATCCCAACGGCGCCAGCCATTTTAAACGCAATCACAGATGCTTGTGGGGCGCGGTTGACGCAGTTGCCTGCGCGGCCAGATCGGGTTTTGGTGGCGATCAAAGCGGCAAAAGAGAGGTCTGGGTGAGATGAACACAACATCGGGCAAAGAGACACGAGTGCGGGAGGAGAAGCTCCGCTGTGACGCTTGCCCGGTGATGTGCTACATCGGCGAAGGCAAAATCGGCGCCTGTGACCGCTATGCAAACCAAGGCGGCGAGATCGTTCGATGTGACCCGCTGACGGTGCTGGACCGCACACTGGAACATGGCGGAGAGGTTCGTCCGTTTCTTGGGCGTGATTGGCACGACGGGCTGTCGACCGATGATCTGTTTGTGACGGCCGTGGGCGCTGGCACCACCTATCCGGACTATAAACCCGCGCCGTTTCTGGCGAGCCGCGAGGTGGATGGCGCGGATTTTGTGACCGTGGTGACGGAGGCGATCTTTTCCTATTGCGGCGTTAAGGTGAAAATCGACACGGATCGGCATCTTGGACATGAGGGCGCGGTGATCCGCCACCAGGGGGAAGCTGTCGGGCTGATGATCACCAGTGAATATGGCTCACAGATGATGAGCCTTGGCGGGGTTGATCACCTGACCGGCGGCAGCAAGTTGGAAGGGCGCGTGACTTGTGATGTGCTGCTGCGGCTGCTGAACCGTGAGGCGGTGACACTGACCGTTGATGGCGGTGCGGAAGTGGTGGTGGAGGCCGGTGTTGCTCCGATTGTGGATGGGCAGCAGGAAGCGCGGATGCGGGTGGGCTGCGGGTCGGCCACCATTGGCATGTTTGCAAGTCAATGGCAGGGTTTGGTTGACGAGGTGGTGGTGGTGGATGACCACATCACCGGCGTTGTGAGCGAGCATCAGGCGGGCAAAGTGCTTGGCTGGCCGGACACGGGCATTCGCATCAAAGGGCGGCGCAGCACGCCGGGGCGCTATTTTCAGGTGGCAGAACCGGGGTTGGGCTGGGGCGGCACCAATATTGATGATCCGCTGTCGATCCTTGGACCGTGGCTTGAGAAGAAAGGCGCGCGGGAAGGGCTGAGCCTGTTGATGGTCTCCACCACCGGAGAGCATGCGGCTTATTTTGAGCTCGACGCGGATTTGGAGCCGCAGGCCAAGCCGATGCCGGAGGCGTTGAAGCCGTCGGTGGCTTTGATCGCTGAGAACTGTGAGCCTGCGCTTTGCACAGTGATGTTTATGGGCGGTGCCGGGGGCTCATTGCGATCCGGCGTGACCCGCAATCCGGTGAAGCTGACCGATGCTGTTCAGGCCGGGCGCGCGGATGTCACCGTGGGCGGTGCAAAGTCATTTGTCTGGCCGGGCGGGGGCATCACGCTGATGGCGGATGTGACGCAAACGCCCAAAGGGGCCTTTGGCATGGTGCCAACCCCGGCCATTGTCGCGCCGTTGGAGTTTACCGTGTCCAAGGAAGAATATGAGGCGCTTGGCGGGCATGTTGACTCGGTGCGGGATGTTCTGGATATTTTGCAAAGCGGTGGCGCTTATGCGCGCGACAGCCATGTGTTTGGTAAAGGTGAGGACAGTGAATGACTGTTATGCCTCAGGTGGCGTGGTTGCCGGACGGGCGACGGTTGCATCTGCATCACGGACCCATTGATCTGATCATTGAAATCTGGGGCGACGGGCGCGCTGAGGCCTATGTTGCGGTGGTGCAGCGGTTTGAGACAGTTTTGCAGGAATTGGTGGAAGAGCTGCCGGGATTGCGGCAATCGGCCGATCAGGAAATCGTCTTCGAGGGTCAGATTGCCCAAAAAATGCAAAAGGCTGCGCGGGTCGGGTTGCCCGATTTTGTCACACCGATGATGGCGGTCGCCGGTGCGGTGGCAGATGAGATCGCCAATATCATCGCCAACGTCCCCGGTGTGGCGCGGGCCTATGTCAACAACGGCGGCGATGTGGCGCTGGTTCTTACGGAGGGGGAAACCCTGCGCGCCAAGGTGATTGGCAACTCCGCAGGCGTGAAAGTGAACGCAGAAGACCCGATCCGTGGCGTGGCGACCTCTGGTTGGTCAGGGCGCAGCCTGTCCCTAGGCATTGCGGATGCGGTGACCGTTCTGGCGCATACGGCGGCGGAGGCGGATGTGGCGGCAACTTTGATTGCCAATCATGTGGATGTGCCCGGGCATCCTGCGATCAAAAGAGCGGCTGCCAATGAGGTACGTGAGGACACGGATCTGGGCGCCCGGCTGGTAACCGTCGATGTTGCCCCGATGCCTGCAGAAGATGTCGAGCAGGCCCTGCTGCGCGGCGTGCAATACTCGGAAAAGCTGTCACAAAAGATGCCCCTGGCCGGTGTGTACCTTTATGCGCAGGGGCAAGCGCGTTGTGGGCTCAAGTTTCTTTCATAACCCGTGCAAGGGCGCAGAACTGTTCGAGTGAAACCTGTTCGGCGCGTTCGGTGGGCTGGATGCCTGCGGCCAAGAGCCGGTCTTCGATATCTGGTGCCTGACCTTTCAGAGCCGCGCGCAGCATCTTGCGGCGCTGGTTGAAGGCGGCAGCGACCACGCGTGACAGCGTGGCGGCATCAGCGGGATAGCGCGGCTCTTCCAGTGCGGTGAGATGGACGACGGCGGAATGCACCTTTGGCGGCGGGGAAAATGCGCCGGGTGGCAGGGACATCACGATATTGGCGTTGGCGCGCCATTGGGCGAGGATTGCAAGGCGGCCATAGGCTTTGGAGCCCGGTTGGGCGGTGATACGCTCGGCCACTTCGCGCTGAAACATCAGGGTGAGGCTCTGCCAGAACGGCGGCCATTCTTTAGGCGTCAGCCAGCGCACCAGAAGCTCTGTGCCGACGTTATAGGGCAGGTTGGCCGCCACACGGATGGGTGGCGTAAGGTGGGCAAGCGGGTCCACTTCAAGCGCGTCGCCGTTGATGACCTGAAGCTGGCCGGGGTAGGCGGCTTCGATTTCTGCAAGCGCAGGAATGCAACGGTCGTCTTTCTCGATGGCGAGCACGCGACGGGCGCCTTCGGCGAGCAAGCCGCGGGTCAGGCCGCCGGGGCCGGGGCCGATTTCCAACACATCACATTCGGTGAGATCGCCTGCGCGGCGGGCAATCTTGGCAGTCAGGTTGAGATCGAGCAGAAAGTTCTGCCCCAGAGATTTGCGCGCAGAGAGGCCATGGGTGTCGATCACCTGACGCAGCGGGGGAAGATCATCAATGGCGCTCATGGTGTTCCCTGTGGCTTACCTGTACGATTGCGCGCGCAGGGCGCGATATTGGCCTTGGGCGGGGATATGTGCCGCCCTTTGACGCGTCAAGCGCTTTGTGGGCGGCTGTCGGCCATGCGGGCGGCCATGCGCAGCGCCGCGATGGTGCTGGACGGGTTGGCCTGACCTGTGCCTGCGATGTCAAACGCGGTGCCGTGATCCGGTGAGGTGCGGATGAACGGAAGGCCCAAGGTGACATTGACGCCGCCGTCAAAATCCAAGGTCTTGATCGGAATCAGCGCCTGATCGTGGTAGGCACAAATGGCCACATCATATCGCGCGCGGGCGGCGGCATGGAACATGGTGTCAGCAGGCAAAGGACCGGCGATGTCAAAACCCTCAGCGCGCAGCTTGTCGAGAACGGGGGCGATCACGCTGGCATCCTCATGGCCCATGGCGCCGCCCTCACCTGCGTGCGGATTGAGGCCCGCCACGGCGATCCGGGGATTGCTGAGACCAAACTGATCTGTGAGGCCTTTGGCGGTGATGCGGATGGTGTCTTCCAGCAGGTCCGGTGTGAGTGCGGCAGGAACCTCAGACACAGGAATGTGGATTGTGGTGGGCACGACGCGCAGCATTTCGGAGGCCAGCATCATCACCACATTGTCCACGCCACCGAGTTGCGCAAGAAATTCTGTATGACCCGGATAGGCAAAATCAGCGCCGTCTTTCAGAGCTTTCTTGTGGATTGGCAGCGTGCAGACCGCCCTGGCGCTGCCAGACATGGCCATATCAACCGCTTGGGAAATCACATCAATCACGCCTTCGGCGTTCTCAGGATCCGCCTGACCGGGTGTGCGCGGCGCGCCAAATGGATGGGGAAAGACCGGCAGGGCCTCGGGCATCAAACCCACAGCCTCCGCCGGGTCATCAATCATCTGATGCGGCACCGTGCCGGGCAAATGATCGGGATCGGCAATCAGAAAAAACGGCAGTTCCTCTTTCAGGGACTGCCAAGCTTTTTCGGCGATCTCAAGGCCAATGCCCCCCGGCTCACCACAGGTAAGGGCAATGGGTGCGCGCGATGATGGGCTGGTCACTTTTCAATGATCCGGGCTTGGGCGCGCAGCTGGCTGAGATAGCTGTTGGCGTAGCTTTCCAGACGCTGGTTGCGCAGGGCCTGGGCCACGTCTTCGCGCGAGATTTCCTCAGCCAGTTGGGCGGTGCGGCCGCAGAGCATCAGAAGAATGAGGTTCTGCCCATCTGCGGTGGTTAGGTTGTAGGAGGCCTCGTTGTCGTCGAGCTTGGCCAGCTCCAACGCCACGTCCTGTGGAATTTCATTGGGCGCCTGTGTTTCACGCACCAGAATTTCCGCGGGCTGATCCTGCGCAATGGCAAAGAGATCATCACAGCGGTCAAGGCTGCCAGCGAGTTCCTTGGCTTTTGCGAGGTTTTCCTCGGTGCGGCCACCCGGCAGGTAATATTTCATGTAATCGACGGCGGAATAGGTCGGTGTTGAGCGGCCGGTTTCAGCCACATCCCGCAGCTGGAACAGCGCCACGGCGTTGGGCAGCGGCAGCGGACGGCTCACTTCGCCGGGGCGCAGAGCAGTCACAACCGGGCGCAATTCGGCGGGCAGATTGGTGACGTTCATCCAGTCGACACGTCCGCCTTCGGCTTTGGTCGCGGAGGCGGAATAGGTGCGGGCGGCGTTTTCAAAGCTTTCAAAGCTGGTGAGCTCGGAAAGTTGCTCTGCGAGGCTGAGCACCTGACGCTGGTTTTGTGGCGTCAGAGGAATGATGATTTCATTCAACAGCACGCGCACGCCGCCGGAGCCGCTGTTCTGGGCGATGGCGCGGTCGATCTCTTCTTCGCTGACCTGGGCATTGCCCCCAAAGCGGGACTGCACAACACCGGTCCAGGTGATGTTGGAAATGATGAAGTCGCGCAGCGTTTCTTCGTCGATCCCTTCACCGGACAGAGCCTGAACCAGATCGTCGATGTTCATGTTGATGCGGGCGGCGAAGTTGTCGAGGCCGTTCTGGATGCCTTCATCTGTGGCTGCGATGCCGGTGAGGCGGGCGGCCTGCAATTTCAAGCGGTCATCGATCAGCTGTTCGCGGGCCAGTTTTCCGGGATCACCCGGCGCATTCATAATGGCAAGCAGGCGCGCGCGCTGATCAAGCTCGTAGTAGCTGACGGCGGAGTCGTTCACCAAAATCGCTGGGCTGAAAGCACTTTGCGCGGAGGCGGTTCCGGTCAACAAGGCGGCTGCTGCGAGTGTGCTGGCGGTGCCAGTGAAGGCGCGCAGAAGGGAGCGGATGAAAGGGCGTCGCGTCATGAGAGTGTCGTCTTCCTGTAATTCAGCCACAGGTGCGGCTATAGCTCTTATCGTTTGAATTGACCGAAAATCCAAGCAGGGCCACGTTGATGCCAAAGGTATTGCTGGATTGTACGGTATCGGATGTGGAGAAGCGGCGCGAGAGCGAAAGTTCGACCTGCACGCATTCGTTACGATACTGTAGACCGAGGCCTGCGCGGGCCGATTTCCCGGCCACGGCGTCATAGCGCCAGTCGACCAATCCGGTCCAATGACGCGAGAAACGGTAGCTGCTGTCCAAGGTCCATTCGGAGATGCGCTCGTCGCGGGCTTCTTCGGGATCTCTTGCGAGCCAAATGTAGCTGGCATCCACCATCAGCATTGGATTGCTCCAGCCCAGGCGGGCGGCTGCCTTGTTTAGGGTGCCACCGGAATCCAGCAGGCCACGCGCAGAGGCCACCAAGCCGTTTTGGTTGTTGAACTGACCCGCGATCAGCAGATCTGAGGTCTTGCCGGACAGGCCGGATGTTTCCGAAAAATCACCTTGGGACTGATCGCGGAACACTTGGCCAAAGGTGAAATGCCCTTCCCAGCCCTCGGAGGTGACGCGCGACCAGTTCACACCGAGTGCCGCAGCCAGGCCGCGTTCGCGCCGGTCATAAGACGGGAAGCGGGACAGAGCGAGGAGGTTGCCCTCGTCAAATTCCGCGCGGGTGCTTTCATCATTGGCGATGTCGAGATCGCTGCCACCGGTCCAGCCGATCTGTGCGAGCGGTTCCAGCAGATAGGTTGCCCCGTCGGTGCCGCGTTTGACCAACGGGTATCGCAGGTTCACGGCGACTGTGGGGGTGAAGCCGCTGTCAAAAGAGCTGAAATTGGAATCGTTCAGTGTTTTATAAGCGTCAAAGGCCAACCCACCGGTTGCGCCCACACGCAGACCGCCGGCCATCGTCCAGTTGCGCAGCCACTCAACAGAGGCATTGGTGCGCGCCACATCACGGCCGTCATCACCATCCGCACCTGAATCCCGCTGGTGGGAATGCGCCTCTAGCCGGGTACGCAGCTCGCCGCCAATAAGGCTTGGGAAATAGCGGCGCTCAGTTTCGGCCTGAAACACCAGCGTAGGAAGGGTGTTGTTGTCTTCGTCGTCGCGCAGCGAGCGGAAGTGGTATACGCCAAAGCTGGTGTTTTCGTAGCGCGAGGCACGCTGCACTTTCACGCTGCTGTTGAGGCGGTCGAGATCTGAGTAGTCGTAGTCAGAGAGATAAGCATCATCTGATACGGCTTTGATATCAAAGGTAAGTTTGTAGTCTCTTTGCAGCTGGAAGAGGCCATTGGCAAAGGCGTAACCACGGGTTTCTCCGGGGCGCAGGTCGTCATCAGAAATCGCGCCGTCAACCTGAAATCCGCCATTTTCAAACGCCTGCCGATAGCGGAACTCCAGCGTGCGGGATTCGGTGGAGATGTAAGGCGTGAGCGTGATGTCTTTGTCTTCGCCGATCGGGAAGAAGTAGGGCAGCTTCACCCCGTTGCCGAGCAGTGACGTGCGTGTGAATTGCGGAAACAGGAAACCTTTGCTGCGTTTCAGCGTTGGATCTGGCATCCGCAGGTAGGGGAAATAGAACACGGGCACATCGCGGACGAGAAAGCTCGCCTGCTCAAAATACACCTGCCGTTCTTCCTGATCGTGAATCACCCGTTTGGCACGGATTTGCCAAAGCGGGGCCTCGCCGGTTTCGCAGATCCGGCAGGATGAGACGGTCGTTTTGGTCAGGACGTTGTAGCGGCCCTCAACACGATTGAGCTGTTGCGCGGCCATTTGCACCTGATCGGCAAGCACAAGGCGCGCGCTGCGGATCAGGCCTGACCGGAAATCGGCATCAAGCTCGGCAGAGTCTGCAACGATGGAAACCTCATCGCCATCACTGATCCGGATAGGGCCAATGAGGCTGATTTCGCCGGTCTCGTTGTTGTAGGTGACCTCGCGGGCTTGCAGACGGGTGTTACCGGAGACAGCTTCGACATTGCCGCGCGCTTTGAGGATATTCTGCCCGACCAATTCCACGCTGTCGGCAATCAGCACCACATTTTGCGGCGCTTCTTGGGTGGTGTTTGAACCTGCCGCCGATGCGGGGGCGGATTGCGCGTAAGTGTGCGGAGCAAAAGCGCAAGTCAGTGCAGTGGCCGCCATCAGGCGGAAGAGGAGCTTCGTCATCCGTCCTCCATATGCAACAACAGCCCCAGTGCCAATAAGACACTTGCAGAAGGTGGTGCCCAGGCTGCGAGTAGCACGGGGATCTGACCGTTTTCTCCAAGGATCTGGGCGAAGTTGCGGATGAAATAGAGGCTAAAGCCAACAAGGATAGCAAACAGAACGGCGACGCCGGTGTTGCCAAAACGGGTATGGCGCATGGTGAACGCGGAGCCAACCAGAACCATGGCCATCAGGAACAGAGGCTGGGCCAACTCCATGTGCAGCCAAACCGTGTGGCGGCGCGATGAAAACCCTGCCTCGTCAAGCTCTTTGATAAATTGAGGCAACAGCCACACGGATATCGCAGAGGGGCTGCCGAAACGGTCGCGGATGCGGTCGGGCGTGAGATTGCTGGCCAGGTGGAGCGTTTCGTGATGTACGGCCTCAGCACCTTCGGTGACGCTACGGTTGAGGTTCCAGACGCGGGCGTTGGTGAGCTCCCAACCTTCCTCAAGCAGGCGCGCGGTCTTTGCTTCGATGCGCGATTGCGGCCCGCCGTTGTCGGCGTATGTGATGACGCTGAGGTTGATGAACTGGCTTGCATCCGCATTGGTGCGGTCAGCGTGAATGACCGCGTGGCCTTCCGGTCCGCCTTGGCGCAGCCAGATGCCTTCCTCGGTCAACGAGAGCGCCTCCCCGCCATTGTTGCGCAGGGCGTCGCTTTGCTTTTCGTATTCCAGAGAGGTTGTTGCGACCAATGGGTTGAGAACTGTCACCGCAAGCAGCCCCAGCAGCATGGCCACGATAACAGGTGAGAGTACCGCGACGATCCCGGATCTGCCTGCAGCGCGTACAACCACGAGCTCTGAGCTGCGGGCCAAGCCGATGAACAGGGCCACGGTGGCGAGAATAACAATCAACGGCAGGAGTTGGTAAAGCCCCTGTGGCGCGCGCAAGAGCGTGAGGCCGAGCACGCGATAAAATCCAACCTCATCAACATCAAAGCGGCGCAGCTGTTCCATCATGTCCAAAAGCATGGTCAGCACAAAGAAGACGGTCAGGATGCTGAGGAACATCCACAGGAATTTGCGCGCGAAATAGAGGTGCGTGGTCATGCGGTTGCCCTCCGCAGACGCAGAGGATTGGATGCAAAATAGAGCAAACCAAAGGCCACAAAGAAGCCAAGGGCCGCGGGCAAATAAAGCAGTGGCCAGAGGTCCGGGGCGTCCAGAACAGGGTCTGAGACCACATTCTTGAGCGCTTCGAGCACAACAAGGATGGCAAAGGCCGAGAGGATCTGCCGCCAGACTCCAAAGCGGCTAAAACTGCCGATGATCAGCATGCCAAAGCCGATCAAGGCAAAGACGATACACATGATCGGTTGCGTGAAGCGGGCGTGGAATTCTTCGGTGACTTTCCCAAGGCTTTCTCCGGTCTCGGCAGACACAGAGGCAAGGGCGCCAAAAATATCCCAGGTCGGCATGAAGTCGATAGAGCCGCGGGAGGCGACATCCGGGTCGACAAGGGCGCTGATGTCATAGGAGAAGTCAGCAAAGTTGGTGGTCATCAGGCGGTCCGTGCCGGTGGGGTTGAGCTGCATGAGGCCGTCGACCATCACCAGTTTGGGGCCGCTTTCGTCCTGAACCAGATAGGCCTCCGCAGCCGTGTGAACCGTAGAGCTGCCGGGGTCGCGGCTGTCAGCCATCAGCACGTCTCTGAGAACACCATCGGAGGTGATTTCGCGGATGTAGAAGGTGACCCCGTCAATGGGATGCAGAAAAGTTCCATCCGTCAAAAGGCGTGCGGTGACATTTTCGCTGATTTCAGACTGGCGCTGGCTCAGTTCTTTGGTGGAGCCAGGCACAAGAAAATGGGTCAGGGCGCTCATCATCAGAGCGGTGATCAGGCCAAAGATGGCCACCGGACGCGCCAGACGCCACGGGCTGAAGCCGGTGGCCTGCATGACGGTTAGTTCGCTTTCATTGGACAGGCGGTTGGTGACATAAACCGTGCCCGCAAAAACCGCGATTGGCAGCACGCGCCGGATCACGTTTGGCAGGGTCAAAACCGAAAGTTCCAGAAAAACAGCCACGTTCTGGCCGCTGGCGATCAGCTGGTCAAACAGTGACACCGCCTGATTGACCCAATAGACCGACACAAGGATCAGTGCGAAGAAGCCAAACAGGGTTAGGAACTGCGACAGGATGTATCTGTCGAATCTGCTCACGCCGTGGACTCCCTCAAGTGCCTATTCGTTCGGCGCAGTTTAGTGGAATTGATTGCGCGGTGAAACTGCAATCTGGCGATGGCCACTGGTCAAGCCAGATCGGGCGCGCTAGGTGTTTGGCATCAGTTAAACGGAGACACCAGAATGCGCCCTGTGCAGTTTGCTTTTGAAGAAACCCAATTGGACGAAATTGCAAAGGCAGAGGGGCGGATCGCGATTTTTGTGCCTCAGGAGGGTAACCTTGATCAGGGCGCGCGCCGGATCAACCGGCTGACCCGAGGCGCGATTGAGCGCCTGCGTGAAGAAAAGGGTGAGAAAGCCTCAAATGGCGATCTGATCAGCCTCGCGTTTCCGGCTGGTTTGGCCGCAGAAGCTGTTGATGTTGTGGTGCTGCCGCGCCGTTGCAGCGTGGAAGAGGCGCGCAAGGCCGGTGCCGCGCTTGGTAAGGCGCGTGGCAAAGCCGCACTGACCGTTTTGGCTGGTACCCATCCCAAAGCGGCGCAGATCGCTTTTGGCATTGCGATGCGTGACTACGGTTTTGATGACCACAAAACCGCAGAGGCCAAGGATGATGCGCGCGCCGTGCGCATGATAGTGAGCAAGCCTGACGATGTTGAGGCCGCCGCCAGCCCCTTGTTGGCCGTGGCAGATGGGGCGTTTTTCACACGTGACCTGACCAATGAGCCCGCCAATGTGCTGACCACCACCGAATTTGCCGACCGTCTGGTTGCGTTGAAGGACATCGGCCTTGAGGTTGAGGTGCTGGAAGAGGATCAGCTTAAGGAATTGGGTATGGGCGCGCTTCTTTCTGTTGGAGAAGGCTCTGAAAGCCCGTCCAAAGTTGTTGTGATGCAATGGAAAGGCGGCGATGCCAAGGCCGCGCCGTTGGCGCTGGTTGGCAAAGGTGTGGTGTTTGATACGGGCGGCATTTCGCTCAAACCGGCAGCCGGCATGGAAGACATGACCATGGACATGGGCGGCGCAGGTGTTGTGGCTGGCACCATGAAAGCGCTGGCGTTGCGCAAGGCAAAGGCCAATGTGGTCGGCCTTGTCGGGCTGGTGGAAAACATGCCCTCTGGCCGCGCGACACGTCCGGGGGATGTGGTGACCTCTATGAAGGGGGACACCATTGAGGTGATCAACACAGATGCTGAGGGCCGTTTGGTACTGTGCGATGTGATGCATTACGCGCAGGAGCGCTTCAAACCAGCAGGTATGATTGATCTGGCCACTTTGACGGGCGCGATCATCATCGGTCTTGGCCATGAAAATGCGGGCGTTTTCTCCAACGATGACATACTCTGCAACGCCTTCCTGAAAGCGGCGGATGCGGAAGGTGAAGGCGCGTGGCGGATGCCGCTGGGCAAAGGTTATGCCAAACAGCTGAAATCGCGGATTGCAGACGTGAAAAACGTCGGTGGCCGCCCGGCCGGCTCGATCACAGCAGCGGAATTCCTGCAGCGCTTTGTGCAGGAAGACATGCCGTGGATTCACCTCGATATCGCAGGCGTGGCCAGCGTGAAGTCGGAAACAGCGCTGGCACCTGCTGGTGCGACCGGCTGGGGCGTGAGCGCGCTGAGCCGGTTGGTGGCGGACAACTTCGAGGTGTAAGTCCTTGGGCGCGGCCTATTTTTATCACCTGACACAAGCGCCGCTTGATACCACGCTGCCGCGTCTTCTGGAGAAGGCGCGGGGCGCGGGCTGGGCGATTGCGGTGCGGGGGGTGGACCCGGGCCGCATGGAATGGCTGGATCAAAAGCTCTGGCTTTTGGGCGATGAGAGCTTTCTGGCGCATGGGCTGGCAGGTGGACCTTATGACAGGTTGCAGCCCATCCTGCTGACGACGTCGTCTGATACGCCCAATGAAGCGGCATGCATCATGTCAGTGGATGGCGCGGCGGTGAGCGCGGAAGAGGTCAACACAACCGAGCGTGTCTGTATTCTGTTTGACGGGCATGACCCGGAGGCCGTTCAGCATGCGCGGGGGCAGTGGAAAACGCTGACCGATGCGGGCTGCGCGGCGCAATACTGGTCTGAAGAGACGGGTGTGTGGCAGAAAAAAGCGGAGAGCGGCGGAAATTAAGTTCCCCGGCTTACCGCGTTAGAATCAAACGGTTTCCGGCGATGGTGATCTGCGCATAGCGCTGCAGATAGGACATGCCGAGCAGCGACTGAGGCATCTCACCTTCGTTCACCGTGGCGCGCACGTCGCGGTCTGTAAAATCTCCCAGAGAGATTTCTTCAACCCAGACAGGCGCAATGCGGACTTCGCCGTTGGCTGTCATGGCGCGGCCCCAATAAGCGAGGTTGTCCGGATCAAGTCCGGCGCGGCGGGCGTCTGCTTTGGACAGCACGATCTCCGACGCACCGGTATCCACCACAAAGTCGACGTTGGCTCCGTTGAGGCGCAGCGTGGCATAATAGTGGCCATCGTTGCTGCGCGGGATTTCGATGCGGCTGCCGTCTTCCAGAACGGTTTGCATGGGGCGCACCGTGGAGCGGATGTCTTCCCACATGCCGGCCACCGCAATGGCCCCCAGAAATATCAGCACCCAAATCGCCGCGTTGCGCAGGGTCTGGCCAAGCGCAAGGCGGCCCGATGAGATGTACCACATCAGAACCATCACCAGTAGCAGGCTCAGATATGCGAGGTGGCCGATCTCAAATTCGTTCATGATGCGGAGGTCCCAGATGCGCTTTGCTAGCCAACAAGCCCAAAATCTTTGAGGCCATCAAGGATAAACTGCACGGCAAGCGCTGCGAGCAGCATACCGAGAAGGCGAGTGATCACGGTGATGCCTGTGCGGCCAAGCAGGCGTTCCAGATAGCCTGCGGTGAGGAACAGACAGAACACAATCGCCAGAACCAGAAGCGCAACGCCAAGCACCGCGAGCGTGGCCTGCACGCCGGTGTCCTGACCTGCGAGCAGGATCACAGAGGTGATCGCGCCGGGGCCTGCCAGCAGCGGAATGGCCAGCGGGAAGATCGAAGGATCCGGGTAGTCTTCCTCAGCTTCTTCGGCCTGATCTTCGCGCCGCTTGGTGCGGCGTTCAAAGAGCATGTCGAAAGCTGTTACAAAAAGCAGGATTCCACCCGCAATCCGGAACGCAGGCATGGAGATGCCAATGCCGTTCAGCACAGCTTCGCCAAGGAAGCCGAAGAGCGACAGGATCACAAAGGCCGTGACGCAGGAACGGATGGCGATTGTGCGCCGTTCGCGCGCGGGCACGCCCTGGGTCAGCGACACATAGATCGGGAAAAGACCAATCGGGTCGATGATCACAAAAAGCGTCACAAAGGCCGTGATAAAGGCGGCGCTGTCCATGGTGGTTGGGTATTCCTTCTAATGATGGGGCAAAGGCTAAGGTCAGCCTTCGGCTTTTTCCAGCTTTTCCAGCGCTTTCATCCAAAGATCTTCGGCGCGGTCCTGGGCATCGCGGACTTCGGCATATTTCTTCTGCCAGACTTCCATTTCGCCAAGTTTTTCGCCCTCATAGAAAGCCGGGTCCGCCAGTTTGGTTGCCAGCTTGTCTGCCATCTCGTTGAGTTTTTCGACCCGCTGCTCTGATTTTCGAACTTCGGCGCGCAGGGCCAGAATTTCGTCGCGGCTGGCTTTTTTAGCCACGGGTTTGGCTTTTGGTTTTCCACTGGCCGGTTTGTCAGAGGTGAGCAGCAGTTTGCGGTAGGCCTGAAGGTCATCCTCATAGGGCTTCACTGTGCCATCCTTGACCAGCCAGAGGCGATCGGCCACCAAAGTGAGCAGGTGCATGTCGTGGCTGACCAGAATGACCGCGCCTGTATAGGCGGTGAGCGCCTCAACAAGGGCCTCGCGGCTCTCGATGTCGAGGTGGTTGGTCGGTTCGTCAAGGATCAGAAGATGTGGCGCATCCAAGGTGGCAAGCAACAGAGAGAGGCGTGCCTTTTGGCCACCTGACAAGCGGCCCACTTCGGTTTCCGCTTGCGCGGCACCCAGGCCAAATCCAGCAAGTCGCGCACGCAGGCGCGCCTGTCCTTCCGCAGGGCGCTCGCGCATCAGGTGCTGGATGGGAGACTCTTCCACGTAAAGCTCATCCACCTGATGCTGCGCAAAGAAGCCGATGCGCAGCTTGGGTGAGGTGGTGAATTTGCCTCCCATGGGATCAAGTCGGCTGGACAATAATTTTGCGAGAGTCGACTTACCTTGACCATTTTTGCCCAGAAGTGCGATGCGATCATCCTGATCTATGCGCAGATTCAGGTTTTTGAGCACAACCGTTTCGCCGTAGCCGGTCGATCCACCTTCAATCGCGATGATGGGCGGGGACAGTTCTTCGGGCTTGGGAAAGGTGAAGACCACACGTGCTGCATCTTCAGGCGCTGTGATCGGCGTCATCTTTTCCAGCATTTTCACGCGGCTTTGCGCCTGTTTGGCCTTGGACGCTTTGGCCTTGAAGCGATCCACAAAGGCTTGCAGGTGTTCGCGCTGCGCCTGCTGCTTTTTGGCGGCTGCAGCCTGAACCGCACGTTGCTCGGCGCGTTGGCGGGCGAATTGGTCATAGGGGCCGGTGTAATAAGCCAGCTTGCGTTCATCCAAATGCAGGATTGCGCCGACGGAGCGGTTCAGAAGCTCGCGGTCGTGCGAGATGATCAGAACGGTGTGTGGGTATTTGACCAGATAGTTCTCCAGCCAGAGCGCGCCTTCGAGATCGAGATAGTTGGTCGGCTCGTCAAGCAGCAGGTAATCTGGCTGCGAAAAGAGCACAGCCGCCAAGGCCACACGCATGCGCCAGCCGCCGGAGTAGTCAGAACAGGGGCGCAGTTGATCTTCGTGATCAAAGCCAAGCCCCTTTAGGATAGAGGCGGCACGGGCCTCTGCGCTCCAGGCGTCGATGTCGCTCAGGCGGGTCTGAATTTCGGCAATGCGGTCTGAGTCGGTGGCGGTTTCTGATTCAGCCAGCAAGGCCGCGCGCTCAGTGTCGGCCGCCAACACCGTGTCGATCAGTGACACCTCATTTGAGGGCACCTCCTGCGCCACACCGCCGATGCGGGCGCGATGGGGCAGTGTGATGCTGCCACCTTCCAGAGACAACTCGCCGCGGATCAGGCGGAAAAGGGTGGTTTTTCCAGCCCCGTTGCGGCCAATCAAACCCACTTTGTGGCCGGTGGGAATGGTCGCAGAGGCGCCTTCAAACAGAGGGCGGCCTTCGACGGAATAGGAGATGTCAGAGATCTTAAGCATGACGCGGGTTTGGCGCAGTATTACGGCGGCGTCAATCATCGCTTTTCAAGTCGTTAATCGCGTGCTATCGGAGCGACAATTCGAATGCGGGGCGGGCGTGGTGCTGGCCCCAATCTTATATGGAGAAAAGAGACATGGCTCTGGAACGCACCTTCTCGATCATCAAGCCTGATGCCACCCGCCGCAACCTGACCGGCGCAATCAACGCCAAGTTCGAAGAAGCTGGCCTGCGCATCGTGGCGCAAAAGCGCATTCACCTGACCAAAGAGCAGGCAGGTGTGTTCTACGCGGTGCACGCAGAGCGTCCTTTCTACGACGAACTGTGCGAATTCATGGCATCTGCGCCAATCGTGGCACAGGTTCTGGAAGGTGAAGGCGCAATCGCGAAAAACCGCGAAGTAATGGGCGCAACCAACCCAGCAGACGCAGCACCAGGCACCATCCGCGCCGAGTTCGCTGAATCCGTTGGCGAAAACTCCGTACACGGTTCTGACGCACCAGAAACCGCAGCGGTAGAAATCGCATACTTCTTCTCCGGTCTGGAGCTGGTGGGCTAAGCATTGCCCCGGGGCGAGATTATCGCCACTATGAATTTACGGATGGGTCGCGGGAATGCCGCGGCCCATTTTTTGTTCTGAGAGGGTGCTGATGGACGTTTGGAAAACAAAGGCGCGGGAAACGGTTTTTGAGGCTGCGCCTTATGTGAAGGTTGCCAAAGAAACGGTGGAGCTGCCCGATGGGCGTTTGATCGATGATTTCTATTAATTGGAGCTGCGGTCGTTTGCGCTGGTTGTGCCGGTTATGGACGACGGCCGCGTGATGATGTTGCGACAATACAAACATGGGCCGCGCAAAGTCTCTGTCACCTTTCCGGCGGGTTTCATTGATCCGGGTGAGGGGCCGGAGGCAGCAGCACAGCGCGAGCTGATGGAGGAAACCGGTTTGGCGGTTGGCACGCTGACCCCTATGGGCAGCTATGTCGACAATGCCAATCAGAAAGGATGCGAAGGCCACTACTTTCTTGCGCAGGGATGTCGTCGGGTTGCCACGCCTAATGCCGGTGATCTGGAAGAAATGCAGGAAGAGCTTTGGACGATAGAGGAGCTGGATCGCGCCATGTTGAACGGTGATCTGGCGGTGACGCATCATGTGGCGGCCTGGGGCATGGCGCGCCTTCGGCTCTAGCGTTTTTCGATCACGCCGATTTTGTTGAGCATGTCTTCGAGTTCCGAGCGACCCTTGTCATGGGCGCGGGCCTTGAGAGCATCAAAGCGTTTGCGCAGGGCGTCTTTCTCTTTGCCTTTGCAATCGTTCCAAGGGCGGCCTTGCAACCCCATCACCAGGACATAGTAACCGATGAAATGAGGCTTGGTGCCGGTCTTTAGCAGACGGGCATAGGTTTCATCGGCCCCCAGCGCCCTCAGCTCTTCAGCGGTGTGAATACCAGCGCGGGCGCAGGCTTCTTCATAGGCCGGGCCGAGGTTGCGGATGGAGGAAATCGGGTCTGACATGGCCCAACCATAAGGTGGGACCAAATCGTGAACAAGAGGGGATGTTAGATCATCGCCCAGTCAGTAAATTTAGCATCCGCGTTTGGCGCAGGTTTTGCTGCAGAAGCAGGGCTTTGTGACTGCTGTGCGTTCTGTGAGGGGTGCTGTGATTCAGGTTTTGATGTGGCCATGATCCTGCTCCTTTTGATCTAAGTGTCTGATCTCTTTTGGTGTGCCTGTGATCCAATCCTGGGCACAGGCGTTAGGTGTCTCCTAACATTGCGCCGCAATGTGCGAACGGAAGGCTTGCTTTGAGGCAAATTCATGCCCTTTCAGGTGGATTTGAGTAAACTTTGGGCGCGCTTTGCGTGTTTGATAGGAAGGCTCGCGGTCTGAGCCAGTTTGCGACTCTGCGGGATTGGCCAGCGGGTGTTGGAGCTTCACATCGAGGTAGGTAATCTTTTCCTTGATGAGCCCGTTTTCAAAGACGAGCACATCCAAGGCCGCGAGAATAACCGACGCCTCTGAATTTGTTTGCCGCCGTGGATCGAGTGGCACGACGGTTTTGGCATCAACTGTCAGTTCGTGTTTGAGAACCGCATAATTGGCGCCAGAGAGAATGGTCTTACGGCCGGTTTGCTTTGGCGGAGCTGCGGCATAGAGCGCAGCGAGTAAGGCGTTCAGGCTGTCGTTGTCCTGCGCGGGATTGATGCCAGCTGCGACCAGACGAAAGGCGGTGTCCTCGGGTTGGAGGGCGACAAGGGCGTCCATGTCGTGGCTTGCCCAGCTTGAACCGTAGGTGGCCAGCAATGTGGCGAGATCCTGTTTGGCTGCGGCACTGGCCGAGAGCGTGGAGAGTGTGGCGGCAAGGGCGAGGGTGGCCGGAAGCGTGAAGAAGGCACTTGGGGCTGTCCTGGACATGTCGCAATTCCTTTCGCGCAAAGAAGCGGTTGCGCCGGGATGCTCATGTGCCAAGGGATTTTAGGTGGCTCTCATCAGGGTGCGGCACTGGGCGCGGCGTATCTCCATGATAGGAACAGGCCGCGCTGCATCTGAATGTTGACTTCGGTCATGCAGACGACAGTTTCGGACAGGAACGCCTGTCGCGCAGGGCAAATTTGGCCGCGACGGTTTTGGCCAAGACGCTGCAGTGCAACGTCTTGCAGAGCATATTTGATGGGGCTTGGACGCCTTAAAGCTTCACGATTTTGATCGCAGATCCTTTGGCAGCGAGGGCAACTTCGCCTGTGCAAAGACGCAGGGCGTCCGCGCCAAAGACCTCATGCCGCCAGCCATGCAGCGCGGCAACATCGCGGCCACCGGAGGCCAGAGTATCCAGATCAGCGGAGGTCGCGATCAGCTTTGGCGCCACACCGGAGCTTTCGGTTTTGGCTTTCAGAAGCACGCGCAGAAGATCAGCCAAGGCCGGGTTGACCTGTTGCTTGTCGTCACGTTTGGGCAAACGTGGCATCTCATCAGACGGGCAAGACACCCCCGCTTTGACCGCGGCGAGAATGCCATCAGCAATGTCACCCTTGCGCGCTTCGCGCAGCAGCAGGCGGGAGCGGCCCAGATCCTGCATATTGCCGGGTTTGGTTGAGGCCAGTTCCACCAGAGCGTCGTCTTTGAACACGCGGTTGCGTGGTACGTTGCGCTCTTGCGCATAGGCTTCGCGGAATTTTGCAAGCTCGCGCACGATCGCAAGGAACTTGGGCGAGGTGGTGCGGGTCTTGACCCGTTTCCACGCATTTTCCGGATCAATAATGTAGGTCTCCGGACGGGTGAGCATCTGGATCTCTTCTTCCACCCAATGGGCGCGGCCGGTCTCTTTCAGCTTGGCAGCAAGGAATTCGTAGATTTTGCGCAGATGGGTCACATCTGCCAGCGCATAGGTTTTCTGCGCTTCGGTCAGCGGACGGCGGGACCAGTCGGTGAAGCGGGAGCTTTTGTCCAAGCCCTGTTTTGCAATCTTGCGCACGAGGGTCTCATACCCAACCTGCTCGCCAAAGCCGCAAACCATGGCTGCAACCTGCGTGTCAAACAGCGGGTTCGGGAATACACCAGCTTCAACAAAGAAGATCTCAAGGTCCTGACGCGCGGCGTGGAAGACCTTGACCACAGAGGTATCGCGGAAGAGCTCATAGAGCGGATCAAGGGAGATGCCATCCACCAATGGGTCGACCAGAACCGCCTTGTCCTCTTCGTCACCGGGCATGTCGCTGGGCACAGCGAGTTGAACGAGACACAGCTTGGAGTAGTAGGTGCGTTCCCGCAGAAACTCGGTGTCGATGGTAACGTAGGGGGCCTTGCGCGCTATTTCGCAGAACTGCGCAAGCTCTTCAGTGGTGGTGATGGTCTTCATAGGTGGCGTATCTTCTTCGTCCGTATTGCCGTGCTCTTCTAACCAGCACTAAGCAGAAACATAGGGGAAAGCAATTCACCAACCCTTAAAGCGTGAAGGGTGTGGTATTTCCGGCGGCGAAACGGCGCAGAGCGGCGGGATAAAGCCGGTGCTCCTGTACCAAAACGCGTTCCGCGAGAGTTTCGGGGGTGTCGTCTGGCAAGACCGGCACACGCGCCTGGCCCAGAATTGGACCGTCATCCAGCAGAGGCGTGACCATATGCACAGTGCAGCCATGTTCCGCATCGCCCGCTTCGAGCGCACGCGCATGTGTGTGCAAGCCTTTGTATTTGGGCAGCAGGGACGGGTGAATGTTCAGCATCCGGCCTTCCCATGGAGCGACAAAGCCTTCGGTGAGCACACGCATGAACCCGGCCAGACAAAGGATGTCCGGTTGGACCTTATCAAGCTCTGCCTGAAGCGCCGCCTCAAAAGCCGGGCGGTTGCCCTTAAACGGGCGGTGGTCGACGGAGATGGTTGGCACACCCATGGCCGACGCTTTGGCAAGACCGCCAGCATCGGCGCTGTTGGCAAGCACCAGAACCGGCTCTGCCTCATGACCGGGTGCGGCCATGTCCTCCAGCAGGCGGACCATATTGGATCCGCCGCCGGAGATAAAAATCGCAACGCGTTTTTTCACAGAAGCGATCCGCTGTAGGTGACGCCTTCGCCTTTGGTCACGGTGCCAAGGGTATAAACGGTTTCACCCTGCTCGCGCAGAAGCGTCGCAAGCGCATCGGCTTGATCCGCTTCCACAGACAGGATCATGCCCACGCCGCAGTTGAAGGTCTTGAGCAGCTCAGCTTCATCCATGCCGCCGGTTTTGGCGAGCCATTGGAACACAGGAGGCAGCTCCCAGCTGGAGAGGTCAATCGCACCGGCCAGACCTTCTGGCAGCACACGCGGCAGGTTTTCGGTGAGGCCGCCGCCGGTGATGTGGGCCAGAGCATGCACGCCACCTGCGCGCACGGCGGCCAGCGCCTGTTTCACATAAAGACGGGTTGGCGCAAGCAGCGCAGCACCGAGGGTCTGGCTGTCATCCCATGGGCAGGTGTCATCCCAGCCAAGGCCGGAAACCTCAACAAGCTTGCGCACAAGGCTGTAGCCGTTGGAGTGTACGCCGTTGGAGCTGAGCCCCAGAAGCACATCGCCCTCTTTCACGCCGGCCGGCAGGTCTGCTCCGCGTTCCATCGCGCCAACAGAGAAGCCCGCAAGGTCAAAATCGCCCGCTTCATACATGCCGGGCATTTCTGCGGTTTCGCCGCCGATCAGAGCGCAGCCGGACTGGTAGCAGCCTTCTGCGATGCCTTCGATGATGCGTGCGGCGGTTTCGGTTTCGAGTTTGCCGGTGGCAAAATAGTCGAGGAAGAACAGAGGTTCAGCGCCCTGACACACCAGATCGTTCACGCACATGGCGACCAGATCAATGCCCACGCCGTCAACATTTCCGGTGTCGATCGCAATGCGCAGCTTGGTGCCCACACCATCGGTGGCCGCGACCAGGATCGGATCGGTATAGCCTGCGTCTTTGAGATCAAAGAGCGCGCCAAAGCCTCCAAGGCCAGCCATCACGCCGGAACGTGTTGTACGTTTCGCAGCGGGCTTGATGCGCTCCACCAGCGCGTTGCCTGCGTCGATGTCCACACCTGCATCTGCGTAGGTGATGCCGTTTTTGCCGTCGCTCATGGGGCGTGTCCTCTCAATCAATACTTGGCGCGTTGCTTAAAGGATCACTTGGGTAAAGGGAACCATGGATTGCACCGTCTGCGCTAACAGACGGTGCATCTGAGTATTTAGGCGCCGTATTGCCACGGAGCTGCCTGATAGCTGAAGCCGTTCGCCGATTTTTGCACCTTGCCAAAGCCCGGGAAATCCAGATGCGCGCCGGTGACCAGCAGGTTGTCTGCAACCGCGCGGTCAAACATCTGCAGGCGGGTGTCGACGGTCTGTTTCGGATCTCCATCAAAGGCGAGGGTGAGGCCCGGATTTGCGAATTGCAAGGCGGTCATGTGCACGATGTCGCCCCAGAACAGCAATTGCTCACCGCCGGATTGCAGGAGGTAGCCGGTGTGCCCCGGCGTATGTCCCGGCAGGGGCAGGGCGACCAGCCCCGCCAAAGGCTCCTGTTCCTTGGCATGAAACAATAGCTGATCTGTGTAGGGCGCCAGACTGTTGCGCGCCATCTGGAAGAAGCCGCGGCTGCCCTCAGGCACACTGGTCATGATGGCGTCATCGTGCCAGAAGTTATATTCGGTCTCAGAAACAGCGATCTGCGCATTGGGGAAAGCGGCGCTGCCATCAGTGTTGAGCAGCCCGCCAGCGTGGTCAGGGTGCATATGGGTCAGCGCAACGGCGTCGATGTCCATGGCAGACACCCCGATGGCCTCAAGGGCTGCGCCCATCGCGCCAAGCGTGTCTCCCATCAGATTGGCTGAGCCCGCGTCGATTAGGGTTTTTCTGGCGCCTTGTTCGATTAGAAAGGCATTTACAGGAATGCGGACGCCGCCCGACTGGAGCGTTTGCTGCGCGTCTGCCAGTGCAGAGGAAATGGCTGGTTCGTCAAAATCAGACAACAGCCCCGGTGCGGCGTCGAGATAGCCATCCAAAAGCGCCGTCACGGTGGCCTCTCCGACCGTAAAGCGCACAGTGGCTGGCAAGGCTTTGGCGGTGGGGCCTTTGGCGTGGAGTACTTTCGGCAGGCTGATCAATGCGGGGGCTGCCAATGAGGACATGAGGAAACGTCTGCGGGACAAAGACATAAGGAACTCCGATATCGTTCACAGGGGTTAATTCGCCAGCTTGTGCTGGTGATGATGAAATAGCACTGCTATTCTGGCGCAGTACCGGGCTGCGCCTGATAGTTGATATAAGAGATGCTAATACTATGGATCGTCTGGGACTGCTGGAGACATTTGTGAGCGCGATTGCTGAGGGCAGCTTGTCTGCGGCGGGGCAGCATCGGGGGATCACCCAGTCTGCGGTGAGCCAGCAGATCAGGCAGTTGGAGGCCGCCATGGGTCAGCAGCTTTTGCACCGCTCACCCAATGGGGTTTCTGCAACGCGGGCAGGGGTGCTGGTTTGGGAGCATGCGTTGAAGCTCCTTGAACGCCATGATCTGATGCTGGCGGAGCTTGATGCGCTTGGCAGCGAGGTTGCGGGAACCTTGCGGATCAGCGTGGGACATTTTCTCGGGCGAGAGGTATTTGGGCCGGTTCTGATCGGGCTTGGGAACGAGCACGCCGAGCTGGATATTGTGCTGAAGCTCGAAGACCGTTTTGTGGATGTGGTGCGTGAAGGGTATGATCTGGCCATTCGTGCCGGAAAGCTGGGTGAAACCTCAGGCTACGGCCGTAAGATTGCGGCGTTGGAGACGGTGTTTTTTGCAAGCCCAACCTATCTGGATCAGCATGGCCGGCCGGAGAAGCCTGAAGACCTCAAGCGGCTCAAGTTCATTCAGCACCATGAGGACAAATCGCTGGGCTCGTTTTCAGTGACGCGGGACGGGATCGAATATCAGGCTCCGGTCCGGATCGGGTTTACCGCGGATGATCCCGACATCATTTTCAAAGCTGTAAAATCAGGGGCTGGCTACACGCGGGTCGCGCGCATGTTGATCCAGAAAGAGCTGGATGACGGCGTGTATGAAGAGATTCTGCCGGGCTTTGCTGCGCCGACAAAAGATTTGTTTGCAGTGACGCCAACGCGGATCATTCCGGGCTCCAAGATTGAGCTGGTGATCAATACGTTTGTTGAGAAATTAGCCGCGATCCACAGGCAGGCGGTCGCGGCGAACACGAATAACAAACTGACCGCTTGACGCCGTCTTTGGCATTTCATAACCAAGCATCAGGCGGGCCTGTAGCTCAACGGTTAGAGCAGAGCGCTCATAACGCTTTGGTTGCGGGTTCAAATCCTGCCGGGCCTACCACACACCGCCAGTCTCTCCCAAGCATCTGACACGGAAAACCTCTGCTAAAGGCGAAATGCCTTTGACGTGAGGATGTTAGCTGCCGCGCCTTTAGCGTGCGCGGCGATCCAGGGTGTTGTTTGCTGCAGCCACGCGAATGGTGCGCACGCCTGCCATCTGCTGATCCGTCAGCACCACCGCGGTGGTGATCTCACGTGTCAGATCCGAGCCGCCAAGGATCGGGTTCTCGGGTGGGATCGCCAGAAAATCAAGCGTCAGAACGCCACCTTCCACGCCGCCGTCGCGGGCAATCAGGCGGGCATCATGGGTGCCATGCACAGAAGAGACGCCAACCGCCATAACAAGCTGGCCCTCGGTCACGCGGTGCACCTCGACATTGGAGACCTGCGTTACCGGCTGCCCGACGTAGGCGACAATCTCGTCGCGGGCAAAGATCGAGCGGCCGCCTTCTTCCTCCGCATCGGGAATCAGCGGGTTGCCTTCCACGACTTGGTTGCTTTTGCCGCTGCCATCAAACCAGTTGACCGGGTTGAGGCGGGATTGGCAGGCGGTCAAAGCCAAGGTGGAGGTCAGCAAAATCAGGACTGGAGTGCGCATCGATAAGCCTCATTCTTTGACACCATGGGTTATCCTATTCGTATTGGCTTGAAAAGCATGGATAGCGGGGCTGGACCTTTTGTGACTGTCCACTTAGGTGAAAGACAGACAGAAGGAGAGCCGACCCTATGGCTGCGCAAGCGTTTGAAGACATTGTCGAAGACTTCGAGTTCATCGAGGATTGGGAAGACCGCTATCGCTATGTGATCGAGCAGGGCAAGGATATGGCCCCGCTGGATGAGGCGCTGCGCGTGCCGGCGACCAAGGTGGATGGCTGCGCCAGTCAGGTTTGGCTGCATCCCAAGATCGAAGACGGTGTTTTCAGCTTTGAGGGCGCAAGCGACGCGATGATCGTGAGCGGTCTGATTGCGGTGTTGCGCAAACTCTACAACGGGCTGTCGCTGGCTGAGGTCTTGGCGGTGGATGCCCGCGCAGAAATGGAGCGGCTGGGGTTAAATGAGCATCTGTCTTCGCAACGTTCCAACGGATTGCGCGCGATGATTGAGCGTATCCGACTTGTGGCCGGTGAAGCAGCCTGATCCTTTGAGAGCGCCCCAAAAGGGCGCTGCCTCCGGCGGGGATATTTTTGGCAAGAGGAAGCCTGCGGGCTAAGACGCCGCGTGTCGCGATTTGCTGCGATAGTGGTTGAGAATGTAGAGGCGGATGGCTGTGGCAAGGCCTGCTTCCAGATCGCGATCTGCGTCAATTTGCGCTGCCAATTCGTTGATTGGAATTGATTTTTCCTCGGCGATCTCTCGGAAGGCGCGCCAGAAATCTTCTTCCAGGGAGACGCTCGTGCGGTGGCCGCGCAGGGTTAGCGAGCGTTTTTGAGGGCGGCTCATTCCGGATCTTTGCTACGTTCTTTGCCGTCCAAGTCCCGCTCGGATTTTTCCGCCTGCGCCTCTTCCAATTGCTTCTGCGCCTTGGTGCGACCGAATTTCACAGCGTTTTCGTCTGCCTGCGTTTTTTGATCGGCGCGTGCGCGCGCTTTGCGGAATTTGTTCAGGTTGATAATCTCGGCCATGAACCCAAGGTATCGTGGCGTGCCTGATTTGCATAGAGGCCTTTGCGTTTGATCCGAAACGCTTTTTGCAAGCTTTTCAGAGGCCCATCACATCGAGAGGTTTTGCGCAGGCCAAGCCGCCATCGGTGGCAAAGACCGGCGAAGAGGCGAGGGACAGGCCGCCAAGCACAAAGATGATCAGCAGAAAGAGTGGGGGAAGAAATTGACGTTTCATAGGGCGCTCGTTGGTCAGGATATGGAACTGATACGGGTGCGGCCATGAATTCCGTCGCTGATATTTGACATCTCCAAAAGAAAAGGCGGCCCAAAAGGGACCGCCTTGATTTTGTTATGTCTGAGAGATCAGTCTTTGGGGCCGATCATTTGCTCTGGGCGCACAACGGCGTCAAAGGTTTCCGCGTCCACAAAGCCAAGCGCGATGGCTTCTTCTTTGAGGGTGGTGCCGTTTTTATGCGCGGTTTTGGCAACGGTGGTGGCGTTGTCATAACCGATGGTTGGCGCCAGAGCGGTCACCAGCATGAGGCTCTCTTTCATCAGCTTGTCGATGCGTGGCTCGTTGGCCTTGATGCCGTTGAGCATACGTTCGGTGAAGCTGTCGGCCACGTCACCCAGAAGCTGCATGGATTGCAGCAGGTTGTAGCTCATCATCGGGTTGTAGACGTTGAGCTCAAAGTGGCCCTGAGAGCCGGCAAAGGTCATCGCGGCGTTGTTGCCCATCACATGCGTGGCGACCTGTGTCATCGCTTCGGCCTGTGTTGGGTTCACTTTGCCCGGCATGATGGAAGAGCCTGGCTCGTTTTCCGGCAGGATCAGCTCGCCCAGACCGGAGCGTGGGCCGGAGCCAAGGAAGCGGATGTCGTTGGCGATTTTGTACATTGCGCCAGCAACAGTGGCGAGCGCGCCGGACATGAAGACCATGGCGTCATGGGCCGCAAGTGCTTCAAATTTGTTGGGTGCAGTCACGAAGGGCAGGCCGGTGATTTCGGCCATGTTGGCCGCCACAGCTTCGCCCCAGCCTTTCTGGGTGTTCAGGCCGGTGCCAACGGCGGTGCCGCCTTGTGCCAGCTCATAGATGCCCGGAAGCGCCGCTTCGACACGCGCAATGCCCTGGCGGATCTGGTGGGCGTAGCCGCCAAATTCCTGACCCAAGGTGAGTGGGGTCGCGTCCTGGGTATGGGTGCGGCCAATCTTGATGATGTCCCTGAACTCTTCGGCTTTCGCCTCAAGACCTTCGGCCAGTTTGGTGAGGCCGGGCAGCAGCACGTCGCGCACGGTCATTGCAGCCGCAATGTGCATTGCGGTTGGGAATGTGTCGTTGGAAGACTGACCCATGTTGCAGTGATCGTTGGGGTGTACCGGATCTTTGGAGCCGATCACGCCGCCGAGGATTTCGATCGCACGGTTTGCAATCACCTCGTTGGAGTTCATGTTGGACTGGGTGCCGGAGCCGGTCTGCCAGACAACCAGTGGGAAGTTGTCGTCAAACTTGCCTGCAACCACTTCGGAGGCTGCCTGGATCACCGCGTCTGCGATTTTCTCGTCCAGCTTGCCGGTGGCCTTGTTCTGCATAGCGCAAGCTTGTTTGATCACGCCAAGCGCGCGCACGATGGCGACCGGCTGCTTTTCCCAACCAATCGGGAAGTTCATGATCGAACGCTGGGTCTGTGCGCCCCAATATTTGTCAGAAGGAACTTCCAGCGGGCCAAAGCTGTCGGTTTCGGTGCGGGTATCTGCCATCGTGACCTCCGGTAAAATATGTCAGGAGTGTCATAGCGGAATGGGGCCAAAGTGCAATACAGTATACCGTGGGATACCGCTAACGCAGCCCTGAAACTTCAAGCAAACTGGTGCAAATTGGCAAAGCCCGCGACGATTGGCGCGGTGAGGCGCTATTTGCGGAAGCTGTCCAGGGAGACAACTTCGGCGTCTTTGCGGGGCTCTTCGACAATCTCTTCGAGGTTGATTTCCTCAGGCAGCTCGTCGAGCTCTTCATCTTCCAGCTCGTCCTCCTGCGTTTCAAAGCGCAGGCCAAATTCGACGGACGGATCCACGAAGGTCTTGATGGCGTTGTAAGGAATGTACAGAGGCTCAGGTGAATCGCCGAAGTTCAGCGTGACCGCAAAGCCTTCGTCAGAGACTGTGAGATTGTCATACCAATGCTGCATCACCACGGTCATTTCGCCAGGGTAGCGGTCTGCCAGCCATTCGGCGATCTCCACATCCGGGTGCTGTGTGTCAAAGGTGATGAAGAAGTGGTGCTCGCCCGGAAGTCCATTGGATTGCACATCGGTCAGAACCGTCTGGATCAGACTGCGCATCGCGCGGTGCATAAGGTTTCCGTAGTCGATGGTTCCGGACATGGGCTAGCTCCGATGGTCTACAATTCCGACAATAGCTCATTGAGCGGGAAACGAAAGATGATGCATGTCAAAAAGTGCATCATATCCAACCCAAAGCTGTCGCGCTTGCGGCGCTGATAAACAGTGTTGTGAGGAGTGGCAACCGAAGGGCGAGCAGAGCGACGCCCGCGAGGACACAAAGCAGCGCGGCTTGCAGGTTAAAACTCGTTAGAACGGGCAGGGGACCAAAGCCGGTTTGCACGGTTTCTCCAAACAGCAGATTAAGCGTGAACCACAGGCTCAAATTGAGGATTACGCCAAGAACCGCTGCGGAGATCAGGCTGAGGGCGTGGCTGAGGCGCGGCTCGGATAGGATGCGTGCAACATGAGGGGCACCTGTGAATATCCAGAGAAAACAAGGGATAAAGGTGCACCAGAGTGCTGTCAGCCCAGCGGCAAAGGCAAGCCATGGTCCGCCCTGCAAAGCGCCGGAAAGGGTTGCGACAAATTGGGTGACAAGAATCAGCGGGCCGGGAGTGGTTTCGGCAAGGCCGAGCGCATCCATCATCTGATCGGTCGACAGCCAGCCGAAGTCTTGCACCACGGTCTGCACCATGTAAGCGAGTAAGGCATAGGCGCCGCCAAAGCTGACGACCGCCAGTTTTGAAAAGAACAGCGCGACGTCTTTTAAGAAGCCCCCCTGCATCCACAGAAAGAGTACGGGAGCGACCCAAAGGCTGCCCCAGACCAGGATGGCCTTGAGCGATGTTATGATGGGATTGCCGCTGGATGGTGTCGGGCTTGCCGCGACATGGGTGCTGTCTTTGGACGGGATCAGAAAGCCGATTGCCGCAGCGATGAGAATGACCGCCGGAAAAGGCAGGAGAGCTGAGAAAAGCGCCAGAAAGCTTACCAGTGCAACGGCGGTATTTAATTTGTTTGTCAGCACCTTGCGTGACAAACCTAACAGCGCTTGCAGGATGATCGCTACCACGGCGGCTTTGACACCCACAAAGGCGGCAGCAACCAGAGGCAGGTTGCCATAAGCGGCGTAACCGGCTGCAAGGCAGAAGATTAGCGCCGCACCGGGCAAGACAAACAGGCTGCCAGCGATGAGGCCGCCAAGAGTGCCGCGCAGCTTCCAGCCACAGAAAGTGGCGAGCTGCATGGCCTCGGGGCCGGGCAAAAGCATACAGAAGGAGAGGGCGCCAAGGAACTCGCGTTCCTCAAGCCAAGGGCGACGCTCGACCAGTTCCTGATGCATCAAGCTGATTTGCGCCGCCGGACCCCCAAAGGACAGCAGACCTATGCGTCCAAAAACGCGAAAAAGTTCGGAAAGAAGCGGTGTCTGTGACATGCGCTCATGGCTAGCGACGCGGGTCACAGATGCAAGAGATTCGTTTCAGTCTTAGGCGACCTTTTGTCCGGTCAGACAGAGCGCGATGGTTTGCTCTGGCAGAAGCCCAAGCTGCTGAAAAAATCCAACCATATCAAAGTTGTTATAGGCCTCGACCATAACTTTGCCCTCAAAGCGGACAAACAGCTGGCCAAAGCCTTTGATGCGATCGCCGCCGGTTGGGTTGGCGATGCTCATGGTCCAGAGCGCAGCGGCCCAATCGCCATCGTCCATCACCTTGTCTACGGTCACGATCGGATCCTCGACCAGCGCCAAATACATGGTCGCCATTTCCCGGAAGTCGTCAGGGCCGACGCCAAAGCCGGGAAGAACCCCTTCGGCGGTGCTGTCCGGACGGAACATCTCGTCGATGGCGTCCATATCTTGTTCGATCCAGACCCGACGAAACCAGTCCTTGATGATTTGCTGCTTGTCCACAGTCATTGTTTTGAACCCTACTTTGTTATCCCCACGAGCACGCTAGGTATTAAAGAGTAAGTGAAAGGTTAAAAAATTAGATCAAAAGGTGGCGAAAATGTGTTTTTTGCGCCTGACACCGCCTTTGAAGATCTAAGTTCTTAGTAGCCACTCGCCAAGGTTGAGCCATTAACCAATTTCACGTTGGATTCCAAAGCTCTCGTCAGGTTTGTGGGTAGTGTCTTAACCTAAATTAGGTGCAGGTTTCTGTTGCCAGGTACCTGCGAACCCCGCCTGAAGCTGCAAGCGTCAGGGCTTAAAGTTCGGTGTTAGGCACTGCTTACGCAGCGACTGCTACCGGTGCACGATTGTCATTTGCAATTGTACGATTTTCGCCGATAACGGTGGCAGACAGCCGAGACAAAGCTAACTTCTTTAGACGTCCGTCGATCCTATTTCGTCCCCATGATCCCCAAATGAAGGATGTTTGGTGGAGACGCCGGGTACCGCCCCCGGGTCCGATCCGTTTATTACAAGCGCGTTTATGTCCATAGTCCCCGAGGAGACACCCTTTAGATAGTCTGGAGCCGTTGCGTGTGCAAGCGGGTGTTAACGAGTTTTTTCTGCGTCGGTATTGCGTCTGTATTGCGGCTGTATCGCGGCGGTGCGAATTTCGGTCGACTGAATTGTGTTAATCGACCGTGCGTTGCAGCCGCCGCTGGCCAACTAGGCCGCGTAGGACGCATCCCAGAAGGCGCGCTCCAGTTTGGCGGCGCGCAGAAACAACGCCTCCACTTCTGCTTTGGCCTCATCAGACAGCGTTGCCCAAACCGCATCCAACTGGCCACGCAGATAGTCCACCACGCCTTCGAAGCCTTCGCCCGCGTGCAGGGTGATCCACTCGGCAAAATAGAACGGCAGATCCTCTTTGGGCGGGTTCACCGGGGTGGCCCAGCTGAGGTAGACCCATTCAGCGACCACGAGCACCGCCAGCATCAACTCATAGCGGCCGGAGGCCGCGGCCTCTGCCATCAGCGCGATGAAACCTTCGGTGGGGGCAGCGGGCGGCGGGGTCTGGGCGGCTTCGTCCATGCCCAGCGCCTCAAAGGAGCGCAGGAAGTAGGTGT
The DNA here is from genome assembly GCF_965227725.1 of Shimia sp. Lineage (GTDB taxonomy): Bacteria > Pseudomonadota > Alphaproteobacteria > Rhodobacterales > Rhodobacteraceae > Shimia. The sequence continues at coordinate 796,890 of NZ_CBDDGH010000005.1, read as the reverse complement.
TTTCCGGACCTGTGACCAAGGCCAGAAACTGCGCTGCCGGAACAGAATCAGAGAGTGACGGCGCATGGGCAATGGCGCTGGCCAAGAGGCGTACAAAGCCGTCGATGAACTGGTAGTCTTGCGCCAGATACCAGCGCATTTTGTCCAGATCCAATGTGCCCTCTGCAAGCTCTGCGCAAAACGGGTGGGTTGTGGCGGCGATCCAGTCTTCTCCGGCAAGCTCTCGCAGATGATCAGTGGGGCGCATGGGGGTCTCCTGTCCGTCGGGCGTTTTGCCCGTTTTGGCGGAGAAAAGCGTTTGACGCGGCAAACCGCAAGCAGGTTTTAGCGGCGACGGCGCGGGCGGCGTATGCGAACGTCCCAAAGCACCCAGAGGGTGATTGCAAGTACGGCTATGCAGGTGAGCCATTTTGAAACCGTGCCCATGGTGCCTTCGATCAGCAGGGCATGCACCACGGTGGAGATCACGATGATCAGGGCCAGCGTGTTGTGCAGGATCGACCAATGCAGAAACCGCAGCGGCAAACGCTGGCGCAGCGTGACCAGCAGCGCGGTTATGATCAGCCCATAGAAGGCAATCGCGCCGTAGACGGAAAATGGCGTAGGCGCGACCAGCAGGAGCGCATCCAAAGCATCCGGCGGGCTGGTCAGATAGAGCCCTCCGATGTGTACGGCCACGGCGATCAGGATCAGGCTGCCCGTGGCGCGGTGCCAGAGACGGGCGCTGCGCGGGCGCAGGCCGGGTAGCTGGTTGGCCGCCAGCAAAGGTTGCACAAAAAACAGCAGCAGCGCGATGATGCCCGCAAACCCGGCCAGGATATAGGCGAGGTTGCGATAGGCAAGATAGGGGCTCTGGGCGGCTATGATCAGCGGCAGCAGCAATGCCAGACCCAGCGCACTCCAGATGAGCGCGGCCTTGCCAGGCGTGGCTATGGGCTTCTCTGTCACTTCTGCCATGCTAGGCAGGCTGCAGCACAAAATCGACGGTGAGCGAGGTGTCTTGCGCGCTTGGCATCACGGGACGCAGGAAGAGCGTTTTATAGGCCCCGTCGTCATAAGCGAGATGGGCATGCGGCTCTCCGAAGTTTGGCACGATCTGCTCCATCTCCAGACTGTAGCTGCCGTCTGCGCGGGTCAGTACCGAGCCGTGATTGCGCGGCTCTCGCTCTCCGCCAAGTGTGGTTGCGGCCCAGATCTGGATGCGGGTGTTGGCGACCGGTGCGCCGTTTCCAGCGCGCAGAACGGTGCCGGAGACAATGAAACCTGAGCCGAGACGATCCACCAGCGGCGCATTGGGGCGGTAATTGTTTGAGCCGCCGCGCATGGTTTGGGTGGGTTTCAACCCTGCGGCCTGCGCGGGGGACACAAGGCCTGCCGCCATTGCAGTGCCAGCAAGACCCGCCCCGATGAGAAAGCGGCGGCGGTTGTAGTAGGGGGTATTCATGAGGAGGCTCCTTTCTCGGAAAGAACAGGTGCGGTCCTCAAAAGTGTGCCACAGCCCTGCAGTGAAGGCGCACACAAATTCGTGAGCTGCCTTGGGAAGGCAGGAGATGGCTTATCGCTCTGACTGCGCCTTGGCAGCGGCGCGGGCGGCCATGGCCTCTTCTCCGAGTGTCAGGGTGTAGGCCGTGAGTTCAGCCAGCGCGGTGTCTGCGGCGGTGCTGTCCTGCGTCTCCACAGCGTCTGCGATGCGAGTGTGCAAACCGATGATCACATCGCGGTTGCGCTGGGTGAAGGTGATCATGTTCATCAGGGGCTGCATCGCCTCAACCGCGCCCGCCAGTTGGTAAGACAGCACCGGATTGGAGGCCCCATCCACCAGCGCGCGGTGAAATGCCACATCTGAATCACAAAACCGCTCGTCTGACAGGCCGGGCTGGGCCTGACGATGGATTTCAGCGCGCATGGTGGCCAGATGATCCGGGGTGCGGCGTTTCGCTGATAGGGGGGCGCAGGCGCGCTCCAGCGCAAAGCGGGCCTCACAGGCGGTTTCAAAATCCACCGCATTCATGGAGAGCAAAAGCGTGCTGGTTGTGATATGCTGGGCAAAGGCCTCGTCATAAGACAGCCTGCGCACAAAGGCCCCGCCGGAGGCGCCACGCTGTGTGCGGATCAGGTTTTGCGCGGCCAGACGTTTGAGCGCCTCGCGCACTGTGGGGCGGGAGACCTGAAACTGATCTGCCAGTTCCGCCTCTGAGGGTAGGCGCTCATCCACGATCATCTCCCCAGAAATGATGGCGTCCCGGATCGATTTGGCGATTTGCGCCGAAAGGTCGGCGGAGCTTTTGGGGTCAATTTTCATTTGTCTGACATTTAATGTTTGCTGCACCTTCAATTGTCTGACATTAAATAGGGAAATGCACGAGTCGCCAAGGGAGGGGAGATGTCGCGCTTTGATTTTCTTTCCGTAAGAAGCATTTTATGGCTGAGTTTCTTTGCTGCCATTCTGGCAGCATGGTGGGTCATGTACGATATGGCCATGTCGATGGACGTGGATCTGATCGGGCGCCCTGGCGAGATGGGCGCGCGCATGGCAGCGATGGATCCGCGCATGCCGATGTATATGCCAATGGCGAATTTCGGCCCGCTGTTTGTGATGTGGGCGGTGATGATGGCGGCGATGATGCTGCCGACCATGGTGCCCACATTGACCAATTATCAGCGCCTGATGAGTTCTGCGGATGGCAGCTGGGGCGGCTGGATTGGCGTTTTGCTGGGCTATCTGATTGTCTGGGTGGCCTTTGCGGCGGTGATCACGGGAGTGCAGCTTGCTCTGCTGTTTGGCGGCGTGATCGACATGCTGGGCATTGCGAAAAGCCCCTGGGTGTCGGCAGGTCTGCTGATTGTTGTGGGCGCGTTTCAGTTCACCCGTGCCAAAGAGGTGTGCCATGGCGTGTGCCACAGCCCGATGACCTATTTCCTTGGCCACTGGCGCACCGGTTTTGGGGGTGGGCTGCGCATGGGGCTTGGGCTGGGGGCCTTTTGTGTCGGCTGTTGCTGGGGCTTTATGGCGCTGGGTTTTGTGGGTGGCGTGATGAGCCTGTTGTGGATGGGCCTCGCCACGCTTTTCATGGTGCTTGAGAAACTGCCACAGATTGGCCATCGGGTGACCAAACCCATGGGCGTGGCGCTGATTGCTGGGGGTGGCGTTCTGATCGCCATGCCAAACTTGTTTTATGGAGGATAAACATGGCTTTGGAGCGTAAACCTGACGCAGAAAAACTGCCGGTGTCACAGCGGATCGACAACCGGATGAGCAACCCCAAGCGCCGCAAGATGACGCCGACGGAATGGGCGATCAAAGGCGAGTTGATCCTGAACTGTTCCTGCACCGTATTTTGCCCCTGCGTGGTCTCACTGGGGCAGCATCCGCCCACCGAAGGCGACTGTAAGGCCTGGATGGCGATTGCCATTGATGAGGGGCATTATGAGGGCGAAGACCTGAGCGGGCTGAATGTGGGTCTGATGGTCTATATCCCCGGCAAGATGGCTGAGGGCGACTGGCGCGTTGCGGCCTATGTGGATGAGCGCGCGAGCGGCAAGGCCTACAACGGACTGTTGCAGATCTTCTCGGGTCAAGCGGGCGGCACCACGGGGCTCTTTACCATGCTGGTGAGCGACATCTTCTCCGCAGAGCGTGAAAAGGTCGACATCATTCGCGACGGCAAGAAGCGTGCGCTCTATGTGGGGCGCAAAATTCAGGGCGAGGTGGAAATGCTGGAGGGCGCAAGCCCGGATCATCCGGTGATGATTTCCAACTCCAAATACTGGATGGGGCCGGACATCATTGCCGCTGTGGGCACGAAATCCAAAGTGCGCGACTTTGGCCGGGTCTGGGACTTTGGCGGCAAATCCGCAGAGATCTGCCCGATCGACTGGAAAGGTCCGCGGTAATGATTTCGCCTGCGTACTGTCAGATGATGGCGCGTTATAATGCTTGGCAAAACAGTCAGTTGCGCAGTGTTTGCGACACTTTGAGCGATGCAGAGCTGCGCGAGGATCGCGGGGCCTTTTTTTGCTCGATCATGGCGACGCTCAACCACATTCTGTGGGGCGATACCCTGTGGATCAGCCGTCTGGATGGGGGCGAGGGGCCAAAAGTGCCTGCCAAGCAGCATGCAGAGCTTTGTGCGACCTATGCGCTTTGGTCTGAAGAGAGATTGGCCGTGGACCGGCGGATCGCTGCGTGGGCCGAGGCGCTGCGCGCGGAGGATCTGGAAGGCGATCTGAAATGGCACGCCCAAATGCTGAATGCGGATATGCAAAAACCGGTTGCGCAATGTGTGGTGCAGCTTTTTAACCACCAGACCCATCACCGTGGCCAGATCCATGCCATGCTGACCAGCATTGGACATGATCCCGGCGATACAGATGTGGCGTTGTTGCCGGAGGGCGCGACATGGCTTTGATTTCTCCATCCCGGCGCCTGCGCCGCACGCCGTTCTCTGACGGTGTCGAAGCGGCCGGTGTGAAAGCCTACACGGTTTACAACCGGATGCTTCTTCCGACGGTGTTCCGCTCGGTTGAAGAAGACTACCGTCACCTCAAGACAGCGGTGCAAATCTGGGACGTGGCCGTAGAGCGCCAGGTGGAACTGCGTGGACCGGATGCCGGACGCTTGATGCAGATGCTGACCCCACGCGATCTGAGATCAATGCTGCCGGGGCAGTGTTTCTATGTGCCGATTGTCGATGAGACTGGCGGAATGCTGAATGATCCGGTGGCGGTTAAACTGGCCGAAGATCGCTGGTGGATTTCCATTGCCGACAGTGACCTGCTGTTCTGGGTCAAGGGCATCGCCTATGGGTATCGTCTGGATGTGCTGGTGGATGAGCCGGATGTGAGCCCGCTGGCGGTGCAAGGCCCCAAGGCCGAAAAGCTGATGGCGCGGGTGTTTGGCGACAAGATCCGCGACGTGAAATTCTTCCGCTTTGGCTGGTTTGATTTTCAGGGGCGCAATCTGGTGGTGGCACGCTCGGGCTACTCCAAACAGGGCGGGTTTGAAATTTACGTGGAAGGCAGCGACATTGGCATGCCCCTGTGGAACGCGCTGATGGAGGCGGGCAAAGATCTGGATGTGCACGCGGGCTGCCCTAATCTGATTGAACGGATTGAGGGTGGATTGCTGAGCTATGGCAATGACATGACCGACGACAACACGCCCCATGAATGCGGGCTTGGGCGGTTCTGTAACACCAACACCGCGATTGGCTGTGTCGGGCGCGATGCATTGTTACGGGTGGCACAGGAAGGGCCCGTGCGCCAGATCCGGCCGATTGAAATCCATGGGGAGGCCGTGCCGCCCTGTGACCGGCTGTGGCCGGTGATGGATGGAGATCAGCATGTGGGCAATGTGAGCAGTGCAGCCTGGTCGCCGGATTTTGCCACCAATGTGGCCATCGGCATGGTCCGCATGACCCATTGGAACAGTGGCACCGAGCTGGATGTTCTGACACCGGATGGGGTGCGTGCGGCCACGGTCTGGGAAGCTTTCTGGAGCTGACACCTGCGGCGGAGGTTGGATGCCTCCGGCGGGGATATTTTGAGAATGAGAAACCTGAAATGACATGCGCCAAGGGCGTTTGGCGCAACAGTTAGGAGAGATGAGATGTTTAAGGCATTGGTGATGACGCAGGGTGAGGATGGTCTTGCCAGCGGGGCCATTCAGGAGCTGGACGAGAGCCAGCTGCCCGAAGGAAATGTGACCGTTGCGGTGGAATATTCCACGGTGAACTACAAAGACGGGCTGTGCCTGTCACCCAAGGGCGGCGGGCTGGTGCGCGCCTATCCGCATGTGCCGGGCATCGATTTTGCCGGCACGGTGGAGAGCTCTGAGGATGAGCGCTACAAGCCGGGCGACAAGGTTGTGCTGACCGGCTGGCGCGTGGGTGAGGTGCATTGGGGCGGTTACGGCCAGAAAGCGCGCGTGAACGGTGATTGGCTGGTGCCGCTGCCGGAAGGGCTGAGCACCAAACAGGCCATGGCTGTGGGCACGGCGGGCTTTACCTCCATGCTGTCGGTTATGGCGCTTGAGGATCACGGTGTGACGCCTGAGAAAGGTCCGGTTCTGGTGACCGGTGCGGCGGGGGGCGTCGGCTCTGTGGCTGTGGCGATCCTGGCGAACCTTGGCTATGAGGTTGCCGGTGTCACCGGGCGTCCGGAGACAGCGGACTATCTGAAGTCGCTGGGCGTGACCCAGATTGTGGCGCGCGAAGAGCTGAACGAGACCATCAAGCGCCCCATGGAAAGCGAGACCTGGGCGGGATGTATTGACGCTGTGGGCGGCGCCATGCTGGCCCGTGTGCTGGGTCAGGTGAAATATGGCGGCTCGGTTGCGGCTGTTGGTCTCGCGGGTGGCGCTGGGTTGCCTGCAACCGTGATCCCCTTCCTGCTGCGTGGCGTGAACCTCCTCGGCATCGACTCTGTGATGCGCCCCTATGAGGACCGTGTGCGGGCCTGGCAGCGGATCGCCACAGATCTGCCGATGGAGAAGCTGGAAGCAATGGTAAAGCCTGCGAGCCTGTCGGATCTGCCGCAACTGGGCGCAGATATTCTGAAAGGTCAGGTTCAGGGGCGTGTTGTGGTGGATGTGAACGCCTGACACACACTGATAGTGAACGTATCAGGGCATCCCTTCGGGGGTGCCTTTTCTTTTTTGAGGAGAATCACATTCGCAAAAATGAATGTATATGACTTCGATCAAAGGCACTGAGATCGCTTTGTGGTGCTGTGACTTCCAGAGATGTCTCCGCAATCTCCCTTTGCGGGCATCTGTCTGATTTATGGATGAAAGGATGCCATTGTGACCCGATTGAAAACACACCTTGCGACCGCTGCCGCTGCGCTTTGTCTTTATGCTGGCTCCGCGGCAGCGCAGGAGGCGCCAAAGCTGGTAACCATTCTGACCGAGGCCGTACCGCAGACGCAGTTGATGGCGATGGTGTTGACCCTTCAGGCGGCGCAACAGGGGGCGGCCCCGCATGTGTTGCTGTGTGAGGCGGGCGGTGACCTGGCGCTGAAAGAGGCACCGGAGAGCGCCACTGCCGGGCAACCGCCGATGGATGTGAGCCCGCAGGGGCTGATGCAAAAGATCATGACCATGCCCGGTGCAAAGGTTGAGGTCTGCGCGCTTTATCTGCCGGGATTGGGGCAGGGGCCGGAGATCCTACTGGAAGGTGTGGGTGTCGCCAAACCCGGTGCCATGGCGCAGGCGATGATGGCGGCGGATGCGCGTATGAGCTTCTGAGCCGCCCGCGCGGCTTTCTGTTCACCTCCCATGCGGAGTGTCATTGCAAATCGGCTTGCACTTGGGGGGTGGCAGAGGCACCTTGGCGGCCAACGAACACCACCACAGCGGAGCGGCGTGGCCATGTCTTATGACAGCGACAATATTTTTGCGAAAATCCTGCGGGGCGAAATCCCGAGCGAGAAACTCTATGAGGATGAAGACACCTATGTGTTTATGGACATCATGCCGCGCGCGGATGGCCATTGTCTGGTGATCCCGAAAACGCCTTGCCGCAATATGCTGGACGCAACCCCAGAGCAGCTCGCCGCCTGTCTGAAAACGGTTCAGAAGATGGGCCATGCGGTGATGAAGGCGTTTGATGCGGATGGTGTGACCGTTCAGCAGTTCAATGAGGCTGCGGGGGGGCAGGAGGTGTTCCACCTGCATTATCACGTGTTGCCGCGCCATGAGGGCGTGGGTGTGCGCCCGCCCGGTACTATGGCCGATTTTGACGTGCTGAAGGCACAGGCCGATAAGATACGGGCCGCGCTGGCTTAATCTGTTTTGACGGGGTGCATCCCCGCTTGACCTTCCCCTGCATCAAGGCTCTTCTCTGACGCAATCAAAAGTGGAGAGCCCTGATGCTTGATGTGGAGTTTGTACGCAGCCAGTTCCCGGCCTTTGGCGAGGATGCGCTGAAGGGGCAGGCGTTTTTTGAGAATGCCGGGGGCAGCTACACCTGCGCGCCGGTGATTGAGCGGCTCACACGTTTTTATCGGGAACGCAAGGTGCAGCCCTATGCGCCTTACCGCGCCTCAGAGCTGGCGGGAGCGGAGATGGATGAGGCCCGTGCGCGCCTTGCCGCTGTGATGGGCGTGGACACCGACGAAGTGTCTTTTGGCCCGTCCAGCACGCAAAACACCTATGTTCTTGCGCAGGCCTTTCGCCAGTGGATGGACCCGGGCGATGCCATTATCGTCACCAACCAGGACCATGAGGCCAACAGCGGCCCCTGGCGGCGTCTGGCGGATGAGGGCATCGAGGTGCGCGAATGGCGCATTGATCCTGAAAGCGGGCATTTGGACGTTGAGGCGCTGTCCGAGCTGCTTGATGATCGCGTGCGGCTGGTGTGTTTTCCGCATTGCTCCAATGTGATTGGGGAGATCAATCCGGTGGCCGAGATCACGGCGCTTGCGCATGCGGCGGGGGCGTTTGTCTGTGTCGATGGCGTGAGCTATGCGCCTCACGGGCTGCCGGATGTGGGCGCGATGGGGCCTGATATCTATCTTTTCTCCAGCTACAAGACCTATGGCCCGCATCAGGGGATCATGGTCATCCGGCGCACGCTGGGGGAGCTGTTGCCCAATCAGGCGCATTATTTCAACGCGGGCACGCTCTACAAACGGTTCACACCAGCAGGTCCGGATCACGCGCAGGTCGCAGCCTGTGCCGGAATGGTGGATTATTTTGAGGCGCTGGCCGCCCACCATGGGGTGATGGGCAGCACCGCAGCTGCCACAGGGGCAGCAGTGCATGATCTGATGAGAGATCATGAAATCAAGCTCTTACAGCCGCTTCTTGATTTTGCGTCCACGCGCAATTCGGTGCGTCTTTTGGGCCCAAAAGATGCGGAAAACCGCGCGCCAACCGTTGCGATGGTTGCGCAAACGCCCGGTGAGGCCCTGGCCGAACGGCTGGCTGCACATGACATCATGGCGGGGGGCGGAGATTTCTACGCGGTGCGCGCGCTGGAGGGCATGAATGTGGATCTGACCCATGGTGTTTTGCGGGTCAGCTTCGTGCATTACACCTCTGAGCAGGAGGTCTCACGGCTGATTGACGCGCTGGACGCGGTTTTGTGAAAATTCGTGTGATCCACTCTCTTTAAAATCCCGTAAACTCAGAAACATACGGGATAGGACAACCAGACTTGGCCCAGAACCAAAACTCCAAAGCCACCACTCTCTTTTGGTTCCGGCGCGATTTGCGGCTGTGCGACAACCCTGGCCTTGCGGCCGCGGCCGCACGCGGCGATGTGGTGCCTGTCTTTGTATACGACGACGCGGTCAAGCGACTGGGGGCAGCGTCAAAGCTGCGGCTTGAGGTGTCGTTAAGGGCGCTGGCGCAGGATCTGGACGCGCACGGAATGCGGCTGATCCTGCGCCGTGGCGCGCCAGCAGACATACTCCGAGAGATGGCAGAGGAAACTGGCGCGGATGCGGTGCATTGGAGCCGCGCCTATGCGCCGGATTGGGTGGCGCGGGACACAGAGGTCAAAGCGACCTTAAAGGCCGCGGGGCTTGATGCGCAAAGCTTTGCAGGCACGCTGTTGTTTGAACCCTGGACGGTGGAGACCGGGCAGGGCATGCCCTATCGGGTTTATACGCCGTTCTGGAAGGCTGTGCGGGGGCGGCTTGTTGAGGCACCGCTTGCTGCGTCATTGCTGACAGCTCCGCAGATTTGGCCGCAGAGCGACGATCTGGAAGACTGGGCTCTTTCGGCTGACATGCGGCGTGGCGGCGCTGTGGTAACGCAGTTTGTGGCCGCCGGTGAAGCTGCGGCTCAGCAAACTCTTTCGCGATTTCTGGATGAAAAAATCGCTGACTACAAAGAGGCACGGGACCGATTGGATCAGGCGGCGACGTCTGAGTTGTCTGATGCGCTGACCTTTGGGGAGATCAGTCCGGCGCAGATGTGGCACGGTGGCCAGCGCGCGCTTGAGACTGGTGCGGCGGGCGCGGAGCATTTCCTCAAAGAGGTGGTCTGGCGTGAGTTTGCCTGGCATTTGCTGTGGCATTTTCCGCAGCTGCCGGAAGCCAATTGGCGCGAAGGCTGGGATCAGTTTGACTGGATCGAGGATCCCGAACATCCGCATTTTCAGGCCTGGTGTCAGGGGCGCACAGGGGTGGACGTGGTGGATGCCGCGATGCGCGAGCTCTACATCACCGGCAAGATGCATAACCGCGCGCGGATGATCGTGGCCAGCTATCTGACCAAACATCTGCGCATTCACTGGAAGCTGGGCCAGAAATGGTTTGAGGACTGTCTGGTGGATTGGGATCCGGCCTCCAACGCCATGGGCTGGCAATGGGTGGCTGGCTGCGGGCCGGATGCGGCGCCGTATTTTCGGATCTTCAATCCGGACACGCAGGCCGACAAGTTTGACCCTGATCAACGCTATCGCCGCCGCTGGCTGGCGCATGAGGCGGGGGCTGGCAGCGCGACTGCGCAGCTGTTTTTTGAGGCGATGCCGCTCAGTTGGCAGGCCGGTTTTGACCGCGCGCAGATGCAGCCGATTGTCAGCCTGCCGGAAGGGCGCGCACGGGCCTTGGCCGCCTATGAGGCTTTCAAAGCTTAATAATTTCTTGCCGCTAGGCGGTTTCTGCGCCTAGGATTCAGACCACGCTAAGAGGAGGGAGAAAGATGTTCCTGACTTCAACACAAGGTGAGACCAACTTGCCGCGCTATTTTTCCGCTGTTTTTGCGACAGCCCAAAAGATCAATCACGGGCGGATTGACTTTGTGATTGAGGATGGCCGTGTGTTCCGAGCCGAAGGTCCAAAGCCCGGTCCGGTCTGTGAGATGCATGTGCACAATGGCGATACATTTGGCCGCTTGATGCGCGAAGGCGAGCTTGGGTTCTCTGAGGCCTATCTGGAAGGTTGGTGGAGCACACCGGATTTGCAGGCGTTTTTTGATTTTCTGCGCGCGGACAATGACGCGCTTTATGATGGTTTTCCGGGGATGTTCTTTGTGCGCGCTTATGAGCGTATGCGGCACTGGATGAACAACAATTCCAAGACGCAGGCCAAGAAGAACATCAGCTATCACTATGATTTGGGGAATGAATTTTACGGTCTGTGGCTGGATGACACGATGACCTACAGCTCGGCCCTGTTCAAAACCGGTCAAGAGAGCATGGAGGCGGCGCAAACCGCCAAATATGCCTCCATGGTGGATCAGATGGGCGTGAAGCCCGGCGATCACGTGCTGGAAATCGGCTGTGGCTGGGGTGGCTTTGCAGAATATGCCGCCAAGGAGCGCGGGCTGCGTGTGACGGGGCTGACCATCTCTGAAGAGCAGCTCAAGTATGCGCAGGATCGCATTGAAAAGGCTGGGCTTTCTGACCTTGTGGACTTCAAGCTTCAGGATTATCGCGACGAGACCGCGCATTATGACGGGATTGCCAGCATCGAGATGTTTGAGGCGGTGGGTGAGAAATACTGGCCGGTCTATTTCCAAACCGTCCGGGATCGTCTGAAGCCCGGTGCCAAGGCAACGCTGCAGATCATCACGATCACCGAAAGCCGCTTTGAAGAGTATCGTAAAGGTGTTGATTTCATTCAGAAATACATCTTTCCGGGTGGCATGTTGCCGAGCCCGACCGCGCTCAAGGATGAGGTCAAGAAGGCGGGTCTGCTGTTCACCGGGTCGATTGAGTTTGGCGAGAGCTATAGCCAGACCCTGCGGCGCTGGTATGACACGTTTAATGCGCAATGGGAGCGCATTCAGCCGATGGGGTTTGATGAAAGGTTCCGCCGGATGTGGAATTTTTACCTAACCTCTTGTGCCGCAGCGTTTCACAGTGGAAGTTGTGATGTAACGCAAATCACAATATCCAAACCGGGCGCATGATCTCATCCAACAAACTGATTGCTGCCATCTCACTCGCCGTGGTCGGCGGGTTTGTGGCGGAATTTGCCAAGCCGCAAATGCCGGAAGGCTCAAACCCCGGCTATATGACGCTGATCTCCGCAGCTGTGGGGCTTTGTGTTGGCTGGCGCATTATGGGGCCGCGCGCAGGGCGCGACAGCTCCATCGGTTTGGGGATGCTTGGTGTGGTGTCATTGGTGTTCTGGGGATTGGCGGTGTTTGGCACCATCGAGATGCTCAGGCTTGCCATGCGCCGCCGGTTTGATGAACCGGTCGAGGCGCTTGAGATGATTGTGACCATCGCGTTGAAATATGGGCAATATCTCGCAGCGACGCCGGTCTATATCACCCTTGCGGTTGGCATTGTGATCAGCGGATATGTCACCAACTTTGCTTATCGCCGCTGGGGTTGATTTATGAAAAATCTGTTTGTGTACGGCACGTTGCGACACGTGCCTTTGCTTGAGGCTGTGCTTGGGAAAACCGCCGAAGCCCTGAAGCTGGCGCCCGCACGCCTGAAGGATCACGCGGTTCATGCGGTGCAGGGGCAGGATTTCCCGATCATCAAGGATGCGCCGGGCGAGGTTGCCGAGGGGCTTTGGATTGGCGCACTCACCGAGGCAGATGTGGCGCGCCTGGAGTTCTATGAGGGCGGCTTTGATTATGATCTTGAGCCGGTCACTGTGGATCTTGATGGCACTGCCCAAACTACGGAAGTGTTCAAAAGCGAAGACGCGGGTTGGGTGCCGGATGGGCCTTGGTCGCTCAGCGCTTGGCAAGAACGATATGGTGTGGCGGCAGTATTCGGTGCCATCGAGGAGATGAGCTATTTCGGTACGCGCAGCCGCGAGGATGTGGACCGGATGCTGCCAATGATCCGGGCGCGGGCGACATCCAAAGCACAGGCACAAGCGCGCAATCTTGCGGTCAGCCCAAGCGGCATGACCCGTGATGACGTCAGCGATGTGACGCTGAACCGCCCCTATGCAAAGTATTTCACGCTCGATGAGCTGACCCTGAGCTTTCGCCGCTATGACGGTGCGCAGAGCGAGATGGTGGAACGAGCGGTATTTGTGGCGACAGATGCGGTGATCGTGTTGCCGTATGATCCGGTGCGTGACCGCGTGATGCTGATCGAGCAGTTCCGGCCCGGCCCTTATGTGCGGGGCGATGCGCTGCCTTGGCAATTGGAGCCGATTGCCGGGCGGATTGATGCCGGGGAAACAGCGGAGAACACCGCGCGTCGGGAAGCTGAGGAAGAGGCCGGGCTTACGCTGGGCGCGCTGCATGAGGTGGCCAATTGCTATGCTTCGCCGGGCTGTACCACCGAATTTTACAACATATTTGTCGGTCTCGCGGATCTGCCGGATGACGTGATCGGTGTCTCTGGTCTGGATCAGGAGGCAGAGGATATCTGCTCGTATCTGTTCAGCTATGACAGGCTGATGGAGATGGTGGATCAGATGCAGGCGGTGAATGCGCCGCTGGTGCTGGCGGCGCTGTGGCTGGCACGCCATCGTGATCGTCTGCGCAGGACCGCTTGAGTTCCGGCGCGCCCTTGCCTACACAGGTTTTCAAACATCCATAAAAGGACCGCGCAACATGCATATTGCCCGTGATCTTGCCCAAGCGATCGGCAACACCCCTTTGATCCGTCTCAACAAAGTGAGCGAGGCGACCGGCTGTGAGATTTACGGCAAGGCGGAATTCATGAACCCTGGCCAATCGGTGAAAGACCGTGCGGCGCTTTATATCATCAAAGATGCGCTGGAGCGCGGTGAGCTGAAGCCCGGTGGCACCATTGTGGAAGGCACAGCGGGCAACACCGGTATTGGTCTTGCGCTGGTGGGCGCCTCCATGGGGTTCAAGACCGTGATTGTGATCCCTGAGACTCAATCTCAGGAAAAGAAAGACATGTTGCGCCTTGCGGGTGCGGAGCTGGTGCAGGTGCCTGCCGCGCCTTACCGCAACCCCAACAACTATGTACGCTACTCTGGCCGTCTGGCCGCTGAGCTGGCCAAGACCGAGCCAAACGGCGCGATCTGGGCAAACCAGTTTGACAACGTCGCCAACCGTCGTGCCCACGTGGAAACCACCGGCCCCGAAGTTTGGGAACAGACCGGCGGCAAAGTGGACGGGTTTATCTGTGCGGTCGGCTCCGGCGGCACATTGGCTGGTGTGGCCGAAGCCATTCAGGGCAAAGGCGTGAAAATCGGTCTGGCCGATCCAATGGGCGCGGCGCTGCACAGCTTCTACACCACAGGTGAGCTGAAATCCGAAGGTGGCTCGATCACCGAAGGCATCGGTCAGGGCCGGATCACGGCCAACCTTGAGGGCTTCACCCCGGACATGAGCTATCAGATCTCTGATGAAGAGGCGCTGCCTTATGTCTTTGATCTGCTGCAGGACGAAGGCCTGTGCCTTGGCGGCTCCTCCGGTGTGAACATCGCCGGTGCGGTGCGCATGGCAAAAGAGATGGGCCCGGGCCACACCATTGTGACCATCCTTTGTGACTATGGCACACGCTATCAGTCCAAACTCTTCAACCCGGCGTTCCTGAAGGAAAAAGGCCTGCCGACCCCGGAATGGCTGGGCAACAAAGGCCCATCCAGCATTCCGGGCGTGTTTGAAGACGTCTAAGGGCAACTGACGATGCGCGCTTTCGCCCGGACCCTGCTAGCGGCAACCCTGTGTTTGGTTGTCTGGATGACGGCGGTCTGGGCGCAAAGCGCCAGCGGGCCAGGTTCCGGGCCAAACTACGAGGATTGGCGCTCCGTCGCAGCCCGTGCCGAATTGGCCATTGAAAACAATCGCGCCTCTGAAGGCGCGATGACCGAGCTGCGCAAACAGTTGGTGGACTGGCGCCGACAGTTTGCCGCCGACAGTTCACGCAGCAGCGTGTCTTCTCAGACCTTGGAGGCGCAGCTCAACCGTCTTGGGCCGGTGCCTGAAGGCGGTGAGGCCGCGGATGTGGCCGCCGAGCGGCAGCGATTGGAAACCCAGCTTTCTGAGGCGCAGGCCCCCATCCGGCAAGCAGAGCTTGCTCAAGCGGAGGCAAATGAGCTGATCCGCGCGATTGATGCTTTGCTAAGAGACCGGCAGACAGATCTGCTTCTGGAGCCGGGACCAATTCCGCTGATCCCGTCGCTGTGGCCTGCGGCTTTCGTGGAAGTAGGCAAGACCATCCGCCTGCTGACGCTGGAGTTTGAGGGCAACTGGAAGCAGCAACGCCTGCGCCATGAGCTGCGCAAATCCGTGCCGCTGATGCTGTTCTATCTGGCAATTGGCGGCTTGCTGGTGACGCGCGGCATGCGCTGGACCGATGCGGCCCTGAGCCGGATTGTCTCTCAAAGCGAGCATATGTCGGCGCTGCGCTGGATCTCGGTCTTTTTGCTGTCCTTTGGCCAGGTGCTGTTGCCGATGCTGGGCGCGGTGGCTTTGGCAGAAGCGGTCTATGCCACCGATCTGGCGGGGCTGCGCGGCGGGGTGATACTGTCACTGCTGCCACAGATGACCTTTGAGCTGTTGGTGGCCAAATGGCTTGGAGAGCGCTTTTTCTCGCGCCATGAGCGTCCTTTGATGCCGGTCAATCTGACGGAGAAAGACAAACGTCGCGGACGCCGGGCGGCGACAGTGCTGGGCGCTTTGCTGGCTTTGGCGACGCTCACCGGCGAAATGTCCCGCTTTGAAAGCTGGGATCGTGGCACAGAGTCGGTGGTGTTCTTTGTGCTCTGCGTTCTGGCGGCTGTCTGCCTCGTGCAGATCGCTTTGCTGGGCAAGAAGCATGCCCATAGCCTGACCGATGAAACCTCGTTGAGCCGCTCGGCGCTTGAGCAGATGCTGCGCATTCTGGCGGTTTTTGCCATGGGCGCTGCGGTTGTCGGGATTGCGGTGTCGCTGGCTGGTCTGGTGCGCGGCGGCAGCTTCCTGATTTTCTCCACCGCCAAGACCATGTTGTTGGTGGGCTTCTTGCTGGTTTCCCAACGGGTGATCCAGAAGGTCTACGCCGCGCTCGAAGGGCGTGATGACGATGAAAGTTCGCTGGCGGCGGTGATCACGGGCATCGCCATGGTGATTGCCGCGCTGCCGATACTGGCGCTGACCTGGGGCGTGCGCACAGCAGACCTGCAGGAGCTGTGGACCCAGTGGAACAACGGGCTGAGCTTCAGCGGGCTGACCCTGTCACCGCGGGTGATCCTGATCCTGATTGTCGTGTTTGTGATCGGTCACGGCATCACACGTTTGATGCAGAGCTTCCTGCGCGACAACATCCTGCCCAAGACGCGCGTGGATGTGGGCGGGCAGACGGCGATTGTATCCGGTGCTGGCTATATTGGTAATTTCATTGCCATTCTGGTGGCCCTGTCGATTGCAGGCATCAACCTGAGCAACGTGGCGCTGTTTGCCGGGGCGCTTTCTGTTGGGATCGGTTTTGGTCTGCAGACCATTGTGTCCAACTTTGTGAGCGGGATCATCCTGCTGATTGAGCGCCCGGTGAGCGAGGGCGACTGGATCGAGGTTGGCGGCCAGATGGGCTATGTGCGCGATATTTCGGTGCGCTCCACGCGGATCGAGACCTTTGACCGCACAGATGTGGTGGTGCCGAACTCTGATCTGATCTCTGGCACGGTGACCAACTACACGCGCGGCAACACGGTTGGGCGTGTGATTGTGCCGGTGGGCGTGGCCTATGGCACAGACACGCGGCGGGTTGAGAAGATCCTGATGGAAATCGCGGAGGGCCATCCGATGGTACTGGCCAATCCGGGACCTGCGGTGGTGTTTCAGGGCTTTGGCGCAGATGCGCTGGACTTTGAAATCCGCGCTATTCTGCGGGATGTGAACTGGATGCTGACCGTGAAAAGCGATCTCAACCACGCGATTGCAGAGCGGTTTGTTGCGGAAGGCATCGAGATACCCTTTGCGCAGCGCGATATCTGGCTGCGCAATCCGGAAGCTTTGCGCAGTGCACCTGCTGCAGCGCCTAAGCCTGTGGATGCTGAGGACAGTGCGCCAGTTGCGCCCGCCAAGGGTAAGCTAACGCCGCCTGACGCGGAGGATATGGGCGGTGACGGGACCGCTGAGGGGGAGCCTGACGGGGAGGGGCGATGACGGATTTGTTGTTTTTGAAAGATGCGTATCTGAAGGAAGCACCGGCAAAGGTGATCGGACACACGCCGGAAGGCGGTATCCTGCTGGATGAAACGTTGTTTTACGCAACCAGCGGCGGGCAACCCGGCGACAGCGGCGAGCTGCGCTGGGATGGCAAGACGCTGAAAATCGCCACGGCTGTCAAAGTGCCGGAAGGCGGCATTGCGCTGGTGCCTTCAGAACCGGAGGAGCTGCCCCCGGTCGGGGCGCAGCTGATGCAGGTGTTGGATTGGCCCCGTCGTCACCGCCACATGCGCGTGCACACAGCGCTGCATCTGTTGTCTGTGGTGATCCCGCTGCCGGTGACCGGTGGATCGATTGGCACCGAGAAAGGTCGGCTTGATTTTGATATGCCTGAGGCCCCTGAGGACAAAGAGGCCTTAACGGAAGCGCTTAACGCGCTGATCTCTCAGGACTTTGCGATTTCACAGACCTGGATCACGGATGAGGAGCTGGAAGCCAATCCGGGGCTTGTGAAGACTATGTCTGTTGCGCCCCCTAAGGGCGCCGGTCGTGTGCGGCTGGTGCGGATCGGCTCTGGCACGGAACAGGTGGATTTGCAGCCCTGCGGCGGTACACATGTGGCGAGCACCGGTGAGATTGGGCGTGTGCGGATCGGCAAGATCGAGAAAAAAGGGCGTCAGAACCGCCGCGTTTATCTGCATCTTGAGGGGTGAATTCGCAGCGGGGCTCAAGCGCTAAGTCTGTGCGCCAGCTGTGTTCTTTAGCGCTTTGAATTCACTTTAAAAAACGGAAAAAGAAAAAACGAAAAAAGGCGAGGTGCCATGACCAAATAGACCTCGCCTTTTTCGTGACCAGTGGAGGGTTCTCCAGCGGTCTTAACTGTCAGTCACCACAAGCCGCAGGTGGGCATGTTTGGTGGGCGCCAGAGTTGTCTGCACAGGTGTCTTGGGCGCTTTGGCGCTTTGCGCGGCAGGATCAAACTGAGGCATGGAAATCTTCTGTGGGCGCAGGATTGTCGCGACCGGCTCAGAGCTGTTCTCGCTGGCGGCTTCGATGCGGCGCAGGAAGCTGCCTTCCAGGTCAAAGCGTTCCGGGCTGCGGCCAACGTCGCCATCGATGGTGATTGCGCCGAGGATACGGTTCACCTCACCGGAGTCGCTGCGTAGGGGCAGGAGCATCATTTCGCCCTGAAGACCGGTACGGCCAAAGCTGCGGCGGGAGGTGAGCTCAAGACGGCCTACGGCGGGTGCGGAGAACACTTTTTCCAGCACTTCGCCAAAGCTTTCACGGGAGTCGCCGTTGATCAGGGCAGACATTGGCATGCCGCGCATGTCCATGCCCATCACGTCAGACAGGGTGTTGCAGGAGACGCGCAGGCGGGCGAGGCCCGGTGCAATGCGCTCCAGAATGAATGCGTGCTTCAGGAGTTTCTGGATACGGCGCGGGTCAACATCGCTACGGTATGGAATGGAGTCGCCATCACGGAGACCTTCCCAGTAGGCTTTCACCTCCTGCATCACCTCGATGCTGTGCACTTTGGCGGCACCAGATTTTCCGTCTCCAAAAATTCTCACAACTCTCTCCCCGAATACCTATGGCGTTAGTCGTTACTCGTACGCAGAAGCTTTCGTTCTTTCTTGATTATCTGTCGGAACGGAAAGCGTTTACAACTCGTAAAACACTTATCTCACATTTTATTTGTTTTGCGCCCAAAATAGTCAAAATTGGTTAACGGATCGGCGCGTTAACATTGCTCTTCAGCTCAGAATAGATTTAGGTGCAGCAATAGCTTAGCGGCAGGAGGATCTGATGCTGGAGTCAATGACAGGATATGCGTCTCACAAGGGAGACGCGCTGGGACACAGCTGGACGTGGGATCTGCGCAGTGTGAATGCCAAGGGGTTGGACCTGCGTCTGCGGGTGCCTGACTGGATTGAGGGGCTGGAGCCAGCGGTGCGCGGCGCTTTGTCCAAGGCGTTGTCACGCGGGAGCGTGAACCTGTCGCTGCGTGTTCAGAAAGAAGAAGAGCAGGGCGCGCTGTCGGTGAACGCCGGACAGCTGGCCGCCGTGCTGAGTGCGATCAAGACGGCAGAGGCGCAGGCGGCAGAGGCCGGTGTGACGCTCGCACCCTCAAAGGCCAGCGATGTACTGGGTATCAGGGGCGTCTTGGAAACCACCTCTGAGGAGACCGACACCAAAGCGCTGTTGCAGGCGCTGATGGCGGAGGTGCCTGCGTTGCTTGAGAGCTTTAAGGCGATGCGCCAACAGGAAGGACAGGCGCTGCATACCGTGTTGATGGATCAGCTCAGCCAGATTGAAACACTGACCGCGCAGGCGGCAGAGGCGGCAGAGGCGCGGCGGGCGGAAAGTGCGGACACCCTGCGCAGCAATCTGGCGCGGGTTCTTGAGAACAGTGACGGGGCGGATGAAGCCCGAGTGGCACAAGAGCTGGCGATGCTGGCGGTGAAATCCGATGTTATGGAAGAGCTGGACCGGCTGCGTGCCCATGTTGAGGCCGCGCGCGGGCTGATTGAAACCGGCAGCCCGATTGGTCGTAAGCTCGATTTTCTGATGCAGGAATTCAACCGTGAGGCCAATACGCTCTGTTCCAAGGCGCAATCGGTGGATTTGACGCGGATTGGGCTGGACCTCAAAGCCGTGATAGATCAGATGCGGGAACAGGTTCAAAACGTGGAATGAGACTATGAGCAACAGACGCGGCCTTCTGATCATTTTGTCGAGCCCCTCCGGCGCAGGGAAATCAACGCTGGCGCGGCGCCTGATGGCCTGGGATCCGGGCCTGAAGTTTTCGGTCTCTGCCACCACGCGCGCACCACGCCCCGGCGAGGAGCACGGGCGCGAATACTTCTTTATGAAAGAAGATGCGTTCAAGGCGCAGGTGGCGGAAGGCCAGATGCTGGAGCACGCACACGTCTTCGGGAATTTCTACGGCTCCCCAGCGGGCCCTGTGAAAGAGACCATCGATTCCGGTCAAGACGTGTTGTTTGACGTGGATTGGCAAGGTGAGATCCAGATCCGCAATTCGGATCTCGGCAAACACGCGCTGTCGATCTTTATCCTGCCGCCCAGCATTGTTGAGCTGCGCCGCCGCCTGGAAACCCGTGCGCAGGACAGTGAGGATGTGATCGCCAAGCGTATGCTCAAGAGCTGGGATGAGATCAGCCACTGGGGCTATTATGACTATGTGCTGGTCAACGACGATCTGGATGAGACTGAAGCGCGCTTGAAAACCATTGTCGAAGCCGAGCGGATGCGCCGGATTCAGCAGCCTGAGCTGCAGGATCATGTGCGCCAGTTGCAGATGCAGTTTGAGGAGATGTCCTGATGGCGATTTACGAGCTGGATGGGGTGCAGCCGCAGCAGGACGAGAACAGCTGGTGTGCGCCGGATGCCAATCTGATCGGCAATGTGGTGCTGGAGGCCGGTGCCTCGGTCTGGTTTGGCAGCACGCTGCGCGGTGACAACGAAGAAATTCGCGTTGGCGCTGGCTCTAATGTGCAGGAAAACTGTGTGCTGCACACGGATATGGGCTTTCCGCTTTCGATCGGTGCGGGATGTACGATTGGCCATAAGGTGATGCTGCATGGCTGCACCATCGGAGAGAACAGCCTGATCGGCATGGGCGCAATCGTGCTGAATGGCGCCAAGATTGGCAAAAACTGCCTGATCGGGGCAGGGGCGTTGATCCCGGAAGGCAAAGAGATTCCGGATGGCAGCCTTGTGATGGGCACGCCAGGCAAGGTGGTGCGCACGCTGGATGAGGCGGCGATTGCCAAGCTGCGGCTGTCGGCGCTGCATTATCAGGAGAACTTCCTGCGCTACAAAACGGGGCTGCGCGAAATCTGACGCGCGGGCGGCGAAATATGACAAAGCTGGCTTTGCTGGCCGGATTTGTCATATCTCTGTTACAAATCTGCGGTTTGAGCCTTGCAAGTGCGCCATGCCGAAATGGCGCGGTGTTTGAGGCAGGGAGTCGACATGCAGCGTGAGTTTTACAGGTCTTATCTGGAGGCCATCCCGCTACCAGCGGTGCTGGTGGACAGCCGCGCCCGGATCATTGGCGGCAATGCGGCGGCGGTGAAGCTGAACCCGCATGCGGATGGGGATCGCCCTCTGATCCTGGTGTTTCGCCAGCCGAGCTTGAACACGGCGGTCGAGGATTGCCTGCGCGAAGGCGACGCGCAACGCGCGATCTATCTGCACAGCGAAGGTCCGCAGGAACATCGGTATGATGTGACCTGCTCGCCCGTGACATTGACACCTGATGACAGCGGGCCACGGGGTTTGCGCCTGCCGCAGGGCGGGCAGAGCTTCAAAGGTGTGTTGATCTGCTTTCAGGACGTCACCGAAATGCAGCAGCTCGATCAGATGCGCCGCGACTTTGTGGCCAATGTGAGCCACGAGCTGCGCACGCCGCTGACCGCAATCCTTGGATTTGTGGAAACGCTGCAAGGGCCTGCGCGGGCGGATCCCAAGGCGCAGGACCGTTTCCTTGGCATCATGTCGGCCGAAGCGAGCCGGATGAACCGCCTTGTGGGGGATCTGCTGTCTTTGAGCCGTGTGGAAGAGGTTTCACGGATGCGGCCCACGGATCCGGTGGATCTGGATCAGGTGATCCGCTCTGTGCTGCAGAATCTTGGGCCAATGGCAGAAGACAACGATTGCGCGCTGATCTACGCGCGGGAGCGCGATCCGGCCGTGGTGGCAGGCGATGCGGATCAACTTTTGCAGGTTGTCACAAACCTTGTGGAGAACGCGCTGAAATACGGCGGGCGCGGCACGCAGGTGACTGTGACCCTCAAAGAGCGCAGCAATAGCAATGGTGTGATGGGGCCGGGCTTTGCATTGGCGGTCAAAGATGACGGTCCGGGAATCGACTCTGTGCACATTGCACGTTTAACGGAGCGTTTTTACCGGATCGACTCTCATAGGTCGCGGGAAATGGGCGGAACCGGCCTTGGCCTCGCAATTGTAAAACACATTATTAACCGTCACCGGGGGCGTCTGCAGATCGACAGCGTGGTGGGTAAAGGTAGTGTTTTCAAAGTGTTGCTTCCGCTGCGTTAACTTTTACCTAACGTCTTTTTTGCTCAAAAGACATATTTTCTGGCCCGCTGTCATACAGCTGTTACATAGCCGTCACAAAAGCTTCGAACAGGCGCATTAGACCGCGTCGTGAGACTGACAACGACACAGTCCACAACACATGGAGTTAAATTAATGTCTGTCAAACTGACTGCCTCTGCTCTGGCCATCGCGGCCGTTGCTGCCACTTCTGCCGCCGCGCGTGACCAAGTTCAGGTCGCCGGTTCCTCCACGGTTCTGCCTTACGCTTCCATCGTTGCAGAAGCTTTCGGCGAAAACTTCGACTTCCCAACCCCGGTTGTTGAATCCGGTGGTTCTTCCGCAGGTCTGAAGCGCTTCTGCCAGGGTGTTGGCACCGAGCACACCGACGTTGCAAACGCGTCCCGCAAAATCCGCGACAAAGAGATCAAAGCCTGTGCCGAGAATGGTGTGACCGACATCATCGAAGTGCGCATCGGTTATGACGGCATCGTATTTGCTTCCCAGCTGAACGGCCCTGAGTATGTGGCTTTCACGCAGTCTGACATCTTCAACGCGCTGGCTCCAAAAGTGATGGTTGACGGCAAGCTGGTTGATAACCCGCACAAGAAATGGTCCGACTTCAACGCTGACCTGCCAGCCGAAGACATCCTGGCGTTCATCCCAGGCACCAAGCACGGCACCCGTGAAGTGTTCGAAGAGAAAGTTGTTGCAGCAGGCTGTGAAGCCACTGGCGCTTTTGAAGCGATGATCCACGCTGGCATGTCTGAAGACGATGCAGAAGACGCATGTCTGGAAGTGATGTCTGACGGCCGCGCCGTGGACATCGACGGTGACTACACCGAGACTCTGGCGTCCATCGACTCCAACGCAAACGGCATCGGCGTGTTTGGCCTGGCGTTCTATGAGAACAACACCGACAAGCTGAAAGTGGCGACCATGGCGGGCGTTGAGCCTTCCACCGAAACCATCTCCACCGGCGAATACCCTGTGTCCCGCCCGCTGTACTTCTACGTGAAGAAAGCGCACATCGGCGTGATCCCTGGCCTGAAAGAATATGCTGAGTTCTTCATCTCCGATGAGATCGCAGGCGGCGACGGCCCTCTGGCAGAGTACGGCCTCGTGTCCGACCCAGCACTGGTTGAAACTCAGGATGCAGTTGCTGCTGAGAAAACCATGGGTGGCGACAGCTAATCCGACCTGAGTGTCGATGAAACAAATTGAGGCGGCGCCCGTCGCCGCCTCTTTTCCAATTTGTCTTGGAATAAGACTACTGGGGGACCCATGCCTGTAATTTGGCTCTGTGTGATTGTGCTGGCGATATCCATCGTCGGCTTTATTTTTGGGAGACAGCGCGCGTTGAGCAGCGCTGGTGGTGACGCACGAAATCTCCATTCCCTGCCGAACTACTACGGCTGGAATGTGTTTATGAAAGTCGTGGCCCCCGCGTTCGGGTTGATGATTGTTTGGCTGATTGCTCAGCCACTTGTCATCCAGAACAGCATTTCCGGCATGATCCCTGAAGCCGAGATCAAAGAAGGCTCCAGCATTGGCCTCGTGATGGCCGAGGTGCGCCGCACCGCGGACGGGCTGAACAACGCTGTGGCTGCCGGCGTGATCTCTCAGGAACTTTCCAACGATCCGGGTGTCGATGTTGAGGCGCTGACCGCCAGCCTGAAAGAGGCGGGGCAGGTTGTGACCTCCACCATCACCCAGCCAATTTTGCTGGCCGCACAGGCCTACCGCACCATGACCAACACCGGCAGCCTGATTTTGGCCGCACTGGTGCTTCTGGTGTCGCTGGGTGCCGCAGGCTTTGCCGTGCGTCAGGCCGACAAAGACTACAAGGCGCGCAATGTGGTGGAGCAGGGTGTTCTGGCGCTGCTGATGGCGGCGGCTTCTGTCGCGATCCTCACCACCATTGGCATCGTGCTCTCGCTGGTGTTCAACACCGCCGAATTCTTCCGTCTCTATCCGGCGGCGGACTTCTTCACGCTGCTGGAATGGGCGCCAAGCTTCTCCGGCCGTGGTGGGGCCTCCAAGCTGGGTATCCTGCCGCTGCTGTGGGGGACGATCTATATCTCGATCATCGCGCTTTTGGTGGCTGTGCCGATTGGCCTGTTCGCTGCGGTCTATCTGTCTGAGTACGCCACACCACGTGTGCGCGGCATTGCGAAGCCGCTGCTGGAAATCCTCGCGGGTATCCCGACCATCGTTTACGGTCTCTTCGCACTGCTGACCATCGGGCCGCTACTGGTATCCGTGTTTGGCGAAGATGGCGCGGGCTGGATGAGCGGTGGCCGCGCGGTGATGACCGCTGGTATCGCCATGGGCATCATGCTGATCCCATTTGTGAGCTCGCTGTCTGATGACATCATCAACGCGGTACCGCAGGCGATGCGTGACGGCTCTTATGGTCTGGGCGCAACCCAGTCTGAGACCATCAAGCAGGTGATCCTGCCAGCGGCGTTGCCGGGCATCGTTGGTGCGATCCTTCTGGCCGCAAGCCGTGCGATTGGCGAGACCATGATTGTGGTGATGGGGGCAGGAGCCGCTGCACGGCTGTCGCTCAACCCGTTTGAAGCCATGACCACCGTGACCGCCAAGATCGTCTCTCAGCTGACCGGGGACTCTGACTTTGCCTCTCCTGAGGCGCTGGTGGCCTTTGCCCTTGGGATCTCACTTTTTGTTCTGACTTTGGGGCTGAACGTCTTTGCCCTCTACATCGTCCGTAAGTATCGGGAGCAGTACGAATGACCGACGCAAGCCTTCCCAACGCTGGCGCAAAGCCGCAGTCCGGCTCGCTCACGACCGTGGATGCGCGCACCAAGAAGCGCAATGCCGCCGAGAAACGCTTCCGCGCCTATGGTGTCGCGGCGATTTCGACAGGCATCCTGTTTCTGATCGTGTTGCTGTTTTCCATCGTGACAAGCGGTATTGGCGCTTTCCAGCAGACCTTCATCACGGTGCCGGTCTATCTGGATGAAGCCAAGCTCGACAAAAAGGGCAACCGCAACATCGACGACATCAAGAAGGTCTCAACCTTCGGCTATAACCCTCTGATCCAAAAGGCAGTTTTGAAAGCGGTCGAGGATGCGGGCATTGAAACGCCGCTGAAAAAGTCCAAAGACATGAAGGCGTTGATTTCGGCCTCCGCAGCTGGTCAGGTGCGCGCGGCGGTGATCGACAATCCGGCGCTGATTGGTCAGACCGTCGAGTTCAAGTTTCTCGCTTCCAGCCGCGTTGACGGCTATCTGAAGGACCGCGTGAAGCGCGAACATCTGGCGCGTGACAAGAACATCGACGCAGAGCACCTCGACATCGTGGATGGGCTTCAGGACGCGGGCGTTCTGGCAAAAACATTCAACCCGGCCTTCATCTTCGGCGCGGATGCATCTGAAAGTCGCGCAGAGCAAGCCGGTATCGGTGTCTCCATGCTGGGCTCGTTGTTCATGATGTTTGTGGTGCTGTTCCTGGCGCTGCCATTGGGCGTAGCCGCTTCGATCTATCTTGAGGAATTTGCGCCTAAGAACCGCCTGACAGATCTTATTGAGGTGAATATCTCCAACCTCGCAGCGGTGCCTTCCATCGTGTTTGGTATCCTTGGTCTGGCGGTTTTCATACAGTTCATGCACCTGCCGCAATCCGCACCGCTGGTGGGTGGTTTGGTGCTGACACTGATGACCTTGCCAACAATCATCATCTCCACCCGTGCATCGCTGAAATCAGTGCCGCCAAGCATCCGTGATGCAGCGCTGGGGGTAGGGGCCTCCAAGATGCAATCGGTCTTCCACCACGTGCTGCCGCTGGCTGCGCCTGGCATCCTGACCGGCACCATCATTGGTCTGGCGCAGGCGCTTGGGGAAACCGCACCTCTGCTGCTGATTGGTATGGTGGGCTATATTGCCTCCAACGCGCCGGACGGCATTGCCAGCGGTCTGCTCGATCCAAACTCCGCGATGCCCGCGCAGATCTATGAATGGGCAAAACGGGCTGACCCAGCCTATTATGAACGCGCTTGGGGCGGGATCATCATTCTGTTGGTCTTCCTCATCTCAATGAACACTCTCGCAGTCATCCTGCGCCGCCGGTTTGAGCGCCGTTGGTAAGCAAAGGATTGAAACACATGTACGATCAAGCTGAACTGGGGGCCGCTGTGGACCAGAATTCAACCAAAATCTCCGCCCGTAACGTGCAGGTATATTACGGCGACACCCATGCGATCAAAGACGTGAACGTCGATATCGACGCCAAAGCTGTGACCGCCTTTATCGGCCCGTCCGGTTGCGGCAAGTCCACTTTCCTGCGTTGTATCAACCGGATGAACGACACAATTGATGTGTGTCGCGTGCAAGGTGACATCCTGATTGATGGCGAAGACATCTATGACAAGCGCGTCGATCCTGTGCAGCTGCGCGCCAAAGTGGGCATGGTGTTCCAGAAACCGAACCCGTTCCCAAAGTCGATCTATGACAACATCGCTTATGGTCCACGCATCCACGGTCTCGCCAAGAACAAGGCAGATCTCGATGATATTGTTGAGAAATCCCTGCGCCGTGGCGCGATTTGGGATGAGGTGAAAGACCGTCTGCACGCGCCGGGCACCGGTTTGTCCGGTGGTCAGCAGCAGCGTCTTTGTATTGCGCGTGCTGTGGCAACCGAACCAGAAGTGCTGCTGATGGACGAGCCATGTTCCGCACTTGACCCGATTGCAACCGCACAGGTCGAAGAGCTGATTGACGAGCTGCGCCACCAGTATTCCGTAGTGATCGTGACGCACTCCATGCAGCAGGCCGCGCGCGTCAGCCAAAAAACCGCGTTCTTCCACCTGGGCAATCTGGTGGAATTTGGGGAGACCTCGCAGATCTTCACCAACCCAAAAGACGAACGCACCGAAAGCTATATCACTGGCCGGATCGGCTAAGGAGACTGGATTATGAACGACCAACATATTGCCTCTGCCTTTGACCGTGACCTTGAGGGTATTCAGGCGCATGTGATGAAAATGGGCGGCCTCGTTGAGGCGGCGATCGGTGATGCGGCCACCTCCATGCAGAACCGCGACGAAGAGCTCGCAGGTGAAGTGCGCAAGGGCGACAAGGCGGTGGACGCGCTTGAAGATCTGATCAACGAGCAATGCGCCAATCTGATTGCGCTGCGTGCGCCAGCGGCCGTGGATTTGCGGGTTGTGCTGTCGGTTATGAAAATCGCCGCCAACCTGGAACGCATTGGCGACTATGCCAAAAACATGGCCAAACGCACCGCGGTTCTTGTGCATATGGAGCAGGTTGAAGGCGCACACAGCTCTCTGCGCCGGATGGCTCAGGAAGTGCAGCTGATGCTCAAAGACGTGCTGGATGCCTTTATCCAGCGCGACGTAGCTTTGGCTCAGGATGTGCTGGAGCGCGATCAGAACATCGACCAGATGTACAATGCGCTGTTCCGCGAATTCCTGACCTTCATGATGGAAGATCCGCGCCACATCACACCCTGCATGCACCTGCATTTTATGGCAAAAAACACCGAGCGCATGGGGGACCATGTGACCGCGATTGCCGAACAGGTGATCTATCTGGTGACCGGCTCCATGCCGGAAGAAGCGCGCCCCAAGGCGACCCGACTGGACGCCTAAAGGCGGTTTGAGAGGCAAAGCAGATGGCAAAAGATCATCCCACAGTTCTCGTTGTAGAAGATGAGCCGGCGCAGCGCGAGGTGCTGAGCTACAACCTTCAGGCAGAGGGTTTTGACGTGGAGGCCGCCGCAGATGGCGACACGGCGCTGCTGATGGTTCAGGAAGTTCTGCCCGATATTATCGTTCTCGACTGGATGCTGCCGGGCACATCTGGCATCGAAATCTGTCGGCGCCTGAAAACCCGTGCGGAGACCAAAGACATCCCGGTGATCATGTTGTCTGCGCGTTCTGAGGAAGTGGACCGTGTCCGTGGACTGGAAACCGGTGCAGATGATTATGTGGTCAAACCATACTCTGTGATGGAGCTGATGGCGCGGGTGCGCAACCAGCTGCGCCGTGTGCGGCCATCCTCGGTGGGTCAGACGCTAACCTATGAGGATATCATTCTGGATGCGGAAACCCATCGCGTGACGCGCTCGGACGAAGCGCTGCGTTTGGGGCCGACCGAGTTCCGGCTGCTCGCAACCTTTATGGAAAAACCGGGCCGGGTCTGGAGCCGGGAGCAGTTGCTGGATCGGGTCTGGGGCCGCGACATCTACGTCGATAGCCGCACGGTGGATGTGCATATCGGGCGGCTGCGCAAAGCGCTCTGTGTGCATGGCGGAGAAGATCCGCTGAGAACAGTGCGCGGCGCAGGCTATGCGCTCGGCTGACTTACTTTTGTATCAATAGACATACAGGGCGCGTTGAGGCGCGCTTTGTATGCGCTTGATAATCAAGGAAAGTCCGGATGTTGGACCAAGTTTGGCGATGTAATCTATATTTCATATAATTGGTATTATGTCATTTAGTGACATTCCAACGACCATGAAACCACCTCTGGACACATAACTGGGCTTTACTATACCTTAAGGATTAGTTCGTGGGGATGAACGGTCCTGATGAAAACTCGAAATTCTGCCGAAATGAGCGCCCGTAAACCGATCCGGCGCTTGTTCGTCTACTTGCCAAACGGATGCACGTATGGACGAATCTTTGGATTATGTTGAAACGGTGATGAACCAGACCAGCCTTGAGGCGCTCTGGGAATTGCACTGCGCCAAAATGGCGACCTATGGTTTTGACAAAATCATCTATGGCTACACCAACTATCGCAGCGGTATGTCGCTGGGTGATGTGGAAGATTTCTTTATCCTGTCCAACCACCAGCGCGACTATCTCGACAAATATATCGGTGAAGGCCTCTATTTTGACGGCCCCATGATGAAATGGTCGCTGGACAATGCTGGCGCACAAAGCTGGAGCATCATTCAGAACGCCTTTGCGGCTGGAAATCTGACCGAGAAACAGATGCGCGTTCATAAGGTCAACAGAAGCTACGGTTTGAACGCTGGCTACACGATCAGTTTTCCGACGGTTTCGTCACGGCACAAAGGTGCGATTTCACTGGGTGCGCGCACAGACATGTCTCAGGAAGAGGTTGATAAGCTGTGGAAATCTGTAGGTCGAGAGATCTCTCTGATCAACAATGTGGCACATCTTAAGATCCAGTCCCTGCCCTACAAAAACCCGGAACGGGAACTCACAAAACGTCAAAGAGAAGTTTTGGAATGGGTCGGCGACGGCAAAACTATTCAGGATATTGCGCTGTTGATAGAGCGTACTCCCGCGACAGTTGAGAAGCATTTGCGACTCGCCAGAGACGCCATGAATGTAGAGACAACGGCCCAAGCTTTGCTAAAGGCGTCATTTATGCGTCAAATTTACTTGCTAGAGGGGCAAAACTGACGCATGATAGGGTCATTAGTATGGTATCCCTGACTTGTTGGTTAATTGTCAGACTGGCACTATCGAATTGTTCCGTGAGTGGTGGCTTTGGCCTTGGAACACATCGGCTCTGATCCTCGCAATTACGAGGCCCTCTGAGTTGACCGGTATACAACCCGGACGTTAGCTTTGGTTTATTTCAACCGCGAGCTGACAATTTTCGGTGGCCTCCCCATCCCCATGTTTTGGAGGCCTTGAAAAAAGGGCGGCGTCATCTTTAGGTGGCGTCGCTTTTCTGTTTGGTGCGGAGTTTTTGCACTCCCGAGAATCAACGGCTTAGAAGATTCGGTTTCATACCAACGTGGGCAAGACGCTGTACTGTTAGGGTTTAAGGTATAACGAGGACGATCACCTTCCGCGTGCATTCTGAGAGATGGAAGGCCTTTTGCCTCTCAGACCTTTGCACCTAAATGCATAAAGTGATCCAACGGCTTTGTTGTAACGTAAGGAGCCATTCGAGCTGGCCCCATCTTTTTTAAGCCTTTGTTTTTGAGGCAATTTCACTGCCATTTCTTCAGGCTACGCCTATGCGAGATGGCTCTCAAAACGCCCTCCCCTCATCAAACGCCTGATCAACTCTTTTGCGCGTTTAACCGTTCATTATCGCCAATTTCTGAGTGTCGCCAAAAGACATGCGGTGGCTTTTGTGGCGATCGCGACAGGCTATTGGAAATGGAGAAGACATGAACAACCTAGCCATCGGTACACGATTATTTGTCACGTTTGGTTTTATGTTGGTTCTCATGATTGGCCTCGCGATGGTCGCCGTTTGGAGGGTTGAAGCAGCCCGCGAAACGCTGGCGCAGATCAACGAGATCAATTCTGTGAAGCAACGTCATGCAATTAACTTTCGCGGCAGCGTACACGACAGAGCCATTGCTATCCGCGATGTTGTTTTGATCCCTGCTGGCGCCGAACGCGATGCGCAGATTGATCTGATCAAAAAACTGGCTGCGGATTATGCCGAAAACGAGGTGCAGCTGACCCAACTTCTGTCTGACAGCACGCAAGCGCAGCCTGAAGAAATCGAAATCGCCGCGCGTATTGCTGAAGTGCAGGCCAAAACCAATCCACTGGTCGATGAGATCGCCGCCAAGATCTATTCGGGTGATCCTCAGCAACAAGCGCAAGCACTTGAGCTGCTTTATGTAGTGTCCCCTCTGTTTTCTGCCTGGCTCGGGGTGATCAACGAGTTCATCGACTTTGAAGAAGCCGCGAACCAAGCGGCCGGGACGGAAGTAACAGCCGCAATGGACAGCTTTGGCATGCATGTGGTGATCATCCTTTTGTCTGCCGTTGTATTGTCCGGCTTTGCTGCGCTGTCGGTCACCCGCTCTGTCACCCGCCCGATCGCGCACCTGCAGGCCTTGCTGAGCCGTATGGCGGATGGGGATGTAACTGCGGACGACAGCCTTGCCCAGAGAAAAGATGAGATTGGTGCGCTGGCGCGTGTGGTGGCGTCTCTGCGTGAGGCACTTGAGGACAATCAGCGCAAGGAAGAGGAAATCCGCGAGAATGCGCGACAGGTTGAAACCGTTGTTGAGGCGCTCGGCAAGGGACTTAAAGAACTCTCCAAAGGTGATCTGACCTATCGTCTGGACACAGCTTTTGCTGGCTCGATGGACACGCTGCGCAAAGACTTCAACACCTCAGCGGAGAAGCTGAACGCCCTGTTGGCTGCGATCCGTGCAAACTCTTCGACCGTGAAGCATTTCTCGTCTGAGTTGGCGAGCGCGTCTCGTGAGTTGGCACAACGTACCGAAGGCCAATCCGCGACGCTTGATGAAACCACCTCTGCCATGGAAGATCTGACCGCCAGTGCAAAGTCTGCAGCACAAAGCGCGCGAAACGTTGAGCAGATCGTATCAGAAGCGCGGGTAGAGGCGGATCAAAGCGGCGAGATTGTCTCTATGGCCGCGAATTCGATGACCAAGATTGAGACCTCCTCTAACCAGATTTCGGCGATCATCGCGGTGATTGAAGACATCTCATTCCAGACCAATCTGTTGGCGCTGAACGCAGGTGTGGAAGCAGCCCGCGCCGGAGAAGCTGGACGAGGGTTCGCAGTTGTCGCCTCCGAAGTGCGCTCACTGGCGCTCAGATCCACGGATTCTGCGCAGGAGATCAAGGATCTGATCGCAGTCAGCTCGGATCAGGTGTCTGAAGGTGTGGATCTGGTGGCGCGTATGGGCGGTGAACTTAAGAGCATCGCTGACAAGGTTAGCGGGATTTCCGATGTGGTTGGAGAGATTGTGCAGGTGGTGGACCAGCAGTCCAATACGATTGCAGAGGTCAACACCGGAATTGCGCAGCTCGATCGTGTCACGCAGCAGAACACTGCGATGGTCGATCAGACACAGCAGCATTGTACAACACTGGAAGACAACTCCGTTGAGTTGATCCAGCAAATGTCTGTGTTTGAGATCGAAGAGGCGGATGGCTCCGTTGACAATGATGTTGCCACTGAGACGGAAGCGCAGCACATCGCGGCCTGATCAACGCAGCTTGTAGAACCAGCTTGAGGGGATCCTGTTTCAGGGTCCCCTTATGCATTCTGGGCTTCTGGGAGGCCGTGTGAGGGCCTATAGGATGAGACCCTGAGAGATAAGCCCCCTGCCCTCAAAAGCTCTGTAGATGAAAAAAACAGAGCTGTTCAAATACAAAAACGCCGCACACTCTGCAGTGCGCGGCGTTCAAAGTCTTCGACTTCAGAGGAGCTTAGCCCTGAGCGGCTTTCGCCACTTCTGCTGCGAAGTCTTCTTCTTTTTTCTCGATGCCTTCGCCCACTTCCATGCGGACGTAGCCAACGATCTCCGCACCTGCTTCTTTGGCAGCTGCTTCAACGGTCAGGTCAGGGTTGATCACGAAGTTCTGGCCCAGCAGGGTCACTTCGGACATGAATTTCTTCATGCGGCCCACGATCATCTTCTCGATCACCTGCTCCGGCTTTCCGGATTCACGAGCGATCTCGATCTGAACGTTTTTCTCTTTTTCAACGATGGCCGGGTCGAGGTCTGCTTCGCCCAGTGCCTGCGGGTTGGCCGCTGCGATGTGCATGGCAACCTGCTTGCCGAATGCTTCGTCGCCGCCTTTCAGCGCCACGAGAACACCGATTTTGCCCATGCCGTCGGTCGCTGGGTTGTGCACGTAGGAGGTCACGACGTCACCTTCCACGGACGCCATGCGGCGCACGGACATGTTTTCACCGATGGTGGCAACAGCGTCGGTCACGGTTTCTTCAACGGTCTTGCCGCCCAGATCCGCTGCTTTCAGCGCGTCAACGTCAGCAACGTTGATTGCTGCGCCAGCGATTTTGGCAACCATGGACTGGAAGTCAGCGTTTTTGCCAACGAAGTCGGTTTCGGAGTTCACCTCAACGGCAACACCTTTGCCACCTTCAACGGTGACGGCCACCAGACCTTCGGCTGCGGTACGGCCGGATTTCTTGGCCGCTTTTGCCAGGCCTTTGGTGCGCAGCCAGTCGATTGCTGCTTCCTGATCGCCATCGGTTTCGGTCAACGCTTTTTTCGCGTCCATCATGCCTGCGCCGGTCATTTCGCGCAGTTCTTTAACCATTGCTGCTGTGATCGCCATCTGTGGCTCTCCTCGTCAGAATTCGGATTGTGGGGGCGGGTGTACCCTGCCCCCATGTCAGATTTGTAACGTCGCTTACGCGTCTGCTGCGGCTTCTTCGGCCACGGCTTCTTCAACCGGAGCTTCGAATTCGCCCAGATCCACGCCTGCGGCGCCCAGCTGTGCGGTCATGCCGTCCAGAGCAGCGCGGGCTGCGAGGTCACAGTACAGGGAGATCGCGCGGGATGCGTCGTCGTTGCCTGGGATGATGTAGTCAACGCCGTCTGGGGAGCAGTTGGTGTCAACCACAGCCACAACTGGGATGCCCAGCTTGTTGGCTTCGGCGATGGCCAGTGCTTCTTTTTTCACGTCGATGACGAACAGCAGGTCAGGAACGCCGCCCATGTCGCGGATACCGCCGAGAGACGCTTGCAGCTTCTCCTGGTCGCGCTCGATGCCCAGACGCTCTTTCTTGGTCAGGCCTTCTGCGCCGGATGCCAGTTTCTCGTCGATCTCTTTCAGACGGTTGATGGACTGGGAAACGGTTTTCCAGTTGGTCAGCGTGCCGCCGAGCCAGCGGTGGTTCATGAAGTACTGAGCGGATTTCTCTGCTGCATCCGCGATTGGCGCTGCGGCCTGACGCTTGGTGCCAACGAAGAGAACGCGGCCGCCCTTTGCAACGGTGTCACGAACGGCTGTCAGAGCCTGGTCCAGCATAGGAACGGTCTGGGTCAGGTCCATGATGTGGATGCCGTTGCGGGAGCCGTAGATGAACGGGCCCATGCGTGGGTTCCAGCGCTGTGTTTGGTGACCAAAGTGAACGCCAGCTTCCAGCAGCTGACGCATGGAGAACTCGGGAAGAGCCATGCTATTTTCCTTTTCCGGTTTACGCCTTGGCGGGGAGAAGTGAGAGCGCCCTGAATTTCAGAGTGGCTCCAACCGGCGGACCGACAGGGATGTCTCCCCTGCCCAAGCCCAAACCCCGCCTGCGGGTTTGAATGGCGCGCGTTTACAGCAGGTTTTACTATCATGCAAGGGCCGAGTGGCAGACTTGGCTGCAAAAGGTGCAAAACACCGCTCGCTTTGGGTTGACGTCGCCTCACAGCACGGCAAAATCCTTAATAGGTTTACGATTGCGCAGCAAGCGCCGCTGGCCAAAGGCGGTGTATTTGTCTGTGCGAACACTCAGCTAAGGGGCTGTTTTTATGATAAAACTCTATCACCTCAACCGCTCGCGTTCCCTGCGGATCATGTGGCTTCTGGAAGAAATAGGAGTTGAATACGAGCTTTGCGCTTATCAGCGAAACAGCGAGACCTTTCTGGCGCCCGAAACGCTGAAAAACATCCACCCGCTGGGCAAAGCGCCGATGCTGGAAATCGACGGGCAGTTGATCACGGAGTCTGCTGCGATTGTCGAGATCCTGTGCCAAAGATTCGCGCCGCAAATGATCCCGGCCGCCACAGATGTCGCGGCCTCCCTTGAACATCTGCAGCTGATGCATTTCGCGGAAGGCTCCGCGATGACACCTTTGTTGCTTGGGATCTATACCAGCATTTTGGGTGATGCCGCCGCACCGCTGCAACCGCGCATCCAGTCAGAGACCAAGAACCACTTTGACTATATGGAAGGGCTGATCCGCCCGTCAGGTCATTTTGTGCTGGATGAGCTGTCTGCTGTGGATGTGATGATGCTGTTCCCCGCGCAATCTGCGATCCATCGTCTGGGATTGGCAGAGACCTACCCTAAGCTCGCGGCCTATGTTGCGGCGATTGAGGCGCGGCCCGCGTTTCAGCGCGCAGTGGCGCGTGACAACGGGTGACAAAAGGCTTCTGTGGGGCGCTTTGAGCTGATCAAGAGCGCCCCATTGGTGACACTTACCGGCCAAGCCCTGCGCGGATCTGATCTTCAGCGGCCCGCGCCAGAGCTTTGCGGTTGGCGAAGTCTGAAACCTTCAGGGGCGGATGATAGACCACCTCTACCTTCCCTTGCCGCGCAGCAGCCAAGGTCGACAGAAGATGTGGGCCAAAATCCATATCCCCCCACCAACCATAAAACCGCGGCTCTGCCCCTTTGGGGGCCGTGTAATGCACTGTGACAGGCTGGATCAGCATTTCCTCGCGCAGGCGCGGATCAAAGAACGCCTCAAACAGCGTTGTTTTGAAAGGTAAAACCCGCAAGCTGTCGCTGCTGGTGCCCTCCGGGAAGAACAGGAGCTGATGCCCGGCCAGCAGGCGATCCTCAAACATGGTTTTGTGCGCCCGTGCTTCGCGGCGGTCGCGTCGAATGAACAGCGTGCCCGTGGCGCGGGCCAGCCAGCCGATGCCGGGCCAATTTGCCACCTCTGCTTTGGAGACAAAGTAGACCTGCTGCGGCGCGTTGAGCGCAAAGATATCCAGCCAGGAGGAGTGGTTGGCCACCACAGCACCGCGATCTTTGATTGGCGTGCCGGAAACTGAAAAGCGGATGCCCAAGAGGCGGAAGGCGTTTCTGCAGACAAATTGCGTGATGTAGGGTGTCCATGGGCGGCGCAGGCCGAAGAGCGGCCGCTCGATCAGGCGCAGCAGAAGCAGGAGCGCGAGGCAGCCAAAGACGAGGAGTGCCAAAGGAAGCCCGCGCAGGATGGCGCGCACAATGCCCATGGCCCCAAGCTTGGGCAGCGTTGGATAGCCTTCTTCGCTTTCCCAGGTGCTCACAGCGAACGGTCCTTGGTATAAAGCGCGCGGTTTTTCTCGTTCATCCGGGCAGTGTCGAGGATCAGGCAGACGTCCGTGGTGTTAAACGCATGGTCGAGATAGGCCCCCTCCCCGACAAAGCCGCCAAGGCGCAGATAGGCCTTGATCAGAGGCGGCACCGACAGCATGGCTGCGCGGCGGTCGATCTCCTCTTCGGGCATGAGGTCCATCGGTTGGAACACATCGGCCTGCGTGCGGGTGCGAATGTCTTCAGGGGCCAGATGCCGGCTGTGCAGCAGAGACAGCGCCGCCGCATGTTCAGCCACATCGGTGCCGTGGAAACTGGCAACCCCAAAGAGCACCTCGATTTCATGCGCGGCGACATAGGCAGCCAGCGCATTCCAGAGATGAAACATCGCCGCCCCGCCGCGGTAGTCCGGATGCAGGCAGGATCGGCCCAGTTCCAGAAGGCGTCGGCCTGAGGCCTTCAAGGTGGAGAGATCATATTCATCTTCTGAATAGAATTGTCCGATCTCTTGGGCTTTCTCATCGGTGAGCAGACGGTAGACGCCGACCACCTGATCGAAGGGTTCGGCATCCCGCGCGTGATCGATCAGGATCAGATGGTCAAAATGCGCATCAAAGCGGTCCTGCTCAAGTTTGGCCTCGTGATCCACCATCGGCCCGTCTGCGCCGAGCTCCTCAACAAAAACGCGATACCGCAGCCGCTGAGCGGCCTTTAATTCGGCCTCAGAGCTCACAA
The DNA here is from genome assembly GCF_965227725.1 of Shimia sp. Taxonomy (GTDB): domain Bacteria; phylum Pseudomonadota; class Alphaproteobacteria; order Rhodobacterales; family Rhodobacteraceae; genus Shimia. The sequence goes on along the minus strand of NZ_CBDDGH010000005.1, from coordinate 760,341 downwards.
TTTTAACTTCGAAGTCTGGCGCCTGCGCAGTCATGGGAATGAGGCTTCCTCTTTGTTTTTAGGGTTCTTAGGCAGGGATGTGCGCAAAATCAACCGGCGTCGTTGGGTCGGCTTGTTGACGTTTTCGGATGTGCATGCACAATTTGTTAACCAAATTAGGTTTCTGATGCGGGCATCAACATGATACGCGTTCCATCGATGACAACTTTGCCCGCGTCTCGGAAATTGACGGTGACTTTGCCGCCGATGTTGGATTGCACCTGTCCCAGTCCCCAGTCGGGTTGGTCTGGATGGGTCACCAACATTCCGGGTTCAAGAAAGGCATTGAGATCGTCCATTGGGCCACTCGTCTCTAAAAGGAATACAGATGTCAGATAATACGGATTTCTCCGCATTGGTAGGGTCACGGATTTGCCACGACCTGATCAGTCCGGTCGGTGCCATCGGCAACGGGCTTGAGTTGCTCTCGCTGACAGGCGACGCCAAAGGCCCGGAAATGGAGATGATCGAGGACAGCGTGAAAAACGCCAACGCCCGCATCCGTCTCTTCCGGGTGGCTTTTGGTCAGCCGGGGGATGAGCAGATGGTGGGCGCGCAGGAGATCCAGTCCATCCTTGCGGATTTGGCACCAAGCTCGCGGGTGGAAACCTTTTGGGAGGTTGAAGGCGCTGTGGCGCGGCCCGAACTGCGCCTCGCCTTCCTCACTCTCATGTGTTTTGAGGCTTCCATGCCCTTTGGCGGCACGATCAGCATCGCGAAAGAAGGCACGGGTTGGTATCTGCTGGCGGAAAGCGAAAAACTGCGCGCGGACACCGCGCTTTGGGGGCCGGTGTCTCACGGCGACGTGCCTGAGGGCTTGGTGCCTGCGAAAGTTCAGTTTGGGCTTCTGCCGCAGGGCGCGAAACTGCTTGGCCGTCCGCTCAGCGTGGCCATGACCGATATGAGTTTGGAAGTGCGCTTCTAAACACGAAAAAAGGCGCCCGAGATCGGCGCCTTTCTTTTTTCTCAGGTGTCGTCGCGGTGTCAGGCGCGCGTGGTGCCGTCACCTTCGACCAGATATTTGAAGCTGGTGAGCTGAGCCGCACCCACCGGACCACGGGCGTGCATTTTGCCGGTGGCGATGCCGATTTCCGCACCCATGCCAAATTCGCCGCCATCGGCAAACTGCGTGGAGGCGTTGCGCATCAGGATGGCGCTGTCCAGTCGTTCAAAGAAACGCGTGGCGGTGGCATCATCTTCGGTAAGGATACAGTCGGTGTGGTTGGAGCCATACTGACGGATATGCGCGATGGCACCATCAACATCAGGAACCACTTTGGCGGCGATGTCCATGTCGAGGTACTCTTTACCCCAATCCTCGGACGTGGCCGCTGTGGTGCCTGCGATCTTGGCGAGTGTCTCATCCGCATGCACGCGCACACCTGCATCAAGCAGCATCTGAACGAGCGCGGTGCCAAGCGTGTCAACAAGGCTTTCGTTGATCAGCAGGCATTCCGCAGCGCCGCAAATCCCGGTGCGCCGGGTCTTTGCGTTAAGGATCACATCCATCGCTTTTTGCGCGTCGGCGGCTGCGTCCACATAGATATGGACGATGCCTTCGAGGTGGGCAAAAACCGGCACGCGGGCTTCACGCTGCACAAGACCCACGAGGCCTTTGCCGCCACGCGGTACGATCACATCCACCGTGTCGATCATGGTCAGCAGTTCCTGAACAGCGGCGCGGTCACGGGTGGGTACAAGCTGGATCGCGGCTTCGGGCAGGCCGGCTGATTTCATGCCATCTACGAGACAGGCGTGGATGGCACCGGAGCTGTGAAAGCTTTCAGAGCCGCCGCGCAGGATCACGGCGTTGCCGGATTTCAGACAAAGCGCACCGGCGTCTGCGGTCACATTGGGGCGGCTTTCATAGATCACACCCACAACACCCAGCGGCGTGCGCACGCGGCGGATATTGAGGCCCGAAGGCATGTCCCACTCGGTGAGCACTTCGCCGACAGGATCCTCCTGTGCCGCAACCGTGCGCAGGCCAGTGACGATGCCACCGATGCGGTCCTCATCTAGCATCAGGCGGTCCATCATCGCATCAGACAGGCCTTTGTTGCGGCCAAATTCGAGGTCTTTTTTGTTGGCCTCAATGATCTCGACGCGACGGGCCCAAACCGCATCTGCGGCGGCCTCTAGCGCGGCGCGTTTCACCTCCGGCGGGGCAAAGGCCAGCTCCGCGCTTGCCGCTTTGGCGTCTGCGCCAATCTGGGCCATCAGGGCGGGGATGTCTGCGATGTCTTTCATCAGATCTGTCCTTTGTTGAGGGTCTTTGGTTGGATTTGTTTCGCCTTCGGCGAGGATATTTTTAGCAAGAGGAAGGCTAAAGCGCCATGTCGTCGCGATGGATGAGCGCAGCCCGGCCCGGGTAGCCAAGAATGTCCTCGATCTCGCGGCTGTGGTGGCCTTTGATCTTGGCGGCATCCTGTGCGGTGTAGCCCGCAAGACCCTGCCCCAGACGGTGGCCGGTGTTGTCGGTGATCTCGATCGGGTCGCCGCGGCTGAAATCGCCGTTTACTGCTGTGACCCCGGCAGGCAGCAGGCTTTTGCCCGCGGCCAACGCGCGCGCGGCACCCGCGTCCACCACCAGAGCACCCTGCGGTTTCATCGAGTTGATCCAGCGCTTGCGGGCGAGCTGTGGGGTGCCTTGGGCTGTGAACCACGTGGCATTGGCGCCGTTTTCCAGCGCCTGCACGGGGCGGATGGCGGAGCCTTCGGTGATGGCCATGGCGCAGCCGCCTGCGGTGGCGGTTTTGGCCGCCATGAGCTTGGTGATCATGCCGCCCTTGGAGAGGCCAGAGACCCCCTCGCCCGCCATGTCTTCGATTTCGGGCGTGATGGTCTCGATCACCTCAAAGCGTTTGGCGCTTGGGTCGGTCATGGGGTTGGCGGAATAAAAGCCATCCACATCCGAGAGCAGGATCAGATGATCCGCACCTGTGGTCAGCGCAATCTGAGCGGCAAGCCGATCGTTGTCGCCATAGCGGATTTCATCGGTGGCGACCGTGTCGTTTTCATTCACGATGGGCACAACACCCAATGTGAGCAGTTGATCCAGCGTTGCGCGGGAGTTCAGGTAACGGCGGCGATTGGCGCTGTCCTCCAGCGTCACAAGCACCTGCGCGGTGGTGATGCCATGTGGCGCAAGTGCCTCTTCATAGGCGCGCGCAAGACGGATCTGGCCCACGGCAGCGGCGGCCTGAGACTGATCCAGCGTCAGGTCGCTGGCAGGCAGGCCAAGCGCGCCGCGCCCCAAAGCGATGGAGCCTGAGGACACCAGCACAACATCGGTGCCGCGCGCCTTCAGCATCGCCACATCTTCGGCCAGGGCCTTGAGCCAATCGGCTTTCAACAGGCCGGTGCTGCGGTCAACCAGCAGGGCTGACCCGATTTTTACAACAACCCGTTTTGCAGTCTTCAGGGTTGCCACGGTGCCTCTTCCTCGTCAGCGGTCTCTTCGATTTTCTGACGCAGGCGGTCCTCGTCGATTTCCGCACGCAGGGCGCGCAGGACTTCGGTGGTGCCCTCGTGGCTCGCGCCAGACATCAGCATCACGGGGCCGCCGACAACGGCCTCCAGCTCCTCTTTGAGGAACTCGCGTTCTTCTGCATCCAGCGAGTCGATCTTGTTGAGCACGGTCACGCGGGGTTTGTCCGCGAGGATGTCAGCGTAGTTGGTGATTTCCTGCACGATGGTTTTGTAATCCTCCAGCAAGGTGCCAGAGGTGCCATCCACCAGATGCAGAAGCACGGCGCAGCGCTCCACGTGGCCAAGGAAAAGGTCACCAAGCCCCCTTCCCTCGCTTGCGCCTTCGATCAGGCCGGGAATGTCGGCCACCACAAATTCTACCCCATCAACGCCCACAACTCCGAGGTTCGGGTGTAGCGTCGTGAACGGGTAATCCGCGATCTTGGGCCGCGCATTGGAGGTTGCCGCAAGGAAGGTCGATTTGCCTGCGTTTGGCAGGCCCAGCAGGCCCACATCGGCAATCAGCTTCAGGCGCAGCCAGATGGTGCGCTCCACACCCGGCTGGCCGGGATTGGCACGGCGCGGCGCCTGGTTGGTCGAGGATTTGAAGTGCAGGTTGCCAAAACCGCCGTTGCCGCCTTTGGCGAGCAGCACGCGCTGCCCCACTTCGGTCAGGTCAGCAATCAGGGTTTCCTGATCCTCGTCCAAAATCTCGGTGCCCACCGGCACACGCAGCACGATGTCGTCACCGGATTTACCGGTGCGCTGGTTGCCCATGCCGGGCTGGCCGGATTTGGCAAAGAAGTGTTGCTGATAGCGGAAATCAATCAGCGTGTTCAGCCCGTCCACGGCCTCGGCCCAGACATAACCACCGTTGCCGCCGTCCCCGCCATCGGGGCCGCCGTATTCGATGTATTTCTCGCGTCGGAAGGACACACAGCCACCCCCGCCGCCACCCGAGCGGATGTAGACTTTGGCAAGGTCGAGGAATTTCATAACATTTGTCCTTTTGCGGCGCGTTCTGCGCTCATACCCTGCCTGACGGCAAGGCTCAATCCAGTTTCAGGCTGTAGGTCCAAGTGGGCACATTGGCGTTGCGTGCCAAAGAGAAGCTTTCCGCGTCACCCAGATACTGGAAACCACAGTTGGTCAGCACACGGGCAGAGGCCGGGTTGTCCTGAAAGACGCTGGCAAAGATGGTGCTGCTGTTCAGCGGGTTGGCCGCAATCAAGAGGCGCACGGCTTCAGAGGCCAGTCCGGTGTTCCAGAAGGCTTTGCCAATCCAATAGCTGATCTCGACCTGACCTTCATCGACACGTGTCAGACCGATGAGGCCCATGACCTCGGGCTGCTGATCAGAGCTGCCATCAATGGCCCAGACATCTTCCACGCGGCCTTCAGATTGGGCGCGCGTGATAAAGGCTTCGGTTGCGCCGGGCGGCACCGGATGCGCGATGCTTGTGGTCATGCGCGCCAATTCGCGGTCTGCGGTGTGCATCTCGATCAGGCCCTGATCGGAGCGGCGCAGCGGGCGCAGCACAAAGCGTTCGGTTTCGATCACAGGCTGGTTGACGATAGTATCCAGTTTCATGCCTGTTCTCCTCCTCAAAGAACTACGTAAAGCACAGAGGCCACAGTGAGCGCGGCCAAAGTGCGCATCAAATAACGTTCGGCGGGTTTTCCGGCGACGGTTTGGGCGATCCGGTCCCCGGCATAGGTCCAGATCGGATGAAAAACGGCTTGCGCCGCCAAAAGACAGATGGCGATGGTGGCCGTGGCCTGCAACGCCGGTGTCGAAGGTGTTACAAAATTTGTGAAGCCTGCGACGATCATCGCCCAGGCTTTGGGGTTGAGCGGATGCACCAGCAGACCGGCGGCAAAACCGGGTGCTTTGGTCACCGCATCCTTATCCGCAGAAAGGCGCAGATGCGCCACTTTCCAAGCCAGCCAGCAAATATAGGCGGCACTTGCCCATTTCAGCCCGGCAAAAAGACCGGGCACCGTTTCGGCCAGCTCCATCAGACCAAAGCCGATGGGCCAGATGATCAGCTGTTTGCCCAAGGCCACGCCCGCCACAAAAGGCAAAGCGGCTCGAAAGCCAAAGCGTGCACCTGTGGCCAATAACGCCATATTCGCAGGCCCGGGTGTGCCCACCTGGCTTGCGGCAAAGACGCCAAAACTGATCACTGCGACGCTCATCTTTCTGACTGAACCTCATCAAACGAAAAAGGGACCGGCTGTTTCGCCGGTCCCTTAAATGTCTCATTACCCTTAAGGTCGGCTTACTCTGCGGCCTCCGCCACTGGCAGGACCGAAATAAAGGTGCGGCCCTTGAGGCCTTTGTGGAACTTCACGTTGCCGTCGACGGTTGCAAAGATGGTGTGATCTTTGCCCATGCCAACGCCTTCGCCTGGCCACATCTTGGTACCGCGCTGACGCACGATGATGTTGCCTGGGATCACGTTTTCGCCACCGTATTTTTTCACGCCAAGACGACGACCCGCGGAGTCGCGACCGTTACGGGAACTACCACCAGCTTTTTTATGTGCCATATCGTTAGTCTCCTATACTTCGCTTACTTCGCCAGTTCGGCTGCTTGTGCAACCCACTCAGGCTTCACTTTAACAGCGTCAAAGCTGTCTACGTCAACCGCTGCGAGCTGTGCAAAAGAGGTGATGCCTGCATCTGCCAGCTTTTTCGCTGCTGCCGGGCCTACACCGTTGATTGCGGTCAGGTCATCAGCTGCTGCAGCGGCAGGTGCCTCTGCTTTTGCTTCTGCCTTCGCCGCTTTCTTGGCTGGTTTGGCTTCTGCAGGTGCTGCAACGGAGCCTGCGCCCACTGCCGCTTTTACACCAGACTTGTCTGCGCCGGACGCGAGAATGTCGGTGATGCGAACCAGAGTCAGTTTCTGACGGTGGCCCACGGTGCGCTTGGAGCTGTGCTTACGACGACGCTTCACGAATTTGATCAGCTTTTCGCCTTTGATCTGGTCGATCACGTCTGCCTGCACGGCTGCGCCTTCAACGAAAGGTGCGCCAACAACGGTGTTGTCACCGCCAACCATCAGCACGTCGTTGAATTGGATTTTTTCGCCAGCGTCTGCAGCCAGTTTTTCGACACGCAGAACATCGCCTGCCTGTACTTTATACTGTTTGCCGCCGGTCTTCAGGACTGCGAACATGTCCTATTCCTTCGATCTGATCGCGTCCTGTGGCCCCTCCCCCTTGCGGGTTTGGCGTTTGTGGCTTTGTCTTACGACGGTGCCGCCTCGAACAGCGCGCCCCTTGTTGGGGCTGTGTTACAACAAAAACGCGGCGCAAAGTGCACACTCCACGCCGGTGGCGCGCTTATGCGTCGGATTTTGCTCTGGGTCAAGCCTTATATTGCAGGCGCTTTGCGCCCTCCGAGGCGGCTTTTCAAAGCTCCTGTGCCGGCTGCAAATCCGCCATCCGAGCAGCCAGAGCCTGAAAGCGGTTTGACATGACCTCAAAATGCACCGCGTTCATAAGCTCATAGACCGTCATCATGGTTGGGTCTTCCAAGGCTTCGGTGTACTCGATGAGCTCTTCAAGCGAGAAGTCCTGATAGGTATAGGCGGCATTGCGCAGGGTCGCCAGCGCGATCTCCTCCTCCATCTCCGCGGCATTTTCGCTCAAGGCCGCGCGCAAGCCGTCTTCATCCGTGCGCAGATCAATCACACCCGCGTAAGAGGCCGCTAGAATGAACCGCACCTGGATCTCCAGAATGGCATCTGAGCCAACATCTTCAGGGTCAATTGCCACGGTCATGCGGCGAAAGAGATCCACGCGCGGGTCATCTGCGGCTTCAAGATCTGCGAGCAAAGCCCCGCCAATCAACTCTTTTTCTTCATCATCCCCCATATGCGCGGCGTTTTCGACCTCGACCAGACGTTGCCCAAGGTCGCTGGCATAGAAGGCCGCAGCATGGGCAAGGCTCTCATCATCCAGCGTTGCCTCCAGAATATCGAGCGCCCGGTTGTGCATGAAGGTCGTGTCAAAAACCTCCTTGGTCAGGGAGGTCCATTGCAGCCCGAAATCTTCCTCTTCAAGCCCCAAAAGAAGCGGTGCCGAAGAAGCTGACAGCGCAATGGATTCAATGGCCACATCAAAGCCGGTCACCTGCAGGAAAGCTTCAACCCGCGCACGATCAGCGGCCTGCGCCGTTGGGGCAAAAGCGCTGAACCACGCAAAAATACCAGCAAGCAGAACAGTTGCCAGACGCGGAAGCAAGACAGACGACGGGGCCAGACGGGCGGTGAGTGTGCTCATGGTTCTACGCTAGTTCATTTCCTAAGGTGTTTCGAGATTAAGTTGAAACACACCGAGATTTTGAAGCACCCGCGATGTCGATAGGCTTTGAGCGTTTCGACGTATCGTTATGTCCCAACAATCAATCGGAAGGCTTTGGGCAAAACAATGCAAATCCCACTTGCGCCGAAATCGAAAGGTGATTAAACGACGCCCTCACCAAGACCACGGTCTATGCGGACGGAGAGGTGCCGGAGTGGTCGAACGGGGCGGTCTCGAAAACCCTCACGCACACCTTTGAAAACAATCACTTACTTTTAAAACCATCGCGGAACGTTTGCGGAACGAAACGCGAAAGGTTAAAACCGGCCTCATGCCGTCTTTCCGCTCAAACCCCCCGCCCCGCGACCGCCTTGGCCGATACGAGGTCATAGACAGCCCTGTATCGGAGCTGAGCGACACACAGTCTATATGGGTCTGCTGTGAGGACTATCTCTGCACTCATAGTCGGGGCTTTTCGCGCGATCAGCTATTGGAGCTTTTAGGCCCCAAGGCCACCATGAGAGACATCATGTGGCGAATGATCTGCTCCCAATGCGGGCGTAGGCCATACAGCATGAGGCTGGTGACCAAATAGAGCGTCAGGTGTCGTCGCCCTGCTCCGGTAGCGCCTCAGAAAGCCGCTCAAACGCCTGACCGGTGGCCATCAAACATGTCGCCCCGTTTGGCATGGTCATGGTAATGGTCCAACTGCCTGTTTCCTCAGAGGCGAAGATTTCCACCATGGCTCCCTGCGCACCAAGCCCAAGGGCCTGACGGGACTCGCCATACTTCTCCGCAAGTCGCTCCACCACCTTGTCACGGGTGGCGCAGTTTCGCGCGGTCTGAGCTGCGACAGGGCACGCCAACAGGGCCGCCAGAGCGGCAATGATCATCCGTTTCATGGGAAGTTCCTTTCTGCTGTGAGATCAGGTCTCTTCGTCGGGCAGCTCAAGCACGTACCCGCCGCCGTAGAGCGTCTTGATGGTGGGGCCGCCCTCGACTTTGCGCAGAGCCGCCCGCACATGCTTGATCACGTTGCGGATATCCCGCTCCCGCGTCGCGCCGTTGAAGGCATCGATCGCGTCATCGATCTGCACGTGATCCACGGGCTTCCCTGCCCGCTCGCGCAAAAGCCAGAACGCAACCGCTGGGCCGCGAGACATCCCAAAATCATACTGGATTTGGAGAATGGCTGACCTGTCGCCATCAAGCAGCTGCATGGACTTAGCTCACCTCTGTGAAGCCCGTGGGCGCTGCATGAGCCCAATCACCGGAGGCAATGGCCAGTGTCATCTCGTCCGCAGAGTGGAGGCTGACCATAGGGACAAGCTGCGCCGTGTTCATGCCAGAGATATCAACACCACCGACGCCGGTTGCCGGGTCAGCCCCTGGGGTGTTGTTCCAATCACCGGATCCGTTCTTGCGCATCCACAGCAACGCCGCCGCGCTATCCCATGCGATTTGAATGGTGTCTCCAACGCGCACCTGTGCTGCCATGCTGATTGAACCGCCGCCAGAGAACCGCAGGTTTTTATCCACCCAGCCGGATTTTTGCGTGCCATTGCCGCCACCGTTCTCCGGCGATGAGGTGGTGCCGAGGCCAGCGAAGAACACTGTGCTTGGGCCGGTGTTTCTGACCTCCGCATAGTTCTTGGGATTGCTGCTGACCGTATCAACGCGGGGATAGTGCAATGAGCCGTCCGTGTTGGTGGCCACTGTGTTGTTCTCGGTATAGGCCACACCACTCGCGTAGAGAGACGGATCAAATCCGATAGCAGAGCCGCCTTGCGTCGGGATAGCCGTGACAGTGACCGTAACCCGGGCCACGCTTTGCGCGCTGCCATCGGTGACGATGTAATCAAACTCATCCTGCCCGACAAACCCAGCATTCGGAGTGTAGACGATCCGGCCATTGGAGATCGCCACCGCGCCATTGCTTGGAGAGGAGATGGACAGGTCGATGCTCAGAACGTTGTTCTCAGGATCGCTGTCGTTGGCCAGAACATCAATTGTGATGCTGTTGTCCTGCTCCACCGTGCCGGCGTCATCGGCGCCAACAGGAGCGTCATTGACCGCAGAAACGGTGATATTCACGGTTCCGGTGTCTGTGCCTCCGTTACCATCGGAGACGGTATAGGCGAAGCTGTCCGCGCCGTTGTAGTTGGCGTTTGGCGTATACGTGACCGTGCCATTGCCATTGTTGACCACTGTGCCATTTGAAGCAGCACCCACAGCCGTGACAGTGAGCGTGTCATTCTCCGCATCGGTGTCGTTGCTGATAAGGTTGATTGTGACTGCGGTGTCTTCATTCGTTGTCACAGCGTCATTCACTGCCACCGGTGCGTCGTTGACTGGCGTTACAGTGATGCTCACAGTCGCCGTGTCACTGCCGCCGTTGCCGTCCGCGATGGTATAACTGAAGCTGTCAGCCCCATTGAAGTTTGCTGCTGGGGTATAGGTGGCGGTCCCGTCGCCGTTGTCGACCACCGCGCCGTTGCTTGCATCGCCAATGGACGCCACAGACACGGTGTCACCATCCAAGTCGCTGTCATTGATCAGCAGATCGATGCTGACCGGCGTATCTTCGGCTGTGGTGAGGCCATCATTGGCAGCCACCGGTGCGTCATTCACAGCGCTGACGTTGATTGTGACCGTCGCCGTAGCTGTCCCGCCATTCCCATCGGCGAGCGAGTATGTGAAGGTGTCTTGGCCATTGAAATTTAGTCCAGGCGTATAGGTGACGGTGCCGTTTCCGTTATCTGTCACGGTCCCGTCAGACGCAGATCCAATCGACGTGATTGAGAGCGTATCTCCATCCAGATCGCTATCGTTGGAGAGCACGGCGATAGACACTGCTGTATCTTCTGCGGTGCTGGCGGTGTCATTCACGGCAACCGGTGGGGCATTGGCCCCGACCGCCACAGATACTGTCCCGACATCAGTCCCGCCAAAGCCATCAGCCACGGTGTATTCAAACGAAGCTGCACCTGTGAAGCCGGTGGCCGGGGTAAAGGTCACGGTGTTTCCAGAAAGCGCAACCGTCCCGCCTACCGGATTTGCAACCGCGGCCACTGAAAGCGCATCGTTTTCAACATCCGTGTCGTTGGCGATAAGATCTGATGTGGCAATGTTAACCGGCGTTTCAAATGGCGTGATGAAGCTGTCAGCCAGAGCTACCGGCGCATCGTTATAGGGGATCACGTCGATAGTTACTGTTGCGGTGCTAGTCCCACCGTTCCCGTCTACAACGGTATAGGTAAACGTATCCTGGCCGTTGGCATTTGCATCAGGGGTGTAAGTCACCTGTCCCGCATCAATGGCCACAGTGCCGAAGCCGCCTTGTGTGACGGACTGAAGCGTCAGACTATCGCCGTCAGGGTCACTGTCGTTGCCGGTCACATCGACTGTCACGCTTTGATCTTCATTCGTGCTCGCGCTGTCACCTGCGGCAGACGGATCATCATTCACCGCGTTGACCAAAATAGACACAGACGCGGTGTCCGTGCCGCCTTTGCCGTCAGACAGGGTGTAGGTGAACGCATCAGGGCCGTTGTAATTGGCCACCGGCGTATAGGTCACCGTGCCATTGCCGCTGTCGACAACCGTGCCGTTGCTGGCAGGTCCGATATTGCTGATTGTGAGGCTGTCACCGTCCAGATCTGTGTCATTGGCCAAGAGGTTGATCACCACTGCCGTGTCTTCATTGGTCGTGGTGGCATCGTTAACCGCGATAGGCGCATCATTGACCGGCGCGATGTTGACTGAGACCGAACCGCTATCGGTGCCGCCATTCCCGTCGCTGATCTGATAGGTGAAACTGTCCGACCCATTGAAATTGGCATTCGGCGTGTAGGTAACAGATCCGTCGCCATTGTCAGCAACAGACCCATGGGAAGCCGCGCCAAGCGTGGTGATGGTGAGCGTGTCCCCATCGAGATCCGTATCGTTGTCAATGAGGGAAAGAGTGACGGCCACGTCTTCATTGGTGGTTGCGGAATCATCATTTGCCACCGGTGGAGTATTGGCACCAACCGTCACGGTGACACTGCCGGTTTCGGTGCCGCCATTGCTGTCAGACAGCACATAGGTGAACGATGCCACACCAGAAAAGCCATCAGTTGGGGTGAACGTCACATTGCCAGCGGCAAGAGAAACCGCGCCCCCTACTCCGCTTGACACAGAGACCACAGACAGGCTGTCGCCGTCCAGGTCACTGTCATTGGACAAAAGCGCCGAGGCCGCGAAAACCAAAGGTGTCTCATAAGGCGTGGCAAGGCTGTCATTTGCCGCAACAGGGGCGTCATTCACCGGCGCGACGGTCACGCTGACAGTCGCGGTGGATGCCCCACCCTGCCCGTCCGAGGCCGTGTATGTGAAATCAAAGGAGCCATGTGCATTGGCGGCGGGCGTGTAAACCAGCTCATTTGCGACGATGGCCACCGAGCCGCTCGCGGGCTGTGTGACTGATTGAATGGTCAGCGTGTCGCCGTCAATGTCGACATCATTGGCCAGCGCATCGATGGTCACCGCTGTGTCTTCATTGGTCGTGACTGTATCATCCTGAACAGTCGGCGCGTCGTTCTGCGGCTGGACGGTCACGGTGACGGATCCTTGCGCCTTGTCCTCGCCATCGCTGACCGTAAATTCAAATTCGTCCACACCGCCAAAATTGACGTCCGGGGTGTATTCGACTGTGCCGCCGGTCAGCGAAAGGTGGCCGTGCTCCGTCTCGACAACGTCTGCGGTGGATGGATCGTCAAAGTCGCTGCTCACACTGGTGACGGTCAGCGGATCGCCGTCTGCATCGCTTGACATGCCCAGCAGGTCGATATCGACAGACCGATCCTCTTGGGTAGTTGCCGCATTGGCTCCAGCGACAGGAGCCGTGTTGACCGGCTCAACATAATCAGCCGGGTTCGGCAGCAGCACATTCCCAACTGTCACTTGCTGCACCGCAGGACGGATTGTGACCAAAACAACTTCACCACCAGATTGATCAAGGGTGACCTCTGCGGCTTCCGCCAGCGCCTCCTCAACAAAAATCTCAGTCATCGTTGATACCCGCCAGAACTTCGATGTCACCCTGCAAGATGGTTCGTTGCTCATCACCTCTGCGCCATTCGATCTCATAGATCACACGCGTCCCGGGCGTCACATTTCGGAAGGTATCAACGTCAATAGGGATGGTGATGACGCCCGCAGCAGCATCCACGGTCAACTCAGACGCAGACAGAGACAACTTGAGCTGCATCTGATTTTGCCAGTACGCGAAGAAATGGACATCAACGCCAGAAAGCCCCAGCAAAGCCGCATCTCGCACCCCGCAAACAATGCCCTTGGCATTGCGCACCGTCCCTGTGTTTCCCTGCTTCACAGCCTGATTTCGCGTTGGGATGCTCATAGATCACTCCACTGTGTTGCCCGTTGAGGCGTTTAGAATTTCGTCAATCGTCGCGAGCTTGCCGTTGGCACAGAGGCGGCCAGCATGTTCCGCCACCAAGGCATCCGAGATCTGCCCTTCGTCTTGCGGGCGCGGCCCCAGGTAGCCGGGGCATGCTTGCAATAGGTCAGGCGGTACATTGTGCGGCTCAGGCCTGAGCGTCGGCTCATTGCGCGGGGTACAGCCGGTCAGAAGTAGAACGCAGCAGATCAGACAAAGGCGCATCGCGTCCCTCCATTTGTTGAAGCTCATTGCGGATTTCTTGGAACGCGCGCTCTTGATCGGCGGCGCGCGCCAGATGGGCGCGGTGGACCGCAGCGGCCTCTTCCGCACGCTCAAGACTTGCCTCTGCGGCGATGCGGGCGGCGCGCTCAAGCTTAAGGGCGGCTTTGTCGGTGGCGTAATCGCGCACCAGCCAAATCAGCCCGATAACCGCCAGAGCAGCCCCGCCCCAAGTGATCGCCCTGATCACACGAACACCTTGGATGCTCCGCGAAGGATCGCATCAGCCAAAAACACCATTTCGTCATGCTCATCTGTAGCCGCCAGCCCTTTGGGTGATGAGCCGAAGAAAGGCTCAATCAAGATCGCAGGTGCGCGCCCCACGAACAGGCTTTTACCGCCGCGATCCGTCCGTGAGACGGTCTTCAAGCCACGATCACGCAGCCCAAGTGCATCAAGCATTTCACGCTGCACGGCCATCGCAAACTGTCGTGACAACGGCGTGCCGCTGGTCAGCGTTTCTGTGCCGGTCGCGCTGGTGGTGCTGTGGCTGTTGAAGTGCAGCTCACAGGATGCCTCTGCCCCCCACTCATCCACTTGACGGTAGACCTCGCGAAGCTCGCGGCGATAGCTGCCCACATCCTCGCGAAAGAAGGTTTTCACAAACATGCCCGGAAAGCGGCCGGCGCGATCTTCGATGATCTCTGAAAGACGGCTGTTCCAAGAGAATTCCGTTTCACCCGTATCACGGCGCACAGCTCCTTGGGCGCGGGCGTTGTGCCCGACGACAATGGCCAGTTTCATGGCAATCTCCGATGTCAGAAGGTTTAGTGAACGATGGCGGAGAAGGCTCCAACGCCTCCCCAAATGAATATCGCAACCACAAAGCCCACACGCAGCGTATGCCACATGTCGGCGCTAGGCGTTTCTTTGTCTCGACGTAGTGGCTTTCTGGACATCAGTCCTCCTCCACCAGTTCTTTTCCCTCAAGGAAGCGCTCGATCATCGTGACAGCAATTAATCCAACGATGAAGGAGGCCGCGCAAAGCGTACCAAGCGCCCCGGACATATGCTCCGGCAGCTCACCGACCCATGGGCGAACGAGATAGGGCGCCAGGACCCCAACTCCAAAGGCCGTGACCGAACCAATAAAAATGACCCGCAAGCCCTCACGCCACGAGGTCCGCAAGGCTGCCGAGCGTACCGCACCGCCAAGCGCACCAAAGAATGCCAAGATCGCGCCGCGCTCACTAAACACCTGCTGCCAGAGGCTTGGATCGTTATTGCTCATATGCCCACCCTTTACGCATTGTCGCTTCTGGAAATTTCCACCCACAGTGAAAGTGAGGCGTCGTAGATGAGCTCAATCGCATCAACCACTGTATCGAGCGCAAAATCACCGTTGAGGCGAAGGTTGCCACCGCCGTCTTTCAACGTCACTGTTCGAGCATTGTCAGCAGCCCTAAGCAGAACGCGCATGCCGTCGTGGCCACCGGTCATCGAGAACAGATCATCGGTGGCGGCATTTGCCTCAGTATCAAGCGTATGGTAGCTGCGACTGACGTCGACACTACCGGCTGCAACCGAAAGCTCAGTGGGTGGCAAAGGCGTTGGAGCCCCCAGCACAAAATATTCCCCGTCGATCATTGAAATCTGAAATTCGGAGAATGGTGGGATTTTCTTGGAGCCTTTGACCACGCGGGCAGTGGACAAAGTGAGAAGCGCGCGCCCTTCGTTGCGGAGCTTGAAGCTCTTACCTTCAAGGATTGTGTTGTTCGGCAGCCCCGGCGTTCCAGTGCCCGCCCCATCAAAGGTATAGCGCTCGATTGAGCTGCTCACACCAATCAGCGGGTTCTGATCTGTGTGTGCCTTGGCTAGGCCCAGCCAATCAGTTTCAACAACACGCTGGGTATTTGTCCCCAGATTGTAGCTGCCGTTGTAGACGTTGCCTGAAAGATTGATATCGACGGTCTTGAAGGCTTCATTGCCGACATCGATATTGGTGCGCAGAATATCGACACTGTTCTCACCGGCTTCAAAGATGTTGCCATTAAGCCCAACGACCTGCGGAACACCCGGAGCGCATTCCAGCTCGATCAACGATTGCTTATTGCCATTGGCATCGGTGCCAGAGCCATCGCCCTGCCAAAATTTGTTGCCACCGATGATGTATGAGCTGGGATTGCCAAGCTGGATCTTGATGCGTGGCTCTGTGTCGTCCTCGAAGTAGTTGTCCAAAACCGAAACATTCAGGCCCGCCACAAACTCAAAATAGTGACCATTGAGTGTGCCGCCGTATGGGTGATTGCCTCGGAACACACCGCCGCTCGGCGTTTCCCAATAGATCGCATTTACTTGGCGACCATTGCCATAGAAGTAGTTGTCGATCACCCATGCATCTGTGTTGGCATGTGTGCCTGTTACGGCATAAATCCCATACCGGCAGCCGTAGAAATAGCAGTCTCGGATCTTGTTTTCGACTGAATAACCTTGGCCGTTCAGCGCAATGGCTTTCCCGTGATGGCACTCAAATCGGCACTCCTGCACCATCGACTGATAGCCTGTGTAAGACAGGCAGGCGACCAACGGACCATCGTGATTGTTGCGAAACTGAATGTTGCGGAATGCGTTGCGCCACATTTGCGTTGTGGAGTAAAACAGCGGACCATTGAAATCGCCAAAGAACCCTGCTGACCACTTCCCCCCACATTCCATGCTGACCCGGGATTTCATAGCGACAGGCGCTGTCAGCCTGTACAGGCCACGAGGCACCAAGACATATTCATCGTTTGCGCAGGCGTTGATCGCGGCCTGTGTGGGGGCGGTGTCGTCAGCAACACCATCACCCACTGCCCCGAAGGCTTTCAGGTTATATGCCCCAGATCGGAACGGCAGCACCTCGAAAGCCTGACCTCCGGCGTTTGTGATATGACCTCCCGATGCCACAGCGCGATAGGCAAAGCCCTCCTCAAGCGTGCGAACAATGGACCCGTCATCGTAGGTATGAGACGACGCCAAGAGCACGGACAGCATAAGATAGCCGACGCCCCCCTCAATGACCTGCCCCCAATCTCGGATTTCTGCTTTGCTTGGATTGTGGCCAGATCCATCACGGAAAATTTCGGCGGCTCCACCATGTGGATACTGCATCTCATTGCCTCTCTATTTTTGGATAATCATGCGATGGTGGCGCTCACCGGCCCTGCATCGCTTAGGTTTGGCACGTTGGAAACGTTGATAGACCTCACGGTCCAATTGAAGGTTCCGGATCCGCTGTTGTCGATGAACTCAAAGAAGGTGTCTGGCCCGACCATTCCGGCATAGAACGTCGCAACCAATGTCCCATCCCGGTAAACTTCTGTTTGCCACAAAGACGCGCTTACCGAGCTTGTCATGGACACCGTTGCAGATCCGTCTCCATTATCCGCAATATTCAGCCCTGTAGCCGCCGATGGGGGAGTGGACGCAGCAACAGCAATGACGTTTTCTTGGACCACCTCCGGCCCAACCAAACCGCCCGGCGTTACCCAGGCAAACCACAGGTCATAGCCATTCCCATCAAT
Source organism: Shimia sp. (assembly GCF_965227725.1). GTDB lineage: Bacteria > Pseudomonadota > Alphaproteobacteria > Rhodobacterales > Rhodobacteraceae > Shimia. Next base: position 743,296 of record NZ_CBDDGH010000005.1, on the reverse strand, counting down.
AAGGCCGACGACGTGATGATCGTTCGCACCTTCCCCGACCGCAACATCAACCCACGCCCCTGTTCCTGCCGGCGCATATTTCAAGACCGGTGAGAGCGCATCGCTGGGAGGCGCTTGCCAAGCGGTCGCAATACCCGCGCTAAAGACATTTTGCGAACTCTGAATGCCTGCGCCAGCCGCAGCAAAGTTTTCCGGCAGAGGTATGCCAGAAGGCGTGTCAGGCGGTGGCAGCTCCTGCACAGCCCCCTGCTCGTCTAGCGCCAGAGAAAATGCCTCATCTTCGATCTTATGCAGCGTCAGCGCGACCGCCCGCAGCATGCCCTGCTCAAAGCTCAGATTGTGCTCTTTGACTTCAAATTTCCCCGAGATGCGCAACTCTGGCACCTCAACAGCGATAACGCTCTCATATGCGGCTGGCAGAGCAGCAGGCTTACACACCAGCCGCAATCTCTGCTTGGGATTGTCACGCCCCATTTTGACCTTCATGGCCCCACGGGTCTGCCTGTGGCTTGGAGACATAAGCGCCTGATAGGCCTCACCGGCCACTAGCTCCTCGCCATCTGCGGCAATGCGCGCTTCATCGCGCCAAGCCTCTGCATCCACTTCGACATGGCTCAGGTCATGGCTCACAAACCGACCGGGAAGAACGTTGTATCGGTCGAGCCCATCCGGGCCAGCGTCAAGATTAGCGACCTCAAGCAGATGCTTGTATTGCAGGGTAAACTCTGCGTCCCGCTCACGTGCAAGCTCTATGCTCACCTTGCCATTTGGCTTTAGCCGAACCTGTCCACCGCCTGCGCGAAGCATGCGATTGAGAACTTCCTGAGGCTTTTCGTTCAGTCCGTATGAACCTGTCACCCGATAGCGCGCCTCGGTGCCCCCAGAGGCGAGCGGAACCTGCTCATCGCAAAGATCTGCCTCTTCGGAGATATTGCCCCAATCCACCGCATTTGGGCGATTAAAGCCGTCATCGGACGTGATCAGGTCCGCAATCGCCAGGGCAAGGTTCTCACTGAACGCGATCGCACCGGTTCTCGGGTCATAGAGCTTCGAGGTTTCGGCCAACGCAAATAGGGCGGGCTCATCCGCCGGATACATACCCCGAAAATGCTGGGCCGCCACGCTCTCGCAGACGATCAGGCTTGTCCACTGCCCGTCAAGGCGATGGTTCGGGCTCCACTCAGGCCAAATGTCGGTCAGCTTCTGGTAATGCGCCTCAGGAACGCGGCCCAAACGTGAGAGGATTTGAACCCGAGACCTGCCATACCCTTGATACTGCAAATCTGTCACAAACCCGCTGCCATCTAAGTCAACAGGCTCGTTGTTCAGATAATACTGGAGGACACGGTTAATCTCTCCATGCCCATGCACCATCAGGCGATAGCTAGAGCCGTCATTGGCCCGATGGAACACCACATTGGCGCCGGTCTTTGTCACCCCCACGTGCTTAAGGCGCGGGCCGGTCGCGGTCTTGCTGTTGGTCTGTACGTTCTCAGGGGTGATGTTTGGCACGTCCGGGGCAAGAATAGCATTGGCCGCTGAGCTGAGCAGCAACGTGCCGCCAAGGTTCACGAGGTTTCCGGCCAGAGTAAGCCCGCCAACTGCCGTAGTAAGTGGAATACCAAACAGCGTGATCGACGATCCTAGAGCCGCAGGCACGACAGCCGCAATCGCCGCTACCATGACCAACCTCTGATTTCTTCAAAACGCTCTGCGATCATCAGGCTGCCGTCCTTCTTCTTTACGTGAGCGCGCCCCGACATGATGACCGCACAAATCGTTTGGTCCGCGATCCGGACAATCGCCACGCCATCGCCAGTCAGAGGATCAAAGCGCTCCATTCTGGGCGCAATCAGCGCCTCTAGGCCACCTGCCTTCATGATCACACGGCGGCACCCGAACCATGTGTTGTAGGTGCCCCTGAGGTCCGCAGCTGGGTCAAAGCCTGTGCATGCGAGAGCCGCCGAGGCGCACCACAGCGCACAATCGTTCTGACCCCACTCGAAAGGCTCCGAGAGGGTGTCTGCGATGAAATCTGAGAGGGTCACCAGTTGGTCCAAACAATCAGCCGGCCACTTTCCGTGACGAACTGAAATCCTTCATCTGTCGGATGTCGGCGCTTCTGGTCGAAATAGGTCTGCATCCCATAGGCTGGCACACCCTTTCGCGCCAGAAGTCCCTCACAGCCCAGCGTAGCGACGGCCCCGCCATTGCCGAACTGAACGTTCATGCGGTCCATCAAACCTATGTCCATGGCGAACGGCAGGCCCAAAGGACGACCCTCTGTAAAGATCTGGCCATAGAGCCCATAATCCCGGCTGCGGTACTCTGAAACGTCTGACACCAGCTCCACCAGCTCACCGCGCCAATCGCCTTCGATCATCTGGTCTTTCGGCATGCCGAGGCTGTATTCGCGCAAGGGGGCGAGTTGCCCCTGCCCGCCGCTGAGGTCAGGCATGCCCACCAGCATCCCGCCGCCCGCGCGCCACTCCTGCCCCTCCAAATCGGTGAAAGGCACTGTGCGGTTGCTTATGCGAACCGGGTAAGTGGCAAAATCGAAATGCAGCATCACCGCGAACTCAACAGCCTCGCGCGCCAAGGCGTCCATGATTGGGCCATGAAACTCTGCGGGCTGGTGCTCAAGAAAGGCGAGTGTCACCGGTCAAAAGCCTCCACCACATCCACAGACATTGGCCGATTAAGGCGCCCGTACTGTGTGAATGGCTCCCATCCGCGATCGGCCTCCAATCGTACCAGAAAAGTCGGCTCAGAGAATTTGACCAGAGTGCCCGCACTCACCGCTTCCCGAAGTGGCGGCGAAAATGTGATCTCACCAGAGTCATTGCTTTCGACCTCATACAGAAAGTCATTGATAGAGAACCGCGCGCCAACGGTGGCGTTCCGACCGATATATCCGCCAATTTGGATCTCGCTTGCATCCTTCGGAGCATCAACAACAGCAGTTGGCTCGTCATTCTCTGGCAGTGCAAACCCAGATCCGTCGCCAAATGCCGCACCATCAGAAAAGGGGATATATCCTCTCGCAACGTCCTCCGCGCGCACATTTGCCTCAGCGTAGAACCGCGCCAGATCGCCCAAATAACGCACAGTGCCAACATTACAGAAGGTCAACCGCAGCAGGTTGGCGCGACCACGCAATCTTGTACCCACAGACCGGGCTGCAAGTATGTCTCCACCAAACAGATGCGCCAGATCGAGCTTGCCGCGCCAGATGCGGTTTTCGGCGAACATGATTTGCTCACGCCCATCAAGGCCAACGCCTGCCGAAACGGTTTGGCCATGGAGCCAGAAATTCTCGTTTGACCGTCTGTCACTCAGGCTCTGAGGTAGATCGATGATAGCCATTACTTGCGCTTGTCCATCTGGGAAATCTGGTAGTTGTTCTGCTGGATGCCGCCTCGGACGACCTGCACGGCCACGTCCTGAGCTTCGGAGCGGGCTATGGCGCCGATCTTGCCGTCATCATTCACAAAGACTTCGACTTGGACGGTGCCCATGGGCTGCGCTGCGCCAGGCATGGAAACACTGCCACCCTCCGGAACAACAAGCTCACCTTTCTTGAGGATGGCTGGCACTTCACCCGGCTTCAGTCCTGCTATTCCGCCTTGATGATAGCGCGGAGCACCCGCCCATGTAGATGAAGAGAACGATCTCCCATGCCCATAACCGTCGCGCCCAGCAACACCGCCGCTGTGCAAAATGCCGGGGATAATTTTACCGCCAAGCAATCCGCCAGATGCGCCTGAGCCACCAAACGCGCCAGTCATCAGCCCGGAGATATCAAAACTTGAAGCGACGTTGCGAATAGCCATCCTGCTGATGTCAGCAAAGAAGGCGCGCAAAGCATCTTTACCGCTTCCCGCACCCGTCACGAGACTGGCAAACGCATCCTCAAAACTGCGCTCCATCATCTGCGCCATCTTACCAACCTCAGTGGCGCCCTCTTTCAGAGCGTCGATTGCACGATCTCGCACGTCGCTGGTGATGATTTTCGGGAATTGACGGTGCAGCTCGTTAATACGCTCAATTTCGATGGCGTAGCGCTCAGCTTCGGTACGCGTGCTTCGATATAGGCTCTGCGCTTCACCTAGAGGCTGCTTGCGCTCCCTGTCGGCCTTTGCGCGGGCGCCTTTTGAAGGATCCTTGTAGTTTTCGAGGAACTCGGCAGCTTCCGCTGTCTGGATGTCGATCGCTCTTCCGCCATGAGAGCGTGGGTCAGAGCCACGACCTGAATAGACTTTACCAGACGGATCTCCGTTCAGACCTAGTCCTTGATCACCAAACGAAGCCAAACGCTCAGCTAATCCAACTGACACGCCTAATTGCTGAGCAAGCTCGGCGGCAGCATCTACAGCTGGCTGAAGAGACAAAGGAATATTGCTGCTGTTTTCTGATATCTCATCGACGGCCTTCGCTGCCTGCTTGAACCTCTCAGCCGCCTGACGAGACAGATCGTCGGCCTTGACCAATCCGTCCAAAACCCCTTGGTCAATCTCAGTTCCTGCTTCGGTAAGCAGGTCGCGAACTAGCGACAAGCCATCTGCTACTCCTGAGAAATCCCCCTCGGCAACCGCCCCCTTCAATGCATCTCGGGCTGTGTTGATCTGGACGAGCAGGTCTGGATCAATCTTGATCTCGGACGCGAGATCTCCAGAGGATTTTAAATCGCCATTTAGCAGGGCTAGTTCTTCGCGCATCTCTGCCAGCAGACGGCCCTCAGATGGGTCAACGATTACTCCCAGCTCTTCGCGCTGCGAAATGCTTGCCTGCATTCGCGAGACCTCATTTGCAAGGTCTAAAATCTCTTGGCGCGTGGTCTCAGCTACTGCCCCGCCAATTCCACCAAATACCTTTTCAATTTCAGCCTGAAATTTGTCACCAAGCGCACTATCCAAGACTTGGCCGACCTCAACCTTGGCGGCTCTAACTTCAATGTCCAACAACTCCTTTTGGAGCTCTCGTACAGCTTCGCTTGCCTCCCCATACTTCTCAAGGAGCTCTCTGAGCCCCCCGGACGCAAGGTTAGACATCGCCTTGTCAACTTCTGACAACGCAACCATCGCAGCCGATATTTTGTCAGTGAAAGTCTTTGTTTTCTTGCCTGCCTCTTCTGAATCCTCACCGATGCTGAATAAGCCTGCTGCAACAGGTATCGCCAAAGCCGATACGGTCCCAAGCAAAGGCCCGACCACCCCCAACGTCCCACCGAGGGCGGCAAAACCACCCAGAAGCTGGGGCAGCTGCTGCCCCAGTGCGCGGCTAGCGCTTGTACCGCTACCCATTTGGACCGCGATGTCGCCGATCTGATTGGCCGTGTTTTGAAGAACGAAGCGACCAGCCCCGGAAACATTGGTTACGCGCTGCAAGCCGACGGCCGCACGGTTTGAATTGGCAGCGATCTGCTTCCCCGCCTTACCCCAAGCAGCCTCTGCACCCCGCGCCGATCTAACCGCGGCCTTCCGCCCCTGCTCCATCTGACGCTCAAACTTGCGCAGCGAAGCTTCCATGCGAACAACAAGAGAGTCTTCAACGGAACGGGTCATGCAGTCTACTTCTCGGGCTCATAGCGACGGAGAATGTCTTCAAATTCTTCCTCGCTGATGTGTGGGATTTTATCTTCGCTGCCAGCGTTGAATCCGCGGATCATATTCACGAAGTCTGCATACTCCATCGCCCGTAGATCGAGCGGGGACATGTTGAACACCTGACAAATCTGACTGACTTCAGAGAACACCATCGGGCCTTGCGGCTCGGTATCTTCGTCGCTTTCAGTAGGCTCAATCCCTGCCATCAAGGCGGTCAGGATTTCACCAGCAAGAGCCGCGTTCTCCATGTAAGGCCGCAGGTCGAAGTGGCCTTTGATCAGCATGTCAGCATCGACAATCCGCTCACCGCCGCCGATCAGCGCAAGGCGAATTGTGTGATACACGTAGGCCGCCTTGAACTGCCCACCGATCACCGCCAGGAAAATCGCACCGATGCCCTCGCCAGCTGCCTGTTCGAGATCCAAGACCTTCCCGAAGTCGAGCCGGAAGCACCGAGGCTTTCCGGCCCATTCACGAACAATTTCCGCCATCAGGTTGCGTCAGCCCATACGCGCTGACCGGCGCCACTGATGCTTGCCGAGAACGACACCTTGCCGCTGCTCTGCTTGTTGATCTCAAGTTGCTGCAAAAATGCAGGCAGCGTCCAATGGCCGCCGTTGTTAGCGGCGCTTTCATCGATATTCAGCCGGATGTTTTTCTCAGCGCCGGTATCCGCCCATGCACGCCACGTGGGCCAAGACTCCATGGCAACCATACCAGCAATCGTGACGCTGGTATCTTGGCTTTCCAGATGGCGCACGATCGCAGCCGGGACGTCCAGAGGATTGTCGCAGTCCAAGACCACGTTTTCGCCGAGGTTGTTGGTGAGCGTCACGCCGAACGCGTTTGCGCCACAGGTATGTGCAAATACTTCTGGATCAGCGCCGTCGCCAAGTTGAATGACCAGCCGTGTGGTCTGTTTTCCCGTTCCCATTTCAATCTCCTTGATGCTTGGTTTCTGGGTCGAAAAGCACTGCATCCCCACGATTGATGAGGGCCTGTGCGGTCTTCTTTGGAAGGTTCAAAGGGTCAGGCTTCGCCTTGAATGACTGCGAAACCGCTGAAGACACGCGATAGGTCGTGTCGTTCACAATAGTGACTTTCATGCGAAGTTCCCTCTTTGATGAGCGGACTTAACTCTCGCGGATCGCCTTGCTGATCGCGCGAGAAATGCGGGATCTGACGTTTTTCCGGCGCACCCGCCAAACTGGGTAAAAGAACGGGTTTGCAGGCATATCCTGCGTCCCAAATTCCTGAAACCAAGCGTAAAACGCATCTCCTCCGCCTGCAAATATCGTGATGCGCATCGCGCCGTACTCGCGGCCGCCAACGGTTCCGATGGTCAGAGTTCCAGCCGGGGCTTCCCCCCAGGTCCATCCGATGGAAGCCGCGAGAACACCATCATCATATGGCGCGCGCGACCACATCTCTTCGACGATGTCAGTGGCGGCGTCTTCCATCGCGGCGCGCACATTGATCCGCGCGTTTTTCGGGATCGCCTTCCAGCGACGATTGAACCGGTCAAGACCTTCAACCATCAGGCTTCTTCGATATCGGCCATAACGCTGATGACGCCGTGAGCAGTGAGGCCATCGCGATCCAGAAACACGCGCATGCTCTCAACCTCGACCTTCACAAGACAGTTCGTCGCGAGTGACAGATCCGCCAAGTGAAGCGCCGACTTCACAGCATCTGCGATCTCCTTGCACGGTCGAAGCCGCCCCCCATCGCGGGACCAAATATCGATCTGGATCGTCTCTTCTCGCCCGGAAATGCCTTCCATGTCATCGGGGCTCATATCCATCGGACCAAATGTGATGCACGGATACTGTGTTTCGTCGGGACGACCGTCGAATACCTTTTCACCCACCAGTGCAGAAACGCCGGCGTCCGCGATCAAGGTGCTGTAGATCAGAGCTTGCAATTCCACGGAAGCACTCATTGAGCCACCCCACTTTCCACGGTCAAATAAACCCACTTTGGGTCAGTGATCGCGTCAACTTCACGGATGTTGTAGGCCTCGCTTCGACGTGTGTCGCGCATGCGCCAATCCGCCTTAATGACCCTTGATGCATCACACTGCCGGACTTTGATTTTATAGATTGCGCGCCCTTCCAACCGTGCTGCCGAAACGGCTTCTGATCCCCGCGAGTAGATGAATTTGGCGCGACAGGAATAGCGCTGCGCCCATTCTCGCTCGTGACCGCCAGAGCCATCCGGCGAAAGCACCGGAGCATCGAAAGCTACGTTTTCGCGCATCATACGCGGGTCCACCGATAGTTGCTGATGAGGCTCATGACCGATGCACTGAGATCGCCACTATCGCCTGACCGGTCCTCATACAGGCGGGTGACAATCTGATGAATTGCAACCCTGATGGGTTGGGGTACATCACCCGCTCCGCCAAAGCCCGCAGTGAACTCAACCCTAACCGGCGCCCGGTTGCCGGATTCCAATGCCGCAAACGAAAACCCAGACGAAATCACAACGAGTGTTCCAAGCGGCGCGGGATAGAACTTGATGCTGTCGGCTGGAATTTCCCGCTCCACACCCTCGGCGTCATCATACTTGATCGAGACAGCCGATACGTCTGGAACTGGCAGCAAAAACTCCCGCTGAAAGCATGGGAAGCCCTGTTGCCACGTTTGGTTGATAATGCAACGCCCCAAGACACCGCTGTATCCGTCAAGCTTTGCCATAGCCGCATCGATGTAACCAAGGATCAGCGCATCGTCTTCGTTGAAGTCAACAACGGCATGCTCCTTGCAATCGTGAACGGTGATGGGGTGCTCGGATGGGGGAGTGATCAAAATGGGGCGGAACATATATTTCTAGTCCTTCGATTTTGAGGACGGCTTGCCATAAGCGGCCGGGTCCAGACCGCGTTTCTTCGCTTCCTCGGGGGTCATTGCGCGGCGAGTTTTCGGCTGCTGAACCTGGTCTTTGTCCGTTTTTTGCGTTGCCATTTTCTGTCTCCTGAGAGGGGTAAAGTCCGCCCCAGGATGGGACGGATCAATTGATTTACGCGTGCCGCAAGACACGAAGGCCGCGAGGATCGATCACAGCACCGCCCACACGCTTGGTGGTGTAGAACAGAACTTTTGGTTTTGCTGTGAACGGATCACGCAGAATCCGCACACCCCAGCGATCCATGATGCGGTAGCCGCGCTTGAAGTTGCCAAAGCCGATCGAAAGCGCGCCGCTGGTCATATCAGGCATGTCAGGCATTTCAGTCAGCGGATGAGCCAGCAATTGAGACGGCTGGCCCGCCTGACTGGAGGGCTGCCACAGCTGGCGGCCATCACCATCGCGCAACTTCCGCACTTTACCCATGCTTTTGCGGTTCATGATGAAACGCGCGCCAGCCGAGTAAGAAGACGGAATGTCGTAGATCATGTCCAGCAGTTCGTCTTCGGTGACTGCCTGAGCGCCAGCCGCCGAAAGAACCCCAACAGCGCCCAGAGGATTGCGGTTTGCGTTCACACCACCGGTTGCGAAACTCAGGAAGCCTGCGGGCTTGTTGGTCCCATTGCCTGCAACGAAAGCTGCGCCTTCCTGTTCTGCGAACTCGGTATCGACTTCGCCAGCAAGCCAGGACTCCAGGTTGATCTCAGAATCGTCCAGCATCTGTTGCGTGGCGCCCGGGTTGGCGTAGATTTCGCCATTGCCCAGAGTGAAGGCAACAAGGGTTGGTGTGGTCGTTTCTGGGCGTGCGTCAGTCTCGCCCACCCAGCCGGAACCGGTGCCGCCTTGGTTGATCAGGACAGTAAACCCAGATTTGCCGACCTTCTGAACATCAGCGATCTGCCGCATCGGCGACACCTCGGACAGGCGATCGATGATCGTGCGGTCCCACTCTGTAGGAGCGAGATAGCCACCTTCATCGTCGGCACCTTTGTTCAACGCTGCCTGCACATCGCCTTTGCGCATGTGTGCCCGGAAGGACTCGCTGTACTCAGGATCACGCTCGCCTTCAGCGCCGCCATTCATTTCGAAAGCAGCCAGCTTGGCGTTGGCTTGATCCACAGCGGCCTGCAAATCCGAAACGCTGGCGTCGATGCGATCAAACTTTTCGGTCGTGACGACATCATCGAAGCGGTTTTCCACTTCTTTGTCTTTTTCAGCCTGCGTGTCTTTGTAGGCCTGCCAGTCCTTCTGCAGATTGGTCAGGATATTCTTCATATCGCCGGACGCATCAGCGCGCACGGCAACGATCCCGCGAGGCTTCGCGGGTGCGGAATGCATATTCATAATGCTTCTCCTTGGTTCAGATTTTGAAAAGGCCCTTGGCGAGAGCCGCGAGTTCGCCAGCGTCGTGCGTAGCGGTTGGAGCAGCGTCCGGCTTGCCCCCTTTTGCGTCAGACAGAAGCGCACGGCGTTCTGTCCTTGGCATTCCAGATTTAGCGAGGAGCGCGTCGATGCGTCGTGTCGCGTTGACCCCCTCCATCGCCTTGGCTTTGGTTTGGTCCTCGGTCACAGCATCCGCTGGGAGGAAACCATCAGCCAAGCCCACCTCAACGGCTTGTTCGCCGTTGAACCAGGTCTCGTCATCCATCCATGCAATAACCTTGGATTTCTCATCCCCAGAGCGAGATGCATACAGCGTCGCCATGGCATCATCAAAGGGCTCAATCGTTTCAGCCGCCTCAATGAGATCATGCCGGTTGCCTAGAGCGATGGTCCAGGCATTGTGGATCATCATGAACCCAGTTTTGCCAATCTGTATTTCATCGCCAGCCATCGCGATTACTGAAGCGGCTGATGCGGCGAGACCGATCACTTTCACTGTAACTTTGTGAGGGTGCGCTCTCAGCATGTTGTAGATGGCGATACCGTCAAAGAAGTCGCCTCCCGGGCTGTTGATCTCCACAACAACGTCTTGTGAGCCGATCCTGCGCAGTGCAGCCGCAATACGCTCAGAAGTCACCCCTCGACCGGTCCAGTAGTCTTCGCCGATCACGTCCAGGATTGTGATGGTGTTATCGTCGCTGTCACGCGCTTGAACGCCAGCATTCCAACGCTCCAACGCGATGGGATCAGCCTCAAAAGCGCATACTGAAGGCAACTTCTTGACCTGGAGGTCAGGTAGATCACGAAGGCTCATTTTTAGCTCCTTTTCCTGTAAGCCCCGGTGGTGGAGGCGGTGCCGCATCGATTGCTGGAAGATCCATGACTTCGCGGACCTCTTGCCATTCCATCCAAGGCTGATGGCCGCCAGAACCGAGCGCCTTGGCGAAAAACTCCGCCTGATCCTTCATCGACCCGCGCAGCAGCGCACCGGGGTTGAACTTGGCTTCATAGAGATCCGCCTCCCGCTCCGTGAGCAAATCCCGCTCAATTGCCTGCTGCCAAGCTTCAAACCACGGATTGAGCCCATATCTTACGAACAACTGACCAAGGACATCGATGCCTGAGCCCCAAGATGTATCGTCCATCCCAAGCAATGGACGGGGAACACCGAATGGGCGTGCGACCTCTTCAATTTGGTGCTTGCGGTTCTCGATTGCCTGGCTGTCTTTGTTGGACTGGGCAGAAGGCTGAAGCTCCATCCCCTCCTCCAGGATCTTCCACTTATGGGCACCCTCTGCGCCTGCGTCCTCGTTCATGCTGGCTCGAAGACGCTCATACGCTTCGGGGCTCAGAGTTCCCGGATGTTTCAACGCGCCCCCAACGATCATCCCGTTACGGAACAAGCGGGCCGCTGCTTTCTCAGCCTGCAATGCTAGGCCGATAGCCTCTGCGGATTGTTTCACCAGCGAGATGCCGGAAATGCCGTCATCAGAAAGCCCGTAGCGAAGATGGAAGACCTCGCGCTGGGGCAGAACCAACGGAGACTTATCTCGGCGGTCCAGGCGGTATTCGAGAGACCAATCATCGCGCTGGCGCACGGTCACATGCGCCGGATTCATCGGGATCAAATACAGCAGCTTGTTGCCGCTGTAGACCTTTCGAGCATACGCGTCACCATGCTGCAACGCCCTCTGCTCCAGCAAAGTGCGAAATTCGAAAGAAGTCTGCCAGGGGTTTGGCCTTCGGTGAAGAAGCCGAAACAACGGGTGTTCTGTGGCGTTGCTCTTGTCATCTTTCCTCTGAAGATGAAGCGGCAGCATGCCTATAGAGAAGGATATCAGCGAAACACAACGAATGATGGTTGTGTTTCGCATTGCGGATTTGATGGTTACGGTCTCACCGCTTTCGGTGAGGTTGCCGCCACCGGTACGGATGAACTCATAGAGCGCAGGGTCATCAAGGCCGTTGAATGCTGCAAGGTCGCCCGCCATAGATTTCACCGACGAATGAGATGCCGCCTGCGGTTCGCTGCGGCGGAAAATGTTAAACACGCTCATTCAAGCTCCCTCACACGGTACGAATGCCGTGGTTTTCATAGATGCTCGGCTCATTTGCCTTCACCTTCACCCCCTCAGAGGCGCCGGTGGCCATCGCCAGTGCGATCATTCCATCCATCCGGCCGCGCTGCCGTGACTTGTCGAACATCTGGTTTCCAATCGCATCCGTGCGGATCACAGTGTTGGCCGCGCAATATTGCGTCAGTCGGTTCGTCTCGATCACGATATCGCCGGTCAAAACCTTGTCGGTTAGGCGGGTGATTGAATGAGGCATGCACAAATTGCGCTCGCCAAACGCGACTTTCGTACCCTGCGAATGGCGAACAACCTTAAGCCCCTCGCCTTCCGGCTCCTCTGGCCCCTCGTAAACCCAGACTTTCAGACCGATCTTCTCGCAGGCGTCTCTGAATTTTTCCCAGAAAGAGGGGTCAATCGTAAGGCTGTCCACATCATGCTTTGAGACCAGATCCTTGATCTGCATTGCGACAAATTCGTAATCGATGACTGCGGACTCAGTGACGCTTAGCTCGCCCTTTTCGACATAGACCTTGTAAGGGATGCGATCCAATGTGGAGCGCCGCTCAAGACCGCCCGGCGTGGTCCAGTACCAGAGCTTTGCGGCAAGCCTGTCATCCACACCCTTAAAGACCGCGCCAAGAGCCGTGAGGTCGTTTTTCTCCGAGAGGTCCAGCGACAGAAAGCACTTTTTGCCCTCAATATCCTGCTCACTGACCTCGCCAATGCACTTTCGCCACTCGGCCTCATCCACCCAAAATCCGCTGGAGCCAACGGGAATTCCGAAATACAGGCGCGATACAGTTAGCCGTTTGGCTTCATCGTTCCGAGCTGTGTTTACTTGGCCTCTTACGTTGTCATAACCGAAGGTTATCCCAAGGGCTGGCATTGCCTTGATCCAGCACTCTTCATCTTGAAAGGGATCATCGTCATCATCGACCCGCGCGATGTATGCAAACGCCTCATCATCATCAAAAATGCCTTCAAGTAGGCGCTGATAGTATTCTGATTTCTCTGTGCCCACGATCTGATCAATCGCAGGTGTATTTGTTCCCAACAGCATGAAAGCTGAGCCCGCTTTCTTTGCAATCCCGGCCTCCCAGAGCTCAATGGGCTTCACCGACTGAAATTCGTGAACCTCATCAGCGATCACACAGTCTGGCCGCGGCCCTGAAAGGCTGTCTGTTGTCGCCTTTGCTTCGAAGAAAGAGCTGTTGTGAGGGAATTCAATCCTCCAGGCATTTTCACCTTTGCCGGAAATACTCACATCGCCGCGGGCCTCTAGGCTTTCTCCCATCTCCGGAATTTCCGCCCGACACAGCGCGGCCCCATCCTTGAAGGGGATCTTCGCCTGATCAAGCTTGGAGGCGATAGCGTAGCATTGCGCTCGCGGTATCTCTCGAAAACCGCAGATGTAGAGCGATATGCCGCCCATCAGCGGTGATTTCGCCTGCCCTTTGCCAGTTTCAAGCCACCCAGATCTGAACCTAAGACGCCCATTTTTGTACCAGCCAAATAGCGAGCCAACGACAAACTTGTGCCAATCCAAGAGGTGGAATGGTTCGCCCGCCTTTGCTCCATCCGTGATGGTGAACATCGCCGGGAAGAACTCGATTGCCTCCTGCGCAGCGTCATAGTCGAAGTAGATCCCTCGCTCCGGACCAGCCTCCAAATCTGAGAAATGGCGCTCGCATGCCAGCTTGACGTATTTTCCCGCCACAATTTCGCCGTCGAGCACCTTTCGCGCATATTCGCTAGTTGGGTCCAAGTCTGCCAAGGAACTTCTGTGCCGGCGCTTTTGTGTTTGGTTTTTTCGGGGCTTCATCACTCTTTGGAACCGTAAGTTTCAACGCCTCTTCGAGCTTTAGGATTTGATCTTTGATCTTTTGGAGCGCGGACCATTCGCCACTGAAAACGTCGCCACCATTTGGCCCGACTTTGATGGGCCCATGCTCGGACACGATAGGATAGAGAAACTCGTATTCAACGCGCTCCCTTACCAATCGGTCGATTATACGTTTTCGCTGCTCGTTTAGCTGGCCGTTCGCATCAAGCGCTTCGCAAAGCGCCTTCCATTCGGCGTCAGCAAATTTGGCACGGGCTTCGCCGTCTTCAGCTTGGGCAAAGAGGCGTTTGTAAACCGGCTTCTTCAATTGACCCCCACCCCCCTTTGAAAACTGATCTGCGCGAAAATGAAGCTTGGGCGCGGGTAGCGGCCGACCGACCCTGTTGCACTTTTACCACCCCCCCCCTGCAGCTGGCTGAGGGCACCGCATCAAGCCCGAGATGGCTTACCACCGGGACCACCCACTGACCCGTCCAGCGACACGAACCTGAACCTCATCTTCTCCGAAGCGATCCAGTCCGCACCACGTGGCGTCCACTGACGTATGCTCCGCGCCTTGTCCTCGATCCGTCTACATTCCCTATCGTGGCAGTCCCTACAGACGGACCAGAGGTTGTCAGGCTCAAGCTCTAGGTCTGGCCTAAGATCATATGGCCTGATGTGGTCCACTACTGCTGCTGTCTTTTGACGCCTGCCCTCACGGAGAACCACGCCACACATCTGACAGGTCCAGTTGTCTCTGATTAAGATCTTGGGGCGCAGCTTGCGCCATTGCCACGTTTGGTGGATGGCCACCATGCCCTGAGGTTATTGAGTTGCACGCACGGCGGCATCTGAGAGGAGCACAGAGCCGGAAAGGTCAGCGTTGTCCATAAAGGCGATGCCAATGCGGAATGTGCAGCCAGTGAGGTCTTCCGGCGCAGTGTAGGGGATGGAGAACAGCTCTGCGTCCATGTTTGCGGCTACCTGCCGATATGGGAGCGCACCGTCAGTTGAGGGCGACTGCATAGCTGTCAGGTATTGGTTGCCGCCCGACAGTGGCAGCAGGAGTTGAGAAAACACACCGATGACGCCCTTGAGCCCCGCAGTTTTCAGGCGGAAGGACGTGTAGACTGTTTGGCCCGAGGTTAGGTCGATGCTTGACTGGTTGTCGCGGAAGTACAGGGCACGGCCTGAACCCGATGGAGCGCCTGACAGTGAGAGCGTCTGCGTGCCTCCTTGAGCATCGAGCAGCGTTTCGCAGGCGATTTGCTCAGTGCCGGTTTGCGCATCCAGAAAGCGCCAGCCTGTGGCGATATTGCCCGCGATGTGTCCGCTGTTGCTTGTGCCCTCGTTACCCATGAACTGAGGGGTGCTGAGCAGGTTTGCGCCAAGGGAGGCGGGCGATAAACCTTCAGCTTGGAGAGCTTCGCGCAAGCCAGCTGCGACCACCCCAGCGATCTCGACGCAACGATCTGTGTTGGGGTGGGTGCCGTCATCAGCATCGTTTAGAGCGGAGTAATTCAGTCGGTGACCGTAGAAATCAAAATCAACGATGCCAGCAACAACACCCGCGCCTTTCAGGTTGCGCAGCCAGTTGTTGAATTGTGGCCGGATCGCGTACTGAGCGTCAGCCACGGCGCCACCCTCTGAGATGCGCTTGCGCTCCAGAACAGTGCAGCAAACGATCTTCCTGCCCTCAGCTGTCAGCGCCCGGATCAGGTTCTTGTAGTCGTTGATCATGCTCTCAAGCGTGGTGTCTGGGCGGGACAGGTCGTTGATACCGCACTCAACAAGCACCCAGTCAGCATCGGTTGCAATCACATCACCAACGCGCGCCAAGCAGTCGGAGATCGTCTCCCCGCCTACGCCGTGGTTGTAGTAGTCCAGGAACCAAGGGCCGAGCAGAGACACAAGCGGGCCGGAGATCCAGCGGTCAAAGGTGCGCAGGTTGTCTTTGTCCAAGCCGGTATCGATCATGCTGTCGCCCAGCATGGCAAGCTTTTGAGCCATGGGAACCTCTATCGGTCTGTGGTGGGTCGGCATCGCGCCGGGTTTCTTTTCGCCTCATGCTTGCGCGGCGCGGGCTCGCATCCACACATAGGCTGCATGAAGAAACTGATTTCTGCCGCCCTCATCCTTTGTGCTGTCCCTGCCTATGCCGGCGTCCATGTGCGTGACGCTGATACGATCGTCGTTGACGGTACACCGGTGCGGCTCAATGGCGTGGATGCGCCAGAGCTGGGAACACGGTCAGGCCAGAACGCCAAGCGGTGGATGGTCAACTACCTGCGCGGCAAGTCTGTGGAATGCCAGCTGAACGGGCAGCGGTCTTATGATCGGTATATTGGGGTTTGCTTTGCCGATGGTCAGGATATCGGGGCCGCGGTTATCTCTGCAGGTCATGCTCTGGACTGTGCCAGGTATTCAGGTGGGCGGTATCGTGAGTTTGAAACACGCGCAGCCCGATCACGTATCAAGCGGGCTGGGTATTGCTGAGCGCGGCGGTCACACACGCATTCCATTATGCTTGCCGCCTTGTGATCTAACCCAAATGCAAGCTACCGCGCTCAAGGAGCACAACGCAGTCAGCGCACGATGCTCCGGACCTTGTCGCCGCCATAACCCTCGCGGGCTTCACGGGCGGCTTTGATAAGTCTCTCACCAATGGTCATGCGAAGACCTCCGAAACGAAAAACGGCACGATCTGCTCACTGAACAAACCATGCCGTTGGCATAATATTAGATGTTCACCTATGCCCCGTCAACAACTTCTGCGAGCGCGCGCAGGGCTTCGACAAACAGGCGTCCGGGCTGGGTGAGCTCGGCCTCATAGATCGGCTGGACTCGGTCGCGGGCGATTGCCCATATGGCGTGCTGCTGGTGGCTGTGAAGGTGGCCGATGTATCCCCGCCAGCGCGCCCAGGCGTTGACCGCATCCCGGTGCTTTTCATCCTCACTGCGAAGATCGGGGCTGTCATCCTCGCGTGTCTCGAAGCGCTCAGGCATCATCTCGATCTTTGCGCACTTGGCGTGAAGGCTCTTACCCAGCACCAGCCGCGAATACCGCGCCTCAGTCGCTGTCAGCCCCGCGTATACATCCCAGAGCTTTGCCGCCTCATCCTCATCGCAGGCGAGATAGATGGCCCGCCCTGCGGCCTCCCCAAGCGCCTGTGTTCTCATATCGCTTCTGTTCTGCAATGTGTTTTCCTTGCCCATCATTCGTGCGCGCGCCGACAGAACAACGCGCTGCGGATCTTGCTCCCGCGCTATCTCTGTCATGCGTGCCTTGCCCCGCTTCTTCGGGCGAGGTGTTGGCGCCAGCCCCGGAAGGCTGAGCGGCTTCTGCTTCACTTTATTGCGGCGGTCGCCCTTGCCCATGGTTCAAAGTCCCTTTGTTGGTTATCGGCGCCGGGCGCCAAGGCGTAGACGGCGCTCAGCTTCGAGCTCCGTCTTAAGTTGGCGAACTTGCGCTTTGAGATCGGCTATTTCTTCATCATGCTCACAAAAGCGCTTGCGAAGCACATCCACCAGTTCATCAGAGAACTCCTCGAACTGCTCATTCAAATCGCGAACAAACCCGTTGAACTCGGAGCGCGGCATCACCGGCCACTTCACTGGCTTGCCTCCCATGGTGCGCGGGGCGGCAGGGTGACCGGAGCCACAGGCTCCTTTACAACGCTCTGGGTGCTCATGACCGGAACCAAGCAAACGTCACCCTCGCGCCGGAATCGACGCTGGGTCTCCGACAGTGTCAGGTGCAAGCGCAGCGGCGTATCATGTGGCTTACGGACAGGCTGACGGTGCAAAAGGTCTTTTTCAAACATTCGCTGCGCTCCTTGTGCTGGAAAATGCCATGGCGTTGTGGCGGATGAATTGCGGCTTGAGGCTTTCCTCAATCGCTTCGATCTGGTTCCGATAGTCGTCTTGCGACATGCGCGCCTCGACGGCTCTCAGGCTGTGAAGGATCGTCGTGTGGTCCCTATCCAGCCGCTTGCCAATGCTGGGCAAGGACATGGTTGTCAGGTTGCGCGCAAGGAAGGCGACCTCTTGGCGAGCGTGGGCGATCTGGTGGCAGCGGCGCGTGCTGAGAATGGCTTGCACTGGAACGCCGCGGGCCTCTGAAACGCTGTGAAGGATCTGGGCAAAGGTGGTCATTTCGAACCTCCGAATTTCCGCGGCCGAAAACCAACCTCCTCCATGATCTCCTTGGCGCGCTCTTTCGTGCAGGGAGCATCTCGTGCGCCTTCTGCCTTGGGCGGCAGGCTGGACGCGTACTCCCGCCCTCGCCACAGCTTGAGAATTTCAGAGATGTGGCCTGGGTTCGGCCTCTTCGATGGGTTCCGGCTGCGCCATTCGCGCAATGCCGCACGCACCTGATCCTGCGGCCAGTCCTCAAGGTCATCGCACCAGTCAGCCAAAACGGCGCCTTTCATCTCGGGGGAAAGCGGAGCCTGCCAGTACCCCTGCAGCACGATCTCAACCTCGAAGGCGATCCGGGCTCGATGGTCTTCGACTTCGTGCGGCGATAGCGATTGCGTCAGCCGTGGCGTCGGTGTGGGGAGTTTGGTGACGTGTGCGGGAACGTTGGTCATAGTTGCCCTCCATCAGTTTTGCGAATGAAGATTGACGGGTAAGAAAATCGAAGTTTGCGACCCAGCCTCGGTCGTTCTCTCCGTTGCACAGAGGGGACGCTCGGGCCTTGCTAAGAGCTGCGCACCAGCCAGTCACACCTCCCGCCTCACGCAGCCGGGCAGCTAGCGCCGACCTCCGAGACGAATTGAGTTTCTGGACTTTAGGCCAACCGCAATCGGCTGCGGTTTCGTTGTAAGCTGAGACAGCGGCAGCGATTTCATCCACCGGACGCACGTCGTCGTCAGGCGACAAAGAAGATACGTCAGTATCTTCTCTTAACTGTGGTTCTGGTTCTGGTTCTGGTTGCTTGAGCTTTGCTTTAGCATTGCTAGAGGTCACTTCTTTATTTTTCAGTGACTTAGCGCGACCACCCTTTGAGCCCGCCTCAACTCGGCGTTCGTGCTTTGCATTGGACTCTTCCCAGATTTTCAGGAGCCTTGGGTTGAAAAGCTTGCCCGCGCGCTTCTTGAAAAACTCCTCCAATACAATCCGAACCGTCTCCTTGTCCTCCTCCGAGTGGGCACGAAGTTTACGGAAAACCCATGCCTCATCTGCGGGGATTTTGCAGCCAGGAGATCGCCAGCAGAGGCGCAGGAGGCGGTTGTAAGCCCCATCCTCTGCAAGGGTCAGGTGTGCTGTGTCAGCCTCGAAGTCGTCGGCATATAGCGGGAAGAATGGCAGACTCATACCTCACCCCCAAACGAAACCATCGTTTCATATGCAGCCATTTCGGCTGACAGCCATTCTTTGAATTCTTCATAGCCCTTGGTTCGCTTGCTCGAGTTGCAGGAGCGACAGGCTGCCACAAGATTAATTGGGTCGTCGGTGCCGCCGCTCACCTTTGGGACGATATGGTCAATCGTTAAGGCGTGAGGGCTACCACAGTAGTGGCACCTCCAATCATCACGCGAGAACACTTCAACGTCCAATGCGCTCAGGTTCTTGCGAAGGGTGACCTTGCTCCGAGTTTCAAAGTCCTTGACGGGTCGAAATGAGATGCTCATGAGATCTGCCCCCGATGCCCAACCAACGAGGAGCCTGAAATCTGGCGGGCAAGCAACTGGACTTCTTCGTTCCAGGTCTTGATGCCCTGCGGAACGGAAATCGCAGCGACCTCACAAGTCCCGGACACCACGTCAGAGCACCGCATGTAGGTACCGCCTAGAAGCCACCTGTCATCAGGTGTGGCACCCATCATGTGCAATAGATCATGAAGGGCCTTGAGGCGGTTGTCGCTGTCGCCCAAATGGTTTTCAGGCAGGCGAACATCAGTCCAATACCAGACCTCAGGTGGCAACGGCTTAAAGCGACCACCGGCCCGTGCTTCGTTCATTCGCCAGCCCGCCTCATCAAACCAAGCCTTGCACTTGGGCGTTTTCTGCATCGCCTTACCGCGACATTGATAGAGGCTGTTTACGGACGGCGGCAAAGGCAGGGTTACTTTGAAATGATCACTCATCCCCCAAACCCCTCTGCCTTCATGAGCGCGTGCGTGGCGTTGCGCAGGCGATCTGTGGCGGCTCTCTGCGCACGTGTGTCGCGGCGCTCTACAGCGTCAGCCAGAAGAGCCTCAGCGGCGCGGCGCGCGGCCAGTGCCTTGCGAATGCGGCGGTTGCGAAAGAAGATCATCACTCAGACCACCGCCACTCTTGCGCTTCCACCTCGGCAAACAGGCCGGGCGAAACAGCTTCCATATCCGGGGTAAGCTTGCGATAGGTCGCTGTGGTGACTCTGCCCCCCCCCTGAGAGGTAGTAGACGGCCTTGTCGCTCTCTGTGTTGCCCGTAGGCAGTGTGCAGAGAAGGGTTTCGCCTGCCTTGAGACGGCGGATTACTTCTTGCTGACGAATGGCCATTACTTCACCTCCAGTCTTCCAAGCGCGGTTACGAGCCGCTGCCTGATCGTTTTGGTTTTTGTGGATTTCGGGGCGCGGCAAGGGCACTCAGCCAGCGCAACGCGGAGACCTGAGACTTCGCTCAACGGAATGCGAATGACCGCATAGCCGTCTTCTTTGGTAAGTTTTGGCCGGAGAGGTTCGCTCATGCGTATTTATCCACAGCTTTTTCACCGGGATATGCACAGAGACCACAGTATATAGATGATAAGCCGGTATTAAACCACAACATTTTGCCCGAAATACGGATCAACCGGGAAACGGCGTGTTGAACGCTCAAAGGCCCGCGGTATATGGTTAAGGGCATGGCGGGCTGATGATTCGCACTCATCAGCCCGCTGCACGAAGCCACACCAAGCCCGGTGTGGTTCAAAATAGCCAAGAAAGGAGAATTTCTATGGCTACTATTAGGTGCCCGTTCTCGGGCATTGACCTCAACGACATAGCCGTGAAGAGGGCTAGCTTGTCGTTTGAGGCAGCTCTTACAGTTCACATCCTTCGCCTGCAAGGGCGTAAGATACACACGATCAGCGCTATGCTTGGTACCAACCAAGCACGAGTTGTTGATGTGTTGCAACTGAAAGTGCATCCAGAGGCTGCCAACCTGGCAGTCGAATTGGCGGCGGCGTAAAGCTGGCGTCAAGGCGGGCAAAGGGAGGAGGTCCGCCACTTTTTTCATCAAAAATCGAAGCCCTGAAAAAGCCCCCGACCCGAAGGCCGAGGGAGTTCCAACAGGGGAGGATGACGCATTAACCCAAGCGTCGGGGATAAGTGCGGGGGCTGTGGGCGCCTGCCCCGCATAGGCAACAGTGTTCGCGCTCCCCAAAGCGCGGCCCGTCCCGTGTCCGTGAGTTGCGGTGGGGGCCTGTTTGATGAAGGAATTTCGCAACCTATCCGCAGGCGAAGAGACAACCTTATGTTGCGTGACGGCGCGTTTCTTACTCATATGATCGAGGGAGGCACTACGCTGGCTGGCGCGCGGAACAAGATGCCGACTGCATCCACTGGGATCAAAGGAGAAAGCGCTATGGATAGCTTTATGGTACTGATCACGATCGCAGGAGTTGCCCTGATCCTCTACCTCTGCATCACTGAATACCAAAAATGGCAAGCAGAACGCGATAAGGCTGTCAGGGATAGTCAGCGCCAATGGTCGTCCATGGAGAATGACCGCTACGCCAGAAGACATCGAAGAGCCACTGAACATAGAATTGAAGCAGAGCCAGATTGGGAAGATGAGATCCCAAAGCAAACTTGGGACAAACTCAAATGGCCCCTGAGACACGATTTGCGCCCTGAAGGCTACGTCGTGTTGCCGGGTTGCGCCAACGTCTCGGTGAAAGGTGTTAATCTTCGCGTCAACGAAGGCAAGGAATTCGCCCTCGAAGCAGAATTGGACCCCGCGCCCATTCTCAGAGTTGTAGCCAACCCAAAGGACTCCGATCACCCCGAGGGCTACGCAGTTATCGCCAATGCAGGCAGAGGGTTCCCTAACCGACGCATCGGCTATCTGCCGAAAGATATGGCGTTGAAAATTCGCGCCGAATTCCGCGCAGATCTGCCGCTCTCGGCAGAAATTCGATCCCTTGGCACTCATCTCCAGAAAGGTTCGATCTTCATCAAGATCAACGTACTCGCCCCGAAGGCAAAGGAACGAAACAAATTCAAGATTGCAGACACCTAACCCCAAATCGTTCTCTTTGGCGCGAAGCATCTGGCAAGAAGGGTTAGCGACACCCTCCTCTGTCACCGCTGCGAACGGTGAATTCCGTGTGTGTGTAGCCGGATTTGGCTTCGGGTTATGCCTCATCCCTGCCCCCATAGAGTTCTTCTAGGGAGACAAGTCCTTTCGTGTGCTTGACAATCTTCCGCGCGACTTTCGGGCCCGGCTCTTTCAGATTGTCTTTGATCTCACTGAGGTAGGACGCAGACACACCCATTTCGCGGGCATGCTCCCTAAGAGTGAGGTCAGACGAGGTAAGGAAATCAATAAGCTTCATGCCCCTTTTATTCGCATATAGCGAACACTAAATCAATAGGCACATTAACTTCATTCGCTATTAAAGGAGAGACATGTTCGCCATCAGCGATTACACTGACGCCATGAAGCTCAGAGTGAAAGATGTGCGCTTAGCACGCGGCATGACCGTTCAAGACCTTGCGGATGTCACGCACATCAGCAAGAGTCATATCTCCGAGCTCGAAAACAACAAAAAGACAGTCAACGGGAACAAGCTTCTGCAGCTCGCAGAAGGTCTGAATTGCAGCATTATAGATCTGATTGATTTACCTGAACTCTCACCGGAAATCCGGAGATTGTTGACGCTCGCTAATGGACTTTCAGAGGACGCTCAGAAGGAGCTGGCTGACTTTGCAGAGTTTCGCGCACACTCATCAGAGCAGCAATAGTCAGAAGCTCTTGTAATTCGGCTTCTGTCAACTTGTCCGCGGCGACTGCCAGACGGGCGAGCGCGTTGCCTTTTTTGGTTTCGGTCATAATTCCCAGCCTAAAAATAAAATAACTTGTATACGTTACCCGCATTAGGTGAGTATTCAATCTCATAGCATTCCTTTACGAGGTTTCATAATGACGACCCTTGATATTATCAAAGCGGAGCTTGATCGAACCCAAGAAAAGATCACGGACATAGCGAGATCCACAGGGATAGCCGAGCAAACTCTTTATTCTGCATTGCGACCGGGAAAGAAATTGAACTGGGAAATGATGTGCGCCATCGCTGACCACTTTGGTCGCGACGTCTCGTTCTTTCGTGACGGCCTTCGGCGTAAGCCCGCAGGCACAACATCCGAAATAGAGGCGGCCATGAAATATGCAGGTAACAGGGAGTGGCGCCCTGTAGCTGCGCATCAATTTTCTTCTGATGACTTTTTGACTTGGTGGGAAACTCACAGTGGTAGGCTTGAGAACTTTGACACTCCGTCCCCGCAAGTGGATCTCTTTGAAGTCCCGGACGCAGACAGCCCAACAATCAAGCCCCTACGCACAGGGGGAGCCAGCTTGGCTTCACTATGCTTTAAGGTTCAAGGTCACGACCAACTTTCTAAGGCACTCGAAGGCTTCTCAAAGCCCCTGAACAAAGAGCTTGTAAGCGCCCACCTTGAGTCACTGAAGGTAGGCGCTCCAGTTATTTCCTATCAGAGCCTCACCGAGAAACTCCCCGATGGTTCTTTTTTTGTTGGGAGGTACAGGCGTATATTGGCACCTGTGAGGGACAAGAACCGTACTCTAATAGCAAACTTTTCACAGCCTATACCTGGGCAACCTCTTGGCAGCTTTCCACCTGAAGAGATCCCCAGAAGCCTCGAGCTTCCGCCCTCAGAGAGTTAGCAAGCTGCGCGCGCGTTGATGAAACCAGATATTCGTCGCTAGATCGCTTCTCTGGAACAGGCTCATTCCAAAGCTGTGCGGCCTCAATAACCGTGCTAAAAGAATAGACGCGATCTAGCCTCGCCTTGTAATGGCGCGCTGGAATGAAGGCATAGATGGCGTCGAAGTCCCAGCGATCGATTGCGACCAACTGCATAACTCGCATCAATGCAGCGAGAACCTTGCGATCTCCCTTGAAACCATCGCGCCGGGCAAGCTCTCCGACATAGACGAGAGAACCCGAATAATCATAAAGAGGCTCCGCAACCTCAAGGATAGTTTCGCCATTGGGATGGGGGAACTGATTGCGATATGTGCGCACAAGGAAATCGGCCAAGCTTTCCCTTCCCAACTGCTGCAGTGTAGCAGCCACACAGGCAACGGGCTTTCCTCCCTGCTTTAAGAAAAGCCAAAATGCAGACTGTCTCGCGAGGTGCGCCGACGAGATCGCAAAAGTCGGCATAATCAGGGCTCGGCCCGCTGTTAGAGACATCCTTTGCGCCTCCTCGAAATCATTGCACAACTCCAACTCAAGCCCAGCATCTCGAATTGTGGTTAGTGCTCGCTCTCCTATCATCAAGCGATCAATTTCACTTTCCATCTGTACGCTCTTCCTAAAATTTTGAACTTAGACGGCGCATGACTCATCCTTCAAGGCTCCCGCAGAAGTCGAGCGAAACAGCGCCGACTCCACTTTAGCTCAATTTGAAAATTGTTTCACGAGATCGCAAAGGGCGAATTTTTGTTCGCTATTGGCGAACTTTTTGATTGACTGATTGTTCGTTATTTGCGAACATGATTCCCATCAGCCGCCGAAGACGCACCAGCAGATCGCGGCACTTAGGAGGGAATGACAATGCTGACACAAACCATCGCACTGCCTGAATTTTTCATCGTCGTGACTGAGTTCGAAACCGAGGGCTTTGCCTCTGCAGGTGACGCAACAACCAGCCGCGACACCGCTTACGACCAGTTCGCCGAGGCGCGCGAAGAAGGTCAGCCCGCCCGCGCATTCCTCCTGCAATTCGATGTCTCCAACAGCACTTTCGAAACCGCGTCCGAAGTGACCGAAGAATTCGAAGCTGAATACGAAGGCATCCTGATCGCCGCCGAGTGATCGCAGCGGGCGGCACAGCAAGCCGCCCCACCCCACAGATTTCATAGGAGGGAATTATGACATTGAAGATCACAAAAGCGAACGATGTGATTGAGGTGAAGAACCTCTGCCTTACGATTTACTCGCAGCCCGGTCTTGGGAAGACGAGCCTAGCATTCACAGCCTCCCGCCCGCTCCTTTTGGACTTCGACAAGGGTGCCTATCGCGCTGTTGACCGCAAGGACGTTGTGCAGATCGAAGACTGGCGCGATGTTGCTGGGATCAAGGCTGCGGACATCGCCGACTATGACACGGTCATTATCGACACCGTTGGCAAGGCACTCGACAGCCTCGCCGCCGATATCATTCGAGGCAACAGCAAACTCTCCTACGGCGGCGCTCTTAACCAGCAAGGATGGGGTCAGCTTGGTGTGCGTTTTAGCGCTTTCCTCAAGCTCCTGCGCGGCATGGGGAAGGATGTCGTTCTGATCTCTCACATGGATGAAAAGCCAGATGGCGATCAGATCAAAGAGCGCCTCAAAATTCAGGGTGGCTCAAAAGACCTCGTGCTGACGGATAGCGATGTGATCGCGCGCATTTCGATTTTCAACAAAGAACGCCACCTGATCTTTTCACCGACAGAAACCGCCTTCGGGAAAGACCCTGCTGGGATTGGCGCAATGGAAGTCCCTGATGCGGCGAGCGCTGCCTACGCAACCTGTCTGACCGATATCATTTCGAGCATCAAAGACGGCTTGAACTCCCTTTCAGAAGCGCAGGTTGAGCGCCGCTCTGAGGTTGAATGGTTCAAGGGCAAGCTGCCCGAAATGACCTCTGTTGAAGAGATCAACGGCGTTCTGAGCCGGGCGAAGAAAGGCGGGCGAGACATCTCCAAAATGGTTGTCGATCGGGCTGCTGAGCTTGGCTTCGACTTTGACGCGGACGCTCGCGAATATGCCGACCCGAACGCCACATCGAAAACCGATGAAGCCAGCGAAGGCGATGGCTTCGGCGACATCCCATTCGCTGCTGAATAAGGAGACTTCCCGTGCTTGACGCAAAACACAACAACCCGCCGGATCCAATTGACGAGGCTTTAGCCCCTTACTCCGACGCAATCGAAGAAGCTCAAAACTGGCTCGATGGCGAGCCAGTGCAGACAGAAGATCAAATGAAAGCGGTTGACGCGCTTCTTAAGCAAATCCGCACCGCAGGCACCGACCTCGCGAAGGCAGAGAAAAGCGAAACAGCACCTCTGCACGACGCCTGGAAGGCTGAAAAGGCCCGCTGGAAGCCCACGATTGACGACATTGCGCGCATCAAGACTGGCCTGACCGCTCTTGTCGGCGACTTCAAAAAGGAGCTCGCAGCAAAGAAGGAAGAGGAAAAGCGCGCGACCTATACCGAGGCACAACGCTTGGAGCGCGAAGCCCAAGAGAAAGCCGCCTCCGCTGTTGATGGTGATCTTGAAAGCCAGCGCGAAGCCGACGCGGCCAAAGAGCAGGCGATGCAGGCACAGAAGAACGCCAGCGCCGCCAACAAGGACACCGTCAAGGGCATGCGGACTGTCCAGAAGCACGAGATCACCGACCACAAGGCCGCGCTGCACTGGATCGCACGCAATGACCGCGACGCCGTGACCGCATTCATTGATGGCTACGTGGCCAAGAACTTCAAAACGGCGCCGATTGATGGCGTCAAAACATGGTCCGAAAAGGAAGCTTACTGATGGCCGATTTGAACCGTGCATCACTCATGGGGCGGCTTGGCCAAGACCCTGAAATCCGCACTACACAGGGCGGCGACAAGGTTGCGAACTTTTCTCTGGCTACTGGCGAGCAGTGGAAGGACCAAAACACAGGCGAAAAGCGAGAGCGCACCGAGTGGCACCGCGTCGTTGTCTGGGGGCCGCTGGCACGGGTTGCGGAGCAGTATCTGCGCAAGGGCGGCCGCGTATTGGTCGAAGGCAACATCCGCACCCGCAAATGGCAAGATCAGTCCGGACAGGACCGCTATTCCACCGAGATCGTTGTGAGCGGCTTTGGTGCCCGCCTCGACATTATCGATTGGCCAGAAGGCACAGGCGGCGCCGCGCGCGGGCAGGATCAGTCCTACGGGGGCGATAACATGCCGCCCGGCCCCTCCCGAGACATGGATGACGAGATCCCGTTCTAGGATGTCGGCCCACATGCAAACCGCTGTGTCTGACTACCTCGCCCGCTGGGATGAAGCTGGTCAGACACGGCAAGGCCCCGACCACCTCAAAATCTGTGAAGAGGTCGCGGCGAAACACGATCTGGACCCGGACGACCTGTCCAACGCCGTGATTGAAGAAACCATTTTCGGAGCGAACTGATGGTAGCCCACACCCTTAAGCTATCCCACGATGGCATCCGCGCCCGCGCCCACACATGGGTCGAAGCGGCTCCCGAAGGCATGGTGATCCAATTCAAAGAGCCAACCCGCTCCTTGGACCAGAACGCCAAGCTGTGGGCCATGCTGGGGGATGTGGCCAAGCAGGCTGAGCACAACGGAAACCGTTACACGCCAGAGGTTTGGAAAGCGCTGTTCATGTCCGCTTGCGGCTACGAGCTAAACTTACTGGTCGGTTTGAATGGCGAGCCTGTCCCGATGGGAACCAGCTCCTCCAAGCTCAGCGTTGGGAAGATGTCTGAGCTGATCGAATTCATTTCATTCTGGTGCGTTGAGAACGGCGTCACCCTTTCTGACAGGGGATTCTGATGCGTATCGCTAACCTCAAGGGGCCTCTGGGCCTCAAGAAGCCTCGCGCCGAGAAGCAGCCACGCAAGCCCATGCGCAAGGTGTCTGCCAAGCGCGCCGCATACCGCGCCAGCAAAGAGGGCGTGAGCGCTAAGAGCCACATCGAAGCAGTGAAGGGCATGGCCTGCATCATCTGCGGGAAGCCAGGCCCCAGCGATGCCCACCACTGCCGCAGCCAGCCACCAGAGGGCGACAAGCACCATTACCGGAAGTTGCCCGCAGCGAGCCGCAAATCTTCGGACTTCGACACGATCCCGCTTTGCCGCTGCTGCCACGAGGCCCGCCACACCAACCCGATGGAATGGCTGCGCGCCAATGGCCCTGACTACGGGTTTTTGCCGCTCGTTCGCGCCGCGCTTTCAGAGCCGCACGAGATTGATTTTTGAGGAGCAATGCAATGATCCGCTTTCGCTTCACCCGCCACCCTTTGAACCGCGAAACCCCGAATGCAGCTGACTCCTCCTCCCCGTCAGCGCATCGCACGGGCTGGGGGCTTTCCCTCCTCCACCGCCTCCAGCTCGTGCAACAGACAACCTAAGGAGAACAGAATGTCGGAACAAACCACAGACAGCCAGTACAGCGCCACCGGCCAAGAGCTAAAGCAGTTCATCGAGCGCGTTGAACGCTTGGAAGAAGAGAAAAAGGAAGTCAGCGAGCAGATCAAAGAGGTCTTTGCCGAGATGAAAGGCCGCGGCTTCGACGTGAAGGCGATCCGCACCATCCTGCAGGAACGCAAGGCCGACCCCAACGACATCGCCGAACAAGAGGCGGTCATCGACATGTACAAAGCCGCGCTTGGCATGGGCTGATGTCTCTTTCTGCCCCTTGGCGACAGGGGGCAGCGACGGACAGCAGGAGACAATCCCGATGGACAAGCACACACAGACCATATCAACGCGCCTTGACGCCATGCACAGCCGCCGCAGTAAGACGCTGATCGCACTCAGCTGCGCCACCGCAATCTTGGCCTTCTTCGGCCTTTCCATTGCTCTTGCCGGAAAGGCTCTCCCCAACACCGCCGCTACAGCTCTGACCGCCCAAGAACAGGCGCAGGCGCACAGGGAGGGGTGGTGATGCGGGTGCTAATCGGGTGCGAGCAGTCGGGTGTTGTGCGTGATGCCTTCCTTGCTGAGGGCTTCGACGCTTGGTCATGTGACCTGTTGCCAGCGGATACGCCCAGCAACCGCCATATCATCGGCGACGTGCGAGACGTTATGCGCTGGGGTGATTGGGAACTGCTGTGCGTGATGCACCCGCCCTGCACCCGCCTGTGCAATTCCGGCGTGCGCTGGCTGCACAAGGCCCCGCCCGGCAAAACGCTGGATGATATGTGGCGCGAGCTGGACGAAGGCGCGGCGCTCTTCTCCGATTGCTGGAACGCAGACATTCCTTTTGTCGCTGTGGAAAACCCCGTGATGCACAAACACGCCAAGGCGCGCATTCGCAATTTCCAGCCACATAGTCAGAGCGTCCAGCCATGGCAGTTTGGTGACGATCCAGAGGGGCCAGACAACGAGAGGAAGCGCACATGCCTTTGGTTGCGCGGCCTCCCTACCCTGACACCCACCGGCACACTGGACGGCACCACCGCGCGCGACAGCGTCCACAAGGCCAGCCCCGGTAAGGATCGCTGGAAAGAGCGCAGCCGGTTTTTTCCAGGACTGGCAAAGGCCATGGCCCAGCAATGGGGCCAGCACGCAATCAAAGCCGCATAACCCGACCCCGTCCGGCAGCTTTCCCTTTGCCGGGGCCGGGCGGGTCATTGATACAGGAGAGAGACGGATGGACAGACAGAAGCAACTGATCAAGCACGATCCGGACAACGGCCAATGGGGCGACTGCTACCGGACTTGCGTTGCGATCATCATGGGCATGCCTGCGGCGGAGGTTCCGCACTTCTGTGATGGCGGCGGACATGACGGGGCGAAGGAGTCTCAGGATTGGCTGCGAGAGCGGGGGTTGTCTCACGTGACAATCTATTACACCGCCGAAAATGACCTTGAGAAAATCCTCTCCACGCTAGGCCATTATTCCCCAGAAGTGCCAATGATTGTTACCGGCATGGGGAAGCGCGGCGTCAATCACAGCGTTGTAGCCGTTGACGGACAGATATTCTGTGACCCCGCAACCGGCAAGGCAGACCAAGATGCGCTTACAGGCCCAGCAAAGGGAAAAGACGGCGAATTCTGGTGGGTTGAGTTCATCGCGAAGCTTCCAAGCACACAGGCCGCCGCATGATCGCCACCATCACCATAGGCAAAGAAGGCCACCACTGCGTGCAGGGCCAGACATTCACCGGGAAAGAGATAGAGAGGACAAAGGCATGAGCACCGCACAAGAATTGAAAACTAATAAGTCCGCCTGGAACAAGGGGTTCTATTGGGGCATGTCCGAAGAGGGCCCGTGGTATGGCCCTCACGCCTCACACGAAGAGGCCCTTGAAGAAATGTGGCAGGATGGCTTTGGCGAAGAGAGATTCGAAGAAATGAAACTCGAAAAAGTCGATGACTCCAATTACACAAAAGAGAAATTCCTTACATCATGGGAATGGGTCGGATGCTTTGAGCATGGTCCTATTTCAACTGAAATCTTCGATGCTGATTATGTCTTAGAAAGCCTCGAAGAGAAGAACGAGGATCAGGTCTGGTGGGAAGCGCCTCCAAATTGGCCGCAAGAGGCGAAGCGCGAGCTTGAACAGATGCTGGGCGATGCCCTGTTCCGGTGGATCGAAAAGCACAATCTCTGGGGGCAATTTTTGTGCCTCAATAGCGCCACACAGGAGCAGAGCCATGACTGACATCAGCAACGACAGCCTGACGCAAATCGAGCAGCTGATGCTCTGCGTTGAAAACGATCTTTCTGAGCCGTGCCTAGATACGCTTTGGGATGAAGTCAAAGCCTTAGCCGCTGATCGGGATGAATGGAAAGAGGTAGCCGGTTCTCTCAAGGCATCAACCGAAGCCCTCTCCGCCCGCCTACAGGAGCTAGAGGCCACGATTGAAGGCTGGGAAAGCCTGTGTGATTTACGCTTTGATGAGGCCGAAACTTGGAGAAAGAAGGCGGCGGAGCTAGAGGTCATGCAAGGCGTCGTGAAGCCGCTGCCGAGAAACAACCGTAAGATTCCTTGGGAACTCGATTGGTTCTTTCTGGAGAAGCTTCACAAAGAGGCAAACAGCTATGAAGACGGGAGCGCATCTCACGTCGCCGTGGAGGCCATTGCATTGGCTGTAGAGCGCGAGTTTGCCTTCACCACTCCCCCAGCCGACGCCATAGCAGAGGCGGTGAAGGTTGAGCGGGAGGCGTGTGCATACATCGCCTTGAATGCGTGCCTCGTACCTCCTGACGGCGGATCACCTACCGAGGCCGAGGCAGCAGTTTGTGACGAGGCCGCAAGGCGTATCCGCGCACGTGGGGAGGAAGCGTGATGAGCAAACTGAAACAGGATATCGAAAACGTCCTGCAAAACGTCATGGACCCGCATTCGATGGCTATCGGCTCCAGCGACGTAGCGGAAGCAGTGGATGACATGCTGTCGATCATTGCCTCAGAGGTTGCCGCCGAAACCGAAAGCATCCTTCAGGTGATTAACAAGATTGAGCCCGGAAACAGGCGATGGATCAATCGCAAAGACTTGATCGAGAAAATCAGAGCGCGCAAGGAGCATTCCGATGAGATTTGACCCTACCGAAGCCGCCCTGAAACATTCCTGCATAGCCGGCGCCATCAGTTTTTTAGCTCTAGCACTTGCCGCTTGGATTTCATGGGGCGAACACCCAACAAAGGTTTCTGTGCTGATCTGCTTTGCTGGAGCTGTATTCTACACGGGCCGCGAGCTCTGTGACCTAGATAAGCGCTACGGCTGGAAACTAGGCCCAATCAATGACGATGGCGACCAATGGAACAGCGCAGAGCTTATCCTGCCGCTGCTAACCTGTGCGGCCATGGCGGGCGCTGTCTGGATGATGGGAGGGGTGTGAGATGCGAGACGACACAGAAGCACAGGAATTCGACTGGCCTCGCGAGATTTGGGCCGCGGCAATTGATCACTCCGAACACGAAATGTCCGGCACTTACGTCACATCGGAGTTTGCAACGGTGCCCCGATGGGAGGGCGATCCAGAGCGCGACCGCCCAATGAAGGAGTATGTCGATAAGGATATTGCGGATTGGTGGGAGAAATACCACCGTGAGCGTTTAGCCGCGAAGACTGAGGTTATTGCGCGGCTTGAGAGCGAAATCGCCACCCTCAAAGCCGCCCTCGCCCCCTTTGCCAAGATGGTGAAGGACAACGGTTATGACGGAACAGACCACCGGAAACTGGCCGTGACCGGGCGCACAAGCAACCGGACGCACAAGAACGCTTACCTGGCACTGCAAGGGCGTTATCCGCTGATTGGTGCCACCACGGCGCTAAGGAAGGAGTGAAATATGAGAGCTTCACAGATCACACCTGAAAAGGTCAGGAACATCATCAAAGGCGTGGAAGCCGCGGGGCGCGAAGTGACGCGCATCGAGATTGACGGCGTCACGGTTGTTCTCAAAGGTGACAATGAAAAACCGGCGCCAGAAAAATCAGGTGTTGGGCTCGGGGGTGTGAATTGGTCCGCAAATTAACTGACCTTCCCTATGTCGTTGACAGAACAGCGAAAAAGAAACTTCGCAATGGCGGCCTCAAGGAGTATCGCTATGTGTACTTTGAGCGCAATGGGTCACGGATCAAGCTGCCATTCCCCGAGGGAAACGAAGACGAATTTTTGAGGGCCTATCAGGCCGCAAAAACCGGCGTGGATGTTGGAAAAAAGATAATCCCCAAATACACTTACACCGAACTTATAAAGCACTACAAAAAGTTCAGCGTCACTCCAGAGGGAAGCAAGCGCAAAAAAGGTTGGACAGATCTCAAGCCGCGCACCCGCAAGGACTACGAGGCTTGCTTTGACTACATCGATCGCAACATTGGCGACAGCGACTTTCGAAGAACCATCCGCACCGACATCAAAGGCGCGATGAAGGCAAACATTCACCGCAAGAAATTCGCAAACAATCTCAAGCAGGTGTGGTCAATACTTCATGAACACGCGATTGACGAGGGGTGGCGAGAAACCAACGCCGCGGCCGGAATCATGAAGTTCAAGACGGGGGACGGACATGTCCCGTGGCCTGCGGATATTCAGCTGAAATTTTGGAACAAGGCCGGAGAGTTTGGCGAGCTTGGCTATCACGTTCGGCTGGCCATGATCCTCTATATCGACAGCGCACAGCGCGGCGGCGATATTCTCGACTTCAAATGGTCCGACATCAAAGATGATGGGATCAGCATCGAGCAGAACAAGACCGGTACAAGCGTGTTTATCCCGCTAACAGATTGGTTGAGAGATGCGCTTGACGTAGAGAGAAAGCGGCAGCTGTCATTGAAGCTGATACCCCTGCCCCCGAATGACTATATCCTCCAGGGGCCGCGTGGTGGAAAGCTGAGTTACAACACCCTGAATGCGCGCTTTGTGAAGGTGCGCAAGTCGGCAGGAATCGACCCCAAGTACAAGTTGCATGGCTACAGATACACGGGCGCAAGCGAGTTGGGTGCTGCTGTTGGTCGATCGGGAGCTTCAGTGACCGGACACCTCACCCCCGAGATGTTCGACAAATACGCGGGTGACGGAATGCGCCGCGCCCAAGCAATCAAGGCCCAATCGGTACGAAACGAAAACAGAACGGGCCGAGAACCTTTAAAACCGACTTTAAAACCGTAATTTCGTGTTGCAGCCAATTTTGAAAATCTCTAAGGAAACCAGCACGCGGAGAGGTGCCGGAGTGGTCGAACGGGGCGGTCTCGAAAACCGTTGTCCCTTCACGGGGACCCAGGGTTCGAATCCCTGTCTCTCCGCCATTATCTTCCCATTTCTAGCGACAGGCCGCTGGTGCTTGTATTAGCCCCTGACCAAACACGTCGTCTTGCCCCGGCGCGCCAATGTCGCGGGTAA
This sequence comes from Shimia sp., assembly GCF_965227725.1. GTDB lineage: Bacteria > Pseudomonadota > Alphaproteobacteria > Rhodobacterales > Rhodobacteraceae > Shimia. The sequence continues at coordinate 709,729 of NZ_CBDDGH010000005.1, read as the reverse complement.
TCGTGCGTAGGTCTTCTTTAACCTCTGCGACCGAAAGCTCTTTCCAGCCGCTGTTGGCTGCAATGGAGGCTGTCACGAAGGGCGTTGCGGCCGAGGTGCCGCTGAGGATGCGTGTGCCGGTGCTGTCTTGCACCAGAATGTCGACACCGGGGGCGGCAACATCGATCTGTGCGCCCTGCACGGCCCGATCATAAACCTCAAGTGCGCTATCTACCGCCGTTACGGCCACAACATAGGGAAAGGCCGCCGGAAACTGCGGCGGGGCGCTGGCGCCTTGATTGCCGGCCGCAGCGACAAAGATCATGCCGTCGCTGGCGGCACGCTCCATACCACGGTTGAGCAATTTGTTACGCGGCCCCGCGAGGCTGATGTTGACGACTTCGACATCCTGCTGTGCAAGCCAGTTCACCGCCTCAAGCATCGCGCTGACACCTGCGGTCGTCTCTCCGTCTGGGCCTTGTTCCACCACACCAGCGCTGAAGAGCACCGTATCTGAGAGACGCCCCTCTCCAATCAAAAGGCTTGCCATCTGCGCGCCGTGCTCGGCGTTGGCAGGGGGCTGAGGAGCGACAAAAGAGTTTTGCACAACCCGCCCTGAGGCCAGATGTTCGTGCGCTTGGGGCAGTGCCTTATCTATCAGGCCGACGCGACGCACCGCGCGGCAGCCGTCGTCCCGCCATCCGATCAGACCATTCGCGTAATTGGCGCCGGATGCGGTAAATGGGTTGGCTTGCAGGCGATACACATGATGCGCCCCCGCGGTGACCCCCGGCACGGCCTCCTCGATCTGCGTAATTGCTTCGGGTATGGAGAGCCCTTCGGGAATCGTGAAGGCGACCAGCACGTCGCCAAGCTCTTCAAGCGGGCGCACCGACCGGGTGACATAGCCAAGGTTTTCGGCGTTGCTGATAAGCTCATCTGGCGCGCCGGCAACCATGACAATGAGTTCGCGTGTGTCGCGCACGTCCGCGCGCGCGACGGTAGAGGGACGTGAGCCGACACATGCGGTTAGCAACAGCGCTCCGAGCAGAACTCCGATAAGTCTGGACATGCACATTCCCTCACCTGTTTGGGTTTAACCCCTATCACGGTCGTGCCACGAGGGTAACGATATCTGAGCTCTCCAAAAGAATTTTTCCATCAATGAGAGCTTGTTGCGTCTCAAACCTCACACGAAAGAGCCCCAAGGCGCTCGGCCCATCCGCCAATTGCGCCCCAGCATTATCCAGAAGAGTGCCAATTTCAGCGATGCTGGCCTCTGCCTCGAACGCGATGGCCAATTCGATAGCCGCCTCGGGCTGAGACGCTGTTTGAAATCTTGACTCATTGGGTGCAAACGACGGCGCAATAAGGAATGCGCCCTGAATAAGTACGGCAACGCCAAGGGCAATGGCTGCGATGCGCCAATAATCTGGCTGCTTGGGGGCGGATGTTTCGTTGGATTGAGGGGCATCTGCCAACGCAACCTCCAGACGCCGCCAGCCAAGTTCACCCGGCGGCATGCCTGTCGCAATCTCGGAAAGCGCGGGTCTGAGGCCTTGCTGTAGGGAGATCTCCGCGCGCAGTTTGTCGTTGTGCGCCATCTCCCGTTCGATCTCTTCTACAAGCGTCGGTGCCGCCTGCCCGCGTACAAACGCGCTGACGTCTTCTTCGCTGAACCTATGTTCCCATTCATCGCTCATCGATACTCTCGCTTACTTTAGGCACATCGCGTCGCATGACACGTCTGCCCATTGGTCGACTGGCGCTTCACAAAGGTTCAAAATTACTGTTCCCCTTTGGACAGGCAGCGCATCAGAAGCTGCTTGGCGTGAAAAATGCGCGATTTGATAGTGCCTTCTGGCACGTCTTCGATCTCAGCGATTTCCGCGTAGGTCAGCTCTTCAAAGTAGGACAAGTGAATCGCCGCGCGCTGGCGCTCTCCAAGTTTGGTGATACACGCACGCAAGCGATTGGCATCCTGAGCGGCGGCCACCACGACCTCGGCGATTGGGGCTTCATCCGGAACCGTGTCATCCGCGTCCCTCAGATCGAGCCGCCCGTGTTTGCGCAAGTGGTCGACCACTTTGTTGCGGGCGATGGACAGCATCCAAGACCTGACAGAGGCCCTGCCCTCGTAACGTGCAGCGGTCCGCCACACAGTGATCATCGTTTCATGGACAATGTCATTGGCTTCGAACTCATCACTCAACCGGCTGCGCACAAAGCGCCAAACAGCTTCCGAATGCGCCTCATATAAAGCGCGCATGGCTGTCTGGTCACCTGATGCCACACGGGCGATCAGCGCGCTTTCGAGATCATTTTGCAATGGGGAGCTCATGAGGTTCGGAACAGTGCTCTCAATCAATAAAACACCCGTATTTTCTGTCACCTAAGGTGAGGCTGTCAACCGCTGCTGATGCTGGAATTTCGGGTCCTGATGATGAGTTCCACGCTGCCGTTTCAAGTTGGATGGCCAACACATGGCCGATCAAAATGTTCTTCTGTGAGAAAAGTCACATTTCTTGCAGAGACCCTCTGGACGTCCCCGAAAAGCAAAGTTATACCCGCCACATCTTCTGAGCCTGCTCAGAGATAGATGTTCCGGCGTAGCTCAGCGGTAGAGCAGTTGACTGTTAATCAATTGGTCGTAGGTTCGATCCCTACCGCCGGAGCCATAAAAAGCCCTTAGGTCTCAACGACCTGAGGGCTTTTTTGCTTTTAGGAGCGCTTGCAGATTCGTTTAGCGCTGATGATGCGCCTTTTGTACCAAGCAGCACCCTATTCCGGATCGCGCACCGAAGTGACCACCTCTTCCGCGTTGCAGCCGATTTCTTCCATGCAGATCGCCCCGAGCGTCTTGAGCAGCGACGCCCGCTCTTCGCTTTCCAAGACGCGGTTGGCATGCATCGACGTGATCACCGTGCGGGAGGGCAGCGCCGCGGTAAAGCCGCTGCCTTCGGGGACCACGACCCAGACAATGGCGGCCTCAGCGTCAAAAACACGCTGGGTGAGCGCACCGATGCGGGCCTTGAGGCTGGTTTCCACTGATTTCGGCACCTGCCCCGCCTGAACAACGCACATCACAGGGATCACCCCTTCTTGGCCGTCCTGCGGGTATGAAGGGCACTTAGACATGAAACTTCGTGGGAAATGGCGTGCTGCCGGTGTGGGTCTCCCGGCGCGCGTAATTTGCGCCGGGAGGAATGGCTCTTGTGATCAGCCCAAAGCGATCTGACCCGAGAGGACTCATTTGATCAGATAGAGCGTCAGCTCCGGTATGAACGTCACCATCATCAACGCGAGAAGCATCAAGAGGATGAAGGGCACCACAGAGAGGCTGACCTCAGCAAAGCGCTTCTTGAAGGCGCCTGAGGCTACCAGAAGGTTGAGGCCGATGGGCGGCGTCAACAGGCCGATCTCTAGGTTGATGATCATGATGATGCCAAGCTGGATCGGGTGCACACCAAAGTGCTGTGCCGCCGCCAGCATGACCGGCGCAAGCAGCAGGACTGCGGACACCACGTCAATCAGACAACCGACCAAGAGCAGCGCCACATTGAGTGCAAGCAGGAAGGCGATCTTGCTGGAGATCACGGTTTGCAACCACTCCGCAAAGGCGCCAGGAATGCCTTCGATGGCCAGCACCGATTTCAGCGACAGGGCCACGGCCACAATCGGGAAAAGTGTGCCGAGCATCACCGCTGTGGAGACCGCCTCGTCAAAGAAATCTTTGGCCGAAAGCTCGCGATAGACCAGCAGCTCCACCAAGATGGCGTAGCCCACGGCCACGGCGGCGGCCTCGGTTGGTGAGAAATAGCCGGTGTAGATGCCGCCAAGCAGGATCACCGGGGTCATCAGCGCAAAGATCCCTTTGCGCACCGCCTCCGCCAGCCGCGCCACAGAGAATGTGCCGCGCTCGTTTCCGAGGTTGGTGGTCATGCTGTAGATCGCAAAAATCGCGGTCAGCAGAATGCCCGGAATGATCCCTGCGAGGAAGAGGTTTGCCACATTGGTTTCGGTGACAATCCCGTAGATGATCAGCGGGATCGACGGTGGGATCAGAATGCCCAGTGTGCCCGCCGAGGTGACCGCGCCAATAGCGAATTTCTCGGTATAGCCGGCTTCTTTGAGCGCCGGATACATCACCACGCCCACTGCCAGCAAAGTGGCCGCAGAGGAGCCGGAGACGGCCGCAAACAGCGCGCAGGACAGCACCGAGGCAATGCCAAGCCCACCGGGCATCCAGTCTGTTGCTGCGCGCACCATGGCGATGAGGTCACGTGCAATGGAGCCGCGCGACATCAGCTTGCCTGCGATGATATACATCGGGATCGCTAGCAGGACGTGGTTGTCCATCGAGGACCAGAGGTCTTCGACCACATAAAGGATATCGCCTCCGGCCCAGACCAGCTGGATATAGGCGGTCACCACAAGAAGAATAAGAATGACGTTCTGGCGCAGGATCAACAGGCCCAGAACGATGCCAATCAGAATGAGAGCGTCCATATCAAGCGGTCCTCAGCTCGTCTTTTGCCTGAGGACTCAGTGCAAATATGGCGTGTTTGATGGCAGAGGAGATCATCGCGTAAGGCACCACGATCTGCACCGGCCAGAGCATCAGATTAACAACCGGAACACGGTCGCCAAAATCGCGGGATTCCAGAACGAACTCCACCGCGTAGTAAGCAATCACAGCAAAAAGCACCGCCGAGATCAGATCTCCTATCCGGTCAATCGCTTTGAAGCGCAGAACACCGTCAGCAAATTCTGGCCGGAAATGCGCACCGCGCCCCGTGGCGAGCGTCAAACCGATCATACCCGCAAGGATGCTGCACAGAATTGCGGTCTGTTGGGCGCCCCAGAGGGATTGAGAGAAAAACTCACGCGCGACAACATCCGCCAGCAATAGCAAAGTGGTGGCGGCATAAGCCGCCGCCGCCACAATGGCCTCTGCTTTCATCAGAAAACGTAGAAGCAACATCATAGACTTCAGGAACCACAGGCCACTTTGGCCGCGTTGATCTGCTCCAGAATGGAGACAGCCTTCGGACCAAGCTGCTCTGCCAGTTCTTCGCGCAGACCATCCGCAGAAGCACGCCATTCAGCCGCTTCCTCATCGCTCAGACGCGCGACAGGCAGCCCTGCGCCTTCAAGTTTGCCCAAGAGCGCGCCTTCGGCCCCAAGAACTGCCGCAGACAGCGCCGCGCCACCTTCGGTGAAGGCAGACAGCCATTCTTTTTCCTGATCGCTCAGCTTGTTGTAGCTGCGCTGGGACACGGCGACGGTGCCAATCAGGCGGGTGTGGTTGCTGACGGTGACATTGGGCGCCACTTTATGCGTGCCGATCGCGATGCCAAACACGCCCGGCAGGAATGCGGCTTCGACGTTACCGGTCTGCAGCGCCGGGATGGTGTCAGAAGTGCCCATTGGTACGCCAACCGCACCGATCTTGCGGGCGAAGAGCTCATCGGCGGTGGTGGCAGCCACGCGGACCTTGCGGCCTTCAAGAGCGGACGGGGTGCGCGCCTCGTCTTTGGAGAAGACGATATAGTTGCCAACTTCCATCCATGTCAGCGGCTCCAGACGGGCTTCGCGCAGGCTTGGGCCGAGAATTTCGCTGAGGTGGTTGAAGGCCACACAACTGCCCTGCTCAACGCTGTCATAGAGGAAAGGCGAAGACACCAGATCCATCTCCTGACCGATCAGGGACAGCGGAATGTTGGACACAAGCACCAGATCGACGCGGCCTTTCATGCCTTGGCGCAGAATTGTCTGCTCGTCGCCCAGCTGCGCATCGCCGATGACTTCGATTTTCATCTCGCCGCCGGACTCTTCTTCGATCTTTTTCGCCACGCCTTGTGCCCACTGACCCCATGGGGACGACAGCGGCGCAACGGTGGCCAGTTTCAAAGTGGTTTCCGCAAACGCTGTGCTGCTCATAACGCCCAACGCGAGCGCACAGGTGGTGGCGAATTTGGTAAATTTCATCGGCTTACTCCTCGTTCTTATCCGATCGGAGGAAGGCAGATTGAGAAACCGTTATGCGTTGCAAGCTCTTGCTATCACATCATAAACAAGCTCTCCCTCAAGCGCAGATATGCTTAAGGTTGGCTAGATGCAATCACGCAGACAAATGCTGCGCGGCCTGCCCCAACGGTTTTCAGACGCCTCCCTGGTCCTCCACCGGTATTTATGCGGGAGAGCGAAATCGGATGCTATGTCGTCATAGGCCAGAATTTTGACAATTTAGGACATCAAGGAAATACACAAATTAAATCAGCGCGTTATATGGTTAACCTCAGAGCCTCGTTCGCACGGTAAGCGTTGCGAAATGGCGCCCACGCCTTAAAGGCTCTTTGCCAAGGTGCTCGTTTGACGGGCAGTCCCCTTTTTCACGCAAGACATTAGGAAAACGCGGGGTCGTATGGCTTGCACCTGACCGGAAAAATCGGACATATGTGAAGCACTGTGACGATCGCCTGTTGTATAGGGCGCTTTCGGACGTACTGGAGCAGTTTTGGAAGACAAGATCTACCATACGGCCAAGCTCAACGCGGCCTTGGCAGCATTGGAAAAACGGGGCATCGACACGGCGCATGTCTTTGAAGGCACCGAGCTTGAGCCTCATGCATTGAAAGACGGCGCTCTGCGCGTCTCGTCAGCGCAGATATTGCATGCCCTCAGGAATATCTCTGAACGGTTTTGGCATCCGCATTTGCCTTATGAGATCGGCAGCCACATCCGAATTTCTGCTTACGGCATGTACGGTTATGCGGTGCTTTGCAGCACAAACTATCTGGAGACGGTGGCTTTTGCGCGCAAGTTTCACCACCTCGCGGCACCGACGTCCCGACTGGCGTTTTCCTTTGAGGACGGCGCACAGGGATGGGAAGCAGAACCGCTTGGCGCGGCTTATGCGGATCGGGCGTTTTATACCTTCCTCGTGAACCTGCAGATGGGCATCTTCAATGCGCTGCACAATGATGTGGTCGGGGACCGATTTCACTCAGACCTGATTGAGTTGCGCTATCCTGAGGACAGCGATTACACTTTGCCACCGCAGGCCGCCAAAGAAATCCGGTACGGGGCCGCGCAAAACCGGTTCCATGTGTCATCCGATTGGTTTGAGCGTCCACTTGAGCGCGGAAACACAGTGATATTTCAGAGCGTTGTGCAGATGTGTGAAAGGGAGCTTTCCGAGCTTAGCCAACAAAATGCCATCTCCGCTCAGGTCCGCAATACTCTGCTGCAAAGCGGTTATTTGTCCTCCAGCATGGAAGAGATTGCTGACCGAATGAACCTCACGAGCCGCACCCTGCGTCGGCATCTGAAGCGCGAAGAAACCACCTTTAGCGAGATTGTCGACATGACGCGCACCGAACTTGCGGTGAAATACTTGCGCGAGGCGGATCTGAGCATCGAAGAGATCGCCCGTGTTCTGGGCTTCTCTGAGACCGCAAGCTTTGTGCGGGCCTTTAAGCGCTGCACCGGTAAGACCCCCAAAGCCTACCGGATTTCTGCATAAGACCACGCGCCAAGATCTACTCTCGGCGCGCGCGGGATTTTAGCTATCAGAGGACGGTGCGTAGGCTGCCGGATCCACATGGCTTGGGCGGCCGGGCAGAGACAGCGCGGCCACCTGTAGGTCGTTTTGCGCAATCACCTTACCGCTGCGGATCACCGCCAGACGATGCGCCCGCAGGCGGATCGCTTCAATCGGGTCTTGGGCCTGCAAGAGCACCATATTGGCGCGACAGCCCGGGGCCAGACCGTATCCTTCCAGCCCCATTATTTTGGCGGAGTTGGTGGTCACAGCCTCAAAGCACCAGGCCATATCCTCGCGGCTCGATAGTTGGCCAACGTGCAGCCCCATGAAGGCCACATCAAGCATGTCCGCCTTACCAAGCGAATACCACGGGTCCATCACACAGTCAGAGCCAAAGCCCACGGTGATGCCCGCATCACGCAGCTCGCGCACACGGGTCTGGCCACGGCGTTTGGGATAGGTGTCATGACGGCCCTGCAACATGATGTTGATCAGCGGATTGGGGATCGCGTGCACCCCTGCTTCGACCATCAAGGGGATCAGCTTGGACACATAGTAGTTGTCCATCGAGTGCATGGAGGTCAGGTGAGAGCCAGCCACCCTGCCCTGCAGCCCCAGCCGCTGTGTCTCATAGGCCAGCGTTTCGATGTGGCGGCTGTGCGGATCGTCACTTTCGTCGCAATGCATGTCGACCATCAGACCGCGCTCTGCCGCAATCTCACAAAGCTGACGCACGGACTCTGCGCCATCGGCCATAGTGCGCTCAAAATGCGGGATGCCGCCGACCACATCCACACCCATATCAAGCGCACGAATGGTGTTTGCCATAGCTCTCGGGTCGCGTAGCACGCCGTCTTGTGGGAAGGCCACGAGCTGCAGATCAATGTAGTCCTTGACCTGCTCGCGCACCTCCAGCAGCGCCTGAACACCTTTGAGCTCATCATCGCAGGTGTCCACATGGGTGCGGATCGCGCCAAGCCCCATAGAGGCCGCCAGATCGCAATAGCGCATGGCGCGCGCGATGATGTCCTCAACGCTTTGGATCGGTTTTAACTCGCCCCAAAGCGCGATGCCTTCCAGCAGTGTTCCGGAGACATTCATGCGCGGCGTGCCAAGCGACAGCGTGGCGTCCATGTGAAAATGCGGATCCACAAAGGGCGGCGACACAAGATGCCCGCCTGCGTTGATCACCTCTTTGGCCTCAGCTGTGATGCCCGCCTCAACAGCGGCAATCACACCTTCCTTCACGGCGATGTCCTGCCCCTTGCGCCCATCCGGCAGCGTGGCGTTTTTGACAATCAGATCAAACATCTCTCAATCCTCAACGTTGGCCTTTGAACCATGGCGCCAGAAGCGCGCGCGGATAATCGGCGCGGCGGGCGGCCACAACAAGGGCAATAATGGACAACACATAAGGTGCGGCCAGAAACGCCTGGCTTGGGATCACGGCGCCAACTTCGGTTTGCAGGCGCACCTGCAACGCGTCAAATGCCCCAAACAGCAAGGCCCCCAGCAAGGCTTTTCCCGGCCGCCAGCTTGCGAAGATCACAAGCGCAATGCAGATCCAGCCGCGCCCGTTCACCATGCCAAAGAAGAAAGCATCAAAGGCCGACATGGTGAGGAACGCGCCGCCAAGCGCCATCAGCGCGGAGCCGGCCACAACCGCGCCAATCCGCAGGCCGTAGACAGATAGCCCCTGCGCGTCGACACTGTCCGGATTGTCGCCCACCGCCTGAATCGCAACGCCAAGCGGCGTGCGGTAGAGCACATACCAAATGACCACGACCATCAGCAGCGCGAGCCAGGTCAGCGCTGTTTGTTGGAACAGCACTGGCCCCAGAAACGGCAAGTCAGACAGCACCGGAATATCAAGCGCGCGGAACGGCTCGATGCGTGGTGGTGAAGAGACATTGGGCAAGGCGGTGCGGTATGTGAAATAGCTCACTGAGGTTGCAAAAAGCGTAACCCCAAGGCCCGAAACGTGTTGGCTGAGCCCCAATGGCACGGTCAGCAGCGCATGGATGAGGCCAAAGAAGGCCCCCGCTCCTGCGGCGACCAAAACCCCGCCCCAAAGACCTGCGCCCAGCCAAACAGCCATCCAGCCCGACATGGCACCAGCCACAAAAATCCCCTCGATACCAAGGTTTAACACGCCGGACTTCTCACAAAGAAGCGCACCAAGAACGCCAAAGATCAGCGGGGTTGCGATGCGCAGAGAGGCGGCCCAGAAGCTTTCGCTCAACAGGATGTTCAGAATATCCATCATGCGACTTCTCCTTTGCCGGAGGTCACCCGCGCGATGCGGAACCGGGCGAAGAAGCCCCGATCAGCACGCAGAGCAAAGACATCGCCACCACCAGATCCGCCAGATATGACGACACACCCATGGCGCGGCTCATGGAATCTGCCCCAACAAAGACCGACGCAATGAACAAAGCGGAGATCACCACGCCCACCGGCGATAGACCGGCAAGCATCGCAACCACAATGCCCGTGTAGCCAAAACCTGGCGACAGATCAGCGGTCAGATAGCCTTTCAAACCGGCCACTTCGCTCACGCCCGCCATGCCAGCCAGCGCGCCAGAGACAATCGCGACGCTCATCATGGTGCGGTTCACGGGAATGCCTGCATGGCGTGCGGCAGCCGCGTTTTCACCAACCGCGCGCAGCTTGAAGCCCCACACGGAGCGGGTAAGCATGAATTGCGCCACCACCGCACAAACCAGCGCGATAATCAGCCCGCTGTGCACACGCATCCGCTCCATCAGCGGCGGCAACATGCCTTGATCCAGAATGGGCGCGCTTTGCGGCCAGCCAAGGCCCATGGGATCCTGCAAGGGACCTTCCAGCATATATTGCAGAAAAATCAATATGATGAAGTTCAAAAGCAAAGTGGTCACCACCTCATCTGCGCCAAAGCGGGTCTTCAGCGCAGTGGAGGCCACCATGCCTGCTGCTCCCGCAGCACAGCCGCAGAGAATGATGGTCGGGACCAGCACAATGGCGGGCACATCAAGAAACCCGGCGCCCACAGCCACCGCAGCCATGGCACCAAGATAAAGCTGGCCTTCGGCACCAATGTTCCAGAGCCGCGCGCGGAACGCGAGCGCAGCGGCGAGCCCGGTGAAGATTAAAGGCGTCGCGCGGGTCAGCATTTCGGTGAAAGCAAAGGTGGAGCCAAAGACCCCGCGAAACATTTCGCCGTATGCTGTGCCGACATTGGCTCCCGCAAACATCAACGGCACCGCGGCTAAGGCCAAGGCTATCAAGGCTGACAGCACCGGAATGCCCAGTGTGAGCGCGCGCGACGGCACATTTCGTGGCTCGATGCGGATCATTCGTATTCTCCTGCCATCATCAGACCGATTTCCTCTCGGTCTCTTGTAAAGGCTTCGATCAGCTCACCGTCGTGGATCACCATGATCCGGTCCGACAGGCCAAGCAGCTCGTCCAGATCTTCGGAGATCAACACCACACCGGCCCCTTGTTTGCGCGCCTCAAGCAGGCGGCGGGCCACCTCGGCAGCCGCCCCCATATCAAGACCGCGTGTCGGCTGGTTGGCCAAAATGAGCTTGGGCGATTGTTCAAACACCCGCGCCAGAATGAGCTTCTGGATATTGCCGCCAGACAGCAGCCGTGCGCGCGCGCTCACGCCTGGGCCGCGCACGTCATAGGCTTCCGTCAAACGCGCAGCGTTCTCAGCAATCGCCTCACGTTTCAGAATGCCGCCGGACTGCACTTCAGGATCATTCAACCGCTCGATCACCATGTTCTCGGCCACACTCATGGAGCCGACGATGCCGTCATGGTGGCGGTCTTCGGGGATGCGCCCCACACCCGCTTTGATCATCGCAGAGGGGTTTCCATGGGCAATCGCTTCGCCGTCGATCTTAAACACACCGTTGCTGGGGATGTTCAGACCGGAGATCAGCCCAGCCAGCGCGCTTTGCCCGTTGCCCGACACACCGGCAATGCCAAGGATTTCATGGCGCGCGACCTGAAAGCTTACGTTTGTCAGGCTGTCGCGTTTTGAGCGGCCCGTCACTGAGACCTTTTCCAGGGTCATGATGGGTGCGCCCGGCGCCATCTCCTCGCGCTGGGTTTCGGGCGTATCCGCGCCCACCATCATGCGCGCGATGCTGCGTTCATCCGCATCTTTGGTGGCGATCTCGCCCACCTTCACACCGTGCCTCAGCACTGCGATGCGATGGGAAAACGCAAGCACTTCGCGCAGCTTGTGAGAAATAAAGATCACAGACAATCCGCGCTTTGTCATCGCGCCGATGTTCTCAAAAAGCGTGTCCGCCTCTTGCGGCGTCAACACAGCGGTCGGCTCGTCCAGAACCAGAATACGCACATCGCGGTAAAGCGCCTTCAGGATCTCGACACGCTGCCGTTCCCCCACTGATAACCGCCCGACAGGCACATCCAGAGCGACCTGCAAGCCTGTGTCAGACATGATCTTTTCGATCTTACTGCGTGCCATAGCACTGTCGCGACGCAACCGCCAAAGCGGCTCTGAGCCGAGCACGATATTGTCGAGCGCATTGAGGTTTTCGGCCAAGGTAAAGTGCTGGTGCACCATGCCGATGCCCGCGGAGAGCGCTGCCTGCGGATGGCCCAGCGTGAGTGGCTCGATCGCGCCGATTTCGTTGCGCACATCAATGGCGCCGCTGTCCGGCAAGTAGTGGCCGAAAAGCATATTCATCAACGTGGTTTTGCCTGCGCCGTTTTCACCAAGCAGCGCCAGCACCTCACCCTGATGCAAATCAAGGCTCACGTCGTCATTGGCCACAACCGAGCCAAATCGCTTGGAGAGCCCTTTGAGGGATAGAACAATTGTCTGTGTCATGGATGTGTGAGGCCGGCGGATGGCCGGCCTCCTATGTCATCAGTTGTCAGACACGGGGCGTGCGTCGTTCACGTTCACACGGAACAGGCCGTCCATGATCTCGGTCTCCTTGGCACGCACAGCATCGACCACCTCGGCAGGCACCAAGGCTTCATCCAGAACCAGAGAGCCGCCGCCGTAAGCCATGTAGCTGTATTGACCATAGTCAGCCGCCTCAAAGCTGCCGCCTTTGACGTTGGCGATGGCTTTGTCGATGGTGGCTTCCATGTGCCACAGGGCTGAGGCCAGAATGGTGCCCGGATAGTCACCAGAGGTGTCGATCACGTTGCCCACGGCCTTCACACCGCGTTCCACAGCCGCGTCTGACACGCCAAAGCGCTCCGCATACATCACGTCCGCGCCCGCATCCATCATCGCAAAGGCGCTCTCTTTGGCTTTGGGTGGATCATACCAGCTGTCGATGAAGTTCACGATAAACTTGACCTCTGGGTTCACTTCGCGCGCACCGTCCATGAAGGCATGCATCAGGCGGTTCACCTCAGGGATCGCATAGCCGCCGACCATGCCGATCACATTGCTCTCGGTCGCCTTGCCCGCAATCATGCCAGAGAGATAGCTCGGCTCGTGGATCCAGTTGTCAAACACCGAGAAATTCGGTGCGACCGGACCAAAGGACGACCCCATCAAGAAGGCGGTTTCAGGATAATCCTTTGCCACTTTGCGCGCGGCGCGCTCAAGGCCAAAGACTTCGCCAACAACCAGCTGCGCGCCCTGCTCCGCATATTCCCGCATCACGCGCTCATAGTCGGAGTTAGCCACATTTTCAGAGAATGTGTATTCGATATCGCCACGCTCAGCCGCCGCGTTCAGCGCCTTATGAATGCGGCTGATCCATTGCTGCTCAACGGGCAGCGTGTAGATCGCAGAGACTTTGACCGCGTCTGCCACTGCCGCACCTGCGCCAGCGACCAGACCAAAGCCCAATGCCGACGCCAGCAATAAGCGCCGGTTTAAATTGCCTATTTTACTCATCTTTTTCCCCTGTTGGTGGCTTGTGAAACAACCGTTCGTGTTTTTACTTCTTGGTCAAGTTTCAGGTAGGAGCACGTTAACACATTTCCTCCGCCGCCCAAGAGCTTTGCCAAAAAAAATGGCACAGCTCAAAATATGCGCGTTTCTAAGGGGGAGCGCAGGGATCGGGGTAGCTCATGTCCTGCGAGTTCGCCTTTCCGAAAACTAGCCTTCGGCAATGGCCCTAACAGCTTCAGAAACAGCACGCTTGGTCAGCTCCAGATCAGCTTCTGTCAGCGCCAGCGACGGGTAGAGTTTGCCCGGAGATTTAAACACGCCATGCGCGCGCAAGGTGGCATTATAGAGTGCGTTTTTTTTCGGCACATCGTGCTGCGCGCTGCGATAGTCCCGGCAAGGGGACCCGGTGAAATAGAGATCAAACAGCGTTTCATCTCCGACGATCTGATGGGTGATCCCAGCGGAGGTGAGCGCATCGCGTTGCACATCCTGCAGCCTGCGCCCGGTTTCACGCAGCTTGTCATAAGTTCCTTCGCGCCGCAGCACCTCCATGGTCTTCAGCCCCGCTGTGGCCGCAACGGGATTGCCGGACAAGGTGCCAAGCTGCATGAGCCATTTTTCCGGGCCGATGACGGGCTTGTCAAAATGCGCCATGATCTCGCGACTGGCCCCCAGCGCTGCGAGCGGAAAGCCACCCCCGATGATTTTGCCAAGGGTGCAAATATCTGGCGTCACGCCATAACGGTCCTGCGCTCCGCCATAGGCGAGCCGAAATCCGGTGACAATTTCATCAAAGATAAGCATCACGTGGTGCTTGTCACAGAGCGCGCGCAGCCCCTGCAGGAAACCTGGCTCCGGCGGGATGATACGTTGCAGCGGCTCCACGATGATTGCCGCGATATCCGCATGTTCTGAGAGTAGCGCCGCCACCGCGTCCAGATCATTAAAGGGCGCGATCAGCATCTGATCGGCCACGCCTTGCGGAATGCCTGCGCTGTCCGGCACAGCTTGCGGAAAATTCACGCGCTTACTTGGGGCAAGGCTCATCTGCGCCTCTGCACTCATCCCGTGGTAGCCGCCCTCAAACTTCAGAATCTTGTCGCGGCCGGTATAGGCCCGCGCCAGACGGATGGCATACATATCCGCCTCCCCGCCAGAGGTGACAAAACGCACCTGCTCACAACAGGGCACCGCCTCTACGATCGCTTCTGCCAGTTCGATGCCTTTGGTGTTGTTGGCGAAAAACGTCATGCCATTCGGCAGTTGCTCAAGCACGGCCTCCATAACTTCCGGATGGCCATGACCCAAAAGCATCGGACCGGAGCCAATCAGATAGTCGACGTATTCCTTGCCGTTTTCATCCCAAACCCGGCTGCCCTCACCACGTGCGATGATAATGTCTGCGTCAAAATTGCCAAATCCCGCCGCCGGCAGAACTTCCTGCGCGCGCGCGATCCACTCCGCTTGGCTGTGCACTCTGTTCATCATTCACTCCAGCTCTAAAATTGGCGATCCCAAGACATCCAGATCCGGTGCTACCCCCAATCCCGGCCCTTCCGGCGGCGCAATGCGGCCCGCGCTGCGTGTCGGCGCCTCAGGGCATAGTCGCGGGCTAACGTAGCCTGAAAGATCACAGGTGTTCAGCAAGGAGCCTTTGGGAGTTGAGGCCGCAAAATGCAGCGCCGCGGCGGTCACAATGTCTGAGCCCCAGGTGCATTCAGCACAAATCTCAGCCCCAAGATGCACCGTGAGATCCCGTGCGCGGCGCATGGCGGATAACCCGCCAAACTTGGAGAGTTTCAGGGCCACCGCATCCATGATGCCAAGCTCATAGGCCTTCAACAAAGAGCCAAGATCATGCGCGCCCTCATCCAGTTTCATGGGCAAACCTGAGGCCTGTCGCACCGCCGCGCAGTCCTCAAGCGTCTTGCAGGGCTGCTCCAGCATCACATCCAGATACGCCACCGCCCGCCCTGTGCGCGTGGCCTGCAGGCGCGTGGCCCCGCAGTTCCAGTCGCCATAGACAATCGGCCCCATGCCCACCGCCTCACGCACTTTGATCAGGCGTTCCGCATCCGCTTGCCAGTCTGCATCCGCGCCCAGCTTCACCTGAAACTGCCTGATGCCTGTGGCGTAGGCTTCCTTGGCGATCCTTGCCATCTCATCCGGCGCAATACAGGTGATCGAATGATAAAGCGGCATATCCCGCCGCGTCCGCCCGCCAAGCAAGGCATAGAGCGGTTGCCCTGTGATCTTCCCCCAAAGGTCCCAGAGCGCGATATCGACAAGCGATTTGGCATGCGGGTGGCCGATCAGATGCGCATCCAGTCGGTGCATCAGCGCATCCACGCCTGCCAGCTCGGCCCCGAGGATTTCCGGTGCCATCTCGACAACCGCACTGGGTACACCCTTTGCAAAGGCAGGCAGGTAATGTGGGATCGGACAGACTTCGCCCCACCCCTTCAGGCCCTCTTTTGTCTCAAGACACAGCACATGGCTTTCCACGGTCGTGCAGCTTTTGCCCTCAGCCATGTAGTAGTTTTCATGGCTGGTCAGGTCCACGGACCAGAGCGAAAGCTTGACTAAGGACATGTGGCCACCTCGCGCGCATCCGCTCTCGGGCGCAGGCTATCCGGATCATAGGCCGGTTGCCCAAGCACACGCGCCTGTCGCGGCTGCCCATGAATGACCACCTCCAGATCAGTGCCGGGTGCTGCGGCTGCTGGCTTCACATAGGCAAAAGCGAGAATTTTGCCGAGAGTTGGCCCATATGCGACAGAGCTTGTTGCCCCGACAACCTCACCATTGTGCAGAACCGCCTCGCCGCTATGGCCGTCAATTTCCCCGTCCGGCTCAATTTCTAGGTAAGCACAGACCCAAGGCAGATCCCGGTTCAGGGTCAGCTCCCGTCCGAGGAATGTTTTGTCCGCGCGCACAAACCGCAACACGTCTGCCTCCGCCAAAGTGACCTCATTGGTCAACTCGCCCGCGCCTTTGAAACCCTTCTCCATGCGCATCACGTTCATGGCGAAGCTGCCATAATCCGCGATCCCATGCGGCGCGCCAGCAGCCCAGAGCGCGTTGTAAACGTCCAGACAGGCCTCGGCAGGCATGTGCAACTCCCAGCCCAACTCTCCGGCATAAGACATGCGCAGTGCCCAGAGCTGATGGCCAGCAACAGTGACCTCTTGAGCAGACAGCCAGCGGAACGCCACGTTGGACAAATCTGTTTCCGTACAAGCGCCCAGCACGTCTCGGCTCTTTGGTCCGTTGAGCGTCAAAGCCGCCCAGGCTTCTGAAAGCGGCGTCACCACCACCTGCGCGTCAGTGCGGTTGTGCGCCAGATGGTCCAGAAGGCGTTGTTCAAAAAACGCAGCACAAACAAGATAATACCTATCTTTATTCATGCGTAGGATTGTTATTTCCAGCTCGATCCGTCCCCGCTTATTCAGCATATGGGTGAGCGTGATTGCCCCATCTTTCTGCGGCATCCGATTGGCGGTCAGCCTGTCCAAAAGCGCGTAGGCATCCGGGCCGGACACCTCAACTTTGGTAAACGCCGTGACATCCATGACGCCGACCCGTTCCCGTACCGCCTTAACCTCCGCAGCGACCATGTCGTCCACTGCCGTGCGACGGAAGGAGTAGTGATCCTGCTGCGCCACGTCGCCCTGCGCAAACCAGCGCGGGCGCTCAAAGCCATAGACCTCCTCATGCACCGCCCCCTTGGCTTTCAAAGTCTCGTAGAGCGGCGAGGGTTTGATCGGTCGCCCGGCCAAGCGGTTGTAATGCGGAAACGGGATCTCATGACGCAGGCAGTAGTCTTCCTCCGCCTTTGTGACTTGCCATGCTTTGCTGGCGTAGCTGCCAAAGCGGCGCGGATCAAACTCCCGCATGGAGATATCCGCCGCCCCATGCACCATCCAGCGCGCCAGTTCACGGGTCAGCCCCGGCCCCCAGCCGATGCCGATTTGCGTGCCGCAACAGCACCAATAATTGCGCACGCCCGGTGCAGGCCCGATCAGCGGATTGCCATCTGGCGGATGGCTAATCGCGCCATGCACCTCTCGCTGAATGCCCAATTCCGCAAAGATCGGCATCCGGTTGAGGCTTTCCTCAAGCCAAGGCATCACGCGGTCATAATCCGCGTCAAACAGCCAGTTTTCGTAGTCCCAAGGGCAGTGATCATGCCAGACGGAATTCGGATTGCTCTTCTCGTAAATCCCGATTAGCCCGCGTTTCTGCTCCATCCGGATATAGCCAGAGACCTTGCGATCATCGCGGATCACCGGCAGTTCGCGCTCAAGCGCTGCGAATTCCGGCACAGGTTCTGTGACAAAATAATGATGCGTCATCGAGGTCATGGGAAGTTGCAGGCCGGACCATTCGCCCATCTGCCGCGCATAGGTTCCGCCCGCATTCACCACATGCTCACAGCGGATGGTGCCCTGCTCGGTTTCAACCAGCCATTCGCCACTTGGTGCCTGGGTGATGTTGGTAGCACGGCAATGGCGGATGATCCGCACGCCCTTTTGACGTGCGCCTGCCGCCATGGCCATGGTCACATTTGTAGGATCCACATGGCCATCATCGGGCGTGTGCAGCGCCCCCAAAACGCCCTCAAGGTTATAAAACGGATGGTGTTTGGCGATCTCATCCGGCCCGACCAGCGAGATATTGAACCCCAGCGCGCGGCCCACCGACAGCGTGTGGCGCAGCCAGTCCATTTCATCTTCGGTATAGGCCAGCCGGAACGAGCCGCAACCATGCCATGTCACAGGTTGGCCGGTCTCCGCCTCAAGCGCGCCGGAATAGAGACCAATGTTGTAGTCCACACATTTGCCAAGGCCGAAGCTGGAGGTCGAATGGGTGATCTGCCCTGCCGCGTGCCAGGTGCTTCCGCTGGTCAACTCGGCCTTCTCAAGCAGAACCGTCCCTGCGCCCCAGCCCTCATGGGCCAGATGATAGGCCAATCCAACGCCCATCACACCGCCACCCACGATGACCACCCGTGCCTGAGTAGGAAATTCCGTTGCCACGTCCGCTTCCTCCTAGCGCATTTTTCTCTCGACAGGCTAAGCGATCAAAAATACCATCGTCAATCATGAATGGTACAAATGTGTCAAATACGATTCTGGAGCGGCTGGCGGAGGAACTGCCTGCGCTGACGCCAGAGACGCGCAAGGCGGCGACCTATGTGCTGGAAAACCCGCGCGATGTGGGAGTGTCCACCGTGCGTGAAATCGCAGAGGCTGCGAATGTGAAACCCAACACAGTTGTGCGCATGGCACGGCAGGTGGGGTTTGAGGGCTACGATGATTTTCGTGACCCGTTTCGCGAGGCGATCCGCCGCGGGGCTGCGGATTTTCCCGACCGTGCGCGTCTACTACAGGACATTCAGAAATCCGGCGATCTGGGCGGGCTTTACGCGGATATGGTGCAAAGCACCCTGCGCAATATTGAAGACAGCTTTGCCGGGATCAGCGCAGAGCAGCTTCATGCCGCCGCCAAAGCCATCTGGGCCGCTGACAATGTCTTCACGCTCGGCGTGGGTGTCAACAATTCCAACGCCCGCAATTTCACCTATCTCGCCTCCACAGGCATGGTGCGGTTTCACGCGATCCCCAAACCGGGCTCGACGCCCATCGACGATCTGGCCTGGGCGACAGGCAAAGATGTCCTGATCGCCATCACCTGCCGCCCATACCGGTCTGAGGTGGTGCAGGCCGTGCAAACCGCGCGAGATCAGGGCATGTGCATCATCGCCATCTCCGACAGCCCCGCAAGCCCGATCATCCGGGCCGCAGATCATGGCTTCCTTGTCTCCTGCGACACGCCACAGTTTTTCCCCTCCTCCGTCAGCATCATCGCGCTCTTAGAGACGCTTTTGTCTTTTGTGATTGCTGTTGCGAGCGACGAGGTGGTGGAGCGTGTCGAAACCTTTCACGCCCGCCGGCACAAACTGGGGCTTTATCATGAGGAAGGGTGATGGCTGACATTCTGCGCTCTCTGGAGGCTCGCTATTACACTGATCCGGAGGTCTTCCGGATCGAAACACAGGGTCTTCTGGCGCAGACATGGCAATTTGCCTGCCATACCTCTGATCTCCCCGATCCGGGCAGCTACGCTACCTTTGACATCGCGGGCGAAAGCCTCTTTGCGATCCGGGGTCAGGATCAGAAAATCCGCGTGTTTTATAATGTGTGCCAGCACCGCGCGCACCAGCTGGTCGAAGGCACAGGCCGCACCCGTGTTGTCGTCTGCCCTTATCACGCATGGACCTATGAGCTTACCGGTCAACTGCGTGCTGGCCCCAATCTAAAGGCCGTGAAAGGATTCGACAAATCAACGGTTTGCCTGACGGAAGTTCAGGCAGAAGAATTCCTGGGCTTCCTCTTTGTGAACCTTGATCCAGACGCCGCTCGGATGGATGAGTGGTTCCCAAATGTCCGCACAGAACTCTCTGAATGGGTGCCCAATTGGGCCGACCTCAAACCGTTGGAATGGGTCGAAATTCCAGAGCGCTGCAACTGGAAAGTCTCGGTCGAAAACTACTCGGAATGCTATCACTGCGCGCTCAATCATCCGACCTTTGCCAGCGGCGTGGTGAAGCCTGAAACCTATGACATTCAGCCCCAGGGCAAATGCCTGCGTCACACCACCGAATGCCAGAGCCTTGAGGATATGACCTATGACATCCATTCCGGCTTTGAGCATTTTGACGAATATTCCAGCTGGTTTCTCTGGCCAATGTTTTCTTTTCAGGTCTATCCCGGCAATGTGCTGAACACCTATCACTGGCGCGCGGTGGATGCGGATCATGTGGTGGTCTGGCGCGGCTGGTATTCCGTTGGCGGCGCAGAGGATCCGAAGCTGCGCCAGCTTGCCCAGCAGGACCGCGACACGACAGTGGCTGAGGACATCACCTTGGTCGAATCCGTGCAGCGCGGCTTGCAGTCGCGCGGGTATAAACCCGGTCCGCTGGTGGTCGATCCAAAAGGCGGCGTGAACTCCGAACATCCCGTCATGCACCTGCAACGCTGGATGCGCGCGGCCATTGACAAAGCCTCCCCCGGGTGACGCCTCTGAGGATTTCTGCACGGCGGTGATTTTTTCATTTGACAGAGGGCCTTTGCAAACTTAATGGCCAGCGCAGTTTCGTGCAGCGTTGCCGCTGAGAAATGGCTTGGGAGTGTGCTCAGATGAAATGGCTTCATCTTCGTAATGCGGGGCAAATAGAGCCCGCCTAGTCGCCTGCGATCGCGTTATCGCCTGCCCCTTCTTCCATCTTATCAAATATCAGCTAAGGTTTGTTCTCATGTCCCATGAACAGCCGCTCTCTGACTCCATTTACGGCATCGATCGTTGGAGCAAAGGACTGGTCACTGTTCTGCCGAACGGTGATGTCGCGCTTTGTGATCCGGCTTTTCCGGACGCAAAGCCGATCAGCCTGCCCGGCATTCTCGAAGACCTGCAGCAGCGCGGCATCGCAAGCCCGCTGTTGCTGCGTGTCAAAAGCTTTCTTGAAGCGGAAATTCGGCACCTCAATGAGAGCTTCGCGCAAGCGATCAGCAAGACCAACTACCGCGGCAGCTATCGCGGCGTCTTCCCGATCAAGGTGAATCAACAGTCGCAAGTGGTTGATCGCATTGTGGAGTTTGGCCGCCAGTATGAATTCGGCCTCGAGGCTGGCAGCAAACCTGAGCTGGTGATTGCTCTGGCGCACCGGCTTTCCAAAGAGGCGCTGATCATCTGTAACGGGGTGAAAGACGCCGAATTTGTGCGGCTTGCGATCCTGTCACAGCGTCTGGGATTCAACACCGTCATCGTGCTGGAAAGTCCAAAAGAAGCGGAGATCGTCATCGAGGTCGCCAAAGAGCTGGGCATTGATCCGCTGCTTGGCGTGCGGGTGAAACTCACCAACCAGATCAGCGGCAAATGGCAAAGCAGCTCCGGCGACCGCTCCGCCTTTGGCATGAACACCGATCAGCTCCTGCGCGTGGTGGATCGTCTGCGCAACGAAAACCTGCTGCATTGTCTGAAGCTGCAGCACTCCCATCTCGGCAGTCAGGTGCCAGATGTGAACGATGTGCGCCGCGCCGTCTCTGAGGCTTGCCGTTACTTCACCGAACTCACCCGCGAAGGTGTGCCGCTCACCCATCTGGATCTCGGCGGCGGTCTGGGCGTGGACTACACCGGCGAAAAACGCGCCTCTGAAAACTCGATCAACTACACGGTCGAAGAATATTGCGCCAATATTGTGGAAACGGTGGGCTACGCCATGGACGAGGCGGAGCTGCCCCATCCGGTGCTGGTCACAGAAAGCGGTCGCGCGGTCTCCGCTACATCCTCCATGCTGGTGTTTGATGTGCTCGAAAGCACGCTCTACGACGCACCGGACGCGCCAGAGGTGCAGCCTGACGACCACCACTATGTCACTGACCTTGCGGCGATTGGCGGCTATCTCATTCCCGCGCGCGTGCAGGAATGCTGGAACGACGCGCGGTTCTACCGCGACGAGCTGCGCGCCCTTTTCCGCCGTGGCCATATCGACCTGCGCCAGATGGCGCGTGCGGAGCGCATCTTTCTGCGTTTAATGTCTGACATCAAAGTGATAGCGCGTGAAAGTGAACCAAACAGCGATCTGGATCGCGAGCTGCAACAGGTGGCCGACGTCTACCATTGCAACTTCTCGCTGTTCCAATCGCTGCCGGATGTCTGGGCCATCGATCAGCTGCACCCGATTGTGCCGCTGCAGATGCTCAACCAGATGCCGGACCGCCGTGCAGTGCTGTCTGACATCACCTGTGACAGCGATGGCAAGATGGACAAATTCATTCTTGCCGGAGACATCGCGCCCTCCTTGCCGGTGCATACCCTGCCCGAAGACCGCCCCTATTATCTCGGCGTGTTCTTTGTCGGCGCCTATCAGGAAACGCTCGGCGATCTGCACAACCTCTTTGGTGACACCAATGTGGTGACCATTGATCTGCGCGCAGATGGCGGCTTTGATCTGCTGCATGAGCAGGAAGGCGACACCATCGCCGAGGTGCTCTCTTATGTGGAATACGACCCGGCCGACTGCATCGCGGCCTTCCGCAAAATGGTGGACGAGGCGATCTCTGCCGGCCACCTGCAATCCAAAGAACGCAAAACTCTCATCGGTGCCTATCGGGACTCGATGAACGGATACACCTATTTTGAATAACCCTCTGAAGACCAACAGTCAGGAGAACCTCATGGGAAAGACACTTGTCGTCGGCGCTGGTGGCGTCAGCCATGCCGCCGTTCATAAAATGGCGATGAATGCCGATATCTTCAGCGAGATCACGCTGGCGAGCCGCACCAAATCCAAATGTGATGACATCGCCGCAAGTGTGAAAGAGCGCGTGGCTGTGGAGATCAAAACCGCAGAGCTGGACGCCATGGATGTGGCCGCCACCGTGGCGCTGATCAAAGAGACCGGTGCGGAGCTGCTGGTGAACCTCGCCCTGCCGTATCAGGATCTGGTGCTGATGGACGCCTGCCTTGAGGCGGGCTGTCACTATCTGGACACTGCAAACTACGAGCCCGAAGATGTGGCCAAGTTTGAATACCACTGGCAGTGGGCCTATCAGGACAAATTCAAAGAAGCCGGCCTGACCGCCATCCTCGGCTCCGGCTTCGATCCGGGTGTGACCTCTGTCTTTGCCACCTGGCTGAAAAAGCACAAGCTCGACACCATCCGCCAGATCGACATTCTGGATGCCAATGGCGGCGACAACGGGCAGGCCTTTGCCACCAACTTCAACCCGGAGATCAATCTGCGCGAAGTGCTCGCCGAGGTGCGACACTGGGAAAACGGCGCATGGCAACACAGCCCGGCGCTGACCAACAAGGTGGAATTCGACTTCCCCGGTGTTGGCATGAAAAACATGTATCAGATGTATCACGAAGAGCTGGAAAGCCTCGCGACGCATTTCCCGGAAATCGAGCGCGCCCGTTTCTGGATGACCTTTGGCGATGCCTACATCATGCACGCCACGGTGCTGCAGAACGTCGGCATGACCCGCATTGATCCGGTGATGCATGACGGCAAGGAAATCATTCCGATCCAGTTCCTGAAAACCCTGCTGCCCGATCCGGGTGATCTGGGTGCCCTGACCAAAGGCAAAGCCTGCATCGGCGACATTGCCACCGGTCAGGCCAAAGACGGCTCCGGCGAGAAGACCTACTACATCTACAACATCTGCGACCACGAAGAATGTTATGCAGAGGTCGGCTCTCAGGCGGTGTCCTACACCACCGGCGTGCCCGCCATGATCGGCGCCGCACAGGTGCTGAAAGGCAACTGGAAAGAGCCCGGCGTATGGAACATGGAACAGCTCGACCCGGACAACTTCATGGACATGCTCAACGCACACGGCCTGCCCTGGCAGGTGCATGAACTCGACGGTCCGGTCGATTTCTAAACACGCAATGCGGCGGCCTGATATGGGCCGCCCCTTCCTCTTGCCCAAAATATCCCGGGGGAGTCACCGACTGCGGTGACGGGGGCAGCGCCCCCTCCCATCCTTCGTCGCGTGGAGCCAAAGATGTCTGATATGATGCAAACCCAGGCCGGGGACGCAGGCGCGTTTCGCGACTTCGATCTCAGCCGCGTGCCGAGCCCCTGTTTTGTGGTGGATGAGGCCGCCATCACGCGCAACCTGCGCATCCTCAAAGATGTCTCTGACCGCTCCGGCGCCCATGTGCTGAGCGCGCTCAAAGCCTTCTCCATGTTCTCTCTGGCCCCATTGGTGCGCGAATATCTCGGCGGCACCTGCGCCAGCGGCATATATGAGGCCCGTTTGGGCCGCGAAGAATACGGCGGCGAAGTCGCCACCTTCTGTGCAGGCTACAAAGACAGCGATATCGACGACATCCTTGCGCTCTCTGATCACATCATCTTCAACAGCCCCGCACAGAAAAACCGCTTTCTGAACAAAGCCCTCTCAACCCAAGTTCAGGTCGGCCTGCGCATCAATCCAGAACACTCCGAGGGCGAAATCCCCAAATACGACCCCTGCGCGCCCTGCTCGCGTCTGGGCACACCGGTGAGCCAGCTCACCCCGGACATTATGGAAGGCGTGGATGGTCTGCACATGCATACTTTGTGTGAGCAGGGTTTTGACCCTCTGGCGCGCACATGGGCGGCGGTGGAACCCAAACTGCGCCCCTATCTGGCGGATCTCAAATGGCTCAACTTCGGCGGCGGCCACCACATCACCCGAGCGGATTATGACCGAGAGGCGCTGATATCCTTCATCCAAGAGATCCGCAGCACCTACGATGTGGAGGTCTATCTGGAGCCGGGCGAGGCGGTGGCACTGGATGCCGGCATTCTGGTTGGCGAAATCCTCGATTTGCCCACCAACGGTATGGATCTGGCGATCACCGATATCTCCGCCACCTGCCATATGCCCGATGTGATCGAGGCCCCCTATCGCCCTGCGCTTCTGGATGAGGCGGACGCGGGGCACAGCTACCGTCTTGGCGGGCCGTCCTGTCTCGCGGGTGACGTGATTGGCGACTACACTTGGGCGCAGCCGCTTGCGATCGGCCAGCGCTTTGCCTTCCTCGATCAGGCGCATTATTCCATGGTGAAAACCAACACTTTCAATGGCGTGCCCCTGCCCGCCATTGCGCTGTGGAACAGTGAAACCGACGCGATCACCATGGTGCGCGAATTTGACTACACCGATTTTAAGGAGCGCCTGTCATGAGCGTTTTTCTGGACAGCGAACTGACTGAAACCGAGCGCACTGAGGACGCGTTTTTCCACGTGATCCCCGTGCCACTGGAGCGCACCGTGTCTTATGGCGCGGGCACCCAAGCTGGCCCGGCTGCGATCATCGAAGCCTCCAATGAGCTTGAGCGGCTGTGCAAAAATCAGGAGCCCTGCGCCAAAGGCATCTACACCCATGCCGCGCTGGATTGTGACGGCCCGCTGCCCGAGGTCATGGAACGTCTGGCCGCCAAGACCGAAGCTGTTGTGAAAGCAGGCAAATTGCCCGTCACGCTTGGTGGCGAGCATTCCCTCAGCTATGGCGCTGTCAGCGGCGTGGCCCGCGCCCTTGGTCAGCCTGTCGGCATCGTGCAAATCGACGCTCACGCGGATCTGCGCATCGCCTATCAGGGTGAAAAACACTCCCACGCTTCGGTCATGCATCTTCTGGCTGAGGATGGCATCCGGCTGGCCCAGTTCGGCGTGCGCGCGCTTTGCCCGCAGGAGGCGGAAAGTCGCAAAGAAAACAACATCTTTCACGTCGATGCTGAGGAGATCGTGGTCAACAATATCCACGCCATCGACCTGCCCGAAGACTTCCCGGAGCTGGTCTATGTGAGCTTTGACGTGGACGGGCTCGACCCCAGCCAGATGCCCGCCACCGGCACGCCGGTCCCCGGCGGCCTCGGCTTCTACCAGGCGCTGCATCTGGTCGAACACGCCCTCAAAGGCCGCCGCTGCGTGGGCTTTGATGTGGTAGAACTGGCCCCCAATGGCGAAGAAGCCTGGGATTTCACCGCTGCCCAGATCGTCTATCGCTTGATGGCGCTCTAGTTCCAGATAGCGCATGGATGAAGGAGCACGGCCGATCCGGCCGTGTTTCTCTATTTCAGTGTGCCTCTTTTTGAGGAGTCAAATCGGCATCACACGGCGCTTTTGAACGATTGTAGTTGCTGGTCTTTCGCTCAATCTTCCCAAAAACAAAAAAGCCCTCAGGTCGTTGAGACCTAAGGGCTTTTTATGGCTCCGGCGGTAGGGATCGAACCTACGACCAATTGATTAACAGTCAACTGCTCTACCGCTGAGCTACGCCGGAACATGCATCTCTGAGCTGCCTCAGAAGATGTGGCGGGGTATAGCTTTGCTTTTCAGAGACGTCCAGAGGATTTTTGGAAGTTTTTTGAAATTCCGCAAAAAACTTTTACAGAGGTTCAAAAACCGCCTCAGCGCTTAATCCACCTGGCGCAGAGACTATGTTTTTTCCATATAAATCAATGAGGTGAGCAAAGACATTGCGCGTGGCTGCGGGCAGCAAAGCAGGGGGTGTTTCCACGTAGATCATCTCAGCAAGCGCTTGAGCGGTGGCCGGCCCGTCTTGCAAAGCTTTCAGGATTTCTGCCTCCCGCCCCTTGCGATGCGTCATCAGCCAATCAAGGCGCCCTGCAGGATCATCAATTGGCGCACCATGGCCCGCATGAAACACCCGCCAATCGCGTGCGCGCAGCTTTTCACAGGACGCCATGAAATCTGTCAGATCCCCGTCAGGTGGCGATACCAGCGAGCTGGCCCAGCCCATCACATGATCTCCGCAGAAACAGATATCCCCCATTGCCAGCGATATGTGATTTCCGAAATGTCCGGGCGTGTGGATCACCTCAAGCGCCCAGCCACGCCCGCGTAGCACTTCGCCCTCACAGACCACCCGGTCCGGCATAAAATCCGCATCGACGCCCTCTCCGCCGCCAGCCAGACCGCTGTCTGCGAGCTCCTGCATAACTGCGCTGCGCCCGGCGTCCACATCCCCATACGCATAGATCGGTGCCCCGGTTTCCTCGGACAAAGCTTTGGCCAGCGGGGAATGATCCAGATGTGCGTGCGTGACGATAATATGGGTGATGCTCTGCCCAGGTGTCAGCGCCGCAAGGATGGCTTGCAGATGTTCGGCATTCTGCGGCCCCGGATCGATCACCGCGATCTCTGTCTCACCAATCAGATAAGTGTTGGTACCGCGAAAGGTCATGGGGGACGGGTTGGGGCACAACAGCCGGCGCACATTGGGTTCCAATTGCTCGGGCACACCGGGTTCAGGGTTGAAAGCCAAGATTTGCGGGTCCATGGTCGTCCTCTCGGGATAGTCAATGACCAAGGTGTAGGCATGTTTTTTCGCTGGCTCAAACACTATATGCCGCGCAGCCTCTACGGGCGCGCAGCGCTGATCCTGATCCTCCCAGTGGTGCTGCTGCAGGTGGTGGTGTCTTTTGTGCTCGTCAGCCGCCATTTCGAAGGTGTGACAGAACAGATGACCTTTGCCACATCGCGCGAAGTCATGCTGGTTCTTGAGGCCATGGAAGTGAGCGACACCTACCCGGACGCGCTGCCCACCGTCTTGGAAACGCTTGATATCTCGGTGTCCCACCCCGAGGCGCTCGCCACAGAGGACACCCGCCTTTGGTATGATTTCTCCGGCATCATTATGACGCGCGATTTCAAGAAGCTGCTGCCGGGTGTGCAAGCCGTTGAGCTGGTTGATGACAGCAAGGTGGTGCTGAATATGGCCGCAGCTTCAGGCCCTCTGGTGGTGGAATTTGACCGCAAGCGCGTTTCGGCCAGCAATTCCCACCAGCTGTTTGTGAACATGCTGGTCTTTGGCGCGCTCCTGACATTTGTCGCCTATCTCTATCTGCGCAATCAGCTGCGCCCGATCAAGCGGCTGGCGGTGGCCGCCGAGGCCTTCGGGCGCGGGCATTCCCTGCCCTACTCTCCGCGCGGTGCCATCGAAGTGCGCGCTGCAGGCAATGCCTTTTTGGACATGCGTGCCCGGATTGAGCGCCAGATCGAGCAGCGCACGCTCATGCTGTCTGGCGTCAGCCATGATCTGCGCACCCCGCTCACCCGCTTCAAACTCGGCCTATCGCTCTTGGAGGACGAAGACCGCGAACCGCTGGAGAAAGACGTTGAAGAAATGCAGCGCATGCTGGATGCCTTTCTTGATTTTGCCCGAGGCGTTTATGCCGACGAAAGCGAAGACACCGATCCAACGGCGCTGGTAGAGAATCTCGTCAACAGCTACACCCGCAGCGGCGCAGATGTCACTCTAAATGAACCGGCCGGGGCTGGCGAAATTCCGCTACGCCCGGCCAGTGTCCGCCGCGCCGTCGACAATCTAATCGGCAACGCCATCCGCTATGGCACCCGCGCCGAAGTCTCTGTCGAGATCACAGAGAAATACGTCCGTATCCGGGTGGAAGACGACGGCCCCGGCATCGCGCCGGAGCGTTATGAAGAAGCCCTGAAACCCTTTGCGCGGCTGGAACCAGGCCGCAACCAGAACAAAGGCATGGGGGTGGGATTGGGCTTGTCGATCGCCGCCGATGTGGCACGCGCGCATGGCGGCATCCTGCGCCTTGGCGAGAGCACAAAGCTTGGCGGGCTGCGTGCCGATCTAGTCCTCGGGCGCTGAGCCCGCGAAAACGTCGGCCCAGCTTTACACCTGCCACCGAAGGCGGTAGCACTCAGGTCACCCTTCTGCGACGGAAAAGACAAATAAAAGGAAGCGTTATGCGTATTGGAAACCGTGACATTGGCCCCAATCACCCGCCCCTCGTGATCGCAGAGATTGGCATCAATCACGGCGGCGATCTTGCCGTGGCCAAAGAGATGGTGCGCCTTGCCGCCCTGTCCGGCTGTGAAATGGTCAAACATCAGACCCATTTTGTGGATGATGAAATGACCGAAGAGGCCAAGCAGATTTTCCCGCCCAACGCCGATGTCTCGATCTGGGAAGTGATGGAGCAATGCGCGCTGTCCGGCGAGGAAGAACTGGAGCTGATGCGCTACACCGAAGAGTTGGGCATGATCTTCATCTCAACGCCGTTCTCGCGCAAAGCCGCTGATTTTCTGGCAGAGGCAGATGTGCCCGCTTTCAAAATCGGCTCCGGTGAGGCCGACAACCTGCCCCTGATCCGCCACATCGCGTCCTTTGGCAAACCGGTCATCATGTCCACCGGCATGCAGACCATCGAAACAATGCAGCGCTCTGTCGCCATTCTCGAAGAAGCCGGCGTCGAATACGCTCTGCTGGAATGCACCAACCTCTACCCGTCCCCGCCTGAAATCGTTTCTTTGCGCGGCGTGACCGATCTGAAAGAAGCCTTCCCAAACGCGGTTGTGGGCTTCTCTGACCACTCCATCGGCCCGGAAATGGCTCTGGCCTCTGTGGCGCTTGGCGCCTGCATTCTGGAGCGTCATTATACCGACACCCGCTACCGTCAGGGCCCCGATATCATCAACTCGATGGACCCATCCGAGCTGCGCTTTTTGATCGAACGCTCCCGCGAGATCTGGATCGCGGCCAACAACCCCAAACAACGCACCGAAGCCGAAGAACCTGTCTATGCCTTCGCCCGCGCCTCTGTAGTGGCCGACAAAGACCTGCCCGCAGGCCATGTGATCACCGAGCAAGACATCTGGGCCCGCCGCCCGGGCTCCGGCGAAATTCCAGGCTACGACTTTGACAAAGTCGTTGGTAAAACCCTGACACGCGCGGTTACCCGCAACACCCAGCTGAAGTGGGAAGATCTGGAGGGATGATACCCGATTGGAAAATCAAGCGTGAGATCTCCCGCCTTGGCCAACAGCTCAAGGCGATCCCCGAAGCGCTCTACGAGCCTATTTTGCGCAAGCGCCACGATGAGGCGCTAAGCCGCGGCTTCCCCACCTATGACGGTGACGTCGCGATGGCCGAAAAAATTGCGGTTTTGCTTGTCTTCCAGCCATCCGGTTTGGCTGCGAGCACGCTTGAGACGTTGCGCTATCTGGTGGCCAATGGCTTTGCACCCTTTGTCGTTGCAAATCATTCACTGAGCCCAGCGGACCAAGAACGGCTTCACCCCGTTGTATGGCGGGCCATGGAACGTCCGAATTTCGGGTACGACTTTGGCGGATATCGTGACGCAATTAAGATGTTGGAGCATTGGGATATCGATCCCGAGCACCTGCTCATCATGAACGACAGTATTTGGTTTCCTACGGTAGCCTCTGATGATTTGCTCGAATTCGCTTTGTCCATAAAAACAGGCGTCGGAGGCACCATTCTACGAGAGCGGGGAGAAACTCGTTTCTTGGAGAGCTATTTTTATTCGGTGCCAAAAGCAACGCTCGCATCTGACGCGTGGAAGGCGTTTTGGCGTTCTTTGAAACTCACATCGAACAAATACAAGGTCATCCGCCGAGGCGAGCGTGGGTTTTCCGAAGCCATGGCGCAAGCTGGCTTAAAGCTGCAACCGGCATTTCCTTACAGTTCTTTTCGGAGCGCTCTAGCTGAGCAGAGCGACGCGTTTTTGGAGAAAACTCTGCGCTATGCGGCGAACAACTATGGGGAAACGGAGCTGCAAAGTAAGACCCTGTTGAACAATCAAACCGCTCCCAATTGGCGCGAAGAAGTTGTTCAGCACATTCAAAACACGATCCCGCGCGAACAGCCTTACAGTGCGTATCCATTTGCCATGGTGCGCCTGTTTGACTACCCGATTATCAAAAAGTCAAATGACCGGGTCGCACAGTTTTGGCGTGCTGCATATTTGAGAGCAATCGACGCAAACGACCTTCCAGCGCCCCCAGATGTCGTGCTTGACGAGCTGCGCCGCAAGGTGGCCAAAGATGCGCAGTAAGAATGCTTGAGGTGACTTTTTCATGACCCGCTCCCTCCTCTTCCTCACCGGCACCCGCGCGGATTTTGGCAAGCTGGAACCGCTCGCCGTTGCGGCGCGGGATGCGGGCTTTGACGTGACTTTTTTCATCACCGGCATGCATATGCTGGCGCGCTACGGGCTGACCAAAATCGAAGTGCACCGCATGCCCGGTGTCACCAAACACGAATTCCTCAACCAGCGTCCCGGCGACTCCCAAGACATCATTCTGGCCAAAACCGTGGTGGGGTTTTCAGACTATATCACCGAGACCAAACCGGATTTGGTGGTCGTACATGGCGACCGCATCGAGGCACTTGCAGGCGCGCTTGTGGCGGCAACCAACTATATCCCCTGCGCCCATATCGAGGGCGGCGAGGTCTCCGGTACGATTGATGAGATCTATCGCCACTGCAACACAAAGCTCTCCAGCCACCATTTTGTCAGCTCGGACGCCGCAAAAAAACGGGTCATGGCCATGGGAGAGCCTGAAGGTGCAATCCATGTGATCGGCTCCCCAGAGCTTGATTTCCACGCGGGACCGTCGGGTGTGACGCTGGATCAGGTCAAGGCACACTATGACATACCGTTTGCCAATTTTGGGCTTGTGACTTTCCATCCGGTGACCTCCGAGCAATCCACCATGGGCGCGCAGGCGAAGGACCTGTTTGATGAATTGAACGCATCGGGCAAAAACTTCATTGTGATTGCGCCCAACAATGATCCCGGTTCCGAAGATATCTTCAAAGTGCTCGACGCGCTGCCCAAAGACCGCTTCCGCCAATACCCGTCGATGCGGTTCAATCATTTCTCAGAGCTGATGAAAAATGCCGCCTGTATGATTGGCAACTCCTCCGCAGGTGTGCGCGAAGCGCCCTTCCTCGGCCTGCCGTCACTGGATGTCGGCACCCGTCAGACCAATCGCGCGCAAGCCAGCTCTGTAGTGTCCTGCGCCGCCTCTGATCGCGCGGCAATCCGTGATTTCCTGTCCAGCCAATGGGGTAAGCCGCACGCACCGCACACTGGCTTTGGCGAAGGCCATTCCGCAGACCGCTTTGTGGATCTGCTCAACAGCGAAACCTTCTGGACCCAGGTCCTGCAAAAAGCCTTTCAGGACAACGCCTGAAAGGCTTGATGTTTCAGGACATATCCATGTCGACCTTGCCTGTGAAACGCCGCGCCTCCCAGGCGTGCGCAATCAACAGACTGCTGTCACGCATGGTGTCAAACCGAGGCATCAGCGGGTTACCGGATGTGTCCTGACCCCGCACAAGCGCCAGAAAATCACGCATCATATCCATGAACATGTCATTGCGTTCAAACACATAGGGCGTGGTCTTCATGCCCTGCCCCATATCCTCAGACAGACTCGGCGCGAGAAAATCAAGATCGACCACGCGGTCACGCCCGCGCAGCGCTGCCTTGCGCAGCGACACGGGTGAGACATAATCCATCGAAATGGTGCCCACCGCCCCCGCGGCCGTGACAACATCCACTCGGGTGGCAAAATCAATCTGCGGGAAGTCTTTATGTGCCAAAGCGCGCACATCAGAAATCTCTAGTGGGCCCATCACCGCCAGCGCCAGATCCATTTCGTGACACAGATCCATCAAGACACCGCCGCCCTCCGGCTCTGCGGCATAGCTCCCGGCAAAAGACCAGTTCTCTCGCCACTGGCGTACGTCATGGCCGATCTCGAATGAAAACCCGTAGGTCTGACTCAGATCCAGCGCGGCCAGTGCCCGCACCGCCGGATGATAGCGCATCATGAACCCAACCATGGAGCGCGCCGCCACTGGGGTCGCAGCCGCATGGATGGCCTCCACCTGCGCCACCCGCCAGGCCAGCGGTTTTTCCGCATAAAACGGCCAGTTGTGCGCGGCACACATCTCGATCAGGTCCAGACGGATTGGCGTGGAGGTGGCAATCACCACCGCCTCGATATCCTGCCGCGCCTCAAAGGCGGCGCGGTCAAACCCGCGCCAGCCAATAAGCTCAACAGCCTCACCCAAGGCTGCCAGATTGGCGGCGTGGCGTTTGCCAATCGAGCCTGCACCGATGACCGCAATCACCACGCGGAGAAGCCCCCATCCACATTGACCATCTGACCGGTCATATGGCCGGCGTGTTTGCTGGCAAGGAAGAGCATCACATCCGCGATTTCATCCGGCTGCGCCATACGGTCCTGCATGATCAGCGCGCCCACACGTTTCTGGAACTCCTCGGAATGGCCATTGAACACCGCGCCTGGCGCAATGGTGTTCACGGTGGCGTCGCGCTTGGCCCAATAGCCTGCGAGCCAGACAGTCATGCCATGGATGCCCGCCTTGGAGACCCCGTAAGCGGAGAAATTCTTGAACGGCATGCCGTCATAAATCGGATGATGCGCGCCGTTAAGCGCATACATCGACGCCACATTGATCAGCGCGCTTGGGTATTTGCCCACGATGTCGCGATCCATCTGGCGCGCAATCATGAAAGCACCGGTGAGATTGGTACGCATGGTGCGCTCAAAATCTTCCACGCTGGTGTCGGCAAAATCCGGAAACGGCTTGCCCGCGCCCATCAGCATCTCGCCGGTGATGGCCGCGTTGTTGAGCACCACATTGGGCTGCCAGCCATCTGCCATCACCCGCTTGAATATCTCGACCACTTCTTCCTCGACACCGACGTTCAGGTCGTAATAGCCAAAGTTCGGATTGTCGCCATGCGCCTCTTTGAGGGCATACGCGCGCGCGCCGGGCAGATCCGTGGCTACAACCTTTGCACCCACCTCCAACATGCGGCGCACATAGGTGGAGCCCAAGACGCCGCCAGAGCCCGTGATAAATACCGTGCGTCCGTCCAACTGTTTGTCCATCTTGCGGCCTCCTTCAGCCTTTGCTGTCGAGCTGTTCTTGAAGAAGAAGCTCTACCAATTTGAAATCAAAAGGGGAATCGATGTCGATACAGCGCTCTGGCGGCATCTCAAACGGGATCACCCGCCCCTCATAAATGGTCTGCGCCTCGCGCAAATACTTGGGTGCAACCACATAGGTGGAAGCCGCGTGCTCATAGACGGTCGGCGCCGCCTGACGCGCCCAGACCCCACCGGGCAATGGCTTGCTCACATGCAGCGCGCCGGTTTCATCCGGCTCCACAAGGTTGAAATAAGGATTTTTGCGCGCCTCACAGACGCTCATCACCATGTCCGGCTGCTCTTTCTGGTAAAGCTCCAGCGCACCCGTGATGTCTTCGGGCAGGCGCAAGGGCGAGGTGCAATCCAGATCCAGAAAGGCTGTGGCTGCTTTGCCCGCTGCCACCTCACCAGCTTCCATCGCATGTTGCCAAACACCCCATTTAGGCGCTTCATCTGTCGCCAGATGTGCAGGCCGCAGCCCAATTGGCAAAGCCCCTTTGGCCACCGCATGTTCATACATCTCTTCATCATCTGTAGAGACCACAACCGCATCCACCATCGGGTGGGCAAACAACTGATCCAGCGACCAGTCAATCATCGGCTTGCCGCATAAGTCTTTGAAGTTCTTGCGAACCACCCCTTTGGAGCCTTTGCGCGCTCCGATGTGACCAAGGATCATAAATGGCTCTCCTGTGTTGCGGGCTCTCAGCGTCTTGCCTGCCAGTATCGCAAGCGCGCCGCGCCCGTCCAGCGCGAAACGACGCGCCGCCCCGCTGTGATCTTGTTACGCAAGCCCCCAAAACCACGCAACGCCAAACTGGCAAACGGCTTGCGCGGAAAATCCGCAAACCATATGTATCGGCTATCTTGTTGGCGCAGAATGATTGATCACACCACCCATGCCGCTTTTCTCCCGCTCCTTTGGCCATTGGCTGACTGATACGGCCATCCGCAGCTTTTTGTCTGCGATGCGCAGTCTGCCCTATGAAACGCGCATCAATACCTGTGGTCAGATCATGACCAAAGTGATCGCGCCCCTCACAGGCAACCGTCGCCGCATCCGCGAAAATCTCGCCCTGGTGATGCCGGAGCTGTCAACGGAAGCGCGCGAAGCCATTGTGCGCGAGGTACCTGAAACCATGGGGCGGATGCTGATGGAGATGTATTCCGCCGAGGAATTCTCTGCGCGTGTGGCCAGCTATCCGATCAAAGGCCCCGGCCTTGCCGCTCTGAAAGCGGCAAAAGAAGAGGGCAAAGGCGCCATGCTGGTCACCGGCCATTTTGGCAACTACCTCGCCGTCCGCGCCGCCCTTCTGGCGCAGGGCATCCCGGTTGGCGGGCTCTACAAAAAGATGTCCAACCCCTATTTCAACGCGCACTATGTGGCTGCGATGGAAGACTTCGGCAAACCCGTGTTTGAGCGTGGCCGTCGCGGCATGTCCGGCATGATCAAGCATCTGCGCAGCGGCGGTTTTCTGGGGATTGTGCAGGATCAGCGTATAAATGATGCGCCTGTGATGGACTTCATGGGCAAACCTGCGCGCACCGCGACCTCCGCTGCCGAACTCGCGCTCAAGTACAAAGTTGACCTTGTGCCCTGCTATGGCATTCGCCAGCCCGACGGCACCTATGTGATTGAGACCGAGGCTCCGGTGCCGCACACCACTGCAGAAGAAATGACGCAGGCCCTGAACGAGAGCCTTGAGGCGCTGATCCGCGCCTATCCCGGTCAATGGATGTGGACACATAACCGCTGGCGTGGCGCTGGAAATGACACATCTGAGGATCGTGCGCAGTAAATGCCCTGAGCATTCGCTGCAATTTTTCCACAAAATCATCCCATTTGCGCAACTTTTTAACCATTTCGCTCCTTTAGCAAGGTCAGTGACCCTGAAACGACTTTGCGGGTTACTGTTGCCAAAGGAGACTGTTGTGTTCCACGTCCGCTCGTCCACCTACGCCAAACCCGCGCGTCATGCGCGCCTGTTTGAGCTGCTGCGCCAGCAAAATCTGGCCCTAGCGCATGAAGAGGCGCTCGCACGCCAACCCGTTGATATGTTTAAGGCAGATCACTTTGAATTTCGCGCCGAACGCATGGTGAAACACGCCGCAGAGTCCCTGCTGCGCAGCGCCTAACCACCTCAACAACTGAGGGCTTTAGCCACGGAACCCTGTGGCCACCACGAATTTCTCGGAACTGTCCGCGCGGCTGCTTGGGGGTTTCACATTCGCCACTTTGGTGAATTTCTGCTTCAGAAGCTTTTGCAGCTCCCCTTCGGCACCACCAGCCAAAACCTTGGCCACAAACGTGCCGCCTTCTTCCAGCACATCAAAGGCAAAATAAGCCGCCGCCTCACACAGGGCCATAATGCGCAGGTGGTCGGTCTGCTTGTGGCCCGAGCTGGCCGCCGCCATGTCGCTCATCACCACATCCGCTTTGCCGCCCAGCCAGTCTTTGACCTTCACATCCGCATCGTCTTCCATGAAGTCGAGCTGATGGATGTCACAGCCAGCAATGGCTTCCACTTCCTGAAGGTCGATCCCCAGAATAGTGCCAACCTTTTTGCCGGATTTTTCACCCAGCGCGTTTACACGAGGCACGGCCACCTGGCACCAGCCACCCGGCGCACAGCCAAGGTCCACAACCCGGGCACCGGGCACCAGAAAGCGGTATTTGTCGTCCAACTCCATGATCTTAAACGCCGCGCGGCCACGATAGCCTTCGGCCTTTGCGCGCTGTACATAAGGATCATTGAGCTGACGTTGCAGCCAGCGGGTGCTCGACAGTTTGCGCCCGCGCGCAGACTTCACCTTCACGGTCAAATCGCGCTGTCCGCGCCCGGATGTGTTCTTGCCGGTCGGTTTCTTGGCCATATCGCTCACCACTTTGCTTTGAAACAAAGCCTTCTAGTCATTTTTGCCGTCACTTCAAGCTGTCTTGCACGCTCAGAACGGCCCATCCTCTAGCACGCCATCCGCGCTCATCTGCGCATAAAGCAGCCCTTCACGCAGCCCACGGTCCGCCACAGAAAGCCGATCTGTCGGCCAGCAGCGCAGCAGCGCCTGCAAAATCGCCGAGCCACTCATGATCAGGGCCTGCCGGTCCTGCCCGATCCGCGGGTCATTGCGCCGCCCCTTGGGGCCAAGATCGAGATAGCCCCGGATGACCTTGTCAATCTGGTCACTGGTCATGCGCAGACCATCCACTTTGGTCCGATCATAGCGGCGCAGCCCCAGATGGCTTGCTGCCACGGTGGTCACCGTGCCGCTTGTGCCGATGATCTGAAAGCCTTCGCTCGGCGGCGCATCCTTATAAGGAGCAAACTCGCTGAGGTTTTCCTCAAAGAACCAGCTCATCAATGCAAAGCGTGCGGCATCATCTTCCACGTCGCGAAACTGGTCGCGCAAAGTGGCCACACCCAGCGGCACGCTGATCCAGTCCACCACTTTGGCGGCTGGAAACGGGCTGTCCGCGGTGTGAAACCCGCCGCGCAGACGCATGATCGCGCGCGACCGCTCTATCGGCGGGACAGAGGACAGGTCGATCCAGACAAGTTCTGTTGACCCGCCGCCAATATCCACCACCAAGAGCTGCTCAGTCTTCATGGAGACAAGCGGTGCACAGCTGATCACCGCCAGACGCGCTTCTTCCTCGGCCTGAATGATTTCCAGCTGTAATCCTGTCTCGCGCCGCACCTGCCGCACAAAGTCCCGCGCATTCTTGGCGCGCCGACAGGCCTCAGTGGCCACCAAACGCATACGTTTGACCTTATGGCGCTTGAGCTTCTGCTGACAGATCCGCATCGCTTGGATTGTACGCCGCATCGAGCCACGGGAAAGCCGCCCGGTGCTTTCCAGCCCGGAGCCCAATTGGACAGACTTGCTAAAGCTGTCCACCACATGAATTTGACTGCCCTTGGGTTGGGCAATCAACATGCGACAACTGTTCGTGCCCAGATCCAAGGCCGCGTAAAGCGTACTTGGATCAGGCGGTTTCGGCGCGGGGCTCTCAACCGGTTTTGGGAATGCGCCCGCACCTTTGGGACGCTTGGGCGCCATCGTCACGCCCTCCATTTCGTGTTGCCTTCAACCTAGTCTCTCGCTGCCCCCCGCGCAATCCCTCCTTGGGTGACGCCGCGCATCTTTGGGGCACGCTCTTGGCGCAACGCCCCGGAAGCTCATCTTTTTCATGCAAAGATTTCACGCGCCCTGCCATAGCCAGAGCGCCGCTCAGACCGCTACAAGCAGCTCACAACAAAGCGCTAGGTCGCGGAATGCTGTCTTCGTGTCGAAATTGACACAAAGCGACAGGCGGCCCTGATTTACGTATGATGTACTGATACCGGAGGAATCAAACCCATGCCTGATGTCACCATTGTCTACTGGCGCGATATTCCTGCTCAGGTGATCGTTGGCAAAGGGCGTCGCGGCGCAAAGAAACCTTTGGCTGAACGGTTTGAGCAAGCCATCGACCGAGCAGCAATGAAGGTCGGCGCATCCGACACGGATGCCTATCTAGCAGAGTGGCGGAAGGCAGATCCCTATCCGGTTGAGGGCGAGCCGCAGGCGATTGTTGAACAAGAAGTCGCACGGCTTGAAGCAGAGTACGATCAGACGCGCATCAAGGCGCTGATCGACAATGAAGGCTGGGCATGACACGCCCCTCGATTTGGGAGGCCGCAATGGCTTTGTTGAATTTCAAGCGCAAGACCGATGAGGTCAAATCCGCCACACCGGAAATGGAAGCTTTCCTGAAAGGCTACTCCATCGAAGTGATGCCGCGCACGGCCGCCAAAGTCGACGACTTCCGCGTGCTTCTGCCTGAGGGCACCCGCGTCTATATCGCCCACATCGAGGGCACCCCGATCGAGGATATGGTCGCCACCGCCAAGCGCATCAAAGGCGAAGGCTATGACGTGATGCCCCACTTCCCGGCGCGCATCATCAAGGACAAGGCAACGCTTGAGAACTGGATCTCCATGTATCAAGGCGAAGCCGACGTGAAACAGGCGCTTCTGCTGGCCGGTGGCGTTGCCAACCCACACGGCGATTTCTCTGACTCCATGCAGCTGCTGGACACAGGCCTGTTTGACAAAGCCGGTTTCACCAACCTGCACGTTGCGGGCCACCCAGAGCCCAACCTGGACATCGACCCGGACGGCGGTCGCGCCAACACCTACGCCGCTCTGGACTGGAAACTCGAGTTCTCCAAGCGCACAGATGCTGATATGGCGCTGGCCACCCAGTTCTGCTTTGAGGCAGAGCCGGTGATCGAATGGGCCAACACGCTGAAAGAGCGCGGCATGACCCTGCCGATCCACATCGGCATCGCGGGCCCTGCCAAGCTGCAGACCATGATCAAATTCGCCATTGCCTGCGGCGTTGGCCCGTCTCTCAAAGTGCTTCAGAAGCGTGCCAAAGACGTCTCCAAACTGCTGCTTCCGCATGAGCCAACCGAAGTTCTCGCCGGTCTGTCGGCCCACAAAGCGGCAAACCCGGATTTCAACATCGAGAAAGTCCACTTCTTCCCGCTTGGCGGCATCAAAACCAACGCCAACTGGGCAATCGAAAACGGCGGCGCCTCCACGCAGCCAGCCGCCCCACAAAGCACCTCTGTCTGACAGGATAAAACATGACCCGGACCATCATTGAATCACAAACAAAAACAGCGATCATGGGTTTTGACCAGCCGTTCACCGTTATCGGTGAGCGCATCAACCCAACCGGCCGCAAGATCCTGAACGCAGAGCTGGAAGCGGGCGATTTCTCCCGCGTGCAAGCCGATGCGCTGGCGCAGGTCGCTGCAGGTGCCACTGTTCTGGACATCAACTCCGGCGCGGTCTTCTCCAACAAAATGGCCGAAGACCCACGCTACGCAGACAACAACTTTGTTGAGCCTGACCTGATGCGCCAGCTGGTGGAAAAAGTTCAGGAAGTCACTGACTGCCCGCTCTGCATCGACAGCTCCGTGCCCGGCGCGCTTGAGGCTGGCCTGGAAGCGGCCAAAGGCCGTCCGCTGCTGAACTCCGTGACAGGTGAAGAGGAGCGCCTGGAAATCGTTCTGCCGCTGGTCAAGAAGTACAACGTGCCTGTGGTGGCGATCTCCAACGACGACACCGGTATCTCCGAGGATCCGGAAGTCCGCTTTGCCGTGGCCAAAAAGATCGTTGAGCGCGCAGCCGACTTCGGCATCCCGGCGCATGACATCGTGGTTGACCCGCTGGTGATGCCAATCGGCGCCATGGGCACTGCTGGCCTGCAGGTGTTTGAACTGAACCGCCGCCTGCGCAACGAGCTGGGTGTAAACACCACCTGTGGCGCGTCCAACATCTCCTTTGGCCTGCCAAACCGTCACGGCATCAACAACGCCTTCCTGCCCATGGCGATGGCGACCGGCATGACCTCCGCGATCATGAACCCGATTGCCCTGCCTGTTGGCCCCAAAAAGCTGGCCGAGAAGAAAGCCGAAATCGCCGCCAAAGGCATCATCATTCCAGAGGACATGGACGACGAAGCCTTCTGCGAAACCTTCGGTCTGGGCTCCACCAAAGCCCGCGCAGGCAAAGAGATGGAGGCCATCCGCGCCGCCAACTTCCTGACCAACAACGACGACGGTGGTGCTGAGTGGATCAAATTCAACAAGCCACCAGCCGCTGAAGGCGAAGGTGGTGCACGTGGCCGTCGCGGTGGTGGCCGTCGCCGTCGCGCCTAAGCGCTCCCTGATACTACGAAGAAGCCCGCATCCTTTGATGCGGGCTTTTTTGTTTTCTGTGAGGGGTTTATCCGCGCTTCTTAAGAGTGCGAAAGTCACCAGCCCCCGCCGTGGGATCGTCACCTTCACCAAACAGGCTGTGTTTCTGAATCTTCTGTGTGCCGGTCACCGGAATATCCGGATGGAACCGGATCCAGCCCGGTGCTTTGTAATAGGCCAGCCGCGCAAAGCACCAATCAAACAGCTCCTGTGACAGGGTCTCGCTCTCCTCGCCGATCACCTGCACACAGGCCATCACCTCTTCATCGCGCATCTCGTCTGCCACAGCCACCACCGCCACGCGCTCAACAGCCGGATGATCCTGCAGACAGGCCTCAATCTCCGCCGCCGCAATATTTTCGCCAGACCGGCGGATGATGTTTTTCTTACGGTCCACAAAAGTGATCATGTCGGTTTCATCCATCACCACCGTGTCGCCGGTGTGAAACCATCCTCCGCGCCAGGCCTCTTCTGTGGCCTCCGGCAGGTTCAGATAGCCCGAGAAAGCGCCGCGTCGCGGGGTCTCTTCACTGTAGCGCAGCACCATTTCGCCCGGTGTGCCCCGTGGCACTTCTTGGTCGTCGCCATCCACCACGCGCACATCCAAACCGGGTTGCGGGCGGCCCATGGCGCGGGTGTCGATGCGGCGCGGCTCCTCATAGTCGCCCAGCAGACGGCACATCTCCGTCATGCCCCAGACCTCGATCAGCGGAAAGCCAAAGCGCTCTTCAAACGGGCGGTGCAGCGTGGGTTCCACCCCTGCCCCGACGGCGAATTTCACCTTATGTTTCTTTTCCCACGCCTCAGGTGCTCGGTTCATCAACGCCGGAATGACGATCC
Source organism: Shimia sp. (assembly GCF_965227725.1). Classification (GTDB taxonomy): domain Bacteria; phylum Pseudomonadota; class Alphaproteobacteria; order Rhodobacterales; family Rhodobacteraceae; genus Shimia. Next base: position 668,397 of record NZ_CBDDGH010000005.1, on the reverse strand, counting down.
CCAGATAATGCGCCGCCGTGGCTTCTGTTTCCGCCAGTTCGCGCCACCATGCGCTGGCCCGGAACCGCTCCGGCGCAATCTGCGCGCTGCCGGTTTCAATCACCGCCATGAACAGCAGGATCGCGGCATTCACATGGAACAGCGGCAGCGGGCAATAGACCTTGGTCACCCCCGCCTCAAACTGAATGAGGCCGCCACGAGAGGCATACCACTGCCCCATCTCCACCTCATAGCCATGGCTCAGCATACAGCCCTTGGGCCGCCCCGTGGTGCCTGAGGTGTAGATCAGGCTGGCTTCGGTCTCCTGCGTGATCGGGTCTGCCTTGGGCGCAGCGGTTTTGCTCTGCGGCAGCACAGGCAAAGTTGTGCCCATCTCCACCATCGGCACATCCAGACCGCTCTCCCCAATCCCGGCTTCCATCAGCGCGCGCTGCTCCCTCACCACAAGCGCCAGCTCCGCGCCGCTGTCTTGCAGCAGATAGGCCACCTCTGCGGGGCGGTAATCCGGGTTCACAGGCACCCAACTGATGCCCAACTCTGACAAGGCCAATTTCAGCAAGAGCATCTCAGGGCGGTTTTCCAGCAGCGCTGCGATCCGGTGTCCATGGCCATAGCCCGCGGCTTTCAGCGTGGCCACCATCGACGAAACCTGCGCCTGCGCATCGTCATATGTGCAGAGGTATCCCTCCGGGTGATATGCGCGCTCTGCGTTGGCTGGAACCTGCAAAAACAGCTTGTCGGCATAGGTCTCTGCCCGTGCGGCAAACAGCGCACCAATCGTCATGCTCATGAGCCTTCCTCCCTCTTCTTGGCGCGCGACTTTAGCGGAGCGCACAGCGAGCGCAATCACCGTAGAAACACCTAGGCGGCGCCGCGTTCCTGCATCTTGCGCGCATCCATCAGCTGGCCGTTGAATTCCGCGCTCAGAACAAAAATCGCCGACATCAGATAGAGATAAACCAGCGTCGACATGATCCCGGCAAGCCCCGCATAGGTCACCGAATAGGTTGAAAACCGGCTGAGGTAGAACCCAAATCCCTTGGACACCGCCCACCAGAGGACAATACAGAGCAAGATACCGGGCAACAGCTCGCGCGACGAATGCGGCATGCCCGGCAGCCATTTGTGACAGGCAAACAGGAAGAAGACTGAAACGGATAAGGTCACAATCTGGCGAAACTGTTCGTTGCTCAAAATCGACTGTCCCAACCATGGGACCAGATCATCAAAGTAATGCACCGCCAACGGCACAATCACGTTAAACGCCCCGGCCACGACAATCACGCCAGACCCCGCAATCACAAACAGGATCGCCAGAGCGCGCGTTTTCCAAAACGGCCGCGGATCCTCATCGCGGTACGCATCCGTGATCACCAAACGAATGGCCTGCACCCCGTTTGAGGCAAAAAAGATCGCCAGAACCGCCCCGAAGGTCAACGTGGAACTCCCCGCCTGCAGCACTGCACGCAGCTCGCTCTCAATGGAATCGGCAATCGCATCCGGCCAGGTGCCAATGGTGAACTCAACCACATCGTCGATATGCGCCTGCGGGCTCAGCACCCCCGCCAAGGAAAGCGCAAACAGACAGAAGGGAAAAATCGCAAAGAGAAAAGACAGCGCAAGGTGCGAGCTGCGCACAGCACCGCCTTTTGCCCCAAATCTGCGGACGGCTTCAAAAAAACTTTGCAGGAAATTCAACAGACCCACTCACATTCAGCGACTTCAGTTCGCCACTATAATAGATTGAATAAAAGGGGTTTTCCATGACCCCAATCCAACAATCCCAGCTCTGATGCAGGGGATTTGGGCTGCCTCCTAAATTTTTAGGTAAATTCAACTAAAAACTGATGACAGTCTAAAAGGATATTTTCAGAAACTCGCTCTAACACTGATCTCAGAGGGAAGACGCGGTCTGGGGACACAGCCGCAGCCTTCCTTAAGGGTCATGCAGCAGCCTCTCCAAACGTGCTGCGTGGCCCCGGACGACCGGCGCGCGCTCTCCCTCCCGGTGGCGCTGGTTGGGCGCAAGATCGCTACGCCTTGGCGGTTTTGCAATGTCTGTGCCCATGCCAGACCACTCACAGAACCAAGGCTGGTGCTGGCTCTACTCCAAGGAGCCAGCACCAAATTCCCCAACCGAACTAAAGCACCGCGCAGAAAAAAGGCGCCCCAACCCGGGACGCCTGAAACCCTGCTTTATGGATACGTTAGTTTGCACCCAGATAGGATTGAATATCGCTTTGCGCGCGGGCCACGTCACGGCCCTTGGGCGCGGGGATCTCTCCGGCCTCTGCCATCTCTTCCACCAGCGACCGGTAGGTCTCCAGATAGTTCTCCGGCAGATTATGGGCGATGCCCTGGTGGCAATCGATACAGGTTTTGCCTTCATCCAGCGCCTGCTGGTGATTGGCCGCCGCGCGGTTCTCTTGAATGGTGAAATCCATATATTCGAAGTTGTGGCAATTGCGGCATTCGCGACTGTCGGACTTCTTCATTTTCACCCAGGATTTGGACGCCATGCCAAGCCGGTGTTCCTCGTATTTCTCCGGCGTGTTAATCGTGCCCACCAGCGTGTGATAGACATCTTTGCTGGCCAGAATCTTGGCTTTGATCTTGTGCTGCCATTCCTTTGGCACGTGGCAATCCGGACAGGTCGCACGCACACCGGAGTGGTTGTTGTAATGCACCGTCTCTTTGTACTCGACAAAGTTGGTCTCCATCTCGTGGCAAGAGACACAGAACTCCTCGGTGTTGGTCAGCTCCAGCGCCCAGTGGAAGCCACCCCAGAACAGGATGCCCCCCACAAAGCCACCAATCAGCAAACCACCCAGCGAGAAGGTTGTCGTGGGCGATGTCACCGTGCGCCACACACGCCGGAAAAAGCCGGGTTTGTCGTCATGATCAGACATGTCTCAACTCCTTTCCTGCTGCGTTATTGGGACGGGGTGAAGGTGCTCTCCACCAACGGTGGCGTGTTGGCCTGCGGCACGTGGCACTGGTTACAGAACCAACGGGTGCCCGCGACCTGATCAAGCTGTTCGCCCTCACGTCCCAGATAGTGGGTCATCGACAGCGTCGGTGCGCCGCGATCCCCGGCATTGCTCCAGTCATGGCACGCGAGACACTGGTTGGCGCTCAGATCGATTTGATACTGATCGATGGAATGCGGGATCAGCGGCGGTTGCTGGCGATAATTGCGCACAAACCGGCGGCTCTCCTGATGCAGAACCTCATCAATACGGTTGATGTGGTCGATCTGATCATTGCGCAGGCTCTTCACGGTGCCCGCCTGATCCGCGATCGCAAAGCCGCTGCCCACAACCACAGCAACCGCTGCCAAGGCGCTGACAAAACTGTATTTTCTCATCTTACAATCTCCGTAGCTTGCGGGGGTTGCCTTGGGCCGCGCCCCGCGCTGGCTATGTTGGGTGGGACGCCCCTCAGGCGCGCTCCACCTTGCAGGCACATTTTTTGAAGTCCGTTTCCTTGGACAGCGGACAGGTCGCATCCAGCGTCAGCTTGTTGATCAACTGACCCTCATCAAACCATGGGACAAACACCACGCCACGCGGCATCCGGTTGCGGCCACGGGTTTCCACCCGGCTGTGCATCTCGCCACGCCGTGTCGCTATGGTGATCTCCTGCCCGCGCCGCAGGCCGCGCTCCTTGGCATCCTCCGGGTGCATGAACACCTGCGCATAGGGATAAGCACGGTGCAGCTCGGGCACACGCCGGGTCATGGAACCGGAATGCCAGTGCTCCAACACACGACCGGTGACGAGCCACATATTGAACTCCTCATCCGGCACTTCCGCTGGCGGCTCATAAGGGGCAAAGATGATCTTCGCCTTGCCGTCTTTGTGGCCGTAGAATTTGACGCCTTCGCCTTCTTTCACGTAAGGGTCATAGCCCTCGCGGAAACGATATTTGGTCTCCTTGCCGTCAACCACTGGCCAACGCAGGCCGCGCTCTTCGTGATAGACGTCAAAGTCCGCGAGATCGTGCCCATGCCCCCGCCCAAAGGCGGCATATTCCTCAAACAGGCCTTTCTGCACATAGAAGCCGAAGTCCTCAGATTCCGCGTTGGCAAAGCCTTCTGCGGTCTCAGAAAGCGCGTATTTGTCGACCTGCCCATTGGCAAAAAGCACATCAAACAGGGATTTGCCTTTGAACTCCGGATTGGCATCCAGAATGTCGGCTGGCCAAACCTCATCTGTGGTGAAGCGCTTGGAGAATTCCATCAGCTGCCACAGATCCGACTTTGCCTCACCGGGCGCATCTACCTGCTGACGCCAGAACTGCGTGCGGCGCTCCGCATTACCAAAGGCACCTTCTTTTTCCACCCACATCGCTGTGGGCAGGATCAGGTCTGCCGCCAATGCGGTGACCGTTGGATAAGGATCAGACACCACGATGAAGTTGTCCGGATTGCGATAGCCCGGATAGCCTTCCTCATTCATATTGGGCGCGGCTTGCATGTTGTTGTTCACCTGCACCCAATAGGCGTTGATTTTGCCGTCTTTCAGGTCTCGGTTCTGCTGAACAGCATGGGAACCCGGCTTCGCATTCAGGATGCCACTGGGCAGTTTCCACTTCTTCTCGGCAATCGCGCGGTGCTCATCATTGGCCACCACCATGTCAGCCGGCAGACGGTGGGCAAATGTCCCCACCTCACGCGCCGTCCCACAGGCCGAAGGCTGCCCTGTCAGGGAGAATGGCGAGTTGCCCGGCTCAGAAATCTTGCCGGTCAGCAGGTGGACATTGTACATCAAGCCGTTCACCCAGGAACCACGGGAGTGCTGGTTGAAGCCCATGGTCCAGAGGCTCATCACCTTCCGATCCGGATCGGCATACTGCTGTGCCAGACGCAGCAGATTGCTCTCCGGCACACCGGACAGCTCACTCACATACTCCAGCGTGTATTCGCTGACATAGTCTTTGTAGGCTTCAAAATCGATCGCTTCGAGCTTGCCGCTGTTCGGGTTCGCCGCCGCTTGCTGAAGCTCGTGTTCAGGACGCAGGCCATAGCCGATGTCGGTCGCGGTTTTGGTGAAGTTGACGTTCTTGTTCACGAAGTCCCAGTTCACCGCGTCGTTTTCGATGATGTAATTCGCGATGTAGTTCAGGATGGCAAGGTCGGTCTGCGGCGTGAAGATCATGCCATTGTCCGCCAGTTCAAAGGAGCGGTGCTCAAAGGTGGAGAGCACATGCACCTGTGCGCCGGGCTTGGTCAGGCGTGTGTCGCTGATGCGTGACCACAGGATCGGGTGCATCTCCGCCATGTTGGAGCCCCAGAGCACAAAGGTGTCCGCCGCCTCAAGGTCATCATAACAGCCCATCGGCTCGTCAATGCCAAAGGCGCGCATAAAGCCGACCACCGCTGAGGCCATGCAATGGCGCGCATTCGGGTCGATGTTGTTGGACAGAAAGCCCGCCTTCATCAGCTTGGCGGCAGCATAGCCTTCCCAGACCGTCCACTGGCCGGAGCCGAACATGCCGATACCGGTCGGACCTTTGTCCTTCAGCGCGGCTTTGAACTTCTCTTCCATGATGTCAAAGGCTTCATCCCAGCTCACCGGGGTGAACTCACCTTCTTTGTCATAGACACCGTTGGTCTTGCGCAGCATCGGCTGGGTCAGGCGGTCCGCGCCATACATGATCTTGGACAGGAAGTAGCCCTTGATACAGTTCAGGCCGCGGTTCACTTCGGCCTTCGGGTCGCCTTGGGTGGCAACCACTTTGCCATCCTTGACCCCCACCAGAACCGAACAGCCTGTGCCGCAGAACCGGCAGGCCGCTTTGTCCCAGCGGATATCGGGCGTGCCCACCTGCGCCTGCGCCTCTTTGGGCAAGGTAATCCCTGCGGCAGAGGCCGTGGCCGCAGCGGCCGAGGCCTTTAGGAAACTACGTCGGGACGTTGGCAATGTCATGGCTAGACCTCCTTCAGAGCGTTTTGGATGCGGCTGCATCCGCGCCGCTTGGTTCGAAATGGTGATAGGTCAGCGTGATGGTGATCACGCCGGGGATCTGGTGCATGTCCATGATGATCTCCGAGGCCCGTCTGGTCTCGGTGTCTTCAACGGTGGTGACAATCCGCCCCTCTTCCTGGGCGTGCACCTCACAGCCTTCCGTGGCTTTGATATCAGCGACGATTTCTGAGACACGCTCAGGCATCGCATGGACTAGGCATCCGCAGATATTGTACATTTTGGCATCTCGCTGGCTTGGGTAAGGCTGGCTGGGGAAGTCTCGTCCTCCGCCCCGACTTCGGGCGCAGGATGGTGAAGCGACAGGGCATCTGCCGGACAAGGCGCAACACAGGCCCCGCATCCGCTGCAGGCATCAACATCAATGTTGGGCTGCGACCGCCCCCCTGTCATAAGGCGAAACCGAATGGCGCCTTCGTCGCAATGATCTTCGCAAGTGCGGCACATCACCCCCTGCAAAGAGAGGCAGCTCTCTGCGGCAACGGCGCGTACCTCCCATCCGTTCGCGGGCAGGATCGCACCAGCGGTGCAAACGTCAGAGCAAGCGTTACAGAACTCACAAGCGCGGGCGCTCATATCCACCACAGGAAAGCCGGCGTTATCAGCTGTGATAATGGCTTGCGGGCATGCCGCCGCGCAGTCTCCGCAATGGGAGCAGGCCTCTTCAAACAGCCCGCTCTCAAGTGCGCCCGGCGGACGCAGCGCCTGCGTTTGCGCAAACTGCCCGGTCAAAAGGGCACGGCGCTCAGGCGAATGTCGCATCTCTAACGTCACGTAAACACCGTAGAAAAATTCTGTTCGGGTCTTGAAGTCGTAAGTGCGTTCTTGCGCCACAAATAGGCTGGCGTCATTGACCTAGATCATTATGCGCCGATTTAGTGAAGCTTTTATCTGCCGAGGCAGAGGTTAAACTCAACAATTACAATTGCATATTCGCGACTTCCCCAGCGTACACCTCAAGCTATGCGTGTGTCAAAACATGCATGTTTGGCGCATCGATTTTTTGGCACTCTCAAAGCATTTCGGCAATGAGCGCTAAGACGCGGCGCATTCCGGCCCCTCAGCAGCCCCCGTAAAAAAACCTTGGCGCGCAGCGATACGACGCAGGGTCCCAATTCGAGTTCACGCTTCAACTCACTAAAGTTGTTTGTTTCATTTGCGAAGCATGTGCGGATTTTGGTAACGGAAAGCGTTACACAATTATTCTCACAATCAAAATAACGTAACTTTAACTTGCGACGAATCGAACCGACGCTTAGGAAAACACAAGGGATCGCGGCACGTGCCGATACGCAGAGATCTCGGGAGGAAATATGTCAGACGCTTTTATCTGTGACGCCACACGCACCCCCATTGGACGCTACGGCGGGGCGCTTTCTTCTGTGCGCACAGACGATCTCGCCGCAGCGCCCATCGCCGCATTGATGGCGCGCAATCCCCAGGTCGATTGGGCTGCACTGGATGACGTGATTTTCGGCTCTGCCAATCAGGCGGGCGAAGACAACCGCAATGTGGCGCGTATGGCCGCCCTGCTCGCGGGCCTGCCGACCGACGTGCCCGGCACCACCATCAACCGCCTTTGCGCCTCTGGCATGGATGCGGTTGGCATGGCCTCGCGCGGACTACGCGCGGGCGACTACGACATGGCCATCGCAGGCGGCGTGGAAAGCATGTCCCGCGCGCCATTCGTGATGCCCAAAGCCACAACCGCGTTTTCGCGCGCCAATGAGGTGTTTGACACCACCATCGGCTGGCGCTTTGTGAACCCGAAAATGAAGGCCATGTACGGCACCGACAGCATGCCGCAAACCGCGGACAATGTTGCCGAAGACTATAACATCAACCGCGAAGATCAGGACGCTTTTGCCGCCCGCTCTCAGGCGCGTTGGGCGGCTGCTCATGACGCCGGCTACTTCGCTGAAGAGATCACCCCGGTGACCGTGCCACAGCGCAAGGGCGATCCGCTGATTGTCGATACAGATGAGCACCCCCGCCCCGGCACAGACGCTGAAAAGCTCGCCAAACTGCGCGGCGTGAATGGCGCTCATCTCACCGTCACCGCGGGCAATGCCTCCGGCGTCAACGATGGCGCAGCCGCACTCTTGATGGCCACGGAAGCGGCCGCCGCCGCCAACGGACTCACCCCGATGGCACGCATCGTGGGCATGGCCGCCGCAGGCGTCGCGCCGCGCGTGATGGGCATCGGTCCGGTTCCGGCCACGCGCAAAGTTTTGAAGCGCACAGGTCTCACCATCGAGCAGATGGATGTGATAGAATTGAACGAGGCGTTCGCGGCTCAGGGACTCGCATCGCTGCGCGAACTCGGCGTGGCCGATGATGCGCCCCATGTGAACCCGAACGGCGGTGCCATTGCCATCGGTCACCCGCTGGGCATGTCCGGCGCGCGCCTCGTGCTCTCCGCCGCTTACCAGCTCAAACGCACCGGTGGCCGCTACGCGCTTTGCACCATGTGCGTCGGCGTTGGACAGGGCACCGCACTTATTCTCGAAAGGGTCTGACATTTCTCAGCCCGACGCCAGAGGAGGACACCAATCATGTACGCTCAGATGATCCAGTCAGAAGCCAGCCAGGATGATCCGCAAAAACTCGCGGAGTTTCAGGCCCGCATTGATGCCGACATCAAGATCGAGCCGCGTGATTGGATGCCCGAAGGTTACAGAAAAACCCTGATCCGTCAGATTGGGCAACATGCCCATTCCGAGATCGTCGGTCAGCTGCCCGAGGGCAACTGGATCACCCGCGCGCCTACGCTGGAGCGCAAGATGATCCTGCTCGCCAAAGTACAGGATGAGGCCGGCCACGGCCTCTACCTCTACTGCGCCGCCGAAACCCTCGGTGTGAGCCGCGATGACCTGACCGAACAGCTCCTGTCCGGCAAAATGAAATACTCCTCCATCTTCAACTACCCGACCCTCACATGGGCTGACATCGGCGCGGTGGGCTGGCTGGTGGATGGGGCGGCCATCATGAATCAGGTCCCGCTGCAACGCACCTCTTACGGCCCTTATTCCCGCGCCATGATCCGCATCTGCAAAGAGGAAAGTTTCCATCAGCGTCAGGGCTTTGACATCATGATGAAGATGGCACAGGGCACCGAGGCGCAGCGCCGCATGGCGCAGGATGCGCTCAACCGGTTCTGGTATCCCTCACTCATGATGTTTGGCCCCTCTGACGCAGAGTCGGTGCATTCCACCCAGAATATGGCGTGGAAAATCAAGATGAACACCAACGACGAGCTGCGCCAGAAGTTCGTCGACCAAACCGTGCCACAAGCGGAATTCCTCGGGCTGACCGTGCCGGATGAAAACCTTGCGTGGAACGAAGAAAAAGGCGGCTACGACTTTTCCGAGCCTGACTGGTCAGAGTTCTTTGACGTTCTGAAAGGCAACGGCCCCTGCAACACAGAACGGCTGGCGGCACGCAACAAGGCGTGGGACGACGGCGCATGGGTGCGCGAGGGCTTGCTGGCTCATGCAGAAAAGAAACGCGCCCGCAAAACCGCTGCGGAATAGGAGGCAGACATGTCCAAAGAATGGCCCCTGTGGGAAATCTTCATCCGTGGCCAGCACGGCCTCAGCCACCGCCACGTTGGCTCTCTGCACGCACCAGATGCGGAAATGGCGATCAAAAACGCGCGTGATGTCTACACCCGCCGCAACGAAGGTGTGTCCATCTGGGTGGTGGAGGCCAACCACATCGCTGCTTCGGCACCATCGGAGAAAGGCCCGCTTTATGAGCCGTCCGAGAGCAAGATTTACCGCCACCCCACCTTCTACGACATTCCTGATGACGTGGGGCATATGTGATGGTGCAGGACAAAACCCAACTTGCAGAGTTCCTGCTGCGCATGGGCGACAACGCCCTGATCCTCGGCCACCGCACCTCTGAATGGTGCGGTCACGCGCCCGTGCTAGAAGAAGACATCGCACTCGCCAACACAGCGCTTGACCTGATGGGCCAGACCCAGCTCTGGCTCACCTATGCCGCCGAGGTCATGGGCGACGGCAAAACCGCTGATGACCTCGCCTTCCTGCGCGACGTCTGGGATTTCCGCAACCTGCTGCTGGTCGAGCTGCCCAATGGCGATTTTGGCCAAACCCTGATGCGCCAATTCCTCTTTGACGCCTTCCAGTCAATCCACCTGCCCCGCCTAGCCAAATCCTCAGATCCGCGCGTGGCTGAGATTGCTGAGAAAGCCAGTAAAGAAGCCGCCTATCACGTGGAGCGGTCTGCCGACACGGTCGTTGGTCTTGGTGATGGCACCGAGGAGAGCCACAACCGTATGCAAGCCGCGCTTGATCGGCTCTGGCCTTACGTTGGCGAGATGTTTGCCACCGATCCGGTGGATGCCGCCATGGCCGAGGCAGGCATCGCCCCCGATCCCGCCAGCCTGCGCACTGAATATGACGCTCTGGTGGGCAGAGTTCTCGCTGAGGCCACGCTGACGGTCCCGGAAAGCACATTCGCGCACAAAGGTGGCCGCACTGGTCAGACGCACACCGAACACCTCGGCCATTTACTGACCCAAATGCAGTGGCTACAGCGCGCCTATCCGGGGGCAACGTGGTGATCAAAGGGCACCGCTCAACCGCGGGCGGAAGCGAAGCGCCCGCCCATGGGGGCGGTTGGGCGCTGCCCGGCCTGTCGCCGGGCGACTCGGCTTTGCCGAGTATTGAGCAAGTCTGGGCTTGGCTCCACGCCATCCCTGATCCGGAAATTCCGGTGATCTCGCTCACCGATCTCGGCGTGATCCGCGATGTGGCTTACGAAAATGAAACGCTCATCGTCACCGTGACCCCCACCTATTCCGGCTGCCCAGCCACCTCGATCATCAACCTCGATATCGAAACCGCTCTGCTAGACCACGGCATCACCGATCTCAAACTGCGAAGCCGGCTCAGCCCGGCATGGACCACCGACTGGATGACAGATCAGGGCCGCGCCAAGCTCAAAGCCTATGGCATCGCGCCTCCGACACCCACGGGCCATCCGGAATGCTGCCCGAATTGCAACTCGGAAGACCTTGAAAAGGTAAGCCAATTTGGCTCCACGCCCTGCAAGTCTCTCTGGCGCTGCAAGAGCTGCCTGGAACCCTTTGACCACTTCAAATGCATCTGAGGAGACCACCATGGCGCGTTTTCATGACCTCACAGTCACAGACATCCAAAAGACCATCCGGGACGCGGTGGTGGTCACCCTCGCCCCAACAGCAGATGACGCGGCAGTGTTTGATTTCATCCAAGGCCAATACCTGACGTTCAAGCGAGATTTCGACGGCGAAGAGCTGCGCCGCTCCTATTCGATCTGCGCAGGCAAAGACGACGGCGTGCTGCAGGTCGGCATCAAACGGGTTGATGGCGGGGCCTTCTCCACATGGGCCAACAGCGATCTGAAAATCGGCGACACGCTCTCTGCCATGCCGCCCATGGGCACGTTTTTCACCGATCTTGATGCTGATGCCGCCAAAACCTACCTCGGCTTTGCAGGTGGCTCCGGCATCACACCGGTGCTTTCGCTGATCAAAACCACCCTCAGCCGCGAACCACGCGCCAATTTCACCCTGATCTACGCCAACAAAGGCGTCTCCACGATCATGTTCCGTGAGGAACTCGAAGACCTCAAAAACCTTTATATGGGCCGCTTCAACGTTATCCACGTGTTGGAAAGTGACAGTCAGGAAATCGACCTATTCACCGGGCTGGTGACAGAGGAGAAATGCGCCCAGCTCTTTGGCTCCGGATGGATCGACATCAACAGCGTCGACACCGCCTTCATCTGCGGGCCGGAGCCGATGATGCTTGGCATCGCAAAAGCCCTGCAGGATCACGGTCTCGCCAAAGAGCAGATCAAGTTTGAACTCTTCGCCAGCAGCCAACCCGGCCGCGCCAGACAGAAAGCGGCCAGCACGACCTCAGAAGCTGACAAAGTGACTGCGACGATCACGCTGGATGGCGCCACGCAGACCATCACCATGGATCAGAACACCGCCATCCTCGACGCCGCGCGTGCGCAATCTCTGGATGTGCCCTATGCCTGCAAGGCGGGCGTCTGCGCCACCTGCCGCTGCCGCGTGCTTGAAGGCGAGGTTGACATGCACACCAACCACGCGCTGGAGGATTACGAGGTGGAAAAAGGCTACGTGCTGTCGTGCCAATCCTACCCGCTCAGCGACCGCGTGGTGGTGTCATATGACGAATGAGCGCGCTTTAAATTCAAGGCGCTAACAATCTATAATCTATGATATTTTCTTAAGTCGGGCCGTCAGTGGATGGCGCGGGGGACCCTGAGTTTTCCTCTTCGGTGTCAAACGCGCCGCCAATACCGATGCCATAGTCCAGCGCACCGATGCCGAGATCATATCCAAGGCTGAAATCGACGTAGAAATCCTCATCCAGATAGGCCGCACCCACCGTCGGCCGGATCGCGCCGGAGCCGAACTTATAGTCCGCCCCGATTGCCAGAACCGCACTTTCGGGCTCGTCATCGCTGAAAACGCGAATGCCCGCGGCAACGTCGCCGCCAAACACAAAAGTGACCCCAAAACCAAAGGACGGATCAGCTTGTGAGAAGGTCGGCCCAGCCAGCGCCGTTACCAAAACAACAGATTTCATATAGGTCTTCATGAAAATCCCTCAAACAAATTAACCAAAAAACAAATCTTAACACCGGCGCTGACCAGTGCAAATATTAACGCATATTAAGGATGTTTTGTCAGGTCAGGGTTTCCCGCCCCCGGCGGCGCCTGTGTTACCAGCTGTCCCTGTGATCCCGTTCAGCAAAAGATCGGCCACCATATCCGCATAGCGCAGCCGCGCAGCCTCATCCGCAGCGCTCTGCCACATATAGTACCAATTCAGCATGCCAAAGATCGACATGGTGGTTTCATGCAGGTGCGCCGCATCCTCGGCAAACAGCGCTGGCGCATTGGCCGCCACAACCTTCTTCATCACCGCCACCATGTCACGCTGATAGCCGCGCAGCACCTGCTGCTCTGCCTCAGGCAGGCGCGCAATGCCGCTGCTCTGCACCCGATGCTCATCGTCAGCGCCCTGATAGGCCAACAGGATTTCCCGCAACAGCGCGCGCAACTGCGCCTCGGGCGCCAACTCCCCCAGCGCCAAGCCGCAAACCCGATCTCGCAGCGCGCGCAGATAGCTGTCCAGCACATCAAACAGCAAAGCATCCTTGCCGCTGTAGTAGTGATAGATATTGGCCTTGGAGATGCCGCAAGCCTTTGCCAAAACCGTCATAGACGCGCGATCAAACCCTTCGGCGGCAAAGACTTTTGCCGCCACCTTCAGGATATGCGCCCGCTTCTGATCGTGGTCTTTGGCAATGGTGCGCGCCATGGGCTCAGCCTTCGCTCCGCCGGTCAACAACCCGGCGCGCTTTGCCCTGAGAGCGCTCGACCGAGCCAGGTGCGCCCACAGAAACCGCTGCAGAAACGCCGACCATCGCCTTGATATGTTTGCTCAAAACCCGCGTCACCTCTTCTGTATTGCCCGCTTCCGGCAGCGCCTCAACATGCACCCGCATTGCGTCCATCCGACCGTCTTTGTAAAGTTCGATCTGGTAATAGGGCGCAAGCCCCTCCGTGGCCAGCACCTGTTCCTCGATTTGTGAGGGGAACACATTCACCCCGCGCAAAATGATCATGTCATCACTGCGACCGGTGATCTTCTCCATCCGGCGCATCGAGCGGGCCGTGCCGGGCAAAAGCCGGGTCAGATCGCGCGTGCGATAGCGCACCATCGGTAGGCCTTCTTTGGTCAGGGTGGTGAACACCAGCTCGCCAATTTCGCCATCAGCGACCACTTCGCCGGTCTCAGGGTTGATAATCTCCGGATAGAAATGATCCTCCCAGATCACCGGCCCATCTTTGGTCTCCACACATTCATTGGCCACCCCCGGCCCCATGATTTCTGACAGCCCGTAGATGTCGACCGCATGCATATCAAAGGCGGCTTCAACCTCTTTGCGCATCGCGTCGGTCCAGGGCTCCGCCCCAAACACCCCAACGCTCAGCGAACTCTCGCGCGGATCAATCCCCGCCGCCTGAAACGCCTCCAGAATGTTGAGCATATAGCTCGGCGTCACCATGATCCCATCCGGTTTGAAATCTGTGATCAGCCCAACCTGTTTCTCGGTCTGCCCGCCACTCATCGGCACCACCGTCGCCCCAAGACGCTCAATCCCGTAGTGCGCGCCCAGCCCACCGGTGAACAGCCCATAGCCATAGGCGTTGTGGATCATGTCACCTGCGCGCAATCCCGACGCCCTGAGGCTGCGCGCCATCAAATCCGCCCAATTGTCGATGTCCTTTTGCGTATAGCCAACCACCGTTGGCTTGCCCGTAGTACCGGAAGAAGCATGCAGCCGCGCAATCTGCGCCCGTGGCACTGCCAGCATGCCAAACGGATAGTTGTCGCGCAGATCGTCTTTGTAGGTGAAGGGAAATTTCGCCAGATCGCTGAGCGATTTCAGATCATCCGGATGCACACCGGCCGCATCAAACCGCAGTCGGTACATCGGCACATTTTCATAGGCATGGCGCAGCGACCATTTCAGACGCGCGAGCTGCACCGCCCGGATTTCGTCAATCGAGGCAATTTCGATTGGCTCCAGCTCCTCCCGCCGTGGTGACAAATCCTTCATGAAACCCTCCCAAGTTCCCCGCTAGTCTTCTTCAAATACCGCGCCTTTGACCGCACGCGACGCCCCGCGAAAGGCGGCAATCACCTGATCGTCCTGATTGGTTACGGTGACATCATAAAGCCCGCTGCGGCCGGTGAGGCTGATCTCCCGCGCCTCGGCCCGCAGCACATCGCCTTCTTGTCCCGGGGCGAGGTAGCTGATGGCGTTGTGCTGCGCGACCGTCATCTGGTTGCGGCTGTTGCACGCAAAGGCAAACGCACTGTCCGCCAGCATAAAGGTGATGCCGCCGTGACAGATCCCATGCCCGTTGCAATGCTCAGGCCGCACCGTCAGTGTCAGCACCGCACGCCCGGCATCCACCTCGGCAATCTCCATGCCGATATGCTGACTCGCGCGATCATTCGCCCACATCGCCGCCGCAGCCTTTTCCGCCCGCGCCTTTGGCGTCAGCTCTCCCATCGCGTCCTCCCCATCACTGCCTCCCCTGCGTGATGTTCCTCTCTCCCAGCTTGCATAAACCGAACGGTTGGTCAATAAATAACCAGAGGAGACATTCAGGGAGGGGCAGCCATGTCCATTCATCAGGTGGCAAGTTTCGCCGCAGGCCAGTGGATTGCACCAAACAGCGCCGCGCGCGCAATTGACTGCGCGATCACCGGCGCGCCTTTCGCAACTGCGGGCAATGACACGCTCGATGTTCAGTTGATGCTGTCTTACGCCCGCAAGACCGGCGGCGCAGCCTTACGCCAAATGACCTTCCATGACCGCGCCCGCATGCTCAAGGCGTTAGCCTTGCATCTGCGCGAACACCGGCAGGCGCTCTATGATCTCTCCTTTCACACCGGAGCCACACAAACCGATCACCTGATCGACATCGACGGCGGCATCGGCACCATGCTGGTCTACGCCTCCAAAGGCCGCCGCGAGATGCCCGACAGCACGGTCTATCCCGATGGCGAAGTCGAGCAACTCTCCCGCAACGGCAGCTTTCTAGGCCAGCACATCTGCACGCCCCTGCAAGGCGTCGCGATCCACATCAACGCCTTCAACTTTCCGGTTTGGGGCATGCTTGAAAAACTCGCCCCCACGCTTTTGGCCGGTGTGCCCGCCATTGTGAAACCCGCCACCGCCAGCTGCTATGTCACCGAGCTTTGCGTGCGTCTCATCATCGACAGCGGCATTCTCCCTGAAGGCGCTGTGCAACTGGTCTCCGGCGGACTTGGCGACATGCTCGATCATCTCAGCTGTCAGGATGCTGTGGCCTTCACCGGCTCCGCACAGACCGCATTAAAACTGCGCTCCAACCCGCTGATTTTGCAGAACTCAACCCGATTCACGGCAGAGGCCGACAGCCTCAATGCCTCCATCCTTGGGCCGGACGCCACAGTGGGCACGCCGGAATTTGACCTTTTCATCAAAGAGGCCGCGCAGGAAATGACCACCAAAGCGGGGCAGAAATGTACCGCCATCCGCCGCATCATCGTGCCGGAAAGCGCGACGGAAAGCGTGATCGACGCGCTCAGCCAGCGCTTGGCCGACACCCTGATCGGAGACCCCCGCGCCCCCAACACACAGATGGGGGCCTTGGTCTCCGCCGCGCAGAAACGTGATGTGCATGCCAAGGCCGCGCTTCTCGCCACCGAATGTGAACAGGTGTTTGACGGGGCTGGAAACATGGAACTTGCCAGTGACCTCGCCAAGGGCGCTTTTGTGCCGCCCATGCTGTTTCACTGCTCCGATCCGGACACTGCCACCCATGCCCACGGCACCGAAGCCTTCGGTCCGGTCTCCACCATCATGAGCTACCGCACGCTCGACCACGCCATTGCACTAGCCAATAAGGGACAAGGCTCGCTGGTCACCTCACTCATCACACATGATACGGATATCGCCCGCGACGTCGCGCTGGGCAGCGCAGCCTATAATGGCCGCATCTACATCAACAACCGCGACAGCATGGCCGAGGCCACAGGGCATGGCGCGCCCCTGCCCCATATGACACATGGCGGCCCCGGGCGCGCTGGCGGCGGCGAAGAACTGGGCGGCATCCGCGCGGTCAAACACTACATGCAGCGCACCGCCATTCAGGGCAGCCCTGACATGCTCGCCAAAATCACCGGCCAGTGGGTGCCCGGGGTCGCGCAACAGCCCGCGCCTGCCCACCCGTTCACCCGCCGCTTTGGAGAACTGCAGATCGGGGAAACCCTGCACACAGAGTCCCGCGAAGTGTCGCTTGAGGACATTGAACACTTTGCCCATTTCACCGGCGACACCTTCTATGCCCACATGGATGAGGCCGCCGCCGCCCGAAATCCGTTCTTCCCCGGCCGCGTCGCCCACGGCTATCTCCTGCTGTCCTTCGCCGCCGGTCTCTTTGTTGAGCCCAACGAAGGCCCCGTGCTCGCAAACACCGGCCTTGATAACCTGCGCTTCATGAAACCGGTGGTGCCGGGCGACAGCATCAAGGTCGCGCTTACGGTGAAGCAGAAAACCAAGCGCAATGACGACTACGGAGAGGTCCGCTGGCACGTGCGCCTCACCAATCAGGATGATGAGCCGGTGGCCGAATATGAGCTCCTGACCATGGTCGCCTACTAGAGGCCCGCCAATGGGCCGCAATAAGCCGCTTGTTCAAAGGCATGCGGCGCGCTACCCCTTGGCCTGCAACCACCTCGGAGCCGCCCATGCCCCTCGCGCTCACCCAGCTTGCCGACCTCGCCGCCCTGCCGTTTGACGAGGTCATCGATGTGCGCTCCCCAGCCGAGTTTGCCGAGGATCACATGCCCGGCGCGATTAACCTGCCTGCGCTTTCCAATGAGGAACGCGCCCGCGTCGGCACCATCTACGTGCAGGAAGACCCGTTCAAAGCCCGCAAAATCGGGGCGGCGTTGGTGTCGCGCAATATGGCCGCCCATCTTGAAGGCCCGCTGGCCGATCGCGAAGGCAGCTACAAACCCTTGGTTTATTGCTGGCGCGGCGGCCAGCGCTCAGGCTCCGTGGCCATCATCCTCAAACAAATTGGCTGGCGCGCGGACACGCTGGAGGGCGGCTATCAGGCCTATCGCCGTCTGGTCTCAAAGGCGCTGTATGATGGCACGATGCCTTGCCCTGTGGTGGTGATCGACGGCGGCACAGGCACGGCCAAAACCCGTCTTTTGCACCACCTCGCGGCCCAAGGCGCCCAAACGCTCGATCTGGAGGCGATGGCCGCCCATCGCGGCTCGCTCTTTGGCCCAATCTCAGAAGCTCAACCGAGCCAGAAAGCCTTTGAAAGCCAGCTGGCCATGGGCCTCGCCGCGCTCAAGCCGGACTGTCCGGTCTATGTGGAGGCCGAAAGCTCCAAGATTGGCCGCCTGATCATCCCGCCAGCCCTCTGGCAGGCCATGATCGCCGCGCCCAATCTGCGCCTCACCGCCCCCTTGCAGGCCCGCGTCACCCACCTGATGACCGCCTATCCCGACATGCTGGAAGACAGCGCAAAACTCGCCGATGTGCTCAGCCAGCTGACCCGCTATCACGGCCATGAAACCGTGCAACAGTGGCAAGCCTTGGCGCAGGCTCGCGACTTTGCTCCCCTCATTCAGGCTCTGGTGACAACCCACTACGACCCGCGCTACGCCCGCATCAGCCGCGGGCATGCGCCGGCCGCCAAGGAGATCGCCCTGCAAGATCTGTCTGAGGATACGCTGGCCGCCACCGCCGCCGATCTGATCGCTGCGGAGTGATCAGATCAGAGTAATCGAGGGCCCGCCCTCCGTGAGGGTGCCAATCACCGCCGCGTCATGCCCCAGCGCGCGCAACTGCACCACCAAGCCAGCCGCTTCTTCCGCCTTCACCGCCGCCAACAGGCCACCCGCCGTCTGCGGATCATGCAGCAACACCGCCCGTGGGCTTTCCCCGCCAAACACCGTCGTATGCGCGGCGTTGTCGTTGTAAATCGTGCTGCGGTGCCCTGCGGCTGCCAGCGCCTCGGCACCAGCATAAACCGGCACCGCGGCCAGATCGAGCTCCGCCGCCACTTCGGAGGCTTTGCAAATCGCCATCAAGTGACCGGCAAGGCCAAAGCCCGTGACATCCGTCATCGCATGGGCACCCCGAAGGATCGCCGCCGCATCTCCCTGCGGCTGTGCCATCTGCGCCAGCGCGGCGGTCACATCCGCCCCCTGCGCTTTGCCTTGCATCATCGCCGCCAGCAGCGTGCCGGACCCGATGGGCCGCGTCAGGATCAAACGATCCCCGGCTTTCGCACCCGCCACCGTGATCGGCGCGACATCGAGCAACCCTGTGACGGTCAGGCCAATGCTCAGCTCAGCACCCATGGTCGAATGCCCGCCGACAATCTCGGCGCCCGCCTGTCGCACCACCACATCGGTTTGCTGCATCACCTCCGCCATGGCCCGCGCCTGCAGCTCTGGTGTCATGCGCGGCAGCGTCACGGACAACAGCGCAGACTGCGGCGCAGCCCCCATTGCCCAGACATCTCCCAAAGCATGTACCGCTGCAATCCGCGCCATCAGCCCGGGATCTTGAATAAAGCCGCGCAGATGGTCGACGGAAATCACCTGACGCGCCGCGCCCATCCGCAAAACCGCCGCATCATCTCCCGGCCCGCTCAACACATCCTCGCGCGTGCCCGCTGGCAAGGCTGCCACGGCCTGCGCCAATTGCTTGGGTGCCACTTTGGCCCCACAGCCGCCGCACAACATCTGATCCGCACCCAGCGACGGTCCGCCCTGCGCCACCAGCTCAGCTTTGGCAACAGGCGCCATGTTTGGCAGCTCGTCAAACTGGCGCATGAATTTCTGGTCGATCCCATCCTTGAGGGTCCACAGCGTCTTGGCCGGGCCGCGCAGCACGCGACCCCATTTCGCAGCCATCGCCTCTTTGCCCCCCAGAGAGATCAGCTTCAGGTAATCTCCCTGCGGACGGAACCTCTCATAGCTGCCCCCGGTCAGCGCAGCGCGAATATTGGCCAGAAGAACCGGCGCGGCCCGCACCGCAAACACCCCGGCCTTGGGGCGCGGCGACGCCAGCAGATGCGCGCAATCACCTACGGCAAACAGATCTTCCTGCCCCTCAACCAACAGCCGGTCATCCACCTGCACAAAGCCATCGGCGTCACAGGGAAGCCCGGAGCCCGCGACCCAGTCATGGGCAAAACCACCCGCGGTGGCCACGGTGAACTCAGAGGTCACATCCGCAGCACCTTTCAAGGCCACCGCATCCGCACGCACCTGGCTCACCTTCGCATTCACATGCACCGTGATGCCAAGCGCGGACATGGCCGCACGCAACGGCGCATCCGCTCCCGGCACCCCAGTGCCAAGCCTTGCGCCTGCCTCAATCAGATGCACCCCGCCTGGTCGACCGATCTGGCGCAGGTTGTGCGCCATCGCCATTGCCAGCTCCGATCCGGCGACCCCGCCGCCTATCACCGCCACACGGCCCTCGGCCTGTCCCATCTCGACCTGCTTGAGGAACCCCGCCCATCTGTCGGCATAGAGCCCCAAGGGCTTCGCGCCGACGCCGTATTTGGCAAATCCGGAAATATGAGGCGTGACCGCATGCAGCCCCACGTCCAGCGACGCAACATCGTAGGGGATTTCGCGCGTTCCAAGGATGGCATCTTCAACCGTCACAACGCGCGCGGTCGGATCAATCGAGGTCGCCGCCCCATCGATCAGCCGAACTCCGGCCCATGCCGCCAGCTTCACCAGATCAATATCCAGCGCCTCCCGGCTGTAGTGCCCGGCAATATGCCCCGGCAACATCCCCGAATAAGGCGCCGTCGCTCCGGGATTGATCAGCGTCACTTGCACACCGGCCACCGGCTGCATCCCCCACATACGCAACAGCAGCGCATGGGCATGGCCGCCCCCCACCAGAACCAGATCGCGGGTCAGCATCCTGTCAGCAGTCATCGGCATTCTGTCTCTGCGCCTCATCCGTCCAATTTGCCCTTGGATACCCCAAGCCAGAGCCCTGTAACACCCTTCTACCAAAACGTGATTTACGGCGACGAAAAACCTGCCTGTTGCGCGGTGTTGCGCTGCAATGCGGCGCAAAACGGCACCTCCACGATACAGCCGCAATACCGACGCGATACCGAAGCCGAAAATGAGCGGATTTCGACCGAACGGTAAAGAATTAACCCCGCCAGCGCCATGGCCGCTAGACATCGCCTGCCCACATTGTAAGTGTGCGCTCTCAACCATCAAAGAGGACGGCTATGAGCGCGCGCAAGATCATCATCGACACGGACCCCGGGCAAGACGACGCCGTCGCCATTCTGCTGGCGCTGGCCAGCCCCGAGGAGATCGACGTTCTCGGCATCACTGCCGTTGCTGGCAACGTGCCGCTCTCTCTGACTGCCAAAAATGCGCGTATTGTCTGTGAGTTAGCAGGCAAATCCGACGTAAAGGTATTCGCCGGATGTGAGCGCCCAATGGGTCGCGTTCTGGTGACTGCGGAGCATGTGCACGGCGAAACCGGCCTCAACGGCCCCGTGCTTCCCGATCCTGAAATGCCGCTTCAGGACATGCACGGCGTTGATTTCATTATCGAAACCCTGCGCGCACATGAAGCTGGCACGGTCACGCTCTGCCCGCTTGGCCCGCTCACCAATATCGCGACCGCCTTTGAGAAAGCGCCTGATATCGTTGAAAAGGTTCAGGAAATTGTCCTGATGGGCGGTGCCTATTTTGAGGTGGGCAACATCACGCCCGCAGCCGAGTTCAACATATATGTGGACCCGCAAGCCGCTGATATCGTGTTCAAATCCGGCGTTCCTATTGTGGTCATGCCGCTCGATGTCACCCATAAGGCACTGGTGACCAAACCGCGCAATGACGCCTTCCGCGCGCTGGGCACCAAAGCCGGTGTCGCAGTTGCGGAAATGACTGATTTCTTTGAACGTTTTGACCGCGAGAAATACGGCTCCGAAGGCGCACCGCTGCACGATCCCTGCGTCACCGCCTACCTGATCAACCCCGATCTGTTCACCGGCCGCCACATCAATGTGGAGATCGAAACCCAGTCTGAACTGACCATGGGCATGACCGTGGCCGATTGGTGGGGCGTCACCGACCGCAAACCCAATGCGCTGTTCATCGGCGATGTGGATGCTGACGGCTTCTTCGGCCTGCTCACAGAACGGCTCGCACGTCTATGAGCGGCGCCGTACATCTCGCCACCGAGGCAGATTTTCACCGCCTCGACG
This sequence comes from Shimia sp., assembly GCF_965227725.1. Lineage (GTDB taxonomy): Bacteria > Pseudomonadota > Alphaproteobacteria > Rhodobacterales > Rhodobacteraceae > Shimia. The sequence continues at coordinate 646,515 of NZ_CBDDGH010000005.1, read as the reverse complement.
CGCTTGTGGCCGCATTTCATGCTGAAATACACATGGCGAGCTCACCAGAAAAGCGCGCCGATGCGCTGGTGCCGCTGCTAAATGGCTCGCCCTACGGAAGCGCCTATCTGATCGGCCCGCGCCGCGCCCCGGTTGGCTATCTTGTGGTGACCTTTAGCTGGTCAGTGGAGTTTGCCGGAATGGACGCCGCCATCGATGAATTCTACATCCGCCCCAATGTGCGCGGCCGTGGCATGGCCTCCAGCGCGCTTTACAACATCTGTGAAGCGCTTGAAAACAATGGCATAACTGCGTTTCATATCGAAGTGGATCGCGAAGATTCCTCCACGCAGAAGCTCTATGAGCGCGCAGGGTTCACGCGGCGTGACCGCTTCGCTTTGATGACCCGCGCGAAACGCTGACGCAAAGCCTCTGGATTTCTGGAGCGGGCGGATTATCTTGCCTCTATGAGCCTGCATATTCCCTTTGAAAACAGCTATGTCGATCTTCCTGATCGCCTGTTTGCCCGCCAGAAACCCACCCCGGTCCGAGCGCCCAAATTGATCGCCTATAACGCGTCCCTTGGTACGGAACTGGGCATCACCGAAGACACGGACGAGGCAGAACTCGCGCAGGTTTTTTCCGGCACCCAACTGCCGGAAGGCTCAGACCCGATCGCACAGCTTTATGCCGGCCATCAGTTTGGCAACTGGAACCCGCAACTGGGCGACGGTCGTGCGGTTCTCTTAGGGGAATCAAACGGTTACGACATTCAACTTAAGGGTTCTGGCAAGACGCCTTTCTCCCGTCGCGGCGATGGTCGCTCTTGGCTCGGCCCCGTTCTGCGCGAGTATATTGTGTCTGAGGCCATGCATGCCTTTGGCGTTCCAACCACCCGCGCGCTTGCCGCCGTGGAAACCGGTGAAACCGTCTTTCGCGAACGCCCACAACCCGGTGGCATCCTCACCCGCGTGGCCAGCAGCCACATCCGTGTCGGCACCTTTCAGGTCCTCGCTGCCCGTCAGGATATTGAGGGACTTCAATCCCTTATGAGCTATTCCTGCGCGCGCCACTATCCTGAGGCTTCGAGCCCTGCGGAATTTCTGGCAGCCGTCATCGCACGCCAAGCCGCACTGGTGGCGCATTGGATGGCGCTCGGCTTCATTCATGGGGTGATGAACACCGACAACTGCAGCATAGCGGGTGAGACTATCGACTATGGCCCCTGCGCCTTCATGGATGCGTTCCACCCCGGAAAAGTGTTCTCCTCCATCGACCACTACGGCCGCTATGCCTATGGAAATCAACCGGAAATCGCCGCTTGGAACATGGCACAGCTGGCCACCGCGCTGCTTCCGTTGGAAGGCAATTCCGACGCCGCTGTGCAGGAATTCACCAAGCTGGTGCACGCCATGCCCGAGATGATCCGCACCGGATGGCGCAGCCGTTTTGCCGCCAAGCTTGGCATCACGGATGTTGTCGCCGAGGATGAAGATCTGATTGCGGACCTGCTTGAAATCATGACCGACACCAAGGTCGATTTCACCAATAGCTTCAGAGTTCTAACCGATGGAACTGCCACCGATTCCTCTCTTGGTGCCAACGACACCTTCCAGGACTGGCACAGCAGATGGCAGCGTCGCCTAGAGGCGGAAACCATTGATCACAAAGCCACCATGGCTGCGGCCAACCCGGTGCGCATCCCGCGCAACCACCGCATCGAAGCGCTCATTCAGGCCGCGCTTCAGGGTGACTATGCTCCGTTTCACAGGCTGCACGCCGCACTGGCGCAGCCCTTTGAGGTCATTGATGAATTTGCCGACCTCACCGCACCTCCAGAACCGGAAGAGGTCGTCACACACACCTTTTGCGGCACCTGAACACGCTTAAAAAGCAAACACAAAGGGCTCTTTATGACCAAGTATTTTGTCTATGACGTCTTCACCGAAGCGCCCTTTGGCGGCAACCCTTTGGCGGTGATCCCCGACGCGACAACGCTCGCCGAAGATCAGCTCCAAGAGATCGCCCGCGAATTCAACTTCTCTGAAACGACCTTCGTTTACCCGCCAAATGAGGCGCAACACACTGCAAAGGTTCGCATTTTCACGCCGACCATGGAAATCCCCTTCGCAGGGCATCCGGTTGTTGGCACCGCGCTCGCGCTCGCTGATGAAGGCGCCCAGGGAGATCTGACGCTGGAGCTCGGCATCGGCCCCGTTGCCTGCAAGATCAACGGACGACATGCAGAGTTCGTCACCACCGCAGCGCTGGATTTGCAGGCCGAGCCTGACCCCGCGCTGGTCGCCGCAGCACTTGGCACCCGCACCGAAAACATCGTCTTTGCCACCCATCCGCCCGTCATGGCCTCTCTTGGACTGCCCTTCACAATCACACAGCTCAAATCCCGTGAGGTGCTCGCCAACCTGACCACGGACATTGCCGCCTTTCGGGAAGGCAACGACAAACACCCCTCCGGCCTTGATTTTGCGCAATTTGCCTATGTGCGCGACGGCAACCATGTCGATGCCCGCATGTTTGCCCCGCTGGACAATATTCCCGAAGACCCCGCCACCGGCAGCGCTTGTGCCACCCTTGGCGCTTTGCTCCATCGCATCGAAGGCGCGCCGGTGTCGCTCTCCATCGTACAGGGCGAAGACATGGGACGGCGCAGCGAGATCTCCGTGCGCGCCGACAGTGCAGGCGTGACCGTCGCAGGAAGCGCCGTGCGGGTCATGTCAGGAAATCTGACCCTCTAATCCGGAGTTTTCCCCAGAAATCTTGGCAAATTGCTGTGGAATTTGATGACGTCTTTGGATAGACAGGAAAGCCAGAAAAACAAGGCATCCAAAACGGGCGATCATGGGCGACACCATCATAGAACGCTGCGAAGCCAAAGGCTTACGCATGACAGGACAACGCAGGACCATCGCGGCCGTTTTACAGGACTGTGATGACCACCCCGATGTCGAAGAGCTCTATGCCCGCGCTTCGGCGCGCGATTCCGGCATTTCACTGGCCACCGTCTACCGCACCGTGAAACTCTTTGAAGAAGCGGGCATCCTTGACAAACATGAGTTTGGCGACGGCCGCGCGCGTTATGAGGATGCGGAGCGCGCCCATCATGATCACCTGATTGACATCAACTCCGGCGAGGTCATTGAATTTGTCGATCCGGAGATCGAAGCGCTTCAGGAAAAGATCGCGGAAAAGCTCGGCTATGCGCTCAAGGGCCATCGGCTGGAGCTCTACGGAGTTCCGATCAAGAAATAGCTGCCCTTCCGGCATAGATTTACCCCCTCTGAGGGGATCAGGTCCGTTGCGCTGCAGCGGGCCTTTTTGTTTGGGCAGACAACCAACAAAGCAGACCGCGCCCAATCGGCACCGCCAAAGATCGTGAGCCCTCAAAATCCAGATACGACACTTTCTGTCGCAATCCGACATGCCGGGGCGTTTGCGTTGTTCGCTTGATGAAACCAACAACAAGAGGGAGATCGCCATGGAGACCACCACCCGCGTGGCCGTTATTGGGGGCGGCGTTGTTGGCTGCTCGGTATTGTACCATCTGACCAAGCTTGGCTGGTCAGACGTCATGCTTCTGGAGCGCAATGAGCTGACCTCTGGTTCGACATGGCACGCTGCCGGCGGCTTTCACACCTTGAACGGCGACACCAATATGGCGGCCCTTCAGGGCTACACAATCAACCTCTACAAGGAGCTTGAAGAGCTCACCGGCATGTCCTGCGGCCTGCACCACGTCGGAGGCGTGACGCTGGCGGACAATCAGGACCGGTTTGACATGCTGTTGGCCGAACGGGCCAAGCATCGTTTCATGGGGCTGGACACCGAAATCCTCACACCAGAAGAAATTCAGAAGTTCGCCCCTGCCACCAATATCGAGGGCATCCTCGGCGCGCTCTATGATCCGCTGGACGGGCACCTTGACCCCTCCGGCACCACCCATGCCTACGCCAAAGCCGCGCGTCTTGGTGGCGCAACGATCCAGACCCACACCAAGGTTCTGGCCACCAAACAACGCACTGATGGCACCTGGGATGTGATCACCGACAAAGGCACGATCCATGCGGAGCATGTGGTCAATGCGGCGGGCCTCTGGGCGCGCGAAGTTGGGGCCATGGCCGGTGTCTATTTCCCGCTGCATCCGATGGAGCATCAATACATCGTCACCGAAGATGTGCCTTTGATTGTCGAAATGATGCAGGACGGCAAAGAGCACCCGCATGTGATGGACCCCGCTGGAGAGAGCTACTTCCGTCAGGAAGGCCGCGGCCTCTGCATCGGCTTTTATGAGCAACCCTGCCGCCCCTGGGCGGTCGATGGCACGCCTTGGGATTTTGGTCATGAGCTGCTGCCGGATGATTTTGACAAGATCGAAGACAGCATTGCCTTTGCTTATAACCGCTTCCCTGCTCTGCAGACGGCGGGTGTGAAATCGGTCATCCACGGCCCCTTCACTTTTGCCCCGGACGGCAACCCGCTTGTCGGACCCGTACCTGGCATGCGCAACTACTGGTCCGCATGTGCCGTAATGGCCGGTTTCAGCCAGGGCGGCGGCGTTGGCCTGATGCTGGCGCAATGGATGGTCGAAGGAGAATGTGAGCGCGACACATTCGCCATGGATTGCGCGCGGTTTGGCGATTGGATCACACCGGGCTACACGCGCCCGAAAGTCATCGAAAACTACCAGACCCGCTTCTCGGTCTCCTATCCAAACGAAGAACTGCCCGCCGCGCGCCCGTTCCGGCAGACCCCGATGTATGACGTGTTTGACAAAAAGGGTGCCGTCTGGGGGCAGCAGTTTGGCCTTGAGGTGGTGAACTACTTCGCAGAAGGAGATGAGCCGCGCTATGAAACCCCGTCTTTCCGCCGCTCGAACGCCTTTGACGCCACCGCGCGCGAGGTCAAAGCCGTGCGCGAAGCTGTGGGCATCAACGAAGTCCACAACTTCGGAAAATACATGGTCACCGGCCCAAATGCCCGCAAATGGCTCAACAAGATCATGGCGGGCCGCATTCCAGAGCCGGGCCGCCTGAGCCTGACCCCAATGCTGTCCCACAAAGGCCGCTTGATCGGCGACTTCACCGTATCCTGCCTGTCAGAAGACGCCTTCCAGCTGACCGCTTCTTACGGCGCGCAGGCCTATCACATGCGGTGGTTTGAGCAGAATGAGGCCGAAGGCGTTCTGGTCAAGAATGTCTCCGACCGCCTTACAGGCTTCCAGATTGCTGGCCCCAAGGCCCGCGAGGTCCTGCAGGCCTGCACCCGCAGCGATATCTCAGACATGACCTTCATGGATGTGCGGCCGCTGACCATCGGCATGGCGGACTGCATTGTCCAGCGGGTCAGCTACACCGGCGATCTGGGTTTTGAGATCTACTGCGATCCGATGGCACAACGCGCCCTCTGGAACACACTTTGGGAAGCCGGAGAGCCGCTTGGCATGCGCCCCTTTGGCATGCGCGCAATGATGTCTCTGCGGCTCGACAAATTCTTCGGCTCCTGGCTTTCGGAATATTCCCCTGATTACACCGCCGCAGAAACCGGATTGGACCGCTTCATCTCCTTCAAGAAAGAAGGCGCTTTCATCGGTCGTGAAGCCGCGGAAGCGCAGAAAGCCGAAGGTGCAACCCGCAAACTGTGCTGCTTTGAGGTAGAGGCAGAGGACGCCGATGTTCACGCTTATGAGCCGATCTGGCTTGATGGTGAGGTGGTTGGCTTCTGCACATCCGGCGGCTACTCACACCACGCGCAGAAATCCATCGCCATCGGGTTTGTTCCCACCAAACAGGTCACCGATGATCTGGAGGTCGAGATCGAAATCCTCGGAAAAATGCGCCCAGCGAAGATCATGACCACCCCGCCATTTGATGCAGACGGCACGCGCATGCGGGGCTAGTATCGCCTTAGAAAACAGAGGCGCCGCAACACCTGCGGCGCCCAAAGAGAGTGCTTGTTCAAGAAAATGATTTCGATACTGATACTTGCAGCAGGATCTTCAACCCGCATGCGCGGCGGAGACAAATCGCTGGAGGAGGTAGAAGGCGCCCCGCTGCTGCGCACTCTGGCTCTACGGGCCATGAAGACCGGTGCAGAGGTTCTGGTTGCCTTGCCCACTGACAGACCACAGCGCTGCGACGCTTTGGACGGTCTGGACGTCGGCATCGTTGAAGTTTCAGATGCACGTGAAGGCATGGCCCACTCTCTGCGCGGCGGCATTGAGGCATTGCCGGAACATACCAGCGCCGTGATGATCTTACCTGCGGATATGCCAGAGCTCACGTCAGAGGATTTTCAAACACTCACTGCCGCGCATCAAGACGAGCCAGAGGCCATTCTGCGGGGGGCAACCAGCACTAACAAACCCGGCCATCCGGTACTCTTTCCCAGGCGCTTCTTTGAAGATCTGCGCAAACTGTCAGGCGATGTCGGCGCGCGCGATATTCTTAAGGCCAACCATGATGTGGTGAAACTGATCCCCTTGCCCGGCGATCATGCCCTCATTGATCTGGACACACCGGAGCAATGGGAAAACTGGCGCGCGGCTCAGGATCAAACCCAAGCCGCGCCCTGGTCTTAGAGAAGAGATCTTAGAACAGCACTCTTAGAACAGGAAGTGGTCGCTGCTCAGATCATTGAGCTGCACATCTTCCAAAGTGATATTGTGGCTACCCAGCGAGATCACCACATCAGCCCCGCTCTGCTTGGCGTGATTTGACATCAGATCGGAGAAGCTCTTGATCTCTGTGACCTCAGAGAAGTCCAGAACATCCGCGTCGCCATCCACGTCAAAATCGGTCACCACATCGCTGCCAAAGCCATTGTGGAAGACAAACACATCCACGCCCATGCCACCGGTCATCCGGTCATTGCCCGCATCGCCGCGCAAGGTGTCATCACCACCACCGCCAATCAGCGTATCGTTGCCTGCCGCGCCACGGATATAGTTGTCACCCGCATCACCGGTCAGATGGTCGGAGGCTTCTTGCGATCCCACCAGCCCTTCGATGCTGACATAGGTGTCAGAACTGGAGTTTTCGCCGGTCTGCAGGTTGGCAGTCACGCCAGTCGCATGGCCCCAATAGCTGGCGGTGTCAAAGCCTTCACCGCCGTCAAACACATCCTTGCCGTCATCGTCGCGCAGATAGTCATCGCCCGCGCCACCTTCGAGCCGGTCATTGCCCTCGCCGCCATAAAGCCGGTCTGTGCCTTCACCGCCGATCAGCGTGTCATGCCCGTCATAGCCATGCAGCGAGTCATTGCCGCCAGCTCCGTCCAAACGGTTTGCCACCTCATTGCCGTAGAAACGGTCGTCCGCAATATTGGAGCCCAGCAGGTGCTCAATGCTGTCATAGGTGTCACCACTGGTGTTCTTGCCGGTGGTCAGGCTCGCCGCCACACCGTATTTGTGACCCCAGTAAGACACGGTGTCCTGTCCGGCACCGCCCTCAAAGACATCCCGGCCGTTCTCATCACGCAGATAGTCATCGCCATCGCCACCTCTCAGCGTGTCGTCCCCGGCGCGCCCATAGAGGCGGTCATCCCCGAAAGCGCCGTAGAGCAGATTGTCACCACGGCTGCCCACCAGCGTGTCATTGGCTTCATTGGATCCGTAGAGATTTTCGATGCTGTCATAAGTATCCGAGCTGTTGTTCTTACCGGTGTGCAGATCAACATAAACGCCGTAGTGGTGCCCCCAGTAAGAGGCCGTGTCATTGCCAGCGCCACCGACGAACTCATCCCGACCGTTTTCATCGCGCAGGTAGTCATCGCCATCCCCGCCGATCAGCCGGTCATCGCCGCTGCCGCCATAAAGCCGGTCCGCACCATCGCGCCCTTCCAAACGGTCGTCGTTGCGCCCCCCAATAACGGTGTCATCGCCGGTGCCGCCCACCAGGAAATCATCCCCGTCGCGCCCGTTGATATAGTCGTCCCCGCCGCTGCCATCAAAGCCATCTTCGCCGTCACCACCTTCCAGCACTTCTGCGGAATTGGTGCCGAAGATAACATCTTCATGCACGATGGTGATTTCAATCACCTCATAGGGATTGAGCGTCGCCGTCAGATTGGAAACATCGCTGCCAAGCGCCTGCTGCGAGACATCGGTGATCGTGCCCGTGATATCGGTTTCCGTTGCGAAATAGAAATCATTCAGGCTGGTTGCACGCGACACACCGGGGCGCAACAGAATGTCCTGTGGCTGCGGCAGGTAGGTTTTGACGTCGCCGTCAACAGTCTTGATCAGACTGTCATCCCAGGCATCTCCCAGAACATCGCGCAGCGCATTCAGCTCAGCCTGATCAATGGTCCGCCGCGGGTTGCGCGACGCCAGATCGCCATATTCATCATAAGCCGCATTGTCGCTCAAACCATCCGAGGTTGCCGCGTCAAAACCGATCAGCCGCCCGCTCCAGCTTTCAGCCATACCCGCAAGATCAGACAGATCGAGCGTAAAGTCCTGGCCAAAATTTTCGCTGTGGGAGGTCACATAGACAACCGTCCGGTAACCGTTGGTAAAGGCATTCACCTCCAACTGCGTCGGATCAAAGCCCCCCAGGCTGACGGCATACATCGCACCGTTCTCTGGGTGCAGGCTCTCGGTCATCAATTTCAGCGCGACACCCGCAGGGGTCAGTTCAACCGGACCAGCGTCATTGTTGCCGCCCGCAATCGCGGAGGCAGTGTTGTGGCGGATGGTCCAGAAATCCGCCCCATCGACACCCAGCTCCACCATGCTGTGGAATTGCTCCACAATCGCGCCAGCCGCGCGCAGGCCGAGATAGGACCAATGGCCGATTTCGACGTTCCATTCCGTAAGCTGCAGATCAAGGTCCTGAGGGATCAGCCCTTCCCAGGTTGCCAGACGCAGATCGAGGTTCTTCAGCTCCGAACGGCTTGCGGCCGGGCTGAGGTCATAACCGTCCACCTCATCATCAAAGTAGTAATGGGCAATCACCCCGTCGACGGCACCAGAGGCACTGTCTGTCTGAAAGCCGTTGGTGATATCGCGGTCCGCATCCAACTGCTCGATGAGCTCAAGGTTGCCCTTCACGATGCGTTTTTCAAAGCCGCTCAGGCTGCGATAGTAGTCTTCGCCAGATTGCGAGTCAGACCAATCCGCCGGCCGCACGTCGCGGTCCCAATGCTGCATGGCCGCAATCGCATCTTCATCCGAAATGCTCCCAAAGCTGCCACCTTTGTAGTTGGAGCCATCCCCGACGACATTGGAGCTCTGCACCCAGATATCAGGCTGATAGCCATTGATCGAAGCTCCGCTCAGGCCACGTGCAATGTCATGAGCGTATTCGCCGTATTCACGCTCATCAATGTGCTGCCAGAATTCATTGCCGATTTCATACCCGACAATCAGCTCCGCCTTGTCGCCCATGTACTGCAGCATCAAGTTGGCCCAATCGCGCACATCCTGCTGATTGGCGTTCTCAGGTGACAGCGCGGGCACCACCAAAGTGGTCCGGTTTCCGGTCTCCATCACCCAGTCGAGATAATTCCGTAGATCTTCGCGCAGCTGGTCCGTGCCGCTTTCAGAGCGGTCCAGCTCGATAATGTTCTCGCTCGCAGCGCGGCCACCGGGATAGCGCAGCCTTGTGGAGCCCAGAACATCAATGGCATCAGAAAACTCGTCTGTGGGGACGCCATTGACCTCATTGGTTGTGCCAAGGAGGTTGGCTCCAAACATGTCCGCGCGCACTTCGACTGGCGCACTACTGCGATCCACAGTAATGGTGATAGGCATCAAACTGTCCTCAGACTGAGTATTAGTGCGCGGCGCGTCCTGCGACCTGCTGTGCGGCCATGCGTCCGCCTAAGGGCATAGCGTCCTGGCTATGCGGCTTGCTCTTGGCAAAGCTGTACTGCTTGAGAAACATGACTGTGTCCCCACGATAAGGCCTTCCCAGGCCGTTACAAATCCCACCTCTATTGGTAGGACTTTCCACTTAACGAAGCCAAAACATTGAATTTTCAAGTTCTCTCAAATTTGCAGAGAACTAAAAACTTGACAGGTTTTCGACGTAAGTCACTGTAAATAATATGATTTTCAAAGTGCAACAATTCGCCAGAGAATTGCATCCTATTGTCAAAATTTTAAGAAGATGCTGATCGCCCAATTCTTGCCACATTCTAAACACGCGAGCGACTCACTGCCTCAACCTGGCTGACACAATCGATCTGACTGCCACAAAAACACCCCATTAGGGCGAGTCGCAGATTCGGTTCACGAGAGTTTTTAGTAGGGGAAATGGCGCACCCAGAAGGATTCGAACCTTCGACCTTCGCCTTCGGAGGGCGACACTCTATCCAGCTGAGCTATGGGTGCTTCCAAAACGGGGTATAGCCAGTGTGGCTACGCCCCGCAATCGCAAAATGCTTGCTTACGCAAAGAGTTCGTGGGCGAGTTCCAGCGCGTCCACCAACACATCCACCTCTTCTGTGGTGTTATAAAGGCCAAAGCTGGCACGGCAGGTGGCCGACACGCCCAGATGATCCATCAGCGGCCCGGCACAGTGGTGCCCTGCCCGCACAGCCACACCTTTCTTGTCCAGAATGGTGGAGATGTCATGCGCGTGCGCCGCGCCGTCCAGCGTAAAGCTGAAGATCGCCGCCTTATCCGCCGTTGTGCCCTGCACCTGCAGCCAATTCAGCCCGGAGAGCTTCTGCACTGCATAATCCCGCAGCGAGGCCTCATGTGCTGCGATGTTCTCCGTGCCGAGATCCATCATATACTCCAGCGCCACGCCCAGACCGATGGTCTGCACAATGCCCGGTGTACCTGCTTCAAACTTCATTGGCGGATCATTGTAGATGACAGCCTCTTTGCTGACTTCCTTGATCATGTCGCCGCCCCCGATAAAGGGGCGCATCTCCGCCATGCGTTCTGCCTTGCAGTAGATCGCGCCAGAGCCGGACGGGCCATAAAGCTTGTGCCCGGTGATCGCATAGAAATCGCAGTCGATGTCCTGCACGTCCACAGGTGTGTGTACCGAGCCCTGAGAGCCATCCACCAGCACCGGAACGCCTTTTTCATGGGCTGCTGCGGTGATGGTTTTCACATCCACCATGGTGCCAAGAACGTTGGAACACTGCGTGATGGCGACCAGCTTGGTCTTGGGGCCGATCGCGTCAATCACCGCCTGCGGGTCCAGCGCGCCGGTTGCGTCCACATCCACCCATTTGATCACCACACCCTGTCGCTCGCGCAAGAAATGCCACGGTACGATATTGGCGTGGTGCTCCATCACCGACAGGACGATCTCGTCGCCCGTTTCCATACGCGGCATGGCCCAGCCATAGGCCACCATATTGATGCCTTCGGTGGTGCCGGAGTTCAGGACAATCTCATCCTCGCTCTTGGCGTTCAGGAACTTGGCAATGATGCCCCGCACAGCCTCATATTTGTCGGTCGCCAGATTGGAGAGATAATGCAGACCGCGGTGCACATTGGCGTATTCATCGGCATAGGCCTGCGTGACCGCATCAATCACCACCTTGGGCTTTTGCGCGGAGGCCCCATTGTCCAGATACACCAGCGGCTTTCCATTCACCTCACGGCTGAGGATCGGAAAATCAGCGCGGATTTTATTGACGTCATACATGTTAGGACATCCCAATTGCGGTTGCGGCGGTCAGTGACAGCAGCATGGTCATTCCGAGCACAAGGCCCAATGAGGTAAAAAGCAGCAGCACAAAGGTTTTGCCGAGGCTGCCAATGCCATGGATCACATTGACGAAATGCAACACGATCCAGATCGAATAAAGCCCCACGCCAAGCGACAGCAGCAACGCGAAGTTTGGCAGCAAAACCATGAGGATAAGAACAAACAGTTGAACCACGAAACGCATATACTGCAGCCAGCCCATGGCCAGCAGCAGATCGTCAAACCGCCCGCGTCCGCCAATCGCACGACCGCCCCAGAAGAAGGCAAAGATCAGCACAATCAGACCGCCACCCATGGCAAAAGCATAGAGGAACGGCGCATTCAGCAAAGGTGTGGCAAACTCTTCCGGCGCGGGGAAAATGGCCAGCGTCAGGAAATGAGCAAACACGTTCAGCAGGATGCCCAGAAACAGGATCATCCAGCCAATTTGGCGGGCCACAGGGCGGCTCATGATTGCCAGGGCCGCTTCCGCAGGGTCACGGATCGTGAGCCAGAACAAAGCGCTCAATTGGTCTTTCATGCGTCTACCCTGCCCGCCTCAATCAATCCGGAAAACCAGATCCACAGAAACACCGCAAACCACAAGCCCCCCACGATGGTCAAGGCGGTGCCCTCACCGATGAAGCCCTCCACAAGCCCCACCAAAAGATAGAGCGGGCCGGTGGCGATCATCGCCCAGAACAGCGACATACGCGCACCAAAGGCACTTTGCTTGCGCCCAACGGTGCGCAGGATCAGATGTGTCACATATGCCAGAACATAGGCACAGAGCGGCAAAATGAACAAAAGCGCAAAAAGGCTGCCCCCCAGAAGCGGGTTCAGCTCGATCTGCTCAAAATGAGCTTGTCGCGCAAGCGCAGGCCAGCGCGATACAAAAATGACCGCGCAAGCGGCCATGAGGATCGCGAAAGCGCGATCCTCTCGTTCTCCCATTGCAAGCAATCTGCGCACCACAGGGCGTGGTGCGCGATAGCTCGCAACAATGTCTTGCGTGATTGACATCAGTGGTGACGACGCTCCAGCCAGCCTTGCAGACGCTCAATCAGCGCCTCACGCAGCTCTTCGCTTTCGACCTCATCCACCGCTTCGGCCACAAAGGACATCACCAACAGATCGGTGGCAATGTCTTTGGGCACGCCGCGCGCGCGCAGATAGAAAAGCGCATCTTCGTCGATCGCACCGGAGGTGGAGCCGTGTGAACAGGCCACATCATCCGCGTAGATCTCAAGCTCTGGCTTAGCGAGGAACTGACTGTCTTCATCCAGCAGAAGTGACTGGCTGATCTGATAGCCATCGGTCTTCTGTGCGCCTGCTTTCACGAGGATCTTGCCCTGGAAGGTGCCAACCGCGCCATTGCGCAGCACCTTCTTGAACACCTGACGGCTTTCACAGTTCAGCGCATCATGGGTCACAAACACCGTGTCATCATGGTGGAAGTCACCATCGCCAAGGCAGGCACCTGCCACATGAGCCACCGCATCATCCCCGGTCAGCTCAAGCACCGCTTCGTTGCGGGTCAGACGGCCATTCACAGTCAGCGTGAAAGATTTGAACACGCTTTCAGTGCCCAGACGCCCAAACAGATGTGTCACCGCACGGCGCTCGTGATCACGGCCCTGCGCCCGCACATGGTGGAACGCCGCCCCATCCGCAACATCCACTTCCATGGATTTGTTGAAACGCGCCGCTGCCGGGCCGTTTTCAAGGATGGTCACTTCCGCACCGGCGTCCAGTTTTACAACATGGTGCAGGATCGCGTCAGAAGTGGTTTCCTTGTGGCGGTAGATCAGGTTCACAGGCTTGCTCACCTTGCCGGTCACATGGATCACCACACCGTCGGTGGCAAAGGCCGTGTTCATGGCCGCCATCGGGCGCTCAACCGGATCCTGCCCCTTGGCTTCCAGATGCCCATAAAGGTCTTTGGCCCAGTGAATGTCCTTGCTGGCCACATCCGCCAGACGCTCGATGCTCAGGCCTTCACCGGCCAGTTCATCGGAGGCATCCGCGTCAAACACACCGTCCACAAAGACCACTTTGATGCGGTCAAAATTGTCAAACAGCGGTGCTTCACCGGTTTCAAACACAGCCGCCTCGGGCGCCTCTGCTTGGGTCAGCGTGTCAGGGCGGGTGAACTTCCAGTATTCGTCGCGACGATCCGGCAGGCCCATCTCCTTGAGACGGCTCAGCGCCGCCTCACGTGCCTCAGTGGCCCACTGGCCACCGGCTGGCAGGCTCAGCCCGTCCAGCCGCGCCGCCGTTGCCTCTTGTTTCTTTGCCAAAGCGGCCATTATGCCACCTCCGCCAGAATGTCGGCATAGCCGTTCTTTTCTACTTCCAGCGCCAGCTCTGGGCCACCGGTCTTCACGATGCGGCCGTTTGCCATGATGTGCACAACGTCCGGTTTGATGTGGTCCAGCAGACGCTGGTAGTGGGTGATCACAAGGAAACCACGGCCTTCATCACGCAGCGCGTTCACACCCTCAGACACCAGCTTCATCGCGTCCACATCCAGACCGGAGTCGGTCTCATCAAGGATGCACATCTTTGGCGCAAGCATCGCCATCTGCAGGATCTCGTTACGCTTCTTCTCACCACCGGAGAAGCCCACGTTCACCGGACGCTTGAGCATATCCGCATCGATCTTCAGAGTCTTGGCTTTGGCACGCACCTCTTTGAGGAAGTCCGCCGCAGAGAGCTCTTCTTCGCCACGCGCCTTGCGCTGTGCATTCACCGCGGTGCGCAGGAAGGTCATGTTGCCAACACCGGGGATCTCCACCGGATACTGGAACGCAAGGAACAGGCCAGCCGCCGCGCGCTCTTCCGCTTCCATCTCCAGCAGGTCTTCGCCCTCAAGGGTCGCTTCGCCGTCGGTGACTTCATAGCCGTCTTTGCCGGACAAAACATAGGACAGGGTGGATTTGCCGGAGCCGTTCGGGCCCATGATCGCATGCACCTTGCCCGCTTCCACTTTCAGATCCACACCTTTCAGGATCTGCTTGTCTTCTTCTTCCAGTTTGACCTTCAGGCCTTTGATTTCCAACATTTTCTATTCCTCAGAATTTCTTCGAGCGCGCGCGCCCGGTCATAACTTTTGGGGAGAAGGCGCCGCTTTTGTGCCGCCGCGCCCTCATACAGGCCGTATCAGCCCACAGAGCCTTCCAACGAGATCGCCACAAGCTGCTGCGCTTCCATGGCGAATTCCATCGGCAGCGCCTGAAGCACTTCCTTGGCAAAGCCGTTCACGATCAGCGCCACGGCCTCTTCCTCGTCCATGCCCCGCTGGCGGCAGTAGAACATCTGTTCATCATCCACCTTGGAGGTTGTCGCCTCATGCTCCACACGGGAAGAGTTGTTCTTCACCTCGATGTAAGGCACCGTGTGCGCCCCGCATTTGTCGCCGATCAGCAGGCTGTCACATTGCGTGTAGTTCCGGCTGTTCTTGGCTTTCGGGTGCATGGAGACAAGACCGCGATAGGTGTTCTGCGCCACACCTGCGCTGATGCCTTTGGAGACAATGCGCGATTTGGTGTTTTTGCCCAGATGGATCATCTTGGTGCCGGTGTCGGCCTGCTGGTGGTTGTTGGTGATCGCAATCGAGTAGAACTCGCCCTGACTGTCATCGCCACGCAGAATGCAGGACGGGTATTTCCAGGTCACAGCAGAGCCGGTTTCCACCTGTGTCCACATCACTTTGGAACGATCGCCACGGCAATCCGCGCGCTTGGTCACAAAGTTGTAGATACCGCCTTTGCCGTTCTCATCCCCGGGATACCAGTTCTGAACGGTGGAGTATTTCACCTCAGCGTCTTCTTCGATGATGATTTCCACCACGGCGGCGTGCAGCTGGCTGGTGTCTCGCTGTGGCGCGGTACAGCCCTCCAGATAAGACACGTAAGAGCCTTTGTCCGCGATGATCAGCGTGCGCTCAAACTGGCCGGTGTTTTCCGCGTTGATCCGGAAATAGGTGGACAGCTCCATCGGGCAGCGCACACCGGGCGGCACATAAACAAACGAGCCGTCAGAGAACACCGCGCTGTTGAGCGTCGCATAGAAGTTGTCGCTCACAGGCACCACGGAGCCGAGGTATTTCTTCACCAGCTCAGGATGCTCGCGGATCGCCTCGGAAATCGAGCAGAAGATCACACCCGCTTCTTTCAGTTCTTTCTGGAAGGTTGTGCCCACGGAAACAGAGTCAAACACCGCATCCACAGCCACCTTGCGGCCTTCTGCAGGGGCGTTATCAGCGCCTTCAACGCCCGCCAAAATCATCTGTTCTTTCAGAGGGATACCGAGCTTTTCGTAAGTGGCCAACAGCTTGGGATCCACCTCATCCAGAGACTTCGGCTTCTCTTCCATGCTTTTGGGGCGCGCATAGTAGTACTGATCCTGAAAATCCACCTCAGGATAGTCCAGCATCGCCCAATCGGGTTCTTCCTTGGTCAGCCAGCGCTGATACGCCTCAAGCCGCCATTCGGTCATCCACTCAGGCTCTTCGTTCTTCTCGGAAATCAGGCGAACGATGTCAGGGGTCAGCCCTTTTGGGGCGTATTCCATTTCGATCTCGGTTTCCCAACCGTATTTGTATTTGCCGCCCACTTCGCGCACGGCATCTACGGTTTCCTGATCGACGCCTTCTTTTACTTGCGTCTGGTCGATTGCCGCCATCTGCTACTCCTATGTGTTCGCTGCCCTGCCGTGTTCTTATGCAGAACGGGCAAGGTGTTTCCTCTGGACGGAGAGCCAAGCATCGGCAAACCCCATCACATCGTTCTCTGTTGTTACGGGCCCCAAGCTGACCCGGATTGCACTCGCGGCTGTGGGTTCATCAAACCCCATTGCGGTCAGCACCTTGCTCGCCCGGACTTTGCCCGACGAACAGGCTGAACCGGCAGACACCGCAAAGCCTGCCAAATCCATCTGCATGACCTGCGTCTCTCCCTTCCAGCCGGGGGTCGCAATGCAGCTTGTGTTGGGCAGACGTTTTGCACCCTGCCCCACAAAGATGGTGTCAGAGGTCTCGCTCGCAAGACGTGCCTCCAACATATCGCGCAGCTCGGCCACGTGGTCCCAAACGCCGTTGGCCAGATCACGTGCCGCGGCGCTCGCTGCGGCGGCAAAGCCCGCTGCGCCAATGATGTTTTCGGTGCCCGCACGACGGCCCATTTCCTGACCACCGCCCAAAAGCTGCGCAGGCACATCGGTGCCGCGTTTCACCACCAGCGCGCCAATGCCTTTGGGGCCGCCTAGTTTATGGGCCGAAATCAGCGCCATCTGCGCGCCGCTCCAGTTAAACGCCAGCGGCAGCTTGCCAAAGGCCTGCGTCATATCGCTGACCGCCAGCCCTTCGGGCAGATCCTGCACAATGCCGGTTTCCGAATTGGCCAGCTGCACGCAGCTTTGGCTCGGGTCAGTGATCACTACGCGTCCGTCGCCATCCACAGGCAAGGTGCCAGAGGTCCAGGCCGCTACAGCATCATGTTCCACATCCGCACCCAGCAACGCGCGCCCACGCAGCGCCAAAGCCGCCGCCTCGGTGGCGCTGGAGGTGAAAATCACATCCGCCCCGTCCGCGCCAAAGGCTGTCGCGATCTCTGCCCGCGCCCGCTCCAGAAGGCTCTTGGCCGCGCGCCCTTCGGCGTGAACGGAGGATGGGTTGCCCACCACATCCATCGCCGCGATCATCGCGTCCTTGGCCTCCTGCCGGATCGGCGTGGTGGCATTATGATCCAGATAGGCGCGCATCAGGCTTCTTCATCCACAACCGCAAACAAGGTTGGGACCGCCGGACATGGCGCAAGATCGTTCTGAACGATGTCAGACAGGCGAGTCTGATGCAGGAACACATAGACATGTGCCGACAGGCCTTCCCAAAGGCGGTTGGCCATCGACTGTGCCCGCGATCCGCTGGAGCCACCGCTCGCTCCGGCACCGGTGTGCAGTGCCGACACGGTTTCATCCACCGCCGCCAGAATATCCGCTGTCCGAATCTCAGACGCGCTGCGTGCCAAACGATACCCGCCACCCGGGCCACGTACAGATTCAACCAGCCCGGCCCGGCGCAGCTTTACAAACAGCTGCTCCAGATACGGCAGCGAAATGTCCTGACGCTTCGCAATCTCATTGAGGCTCACGAGGTTCTCTGGCGGCCGCAATGCAATATCCGCCAACGCAACCACCGCATAGCGTCCTTTTGTCGACAGTTTCATGACAGACCCCTTCGAACTGATTGACCTCGGCCACTTCTGAGCTTAAGTCGCTAGAACCTGCACGGCGCACAAGCGCCACACGATTTAGAAGCGTTCTAAGGTGATAGAGGGATTTCGTCAAGAATTCCCGGGCACCTTTCTGAGGGAGATTGACGACAAACATGCCTGAGGTGATTTTTCCAGGACCAGAAGGCCGCCTCGAAGGCCGCTACCACCCGCAGAAAGAAAAAGACGCCCCCATCGCCATCGTATTGCATCCGCATCCGCAATTTGGCGGCACGATGAACAACAAGGTCGTCTACAATCTGCACTACGCATTCTACAACATGGGGTTCACCGTTCTGCGGTTTAACTTCCGTGGTGTTGGCCGGTCTCAGGGCGAATACGACCAGGGCGTGGGTGAGCTGTCTGATGCGGCCTCCGCACTCGACTATCTGCAGTCGATGAACAACAATTCCAAGCACTGCTGGGTTGCTGGCTTCTCCTTTGGTGCCTGGATCGGCATGCAGCTTCTGATGCGCCGTCCGGAAATCACCGGCTTCATCTCCGTGGCCCCGCCCGCCAACATGTATGATTTCTCCTTCCTCGCGCCCTGCCCGAGCTCTGGTCTGATCATCAACGGCAAGAACGACCGTGTGGCGCCTCCGGCAGAAACCCATACGCTTGTGAACAAGCTTCACGAGCAAAAGGGCATCACCATCACGCACACCGAAATCGACGGTGCCGGCCACTTCTTTGAAACCGATGAGTATATGGATCAACTCACCGGCAATGTGACCGACTACGTGAAGCGCCGCCTGACGGAAAGCACCCGCTGATGAGCTCTTCGCTGGAGACGCTGGCGGCCAAACTTGCCGAAGACACTCTCAAAGCCCAGAAAGAGCTGGGTGATGAGCGCCTCTTTGTGGAAGTTGGAAATATGCTGGCGGCGTCTTCGCAGTCTCTTGAAGAGGCCTTTCTGACCGAGATCCGCGTGCGCATGTCGGAAGAGAAAGCGCGCGCCTTTCTGGTGAACAAAGTCAAAGCCGCCCGCGCGGCCAAAGCAGCAGCGGAAACAAAGCCCACATGAGCGATCGTCTCAGCCAGCAAATTGCCTTTCTGACTGAGGCGGACAAACTCAAATCTGTATATCGGGCCACCAAGGTGCTCGATGGCCACCGCAAAGAAGACAGCGGCAGCCACAGCTGGCACATCGCGCTTTATGCGATGATCCTGGCTGAACACGCCAATCGTGACATCAACATCGACCGCGTCATCCGCATGCTGCTGATCCACGATCTTGTGGAAATCGATGTGGGTGACAGCCCCATCCATGGCGATCATGACATTGCCGCGATGGAGGCCGCCGAAAGCGCCGCCGCAGATCGCATCTTCGGTCTTTTGCCTGCCGATCAAGCCAATGAATTCCGTGCCTTATGGGATGAATTTGAAGCCGCCGAAAGTGATGACGCGGTCTTTGCCAAAAGCATTGATCGAGTTCAACCGGTGATTGGCAATCTGGAAACCGACGGCGGCACGTGGCCTGAATACAACGTCACACGCCAGCAGCTTGAAGACCGCGTCGGCTGGAAAGTGGCCAAAGGCGCGCCCGCGATTTGGGATCATCTCAAGGCCCGCATTGCCGCGTGGTTTGACGGACGCGCCTAAAGCGCAGCTCACCAGCATTGCGGCCAGCCATAGCCCCAGCGCCAGGACAGCCCTGAGCACGGCCACCCGCCAAGGCGCACGGCCTCATACATCCGCTGACTGACAAAAGTGATGATCGCCGCCACTTCCTCAGCATCGCGCCCGTATTGCGCCGCCAAGGCCGCACTGTCGCGTTGCCCGACGTCTTGCACACAGCTGCGCAGCGCCTCATCCGCCTGCAGGCGCGCCCAGTAACCGGCCTCCGGCGCAGCATCATCGCCGCCCAGATGATACGCCCGATCATGGGTCACACAGCAGACATGCCACGGCGCCTGCGTTTCAAAGACCTCATAAAACCAGGGCGATTGCTCTGCCAGCGCCTCCCAAGCAGCGGACATGCCCCCCGAACACCCATCTGTGGTGAAGGGCTGCAATGCATCTGGATCGCTGTCCCGCACCAATTCCAATCGGCTGTGCCGCCAGATTTCCACCTTGGCCGGAAAGGAAAACCGCGCCGCATCGCGCTCATCCGCGAAACTCATGTGCCCCGGCACAAATGCAGCCGCGAGGCACAGGCTCAGCCGTTTAAGCATCCTCATCGCCCTGCTCCGGCAGATCCAGCCCAATGCGCCCGGCCATACCAAGGATCGCCCGCTCAATGCCGCTCAGCGTCTTGCGCTCGGCCAGCACCTGCCGCGCCAAGGCAGGCTCATCCGTGATCAAACCGTCCACACCCAGCGACAGCATGCCAGACATCGACAGCGCATCATTGACCGTCCAGACATAGACGGGCTTGCCCACCGCCTGCGCGGATTTCACCAGATCAAGCGACACGGTCGCGCTGTTCACCGCCAGAAAATCCGCATCCAGCTTCCACATATTGCCAAGCGCGGCCGAGGCCAGCAGTCCCACAGACCATTCCGGGCGCAGCCCATGCATCTTTTGCACCGCATCATATTTCAGCGACATCAACTGCACCTGCTCCACCATGCCGGTCTCTTCGACAATATCGACCACACGCTGCTCCAGCTGTTGATCATGGCCGTAGTACTTCAGCTCAATGATCACCCCGGCCTTGTCTTTGGCCGCCAAAAGAACATCGCGCAACAGCGGCACGCGCTCTGTCGCAAAAGCCGGATCATACCAGCTGCCGATGTCGATCTCCTCCAGATCCGCCAGTGTCGCGTCCCAGATCTTAATGGGATTGCCCGCAAGCTTCATGAAATCGCTGTCATGCATCACCACTACCGCGCCATCGACGGTTTCCTGCACGTCGATCTCGATCCAGTCAGCCTGATCCTCAATCGCCTTCATCACTGAAGCCATGGTATTTTCCGGGCGCGCACCCGCTGCGCCGCGATGGGCAATCACCGCCACCGGCCGTGTCTGATCAACGCGCGCCAGCTCCAGCACACCCGCACCGCCAAGACCCGCAGACCCGGCGGCCACAGCGACCACCGCGATCAACAGCCCGCGCGGCGCAAGCGCTTGGCGCTCTGCCTTGCTGTCAGGCCACTCGGCGGCATCCAAAAAGGTCACCGCCAGTGCTCCGGTGGTCCAGGACGTCAGGAGCAAATTCAAAAGTGACCAGCAAGCAACTGAAACCAATAAGAAAGCCGCAGTTGCACGCAGGTTCTCAGACAGCATATGCAGCCCCGCTTGCAGCCCAAACGCCACAAGGCCAAGCACCAGCGCACTCACCAGCGCGCCAATCAGCGCCCATGCAATGATCTGAACCGCAAACGCCATGCGCTTGCCGGTCATCATCCCTTTGCTCTCTCTGATCGCGTCTGCTGGCGCCATGCTCTCAAACAGCACCAACGGCAGCGACAGCACCCAGCCCAAACTGCGCCACAGCATCACCCCTGCCATGACAGCCAGCGTCGCGGCGATCACCAAAACGGCACGCTGAAACTCCGGCGGGCGCGTGCTGAGGTAATAGTTGATGTCATAGGCGCTCAGCCAATACCAAAACGCCAGCCCTGCCACCGCGAGAAAAGGCACGGCAAGCGCCAGCAGCCTCAGCGCAATCTGCACCGCCAGCCCCAGCACCGCAGGCAAGCGCGGCATCACCAGATCGATGCCATCCCAAAGCCCGTGTGATTTGCCCACCCGGTCTCTGAGCGCCACCGCCATCATGAACGACAGGTTCAGCGTCAGCAGCACAAGCACCATGCCAATCAACAAAAGACCGGCCACAAACCCCACCGGAGAAAGCAGGAAATACGCGATATCAAAATCCGCGAGCGCCGGTTTGCCGGAGAGCTTCAAGGCCAGAAAAATCGCACCTGCCATCATCGGCGTGAACACAGCTGCCAACAGCAGATTGAAAACCAGATGGGATTTCACAAAAGGCACCCGCAAGCGCCAGGAGTCGCCATAATGTCTTAAGACTTCTGTTGTCATATGCGGCTCAGGCTCCCAATGGCGTTAATCAATGGCCACATGGTATCCTTGCGCGTGCGTGCGGTCGAGATGCCTTCTCGCCAACCCGCAGCGCTCACGCGGCACCGCAAGGCAGAGACTTCTGCAGATGTTACGAATTTTTAGTATACTATTGCATACAATACTTTCAAATCGGCCTGACTTCCGCTAAGGAAGCGGCAAGAAGGACTCGGCTCACAGGAGACCCCCATGACCAAGATCAAAGTTGATAACCCGATCGTCGAAATGGACGGCGATGAGATGACCCGCATCATGTGGCAGTTCATCAAAGACAAGCTCATCCTGCCCTATCTCGACCTCGATCTGCTCTATTATGATCTCGGCATCGAAGAGCGTGACCGCACCAACGACCAGATCACCATCGACGCCGCCGAGAAGACCAAAGAGGTCGGCGTAGCGGTGAAATGCGCGACCATCACACCGGATGAGCAGCGCGTCGAGGAATTTGGCCTCAAACAGATGTGGCGCAGCCCCAATGGCACCATCCGCAACATTCTCGGCGGTGTGGTCTTCCGCCAGCCGATCATCTGCCGCAACGTGCCCCGCCTTGTGCCGGGCTGGACCTCCCCCATCGTTGTGGGCCGCCACGCCTTTGGCGATCAGTACAAAGCCACCGATTTCACCTTCCCGGGCGCGGGCAAGCTGACCATGAAATTTGTCGGCGAAGACGGCACGGTGATCGAAAAAGAGGTCTATGACGCCCCATCCGCAGGCGTCTATCAAGCGATGTACAACCTCGACAGCTCGATCATCGACTTCGCACGCGCCTCGCTGAACTACGGCCTCAACCTTGGCTGGCCAGTGTATCTCTCCACCAAGAACACCATTCTGAAAGCCTACGACGGCCGTTTCAAGGACCTGTTCCAGAAGGTCTATGAGGAAGAGTTTGAAGAGAAATTCAAAGCCGCCGGCATCTGGTATGAGCACCGCCTGATCGACGATATGGTCGCCTGCGCCATGAAGTGGAACGGCAAATTTGTCTGGGCTTGTAAAAACTACGATGGCGACGTGCAGTCAGACACCGTGGCACAGGGCTTTGGCTCGCTCGGCCTGATGACCAGCCAGCTGATGACCCCGGACGGCAAGATCGTGGAGGCAGAGGCGGCCCATGGCACCGTCACCCGCCACTATCGTCAGCACCAGAAAGGCGAAGCCACCTCCACCAACTCGATCGCCTCGATCTACGCCTGGACCGGCGGCCTGAAGCACCGCGCCAAACTCGACAACAACATCGCCCTGCGCGCCTTTGCCGAGACGCTGGAGCGTGTGATCATCGAAACCGTTGAAA
This sequence comes from Shimia sp., assembly GCF_965227725.1. Taxonomy (GTDB): domain Bacteria; phylum Pseudomonadota; class Alphaproteobacteria; order Rhodobacterales; family Rhodobacteraceae; genus Shimia. The sequence continues at coordinate 623,281 of NZ_CBDDGH010000005.1, read as the reverse complement.
GCGGCTATATGACCAAAGACCTCGCCTTGCTGGTTGGTCCGGATCAGGGCTGGCTCACCACCATGGGCTTCCTTGAGAAGATCGACGAGAATCTCAACAAGGCGCTTGCCGCGTAACGTTTGAGAGGGCGCCCCATGCGGGCGCCTTTTCTTTTTACCACCTGAATTTACATGCCCAAACTTCATGCAACGGCAGAGCTTTGTGCAGCGTTCATAGCTGCTTTGCCCTGCCCCCTCTGGACAGTCCGCGCTCTCTGATCCAAATCGCACCCCATGGTTAGCTTTCTGGAATCCCCTCACCCCGAAAAACACAGCCTCTTTGATGATTTTCAGGGGCTTATGGTTGGCACACTTTTGGTGGCGCTGTCTGTGACCTTCCTGCAGAACAGCGGGTTGTTCACCGGTCAAATCGCGGGCCTCGCACTTGTGGCCAGCAAAGCGCTTGGCGTGCCCTTCGCCGCGTTGTTCTTTGTGTTCAACATGCCGTTCTACGTGATCGCCTACCTGCGCATGGGGCTCACCTTCACGCTCAAAACCTTCATGGCTGTCGGGCTGCTGTCGCTCTGGTCCTATCTGCTGCCCAGCTTCTTCACCATCAGCGACCTCAACAATCTGGTGGCCGCAATCCTCGCAGGCATCACCGCAGGCTCCGGCCTGATAGCCCTGTTCCGCCACGGTGCCACCCTTGGCGGTGTGGGTATCGTTGCGGTCTGGCTGCAAGACACCCGCGGCATCAAAGCAGGCTGGACGCAACTTGGGTTTGATGTGGTCGTCTTTGCACTCGCCCTGTCGTTTTTTGACCTGAACGCTGTCGTCTTCTCGCTGATCGGCGCCGCGATCACCAATATAATGATTGCAACCAACCACCGGCGCGATCGCTACATCGCGCGCTGACCATCAGGACGCCCCATGCCCAAAGCCTATCTGATCCTCTTGATCGCCGTTGTGTTTGAAACCATCGGCACCGCCGCGCTTCAGGCAAGCCAGCAGTTCACCAAACCGATCCCCTCCATCATTGTGGTGATCGGCTATGGTCTGGCGTTCTACATGATGGCGTTGACCCTCAAGTTCCTGCCAGTGGGCATCACCTATGCGGTCTGGTCCGGCCTTGGCATCATCTCGATCTCCGTGATCGCCTATTTTGCTTTCGGCCAAAAGCTCGACCTGCCCGCCATTTTGGGAATGGGTCTGATTGTGGTTGGCATCTTGATCATCAACCTGTTTTCTAAGACCGCAGTGCATTAATTTCCCTATAAAGGGCTGGCCTTTTGTCGCAACCCGCGTTAGGGCGGGCGCGAACAGAAAAGGCTGCCCTTATGGATCTTCGCAACATCGCCATCATCGCTCACGTTGACCACGGCAAAACCACGCTTGTGGACGAGCTGCTGAAACAGTCGGGCGCATTCCGGGAAAACCAAGAAGTGGCGGAACGCGCCATGGACAGCAACGATCTGGAGCGCGAACGCGGCATCACGATCTTTGCCAAGCCAACTTCCGTGGAATGGAAAGGCACCCGCATCAACATCGTGGACACCCCCGGCCACGCCGACTTCGGTGGCGAAGTGGAGCGTATCCTGAGCATGGTGGATGGTGTGGTTCTGCTGGTGGACGCCGCAGAAGGCCCAATGCCCCAGACCAAATTCGTGACCTCCAAGGCGCTTGCGCTGGGTCTGCGCCCGATTGTGGTGCTGAACAAAGTCGACAAGCCAGACGCCGAGCCGGACCGCGCGCTGGATGAGTGTTTTGACCTCTTTGCCTCGCTTGATGCAAACGACGATCAGCTCGACTTCCCGCATATGTATGCCTCCGGCCGTAACGGCTGGGCGGATGCAGAGCTTGATGGCCCGCGCAAAGACCTGCACGCGCTCTTCAACCTGATCGTGAACCACGTTCCTGCCCCCAAGCAGGTGACCCGTCAGGACGATGATTTCCGCATGCTGGCCACCACGCTGGGCTCTGACCCCTTTGTGGGCCGCATCCTCACCGGTCGTGTGGAATCCGGGACACTGAAAGTGGGCGCAACCGTCCAGGCGATCTCCCGCATCGGCCAGAAAATCGAACAGTTCCGCGTCACCAAGATTCAGGCCTTCCGTGGTCTTGCCCAGCAGGACATCGAAGAAGCCCAAGCTGGCGACATCGTCTCCATCGCGGGTATGGCGAAAGCCACCGTGGCAGACACCATCTGCGCGCTGGCCGTGGATGAGCCGCTGGAAGCACAGCCAATCGATCCGCCCACCATCACCGTGACCTTTGGCATCAACGACAGCCCTCTGGCCGGTCGTGACGGCAAAAAAGTGCAGTCCCGTGTGATCCGTGACCGCCTCTATAAAGAAGCGGAATCCAACGTCGCGATCAAAATCGAAGACACCCCGGGTGGCGAAGCCTTTGAGGTGTCCGGCCGTGGCGAACTTCAGATGGGCGTTCTGATCGAAAACATGCGCCGCGAAGGCTTTGAGCTGTCGATCTCCCGTCCGCAGGTGATCATGCGCGAAGAGAACGGCGTGAAGATGGAGCCGGTCGAAGAGGCCACCATCGACGTGGATGACGAATACTCCGGCGCGGTGATCGAAAAACTCACCGGCGCGCGCAAAGGTGAGCTGGTTGAAATGCGCCCCGCAGGTGCAGGCAAAACCCGCATCATCGCGCACGTCCCATCCCGTGGCCTGATCGGCTACCACGGTGAATTCCTCACCGACACCCGCGGCACCGGCGTTCTGAACCGCGTGTTCCACGGCTGGACCGAATTCAAAGGCGCCATCCCGGGCCGCCGCGCAGGTGTGCTGATCTCCATGGAGAACGGCCAGTCTGTGGCCTACGCTCTCTGGAACCTCGAAGATCGCGGCAAGATGATGATCGGCGCACAGGCCGACGTCTACACCGGCATGATCATCGGCGAGCACTCCCGTGACAACGATCTCGAAGTGAACCCGCTCAAAGGCAAGAAGCTCACCAACGTTCGCGCCTCCGGCTCTGACGAAGCGGTGCGTCTGACCACGCCGATGGTGCTCTCTCTGGAAGAGGCAATTGCCTACATCAACGACGACGAGCTGGTGGAAGTGACCCCCAACAACGTGCGTCTGCGCAAACGCTATCTGGACCCGCATGAGCGCAAGCGGATGTCCAAGCAAGTTGGCTAAATGACAAAACGCCGGAGCCCCGCTCCGGCGTTTCTTTTTGGGATCTGCTGCACCATGGTTTTGCAACCGCGCGCGGCATATCGCATTAAGTCTTGAGAAAACGCGCATTTTGTTTGACCTTTGGGACAATTGATTTCCAAAGGTTCTTTTTTGTCGCCATGTTGCTCAGACTGCTTGCAGCTTTTGCCCTCAGCCTCCTTACCTTCACGCCCGCGCTCCTGCATGCCCAGATGGAAGGCTTTGGCGCGCTCCCCGCGCGACAAGCGATCACCACACAAAACGCCCATAAGCGCGTGGGCGTTGGCATCAAGATCGACCAGATCACCTTTGTTGATCAGCAGTCCGAAAACTTCGGCGTGGTCGGCACGCTATTTCTGCAGGTGGACTACCCCGATCTCGCCTTTGACGCCGAAGAACACGGCTTTGAATACAAAACCTACAGTCCGGAAGGGTTCAGCGAAGAACTGAAAGAGAGCGGAGAGTTTCTGCCCTATTTCATCTTCCGCAACCAGCAGGGCCGCCGCTTCACACAGCAATCCTCAATTCTGGTCTCTGCAACGGGTCAAACAAACTACGCCGAACGCTTCAGCGCCACCTTTCAGGCGCCACACTTCAATTTTAAAAGATATCCGTTTGATAAGCAGGAGTTTTTTGTCGAAGTCTCCTCCCTGCTTCCTACCGAATTTGTGGAATTCTACCCACTGGAGGACAAAACCGGCATGGGGGATTTGCTCGGCGAAGAGGAATGGATCCTGTCCAACTCCAGCATCGCCGCCTCAAACGTGCCCGGCATTGGGGAGCGCGAAACCTCCATGGTTGCCCTGCGGTTTGAGGGCAAACGCCATGTGCAATATTACATGCTGCGCATCATGCTGCCGCTGGTCATCATCCTCTTTGTAACCTGGGCCACGTTCTTTCTCGAAGAATATCGCCGCCGCATCGACATGGCCTCCGCCAATCTGCTGGTGTTTGTCGCCTTCAACTTCGCGATTTCCACGATGCTGCCAAAGCTCGGCTATCTCACCTTTATGGATTCCCTGCTGGCGGGCATGTTTGTCATCACCGGCTCAACCGTGCTTGTGAACATCATGCTCCGGCGCATGAAAACCACGGGCCGCGAAGCCCTGGCGCGCAAGATCGACACCTATCTGGTGATCTGGGTCTACCCGATCCTGCACGGCATCTTCCTGTTCTGGGCCGTGCGGTTCTTCCTGATCTGAGGTCAACTCAGCGGCGAGAACGGCTCGATCTCATAGCTTCCGTCTTTGTGAAAGCGGCAGAAGCTGCCCGGCGGCACCACTTCCCAGCCATCTTCGGCGGGCACCAGAGGCTCGCTCACCACCGCACGGCCGCTCCGGCTTTCGCTGATCTTGTGATAGACCGTGGGCGCGCGATCATCTGAGGCATAGCGGATCGTATAAAGCGTCTCGCCATCAGAAAACGCTGTGGCCAGCCGCATATGTGGCGTGCTGCCCCGCTCCCGGCTCATCCGCTCCAGAATACCCACGGCAATTTCCATCGCCTCACGTGGATTGTCCTGCAAGCCTTCGGTCAGCCCCAAGAGAAACAGAACTTCGCTGTCCGTTGCGCCTTTGCGTTCCTGATAGAGGTCATCTGGGATCAGCATATCAGCACGGCGGCGGAAATTTTCAAATCCCCCGATCTGCCCGTTGTGCATGAAAGACCATTTGCCCATCGCAAAAGGATGGCAATTGTTGCGGCTGGTAGCAGTGCCGGTTGAAGCGCGCACATGCGCCAGAAACAGCTCCGATTGCACCTGCGCCGTCAGCGAGCGCAGATTGGGATCAGACCAGGCCGGATGGGTGTCGCGGTACAGCCCCGGTTCCGGACGGCTTCCATACCACGCCAGACCAACGCCATCGCCATTGGTCTGGGTTTTGCATTCAGTCGCCTGCATGCTTTGCTGGATCAGCGAGTGATCTGGCCGCGTGACGAGATCTTCAAGATAACAGGGGTGCCCGATATAGGCGGCCCAACGACACATCTGGCCAGTCTCCTTCCGCTTAATCGGTGGTTTCAACCACCATCAGTTCGCGCTCACTTGCGCCACGCGCATGGTTCAGCGCCTCTTGGTATTCAGGGCTGTGATAACAGGCCACCGCCGTGTCCACATCCGGGAATTTCGCCACCACATTGCGGGGGCGCTCTTTGCCCTCAAGCTGCACAAATTTGCCGCCGCGCGCGATGAACTCGCCGCCATGTTTGGCAATCGCAGGGCCTGCGAGCTCTGCGTATTTTCCATAGGCCTCCGCGTCGGTCACGGTGACATGTGCAATCCAAAGTGCGCCCATCTGGCTCTCCAATCCTGTTGTTCTGCCCGACACTCTAAGCCAAATGCCGGGCAGTCCAAGTAGAATTTGACCAAATGGTCAGCCAGCGATCACCGCTTCAGCAGCGACAAAGGCTTCGTCTGCTTTGGAGGCATCTTTGGCACCGCCCTGCGCCATATCCGGACGACCACCGCCGCCCTTGCCACCCAATGCGCCCACAGCCGCGCGCACCAGATCCACAGCGCTCAGGTCGCCTTTCAGATCATCGGTCACGCCAGCAGCCACAGCCACTTTGCCATCGGTGTCCGCAATCAGCAGCACCGCACCGCTTTCCAGACGCGCCTTATGCTCGTCTATCAGCGGCGGCAGGTCTTTGCCGGACACACCAGAGAGCACCTGTGCAAAGAATTTCACACCGTTGATCTCTTTGGCTTCCGGGCCAGCGCCCTGACCAGCACCACCAGACATGGCGAGCTCACGACGCAGGGTCGCCACTTCGTTTTGCAGCGCCTTACGTTCATCCAGAAGCGCTTTCACACGGTCCACGATGTCAGCAGGCTGCGCCTTCAACGTGCCAGCCACTTCGGCCACACGTTTGGCTTCACGCTCCAGATGCGCAAACGCCACCTCACCGGTCAGCGCCTCGATCCGGCGCACACCGGCAGAAGACGCGCTGTCAGACAGCAGCACAAACACACCGATGTCGCCGGTCTGTTTCACATGGGTGCCGCCGCAAAGCTCCAGCGAGTAAGTGTCGCCATTGAGGCCTTTGCCGGTGTTGGCACGGCCCATAGAGACCACGCGCACCTCGTCGCCATATTTCTCACCAAAGAGCGCCTGCGCGCCCATTTCACGGGCATCATCCGGGGTCATGATCCGGGTTTCCACGGCGGTGTTCTGACGGATATAGGCATTCACATCGAGGCCAACCTGGGTCAGCTCCTCAGCGCTCAGCGCCTTATTGTGGCTGAAGTCAAAGCGCAGACGGTCATCGGCGTTGAGCGAGCCACGCTGTGCCACGTGATCGCCAAGCGCCTCGCGCAGCGCTTCATGCAGCAGGTGGGTCGCGGAGTGGTTTGCGCGAATGGCGGTGCGGCGCGCGTGATCCACGTCCATGGCAACCGGATCACCTTTGGAGATCGTACCACGCGCCACTTTGACCTTATGCGCAATCAACTTGCCATCAGCAAACTTCTGCACGTCGGTGACATGGCCCAGCTCATCGCGGTTCTCAAGGCGCGCAACCACACCATGGTCTGCCACCTGGCCACCGCTTTCAGCGTAAAACGGCGTCTGGTTCATCACCAGCCAGCCTTCTTCGCCTTCCGCCAGCGCATCAACAAGCGCACCATCCTTCAGCACGGCCTGCACCTGCCCCTCGGCGGTTTCGGTGTCATAGCCAAGGAACTCGGAAGATCCGTTGTCCTCGGCAATGTCAAACCAGATCGCGTCTTCAGCCACATCACCGGAGCCCACATGGGCCGCACGCGCCTTGGCTTTCTGCTCCGCCATCGCGGCGTCAAACCCGTCGGTGTCAACCTCACGGCCCTTCTCGCGCAGCGCATCCTGCGTCAAATCCAGCGGGAAGCCATAGGTGTCATAGAGTTTGAAGGCCGCCTCACCAGAGAGTGGCGCGCCCTCTTCCAACCCGCCAAGCTCGTCATCCAGCAGCTTCAGACCACGATCCAGCGTCGCTTTGAACTTGGTTTCTTCCTGCTTCAGGGTCTCTTCGATCAGCGCCTGCGCCTGTCCCAGCTCCGGGTAAGCTTGACCCATCTGAGTGACCAGCGCTGGCACCAGCTGATGCATCACAGGATCTTTTGCCCCCAAGAGGTGCGCATGGCGCATCGCGCGGCGCATGATACGGCGCAGCACATAGCCACGGCCATCGTTGGACGGCATCACCCCATCCGCCATCAGGAAGGAAGTGGAGCGCAGATGGTCCGCAATCACGCGGTGGTGCACGTTCTGATCGCCATAAGGATCGGTCGAGGTCACATTGGCAGAGGCCTCGATCAGCGCCTTGAACAGATCGGTGTCATAGTTGTCGTGGCTGCCCTGCAGCAACGCGCCGATCCGCTCCAGCCCCATGCCGGTGTCGATCGACTGCATGTCCAGCGCTTTCATCGAGCCGTCTTCAAACTGCTCGTTCTGCATGAACACCACGTTCCAGATCTCAATGAAACGGTCGCCATCTTCCTCAGGGGAGCCGGGAGGGCCACCCCAGATGTGATCGCCGTGGTCATAGAAGATTTCCGTGCACGGACCACAAGGGCCGGTTGGCCCCATCTGCCAGAAGTTATCCGAAGTGGCGATGCGGATGATCCGCTCCTCAGCCACGCCGAGTTTCTTCCAGATCTCAAAGGCTTCGTCATCGGTGTGATAGACGGTGGTGTAGAGCTTGTCCTTCGGAATGCCGAATTCCTTGGTGATCAGCTCCCACGCAAATGGGATCGCCTCATCTTTGAAGTAATCGCCAAACGAAAAGTTGCCGAGCATCTCAAAGAATGTGTGGTGGCGCGCGGTATAGCCCACGTTGTCCAGATCGTTGTGCTTGCCACCGGCGCGCACACATTTCTGGGAGGTTGTCGCGCGCTGATAGTCGCGTTTTTCCACCCCTGTGAAGAGGTTCTTAAACTGCACCATCCCCGAGTTGGTGAACATCAACGTCGGGTCATTGCGCGGCACCAACGGGCTTGAGTCCACAATCTCATGGCCCTGTTTGGCGAAGTAATTCAGAAAGGTCGACCGGATGTCGTTAAGGCTGGCCATGGGCTGATCTCTTTACCTGAGTTTCGGTATTGCAGCGGGTTTATAACCCCCACGCCTGCCTGTCCACATGTCAAAGAGATCAAGGCGCAGCTGGACCTATATCCGGTCGATTTTCCGCATCACATCCCCGCTGCGCACGACACCGTCCTTCTCAATGCTGCACAAAATGCCCCGCAGTCGCAGGTTGCGGTATTCCGGCGTGCGCACCCAGTCAAAAACCGGCTGACCATAGCGCGCTTTCCACTTCACACAGGCATCATTGAACACCTCAGACACCCGCAGCACCGCGCTGCCCACCGAAAGATATTGCCCCTCGGGCAGGTTCGCCTCGGTCATATCCAAATCGGCGGTAAAGGTATCACCGGGAAACAGCGCGTCATCTTCTGGGGACCAGACCAGATCCAGAACCCGTTTTGGAATCACACAGACCTGAATGCCCGGATGCGGATCACCGTTTTCCGTGCGGATCCAGGGTTGGGTCATCCACCGCTCGCCCGGAATGCCCTGCGCTTTGGTCAGGGTGATCTCATCGACAAATTTGCGCGCATTGCGTTCAGGGCGCAGGCACAAATGCGAAATGGCCGCCCCGTCTTTGGGAGCGGCCAAAACATGCGGCAAAGCCCGCATTAACTCTTCATGTGAAGGGGTCAATCTTCCAAAAGCTCTTCGTCAGCAGGTGGCATGTCGAAATCCAACCCATGTGCGGCGCGGATCTTGTCTTCGATCTCAAGCGCCATACGGGTGTTTTCCTTCAGGAAGGTCTTGGCGTTCTCACGCCCCTGCCCGATCCGCTCATCACCATAGCTGAACCAGCTGCCGGATTTCTCCACCACACCGGCTTTCACGCCCAGATCCAGCAGTTCCCCCATTTTGGAGATGCCTTCACCATACATGATGTCAAATTCCACCTGCTTGAACGGCGGTGCCACCTTGTTTTTCACCACTTTCACGCGGGTTGCGTTGCCGACCACCTCGTCGCGGTCCTTCAGCGCACCAATGCGGCGGATGTCCAGACGCACGGAGCTGTAGAATTTCAGCGCGTTACCACCGGTCGTGGTTTCAGGGCTGCCAAACATCACGCCGATTTTCATCCGGATCTGGTTGATGAAGATCACCATACAGTTGGAGCGTGCGATAGAGCCTGTGAGCTTACGCATCGCCTGGCTCATCAGGCGTGCCTGCACACCCACATTGCTGTCACCCATGTCGCCTTCAAGTTCGGATTTCGGCGTCAGTGCCGCCACCGAATCGACCACAACCATGTTCACAGCCCCGGACCGCACCAGCGTGTCGGTGATCTCAAGCGCCTGTTCCCCGGTGTCAGGCTGCGAAATCAGCAGCTCGTCCAGATTGACGCCAAGCTTCTTGGCATACTGCGGGTCCAGCGCGTGTTCCGCATCCACAAAGGCGCAGACGCCGCCTTTTTTCTGCTCCTCTGCAATGCAATGCAGCGTCAGCGTGGTTTTACCGGAGCTTTCCGGCCCGTAAATCTCAATGATCCGGCCCTTGGGCAGACCGCCAATGCCCAACGCAATGTCCAGACTCAGGGACCCGGTCGAGGTCGCCTCAATCTCCTGTGCAGGGTTGTCAGCCCCCAGCTTCATGATGGAGCCTTTGCCGAACTGCCGCTCGATCTGTGCCAGCGCGCTGTCCAGCGCCTTCTGTTTATCCGGGGATGAGGATTTCTTGGAGGTCATTGTCAAAAGATCTGCCGTTGCCATTTTGCTTGGTTCCTTATTCCACACCCGCACGCGGGCGGCAATCACTGCCTGTGTTCACCTCTTGTTCCACAATCTTATGAGATCAAAAGGAGAACAAATCAATAGAAAAGAATAAGAACATCTTCCGCAGGCGCTGGTTAACAACTAGTTTACGGATCAATAATAAGTTGAGACAAACCATAACGAGGCCGCGCAGATGCTTGTTTTCTGGAACAAAAAACTTGTGTTCCTATCGGTGCCCAAAACCGGCACCACCGCGATTGAGGCCGCTTTGGCCCCTGTGGCCGATATGGTGATTGCGAATCCCCCGGAGCTGAAACACGCGCCGGTCTATCGCTATAACCGCTTCTTCCGCCCGATGTTTGAACGCGCCTGCAACCGCGATGACATGGAACTCATGGCCGTGATGCGCGAACCTGTGAGCTGGCTGGCAAGCTGGTATCGGTACCGCCGCCGCGACAGTATGCGTGGGCATCGCAACTCCACCCATGAGGTGAGCTTTGACGAATTTGTGCAGGAATACATGAAAGGCGACAAGAAAGCGCCGTTTGCCAATGTGGGCAGCCAGGCCAAGTTTCTGGAGCCGCGCCCCAATGGCGTGCAGGTCGATCACCTCTTCCGCTATGAGGATCAGCCCAAGATGCTCGCCTTTCTTGAGGCACGTCTGGATCAGAAGATCACTCTGGAGCGGCGCAACAGCTCCCCGTCGATGCCGCTTGATCTGCCTGAGGCCACCTTGGCGAAACTGCGCCGCAAATGCGCCGCAGAATTTGAGCTTTACGAAAGCCTGTCTTAACCGCTGATCCGCGCCTGCACCGCTTCGGTGAGATCGCCAAGCGAAAACGGCTTGGGCAGGAAGCTTGAGTTGTCGATACGTGACTGATCGTCTGAAAAACTGTCTTCCGCGTAACCTGACACAAAGATCACCGGCACTTCCGGATATTCCGAGCGCGCCTGACGCACCCACGTTGGCCCGTCCATCCCCGGCATGATCACATCGCTGACAAAGACATCGATGCCGGGCTGATCTGCGGCCAAAATCTCCAGGGCTTCTTCGCCACTTGCAGCTTCAAGCACCGTGAAGCCCCGCATCTTGAGCGCACGGGTCGCAAAAGAACGCACCGGCGCCTCGTCTTCCACCAGAAGCACCACACCGCTGTGCTCCACCGCCGGCAGATCAGGGCGTTTTTCATCCAGCTCCGGCACAAATTCTTCCGCCGCGCCATAGGCCGGGAACATCAGCGTAAATGTGGTGCCCACGCCCTCGGTGCTGTCCACAAAAATGAACCCGCCGGTCTGTTTCACAATGCCATATGCGGTGCTGAGCCCCAGTCCGGTGCCCTCACCGGTCTTCTTGGTGGTGTAAAACGGCTCAAACACCTTCTGCATCTTGTCCTGCGGGATCCCGATGCCCTGATCAGCCACTTTGACCGCCACATATTTGCCAACCGGCACCACAACACGGTCCCGCTCCAGCGGCGCATCCAAGGCCACCTCTTCGGTTGTGACACGGATTTCACCGCCATCCGGCATCGCATCACGTGCATTCACCACGAGGTTCATCAGCACCTGCTCAAGCTGGCGCTTGTCTGCGCGGATCGACGGCAGCACCGGATCATTGCTCAGCGAAAGCGCCACGCGTTCCCCCACCAGCCGGTTCAGCAGATGGGTCAGATCCGCCAGCGTGTTGCGCAGATCAAGCACTTCGGGCCGCAGGTTCTGTTTACGTGAAAACGCCAGCAGCTGCCCCACAAGTGCTGCGGCTCGGTTGGCGTTCTGGTTGATCTGGATGAGGTCTGCATAATCCGCATCCCCCTGATCATGGCGCAGCAACAGCAGGTCGCAATGTCCTGAAATCGCGGTCAAAAGATTGTTGAAATCATGCGCCACACCGCCAGCCAACTGGCCAATCGCCTGCATTTTCTGGCTTTGCACAAACTGCTCTTCCAGCGATTTGAACTCAGTTGCGTCGTTCAAAACCGCGATCAGGGACCGCCCGTTGCCTTCCACAATACGGTTGAGGCTCACCTGCACGATGACCTCTTTGTCTTCGCGCTTCAGGCGCAGGAATTCACTCTTCTTGGCAGATTTACCCTGTGCAGCCTCCACCAGCCAATCGCGAATGGACCGGCCCAGACCTTCCATCAGATCGCTCATCACGGTGTCTTCGGTGATGTCCAGATGGATCAGGCTGCGCGCGGCACGGTTGGCGAGAACCACGCGGCCCTCAGGCTCAAGCTTCACAATCGGCACGGGCAGCTCATCAAACTGCATCGCACCGCCGCGGGTCACCGGGGTTTCGGTCGGCAAGAGATAGATCTCACGACGGCCCGCCGTGGCATCATATTGCGCCACCAGACACTGCTGCTCGCCGCTTGAGGTGTGGATCACCGTCGCATCACGCGGCTGCGCGACATCGGGGCCAAACACATCCGTCAGCGTCTTTTTACGCTCACCCAGCAGCGCGCGCGCCGCGGCATTCATGAACAAAATCGTGCCGGTGCGCCCGGCTGTTAGCATCGGCAGCTTTGGTCCTGTGCCCGCGCCAGCGGCGTCTTTCGCCGGGTGGGTCTTGCTCATAGTCCAGAGCAGAATATCCTCGTCAACCAGCTGAACCTTGAGCCGCAACATATTGTCACGCAACACAAGTTCGTCTTCGTGCTTGCCATCGGTCAGGCTGGTGGCAATGGCATCCGCGACCTTGTTTTCCGCATCCAGAACATGACCGGCCAGCACATCCTGCATGGTTTCGCGCGCATCGCCGCCCGCTTCCTGCGCTGTCTTGTTCGCATAAAGCACACGACCTGCAAAATCGGTAACAACCACCTGCTCTTCGGCGTCCACATGCAGCTGCGTCAGCAGCTCCACAACGCCATTCTGGACAGCGCGGCGGCGCATCGACAGCGCCATGGTCACCGCACAGGCAAAGCCCGTCAGCCCGCTGGCAAACAGCATGATCAGCCGCAACATCTCGTTTTCGAGCATAAATGTCGTGGCCACCATGGCGAGCGCGGCAAAGGCGAGAAGTCCGGCGTGATGGGGAGTTGCTGCCTTTTTGCGGGGCAGCGGTTGCGCTGCATCGGTCGAGCTAGACACGTTTGCACCTACTGTTTTTGGTTTTCGTTAATATGCGCGAAATATCCTTAATCACGCATTAACGATAACTGAGGATTCATCTATTCTACCTTATTTTCGACGCAAAACCGCGTCAAAAAATCCATCACCGCCATCGGCGAATGAATACTGCCGCGACGAGAGCGTCTCCCACCCCGGATGACGGTCGTGGAAGGCGTTGATTTGCGCCATGTTTTCGGCCTCAAGGAAAGAGCATGTGGCATAGGCCAGCACGCCATCCTCTGCGACCAAACTCTGCGCCTGATCCAGAATTTCCGCCTGTATTCGGGTCAGATCCGCCAGATCGTCTTGGCTAAATCGCCACTTCGCATCCGGTGTACGCCGCCATGTTCCGCTGCCCGAACAAGGCGCATCACAGAGCACCAGATCATATGGCGCATGTTTCTGCGGCGCATCCACCAGCGTGACCTTTACGCCCGCGCGTTTGGCGCGTTCCGGCAAATCCGCCATCCGGCGCGGGGCAGCATCATGGGCATAAAACTGCCCCTCCACCTGCCCCGCCATGGCAAGGGTTTTGCCCCCGCCGCCAACGCAGTAATCCAGTATTTTCATGCCCTTGGCCAGCGGAAGCTCTGCCACCATCGCTTGTGAGGCCGCATCCTGCAGCTCCACGGCGCCATTCAGATAAGGTCCTGCCTGCCGAATGCGCCGCGCCCCTTCCGTGACCTCCAGCGCGGTATCCACAAGCGCCACCGCGCGCGTCGCAACACCCGCCGCATCCAAGGCCGCCCGCGCCTCTGCCACAGTGGATTTCGCGAGGTTCACGCGCAGAAACACCGGCGCACGCGCACGCATCTGCTCAAGCGTTTCGTCAAATTGTCCGCCAAGACTTTCTCGTAACAGCTCAACTAGCCAGTCAGGCACATCCAAGGGCAAATCTGTTGCTGGGGCCGCGATTTCCGCATCATCCAAAGCTGCTGGCGCATAGGCCGCACCCGTGAACAACGCCGCCAAATCAGCCCCCTGCGCCCGCAGAACCCCGATCATCAGCCCGCGCCCGCTCAGCCCGCCGCCCAGATGGGCCGCCGAATTGCGCTGGCGCAAGGCATCAAACACATGATCGCGGATTGCGGCCCGGTCCTTGGACCCGGCAAACCGGCTGCGTCTTGCCCAGCCGGTCAATGCTTTCTCTGCTGGCGCGCCTTCCAGGATCTGATCCAGAACCTCAATCGCCGCCTGAACGCGCGCCGCTGGCGTCATCCGCCAATCCGGTAGTTTGGTGCCTCACGGGTGATCTGCACATCATGCACGTGGCTCTCTTTCAGGCCCGCACCGGTGATTTTCACAAACTTGCAGTTCTTGCGCATCTCTTCGACCGTCGCGTTGCCGGTGTAACCCATGGCCGCACGCAAGCCGCCCACCAGCTGGTGGATCACGGTGCCCGCCGGACCTTTGTAAGGCACCTGCCCCTCGATCCCTTCCGGCACCAGCTTGTCGCTTGCCGCATCCTTCTGGAAGTAGCGATCAGCCGAGCCACGCGCCATCGCGCCAAGGCTGCCCATACCGCGGTAGGATTTGAACGAACGGCCTTGATAGAGGATCACCTCACCGGGGCTCTCATCGGTGCCCGCAATCATCGAGCCCACCATCGCACAGCTTGCACCCGCCGCAATCGCCTTGGCGAAGTCACCGGAGAATTTGATGCCACCATCCGCAATCACTGGCACGTCACCGGCGGCGGTCGCACAATCATCAATCGCGGTCAGCTGAGGCACGCCAACGCCTGCCACCATCCGTGTGGTACAGATCGAGCCCGGCCCGATGCCCACTTTCACCGCATCCGCGCCTGCATCAATCAAGGCGCGTGTGGCGTCACCGGTGGCAACATTGCCCGCAATCACCTGCACCGCGTTGCTTTGGGATTTGATGCGTTTCACCGCTTCGATCACCCCTTCAGAGTGGCCATGCGCGGTATCGACCACCACGATGTCCACACCCGCATCAATCAGCATCTCGGAGCGCTCAAAGCCGCTATCGCCCACGGACGAGGCCGCAGCCACGCGCAAACGGCCCAGCTCGTCTTTGCAGGCGGTCGGGTTCAGCACAGCCTGCTCGGTGTCTTTCAGCGTCAAAAGACCAGTCAGCTTGCCCTGCCCGTCATGCACCAACAGCTTTTCAATCCGGCGCGCGCGCATCAGGCTCTTGGCCTCTTCCAGATCCGCAGGCTCCGCCAGCATCGCCAGATCATTGGTGGTCATCATCGCGTGTACCGGCGTGTCATCGCTCTGGGCAAAGCGCATGTCGCGGTTGGTCACAATGCCGACCACGCGGCCCTCTTCGTCCACCACCGGGAAACCGGTAAAGCGATAGCGCTCAATCAGCG
The DNA here is from genome assembly GCF_965227725.1 of Shimia sp. GTDB lineage: Bacteria > Pseudomonadota > Alphaproteobacteria > Rhodobacterales > Rhodobacteraceae > Shimia. The sequence continues at coordinate 607,903 of NZ_CBDDGH010000005.1, read as the reverse complement.
CCTTGGCATCCGCCAGCGTCTGGTTCGGGGTCAGCGTGACCGGGTTATAGACAATCCCGCTCTCAAAGCGTTTCACCCGGCGCACTTCGCGTGCCTGGGACTCCGCATCAAGGTTCTTGTGGATCACGCCCATGCCACCGGCCTGCGCCATGGCAATCGCCATCCGGCTTTCGGTCACAGTGTCCATCGCCGAGCTGAGCAGGGGAATGTTCAAATCAATGCTCTTTGTGACCCGTGTGCGCGTGTCCGCCGTCGACGGCAGCACCACCGACGCGGCTGGAACCAGTAGAACATCATCGAAAGTCTGCGCCTCACGAATCTCCATCGCAAATCTCCTTGGGGGAACCTCGTTTGGCACGTCCCTATCGCACGCCCTCCGCCTGTGGAAAACCCCTAATCCGCCCCAACCTCCTCTCAGACCTCAAATAACTGCCCCGGCGGAGCCCCCCCGGTCATTTTTCGCGCATCCATCGCAATTTACGCCTGACCGTGCCGCCCACAGACCAATCCATGCCGCTCCTTGTCATTCCCGCCTGCGCACGCCAGATATGCTCTCAGACACGCGAACAGACCCAAGGCACTCCAATGAGCAGCGATCCACTTGTGATTTTCACTCCCTCCGGCAAGCGCGGCAACTTCCCGGTCGGCACCCCCATTCTCACCGCCGCACGCCAGCTTGGCGTCGATCTGGACAGTGTTTGCGGCGGGCGTGGCGTCTGCTCCAAATGTCAGGTCACCCCGTCTTATGGCGAATTTCCCAAGCACGGCGTGACCGTCGCGGATGATGCGCTGTCTGAATGGAACGCGGTTGAGCAGCGCTATGATGACAAGCGTGGCCTCACCAAAGGCCGCCGTCTGGGCTGTCAGGCCACCGTTCAGGGCGACGTGGTGATTGATGTTCCAGCGGAAAGTCAGGTCCACAAACAAGTGGTGCGCAAACGCGCCGAGGTGCGCGACATCACGCTCAACGCCACCGTGTCTCTTAGCTATGTCGAGGTGGAAGAGCCCGACATGCACAAGCCCTCCGGCGATCTGGAGCGGCTTCTGACCGCGCTGAAGACCGCCACGGGTCATGCAGAAATCGCGGTAGACACCCATCTTCTGCGCCCACTGCAGCCGCTCTTGCGCAAAGGCAACTGGGCCGTGACCGCCGCGCTGCATCAGGGCCACAACGACAGCACACCGCGTGTGATTGCGCTTTGGCCCGGCTATTTCGAAGGGCCGATCTACGGCCTCGCCGTTGACCTTGGCTCCACCACCATCGCAGGCCACCTCTGTGATCTTTCCTCCGGCGAAGTGGTGGCTTCCTCCGGCCTCATGAACCCGCAGATCCGTTTTGGCGAAGACCTCATGAGCCGCGTCAGCTACGCCATGATGAACAAAGGCGGCGATCTGGAAATGACCGAGGCCGTGCGCGAAGGTCTCAACCAGCTGGTTGTGGACATCGCGCAAGAGGCCAAAATCGAGACCAGCCAGATCCTCGACGCGGTCTTTGTGATGAACCCGGTGATGCACCACCTGTTCCTCGGCATCGACCCGTTTGAACTGGGTCAGGCGCCTTTTGCGCTTGCCACCTCTGATGCGCTCGAACTCATGGCCTCTGATCTGGGCCTTACTATCGCGCCGGGCACCCGCGCCTATCTGCTGCCCTGTATCGCGGGCCACGTGGGCGCTGATGCCGCAGGCGTTGCGCTCTCCGAGGCGCCCGACAAATCCGAAGACCTCGTTTTGGTGGTCGATGTGGGCACCAACGCCGAAATCCTGCTGGGTGACAAAGACGGCGTTCTGGCCTGCTCCTCCCCAACCGGCCCGGCCTTTGAGGGCGCACAGATCAGCGCAGGCCAGCGCGCCGCGCCCGGTGCCATTGAACGTGTGGAAATTGATCCCGTTACCAAAGAGCCACGCTTCCGCGTGATCGGCTGTGAGCTCTGGTCTGACGACGAAGGCTTTGCCGCCGCTGTCGCGGGCACCGGCATCACCGGCATCTGCGGCTCCGGCATCATCGAAGTGATCGCCGAAATGCGCCTTGCCGGTCTGGTGGATGCCTCAGGCCTCATCGGCTCAGCCGAGCAAACCGGCACCGCCCGCTGTTTTGCGGACGGGCGCACCAACTCCTACACCCTGTGGGAAGGCGACGCGGATCAGAAATCCGTCACCGTCACCAACGGCGACATCCGCGCCATCCAGATGGCCAAAGCCGCGCTCTATTCCGGCGCGCGCCTGCTGATGGACAAACGCGGTGTCGATCAGGTCGATCGCGTTGTGCTCGCCGGGGCTTTTGGTGCGCATATTTCGGCCAAGCACGCCATGGTGCTGGGCATGATCCCCGACTGCACCCTGGAGAAAGTCACCTCCGCAGGCAACGCCGCCGGCACCGGCGCGCGCATTGCGCTGCTCAACCGCGAAGCCCGCGGGCAGATCGAAACTCTCGTGCGCCAGATCGAGAAGATCGAAACCGCCGTGGAGCCACGCTTTCAGGAGCATTTCGTAAATGCCTCCGCCATGCCGAACTCCTCTGATCCCTTCCCGATCCTGCGCACCGTGGTCGATCTGCCGGAGGTGAGCTTCAACACAGGTGGCGGCGATGGCGGAGCCGCTGGCGGCGGACGCCGCAGACGTCGGCGCGGCTGACATACACAGAACCCACATCTCTGCGGCCAGCCATATGGCCGCAGGGATCGCGCAGAGGTCGCCAGGTATCTCATTCCCGAATTGTCCCCAACCCCATTCAGGCCTAGTCTTTAGACTGGTGAGGGAGTGGGTTTCATGGCGCGAAAACTGATCATCTGTCTGGACGGCACAGGCAACGAGGTTGAGAAAAACGAAAGCAACATTCTCCGCCTTTACAAGTGCCTGAAACATGACGAGCAGCAGCTTGTTTACTACGAGCCGGGCGTCGGCACCCTGTCCACCAGACCTTTCGCACGCGGCCATTTCTCAAAAATCAAACTGCTTCTGGGGCTGGCCACCGGCCTTGGGCTGCACCAGAACGTCATGCACGCCTATTCCTTCCTCTGTGAAAACTACCGCAACGGCGACCAGCTCTATTTCTTTGGCTATTCCCGAGGTGCCTACACCGCGCGCGTGCTCGCGGGCTTCATCAATGACTTCGGTCTGGTCGCGCCCCATGAGCTGCATCTGGTTGGCCCGGTGTTCAAAGCCTGGCGCAAACTGCGCACCGACAGCGACTCCAAAGATTATGCCACCCTGCGCATCTCCGAACAGTTCTTCCACATGCGCCACCCCTCGATCCGCTTTCTGGGGCTTTGGGACACGGTCAGCTCCATGATCCGAATCCGCCTGAGATGGGGCAGCCTTATCGAATTTGGCAGCCATTCCAGCGTAGATGAAAACCCAAGCGTCAAGGCGGTGCGCCACGTGCTCGCCATCGACGAAACCCGCCGCTTTTTCCGTCATCAGTTCTGGAAACCCGGGCAGAAATACTACGGCAACCGCTTCAAGAAGAAATCCGATCCACCAGATCAGGACGTCAAACAGGTCTGGTTTGTCGGCACCCACACCGATGTGGCCGGATCTGTTACCGAAAAAGAGGCTGGGCTCGCAAAAGTAACAATGCAATGGATGCGCGAAGAGCTTGATGGCCTCGACAGCGACAGCACCCTGCTGTTCCGCGATATTTTCTACAACCGCTATGTGCAGGGCAAAGAAGATGAGGTCACCAAACGCATGGGGCTGGAGATCTCCTCCCCCGATGCCAAAGCCCCGATCCACAGCCAGATGAAGCTGCGCAAATTCTGGCCCATTCTGGAGATCTTTCCCCGTCTGGTCAGCCGCAGCCGTCACCCCGATCAGAAGGGCTGGTTTGGCTACTACCTGCCCCTCGCCCAGCCCCGCTACATTGCACCCGGCTCAGACATCCATCCCACTGTGACGGAACGCAAATCTGACCCGGCCACAGACTATGATCCGCCCAATCTGCCGTGATTCCAGAATGGTCTCTTGCGCCGCCAGACACGTGGCAAAAATAATGCCCCGCCCGCCACTTGACCTTCGGACGGGTTAGAAGTAGCTCTGCCAACCAGAGCGCGGGTATGGTGAAATGGTATCATGCGAGCTTCCCAAGCTTAAGGTGCGGGTTCGATTCCCGCTACCCGCTCCAACTTCCCCCATTTGATGTCGCCTGCCGGAATGCTACGCCGCGTCTCCGCCATGTTGCGTAAGGTCATGTTTGCCGCCCACCTGACGTGCAGGTAAAGTTTCCGGCAAACATCCAAACCTATGAGCCTTCCATGTCTATCGTGACCTATGAAACCCGCGGCAAAACCGCGATCCTCACGCTGAACAATGGCGAAAACCGTCAGAACCCGGCCTTCGCCACAGCCATGCTGGATGCCTTGCAGCAAGCTGAGGACGACAAATCCATCCGCGCCGTTGTGATCACCTCCAGTGATGAGAAAAACTGGTCCCAGGGCGTCGATCTCAACTGGCTGATGGCCGCCAAACAGGCAGGCAACGTCGATGACATGCGCGCCTTCATGAACGGCATGAACGAGGTCTTTGCCCGCGTCCTGACCTTTCCGATGCCGGTGATAGCCGCGATCACAGGGCACGCCTTTGGCAATGGGGCGATGCTGGCCTGCGCCTGCGATTTCCGCTTCATGCGCGCAGATCGCGGCTATTTCTGCTTCCCGGAAGTGGACATTAACATCCCCTTCCTGCCCTCCATGATCGCCTATGTGCGCAAAGCCATCCCCGAATACCGCTTCAACGAAATGAAGCTGACCGGCCGCCGTGTCACTGCACCAGAGCTTGAGGTCGACCACGTGCTGACCGCCGCCCCTGATGCCGAAGCAACCCTGACGGCGGCGCTGGAATTTGCCGCAACCTTCTCAAAAGGGCGCGCGATCTTTGGCGAGCACAAACGCCGGATGCACAAGGATATCCTTGAAACCATGGCACGCGATGACGCGCCCCTGATCGCGGCGCTCAAGCTCACCGTTTAACGAACTTCTGGCCGCCGCTAGCGGCCAGCTCCATATCAGCTGTGAAAGCTGCGGATATAGGTCAGAAGCGCCTTCGTGGATGCGGAGGCCGCTTCCGGCGCTTCACCACTTGCCACAGCATCCAGCAATCCCCCCGCCAGCTCTTTGCCCAGCTCCACGCCCCATTGGTCGTAGGAGTTGATGCCATAGATCACCCCTTCGACAAACACCCGATGCTCATAAAGCGCCACGATCTGGCCCAACACAAAAGGGGTCAGGCGAGGATAGACAAGCGTCGTTGACGGGCGGTTGCCGCTGAACACGCGGTGTTTGGCCAGTTGATCCAGCGTCTCGCCCGAGACGCCCTTCGCCTCCAGCTGCGCGCGCGCCTCTGCCTCGCTGCGCCCCTTCAAAAGCGCCTCAGACTGCGCCAGACAATTGGCCACAAGCGCACGGTGATGGCTGCTCAAGGCAGGTTCATGCCCTTCGGCACCCACGATAAATTCACAAGGCACCACCTGCTTGCCCTGATGGATCAGCTGATAAAACGCATGTTGCCCATTGGTGCCCGGCTCCCCCCAGACAATCGGCCCCGCCACACGGTCAAGCGTTTGGCCATCCACTGCCACCCCCTTGCCGTTGCTCTCCATCTCAAGCTGCTGCAGATAGGCCGGCAAGCGCGCCAGCCGCTGCTCATAGGGCAGGACAGCGCGTGTCTCATAGCCACAAACCTGCTGATGCCAGATGCCCACCAAGGCCAGCAGCACAGGCAGGTTTTCCGCCAGCGGCGCGTCACAGAAATGGCGATCCATCGCCTGCCCGCCTTCAAGAAAGCCCTCAAAGGCTGTCGGCCCAATCGCCAGCATCAGCGAAAAGCCAATTGGCCCCCAGACCGAATAGCGCCCGCCAACCCAATCCTCAAAGCCAAACACCCGCTCCGCCGGAATGCCAAACTCGGCACAGCGCTCCACAGCAGAGGAAATCGCCACAAACCGCTCCAGCTCTGCCTCACCACCGGCCCAGTTCAGCACGGTGCGCGCGTTCATCAACGTTTCCTGCGTGGTGAAGGTCTTGGAGGCCACAATCACCAGCGTGGTTTCAGGGTCCAACCCGTCCAGCGTGTCAGTCGCGTCCGCGCCATCGACATTTGAAATGAAGTGGCATTTCGGCCCGTCGTGATAAGGCGCCAGCGCCAGCACCGCCATCAACGGCCCCAGATCAGAGCCGCCAATGCCGATGTTCACCACATCGGTGATGCGTTTGCCCTGCCCCGGAAAGCTCCCGTCGCGCACCGCAGAGGCCAGTTTCGCCATGCGCGCGCGGGTCTCCTTGATCTCCGGCAGCACGTCTTCGCCGTCAACAACCACCGGCGCGCCACTCAGATTGCGCAACGCCGTATGCAGCACCGCGCGCCCCTCGGTGGCATTGATCTTTTCCCCGCCAAACATGGCCGCCCGCTTTTCAGCCACACCCGCAGCCTCTGCGATTTCGATCAGCGCAGCCTTGGCCTCGGCGTTGATTGTGGTCTTGCTGAAATCAAACAGCACCCCATCCGCCGTCAGCGAAAACCCCGCCGCGCGCTCAGGATCATGCGTAAAAAGATCTGCAATCTGAGCATCTTGCGCGTATGTCTTCAAGGAATCCAGTTTGGTCCACATCTCACTCACTCCGTCCAATGCACATCAGCACCCGCGCAGACCGCACGGATCGGGGCGTCCACCTCAGGCAGGCTCTGCGCCGCATTCAGCGCCTCACGCTTGTCCGCCCCTTTGATCAGGATGTGCTTGCGCAAGGCCCCATTCAGCACCCGCGCCGACAGCGTGATCCGAATGTCAGGCAGATCATCGCGCCGCACAGGGATCAGGATCGGCGCATCAGCAGCCAGTGCCGCCTCAAGCCCTTCCGCGCCGGGGAAAAGCGAGGCGGTGTGCATATCCGCGCCCATGCCCATCACCGCCACATCCACCGGCAGCGATGGCGCAATGCCTGCCTCAAGCTCAGGCAAGACGTTTTCCGGCACATCCGCAGGCGCATAGAGCGGCAGGTAGCGTGCCGCCATGGCGCGGTTGGTCAGAAGCCGCGCCTTCACCAGCGCCGAATTGGAGCGCTCGTGATCTTCCGGCACCCAGCGCTCGTCGGTCAGGATCACATCCACGCGCTCCCAATCCAGATCCACCGCGCTCAACGCATCAAAAATCGGCCCCGGCGTGGTGCCACCCGGCACCGCCAACACAACCCGTTCCTTCTGGTGCAGCGCCTCGCTCAGATCGCCCGCCAGCGCTTGCGTCACATCCATCGCCAGCATGTCGGCATCGGGGTAACTCTTGAAATTCATTTGTCTAAACCTCTCCATGCGCGCGCATCCCGCCGCATCATCAATTCCGCATCATCCGGCCCGTCAGAGAACGCATCATAGGGTTTGGGCACATCGCCGCGCGCTTCCCAACCGCGAATGATCGGATCGGTCCAGGCCCAGGCCGCCTCCACCTCGTCATCGCGCATGAAAAGCGTCTGATTACCCCGGATCACATCCATGATCAGCCGCTCATAGGCGTCCGGCGTGCCCTCAGCAGAGGGACCCAAAGCCTCCGCAAAGCTCATGTCCAGCGGCACATCCACCAGCCGCATGCCACCCGGCCCCGGCTCTTTGATGGTCACATTTAATGTAATACCTTCATTGGGTTGCAGCTGAATATTCAACTCGTTGCGATGCCGTCCAGCCTCGGGGCCAAAGATCGAATGCGGCGTGTCCTTGAACACCACCGTGATCTCGCTGTCCCGCGCGCTCAGCCGCTTTCCGGTGCGCAGATAAAACGGCGTGCCCGCCCACCGCCAGTTGTTGACCTGACATTTCAACGCCACAAAGCTCTCGGTTTTGGAGCGCGCATTGTCCACATCCTCACGATAGGCCGCCGCGCCATCCGCCGCCGTGTACTGGCCGCGCACAATATGATGGGGCTGCACATTGTCCAGCGCGCGGATCACCTTGAGTTTCTCATCGCGCACCGCATCCGGCTCAAACTGCGCCGGTGGCTCCATCGCGATCAGACACAGCAGCTGCATCAGGTGGTTCTGCACCATATCGCGCATGGCACCGGATTTTTCGTAGTAATCCCCGCGCCCCGCCACGCCGACAGTTTCCGCCACCGTGATCTGGATGTGATCGATGTATTGCGCGTTCCACAGCGGCTCAAACAGCATATTGCCAAAGCGCACCGCCATCAGGTTCTGCACAGTCTCTTTGCCAAGGTAATGGTCAATCCGGTAGATCTGCCCCTCGTCAAAATACTGTGCCAGTTCGCTGTTCAACGCCTGCGCGCTCTCCAGATCATGACCAAAGGGCTTTTCCACCACGATCCGCGTGTCATCTTCCACCAGCCCATGCCGCTTCAGGCCTTTGGCAAGATCGGAAAACACCCCCGGCCCGACCGAGAAGTAAAACGCCCGCACAGAGCCCGGCGTCAACAGCGCCGCCAGCTCAGACCAGCCGCCCTCGCCCCGCGCATCCACCGCGACATAATCCACATGTTCGCAAAACTCCGCGACCTGCGCATCATCCAGCGCCAGCTCTCCGGCAAACTCCTTGAGCGCTGTGCTCACAGTGGCGCGATAGGCCTCAGAGCTTAGCGCACTGCGCGCCGCGCCAACCACTTTGCTGCCATCCGGCATCTGTCCGGAACAAAACCGCCGAAACAGCGCTGGCAAGATCTTGCGCCGCGCAAGATCACCCGTTCCCCCAAACACCACCAAATCAAAAGGCTCTACTGGAATAATACGAGAAACCATGCGGCCTCTTCCCTTGCTTTCTGCTCGGACCGTCGCTGCGGCGCCGTCCCATTGCCCCAACATCGTTAGCGCTAACGACGCTTTCGAGTGATCTAACATCGCCACTCTAACACCGCAAGCGCGCATCACAACTCTGTCAGAAGCGCTGCGGCACGGATGGTCAAGCCCTATAACATTGGGTAGGAGGCATTGGGCACATAACAGATGGCAGTTTCATGAAAGATCAGGCAAATCTCGGCAAATTCCAGGATCCGTTCATCACAGCCAAAGGCGAAGATCGGGCGCATGTTGCACTCAACAACCCTGAAACGCTGTGGTTCAACACCGGAACGCTCTGCAACATTGAGTGCGAGAACTGCTATATCTTCTCATCGCCCACCAATGATGACCTGCTCTACATCACCGCTGATGAGGTGAGCGACTACCTCGACCAACTTGAAACCCGCGAATGGAACGTGCGCGAGATCGGCTTCACCGGTGGCGAGCCTTTCATGAACCCGGAAATGATCGAAATCACCCGCCGCTCGCTGGAACGCGGCTACGATGTGCTGATCCTCACCAACGCCATGCAGCCCCTGATGCGCAAACGTGTCCGCGAAGGCCTCCTGGAGCTGCGCGAAACCTACCGCGACAAGCTCACGTTCCGCATTTCCATCGACCACTGGAACCCGGAGCGCCACGATCAGGAACGTGGTGCCGGCTCCTTTGACCGCATGATCCTCGGCATGGAATGGCTGCGCGACGAAGGTTTTCAGATGACCGTTGCCGGCCGCACCCTCTGGGGCGAGTCCGATGCGGACTCCCGCGCCGGATACGCGCGCCTTTATGCCAAACACGGGTTCGAAATCGACCCGCAGCATCCGGCGCAAACCATGCTCTTCCCGGAGATGGATGAAACCGTCGAAGTGCCGGAAATCACCACCGCCTGCTGGGGCATCCTCAACAAATCTCCCAACGACATCATGTGCGCCAGCTCACGCATGGTTGTGCGCCGCAAGGGCTCCAAAGCCCCGGCGGTCATTGCCTGCACTTTGCTGCCCTATGTCGAAGAGTTCGAGCTTGGCCAGACGCTCAAGGAGGCCGAGAAGCCCGTGCTTCTCAACCACCCCCACTGCGCCAAATTCTGCGTTCTCGGCGGCGCGAGCTGCTCCGCCTGAGCGTATTTCCCTACTGAGCTTCATTCAGCTCCGGAGAGCGCCAATATTTGCTGCCTTCCAGACTGGCGTTCACGCGCCAGCGGTTTTTGTCGAGCAAAAACACAGACCGCCCATCGCGAAAGCTGGTCTGCTCGGTGTCCCCATCCGATCCTGACTGCGCGCCGCCGCTTGCGCCCGCATCATAGCCATGGGTGACAAAATTGTTCAGATCCCCAGCGGTCTCAAACAGGATCACAAACTGATTGGTAAACCCGCCAATGCCAATCGCCCCGCCAAGCCCGCCAGTGCCCATATTCATATAGACCCGTCCAGAGCCGTCTTTGGCCATCGCCACCCCGCGCCCATAGCCAGTGGTCAGCGGGAAAATCGTCACCTTACGCGCATCAAACGCCGCATAGCCTGCGCCCTGCTCATAAAGCCGCGCCGCCTCCGGATTTTCCTTCAAAAGCCGCGCCAGAATCTCATCCGCCATTGCATCAAGCCGCGCCCGCGTCTGTTCGACTGTCTCTTCATTTGAAAGCAACTCATCGGTGGAGGTCACAGTGTTCTCAACCGCCTCAGCGCCCTCGTGGACCACGTCGCCCACGGCCTCAGCCCCGCCTTCAATCGCATGGCCTGTCGCGCTCAGCCCGTCACCGATCGCTTCACCGGCATTCTCCGCCCCGCGCTTGATCTTGTCTGCCAGTGAATCCGCCGAGGCCACAGAGGCACAGACTGAGCCAACGGCCGCCCCGCCGCACAGCGCAACAACTCTAAAAATATTCTGCTTCATAAAATACCCTCAAAACTGGTTTTACCACGGCTCCTACCAAGAACGCCGCGCTGCGCAAACCCCTGTTGGGGCAGCGGCATCCTCTGGCTAAAACCATGCGGGATTTCCCTCAAAAACTCAAAGGGCTAGGGTTTTTTCGGCGGAATAGCCGCAGGATCACCACAGCCCCATTGCACCCTACATGTCGCCTCTGATATAAGCGAGCCAACAAGATATGGACCGCCAAAAAGAAGCGAGATCGGGACTTGAGCGACACGCCGGAAACCCCTGAAAACGAAGAAGAAAACACGCATGAACGGATGATCCACGACGGTCCCACTGTGACCATCGAGGAGGAAATGCGCGCCAGCTACCTCGACTACGCCATGAGCGTGATCGTCAGCCGCGCCATTCCAGACCTGCGTGATGGCCTCAAACCGGTGCACCGCCGCATTCTTTATGCGATGCATGAAACCGGCAACACCCACGACAAAGCCTACCGCAAATCGGCCCGTCCTGTGGGCGACGTGATGGGTAAATACCACCCGCACGGCGATGGCGCGATCTATGACGCTCTGGTGCGGATGGCACAGGATTTCTCCATGTCGCTGCCGCTTCTGGACGGTCAGGGCAACTTCGGCTCCATGGACGGCGACAACCCGGCGGCCATGCGTTACACCGAGGTCCGCATGGACAAACCGGCGGCTGCGCTGCTGGCCGACATAGACAAGGAAACCGTTGATTTCCAAGACAACTATGATGGCAAAGACCAGGAGCCAACCGTGCTGCCTGCGCGCTTCCCCAACATGCTTGTCAACGGCGCGGGCGGCATCGCGGTGGGTATGGCCACCAACATTCCGCCGCACAATCTGGGCGAAGTGATCGACGCAACCTTGGCGCTGATCGAAGACCCGGATCTGACCTCTGAGCAGCTCATTCAATATGTCCCCGGCCCGGACTTCCCCACCGGTGGCATCCTTCTGGGCCGCTCTGGCGCGCGCAAAGCCTATCTTGAGGGCCGCGGCAGCGTTGTGATCCGTTCCAAAACCCGCGTTGAGGAAATCCGCAAGGACCGCTACGCCATCGTCATCGACGAAATCCCCTATCAGGTGAACAAAGCCTCGATGATCGAGAAGATCGCCGAGGCCGCGCGCGAAAAGCGTATCGAAGGCATCGCCCACGTTCAGGATGAATCTGACCGTGACGGTGTGCGCGTGGTGGTCGAGCTCAAACGCGACGCCACCGCCGAAGTGGTGCTGAACCAGCTCTTCCGCTTCACCCCGATGCAGACCCACTTTGGCTGCAACATGCTGGCCCTGAACGGCGGTCGCCCAGAGCAGCTCACCCTGCGCCGCTTCCTGACCTCCTTCATCGACTTCCGCGAAGACGTGGTTGCCCGCCGCACAGCCTACCTGCTGCGCAAGGCCCGCGAACGCAGCCACATCCTCTGTGGTCTGGCCGTGGCTGTCACCAATGTGGACGAAGTGGTTGCGACCATCCGCAGCTCCGCCGATGCAGCAGAAGCGCGTGAAAAGCTGATGACCCGTCGCTGGCCCGCGGCAGAAATCGCCGGCTACATCCGTCTGATCGACGATCCGACCCACACCATGAACGAGGACGGCACCTACAACCTGTCGGAAACACAGGCGCGCGCCATTCTCGAGCTGCGCCTGCAGCGCCTCACCCAGATCGGTGTGAAAGAGGTCACGGACGAACTCGAAGAACTGGCCGCTAAGATCAAGGAATACCTTGAAATTCTCGGCTCACGCGAGCGCATCATGGGGATCATCGGCGACGAGCTGCGCGAAGTCCGTGAGAACTTCGCCGTAGAACGCCGCACCGAAATCGTCGACTGGTCCGGTGACATGGACGACGAAGACCTGATCGAGCGCGAAGACATGGTCGTGACCGTCACCTCCGGCGGCTACATCAAGCGCACCCCATTGGCCGACTTCCGCGCCCAGAAACGCGGCGGCAAAGGCATCTCGGGCATGCAGACCAAAGAAGAGGATGTGGTCACCACCCTCTTTGTGGCCAACACCCACACCCAGCTCTTGTTCTTCACCACCGATGGCATGGCCTACAAGCTCAAGACCTGGCGCCTGCCGCTGGGGGGTCGCACCGCCAAAGGCAAGGCGATTGTGAACATCCTGCCGATCCCGTCCGGTGTTTCGATTGCTGCGATCATGCCGGTGGACCGCCCAGAGGATGAGTGGGACGATCTGCAAATCATGTTTGCGACTTCTGCAGGCACCGTGCGCCGCAACCGCCTGTCCGATTTCACCAATGTGAAATCCAACGGCAAGATCGCCATGAAGTTTGAGGATGATCACGCCGACACCAAGCTGATCAACGCCCGTATCTGTACCGAAGAAGACGATGTGATGCTGGTGACCAATTCGGGCCGTGCGATCCGCTTCCCCACCACCGAGGTGCGCGTGTTCAACAGCCGCTCCTCCACTGGTGTGCGTGGCATTCGCCTGAACGGCAATGACGAAGTGGTCTCCATGTCCGTCATCCGCCACTTCCGCGCAGAAAGCGAAGAGCGCGCCGCCTATCTCAAGATGCGCCGCGCCGTGGCCGGTCTCACCGATGATGGCGGGGATGAAGACGAGGCGCCAGCGGGCGAACTTTCCCAAGAGCGCTACGCTGAAATGTCCGCCGCCGAGAACCTGATCCTCACGATCACCGCAGGCGGCGCAGGCAAGCTCAGCTCGTCTCATGACTACCCCGTGCGCGGCCGTGGCGGCCAGGGTGTAGCAGCCATGGACAAAGCCATGCGCGGCGGCGAACTTGTTGCCTCCTTCCCGGTGGAACTGGGCGATCAGATCATGCTCGCCACCTCCAAAGGCCAATCCATCCGCGTCCCTGTGGATGGCATCTCCTTCCGCTCCCGCTCTGCTGGCGGCGTCAGGGTGTTCAACACCGGCAAAGGCGAAGAAGTGGTCTCCGTGGCCTGGATTGCGGAACAAGACGACGAGGATGTGGCGGAAGAATAAACCGCCCCACCCAAGCAACACACAAGCCCCGGCGCTCACCGCGCTGGGGCTTTTTTTCTGCAAAGACAGAGCATTACGAAGGCTTCTTGAGATGCCAGACCTGCTCCGTCGGATAGGTTTTGGCCCATTCCGCCGGGATCGCCGCCCGTGTCCCTTTCGCCCATTCCGGCGCATAGACCTCCCGATAACGCACCACCGCGAAACCGATCTCAGAAAAGAGCGCCATCCAATCGGCAATTGTCAGGTTGAAACACACCCCGCTTGGCTCAAAATCGACCTTTGTCCAATCCGCGCCCCACATATCTTTGTAGGGCCTATGCAACTGGCGATCACAGGGCGCGCCATCCAGCGGCGAACAGATCAGAGACAGCGGATGATTGCCCAGAAACACCAGCGCCCCCTCCGGCTTTAACAGCCGCCAAGCCTCCCGAAGCCAAACCTCCGGCGGGCACCAGATCGCCGCGCCATATTCCGAGATCGCAAAATCAAACGACGCATCCGGCAATCCGGTCGCCTCTGCATTGCCTTCCAGAAAGTGGATTGCCGCCCCATGGGTCTGTGCCAGTTGCCGCGCTGTCGCCAATTGCTGGGGAGACACATCAATCGCCGTCACCTCCGCGCCCCGCTGGACCATCCAGCCGGAGGCATAGCCGGTGCCGCAACCCAACTCGATTGCCGCCATGCCGCGCATGTCTTCAGGCAAGATATTCAGCGTTTCCTCGGGCGTGTTCCAGTTTCCCCAAACCGGCGCTTCCATCGCCCAAAGCCGCGCGCCAATCTCTTCCCAATTGGCCGCATCCGCCTCCCAGACCGCCTTATTGATCGCCACATGATCCCGTGTCACCGCACCACCTCCAAACCGCACATCACCAAACCTTCCGGCAAGCTTTTCCTTGCCTCACCAACATTTCTGTGTCGAAGTTCGCACAGACTATCACTGACTTTAGAAAACACCTAAATACCTATGATAAAATACCTTTCCGGCGCAGCTCTTTTGAGCGCCTGCCTCGGCCTTATGACCACCTCTCCGGCACAGGCCGCCACCCTGATTTACAACACAACCGAAAGCCAAGACGCGCTCGACAGCCGATATGGTGGCGCCGTCACAGCAGAGCAGCTCACCGGAAAATACGCCGACTGCACCCTGCTTTATGACGGTGACGTCACGCCTGGCGATCTTCAGAAGTTCCAAGCCATTTATGAGTACAACGGTCTCCCCGAAGGCGCGCGGCTCTGCCTCAACAGCCGAGGCGGCAGACTCTATGAAGCCCTTTCCATTGTGGATTTCCTGCGCGACTCCTTTGCCGATCTGCAAACCTATGTGGCAGAGGATGACCGCTGCGCCTCTGCCTGCTCCACGCTCTTCCTCGCCGGGGCACATACCTTTGAAGGAGAGAGCTACGAAACGATTGCGATGCGCGCCATTGCGCCCACCGCCCGACTGGGCGTGCATGCCCCGCGCATTGTTTTGCCAAACTATGGTGAGCTCTATGACGCCGACGAAGTCGAAGCCGTTTACGACGACGCTATCCGCGATTCCGCTCTGCTCTTTGCCTTTGCGCAAAAGGCTGATGACGAAGGTACCCCCTATCTGACACCCTATCTTTACGCGCGCAGCATCGAAACACCGCCACAGGAGATGTACTACCTCACCACCGTGGCCGATGCGCTGTTCTCACAGATCCCCGTCACTGGGATCTCCTATGACGTCACGCTGAATACAGATCTGATCACCTCAATATGCCACAATGCCTTCCTGATGGATGACGGCGCTTTCACCTGGTCTTTTGCCCCCACATGGAAGCCGCATAGGCTCGCCTCTTTTGAGGAGTTCTGGCCCAATTTTGTCGAGATTGTTCGCAGCACCTATCAACCTGACGCCCCGCAGTTTGCGACCGATGTTCAAATCGAGCAAAAAGACGGTGCCATCTACGGCGTTCAGCGTGGCTACCCGGTCGGCGGGCCTTATTATGCCGAAGACTGCCTTGTGCGTCTGCCCACCTCTGCAGAGGTTGGGGAGCAAACCAGTTTTGGCATCATTCGGGATGCCTGGGACGCCCGCATTAGCCCTGACATAGACATCCGCATCGGCACGCAATACCCACGCGGCCCCCACAGCCTGCCGGAGCCTGACCATGTGGCCACGCCTTACAGCTACTGGCAGTATGAAAGCGCCACCAGCGACAGCGAGCCTCACAGCTATCCAACTCTGATGCTGTTTCCCATGGGCCAGCCTCTCGCGGATTTGCCCCACATCCCCGAGCCAACCCAAACAACCGAAACCCCGGAAGCCCCACACACGCAACGGCTCTCCTGCGACGATCTCTGGTATCACCGCAACCGCATCTTCCATGAAAACGGCTATTGCTTCTCCTCAGAGCGCGGCATCGCCACATTCGGCAACGAAGGCTGCTTCACAAAATCCCCCGAACTCTCAGGGCGGGATGCAGAGCTGATGCAAATCATCAAAGCCGGAGAAAAAGAACTCGGATGCTAAAGCAGTTTGCGTTTTATGTGAGGCAAGTGGATCGCTTTTCGCGTTCGACCGAAAGGGAGAGGCAGCAAACAAGCGATCCAGATCAAACGGAAACTGCTATAATCCGCGCTCTGCGCTTGCCTCAACCTTGTTTTAAGGCACGCGCGCCCCGGCTTCTCATTCTTCAAATATCCCAAAAACAAAGGGGACGCCAAAGAGTCCCCTTTTTTTCATCCAACATCTGATCAAGCGATCACAGCTTGTAGATGTCACCAAACTTCTCTTCCAGATAGGCCAGCAGCGGCTCCCCGCTTGGCGCAGCGCCCGTGGCATGTGCGATGGTCGCCGCAGGCTCGCGCAAACCACCGTGCTGCTGCAGGTTTTCGCGCAGCCAGCCTGTTGCCGCCGAGGTGTCCCCCTGCGCCAATTGCGCATCCAGATCCGGCACCGCGCGGCGCAGCGCTTCATTCAGGCAACCCGCATAGACATTGCCCAGCGAATAGGTCGGGAAGTAGCCAAACAGCCCCACCGACCAATGCACATCCTGCAACACCCCGTTGGAGGGCTTGTCCACCGCATAGCCAAAATCAGCGGCAAAGCGGTCATTCCAGGCCGCTTCCAGATCATCCACCGCCAGATCCCCCTGCATCAATGCGCGCTCCAGATCAAAGCGCAGCATGATGTGCAGATTGTATTGCACCTCATCCGCCTCGGTGCGGATATAGCCGTCATTCACCCGGTTCACGGTGCCATAAAACGCCTCAGCATCCGCGATGCCAAAATCGCCAAACTCCGCCTTCATCTGCTCATAGAGCCAGCCGGTATAAGCCCGCCCGCGCCCCAGCTGGTTCTCATAAATCCGGCTCTGGCTCTCATGCACGCCCATGGAGACCCCATGCCCGATCGGCGTCAGCAGATAGTCGCGGTGAATGCCCTGCTCATAGGCGGCATGGCCCACCTCATGAATGGTGGAGTAGAAACAGTTGAACGGATCGCTCTCACTGGTGCGTGTGGTGATGCGCACATCCAGCCCGCTGCCCGAGCAGAACGGATGGGTCACACAATCAATGCGCCCATGGTCAAAATCATAGCCAAAGGATTTGGCCAGTTTGGCGGTCAGCGCCATCTGCTTGTCGCTGGCAAAGGTGCCGCTCAGTTTCGCCGGGGCCTCTGCCGCCAGCACGGCTGCGCGCAACGCCACCAGCCGGGGCCGCATCGCATCAAACATCGCCGCGATCTCAGCCGCCGTCATCTCCGGCTCATAATCATCAATCATGGCGTCATAGACATCGCCACCGGCTGCCAACGCCTGCCCTTCCTGACGCTTCAGGCTCACAACCTCCTTCAAGGTTGGCAAAAACGCCGCCACATCCTCATCACTGCGCGCCTGCGCCCAAATGCCCTGCGCACGGCTGGTGACTTTGGCAATCTCCGCCGCCAGATCCGCCGGCACTTTGGAGGTGCGCTCAAAGCTTTTTTCGATGTGGCGCAGCTGTGCACGGCCCACCTCATCCAGTTGCGCCGGATCAATCTCCGCCAGCCAGTTGCCCACTTTGGGGTCGGTGCGGCGCGCGTGCAGCACGCTTTCCATCGCCGCCATTTCTTCGGCGCGCTGCGGCGCAGCCCCTTCCGGCATGATCGCTTCCTGATCCCAGCCCAGACGTCCGGCCACCTGACCCAGCGCCTCTGTGGTGTGGCTGAACGCCATCAACTGCTCATATGCAGACATGTCTTTTCCCTCTCTCTCGGGTGAAATCTTCAGGCTGCGTCGCGCACCGACGTGGCAACTGGATAATGGCTCAGGAACCGCGCCCGCAGGATCAGCGCGACAACAAGCACCGCCATGATCTGGTGGGTGATCGCCACATGCATATGCGCGAAGGTCATCACCGTGACCACGCCCAGCACCATTTGCAAAAACACCGCTGCCAGCACCAGATTAAAGGCAAAGCGCGTGGATTTATGCGCAGAGCCCTGCCCCTTGCGCCACACCACGATAGCAAAAATCATCAGCAGATAGCCCCAGCTGCGGTGAATGAACTGCACCAGACCTGCATTCTCAAAGAAATTGCGCCACGCAGGCTCAATGTAAAACGCATCCGGCGGAAACATCTGCCCGGCCATCAGCGGCCAGTCGTTAAACGTGCGTCCCGCATCAATCCCGGCCACCAGCGCGCCCAGCAGGATCTGCACAAAGGTCATGTGCAAAAGCCCTGTGGACATGGAGAACTGCTTAGCCTCCTTGCCGCGCCGCGCCTGCATCAAATCGCGCTCGCTGCGCCCCAGCATCAGCACATACCAGCCAATGAAGGCAAGGATCAGAAAGGCCAGCCCCAGATGCGTGGCCAGACGATAGCTCGCAACGGTTGTGACCCCTTCACCGGAGGTCACGCCAGAGGCCACCATCCACCAACCAATCGCGCCCTGCAGACCACCCAAAGCACCGATCAGCAACAGCCGTCCGGTCCAGCCTGTCGGGATCTGCCGCGCCAGCGCAAAGCCGGCAAAACCAACCGCCCAGACCAAGCCGATCACCCGGCCCAGCTGACGGTGGCCCCATTCCCACCAATAGATGACCTTAAAGTCCGCCAGCGTCATCCAGTTGTTCTCAAGCGCCCATTGGTCGATCTGCTTGTATTTCTCAAACTCGCTCTGCCAGTCCGCTTCATTCATCGGCGGCACAGCCCCGGTCACCGGACGCCATTCGGTGATCGACAACCCGCTGTCCGTCAGACGTGTGAGGCCGCCCACGGCGATCATCACCACCACCAGCGCGAAGAGGATCATCAGCCAGATCCGAATGCCGCGCCGCGCGCCTTTGGCACCGGCATCAATCACGCCAACAGCCTTGGGGGCCTCTTTGGGCGCCTCGCTGCCAACCTCTTCAAAAATGCTGCGTTTCTGGCTCATCGCTGCCTCCTGATCTTGCGCGCGAGCCTAATCCGGCCACACGCGCGCTGCAACCACCCAAGGGGTTCTCAATGGTACGGATAGACTATCTGTTCAGACTTGGAATTAAGGGCGAAACTCACCCCTTTTCCTTCCAGCGGACCATCTGTCGCATGACCCCATGCAGCATCTGCACATCCGCGCGTGTCAGCCGCATCCGGCTCCACATATTGCGCAGATTGATTTTCATGCCCTCAGCCTTCTCCGGCGGAAAAAAGAAACCGGCCGCGTCCAAACGCTCCTCATAGTGACGCTCCAGCGCCTCCATCTCGGCGTGATTGGCCCAGTCGGTCTTGGTCATATCCACGCGCTCATGCACAATATCCGCGCTCTGACGCCGCCACTCATAGGCGGTCAGCAGCACACATTGCGCCAGATTGAGCGAGGCATACACCGGGTTCACCGGCACATTGATAATCGCATTTGCGCGCGCAATGTCTTCGTTCTCAAGGCCGGAGCGCTCAGGCCCAAACAGCACCGCCACTTTCTCGCCGCGCGCAATCATCTCGGCCGCCTGTTTCATCGCCACTTCCGGCGTCACCACAGGTTTGGTCAGCCCCCGCGCCCGCGCCGTGGTGGCAAAGACATAATGACAATCCTCAAGCGCCGCCTCTGTGGTCTCGGTTAGGTAAGCTGCATCCAGCACCCGCCCCGCACCGGAGGCCATCGCCACCGCGCGCTCATTGGGCCAGCCATCGCGCGGGTCCACCACCCGCATCTTATCCAGACCGAAATTCAGCATCGCGCGCGCCGCGCCACCGATGTTTTCCCCCATCTGCGGGCGCACAAGAACAAAGGCAGGCTGCGGTGTGGCGGATGTCATGGCACTCTCCGGGGCATCTCATAAGAAAATCTGGCCGCTGATACCGCTCCGGGCGGCTCAAAACAACCCACCCCGAATTCTCATTCTTCAAATATCCCCGCCGGAGGCTAAACTCTCTTGCACCACCCCCGATCCGCCGCCCAGGAGAGTGACACAGGAGAGCGACAATGGCATATGACGAAGGACACGCCACCCTGATGCGCGAAGAGCTCTATAACATCATCGGCCACAACAATATCACCGAGAAAAAGATGTTTGGCGGGCTCTGCTTTCTGCTCAACGGCCATATGGTCTGCGGTGTACACAAAGACGGCGGCATGGCACGCATCGGCAAATCCCGTGAGGCCGAGGCGCTGCGGATCGAAGGCACCGCCCCGCTCTCGTTCACCGGACGCCCCATGGGCGGCATGGTCGATCTCTCTGAGGATCTGCTGGAAGATGACAGCCGCCGCGCCGCCGTGCTGCGCCTCGCGCTCAAAAACGCCCAAAGCCTTCCGCCCAAATGAAAACCTGTTTTGCGCAGATGCGCATAGCCAAGCCGCAAAATCCGCGTTATAGCGGCGCGATCAAGACACGAGGAGCCCGCGCATGGCCGAGACAGAGCTGCCGCAGATCTATCTGATCACCCCGCCAGAGATCGAACTCTCCCGTTTCCCCGATCAACTGGCCGCTGTGCTGGACGCAAGCGACATCGCCTGCGTGCGCCTCGCCCTTGCCACACGGGACGAAGACCGCCTGTCGCGCGCCGCTGACGCCCTGCGCGAAGTGGCGCATGCGCGTGACGTGGCCATTGTGATCGACGAACATGTGCTGCTGTTTGAGCGTCTGGGCCTGGACGGTGTGCATCTCACCGATGCCGCGCGTTCTGTCGCCAAGACCCGCAAAGAGCTTGGCAAAGACGCCATT
This sequence comes from Shimia sp., assembly GCF_965227725.1. Lineage (GTDB taxonomy): Bacteria > Pseudomonadota > Alphaproteobacteria > Rhodobacterales > Rhodobacteraceae > Shimia. Next base: position 587,113 of record NZ_CBDDGH010000005.1, on the reverse strand, counting down.
GTCGGGGCCTTTTGCGGCGCCTCCAGCCACGAAGGCATGACCGCCGGGGAAAACGGCGCGGATTATGTAAGCTTCGGCCCTGTTGGCAGCACCCCGCTGGGCGATGGCACGCTGGCGGAGAAAGACCTCTTTGAATGGTGGTCTCAGATGATCGAAGTGCCTGTGGTCGCCGAAGGCGCGCTAGACACCGACATCATCCGCACCCTTGCGCCTTACACCGATTTCTTTGGCATCGGCGAAGAAATCTGGCGCGCCGAAGATCCGGTTGCCAAACTCAAAGAGTTCGAAGCCGCCTTTGCCGGCTAAACGCGCACCCAAACCCCTCTGTGCGGGCCAGCACCTGTCTTTGGCCCGCCCACCCTGTGAGCTGCCATGACCGCGACATCTGCCACCTCATCCGCCACACATCCTGACATTCTCTGCATCGGCTCCGTTCTTTGGGACATCATTGGCCGAGCGCCCAGCCATATGCGGCAGGGCTCTGACGTGCCGGGGCGGATCTCCCGCCTGCCCGGCGGCGTCGCCTGGAACATCGCCATGACGCTTGCGCGCTTTGGCCTGCGCCCCGCCGCGCTCTCGGCCATCGGTCAGGATGTGGAAGGCGACGAGCTGATGACCGCCTGCCGCGAAATGGGCGCGATCATGGATTACGTCTACCGCTCCGCCGATCTGCCCACCGACACCTATATGGCGGTGGAAGGCAAAAACGGCCTGATCGCCGCGATCGCTGATGCCCATTCGCTTGAGGCCGCAGGCGACAAAATTCTGGCCCCGCTGGAAAACGGCACGCTTGGCTCAGGGGCCGCCCCCTATGGCGGGCTGATTGCGCTCGATGGCAACCTCACCCAGCGTCTGCTCGATCAGATTGCCCGCAGCCCGCTCTTTGCCGCCGCCGATCTGCGCGTCGCGCCTGCCTCTCCGGGCAAGGCCGAGCGCCTGATGCCTTTCCTAATGCATTCCCGTGCGGTGCTTTATGTGAACCTGGAGGAAGCAGGTTACCTCTGCCAGACCGAGTTCACATCCTCGGAGGCCGCCGCCGAAGGTCTGCTGGCGCGCGGCGCAGCCCGCGCCCTTGTGACCGATGGCGGAAATGCCGCGTCCGACGGCACCGCCGAGGGCGTCATCACCCAACAACCGCCCGCCGTTCTGGTGACCCGCGTCACCGGCGCAGGCGACACTTTCATGGCCGCGCATATCGTGGCCGAATCCCAAGGTGCCAGCCGCGACGAAGCGCTCTCCCGCGCCCTCACCGCTGCCGCCAAATACGTCTCTGGAGAACACGCCACATGACCCTGATCACTCTGTCCCCCGAAGTGTCTGAGGCCAAGAAAAACGGCACGCCCATCGTGGCGCTGGAAAGCACAATCATCACCCACGGCATGCCCTATCCGCAAAACCTCGAGGTGGCGCGTCAGGTGGAAAACGACATCCGTGAAAAAGGCGCTGTGCCGGCCACCATGGCCGTGATCAACGGCACCCTGCACGCAGGCCTGACAGATGCGCAGCTCGAAGCGCTCGCACAAGCCAAAGACGTGGCCAAAGTCAGCCGCGCCGATATGGCCGTGATCATGGCGCAGGGCCGCACCGGTGCCACCACCGTCGCCGCCACCATGATCGCCGCGCATCTTGCGGGCATCTCCGTCTTTGCCACCGGCGGCATCGGCGGTGTCCACAAAGGTGCCGAGGAGAGCTTTGACATCTCCGCCGACCTCACCGAACTGGGCCACACCCCTGTGACCGTTGTGGCTGCGGGCGCGAAAGCCATCCTGGATGTGCCCAAGACGCTCGAAGTGCTGGAAACCAACGGCGTGCCGGTGATCGCCTATGGTCAGGACAGCTTCCCGGCTTTCTGGTCCGCGCAGTCTGACCTCGCCGCCCCCCTGCGCATGGATGACGCCTCCGCAATCGCCGCCGCCCACAAAATGCGCGGTGCCATGGGCCTGCCGGGCGGCCAGTTGGTCGCCAATCCGATTCCCGCCGCCGATGAAATCCCCGCAGCCGAGCTGGCCCCTGTGATCGCGCAAGCCACCCGCGAGGCTGACGAACAAGGCGTCACCGGCAAGGGTGTCACCCCCTTCCTGCTGCAACGCATCTTTGAGCTGACCGCAGGCCGCTCGCTGGTGGCCAATATCGCTCTGGTGCGCAACAACGCGCGCCTCGCAGCAGATATCGCCGCCGCGCTGGTCTGACCGCTTTAAAATCTGCCTGCTGAGAAGGCACAAAAACGGCCGCTGCCCCGCGCGGCGGCCACATTCACTTGCCCCTAGCGTAAACGTCATTGCAGCCTCTGCCACAAATGCCTAACTAGGTATCAGAATTTGGCAGGACCCACGAATGACGACCCCATTTGACGAAGATCCAAACAAACACAAAGTTGGTTTTTTTGGCAGCCTCCGCTCCAGCTTCTTTACGGGCATCGTCGTCATTCTCCCCATCGCGCTGACCATCTGGCTGGTCTGGACCCTGATCGGCTGGGTCGACGGCTTTGTGCTGCCTCTGGTGCCAAGCACCATCCAGCCGGAGAAATACATCGGCATCAACCTGCGCGGCGTGGGTCTGATCATCTTCCTGATCTTCACCGTACTGGTTGGCTGGATCGCCAAAGGCCTCATCGGCCGCTCCCTGATCCGCTATGGCGAAAGCCTTGTGGACCGTATGCCGGTGGTGCGCTCGATCTACTCCGGCGTCAAACAGATCGCTGAAACCGTCTTCGCCCAAAGCGAACGCAGCTTTGAAAAAGCCTGCCTGATCGAATACCCCCGCCGCGGCATCTGGGCGATTGGCTTTATCTCCACCACCGCCAAAGGTGAGGTCGCAGACTCTGCGGCCACCACCAACGGCCTAGTCAGCGTCTTTGTCCCGACAACCCCCAACCCGACCTCCGGCTTCCTGCTGTTCTTCCCCAAGGACGACATCATCGAGCTCGAAATGTCCGTTGAGGACGCCGCCAAACTCGTGATCTCCGCCGGCCTGGTCTATCCCAACCCCAAAGATCCAAGCGCCCCCGCCGAGGAAGCCTCAAAAAAAAACCGCGCAAGCTAAGCGGCCTCCAGAAAACGCTGCGCGCATCGCTGCTGCTGATCGCCACCTTGGGCGCGCTGTTTCTATTTGAAATCCGCCCCGCCATGACACCCGTCATGCGCCCATCGCCGGACACACCGGTCTTCACCATCGGCGAGCGCGCCAGCTACACACCTGCTCTGGAGGCTGGCAAATCCGTGGTCAAATTCGGCCCGCTGCTCTTTGGCCTCTATCCCGGCGGCCTTGCCTTTGCCTCCCCGCAGGAGGCCGAAGATCATATGCGCAGCCACAATTGGGACCGTGCAAAATGGGCGATCTACGAGCTGTCAGGCGACTATGCGCAAGACACTAAAGATGGCCACCTGACCAACTCTCTGCGTGTGGTCAAAGCGCAATAAGCCAGACAACAGCTGCGATTTACGCGCCTCCCAACGTGCAAAACCCACTTCAGGATCCCCCTCTAAGCCACTAACTAAAAACACTTTCCCAAAATATACCAAACCTCCACCTCTCGACCACCACACCCCCAATCTCCGCCCAGCCCCCAATCTGTGCTATCCTCCTCCCATTATCGAGGAGCATTTAAATGTCAGAGTATTTTGATCTGGGCAGCCACAGCCGCCCCGCAAGTGACGTTCCCGAAGCGCAAATCTGGTGTGATCGCGGCCTGATCTGGCTCTTTGCCTACAACCACGAAGAGGCCATCGTCTGTTTTGAAAAGGCGCTTGTTGCCGATCCCGCCTGCGCCCTGGCCCATTGGGGCGTCGCCTACGGGTTTGGGCCCAACTACAACAAACCTTGGGAAGTCTTCACACCTGAGGAAAAAGCCCCCGCCCTGGCGCGCGCCCACACAGCGCTCCGCGACGGGCTGGCCCTCAAAAACGCCGCCCCGGCAGAGCGCGCCTTGCTGGAGGCGCTCGCGTCACGCTACCCCACCGATCCCGAGATCGAAGACTACCAGCCCTTCAACGACGGGTTTTCCGCCGCCATGAAACCGGTTTATGAGGCCAATCCCGACGATCTGGACATCGCCTGCATCTACGCCGAAGCGATGATGAACCGCACCCCATGGCAGCTTTGGGATTTCAAAAACGGCGTGCCAAATCCCGACGCCTCCACACCTGAGGCCATCGCCGTGCTGGAGCGCGCCTTTGATCACACCCCGGGGGCTTGGGATCATCCCGGCCTCTTGCACATGTACATCCACCTGATGGAGATGTCCCCGCACCCCGAGCGCGCGCTGCGTCACGGCGACCGGCTCAAAGACCTTGTGCCCGATGCGGGTCATCTCGTGCATATGGCCACCCACATTGATGTGCTCTGTGGCGAGTATCAGAACGTGCTCTACCGCAATCTCGCCGCCGCCGCGGTGGACGACAAATTCAAAGCCTACGCTGGGCCTGCCAATTTCTACGCGCTTTACCGCATCCACAATCTGCACTTCGCCTTTTACGGTGCGATGTTCTTGGGCCAGAAAGCCGCCGCCGTGGAGGCCGTTATGCGCCTGCGCGAAGAGGTGCCGGACGAGGTGGTGCGCTCCTATCCCGACATCTTTGAAACCTTCGTCGCCGCCGCACCCCATGTCTATATCCGCTTTGGCATGTGGGAGGAGATCGTCGGGCTCGCGCAACCTGAGGACAAAGAGCTCTATGTCACAACCAACGCCCTGATCTACTACGCCAAGGCCGTGGCACTCGCCAATCTTGGGCGGCACGCCGAGGCGCAAGCCATGATGGCCACCTTCACCACCGCCTATGCCGCCGTGCCGGACACACGCATGCTCTTTAACAACAAAGCACGCGACGTGCTGGCCGTGGCCGAAGAGATGATGAAAGGCGAGCTCGCCTTTAAGGCAGGCGATCACCACACCGGGCTGAACCACCTGCGCAAAGCGGTGCATCTGGACGATCACCTTGAATATGAGGAGCCGTGGTCATGGCCCCAGCCGACCCGCCACGCCTTAGGCGCGCTGCTGATGGAGGCCGGTGTCTATGAGGAAGCAGAGGCCGTCTACCGCGCGGATCTCGGCCTTGATGGCAAACTGCCCCGCCCCAGCCAGCACCCCCGCAATGTCTGGGCGCTGCACGGGCTGCATGAATGTCTGGTGCGCCGTGGCGAAACCGTGGAGCTGCCGCATGTGAAACTGCTGCTCGATCAAGCTCTCGCCCGCGCCGACATCCCAATCCGCGCCAGCTGCCTCTGCCGCGCCACCGCTGCTTAGAGCGACTCCAAGGCGCCCTTCATTCTGCCCAAAATACTCTGGGGGAGTCACATCTGTGATGGGACGGGGGCAAAGCCCCCTCGCCCTTTTTGCCCGCTCAATAGAGCGTCTCGCGATACCGCTGCTCGGCATAAGACTGCTCTGTAGAGGGCACCTCAAGCTCCGCATGATCCTGAATCATCGCATAAAGCGAGGGCACAGGGCGCTGGGTCGGCCAGGTCTCGGGCTTCCAGAGGCCAGAGCGCACCGGCGCTTTGCCGCAATGCAAAAACACCTCCTCCGCCGTCACCCGCAACACGGTCTTGGGTGCGCGTCCTTTGATGGCAAAGCGCGCGCAAAGCGCCGCAGCATCGCTGATCTCTGCCACGCCATTGACCCGCAGCGTCTCCGCCACGCCGGGGATCATGAACAGCAGTGACACTTTCGGATGCGCCAGAATGTTGAGCAGTCCGTCAATCCGGTTGTTGCCCGGCCGATCGGGGATCAACAGCGTGGTGTCGCTCTCCACCTCCACAAACCCCGCCGGATCGCCTTTGGGTGAGGCGTCCAGATTTTGCCCGTCTGAGGTCACCAGCACCAGAAACGGCGCATGGGCGATGAAATTGCGGCAATGCGCGTCAAACTGCGCGATCACCTTCTGCGCTGCATGCGGCGACACATCCCCATAGATCTCTCTCAATTTCTCAGGTGTCATCATGCCCGTCTCTCCCTTCGCCCATTGCAAGGGCGTCCAGCCCTGCACACCCTCTGTCTTGAAGCGCGTTGACCGCCCTGATGCAAGTCTCGCGCATCACCCGCCATACATCGCCGCCAGATCCACCGTGCCTTGCGCGTTCAGATCCTCCTTATGGGCGGAGAGGAACGCTTTGGCCGCCGCCTGCCCCGCTTCCTTAAGCTGCAGCAGAACAGAGGTCACCGGCCAGCTTTTCGTCATCACCGACAGGCTGTTCATCAGCGCATCGTCGGCAATCATATGCACCTTCACATCGCGCTTTTCTTCCTGTTTCAGCGCACCTTGGGCGATCAACCGCTGCACAAAGGCCACCGCCCGCAATTCGCTCATCAGCGAGGCGTTAAAGCTGATCTCATTGATCCGATTGGCAATCTGCTGCGGCGTCACTGGCAGGGTTTCGCGCCGCAACGGGTTGATATTGACGATTACCACATCATCCGGGAACTTCCGGTCAAACAGCGGCCAGAGCGACGGGTTGCCGGTGTAACCCCCGTCCCAATAGGCCTCCGTCTGCCCGCTCTTGGGATCATAGACATCCACCGCCTGAAACATGGTTGGCAGACAGGCCGACGCCAAAAGCGCATCGGTGCTGATCTCGCTGCCGGAAAACACCCGCGCCTTTCCGGAGCGCACATTGGTTGCACAGACAAACAGCGCAGGCCCCTGATCGGCGCAGATCAGATCAAAACTCATCTCATCCACGATAGCGCGCAGCGGATGCGCATAAAGCGGCCCCATCGCATAAGGCGAGGTCATCTGTTGCATCATATCAGCCACCATAAACGGCCAGCTGTACTCCATGCTGCGGCTAACGATACCGGGCGGCACAGCGGCAAACCACAAATCCAGCCCCGGCACCTGCGCCGCGCCCATTTTCTCCCAGAACCAGTCGAGATTTGCGCGCGCCCCGTCCCGGCCGCCTTTCAGCATGCCAGCCTTGAGCGCGGCCCCATTCATCGCGCCTGCCGAGGTGCCGGTGATCCCGGCAATCTCGATCTCTTCATCCTGCAACAGCGTGTCGAGCACGCCCCAGGTGAAGGCCCCATGCGCGCCTCCGCCTTGCAGGGCCAGATTGATGCGCTTCATGTAAGCCTCCTAAACACCTGAACTCAAGCCAAAATCACAATGCGGTCCAGCCACCATCCACACTGATCGTGGTGCCGGTGATCTGCGCCGCTGCGTCACTGGCCAAAAAGGCCACCGTGCCGCCCAGCTGCTCTACCGTGGCAAACTCCCGGCTTGGCTGACGCTCCAGCATCACCTTCTTGATCACCTCCTCGCGGCCCATGTTGTATTTTTCCATGGTGTCCGGGATCTGCGCCTCCACCAGGGGGGTCAGCACATAGCCCGGGCAAATCGCATTGCAGGTGATCGGCTCCTCTGCGGTTTCCAGCGCCACGGTCTTGGTCATGCCAACCACGCCGTGTTTCGCCGCCACATAGGCCGCCTTGTAAGGTGAGGCGGTCAGGCCATGGGCGCTGGCGATGTTGATCACCCGGCCCCAGCCCCGTTTGCGCATATGCGGCAGCGCCGCCGCGGTGGTGTGAAACGCCGAATTCATATTGATCGCAATGATCGCGTCCCATTTCTCGGTCGGAAACTCGTCAATCGGCGCCACATGCTGGATACCGGCATTGTTGACCAAAACGTCACAACCGCCCGCCGCTTCGATCAACCTCCGGCATTGGTCCCCTTGTGACATATCTGCCGCAATATAGCGCGCGTTGACGCCAAATTCCGCCGCGATCTCTGCTGCCAGCGCGTGATCTTCGTCCCGATCGGTGAATGAGTTCAAAACCACATCCGCCCCGACTCGCGCCAGCTCCCGCGCCACGCCCAAACCGATTCCCGAATTGGATCCGGTGATGATCGCGCTTTTGCCTTTCATACTCATGCCTCAGCCCTTCCCTCTGCGACTGCACAATGTTAGGCGCAGCATAGCATGCTGCACTCGCAAAATAAGGGGGATTACGGCCCTACCGTAGTCTTACGTAAACGCCTCACAACGCCCTCATCAGACTGTGATTTGACCTGTCGGGATCCGGGCCATTAGGCCAAAAAAAACGCCCGCGCGAAGCGGGCGTGAAGTTATTGAGGCAGGTTTCATACAGGCAAGAAACCTATCGAGCAGTGATCTTGTTATAAGCGTTCTCGCGCCGACCTCCAAGCTAAAAGTTTGATAAGCCTCAAATCCCTCGCTAGTTTTTGGACAACGACAAGAAATCACCAACAGGATTGTTCAGGCGATGACACCAATCAGTTTCCCCAAAGTCACCAGTGCAGCAGCATTGCTTGCGCTTTCGCTCGCCGGTGCGCAAAGCGTGGCAGAGCCGCGCCATGGCATCGCTATGTATGGCGACCCTGCACTTCCACAGGATTTTGTGTCCCTCCCATACGCCAACCCCGACGCCCCCAAGGGCGGCCGCGTGGTCACCGGCAACGGCGGATCCTTTGATTCTCTCAACCCGTTTGTGCGCAAAGGCGAGGTTCCATGGCAGCTCCGTTTCTTTGCCTATGAATCCCTGATGGGCCGAAACTGGGACGAACCTTTTGCCCTCTACGGCCTCCTCGCCGAATCGATTGAAACGCCGGAAGATCGCTCTTGGGTGGAATTTACACTGCGCGAAGAGGCACGATTCTCTGACGGCGTGCCGGTCACTGTCGAAGATGTGATCTGGTCTTATGAGACCCTCGGCACGGTCGGCCATCCGCGCTATCTCGGCTTCTGGCAACAGGTCGAAAGCATTGAGGCCACCGGCCCCCGCACCGTGCGCATCACCTTCAACACCGAAGATCGCGAATTGGCCCTGCTCGCAGGCCTGCGTCCGATTCTGCAAAAGGCGCAGTTTGAGGGCAAATCCTTTGAAGACATCACCTTGCAGGAAGTGCCCATCGGCACTGCCCCCTATGTGGTGTCAAATTTCGAAGCCGGTCGCTTTGTCACCCTCAGCCGCAACGCAGACTACTGGGGCAACGATCTGCCGTTCCGCAAAGGCACCAACAACTTTGACGAAATCAAAATTGACTTCTTCGGCGACGCGGCGGTGATGTTTGAGGCCTTCAAGGCCGGTGAAATCTCCTATGTGCGCGAATTCAACGCAGAGAAATGGGCCACCGCCTATGATTTCCCGCTCGCCCAATCCGGCGATGTGGTGAAATCGGAAATCCCGCACCAGAAACCCTCCGGCATCACCGGCCTTGTGCTCAACACCCGCCGTGCCCCGCTGGATGACATCCGCGTGCGTGACGCGCTGATGCATGTGTTCAATTTTGAGTTCATCAACGACACCATGACCGGCGGCCGCCAGCCCCGCATCAGCTCCTTCTTCTCCGGCTCCCTTCTGGCAATGCAGGACGGCCCCGCCACGGGCCGCGTGGCCGAGCTGCTTGCCCCCTTCGCCGCAGAGCTCCCTGCCGAGGCTCTGGAAGGCTACACACTGCCGCAATCTGACGGCTCCGTGCGCAACCGCAAGAACCTGCGCAAAGCCATGGGCCTGATGGAAGCCGCCGGATACAGCGTGGTTGACGGCAAAATGCAGAACGCCGCCGGCGAAGTGCTCACGCTCGAAATCCTGCTCAAACAGGGCGACACCGAAAACAAGGCCATCACCGATATCTACAGCAAATCGCTGGAGGCGCTTGGCATCGATGTGACCATCAACCTTGTGGATGGGCCACAGTACAATCAGCGCACCGGATCCTTTGATTTTGACATCACCAACTACCGCCGCGCCATCTCGCTCAGCCCGGGCAACGAGCAACGCCTCTATTGGGGATCTGATGCCGCCGAACAGGAAGGCTCGCGCAACCTGATGGGTGTGCAGTCCCCGGCAATCGACGCCATGATCACCGAGATGCTCACCGCCACCTCACAGGAAGATTTTGTCGCCGCCACCCGCGCGCTTGACCGCGTGCTCAGCACCGGCCGCTATGTGATCCCGATCTGGACGTATGCGGTTGGTCGCGTGGCCCATAACAAGAACCTGCATTTCCCGGAGACCCTGCCGATTTACGGCGACGGGGTTGATTGGCTTCCAGGTGTCTGGTGGTATGAAAAGCAATAACGATCTGAGGCGCCTGCGGGCGCCTCTTTTCATCTCAGGCAGCACAAATTGGAGCGCTCAATTTTGTCGGCAAAACCTGCCGCCTCGGCCCGTGTCGTGCATTAACGTTAACCTTTAAAACCGCGATTTTGCACCTACGCAATAACGTCGCATTACCGACGCGATACCGACGTTAAATCCGGCGCTCAATCCGAAGGTTAATGCCATCGCGCGACCGCACCGTCAGATGCGCAATCGGCACCGGTGGATCGCCCACAGGGGTCAGTTTGAAATGCTTCAAAATCATCGACAGAATCAACACCCCCTCCACCATGGCAAAGCCCGCACCGGTGCAAACCCGCGCCCCTGCCGAGAACGGCACATAGGCCTCCCGCGCGCACTGCTTGCCGTTCTCCGTCTGCCACCGCGTCGGGTCAAACCCATCCGGATTGTCCCAAAGCCGCTCCTGCCGATGCAAATGCCAGGGTGAGATAACAATCTGAGATCCTTGACGAATTTCACGGTCTCGGAAGTCTTCCGGACATGTTGTTTCGCGCACCATCATTGGCACTGGCGGATAGAGTCGCAGCGCTTCGCGGAACACATCACGGCTGATTTTCAGACGGCTGATCGCGGCAAAATCGGCTTCAAGCCCTTGTGCTTCTTGGGCAATTTTCTCCTGCCATTCCGGAAACAACGCACAGAGATACAGCGCCCAGGCCAGTGCAGAGGCGCTTGTCTCATGTCCCGCCAGAAAGAAGATCGCAACCTGATCCACCATCTCATTGGTATCAAACGGTTTTCCAGTCTCTGGATCAACCGTTGTCATGATCTTGGTGGCCAGATCATCCGGCGCGGTCTCCGCTTCAATCGCCGCCATCCGCTCTTCTGTGAGCCCGGTGATCAAAGCCCGAATGCTGGCTGCGGTGCTCTTTGTGTCTTTGTGAAAAAACCTTGGAAACCAACGGGGTAACGGCAGGAACGCACCTAAATTCACAATCGGAGCTGAGCGCTGATAGGTGCGAAATTCGCTGAAAACCCGCCCGGCGATCTCATGCTCAATAGGAATTGAGAACAGCGTGCGAAAGATCACATCCGCCGCCGCGTGGCTGGTTTCCTCTTCGATTTCAATATCTTGACCGACATTTCTCTCAAGCCGGGCAACCGCAGATTCCGCCGCAGCCCACATCGCCGGAAAGGTATCGCGCAGCCGCCCGCCCTCAAAGGCCGGATCAATAATCCGCCGCTGCCGCTTCCAGGTCTCCCCATTGGTGAGGAAGACCGACTCCCCCAACAGAGGTTTCAAACCCTCGCTAACCCTTTGAGATTGCGGGAAATCATCAGGCCTTTCCTTGAGCACAGTCTGGATCAGCGAGGGTTGATTGATCATGTAGGACCGGAAAAACGGCGTGCGAAACTCCGCCATCCAAGCGCGATAAAGCCGCTGCGGTTGCGCCGAAAGCAGATCTTGCCGAAACAGCTTAACATATTGACGTAATGAGACTTTATCCGGCCGCGGTGTCGGCTTTGGTGGGATCATGGGGCTATCTTCGTAAACTTGTTCACCGGCTTTTCAATCCGCGACTTGGACGGGCTCCGCCCCTCATAACGCTCCGCCAGTGTTATTGGGCCAGCGGTGATCTGAAAATAGTCATAGTGGCCGGGCTTATCAAAGGCGCAAAGGTATTGAAAATGCAGCCGAAAAAAGCGCCAGCGCAGCTCTTTCCAACGCTCTGCGGTCAAGGTCAGCGTGAAAGCTGCAGAGACCACCAGAGGCCATTTTTTGCCGCTCTCAGGTGCAACTCCGGTCACCGAAACCGGATCACACAGCGCAAAGGCACAGCCATCTCCGGGCGCAGTCACATCGACCCAGGTGATGTCCTCGCGCTGACAAAGAAAGGCAAGATCATCACGTAACCGATAGGAATCACTCAAGAAAGAGACCATGGGCACAACCTGCCCAAGCGACAAAAACGCCAGTTTTGGCCCCTCTTTTGGCAGCCGGTTTTCGCGGATCAGATCGGACAGGACAGACACAGCCAAATGCGCTCCGCTGGAGTGCCCGACCACCAAAACCTCATCACAGTCGCTCTGCAAGGCTTCCGCAATGCGCTCTTTGAACTGCGCCATTCTCGCTTCCAACGCCGCAGGATTAGCCCCGCGCGTCGACGCCGAATAGGCGTAGTCATGCATCAGATAATAGGCAAAGAACTTCCCATCATGTCTTTGAAACCACTTAAGAATTGGCAGCACGACAAGCAGGCCAAAAACTTTGCTCCACCATGGCAAAACCAGCGCCAATAAGGCACCGACGCCCCAGGCCACCAGCAAGGCGAATATCAACTGGGTCAATAGAAAGACAACCGGGTAAAGTGCCGCAATGACCGGCCCCTTACGCAGCTTCATCAGACGCGCAAGCGCGCCACTGCCAATATAGATCCAAGCTGTCCGCAGGAGTTGGACATAGGTGGCAAAGATGCCCTGATCCATGCTGTCCTTGACGATGTCCGACCAGATCAGAACCTCAAAATCCGCTTCACTTTCAACGCCTTGAAAGTTTCCAGTGGCATGCCAGCCAAACGGACCAGCGCCTGCCACCTTAGGGGCAAGCGCCATGTCATACCCTGAAATCTCCGCCTGAGCGGCCCCCTCCTTGCGGTACAGTTCACGGTACCGGCGCGGGTGGATCGGGTCATATCCGGGAATATAAAACACACGGCGCTTACGCACGCTCTGGTGTTGGGTGTTTTCGCCCATTGGCTGCTCTCTCCTTTGGAGAGAGCATAGACCGTCAGTTGGGCAAAATTAAGCCTTATCCGAGTGTTGCAAGCGCTGGGAATGTTTCCAGCAGCCAAAATGAGAATGTGGAGAACGCACCGGTCAGGAGCATGATGCCCACAAACAGCAGCAGCCCGCCCATCACCTTCTCAATGGTGCCCATGTGGGGCTTGATCTTGTTCATCACGCCCATGGCACGGTTGAGGAAGACAGCCGCCAGCAGGAACGGAATGCCCAGCCCCGCCGCATAGACACCCAGCAAAACGGTGCCACGCGCAATGGAGGCTTCACTCGCCGCAATGGAGAGAATCGCACCAAGCTGAGGGCCGATGCATGGCGTCCAGCCAAAGGCGAAGGCGAGGCCCAGCACATAGGCACCAAAGGCGGATCCGCCAGAGTCCCCGGCATCAATCCGGGCTTCGCGATCCAGAAACGGGATGCGGAAGACATTCAGGAAATGCAGGCCAAAGATGATCACCACGCCACCGGCGATTTTGCTGAAAAGCTCTTGGTTTTGCAGGAAAAATGCACCAAATGCCGAGGCCGTAAATCCTAGGAACAGGAAGACCGTGGAGAGCCCCAGCACAAAGAACAGCGCCGTGATAATGACCTTCCGGCGCGCCTCTTGTTGGGTGGTGAGCTCTGACATGCTCATGCCACTCATATAGGCAAGATAGGGCGGCACGATTGGCAGCACACAGGGGCTCAGAAACGAGATGGTCCCCGCCAGCAAAGCCACGAACATGGCAGGGAGCAGCCCTGCATCGATGATATCAATTCCAAACATGAGGCAACACTTAGTGTATCCCTTCGCCAAGGTCACCCATGCTCCGGTAACATCCTTGTGGACACTTCGAAACATCGCGCATATGTGATTTTCATGGATCTGGAAATCGACGCCCTCGGCCTGTTGTGCCCCCTCCCCGTTCTGCGCCTGCGCAAGCGCATGGAGCCGCTGCAACAAGGCGCCAAAGTGCTGCTGATCGCAGATGATCCCGCCGCCATCGTCGACGTTCCGCACTTCTGCAATGAAGCCGGCCACCAGTTTATCGGCATGTCCGAGGTGGAAGGCCGGTTGGAGTTTACGATCCAAAAGGGCTGAGCTGCCCTCCCTTTTTGCAGCAGTGCATGGCCAAGCACTGTGGGAACACAACTCTCAACGTAACCTACTGACAAACATAAAAAAGCCCGAGACGATCCAGCGTTTCTAGCAGGATTATCCCGGGCTCTTTTTGTTTCAGGCCGATTTGGCGTTTCGCAAAACAGCGGCACCAAAATTGGCGCGGCACCGCTGCCAAGGCATCCCCACCGTTATCTGCGAAACGCCGGGGACCTTAGAGTGGGTTTCACCAGCCCATCACGCAGAGGCGTCAGCTGGGGTTGCCTCCACAGCCTCATCGCGGCTCAACCAGCGGAACAGGAACATCACCGGCAAAACCACCACATACATCGTGATCGAGTACATGGCAGACGGCAGCGCCAGTGGCACCTCAGCAAAGTTGGTAGAGGTCCCGGTGATCACGATGGCCAGCGTGATACCTAGCGGAGAGTTCTGAACGCTTGTCTCGATGCTGACCGTCTTGGACTCGGTTTTGTTGAGACCAAAGAGACGTGCCACCAACAGGCCCATCACCACCAGCACCGCAGGCAGCAGCATGGTCGCGTAGCCAAGGGTCGGCATGTTGTCGATGATCACCTGACGGTTGCTGGCGAACAGCGCGAGCAGCAGCAGCACCCAAAGAACGATGGCAATGTTTTGCAGCGGACGCTCCAAACGACGCGCAAGTTTGTTCACCACCGCACGCACAAAAACACCGGTCAGAACCGGCAGCGTGGTGACGAGGAAGGTGAAGATAGCGATGTCAAAGAAGGAGAAATCAGGCGCTTCAGAGCCCATCAGATAGAGAATGGACCAGGTCGCAAGCGGTGGCACCGTGATAAAGGCGATCACCGATGTAACAGCGGTCATAGAGACAGACAGCGCAAGATCACCGCGCGACAGCTTGGTGATCACGTTGGAGCTGACCCCGCCCGGGCAGAAGCTCAGCAGCATCAAACCAGCGCCCAAAACAGGCGGCATATCCAGCACCATCACAACGCAGAAAGCGGCGAGCGGCAGCAGCGCGATCTGTGCAAAAGCACCAATGGCAAAGGCGGTGCGGCGTGTGAAAACACGTTTAAAGTCAGCGATTTCCAGGCCGAGGCCCAATGAGAACATAATGAAGGCCTGCGCTGCAGGCACCACCACGTTGATTGCAAAGTCCATAGTATTCCTCCCTTGAGTGGATTGGGGTTGCCTTAAGCGCTCTCCTCTGGCGCCGCAGGCGACTGATCAGTCCTCGTAGTCGACGTTGAAAGCATAAAGACCGAGGACATGACGCATCTCGTCGGTACTGTTTACCATACGTAGTTTCGCCACAATGCCGCGCTGATTGTCCTGCGTCAGTTCCAGCTCAGCGATATCGAGGTTTTTCGCTGCGGCTTCAGCTCGGATGACGCGTTCGATCTCCATCATCATCAGGCTTGGCTTGTGGATCTTTCCAACACCCGTCACCGGAAGCTCTTCCAGTCGGATGAAATCTTTCGGGATGGCAGCCCGCTCAGCCACGTTGCTTGCCGCAAACTCGGCAAGTTCCGCGGTGGAGAGCTCTTCCCCTTGGTAGTAGAGAACAGGTAACTCGCCGACCTTGGCGTCGGGCCGGCCGATGGCCGCGGCCATGGTGATGCCGGGGTGCATGTGCATCGCCTCTTCGATGATCTTCGGGTCGATGTTATGCCCACCGCGAATGATCAGCTCTTTCTTGCGCCCGGTCATCCAGAAGTATCCTTCAGCATCCTGACGTGCCAGATCGCCGGTGCTCATCCAGCGCTCGCCCTCGATCTCGAAGAAAAGCCCTTTGTTCTGGCTCTCAACCAGATAGCCGTCAAAGACGTTTGGGCCAGAGATCAGGATGACGCCGACCTCATCGATCTCGGCCCAGCGTTCAAAGCTGTCGTCGTCCGCCAAAACAGCACAGCGCATTTTCTGGTGCGGTAAACGCAGACCAATGGAGCCAATACGCGCGCCGCCATCCGGATGTGTCGGGTTCAAGGAAGAGGCCACCGCCCCTTCTGTCAGGCCATAGCCCTCAACAATCGGGATGCCAGTCTGCTCGACAAAATTGTTGAAGAGCTCAACCGGCATCGGCGCGGCACCACAGGCACCAAATTTGACGGAAGAGATATCCAGACCATCACGCGGCACATCAAGCAACGCGGAATAAACGGTTGGCACGCCAGAGAAAGTGACAATCTTGTAGTGATCAACAATCTTCCAAAAATTCGGAAACACCCCATCGCCCCGATAGCCTTGCGGCGTTGCTAGAACGACGTTGCCACCTGACATCAGAACCAAAAGGCCGGTCACCAGGATTGCGTTGGAGTGAAACAGCGGCAGGCCGCAGAGCACCGAAACGCCTGGCGAGGAGATCTCTGGGTTAAACTGCGCAAGCGCCCATGCGTCATAGACCTCAGAGGCATGAGTCCGCGGGGCGATCTTTGGCAGACCCGTGGTACCTCCGGTGCAGAGCAT
Organism: Shimia sp.; assembly: GCF_965227725.1. Lineage (GTDB taxonomy): Bacteria > Pseudomonadota > Alphaproteobacteria > Rhodobacterales > Rhodobacteraceae > Shimia. The sequence goes on along the minus strand of NZ_CBDDGH010000005.1, from coordinate 570,746 downwards.
CGTAGAGGTGTCTGAGGCTTTTGGAGCCTCAAATTCCAGATCGTCAGACCGCGCCCCTTTGATCAGGTCCTCAAAGCGTGTGACCGGTATCGGGCGCTTGAAAATACGCAGCTTGGACGGCCGGCTCTTGCCCAAAGCCCGGAAAACGGATGCTGCAGCCCCATCCATCCAACCAAAGACGCTACAGGTCACAATATGCTGGATGCTTGGCACCATAAGAACCGCCGCGCGGCACTTTTCCCAAAGATCCGTGCGTGGGGTTTTCTCCAGTGTCACCAAGACTTTGGTGTTTGCAGCTTTGAGCAGTTCGGCAATCTGATCCGCTTCCAGAAGCGGATTGATGGCCAGCACACGGCCCGCAGCGGAACCACCCCAAATCACCATATGGGTTTCAGGCAGGTTCGGCAGCACATAGGCCACCACATCATTGGAGCCAACGCCAAGCTTGCGCAGCGCGTTGGCGGTTTGAGTGACTTTGGCCAGCAGCTCACCATGTGTCAGCGTCTTCGGCTTGTCATAATCTTTGCCGGAGACAAAAAAGCTGATCGCAGGCGCTGCCGGATTGAGCGCCGCGCCGCGTTTCAGCGCGTCATAGGTGGTGGCAGGAAGGTCATGGCTGTTTAGCGGCGTTTGTTCAAAGCTTTCGATATCAGCAAGATTTGCGAAACCGGTTTGAATGGCGTGGCTCTGGTTCATAGCAATCCTTGAATTTGTGTCCGAGACGGCGCGGATACCGGGCTTAAGCCCCCAGATGATCCTGCGCTAACGGCTCTTGGAGTGTCTGAATAAGGGATAGGAAACACGGCGGCTGCAGACAGTGCTCCGACCGTCCGACAAGCTTGTTGACGTGTTTCCCAGCGCGCCATCTTAGGTGGCCCCGCAATGTTGATCGATCATGCGGCCGAATTCGCGCTCTACCCAATTGTGCACATCGATGGTCGGCTGAGCGTCTGGCACATTGTCTTCCATCGCGTGGAACAGGCCGTCAAAGACGCGGAATGTCACATCGTTCCCAGCCGCTTCAACGCGCTCTGCGATGTCTTTGACTTCATTCATAAGAATGTCGTCAGCACCGACGTAGCTGAGCATGGGCGAAAGCTTAGAAAGATCCGTTGCCAAAGCCGGCACCGCATAGGCTGGGATGTCGTAGCGTTTCTCCGCACGGAGACCGCGCAACAACAGGTGCCACGCCATCACACCATGCTCTTTGGTCCAGGTGATCTTGTCTTTGGGCAGTGCACTCCAGTTCTTGGAGCGGTCGTCAACCATCGGATAAAGCGGCATCTGGAAGGCGATATTCACCTCACCAGTATCGCGCGCGCGCAATGCTGTTGAAAGCGCGATGCCGCCACCGGAGCTGTTGCCAGCCACAATGATGGACTGGCTGTTCCCACCGATGCTTTCGGCATTGTCGCGCGCCCAAAGCAGCGCGTCATAGCAATCGTCATGCCCAGCAGGATAAGGGGCCTTCAATGAGGAACGAAACGCAGGTGCCACAATGATGCATGGGCGCGTTTTCATCAGGCGCTGGTAGATCGCGTGATGACGCTCCGGCCATCCGGTCGCAAAACCACCGCCATGGAAATAGACCACAACAGGCAGAGGCCCCTTGGCATTCGCGGGCTTATAGATGCGCGTGCGGATGGTCCCGTTGCCGTCCCGTCTTGGAATGGCGACGCGCTCATTGACGGCCCCTTCCAAGTCACGCAGCGCCGCTTTCTTGCTTCCGCGCAACGAAAAGCGCAGTCCTGCCGGGCGCTTGATCAGCCACATGGCAAAACGTTGTTTCAAAGGTCTCAGATCGTTTTTTGACATTAGTAACTAGAGCTCGGTTCGAATGAGGACAGAGATCATCGCTGAATGATCACAAACGGGCGCTCTCAGCATGTGCCGACGCGATGCCGACGGAAACCCCATCGGCATCGCATTGGTTTTTCGGACAACATGCCAATCACGTGTCGGATTACTCCGCTGGGGTGGTGTTCCCCATACCCTTGGCCTTCGCCCATTCATCAGAGCTGAAGTAAAGGGTGCCGCAGAGCCAATCAAAGAGCGGCAGCGTGATGTTGAAGTTGCCTTCTGCCATCAGGTGACGGTTGTGGTGCACCGTGTGGAACAGTCGCAGATAAGTCCAACCTGGGATCAGTTTGAAGATCCGTTCGGTGACAGAGCCTTTCTGCAAATGGTAGCTGAAGTGCAGCACCTCATAAGCGAGATAGCAGCACATGATGGTCACAAACGCCAACCAGCCGTAGTTCCAGCCCAGCACAAAGTAAGACACAAGGCCCGCAGGCAGCGCAAAGATGACAGCAGTCGCCACCAATAGCGCGATCGGGAAGATCACAACACGCCAGTCGAGCACCATCTGGTATTCCATGTCATGCTCGACAAAGAACGTATGGTGGTCGCCGGTGTGACGCTGGTAGAAGAACTTGAACAGATCTGTCTTCTTGTGACCCCAAAAGCAGTGCGTGTACCACTCTGCCCAATTGTAGACGACATACAGCGCCACAACGAACAGGATCTGCAAAAGGGTGACATTTTCCAATTGGGAAATGCCGAAACTGATCAACCCGCCTGCTCCGAAGAGAACAACAGAGAGGTGTAGAAAACCACTGTAGTTGGGGCTGATGGCTGCGCGATAGCGAGCGCGAAATTTTTCGCGTGCTTCATCGTTCATGGCTCGTTCCTCCCTAGTTAAGCCAAACTAAAGACATAATAGCCCGCATTGATATCGCGTCTAATATATATTACAAAACCACATTATAAGCCTGATGAATGTTGGTGTAATGTTAAGAAATCATGACTTAAATTTGCTTCCAATCTTCGAAGCCCTGATGCGCGAACAGCATTTGTCCCGTGCTGCAGAGCGTCTGAACATGAGTCAACCAGCCGTCAGCAATGCTCTAAAACGGCTGCGGCTGGAGTTTGAAGACGACCTTTTTGTGCGCACAGCGCGCGGTCTCAAACCCACGCAGCGTGCATTGGAATTACATGAGCGCATCCAACCGGCATTGGTGTCTATTCTTGACGGATTTGAGGATCGTGGCTTTGAAGCGGACACCTTTTCGCGCACCATCACCATCGCGATGAACCATGCCGTTGAATACCTCTGGGGAGGCGCGTTGCTGCAGGCCATCCGCGCGCAGGCACCCATGGCCAAACTCAAAGTGCATCCGGATTACAGCGATGACGTCCCCACGCAGCTGAAGGCCGGACACCTCAACTATGCTGTCGACTACAACCCATTGCCCGAAGATCAGTTCTGCTCCATCGCCCTAGCGCATGAAAAACTGACACTGATCTGCTCCGCGGATCATCCAAAGGCCAACTCCGGTTTTGACATCGCGGATTTTGAAACACTGCCCCAAGCCTCGCTCCTACGGCGTTCAGAGTGGATCCGTTCCAAAAACAGCAGACGCCACACGCCGCTTGAGTATCTCATGGGTGAAGAACTGCCCAACCGCAACGTCGTCGTTCAGGTGGCAAGTTTCTTGTCGATCCCCAGTATCGTTGCTTCCACGGATTTGATCGCGGTTGTGCCACAGCAGCTCGCCGACCCGCTCCTGCAAACCGGTGCGTTATGCGCCCACGATCTGCCCTTTGAGTGCCCTGATGTTGTATTGCATCTGTTTTGGCACAAGAGCCGGAACAGTGATCCCAGCCATATCTGGCTTCTCGACCTGCTAAAGGACCGCGCAAGAGTGGCTTTTGGTGCGATGCCTGAGCGACAATAACGAGAGCAAACCCACTGGCAAAAGAATACCTTTAGGCCTCTCGTAAAGATTGCATTCGTCACATCGAACAAACCGTTATGGTTAAATTGCGATCAGCGAAACCTAATCGTTCTGCACCAATTTTGTGACATCAACAAAACGCTTATGCGCCAAGCCAGAAAGGCTCAAAGGGCATTTAGTCAGTCCCTCCGTTACACACCTGCGCTGTCTCCAAACCCAGTATTCATTTGATTTTGAGGGGCAAAATGGCGTATCGCTTACGAAGAACGACTTTTAATCAGTACTTTCATTTTATGTCACTTCGTTTGATCCATGAAAAATCTTTTTGCCTTCGCGGCGATCGCGACTACATGCATTTATTCGGTTTTCCCTCAAGGTACCCGCGCTGAAACACTGGTAGATGCGGTCTACAATGCCGTGTCAAACAGCGAAGCCCGCAAGGCGGCCATTTCCGGGATCGAGGCCCAAGGGCGCATGATCACCATCGCCCAAGGCGACAAGCGCGCGCAGGTGAATTTGTTTGGCAGCGTGGCCGCCGAATGGGTCGATGACCCCACGCTGGATGCCGCGGACAATCGGGACACAAAAATCGCGCGCATCATCGGCGTAGATGTTCAAGTCAATCTGCTTGATGGCATGCGTGCTATGAACCGGATCTACCGCGAAGCAACTTTACTGGACGCAGAGATCATACGTCTGTCCGATGCGACCGAGAGTTTGGCGTTGAATGCGATCCAAGCCTATATCGACGTGGTCAGACACCGGAATATCGTTGAGGCGTCGCGCCGCAATCTGGCGCGTCACGGCGAAATCTCTCGGCAGGTCGCGGAACAAGTCGATGCCGGGAAACTGTCCGAAGCAGATCGTTTTCGTGCCAATGACAAGCTGCTGGCCGCGCAATTGGCGCTTGCGGAATCTGAAGCACAACTCGGCGATGCGGACTCGCAATTCGAGTTGGTGACCGGCAAGCGGCCGACATCAACTTTGTCTCGCGCCTTTCATACGCACACGCCGCCCTCCCGCGAGGCGGTTGAAACCGCCGCTGTCACCAACAGTTTTCAGATGCGTCTGGCACAGACCGATATTCAGGCCCAAACCTATCAGGGCGCAATTGACGAAGCTGATTGGAAGCCCCGCTTAGACGCATTCGTCGGCGCCGACATTGGTCAAAACCAAGAGGGCGCACGCGGAACGGATTCGACAATCGCTGCCGGAGTGCGGCTGAATTGGACCCTCTATAAGGGCAACACCAGAGAGGCCACGCGCGCGCGCAACCGCGATTTGCTCATCCGGGCGCACTACCGCTTAAAGCAGGTGGAAAACGAAGTGCGCGATTTTGCACGGCGGGCTTGGAATTCCTACGATTCAGCTCGTGAACGCAAACTTCTGTTAGATCGCTCCGTCTCTACCAACGAATTGATTGTGGAAGCCTTCCGGCAGGAATTTGAAGCTGCCAAACGGCCGCTGCTACAGGTTCTTGATGCGGAGCGTGCCCTTTTCAACCTTCGCATTCGTCAGATCAACGCCTCAGCTGCGCATCACTATCAGGGCTACCGCGTTCTTGCAGCGCAAAGCAAACTCTCCGATCATTTTGGCCTCACCAAAGAAGGACGCGCTCTCAACGCGGACTTCGAAGATCGCGTCAAATCCGCGCCAATGGATCGCTTTGACGTCTCTGCCCCTGCCCTTGAGTAGAGCCCGTCGTAGTGGCTGACCCTGATCTTTCCACCCCTTCCAGTGAACTTCACAGCGCGCTTGACGTCGTGGCTTGGCTGGCGCGCTATCATGGTCGACCGTTTGTTAAAACCGGTGTGACCGGACGCCTGCCTGAAGGGTTCGAAACGGTTGGAGCCTTAGGTCTGATACGCGCGCTCGACGTGGTCGGCCTCAAAGCCAAAAAAGTGAAACGCAGCCTAGCGCAGCTTGATCGCGGCAGCTTACCCGCCGTGCTCATTGCAAAATCAGCGGCCCCGAAAATCCTAGTGGGACTGGATGACAAAACGCGCATGGCCTCAATCGTTGATCCTGCAACAAACGAAAGTGATGAGGTTCCGACCCGCTCTCTATCGCGCCAGTTAACTGGTGAGGTTCTTTTGGTTGCGTCAAAGGAAGCTTCGACCTCCTCACGTCTGAGCCCGGATGCACAAAAGATCACCCCAAATGGTGGACATTGGCTCTGGTCAGAACTGGCCCGCCACAAATCTGCATGGTTGCAAGTGTTTCTGGCTGCCTTCGGCGTCAACTTGGCAGGGCTTGCGTTACCGATTTTTGTGATGAATGTCTTTGATCGCGTGATCCCGAACCTTGCGTTTGTCACTTTGATCACACTGGCGATTGGGGTCGGGCTGGCGCTCGGGCTGGATCTCTTATTGCGACTCCTGCGTAGCGCCATCATTCAAAGAGTGTCGCGCAGAGCGGACTTAGCCTTGGCCTCCCGCCTCTTTCAATTGGCGCTTGCACAAAAAATTCTGGCCCGCAAAGGCGGTGCAACCGGCGCAATCACAACTTTGCGCGACTTTGAAGTGGTGCGGGATTTCTTCACCTCCTCCACCTTGATCGCGCTCATTGATCTTGCTTTTGTCGGCATCTTTCTGACGGTTCTAACCATGATTGTGGGACCGCTTGCCTGGATACCAATCGCAGCCATTCCGGTGATGATCGCCATTGCCGTTTTGGCGCAGGTGCCAATTGCCCGATCCGCGCGACAGGCGCAGCAAATGACCGTAAAGCGCAATCAGGTGTTGATTGAGGCGCTGACCGGACTGGAAACCGTCAAGAGCGTCGGTGCGGAGCCAGTGTTGTTACGCGAGTGGGAGAACGCGGTGGCAGCATCGTCACGTGTAACGGCCCAAACCCGAAACTGGGCGAACTTCACAGGATCGGCCACGGTTCTTGTGCAACAAGCCGTCAGCGCTGGGATTATTTGTCTGGGTGTCTTTCTAGTGTCTAAGGGAACCGTCACCATTGGCGCCCTGATTGCGGCCAACATCATGGCAGGTCGTATCCTTGCACCGCTTGCAGGTATCACGCAGACCATCTTCAGGGCCAACTTTGCGATTTGGTCCATGAGGTCGATTTCACGCTTCGTAGAAACAGACGTCGAGCAACGCGAAGCCTTGCGCAGCGATCTACAAGTCAGAGAAGGCAAGATCGAATTGCGCGAAGTGACATTCATATATCCCGACATGCAAACTCCAGCGATTGTCGGGGTGTCAGCAGTTTTTGAGCCCGGCAGCACAACCGCCCTACTCGGGCGGATCGGCTCGGGAAAGTCCACACTCGGTAAGCTGATCAACGGTCTCTACCAGCCCCAAGAAGGCACTTTATTGATCGATGGTCATGAAATCGCGCAGTACGAACCCGCAGCCGTCCGCGCGGGCGTAGGCTATCTGCCTCAGGATCCCCTTCTGTTTACAGGCACCATCCGCGAAAACATCTCGCTGGGAGTGCCAGATGCTCCAGATACCGAAATCATGAGGGCACTGCATTTGGCAGGGCTCGATGACTTTGTTGCAGGTCTTCCTGAAGGGTTAGATTATTTTGCCGGGGAAAGAGGTGAACGGCTTTCTGGAGGACAAAGGCAAGCCCTGTCACTGGCGCGCCTTTTGCTTCGTCGACCGAAGTTCATCTTCCTTGATGAACCAACCAACGCAATGGATCATCAAAGCGAAGCTTTAGCAATAGAGCGGTTGCGTCTGTTGCAAAAGGAAGGCGTGGGGATGATTTTATCCACGCACCGAATGTCTCTCGCAGCGCTCGCAAATCGTTTCATAGTGATCGAACAGGGCCGCAAGGTGCTTGATGGACCACGCGTCGAGGTGATGAATCAACTGTCGCAAACAACTTCTGCCGAGCGTCAGATCGATCAGAAGGCAGCCGAGTGATGTTTTCCATGCGGATAGAAGACGAAGAATTCGTCAATCGCCCGGGAGGTCAGGACGCAGGACAAGGGCTTTGGGTCTTGCTGCTGTTTGTGATCGCGCTCATTGGCGGGTTCGTGTTTTGGGCAGCAACCTTCGAAATCGAAGAAGTGACCCGTGCCTCTGGACGCGTAGTGCCGAGTTCCCAAGTTCAAACAGTGCAAGCTCCCGAAGGAGGTATTGTGTCTGCAATCCACATCTCAGAAGGAGATGTGGTTGAGCCTGGTCAGGTGCTTTTTCAGATCGACGATACAACCGTGCAATCCAATCTTGGTGAATTGGAACAACGTTATCAGGCGCTATCCGCTGAACTTGTCCGGCTCAGAGCGGAAGCCGAAGGGTCAGATGCGCTAACGTTCCCGATAGAACAGAACTGGAATGACAGGCTCATCGCGGCAGAAATAGCCGTGTTTGACACGCGGCGAAGCCAGCTGGATCTGGAAATCAGTGTTTTGCAAGATCGCCTGTTACAGCGGGAAGCCGAGCTTGTGGAACTGACCGCAAAGCGCGCCCGTCTTGAAGCGGTCGCAGCCCCCCTTCGGCGGGAAGTCCAAATTTCTGAAGGCCTCTTTGCAAGTGGATCGGTCCCTGAGATTGAAATCCTGCGCTTACGTGGGCAGCTGGCGGAAATCGAAGGCGACATCACCGTGTCAGAAGCCACCGAACTCCGTGTCCGTGCGAGCATTGCAGAAACCGAAAAACAGATCGGCTCTGCCCAATCATCCTATGGTCTCACAGCCCGGGAGCGTATCTCAGTGGTGCTTGGAGATCTCGCAGTGGTCGAGGAAACACTGACTGCTGCGAGAGATCGGGTCTCGCGCACGGACCTGCGCGCGCCTGTTCGCGGAACTGTCAATCGGATTTCTGTCACCAATGTTGGGAGCGTCGTCCATCCCGCGATGACGCTGGCTGAAATTGTGCCTCTGGATGACACGCTGCTGATTGAGGCAGAGGTCAGCCCCCGGGATCTGGCCTTTGTCCGGGTAGGGGCAGATGCGTCCGTCAAGATCACGGCCTATGACTATCTGCGCTATGGTGACCTCCCTGCTCAAGTAGAACGCATCGGCGCGGATGCGCTCAACAACGCTGACGGCGTGCCCTATTTTCAAGTCATGCTACGCACCGAACAAACGTCATTGGAAGGCGACAACGGAGCGCTCGACATCTCTTCGGGAATGGTTGCAAGCATCGATATACAAAGCGGCCGCAAAACGGTGCTCGAGTATCTTATTCGCCCTGTATTACGCGCGCAGCACGAGGCTTTGCGCGAACGCTAGCAAGACAGATACCGGCCAGAGGTCCAGGCGAGATCTGTCACACCAGATGAAATATCGAAACATCACAGTTACTTAAATCGGCCTTATATCTAAATTGTGGCATTTATTTACAATTTGATTTAATTTTCTATCCAATTGTTTTTAGAGCCGCCTGGCGTTTCACGCCTCAATATTCGCGGACGTGTTTTTGTATTGGTTGTTCCTGGGGACTGCCCATGAGTATTAGTGACTTCGACCGCCCTGATAGCGGTGAAAACGAGTTTGTGGTTGTGGCGGATGGGTCAGACGTTCTGACCCCCAATGTTGAAGCCCTCTTTCAAGGCAACTACGCCAAGGACGGCCAAGACCTTGTCATCTCTTTTGATGGTGCAGAAACGCTCCGGGTCGCTGGATACTTTACCTTCGCCTCTCCTGCAGCACTGATCGCCCCCAATGGAGCGAAAATCCAGGGCGCAGATGTTGCTCGGATCGCTGGAGCCGGTATCGATACGCGCACAGCCGCCCTAAAGACCGAAGCGACTTTCCAACACACAGATATCACGCAATCAGACATCGTTCCTGTTCAAGCGCAAGTGTCATCTGACGCCATCGGACAAGTTGATACGATTGAAGGCGTGGTGACGGTCACCCGCGCAGATGGCGCGACCGTCCGGCTGAACGACGGTGCTTTGGTTTTTCAAAACGATGTGGTCCAGACCGGCGCTGGCAGCACGGTATCTTTGGTATTTATCGACGGAACGATTTTTACCTTGGCGCAAGACAGCCGCATGATTTTAGACGAGCTAATCTATGATCCTGACGGGTCAGACAATTCCGCAGCGTTTAACCTGATACAGGGCGGCTTTGTTTTTGTGGCTGGGCAAGTTGCCAAGATCGGCGACATGGAGGTGAACACACCCACTTCCACAATCGGCATCAGAGGAACCACTGTGGAAGTGCGCATCGTGGTGGTCAACGGTGTGACGGAAGTTGTCGTCTCTCTCTTGCCAGACTGGCCCGACGGCGCTCTCGGCAGCATAGATTTGTTTGATCAGAACGGGAATTTTGTCTCTTCCCTTTCCGACCCGGAAACCAGCTGGATTGTGTCCCCCGTCGACGGCGAAACACGCCCAGTGCCGCGCGCCCAAGTGGTTCAAGCGGACTCCGAAGCGCTACAAGTCCAAACCAATGAGGTGACAGAACGCGCCGAACTGCGTCTGGAGAACAGCGGAAGCTACATAGACTTTGACGGAACAGGCACAGGCGAAGCAGGGCCTGACGGCGGCGGACAGGCAGCCCCCGGCGTCGCTCCCCCTGCCCCAGCGCCCACGCCTCAAGATGGTGGCGGTGGTCAAGATGCAGCTCCGCCCCAGGATCAAGGACAAGACCCTGGGGACACCGAAGGCGAAGAGACAGTCCCTCAAACTCCCAACGACGCAGAAGCTCAGGGCGAAGACGACGCCTCGCTGCAACAAGACGGCCAAGAACAATTTGCGGCGGTCGCGCCTTCTGAAGTCGATAACTCCGAGACCTCAGCAGAAAGCATCGCCGCACTCGCTCTTGCGCAACTAGACACCGATGGCGGGGATCTTGGCCTCGAAGGCGTAACAAATTTGGTCACTGGCGACGAGGGCTTAGACACAGGCTCCCTTGGCAATGCTGATCCGGGGCTTGGTCCAGGAACAGAAACCGCTGACACCGGTACCTTCTCTTCCGACCCAGGTCTTGGCGACACCACAAGTGGTGAGTCTTTCACACAAATTGGTGCGCCTGCGGCGCAAACATCGCCCGCACCCACGCCCCCGCCAACAAACTCTCCAGTTAATGACGCCTCTTCAGGTCAAGACGGAGGATCCTCCTCATCTGGTGGCACTGAAAGCACAGAGCTAACGACCGAAATTACCAACTCTGAGCTGGCTGAAGATACCTCGATGTCACTGAATCTCGCCAGCGCGGTCAGTGGTGACAATGGCTCAACACTGACCTTCACCGCAACAAGTGCTCCCTCAAACGGCGTTGCGACCCTGCTGACCAACGGGGATGTGACCTACACGCCAAACGCCGATTTCGCAGGCACCGACAGCTTCACCTACAATGTGGAGAACGAACAGGGCGACAGCACGTCCGGAACGGTGACCTTTTCGATCACCCCGGTCAACGACGCGCCGATTGCAGCAGACGACAGCGGACTATCCACTGCGTATAATATGCCCTTGGCGATCGACATGTCCGCACTTTTGGCCAATGATTCCGATGGTGATCCAGAAACTGTGCAGCCCCTCACAATGCTTTCGGTTGGCTCTGCGGTAGGAGGCACAGCTGCGCTCTCAACAAATGCTGTAACCTTCACGCCAGACCCAGATTTTAGCGGGCAAGCCAGCTTCACGTATGAAGTTTCTGATGGTGCGGGCGGGCTTGCTACGGCAACAGTGCTCATCGAGGTCACTGAAAACACGCCCCCCATAGCCGCAAACGACACCATTGTTACCCTCGAGGACAGCGCAACCACCATTGATCTGCTGCAAAACGCTGTAGACGTTGACGGTCATGCTGTTTCATTGGCAGCGGTTGAGCAACCTTCCAACGGCACGGTGGATTTGACGATTTCTGGAGGGGTCATCTACACCCCCGATGCGGATTTTTCCGGCAGTGACAGCTTCAGCTATACCATTGATGACGGCAACGGCGGGCAGGACACCGGCACCATCACCATCACCGTCACCCCGGTCAACGATGCCCCCGACGCCGCAGATGACAGCGTCAGCACAGACGAGGATTTTGCGCTCACATTTGACGTGCTCAGCAATGATGCCGATGTAGAAGGCGACGCGCTGTCTGTCACCAGCGTCTCTGATCCCGCCAACGGCTCCGTGGTGATTGAGGCCAACGGCCAGCTCACCTACACGCCGGATGCGGATTTCAACGGCAACGATAGCTTCACCTACACCGTGGCCGACAGCAACGGCGCCACTGACACCGCAACCGTGGTGGTGCTTGTTGCCCCCATCAATGACGCCCCTATTGCCACAGACGACAGCGCCGCCACCGACGAAGACATCGCCGTGACCTTTGACGTGCTGGGCAATGACAGCGACCCTGACGGCGATCCGCTGACCGTCACCAGCGTGACGGATCCCACCAACGGCACTGTGGTGATCGAGGCCAACGGCCAGCTCACCTACACACCGGACACTGGCTTCTCCGGGGCCGACAGCTTCACCTACACCGTGGCAGACGGCAATGGCGGCAGCGATACCGCCTCCGTCACCCTCGCCGTGGCCCTCGTCAACCTGCCCCCCGTGGCCACCGATGACAGCTACAGCCTGACAGAAGACACCCCCCTCGCCATAGACGCAGCCCAGGGCCTTCTGGCCAACGACAGCGACCCCGATGGCGATCCGATCAGCGTCACCCTGACCAGCGATGTCTCAAACGGCACCCTCACCCTCGATGATGACGGCAGCTTCACCTATACGCCGGACGCAAACTTCAACGGCAACGACAGCTTCTCCTATCAGATCAACGACGGAAACGGGGAAACAAGCACCGCAACCGTCACGCTCAACGTTGACCCCGTCAACGACGCGCCGGTGGCCACCGATGACGGCGGGCTCTCCACCGCCTTCAACACTCCGATCTCCATCGCCGTGGCCACGCTGCTGGCCAATGACACCGATGGTGACCCGGAGCTGACCCAGACACTCTCCGTCCTGTCGGTGGATGCGCCCGTGGGTGGCACTGTGGCACTGGCTGGCGACACCATCACCTTCACGCCGGATGCCACTTTCTCAGGTCAGGCAAGTTTCACCTACACGCTGTCAGATGGCGCAGGCGGCCTCGACACCGGCACCGTGACCGTCGCCGTGAATGCCAACACCGCGCCGGTGGCCGGGGACTACCCCAACGTCACAACCAACGAAGACGCCTCCGTCTATATTCCCTTCTTTGCCAATGACAGCGACGCTGATGGCGACCCGCTCTCCATCGCGGCCCTCGGCACACCCGCAAACGGCACCGTCACGCTGGACGGCGAAGGCTATCTCTACACCCCTGATGCGGATTTTTCTGGCAGTGACAGCTTCAGCTACACCATTGATGACGGCAATGGCGGGCAGGACACCGGCACCATCACCATCACCGTCACCCCGGTCAACGATGCCCCCGCCGCCGCTGATGACAGTGTAAACACCGATGAAGATCTCGCACTCACATTTGATGTGCTCAGCAATGATGCGGATGTGGAAGGCGACGCGCTGTCTGTCACCAGCCTCTCTGATCCCGCCAACGGCACCGTGGTGATTGAGGCCAACGGCCAGCTCACCTACACGCCGGATGCAAACTTCAACGGCAACGACAGCTTCACCTACACCTTGGCCGACAGCAACGGCGCCACCGACACCGCAACCGTGGTTGTGCTTGTAGCGCCCATCAATGATGCGCCAGTGGCACAGGACGACAGCGCCGCAACCGATGAAGACCTGGCCGTCACCTTCGACGTGCTGGGCAATGACAGCGATCCGGATGGCGATCCGCTGACCGTCACCAGCGTGACAGATCCCACCAACGGCACAGTGGTGATTGAGGCCGATGGCCAGCTCACCTACACGCCGGACGCTGGGTTCTCCGGGGCCGACAGCTTCACCTACACCGTGGCAGACGGCAATGGCGGCAGCGATACCGCCTCCGTCACCGTGGCCGTGGCCCTGGTGAATCTCCCGCCGCTGGCCAATGACGACAGCTACACCACCGATGAGGACACGCCGCTCAGTGTTGATGCGCTCACCGGTGTGCTGGCCAACGACAGCGACCCCGATGGCGATCCGATCAGCGTCACCCTGACCAGCGATGTCTCAAACGGCACCCTCACCCTCGATGATGACGGCAGCTTCACCTATACGCCGGACACAAACTTCAACGGCACCGACAGCTTCACCTACACCATCGCCGACGGCAATGGCGGCACGGCCACGGGCACGGTGGCGGTGGTGATCGCCGCGATCAATGATGCCCCCAGCGCCGAAGACGACAGCGTCGCCACCGACGAAGACATCGCCGTGACCTTTGACGTGCTGGGCAATGACAGCGACCCTGACGGCGATCCGCTGACCGTCACCAGCGTGACGGATCCCACCAACGGCACTGTGGTGATCGAGGCCAACGGCCAGCTCACCTACACACCGGACACTGGCTTCTCCGGGGCCGACAGCTTCACCTACACCGTGGCAGACGGCAATGGCGGCAGCGATACCGCCTCCGTCACCCTCGCCGTGGCCCTCGTCAACCTGCCCCCCGTGGCCACCGATGACAGCTACAGCCTGACAGAAGACACCCCCCTCGCCATAGACGCAGCCCAGGGCCTTCTGGCCAACGACAGCGACCCCGATGGCGATCCGATCAGCGTCACCCTGACCAGCGATGTCTCAAACGGCACCCTCACCCTCGATGATGACGGCAGCTTCACCTATACGCCGGACGCAAACTTCAACGGCAACGACAGCTTCTCCTATCAGATCAACGACGGAAACGGGGAAACAAGCACCGCAACCGTCACGCTCAACGTTGACCCCGTCAACGACGCGCCGGTGGCCACCGATGACGGCGGGCTCTCCACCGCCTTCAACACTCCGATCTCCATCGCCGTGGCCACGCTGCTGGCCAATGACACCGATGGTGACCCGGAGCTGACCCAGACACTCTCCGTCCTGTCGGTGGATGCGCCCGTGGGTGGCACTGTGGCACTGGCTGGCGACACCATCACCTTCACGCCGGATGCCACTTTCTCAGGTCAGGCAAGTTTCACCTACACGCTGTCAGATGGCGCAGGCGGCCTCGACACCGGCACCGTGACCGTCGCCGTGAATGCCAACACCGCGCCGGTGGCCGGGGACTACCCCAACGTCACAACCAACGAAGACGCCTCCGTCTATATTCCCTTCTTTGCCAATGACAGCGACGCTGATGGCGACCCGCTCTCCATCGCGGCCCTCGGCACACCCGCAAACGGCACCGTCACGCTGGACGGCGAAGGCTATCTCTACACCCCTGATGCGGATTTTTCTGGCAGTGACAGCTTCAGCTACACCATTGATGACGGCAATGGCGGGCAGGACACCGGCACCATCACCATCACCGTCACCCCGGTCAACGATGCCCCCGCCGCCGCTGATGACAGTGTAAACACCGATGAAGATCTCGCACTCACATTTGATGTGCTCAGCAATGATGCGGATGTGGAAGGCGACGCGCTGTCTGTCACCAGCCTCTCTGATCCCGCCAACGGCACCGTGGTGATTGAGGCCAACGGCCAGCTCACCTACACGCCGGATGCAAACTTCAACGGCAACGACAGCTTCACCTACACCTTGGCCGACAGCAACGGCGCCACCGACACCGCAACCGTGGTTGTGCTTGTAGCGCCCATCAATGATGCGCCAGTGGCACAGGACGACAGCGCCGCAACCGATGAAGACCTGGCCGTCACCTTCGACGTGCTGGGCAATGACAGCGATCCGGATGGCGATCCGCTGACCGTCACCAGCGTGACAGATCCCACCAACGGCACAGTGGTGATTGAGGCCGATGGCCAGCTCACCTACACGCCGGACGCTGGGTTCTCCGGGGCCGACAGCTTCACCTACACCGTGGCAGACGGCAATGGCGGCAGCGATACCGCCTCCGTCACCGTGGCCGTGGCCCTGGTGAATCTCCCGCCGCTGGCCAATGACGACAGCTACACCACCGATGAGGACACGCCGCTCAGTGTTGATGCGCTCACCGGTGTGCTGGCCAACGACAGCGACCCCGATGGCGATCCGATCAGCGTCACCCTGACCAGCGATGTCTCAAACGGCACCCTCACCCTCGATGATGACGGCAGCTTCACCTATACGCCGGACACAAACTTCAACGGCACCGACAGCTTCACCTACACCATCGCCGACGGCAATGGCGGCACGGCCACGGGCACGGTGGCGGTGGTGATCGCCGCGATCAATGATGCCCCCAGCGCCGAAGACGACAGCGTCGCCACCGACGAAGACATCGCCGTGACCTTTGACGTGCTGGGCAATGACAGCGACCCTGACGGCGATCCGCTGACCGTCACCAGCGTGACGGATCCCACCAACGGCACTGTGGTGATCGAGGCCAACGGCCAGCTCACCTACACACCGGACACTGGCTTCTCCGGGGCCGACAGCTTCACCTACACCGTGGCAGACGGCAATGGCGGCAGCGATACCGCCTCCGTCACCCTCGCCGTGGCCCTCGTCAACCTGCCCCCCGTGGCCACCGATGACAGCTACAGCCTGACAGAAGACACCCCCCTCGCCATAGACGCAGCCCAGGGCCTTCTGGCCAACGACAGCGACCCCGATGGCGATCCGATCAGCGTCACCCTGACCAGCGATGTCTCAAACGGCACCCTCACCCTCGATGATGACGGCAGCTTCACCTATACGCCGGACGCAAACTTCAACGGCAACGACAGCTTCTCCTATCAGATCAACGACGGAAACGGGGAAACAAGCACCGCAACCGTCACGCTCAACGTTGACCCCGTCAACGACGCGCCGGTGGCCACCGATGACGGCGGGCTCTCCACCGCCTTCAACACTCCGATCTCCATCGCCGTGGCCACGCTGCTGGCCAATGACACCGATGGTGACCCGGAGCTGACCCAGACACTCTCCGTCCTGTCGGTGGATGCGCCCGTGGGTGGCACTGTGGCACTGGCTGGCGACACCATCACCTTCACGCCGGATGCCACTTTCTCAGGTCAGGCAAGTTTCACCTACACGCTGTCAGATGGCGCAGGCGGCCTCGACACCGGCACCGTGACCGTCGCCGTGAATGCCAACACCGCGCCGGTGGCCGGGGACTACCCCAACGTCACAACCAACGAAGACGCCTCCGTCTATATTCCCTTCTTTGCCAATGACAGCGACGCTGATGGCGACCCGCTCTCCATCGCGGCCCTCGGCACACCCGCAAACGGCACCGTCACGCTGGACGGCGAAGGCTATCTCTACACCCCTGATGCGGATTTTTCTGGCAGTGACAGCTTCAGCTACACCATTGATGACGGCAATGGCGGGCAGGACACCGGCACCATCACCATCACCGTCACCCCGGTCAACGATGCCCCCGCCGCCGCTGATGACAGTGTAAACACCGATGAAGATCTCGCACTCACATTTGATGTGCTCAGCAATGATGCGGATGTGGAAGGCGACGCGCTGTCTGTCACCAGCCTCTCTGATCCCGCCAACGGCACCGTGGTGATTGAGGCCAACGGCCAGCTCACCTACACGCCGGATGCAAACTTCAACGGCAACGACAGCTTCACCTACACCGTGGCCGACAGCAACGGCGCCACTGACACCGCAACCGTGGTTGTGCTTGTTGCGCCCATCAATGACGCGCCAGTGGCACAGGACGACAGCGCCGCAACCGACGAAGACCTGGCCGTCACCTTTGACGTGCTGGGCAATGACAGCGATCCGGACGGCGATCCGCTGACCGTCACCAGCGTGACAGACCCCGCCAACGGCTCCGTGGTGATCGAGGCCAATGGCCAGCTCACCTACACACCGGACGCTGGATTCTCCGGGGCCGACAGTTTCACCTACACCGTGGCAGACGGCAATGGCGGCAGCGATACCGCTTCCGTCACACTCGCCGTGGCGCTCGTCAACCTGCCCCCCGTGGCCACCGATGACAGCTACAGCCTGACAGAAGACACCCCCCTCGTCGTGGATGCAGCCCAAGGCCTTCTGGCCAACGACAGCGACCCCGATGGCGATCCAATCAGCGTCACCCTGACCAGCGATGTCTCAAACGGCAGCCTCACCCTAGATGATGACGGCAGCTTCATCTACACACCGGACGCAAACTTCAACGGCAACGACAGCTTCACTTACCAAATCGACGACGGAAACGGAGAAACAAGCACCGCAACCGTCACGCTCAATATTGACCCCGTTGCGGATGCGGTTGTGCTTGATGCTGTGACCGGCGACGATTTCATCGATGTTCAAGAACAGCTCTCCCCGGTCACAATTTCAGGGACGGCCGATCCAAACGGCTCGGTGACCATCGACTTTGGCGGCACGGTCGCCACCACGGATGTGGGGGCAGATGGCCGGTTCTCTCAAGTGTTTCTGTCTGCCGATATTCCGGATGCAAACAGCGTTCAGATCAGCATCACATCGCTTGATGCAAACGGCAACGACAGTGGAAGCGCCAACCGGGTGGTGAGCATTTCGCAACCCACGAATGAGCTGACGGTAAATGTGGCCGGATCCACCACCACATTCTTATCCCAGCCCCCGGGCTTTGACCTCTATTTTGGAGACATGCCTGACGCGGCCTTTTTTGAGATCAACTCGGGTGTCGCATCGGTCCGCGCGCCAAGCGTAAATTCATCTTCAGAAATCCGGTTCACCGCAGATGATGGACGTACCTTTGCCTTTTCCGGCTCCGACCTCGACTACGACGGCGCAACCGGGATCATCACTGGGGTAGAAATCGGCACACCGACGGACCCGGATTTTCTGACCGGGACAGGCTTTAACCTGACCGTGGCTGAATTCGTAACGGCTTTGAACAACAGCATCGTTGGCGGTGTGATCGATAACGCGCCTTTAGATGCGTTCTTTGGGGAATTTCCTTGGGTATACAATGGGTCTGATCAGGAAGATTGGATCGACGTTAATGAAGACAATACATCCAACGATATCTTCTTTGGCAACGGTGGGGATGATGAGGCCGACTTTGGCTTGGGAGATGACCAGTATTTTGGCGGCTCCGGGAATGACTTTTTCTATGACACCGACGGAAACAACAGCTTTGACGGCGGCATAGGAGAGCTTGACCAAATTTCTTATGCCAATGCATCGGGTGCCGTCGACGTAAACCTCAACACAGGTTCTGCAGAGAAGTCTGACGGTACTTTGGACACGGTTGTCGGCGTTGAGTTTGTGCGCGGCTCACAATTCTCAGACAGCATACAGCTTGCAGATAATGCCGACTTTAATCGTGCGCTCGGGCTGGCTGGAAATGACACTCTGAGAGGCGGCGCAGGCGGTTTTGACCAAGTCTCTTATGATCTGGACAGCAGGTATACCGTCCGCACTGTCGGGGTGACGATCAACATCGCACTGGGCTTCGCAATCGACCTCTTTGGGGACACGGACTCCCTTGCAGGTTTTGAGAGTGTCCTTACCACAGAGTACAACGACGTCGTGATCACGGGCGATGGAGGTTTCGTAACCTTCGCCGGTGACGGCAACGATACCGTTCAAACGGGAGGTGGCGACGACTTCACGGAACTTGGCGCAGGCGAAGACATCTTGGTCTATACGGCTGGCTTTGACGTGGTCGGAGATTTCAACCCTGATGAGGACGCACTTGTCTTTGGCGGCTTCGCCCTGGCAAACTTTGATAGTCTCACAACCGCAGCCTATGACGATGGCGTTGATACCGGAACACTACTGGCATTTGATGACGGGGCCGGCACCACATCAAGCATTGTGTTGTTCGGAGTGACGTTGGCGGAAGTCTCAGATCTTCTGAATGTAGAGTATTTCTATGGCACAGATCTCAACGACACAATCGAGCACACCACAGTTGATGGAGATCTAAAGATCACCTTCGCGTCGTTTGGCGACGATACTTACATCTATTCAAATAGTGCCCCACAGGCCTATCAGGAGTTGCGGTACAACGCAGAAGCTCTCGATTTCGGCTCCATAACAGCCAATCTTGATGCCAATGCGGCCACAAACACCATACTCAAATCTTCAGGTGGCACAGACACGCTTGTCGACCTGTCTCAGGTCGCGCGTTGGGCCTTTGGCATTTATGGTACGGCGAATGACGACACATTCAACGTCACACTGAGCAATTCCGACTTCGCTTGGATTGGCGTTTTTGACTCAGGTGGTGATGACACGGTCAATCTGTTTGGCGGGACGGGTTGGCTGCGTGTCGATGCTGGGGAGGACGGTGAAAACGTCATCGCTGACCTCGGCGCCGGTACGGTATCTTGGGGCACGGACTCGACCACGATCAACTTTCTGGGCGACATATCTGATGTGACGCTAAACCTTCGGACGCATACTGGCGACGACAACGTGGTTGGCAGCGAAGGACGAGACTCCATCATTCTCGGTCCCGGAACGGACGTTGCCGACGGGCGCGGCGGATTTGATAGCATCCAATACAACCGCTTTGATATATTCGAGGGTGTGACCGTGAACCTCGCGACCGGCATAGCGACCGGCATCTGGGACGGACAAGCTTTCACGCATACGCTCAGTAATTTCGAGCGTGTTCGGGGATCTGCTTTTGATGACGCATTGACCGCCGCGGACTATAGCACGCGCCTGCAAGGCAACGCGGGCGACGACACGCTGATGGGCGGATCAGGGCGCGACTCGTTGGAGGGTGGTGAGGGCGACGATGTGTTGGATTCGTCGGCTGGAGCCTCTGAAACACAGGGCTACGGTGATCTCATCGAGCCATGGAGCGGTAGCGACACGATCATCGGTCACCAAACGCATTGGGAAGCAGGTGAAGGCATCGAAATCGGTTACTGGAACCTGACAGGCACAGGCGGGCTGCAAGTCACGCTTGGCCTTGAAGGTTCAGGAACAGTCGTCTCCAATAATACCGGTGTTGTGAACGATACTTTCACCTACGCAAACTGGCTGCGCGCCACAGATGAGAATGACTATTTTGTGGGTGCGGAGTCATATGGCGCGCCTAATGAAGGCTTTACCTTAAGCGGTGGTGGGGGTGACGATACCATCATTGGCGGTGGTGGCCGGGAGAACATACGCGGCGGCGATGGCGATGATCTGCTCGATGCATCAGGCGGCAGCGTAGAAAACCAGTTTTGGGGTGACTACGTTCAGCCTGGAACAGGCAACAACACGATCATCGGGCACCAAGCTCTTTGGGAGCAGGGTGACGGCATCGACATAAGCTATGAAGATGTCGAAGGAAGTGGTGGTGTCGTTGTGAACGTTGGAGCAAATGGCTCTGGCACGGTTACATCCAACGTTGCGGACGTGATCAATGACACATTTACATATGCGCATTATTTTGGCGGCACATCGGAAGATGATCTCTTCAATGGTTCAAGTCACAGATTTGAAGGTTGGCAACCCGGCGCGGGCAGTGACACCATTAACGGTGGCGACGGCACAGACAAATTGAACTATCGCACCGAGGATGACGATCCCAATGGCGTTGGGGTTAACATCAATTACACGACCGGTATCGCAGTAGATCAATATGGCGATACAGATCTGTTCACTTCGATTGAAGAATTTGAAGGGACAGATTTTGACGACACCGTAATTGGCTCGACTGCTGACGAATACTTCGAGCTTGAAGCAGGAGCTGACCGCCTGACTTACAATGGCGGCTATGACTACGTCAGAGATTTCGACGTTACTGAAGACACGCTGCAATTCGCAGGTGATCCAATCACCTACATCGGCACATTGGAAATTGTCAGCAGATCAAGTGGGCCAGGACATTCTTTCCGTTTTGACGATGATTTTGACGACCGGCTCGAAAATGAATTTGAGCTCACTCTTGATGGAGTCTCGCTCGAAGGCATGTATCAGATTTTGGCAGGCATGACCTTCACTCCGGTCAATACTGTCGGAACCTTTGGTCGTGCAGATTACTTTGGCTCACCAGAAGACGACACCATTTCAATTGGCGGCAACGATCAGGAAGGCGAGTTCATCTACGCAAGCGCCGGCAACGACACCTACAACTACTCCGCAAGTACCAATGAGACGTTCACCGATCTTATATACGAATATCTGGGTGCGGTTGGCATCACCGTTGATCTGGATATGAGCAGAGGCATCAACACCGTCGACAAAGGTGTGGCGGGGGTCGATACGCTCGAAGATATCGCTCTTGCTGCGGCGGGTGATGGGCTGTTTATCGTTGGCAGCGATGGGGATGATCTCTTCAACATCAGACAAGATCCCGTTGAGGATACATGGCTCGGCATCTCTCATCGGAGCGGTCACGACGTCATCAATCTCACCGCAGGCACCGGTCTGTTCCGCGTCGACCTAGGCAGCGGCAACGACGACGTAACTGGCGACTTGGTGACGGGCTTCTTCTCTGAAGCCCCGGACGAAAGCGTGACGATCAACTACAGCGGAGATTTGTCAAACTCACGGCTTGATGTGCGCACCCGAAACGGCGACGACACCGTCTATGGCACAGATTTTGACAACCGTTTTATTCTGGGCGCGGGCAATGATTTCGCAGATGCGCGCGGTGGGTGGGACACAATACGGTACGATCGCAACGGGGTCGAACAGGGTGTCACTGTCAATCTGGCAACAGGTGTCGCAACGGGTGTCTGGGATAATCAGGCTTTCACACATACGCTCGTGAACTTTGAGCAAATCCGCGGGACAAATTTTGACGATGTCTTGGTCGCAAACAATCTAGGCAACCGTTTGGATGGCCGCGATGGTGATGACATTCTCATCGGGGGCGCCGAAAATGATGAGCTTTCCACGACGGGAGGTGTAAGTGTCCTGATCGGAGGCGGCGGCGATGACTATTACAACGTCTATGAAGGAAACAATCTGATCATCTTCTCAGCCGGAAACGACTATATTGACGGCTTTGATCCAACCACAGACATGTTGCAATGGGACACCTCCATTGCCGCCCTGCCCTTCACCATCAGCGAGTATGTGTTTGACGGCGATACCCGCGTGCGGTTTGATTTTGACGATGGATCTGGGAACTTCTTTGGTGTCGACCTAGGCAGCACCACTTTGGCGAATGCCAACCAAATTGTGGCGAATATGGCCAATCAAGCAAATTACATCATTGGCACCACTGGCCGAGATGATGAGATATTTGGCACAATTGGTGACGACGACATCAATCTGCTCGGGAACAACGATGAAGGCGACTTCATTTACGGGTCGGAAGGCAACGATATCCTTCGCTTTACCCATGCTACGGACAACAGCTGGTATGAAGTCGACTACAGCGATCTCTCGACTACATCAGTCACTCTGAACCTGGATCTACAGAACAACACAGGCTCCGTAGACAAGGGCGCTGCAGGCATCGACACACTCGTCGACCCTCAATTCGCTGATTGGGGCCTCAGCTTCCAGGGGACAAGCGGCAACGATACCTTCAATGTTACGCTGAACAGCACCGAGTTTAACTGGATCAGCTTTGGAGCCAGCGGAGGCACAGACACGCTAAACCTCACAGGCGGCAATGGCCTGGTGCGTGCAAGCATTTACTCGGGCGATGTGAGTGCGGATCTCAGCCAAATACATCTGGGTGCGTCCGGCAGCATGTCTTCCACCACTGGCGAGGCCCATATCATAAACGCCGCTGGTGACCTGACAAACACGCTGATTGAGCTGCGCACTGAGGATGGCGACGACAATTTGGTTGGCAGCGAGTACAATGATCGCTTCATTCTCGGCACCGGCACGGACATCGCTGACGGCCTCGGCGGGGTCGATCAAATTCGTTATGACCGCAGCGGTGTTGAAAGTGGCGTTACCGTCGATCTCCAAGAGGGATCTGCGACCGGCACTTGGGACGGGCGCATTTTCAATCACAGCCTTCAGAACATCGAAGTTGTCCGAGGATCCGGTTTCGATGACCAGCTCACTGCGCTGGACGATGGTTTCAGCGAGTTGCGCGGACGCAATGGAGATGACCTGCTGATCCGTTCGGATTTTGCAGAAGACTGGACTGAGGGTGGCGAAGGTCGCGATACCCTCATGCAGTCAAGCTCCGGCAGCTTCGATTTCTCTGCATTCAATGTGCGCGACCACTACCGAGATATCGAAGTACTCAACTTTGAAAACGCCGGTGCGGATGACATCACCCTGTCACTGGACAACGTCATGGACCTTTCAGACACAGCAGATTCCTTACTTGAAGGCTTCTTTGGAAGCGACGCCGTGGAAAGCATTACGGTATTGGGCGAAGCCGGGGATAAGCTTACCTTTGATGATGAGGGGTTCAGCAAAGGTTCTTCAATTTCTGATGGCGAAGGTCGCGCCTTGGACGTTTACCAGTACGACGGAGGTGCCGGAATTCTGGCCATTGTCGCCGTTGATCAGGATGTCTCGGTCGAAGGAGCCGCAACAAGCACTTAAAGGCCATCTCGCTCCAGAGACGCAAAAGCTTCGCGTTGGCGTCATGAGTTAACCTCATTTCCACTCTACCCTCCTATTTTGTGGGGCAGTTGACCGGCAGGATGGGCCGGCTCTGCGACGGAGTGGATCTTGAAAAATCGGCGCTTGAGCGGCCATCGTTGGGCGCTTGCTTTCTTTTGCACGCTGCAAATAGCATCGCTACCCTTGGCCCGCATCAGTTTAGCGGCTATGCCAGAAGTCCCCGCTGACGCTCCACTCATCATTCACAATGATCGCGGCGGCCTCCTTACGGATCGCATTCACCAGCTGCGAAATTTGGTCACCACACAAACCCCCGTCGAAATTCGTGGCGAAGTCTGTCACTCAACCTGCACGATGTTGTTGGGGTTGCCAGATGTCTGTGTTTCGCCAAATACCCGATTTGGTTTCCATGGCCCCAGCAAAAGCGGCGCACCAATTAAGCCTGAGGTGTTTGAACGCGCCTCTCGAGTGATTGCCAGTTTCTACCCAAATGATCTGCGTGACTGGTACATGAGTTCCGCTCGCTATCACATTGCTGAACATGAAGAAAAAACCGGGGCGGAGCTAATTAAACTCGGCATACCGCGCTGCGCCAACTCCTAAGCACTCTACTTCGTCGTTGCATCATGGACGCCGTCCCAATCCCTAGGTGGTGGTAAGCGTTCAAAATCTTCAATCCGCGTATGATAGTTCATCAGATGTGTGTTTAGCCTGGCATCGAAGTCGGTCACCAGCGGTTTGAGAGTTTCCAGCATTTCCTTGGCCCGCGCCCAGTCGCGCGAACGATATGCCTCAAGCATCTCTGCATTTGTCTGCCGAATTTTTGCAAACATCGCTTCTCTGAGTAACTTTACGTCGCCTAGTAGTGCAAAGATATGCTCAGCCTGCTGCTTGCCCTTTAACCGCACAAAATCGACTTCCAACAAGGCAAAATCATCACGGACCAAACGCTCGGTCTCTGCAGCCACGATGACTGTCTTGCCGTAAGTGCTTGATTGGCCTTCAAGGCGCGACGCCAAATTCACTGGATCCCCCATGGCGGTGTAGTCAAACCGCGTGTCCGACCCCATGTTGCCAACCATGCAGGACCCGGTTGCGATCCCGATCCCAAACCGGATTTCGAGAAACTCAGTACCGGCAGCCTTTGCTTCCTTCTGCCTCTTGATGTTGAGAGCTTCCACGCCGTCGCGCATCAACAACGCGGCTCGACAGGCCGCGCGCGCATGATCCTCGTGGCTGAGCGGGGCATTCCAGAAGGCCATCACCGCATCGCCCATGAATTTATCAATCGTCCCCTTTTCATTCAGGATGGCGTTGGACTGGAGATTGAGAAACGTATTCATCAACCGTGTCAGGCCTGCAGGATTATCGCGGAAACTCTCTGCAATGGGCGTGAAGCCTCGCACGTCGCTGAACAACAATGTCAGCTCTCTTGTTTCCCCGCCTAGCTGCAAGCCATCCGGGTTGTCGCTCAATGCATTCACCAGATCTTCGGAAACATAATGCCCAAACGCACTCCGAATATCGCGGCGACGCTTCTCTTCGCGCATATAGTTTGTCGTCGACATAAAGATGATCGTCGCTAGGGCAGAAACGATCGGGAAACTCGCATCCAAAAGGATTTTTTCGTTTTGAAACAGCAGGAAAGAGCCCCATCCAAAAGCTGTTAGCATGGCCACGGAGGAAACCGCTAGAAACCCTGCATTCATGATCGGGGTGACGATCACAAACAACAAACACAGAAGAAGCGTAACAGCCAATTCAGCAGAGATTGCATAGTTCGGCCTTTGCAAGAGAGAGCCTGTAAGCAGATTTTCCAGCAACTGCGCGTGAAGCTCCACACCGGGGACAGCCACGCCAAAGGGTGTCGCCCGATAGTCGCCCAATCCCACCGCCGATGTGCCAAAAAACAGCAGCTTACCGGCCACATGATCTGGCCTAAGTTTTCCGTTCAACACATCTGAAGCTGGGATAAATCGCTCCTGCAGCGAGCGCGTTAAATACGGCCTGACAGTGCCATCAGCTGCGGTCTGTATAAACTGACGCGCAAGCACGACCCCATCAACACCTGCCTCATTGGATCTCAGCACAAAAGGTGCCCCACCTGTGGCGACGCGTAACATCTCTGGCGCAAGAGCAAGGCGTAGCTGGCCCTGTGCGTTCATAACCATTGGCAAATTGCGATAGACCCCGTCCGGATCCGGTCGAATACTGAACATTCCTCTGCCGGAAGCGGCATCCTCAAGCACTGGCAAGTTTTGCACGAGATCAGGCAGCTCCAGAATGAACCCCACAGGAGACGGCCCCATCATGGCATGTGGCACATCCGGGATTTGTTCATTAGGGATCGAACGATGGAATGCGCTTCGAATGCTCGTTTGCCCCACAATCACGCGGGCACGTTTGAAAGACGCTGCCAATACATCGTCGTTGTCAGGAAGCAGCGACAGCGCCTGAGAAACCTGCTGCGGTAATGCGCTGTTGTCCAAAGCAATAGCCTGCGGAGAGAGACGGTCGGGTTCGGCAAAAATTACGTCAAATGCTATCGCGACCGCGCCGAACTCGGTCAGCTTGTCGATCATTTCGGCAAACCGCGTCCGTGGCCAAGGCCATTGACCAATTTCAGCGATGCTGGCGTCGTCGATATCGATAATCGCTACAGGAAGCTCTTCCGGTACACGCGGCAAAATACGTTGGTAGGCATCAAAGGTGAGGTTGCGCACAAGCTGCACCGGAATTGGGTCAGCAATGCGGACGAACAGCGCAAAAACAATCAAACCCAACGCTACAATCCGAGCAAAGGCGACGGACTCAATAAACCGAACAAACATGTTCCGATTAAGCAAGAGCCTGAGAGTTTTGGCAAATACTTCTGTAGATCAGCGGTTTTAAGCGCTGGTAAGGGGCTGATCGGCTCCAAAGACGGCCGTTGTATTCGCCCACTATCTCTCGATAGCCAACTGGCGATGCCAAGGTTTAGAAACCTGTCGCACCGCCAGCCAGAGTAATTTCGTCGATCAGGCGCGCTGATCCAGGGCGCGTTTTTTGTCGCCTTCACGCAGCAAGTACAGCGCGAGCAACGTCACGGCGACGCCAGACAGCAGGTAGATCGCCGCCGCCCAAAGGCCAAAACGGGACGCCAAGAACAATCCTGTGAGAGGTGCAAACGCCGCGCCAGCCAACCAGGACAAATTCGTTGCCATGGCCGATCCGGAATATTGATACTCTTCCTTAAAGCGGTTCGGCACGATGGAACTAGATTGCCCATAGGACAGGCCAAGCACCACAAACCCGAAGAGAATGTAGATGGACGGGACGGTTTCCAGCGTCACAAAGCTCAGGCTGAGCAACACCATCAGAACGCTGCTGATAAACAGCACAACACGGCGCGAGAACAAATCGCTCAAAATGCCTGATACGATGACCGAGCCAATCGCCAATGCGCCACCCAGCAGCTGCAGCAGCAGAATTTCGGTGATGTCTCTGCCCGAAAACAGCAGCGCATAGCTGAGCGGGAAGACTGTGACCAAGTGGAACAGGGCATAGCTTGCCAGAGGAAGCAGCGCTGACAAAATGATCGTGCGCCATTCGTTTTTCAGAAGGTCCGGAAGCGGTGCCGATTTGAGCAGCGTTTCGTCATCGCTGCCAAAATCAGTTGTCAGCAACCGCAGGCGCGCAAACAGAGAAACCACGTTCACGGCCATCACTGCAAAGAAGGCAAAGCGCCATCCGTAGGTCAGGAATTCCTCTTCCGTCAGGAAACCTGTCAACACATAGAAAAGCGCCGCTGCAACGCAGAATCCGATAGGCCCACCAAGCTGAGGCACCATGCTGTAGCGCCCTTCCCGGCCCTCAGGTGCGGCCGACTTCAGCTGCAACGTAATGCCGTCCCAAGCGCCGCCGAGACCTAGCCCCTGCACAAATCGCAGAACGCCCAACATGATGGGTGCAGCAATGCCCCAATTCTGGTAACTTGGCAGCAATCCGATGGCCACCGTCGACGATCCGAGAATCATGAGTGCCAGAGTTATCTTTCCCGGCCTCCCGATCTTGGTTTGAATGCGTCGCGCGAGCATACTGGCGATCGGCCTTGCGACAAAAGCAAGTGAAAACAATGCGAAAGACCACAAAGTTCCACTAAGCGGATCCAGATGAGGAAAGAAAACCGCTGGAAAAACGAGGGCTGAAGCGATGGCGTAGACAAAAAATCCGAAAAAATCCGTCACCCTTGCCATCACCACGGTGATGACAACATCGTCGAGTGTGACGTTTTGTTGTGCAGTTGCTTCAGTTATTGCCATATTTTTCAGCCTCCGTCTGATGAATTCACCTCTGATCCTCTCCTCAAAGGATCAAAGACGCCTCAACCGCCCTGCTTCGGCAAATTTGACGCAGCGCAGCATCTTGCAACTGAAGCGTACTGGCGATATTCGCCCCCGGCAAGGTGCGAACGGCGCCTGATCGCCGTTAAACCCAGTTAAATATATCCAGATACGAAAAGAAGAATGCCATGCTGCTGAAACGCGTTGGTTTGTTCGTGCTCCCGTTGTTGTTATTATCAGGGTGCCAACTCACAGTCCTTAATCCGGCCGGCGACATCGCTGCGCAACAGGGCGACCTGATCATCTACGCAACCGTGCTGATGCTGATCGTGATTGTGCCAGTCATGGCGCTGACAGTCTTTTTCGCCGTGAAATACAGGGCCTCTAACGAAGAGGCTACTTACGAACCTGACTGGGATCACTCTGTCAGTCTCGAGGTTGTTGTTTGGTCTGTGCCGCTGGCCATCATCATCTGCCTTGCTGGTCTGACCTGGGTCGCGACCCACCGTCTTGAGCCCTACGACGATCTGAAGCGGATTTCTGCTGAAAAGCCAATCGATCCAAGTGTTGAACCTCTGGAAGTGCAAGTGGTCGCACTGGATTGGAAATGGCTGTTCATTTATCCGGAATACGGCATTGCAACCGTGAACGAAGCAGCCGCCATCGTTGACCGCCCTGTGGAGTGGAAAATCACCTCTGCGACGGTGATGAATGCGTTCTACATCCCTGAAATGGCCGGCATGATCTACGCCATGGGTGGCATGGAGACCGAGCTGAACGCAGTGATCAACGCCCCGGGCGAGTTCGAAGGCTTCTCAGCCAACTACAGCGGCAACGGCTTCTCTCACATGCGCTTTGACTTCCACGCGCTGGACGAAGCTGACTTTGATGCATGGGTCGAAAAAGTCCGCGAGGCCCCTCAGGCGCTGGATCAGGATGCCTATGTCGCGCTTGAACCACAAAGCACCGATCACCCGGTCACCTATTACTCCTCTGTCGAAGCTGGCATCTGGGATAAGATCCTGAACATGTGCGCAGGCGAGGACGACCTCTGCCTCAATGACATGATGATGGCTGACGCACTTGGCGGCGGCGGCATCGAAGGGCTTTATAACCGTGAGCTTTTCCGCGGTCTGTGCGCGGCGGACGATCCGCAGGGTCTGTTTGACATCCTGCGCCCCGATCTGGCTGAACGTCGCGACGAGATCATCAACGCAATGCTGAGTGACTCCACTCTGCTTCCTTCCTCTACAGTACAGGCGAACTGATACATGGCGAGCCCAACCGCAGCCGTCGAGCACGGCACAGATATCGTCAACTCTGCCCACTGGTTCTGGGGCAAGTTGGGATGGGACATCTTCCCGTTCTACGATCCAATCATCTTTGGCACCTTCATTGGCACCTGTCTTCTCGGGTTGGCCGTGTTTGGTGCCATCACCTACTTCCGTCTCTGGGGCTATCTCTGGAACGAGTGGTTCACCTCGATTGACCACAAGAAAATCGGGATCATGTATATGATCCTTGGCACCATCATGTTGGTGCGTGGCTTTGCCGATGCCTTGCTCATGCGCTTGCATCAGGCTTTGGCCTCCTCGGGATATGTCGGCTTTCTGCCCGCCTATCACTATGATCAGGTCTTCACCGTACACGGCGTGATCATGATCTTCTTCGTGGCGATGCCTTTTGTCACGGGCTTCATGAACTATGTGATGCCCCTGCAGATCGGCGCGCGCGACGTGGCCTTCCCGTTCCTCAACAACTTCAGCTTCTGGCTGACAGTGTCGGGTGCGGTGCTGATCATGATCTCGCTGTTTGTGGGCGAATTTGCGGCAACCGGCTGGTTGGCCTACCCACCTCTTTCGGGTCTGACGTTCAGCCCGGGTGTTGGCATGGACTACTATCTCTGGTCCCTCAACATCGCAGGTATCGGTACGACGCTTTCCGGGATCAACCTGGTTGTGACCATCGTGAAAATGCGCGCACCGGGCATGACCTGGATGAAGATGCCTGTCTTCACCTGGACCACGCTCTGCACCAACGTTCTGATCGTGGCCACCTTCCCTGTGCTGACAGCCACCCTCGCGCTGCTGACTGCAGACCGTTACCTCGGCACCCACTTCTTCACCAATGAAATGGGCGGCAGCCCAATGATGTATGTGAACCTGATCTGGATCTGGGGTCACCCAGAGGTTTACATCCTCACGCTGCCGGTCTTTGGCATCTTCTCCGAGATCGTGCCAACCTTCACCAAGAAACGCCTCTTTGGCTATGCGTCCATGGTTTACGCCACCTGCGTGATCATGATCCTGAGCTACATCGTTTGGCTGCACCACTTCTTCACCATGGGAGCCGGTGCAAATGTGAACTCCTTCTTCGGGATCACAACGATGATCATCTCGATCCCAACGGGCGCGAAGCTCTTCAACTGGCTGTTCACCATGTACAAAGGCCGCATCAGCTTTGAGCTGCCAATGATGTGGACCATTGCCTTCATGCTGACCTTTGTGATCGGCGGCCTCACAGGCGTGCTTCTGGCCATTCCGCCAGCGGACTACGTCCTGCACAACTCGCTGTTCCTGGTGGCACACTTCCACAATGTGATCATTGGCGGCGTGGTGTTCGGTATCTTTGCGGGCATCAACTACTGGTGGCCCAAAGCCTTTGGCTTCAAGCTGGACCCATTCTGGGGCAAAGTCAGCTTCTGGGGCTGGGTTGTCGGCTTCTGGTTTGCCTTCATGCCGCTCTACATCATGGGCCTGATGGGTGTGACACGACGCCTGAGCCAGTTTGAAGACACTTTCTACAGCGTCTACTTCATCGTGGCTCTTGTGGGTGCACTGATGATTGCTGTGGGTCTTCTGGCCTTCATCGTTCAGATCGGTGTCAGCATCCTGAAACGCGAAGAGCTGAAGGTTGATGGCGATCCATGGGGCGGCCGTTCACTGGAATGGGCAACCACCTCTCCACCGCCTTACTACAACTTTGCCTTCAACATGCGTGTCTACACGCTGGATGCGTGGCAGCATATGAAAGACAACGGCTACAAAAAGCCAATGGACGGCTTCGCGCCCATCCATATGCCGCACTACACCTCCAGCGGGATCATCATCTCCGGTTTCATGACCGTAATGGGATTCGCACTGATCTGGCACGTGTGGTGGTTGGCGGCTGTGACCTTCTTTGCCTCCCTCATCTGGGGCATCGGCCACACATTCAACTACAACCGTGATTACTACATCCCTGCTGACGAGGTCCGCGCGATCGAAACCGGCAAGGCAGCAACCATGAGCCCGGCGGAGTAAATCTAATGTCCTCAGCTACCGTTGACACGCCGGAAGGCGGCTTTGAATTCATCGTCCATGATGACCATCATCATGACGATGGAGAGCACCACCACGAAACCGGGACAATGCTCGGTTTCTGGATCTACCTGATGAGCGACTGCCTGATCTTTGGCATTCTCTTTGCGATCTATGCAGTTGTGGGCCAGAACTATGCGGCTGGCCCCGCTCCTGTGGATCTCTTTGAGCTCGACAAGATCGCTTGGGCCACCGCCTGGCTTTTGCTCTCTTCGATCACCTACGGGTTCTCCGTGATCAAAATGCATGAGAACAACAAGAACATGATGATGTTCTGGTTGCTTGTGACAGGCATCTTTGGCGCGGCGTTCCTGTATCTGTCGGTCGAAGAATTCATGCACCTCTGGCACATCGGTGCCGGTCCGGGTGCTTCGGCCTTCCTGTCCGCGTTCTGGTTCCTTGTGGGCACCCACGGTGTGCACGTGGCCTGTGGCGCGCTCTGGCTGGTTGTTCTGCTGGTGCAGGTTCAGATCCACGGTCTGACCCCTGAAAACAAACGCCGCATCCTGTGCCTGAGCCTGTTCTGGCACTTCCTCGACCTGATCTGGATCGGGGTGTTCTCATTCGTCTATCTCACAGGGGTTCTGCTATGAGCGCTGAAACACACGACTCAGCCAAGGCCTATCGCGACTATCTGAAAGGCTTCATCTTTTCGGTGATCCTGACGGTTATCCCGTTCTATTGCGTGATGAGCGGCGCGGTCACCGATGTGCCGACCCTGATTGCCATCATCTTCGGCCTCGGCGCGATCCAGATGCTTGTGCATGTGGTCTACTTCCTGCACCTGACCGTCAGCGCAGAAGACGGATGGCAGGCCATGTCGGTTGTCTTCACCGTGATGCTTGTCGTGATTATCATGGCCGGCTCGATCTGGGTGATGGCGCACCTTCATGAGAACATGATGCCAGCACACGATCAGATTGAACGGATCAAAAACCTGCCATGACGGCCTCTTCAACCCGCGTGAAACGTCCTCTTTGGGTCGATGTCACTCTCCTGCTGTTGTCCTCTGCGCTCTTCCTTTCCATGGTCGCGCTTGGCAACTGGCAGGTTCGGAGACTCGGCGAGAAGCTGGACCTGATCACGCGGGTTGAAACCTACGCATATGGGGATCCTGTCCCCGCGCCAATGGAAGGTGTCCCGCCAGAATATCTGCGGGTACACCTCTCCGGCACATACGATCACACAAAATCCATCCTCATCAAGGCGGTGACCGATCTTGGCCCCGGCTATTGGATGATGACCCCCCTCCTCATCACAGACGCAGCAGACACAGCGGTTTGGATCAATCGCGGGTTTGTGCCTACGGGAACCGCAGATACGGATTGGTCGCTACCGGAAGGCCCCCAAGAGATTGTTGGTCTTGTGCGCCCGAGCCAGCCCGAGGGGACTCTGCTGGAAAGCAATTTGCCCGACCAGGATCGCTGGGTCTCGCCTGATCTTTCCGTGATGTCCACGACTGTGGGGCTTCACAATACTCTCGATTACTATGTGGCAGCTGAACACAGCGGCGCAGAATCTGCCTGGCCGCGCGGCGGCATGACACGCCTCACATTCAGCAACTCACACCTCAGCTACGCTCTGACATGGTACGCCATGGCCGTCCTTTTCCTCGCAGCGATGCTCTACGTCATCTGGGATCGCAGACGCGCCAACACCTGACACTGTCAGCCCCTTCCAAATGGCAAAACAGAATAGACCTTCAGCCTGCGCTGAAAGGTCTCTGCTCCATGTCGCAAAATTAAGCTTTTTGTAAGCTTTTCGCCTTGCGGCATCTGCGTGATTGGGCAATCAGACATCCCTAATAAAGAACGCTCTTCGCGCGCTTTACAGCCCTGCCAAACAGCAGAGGCACAGATACCGACATTCACCAGTATGGAGACAAAACGCACAATGTCTGCACGACAAGACAGCGATGGTGGCATCCCATCATCCGAGACCACTTATAAATTCGGGCTACAGCAAGCGCTCGCAGGGGCACAGATGCTCTTCGTGGCTTTTGGAGCCTTGGTCCTTGTTCCAATTCTCACAGGCCTCAATGCGAGCGTCGCGCTGTTCACGGCCGGCGTTGGCACCCTGATCTTTCAGATCGTGACACGTGGGCAAGTGCCGGTATTTCTGGCCTCCTCTTTTGCCTTCATTGCACCCATCATCTACGGCGTACAGACGTGGGGTCTGGCAGCCACCACAGGCGGTCTGGCCGCCGCTGGTCTGCTCTATGTTGTGCTCAGCTTTGCCATCCGCATCTGGGGCAGCGGCTTTCTGCACAAATACCTGCCACCGGTCGTGGTTGGCCCGGTGATCATGATCATCGGCCTGTCGCTTGCGCCGGTCGCGATCAACATGTCCACAGGGCTCGCAGGTGACACACAGATCATGCCACGCGGCATCGCCATGCTGCTGGCGGCTATCGCGCTTGGCACCACCATGCTCACCGCAATTCTGGGCCGTGGCATCATGAAGATCGTCCCCATCCTGGCAGGCATCGTCGCAGGCTATGTGGCCGCGATTGTGGTTGGCCTGATCACCGGCGAAAGCCTCATCAACACCGCAGGCCTTGCAGATGCGCCTTGGTTCGCGATCCCGGAATTTGTACGCCCGGAGTTCCACCTGGCAGCCATTCTGTTCATCCTGCCAGTGGCAATCGCTCCGGCCATCGAGCATTTCGGCGACATTCTGGCCATCGGCAATGTCACCAAGAAGGACTACCTCAAGAAGCCGGGCATCCAGAACACCATGCTGGGCGACGGTCTGGCGACAACCGCTGCTGGCCTGCTGGGCGGCCCGCCCAACACCACCTACTCCGAGGTAACAGGCGCCGTTACACTGACCCGTGCGTTCAATCCTGCGATCATGACCTGGGCGGCAATCTTCGCAATTGCTCTGTCCTTTGTGGGCAAGCTGGGCGGCTTTCTTGGCACCATCCCGATGCCGGTCATGGGTGGCATCATGATCCTGCTCTTTGGCATGGTGACCGTTGTCGGCATGAGTGTGGTCGCAAAGATCGGCGATGAGCTTCACGATCCCCGCAACATGGTGATTGCCTCCACAATCTTGGTGCTGGGCCTTGGCGGTTTGACCCTTTCGTTTGGCGAAGGCTTCTCTCTTGCCGGAATCGGTCTGGCTGGCGTCGCCGGGCTCCTCCTGAACATGATTCTACCGCAAACCCGTAAGGACTAACTTCGGCTTGCCGAGCCAGAAAAGAGCGCTGCCCACCCTCCGGGCCGCGCTCATCCCCTATCCGTCAATTGACTGACATTCCCCCCGACATGGTGAAAAGACCGCCGCCTGCTCTTCTATAGAGCAAGCGATCCCTACCGTTGGGAAAAACGCGATACGATGCAGCCACAAGTCAGATCGCAAAGTAACCCGAACAAGTCCTGCAATCGCGTCAAACAGCACAAGGCATTGAATTACATTGATTTATTTCAGAGGGGGGGGGGGTATATGGCGGAGAGACAGGGATTCGAACCCTGGAGACGGTTTCCCGCCTACACACTTTCCAGGCGTGCGCCTTCGACCACTCGGCCACCTCTCCGCATCAAAGAGATGATGTTGTCATCGTCTCTCTGTGGAGCGGGGTTTACCTCTAACTGTCAGGAGGATGCAAGAGGCAAAATGAGGTATTTTTTGGATTTCTGAACAAAAAAGAGCCGCGCAGTTGCGCGGCTCTTTTCAGGTCCTAATAAACCTTTATCAGACGGCCTCTGCGGCCTGTGGGCGGTCTCTGTTTGACAGCTCTTCGGCCACCAGGAACGCAAGCTCAAGCGACTGACTGGCGTTCAGGCGCGGGTCACAGGCGGTGTGATAGCGCGCAGAGAGATCTTCCTCTGTCACGGCCCGCACACCACCGGTGCATTCAGTCACGTCCTGACCGGTCATCTCAAAGTGCACACCACCCGGGATGGTGCCTTCAGCCTTATGCACGCCGAAGAACTCACGCACTTCGCGCAGCACGCTGTCAAACGGACGTGTCTTATAGCCGGTCGCCGATTTGATGGTGTTGCCATGCATCGGGTCACAGGTCCAAAGCACATTGGCGCCCTCTTCCTGAACTGCTTTGACCAGACGTGGCAGATGATCCCCAACGCTGCCCGCACCAAAGCGCGCGATCAGAGTTAGACGGCCTGCCTCATTCTCCGGGTTCAGCTTTTCCATCAGAACCTTCAGGTCGTCCGCCGTGGTGGTCGGACCACACTTCAGGCCAATCGGGTTCTGAACGCCGCGAGCGAACTCAACATGGGCACCATCAGGCTGGCGGGTACGGTCGCCAATCCAGATCATGTGGCCGGAACCAGCAAGCCATTTGCCAGAAGTCGAATCCAGACGGGTCAACGCCTCTTCATACTCCAGAAGCAGCGATTCATGGCTGGTGTAGAAATCCACAGTCTGCAGCGTATGCAGACGATCAGAGGTCACCCCGGCCGCCTTCATGAAATCGAGCGTATCGCTGATACGATTTGCCATATCCCGGTATTTCTCAGCCTTCTCACCTTCGGTGAAGCCGAGTGTCCAGGCGTGCACCTGATGCACATCCGCATAACCACCGGTGGAGAACGCGCGCAGAAGGTTCAGCGTTGCTGCCGCCTGAGTGTAGGCCTGCAACATCTTGCTAGGCGCAGGGATGCGCGATTCTGGTGTGAAAGCCAGATCGTTGATGATGTCGCCACGGTAGCTTGGCAGCTCAACACCATCCACAGTCTCTGTTGGCGCGGAGCGTGGCTTGGCAAATTGCCCCGCCATACGGCCCACTTTGACCACCGGCACCTTGGCACCATAGGTCAGCACCATCGCCATTTGCAGCATCACTTTGAACGTGTCACGAATGCCATCTGCGCTGAACTGCTCAAAGCTCTCGGCGCAGTCTCCCCCCTGCAGCAAAAAGGCCTCGCCGCGAGAAGCGGCCCCAAGCTGTGCTTTCAGGCGGCGCGCTTCGCCGGCAAAGACCAACGGCGGATAGCTTGCCAGCTTGGCTTCAACTGCCTTAAGCTCTGCTTCATCCGTATATTCAGGCATCTGAACTCTGGGCTTTGCGCGCCAGTCAGATTTTTGCCATTCTGCCATTGTCTTTACTCCGATTAGACAGGTTAAAGGCACCTTATACAAAAGCTCTTGTGATAGAGCCATAGATGAAATATCCGACTTTGACGGGCGCGTCCGAGACCCCGTCAAATCCAAACAAACAAGGCGCTTTGAAAGCGCCCTCACCACGGGGAAAAGGGAACGATGTCAAAGACTTCGACCATCGGTTCTGAACTTGGCGACGACAAAGGACGGCGCTTTGTTTTTGTGCTCCTTGAGAATTTTACGCTGCTTTCTTTTGCATCTGCGATTGACTGCTTGCGGCTTGCCAACCGCCGTCTGGGCCGAGAGCATTACACATGGAATCTATGTGGTGAAGGCGGTGACGCCACCAATTGCTCAACCGGAACGTCACTGAAACTCGACACAGATTTGGAAGAGTTGCACCGCGATGACACGATTGTGCTGTGTGGCGGCGCTGATGTTCAGCAGGCCACAACCAAGCGTTTGCTGAACTGGCTCCGCCGCGAAGCACGCCGTGGTCCCGCTATTGTGGGCCTTTGTACAGCCTCCTACACTATGGCGAAGGCTGGGTTGCTCGACGGCAAGCGCGCGACCATTCACTGGGAAAATCAGGACAGTTTCGCGGAAGAGTTTGAGGAAATTGAACTTTCCAAGGCGGTCTTCACCGCTGATGGCAATCGCATGACCACAGCTGGCGGCACGGCCTCCATCGACCTTTTCCTGAAAATCATCGCACAGGATTTGGGGGAGGAAGTTGCCAACTGGGTCGCGGATCAACAGATCTACAATTCGATTCGGACAGATCAGGACACGCAGCGCCTGTCTGTGCCGACACGGATCGGCGTGCGCCACCCCAAGCTCTCTATGGTTATCCAGATGATGGAAGCCAACATTGAGGAGCCGATCAGCCCTTCTTTGCTGGCAAAAGAAGTTGGTATGTCCACGCGGCAGCTGGAGCGCTTGTTCCGCCGCTACCTCAACCGCTCGCCAAAGCGCTACTACATGGAACTGCGCCTGCAGAAAGCCCGCAATCTGCTGATGCAGACGGACATGAGCGTCATTAACGTGGCTTTGGCCTGTGGCTTCGCCTCACCCAGCCATTTCTCAAAGTGCTATCGGGCGCACTACGAGACAACGCCCTATCGTGAACGCGGCTCCCAGAGCGCCCGGCTGTCTGTGTAGCGGATAGTCCAGACAGCCGCCCCCTGCTTTTTCGGCTAGCTGGCAGGCGTCATTCGGTAGAGCGTGCCCTTATCATCTGAGAGGAACCAGATGGCCCCATTTGGTCCTTCTCGCACATCGCGCACGCGTTTGGTCGCCGATCCTTTTATTTTCTCGACTTCCCGCAATGGCGCCCCGCTGAGGCGGCTCACGTAGTCAAACTTCAGGCTCCCGACGAAGAAGTCCCCGCGCCATTCCGGCCACAGCTTCCCAGAGTAAATCATCAGGCCAGACGGCGCGATTGAGGGATCCCAGTAAAACGCAGGTTGCTCCATACCTGCCTTTTCTGTCCCGACGCCAATCTTCGCCCCTGAATAATGCGCGCCGTAAGAGATAATGGGCCAGCCAAAATTCGCGCCCTTTTTGATGACGTTCACCTCATCGCCTCCTTTTGCGCCATGCTCGACCACCCAAAGACGGCCATCTGCGTCGAGCGTTGCGCCTTGCGGGTTGCGATGACCAAATGACCAGATTTCAGGCTGAGCGCCGGCCTGCCCTCGGAAAGGATTATCCCCGACCGCCCCGCCGGTACGCGCGATACGTACAACCGTTCCTTCGTGACGGGTGACGTCTTGTGCCGCAGGCCGGTCTCCGCGCTCGCCAATCGTGACAAACAAGGTCCCGTCAGTCGCTTCCACAATACGGCTGCCAAAATGGCGCCCCCCGCTGCTGCCCGGTGCCATTTCAAAGATCCTTTTGGCCTCAATCAGATTCGTGCCGTCTTCGGACAAAATCCCGCGATATACAGCGGTGCCGGACCCGCCTTTCTGCCGAACCGCCAGGCTGAGAAACACTTCTCTTGATTGAGAAAAATTGCGTGCCACAACCACATCCAGAAGCCCGCCCTGCCCCTGAACATGCGCCTCAGGCACACCGCGAACAGCGGTGCGTTTGCCATCCGCCGCAACATGCCACAAACGACCGCCGCGTTCAGTGATCAACAGGCTGTCCTCGGGCAGAAACGCAAACCCCCAAGGGTTCTTGAGATCCTCAACCACCGCCTCAACGGTAATGCGCCCCTGAGAGCTTTGAATGCTCTGCGCGATCGAAGGACTGCTGAAACCCAACAGTGAAACACAAATCATCATTCTCAAAAGTCGCATGCAACACCCTGATTTTATGCAAATATTCGGCACTTAGCCGCTTGCTATGTGAAAGCTCCCACCAATGATGAAAAATTGGTCAACAGCCTCTTTCCTTTTGATTTTAGCGCGCTTAGGCTCCAATTCGGAATAACAATAAATCACTAGGGAGTAAGAACATGAAAAAGCTGCTTATGGCCTCCGCCGCAGGCGCATTGCTGGCCGGAGCTGCATCTGCAGAAGACATCAAAATTGGTGTCATCCTGGGCTTCACCGGACCTCTGGAATCCATCACCCCAGCAATGGGTGACGGCGCTGAACTGGCAATCAAAGAAGTGAATGACAGCGGCAAGCTGCTGGGCGGTGCAAGTGTGAGCGCGGTCCGCGCAGACTCCACCTGTATTGATGCCGCCGCGGCCACCGCCGCCGCAGAACGCCTGATCACCTCTGACGGTGTCAAAGCGATCATGGGCGCGGACTGCTCCGGCGTCACCGGTGCGATCCTGCAGAACGTCGCGGTGCCAAACGGTGTTGTGATGATTTCGCCATCGGCAACATCCCCTGGCCTCAGCCACGCCAACAACGAAGATAACGGCCTGTTCTTCCGCACCGCACCTTCTGACGCTCGCCAAGGCGTTGTGATGACAGAAATCCTCATGGAAGAAGGCATCAAGGAAGTTGCTGTTTCTTATGTAAACAACGACTACGGCAAAGGCCTGGCAGACGCGTTTGCCTCCGCTTATGAAGCAGCAGGTGGTTCAATCACCATCAGCGCAGCGCATGAAGACCAGAAAGCAGATTACTCAGCAGAGGTTGGTGCGCTCGCCGCTGCCGGTGGCGAGCGTCTCGTGGTTGCTGGTTACGTTGACGGCGGTGGCTCCGGCATCGTACGCGCCGCAATCGATACGGGCGCATTTGACACCTTCCACTTCCCCGACGGCATGGTCGGCGACCAGCTTCAAGCCAACTTTGGTGACGAAATCGAAGGCTCGACCGGTCAGTTCCCAGGCACCGACAGCCCGGGTGCAGCCAACTACGGCAAGATCGTAGGCGATGCGTTTGATTCCTCCGGCGCCTTCTCTCCGGAAAGCTATGATGCTGCGGCTCTGATCATGCTGGCCATGCAGGCAGCTGGCTCTGCAGAATCCGCTGATTTCAAAGAGAAAGTCATGGAAGTTGCCAACGCACCTGGTGAGAAAATCTACCCAGGTGAGCTGGCAAAGGCACTCGACATCATCGCGGGTGGCGGGGACGTCGACTATGTGGGCGCATCCGCTGTTGAGCTGATCGGCCCAGGTGAATCGGCTGGCAACTACCGCCAGATCGTCATTGACGGCGGCGAGATCACCACAGCTAAGTATCGCTAAACAAAGCGTGAATTGAAACAGAAACAGCCCGGCCTTGCCCGGGCTGTTTCTCCATATATAAGGCGCAGCCAGAACTGTGCATTCGGGGGAAAAGCCATGATCGTCGTAGAAGACGTTCACAAACACTTTGGAGGGTTTCATGCCGTTGACGGTGCGACCCTTCGGATCGAGCCTGGCTCGATTACCGGGTTGATCGGCCCCAACGGCGCCGGAAAAACCACTCTTTTCAACGTCATCGCGGGTGTACTTCAACCCACGTCCGGTCGTGTGACCATGGCGGGCGAAGACATCACCGGCCTGCCACCACATGAGCTGTTTCACAAAGGGCTGCTGCGCACGTTTCAGATCGCCCATGAATTCAGCTCCATGTCCTGCCGTGAAAACCTGATGATGGTGCCCGGCGGGCAATCTGGCGAGACGTTGTGGAACACCTGGTTTGGTCGCAAGCGCATTGCGGATGAGGAACGCGCCTTGCGCGCCAAAGCCGACGAAGTGCTTGAATTCCTTACCATTGAGCACCTTGCCGACCATAAGGCGGGTCAGGTTTCCGGTGGTCAGAAAAAGCTGCTGGAGCTGGGGCGCACCATGATGGTGAATGCCAAGATCGTCTTTCTGGATGAGGTGGGCGCCGGGGTGAACCGCACCCTGCTCAACACCATCGGCGACGCGATTATCCGCCTGAACAAAGAGCGGAATTACACCTTTGTCGTCATCGAACATGACATGGATTTCATCGGCCGCCTCTGTGACCCGGTGATCTGTATGGCAGAAGGCAAAGTGCTCGCAGAAGGCACTTTGGATGAGATCAAAGCCAATGAACAGGTGATCGAGGCCTACCTCGGCACCGGGCTCAAGAACAAGGAACAGCTGAGCGCATAACACGTCGGTATCGCATCGGTATCGCGGCTGCATTGCAGCGGTAAAGCGACCGTGCATTGACGGTGTTATCTGCTTGCTCAGTGAGGAGTGATGGGATGACGGGGAACCCGTATCAGGACGATCGTGGCAACAAAGACGCCTCGATCACCAACCCGAAAGGCGGCGGAGAGCTTGTGAGCTCGGTCGGCACCGGGAAAGAGATGAACACGACCAATGCCTTTTTGGTCGGCGACAGCATGACCGGCGGCTATGGCAAGGACGGTCCGGACATTTTGCATGACTGCACCATTGCCGTGAACCCGGGCGAAATTGCTGTGATCGTCGGGCCAAACGGCGCGGGCAAATCCACCGGTATGAAAGCTGTCTTTGGCATGCTGAACCTGCGTCAGGGCTCGGTGCGACTGGATGGCGAAGACATCACCGATCTGACCCCGCAGGCACGCGTGGCCAAAGGCATGGGTTTTGTGCCGCAAACCAACAATATTTTCACCTCAATGACCGTGGAAGAGAACCTCGAGATGGGGGCCTTCATCCGCACCGATGATTTCTCAGGCACCATCGAGCAGGTCTATCACTTGTTCCCGATCCTTAAGGAAAAGCGCAACCAACCGGCCGGAGAACTGTCTGGCGGCCAGCGGCAGCAGGTGGCCGTAGGCCGCGCGCTGATGACCCAACCCAAGGTTTTGATGCTTGATGAGCCCACAGCGGGGGTGTCGCCCATCGTGATGGACGAGCTTTTTGACCGCATCATCGAAGTCAGCCGCACCGGCATTCCAATCCTGATGGTGGAACAAAACGCCCGCCAAGCGCTAGAA
Organism: Shimia sp.; assembly: GCF_965227725.1. Taxonomy (GTDB): domain Bacteria; phylum Pseudomonadota; class Alphaproteobacteria; order Rhodobacterales; family Rhodobacteraceae; genus Shimia. The sequence continues at coordinate 528,536 of NZ_CBDDGH010000005.1, read as the reverse complement.
ATCGCCGACAAAGGCTACGTGCTGGTTCAGGGCCGCAATGCCTACACCGGCACCGGCAAAGACCTTCTCGCGGATGATGAAGTCCGCAAGAGCTTCTTGGGGGGCTGACATGATGTTGAAAACTCATGTTCCTACGCGTCCGGCCCGAGGGTGGGTGCGGAACGCGCCCGCCCGTGGGGGCGGGTCGGACGCGTGGCGCGGCAAAGCCGCGCTTATGTTTTTATGTGCGATTTGTATTTGGTCGCCAATCGCAAAAACTGCGACTGCCAAAGAGGCCGATTTTGACTGTACGCTGCAGGAAACATGCAAAGAACCGGCAAAGTGTGAAGCCGTTCTTTCGCTCGGGTTTTCTGATATAGCCTTGAACACGCTTCACACGAGCCTCGGAACATTTGAAGTCTTGGCGAAGTCTGAACCTGGTACGAAGTTGGATGAAATACAGCTCTCTACGCAAACCTACCAAATCGTGACCACTGGTGGTTTTGTTCAGGCGCATCAGGAGACTCAGAAACAGACACTCACGCTGACTCTGGCCCAGACCGACAACGCGACCGTCTACGGCACACTCATAACAGTTCCCGCAAAATATGCGGACTACGACAACGCCCGGCGAGTATTCGCTGGCCCTTGCGAATTGGGGTTCTAATGGACTTCCTCAACGCCCTTGTGGCGCTTTCTAACTTTGTTCTGATCCCCGCAATCGCCTATGGCAGCCAGCTGGCGCTCGGGGCGCTGGGGGTGACGCTGATCTACGGCATCCTGCGGTTTTCCAACTTTGCCCATGGGGACACCATGGCCTTTGGCGCGATGCTGGCTGTGCTGATCACATGGTGGTTCCAATCCATGGGGCTGAGCCTGGGCCCGCTGCCAACCGCCCTGCTGGCCCTGCCCTTTGCGATTTTGGGCACGATGGCGTTGATGCTGATCACCGATCGTATGATTTATCGCTTTTACCGCGAGCAAAAAGCCAAGCCGGTGATCCTTGTGATCGTGTCCATGGGCGTGATGTTCATCATGAATGGCCTCGTGCGCTTCATCATCGGCCCGGCGGATCAGAAATTCTCTGATGGCGAACGGTTCATTATCTCAGTGCGTGAGTTCAAACAGATGACTGGCCTGCGCGAAGGTCTTGCGATCAAAACCACGCAGGGCATCACCGTTGTGGTCGCCATCGTTGCTGTGGCACTGCTGTTCTGGTTCCTGAACCGCACCCGCACCGGGAAATCCATGCGGGCCTATTCAGACAACGAAGATCTGGCGCTGCTGTCGGGCATCAACCCTGAGCGTGTTGTGATGTACACTTGGCTCATTGTGGCAGCACTCGCGACCACGGCTGGTGTCCTCTACGGGCTCGATAAATCCTTCAAACCGTTTGTGTATTTCCAACTGCTGCTGCCGATCTTCGCCGCCGCCATTGTGGGTGGTTTGGGCAGCCCGCTGGGTGCCATCGCAGGGGGCTTTGTGATTGCCTTTTCCGAGGTGACCATCACCTATGCGTGGAAAAAAGTGCTGAAATACATGCTGCCAGAAAGCCTAGAGCCCTCCGGCCTCGTGCAGCTTCTGAGCACCGACTATAAATTTGCCGTCAGCTTTGTGATCCTGATCGTGGTTCTGCTGTTCAAGCCGACCGGCCTGTTCAAGGGGAAATCGGTATGAGTGAACAGCTAAAAAACACCGCCCTTTTTGCCCTGATCTTCGGCCTAATTGTACTGACCGGCTTTATGCAGAGCTGGAACGTGGCGCTGCTGATCCTCAACATGGGGCTGATTTCGGCAATCATGGCGCTTGGCGTGAACCTGCAGTGGGGCTTTGCTGGGCTGTTTAACGTGGGTGTTATGGGCTTTGTCGCGCTTGGTGGTCTGGCCGTTGTGCTGACCTCCGCAGCACCTGTTGACGGTGCCTGGAGCGCAGGTGGCTGGCGAATTATGATCGCTTTGCTTGCGGGTGCCGGCACAATTGTGGGCGCGGTTATGCTGCGTCAGAAAATGCCTGCTGGGCGTGCGCGCAATCTCGCGACACTTGCTGTTCTGGTGGCGGGCTTCTTCCTCTACCGCGGCATCTTTGATCCCGGTGTGGCCGCTGTCGAGGCGATCAATCCAGCGCTGCAGGGCAACTTGGGTGGTCTGAACCTGCCAGTGCTGCTGGCCTGGCCTGTCGGTGGTCTGCTGGCTGCTGGTGTGGCCTGGTTGATCGGCAAAACCGCTCTGGGTCTGCGTTCTGACTACCTGGCGATTGCGACGCTGGGGATTGCGGAAATCATCATTGCCGTGATGAAAAACGAGGACTGGTTGGCGCGCGGCGTGAAAAACGTGGTCGGGCTGGACCGTCCGGTGCCTTATGAGATCGACCTGCAGAACTCCTCGACCTTCATCAACCGCGCTGAAGGCCTGGGCATGGATGTGGCCACAGCCTCGTCGATCTTTGTGAAGCTGAACTATTCGGTCCTTTTTGCCATTGTGCTGATCCTGATCTTTGTGATGGCGCAGCTTGCGCTGAAAAGCCCGTGGGGCCGGATGATGCGCGCGATCCGTGACAACGAGGTGGCTGCCGAAGCCATGGGCAAAGACGTCACCAATCGCCATCTGCAGATCTTTGTGCTGGGCTCGGCGGTCTGTGGCATTGCGGGCGCGATGATGACCACACTTGATGGTCAGCTGACACCCGGCACCTACCAGCCGCTGCGCTACACCTTCCTGATCTGGGTGATGGTGATTGTTGGTGGCTCCGGCAACAACCTTGGCGCGGTTTTGGGCGGCTTTTTGATCTGGTTCCTCTGGGTGCAGGTTGAGCCGATGGGGCTGTGGCTGATGGAGCTGGTCACCATCGGGATGGCGGAAGACAGCGGCCTGAAGAAGCACCTCATCGACAGCGCGGCCCATATGCGCCTGCTGACCATGGGGGTGATCCTGCTGTTGGTACTGAGGTTCAGTCCACGCGGTTTGATCCCTGAAAAGTAAGAGAAAAAGGCGCTCCTTTGGGAGCGCCTTTTGCCTTCGGCGAGGATATTTTGAGAATGAGAAGGGGCTGGCTCAGCGCCCTTTGAAGAGACCGCCAAGAATACCGCGCACGATTTTGCGCCCCGTGGTTCCTGTCAGCTCTTTCATCACCATCTTGCCCATGGCGGTGCCAAAGCTAACATCTGACCGGATGCGCATAGAGCGAGAGGACGACCGGCTCACCCGACCTCCGCTGTAGCGCCGGGCCGCGCTGAACTCGCGCTGCGCCGCGGGTTGTTCTTCTTCCTGAGCTTCCACGACCTCCGCTTCCTTGGCCGCGCTTGCCGCGCGATCGCGCAGCATTTCATAGGCGGAATGGCGATCCTTGGGGGTGTCGTATTTTCCGGCAACCGGTGAATTGGCCATCACATTTGCCCGCAGCGCCTGATCCAGGGGCCCCAGTTGCGACGATGGCGGACGGATCAGTGTCCGCTCGACAATGCCGGGCACGCCTTTCTTCATCAGCATCGAGGTGACAGCCTCCCCGACGCCCACCTCGCGTATCGCCTCTTCAGTCTCAAAGCGGGGGTTTGGGCGGTAGGTTTCTGCCGCAAGGCGCAACGCTTTCTTATCGCGGGCTGTAAAGGCCCGCAGCGCGTGCTGGACCCGGTTACCCAATTGCCCAAGAATATCCTCGGGAATGTCGTCAGGGTTCTGGGTCACAAAGTAGACCCCCACCCCTTTGGAGCGGATCAGGCGCGCCACCTGCTCCACCTTGTCAATCAGCGCCTTGGGCGCGCCGTCAAACAGAAGATGCGCCTCATCAAAGAAGAACACCAGCTTGGGTTTCTCCGGATCGCCCACCTCAGGCAGGGTTTCAAACAGCTCAGACAGAAGCCACAGTAGGAAGGTGGCATAAAGACGTGGCGCGCCCATAAGCTTGTCTGAGGCAAGGATGTTGATGCGACCGCGGCCTTCGGCGTCCACCCGCATCAGATCAGACAGATCCAGTGCCGGTTCACCAAAGAGTTTGTTGGCCCCCTGGTTTTCCAGAACCAGCAGGCGGCGCTGAATGGCACCAATCGAGTTGACCGAGATATTGCCATAGCGCAGGGCCAGCTCTGCGCGGTTCTCGCCAACCCAGACAAGCAGCGCCTGCAAGTCCTTGAGATCCAGCAAAGGTAGACCCTGCTCATCCGCCAGACGGAAGGCGATGTTGAGAATACCCTCCTGCGCCTCGCTAAGCTCCATCAGCCGCGCCAGCAACAGGGGCCCCATCTCCGCAACCGTGGTGCGCACCGGATGCCCCTGCGCCCCAAAGAGATCCCAAAAGGTCACCGGGAAGGCTTTGTAGCTGTAGCTCTCAAGGCCTATTTTTTCAGCGCGGGAGGTGAAAGCGCCGTGCAATTTGGCCTCTGCGCTGCCGGAGGCGGCAAGACCTGAGAGGTCGCCCTTCACGTCAGACAGGAACACCGGCACCCCGGCTGCGGAGAATCCTTCTGCCAGAATCTGCAAGGTTACAGTCTTTCCAGTGCCGGTTGCCCCAGCAATCAGGCCATGCCGGTTGGCATATTTCAGAGAAAGCCCCTGTTTTTCGCCATAATCGGGGCCACCACCGCCCAAAAAAATCTTGCCGTCCATCAGTGACTTACCTCGCCGTTGCCCTGAAAATGAGTTGGTTAACCGAATGCAGAATACATTGTTAACCTTTTTGCCCCATTTTCAAAGGTGTTCCAGACCAGAGCTTAACGGTTTTGGGAACGAACTCCTCCCTGTTGAGTACTGGCCGCACGCACTGTGCGGCCCTTTTTTTTGAACAATTCCAAGGCAGAAGAATTTCTTTTTCCTGTTGACCGCAAACGATTTTGGCCGTAGCGTTTTGGCAATGAATAAGTCGGCCAGTCCGACGGGGAGTGAAATATAGGGAGAGGGCCCAGTTTTGGGCCCTTTTTCTTTGGAAAGTGACTGCCCCTTCAATCCCTTACACGCTATCTTTCGTGCAAATATAGTTTACCCTGTCGGCCCGGTTGCGAGGCATGCTCCGCAAGCAGTGTCCGCTCACAAAAGCGAACCCTGTCAGCATTGATCAGGTTTTCATCAAGCGTGACCTGACAATCAAATTCTGCCGTGTTAAGCGACGGCAGACGACATGAGAACAATCAGGAAATCACATGCTCAAACTTCCAACTTTTATTGCCGCGTTGCTCGTGGCGAGCCAGCTCTCTGCGCAGAGTGTGCCATCCCTGTCTGACGGATCGCTGGCAATGGGGGAAGCCGTGGCCGGTCAAGGTGAAGCCCAGATCCCGCAGGCCCCGAACAATGACGTGACCACCGAAGTGATCGGCGATTGGGAGCTGCAATGTGCAGCCAACGGGCCGGAGCCGCGCCCATGCCGTTTGTACCAGCTTTTGCGCGACCAGACCGGCACGCCGATCTCTGAAGTCACACTGTTCAAACTGGCCCAACCTGAAGGTCAGGCGGTGGCCGGTGCGACTTTGATTGTCCCGCTTGAAACGCTGCTGACCTCGCAGTTGACCATGGCCGTGGACAGCAACAACGCCCGCCGCTACCCGTTTGCCTTCTGCAACCAAGCTGGCTGTGTGGCGCGGATCGGCTTTAGCGAAGCCGATATCAACAACTTCAAAGCTGGCAACGTCGCGCAGATCACCATTGTGCCCGCGTTGGCACCGGATCAGGTGGTCACCGTGGAAATGTCCTTGGCTGGATTTACCAAAGCCTTTGACACCGCAGGTGGCGTCGATCAGTAAACGCTCCCAAAGCGTAAAAAACAACAAAGCCGCACACCTGATGGTGGGCGGCTTTTGATTTTCAGAAGTCTGTGTATCGGCGGTCTTGCGGCATCAGACCTTCTTTAACGCCATCACCGCATTTAACCCGCCAAAGGCAAATGCATTTGAGAGCGCCACATCCACATTGGCCTCACGTGCCTCATTAGGCACAACATCCATAGCGCATTCAGGATCGGCTTCTTCATAGCCAATCGTGGGCGCGATGATGCCGTCGCGCAGCGCCATGATGCAGGCCAGAAGCTCCACCGCACCGGTGCCGCCAATCAAATGGCCATGCATGGATTTTGTGGAGGAAATCATCAGTTTATCTGCATGGGGACCAAAGACATCGGCCACCGCGCTGCATTCGGTTTTGTCGTTTGCTGCCGTACCGGTGCCATGCGCGTTGATATAGCCCACGTCTTCGCGGTTCAGCTTGGCATCGGCCAAAGCTCCGGAGATCGCGCGGGATGCGCCCTGACGGGAGGGCATCACAATATCAGCGGCGTCTGAAGTCATGGCAAAGCCGACCACCTCAGCCAGAATTTCCGCACCGCGCGCCTTGGCATGGTCCATCTCTTCAAAGACAAAGACGCCTGCGCCCTCGCCTTGCACCATGCCGTTGCGGGTGGCTGAAAACGGCCGGCACGCATCCTTGGACATGACCCGCAGCCCTTCCCAGGCTTTGACGCCGCCAAAGCAGAGCATGGATTCAGCCCCACCTGTGATCATCACCGGTGACATGCCGGAACGGACCATCTGAAAAGCTTGGGCCATCGCATGGTTGGAGCTCGCACAGGCAGAGGCCACCGTAAAGCTCGGGCCTTTGAGGTTAAACTCCATGCTGATGTGGCTCGCCGCGGCGTTGTTCATCAGCTTGGGCACGACAAAGGGGTGTACGCGGTTTTTGCCGTCCTCATAGACGGTCCGGTAGTTTTCATCCAGCGTTTGCATGCCGCCGCCGGAGTTGCCAAGGACAACACCGGATTTTGCGGAAAGCTCACCGGAAAACTCAAGACCGGCCTGCGCCAGCGCTTCGCGTGCTGCGACAAGCGCGAACTGCGTAAAGCGGTCATAGAGCGAAAGCTGCTGCCGATTGAAGATAACCTCTGGCTCAAAGCCCTGAACCTGCGCGCCGATTTGGACGCCCAGACGGTCCACATCGCGCATGTCCAGCTCGCCAATGCCACAATGCCCTTCACGCATGGCTGCAAGCGTTTGTGGCACATCATGCCCAAGGGCGTTGATTGTGCCGGCTCCTGTAATGACGACGCGCTTCATGTCCTCTTTCGCCTTATTCGTTCTGCGAGTGCAGACTCAGCCTTCAACCAGCTTTTCAATGCCGGAAATGATGGTGGCTACTGAGGAAATGTCAAAGTCACTCTTCTCAGGCTCATTGGCATTGAAAGGGATCGAAATATCAAAGGCCTCTTCAATGGCAAAGATGCTTTCGACCAGACCAAGGCTGTCGATGCCAAGGCTCTCCAAAGTGCTGTCCATAGAGATGTCAGAAGGCTCCAAAACCGCCTGTTCGGCAATGATTTCAATGACTTTGTCTTTGACACTCATTTCTCTTCCTTTCCCGCGGTCATCGGGTTTTAGGACTTAAAGCCCAACTTCGAAACAGTTTTTTGAAGATCTGCAAATTGCTTTGCCAATCGTGGCAACCGTCTGAGAGCTTTGTACATTTCCAGATTGGTTTCCATCTTGACCGCTGGGTAACCAAGCACAACCTGCCCCGGTGCCACCTTGCTCATCAGCTTGCTGCCACCACCGGCGATGACGTTGTCGCCAATGGTGGTGTTGTCAGTGACGCCAACCTGCCCGCCAAGGACCACATTGTTGCCAATACGCGTGGAGCCGGCGATGCCGACCAATCCGGCAAACAGGCAATCATTGCCCACGACAACATTGTGCGCCACATGAACGAGGTTGTCGATCTTGCAGCCATTGCCAATCTTGGTGTCGCGCACCGTGCCGTAATCCACACAGGAATTGGCGCCGATTTCGACGTCATTTCCGATGGTTACAGCACCAAGCGAATGTATGCGCGCCCAGGCTTGCTCAGTGACATCCCCCTGATCCCCCAGTGAGGCGCGCGCTTTCTCCACGCCACTCGCCTCTGGGGTCACAAAAGACAGGCCATCCGCGCCAATCCGCGCGCCAGGTTGGGCCCAAAACCGGTCTCCGATGGTGACGCGCGCGCCGATCGAGACGTGATCGCGCAGCATTGTGTCCTCACCCAGACGGGTGTCTGCCCCAATGTGACAAAACGGGCCAATAACGCTGCGCGCACCAATCTGCACGTTTGCGCCGACAACCGCATAGGGTCCAACGGAGACACCCTCGCCCAGCGAGGCGGTTTCGTCAATCAGTGCAGTCGGGTGAATGCCTTCCGGATAGCCCTGACCGGGGTCCATCATGCGCGACAGTCCCGACATGGCAAACCGTCCGCGCTTGGCGGTGATCGCGGCCTCAAGCCCCATGCCTTGCCAGTCTGCACCATCCCAAAGAAGCGCCACTTTGGCCTGCCCTTTGGCAAGCCCATCGGCGAATTTCGGATTGGTCAGAAGCGCCAGATCATCCGGACCAGCCATGGCAGGTTCGGCAACCCGCTCCACGACCAAATCAACGTTGCCATGTGCCTGCGCATCAATTGCTGCAGCAATCTGCTGAACCGTAAACGCCATGTGCAACCCTCCGGATGATGTCGGAGGCGTGTTTAGCCTTGATAAGAGGTTAAGGCCACCCCTTCATTTGCCATGGCTTCCCAGATCTTTGCGTCACGCCCATAGACGTCGCGGCGATACTGCACCGGACCTTTGGCCTCGGTGTAAGCCGTGCGGTAAATGATGTGCACCGGGATGTTCTGCTCCAAATTCACATGTGTTTCGCGCCCGGTTTTCAAACGCGACTGGAAGAAGCCTTTGGGGTTGTCTTCCTGTTTGGACAGAAGCTCATAGGCAAATTCAAACGGCTGCTGCAGCCGGATACAGCCATGGCTGTAAGCACGCACTTCGCGTTTAAAGAGCGCCTTTTGAGGTGTGTCATGCAGATAGATATTGTGCCGGTTCGGGAACATGAATTTGACCAAACCCAGCGCATTGCGGTTGCCCGGCGCCTGCTTCATGTCAAAGGGGAAGTTCCGGGTTGTGAACTGGGAGAAATCAACCGCACTGCGATCAACCGTTTGACCGCGGCCATTCACCAAACGCAGATAACTCACAGCGTTCGGGTTCTGCTTCAGCAGAGGTAGGTATTCCTTGGTGGCAATAGAGCGCGGCACATTCCAGGTTGGATTGATGACCATATGCTCCATTGTGTCGGAGAATTCCGGGCTGCGGCGATCACTCTGGTTCTTGCCAACCACCGAGCGCGTGCGGAAGGTCAGCTTGCCGTCATCGATAATCTTCGCGGAAAAGTCGGTCAGGTTGACAAGAATTTCGCGCCCTTCGGTTTCACGATCCAGCCAGCGCTCCCGCTCCATGGCGACCATGATGGATTTCAGGCGGGTCTCAGCAGATACGTTGATCTCGCTGATCGTGCCTTTGCCCGCGACGCCATCAATTTCCAAACCATGGGCTGTCTGGAATGCGCGCACGGCGTTCTCAACGTCGCTGTCATAAGACGCGGTGGCGGAGCGCTCCATAAAGCCCATCCGCATCAGGCGGTCGCGCAGCGCAATAACCGAACGGCCTTTGTCTCCCGGCTCCAGCTTGGCAACAGGCACGCTCTCGCCCCACCCTCCTTGAGAAACCAAACGCTGAAGGCGCAGCTTCTCTTTCATCAAGCGGGTGTATTCCGGCGTTTGCGGCGCAAGCCCGCGCAGGAAGCTCTTCGCGTCCTCCGCCGCAATAAAGCTCTGCAAAAGCTCGGTGCGGTCACGCCGCGCAATCTCGCGCACAATTTCTTCGTCAATACGGGACGGCACCAGCATGCCGGACGTCAGATCACGCGCATATCTCAGGTAAGCCTTGCTGAGCGCCACTTCCACAAGCCCCAGATCCCGCGCACTGCGCGCACTGGCCATTTGGGCAACCAAACGATCCACATCATAACGTGCCGCCGGTAATGCATGATCTTCGACACGGGACAGTGCGTTGATCAGTGCCTTACGCCGCTGAACAAAGATCTCCCCCTCCCCAGTCCAGATCGGATCGAAATCCGCGCCGCGGTAATAGGCTGCAATCGCATCGTCGCGCGCCGCTGTTTCTGCAACCGCCTGCTTAAAGGCTGGGAAGGCCTGCGCTTCCGTGGTCAGCAGTGAAACAGCGAGGACAGCCGCGGTGACAGAGCTGAAAACACAGCGCTTAAAGCGGGACGCGCGCGAGGGTTGCAACATAAGAAACTTCCAATAGTCGGGATCAATTCAGACTTCGATTTTCTCCGTATCGGCAACGCTGTCCAATCACAAGTTCGCCAAAGGGGGGAATGTGGTGCAATTTGTTGCACCGGTGCAGCGACGCCACAAGTCCTGCGGCGGAAACCTTTTGTTCAGGAATTAAGCAAAATTCTGCCTAAAACCCATGCTCCGCCCGTCAACGCCAAAAAGAAACCTTGGTGTAGAAATCCTTGTGTGCCATAAAAACCGCACATCTGAGGGGATGGATGACAACAACGGCCGCGTAACATCGCGGTGGCAGGTAAGCGACGGGACAGGCGCTGAAACTATGAACGAACCGAACGACGGCTCTTTGAGCATGACGCGGCGCGGCTTGCTGGGCGCGTTTGCAGCAACAGCATTGACTGCGGCTCCGACATATTCCAAAGCAGCGGGCTTTTTGCGCGGTGGCGGTGATATCCGCCGCATTCGCATGTATTCAGGCCGCACCGGTGAGCGCATCGACACCATTTACTGGGTTGAAGGCGAGTACATCAAAGACGCGGTCAGCGAGGTCAACGCCTTCATGCGTGACTGGCGCACCAATGACGTTATCAACATGGACATCCGCACCATCGACATCATGGCCGCAGCCCACAATCTGATGGACGCTGGCGAGCCTTACATGCTGCTGTCCGGCTACCGCAGCCCCAAGACAAACGCGATGTTGCGCTCCCGCTCCCGCGGCGTGGCGAAGAACTCATTGCACATGAAAGGCCAAGCCGCAGACTTGCGCCTCTCTTCCCGCTCAGTGACCCAAATGGCCCGCGCAGCAGCCGCCTGCCGCGCCGGTGGTGTTGGCCGCTATTCCGGTTCCAACTTTGTGCATATGGATTGTGGACCCGTCCGCACTTGGGGCCGCTAAGCCCCAAACACGTCCCAATCCCCGTAATAAGAAAAAGGCGCCACTCAGGCGCCTATTTTTTTGCCAAGACCACGGCCTGCGCCTTTAGCCCTCGTATCGCCAGGCCCCTCTGCGCTCTGACAGCTCCGCCTCACCCGGAAGCAACGTTCCCAATTTCACCATTCCTGCCGTGACTGCGGGTTCAGCGACCCGCGTTTCAGTGTCAGCCTCTGCCGTAGCTTCCGCCATTGCAGGTGCCGTCTCGGGCTCGGCTTCCTGAGCCTCTTGTACTGGGGCAACCTCCGGCTCAGCCACGGGCGCCGCCGGCTCGGGCGCGGGCGTCGCAACAGGCTCCGGTGCCGCTGGCATTTCAGGCGCTTCAGCAGCGCTCGCTGATTTGCTCATCATGGTCATGCCAAAAAACGCCGCGCCCGCCAGAATGGCCGAGACAACAAATCCCCAGCCCAGCCCCGCGAGACTGACAAGGAACACAAGGGCAGCAACAACAAGGGCTGCTGTGGATTTTCGATTGCTGGTTGACTGTGACATATCTCTCCTCCCCAAGAGTGAGGGAAACTATAGGCCCGAGGGGCTCATGCACCTAGAGATATGTCCCAAAGCCCTCATAGGCCTTTGGTCGTATCAAGGTTCAACGAAAAGCGGATTTTAAGCGAAATTGTGTGGAGCGGGCGCGCTCACCAACATTAACTACACGACGTAACCTATTGATTTTGTGGTGCCCAAGGAGAGACTCGAACTCTCACGCCCGTGAAGGCGGGGGATTTTGAATCCCGTGGAAGCTGGGTAGGCCATTGATATTCCACGGTTCCTCTCGTCACCGCGTCACCGCCTATGTCACCGTCCATGTCACTGGTGACGACCACGGAACTGTCGGGTGATTCCCTGTCCCGCCGCGTGACAGAAATAACATCCACTTGTGGAGCTTTCTGCCCGCAAAGCATCCGAGCCATGGGCCTCGGTCCTGCGCCGTAGAATGCACCAAAGGTCAGAGCCTTCACGGTGTCTGCTGGGGCAAACAGAAGGGGCTGAGATAGGATGCTGTTGAGGTGGTCCAGTCGAGGATTGCCGTCGTTGTGGTAGAAGAACCGCATCAGAAGTCCTCTGATGTGATCTGCGTGGGGCTGCTGATACTTGTGATCATGTCGATCTCATACTTCTCGCGAGCGAACTCGGCTTCCCCTTCGAGGTCGCGGATGCGCTTCCTCGCCTCAGTCAGTTCACGGTAGATGTTCAGGCGCTCTTGGTTGATCAAGTCAAACTGGTGACCGGCTTGGGTGCGGTACTCGCGCAGACCCCGTTCCAGTAGGCGGGTGTGTTCGGCTTGCGTGATGAAGCCCCAGCGGTGCGCGAGGTGGCGTTGGATTGCAAAGATCAGTTGGTTCATGCTGCGGGTCTCTTCCATGCTGCGGCTGCGCGCCCCTGCGCCATGCCTAGGGTGTTCGCCGTCTCTTCCCAAAGCTTGGGGACAAACTCTTCGTGGAACATTCGGTGGAATGCGCGGGCGACCTCAGGTGTGCGGTCGAAACGGACCCTCGGGTCTTCCGCCATTTTGAAGTTCGCCATGAACGGCTCCATAGACCAATGGACTTCGTGCGCGATCACCCGATCATAAGGCAACATCGCCGTGCTCGCGGTCACCTTGATGGGAGGCATAGGGATGCCCTCACAGGCCTCCTTTTGAAGCTGAAAGTAGGCGGCGCGGAGTTCTTCATGGTCACGCCAGATGCCAATCAGTTTGATGGCGAGGTCGGTGTTGGTGGCGAGCAGTTCCTCGTATTCTGCGCGACTGTGTGCAGGGACTTTCTCATGGATGAACTTTGCTGTCTTGTCGATCAGCTTCTCTTTGAAGGTGCGCGTGTCGTCTGTCATATTGGCTCCGCAAGTGGATGTAATTGGACGTGGTTAAGAGCAGGAAGTTGATGGGCCGGTATAGTCTTTCCCAGCAGGCAAACAGACACGCTCGCGCAGGACGCAGCGGGCTTGCTGTTGAGGCACCATGGTGGTGCTCTTGCCGTTAAAGATAGGCACGAGTGTGGTGAAGTATTCGTGTCTGGCACACACCTCACCCCAGCGCGGCGGGCGCTCGTCAGGTAGGGTTGCAATCCAGACGACAACGAAGAGCACGGCCACGACGAAGCCGAGTACAAGTTTGTTCATGGTGTTCCTTGTTGGGTAGGTGAAGGTCAGCGGGTCTTGAAGTAGACCACTGCAGCGACCACCGCTGGGACGAACAGAATAGCCGCCAGAGCCTCAGAGTATGAGAGACTCACGGTGGCAAGGACGAACAGCCCAAAAGCGATGCGGTCGAGTTTATTCACCATAGCCGGTTAGCTAGTGGTGAGTGTTCAGAAGGTCAAGAGATTGGTTCTTGGGATGGTGCCGCTCCCCGGACTCGAACCGGGACGCCTTGTGGGCAAAGCATTTTGAATGCTTCGTGTCTACCATTCCACCAGAGCGGCACGAGGGCTGGTTTATGGGGCTGTCAGTGAGTCGTCAAGCAGGTACGTATCGCCACCTTTTCTCAGTCCCTAGGAAGCATTCATACTCCACCTCAAGGACATACCCCTCAGGGGCTGGTGGAGGTGTCACGAAGGTGCGCGGCCATATCCAACCCTGTGGTGGTTTCCAGTTCATGCGGCGTCCCCTGTGTTCATGGCCTTGGGCGCGGGAAGCATGAAGGGCGATGGGAGCTTGGACACACGTTCCATGATGTCAGTCACATCGTCAGATGTGAGGTGCCCCAGCACGTCGTCCGTGATGGGCGTGTCGTAGCAGAGGTCACCCTGAAACATGACAGCCACCTCGTAGAGACCAGCATCTGACCCGTAGCCGTCGTCTATGACGCTCACCCCGTACCCATTTGTATAGTCATGGCGTGCTTGGAAGCCTCCGCGTCCAGATTTCCGCTTAAACACAAGATCAAAGAATGTCATTTCAAGTTCCTTTTCGGTCGTTAAGTGCCTTGAGCGCTATGTCGAGGCTGTTAGGCGCGAGGTGCGCGTATTTCATGGTGGTTTCGATCACCTTGTGGCCCATCCAGTTCTGCACGATCACCAGAGGCACCCCCTCCTGCACGAGGCGAGAGCATGTGGTGTGGCGCAGGGTGTGGAACACTGCCTCGTCTTCATCGGGCAGATCACGGTGATGCTTCCAGCGGCGCATGAAGCGGCTGATGTTCTCGCTGGTGAGGCGCGTATCAAACACCCGCTGGTGTGCTTTCAGGCCCTTGATCAGGCGCGCGCATACCACCTTGGCTTCTTCGGTGATGGGAACCGAGCGGTTCTCGTCAGACTTGGTCTCGTTGACGATGATCAGGCCACGCTTGAGATCAATGTCGCGGGGCGTCAGGGCCAGCAATTCACCTTGGCGCATGCCTGTCTCGACCCCGAGGATGATCAGGTTGAGCATGTCAATATCGCCCTTAGCGAAGTCGATCAGGCTCTCCATCTCGTCATCCGTAAAGTAGCGCAGACGGCCTGTGTATTCCTTCTTCTTCGGTAGCTTGAACTTCTGGACCCAGCCGCGCCGTTGACCAATGGTGAGCATCTTCCCCAGCGCCGCGAGCTTGCGGTTGATGGTGCCCCCTGAGTTGCCCTTGACGGCCAGACGGTCGCAGACCTCAGTCACATTGTCGGGCTTGAGGTCAGACAGGAGGAAGTCATAGCCAAGCTCGTCAGGCCAGACGCTGCCGTTGCGGATACTGGATGTCTCTGCCTTGGTGCCCTTCCATTCATCGCGAATGGTCACGTCCAGAAGGTCGCCCAGAGTTGGACCCTTGGAGGCCTTAGCCTTGCCGCTGTCCTGCACCAGATCGGCGGGGTCTCCACCGGCCAGTAGGTGTGCCTTGAATTGAGCCTCTACTGCCTGTGCCTCATGCAGGGTATCGCAGGAAACACGAGGAGCGCGGACGCCCTTCACTGTCACGTCTACCTGATACTTGTTGCCTTTGTTGCGGATTGCCATTGGAGCGTCCTCTCAGTTTGTGGAGTGGCCCCTGCGACCAGTCATCACAGGGGTCATCGTTTAGTTCAGGCGAAATAAGCGGCGAGTTCGTTGGTCGGGTAAGCATTGACGTACCGTGCTTTAGGGAAGCGGCGTTTCATGTGCTCACATGCAGCTACCTTGATGATGGGAACACCCCGTGAGTGGAGCCTTTTTGACAAATCAATGCCAACACTGATGGTTTCGTGAACGGGGTTCACCATCAGTTCCAGCGCTTCGGGGTTCGTCTTGGCGAGGTAACTCAGGACCGTATCGTAGCCCATAATATCGCAGGTGAAGTCCTCCTGCTCAGTCCCAGCCAGTTCGATCTCAAGGTTGCGCAGTTTGGCTGCGGTAACATGGTCCATGAAGCCGCCGCGCTGAGCGTCACGAAGGCGGGCGATGATGTTAGTTGCATCCATGGGGTGTCCTTTCAAGTGGAGCTTTTGGGGTAAAAGGAAGTGAACACCCTCAACGGGTGTCCACCATCTTGTTTGCTAGTGCCCTGCCCTTGGTTGTCAGGTAGAGCAGCTTCGCGCGCCGGTCTTCGGGGTTCTCGACCCACTCGATCAGGTCGTGTCCCGGCTTCCCGAGACGATGCACCTTAGAGAGCGCCGCGAGGATGCGCGAAGATGTTGCGCTGGGCATATCCAGTGCGTTGCGGAGTTCAACTTGCGTTGACCCCTCATTGAGTGCCACCCATGCAAAGACAGCCGCCATGGACATTGGCATGTCCTTTTCGGTGTCCCGCATAAGCTGGAAGAGATTGTAGGTAGATCGGAAGTCCCTACGCTTATCGTCCGAAGCGAAAGTGGTCGTGTTCATAGTCATTGTCCCCTTTAGCAGGGAATGATTTCAGCCCCTGTCTGTTCATTTTTGAGTGTCTCGTCACCTGCTACAGCCCAACCGGCTAAGAAAGCCAGTGAATACAACGTAAAGATGACTGCTAATGCCCGTGTGATATACCATACAGGCCATTGAAATTTCTGGAAACGCTTTGTTTGCACTAGCGAGAATTTTCCGCAGAAGATATGAGTGTCATTCCCCTCGCGGTGGTATTCCCAAGACGACCAACTGGCCTTGGGAGAGTATTCAACGACTACATCACGGAGTGGTGTCGATAGCGTAGTCAAGATCATTGCTTGTTGTCCTACCTTAACGGGAAGGGCACCAGAAATTTGCGCCCCTGCCCTAAGTCCCTCTAAGCCTGAAAAATGTCAGGAGGTTAGAGCCAATAACTTTGGGAGTATCCATTGGTATATAGTCTAGTCGCTTTCGGATATGTCACGACTTTACGCGACGTTTCGCCGACTGGATCGACTTTTTTAACATCCGCTTGTCTTTCTCTAGCGTATGTACAAGCCACGGCCCGAGAAGGCCCTGACGCTCGTGCTCAATAAATATGCGTCTGTCGATCTGCGCTCGTTTCATCTGACGTTTCCCCCTGTCAGGCACCAGAGACCCAGCGCCACGGTTACTGCAATGATTAGCGGAAGGCCGGTGTCCAAGAAAAAGTTCATCCGAAGTCCAGTTCTTTCTCAGGCGGCAAATAGAAGTCCTGCATGTCGCTTCCTCTCAATATTCGAAGTCAATGAAGACGACGGTGTCGCCGCTCAGGAAAATCGAGCGACCCACGTCTTCGTAGTCGGTCAGGCAGTATTTCTTGCTCGCCCTGTCATAGTGCTCACGCAAGTAGACTTTCTTTGCGTCTCTCTTGCGTTTGATCAGTGCGCCCGCTGGTACGTGTCGCAACGGAACGCTCCTCATACCCAACCCTCCAAGCGGCGAGGAGGTAAGGTTTCCCATACCCCGTTCGGTCCCTCGCGTTCATAATCTGAGGGTGGCTCGTAGGTGCCGTCTTTCATCTTCCAGCCAAAGAAAATGATGTCTACGTCGTCAAAGGCTTCGATGCCGTAGTCCTTGGGCAGACTGGTGTGGAGCAGGTTAAAGCTCTCGATCTGGTCATAACCCTCACGCGACATGATGGTGCCGTCAGCGTCCACCACACAGTGCCCCTCAGAGCCAACTAAAGTAAGCCTCATTGATCAGCCCTCCATCTCGGCAAAGACCCATGCCCCAGCGGCCCCGATAAGGACCGCCAGAAGCAGTCCCCCAGAGTGCAGGCTCAGGAAGTCCATGAAGGTGAATGTGAAGGGTTCGGTGTTCAGAGTTTGCATGTGAAGTCTCTCCGTAGGTGGATACATTAGGCCGCAACTAGGGCCTTGGCTTTCTTGGCGGATGTGCCGTGCGCAACGATGGCAATGGACTTGGCTTTCTTGGATGCCCCAGCGCATAGCCCGCAAAGGTCACAGGTGGTGCGCTTGCCCATTTCATCGGAGGCAGGGCAGAGGATTTCCTTACCGGCCACCACATCGGCCACGTCGGCAATCACTCGGAAGGTGCGCTGACCCATGGCCCACGCGGCTGCAGCTTCGGCCTTGCTGTCTGCTGAGGTCATGAAGCGCTTAGGGTCAGTCGCGGCACCATCTACGCCGTTTTGGTGGGTGTATGCGGTCCAGCCGGTGGCGTCTTCACACAGGCTATCCCAGATGTAGGAAGGCACTGCAGCGCCGTCGCCATAGGTGCCAATGCGGACCATGCGACCCTTGCCGATAGCTTTGATTGCCTCATGGCCGGTCACGGTATCATATACACCACGCTTGAAGGCGGCATAGACAGAGCGCGGACCATGGGCCAGAGTGACGTAGCAGGTGCGGTCTTTGGCCTGCCCTTTATCGCCGTCATGTGCCTTGCCACGGTGCGGACAGTTCCCACAGATCGAGAAGTCTTGGCCGGTGCGGCTTGCACTGATTGGGTCAATGTCAGCCCGCAGAATGTAGGTCTGCACCATGTCGCCTGTCTTGCGGTTGCTTGTCTTGGTCTGAGCAACGACGATGATCTCTTGACCGTCGAGAAGGCTTGGCCCTTGGTAGATGATATGGCTCGGCATGTGAAGTCTCTCCGTAAGTGGATACGTTAGGTTACAAAAACAGCCCGCTCGGGCAGCTTATGAAACCAACGATATGGTTTCGTGTTTACTGAGCCGCCGGTCACCCGATCTTAATCGCCCGTCATGCCCTGCCCACCATCGCCGCACTCCGTCACATCGCCGTGGTCTGCGCTTAGGTGGTCAGAGCATCCCGTAGGAAGCCCTCTGAGCCGGTCACCTCAGGCCGCGTTGCAATTAAGCGAGCGGGTTTGGCTTCGACCCCCAGCCGGTGATATGTCTTCGGGCGGCTGGCCCCTGCCCCGTCCGGCCCGTAGCGCCCTGCGCCGTGTCTGCCGTTCGGTGATATTGTTCTAGCCGCAAGTGGATTATCTCCGCAAGTGGATATTTCCCGAAAGTGACGAGAAAGATGCTAAGTGTCTGTTTTTAAACGAAAGAAAAAGGACAATGTTTCCCCCGCACCATGAAAAACAGGCCCGCGGTGTCCCTGATGGTGCCGTGATGGTGCCCCCAAGCGTCCCGTGATGGTGCCCGTGATGGTGCCTTTGCGTATAATAGCTCCCGCGCGTACCTATAGACGCCCTCAAAAGGTCACGTGATGGTGCGCCTGATGGTGTCCGTGATGGTGTCCGTTAGAGTGGACGTGGCGTCTGTTATCGTGGAGACAAAACAGATTGACTGCACCCCTTCGGACGGTCACGCGCTGACACAATCCAACGCCCCTTGATGTGCTCTTGATGGTGGCCGTGATGGTGCCCTTGCGGCGTGTCGCGGGATTTATAATCCACCGCAACCCCAACAAAACAAGGACGGTGCGCGTGTTGGTGACCTGAAGCGGTGACTTGAGGTGCCGTGCCGGTGCGATCTGGAGGAGCCGAGGGGGGTGCGCGCGGTCATCTCTATCTATCTCTGGGTGTCACATTTTTGCGGTGAAAATAAAATGGGTTCCCGGTTGACAGAGGTATGTGCTTGACAGGGTTGACTGAGGGGCGTCAGCCCCGAGGGAGACCCTGAGGGGGAAGACCCACTGTCGAGATGCTTATTTCGAGCATCCATGGTCTATACCCCCGCTAGGGGGCACCTTCATCATGGGTCTTTCTCGGAGGAGGAGGAGAAGTACATGCCCTCTCACGTCCACTTACTCATTCTGGTCATGGACCCTTTAAGGTAACCTCTAACATATACCTTAAGGTTTCATCCTTAGGGCTTAGATGCGGGTTAATTGTAGGTGATTGAGAAGGCTTATCTTTTTAGGGTGTCTCAGAGGGGGTGTTGGAGGGTGTATCTCCTCCTTCGATAGAAGGGGAAATCACCCCCTGAGGTTCAGCCTAGCAAGCCCCCTGCCTGCAGCCCCAAGCGGGCCACCTTACGGAAGTCGCTGAGACCGCCTACGGAGACTCCTGAGGGCGTGAAGACTTGAGGTACTGTCTCATACCCCGCTTCCCTCAGCACCGCTCTCTCGCGGCTGTCAGGAGCCACAGCGATGAAGTCGAAGGGGATACTCAACAAGGTGAGAAGTTGTTTGAGATCGTCACAGGCAGGACAGCCGTTGTCATACCCGTAGACGGTCAGTGGATTAGACATAGAGATAGGTTCCGAAAAAAGCCCCACCGGCTCGCAGAGCGAGTCAGCAGGGCGTGTTGAAGGTTGGTTGGGAGTGAGAGTCCCAGGATTAGTTAGAGGCCCTCAGGGAGTCCCTCAGAGGCTCGTGAAGCCTTTGCGTTTTCGGCGCTTCAAACCGCCCATGGCGATGCGGCTTTCGATCCCGCCTTTCACTTCCTTGATGAAGTCCTTGTAGGCCTTGTCACGGAGTTTCTGTTGGTGCTTCTCGAAGGCATCCTCCGAGTTCTGGGCCATCTGTTCTGTCCAGTACGCCACAGCCATTGAGAGCGCGTCTAAGCGGTCGTCATGTTTCAGGCACCCTCTCTCCCGCGTGAGTCGGGTAAGCTGCCAGAACAGGCTATACGAGGCCTCCGAGGCTGTCTCGAAGTCCCGGTTGATCAACGTCTGACAGATGACCAAGCGGTGCTGCGCGAGGACAGGCTCGATGGTGTCGGCCATCCTCATCTCTTTCTGCTTCGAGTGGTTCACTTCTTCGATCTGAACGAGATACTGGTTCCGCTTACACGCCGCCATCAGGAGCTTCGCGAACATGCCTCCGCCGAAGTTGCCCTCGACCAGCAGGACATTCACCTTCTGATCTTTGGCGACCTGAACGATCTTGTCCAAAGTCTCGTCATCGTAGCCGCCAACCAGACCACCGGCAGCGGTCACGAACTGCATCCCGTTGAGGTGCTTGACCACCGCGTATGCTGTCTCATCCTGACCACGGCCCGAAGGGTCGATGGCCATGACGGAACCACTGTAAGGCAGGAAGTCTTTACCCACGAACATGGGACCGTAGAACTTGTCGCCGGGGAGACCTGACACATGAACACCTTCGATCAGGTGCTCTGCACCAGAGGACCAAGCAAGCTGCGCAGGGGCCATGTGAGGGTCCAGAGGCATCGTGATCATGTCAGCCAGCTTCAACGGGAACCGCAAGCTGTCGTTCAGGCTGGTGTTCAGCATGAACTGCAGAGCGAAACCTGCAGGGCCATAAGATCTTTCACGTTCATCCAAGTCTTGATTGGAGAAACGGTCGGGGTCAGTCGATGTACCGACAGGCCAGCCCTTTTCGATCAAGTTGTAGATGAACGGCGCGAGCTGCCCGTTGTAGACGTTGGTGTCTTCTGGGACTCGTGCTGGCCAGATGCGGATGTTGTAGCCACGCTCGGGCAGCTTGATATACATCGTCATGGCAGACTGAGGTGTGCCGAGGTAGGTGATCACGCCCCCCGGTTTCAGAACAGCGTCGAACTCTTTGACGGCCTCAGACAGCCTCTCACGGGCACCTTCGGTCGCCGAGTTGTTCAAACTCTCGATGTCGTCCGCGAGGATTTCGTCAGCACGGGAGCCTGTGATCTGGCCGGTGATGCCTACGGACTTGAGTGAGGGGTCTTTGGACGGTTTTGACGGGCCAACGTCGAAGAACACATTGGAGTTACGCTGATCTTCGCGGGGGATGAGGTGCTCCAATAGAGGCATCTCGTGGATGAGACGCTTCACAAAGCGCGAGAAGTCATCAGCGGTAGTCTTTGTGGCGGAGACAACCATGATCTTCCATTCAGGGTTGCAGTAGAAGCGCCAGCAGACGAAGGCTGCGTAGACCCATGTCTTGCCGACCCCTCGGAACGCCTGAACCATTTTCCTTCGCGGGCCATGTTGCATGTACCAAGCGATGTCCAACTGAACTGGCGTGGGTTTGGGGAGGCCCAGATGCTTCCAGACGACATGAAGAAATAGACGGAAGTCCTTCTTAAGAGGGTCTTTTCTCTCCTCCTGTCGGCGCACCTGTCTTGACCGCCCGTCGTGGTTACGTTCGGGTATCATTAGGTTTTCCTTGTAGGTGAAACGCAAAAAGCCCCGCGAATGCAGGGCCTTGTGGGTGTCACTTAAAGCTGGGGTGAAGGAGGCCCGAAGGCCTCACTCAGTTGTAGTAGGTGTTGTCATCCCCATCATCGAGCGTGGGGAGGTCTTTCAGCGCGTCCTCCAGAGGATCGAAGCGGTCAGCGCCGGGGTCAGCGGTGATGTCGTTGTCCTTGAGGAATTTGATGGCTGCAGCGATGTAGCTCGCAGGCGCAGGCTCCCGTCCGACTTCCTCGCCGGTCTCTTTCGAGAACACGGGGATGCCGTTCTGGATGATGTCGGCCAAGCTCTGCGCAGTGAGCGCATGAAGTTGGTCCATCAGGTCTGAGGTTGCTTTCTTTGTCATTTAGAGTAGTCCAAAATAGTGGGCCAACACCGTGAGACCCGTGGGGACAAGAACCCCGAGAGCGCCCGTCAAGACGCCTACTCGGATTTTGAATGCCTCTAGCAGGGCAACACGGTCGTCGAGTTCATCTACGTGCTTTTCCATTCGGGCTTCTACTTCGTCGAGGCGACGGTTCGTTGACCGCCGCTCTTCGACTAGATATTTCAAGTCCCCGCTCATCTCACCCAACATCAAGAAGATGCGGCTGTAGTCGGGGGTTTCGGGTTTCATTAGAAGTCACCGAACTCGGGGCGCTCTTTGACGCCCAGATCGTATTGAAGTTCCAACAGTTCTTTCTCAAGGTTGCGCACTTCGGTCTGCAGTTTGCGGATGAGGGTGCGGCCAGAACGCGCGGACGCCACGCCGACGAGGGCGATGAAGGCGGTAGGGAAGAGTGCGATTACTGCGATTTCTGCGAGTGTCATTTCATGGTTCCTTGTTTTGAGATGAGCGCGATGACTGCGCCCGAGATGTCGATTTCCCACCACTTGTGGGAGAAGCTTGCCCTTCCGGGCTTTGCATGATGATTGTTGTGCCAGCTTTCGCCCCATGCAGGGATTGCGAGCCACCAGCAGTTGCGGCTGTCCTCGCCGGTCTCATAGGTCTGATAGCCGTAGACGTGGCCGACCCAATTCGTGATGACGGACATGAGGATTGTGATTGCCTGAGGGATGCCACCGAAGAAGGCGACAGCGATGTCTCCCCCAATGAGCCAGAGAGCGAGGTAGTAGGCTGCAATGAGGAGGATGCCGTTCTTGTGGAGCCACCTGAGATAGCGATCTCGTAGCATCGAACGGACCATCCGATAGTTCACCACATCGTCGTAGTCAGGGACGAAGTTTCTCCACCCCCGACGCGGCCCGTGCGGGTCTCTATCAGTGTCACTGTAAGCGTGGTGCGCCTTATGGACAGCAACCCACCCTATCGCGCTTCCTGAGCCAGCCAGATGGCCGAACAGAATAAACAGACGCTCTAACCACCACCACCGGAACTGGAAGCTGCGATGCGATAGGTAACGGTGGAAGGTGACAACCACTCCGAGGCAACCGAAGACGAAGTACATTGCGATAGCACAGGCCCACCAAAACAGGCCCGCATCGCGATAAACGATACCGGCGAAGATGCCCGCCAGCATGATGAGAAGGATGTGAATGGAGCGTATCATTCGGTGACCTCCAATCCGGCCCAGCGCGTCCCGCCAGCGTCGAACTCCACCCAGCCTTCAAACCGGCCTTCAAAGAAACCTTCCCGTTGCACTGTTGAGCGCGCGAAGAAGTATTCCGTGTTGAGTGCCTTAGCGTATGCCTGAGGGTTGGCTGAGATGATCGAAACGTGGTGGTGTTCTGAGTTGAAGGCGGTGACCTTCGTCATGCCCTCACGGGAGAACAAGAAGAGTTCGTGGCCACCGTCTGCCATGGGAACAGCGAACAGCGCTGATATGGTGGAGAACCCGTCGTAGACTGCGCGGACCAGAACAGCATGCCCTGCTTCCTCTGCCATAACGAACGGGAGAACACCGGGGATGCCGACGAATGCGAGCCATGGTCGGTCAGTGTTCTGGGTGATGTCGTAGACTTTCATTACCAACGTCCTCTAATTCTCAGTTCGATGACTTGACCCGGCTGCACATCGTTATCCCAAGTCTTCACAGGAAGCGGTTCGATGCCCGCGTAGAAGCCGTGACCACCTTGGGAGATGCCGCCCAAGTAGGCCCTGCTATCTGAGGGGGTCCAATACTCTAGGCGCTTGTTGGTGGTCTTGTTCCGCAACTCTAGGGAGACCACCTTGTTGAGCGGATGGTTAGTGCGGAAGTTTTGGTCAGCCAAGTTGCCGTTGCTGGTGAGTAGCTCGTACATGTAGACGCTTCCGGCGTAGATACCTGACGATTGGCCGGGAATGCCCTGTGCTGCGGTGATGAGGAGGCGACGGTCGTTTGGCTTTGACCCACTGAGGAATGGCGGCATCGCATCCCCCGCTTCGAAGGTTTTCAAAGTGCCGTACCAATTCCCTTTTCTGTCAGCCAGCGTCGTGACCGAATAGCGAATTTCCTTGATGTCCTGCCAAACGCTTGTCCACTTCCCGTTCCGCCGAACGAAAACCTCTTTGGGTTTCTTCCAGCTTCCCGAATGACGCACGTAAGGTGTGGCAGCTTTCCAGCTACCACCATGTCTTGAGTAGATTGTCATGGATTATACCTTGAACCAGAAGTCTCCGTCCTTCCCGCCAGATGGGTTTCCGGTGGAGATGCTGAAATTTGGGCGGTTGGCGATTTCACCGTTCCAGTTTGGTTTGTGACCTTCGTGGAAGACCCGCTTGTCGTTAATCCGCGCATCGCCTGACCCGAACAGGTCAAGTCTTCCTCCACCATCTCGGGATATACGCAGACGGTCTGAGAGACCTTGAATATACCCCACGCGCGTCGTGCCACCTCGGTAGAAACCTACGTAGGGGCTGAGGGATGCACCAGCATTGTAGCCGAGCCTAAGTTGTTCCGAGGAGTTTCGGCCTATCGAGACGAGACCCTTGGTGTGGCTGAGTTCGTCTTTACGCATGAACGTGGTGTAGTGAACCCCGCCGATATGATCGTGACTGTGGGACGACGCCGGATATGTCGTCGGTTTCCCTGTGATAGAGGTCCACGAATGATTGTGGGACGCAGGTGGAAACACAGAGGGCTTGCCCGTCACCTCAGTCCAGCCGTGGGTGTGGGCTGCAGCCGCGAATGACGCTGGATCGAAACCCGCCGCGTTGGCAGCGTCCAGAGCCGACTGAGCAGCAGCGACAGCCGAAGCCTGTGCTGCACTCTCATGGCCCCCTGCAAGGCCCTCCAAGCGGGCACATTCAGCAACCGCAGCAGCGCCGTCTGCACGGAGATCACCAATCTGGGTCTCGATCTGCTGCACGGAGGCCAGAGAAGAAGCGGCACCCTGTTGGGCAGTCTCAGCAGCCACCTTGTGGGCGTTCGCTGATGCGGCAGAAGAAGCCGCCTGAGAGGCGCTCTGTGCGCTCGCTGTGGCGGAGGAAGCGGCGTTACCTTCGGCAGTCACTGCGCGGGCCTTAGCGGCATCTGCGCCTGTCCGTGCAGTCTCAGCAGCGTTCTTCAAGGCGGTGGTCGCGGTGACGAAAGAAGTACCGGACTGCTCAACCCATTGCTTGTTGGCGACATCGCCGCCGTCCATAGGGTCAGCGACCTTGGTAATCCGTCTGCCGCCAGCAGAGAAAGCGCCTGAGTCATCAAGCAGCAGGGAGCCGCTCGCTGCATCAAACGCTTCCGCTGCAATGTGAAGAGCCTGCAGAGACGCGACGTTCAAGTCCTTTGCGATCAGTACAGAGCCGTCAACGAACTCGACAAGGCGCGCCTGATCGGTTTCACGCTTGAGGACAATGACAGCGCCAGCAGCAGGGGCTTTGCCGAGGGTCACCTGAAAGGTGTTCGAAAGTGTGAAGTCTGTTGAGTAGACGCCATCAATCAGAACCTTCACGAAGGCCTTGCTGATGTAATCAAACTCGAAAGTGTAGATGGTCGTGGAGCCATCCGACACGTATGTCTTGATAGTTTTTGCCATAATGGCCTCCATGAGGGGCCGCCCCTAGGTATTTCCTAAGGGCGACCATTAGGGTCATAGTTGCGGGTTATTGGGAATGGTCGGGAAGTTGGCCCGAGATCGCGGCGATCACGTTGCGGATACCAAAGGCGTTCTGGAACATGATCACCTTGGCAACAGCCTTGGCGTCCTTCTGGGAGAAGTCGTAGTCCGACGAGAAAGCGGCCTGAGCCATGCCCCCCGTCGCCCTGAAAACGCCGTCGATCAGGTCGCCTGTAGGGTTCCCCAGAGTTGCACCGACAGGGCCACCGCCGCCTCTCAGTCCTGAGGACCGGAAGTCGAAGATGGGATCGAGACCGAAGGCCTCTCGGCCTGTGTCAAATGCAAGGGGAATGACAGACGAAAACGCTGCCCGCTGGAAGGACGCCTCAGCGAGTGCCTGAGGGTTCAGGCGTTGTTCGAGGAAGTCCTCACGGTCATCGCGTCCAATGGAGTTGATGTTTTGCTGCGCCGCGTAGAACAGCCCGCCGAAGAACATGGACGTGGTAAAGGCTGAGAAGGTTTCCCAATCCCGGTTATGGATACCGGCGAGGGTTTGCTTCACATACGCTGCCATCATGAACGAGCGGAACTGGCCGATGGTCTTACCAAGCTCGTAGCTCATGAAGTCAGGCATGTTGCCGATGTCGTTCTCTTGGATAGACTTCTTGGCCCAGCGGTCCACACCGTTGATGAAAGCGTTCTTGGCGTCCAAGTCGTCCCACTTCTCGATGTTGATGCGCTTGACCTTCTTGCCCAGCATGCCTCTGCTTTGGTCAACGTGCTTCCGCATCTGCTCTTGAATGCGACCGTGCATGTCTTCCGACACACCCATCACACGGAGGCGGTTGTCGCTGATGCCTCTGCGTCCTGTCGCATCGTCCATGAACCGTTGGACCAGCACACGGGCGTTAAGGCGCTGCAGGGCCATGTTGACGTGCCCCATACCCGAGCCAACCACAGTCATTCGCTTGGCGCGCTGGAGACCATGATCGAGACGCTGCAAGTTAGAAGCCTGCTCAACGGCACCGGCCTCGTCGAACATCGCGGACATGTTCATCCGTTCAAGGTCAGTACCGAAACCCCACACGGCCTCGATCTCGCTCAGGAACTCGTCAGAGAACTCCCCTGTCTTAGCGTTGGCGTAAATCTTCCGAAGCGCTGGGATGTTCTGCAGCAGTACACGCAGACCGCCATTGCCCATGATGTTCCCCATCTCGGCCAACTGAGCGACACCCAACTGCCCCCCGATACGGGAGAAGTTGTAGTCACGCAGCATGCGTTGTGCGGTGCGGAAGTTAGATGCACCCTCAATCGGGATGCCGTGGACCAGCTTGTAGGTGTTGTCGAGTGTACGCATCTCTGCGTTCAGCTTCTTCGCGCTGAGGCCTTTCTCCCCTGCTTCCTTAGCGATGTAGCCCTTGACGGTCTCGAAAGATGGAGCATGTGCAGGAAGGTTCCCCTCAGCATCCCTTACGCGGAACTCTTTCAGGAAGTCCTCCATGTGCCCCGCTGCGGTGACCGAACGGACGTACTGGCCGAACAGCATTTCAGCGTCGTTTTCAAGGAAGTCCTCCATTCGAACCACACGGGGTTCCCCGCCGTTGAGCGGGTACATCTTCATGCTGTGGGTTTCATCCAGATCGAGACGCCATTTCGCAGAGGCGATGCGTCCAGTTTCCCCGCTGTCTTGTGTGAAGCGGACCTTATCGGAGATGCGAGTGATCTCCTCAGCGGACATACCGGCGTCATCCAGCATCATCTTGAGGGTCTCCATGTCCTGCCCCGCCAGTGCTCGGTTGAGGTTGAACTCACCGTAGCGCCGTGAGCGGATGCTCTTCACATAGGCCGAAGCAATCTTGAGGCTGGTCTCGTAGTCGATCTCGTCAACGGCAGAGGCGCGACCGGGGTTAGCATTTCGCCACTTACGGTTTGCCTTGCGGATGCTCTCAGCGATCATGCGGTTCATCGTGCCGCCGCCGAACTCTTTCACAAGATCATCCAGCCGATCTATGCGATGACGTCGGACCATGTAGTTGTTGTTCGCTTTGATCTCATCGAAGCCACGGATGCCCATTTGCTTGCCGAACTCAAGGAGGTCAGCGAACTCCTTCTTCATCTGACCCGCCACCTTGGCGACGTGGGGGTTGTTGGGCGCGTCGATCTCGCGGCGAACTGCCAAGGAGACCTGACGGTTGAACTCGGAGCGCTCATTCACGCCGTGCTGCCAGAACAGGCGCTTGCCTTGGTCCTTGAGCCAGTCGCGGTAGGCTGAGTTGTAGGTGCGATAGAAGCGGCCCATTCGGACACGCTCCTCACGGTTCACCTTCTCAGAAACCGAGAAGCGGTTGGTAGACCCGTCAGCGTTGCCTACGCCGTCTTCGACCAGACCACCGCCAAGGCGGCGCATGATGTCGCTCTCAGAACTCTTAAGCACCGAGGAGCGGTCGATACGGGCACCTGAAAGGGCTGCTTTAGGAGCACCCGCACTGTCTGCCGCCACGATCTCAGCAGCGGACAGGTCAGGCTCCTGCGGTACACGGGCAGCGCCCATGGAGCCGTTCGGCGTACCACCGGCAAATGCGCGGCGGATGTTATCTCCCTCGGCGCGTTGGATGGCCTCAGCCATGGCCTTGTCTTCCGGGGTCTTGCCGCGCAGCCCGCCAATGGTTCCGCCCAGCACGAAGCCAGCCGCCGCAGAGATCGCGACATCTTCCCAGCCCATTGTCTGGTCCTGAGATGCAAGGTAGCCGTCGATGCCTGCGTTCACGCTGCCAGCGACCGTGCCAGCCCGAAGAGCGCGGCCAACACGTCCTACCTTGGCACCGTAGATCACAGGAGCAGCCAAGCCTTCCGTTGCCGCTGTTGCAGCGATAGCCACGGGGTCTAGGATTGCAGCACCAATGCGCAGGCCTGTACCGGCCCACCCCAAACCAGCAAGCTCTTGGTCGATCTGTTGTTCCCGCTGTAGCTCCGAAGCGAGCGCTCTCAGGTGAGCCTCAGAGGTCGCAGCGCCGAGGCCGCTATGGTACACCTCGTCCAGCCCCTCAGTGACCTCTTTGAGGAGATCATCTGTCAGTCGGAAGTCGGCGTCTGGGGTGAACTGCTCCTGACCAATTTGACGGGCGGCATGCAGTCCAATCCATTCCTCGTTCGCGGCCATCTTTGACGCATCCCACCAAGTCGGGGTGGAGGCCTCAACCTTCTGGGCGAAGTCGAGGTCTTGTGCCTTGGAGCGGAAAGTAGAGATCGGAGTGTTTTCAACCGCGTTGATCGCGCGTTGTTCGAAGGTCTCCATCGGGACCAAGTCTTCGAGGGATGCCTTGTAGCTCGATGGGGCTGGCCGTGGCCCGCTCGCCGTGGTGCCTTGGTGGCGCTGGAACTCGTAAGAAGACCCTGTGCGGGAAGCGTTCAAGGCCTCCAGAACATTCCCCGGTGTCACTGTCGATTTGTTCAGGCCATCGCCGTCATAGTAACTGTAGCCTGACCGTTTACCTGTCACCATCGGCAGACCCGCCCATTCCTTGGAGAGGTTGTTCCCGAACTGGCTGTCAGTGATCTTACCGGATACCCAATCGTTGTACCCACGGCGGGCCAGAAGTTGGGTGCCCATGCGGTCTTGGAGGGCTTCGTCAAAGAGTTCCTCCCCGGTCAGCCCGAGGTCGCTGATCAGGCTGTCCATGGTCTTGCGGATGATCTGATAGCCGCCCACAGCGGAGGACTTGGAGCCAGCGCGGACGGAAGCGTCCTGCCATGCGCGGACCTCGCTCACGGTCATCTCAGTGACGGGTTTAGGGGGTGCGATCTTGGAGCCTCTGTAGAAGTCCACATAGCCCTTGGAGGTCTCAGCCCCACGAATGAGGCCAAGAAGTGCATCAGGTGTTGAAGTCATTTGGGTGTCCTATTGAAAGAGGGTGGGATGCCCCCTTTGGGGCACCCTTAGTCGTCGCCTGTGAGCCAGCCGAGGAAGCCGCCCTGACGCTCGTGGCGTTTGCTTTGGGCGTTGTTTCTCGCGCTTTGGTTCCGCTCTCGGCGTTCCATCATGTCTTGCTGGTTGAGTGCTTCTGCGGTTGACTGAGCAACCTCAGAGGCCAGTGCTTCTGCAGCAGCGGCTCGTACCTCTTCTGCATGCTGGGCATAGCCACGTTCGATCTCGGAGATGTGGACGATGTTGTCTGCGCCAGTGATCTGGACCGGCATAGCCACATTGCCTTTGTAGGCGATCATCCAGTTACTGGAGCCGTCATGGACAGGCACCATTGTGAGGTCTTCGACATCCTCGTCATACATCTCAGCGAAGTCTTGGAGGTGGACCGTAGAGGCGTCCTCGAAGTCAGGCGGAAGGTACACGTTACGGGTGTTGACAGAGACGCCGTTGATCACCGTGTGGCTGGCCTGATAGTCCTCGACAGCTTTCTCCACCGCCTGCGCCTTAGGGACGCCGAGCGAGATGAACAACTTAGCGAGAGCCTCAGTGCGCCCGAGGGCTGCGGCACCGTTAGCCATGTCGTCCCCGAACATGCCGGGTTCGATGCTTCGGGCCATTGCGTTGAACTCGTCACGTCCGAAGCTGTTGGCTTGCGCCTTACCTGCCTCAGTTGGTGGCTTGGCTGCGCGGAGCAGAGCATCCTCTGTCGAGTAGCCCATCTCTTCCAGCAGCAACGCAGCAGACCATACGTTCTCTGCATCGGTGTTGTTGATGTGGCGGGAGCGAAGCTGCGGTGTTTCAGCCAGAGCCTTGTATGTCGCGTACCCGCGCAGAGCCGTATCGGGCACCGTTGTGGTTCCGTCAGTGTCCGTCGCAGCGGCTTCCGTCAGGGTGAGGTGAGCGTCAGACATCACGTTCTCCCAGACAGGATACGTCACGTCCACGCCATAGCTCGATAGGGTCTGCGCCATGACCGCAGGAGGTGTCTGCCTGTTGGCAAGCTCGTTCATGCTATCCACCACAGCGCCTTCGATCAGCTTCT
This sequence comes from Shimia sp., assembly GCF_965227725.1. Taxonomy (GTDB): domain Bacteria; phylum Pseudomonadota; class Alphaproteobacteria; order Rhodobacterales; family Rhodobacteraceae; genus Shimia. The sequence continues at coordinate 498,230 of NZ_CBDDGH010000005.1, read as the reverse complement.
CCCGCGTGATCGTCTTGGTCTTGCCGTCAGCGGTCGTGTAGGTGAAGTCTTGAATGGCGTACCCCTGCCCTGTCGTTACCGCCTGCAGTGCTGACGTCTTGATGGCGTCGATCTGCTGGTTGTTCTGGGCAGCTATGGTGGCTTTCATCTGAGCCGTCCGGTTGGCAGAAACAAGACGCTCATACTCGCCGAGGCTGATCTGGCTCTGATCGCGAAGCTCTGTCGCGGTTTCGAGGTTCAATGTGCCGGTCGCAGCTTGCTGTTGGAGACCCACGATTGTCGCTGTGTTCTCAGCCCGCGCCACAGCACCGGCCACCTCACGCGCCTGTTCAAGGAGCTTGTTGCTTTCCTCGGCGAACTTCTGACGTGTCAGGTACGAGCCAACAACCGTGCCATCTGGTCCAGTGATCTCCGTTGTGAGAAGCTGGTTCAGCTCGTCCACTTTGCCCTCTGATGCGAGACGCGAGGCGATACCGAAGATGTTGTTGTCCATCTGCGCGAAGGTCATCCCGAACGCTTCCCTGTGCTCGCCTTTCAGAGCGTTCAAAGCTGCATTCAGGTCGGCACCCTCAGCGACGGCATTCACAGTCGCCTCGTAGGCAAGAGTACCGAAGTTGTCCGATGTTCGCTCACGGGTCCAGTTGGACTTCCACTCAGCGTGGTTGTCGCGGAGGTTCCCGAGGACGCCTTGCATAGCGTTCCGGTAGCCCGACATGATGAACTTCGATCCACCGAACTTCTCCATGTCCTCTCTGGCGAAACCCGAGATGAACTCGTCAAGGTCGCCGTTATGCTTGTCGAAGTCGTTGTTGTAGGCGTCTACCAACTCACGCTTGCGGCGTTGAGCGTAGACAGTGCCGAACTGCTTTTCGAACGCAGCCTGATACCAAGGGCTTTCGGTGTCGCGCAGGGCACCTGAACGGACCAATTCCTGGGACTCTTCAAAGGTCATCCCTTGGATGGTGTCGTGTGCCCTGTTTGCTTCGTCCTGTTGGTACTCCTGCTGGGCCTCCTGAACGTACCCTTGAAGGGTCGGAGCGATGGACAGAAGCGACTGAGCCAACGCCGAGCCACGCGATTGTGGGGCCGAATAGACAGGAGCAGCATCCCGTGTCGGACGGGCCACTGTACGGATGGCCTCAGGCTGTCCGATGTTGGTGTTCACTTGTGGGCGTCTTGCCATAGTCGTGGTTCCTTACTCGCCTGTTCCGCCGCTGCGCCCGCGTATCTTCCAAGTGTCTCTGTATGCGCCGACGACGCCGGTCCCGGCTTGGAGGGCGGAACCTAGGAGGGAAGGATGCTGCGGTGTTGGGCGGGTGTTGATGGTGTTCGAATAGCCACGCTGCACGGAGTTACGCTCGGCTTGAAGCTGCACACCTGTGTTCTCTAGGTTCTGGTTCACGCTGTCGCGGATGCTGGCCTCTTGACCAAAGATGTCACCGAGAAGAGCGTCCACGGAGAGACCCGAGACGCCGCCTGCGGTTGCTGCAACCTGCGCCGATGAAGCTGCCTTACTGGCGTCGATCTGGGCTTGGTTCACTCTTTGGGTAGCCGCTGCGCGTTCCTGTTGGCCTATCTGGGTGATCTTGTCTTGGTCTTCGATCATGTAGACGCGAGCGCGGTCGTTCGCTTGTTTGTTCTGGGCCTCAGTGATGTCAGCCATCCCAGCCGCTTGTTGGTAGCTCAGTGCAGTCTGACCGACTGCGAGACCTGCTGTAATGGCAGAGCCGTAAGTACCGATGGCGGCGAAGGCTGATTGCATCGCTGTGGCAATCAAGGGAAAGCTCATTTCATTATCCTTACAAATTCAAGGTAGGTCTGGCCGTTCTCGCCCTGCAGGCGGTTGATGAACGTGAAGCCTATCTTCTTGAGCCATGTGATCTGTTTGGTGTTGCGGGCGTCCTTGAGGTTCATCAGGACCGAGTAGTCCCTGCCGAGTTCAACAATCGCGTCCTCGGTGGTCTTGACGCCCCAGCGCCACCTTTTGTGCGCCTTGCTTCCCGGTAAGGCCCATATCAGGCCCACCTCTGGGTCAGGCGTAGGTGTCACCCCGTAGACAGCAACAGCGCCGTCCTCGGTGTCCCACACAATCATTTTGGTCCCGAGGGCCAGAAGTTCACCTTCCAGCGCCTCAGGGTTTCTCATACCGCCATCTTGGAGTTCTCGGAGTTCGTCTCCTAAAAGGGTGTCCCAAACACGACCGAGGTCGCCTTGGGCGTAGGGCCGAAAAGCGTTCCAGCCGTGCTTCGGTTCTGTCATTAGACTTTCCTTGCGCGAGAGTTGTAGGTCGCCTCCCACTCAGCAGCCGTGAAGCTGGCCGGTAGAGGGCTGTCACAGATGATCTCGATGTTGGCGTCGTGGTTGCGACACATGACCGGGATGCGGACACGTCCAGTCGCGAGGTTCATCTGTCCGATGGTTCCACTTGCGATGCCCAACTTGCGGCCCGAGAACGTGCGTTCTGTCACCGCCCGTCCGCGAGGATGCGAGCGTATCTTGAAGAAACCTGCACGGGAGTAATCCACGGACACGTAACGAAGCTGCAGACGACCATCTGAGTTGGCAGATACCCCACCTGCAGGCTCGGGCGTTCTCATGTAGAAAGTGGAGAACTTGTATCGGGCCACGAACTTAGAGCCGAGCATCAGCTTGGCGTTCGTCCAGTCACCCCTTAGGCGCACCTTGTTGGGAGCCGGTCGGTCGTATGTGATGATGGTCCCTTCTGGGAAGTTGGGGTCGTCCCCTCGGACCACCACATGGAGTTCATCGTTGGTTTCATAGGGGAGCGTGAACGTGGTGTAGTCGCCGCTCTTCACCCGTGTGCAGTCTTCGGAAGGAACACCACGGTCCACACGGAAGAGAACCGAGGAGCCTGTGTCAGTCGTGCCGCTCTCGAAGTTGATGACCTCTAGGAAGGTCTTACCTCTGCGGGAGATGACCAGATACATATTGCTCTCGATGAACTCCGCACTCAGGATGTGGTCCTCGTCGGACAGCACCCACTTAGACCAAGCCGACTGCAGCTTGCCTTCATTGTTGAAGAAGAAGCGGTAGACCCAGATCGAGTTCTTCTCTTCCTCGGCCAACATCACCATCGTGTCCTCAGCGGAGGATGCAGCGAGGAACTTCATGCCGCGCGGGAGATACCGTGGGCAGTGCGATGTCACGTCCAGCGCGTCGTTCTGCTCGTTCCCTTCTTGGACGAAGTATTCGCGCAGCCCTGAGCTACCCCCTCGGGGCACCGGGAAGTAGACGAACTGGCCCACACCTACAGGCCGTACATTCGGTAGACTTTCAAAGGCCGTAGACTGAGCAATAGCCACCGTCGATGGCGTCAGAACACCGCCACCCTCAAGGACGAACTGCGACTGGTCGGAGAACAGCAGTAGCGTTCTGTTGAAGGGAACCGCGAAGTTGATGATTGAGACGCGCTCTGAGGTGGTCGCGATGTCAATCGGGTCTGTGTCCAATGTCGTTGTCGCAGTGGCGCGGTAGAAGTCGAAGTATTCACCGTCCTGAGACATGATTACGTTCTCGTCTGCCACGAAGCCCAGCCGGTTCTGGAAGAAGAAGATGTCCCTGATCGGCCTGCCCTCAAACGAAGGATGCGGAACCTTATCCAGATCGCCCACCTCTCGCGGTGCCCAAGCGGGTCGCCCGAATGTGAACGTGCCGTTGGCCTCTCGGACCAGCGTGTGAGGCATCGTAACGGGGTCGAGTTTGTAGGTCTCGCCGCCTTTGATGAACTCCTTCCACACGCCCACGCCGTCATTTCCCTCGGTCTCGTAGCGCACGAAGTAGTTATCGAACGAGGACGATTGGTCGCCCACGATCTCCACCTCAAAATTCTCGATACCGTTCTTGGGTAGGTCGCTGAAACGCTGCACCTGAGACTGGATAGCGTCGATGTTCGTACCACCAACGCCGTCTTCGACGCGCACAGAGAATTTGGTGGCGTCGTTCCGTTTGATCAGGATGAGATCACCCTTACGGGAGAATGAAAAACCGGAGCCACCCCACGATTTGAGGTCGGACAGTAGCTCTGCCGCGATGTTGTTTGTGTCGATGGCGCTCGCTTGGTTCGCGTTGTCCCCGTCAGGCGTCGTGAAGGAAGCCCTTTCGGCTCCGTTGATGAAGACACGATAGGTCTTCCCGTAGTTGCCACCGCGCACGTAGACCATGCTTTGGTTCACCCGTCTGGGTGTCTTGGCTGAGGAAGCGCGGACGGTCTTATTGCGGTTCAGCACGAAGGTGTAGTCGGCCACGGTCACTGCGCGAAAGTCAGCCTTACCGGAGCCGCTGAGGTAGCCCCAGCCGTGTGGAGCGTTTACCGTCCGTTCGATACCAGTCTCTGCCTCAAAAACACGAAGCCGACCTGAGCGGATGACCACAACGTACCGCTCGTTGATGTCGCGGTTGATCGTGTGGATGAAGCCGTCAGACCAGTCAGAGTTGTCCACCTGAGCAAGGAAGCGTGTAGGTGGGCGCATGGTGAGGCCGTCTGCCACAGAGGACAGGAAGTTCACCTGCTCTTCGGCTTGAGACGCCAGCCGCAGTGTCGGTGGCTGCTGGGATATGCCGTTGATCAGGTTTGGGATGGATGATGCGATGAGCATAATCAGACCTATCGGGTGTTGTGGATGTTGCGCACCGAGTTGCTGTCGAAGAGGAAGTTCTTCTTCTTGATGCGTGTGTTCGCGCGGCGGTGCGCCCAGAGCGCCTGCCGTTCATCATCCGCTGTGATTGCGTTCAGGAGTTCCGACGCCACTGCCCGTTTCTGGAACCTTCGCGCTGCCCTGATGGCAACGTATTGGCGGGTCACTTCGGGGAGTTCGTCGAAGTCCAGACCCCAGATGATGTCGCATGTGATCTCGTTCCGGCCTTCGTGGCTGAAACTGAATGTCTGGGTGTCGTAGATGCGTTCGCCGCGAACTACGAGCGTCCGGTCGGAGGGGACCACGCTGAGAGCGTTCGGGGGAATTTTGGCTTCCCAAGGGTCAAAGCCTTCGGGAATGATCGGGTAACCCTTGTCAGTGTTGAAGGTGTATCCCTCAACGAGCACTTCACGGGTCACCTCTTCGAGTGCCGAGATGGCTGTGATGGCATCGACCACACCAACGTCTTCAAGGGTGTTGATCGGTGCTTCGCCTACAGAGGCCAACATCGAGTTGACCGCAGTGAGTTTTGATGTGGTTTGCATGGGTGCCTCAAGGTGGAAAAAAACCCCCACCAAGCGGGTTAGGCTCAGTGGGGGCTGTGAGGGTTTAGGCGCGAGCAAGCTCGATTGCGGCCTCAGGGCGCAGAACGCCGTGGCCAACCGCGTACTTGGACACAACCTGAGTGCCGAGGCGGCGCGGGTCGAAGTCCATGCGGGTGGTCAGGTCCATCAACTGCACGGTACCGATGGCAGACTTGTGCATGATCAGACCAGCGGTCTTGCGGAAGTCGCCAACGTAGCTGTCACGAGAACCACCTTCGACAGAGTCAGAGGTTACGTTCGTCTTTGGCAGGTTGTTGGTCTTGACGATCTCGATGCCTGCGACTTCGAAGACTTTGCCTTTGGCGTAGTCACCGTTACCCGCAACGAAGTCACGGTTGATGACTTTGTCAGACTGCACCAGCGCGTAGTACAGAGCAGGCGGCAGGTAAGCCACACGGTCGGCCTCAGGGATGTTCTTCTCATCCATGGTCTGAGCAGCGGCGTAGAACGCAGCAGCCAGCTTGTCCGGGTTGTTGAAGTCGTTTGCAGCGGCTTCGGTCAGGACTGTGCCTGCAGGGCTTTCACCGCTGATGTTGCCAACAGTGGTACGGGCCGCGAGGACGCCAACCTGCAGAGCGTGTTTGTCCCAAGTCTGGGCAAGCACACGGCCAACTTCGGTCGAGTAATGGCCGCGAACGTCATAGTGGTTCTTGGCTTCGTCGATCTCAGCGATGAACACAGGCGAGATCAGCAGATCATCAATGGTGATGACCTTCTCGTTGTGCTTGATTTTGCCGCCGAGGATTTCGTTACCCGGCGTGTGGTAGAAGGCAGACGCACGGCCCATGACCGGGAACTGTGCGGACTTACCAGAAGTGATGGAGCGGGACATAACCCGGCCCTTGGTGACGTTCTCGGCTTCGAAGATGGTCATTACTTCGCCCGAAAAGACTTTCAGGAAGAGTTCGTCGGTGAGGCCTGAGCCTTCAACTTGGCCCAGAGCGGATACAACTGCATCAGTCATTTGTGATTTCCTTGTGAGAGAGTGGGTGACCTCTCCGCACCACTCACAGCGCGACCGGAGTTATCCGCCTCAGCGGGCAACGGGCCTGTTCGTAAGTTCGGGTTGGTTCGTGATCGCCGCCTGAAAAGGTCAGCACGATCTGTCTCAAAGGATGTTCACGGGGGTTTCCCCCTCAGGAATGCGTCACGGCATCTGCGTTTTTGAAAAGATTGGGGCAGTTCGTCGGAGAGGCATTTAAGGGGGGGGGGTGTGACCCGCCAGATGGGTCGGTGTTCTGGCGGGCCTTCCATTCACCCCTGAAAGGAACCCTAAGGATGTATTAGGGCATAGTTGCGGGTTAATTGGATTTGGGTTTCTTGAAGAGATTTCTCAGCCAAGCGGCTATCTCGCGATGGGAAGGACAGAGGACTCCAGAGAGGAAACACAGCAGGCAGATCAGCTTCCAATCCACATTGGTCACCTCAACGACTTCCGCTTGGGGAACCGTGACGGTTTGCGTGGAGTGGTCCGCTAAGATTGCCTGAGTGTTCGTCTTTCCAATCTGAGTGTTCGCAGCGACGTTCGGGCCACCTCCTGTCAAAAGACCAAGAGGAGCGCCTGCGCATCCTGCCAGCGTGAAGGCCAGCAGGAGGGCAAATACTAAACGTCTCATGTCTGTTTAGCCTTCCAGTCCAGCGCGAAGGCCGCGCCAGACCAGCCGAGGACGGGGACGGTCAGAAACTTTGCCGCCTCGAATGCGATCTCGTCGAAGATGCCCCAAACCCACATGACCGCGAGGAAGACCAACATCACTGAGGCCACCTCACGCTTGTAGGTTTTTTCCATGGGGTCTCCTTACATCACGCTGGAACGGTCCAGCTTCGCCATGACGTCCGCGCGGTATGCCGCGTCGGTGGCGTAACGGGGGTCACGCATCGCCTTGGTGACTTCAGCAGTGGACCGGAACACGTCGCCCGCACCGCCCTCACCTTTGCGTTGACCGCCAAGGAGGTTTGGAGCCGAGCCAGCTTCTGACTTGTGGCGCGCAGCCAGACCAGCCAGAGCCATCTTCACGGCCTCGGGAGAACCGTTGTCCACGGTGTTGTTGAAGGCTTCGATCTCTGGGCGGGACAGGTTCTCTGCGGCCCAGCCGATGATCTCGTTGAAGTTTTCCTCGCCACCAACTTGGTTGTGCAGATCGGTCACCAGCTGGTCCCCGATAGCCGCCTGCCCTGCGACGTAGGCCTGCACCATTTCTTGGGTGATGCCTTGCTTCGCCAGTGCCTCGTAGTCGCTTGCATCCAGATCGCCGTTGTTCACGATCTTTTCGCCCAGTTTGTCCATGTCCAGACCTGCCGCAGAAACCACATCAGCAGCAGCTTGATCGGCTTCCTCTTGGGTTGTCTGTTCGGGTGTCTGTGCGGTTTCCTGTTTAGGCGCACCCTGTTTGGTTTCCAGAGCGGCATACGCTTTTGCCAAGTCCTCAGGAGTTGCGAACTTCTCGGGCAACCAATCTGGGCGCTGAGGTTCGCCGTCAGGTGCCGCCGCTGGGGTGGCTTCTTGTTTGCCTTCCGCCTTTGCGACCATTGCGTCGATATGCGCTTGGGTTTCTTGAGGAGTTTCTGGGGTGATGTTCAGTTCAGTCATGTTCAGTCCTTGAGCCAGAAGGTGAAGCCGTTACGGGTGACCTTGCGGCCCCGTGGGTCTTCCTTTTGGGTTTTCTTGGAGGTTTTCTTTGCGGGAGCTTTGGAGGGGTCTGCGGAGACCACCTCCTTGGTTGCTGGTACGGCGTCAGCCATCCTGTGTTTCCATTCCTTTCTGGGCAATCCCGCCCATCTGGTTGATCATCTGACCGGCACCGTTCAGCATCATCTGCTGGTTGAGGCGCTGCTCAGCTTCTTGTGCTTTCTGTTCTTCCGTCTTGAGGAGACCTGTCGGGTCGATACCGAGCGCAGCCGCACGACGCTTCACGTAGTCAGCGACGTTCGTCTCTTGGCTCAGAGCTTCGGGACCGTAGAGGTCACGCAAGCCTGCCACCATTCGGTCGAGCTTGTTGAGGTCACTCTGGCGGGACAGAGCGTCGATACCCGTGGTCACGGTTGGTTGGACCAGTTCCTTGGGCAGTTTCGGGAGCCGCTTCTGTTTGACCAGTTTCTCGATGGTGATCTTCACCAAAGGAAGCTGGAACTCTTGCGATAGCTGCACGTAGACGGCACCAATCGTGGCCTCTAGGTCAGCCGCCATGTAGCGGATTTCCTCAGCAGTCACGCGCTCGCCTTGGCGCTGGATCGAAGAGTTCATCAGGAAGTGCTGTTCAATACGACGAGTGAGATCGTCAGCGAGGTTTTTCGCCACCTGCAGATCGGCGTATTTGTCGATGCGCAGGAAGCTCACGTCAGACTCAACACCGGCTACGAACTCAAAGTTCTCTGCGTTGCTCAAGTCTTCCTCGTCAGTGACACCGTTAGGGTTCACCAGTGCGATCACCTTCGCGGCACCTGCAGCATACTCAAGGATGGCCTTGGTCAGGTTCTCCAGAGATTTCAGGTCGCCAATGATCGTTTCGACGTGGCTGCGGCCATAGTCTTCGCCGTCGATGCGTGTCCACCGCAATGGAAACCATGGACACTTATCCAGCGGGTAGCTGCCTTCGGTGCCGGGAATGTCCACATCATTGACTGACTGTTTAACCATCCACAGCTTATCCTCGCGCACGAGGTGAGTGTAGAGTTTGGCCGTTTGCTCAGGAGCCATCATGGCACCTTCAGCGTTCTTGTCCGTGGGCGTCTTAACGAGAGCCGCTACCTCTGGTGAGAGCGTGGCTACGTTGACTTCCTCCTCAGTGATGATCTCGACAGCGTTGCCTGACGGGTCACGCGCAACGACGAAGTTCTGCAAGCCGTAGACTTTCAGATTAAGATCTTCCTGCACGTAGACCAGAGCGTTGCCGCCAATGATCAAGTGCTGGGTCGCCTCAGAGAAACCCATACGGGTGCCCGAAGCTTCAACCGAACGGGACGCAGTGCGCTCGACCATGGTCAAGGCCTGCTCGATTTCGGCGCGGGCTTCTGGGTTCTGGGAGATTTCAGCGAGAGTAAATTCCTCAATGTCCAGTCGGAAGAAAGGCTCGTTCGGAGGCATGAGAGTGGTGGTCGCCTTGGCTGTAAGACCAATGCTGCCACGCGCTCCCACGCTCTGATACGGTTGTTTCAATGGACTGGACCCTGAGTGCCCTTCCGGCGGAATGAGCGACGGAATTGTGAGTGTGCTGTTCTCACGGGCACGGGTAAGGAATGGCTCACGGCTGCTCGATAACTGTGTGTATCGGGCCTGTGTGCTCATAGGGTCGCCCTTACTTCATGGGGATGTTGATACCCGCACCGCCGCGACTGGATACGCCGCCTGTCTGAGGGTCAATGCGGAGAGACTGTCGGCCTTTCTTGCGGCGCTTCGCTTCCGAGGGCCGCTCTTCGCTGCCTAGTTCACGGGTTGCGATGTCTTGGACAGGCGGGGCTGGGGCGGGTGCCGGAGGCGTGTAGTTGGAGGCCTTGGGTCGGCTCATGGATTATCCTTCCAGAATATTCTGTTTCGCGTTGTTGCGGCGGAGGAGATCGAGAACACCCTGCTGGCCGATGGCGACACCCATCTGGACCGGGGTCGTGTTGATGTCGCGAGGGGCTTTGTCAGGGAATGCCTCTTCTAACGCCGCCAAGAGTTCGTCTGGGACGACTGGGAATTTTGGCATATGCGCCTCGTTGGGGCTTAGTTGCGGGTTATTTGAGGGGAGCCTTTCGGCTACCCCTTCGTGTTCGCCTTGATGAACTCGGCAAGCATCCCTTTGAGGGGCTTGTCATCCACCAGATTTCCACCGCTTTCGGCGTCCAGAAGGATGCACATACAGGCGGCGGCATGGGCGAGGTGATGAACATTGCTGTCTGAGGCGCGCTGCTCGCCGTCCCACCACGACATCAGGTGGCGAAGCGCCGCGTCGTAATAGACGGAAGCCTTCACGGGATGCTCGCGCCAGTTCATCAGGCCATACTTCTCTTTCCCGTCAGCCATCGCTTGGCCGATGTGGAAGAGCGCCACAGGGGGCACACAGGAGATCGCCGGTTTGGTTTGCCCGATGATGTCCTTGGGGTTGGTTGAAGGGGCCTCAGGCTGTTTATCGCAGGGTTCACCGCAGTCGCAGTCACAGCAACGGTTGAACGTGTCTTCCCCCTCTACCTCTTTTTTACACAGCACAAGATCGCTCAGATACATCCATGAGCCACTCTCTTGGAGATGCACCGAGCTGAAGGTGCGGATGGATGCCACCGTGTCTTCGTAATCACCATGTGCAAAAGGAAGGCCGTTGCGCTTGCGTACTCGGTCGCCCGGCAGCAAGTCGCCATACATCAAAGTAGCAGTGTCGGTTGCCATAGAATGGGTTCTTTCTTCTTGAAGTCGTAGTCAGAGGTTCGGAGGATGCGGGCCACTTGCATCTGAACGATGGCGTCCTCTTCGGTCAGACCAGCTTTGGCGTAGAGGGACACGATGCCGGTCCAGAGATCAGGCGTCTCACGTTTGACCCAGCGGGTCTGTTCAACGCCTTTGTTCTTGCCGCTCTTCGGGATGTACGTCTCTTCGACGAACATGAAGGGGTCTTCGAGATACCGCTCGGCAGTATCCATGCCCCAGCCGGGACAGCCCTTGTAGCCATCGGTTACGTCACCCGCGATGCCTTGCTTGAGGTGGAACAGGTCGGCCTGTTTCTGGGTCACCTCAAAGACACCGAGGACTGTCTGGTGCATGCGGTAATGCAGCCCCGGCAGTGTGCTCATGTCCTTGTCAATGGTGACCATCACCTTCTCGCCGGGGAACCGTTCATGCAGTCCAGAGAGGATGCCCAGAAGGTCGTCGCCTTCGAGGCCGGGACGTTGCCATGCGTCGTATTTGTCCCTCAGGTACTCGCGGCACTGTGGCAGTAGGATTGGCTTTTCGACGTCCTTACGGTTGCCCTTGTAGGTGGGCAGAACGTCTTGCCGCCAGTTGTGGTTGTCGGTGATGCAGCAGATCACTTGATCGGCTTCGAGGTCATCCCGAAGTTCTTCGATGGAAATGTCGATATGCTTTCGGGCGGTTTCACCATCGGCCTGTGCTGTCCAGCGCGCACCGTCTAGGGAGCCATCTCCCCAGTCGGTCCACTCTTGGGCACCCGCTGCGGCGCGGAACGCGATGATGTCCGCGTCCACGATTGCTGTGCGCTTCTGTTTGGTCACTTGTAGTCACCCCGCAGGATGTCGAGGAAGACCTGTCGGGCCTGCGTCACCGTGTACTTCAGATCGGCGTTGGCCGAAGGCACACCATTAGACCAGACGGATTGAAGGTAGATGATTGGGGTGAGGAGCAGTGCTGACCAGAAGAGCGCGAGAAAGAGGCCCAGACGCGGGGGCTTGTGTTCAGCCATCAGGACCACTCCGAGTAGCCGCCGTTGCTGCCTTTGTCGAAGCTCCACCAGACAGCGAGGATAGCGGCAAAGATCAGTGCAATCCGCAGAACAGCCAGAACGACGAACACTGGAGGGAGGGTCCAGAAGATAGTCGAGACGGCGAACACCACGCCTTCGCAGATGAGCACTGCCGTAACGCCAATGGCAATGAACGCGAACAGAAACGTCACAAGCCACTTCATGAAGCTGCCACGTTCAAACTTGTTGGAAAGAGTGTTGAAGAAGTTTTCGAAGGATTTCATTTGGTCATCCATTGGTTGCTCATGTGGTCCTCGAAGAAGTCAGCCACCTGTCGAAGTTCAGCGACGGTCGCGTTGTTCTTGATGCGATTGGCTCTGTTAGAGATCACCAGCACGTTCCCTCGGACGTAGCCGAGAGCGGGCACCACACGGTCAAGTGAGGGGGAATTGTCGGTGGGCTTTCCCGAGCCGACGATGAGGGGTATGTCCAAGACAGGGCACGAGTGAGGGATAGAGATGTCCTCAGGGGTGATGTTGAAAGGAACACCTGCCTTGGCGGCACGGGCCTTTGCAGCCCGCACCATTGCTTTTGCGACCCGACTAAGGTCGGTTGCCATTAGTCAGCCAAAAAGAATGACTCGACGAGCCAGCCCTTCGCGCTTTCGACGTCACCGCCTTCAATGGTTGCGATTTCTACAGCGGCTTTACGCGCTGCGTCTGCAGAGCGGTACACGCCCTTCACCTGCGAAGAGCCCTCGCTGTCGTCGGTGAGGACAAAGATTTCTGTATGCTGTTTTTCCATCAGTGGCATTCTTTCCAGTTCTGGCCGCGCATACTGTCCACATCGAGTTTGATACGGATGCCGTAGTATTCGCGGACTTGATCCATCGCCCACGCGGACGCTGCCTCAACAGCATCGGCCACCTCAGGGGTGCGACAGGCGACTTGGTTTTCATCGTGAATGTTGGCCATGAAGGCGAAGTCGCCATCCCAGCCGTGCTTGAAGCCTTGATCAATCAGGCGTCGTTCCATCAGAACGGACCATTTCTTACACACCAGCGCACCGGCAGATTGCAGGAGCGTGTTCAGTGCAGAGTGTTCGGAGCGGACATGAAGGAGACCCTGATCGAGAGCGTTCAGGTGTTGGTGAGCCTTGGCTTTGGACTTCACCGCCTTCACCAGTTTCGCCAACGCAGGCAGACCCTCAAGGAACTTGGCCCTTAAGGCTTTACCGTCAGCAGCAGTCCCTCCCACGATCTCGCCCAGCTTCCCGTCACCGCCACCGTAGAGGAAAGCGTAGATCAGGGTCTTAGCCATGTTCCGTTCAGGTAGGCCTGCGAGTGTTTGGTTGTGGGTGTGGATGTCTCCGTTCAGGATAACGTCGCCGTAAGCGCCTTCATCCCAACGGGCCATGTAGTGGGCCAGCATCCGAAGCTCCAAGCCGGAGGCGTCGGTGCCCACCTGTATCCAACCCGCGCCGGGACCAAAGAGTTCGCGACACTCTGCTCCGAAGTCAGCGCCAATTCCCGGCACCTGAGCGATGTTCGGGTTGCTATGTGTCATGCGTCGGGTGACCGCGCCGACCGTGTTATAGCTGCCGTGGATGCGGCCATCGCGGACGAGCTTGAGCCACGCCTGCTTGCCCTCAGCGAGTTGTCCCACGCGCTTGATGACGGTGAAGTATTCAGTCAGCAGCGGCCCACAATCGTAGGGCAACTTCGACATGATCTCTTCGTCCACCTTCGGGCGACCGTCAGAGGTGAACTCTTGGGGTTTCCACCCGTAGAGCTTTTGCAGCCGGTTCGCGATGTGGATGCGCGATGAAGGATTGAACTCGACAACCTTGATCTTGGTCATCGGGTAGCCTTTGAACTCCCGACGAACGCCCCGGCGTTTTGCTGCGGCGTTAGGCAGCCCGCCCTTGGTGAAGTCCTCAGGTGGAACCGGACTGTCGTCGTCGAGGTAGCGCCAAGAGGTCTCGCCCCAATATCCTTGGGATTTGTTCGCGCTCTTGGGGGTATACGCCCCCTGCCCTTCAACCCACGACCCGAAGGTTTCCTTGAGCTGATCTTCGAGCTGGGCGCGACGGCCTGCCAATTTGGCGTAAAGGTTGCCCGCTCCAGTTTCGTTGAAGGGAAACCCGTTGGCTTCGATCTTGGCGCACAGGTACGCCATGTCCAGTTCGTCGCGGACGGCTTGCTTGGAGTAGCCCTTGCGCTGACACCAGCGGTAGATAGAGAGGTTGGTCAGAACGTCCTGATCACAGTAGTCCTGCATCTCCTGAGACCATGTGGCCCAGACTTTGTGCATTGCCTCCTGCTTGGAAAGGTAGGGTTCAGCCTCAAGGATTTCCTGTTGACGGACCTTGGCGAAGTCACCTTTCCATTCACCGAGACGCTGGCCCCACGCCTCAAGGGAGTGGGAACCAATCAGACGGCCATCGAGAGTTCCGCGCTTCACGTACATGCGGTCGCTGTCGGCCACGTTGGGCTTGATCAGGCGCGTTAGGGTGAGCGTGTCGATGGTGACGCCGGGGACGTTCGGAGTGAACCACGGGAACAGCATATGCAGGGCCGGTTCATCGAACTTGATGATGTTGTGGCCGATGCGTTTCTTGGCGTTGTTCAGGAGGTGGACACCCTCAACCAACCGGTCGTAGTTGTCGGGGTGCCCATCGTTGCGGAAGCTCAGAAGCTCCTTGGTGTCCATGTCGTAGAGAACGAGACAATGGATTTTGTCCATCTGATCGAGCAGACCATTGGTCTCGATGTCATAGATGAACCGCTCGCGGCGAGGGGCTTCCTCGTCCACGTCAGTGTGGTTGCTCATTTTGGGCCTTTCGCTGAAGTGCCTAGAAGTCGCCCTTCCCGTCCTCGTCGGAAGCAGCGTGAGAGGTCATGTCTTCGAAGCCCGCCGCCATCTCTGGATCGACGCCTGCGCAGAACGTGCCTGTCTCTTTCTGGAAGAAGATGAAGTCAGCAGGACCAGTGTCTCCGGTGTATCGGGACTTGAGGACGTGGACCTGTGCTGTGTTTCGGGCAGCTTCCGTCTCGGCCTGTTGGTTGCGAGAGATCGCGTAGACGGAGTTGGAAAGCTGTTTGATGCCACCGCTCCCACGGAGGTCATCTAGTGAAGGAGCAGCGCCCTCTTCGAACGAGGTGTTTCCGCCTGCCTTCTTGAGGTGCGAGATCAGCCCGATGTAGATGCCTAGCTCCACAGTCAGGGTCTTGAGGTTGTGCATCAGCGCGTCGATGCGGCGGCGTTCGTCACCGTCCTCACCCATGTCCGAGACCAAGATCGACAGGTGGTCAATCCAGATCACCTTACAGTCACAGGCGTGGGCATAGTAACGGATGCGGTTCATCAGGTTCTCGTCGGAACCCATGGAACCGAAGGCGTCATGGAGGTAGATGCGGCTGTTGCCGTTGGCATCCTTCGCGAGGAAGTATGCTTCGAAGTTCCGACGCAGTTCCTCTTCGGTGATGGTGTCGCGCACCGCAGGCAGCGTCATGCGCTTTTCCATGAACACCCCAAGCAAGCTCTCAGCGGTGTCCTCAAGGGGTTCCTCAAGGTGGATGATCGCTTGGTTGTAGTCGGTCTCGCGGAAGATGTGCGCTTGAAGCTGCTTGATCATGGTGGTCTTGCCCATGCCCGAGCCGGAGGTCCAAGTGTCCAACTCACCAAGCCGGATGCCCAGCACCTTGCGGTTCATCTCAGGCATCCAAAGCGGGAACGGAATGGAGGTCACCACCGGACGGTTCTTCAAGCGGGTCCAAATGTCCTCGCCATGGACAACCGAAGGTGGGCTGTAGGGTTTGGCATTCCAGATCGCCTGAACGATCTTGTCCTGCTCACCATTCACCCAGCACTCATTGGCGTCCTTACGAGGCAGCGTTGCCACCAGAACATTGTGTCCGGTCAGAACCTCAGCGGCAGCTTCGACAGCCTCACGCCCCGGCTCGTCTTCGTCGAACATCAAAACGATCTCGTCGAAGTTGCCCAGGTATTCGAGGTTCTTGGCGATGTCCTTACGGGCACCGTCAGCGCCGTTGATGAGGGACACTGCAGGCCACTTGGAGCCTTGGGCTTGGAAGACAGTCATCGCGTCGATCTCACCCTCGGTGATCACGATACGCTTGCCCTTTCCGAACAGGTGCGAACCGAACAGGCCAACGCCTTTCTTATCGCCCACCCAAGGCATGCCTTCTTTCTTGTCGGCGAAGCGCAGCTTCTGGGCGACTACGTTCCCTTTGTCGTCAGTGTACCCAGCCAACTGAGCAGGCTTTCCATTGAAGAGGCCGATCTGGTAGTTGTAGCGTCGGGCTGTTTCTTCACTGAGTTTGCGCGCTTTGAGGGCTGCGTAGCTTCCTTCGATAAGGTTACGACTACGGGTTGGTGCCGGGGTATCGTTAGACCCAGCGGAGGAACCACCCTCTGGTGGCTCGTAGTGGTCGCAGGATGCGCCGAAGCAGTAGGCATGGCCGTCGCTGTACCGCGCGAGGTTGTCTTCCGAACCACAGGAGGGACACTCCTCCCGCCCCACGAACACGCTTTCGTCTTCATAATCGTCGTACATTCATTGTTCCTTGAAACGAAAAAACCCCCGCCGAAGCGAGGGTCAGAGAAGGGAGACAGAGGGCTTTCTGGGGGTTCAGAAAGCTTCCGTTTCAGGGCGTCCGCGCTTGGAGCCAGCGTTGTCACGGAGGAAATCTTCCAACAGGGTGCGGGCCTCTTGGCGCGCCTTCCCCATGGTTTTTGCAACGCGGAAGTGTGGAGGATGCTCGTAGTCGGTGTGGCGACCGCCAGCGATCAGGTAGCCGTTGTCAAGCTTTTCAATGGAAAGGGAGAAGCGGAGTTTCATATCAGTTGCCTTTCAGTACGCGGGCGATGGTGAAGATTGGGAACAGGACGGGGAACGCGAAGGCGATGACGATGTCACGCCGGTTGGCGGGGCGGACCATCATCACAGCCATGAGAGAGGCGGCGGCGGTGCAGAGCCATAGGTAGATGCAGAGCCAGATCATGCGACGTCTCCACGCTGCGCCCATTCAGGGAGAGCGAAGTCAGGCAGACCGTGAGTGCCTTTGTCTTCCAAGAAGTAGACGGCATATTTCTTGCCGTTGGGGTCGGTGCGATTGTCGGTCGTGATCGGCCAGCCCTTGTCACGCAGTTCCTTGATGCGAGCCGCGAGCCGGAAGACGCCATAAAGGCCAAGAGCTTCAAGTGGGCTGATGGTGCGGCCTGACTTGAGGTGGGATTTGATCTGATCGAGTTGGGATTTCGCCATGGATTTTCCTTTCCACAGTGTGGGTGCTTAAAAGCAGGAAGCCCCCAATCCCGGCGTGGGAAAGGGGGCGGTTGTGTGTTGAGCACAGTTGCGGGTTAATTGAGCGAGAAGGCTCCGGTGCGCAGGAAATGCTGCACATCGTGGGAGGGGCATGCCTTGCGGACACCCTTCACATCGCGGTGCCCTTCGATCTCCTCGTCGGTGAACCCGTAGGTTCCCTTCAAGAAGTCGAGAAGGCCATCCAGAGAGGTTGCCTGAGCGTCGGTGAAGTTGGCTTCTGCGTCAGAGCCATTCCAAGGGTTGCCCGGAACGTGCTCCTGAGGGCGCTCAGATACGCCACCAATGAGGCAGACAGAGATGTGGGTCTTGTTGCGGCCACCGTGTTTACAGTGAGCACCGCGAGCGTCCATGGGACGGCCAGCATGGATGACACCGTCGCGGGAGATCACGAAGTGGTAGCCGATACAGAGCCAGCCCCGTTGCCGGTGCATGCGGTCGACGTCGATTGCATCCCAATCCTGAGAAGGACGTGAAGCAGAGCAGTGAACGGTACAGCCGAGGGTTTCGTCGCGCATCTTGAAACGGAGACCAGTGAAGTCTAGGTCCGAGCGCCATGTGAGTTGGGTTTTGAGTGGTTGAGTCATGTCATTCTAGCGATAGCGTCGAGGCTCGCTTGGTTGATCGGCTCGTCAATCCACGCTTGCGGGATGAACTCCTTCGCAAACGGAATGCCGAGGCGTGTTGCGTAGATCGCGTATGTGGTGGGGCTGTTCTTCCCGATGCGTTGGTTCGGGTTCGAGAACACCATGCGAATGTCGAGGTCGGGGTGCTGCTCAACGATCATCTTGAACTTCTGCCGGTCTTCGGTGACCCAGCGTCCTTTGGTGTCGATGATGATGCCATTCGGCAGCACAAAATCAGGTGTGTAGGTGCGCGGCTTTGCGGGCTGCACATAGGAGAGCTTGAAGGGTTCGTAGTCGTAGTCGAAACCACCAGCGTCGAGGCGCTTCGCGTTGCGCACTTCAAGCCCTGAGCGATAGCCAAGCTCTCTTGCACGAGCGGCGGCTGTCTTGGTGATGCGGGCCATAGGTATCTCCAAACGCAAAAAAGCCCCCAAGGCTTTCGCCAAGGGGACTAATGCAGAGGTCAGTTGGTGGTGGGTTTAGAAGTCGTCAGCGCCGGAGGGGTCGCCCTCGCCTTCGCCGGGGGTGTGGTTGTATTCACCCTCGTCTTCACCCTCGTCGTCGTCGCCTTTCGGGGCTTCGTATTGGGAGGAGTCGAAGCCACCTTCTTGGGCACCGAAGCCGTAGTCGCTTGCGGAGCGCTCGCCACCTTGACGGAGGGTCACCACTTGGGCCGCTTCAAGCTGCAGCTTGATGCCGTAGGCACCAGTCGCCGGGATGAAGTAGCCGCTTTCAGTGAACGAGAAGGAGATGATCAGTTCGGAGCCACCCCAGATGGCGATCTCGCCTTTGATCGGGCGACCGAGCGCGTCGAACAGTTGAGGTTTGCGGGACCACTTCTTGCCCTCACGCGGGCCTTTCTTCACGACGCCGCTGGCCTTCATGGTCAGCTTCATTTCGACTTCGCCAGTAGGCTCATCGTCTTCGTCGTAGATCGTGGTGAAGATGTCGTTGCGGGTCGGGCTACCCAGCTTGTCACGCTGTGGTTTCTTGAGCGCCGCGAACTTCTCATCGGCCATCGCTTCGACCGGCCCCATGTAGGCTTCGAGCTTCTCGCGGAAGGCAATGAATTTCGGGTCAGTCTCGGAGAAGACCAGCTTCACGGAGTATTCGCCCTCGGGCTTCGGGTAGTCTTTCGTGCCATAGTCAGGCTCCGTCAGCTTCGGCCATTTCGCGGTGCCGAGTGGGGAGTTCATCTTCACGATCTTGGGCTTGTCTGCCATGTGTTTTCCTTTGCAGTATTCGTGTTGGCTTGGTCGCCGAATGTGTTGAGCACAGTTGCGGGTTAATTGGCGGCGGTCAGACGACGACGCCTTTAGACGAGAGAGCGGACAGCAGATCGGTCGGGACCAGCTCGCCTTGCTGTTCAAGTGCAGCCTTGAGGTACAGCAGGTTGTGGACCGAGCGTTCGCGGTATGGCTTGGCCTTAGGGCAAACCTCAGAGGCGCTCGTGCGTTCCATGTTCGGGTTGTTCATTTGGTCACCTTTCGGGGTCGGTTCTGGTGTTACACAGTTGCGGGTTAATTGGGTTGCACCTGCGGATAGTCTCCGCAAGTGGAGCTAATTAGGCGAAAGCAAAATCACTGTCGATGACCGCAGCGCGGTCCAGCGTTCCGTGGGTGGGTGGCTTGGGGAGCTTGTCCCGACTGTCTGGTGAAAGCTGCCCCTTCATCTGTGCTGCGAAGTCGGCGATCACATCAGTCTCCGTATACATGGTTACCAGAGCTTCCCGAAGGATAACGAAGAAGCGTCCGGTGTCTGCCGCATGGGTGCCGAAGCTGTCATGCACCAGAGCCACGTCCTTGATGCCCTCAAGTGAAGCTTGAAGAACAGCCATACGCAGGTGGGTGGCGTCCAGCGAGTGAACGAAGTTCGGGGAGAGACCCGATGCCTGCTTACGGCGGGAGACCATTGGCTTCCCGTTCTTGTCCTTTGCCTCCTCGGTGATGGTCATCATCACACGGCTACCAAAGATCATGGTGTCCACGCGGTGCGCCTTCTGTTCCCGATAGTGTTGCACGACAGGGAAACCATCAGGTGTGGTCCAGCGTACCGGAAGGCCCTCGCTTGTGACGACCGATGCGGTGTCCTTGAGCCACGCCATGCACTCGGCAGCCTTAACGACGGTGCGCTCCACAGCCTGTTGGGTGATCTTGGCGAGGTAGAGGCTGGCTTTGAAGCCGTTGTCCTCGAAATACCAAGGCCCCTCCCCGCGCTGGTATGCACGGTAGACAGGACGCAGGGTGTCGCTTTCGATCTGGTCACGGAAGCCGAACTGGCTTGAGCCGTAGCCATAGGTCATGGTCGGGCGCTTGAAGCAAGAGCGGTTGAGCAGCCCAGAGCGCAGCCACGCCTGAGCGACGGCCTGATTATCTCCACAAGTGGAGGCATCTAGGCGCACTTGTTCAATAGCTTGCGCCATCACAAGCGAGTAGATGTCGGCAGGCTTTTCCGAAGGGACCAGATTAACAGCAGCACCGCCAACCTCGTCAGCAAGGGCCATCGAGAAGTGTTGGATACCGGAGCAAGAACCGTCGAGCGCCACCGGAAGGTGCGAAATGAAACCTTCACCTTCACGAAGCCACCCTGCCCACTCTCGACAAGCAGCGAGAAAACAATATGGGGAGTCGGCTTCGGTCCACCAGCGATTGTCGAAGGGGTTTTCTGCACAGGCAACGATCTTATCCTCATTGTCATAGACCCACTGGACGCGCTCGCCGAGAGGAGCCTTGTCGATCTTGTCGAAGGCACCCGTGTTGGCCACCTGAATGGCGAGGAAGTGCGCGCTCTCTTCATCGAGAGGTTTGCCTTCCGCGAACATCAGAAGAGCTTTCATCCAATCTGGTCCTTGGGGGTTAAGCCGTGGCACCGCGTAGATGCGACCACGGAAGTCGAGTTGGTACGGCATGTAGATTGCCGGGAAGAGTTGGTAGCGGTTCGCTGTGTTCAGCGTCTGCAGGAAGCCGATGCGCTTGCCGTCCATCTCGCGGTTCTCCATGAACACCTGATGGGCTTCTTTACGCCACGCCTTACGGGCTTCTTCGTTCTCCTCAATGTCGTGAGGCTTTGGTGGTTCCTCCGTGTTGTTCTTTGGAGGGATGCCACCGAGGCTGTAGTCCTTGTCCCAAGCGATGTTCAGGGCAGTCAGGATGAACGGGTTGATGGCCCATGCTGTGCGCTGGGCAGCGTTGACGGAGGCGTAAACGTCGTCGAGATCGAGGTCTTCGAGCGACTGCAGATAGCCACGCTGGTGGGTCTTCACGAAGCGCACAGGGCGCACACGGCTGGTCAGGTATCCCCCGTTGTAGGGTGAGGACCACTCGGCAGGCTCGACAATCATCGGTTCGTAAATTGGGCGCATCACCTCAGCGGAGGCAGAGCGTTCCGCAATCCACTTACGGGTGGCCTCTGTTGCGACCACGAAGGTGACCCGCTGCTTGCCCTTATCAAACGTGATAACGGTCTTCTTTTCGATCAGACCCGTGGTATTGATGATCGCTTCAACCACAGTCGCGCCCAGCACAGCGATAGCCTTCTCAGGCCACGGCTCGTTCTTGTCCATCCCGCGCTTTGACAGGTGGTAGTTCACGACCTTGCGCTTCACATGCGTTGCGAACTTCTTCTTGGCCTCGTCGCGCAGGTACTCGTAGAGCTTCTTGTCCTGCTCACGCACGGAGCCGTAGTGGTGTTCGTCTTCGAGGGCGCGGCCAATGCGGACGGACAGAGTGTTGAACTTCACATCCTGAGAGGACAGGCTTGAGATCACCATGCGGAGCGCGATGAACGCGGCAGCATCAAGGCGACCTTCGAACAGCTTGAGGAACTTGAAGGCCTGACCACGACGACCGGCTTTACCGCCGCTACGTGCAGCGATCAGTGCTTCCAGTTCACCCACCACCTTCGGGAGGAGGTTATCAAGGAGGGATGCACCGTAGACGGTTCTGTCTTCGATGCCCTTCTCAACAGCGCCTTTGGTTTTCTGACGGAACGCTTCAACGCCCATCATTGTCATTTCGTTCTCAAGCTCTTGTTGCTGCAGAATCAAGTCGGATTGAGGTTTGATCGCTTCCATCAAGAAGTCCTCTCTTAGGGTGCTCTTTAAGGTTCCCTTTAAGGTTCCCTCTAAGGGGACACCGGCAGGGCACAGATGCGGGTTAATTGGATTTGGTGGGTCACTAGGCCCCGTCACTGGTGACGTGAGGGGTGACTTGAAGTGACATGAAGGTGACGCAGGATGGTGACCCAAGTCACATTCTATGGTGACCTGCACTTACAGATTTACTCCGCAAGTGGAGCTTTCTGGAGAAATAAAAACGTGCAGAGACAGACACTTAGGTATCTTTAGCTGCACTTACGGGGAGTTTTCGCGTGTGTTGACGCCGGATTTTGAATCCCCTGCGTCTACCATTCCGCCACTTGGGCCACGCTCTTCATTTAGACAAGCTTCTCAGGAAGGTCCAGCCACAAAACGCAACTTTCTGACAGAGATATGACAGCGACAGATTCGGCCTCACCGCACTCATTCGTTGATTATTTGCTTGCACTTCAATCCCGATGCCCTACGCAAGTGTAAGGTGCAAACTAGGGCTCAAGAGACCGAAATATGCTTCAACGCCTCTACAGCTGGACCATGAGTCTGGCAGATCATCCCCGCGCGCTCTGGGCGCTCGCAATTGTCAGCTTCATCGAAAGCTCGATCTTCCCAATTCCCCCCGACGTGCTGATGATCCCGATGATTCTGGCAGCCCCGTCTCGGGCGTGGCTGATCGCGCTGGTAGCGCTGGTGTCTTCTGTGTTGGGCGGCATTTTCGGCTATGCGATTGGCTACTTTGCCTTTGAACAGATTGGCGAGCCGATCTTGATGTCTCTCGGCAAAGCGGACGCTGTGGCAGAGTTCTCAACGCGATTTAACGACTTCGGGTTCTGGGCGGTGCTGGGCGCGGGCATCACGCCCTTCCCTTACAAGGTCATCACGATTATGTCGGGGTTCACCGGCATGCCTATGGGCACCTTCATCGCAACGTCGATCTTGGCGCGTGGCATCCGCTTCTTCCTGGTTGCAGGTCTGTTGCGCAGATTTGGTGAGCCGATCCGCGACTTCATCGAGAACCGCCTTGGCCTCGTAACCACCGTCTTTCTTGTGCTGCTCTTTGGCGGCTTCTTGGTGGTGAGATACCTATAATAATGACGCAAAAACATGTCTTTCTGCTGCTGACCGGATTTTCGGTCAGCATGGTCCTTGGGGCTTGGGCTTTTGAATTCATTGGCGGGCTTGCCCCCTGCAAGCTCTGTTACTACCAGCGCTACCCGCATTGGTTGGCAGCAGGTGCCGGAGCTTTGGCAGCCCTCTCAGGCATGACACTCTTGGCCTACGTGGCCGCCATGGGCGCGGCGGCATCCGGCCTGATCGGCCTGTTTCACTCCGGTGTGGAACGCGGTTGGTGGGAAGGCCCCTCAACCTGCACCAGCGGTGACATCACAGGCATGAGCGCCGACGATCTTTTTAATCAGATCATGTCCGCGCCTTTGGTGCGTTGCGACGAAATCCCGTGGCAGATGTTTGGTCTGTCCATGGCCAACTACAACGCCCTCCTGTCCCTTGGCGCCGCCCTGATCTGGCTCTGGGCGGTCAAGCGCACAGCCTGACCCGACAGTATCCAATCTTCACCCGGCCTTCCGGGTGGAGAGCAACAGGCTGGTCTCGCTGGTGGCCACCCCATCCAGACGCCGTATCTGGGCCAGCACGTCATCAAGCTCCGCCAAAGTCTCGGTTCCCAATTCCACAATCAAATCCCAACGGCCATTGGTGCTGTGAATGGCGCGCACTGGCGTAAATCCGGTGAGGTGACGCACAATTCGGTCTGTCCCCCTGCCCTCAATCCCGATAGACATAAGCCCGCGCACCGGATCGCTTTTCATGTCGTCTTGCAAGACCACCGTAAAGCCGACGATGTCCCCGCGCTGACGCAGGCGTTCAATCCGCCCTCGTACTGTGGTGCGCGAGACGCCAAGCGTGATCGCCAGATCAGACAAAGAGGCGCGCGCATCGTTGCGCAATGCCGAAATCAGCTTACGATCCACATCATCCATTTCGACAACTCCACATTCCAATCTGAACAATCTCTTCGCGTTATGTGCAAATTGCTGGGTGTAAATCAATTCATTTCGGAAACATCTTCCGAGAAATAGCGTCAAATGGATGAGCAAATGACACAAAAGACCTGTTTGTTGGTCGGCGCGCCGGTGGATAGCGGCAAACGCCGCCGTGGATGCCTGATGGGGCCGGATGCCTTTCGCACGGCTGGCCTGCGTGAAAGCCTTGAGGATCTCGGGCATGCGGTCGAAGACCTCGGCAATCTCGCGCCACGCGCTTTTACTGGCGAAGCGGCAGAAGGCGCACCCTATGCGCTCAATGAAACCATTGCCTGGACCGAGCGCCTCACCGCTGCGGCAGAGGAAGCCTGCGCGCGTGGCTTCCCCATCTTCTTGGGTGGGGATCATAGTCTGTCCGCTGGCACGGTTGCCGGTGTTGCCAATCACGCCGCCAAAGAAGGCCGTCCACTGTTTGTGCTATGGCTGGATGCACACACCGATTTTCACACACCTCAAAGCAGTGACAGTGGCAATCTTCACGGCACGCCCGTGGCCTACTTCGCTGGGCGTGACGGGTTTGACGGCTTCCCGGCTGTGCAGAACCCCGTGCCAGAAGAAAACATCTGCATGATCGGCCTGCGCTCGGTGGATGCAGCAGAACGCGAGACGTTGCAAGCCACACAAATCCGCCGCCACGACATGCGCGATATCGACGAAAACGGCATTGCCCGACCACTGGCAGCCTTTCTTGAGCATGTGTCCCAAAGCAAGGGCCTGCTGCATGTGTCGCTTGACGTGGACTTTCTGGACCCATCCGTAGCCCCAGCCGTGGGCACGACCGTACCGGGCGGTGCCACTGTGCGCGAGGCCCATCTGGTCATGGAGATGCTGCATGACAGCGGGCTGCTGAGTTCGCTGGATCTGGTCGAATTGAACCCCTTTCTGGATGAACGCGGGCGCACCGCCAAGCTGATGGTCGATCTTGCCGCCTCCGCACTCGGTCGGCGGGTCTTTGATCGCCCAACCCGAAGCTTTTCTTAACTTTCGCGGACCGGTCCGCCCCTCTTCTCTCTGACGGAGCCACACTCATATGTCCCAACCTTCTGAAAAAGCCCTCGTCCCCTTTGTCTCCGTCGACAATATGATGCGGCTTGTGCATCACATCGGCGTCGATCAGGTGCTGATCGACCTCACACGCTATGTCGAAGAAGATTTTCGCCGCTGGGAGCAGTTTGACAAAACACCCCGCGTGGCAAGCCATTCTGACGTCGGCGTGATTGAACTCATGCCGACCTCTGACGGTGAGGCCTACGGCTTCAAATATGTCAACGGTCACCCCAAGAACACCGCCGAAGGGCTGCAGACCGTAACCGCTTTTGGTCTGCTCGCTGATGTCTACACCGGCTATCCGGTTCTGCTGACGGAAATGACCATTCTGACAGCCCTGCGCACCGCAGCCACCTCAGCAATGGCCGCTAAGTATCTGGCACCAAAAGACACTGATACCATGGCGATGATCGGAAACGGCGCGCAGTCCGAGTTCCAGTCGCTCGCCATGAAGGCCATCATGGGTGTAAAATCCGTGCGCCTTTATGACAAAGATCCGGCGGCAACGGCAAAATGCGCAGCCAATCTTGCAGGCAGCGGATTGACCGTTGTCAGCTGTTCTTCACCGGAAGAAGCGATCGAAGGTGCGCAGATCCTGACCACCTGCACCGCAGACAAACAATACGCCACAATCCTGAGCGACAACATGGTTGGCGCAGGTGTGCATATCAACGCAATTGGCGGAGACTGCCCCGGCAAGACCGAGCTGGCCAAAGGCATTCTGGAGCGTTCCGACGTGTTTGTGGAATTCCCGCCTCAGACCCGCATCGAGGGCGAAATCCAGCAGATGCCGGAGGACTTTGCCGTCACCGAGCTCTGGCAGGTGATCACAGGCGCAAAACAGGGTCGCCGCGATGCGCGCCAGACCACTCTGTTTGACAGTGTAGGCTTTGCAATCGAGGATTTCTCAGCACTACGCTACATCCGCGACAAGGTGGCGGAGACCTCATTCCACGAAGATCTGGATATGCTTGCAGATCCGGATGATCCGCGTGATCTGTTTGGCATGCTGCAACGCGCCAAGGTCTGATCTTGGCTCTGCCAGCGAAATCTGGCTGCGGCGCGCTAAAGGATATCTTCGCGCCGCACCACAAAGGTGTGGATTGAGAAAATCACCGCATCACTCTCAGGCAGACGCAGGATGCTCTGACGTTCCGAGCGCAGATACGCCCCTGCTTTTGCCGGCACCGGATCGCGCGGTGCGTTTTCTGAGCGTGGCGTAAACAACGTGGGATCATCATACCACAGCGCATTCTTGCGCCACAGCGGACGCCCGGCGCGCACGCCATCAAACAAACGCTGCACACGTTTCGCGATGTTGGCGTCATATTCACCCACCGGAATATGGATATCGATCAGCGGCTTCTGAAACTTCTCCGCCAGTGTCCAGCTCGCAGGGAAACAAAGCACCGCGCCGGTAAGCACATGCTCATCCCCCTGTTTTTGCAGCAGACAGATGTCCTCCTGAATGATCTGACCCAGGCTCATCAGGGGCTGGTTCCAGTCCAACGCCACCTCGCGCCCATCCGGACAAACAACCACTTTTTCAGAAACACCAAAGTCCTCGCGCTGCGATAGGCAATCCAGCACTACGCGCAAGGCCTCCTGCGCCGCGGGCAAAGCCTCAGGCGCAAGACAAGCCACCTCATCCGGGCGTTGTTTCAAAAGTGCGCAGCGCAACGCCATCTGCGCCGCATAAGCGTCATCAAATATCAGCCAGTCCGCAGGCTCAAGCGGCGCAATACCCGGCAGAGGCTTCTGCGCCAGCGCATCATAAGGAATCTGTTTCTGTAGAATAGGTTGCATGGCGTCTTGCTATCCAATCACAGGCTCGG
Organism: Shimia sp.; assembly: GCF_965227725.1. Lineage (GTDB taxonomy): Bacteria > Pseudomonadota > Alphaproteobacteria > Rhodobacterales > Rhodobacteraceae > Shimia. The sequence continues at coordinate 471,571 of NZ_CBDDGH010000005.1, read as the reverse complement.
AAGCACGCTCAAAATCACCATCAGTCGGCTGGGCACCAAAATTGTTCGCTCGCACAAAGTCACCTTCCTGTGACCAAACGAAATCTTCCTTTTATAGGCGGCTTTGCGCCCACACATTGAGAGGCAACTGCTCTCTGGAGATACCACATGCCAATCGAACGCATCACCTTCCCCGGCCACGGTGGCGATCAGCTTGCCGCCCGCCTTGATTTGCCTGACGGCCCACATCTGGCCACAGCCCTGTTTGCCCATTGTTTCACCTGTTCCAAAGATATCCCAGCCGCCCGCCGCATCGCCTCGCGTCTTGCGGCGATGGGCATTGCGGTCTTGCGGTTTGATTTTACCGGCCTCGGACATTCAGAAGGGGAGTTTGCCAACACGCATTTCTCCTCCAACGTCGCAGACCTTGAAGCGGCAGCGGCCTATCTGGAAAGCCGCGGCATGGCGCCAAGTCTGCTGATCGGCCACAGCCTAGGCGGTGCGGCCGTCCTCAAGGCCGCCACGCGGATTGCCAGCTCCAAAGCGGTCGTCACCTTGGGCGCCCCGTTTGAGCCGGAACATGTCAGCCATCAATTTGGCGATGCGGTCACAGAAATTGACCAGCAAGGCCAAGCCGAGGTCAGCCTTGCGGGACGTCCCTTCCAGATCACCAAAGCGTTTCTGGAAGACATCTCCGCGCAGAACATCGCCCCCTGTATCCGCGAGCTCAATCAGGCGCTTCTGGTGCTGCATGCCCCACGAGACAGCACAGTGGGCATCGAAAATGCCGCGCGAATTTTTGAGGCGGCCAAACACCCCAAGAGCTTTGTGACACTGGACGACGCGGATCACCTGATCTCCGATCCCAAAGACGCGGAATATGCGGCGGAAGTGATTTCCTCCTGGGCAGGTCGCTACCTGCAACTGCGCCCGCCTGCCCCGCCGCCCGGTGCCCCCGAAGGCATCGTGCGCGTTGCAGAAGCTGATCCAAACGGCTTTTTGCAGGATGTGAATGCAGGGCCTGCCCATCACGCACTTGCGGATGAGCCTCTGGCCTATGGCGGCACCAACCAAGGCATGACGCCTTATGGGTTCCTCTCCGCCGGACTGGGTGCCTGCACCTCAATGACCATCCGCATGTATGCGCGGCGCAAAGACTGGCCCCTCACCCATGTTTGGGTCGACGTCAGCCACGACAAGGTCCATGCGCGAGACGCCGAGGCTCCGGCCGGTCAAAAGGTGGATACGTTCTCCCGAACCATCCACCTTCAGGGCGACCTCAGCGCCGAACAGCGCCAGCGGCTCCTGGAAATCGCTGACCGCTGCCCGGTGCACCGCACGCTGGAACAATCCTCACTCGTGCGCACAACGCTGGCAGAACCGGCCTTGTCGGCAGCGACTTAGCGTCGCGGCCGTCCCACGGGCGGACGCGCAACCGGAGGACGAGCCACCGGTGGGCGCGCCACTGGCGGCCGGGCCACAGGCGGCGCAGGTGCAATCGGATGAACCGGGCGTTCTGGACGATCAGGGCGCTCGGGCCGGTCCGGCCTGTCAGGGCGATCCGGGTGATCGTGGTAGTAGTAGTCGTTCCACAACATGCTGTCGTAATAGACACCGGTGCTGACATAGCCACCGCCACCTTCACAAGCCGCCAGAAGCATCCCCGCCAAACCGAGGCCGGCAATCATTTTCAAAGAGCGTTTCTTTGTCATGTCAAACCTCCCTCAGCGTGCCCGAATGGATTGCAAAATGGCATTCACATCGCTCAATGCGCTGGTGTCATACCCTTTCTCAAGCACGGTCAGCCCAACAACCACGCGATCACGCGGCAACTCCAGAACGGCCGCAGAGAAATGCACTGGGCGCCCATCGCGGCGGCCCGTGCCCTCAACGACAAAGGCAGGATAGCCCGCGATCTCTCGGCTTTCTGTGCCGGTGATCTCAGTGGTTTTGGCAAGCTGTCCGCTGAGGCTCTGCGCATAATCTTTGGCATCTTCAAGCCCGCGCAGCTGCGGCGGCGACATCAGACCAACCCAGACGCCATTCTCCAGCTCAGGCGACAATCCAAAGACACGCGCAATCGGGCGCAGCGCGTCATCGTCTGACGGTGTGATTTCCCGTTCTCCGCCCACGCGCAATGTCCAAAAATCAGGCACAGTGACTTCAAACACGTTGCGCCCGGCGTCTGCATAGACAACCTCTGTGTCGGAAAGTGCAACCTGCGGCAGCAAGGACAACACGCCCACCGCAGCACATACAACAAGGCTGGACCAAGCTTTCATAAATGCCTCCTTCAAAATTTCGCGTAATAGCACACTTAGTGTGCTGCAATTACAAGCTAAATGCGCATCGCAAAACCACGTCCCTTGCTGTTTTGCGCTCTGACGTCTAAACGACGCTCGACCCCACGCTAACAAACAAGGCTGAGATATGATCCCGCGTTATGCCCGCCCCGAGATGGTCGCCGTTTGGTCGCCTGAAACCAAGTTCCGCATCTGGTACGAAATCGAGGCGCACGCCTGTGACGCGCAAGCCAAATTGGGCGTGATCCCGCAGGAAAACGCGGATGCCGTCTGGAAAGCCAAAGACGTCGAATTCGACGTCGCCCGTATCGACGAAATCGAAGCCGTCACCAAACACGATGTGATCGCCTTCCTGACCCACCTTGCAGAGCATGTGGGCTCCGAAGAAGCCCGCTTTGTGCATCAGGGCATGACCTCCTCTGACGTTCTGGACACCTGCCTGAACGTACAGCTGGTACGTGCCGCAGACATTCTGCTCGCCGACATGGACAAAGTGCTGGCCGCATTGAAAAAACGCGCGTTTGAGCACAAAGACACCCTGCGCGTGGGCCGCTCCCACGGTATCCACGCAGAGCCCACCACCATGGGTCTGACATTTGCGCGCTTCTACGCTGAGATGGACCGCAACAAGGCCCGTCTGCAGCAGGCGCGTGAAGAAATCGCCACCGGCGCAATCTCCGGCGCGGTTGGCACCTTTGCCAACATCGACCCGGCCGTGGAAGAGCACGTATGTGAGCAGCTCGGCCTCACACCAGAGCCGATCTCCACACAGGTGATCCCACGCGACCGCCACGCCATGTTCTTTGCCACGCTGGGCGTGATCGCCAGCTCCATTGAGAACATCGCCGTAGAAATCCGCCACATGCAGCGCACCGAGGTGCTGGAAGGCGCAGAGTTCTTCTCCATGGGCCAAAAAGGCTCCTCCGCGATGCCGCACAAGAAGAACCCGGTTCTCACCGAAAACCTGACTGGTCTGGCCCGTCTGGTGCGCATGACCGTGATCCCGGCCATGGAAAACGTGGCACTCTGGCATGAGCGTGACATCTCCCACTCCTCGGTTGAGCGCGGCATTGGCCCGGACGCGACTGTCACTCTCGACTTCGCACTGAACCGTCTGGCCGGTGTGGTCGACAAAATGCTGATCTTCCCGGAAAACATGCTGGCAAACATGAACAAGTTCCCGGGTCTGGTGATGTCTCAGCGTGTGCTTCTCGCTCTGACCCAAGCAGGTGTCAGCCGTGAAGACGCCTACGCTATGGTGCAGCGCAACGCATTGAAGGTCTGGGAAGAGCGCGTGGACTTCCAGGAACAGCTTCTGGCGGATGCCGATGTTGTGGCGGCACTGGGTGAGGACGGTATCAAAGAGAAATTTGATATGGGTTATCACACCAAACACGTCGACACGATTTTCGCGCGTGTTTTCAAAGACTAAGACACCAGAAGTCACCTGAAAATCACAAAGGCGTGGCCCATGGCCACGCCTTTTTTGAATTTTATTTGAACTGACAGCCCTGTGATTACGACATCTTAATACCACGTGCTAGCGTATTGCTAAGCACAGAGATTTTTTGGAGAAAGAATGATGTTGGTCAAATCCTTCGCAGTCGCGTCACTCGCCGTTTTTGCCGTGGCTGGACCTGTTTGGGCCGCTGGGAGCGGTTCTTCTACACCCAAACCCAAAACCGTGCATTGCAGCAGCGGCAAGGTATACAGCGAAAGCGCTGGCAAATGCGTTGTGCAGCAAGACAGCTCGCTGACCGATGAGGACTATTTTGAGAACCTGCGCAGCCTCGCGTATGCCGGTGAAAATGCGGCGGCACAGGAACTGCTGGCGATGATGTCAGATCAAAACGCTGACCGCGTTCTGACCTACTGGGGCTTCACCCACCGCCGTCTGGGCAATGTGGATGAAGGCATGCGCTACTACAACAAAGCGCTGGCAAAGAACCCTGACAACATCCTGGCGCGCTCCTACATGGGTCAGGCTCACGTCGAAGCCGGTCGCCTTGATCTGGCGCGTGTGCAGTTGAAAGAGATCCGTGACCGTGGCGGCGAAGGCAGCTGGCCTGAGATCGCTTTGGCCAAAGCGATCCAGAGCGGCGACACGTTCAACTACTGATACGATATGAGGCAATCGTGTCTCCACGTTTGCCTCAAAAATCCTTTGCGACCTCCATTGGTCTTGGTGCACCTCGGCGTTCTCAAATCTTGGGAAAAAACCGAGGTGCTTTAAGTAAGTTGTTCAGAGTTTCTTTAGGGTTGAATGGGACATTGCCCCCCAAGACCTATGGAGACATTGATGAGCAGTGCGATTCCTCTGGCGCCGTTTGGTGGTGCCGCTGACATGCCCAGCTTTGGCAGCATGCGCAAAACCAATCTCACCCGCCCGCAAAAGGCAGCCATCATCGTGCGTTTTCTGCTCAATGAGGGTGCCGAGCTGTCACTGGCCGAACTGTCAGACAACCATCAGGCAGATCTGACCTACATGATGGGCGACATGGGCTACATCGACCGTGACACCCTTGCCGAGGTCCTGATGGAATTTGCGCAGGAACTCGAATCCATCGGTCTCTCTTTCCCGAACGGTATTTCCGGAGCGCTCAGCGTGCTTCAGGGCCAGATCAGCCCGTTGACCGAAGCACGCCTGCGCAAAGAGGCTGGCGTGCGCATGATCGGCAACCCATGGTCACGCATCAAAGAACTCTCCGTGCCGGAGCTGATCAATATGGTCGACAGCGAAAGCATCGAGGTCTCCGCTGTCCTGATGTCAAAGCTCCCGGTCGACAAGGCCGCAACCGTTTTGGCCAAACTGGCTGGCGACAAGGCCCGCCGCATCACCTTTGCCATGTCGATGACCGAAAGCATCACGCCTGAGGCGGTGGACCGCATCGGCCTGACGCTGGCTTGCCAAATCGAAGACCGTCCGCCCAAAGCCTTCAAGCAAGGCCCCGAAGACCGTCTGGGCGCGATCCTCAACAACGCAACCACTGCAACACGCGACAACGTGCTGGAATCGCTGGACGAACAGGATGCGGAATTTGCCGTGGCCGTGCGCAGACGCATCTTCACCTACGCGCATATCGCAACCCGCGTGAAGCCGCTGGATATCCCCCGTCTGGTGCGCGATCTCGACGAAGGCAGCCTAATCACCGCCATGGCTTATGCCACCGAGGGCGACTTTGGCGTCTCCACAGAGTTTATCCTCAACAACATGTCCGCACGTATGGCGGATCAGCTGCGCGAAGGTGTCAACGACCGCGGCGAGGTAAAAACCAAAGAGGCAGAGGCCGCCATGTCGGAAATCACGACAGGTGTGCGCGAGCTGGTGGAACTTGGCGAAATTGAGCTGATCAGCGACGAGGATGACGACGAGGATTAATCATCCTCCCCAACGTCATCCTGAGTGTCTGTTACTTTACGCGCGCGGCGGCTTCGATGGGGCCGCCGTTTTCGCGTTGAATGAGCACCACAACGGGAGCGTCGCCCTCAACGGTGACGCGCATCGCCAGTTCGCTTTGCCCCGTCCAGCGGCGCACTTGCTCCCAATTGTCCACGATATTGGCGTAGTTCAGGACACGCCCGGCATTTTCGCCACGTTTGATAGAGACCTTCTCAGCCGGGCGATACTGGACCACATGCACATTCATCGGCGTGCTCAGGTCTGTTGACGCAGTGATGCTTATCGCATCCCCATCACGTGTCACATCCAGGTCCACCTGAGAAGAGACCGCTTTGTGCGCCTCAATCAGCTTTTCCACCTTATTAGGATGCGCACCAACAACATGGTCCTGCCCGTTGATGATCATCTGCGGCGTATAGACCGAGCGATGGCCTGCTGCACGCGCATAGCTGTGCTGGCGCTGGGTGAACGCCGGATTGGCGAACTCGTCTTTCCAGCCGATGTAATCCCAGTAGTCCACATGCAGCGCAAGCGCGATCACATCCTCCCGCGCGGCCAATTGTTCGCGCAAGTAGGCATCAGCAGGCGGACAAGAGGAACACCCCTGCGAAGTGTATAGCTCAACCACAACAGGTTGCTCTCCTGCAGCAACAACGGATGCAAGTGAAAGCCAAAGTGTCGCTATTATGCCTGTTGTCCGGATCATCGTCTCAATTATCCCCTTCGCGTTTCCCAGCAACATTACTACGCCGCGATGGTCTGACTTGCCAATCAAGGTTTCGCGAGAAGCCGGTGAACCTCGCGGCAAGCTTGAATGCCTGTCGCACATGGGCCACAAATTTACGTAGCGAACCCCTGTGTAATGTTGAGAGGGAGGCCAACATGCCCATCACTGTCGGACAAGACAACGCCAAGGCACGTAAGACGCTTTCGGTACACGGCAAATCGATTTCATTTTATTCCATCCCCGCCGCTCAGGACGCCGGATTTGGCGATTTCTCCAGATTGCCCGCAGCCCTCAAAGTGGTGCTGGAAAATCTGCTGCGATTTGAGGACGGCGGCTTTTCGGTTTCAACCGATGACATTAAAGCCTTTGGTGAATGGGCTGAAAATGGCGGGCAAAACCCGCGTGAGATCGCATACCGCCCTGCCCGCGTGCTCATGCAGGACTTCACCGGTGTGCCTGCGGTTGTTGACCTCGCCGCGATGCGCGACGGCATTGTCGGCCTCAAAGGGTTCGCCTCCAAAATCAACCCGCTGGTGCCTGTTGATCTGGTGATCGACCACTCGGTGATGATCGACGAATTTGGCAATCCTCGCGCGTTTCAAATGAACGTGGACCGAGAATATGAGCGCAACATGGAGCGCTACACCTTCCTTAAATGGGGACAAACTGCCTTCGACAATTTCCGCGTCGTGCCTCCGGGCACCGGAATTTGCCATCAGGTGAACCTCGAATATCTCGCTCAGACGGTCTGGACCGATGTGGATCAAAACGGCGATGAGGTGGCCTATCCGGACACATTGGTTGGCACAGACAGCCACACCACCATGGTCAATGGCGCAGCGGTTCTGGGCTGGGGCGTTGGCGGGATCGAGGCTGAGGCCGCGATGCTTGGTCAGCCGATTTCCATGCTGATCCCGGAGGTCATCGGCTTTGAACTGACCGGCGAAATGATGGAAGGCACCACCGGCACGGACCTTGTGCTGAAGGTCGTTGAAATGCTGCGCGAAAAAGGTGTGGTCGGCAAATTTGTCGAGTTCTATGGCGACGGGCTGGACCGCCTGCCCCTGGCGGACCGTGCCACGATTGCCAACATGGCACCGGAATACGGCGCAACCTGCGGCTTTTTCCCGATTGACGGCGAAACCCTGCGTTACCTCACCAACACCGGCCGCGACCAAGACCGCATCGCGCTGGTGGAGGCCTATGCCAAAGAAAACGGCTTCTGGCGTGATGAGAACTACGCGCCGATCTACACCGACACGTTGCATCTGGATATGGGCACGATCGTGCCAGCAATCTCCGGCCCGAAACGACCGCAGGACTATATCGCGCTGAGCGACGGCAAAACCGCCTTCCGCCGCGAAATGGAGGAGACCTTCAAGCGCCCAATGGGCAAAGAGGTGGCTGTCGCAGGTGAAGGCTACACGATGGAAAGCGGCAAGGTTGTGATTGCTTCCATCACCTCCTGTACCAACACCTCCAACCCTTATGTTATGATCGGCGCAGGGCTTGTGGCGCGCAAGGCCGCCGCTCTGGGCCTGAACCGCAAGCCTTGGGTGAAAACCTCGCTTGCACCCGGCTCTCAGGTCGTATCGGCCTATCTGGAAGCCGCCGATCTGCAAAAGGATCTCGACGCGCTTGGCTTTAACCTTGTGGGCTATGGCTGCACCACCTGTATTGGCAACTCCGGCCCGATTCAGAAAGAGATCAGCGACGCCATTGCTGAAGGCGATCTGGTGGCGACCTCAGTGCTGTCTGGCAACCGCAACTTTGAGGGCCGCATCAGCCCCGATGTGCGCGCCAACTACCTTGCCTCCCCGCCCCTCGTGGTCGCCTATGCCATCGCCGGGACGCTCGACATCAACCTGACCTCCGATCCACTTGGGCAGGACCAGAACGGCAACAACGTCTTCCTCAAAGACATCTGGCCCTCCACACAGGAGATTGCCGACCTCGTACAACAAACGGTGACCCGCGAGGCGTTTCAATCCAAATATGCCGATGTCTTCAAAGGGGATGAGAAATGGCAAGGCGTCGAGGTGCCGCAACAGGAAACCTATGACTGGCCTGCGACGTCCACCTACATCCAAAACCCACCTTACTTCCAGGGCATGGGGCCAGAGCCCGGCACCATCAGCAATATTGAAGGCGCAAAAGTTCTGTTGATGCTCGGTGACATGGTCACAACGGACCATATCTCCCCCGCAGGATCCTTTGCCCAGTCAACACCGGCAGGCACCTATCTGACCGACCGCCAAGTTGCGCCGCGGGACTTCAACTCCTACGGCTCGCGCCGTGGCAACCATGAGATCATGATGCGGGGCACTTTCGCAAACATCCGTATCAAAAACGAGATGCTCGATGGGGTCGAAGGCGGCTACACCAAAGGCCCAGACGGTGCGCAAACTTCGGTCTATGAGGCCGCGATAGCCCATCAGGCCAATGGCACGCCATTGGTGGTCTTTGGCGGCGCGCAGTACGGCGCGGGATCGTCTCGCGACTGGGCGGCAAAGGGCACGGCCCTACTGGGTGTGAAGGCGGTCATCGCCGAAAGCTTTGAGCGCATCCACCGCTCAAATCTGGTGGGTATGGGCGTGATCCCTCTTGAATTCACCGGAGATGACACCCGCAAGACGCTTGGTCTGACCGGCGAAGAGAGCGTGACAATCACCGGATTGGACAGCGTTGAGCCGCTGCAAGAGGTGCCGTGCGACATCACTTATGCGGACGGCACAGAGAAAACCATCACGCTCAAATGCCGGATCGATACCGCACCGGAGATTGAATACATCGAACACGGCGGCGTGCTGCACTATGTGCTGCGCAACCTCGCCAAGGCTTGAAACAAAACGGATAAGGCCCCGCCAAAGGGGCCTTATTCCATCTCAGTCAAAATCAAAACTGACCGGGAAGTGATCACTCGCCGAAGTCAACGCCTCAAAAAGAGCTTTGTTTTCAGCTGTCTCGCGCTGCTTCTTCGTCCACATTTCATAAGGGTTCCAAATCCTGTAGGCGTCGTCACCCGCCGGTTTGATAGATTGGCTGGTCATGATCAGATCAATCATCGCATTGATAGGGTCTTCGGTGATCTGGTCAAAAAACCGCGTGGTGGACGGCTCCCAGCCAAACCGCTTCCATTTTGGCCGCCCGGCGTAGCAGCGCAGAATTTTATCCGGCTCAAACAGATCTCCCATGATGATCTCAACGGCAGAGCGGCCAAATTTCGCCTCATGCTCATCCATGCCCGGACCATCATTGATATCCCCCATCACCATCACCCGCGCATCATCGACCATCAGCCGATCAACGCGCTCCCGGATAGAGGCCGCCTGAGCAAACAGACGCAGGCGGTTCCTGCGCGACGTGCGCTCCAGATGCACCAAATCCACACTGTTGAAGATGCCCTTGGATTTGGCATGCACCACAAACAGATCCATCGGCGCACCGCCATCCTTGCGCTCTACATGCACCTCCAAGGGTGGGCGATCATGTTTGTGCAGCTCCTGCAGCCCATCCTCATCCGCATCATATAAAAACGGCTCATCAAACCTGGGGCTCTTTTTGCTGCCAGCGGTGCCGCTCGGCTTATGTGTCACATCAAGACTGTCCGGATCATACAGCACCGCAATTTCCTGGGTGCCGGCGTTAAACCCAAACACACATTTGCGCGCGCGCAAGCCCGCCTGCGCTGCGAAAGCCTCAAGACAGGCCACGGTGGATTTCACGGCATTTGCGCTGCTGGCCGTGTTGGGGGCCTCAGTGATCCCGATCAAATCCGCATCAATCTCTGCAAGCACCTTCCCCACTGCCTCTATCTGCGGCAGCGGATCCTTTTTCTGACGCTTATGATCCGGCTCAGGCACGTTCTGATTGGTAAAGGCGCGGTCAAAATGTTCGATGTTATAGGCGGCAAAACGCATCACGCTTACTCCACAAGAAATCACTCAAAACAATCTCTTCTTTGGTAGACCAGATTGATGTGATCTCCAAATGACGCCCCAAAACGAGCAAAGCCCACACCGGTCTGGCGTGGGCTTTCTCAAAAGTTTTTGGACTGAGTGATTACTTCAAACTGTCCAGCGCGGGCCGCAGACGCTCGTCCAACTCGCGCTGAGTGACCGGCCCTGCAATTCGCAGCACCACATTGCCCTGCCCATCAATCAGATAGGTCTCCGGCACGCCGTAGACACCCCAGTTCAGAGCCATACGACCCGCCGTGTCCGCCCCAACCGCCTCATAGGGGTCCCCCAGTTCATTCAGGAAAGACAAGGCGTTGCCCTGTACATCCTTATAGTTCGCACCAAGGATGGTGAGCCCTTCGGACTGGAGCTGTTCCAGGTTGGGATGTTCCACCCGGCATGGGCCGCACCAGCTGGCCCAGAAGTTCACCAGAGTTGGCTTGCCACTGCGCAGCGCCGCGTCATCCCACATGGGCTTGTCGCCCAGCGGCGTCATTTCTGCAGAGGGCGCCTGCTGGCCCACCAATGCACTTGGCAGCTCATCAGGGTTCTGGCGTTGCATCCCGATCAGGAAGAGCGCCGCAAGCCCCGCAAACAGCAGGGGCGGCAAAAACATCAGTGGGGATACTTTACGAGCGCTCATTGCGACGCGCCTCCACCTGATCCAGATCCGCGCGGGCTTTGCGAGCCGCACGGATGCTGAGCCACACAAGACCGGCAATCAACAGCAGTGAAACCGCATAAGACGACAGCACCGTGTCAGCGTATTTTCCAAGGTCCGGCATCATGCCAAGCGCTCCCGTGCCAAAAGCGCGCGTGTGCGGCGCTTGTGAATTTCCGTGCGCGTGCGCAGCAGCACCAGCGCAACAAACAGCAAAACAAACCCGGCGATGCACATCAGCAGCGGATAAAAGAAGACGTTGGAGACCTTCTCCGTGGTGTCCGCCCCCGTGACCGCCTCAACCCGCGCAAACGACGCCCCCTGATGCAAACCCTGGTTCCAGAAGTTCACAGCGTACCGGCTGAGCACGGCAAAAACCGATCCCACAATGCACAGGACAGACGTCAGATCTGCGGCGGTGTCAGGATCATCAATCGCCTCCCAAAGGGCGATATAGCCTAGATAAAACAGAAACAGGATGAGGAAAGAGGTCAGGCGCGGATCCCAGGCCCACCATGTGCCCCACATCGGCTGCCCCCAGATCGCTCCGGTCAGCAATGCAATCACCGTCATGACCATGCCAATAGGCGCTGCCGCCTTGGCCGCAAGGGCGCTTACGTGGTGGCGGCGCACCAGCCAGATCAGCGAGGTGACCAGCATCATGAACCAGGCGTTGATCGCCATCAGTGCTGAGGGCACATGCAGATAGATGATCTTCACGGTGGAGCCTTGGCGAAAGTCATCCGGCGTAAAGAAAAAGCCCCAGATCAGGCCAATCACCAGACAGGCGCCAGCCACGATGGCAACAGGTGCCAAAAACCGCGAAACGGTTTGGCTGAATTTCACCGGATTGGCATATTCCCAGATCGATCCCATGAGGTCGTCCTAACTTTCTGTGCCGAGTTTTGCACCTCACTTCCATGAGAGCATCACAGGTGCTTTGATATGGATTAAATACCCTAAGCGCTATCTCAGATTAACACGCAATACTGCCGCACTGGCAAAAGGCAAAAGCGCGATGACACCAAAGGTGATCCCCGCCAGCATCAACAGCGGTGTGGTCACGGCCTGCCCCTCAGCGCCCCGGCGCGCCAGCTCTGCACCAAAGATCAGGGTTGGCACGTAAAGTGGCAAAATCAAAAGAGAAAGCAGCAGCCCCCCGCGTTTGATACCCACCGTCAGCGCTGCGCCAAAGGTGCCGATTACACTCAAGGCTGGCGTGCCCAAAGCCAGCGATGTGACAAGCCAGACGTATCCTTGTGGTGGCAGGTTCAGCAGCACCCCAAAGAGCGGCGCAGCCACCACAAGCGGAACCCCTGTGGTGAGCCAATGTGCCAGCGCTTTGACGGAGACCACAGCCTCAAGCGGCAAAGGTGATGTGGCCACCAGATCCAAAGTGCCGTCTTCCCAGTCAAGCGCCAGAATACGGTCAAGGGACAGTAGGCACGCCAGCAGCGCGCCAAGCCAAAGAATACCGGGGGCAATCTTGGTCAAAAGACCACTTTCCGGGCCAACAGAGAACGGCACAAGTATCACAACAATAAGGAAAAAAGCGATGCCAAGGCCAAAGCCGCCACCGGCGCGGAAGGCCAGTTTCAGATCCCGCAGGAGAAGTGCTCTCATAAGAAGGCCTCATCATAGCCTGCAATAGCGCCCTCAAACGCAGTTGCGCGGAACGGGCCGACATCAAGCACGTCCACGGACAGGCCAAGATTGATGTGTGTCGCCAATAGCGCGCTGCCGCCGCTGGCCAAATGCCGCTCCACCGCCTTGGCAAACAGCGCCACAGAGGCGGTGTCCAGAGACACGGTGGGCTCATCCAAAATCCAGATCGGACGCCCTGTCACCAACAGGCGCGCCAGCCCGAGGCGGCGCTTTTGACCAGCCGACAGGCTGCCTGCGAGACGGCCTTGCAACTCGACCAGATCAAACCCTTCGATGGCGGCGGAAATGTCTGACTTACCAAAGACTTCCGCCCAGAACCTGAGGTTTTCCTCAACCGTCAGCATGGCCTTCAAACCATCGCTGTGGGCCGCATAGGCGATGCTTTCTTCGGGCGCTTCAACGGTGCCTTTGAAGGGGGGCTGCAACCCGGCCACCGTGCGCAAAAGCGTTGTCTTCCCCACGCCATTGGGACCTTTCAGAATCAGCCCCTTGCCGGGTGCCACCTCAAAGGACAGCCCTTCCAGAACGGCCACGCCACCACGCGCCACGCTGACATCTTTTACGCGCAAAGTCATGACGCTGCATCTAACCGCTTTTCTGCGATGGCAAAAGAGTAACCTTTTGACGCAGCCAAAATCGCCCGTCTGTATCGCGTCGGTATTGCGGCTGTATCGCGGTGGTGTTGGTTTCGGTTCCCGCACTCAGCGCAGATGTAAACGCACCGTACGTTGCACGCCCCGCCGCGGCCCTCAGACCGGCAGGAGGACGGCCGCAACACGGCGTCCTTCGCTCACCAGAACATTGTAGGTCCGACAGGCCGACGGTGAAGCCATCGGTTCCACGCCGATGCCCGCCGCTTCCAGCGTTTCGCGAAAGGCGGCTGGAACCGGTGCCATGTCGGGTCCCGTGCCCATCAGGATGAAATCGATCTCTTCCGCCAGCGCCAACACCGCCTGCGCATCCTCATAGCCTGCCCAGCTGCGCGCGCCTTTGGCATGGATCACAGCCCCGCCTTCGATCACCTCTCCGCCGATGCGGAAGAACCCGGGGCCATAGCTGTCTATCGGGATGGCGTCCGCATAGGTCACTTCTGTCATTTGCATGATCTTCTCCTCCTAATGCCCCCCGCCCGCGTTCAAGAACGGCAAACCGGACAGGGCAGCGGCAGCGATAATCAGATAGGCCACAGCCCGGTAAAGTTTCTCATGGCGCGGATCAAAGAGCCAGCCTCCCAAAAGATTGCCAGCCATCGCCGGCAGCGACAGCAGGATGCCCAGCACAAAGGGCGCGGCCTCAAACCGGCTCAGGCAGATCAGCACCACCACAAGCAGGATGTCGTAGAAAAACAGATAGGCATTGGTGTTGGCGCGGATCACTGTGGGGCCATGCGGGCTGGCCATGTAGAACATGATCACCGGCGGTCCCGGCAGCCCGGCAGCACCACCCAGCAATCCACCGGCTCCGCCGATGCCATAGACCATGGGGGCCGTGACAGCGCCGCGATAGCGAAACCCGGTCAGCAGGACGACCAGCATGGCGAGCGACAAGAGCGAGACCAGATAGCGGTACACATCAGGCTCTGTGCGCTCCAGCAGCCAGAGCCCGGCAGGCATAAGCAACACCACGCCAATCATCAGACGCAGAAGATCCCGGCGGTGCCCATTGCGCAGCGCGGCAGGGATGTGAACAGCAGGTGCGAGGATATCCATGCCCGCCAGCGTGATGATCGCCCAGAGAGGCGGCATGACTTGCGCGGCGATGGGGAGGTAAATCAGAGCGGTGCCAAATCCGGCAAACCCGCGCACAATGCCTGCAACAAAGGCGGCAGCGGCGACCCAGGCCAACCCGTCAAGAGCGAGGGCCTGGGTCAGTATGTCAGGCATCAATATTGGCGAATTGGTTGCCAGCGGTGTTGTCCGGTTTGGACCAGTCGCGCTTCACACCAAGCTTCAGAGCACGGCAGAGGCGATAAAGATCGAGCTGTATGTCCCGACAATCACACCCCAGATCATCGCAAAGACGAAACCCCGGATCACATCGCCACCCAGCACAAACAGAGAGATCAGCGCCAGCAGCGTGGTGACAGAGGTCATCATGGTCCGGCTCAGGGTCTCGTTGATGGAGATGTTGAGCACCTCTTTCAGCTCCATCTTCTTGTACTTGCGCAGGTTTTCGCGAACGCGGTCAAACACAACCACGGTGTCGTTCAGTGAGTAACCCACGATGGTCAACAGGGCCGCGATGATGGCGAGGTCAAACTTGATCTGAAGTTCGGAGAAGACCCCAATGGTCAGCACCACATCGTGCACAAGCGCGGCCACAGCGCCCAAGGCAAACTGCCATTCAAAGCGCAGCCAGATGTAGATCAGAACCGCGCCAATGGCCAACAGCACCGCAATCGCCGCTGTTTTGATCAGCTCGCCGGAGACCTTAGGGCCAACCGATTCAACGGACACAAACTTGATGTCAGACACCACGGTTTTCAGCTGTGCCTCAACGCGCTCGATCACATCCGCCGTCACCGCCTCTTCGCCCTCCTGGGCCTGAATGCGGATCATGGTCACATGCTGATCTTCGTCAAAGGTCGGGTCAAACACCTCGGTGATCGAGATATCGCCCAGCTCCAGCGGCACCAGCGCCTCGCGGTAGTCACCAACAACCACTTCCTGCGCACTCTCGGTGCGGATGGTTGTGCCACCCCGGAAGTCGATGCCGAAATTCAGCCCCTGAATGAAAAAGCTCACCAGAGCCGCCACCATCAGCGCACTGGAAATGCCCAGCCACAGGGTTGGACGCGAGAAGAAATCCCATTTGGTTTCTTGGGGAACCAGTCTCAAACGCATGGCTTATACCTCGATTGTCTTGGGACGGCGGCGCTCAAACCACATCACGATCATCACACGCGTCACAAAGATCGCGGTGAAGACAGAGGTGAGAATGCCAAGCCCCAGCGTGATGGCAAAGCCGCGTACCGGGCCGGAGCCCACGGCAAAGAGGATCACAGCAGTGATGAATGTGGTGATGTTCGCGTCCAGAATGGCCGAAAGCGCCTTTTCATAGCCAAGCTCGATCGCGCGGGCCGGGCCTTTGGCCGATTTCAGCTCCTCGCGGATGCGCTCAAACACCAGCACGTTGGCGTCCACCGCCATACCGATGGTCAGCACGATCCCGGCAATGCCCGGCAGGGTCAGCGTGGCACCAATCAGGCTCAGCAGACCAAAGATCAGGCCGACGTTGATGATCAGCGCGATATTGGCAAACAGACCAAAGGTGCCGTAGCTCAAGAACATAAAGACCAGCACGGCGACAAAAGCGACGATACAGGCGATGCGGCCTGCCTCGATGCTGTCTTGGCCAAGCTCTGGGCCAATGGTGCGTTCTTCGAGGAATTCCAGACCAGCCGGCAGCGCGCCTGCGCGCAGCAGCACGGCGAGGTTGGTGCTTTCTTCCACAGTAAAGCGCCCGGTGATGATGCCGGAGCCGCCCGCGATATGGGCCTGAATGACCGGCGCGGAGATCACTTCGTTATCAAGCACAATGGCAAACGGGCTGCCGATGTTGTCCGCAGTGTAGTTGCCAAATTTACGTGCTCCGGTCGGGTTGAAGCGGAAAGAAACAGCGGGCCGGTTGTTCTGGTCAAAGCTTGGCTGTGCATCCACCAGCTCTTCGCCGGTCACAACAGGCGCGCTTTCCACGATGTAGTAAACGCCCTCTTCATCCAGCGATGGCAGCACCTCGTTGCCCACGCCCGCAGGGGCGTCCGGATCAGAGACACGGCCCACAACCGGGTTAAATGTCAGCTGTGCGGTGGTGCCAATGATGTCTTTCAGCTCTGAAGCGGAGCCAATGCCGGGCACCTGAATGAGGATACGATCCGCACCCTGACGCTGAATGGTCGGCTCACGTGTGCCCACTTCGTCAATCCGGCGGCGGATGATTTCCAGCGCCTGCTGCACGGTGCGCTCGTCTGTGGCGAGTTTTTCCGCATCAGAAAGGGTCACAACGATGGTGTCACCATCGGTGCGCACCACAATGTCAGAAGCCCCTGCCCCGGTGATCGATGTCACCGGACGAGACAGGCCACGCACCAGCGTAGCGGCTTCCTGAATGGCTTCAGGCTTGGAGATTTTTACACGCAGCTCGTCCACAGGCGAAGGCTGCAGACGGATGGTGCCGATGGTGGCCCGCTCGCCGCGCAACAGGTCGCGCACCTCAGGCCACATCGCTTTCATGCGGCTTTCATAAACGTCCTGAACCTTCACTTCCGCCAGAAGATGCGCACCTCCGCGCAAATCCAGACCAAGGTTCACCAGACGGCTTGGCATGAACGACGGCCACGCCGCGACCGCCTCCTCAAGCTCGTCATTTAGCTCGCCGAATTCCATAGCGGCGAGCGCGTCATTATGGGCCTCAACCTTCGGATAAAAGGCATTTGGCGTGGCCAAGAGCAGGCCCACCGCGCAGGTGAGCCAGATCAGGACCCGTTTCCAAAGGTCGATTTGCAGCATGTTTGCAGCCCTGTTGGTCGTGTCTTTTATAAGTGCGCGGGTTTATTCGGCTTTGGCCGCTTCGGTCTTCGCCAGCACCTGCGCGATGGTGGATTTCACCACACGGACTTTCACGTTTTCAGCCAGTTCGACTTCAACTTCATTGTCGTCCTTGACCTTGGACACTTTGCCGATCAGCCCGCCCTGGGTCACGATCTGATCCCCACGGCGCACCCCAGCCACCATGGCCTGATGCTCTTTAACTTTCTTCTGCTGCGGGCGGATGAGCAGAAAATACATGATCGCGAAGATCAGGATGAGCGGCAGAAACTGGCCGAGTTCTTGCATGTGTCTATGTCCTCTGAATTCAGGCGAGGCGTTGCCCCGCAAAGTCGCAGGGAACCTATGTGGGCTTGGCGGCACATGCAAGGCGAGATGATGGGAAATGCGGAATGCATCACTGCCGTTTGTCGGGTGGACGTGTGATTGGCGCAACTCTAGTGTGAAAATGCATTATAAGCAGAGGCAGGCATGACGACGATCATCTTACCCATCCCCCCAGAGGTGTTTTGGACCCTCACCCTTTTGGTCGGGATCGTGCTCCTGTCAGCGATGATCTACATGGCTTTGCCCAGGGACATCAGCGACGACGGCACAAAGACGCTTCAGCCTAAGTCCGCATTGGGTGCAGGAAACTGGCCGGATGCCATGTTTGCCATCGTAGCATTTTTCTGGACCGTATTGGCACTGTGCCTGTTTTCCGGGCTTGTTGCCACAATTGGCATGATCGGCCATCAACTGTTCTTTGCAGAGAATTTCGCAGCCAATCGCTTTCCCTTGATCCAACTGGCTGCTTTGACGGCAACCTTGGGTGCGGTCGTTGCGCTCCCCTTTACGGTACTGCGCCTGAAGCTTACGCAGGAACAGACTGAAACTGCCAAAGCAGCGCTGTTTAACGAAAAGATCACCGAAGCCGCGGCGGACTTACATGCGCAGCGGCAGGTAACAAAAGTGTTTGGCTGCAAACGCGAAACGCTTTGGGAAGACGACATTGTGCGCCGCAATGCCGCCATTGACCAGCTTGAAGGGTTGGTGCGCGAGGATCCGACAGAGGCCACAAGGGTCTCGCGGCTCTTAAGTGTTTATGTGCGTGAGCTCTCAAATCAACACCCCCCCCGAATGAAACCCAAAACAGAAGATTTGGCCATAATACAGGAGTGGCAAAAGGAACTGAGGGTACCTCGTTCGGATATCCAAAACGCGGTGCAAGTTCTTGGTCGCATAAAGAGTATTAAAGGTGCCTTTCTTAAGTCTGCGGACATCAATCTAAAGTATGCGAACCTACAGTCAATGGATCTGTCCGAGCTCGATTTTTCTGGCGCCGATCTGTTTGGAGCATACATGCAAGGCGCAATTTTGCATGATTGCCGACTTTGTGGTGCAGATTTGGTTTCCGCCGATATGGAATTTTCTAGCCTTTTGAGAACAGATTTAGACGGAACAAATCTCAGCAGGGCAGACTTAAGAGGGAGCTATATTACAAGCACCAAATTCACTGCGTCCACGGTTTTAGAAAACTCGGACTTTCGTGGAGCATCCGTCTCACTGACAGATCTGAGTTCAGTTAAGGAAATCAACAAGCACATTGAAACCATCTTTGGGATGGGTGTCAGGTTAGGTGACAGCGTCACTCCACCAGACCATTGGCCAAAGCAACTGGCACCTTACGCTGACTACGTCGAAAAATGGCGCGAATGGGCCGCTAAGAATGGCTTCCCCGTGTTGGACTAACACAACGCTTCCCCTCACGCTCCCTCTCCGGCATATAAGCCCCACTGTGAATCACATACAATCAAAGGACACATGAGATGCATGACATTAAAGCGATCCGCGAGAACCCGGCCGCTTTTGACGCCGCCCTGACCCGCCGTGGGGATGCGGCCATGTCCTCCTCCGTGCTGGCCCTTGATGAAGAGCGCCGCGCCAAGATTGCGGCTGCTGAGGCCGCGCAAGCCGCCCAGAAAGCCGCTGCCAAAGAGGTTGGTGCCGCCAAAGCCAAAGGGGACGAGGCCGAGTTTGAACGTCTGCGCGCGCTTGTGGGTGAGAAGAAATCCGAAGTCGCGGCGATGCAGAACGAAGCCAAGGAGCTTGACGCCAAGCTGACCGACACGCTGGCGCGCATTGCCAACCTGCCCGCCGATGACGTGCCTGAGGGGGCGGATGAGGATGACAACGTTGAGGTGAACCGCTGGGGCACCCCACGCGCGTTGAATTTTGAACCTGTCGAGCATTTTGACATCAAAGGCGTCGCCGCCGCGATGGATTTTGAAACCGCCGCGAAAATCTCCGGCGCGCGCTTTGTGATGCTCAAAGGCGCGGTGGCCCGCATTCACCGCGCGCTGGCACAGTTCATGATCGACACCCATGTGGATAAAAACGAGCTGACTGAGGTGAACTCACCGGTTCTGGTGCGTGACGAAGCCATGTACGGCACGGATAAATTGCCGAAATTTGGCGAAGACAGCTATCAGACCACCAATGGCTGGTGGCTGGTGCCAACCTCTGAAGTGCCGCTGACCTATTCGGTCGCCGGTGACATTCTGGAAGAAAGCGCCCTGCCGATCCGCATGACCGCACACACCCTGTGTTTCCGCTCGGAAGCGGGCAGCGCGGGCAAGGACACCTCCGGCATGCTGCGCCAGCACCAGTTTGAAAAGGTGGAGATGGTCTCCATCACTCATCCGGACAAAAGCGAAGACGAGCAAAAGCGCATGCTGCGCTGCGCCGAAGGTCTGCTGGAAAAACTCGGTGTGCCCTATCGCACCGTGGTGCTCTGCACCGGCGACATGGGCTTTGGCGCGCGCCGCACCTATGACATCGAGGCATGGATTCCGGGTCAGGACACCTACCGCGAGATCAGCTCTGTCTCCACCACCGGCGCCTTTCAGGCCCGCCGCATGAACGCCCGTTTCCGTCCCGCCGATGGCGGCAAGCCGGAATATGTGCACACACTCAACGGCTCCGGCCTTGCGGTCGGCCGCTGCCTGATCGCGGTTCTGGAAAACGGCCAGCAGGCTGACGGTTCTGTGGTGCTGCCAGAGGTGCTTGCCCCCTATCTGGGTGGCAAAACCGTTCTGACCGCAGAAGGCAAACTGGCCTAACACCGGACCAGATAGACAAAATTAAGCGCGGCCCCGACACTCCTCGGTGGCCGCGCTTTTTCTTCTCATTCGTCAAATATCCCGGGGTGAATTGCCCGTGAGGGCAAGAGGGGCTGGCCCCTCCCTCCCCTACATATGGCCTACTCCGCCGCCACCGCGCTTTGTGTCGCGCCTTTCTTCGGGAAGGGCACCAGACGCTCTGCCTCTTCATCCCAAAGTTTCAGTGAAAACGAGCGCAGCGCCTCCGGCCATTTGATCGTTGGCAATCCATATTCATCGCGGATCATCTGATGGCATTTGCGCAGATTGTAATGCGGGATACGCGCGTTGAAGTGGTGGATGTCGTGATAGGCGATATTGGCGGAGGCCAGATCCATCCACCAGCCAAGATCCAGCGCAGACGACCCCTGCAGCGCCGCCAAACGCGGGTCCAGGTCCGGACGCCGGTCCCAATAGGTGTCCTCAAAGTTATGCTGAAGGTAGACCATAAACACGCCCACCATGCCGCCAAAGAGCGCACTGAGGAACCAGATGAACAGCCCGTTCCATCCGGCCAGCGCAACAATCACGCCCATGTAGATAAGGATCACCAGATTGTGCAGCACCACAGAGCGCCACATGCTTGAGGCGCTTTTGGGCCAGCGGTAGCGGATGAAATAGGTGTAAAGACTGCCCAACGGGATCAACACAAAAGGATTGCGGTAAAGCCGATAGTAAAGCCGCTCCCAGAACCCAGCCACCTCCCACTCGCGCAGGGTCATCGTGTGGATTTCACCCGTGTCGCGGTGGTCCAGATTGCCCAGGTGCGAATGGTGCATATTGTGGTTGTGCCGCATCGCCGCATAGGGCGCGAAAGTTACCACAGACAGCGCCTCCCCGGCCCAATCATTGTGCTTGCGGCTTTTGAACAGCGAGGCATGGCCCGTGTCATGCTGCAACACATAAAGCCGCACTGCTGAAAGCCCGTTCACCACCATCAGCGGCACCAGAAAATACCATGTGCCCTGATTGGCAATGGCGAGATACAGGGTGGCAAAATAGAAAACAAAGGTGCCAAAGAAGCTGACCGCGCCGATACGGTCATCCTGAATTGTATACCCTTTCAAGCGCTCGCGAATGTCCATCGCAAACCCCTCTGTTCAAATAAATTTCCGCCTTGGCCTGAAAAATGGCCTGGGTTTGTATCAAATACGCGACCAATCAGAAATTGGCTCAACTTCACCAACTATAACGCGAAATTGACCTTCGGCAACGTGCGGGGTCGCCAAAAGCTGCTGATGTGGCAAGGCCTTGCCTGTCATTTCAGCAAAAAGGGCCGCCCAATGGACGACCCTCAAATCAGTTCTGCGATCTGCACCCTCAGTGCGGGGCGCCACGCCCTTTGATGTGTTTGCGCAGGCGCGAAGGCGTGGATTTTTTCTTGCCCTTATAGGGGTTCTTGTCGCCCTGTCCGCGCATGGTGAGGCGGATCGGCGTGCCGGGCATATCAAAAGTCTCCCGCAAACCATTGATAAGGTAACGAGAATAGCTCTCAGGGATCTTATCCGGGTGGGAGCACATCACCACAAAGCCCGGCGGACGGGTCTTGGCTTGGGTCATATAGCGCAGCTTGATGCGCTTGCCCTGCGGCGCGGGTGGCGGGTGCTGCTGCAGCATCTCCACGAGCCAGCGGTTGAGTGCGGCGGTCGGAATGCGGCGGTTCCACGTGTCATAGGCATCCAGAATGGCGTCATGCAGACGCTCCAGTCCACGGCCGGTTTTGGCCGAGACTGTGATCAGCGGCGCGCCCCGCAACTGCGGCAGCAGACGGTTGAACGCTTCTTTGAGGTCGCGCAGCTTTTCCTGCTTGTGCTCTTCCACGTCCCATTTGTTGACAGCAACGATCACCGCGCGACCCTCGCGCTCCGCAAGGTCGGCAATACGCAGATCCTGTTGCTCAAACGGAATGGCCGCATCCAGCAGAACCACCACAACCTCGGCAAATTTCACCGCGCGCAGACCGTCGCCCACAGAAAGCTTTTCCAACTTATCCTGCACCTTGGCCTTTTTGCGCATCCCCGCGGTGTCAAAGATCCGCATCGGGGTCTCGTCCCAGGTGGTACGCAGGCTGATGGCATCGCGGGTGATCCCGGCTTCCGGGCCGGTCAGCAGGCGGTCTTCGCCAATGATCTTGTTGATCAGCGTGGATTTACCGGCATTCGGACGGCCCACAACGGCGATCTGCAAAGGCCGGCGCTCGGTGAGCATCTGAGAGGGGCGCAGCGCATCAGGATCAATCTCTTCATCCGCTTCGTCTTCGTCGAGATCCACATCAGTCTCGACTTCGTCATCCAAAGCTTTGGCGCGTTTGGCAAATTCATCTGCCAGCGGCATGAGCTGGGTGTAAAGATCGTTGAGACCTTCACCATGTTCTGCCGACAGGCGGATCGGCTCACCAAGACCCAGGGAATAGGCTTCAAGCACACCGGCGTCCGCAGCTGCACCCTCGCCTTTGTTGGCAGCAAGGATCACGTGGGCGGCGCGTTTGCGCAGGATTTCGGCAAAGATCATATCGGTGGGGGTGACCCCTGCCCGCGCATCAATCATGAAGAGGCAGATATCAGCCATATCCACCGCGCGTTCCGTCAGGCGGCGCATGCGCCCTTCAAGACTGTCATCGGTGGCATCTTCCAGACCCGCCGTGTCAATCGCGGTAAACCGCAGATCGGCAAGTTTGGCATCGCCTTCACGCAAGTCGCGCGTCACCCCGGGCTGGTCATCCACCAGCGCGAGTTTTTTGCCGACAAGGCGATTGAACAGGGTGGATTTGCCCACGTTTGGGCGGCCCACAATGGCGAGCGTGAAACTCATGACAGATCTCCGGAACGTCTGAAGTCGCTCCGATATACCATTATTGCGTCAACGGAAAGCGTACAATTCACCTTTGCGATTCACCACATAGAGCACGCCACCCGCCACAATCGGGTTTGTGGCCGCGCCATGGGGCAGATCAACGGTGTTTGTCAGGGCGCCGTCCTGCGGATTGTAGAAACGGATCTTGTCGTCCGATGAGGCCACCACCAGCTGACCACCTGCAAGAATGGGGCCATAGTGGACATGCAACGTCGATTGCTTGCGCGGCTTGTCTTTCACAAACTGCGGCAATTGCACGCCCCAGATCCGGCTGCCATCCCGCGCATTGATGCGCAGCAGTACATTGCGCTCAGACACAAAGAACAGCGATCCCCCAGCCGGGAACACCGGGCTGAGCGCGCCATGATCGGCGGTCCAGTTACGCTGGCCGGTTTCCATGTCAAAGGCCGCCATACGGCCAGAATGGTTGGCCACATAGGCAGTGTTGCCGACCACCACAGGATCACTGGAAATATCGCCAACCGTGTTGACCGAGCGGCCCGGGCGCACATCTGACAGGCCTGCAGACCAACGCGACACTCCGCCGCGACGGAAAGCCGCCTGAATTTCACCGGAGCCATAAGGGAAGAGCACAAGACGATCTGTTACTGCTGGCGCGGCAGGGCTTTGCACGTTCTGCACATTGGGCAGCGACACGAGCTGCCAGGCCACGCGGCCTGTGTCGGTTTCCAGCGCCCAGCCGGTGGCGTCGCCGGAGACCACATAAACCAGCCCGTCATAAACGGTAGGTGTACCGCTGCCGACCGCCTGAAGCTTCTGCTCCCAAAGTACAGCACCGGTTGCAGGATCGAGCGCGGTCAATGCGCCAAACCCGGTGGTGACAAAAACTTTGCCATCGCCATAGGCCAAACCGCCGGTTGACGCCTGCCCGGTCTTGTCCTGCGGTGAGGTCAGATCACGGCTCCACAGGGTCTCGCCGGAAGTTGAGGTCGCGCTGATGGTCGCCTCGGCATCCACGGTGAAGATGCGCCCCTCCGCCACAACCGGATCAGCGGTGATGCGGGTCTTGCGCGACTCACCTTTGCCGATGGAGGCCGTCCAAGCCACGCTTGGACGCGCGGACAGCGCCGCATTGGCGGTGCGATACTTGGGCGAGCCAATGCGGTGGGTCCAGCTGGCGTTCTGCACCTGCGACGGCAGGTTGATCGCCGGGCTCTGGTTTTCAGGCACCTCTGGCTGTGCAACCAGATCTTCACGCGCACCAGGCAGAATGACTTCTGGTTCGGCGCAGGCTGTGAGTAGCGCTGCAGTGGCCACCGCTGCCAGCATCAAAGTCTTACGTGTCACTGAACAGGCCCCCACCCCGTTATCGTCCTTTTGCGGTCAGGTTACTGACCAACCACCAGTCCGTTGGTTTCAGCCGGTGTTCCGCCAAGAGCCACAATTAACTGAGCCGCGCGGTTGCGCAAGCCTGCTGTCACTGCGGCGTCCTGAATCAAATCCTGCAACTGGGTGATCGCACCTTCCGCGTCCCCTTCTTCCAAAGTCAGAAGCGCAAGCTGCTCACGCGCCAAAAGCGCCAATGGTGCGCCCGGTGTGGCAAGGCTCTCGAGTGCCAGACGACGCTCCGCTGCCGGTGTGTCTTTGCCCTCAGCCAGTACCGCCTTGAAGGCTGCAATCTGACGGTAGATTTCCGGCATATCCAACCCGCTGGTTGCGATGCCTTCCAATGTTTCAGACGCGTCTGTGCCTGCGCCAAGCTCAAGCTGATGTGCGGCCAGCAACATATCAGAGACCACCTGCGCATCAGGCGACTCAGTTTTCAGATCGGCCAGAGCATCCACCCGCGCTTCCGTATCGCTTGAGGACACCGCTTTGATGATTGCATCACCGGAATCCTGCGCCGCGTCGCGGGCGTTGCCTTTGCGTACTTCATTTGCAGCAGCCGCACCAACGATGGCAATCACCAGCAAAACCGCGATCCAGCCATAGCGGCGCATCAGGCCAAACAGGCGGTCCCGACGGACTTCTTCGGTGACTTCTTCGATGAAACTGTCGGTGTTGCTCACGCCTGCTCTCCTATTCGTTCGCTCTGTCTTATCGGTTTGTTTTCAAAGTGCCAAGAGCTGGGCGGAGCTTGCGCAAATCATCACTGAATTTTCATCAGGTTGACATTTTCTGAACTGATGAGTTCAAAATGGCGTACTACCGGTTGTTTCTATAAGCAGAAGCGCCAATATAACCTTCACTATTTCGTGCGCTCCGCGCTCCAATAAACCTACAGGGAACAGCAGATGCGACTTATTCCGTTCCTCACTGCGATTTTGGTCACCGGTTTTCTTTTCATGATCGTGGTCGAGCGCGAGCGTCTTTTGGCCTTTGCCAGCGGTGATGCCGCAGACACCGCCACAGATGTTCCAACAGATACCGAAGCCGCTGCAAGTTCGCCCGCGCAAGCCGCTGATAATACGGACGTTCCCGCTTCGACCGATGCTGAACCATCCGAGGATCTGATCCGCGTGGTGGTCCTGCAAAGTGTGGCGCGCGAGATCGACAGCGCCGTGATCCTCAGAGGACAGACCGAAGCGGACCGTGAGGTCGAAGTGCGTGCTGAAACCAGCGGGCTGGTGATCTCTGAACCGCTGCGGCGCGGCGAGCACGTCACTGCTGGCCAACAGCTCTGCCGCCTCGATGTGGGCACACGCGAGGCCGTACTGGCGGAAGCCCGCGCACGGCTGAGTGAGGCCAAGGCCCGAATCCCAAGCGCAGCGGCGGCGAAAATCGAAGCCGAGGCGCGGCTTGAAGAGGCCCTGATCAACGACAACGCGGCACGCAAGCTTTCTGAAGGCGGCTTTGCCTCTTCCACCCGCGTGGCCAGCGCGGCGGCAGGTGTGCGGGCTGCTGAGGCAGCAGTTCAATCCGCAACCTCCGGCCTTGAGTCGACCCAAGCAGGCATCGAATCGGCCATGGCTCTGGTCGCCGCTGCAGAGAAGGAAATCGAGCGCCTGACCATCAAGGCCCCGTTTGACGGTCTTCTGGAAAGCAAAACCGCCGAATTGGGTAGCCTGATGCAGCAGGGCAGCCTTTGCGGCACCGTCCTGCGTCTGGACCCGATCCGGATCGTCGGCTTTGTGCCAGAGACAGAAATTGCACGCGTCTACGAGGGCGCGCTGGCAGGCGCACGGCTGACCACCGGCCAAGAGGTCTCCGGTCAGGTGACTTTTGTGTCACGCTCCGCGGATGAAACCACCCGAACCTTCCGTGTGGAAATCTCCGTCCCCAACCCCGATCTCAGCATCCGCGACGGCCAGACCGCAGAGATTGCGATCTCCGCAGATGGCGCCGCAGCACACCTCCTCCCGCAATCCGCACTGACCCTGAACGACGAAGGCACGCTGGGCGTGCGGCTGGTGGATGAAGACGACAAGGTCTTCTTTGCCGCCACAGAAATCCTGCGCGACAGCACCTCGGGTGTCTGGCTTGGCGGCCTGCCGGAGATGGCGGATGTGATCGTCGTTGGCCAGGAATTTGTCACCACCGGCGTGCAGGTGACCCCAACAATCCGGGAGCTGAACTGATGACCGGCGCCATCACATGGGCCTCTGAACGGGCCCGAATGATCCTTGCCTTCATCGCGATTTCACTGGTGGTGGGGGCATTTTCTTATGCCAGCCTTCCCAAGGAAGGTGAGCCGGATATCGACATCCCGATCCTCTATGTCTCGGTGAGCTTTCCCGGGATTTCTGCCGAAGATGCCGAAAGCCTGCTGGTCAAACCGATGGAGACCGAGGCGGTTGATCTGGACGGTCTGGACCAGATGACCGGCATCGCGTCGGAAAACCACGCCTCGCTGCTGCTGGAATTCGAGTTTGGCTGGGACAAGAGCGCCACCATTGCCGATGTTCGCGATGCGATGAACACGGCGCAGGCCAACTTCCCGGATGGGGCGGAGCAATACACCATCACAGAGATCAACTTCTCTGAGTTCCCGATTGTGATTGTGAACCTCACCGGCGATGTGCCGGAACGCACAATGGCCCGCCTTGCCAAAGACTTGCAGGACGAATTTGAAGCGATTGACGCGGTACTGGAAGCGCCGATTGCGGGCAACCGTGATGAAATGGTTGAAGTGGTGATCGACCCGCTGCGCCTTGAATCCTACAACATCACCGCCGTTGAAGTGATCAATGTGGTGCGCAACAACAACCAGTTGATTGCCGCCGGTGAAGTGGAAACAGCGCAAGGCACCTTCTCTGTAAAGATCCCCTCCTCCTTTGACGGGGTGCAAGACATCTACGCCCTGCCCGTCAAAACCAACGGCGACCGCGTGATCACGCTTGGCGATCTGGCCGAGATCAACTTCACCTTTGAAGACCGTGCAGGCACCGCGCGTTTTGACGGTGAAAAGACCGTGGCTTTGCAGATTGTGAAGGGCAAAGGCTACAACATCATCGACACGGTAGAGCAGATCAAGGCGACCCTAGCTGAGGCGCAGGAAAGCTGGCCTGAGGAGCTCAAGGCCGCTGTCGAGGTGGGCACCTCCAACGATCAGAGCCGCACGGTCGGCTCCATGGTGCGCCAGCTGGAAGGCTCTGTGCTCACAGCTGTGGCGCTGGTGATGATTGTGATCCTCGCCGCCCTTGGCAGCCGCGCGGCGATGCTTGTTGGCTTTGCCATTCCGGCCTCCTTCCTGCTGTGTTTTGCCTTCCTCGCTCTGATGGGCGTGACGATTTCCAATATGGTGATGTTTGGTTTGATCCTTGCGGTGGGCATGTTGGTGGACGGCGCGATTGTGGTCGTGGAATACGCTGATAAGCGCATCAAAGAAGGCACCGGCCCGATGCATGCCTATGTGGAGGCCGCCCAGCGGATGTTTTGGCCGATCATCAGCTCCACGGCGACCACGCTCTGTGCCTTCCTTCCAATGCTGTTCTGGCCCGGCGTGCCCGGGGAATTCATGGGCATGCTGCCCGTGACCATGATCTTCGTGCTCTCCGCATCCCTGCTCGTGGCCCTGATCTATCTGCCGGTTGTGGGCGGGATCTCCGGCCGGATGAGCCGCATGTTCTCCCACGCCTCCGATGTTCTGCGCGCGCGCCTGCCTTGGGTTGTGCGCGCCGCTCTGGTGCCGGTGGCGCTCTTGGGCATGTTCTCCGGCGTGATGCAGATGCTGAACCCCGGCTATCTGATGCCCGCAGACAGCAGCGGCATGGCGCCCCTGCTCGTCGGTGGTGTGCTCTTTGTGGTATCAGCCTTTGCCGCCTCGATCACCCTGAGCGCCGCAGAGCTGCAATTCAAACGCCGCTCGGTGAAAAGCGGATATCGCCTGAATCCATTCGGCCACCTGATCCGCTTTATTGTCGGCAATCCGATCATGCCGATTGTCTCTATCATTGCGGTGATTTTCACCGTGGTCAGCGTGATCACCTACTTTGGTGAAAACAACAACGGCGTTGAGTTCTTTGTGGAAACCGAGCCGGAGCAGGCCTCCGCATTTGTACGTGCCCGTGGTAACCTCTCCCTTCCGGAGAAAGACGCGATGGTGCGCGCCGCGGAAGAGATCATCATGGCCCACCCGGCGGTGCGCAATGTCTTCTCCTTTGCAGGCGAAGGCGGGCTCGACACCGGCGGCCCGGGTGGCGGCGAAAACACCCCACCGGACACAATCGGTCAGGTGCAGTTTGAGATCATCGCCTGGGAAGAGCGCCCGACCGTGCGCGAAGAGTGGTTCTTTGGCCTTCTTGAACGCGAAGTCACCGCCCCTGCCTATGGCGGCAACCGGGTGCTTGACGAGCTGAATGCGGAATTGGCCACATTGCCCGGCTTCTTTGTGGAGACCAAACCAATCGAGCAAGGCCCCGGTTCCGGCAAACCGATCCACCTGCGCCTGCGCGGCGATGGCTGGGATGGGCTGAACGCCGCAGCGCTTGCCGCGCGCGACACCTTTGAAGCCACCCCGGGCCTGACGCTGGTGGAGGACACCCTGCCCCTGCCCGGCATCGACTGGCAGATCGACGTGGATGTGGAGAAAGCCGGCCGCTATGGCGCGGATGTGGCCACGGTGGGCGCGATGGTGCAGCTTGTCACCCGCGGCATCCTGCTTGACACCATGCGCGTGGACAGCAGCGATGAGGAAATCGAAATCCGCCTGCGTTTGCCTGAAAATGACCGCGTGCTCTCCACCCTGGACAGCATCAAGGTGCGCACCAACGAAGGCCTTGTCCCTCTCTCAAACTTCATCACCCGCACCCCCGTGCCAAAGCGCGCCTCGATCAGCCGTATTGATCAGGAACGCTTTTATGACGTGAAAGCGGATATTGAGACCGGCCTGATCAAGCTGGAAACCGAGGACGCCGACAGCTCTGTGGCACAGGCCTTGGTGCGCGAGCTGGCGGAAGGCGCGTCTGCCACCGGCGATGTGGTCACTGCCGCAACCGGCGAGCGCTATGAAATCCACACGCTTCTGGCCGCGCAAACCGTCAACGACGTGCAAGCGGCGCTGGATGCCGACGCGCGCAAAGTGCCGGTCACACCAACAGAGCGCATTGCAGAGCTGACCAAATGGCTGGAAACCTCCCCCTTTGACAGCTCCGTGAGCTGGGAATGGACCGGGGATCAGGAGGAGCAGGAAGAATCCGGCGCCTTCCTGACCAGTGCATTCTCCGCCGCCTTGGGTTTGATGTTCGTGATCCTGCTGGCGCAGTTCAACAGCTTCTACAACTCGGTGCTGGTGCTTCTCGCGGTGGTGCTGTCCACGGCAGGTGTGCTCGTGGGGATGCTAGTGATGGATCAAACCTTCTCCATCATCATGACCGGCACCGGCATCGTGGCGCTGGCGGGGATTGTGGTGAACAACAATATCGTTCTGATCGACACCTATCAGGAATACTCCCAATACATGCCCCGGATTGAGGCGATTGTGCGCACCGCGCAAAGCCGCATCCGTCCGGTTCTGCTGACCACCATCACCACCATGGCGGGCCTTGCGCCGATGATGTTTGGCCTGAGCCTTGATTTCATCAATGGCGGCTACTCGATCGACAGCCCGACCTCCCTGTGGTGGAAACAGCTGGCAACCGCGGTGGTCTTTGGCCTTGGCATCGCAACGGTGCTGACGCTGGTGTTCACCCCGTCCATGCTGGCCTTGCGGGTCTGGGCAGGCACCTACTTTGGCTGGATGATGCGGCTTCTGGCCCGCCTCTCCTTTGGCCGCGCCTCGCGCGCCGGTCAGGATTGGGCCCTACGCCGCGAAGCCCGCAAAGTGCGTCACCCGCTGATCATCTGGGATGAAGACGGCCTCACCGCAGAGGTCGAAGAAGTCCATGCAGACAAGATGGACCCTGCAGCGCTTGCACCTGAAGTAGAGGCCCCGCGCGTAGGCGAGAAGAAAGCCGCCAACGACGACCCTGACCCAAGCGGTGTGCAGGCGGCGGAGTAAGCCTCAGACCCCCTAAAAAAGAAAGCGCGCCCACGGGCGCGTTTTTTCTTTTTGCAGATCACAATCCCGCCTAAACCCACAGGTAGCCAAGCGCAAAATCGACACCCTCGAAATCAGAATTTAAATATTATTTTCAAAATATTATAAGCAAAACTTCAATGGGCGCCTCAAGCATTCTCATCGCCAGCGCAGCTTATCTCTGCCTGATCAATTTGGCCTGCATCGCGGCCTTCTACGTGGACAAACGACGCGCCCTATCAGGCGATTGGCGTGTGCCGGAAAGCCGCCTTTTGTGTCTGGCGCTGATCGGCGGCAGCCCCGGCGCAAAATGGGCGCAAAAGCGCTTTCATCACAAAACCCGCAAACAGCCTTTCTGCACCCGACTGAACAGGATTATTTGGCTTCAGTTGGTGTTGATCATTGGTGCGCTGCTCTATGTCGTCACCTAGGACCAGCTGATTTGAAACCACTGCCCGAGCGTAAAATCCCGGACAGCGCCCATCTTATGCCGCGTCTTCATCCGCCAGCTGACGGGCCCAAAGCTGCGCATAGCGGCCCTGTTTGTCCAGAAGTGCGGCGTGCGTGCCTTGCTCGATCACTTCGCCCTGCTCCAAGACAACAATACGATCGGCCTCCGCAATGGTAGAGAGACGGTGCGCAATGGTGATCACCGTGCGGCCTTCCCCGGCGCGCGCCAGAGCTTCCTTGATGCCTTGTTCGGTTTCCGTATCCAGCGCCGAAGTGGCTTCATCCAGAAGCAGGATGGGCGGGTTCTTCAGCAATGTGCGGGCAATGCCAACACGCTGCTTTTCGCCCCCGGAAAGTTTCAGCCCGCGCTCCCCAACAGCCGTGTCATAGCCTTCCGGCAGGGCCGCGATGAAATCATGGATCTGCGCAGCTTTGGCCGCTTCGATGATCTCGTCTTCCGTTGCGCCGTCCCGCCCGTAAGCGATGTTGTAGCGGATGGTGTCATTAAAAAGCACCGTGTCCTGCGGCACCACGCCAATGGCCTCATGCAGGCTTTCTTGGGTCACATCCCGCACATCCTGCCCATCAATGCGCAGCGCACCGCCCTGAACGTCATAGAACCGGAACAACAGCCGCCCGATGGTGGATTTTCCTGAACCAGAGGCGCCCACAATCGCAACTGTCTGTCCTCCCGGCACATCCAGGCTCACGCCTTGTAGGATCGCGCGGTCCTCCTCATAGCCAAAGGCCACATTCTCCAGCTGGATATGACCTTCAGCCACCTTAAGCGCTTGCGCATTTGGTTTATCGGCGATCTCGGCATTGTCGTTGAGCAGATCAAACATTTGCCCCATATCCAAAAGGCTCTGCCGGATTTCCCGGTAGACAAAGCCAAGGAAATTCAACGGTGCAATAACCTGCAGCATATAGGCGTTGACCATTACGAAATCGCCGACGGTGAACTGGCCATCCGCAACCCCCATCGCGGCCATAGCCATAACTGCCACCAGGCCGGCGTTGATGATGAACGCCTGCCCGAAGTTGATCGCGGCCAGAGAGTTTGTGGTTTTGATCGCCGCCGCCTCATAGCCTTCCATCGCTTCGTCATAGCGCAGGGCTTCGCGGCGTTCGGCCCCAAAGTATTTGACCGTCTCAAAATTCAGCAAACTGTCTATCGCGCGCTGGCTGGCCTCGTTGTCTCGGTCATTCATCACGCGGCGGATGCGCAGACGCCATTCGGTTACCGCAAACGTGAACCAGACATAGATCACCATGGTGCCCGCAACCACACAGAGGAAACGCCAGTCAAACAACGCTGCCAACACCGAGCAGATCATCACCAGTTCCAGAAACAAAGGACCGATGGAGAACAGCATGAACCGCAGCAGGAACGCCACGCCTTTGACGCCACGGTCCATAATGCGGCTGAGCGCACCGGTGCGGCGGGTCAGGTGATAGCGCAGGCTGAGCGCGTGGATGTGGCGAAATGTGGTCAGCGCCAGTCGGCGCAACGCCCGCTGGCTGACTTTCGCAAACAGCAGATCGCGGAGCTGATCAAACCCCACCGCCAACAGACGGTTGGTGCCATAGGCCACTGTCAGCCCCACAGCCCCAAGTGCAAAGATCGGCACACCCTCTCCCGCGAGGCTGTCCACGGCGTTTTTGTAAAGCACAGGGGTGAAAACCGCGACAACTTTGGCCGCCACAAGCGCCAGCATGGCCACCACCACCCGCACACGCAGTTCCGGAGCGCCCTTGGGCCAGATG
The DNA here is from genome assembly GCF_965227725.1 of Shimia sp. Lineage (GTDB taxonomy): Bacteria > Pseudomonadota > Alphaproteobacteria > Rhodobacterales > Rhodobacteraceae > Shimia. The sequence goes on along the minus strand of NZ_CBDDGH010000005.1, from coordinate 438,703 downwards.
TAAGGCAACACACTGCGGATGATGCGCAAGTTGGAGCGACGTTCTTTCTGCGCCATCTCGCGCGTGCTGGGTTCGTTCTCTGCCATGCTGCTTGCCTTGCTTGTGGGTGAGCCGGGCAAACTTAATCACTGGCAGCGGGACATGCCACCCCTGCAGCCTATCTCAGATACTTATTGTTCAGGAACCGCAAAGACTTGCCCCGGATAGATCAGGTCCGGGTTCTGAATCTTCTCTTTGTTGGCCTCAAAAACGCGCACATACATCAAGCCTTCGCCGTAGCGGTCCCGTGCAATCGCCCAAAGCGAGGAACCGGGCTGTACGGTGACTATCTGCACCGCGGGCTTGGCGGCCTCCGCCGATGGCGCGGCCTCAGATGTTGAGGCGGTTGTCACAACCGGGGCACTCTCCGCACTGGCAACAGGCGCATCTCCGCTTGCCTGCGCAACGTCCGGCGCTGCCGCTTCCGGCGCGGGTGACGGCGTCTCAAGTGCGGTGGTCACGTCTGGCGCGGCGCTTTCAGCTGTGTCTGGCGCGGTTTCGGTGGCCGCTGCCGTCTCTACAGTCTCAGCGGTCTCTGGCACTATCGCCACCTGCGCAGGCTCGGCCTGCTCCACAGACGCCACTGCCTGATCCGCGCTCTTTACTGGTTCAGCGGGCGCTGCAGCGGTGGTTTCCTCATTCGCTGGCGCAGCGTCGGCCACAGCCTGCTGATTGGCAGCAGTGGCATCAGCCTGCGCCCGCGCTTGGGCCACAGTCTCAGGCGTTTCGCGCTTAAACGGTGTCAGCACACGAGAGGTCACCTTGCCGCTCTTGTCCACCTCATCGGCGCGCATCTCATAAAGACCACCTGCCACATCGGCCAACTGGCTGCTCCACATGCCACTCGCGTCAACTGCCGCCTCGGCCGCAAGCGCGTTGTTCAGATAGAGCCGCACAAACAGCCCCGCCGCGCCGCGCCCGGAAACCATCACCGCGCCCGTGTCTGTGTAGCTGATCGAGTCAATGGAGACCGCCGCGAGCACTTCCTCAGATGTGTCCGCCGGCGCTGCGGGCTGCAGCACGCGCACCCCTTGGGAATCTGAGACGATCACCGCCGGTGCTTTGGGCGCAGAGGCGGCAGGTGCCGCCTGCTCTGCCGTCTCAACGGTTTCAGCCGTCGCGGTAGCAGCCACGGTCACGTCGGCTTCAGTCTGGGCGTTCTCGCCCTCAGCCAGCTCGGTCTCAGCGGTTGGTGTTTCAGACCCTTCTGCAGCTGCAACATCGGTGGCAGGCGCGGCTTCCTCTGCTGCGGTCGGAACGGGTGCCGCAACCGCCAGAACGGGGGCCACAATCACCGTCGCGTCAGAAGGCACATCGCCCGCGTCGCGCCGCTCGACCAAAGACAAAACGCGCGGCGCATCACTTGGCGCAATCGACAATATGGCCGCAAATTGCCCGGTGCTGTCAGCAGGAGAGGTCGCGATTTCAACCCCGTCCAGAAGAATGGCCAAAACCGCATTGGGCGCAGCCGCCCCGGCGACCACGGTGTTGCCCTCCGCATCCACCCGCACAAGATCAAATGTCGGCGCCTCTGCGACAGGTGCGGCAGCCGTTGGCGCAGTGTCGTTTGTCGGGGCTTCTGCCGCTTCGGCTTTCGGTTCAGCGGCGATCACGGTCTGTTCAACAGACTTCGGCGCGGTGTCGCTCTCAGCAACAGTTTGCCCATCCGAAAGCGCAGGGTCTGCGGCTGTGTCCGCTGGCTCCGCCGCTTCAGACGTGTTTGTTGGAGGTGCAGGCGCCGCTTCGGTGGCAACCACTGGGGTCTCTTCCGGCGCACTGCCATCCAGCACACCGGTCGCGACCAGCGCATAGACGGACACGCCCATCGCCACCACAACTCCGGCCACCCAGACAATATTTCCGCTGAGCCCTGATGCTTTCTCAGTCATCGCCGACAAACCCCCAAATTCTGTCGCCATCTTGGTTGAGAGACCTTAGCAACCGCTTTATTTGTGGTCAAAACAGCATTGATCATATTGGAGAATTTCATGACAACGCGCTCGATCTGTGTCTTTTGCGGCTCACGTTCCGGCGGGGATGCGGCCTATCAGACAGCCGCCGAACAGTTTGGCGCAAGCTTTGCCGAAAACAACTGGCGATTGGTCTATGGCGCGGGGGATGTGGGCTTGATGGGAGCCGTGGCAAACGCCGCGCAGGCATCCGGTGCAGAGACTTTCGGCGTGATCCCGACACACCTTCTGGAATGGGAGGTGGGAAAGACCGACCTCACCAATTTCATCGTAACCGAAAACATGCATGAGCGCAAAAAAGTCATGTTTATGAATTGTGATGCGATCGTGGTTTTGCCGGGTGGCGCGGGCTCGCTTGATGAGTTCTTTGAGGTGCTCACCTGGCGGCAGCTCAAACTGCACGCCAAGCCCATCGTGCTGCTCAACATCAACGGTTTCTGGGATCCGCTGATCGGTCTTGTGGATCATGTGATCGCGCAAGGCTTTGCCGATGCCTCCCTGCGCAACTTTGTGCAGGTTGCCAGCGATGTGACGGAGCTTCAGGCGATGCTCGACACCGCTCTTGCATAAGCCTCAGGCGGCGGCTTTGCTGTCGGCCTGTTTGTCGATCTTGTGCTGGTCCTCGGTGCGCCCTGCCCGCCAGTAGCTCGACAGATAAATCTGATCGCGGTCCACGCCGCGGTCAGTGCGGTAATAACTGCGCAGAGCGCGCATGCTGTCAAACTCACAGGCCGTCCAAACGCTCACCCGCCCCTCTCCCCAAGGGAGAGCCTTGATGGCCTCTACAAGGCGGCCTTTGGTCTGATCCGGCGTCGGGTTCACAATCCACTGCACCGCCATTCCAGCGGGCAGTGAGAGCGGCTGTTTGTCAGCCTCAGAGGTGATCTCCACCACGACATATCCGGTGGCGCTCTCCGGCAGACGATCCAGATTGCACATCAGCGCAGGAATGCCCGTCATATCCGCCGCGAGCAGATGCCAATCGGCCTCCGGATCGTTCATCCGAATGCTGCCCGGCCCGGCGATCATAATCTGATCTCCCGGCTGCGCCCCCTGCGCCCACTCTGTCGCCACCCCCCCGGCGTCGCCATGGAGCGCAAAATCCACGGATAAGATGCCTTGCGCCGCATCAAAAGCCCGAATGGAATAGGTGCGCATCACCGGCCGCTCAGGCGTGCTATGAGGTGCCTCAGGGAAGAGCAGCTTGATATAACCGCCCTCCCGCCCTTCAGGGAAACCCGCCAGATCTGCACCGCCCAATGTCACGCGCAGCATATTTGGTGTGATTTGCTCAGTGCGGAGCACTTCAAGTTTTCTGGGCGGTGGTTTTGGCATGTTGGTCCCCTGATCTGACATCTCCACAACCCCGCAGATTTAATAATCCGATTATTTTTATCAAGAAATAAATTTGCCCCAAATACAGATTGCTTGCCTGCATTTACATGGGACGGGTCGCCACCTCACGCGGATATCTCAACCACCGTGATTTCAGGCACCACGCCAAATCGCACCGGCATAATCGAACGGTAAAATCGAAATTCCATAGAAATACCTACTATGGGCACAAGGCAATCGAACCAGATTTCCCGAAGTCACCTAAGACAGCACGGCATTTAGCTTTAATGTATGAATCCGCAGCATCTCTGCCGGGATCCCAGTACTCAAAAGATTCAGAAATGTTCTCCTCGATTGCCTTGGCACTTAGTTCCAACAGTGCCTTCAACCTCTTTTCTTCAGATCTATCGCGCACCCTTAGAGGGTCTCCACTATGTGTATTTGCGTAAAGCGCATGAAACTCATTTATTAAATCATCACATTTGCCTGTCGTTCTGCGAGCAGCGCAAGTAACTGCAACGCTTCGGACGAAGATATGCGTCATATCTCTGAAAGCGCCAAATGCGTTGCGTACAGCAGGTAGATTCGAACGAAGGTCAAACAACCACCTCGCAATTGTTGTGGCGGAAGATGCATCTAGCTTATCTAGTTCGAGGCGCGCGCCCAGATTGCGAGCGGCACGCGCAACCAAATCAGCAAGCTCTCGCTGCATCTGAACCGAAAGTGTCTCGAACGCCAAACTAGACTCTTTTACATTCGAAACTGTCACATCATTGCAAAACGAACCACTTCCCCCAGGTGGTATGCGATCAAACCCGCAAACTTTTAGCGCGTCCTCTAGTGTTTCAAGTGAAGCAAAGGCTCGACCTACGTCTCGCGCAGTATCTTCAGCGCTTTCCCCACTATAGGCGGAACTCATTGCGACTACGGAAAAAAACGAGAAAGCGGTTCGATACCTATCCACATGCTGTTGAAAAGTTACCGCCTTTAGACGTTGATCGGCGACTGATGCAGGATATCCGCCAACTGTGTATGCCTCATGCTTAACAATTTCACAGCCTGAAAAAGAAAAAACGAAACCCAAAACCATCGCTAAACGGAACATAAAAACCTCCTAAAAATGGAGGCACAATAACACAACTGAGACGTTTAATTAAGTAAGTCGTCTCCCGGCACGCGAACGCACCGAGAGACCTGAACCTCAAATCACATCCGGGATGCGACGTTTTCCCAGTTCACCAGGTTGTTCAGGAAGTTGTCCAGATACGCCGGGCGCTTGTTGCGGTAGTCGATGTAGTAGGAGTGCTCCCACACGTCACAGCCCAGCAGAGCGGTCTGGTTGAAGCAGAGCGGGTTCACGCCGTTTTCGGTCTTGGTCACTGCCAGAGAGCCGTCTGCGTTTTTCACGAGCCACGCCCAGCCGGAGCCGAACTGGCCAGCGCCAGCTGCGGCGAATTGGGATTTGAACTCTTCAACGGAACCAAAGCTCTCAACCAGTGCTTTTTCCAGCTCGCCCGGCATTGCGGATGCGCCAGGGCCCATCATTTCCCAGAACTGGTTGTGGTTCCACAGCTGGGAGATGTTGTTGAAGATGCCGTTCTGCGCAACTGCGTTTGCGTCATAGGTGCCAACGATGATCTCTTCCATCGTTTTGCCGTCCCACTCGGTGCCCGCGATCAGCTTGTTGCCGTTGTCGACATAAGCCTTGTGGTGCAGGTCATGGTGGAATTCCAGCGTCTCAGCAGACATGCCTTTGTCGGCCAGAGCGTCGTGAGCGTAAGGAAGATCGGGGAGTTCGAAAGCCATTGCAGCATCCTCTTCTGTTGCGCGAATTTTATGTGATGACAGATGGGGCTGAATGGCAGGTAAGGTCAAGGGCAAAGCGGAAAACTTCCTGATTTGCCGCGCCGGTTTTGGGCTATGGACAGGCGTACCAAAGCGCAGAGCGGCACAGATCGGGCGCTTTCCCTAAAGTTTACGCCATCTGGCCTGTTGGATGGGTCTCCTTAGGCGTGTATATAAAATCCGACTCTTATAGTAGGAATACTGAATGCCAACCTTTTTCCTGCGCCGCACGGCTGCGGCCGCGCTCTTCATCTTTGGTGCGGCGCCGGTCTTGGCGACACAGCTGCCAACGGCATCCATGCTGATCAACTGCCAAATGAAACCCGGCAACAAAGGCGGGGATTGGATTGCGCCCGCCTATGCTTTCACCATGCACCGAAATGGCAATGTGTTTGTGGTGGATGGCGTGGGCATGCGGTTCGCAGGCCGTGCAACACCTGTTGAGGTGACCCGCAAAAAGAAGAAAGCCAAATTGAGGTGGACTCTGCCTATTGAGCTGGAAGTGAACCCAAATGGCGCGGTTATGACCGATAGGATGGTGCGTTTGCACTATGTTGCCTCGCTCAACACCCAAACCGGCAAAATCACCATTCGCGCGGGCACGCTGCGGGGCAGCGAGACCACCTATCGCGGCGGCGGCGTTTGCGATTTTCACAAGGCCTGAAACGAAAAAGCACCGGGCGATCTATTTCAATCGCGCCGGTGCTCTCTTTTCTCAGGTCGACCACCACACGCGCAAGCTGTGGAGGCCAAGCGGGACTTAGTGAAACCCGACCTCGCCGCCCTTCTCCGCGGAGACTTTGAGCAGGTCAAAGACATATTGTGCCACAGAGCGGAAGCAGATCACTTCAAAGCTGCCATCCGCATTACCCCAGACCGCAGCCGGCACCTGGGCAAAACGGGAGCGGCGGATGTCGCCCGCGCCAAAGGCATCTTTGCCAAAGTCCACCGGTGCGAGCTTTGCCAGCACATCGCGGCTGTGTTCACCAGACACACGATAAACCGCACGGGCGTCAGAGACATTGGCCACCAGCGCATGAACGCCAGACAGCGCTTCTGTCAGCACAGCCACAGTGTCGTTGACCGTTGCATAGTCCACAACCACCAGCAGCTCATCCGGCGACATCCAGGCAACCGCGCCTTTGTCCCCGGTGACCACTTTGCGCAGCGCAGGCATGTCGGCGCCGGTGGCAGCTTTCACCGCTGCCGCCATTTCCGCGCTTGCCAGATCACCACGCAGGGTGATCATGCCACGCAGGCCGGTTTCCTCGACTTTTGCAAAGCCCTCAAACGATGCCCCTTGCAGGGCGCTCACAGCCTTAGACATTCTGCTTCTCCCCATCTTTGTCATAGAACACCGGATCGACCACTTTGGCCTGAACGGTGGTGCCGTCCACCTTGTTGAACTCAACCACATCGCCGAGGCGCTTCATACCGCCGTGGATCAGGCCCATTGCGATGCCGCGATCCAGAGTTGGTGAGTAATATGTCGAGGTCACACGACCCTGCACATTGCGCTGGTTGTTGGCATTGGTGCCGGTGCCCACGATGTAGGCGCCATCCGGAATGACAGAGCCATCCACGGTTTCAAAGCCCGCCAGCTTCCAGCGATCCTCAGAGGCCATGTGATCCCGAGTCTGCGCACGTTTGCCGAGGAAGTCCTCTTTCTTCTTGGAGATCGCCCACTGCATGTTGAGATCCTGCGGGATCACAGTGCCGTCGGTTTCGTCCCCAATCATGATGAAGCCTTTTTCGGCCCGCATCACGTGCAGCGCTTCGGTGCCATAAGGCATGATGTTGAACTCTTTGCCTGCATCCAGAAGCGCATCCCAGAAGGCGCGGCCCTGGCTCGCTGGCACGGCGATTTCGTAGGACAGCTCACCAGAGAAGGAAATCCGGTAAGCACGGGCGTCAAACTCGCCAATCTTGCCGTCTTTCCACTCCATGAAGGCCAGACCTTCTTTGGAGACATCCATATCGCCGCCAAGCTTTTCGATCACCTTGCGGGCGTTCGGGCCCACAACCGCGATCTGTGCATATTGCTCGGTGACATTGGCGGTGAAGACCTTCATGTCCCACCACTCGCACTGCAGCCAGTCTTCCATCCAGCCGTGGATGCGCTCTGCGCCCCCGGTGGTGGTGTGACAGAGATAGGTGTCCTCGTCGATGCGGGCGACAACGCCGTCATCAATCAGGAAGCCGTTCTCGTTACACATCAGACCATAGCGGCATTTGCCCGGCTTCAGCGTGCTCATCATGTTGGTGTAGAGCATGTCGAGGAATTTGCCCGCATCCGGACCCTTGACGATGATCTTGCCCAGCGTGGAGGCATCCAGCAGGCCCACGGAATCCCGTGTCTGACGGATTTCGCGGGTGACCGCATCCGCATGGGTCTCACCCTTGCGCGGGAAGCAGTACGGGCGACGCCAGTGGCCCACCGGCTCAAAGAACGCCTCATTGGCTTCATGCCAGTCATGGATCGTGGTGCGGCGGATCGGCTGGAACACCTCGTCACGCGCCTCACCGGCAATCGCGCCCATGGAGATGGGCGTGTATGGCGGGCGGAAGGTGGTGGTGCCGGTCGCCGGGATCGGCTGGTTCAGCGCATCAGAAAGAACCGCCAAACCGTTGATGTTGCTCAACTTACCCTGATCGGTCGCCATGCCAAGCGTGGTGTAACGCTTGGTGTGCTCCACGCTTTCATAGCCTTCCTGAGCCGCCAGACGCACGTCAGAAACCTTCACGTCGTTCTGGTAATCCAGCCAGGCCTTCATGCGCAGTTTCGGGCCAGCGCCCTGCGGCATCAGCCACACAGCCTGCATGGCCGCTTCTGCGGTGGTTTCCCCTTTGGGGGCCTCTGCCGCGCCGCCGTCAAAACCGGTCGCTGCCGCAGCAGCCACACCGGCCGCATGGGCGTTCTCCAGAATTTCGGCCAGACCGAGCGGGCCGCTTGCGCTGCCTGCGGTGGCGACAAATGGCTTGCCGTCATGGCTCGTTGGTGCGCGGTCCGCGTCGGGGCGGAAATGCGCTTGGGTCTCATCCCAGATCAGCTTGCCGCCGCAGTGGGACCAGAGGTGCACCACCGGGGACCAGCCGCCAGACATCGCCACCGCGTCACAGGAGATCTCCTCCAGAGCAGCGCCTTCGCCTTCTTGCGTGCAGATGGCAACGCCAACCACGCGCTTGCCGCCTTTGACCTTGGCAATGCCTTTGCCGATCTCAACGCGGATACCGAGCGCTTTCGCCTCATCCATCAGTTTGCCGCCGCCAAGTGGGCGGGCGTCGATCACAGCAGGCACATCCAGACCGGCCTTCTTCAGCGCGATCGCGGTGCGGTAGGCGTCGTCATTGTTGGTGACAACCACAGTGCGGTCGCCGGAGGACACGCCGAAGTTCACCACATAGTCGCGCAGCGCGCTGGCCAGCATCACACCGGGAATGTCGTTGCCTGCAAAAGACAGCGGACGCTCGATGGCACCGGTGGCGGTGACAATCTGCTTGGCGCGGATGCGCCACAGGCGGTGACGCGGACCATCGGTCAGCGGCGCGTGGTCGGTCAGACGCTCATAGCCCAGCACGTAGCCGTGGTCATAAACCCCTGCCCCCATCATGCGGTTGCGCAGGGTGACATTGTCCATCGCCTCAAGCGTGGCCACAGTGGCGTCGATGTAGTCTGCCACATCGCGGCCATCCACGGTGCCGCCGTCAACAGCAGCGCGGCCACCCCAATGGGCGGTCTGTTCCATCAGCAGAACCTTGGCACCGCTGTCAGCTGCCGCTTTGGCCGCTTGCAGACCGGCGATACCGCCGCCCACAACAACCACGTCAAAGAAAGCATAGAAATGCTCATAGCGATCGGCATCGCGGTCCTTTGGCGCTTTGCCGAGACCGGCAGACTGGCGCACAATCGGCTCAAACACGTGTTTCCAGGCCGCCGCGGGCGCCATGAAGGTCTTGTAGTAGAAACCAGCCGGCAGGAAGCGCGCGGCGTAGTTGTTCACAACGCCGATGTCCATCTCAAGGCTGGGCCAGTGGTTCTGCGAAGTCGCAGACAGGCCGTCAAACAGCTCGGTGGTGGTGGCGCGCTGGTTTGGCTCAAACTTGCCACCCTGCCCGAGGTTCACCAGAGCGTTGGGCTCTTCGGCACCGGAGGCCACAACCCCACGCGGACGGTGGTATTTGAACGACCGGCCCATCAGCATCTGATCGTTGGCCAGAAGCGCGGAAGCGAGCGTATCACCCGCATAGCCGGTCATCTGCTTGCCGTTGAAGGTGAATTTCACCTGTTTGGAGCGATTGAGAAGGCGCCCACCTGTGGAAAGTCTTGTGCTCATATGTCAGCCCTTTGCATGGGTTGATCCGTCAGATGCCTCCGACGGGAGTATTTCGGCAAGATGAAGATCAGGAGAACTCGCGCCAGCTCCAGCCCGGGTAGGTCGCGGTGATCTTGTCTTTGATGTCTTGTGGCGGCTCCAGCGTCTGCGCGGAATAGGTGCCAAAGACCTGAAGTGTCATGGTGCAGCGGGCCGCAAGGAAGAACTTGCCGCAGCCGTTGGAATGACGCCAGCGCTCAAAATGCACACCCTTCGGGTTTTCGCGCATGAAGAGGTAGCCTTCGAAATCCTCATCCGCCGAGCCGGGGCCAAAACGCTTCAGATGCGCTTCGCCTTCGGCGTGCAGTTCGGTCTCTTCGGCATGAACGCCGCAATAGGGGCATTGTAGTGTCAGCATATTTGCACCCTCTCCTTAGTGTGCCACGCCAGCCGCGACGCTTTCGTCGATGAAGCGGCCTTCGATGAAACGTTCCATACCAAATTCCGCAGAGAGCGGGCCTGGTTCGCCTTTGGCAATCAGCTCAGCCGTGGCCCAGCCGCCGCCCGGAATGGCTTTAAAGCCGCCGGTGCCCCAGCCTGCGTTGATGAAGCAGTTGCCCAGCGGGGTTTTGCCAATCACAGGGGAACGGTCGCCGGTCACATCCACGATGCCGCCCCACTGGCGCAGCATCTTCAGGCGGCTGACCATCGGGAAGGTTTCGCACAGCGCGCGCACGGTTTCTTCAATGTGGTGAAAGCTGCCGCGCTGGGTGTAGTTGTTGAACCCGTCGGTGCCGCCGCCGATCACCATCTCGCCTTTGTCAGACTGAGACATATAGCCGTGCACGGTGTTGGCCATCACAACCACATCCATACAGGGTTTGATCGGCTCAGACACCAGCGCCTGCAGCGCAACAGATTCCATCGGCAGACGGAAGCCCGCCATATTGGCCAGCGCACCGGAGTTGCCCGCCACAACAAGGCCAAGCTTGTCACAGTCAATCGGACCTTTGGTGGTGTCCACACCGGTGACCTTGCCGCCCTCTTGGCGCACGCCGGTCACTTCGCATTTCTGGATGATGTCCATGCCCATGTCAGAGCAGGCACGGGCATAGCCCCAGGCCACAGCATCGTGACGACCGGTGCCGCCGCGTTCCTGCCAGAGACCGCCCAGAACCGGATAGCGTGGGCCATCGATGTTGATGATCGGCACCAGCTCTTTCACGCGCTCAGGGCCGATGAACTCGGTCTTCACACCCTGCAGCGCATTGGCGTGTGCGGTACGCTGATAACCGCGTACCTCGTGCTCGGTCTGCGCCAGCATGATCACGCCGCGTGGGGAGAACATCACGTTGTAGTTCAGGTCCTGAGACATGGTCTCATAAAGCGAGCGCGCTTTTTCATAGAGCGCCGCAGAAGGATCCTGCAAATAGTTGGAGCGGATGATCGTGGTGTTACGACCGGTGTTCCCGCCGCCCAGCCAGCCCTTCTCAATGATCGCCACATTGGTGATACCGAAGTTCTTGCCGAGATAGAAAGCGGTGGCCAGTCCGTGCCCACCGGCACCAACGATGATCACATCATATTTCTTCTTGGGTTCCGGCGAGCGCCAAGCACGTTCCCAGCCAGTGTGGTAGCGGGCGGCTTCGCGGGCGATAGCAAAGGCTGAATATCTTCTCATGATGCGTGATTCCGATATGAGGCAACTTATCTGAGAATATGATCTTTTTGCACCTTCGTCGTCCGAGATTAAAGCGCCCATTTGAGGACTGGTTGCGACATGGGGTGTCAGATGTGTGATTTTCCCTTTTCCAGCCCCCTATGCGACACTACATGGGAGCCAACTTGATGGAGTACCCATGATTTTCTGGATTGTTGCCGCTGCGCTGACCGGTATCACCGCTGCGATGTTGGCTCTGGCGCTTTTGCGGCGCCGTGAGGACGAAGAGCACCCCGCCGCCTATGACCTGCGTGTCTATCGCGACCAGCTCAAGGAGGTGGACCGTGATCTGGCGCGTGGCGTGATCGGCGCTGAGGATGCCGAGCGGATGCGCACCGAGATTTCGCGTCGCATTCTGGCCGCCGACGCCCAGATGCAAAACCATGAAAACGATGCAGAAAAGACCGGCGGCGGGACCAAGACCATGGCGGCTGTGCTGATGCTGATAGTCGCGGCCAGCAGCTTTGGCCTCTATATCTGGCTTGGCACCCCTGGCCACCGAGACATGCCTCTGCAGGTGCGGCTGGAAACCCTGGCCGAGGACATGAAGGCACGCCCCTCACAAGCGGAGATGGAGGCAGAGCAGACCCCGGTGCCCCTGCCCGCGCCTGACCCCGAGTTTGCCGAGCTGATGACCAAACTGCGCGCGGCAGTGTCCGAAAAACCGGATGATCTGCGCGGTCAAATGCTTCTGGCACGCAACGAATCCACCTTGGGCAACCACAAAGCCGCTTATGAGGCACAGGCGCAGGTGATTGCACTGAAAGGCGACAATGCGACGGCTGGTGATTATGTGCTGCATGCCAATCTGCTGATCGCAGGCGCGCAGAACTATGTCTCACCAGAGGCCGAGGCCAGCCTGCGTGCCGCCCTGCGGATTGACCCGCTGAACAACCTTGGCCGCTACTATCTGGGTCTGATGATGTGGCAGAACGGCCGCCCTGATGCCGCTTTCCGTCTCTGGGATCAGGTCCTGCGCCAAAGCCCGGCAGACGCCCCTTGGGTGCCCGCCATCCGCAACACCATCTCAGAGCTCGCCTGGTATGCCGGTGTGGATTACAAAATGCCCCCCGCTCCGCACGCTGGTCCGGTCGGCCCGTCTGACGAGGATCTCGCCGCCGCCGAAGAGCTGAGCGCGGAGGATCGCCAAGCGATGATCCAGGGAATGGTGGCGCAGCTGTCAGACCGTCTGGCGACCGAAGGCGGCACTCCGCAGGAATGGGCGCAACTGATCAGCTCTTATGGCGTGCTCGGTGAAACAGAGCGCGCGCTGGCGATCTGGAACGAGGCCCAACAGATCTTTGTATCGGTCCCGGAGGCGCTGGAGATTGTGCGCGCCGGTGCCGCACGTGCGGGGTTGCTGCAATGACAAACACCATCTTTGAAACCATCGAAGACCTCGCCCCCAATCTTGCGCCTATGACAGCGTTGATGGGGCTCGATCTGGGCACGAAAACCATCGGCGTAGCGGTGAGCGACGGTCTGCGCACTGTGGCCACGCCGATTGAGACTGTGAAACGCAAGAAATTTGGTGTGGACGCACAGCGGCTGGTGACCCTCCTCAATGAACGCGCCATCGGCGGGATCATCCTGGGGTTGCCACGCAACATGGACGGCTCCGAAGGCCCCCGCGCCCAATCCACCCGCGCCTTTGCCCGCAATCTCGCCCCGCTGGTGTCGGTGCCAATCGGCTTCTGGGACGAGCGCTTGTCCACCGTGGCGGCAGAACGGGCGCTCCTTGAGGCGGATACGTCACGTAAACGTCGCGCAGAGGTGATCGACCATGTGGCCGCCTCCTATATCCTGCAAGGGGTCTTGGACCGGTTAAACCACTTGGGGAGCACGACGTGAGCAAGGACAGCGTTTGGAAACGTAACGAGGTGGAAAGCCCGTGCATACAAGTCTGCGTTGTGCATCCGGAAGCCCGGATCTGCACCGGCTGTCTGCGCACCATCGACGAGATCACCCGCTGGTCGCAAATGTCCCAAGACGAACGCGGCACGATCATGGCAGAGCTGCCCACACGCGCCCCACAACTCAAACAACGCCGCGGCGGAAGGGCAGCACGGCTGAAGCGGTAAGACCGCCAAAGTCACGCGTGTTTCAGGCCTAAGAGACCCAAAAAAGGCGCGCAACGGCGCGCCTTTGTCATGTCATCTCATCATGAGGCTAGGGCGATCCACCAACCGCCCCTCATCGGATTTAGATGGCGTCGGTCACCCGCGAGGATTCCATAATGGTCACATCAATGTCGCCGATGCGGCTGCCAAACACTTCAACAACGGGCTGACCATTCACCAGCACGGTGTTCCAACCTTCACCAAGAGCGGTGGAGTCGACAACAGTCACGCTATCAATCGTGGTTCCCGTCGGAACAAAAACGATCAACTCATCATCTTCCGAAGAGAAATCCGTGATCTGAGGCAGGTTTTCCGGATCAACCCAACTGCCAGCGTAGAAGAGATCTCCCCCTTCACCGCCCGTCGCTTCGTCTCCCGATCCGAGATAGAGCTCATCACTCCCCTCGCCGCCCAAGAGAACACTCGCCACGCCGTCGTCTACTACCGGTGAGTCAGAAGAGTTGTCGCCGAACCCAATGCCCAATAGCGCATCGGCGCCCTCACCGCCCTCCAGCGTATCAGCACCGTCGCCACCAAAGAGGGTATCGCTGCCGCTTCCGCCAACAAGTGAGTCCGCACCGGCACCACCGTTGAGCTCGTCAGAGCCACTTTCCCCAAACAAAAGGTCGTCGCCATCGCCCCCTTTGAGAAGGTCGCTGCCGCTGCCCCCCTCAACGGTGTCGTTGCCGGCTCCGCCCTTCAGGCTGTCATTGCCAGTGCCGCCATCAATGGAATCATCACCCAGATTGCCGTGCAGGGTGTCGTTGCCGTCTTCGCCCAGAAGCGTGTCGTTGTCGTCGCCACCTAGGATACTGTCATCGCCATTGGAGCCTTCAAGACGGTCAGAGCCGCTGCCGCCATCCACCGTGTCATTGCCCCAGCCAGCCAGGATCGTGTCGTTGCCATTCTCTCCGAGCAGCACATCATCGCCATTGCCGCCATCAATGCGATCCCCACCGGGGCCACCCTGGATGGCGTCATTATCCGCGCTGCCGGAAAGCACATCTCCGCTGCCCGCGCCAACAATCGTGTCATCTCCTGCGCCACCATCTATGCGGTCAGGACCATCTCCACCCAGCAGCTCATCACCTTCTTCGGTGCCTTCCTGCTCTTCAAACGACACCTGATCATCACCGTCGTCAGAGTCGCCTATCATGGCCGCTGCGCCGCCAGCAGCCACAAGCCCCAGCAAAATCAGTAATTCCATCGGTTCCGTGCCCCTAAAAGTCGTACTCGCATAAAGATGTAGTCGAAACCTAAACTCAATTTTTAGGAAAATAAATGCTTAGTTAACGAGCGTTTCCCAGCTGTATCCAATCCACACCTATAGGGTGAACTGTTCGCGAAATAACACGATAACTGTCTCTAAAAGCTCAGGTATTCGTCAGCCAGGCCAAAGCACCGCCCGGCAGTATGGGGCGAAAATAGGCAATGGCACGGCATTCACGCACGGGGAGATCCTCCGACTCGCTCTCCCAAGCCGAGACTCCATGCACAGACAGCCGGTGCATCAGGATCGCCTCTCCGGGCTGGGCGATCACCTTCACCCTAGGGCACGTCTCAAACACCTGTTTGCGCGCAGCCTGATAGGGCGCTTGCAAATCCACCGCATGCCATGTGTCTTGCGGATGCGCTGCCAGCGCGTCCAGCAAAGCCGTGCGCATAATCTCGTGGCTGCCTTCCCAGATCACCAATGGGGCTTCGGTTTCCGCATTTTCCGTGAGCGGAAGCCCCAATATCCAGGCGTGCGGCTCCGCAATATAGCGCCCGCCATCCTCGCCCTTTTGCAACCCGTCCAGATGCGCAGCATCCCGCTTGATGCGATAGCGAAACCCCGCCTCACTTTCGCCCATGCGCGGCCTTGGATAGCCCGGATAAGTGATGGACAGCTGCCCGGGGTGCAGCGGCAAAACCTCACCATACAGCGCCTGAAGGGTCTCCACCGGCGCGCCAGTCAGGGCTGGTCCTGTACCAATCGCCCCCGCCGCGTCATTTGGCAGAGCATCCACACCAATGAACCAAGTGTTCTCGCAATCCCACCAAAGCGCGTGCTCCGGCGCATCTTTGGCAATCTGACCGGCTTGCCAGGCGGAGGCCGCCCAGTCGCGCACCGCCGCGTCATACGGCAGCTTGGCCCAACCGCGCGCCGCAAAATCGGTTACCATCCGAAAGCCTTTCGCAGCATGTTCAGCGCCACCAGCGTCAGGAACACGGCAAAGACGCGCTTGAGCGGTTTGGGGTCCATGGAATGCGCAAGCTTCACACCAAACGGCGCGGTGATGAGTGTCATGGCAATGATGATGAAAAACGCCACCATATTGACCGCCCCAATGGTCAGCGGCGGGCGGCTGGCAGGATCGATCTCCATGAACAAAAAGCCAATCACCGCAGGAACAGCAATGGTGACGCCAAATCCGGCCGCCGTGGCCACAGCCCGGTGGATTGGCACATTAAACAGCGTCATCAGCGGTACGCCAAAGCTGCCCCCGCCAATGCCCATCAGCACAGAGAGGAACCCTACCGCCGGGCTCAACGAAAGCCGCCCTGCCCCTTTGGGCATGGCCTGACCCAGCCGCCAATGCGTTTTGCCAAGCCCCATATAGGCGCCAATCACCAGCGCGAGACCGCCAAAGACAATCTGCAATGTGACCGAGCGCAGGTTGGCCGCGACCAGCACGCCAATTACGGCTCCAACGGCGATGCCCGGTGCCCACCCGCGCAGGATCTCCCAATCCACGGCACCCTTTTTGTTGTGGCTCGCCACAGAGCGCAGCGATGTCACAATGATGGTCGCCAGAGAGGTCGCCAGACAAATCTGCATCAGCTGCGGCCCGTCATAGCCAAGCGCGGAAAACGCATAGAAGAAAGCAGGCACCAAGACGATGCCACCGCCCACTCCCAACAGCCCCGCAAGGACCCCGGCAAGCGCGCCGATGGCAAGCAAAAGCACAAGCATTTGCAACAGAAGGGCTGGATCTTGGGACATTTTCGGCTCCGCAGGTTTGTTCGCGCGCGAAGGTAAAGCCGAATTTTCAGCCCCCTGCAAGCGGCGCAAAAGCCGCTGGCGGGAATGTCATCTGCGTGGGCCGCGAACGCGTACTCACAGACACCCAGCTCAGGCGGCGGATTGCGTCACGTGGCTGAGGGCTGCCAGAACGGTGTCCGGCCCGGCGGTCTTTGCGGTGGCGTTTTCAGACAGGTAGCGCCGCCATGCGCGCGCGCCGGGGCGACCGGCAAATAGGCCCAGCATATGGCGGGTGACCTGATGCAGCTTTCCGCCTTGCGAGAGATGCGCTTCGATATAGGGCAGCATCTGCTGCACCACGGCGATCGGATCACTGTCCGTCCCCGCGCCGTAAATCCGCCGATCCGCAGCGCAGAGCACATCCGACGGGGTGTGATAGGCAGAGCGTCCGATCATCACGCCATCCAATCCATCCGCCAGATGTTTCTCTGCCTGATCAAGGGTTTCGATGCCGCCGTTGATGGAGATATGCAGCTCCGGAAAGGCCTGTTTCATGCGATGCACCAGCGGATAGTCCAACGGAGGAATGTCGCGGTTCTCTTTCGGGCTGAGCCCCTGCAACCAGGCTTTGCGCGCATGCACCGAAATCCGGCGCACCCCGGCTTTGGCCATGGTTTCAATGAAATGCGGCAGCACCTCTTCGGGGATCTGGTCATCCACCCCGATGCGGCACTTCACCGTCGCCTCAACAGACACCGCATCCTGAATGGCCTTCATGCAATCGGCAACGAGCTCCGGAGAGCGCATCAAAACCGCGCCAAAGGTGCCCGATTGCACCCGATCACTCGGGCAACCGCAATTCAGGTTGATCTCATCATAGCCCCGCGCCTCGGCCAGCTTGGCCGCTTTGACCAGCTCCTCAGGGTCCGAGCCACCCAGTTGCAGCGCCACAGGATGTTCTTCCTCGCTGAAATCCAGCAAATGCACAGCGCCCCCCCGCACCAACGCCGGCGCGGTGACCATCTCGGTATAAAGCAACGTATGTCTGGACAGCAGCCGGTGCAGATACCGACAATGCCTGTCAGTCCAATCCATCATGGGGGCAACGGACAGCCGCGCGGCAGAGTGTAGGTCTGGCTTCAAAACACACGCTCCTTGCGGCTTTGTGTCTGGAGGAGCTGCATCGCCACGCGCATCTGCGCGCAAAAGGCAGCCCAATGATGAGTCGGGTGACCTTTCATTTAGCACATCCTTCTGCAGCTTAAAGAGGCAGGTGCTCGGAGCGCTGCGACCAAAGCTGAACTGAGCGCCATTTCTCACGCTGTGGTACACGAATCGCCCACGCGAATCACAGACTGGGACCGCAGCCACCCAAGGTAGAAAGGGCAAAATGCCGCCCTCCCAGAGATAGCTGAACCCCTACGTCATCGCAGCCAAATGGCCGATTTAGACAGGCTATTTACACCCCGTTATCAAATTCACCCCCCTATCTGCATCGCAATTCACCAGCCCAACCTGACGCCCGCGAAGGATGCCCCCATGACACTGCGCTCCCAGATCCTCCTCTTAATCGCCCTGCCCTTTCTCGCACTTGCGGGGCTTGGCACCTGGAAAGGCGCAAAAGACTGGGATCGCTATCAGAGCGCCATGGCGACGCATGCAAATGTACAAGCCGCACTCCAGCTCACCGATCTGGTGCATTATCTTCAGGTCGAACGGGGCCAGACCGCAGCCTTCCTGACCGCGGGCGGCACGCGCGGCCAGGAGAGCCTCACTGCGGCGCGCGCCGATGTTGATCAGGCCCTGTCTGAGATCTCCACGCGCTCCGCGGCCCTGCCCCAGCTCGCTGGGCTTGAGGCCATGCGCACCAGCGCAACCGACCTGAAGGCCAGCATCCCGCAGGTCGCCACATTCTACACCGCCGCCATTGAGGCTGTGCTGGATCTTGGCGCCACCAGCCTGATCTTTCAGAAAGACTCCGAGGTGTCTCACGTGGGCACAGGCCTGTCGGCGATCAGTCAGGCCAAAGAGGCCGCAGGTCTGCAGCGCGCCGCGGGCGTTGTCGGATTAAGCCGAGCCGAATTTGCGGCCCCGGCTTATGTGGTCTTTGTGCAAACCGGCGCCACCGAAGGCGGCTTTGTCAATCTCGCCCAACTGATCCTGCAGGACTATCTGGGAGGCGTTGATCTGGCGGGCACCCTTGCAGAAAGCGGTTTGCCACAAATGCGTGCACAGATTTTGGAGGCTGGCGCGGGCGGCACATCAGAGGTCGCTGTAAAAAACTGGTTTGGCGCGGCCACCGGCTGGCTGACCCACCTGCGCGCGCTGGAGCGTGATGCCGCAGAGCTGATGACCACCCTGTCAAACGCCGCCGCCGCTGAGGCTTGGCGCGCGCTGCTGCTGACCCTTGGCTGTGTGATCCTGTCGCTCCTCATCAGCGCGTCCATTGGCCTCCGCCTGATCCTGTCGTTCACCAAACAGTCCCGCGCGCTTCAGGAAGATCTCAACAAACTGGCGCGCAAGGAGTTTGATTTCACACCTGCCAATCTTGAGCGCAACAATGAGATTGGCCAATTGAGCAACGCCATGGATGTGACCCGCCTCGCCCTTCAGGACAGCGCTGCCAAACTCGCCGCCGTGGAAGAAAACCGGATCGCGGCCCGAGGCACCGTGGTGGGCACACTTGAGGATCATCTCCAACGGCTGGCCAACCGCGATCTCAAATGCACCATCACCGAAGACTTCCCCGAGGAATATGAAACGCTCCGGCGCAGCTTCAACGCCACGGTTGCCACTCTGCAAGCCACCATTCAGGACGTGGTCGGTGCCACAACCAGCATCAACACCGGCTCCTCCGAAATCCGGCAGGCCACATCCTCTCTTGCCAAGCGCACCGAAAGTCAGGCCGCCACATTGGAAGAAACCGCCGCAGCGCTGGAAGAAATGACCAACGCCGTGCGCTCCGCCGCGGATGGCGCGCGCAATGTGGAAAACACCGTCGCAGGGGCCCGCGAAGAGGCCGTGCGCAGCGGCGAAATCGTTCAGGATGCTGTGGGCGCGATGACTGAAATTGAGCAGTCTTCCCTCAAGATTTCCCAAATCATCAGCGTGATTGACGACATCGCCTTCCAGACCAACCTGCTGGCGCTCAACGCCGGTGTAGAGGCCGCCCGTGCGGGCGACGCAGGCCGGGGTTTTGCCGTGGTTGCCTCCGAAGTCCGCAGCCTTGCCCACAACTCCGCCGAGGCAGCGACGGAAATCAAAGCGCTGATTGAGAACAGCAACAAACAGGTGGGCCGTGGGGTGGATCTTGTGGGCAACGCCGGCACCGCCCTCACCAGCATTGTTGGACAGGTGAACAATATTTCCGAACTGATCTCTGACATCGCCTCCAGCGCAGCGGAACAAGCCACCGGGCTCACAGAAATCAACTCCGGCGTCGCGCGGCTCGACGAGGTCACTCAGAAAAACGCGGCCATGGTCGAAGAAACCACCGCCGCCGGTCAGCTGCTACACGCCGACACAGAGGCGCTTGCAGGGATGGTCGCGCAGTTCAAGACCGAGCATCAAGCCCCTGTTACAAAATCGGAAACTCCGGCGAATGTCGAAGTAGCGGTTCAGGCTCCGACCGCACAGCCTGCCCCAGCAAAAGCGCCCGCGCCGACAGCCGTCCGCGCCTCTGCCGCCACAGCGGTTGCGGTAGAAACGGAAAAGGGCTGGGAGGACTTCTAAGACCTTGGAAGCACATGGTCCCATTCATCCGCGGCAGGGTCTCACTGTCGCGGATTTTTTACGCCTGCGTAGAGACAGCAAGGCGACGCCTGCGCCAAAAGCGCTCACCAAACAAAGCTCAGATACTTTTCAGAGAAACCGTGGTGCGGGTGGAGGGACTTGAACCCCCACGCCTCGCGGCGCCAGAACCTAAATCTGGTGCGTCTACCAATTTCGCCACACCCGCACGGTCCGCGCGTCTTAGCAAAGCTTGAAACGGGATGCGAGAGGAAAAACGCACTCCCGGCGCAGGTTTTTTCTAAATCGCCTGCGCGATAATTTGCGCCTCGCGCTGATGGGCCACCGGACGCGCTGTTTCGCTGACATAAGCGCCGGTTTTCAGCTCGGGAAACAGGGCAAACAGCTCCCGCCGGCTGGCATTTGGCAGCGCCTTGAGCGACTGCGGGCCGGGATTGAAGCTCTCCGTGGCCAACCCGTCAGAGGTGATAATCTCATGTTGGTCAAATTGCACATGCACATAGGTCACCGCAGGCACGTCATGGGCCACCGTGACGGTACGGTCATTCACCAGATGTGTGGCCGCTGCCAGAACTTCGCGCTCCCCGCACCAAAGCTCTGCGCGCCAACCCAGCAACAGCACCCGATGCTGCGGCGACACCAGCATATCACGATGCGGCATCCCCGGACCAAAGGCATCCTGCCTGATCCGGATCGGGCGAAATTGCGGATGGCTTTTGAGCTCCGCGCCGGAAAAGGACACCTGCCCCAGCCAGCGCACCTGCTGAAACCCATTGTCGCGCGTCAGCACCTCATCCCCGACTTCCAGCGCTTCAACCGCCTTTTCGCCGCCCTTCACGACAATCTTTGTGCCGGTGGTGAAACACGGCGGCGCAGCCAGCTCGCTCTCATGTACCGGTGCGTTACCACCGGGGCCTTCCTTGGCCGAGATAATCTTGAGCGGCACACCGATGGGCGGGAAGCTGTCAACAAAGGCCAAGCCTTCAACGGTGCTGAAGCTGACCTGCGAATTGTTGAAGTTCACCGACAGGATACGGTAGGTTTCCCCGGTGCTGATGTCCTGCACGACAAATTCGTACTCCGCCTCCAGCCGCAGATTGTCGCCGTAGGTGACACCATCGAAATTCTGATTGCCATCAAGCACTTGCGAATTGTCATTGTCGTCAACATTGGCGTCATCGTCGCGGACAAAAATCTCTTCCCACGCATTGTCATTCAGCGTGATAATCTCCCCCACAAGGTGACTGCCGTCGCCCTGCGTGATCCCGTCCAAAATACTGTTGCCGGAGAGGGAAACATGAGATTCCCCCAACGCCCAAAAGCTGTACCGTGCCATTGTACATGCGCGCCTTGTGTCAGTCTGAGTGGCCCCAGAATGACAAAGAGAGCTTGATAACTGCTGAATCGCGCGTCAAAAGCCTCAAACCGCGCTGCAGCACCTCATTTCAAAACCGCGCGCAGCACCTGAGGCAGGGTCTCGGGCAAGTCTTCCGCAATCAATCCGGGGCCAAAGACCCGCGCGCATTCCACATGCAGCCAGGCGGCGATTTCCGCCGCATACTGAGGGGTAAAACCGCGCGCCAAAAGTCCTGTGATGAAACCCGCAAGCACATCGCCGGAACCGGCCGTGGCCAACCAAGGCGCGCTGCGGTCATACACCGCCGCGTGCACGCCATACATTCCATTGGGGGAGGCAATCACCGTATCCGGCCCCTTAAACAAAACTGTACACCCTGCCCGCGCCGCCGCCGCGCGCGTGGCATCCACTTTGGAGTAAGCCGGGCCTTTGGTTGGCGGCACAGCCAGTCGCTGGGCAATATCCGGAAACAGCCGCGCAAATTCGCCCCCATGCGGGGTGAGCACGACACTCTCATGTAACATCACAAAAAGCTGCTCTGGCTCCGCCGCAAAGGCGCTCAGCGCATCGGCATCCAGAACAGTTGCGCGCTTTGATTTTAGCGCCACAGGCACCAAATCCCGTGCACGCTCCTGCCCCAATCCGGGGCCAAGACAAAGCGCATTGAGCCTTTCATCCTGCAGGACCTCTGCCAGCGCTTCGCCATCCGCCACCCGCTGCAACATCAGCGCGGTGATCTGACAGGCCACCTCCTGCTGCGCCGCGGGAGGCACCCCAAGTGTCACCAACCCTGCGCCAATCCGCAGCGCACCACGCGCCGCAAGCCGCGCCGCGCCGGTTTTGCCGGAACCACCGGAGAGGATCAGCGCATGACCGTGGGAGAATTTGTGGTGCGGCGCCTGTTTATCCAAATCGACAGGCAGGTGCGCCACCTCCCGCACGCGCTGTTCTGCCGGAACAACCTGACCATGCCTCTCCAACAGACCAATGTCTTTCACGACCACGGCCCCGCAAAAAGCCGGTCCGTCTTTCAGAACATGCCCCAGCTTTTTGCGGTGGAAGGTCACCACAAGGTCTGCGGGAATACATGTGCCCAACACGGCACCGCTGTCGCTGCACAACCCGGTCGGAATATCGACAGCCACAACCTTACAGCCAGCCTCAGCCATGACCTTGCGCAGATTCTGATCCGCGAACATAGAGAAAATTGACCTAAAGGGTCGCGTCAGCCCGGTGCCAAACAGCGCATCAACAACAAGATCGCAAGGACCTTCGATGTGCACACTATCATTCACCAATGGTGGCGGATCAATCGCGCGCGTGCGAACCTCCCCCAACTCCAACCACCGCTCATAGTTCTCACGCGCATCGGGCGGCATTTTCCCTGCGTTCCCATTAAGAAACACCTCCAGCTCCCAGCCAAGCTGATGCAACAGCCGCGCCACAACAAAACCGTCCCCGCCATTGTTGCCCGGCCCGCAAAGCACAACCGCCCGCTTTCTCATTCCGGAAGTATCCCGGGGGTATGGGGGCTGGCCCCCATCAGAAACTGTGTATGGGGGCTGGCCCCCATCAGAAACTGCGTTTGGGGGCTGACCGCCTTCCAAACCGCCCTCTCGGTGCGGCTCATCCTGCAAAGCGCCAGCATCACCCAACGCCGGCCAGTGCTCAAAAATCGCCTCGACAACGCCCCGCCCGGCCCGCTCCATGAGCTCCAGCCCGGTGACCTCGCCCGACTCAATTGCGGTTTGCTCAATGGCGCGCATTTGGGCAGCCGTCAAAATTTCGCTCATTCTCGATGCATCCCGCGATTCAATTCCGCTTATTTGCGCGCCTTATTGCCTATTTTTTAATCACACAGCATGTTTCCGATAGGCGCATTCACAATGTGTTACCCTATCCAATTGTGACCCCCAATCGAAAGTGGTCTGTCAACTGACAAGAACGCACCTGAGGAGGAGCCTCCACATGAAGAAGATCGAAGCCATCATCAAGCCGTTCAAGCTTGATGAAGTGAAAGAAGCACTGCAGGATTTTGGCATCCAGGGTCTGAGCGTTGTCGAAGTCAAAGGCTTCGGTCGCCAGAAGGGTCACACAGAGCTCTATCGCGGCGCTGAATATGTCGTTGATTTTCTGCCCAAGGTGAAAATCGAAGTTGTGCTTGAATCCGATCAGGTGGACGGCGCAATCGAGGCCATCGTGGGCGCTGCCAAAACCGACAAGATCGGCGACGGCAAGATCTTTGTCTCCCCAGTGGAGCAAGCCATTCGCATCCGTACCGGCGAGTCCGGCCCGGACGCGCTGTAATCACACTTAAATTCTAAAGCAATCAGAAGGACAAAGGGAATGAGCGCAGACGCAGTTCTCCAGCTGATCAAAGACGAAGATGCGGCCTATGTCGACATCCGTTTCACCGACACACGCGGCAAGCTGCAGCACGTGACCGTGGACGTGGATCTCGTTGACGAAGACTTCCTCGAAGAAGGCTTCATGTTCGACGGCTCCTCCATCGCAGGCTGGAAATCCATCGAAAACTCCGACATGAAACTGATCCCAGACACCACCTCTGCGTATGTCGATCCGTTCTATGCCGAGAAAACCATCTGCATCCACTGCTCCATCGTTGAGCCAGACACTGGCGAAGCTTACGAGCGTGACCCACGCGGCACCGCCGAAAAAGCAGAAGCTTACCTGAAGTCCTCCGGCATCGGTGATGTGGCTTACATGGGCCCGGAAGCGGAATTCTTCCTGTTCGACGACGTTCGCTTTGAGAACAAAATCAACAAAGTATCCTACGAAGTTGATGCGATCGACGGTTCCTGGAACACCGACACCGAATACGAAATGGGCAACATGGGCCACCGCCCTGGCGTCAAAGGCGGCTACTTCCCGGTAAACCCAACCGACGACAGCCACGACCTGCGCTCCGAGATGCTCTCCACCATGAAGCGTCTGGGCATGAAAACTGACAAGCACCACCACGAAGTGGCGTCCTGTCAGCACGAGCTGGGCCTGATCTTTGACAGCCTGACCAAGCAAGCCGACGAGCTGCAAAAGTACAAATACGTGATCCACAATGTGGCCGCGTCCTACGGCAAATCCGCCACCTTCATGCCAAAGCCGATCTATGGCGACAACGGCACCGGCATGCACGTGAACATGTCCATCTGGAAAGACGGCAAGCCGCTCTTTGCAGGCGACAAATACGCGGACCTGTCTGACGAAGCCCTGTACTTCATCGGCGGCATCCTGAAGCACGCAAAAACTCTGAACGCCTTCACCAACCCATCGACCAACTCCTACAAGCGTCTGATCCCGGGTTTTGAAGCACCAGTTCTGCGCGCCTACTCCGCACGCAACCGCTCTGGCTGTGTCCGTATCCCATGGACCGAAAGCCCGAAAGCCAAGCGCGTTGAAGCCCGCTTCCCGGATCCATCCGCCAACCCATACCTGTGCTTCGCAGCGCTGCTGATGGCTGGCCTTGATGGCATCAAGAACAAGATCGATCCAGGCGAAGCCATGGACAAGAACCTCTACGATCTGCCTGCTGAAGAACTGGCTGGCATCCCGACCGTATGTGGCTCCCTGCGCGAAGCTCTCGAAGCACTGACTGCAGATCACGACTTCCTGCTGGCAGGCGACGTGTTCACCAAAGACCAGATCGAAGGCTACATCGAGCTGAAGATGGAAGAGGTGGAGCACTACGAGCACACCCCGCACCCAGTCGAATTCGGCATGTACTACAGCTGCTAAGCTGTATCGGCACAGTGAAACGAAAGGGCGCTCCTCGGGGCGCCCTTTTTGCATGGCGTACACTTACGCGTAGACAATGTAGTCTTCACAGAGAATAGTTGCCGCGACAGAAAAGCGTTTCCCAAAATGACCCGAGACATCAAATCCGAAACAGCCAAAACCAAGGCCCGCCTGCGTGCAGACGAGGTCAAAGACTTTCGGTGCAAGAACCTTATTGCCGTGATCGAAAACCCTACCGACATTCGCAATATCGGCACGGTCATTCGCAACGTGAATGCAATGGGGGTCGAGAAGCTCTATATCGTCGACACTTTCAACGCCCTGCCTGAAAATTGGCAAGACATGCGGGAACAAAAAACACTCGCCAAATCTTCGGTCTCGGCCATCAAATGGACTTTCGCAAAACGCTTTTCCAGCACTGAAGAGTGTCTCAGCCATCTGGAAAAGAACGGTTTCACGTCAATTGCAACATCGCCTCACGTCAAAGACAAAAAGAGCCTTTATCTTCACGAAGGAGATTACACCTCCCCCCATAAACTGGCCGTCTGGTTCGGAAACGAAAGCCAAGGAATAAGCGACCTTGCGGTTAGCCGAAGCTCCATGTGCGTGGCCATTCCGATGTTTGGAATGATTGAGAGTCTGAATTTGGGAACGAGTTCGGGGATTGTGCTTTATGAAGTCACAAAACAAAGGCGTGCCTATCAAAGCAAGTACCGAAAGAAAAACAAAGGCGGTGCACGGGAGATACCGCTGCCGACGGAGTTGCCGCTCAAAGAGGTCTAACGCACGCCTTCCCTGCCCTTATCCACCCGGTAATACGCCCACAGCAGCCGCGCCGCCACGCTGCGCCACGGAGACCACGCCTCCGCCATCTCCCGCAGCGCCCGCTCCTTGGGACGTTCGGGCAGATCGAACAGCATCCGCGCGCTCTCCTGTAGCGCCAGATCACCGGGGGCAAACACATCTGCGCGGCCCAGCGAGAACATCGCGTAGATTTCCGCCGTCCAGATGCCAATGCCGCTCACTTTGGTCAGGGTCTTGAACACCATCTCATTTGGAGCCTCGCGCAGCGCGTCAAAATCGATGCCCTCTGCCGCCAAAGCCCGCGCATAACGCATCTTCTGGCGGCTAAGGCCCGCGGCCTTCAGATCCTCTTCGCTTGCAGCCATCACGGCCTCAGGCGTCACCAGCCCCGCCTCCTGCATCCGCCCCCAGATCGCCGCCGCCGAAGCCACGCTCACCTGTTGGCTGACAATCGCACTCAAGAGCTGGTCAAACCCATCCGGCCGCAGCCGCAGCGGCAAATCCCCGGTCAGCGCCAGCGCGCGCTCAAACCGCGCATCCTGCGTTGCAAGCCACGCGGCCCCTTCCGCCACACAGGCATCCGTTTTGATAATCCGACCCACGGCCATCGCCCGCCTCCCTCTTCTCGTCTTTAGCTTTAGGCGCACACCACGCGCCACTCAACTCCTGAAACCGCTGCCAGCCCGCCTACCCGGCACAGTAACATTCGCAACCCGTTTCCTGCGCAATCACACTTGCAGATAAACACATTCACATATCGTGATGCGTTAAAGATGTCGCAACGCTGGACCTGAGCTAGTGAACAAGCTAACGCTTGGCGCATGAGCACTGTAGTAGACGACACCCGCGCCCGCCGTACCGTATTCATTCTGGTTCTGGCACAGGCCTTCCTTGGCGCCCAGATGCCTATGATCTTCACCATTGGCGGCCTTGCGGGGCAATCGCTTGCCTCCAACCTCTGTTTCGCGACCCTGCCGATTTCGCTGATCGTTCTGGGCTCCATGCTCTCGGCCACTCCGATTTCCAACATCATGCAGAAATACGGTCGCCGCGTGGGCTTCCTGCTCGGCGCTCTCGGAGGCGCTCTGGGTGGCGCGATTGGCGCTTACGGGCTTTATCTCAGCTCCTTTCCGGTGTTCCTGCTGGGATCCTTTATGACCGGCATCTATATGTCCGCGCAGGGTTTTTACCGTTTTGCCGCTGCTGACACTGCCTCTGATGCCTTCCGCCCCAAAGCCATTTCCTATGTCATGGCAGGCGGCCTGCTCTCCGCGATTGTCGGCCCGCAACTGGTCAAAGTCACCTCCGATGCGATGATCGTGCCCTTCATGGGCACCTACTTCGGCGTGATTGCCCTCAATGTGGTCGGCTCACTGCTCTTTCTGTTCATCGACATCCCAACACCCGAAGCCCCGACCGAGGACGCTCCCAAAGGCCGCAGCCGCTGGGAGCTGATCACCACGCCCCGCATTGCGGTGGCCGTGATCTGCGCCATGGTCTCTTACGCGCTGATGAACCTCGTGATGACCTCCACGCCCCTCGCTGTGGTGGGCTGCGGCTTTGAACAGAACGACGCCGCCGATGTGGTCACCGCCCACGTGCTGGCGATGTTTGCGCCCTCTTTCTTCACCGGCCACCTGATCGCACGCTTCGGGGTTGAGAAAATCCTCGCCCTTGGCCTGCTGATCCTCGCCGGTGCCGGTGCCGTGGCGCTTCAGGGCGTGGAACTTGAGAACTTCTTCGTCGCGCTCATCCTGCTGGGCCTTGGCTGGAACTTCGGCTTCATCGGGGCCACCACCATGCTGGCAGGCGCACATGAGCCAAGCGAGCGCGGCCGTATGCAGGGCATGAACGACTTCATCGTCTTTGGCGGCGTGACCGTGGCCTCACTGGCCTCCGGCGGTCTGATGAACTGCTCCGGCGGCAGCGCTGTTGCTGGTTGGACCAGCGTCAACCTCGCGATGGCGCCTTTCCTGATGCTGGCCGGTGGCGCCTTGATCTGGCTGGTGCTGCGCCCACAGGAAGAGACCGCCTGAGCGTCCCATCTTCATTCTGCCAAAAATACTCAAAATCGACGTTGCGCCATCAGGCGCCGCGTCTGACTTGCCTCACCAGCGGCCCGACAGGGCGCGCCACATCAGGCCTGCACGTTTGCCAAATTCGCTCATGCCAAGCGCCCCTGCGGCCACCCGCTCGGGCTCTCGCACGGCCTGACGCAAGATCGCCTCTGCCTGCCATGCCGCCAAGAACGCCTGCCCCGCCGCCGCGCTCACGGCCCTCCGGCCTGCCCGCGCTCGTTTCAGCCGCACCAGACCTGTTTCCGCCAGCGCCGCCACGGCCTCCGGGCGTCCATCCACCAGCGGCACACGTTTGGCCTCTTCCAGCGCCGGGATCGCCTTGAGCCAATTGGCCAGCCCCAGCGCATAGCCGACGTCCTGCGCCACCTCTGGCGCACAGGTCCCAAGCGCCTGCGCCGCCACCTGCATCAACCCGCCAGAGGTCTGCTCCAGATAGCGCTCAAAATGCGCAGCATCCTCAAACGGATCGCGATAAATGTCCCAGCGCCGCGCCTCGATCAGCTGATCCAGCAGTGCTGCGCTCTCGCCATCGAGCACCAGCGCCAGAGGCGTGACCACCTCATGACGGCGCACCATCCCGCCCGCCTTGATTTCCTCCAAAGCGTCGCGCCACCATTGCAGGCGCATCTCCGCAATCATGCTCTCCTGCGTCACCCAGGGCGCGCGCGCCACCTCGACGTTAAACGCATAAATCGGCAAAAGCTTTTCCCGCGCCGCCGGTTTGGCCGCCATGGTTGCGGCAAACCGATCAGGGTCCGCCTTCTGCACCAATGCGGCGCAGGCGGCGATATCCTCTGCCGCATCAGGTGCCATCACCGGTGGCCCTCGGCGCTCAACAGCGCGCGCTGCCGCATCAGACCGCCACCCGCGTGCCGTCCTGCGCAAGCTTCCAGTTCAGCGCATCCAGAAGCGCGCCAAAGCTTGCATCCACAATGTTGGCAGAGACCCCCACCGTGGCCCAGCGCCGCCCTTTGTCATCCTCAAAGTCTATGATCACGCGGGTCACAGCCTCGGTGCCGCCATTGGTTATGCGCACCTTGAAGTCCACCAGACGCACATCATCAATGACACCCTGATACGGGCCAAGATCGGCCTTAAGCGCCTGCCACAGCGCGTTCACCGGGCCCTCGTCACTCAGATCATCGGCGTGATCGTTTTTGAAATAGCTGGTGGTCTTGGCGCCATTGGGCAGCTGCACGGTCACCACCGCTTCGCTTTCCACCACCGTCGCCCCGCGCGCATTGCGGCGGCGCTCAGAAATCACGCGGTAGCGCTCCACGTCAAAATAGCTCGTCCCCAACCCCAGTGCCTCCCGCGCCAGAAGCTCAAAGCTCGCCTGCGCGGTATCATAGCTGTAACCTTTGGCCTCGGCCTGTTTGATCCGGTTGAGAATGTCGCCCAGCGCCGGATCGCCCTTGGCCACATCCAGCCCCGCATCGCTCAGCCGTTTGCGCAGATTGCTCTGCCCCGCCTGATTGGACATGGGAATGATGCGCGCATTGCCGACCACAGCCGGATCAATATGCTCATAGGTGCTGGGATCTTTCAGGATCGCGCTGGCATGCAGCCCGGCCTTATGGGCAAAGGCACTGGCCCCCACATAGGCCGACTGCCGCATCGGCACGCGGTTGAGGATGTCATCGAGCATCCGACTGGTGCGCGTCAGCCCGGTCAAAGCCTCCTTGGACACACCAATCTCAAACTGGCTGGCATAAGGCTCTTTCAGCAGCAATGTCGGGATCAGCGTGGTCAGATTGGCGTTGCCACAGCGCTCGCCCAACCCGTTCAGTGTGCCTTGAATTTGCCGCGCACCCGCATCCACCGCTGCCAGCGAGTTGGCCACGGCGTGTTCGGTGTCATTATGGGTGTGGATGCCCAGATGATCGCCGGGAATACCCGCCGCAATCACCGCCTTGGTGATCTCGTAAACCTCACGCGGCAAGGCCCCGCCATTGGTGTCACACAACACCACCCAGCGCGCCCCCGCCTCGTAGGCCGCCTTCACCGCCTCAAGCGCATATTCCGGGTTGGCCTTATAGCCATCAAAGAAATGCTCCGCATCAAACAGCGCTTCCCGTCCCCGCGCCACCATATGGGCCATGGATTTGGCGATGTTCTCGGTGTTCTCTTCCAATGTGATGCCCAGCGCCTTGGTCACGTGGAAATCATGGCTCTTCCCGACCAGACAGACCGCCTCTGTGCCTGCGTTCAGCACACCCGCCAGCACATCGTCATTCTCCGCCGACATGCCCGCCCGTTTGGTCATGCCAAAGGCGGTGAAGGTCGCCTTGAGCTTGGGTTTGGTTTCAAAAAACGCGCTGTCGGTGGGGTTTGCCCCGGGCCAGCCGCCTTCGATGTAATCAATGCCCAGCACATCCAGCGCCGCCGCAATCTGCGCCTTTTCATCGGTCGAAAACTGCACACCCTGCGTCTGCTGCCCGTCCCGCAGCGTGGTGTCATAGAGATAGAGGCGTTCTTTCGTCATTGCTCGCTCCCGCTGGCCCGTCTTTTTCTTGGTATCAATAATCTCAGTCGGGCCGTTTGAGGCCCGACCTGCGCCCATTTAGAGGGCTTCCAGCTTGGCCGCATCAAAACCAGCAGCAGGCAACAATTCAACACCCGCCTTGCTCATGCGCACCTCGACACCGGCCTCTGTGAGCGCTGTCTTGATCCGGTCCACCTCGGCGAAATCCTTGGTCTCCATCGCCTTGGCCCGCGCCTCTGCCAGAAGTGTCTCATAGGCTGACAGATCAACACCTTCCGCCCAGGCGCCCATCTCTGCGGTCAACAGCCCAAGGAACTGCGCCCCCGCCAAGAGTTTGGCCGCATCACCAGCACTGGCAAACTGGTGCAAAGCCGCAATCGCGCCTGCGGTGTTTAGATCATCCGCCACAGGCTGCAGCACCTCGGCGGGAACCTCCGCAGCAGGCGCAACATCCGCCGTCAGCGTCCGCCACTTGCGCAAAGTCGCCTCTGCCTCCGCCGCCTTCTTGGCGGTCCAGTCCATCGGCTTGCCATAATGGGTCGACAGGAACACGAAACGGATCACCTCCCCCGGCACACCGGGGTTGCCGTCATGCCCATCCAGCAGATCGCGCACAGTGAAGAAGTTGCCAAGGCTCTTGGACATCTTCTTGCCCTCCACCTGCAGCATCTCATTGTGCAGCCAGTAATTCGCCATCGGCGCGCCCTTGTTGGCACAGCAGCTCTGGGCAATCTCATTCTCATGGTGCGGGAACATCAGATCATTGCCGCCCCCGTGAATGTCAAAAGACGCCCCCAGAATTTCATAAGACATGGCAGAGCACTCAATGTGCCAGCCCGGACGCCCAAGGCCCCAAGGGCTGTCCCACCCGGGCAGATCTGCGCTGGAAGGCTTCCAGAGCACAAAATCCATAGGATCTTCTTTGTAGCTCGCCACCTCAACCCGCGCGCCTGCGATCATATCATCCACCGAGCGGCCCGAAAGCTTGCCGTAATCGTCATACTTGCGCACCCGAAACAGCACATGTCCGTCATGGGCATAGGCAAAGCCATCCGCGATCAGCTTTTCAATCATGGTGATCATCTGATCGATATACTGCGTGGCGCGCGGCATTTCGTTGGGCTCCATCGCCCCCAGAGCGCCCATATCATCGAGATACCATTGCGTGGTCTCCGCAGTGATCTCGCCAATCGCCCGCCCGCTTTCGGCTGCCCGTGCGTTGATCTTGTCATCCACGTCGGTGAAATTGCGCACATAGGTCACCGCCTCTGGGCCATAGACCTCCCGCAGCAGGCGATAGAGCACATCAAACACCACCACAGGCCGCGCATTGCCGATATGGGCGCGATCATAGACCGTCGGCCCACAGACATACATCCGCACATCATCCGCTTTGATTGGCGTAAAAATCTCTTTCTTACGGCTCAGAGTGTTGTGCAGCGTGATCTCGGTTCGGATCTCAGTCATAAGTGGCTCCTCAGCACACGGGTTTCGCGTGGCGGGCTTACCAACTCTCTCTCATTTTTGAAATAGAAGACCGGCCCGCGTGACGATGTCAGCAGGTAATGCAGCAGCAAATAATGATGGTGCGTGCGGTTTTCATGGGGGCGACCCTAGGCGGCGCGCCCCCGACCGTCAAGAGACCTCTGCCCTCAAGAGCGCTCTAATCTCTGTTGACCCACTGCCGTCCTCCGCCCAAACTCAGCGCATGAGCCGAGACACCGTCAACACCATCTGCGCTGCCCTTCCGGGCGCTGAGCTGTCTGATCCCTTTGGCGGCGGGCATGATGCGTGGAAAGTGGGTGGCAAGATGTTTGCCTGTATCGGCAGTCAGAACACCGGCGTGTCCGTGAAAACCGACAGCATCGAAACCGCGCAAATGCTGATGGATGCCGGTATCGGTGTAAAAGCGCCCTATTTCCACCGCAGCTGGATTCACCTGCCGCTGGAGGCTGATCCCGAAGAGCTCCGCCACCGCATTCTGGTGTCCTATGACATCGTGCGCAGCGGCCTGACCAAGAAACTGCAAGCAAGCCTGCCCGCGCGCCGCTCATAGGCGCGAAACAGCCCGGAGCGCAGCGCCCCGGACCATCTCCGTTTTAATGCGATATTACAGCACCTTAATACGCGGAGCGGATGTCTCACTCACTGGCGCGGCACAGGCTCCAAGCCGCGCGCGGGTCCGCCGGCCAAGCGGCATCGGCACCGAAATACCCAACGGCCGATCCCTCTGCGCCAGCACCGTGAGTGCGATACCCACCGCCGTGATCCCTGCGCCAATCCAGCTCACCGGCCCGTAGCGCTCGCCCAGCAAGAGCACACCAATCACCAGCCCCACAGCCGCCGCCACATAGCCGATCTGGCTCAACAACACCGGTCCACCCAGCTTTTGAAGTCGGAAATAGGCCGGAAAGGTCAGCGCCGCTGCAACCACCTGAAATGTCGCGGCCCAAGGCACCGCAGAGATGCTCCCAATGTCCACGCCATCACTATGCCAGATCATCACCGCCAACAGCGCTACAATCGCCACCCCATGGCTCCAGAACGCCAACGCCATCGGATGTGCCCCCTCAGGCCAATCCAGCGTGCGATAGACATTACCCGCCGCCAAAATCAGGGGAATCGCCAGCCCGGCAAGCGACCACCAAAGCGTGCCTTCCACGCCGCCGCGCCCAAAGGCCACCAACAGCGCCCCGATCAGACCAAATCCGATGCCCCACAGCCCCAGCCGCCCCGGCGCCTTCATGCCAAACAGCACAGACAGCGCCAGCGTGGCCACTGGAGAGAGGGCAAACATCATCCCGACCTGCCCCGCACCAAGCTTGGGCACCAGGCCAAAGATCATCAGATTGATCCCGGCAAAACTCACCAGTCCCGAGATCACCACATAGCGCAGCATCCGCCCCTTGGGCCACGACAGCTGCCCCCGCACACCCAGCACCGGCAACAGGCTGAGGCTCGCGCCCATCGACACCAGCAAGGCCCAGACCATCGGCGACACACCCGCAGCAAAGGAAATCTTGCTCAGCGGAAAGCCAACGCCCAACAGCGCGCCACACCACAACAACAGCCCCACCGGGCCCACTCCGCGTGTATCAGGCATAGCTCACCACCTCATATTCAATCTCATCCGGCCCATCGAAATAAAACCGCTTTCCCGGCTCGTAATCGGCGTGGTTGACCGGCTCAAATCCTGCCGCCTTCACCCGCGCCTCTATCAGGTCGAGATCGCGCACCACGATCCCGACATGGTTCAGCCCACCCGCCCGGTAATAGCTGCTTTCCGCGTTCTGAATGTCCACAGGCGGCGCGTAGAGCGCGAGATAGCTTTCCGCCTCCCCGACATGCACGCTGTAGCCCCCATGAATGGACTCCCCTTCCCAGCGCACAGTCCAGTCAAACACATCACACAGGATCGCCGCGGTCGCCTTCGGGTCACGCACTGTCAGGTTCACATGCTCAAGTTTCATCTCTCTGGTCCTTCCTCAAAATCATCGATGGACACAGGCTAATTCTTCAAGTTAACTTGAACTCAAGAAGTTTTTTTCATTTAAAAACAATGATCCAATGAAAACACCGCGCCCCGTTCGCCTCCGTCCCACCGGTTTGACCATCGGTCAAATCGCCGAGCGCACCGGCCTCGCTCCCTCTGCCATCCGCTTCTATGAGGAGCAGGGCATCGTCTTTCCCCACCGCACAGAGAGTGGCCAGCGTCGCTATGAGCGCGCCGACATCCGGCGCCTCTCCTTTGTGATGATCTCCCAATCGCTAGGCTTTTCGATCTCCGAAATCCGCACCGCCCTCGCGAAACTGCCGGAAAACCGTACGCCTACCAAAGCCGACTGGCAGGCCATTTCCGAACAGTTCCGCCGCGCGCTGGATGACCGCATTGCCCAGATGACCGCCCTACGCGACCGGCTGGACGGCTGCATCGGCTGCGGCTGCCTCAGCCTGTCAAATTGCAAACTCTACAACCCCGAAGACCGCGCCCGCACCCGCGGCACCGGCCCGCGCTACCTGATGGGCGACACCCCATCGGACCTCTAGCGCCAGCCTTTCTCATTCCCCCAATATCCCGGGGTAGCCACATCATAGATGTGGCAGGGGCAGCGCCCCTTCCAACCAGTGCCCCAATCCGCACCTGCTGAAGTTCCACCGCCGCATATCGCCGCAACCCCGGGTCACTGAGTTCTGAAATGCCCCCCATCACCACATTGAATTTGACTTCCCGCCCATCCATCAGCCACCACAGGCGCAACAACGACTTGGGGAGCGCGACATGAAACTATCGGAACGTCTGACAGGCATCACCGGCGGCGGATCTGACGGTTGGGATGTGTTTTACAAAGCCCGCCGCATGGTGGCTGAGGGCGTAAATGTCACCGAGCTCACCATCGGTGAACATGACATCCGCACCGCCCCGATTATCCTCTCTGCTATGGATCAATCCGCGCGTTGCGGCCACACCGGCTATGCCATGGTGCCCGGCACCCAGGAGCTGCGCGAGGCCGTGGCGGCCCGTCTGACCGAGCGCACCGGCGTGCCCACCACCTACAAAAACATCCTGATCACACCGGGCGGCCAGTCTGCGCTCTTTGCCGCCCACACCGCGGCCTGCAACACCGGAGACCGCGCCCTCTTTGTGGATCCCTATTATGCCACCTACCCCGGCACCATCCGCGGCGTCGGTGCGGTGCCGGTGCCAATCCGCACCCACGCGGACAACGCCTTCAAACCCCGCCCCGAGGAGATCGCTGCCGAGGCTGCCAAAGGGGCGGCGTCCCTGCTGATCAACACCCCGAACAACCCCACCGGCACCGTCTACGGCCGCGACACGCTGGAAGGCATCGCAGAGGTCTGCATCGCCCATGACCTCTGGCTGATTTCAGATGAGGTTTATGACACGCAGGTCTGGGAAGGCGATCATATCAGCCCCCGCGCCCTGCCCGGCATGGCCGAGCGCACGCTGGTGGTCGGCTCCATGTCCAAGAGCCACGCCATGACCGGCAGCCGCATCGGCTGGATCGTCGGCCCGGAAAAGGCCATCACCCATCTGATCAATCTTGCAACCCACACCACCTACGGTGTGCCCGGCTTCATTCAGGACGCCGCCGTCTTCGCTCTGGCCCAGGGTGCGCCTTTGGAAGAAGAGGTCTCCGCCCCTTTCAAACGCCGCCGCGAATTGGCCAAAGCCATTCTTAGCGAGCAAAACACAGTGGGTCTGATCCCCGCTCAAGGTGCGATGTATATCATGCTGGACGTGCGCGCGACGGGCCTGTCCGGCGAAGAATTTGCCAACTCGCTGCTAGACACCCACCACATCGCGACCATGCCCGGCGAGAGCTTTGGCCAATCCGCCCACGGCCATATCCGCGTGGCCATGACCGTAACAGATACGCGCTTTGAAGCGGCGCTGCGCACCCTCGTGGCTCATGCCGAAAAGCTGTCAGAGCAGGTCCCCGCATAGGGAACGTGCCTCCGGTACCGCGCTGAAATCCGGGCTAAATCCATTGTGAAACGCCTGTTCGCGACAGACGCTTTTGGACGGGACGCGACGATCTTGGCCAAGGACATACTGCCTCCTATTGGGAGGAGCCATTGCAAGGCGTGCGCAGCAAAATCAAACTGGTCAGCCGCACCATCGGGGCCGAACGCGGCCGCGCGGCACGGGGTCGCCCGTAAGACGTTGTCAGAAAACACTTTCTCACAACACTTACAGGACAGACCCACACATGAATGCACCATCTCCCCGCCGGTCCGGCGGTCGCGCCGCCCGTCGCGCTTCCCGCGCAGCTCCGCTGACACAAGACATCCGTCCCATCCGCCCCGGTATGGAAGGCGGCCAGTACAAACCACTCTCTGAGCGCGACATGCAGCGCATCCACGAGACCGCGCTGGATGCACTTGAGCAGATCGGCCTCGCCGATGCCCCGCAAAGTCGGCATCGACATCATGACCGCCGCAGGCGCGATTTTGGGCGAGGACGGCCGCCTGCGCTTCCCCCGCGCCTTGGTCGAAGACATGCTCGGCAAAGGCCTGTAAAGACATCTCTTTGCGCGGCCGCGACCCGCAATATGATCTCCAGCTTTCCGGCAACCGCGTGCATTTTGGCACCGCCGGTGCCGCCGTGCATATGGTCGATATTGACGGCAAAGAGTACCGCGACAGCACCCTGCAGGACCTGCACGACGCCGCCCGCATCGCCGATCAGCTGGAAAACATCCACTTCCTGCAACGCCCCATGGTGGCGCGTGACGTGACCGACAACCGCGAGCTGGATTACAACACCATCTACGCCTGCTGTGCGGGCACCAAGAAACACATCGGTGTCAACTTTACCGAGCCGGACTATGTCGCCGACGCGCTGGAGCTTCTGCACATGATCGCAGGTGGCGAAGACGCCTGGCGCGCGCGCCCCTTTGTCAGCAACACCAACTGCTTTGTGGTGCCGCCGATGAAGTTCGCCACCGAAAGCTGCGAGGTCATGGAAGCCTGCATTCGCGGCGGCATGCCGGTGCTGCTGCTCTCTGCCGGCATGGCAGGGGCCACCGCGCCTTCAACGGTTGCCGGCGCAATTGTGCAAGCCACGGCGGAATGTCTGGCGGGCATCGTCTATGTGAACGCCCTCGCCCCCGGCCACCCAGCCATCTTTGGCACATGGCCCTTTGGCCTTGATCTGCGCAGCGGCGCCATGACGGTTGGCTCCGGCGAGCAGGCCCTGCTCTCAGCAGGCTGCGCTCAGATGCACAAATTCTACGGCCTGCCCGGCGGCGCGGCGGCCGGGGCCAGCGATTCCAAACTGCCGGACATGCAGGCGGGCTGGGAACAGATGTGCTCCAATGTCATGGCCGGTCTCTCCGGCCTCAATATGGTCTATGAGGCGGCGGGCATGCACGCCTCGCTTTTGGGTTTCTGCCATGAAAGCCTGATCCTGGGCGATGATCTCATCGGTCAGGCCCTGCGCTGTGTGCGGGGCATTGAGGTCGATGAGGAAACCCTCGCGCTGGAGCAAATCCGCGAAGTCTGCCTTGGCGGGCCCGGCCATTATCTGGGCACAGACGCCACCCTGTCGCGCATGCAGAAAGACCATGTGTATCCGACTTTTGGCGACCGGACCTCACCCAAAGAATGGGCTGA
The DNA here is from genome assembly GCF_965227725.1 of Shimia sp. Taxonomy (GTDB): domain Bacteria; phylum Pseudomonadota; class Alphaproteobacteria; order Rhodobacterales; family Rhodobacteraceae; genus Shimia. The sequence goes on along the minus strand of NZ_CBDDGH010000005.1, from coordinate 401,032 downwards.
GGTGGGCAAACCGGACCTGATAGAAACCGCCCGTAAGCGCAAAGAGGAAATTCTCGCCACCACCGCTTCCGCACGGTTTGACCCGGAGCTGGATCAGGCCATCCGCGCCCGCTTCAACATCCACCTCCCGCAATAACACCTTCGACAACAACAAAAGGCGCCCGATTGATCGCGGCGCCTTTCCTCTTGCCCTAAATATCCTTGGGGGAATCGCGGCTCTGACGCGATGGGGGCAAAGCCCCCTCTCCCTTGCTTACCAGCGTTCAGCCTTTGGCCAGCTGCGCCTCACGCGCATCGCGCAGGCGGGCAAAATCATCCCCCGCGTGGTAAGACGAGCGAGTCAGCGGCGTGGCCGAAACCATCAGGAAGCCTTTGCCATAAGCGGCTTTCTCATAGCTCGCAAACTCCTCAGGCGTCACAAAGCGGTCCACACCGTGGTGCTTGGGCGTTGGCTGCAGATACTGGCCAATGGTCAGGAAATCGACATCCGCGGCGCGCATGTCATCCATCACCTGTTTGACCTCAGGCTCCTTCTCCCCCAGCCCGACCATGATGCCGGATTTGGTGAAGATCGACGGATCGAACTCTTTCACCCGCTGCAACAGGCGCAGGGAGTGGAAATAACGCGCGCCCGGACGCACCTCCAGATAGAGCCCCGGAACGGTTTCCAGATTGTGGTTGAACACGTCAGGCTTGGCTTCCACGACGGTTTCCAACGCGCCCGGCTTGGCTTTCAGGAAGTCCGGCGTCAGAATTTCAATGGTGGTCTTGGGCGAGCGATGCCGCACCGCGCGGATGGTCTGGGCAAAATGCTCCGCCCCGCCGTCATCCAGATCATCGCGGTCCACCGAGGTGATCACCACGTGGTTCAGCCCCAGCTTCTGCACCGCCATGGCCACACGGCCCGGCTCAAAAGCATCCAGCCCGTCAGGCTTGCCGGTCGCAATGTTGCAGAAGGTACAGCCGCGGGTACAGATCTCGCCCATGATCATCATGGTGGCGTGGCCCTGGCTCCAACATTCCCCGGCATTCGGGCAACCCGCTTCCTCACACACGGTGACAAGCTTGTTCTCCCGCATGATCTTCTTGGTCGCGTTATAGCCTTCGCCGGTTGGCGCCTTCACACGAATCCACTTGGGCTTTTTGGGCTGAGCATTGTCCTTGCGGTGCGCCTTCTCAGGGTGGCGCTGCTCTGGCAGCTTCAGATCACGCAATTCTGGGTCCTCCCGACCGTCTGGGTTTGCAGAATGTAACATACGTCAATCTGGCAGCCACTACCAGAAGTGCATGACAGCTATGCATTTGACGCCGGAATACACAACTATTTGGTTAATTTCGGAGAACAATAGACTCTTACGCAACTGCAGCATTGCACCCCAATTTGGAATCATTATAGATCACGGAAAATCAAACTTCTGTTAAGGAAAACAACGATGCAAGTTGGCGTAAAAGTCCCCAATGTTGTCTTTAAAACCCGCGTGCGTGACGAAGCCGTAGGTGGCCCAAACCCGTTCCGCTGGCAGGACATGTCCAGCGATGACTACTTCAAAGGCAAGCGCGTCATCCTGTTCTCCCTTCCCGGTGCGTTCACCCCGACCTGCTCCACCTACCAACTGCCTGGTTTTGAAGAGAACTTCGCCAAATTCCAGGAACTCGGCATCGACAACATCTACTGCATGTCCGTCAACGACAGCTTTGTGATGAACAAATGGGCCGAAGCTCAGGGCGTGAAAAACGTCGACGTGATCCCTGACGGTTCCGGCGAATTCACCCGCAAAGTTGGCATGCTGGTGCGCAAAGACAACCTCGGCTTCGGCCTGCGCTCCTGGCGCTACGCTGCCATCATCAACAACGGTGTTGTTGAAGCATGGTTTGAAGAGCCAGGTCTCGAAGACAACCACGGCGAAGACCCGTATGGCGAGAGCGCCCCGGAAAACCTGCTGAAGTATCTGGAAGCAGCCAACGTGGAAACTGCCGCGTAAACGCTTTGCCAGAGGCAAATCAGAGGGTCGGTGCCAGGCGCGCCGACCCTTTTCTTTTGCCGCTCTCTTGCCGCGCCTCTCCCCGACCAGCTAGCCGATGTAGTCGCCCGCGCCGCCTTTGTGGGCCTGATAGAAATCCCTGAGCCGCATCAGGGCAATCCGCAACACAATCTTGCCGGATCGGGCCGACCAGCCCAATCGCTTCTCCGCAGCCTCCAACCCTTCCAGATAACAGCAGCAGCGCAGCGCGATATCGCCCAGCCCGACACCCAAATCCCCCAGCGCCTCCACCACACGCTGGCGCGCGATCTCTGATCCGTGCCCCGCATCCCCGTCCGGCTGATAGCTGGCCCCTCTCGGCCCGCTCAAAAACCGTTCCCAATTCTGCCCCGCCCGTGGCCCCATCTGCGCCAGTTCAAAATCCTCCCGCAGCCGCTCCCCAGCCGCCACCAGATCCTCGCTTAAAAACCGCGCCCCGTCCTTGCCGCGCCGCCGCGCCAGCGCGGTCAGCGGGCTTTCCGTGAGGTTGAACCGCACCTGCCGCGCCCGCCCGCCATGGTGAATGCGCCGTGATCCAAACCGCGACAGACCGCCCTCAAAGGCGCTCTGCGCCTCTAAAAACCCCTGTGCCGAGTTTTCTGCTTCGGCCAGCATCTCCCGAAGAGCCGCCCGCCCAGCTGGAGTGATGGCATAGCGCGATATGCGCCCAACCTGCGTGGCGCAGATCCAGTCTTTCAGCGCCATGGCCTGCGCGATCTGGCGCGTGACAACCGCCGTGCGCGTGCCCCCGTCACGCACCACCACAGCGTTCTCCATGTCACTGGCCACCGCCAGCACCGCTCCGGTTTCACACAACCGCCGCAGCACCCGCATCCCTTCGCGCCGCAGAACCGCCTCCTCAGGCAGATCCTGCCCATCTGCATCCGCTGCCAGCAAGGGCGAGGCGATCCCGCTTTTCTGATCGTCACGCAGCCGCGCCAAGGCCGCGTCCACCAGCGGATCCTCCCGCATGGTCTCCAGTTTGCGGATCTGCCGCAGCACGGTGGACGCATGGCAGCCATCCCGCCGTGCCAGCGCCCGAATAGAGACCCCCTGTTCCGTATGCGCCACATAGCGCGCCACACTGTTGGGCACCCAATCCGGAAATTCGGGGATCAATTGATCTTTCGGCATTCTTCCTCTCCTTACCAAGTCACTTACGTCACACTGCCTGCCGTTGTTATCCACGGCCTTATCCAACAGTTTTACACAGCCTGAGTACGCCGTGCAGGTCGCACTGGACGACCGTCCCTTGGCTAGGATTGTTTCCAAATCGTGAACGACAACATGCGCGCCCGCACGCTGTTTCCCAACACGCGCAACACTCGAAAAGGGTGTGATCTGCTGCCGTCGTTCACAGAGAAAGGTTGATTCTATGCAGGATGTTTTACGCCGGCTGTCAGAGCTGCGCCGCCCACGTCTTTTGATCCGTGCCGCACGGGCCGGATGCACAGAATACGTGCGAGACCAACATCTTAGACGATTGTTTGGAAGTGGGGAGCATCCGCGTCACAGCGAGGCTCTGACCCGCCTGATCGCGCTGGAAAGCGCCCTGAATGAAGCCAGGAAAACCGGCGCCGCGTCCTATTCCCTGATCGAGCATGTCGACCTGCTGATCGCCATGATGGGGGAGGCCCAGCTGTTGCAGGCCTCCCGCCAAAATTAACACATCTTAGACAAAAGCGTCCGGCATGGAGGCTTTCTTCTCGGCCACATAGGCGCGCAGCTTGGCTTCGATCTCTGGATCAAGCGCCGGTTGCTGATAGGCCGCCAGCAGCTCTTCCACACGTGCCGAGGCCAGCGCTTGGGTGTCGCGCGACCCTTCATCCGCCCAGGTTTCAAACGGCTTGTAGTCCAGCAGTTCAGAGCGCCAGAAAGCGGTTTTGAAGTTTGCCTGCGTGTGGGCACAGCCAAGATAGTGACCACCCGGCCCCACTTCGCGCACCGCGTCCATGGCTTGGGCGTTCTCGTCATAAGCCACGCCTTCAGCCATCTTGTGCAGGGTGCCGAGCTGGTCTGCGTCCATCACGAACTTCTCAAAGCTCGACACCAGACCACCTTCCAGCCAGCCACAGCTGTGCAGCATGAAGTTCACACCACCGGTCAGCGCCGCATTGTGGGTGTGTGCGGTCTCATATGCCGCCTGCGCGTCAGGCAGTTTGGAGCCACAGAGACCACCACCGGAGCGGAACGGCAGACCCAGACGACGGGCAAGCTGGCCCGCGCCAGAGAGGATCTGGCTGGCTTCAGGCGTACCAAAGGTCGGCGCACCGGAGTTCATGTCGATCGAGGTCACGAAGGCCCCAAAGATCACCGGCGCCCCTTTGCGGATCAGCTGGCTGAACGCGATACCGGCCATCACTTCGGCCAGAACCTGCGTCAGCGTGCCAACCACGCTTACAGGTGCCATCGCACCACCCACGATGAACGGCGAAATGATGCAGGCCTGGTTGTTCTTTGCGTAAACTTCCAGCGCGCCCATCATGATGTCGTCAAACGTCATCGGGGAGTTGATGTTGATGAGCGAGGTCATCACGGTGTTTTCCTGCACGAATTCCTTACCAAAGAGGATTTCGCACATTTCAACGCTGTCCTGCGCCCGGCTTGGCTCGGTCACAGAGCCCATGAACGGCTTGTCGCTCAGGGTCATATGCGCCAGTAGCATGTCGAGGTGACGCTTGTTCACCGCCACATCGGTCGGCTCACATACGGTGCCGCCGGAGTGGTGCAGCCACTTGGACATATAGCCCAGCTTCACGAATTTCTCAAAATCCGCCATGGTTGCATAGCGACGGCCACCTTCTGCGTCACGCACGAAGGGAGGGCCGTAAACTGGCGCACACACCAGCGTGTTGCCACCGATTTCAACATTACGCTCAGGGTTACGGGCGTGCTGGGTGATGCGGGACGGCGCAGTCTTGCACAGCTCGCGCGCCATGCCGCGTGGAATGCGCACGCGCTCGGCGTCGTAATCCACATCCGCGCCTGCTTCTTTCCAGATGTCCAGCGCCGCTTTGTTGTTCACAAAGTTAACGCCCACTTCTTCCAGAAGGATGTCAGCATTGGTTTCAATGATCTGAAGCGCTTCTTCATTCAGCACTTCAAACAGCGGAATATTGCGCTCAATGAACTTTGCGGTTTCGATTTTTACGCCGGTACGCTCTGCGCGCCGTGCGGCTCCGCCGCCCCCACGTCCACGCCGCCGTGTCGCTGCTTCTGCCATGTCTCATCCTCACAGGCTTTTGGTCTGTCTCCATTTTTGTAGCCCGTGCCCGCCCCCACAAGCGGCTGATTAACGGCCTTTGACGCAAAAATGCGACATGATGCCCCGAATTTGCCCACTCGTTCCACGGTGCAAGCCGAACAACTCAACAGAGCCTGAGCTCTATTGACACAAGCCAACCCAAACCGGTGCGTGTCAGTTTTCTCCGCTGACAAGCTGATGGAACCGTATCGATCTGGTTGGCCATGAGGGCAAATCATGATCCGTCAGAAGCAAGATCGGTAACGCCTGAAGTCATTCACATAGGCCAGCCCCCGGCCCTGGGTGGGGGTGAAGCCCCCTCCCGTGGGGAGGGTCGGGGGCTGGTCGGCTGCGCCTCCTCAAGAATGATTGAAACGGCACGATTCAGACTTTTGGGGCGACGTTCGAGAGCCTACAAGTTTAGACTGAAACCGGTGATAGCTGTGTCCAGTCAACTGGACCTAATTTCCATCACCCGCTTCCCAGGCCACTTTTGTGATCCGCTCATCCAGCATCAACGGACGCAGCAATGTGCTGACCTCCGCATTGCTGCGTTCCTCGATGGTCAACAGCACATCCAGCACAGCGGTCTCCCCGCCGCTGTCACTGCGTGCCATTTCCGTGACGATCACCCCCATCTGGGTCAGCGCCTTCAGTGCTAAGGCCCGCACATGCTGGTCATTCTGGGCGGCATACTGGATCTGCACCTCATATTCCTGATTGAGCGGCACCCCCGCGCGGGTCTTGCGTTTCAACCATTTCACCAATGGGCGCAGGCCGAGGTTCACAAAAACCACCAGCCCCGTCGCCAGTGCCGCAAAGGCCGGAGCCCCTGCCCCCGCCATCAGCCCAACAGCAGCCGAACACCAAAGCGTCGCGGCCGTGTTGAGGCCATGCACCGTGAAACCTTGGCGAAAAATGATGCCCGCCCCGAGAAAACCGATGCCAGAGACAACCTGCGCCGCGACACGGGTCGGGCTCACCTCATCAGGAAAGAGCGATGAAAACACCACATAGCTCGCCGCCCCCAGCGCCACCAACGCATTGGTGCGCAAACCCGCCATACGCTGGCGCACCTGACGCTCCGATCCGATCAGCGCCCCACAGAAGACCGCCAGCGCAAGGTTCAGCGCGGCCACACGCAAGGTGCCATCAAACAGCGCGGCATCAAACAGCCCAGCATCAATCAGCTCGTTCATGTATATACCTTCAATATACGTTTTTCCGAGTTGAAGCACGAGGCGGAGGCGCAACGCAAGCCAAAAGACGGGCAGTCAGATGCAAAAAACACGCAGCCCCTGGCCCTCCGGCTGCGCGACAACGCGCACAGGGACTTGCGCGAAACGCCGCCATAGCCTATGCGGCGCACATGTCCGATATTTCTCATGACCGCCTCCTCATTATTGACTTCGGCAGCCAGGTGACACAGCTGATCGCCCGCCGCCTGCGCGAGCTCAATGTCTATTGCGAAATCCATCCCTACCAGAACGTCGATATGGACTTCGTGCGCAGCTTTGCGCCCAAGGCCGTGATCTTCTCCGGTGGCCCTGACAGCGTGACCCGCGAAGGCTCGCCCCGCGCGCCGCAAGAGATCTTTGACTATGGCGTGCCGATCCTTGGCATCTGCTACGGTCAGCAGACCATGATGACCCAGCTGGGCGGCAAAGTGGAAAGCGGCCATGGCACCGCCGAGTTTGGCCGCGCCTATGTGACCCCGCAAAACAAGCTCGACATTCTGGATGGCTGGTTTGCCGAGGGCGACGAGCAGGTCTGGATGAGCCACGGCGACCACGTGAGCGAAATTGCTCCGGGCTTTGAGGTCTATGGCACCTCGCCCAACGCGCCTTTTGCGATCACTGCGGACACCTCTCGCCATTTCTATGCGGTGCAATTCCACCCAGAAGTGCACCACACCCCCAATGGCGCGAAACTCTATGAGAACTTCGTGAAAATCGCGGGCTTCTCCGGCGACTGGACCATGGGCGCCTACCGCGAACAAATGGTTGAGGCGATCCGCGCGCAGGTTGGCGATAAGAAAGTCATCTGTGGTCTCTCCGGCGGTGTGGACAGCTCGGTGGCCGCCGTGCTCATTCATGAAGCCATCGGCGATCAACTCACCTGTGTGTTTGTCGACCACGGCCTGCTGCGCAAAGGCGAGGCCGAGGAAGTTGTCACCATGTTCCGTGACAACTACAACATGCAGCTCATCCATGCCGACGAGCAGGAGCTCTTCCTGGGCGAACTGGACGGCCAGTCTGAACCGGAAACCAAGCGCAAGATCATCGGCAAGCTCTTCATCGACGTGTTCCAGAAACACGCCGACACCATCGACGGCGCCGAGTTCCTGGCTCAGGGCACGCTCTATCCAGACGTGATCGAAAGCGTCAGCTTCTCCGGCGGTCCTTCTGTGACCATCAAGAGCCACCACAATGTGGGCGGCCTGCCAGAGAAAATGGGCCTCAAACTGGTGGAGCCGCTGCGCGAGCTCTTCAAGGATGAAGTCCGCGCACTGGGCCGCGAACTTGGCCTGCCGCAAAGCTTCATTGGCCGCCACCCCTTCCCGGGGCCGGGGCTTGCCATCCGCTGCCCCGGCGAGATCACCCGCGAGAAACTCGACATCCTGCGCGAAGCCGATGCAGTCTATATCGACCAGATCCGCAAGTACGGTCTCTATGACGAGATCTGGCAGGCCTTCGTGGCCATCCTGCCTGTGCGCACCGTTGGCGTGATGGGCGACGGCCGCACCTACGACTACGCCTGCGCCCTGCGCGCGGTGACCTCCGTTGACGGCATGACAGCGGATTACTACCCGTTTACCCACGAGTTCCTCGGCGAAACCGCCACCCGGATCATCAACGAAGTCAAAGGCATCAACCGCTGCACTTACGACATCACGTCGAAGCCTCCGGGCACAATTGAGTGGGAGTGAGGCACGCCGCCTCATGTCTTCAACAGTCTACGCCGCTCCCACCCGGGGCGGCGTTTTCTTTTGCCCACACCAAGTTTCCGCTTCCATGTCCGCCCAAGCTGCGCAACAACTTCGCAGGGAGGAACGGTTATGAAGTTAACAACCGCGATTGTCGCCAGCGCTTTGCTCTGCCCATTCACCGCTATGGCGCAGAACGCGCCAATGGCCTGTGAAGGGGCGACCGGCGACATGTTCCTCGGCATTGCAGGCCCCTCCGTGCAAATCTGGGGCAGAGATGACAGCCGCATTCAGGGTGTCGCGGTTGAACTCAAGCAGGATCACGACGGCTTCCCCTCTGCTTGGGCGCTGAGCATCACCGGCACGCAGGCCACCATCATCGTACAAGAAGCGGCCTGCGCCGCCTCAGGCGGAGAGTTCCCGCTTTCCTTTGTGCTTCTCACCAACGAACAGCTGACCCACGGCTGCTGTACCATCGCGGAATGAGCGCCCTATGACCGCCCCAATGATCCGCCTCACCGGCCACATCGATGTCCCTTCAGACCGCCGAGAGGCCGTCGCTGCGGCATTGCCCGTCCACATAACGCTCACCCGCGCAGAACCGGGCTGCCTGTCTTTTGACGTGACCCAAGATCCCGTCATTGCGGGGCGCTACAATGTCTCGGAACTCTTCGTGGATCAGGCCTCCTTTGGCGCCCATCAGGCCCGTGCAAGCGCCTCCGATTGGGCCACGGTCACAGCTGGAATCCCACGCCACTACCAGATCACCGAGGTGCCCGCGTGAACGATACCCTCAAAGCCGCCATCTGGATGAGCGGTGCCATCCTCTCTTTCACCTCCATGGCTATCGCCGGACGCGCCGTCTCATTGGAGCTCGATACCTTCGAGATCATGATGTACCGCAGCTTCTTCGGCATCGTTCTGGTGGTCGGCGCTGCAACCATGGCGGGCACCTTACGCGAGGTCACCAGCCGCAATCTCGGTCTGCATCTGATCCGCAACATCAGCCATTTCGCCGGGCAAAACCTCTGGTTCTTCGCCATCACCGCCATCCCCTTGGCACAGGTCTTTGCGCTGGAGTTCACCTCCCCCATCTGGGCCATTCTGCTCTCCCCGCTCCTGCTCGGAGAACGCCTGCGGCCCATCGGTCTTTTGGCAGCGCTCATTGGCTTCATCGGCATTCTGATTGTCGCGCGTCCGACGCCGCAATCCGTCGACATAGGCCAGATCGCCGCCGCCACCGCAGCCATCGGCTTCGCGCTGTCAGCAATCTTCACCCGCAAACTCACACGCACCGAAACCATCACCTGCATTCTATTTTATTTGACGGTCATGCAAGCGGGTCTCGGCCTGCTATTTGCGGGCTTTGATGGTGACATCGCACTCCCGTCATGGGAGAGCCTTCCCTGGATCATCCTGATCAGCTGCGCCGGGCTCGTGGCCCACTTCTGCCTGACCACCGCGCTTAGCCTCGCCCCCGCCGCCGCAGTCATGCCCATCGATTTCATCCGACTGCCACTGATAGCTGTTGTAGGAATGTCACTATACGGGGAGCCTCTGGACCTATGGGTTCTGGTCGGTGCCACCATCATTTTTGCGGGCAATTACTTAAACATACTGACACAGATCCGCACTACTACTGCGACGAGGTGACGCAAAGTAACGAAGCTTTATCCAATTGGCTAAGTTGACTTGGATAAAGCTGCGCGAATAGCTTTGTCCGAGTAATAAAATAACTCAGGGACTAAACGGGACATCTATCACATGAAAAAAATGCTTATGGGAGCCACCGCACTCGCGATGGTTGGAGGAGCATCTTACGCTGGCGGCATCGACCGCTCCGGACAAGGTGTGAACATTCTGTTCGAAGAAGGGAACTTCGCGCAGATCACATTCGTAACTGTAAACCCAAACGTAGATGCTGTGCCTGGTGGCCCAATCTCAGCAACACCTTCTGCGTTTGATGTTGCACAGAACTACGCCGACTTCTCTTTGGGCTACAAACACGAGGTCAATGACAAACTCGACCTCGCGATCATCTATGACAACCCTTTTGGGGCCCATGTTGATTACGGAACGACAGGTGGCTTCCTGGATGGTGGCTTGGCCGACGTTGAAACTAACGCTCTGACAGCGCTCGCGCAGTATCAACTCGGCAACGGCTTCAGCGTACACGGCGGTCTGCGCCTGATGGAAGTCGACGGCATCATCAACAACGCTCTGGGTGAGCTCGACATCAGCAGCGATTTTGACCTTGGCGGCGTCGTCGGTGTGGCTTACGAAAAGCCAGAGATCGCTCTGCGCGTTGCGCTGACCTACAACAGCTCGATCTCCGCCGATCTGAGCGGGACACGCGCCGAACGTGATGGCAGCAATCCACAGGCGCGCACCGCCACGGTTGACTTCCCTGAGAGCATCAACCTCGACTTCCAGACCGGTGTTGCGCCCAATACGCTGGTGTTCGGCTCCGTGCGGTACGTGCCATTTGAGGGCGTCAACCTGACAACCGTTGATGGCCAATGGGTAAACTTCCAGGACGATATCACCACCTACAACCTGGGTATCGCACGTCGCATCAACGACAAGCTGTCCCTCGCGGTCCGCTTCGGCTTTGAAGACGAAGGCACCAAGCCAACCAACACCGCCCTCAGCCCCAGCACCGGCTCCAAGAGCATCACGCTGGCAGGCACCTATCAGCTGAGCGAACACCTCTCGCTCTCCGGCGGTGTCACCTATGCAAAGCTGGGTGATCAGTTCTTGAACCTGCCATCCCCTCCACTGCCAGCCGGATCGCGGTATGATTACCGCGACAGCGACGCCATCGGCGTTGGCCTGCGGATCGGTATCCAATTCTGATCTCTGTCGTTTGACACAATCAAAGCCCCGCTCTTGCAGCGGGGCTTTTCTTTTGCGCAGGTTTCGGAGTGCAGCGCATGCCTTCGCACCCTAACCTCACCCCATGACCACACCCATTCAAAAATCCCTCTCCTCCCGAGCATGGGTCGAGCTTTTCCTGCTGGCCGCGCTTTGGGGCGCTGTCTTCTTCACCAACCGTGTCGCGCTTTATGACATCGGCCCCATCACGCTGGTGGCACATCGCACCTTCTGGGCGGCGCTCCTTCTGTGGGCGCTCACCATCTTTCGCGGCACGAAGATCCCCAAGAGCGCACGGCTCTGGGGCGCTTTCCTTATCATGGGGCTGCTCAACAATCTGATCCCCTTCAGCCTGCTGAACTTTGCCCAATTGACCATCGAAAGCGGCCTCGCCTCGATCTTCAACGCCGCCACCGCTTTCTTTGGCGTGCTGCTCGCCGCGCTTTTTCTGCCCGACGAGCGGCTGACCTTGCCCAAAGCCCTAGGTGTCTTCATCGGCTTTCTCGGTGTGGCCACCGCCATTGGCCTCACCCACCTGACACGCTTTGACCCCCGCTCTCTCGCCCAGATCGCCGCCCTGCTCGCCACCCTGTCATATGGCTTTGCCGGCATCTGGGGGCGCAAACATCTCGCCGGATGCTCACCCACCGTGGCCGCCGCTGGCATGCTCACCTGCTCTGCGCTGATGTCGCTTCCCTTGGCGCATTTTGTCGAAGGTCCGATCACCCTGTCACTCTCCGCGTCCACCTGGGCCTCCATCGCCTATGGCGCGGCTCTGGGCACCGCTGCGGCCTATTTGCTCTACTACCGCCTGCTTGCCACCGCAGGCAGCGGCAACCTGCTTCTGGTCACGCTGCTTGTGCCGCCGTTTGCAATCCTGCTTGGCACCCTGTTTCTGGGAGAAACCCTGCACCCACGCGCATTTGCGGGCTTTGCTCTGCTGGCTCTGGGGCTTCTGGTGCTGGATGGCCGCCTTTGGCGGTATGTGCGCAAACAACCCGCAGGTATTTGATGCAAACCTGACTTGCCATTCCCGTGCGCGCTTGGCACGCTCACTCTCAGAAATACCGCGATCAGGGAGGGCAGAATGGCCAAAGGATATTGGATCGGGCGCGTCGATGTGGATGACCCCGAAGGCTATAAGAAATACATCGAGGCCAATGCCAAACCCTTCGCGGATCACGGCGCGCGTTTCCTGATCCGCGGCGGGCAGTTTGAAAACCCCGAAGGCAGCGCGCGCAGCCGCAATGTGGTGATTGAATTTCCCTCCTATGAGGCGGCGCTGGCCTGTTATCACTCAGAAGACTACCAATACGCCAAATCCCTGCGTGATCCGGTGAGCACCGGCGACATTGTCATTGTGGAGGGCTACGACGGATGATCTGGGACCAGCTTCTCCACCGCCTGCGTGGAACACCAGACACCCCGCCTCTTCCGGAACCTGACGAAAAGCTCGCTCTTGGCGCGTTGCTGGTGCGGGTGGCCAAATCAGACAACCACTATGACGTGGAAGAGATCGGCGCGATCGACAAGATCCTTGCCGCGTCTTTTGATCTCAACCCGATCGAGGCCGCCAAACTGCGCGCCACCTGCGAAAAGCTCGAACATGCCGCCCCCGGCACACCGGACTTTGCCACCCTGATCCGCGAAACCGTGGATTATCCACATCGTTTGGAAGTGGTGCAAAAGCTCGTCTCGGTGATCGAAGCCGACGGCGAACACGCGCCCGAAGAAGACGCCAGCCTGCATGAAATCGAGGCGATGCTGGGCATCAAGCCAGAGGACAGCCCTGTCGGGTGATTCAGATTAAATCAAATGATCTTAAAACTTAGGGCGCCGATCTTCATGTGATCGACGCCCTTTCTGTTGTTTATATCCGGCCCATCAGCTCAGGCCGGATACCTGCATTCAGGCCTGACTAAGTTAGGCCAAACTTGGCAACCAAAGCACAATTGACGGGAAAGCCACCAACAGCGCGATGGTCACAGCATCCGCGATGAAGAACGGTGTCACACCTTTGAACACATCCTGCACAGACAGATCATCGCGCACACCGGCCACCACAAAACAGTTGAGGCCAATCGGCGGGGTGATCAGACAGAACTCCGCCATCTTCACCACCAGAATGCCGAACCAGATCGCACACATCGTGCCGTTCATGCCGAACGTGCTGTCCGCCGCCGCCACGGCCTCGCCGCCATTCAGCGCCATCACCGCAGGGTACACCACCGGCAATGTCAGCAGCAGCATACCAATGGCATCCATAAACATGCCCAGCACCGCATAGGCCAGCAGAATACAGATCAGGATCAGCCACGGCGACATCTCAAGACTTGTGATCCAGTCCGAAAACGCCCCCGGCAGATCGGCAAACCCAAGGAAGCGCACATAGATCAGCACCCCCCAGATGATGGTGAAAATCATCACCGTCAGCTTGGCCGTGTCCAAAAGCGCAGACTTCAGCTCCGGCCACCGCATCCCGCGCACCAGCGCCAGCAGGAAGACGATAAACGCCCCCACGGCCCCGCCCTCTGTCGGTGTGCCCCAGGCATCGCCAAAGGGGTTGTAGACAAAGAAGATGATGATCACGACCACCGCCACAATCGGCAAAGCCGGCGGCAGCGCGGCAAAACGCTCACGCCATGTGAAGCCGCTCACCGGTGGACCGACGGTTTTGAAGATCATGGCAATGCCCACAATCATCGCGCCGTAAACCACAGCCGAGAACGCGCCGGGGATAAAGCCCGCCAGCAGCAGCTTGCCCACGTCCTGCTCTACGATGATGGCATAGATCACAAGGATCGCAGAGGGCGGGATCAGCGAGGCCAAGGTGCCCCCCGCCGCCACAACGCCCGCAGCGAACTGCTTGTTATAGCCCACCTTCAGCATCTCCGGGATCGCAATCCGCGCAAACACCGCCGCTGTCGCCACCGAAGCACCGGAAACGGCGGCAAAGCCTGCGGTCGCAAACACGGTCGACACCGCCAGCCCGCCGGGCACCCAAGCGATCCACTTCTTGGCCGCATCAAACAGCGCCGTGGTCAGCTTGGCGTAATAGGCCAGATAGCCAATCAGAATGAAGGTCGGAATGAGGCTCAACGCCTGTGAAGACACTTTGGAATGCGGCACCGATCCGGCAATGGCGATGGATTTGCCCAACGCCCCGTCCCAGATCTCCCGCCGCTCATTCCAATAGAGCAGTTTTTCCGGCGCATAGCCGGACTTCGCCCAGAAAATCCAGACAATCCCGACAAAGCCAGCCAGCGCAGCGGCAAAGGCCACCCGCATCCCCAGCACCACAAGCAGGAGCATCCCGCCCGTGACCCAAAGGCCAATCGTAATGTTATCCATTGTCAGCATCCCCAAGCTGATCGACCTCTGCACGGGCCTGTTCCTCGATCGACTGCACCAGCGGCACTGCCACCGGGCTTGGCAGGTTCAGCAAAAACGCCCGCCCATAGCCCCAGACCTGCAGCGCCAGCCGCAGGCACATCACCGAAAATGCCACCGGCACAATCAGCTTTGAGGGCCAGATCGGCAGGCCAATATCAATCGAGCTGTCCCGCGAACACAGCGGCCGCGCGCAATCAAAAGAGCGCTCAAAATGCGCCCAGCTGCCCATGGTCAGGGCAATCATCAACCCGAGGATCAGGATCACAGACAGCAGCTCCGCCCCCCAGAGCGCACGCCCCTTGAGTTTGCCAATCACCATATCCATCCGGATGTGGCTGCCATCGCGCTGCACATAGGCGATCCCCATCACCGCAATCAGCGGCATCAGCGCCTCGATATAATCCACATATCCCGACAGCGGCGACGCAAAGAACTTGCGCCCACCCACCGAATAGGCGGCCAAAAACATCAGACTGAACACGGCAAGGCCGCTCAGCAATGCAAAAAACTGTTCCAGCTTGAGCAGGTGACGATCCAGTCTGCTGAGCACACTGTTGTCTTCAAGCACGGCAGAGGCACCGGCCATATCCTTCCCCCTTCTACCTGACACACGTCAGATACAAAACGGCCCCGGAACTCACCGAGGCCGCAATTTTAATTATTTTTATCAGTTGGTTGCGCGGTGATCTTCGAGAGTTTTCACAACCAGATCATAGAGCTCCTGACCAGGAATGCCCTGCGCTTCCATGTCCTTGATCCAGGCATCACGGATCGGGTCTGCTGCTTTGGCACGGAACTCCGCGATCACAGCATCGTCGATCTCAACCTTGGCCACGCCCTTCTCTTCCAGAACGCTGTCCCACTTCTCAAGCAATGTGCCGTAGTTCGCCACATAGTGATCCAGCGATTCCTGAACGGAGCTGTCCAGCGCCGCGCGGTGCTCATCAGACAGATCTTCATAGGCGTCGATGTTCACCACAACCGGGCAGTTCACGGTGCCGGGGTTCAGGTTGGCTGTCCACCAGTCCGCTTGGTTGATGGTGCCGAAAGACAGGTGCGCGTGCTGCGCAAAGGCCACCGTGTCCACCACGCCGCTTTCCATCGCCTGATAGGCTTCGGTCGCGGTCACAGAGGTTGGTACGCCGCCCACGGCTTCAAAAGCTTTGCCCAGACCGCCGGTGGCGCGCACGCGCATGCCGTCAAAGTCTGCCAGCGAGTCGCGTGGATCGCCGGTGCCCACAAGGTTGTACTGCGGCATAGGCGAGGTCATCAGCAGCTTCGCGTTCCACTGCTCCATCTCTTCCGCTGCGGCCGGGTGGCCGTAAACAGCCGCAGACACCGCCATCTCTTCCTGCAGGTTCGCCACGCCAAGGAACGGCAGTTCCAGAACGGTGATCACACGGTTCTTGTCACGGTGATAGCCCGCACAGAACTGCGCCATTTCAAACGCACCAATGGAGATCCCATCGAGGTTTTCACGGTTCTTGGACAGACCGCCATAGCTGATGTTCATGGTGAACTCGCCGCCGGTCTTTTCGCTCACCAGCTCCGCCAGTTTCTCAACATGCTCGGTGAAAGCGCGGCGTTTGCCCCAGACAGAGACATTCCACTCGGTGGCCATTGCTTCGGTGACAAAGGCCATAGACAGGGCCGCCACGGCGGTCCGGCTCATCAATTTACGCATGATTTCCTCCCGATTGCGTAAGTGCTTATGGCCAAAGCATGCCGCAACGCGCATCAGATTGCCAATGAAGGATTTTGCGCAGGACACGACGTCAGCCCTGCGGATTTCCGCAGGGCACAAAAATCAGCAATTTCATAGAGGTTTCAGCGCCTTAAGTCGCGTATTCAACACCAGATTGCGCGCATCCGTCGCAGCAAACTTTCAGGCTGAGCGTCCTTACACGCAAACCGTCAAAGCAGCGCTTCTTTCTTCAGACCAAGCTTCACAATCTTTTCGTTCAGCGTCCGCCGCCCGATTCCCAGCGCCTCCGCGGCGGCGTCCATCCGCCCCTCATGCCCCTTGATGGCCTTGCCGATCAGCTCCCGCTCAAAGGCAGCGACGGCCTCCCGCAGGGTTTCCGGCACATCCTCAAGCCCGCCCGTCTGGGTCAAGGCCGCCGCCATGGTGCCCCCACCCCGGCGCGCCTGCATCACACGGCGCGCACAGACGTTGCGCAGCTCGCGCACATTGCCCGGCCAGTCATGCGCCATCAGCGTGGCCACATCCTCATGATCCAGCTCCGGCGCAGCAATCTCATGCACCCTTGCATAATCATCAAGGAAATGCGCCGCCAGCAGGGTCACATCGTCCCGCCGCTGGCGCAGCGGTGGAAGTTGCATCACGAAGGTATTGATCCGAAACAGCAAATCCTGCCGAAGCCGACCATCAGCGACGGCTTGGTCCACGTCCTCATTGGTGGCTGAAATGATCCGCAGATCCACCGCATCCGGCGTGGCCGCGCCCACGGGGAACACCTGCTGATCTTCGATCACACGCAGCAGCTTTGCCTGAACGGCGGGTGGGCAGGCTCCGATCTCATCCAGAAACAGCGTCCCGCCGGTCGCCGCCTGCAAACGCCCTTTGCCACCCTCAGCGGTGCCAAACATCTCCGCTTCAAAACGCTCCGGGCTCAGTGCCGCGCAGTTGAGGGCCAGAAACGGCTGCTCGGCGCGCGGCCCCAAATCATGCAGCGCCCGCGCCACCAGTTCCTTGCCGGTCCCCGTCTCACCCTGGATCAACACCGCGCCCTCCATGGGCGCAAGGTCCAACACCTCTTCACGCAGATTGGCCACGGCCTGCGTTTGCCCCAAAAGCACCCGATCCAGCCCCGACAACTCATAAAGCCGCGCCTTGAGCCGCTGGTTGCTGGCCCGCATCCGGCTCTGTTCGGCCGCATGGGTCAGAATGGTCAGCAATCGGCGCGGCTCATAAGGCTTCTCCACAAAGCTGTAGGCCCCCGCCTGCATCGCCTCCACCGCCATGGGAATATCCCCATGGGCGGAAATCAGAACCAACGGCGGAGACAGCTCCGTATCCAGAGCGGCAAGCAGCTCCATCCCGGTCATCCCCGGCATGCGCACATCTGACAGGATCACATCGGGCGCAAATGTTGCCAGCCGCTCCAGAGCCTTTTCGCCCCGCGCCACCGCCTCAGCCTGCCAGCCCGCCGCCTCCATCAAGGCCAGCAGCGAATGCCGCATCGCCTTGTCATCATCCACAATCAGCAGGCTGTATGTCGGCCCGTCGTTCATCTGCGCCTCTCCTTCATTGCGCCGCAAGCGGGCCGCTTTCCGTCAGCCCCGTGCCTGCTCCCGCAAGCGGCAGAGACACCCGAAACACCGCGCCGCCGCTACGATCTGAGGTGTCCTTGCTCACGCGGTCTTCGGCTTCCATCCGGCCGCCGTGATCTTTCACGATGGTGGCGGAAATGGCCAGACCAAGCCCCATGCCGCGCCCACTTTCTCTTGTGGTAACAAAAGGTTCCTGCAAGTCCTGCAAGTTCGCCGCCGCCAGCCCATGCCCCGTGTCCGTAACCTCAAACACCGCAAAACCGTCGCTCTGCCACAGCCGCACGGTCAGCACTGCCGCCTGCGGTTCCTCTTCCATGGCGTCACAGGCGTTGCGAAGAATATTCGTCATCACCTGCTCAATCCGCAGCCGGTTGCCGCGCACCAAAATCGGCGCCTCCGCCAGATCCCGCGCGACCGTGACCTCCCCCGCCTCCAGATTGGGCGCCACAAGGGTCAGCGCCGCCTCCATTGCGGATTGCAGCGCAAACACCTCAAACCCTTCTTTGCCGCTGGTGGCAAAGAACTTGAGCTGGCGTGTGATGCCCTCCATGCGCGCCACCAATCCGCCCAGATCTGCCCCCAGCGCCGCAGCCCCCTTCGGGTTCAGCTCCGCCGCCGCCAGATGGTTGCGCATGGCGGCAATCGGCTGCCCCAGCTCATGGGTCACAGAGGCGGAAAGCTGCCCCAATGCCGCCAGACGGCTGGCTTGTGACAGCTCCTTTTGCGCCGCCTGAAGCTGGGTCTGCGCGGTTTTGCGCTCTGAAATCTCCACCGCCAGCAGCGCATTGGCCTGACGCAGCTGCGCCTCTTCCTGCTCCGCCCGCCTGAGCGCCCGCCCGATCCGCCGCGCGCGCTGCACCTGAAACAGAACCAATGCCGATCCCGCCAGCAAAACCACCACAGCCGTCGCCAGCCAGGCCCGCGCCACCGCCCGGTCATCACTGGCGAAATAATGCAGCTCCCAGCCATCCGGCAGATCCTGTGCCACCAGATGCAGCCGCAGCTCGCCCGCGATATCCGCCTGATTTTCGCCCTTCGGCACCCAGTCCAACGGATCCAATGCCTGCCCGGGGAACTGCCGCGCCGCAACAATCTCGGCCTTCTGTGCCGCGCTCAACGGCGATAGCGCGCGATAGCGCCACGACGGATCAGACGCCAAAAGGACAACCCCGTCCCGATTGGCAAGGATCACCTGCTCCCCCGCATTGGCCCAGCTTTCTTCCAGATCGCCAAAGCTTTTCTTGAGCGCGATGACACCAGACACCTGCGCGTCTGAGCCCAGCGCCGTAGACCCCTGCACCGGATCGGCGATGAAATACCCCGGCTCCCCCGTGGTGGTGCCAATCGCATAAAACCGCCCCTGCCCTCCGGACAACGCTTCCTGAAAATAGGGCCGGAACGCATAGCTTTGGCCGACAAAGGAGCGCGGCGTGTTGTGGTTTGAGGCAGAGATGGTGCCGCCCGTGGCATCCATCAGATAAATCGCATCCAAGCCCGCCTTGCTGGCAAAATCCGCAAGCCGGGCATTGAGCGCGCCGGTGTCTTCCCCCTCCAAAGCGTCCAAAACAAAACTGTCCTGCGCCAGCACATGGGTCAGGTGGCTGTGCCGCTCCAGCTCCGCCACAACCGTGCTGCGGTAAAGCGAAAGCTGCCCTTCAGATTTCTCAAGCTCTTCTGACAAAAACAGCCCCAGCGCCACGCGCTGCACCACAAAGCCGACGCAGAGCGTCGCGATCAGAGACAGGATCAAAGACAGGCGGGCCATGGTATTGGGCTCATGAGGGACAGCTGAGAGACAGTGGCAGGCACGCTAGTGCATGCAGAGAAAACTGCAAACGGGATTTTGGCACGCAGACCGGTCAGGGGCTTTGCCCCTGCCACCGCAAGCGGTGGCCACCCCAGGATATTTGACGAATGAGAAACAGAACTTGCCGCCCCCGCCGCACGGTCTTACATCTTCGCCTATGTTTGCAGATTTTCTGAAACGCCTGACGGCGCCCGCCCCTGAGCCCCTGTCCGATATGGATGCCCGACTGGCGCTGAGCGCGCTGTTGGTGCGCATTGCCCGTGCAGACGGCAGCTATGATCCGGATGAGGCCGCGCGCATCGAACGCATCATCGCCGGCCGCTACGGCCTGTCCCCGTTTGAGGCAACCTCGCTGCGCAAAGAAGCTGAAACACTGGAATCCGAGGCCCCGGACACGGTGCGCTTCACCCGCGCCATCAAAGACGCCGTGCCGCTGGAAGAACGGGTCTCTGTGATTGAGGCCATGTGGCAGGTGGTGATGGTCGATGGCGAGCGCGACAGCCGCGAAGACGCGCTGCTGCGGCTGGCGGCCAATCTCTTGGGCATCTCAGATGTGGAAAGCGCCCGCGCCCGCCAACGTGTGATCGCCCGCGGATGAGTGTTGCCCTGCCGATGTATGACCGCCCGGAAACCGCGGCGGCGCAAGATCGGTTGTGCCAGCTCTTTGTGCAGGCCTATGGCGACGGGCCATCGCGGCGCAGCACCCCTGAAGATCTCTGGGCGTTCTGGCAAAGCTCCGATCTGTTGCTGGCCCAGACCTGCGGCTTTCCCTTTCGCACGCAACTGCTTGGCAAAGTCGCGCTGGTCGGCGCGCCAGACCATGGCCTGCCGGACCTGCCTGCCGGGCACTATTGTTCGGTGATTGTGGTTCATAAATCCCATCCGGCCGCGCAGGCAGACCAGCCCCTTGCCCCACTTAAGGGCGCAACCATGGCCTATAACGAGCCGCTGTCGCAATCCGGCTGGGCCGCGCCCTGGCACCATTTTCACAGCCGCAACCTGCGAATCGGCCCGCGTGTTCAAAGCGGTGCGCACCGCCGCTCCGCACAATTGGTGGCCGAAGGCCACGCAGATTTTGCCGCTCTGGATGTGGTGAGCTGGATGTTGATGCAACGTCACGATGGCTTTGCCCGCGATCTTGTCGAGATAGAGCGCACCGCGCCGACGCCAGCTTTGCCCTATATCTCCGCGATTTACCGCGATCCCGCGCCCATCCGCGCCGCCTTAAGTGCAGCAATAACAGCGCTTTCGCCGTCTGAGCGGTCAGAATTGATCCTCAAGGGGCTGGTGGACATGCCCCAAAGCGCTTATGAGGCTGTGCCAAATCCGCCCGAAGCCTGACCATTTGGTCATTTGGGGGGATCAAAACGTCAGCCTTGGCGTCTCAACCGCCCTTTTGAAAGTTGCAATTAGGTAAATTTTCATCCCTATTGGGGCACCAAGATCAACCCGATACTGATGGGGACACTGTGAGCGAAGCCACGCCCGTTCTGCAAATCCGCGACCTGCACAAAGCCTACGCCAATCTCGAAGTGATCAAAGGCGTGGATATCACCGCCCATCGCGGCGACGTGGTGTCTCTGATCGGCTCGTCCGGCTCCGGCAAATCCACCATCCTGCGCTGCGCCAACCTTCTGGAGCACAGCCAGCAGGGCGACATCCTGTTCAAAGGCGAACCCGTCAGTTGGAAAGGCAATGGCCACGCACGCCAGCCTGCCGACCCCAAACAGGTGCTGCGCATCCGCACCAACCTGTCGATGGTGTTTCAACAGTTCAATCTCTGGTCCCACATGACCATCCTGCAAAACGTGATGGAAGCGCCCATCACCGTGCTGGGCCGCGACCGCGAAGAGATTGAGGAAGCCGCCCATATGTATCTCAACAAGGTGGGCATTGCCGACAAACACGATGCCTACCCCGCACAGCTTTCCGGCGGTCAGCAGCAGCGTGCCGCCATTGCGCGCGCGCTGGCGATGGAGCCTGAGGCGCTTCTGTTTGACGAACC
This sequence comes from Shimia sp., assembly GCF_965227725.1. Taxonomy (GTDB): domain Bacteria; phylum Pseudomonadota; class Alphaproteobacteria; order Rhodobacterales; family Rhodobacteraceae; genus Shimia. The sequence continues at coordinate 379,468 of NZ_CBDDGH010000005.1, read as the reverse complement.
CACTTCGGCGCTTGACCCCGAGCTTGAACAGGAAGTGGTGCGCGTGATCAAGGCGCTGGCTGAAGAAGGCCGCACCATGATGATCGTGACCCACGACATGAAGATGGCACGTGATGTCTCTGATCACGTTGTGTTTTTGCACCAAGGCCTGATCGAAGAAGAAGGGGCGCCGGATGAGCTTTTCGGCAATCCAAAATCAGAACGGTTGAAACAGTTCCTGTCATCAACCGCCACATAACTTACCAACCATAGGGAGCAACACTATGAACAAACTGATCCTGAGCACCGCCGCACTGGCGTTGACCGCAGGTTTCGCCATGGCGGACACCGTTCGTCTCGGCACCGAGGGCGCCTACCCTCCCTACAACTTCATCAACGATGCCGGTGAGATCGACGGCTTTGAGCGTGAGCTGGGCGACGAGCTCTGCGCACGTGCCGAGCTGACCTGCGAGTGGGTCACCAACGACTGGGACAGCATCATTCCGAACCTGCAGTCCGGCAACTACGACGCCATCATCGCGGGCATGTCCATCACCGACGAGCGTGAAGAAACCATGGACTTCACCCAGGGCTACACCCAGCCGTCGCCTTCCGCCTATGCCGCGCTTTCCGCGGATGTGGATGTGAAGACCGCTGTTGTTGCCGCACAGACCGGCACCATCCAGTCCGACCACGTGGCCACCACTGGCGCCACTCTGGTGGAATTCCCAACCCCGGATGAAACTGTCGCAGCTGTGAACGCAGGCGAAGTGGACGCGGTTCTGGCGGACAAAGACTACCTCGCCCCAATCGTGGGTGAGACCGAGCTGACCTTCATCGAAGATGTCTACCTCGGCGGCGGCATCGGCATGGCGTTCCGTGAATCTGATGACGAGCTGCGCGGCAAGTTTGACGCGGCCATCGCCTCCATGAAGGCAGACGGCACGCTCAACGCGATGCTCGAGAAATGGGAAATCGAAGGCCAATTCTAAGCCCTTTGTTTCATTGAACACCGAAGGGGGGCGGCTGCCCCCCTTTTCCAATCCCGCGCCGAGGCTGCTTTGAGCCTGTGCTGCGCGAAAACCAAATGAGGCCAGCCATTTTTGCCTTTTGCTCAGATCCCTCTGTCCTAGACAGTCTGCCTTGGCTCAGCTGCTATCTCACCACCGGGAAGCACATGGCCTTTTACGCCTCTTTTGGCACCGTGCTCCTGCTGCTGGCCGTGACCGCGCCCACCGCGCTGGCCTTTGGCCTTGGCGGCGCCATGGCCGCCCGCGCGCGCTTCTTCCTGCTGCGCTGGATTGGCAAAGCCTATATCGCCATCGTGCGCGGCGTGCCGGACATCGCCTTCTTCCTCTTCTTCGTGATTGCTCTGGATCAGGGCATCGAATGGCTGCGCCACAAGGTGAAATGCCCGGACTGGTCCGAACCGATCCGCCAAGGAAACGAGTTCCTCGTCTGTGACATCGCCAAAATGCCGCTCAGCACCTCTCCGCAATGGGTGCATGAGATCTACGGCTTCTGGGTCGCGGTCTTCACCTTTGCCATCGTCTTTGGCGCTTTTGCCGCCAATGTGCTGTTTGGCGCAATGAACGCCGTGCCGCGCCCACAGCTGGAAACCGCAGAGGCCTATGGCATGACCCCGCGCCAGACCTTCTGGCGCATCCTGCTGCCACAAATGTGGATCTACGCCCTGCCCGGCCTGTCCAACCTCTGGATGGTGCTGATCAAGGCCACCCCGCTGCTGTTCCTGCTCGGTGTCGAAGACATCGTCTACTGGGCGCGCGATCTGGGCGCCTCCAAGACCGCCCGCTTCACCGACTACCCCCATGGCGACTGGCGCATGTGGTATTTCCTCGCGCTCCTGATCTTCTACCTCATGTTCACACGGGTCTCTGAAATCGCCCTGGGCCGCCTCACCAAACGCCTCTCCCACGGCCAGGCCACATTGGATGGCGAAGCCCAACGCAAAGCAGGGAGCGCCGCATGAGCTGTATCGAGACCATTCAGGCCTATGCCTTCCGCTCTCTGGGATATGGAGAGCGCCTGCTGCCGCGCAGCGAATTCACCCTCTGTGAGCATTTCACCCTGATCGGCTCCGGCATGATCTGGAACGTCTACTACGGCGTTCTGGCGGTGCTCACAGGTTTCCTCTTTGCCAACCTTCTGGCAGTGGCCAAGAACTCTGACAGCCGACTGGCCCGCAAACCAGCGGAGTGGTTCATCTTCCTCTTCCGGGGCAGCCCGCTCTTCATCCAGTTCTTCTTTGCCTACTTCCTGTTCCTGTCGCTCAAAGGCCTCTCGCCGATCTTCAACCCGCTGTCCTCTGCGGCACTGGGCGCGCTGATCGTGCTGTTCCTGAACACCTCCGCCTACTCGGCAGAGATCTTCTACGGCGCATTGCGCTCGATCCCCAAAGGTGACGTGGAAGCGGCAGACGCCTATGGCTTCACCGGCTGGTATCGCTATCGCCGCATCATGTTCCCAACCATGATGCGTCTGGCATGGCCCGCCTATACCAACGAGGCAATCTTTCTGTTCCATGCCACAACGCTGGTGTTCTTCTCAGGTTTCCCGGCATGGCGGCAACAGGGGGATGCGCTCTATTACGCGAACTACTTCGCGGATAAGACCTACAACCCCTTCGTGCCCTACCCCATTCTGGCGCTCTATTTCATCCTTCTGACTCTGGTGATCATCTGGGTCTTCGGAATTGTGAACCGCCGCCTGAACCGGCATCTGCCTCAAAATGCGGCACCAAAGCTGCGCATCCGGCCAAATCTCATCCGCTGAGTCGCCCGCGCACCTTTTGCAAAAATCACGTTGCGCCCGCCCCTTATAAGGCGGGCGTTTCTGTATTTTCTCCACCGTCGCGTTACAGCCGCAATACCGACGCGATACCGACATCACGAGAAATTGCTGGACAAGCCGCGCAACGGCAAAGATAATTTGATCAAATTATCCAAGCAGGTACTCCATGGACAGCGCGCTCCCTCCGACACTTCGCATCGCCGCCGTAGATCTGAACGGTCAATTGCGCGGCAAACGCATCCCTTCGGAACATCAGGCAAAGCTCTCCAAAGGCGGCGCACGCCTGCCGATCTCCGCCCTCAATCTCGACATCTGGGGCTGTGACATCGAGGACAGCCCGCTGGTGTTTGAAAGCGGTGATCAGGACGGCATCCTGACCCCAAGCACGCGCGGCGCCGTGCCCATGCCATGGCTCTCCACCGCCTCTTCCCTGACGCTGATGCAGATGCTGCAAGAGGACGGCACGCCGTATCTGGGCGATCCCATTGCGGCGCTGGCCGACGTCCTGGACCGCTACGCCGCCCGCGGCTGGACAGTCATGGCCGCCACCGAAATGGAATTCACGCTGGTGGATGACAGCGGCAAAACCCTGCGCCCGCCACTCAGCCCACGGGACGGGCGTCGTCTCGACGCCAGCGAAATTCTTTCACTGGATGAGCTCGACAGTTTTGACGCGCTGTTCAGCGATATCTATCAGGCCGCCTCAGATATGGGCATCCCGCTGCAGACCATGACATGCGAAGGCGGCATCGGCCAGTTTGAGATCACGCTGAACCACCAGCCCGCCATGAAAGCCGCACAGGATGCCTTGCTGATCAAGCAACTGATCCGCGCAACCGCCAGAAAACATGGGGTTGCTGCCACTTTCATGGCCAAACCCTACGCGGATGATGCAGGCAACGGCATGCATGTCCATTTCTCTGTTGTCGATGAAACAGGTGCCAATGTGTTTGACGATGGCACGGCCGAAGGCTCCAATCTGCTGCGCTTTGCTGTTGCGGGCTGTCTGGCTGCCATGCGCGCCTCAACCCTGATCTTCGCGCCCCACGGCCCCTCTTATGACCGCTTTGCGCCGGGTGCCCATGCGCCCACATCGGTCTGTTGGGGCTATGAAAACCGCACCGCCGCGCTGCGCATTCCCGGCGGCCCACCGGCTGCGCGCCGCATCGAACATCGAGTTGCAGGCGGGGATGTGAACCCTTTCCTCATGCTGGCCTCGGTGCTCTCCGCCGCCCTTACCGGGATCGCGGAGCGCATGACGCCGCCAGCCCCGGTTGTCGGCAACGCTTATGCGCAGGAGCAACCTCAACTGGCCGAAAGCTGGGAGACGGCCATTGACCTCTTTGAACACGATGCCTTCATCGCCCGCTGCCTGCCTGCCGAGCTGATCCGCAATCTGGTGATGACCAAGCGCCAGGAACTGCGCAAGCTCGCCGACATCCCCACAGAGCAGCACTGGCAAACCTATCTGGAACGTGTATGACAGGCTTGCGCGACGCCCATGGCGGCGCTACGGTAAATTTGATCAAATTTGGTGACCCATGAAAATCGGCATTTTGCTCACCGGACACACTCCCGATGAGCTCGCACCCCACTACGGCAACTACATCGAGATGTTCAAAACACTGCTCTCCGGACAGGATTTTGAGTTCGCAGGCTACAAGGTGGTCGATGGTGAATTTCCCGCAAAGGTTGAAGAGTGCGACGGCTGGCTGATCACCGGATCCAAGCATGGCGTCTATGAGGATCACGACTGGATTCCCCCGCTGGAGGATTTCATTCGCGAGGCGGTGACGCTCAATATCCCGATGGTTGGCGTGTGTTTCGGCCACCAGATCATCGCACAGGCGCTTGGCGGTAAAGTCGAGAAATATGAGGGTGGCTGGGCTGTTGGCCGCCAGACCTATGACTTCGCGGGCACCGAAATCGCGCTCAATGCCTGGCATCAGGATCAGGTGGTCGAGCTTGCGCCCGGCGCTGTGACCATTGCCACCAATGACTTCTGCAAACACGCGGCCATTCTTTACGGCGACCGCGCTCTGACGGTTCAGGCACACCCTGAATTTTCAGCCGATTTTGTGGACGGTCTGATCAACACCCGTGGCCGTGGCGTGGTGCCTGACGACGTGCTCGAAGCCGCCATCGACGAGCTTGACGAAGCCACCGCCAGCCAGACCATTGCCGACCAATTTGCTGACTTCTTCCGCCAAGAGAGACCCCGATGACCGACTGGCTTTCCAAAACTCCTGATGCTGCACGTGCCTATCTTGAAGGCCACCGGCTCGACGAAGTCGAATGTATCATTTCTGATCTTCCCGGCATTGCGCGCGGCAAGGCGGTTCCCGCCACCAAATTTGCCCGCCAGGACTATTTCCACCTGCCGGATTCCGTTTTTTATCAAACGATCACAGGGGATTGGGGCGAGGCTGCGGGCGAGGAAGGCTTCATTGAGAAAGACATGATCCTGCGCCCGGACTGGAACACGGCCACCGCCGCGCCATGGACCGGCGACTGGACCCTTCAGGTCATTCACGACGCCTACAACACCGACGGCACCCCTGTGCCCTTCAGCCCGCGTAACGTATTGAAACGTGTGGTAGATCTCTACCGCGCTAAAGGCTGGGAGCCGGTGGTCGCACCGGAAATGGAGTTCTTTCTGGTCGCGCGGAACACCGATCCGGCGCAGAGCATCAAGCCGATGATGGGCCGCTCCGGCCGCCCCGCCGCCGCCCGTCAGGCCTACTCCATGACGGCGGTTGATGAGTTCGGTCCGGTGATCGACGACATTTACGACTTCGCCGAAGCGCAGGGCTTTGAGATCGACGGCATCACCCAGGAAGGCGGCGCGGGCCAGCTCGAAATCAACATGGTGCATGGCGATCCGGTCAAGCTGGCGGACGAGGTGTTCTACTTCAAACGCCTGATCCGCGAGGCGGCCCTGCGCCATGATTGCTACGCCACCTTTATGGCCAAGCCGATCGCCGATGAGCCCGGCAGCGCGATGCACATCCACCACTCGGTGATCGACATTGAGACCGGCCAGAACATCTTTTCCGGCCCTCAGGGTGGCGATACGGATGCGTTTTTTCACTTTATTGCAGGCATGCAGAACCACCTGCCCGCCGCCATCGCCGTGCTCGCGCCTTATGTGAACTCCTACCGCCGCTACGTGCGCGATCACGCCGCGCCGATCAATCTGGAATGGGCCCGTGACAACCGCACCACCGGCATCCGCGTGCCCCTCTCCAGCCCCCAGGCCCGCCGTGTCGAAAACCGCATCGCGGGCATGGATTGCAACCCCTATCTCGGCATCGCCGCCTCCCTCGCCTGTGGCTACCTAGGGTTGATTGAGCAGGAGCGTCCGGACAAGCAATTCAAGGGCGACGCCTATGACGGCGAAGAAGCCATCCCCCGCATCCTCGGCGGCGCCCTCGACCTCTTCGATCAGGCCACCGCTCTCCACGAGGTCCTCGGCTCAGAATTCGCCCGAGTCTACTCCATTGTGAAACGGGCCGAATACGAAGAATTCCTCGCCGTGATCTCCCCCTGGGAGCGTGAGCACCTGCTGCTAAACGTTTGATTTTAAAAGCCGCCTTAGGGGCGGCTTTGCCTCCGGCGGGGATATTTAAGGCAAGAGGAAACAGACACACCATGTCGATGAACCTGCTCTACGCCAATGATCGCAAAGGCACATATCCGGAGAGTTGGTACGCCGCCACGGCCACCCCACTCCCCCCATTCGCGCCTTTAAAAGGGGAATCCAGCGCAGATGTCTGCGTGATTGGCGGCGGTTTCACCGGCCTATCAACCGCGCTGCATCTCGCCGAGGCTGGGCGCAAAGTTGTGCTGCTGGAGGCCCACCGCGTGGGCTTCGGGGCATCCGGGCGCAATGGCGGGCAGCTCGGCAGCGGCCAGCGCATGGAGCAAGACGGGCTGGAAAGCCTAATGGGACCCGAGGATGCAGCCAAGCTCTGGGCCTTGGCAGAGGACGCCAAAACCCTCGTCAAATCCCGCATCCAACAGCATGACATCGCCTGCCACTACAAACCCGGGGTCGCCCACGCCTGTTTCTCCGCAAAGGAAGTCGCTGAGGAACACAGCTACGCAGCGCATCTGCAGAAACAATACGGCTACACGGACATTACGCCGCTGGATCGCGACGCCATGCAAGCACTGTGCCCGTCACCCAAATATGTCGGCGGATCCTTGGATATGGGCGCAGGGCACCTGCATCCTCTGGCCTATGCGCTTGGTTTGGCGCGCACTGCGGCGGAGGCTGGCGCAGTGATCCATGAAACCAGTGAAGTCACAAAGATCGAACGTGGCGCGAAAATCGCCGTCCATACCTCAGATGGAATAGTCACGGCTGATCAATTGGTTCTGGCGTGTAACGGATATCTCGGGGATCTCGAACCCAAGGTTGCAAGCCGCGTCATGCCGATCAACAATTTCATCGCGGCCACGGAACCGCTGGGCGCTGATGCGGCGCGGGTGCTGGCCCAAGACGTCGCAGTGGCCGACAGCAAATTTGTGATCAACTACTTCCGGCTCAGCCACGACAAGCGGCTGCTCTTTGGTGGCGGCGAAAGCTATGGCTACCGTTTCCCGGCGGATATCGCCACCACTGTGCGCAAACCGATGACGGAAATATTCCCGCATCTCAAAGACATACGCATCGACTACGCCTGGGGCGGCACATTGGCGATCACCATGAAGCGTATGCCTTACCTGCGTCGGCTTGCGCCCAATATCCTTACCGCGTCCGGCTATAGCGGGCATGGCGTCGGCACTGCCACGCATGCAGGCCAGCTGATCGCTCTGGCGCTGGCGGGGCAAAGCGACGGGTTTGACACCATGGCCCGCGTGCCGGCTTTGCCCTTCCCGGGCGGCCAGCGCCTGCGCAGCCCGCTGCTCGCGCTCGCGATGACCTGGTACGCCCTGCGCGACCGCCTCGGCATCTGACCCCTCTTCACCCTGAGACAACATGTCATGAAATCATCACATCCCCCGGGGTGATTTCGCTGGCTTGGCGCGGCGCATTGTTTTATATTTTTGAAAACCCAACTTAAGAAAGTTGAAAACTATGACATTGCCTCCCAATGTATATGCCGCCGAGCCAATCCCGGAATCCGCACGCGAGGAAATCGAACGCCTTCTGCAAACCGGTGATCTCTTCCGTTACACGGCTGCCGAAAACGCCCCTGTTTCTTTGCTGGAAGCGGAATTCGCCGAGCTGTTGGGCAGCAAATATGCACTGGCGGTCTCTTCTTGTTCCGCTGCACTTTTCCTGTCGCTTAAGGCGCTTGATCTGCCCCGCGACGCCCGTGTGCTCCTGCCCGGCTTCACCTTTGCGGCTGTGCCCTCCTCGGTTGTGCATGCAGATTGCATCCCCGTGCTGTGCGAAGTGGGCGACAACTATCGCATTGACCTGGCTGACTTTGAGGCCAAACTCGACGACAGCATCTCAGCCGTCATCATCAGCCACATGCGCGGTCATACCTCTGATATGGACGCGATCATGGCCCTTTGTGAGGCGCGCAACATCCCGGTGATCGAAGACGCGGCCCACAGCCTTGGCACCACATGGCATGGCCACAACATCGGCACCATCGGCCGTGTCGGCTGTTTTTCCTTCCAGTCCTATAAGCTTGTGAATTCCGGTGAAGGCGGGATCATGGTCTCTGACGACGCTGATCTGATCGCCCGTGCTGTGATCATGTCCGGCGCCTATGAGCACAACTGGAAGAAGCACAAAGCGCGCGAAGGGGACAATACCGGCGAGCTGGCCGAAGCCTTTGGTCGCTGGCAGAACCAACTGCCGCTCTATAACCTGCGCCTGTCCAATCTGGCCGCCGCAATCATTCGCCCACAACTGGGCGAAGTGGCGCGCCGCGTGCGCGATGGCCGTGCAAACCACGATTACGTGGCCGGTCTTTTGAATGCCTCTCCTTGGCTGCAAGTGCCTGAAAAACTTGCTCCAGAGGAGCGCGCACCGGATTCAATCCAGTTCAATCTCGAAGGCATGAACAACGAAGAGATCCTCGCTTTCCAAGAGGCCGCCAATGCCCGTAGCGTGAAGGTGCAGGTCTTTGGGCAGTCCACGAACAACGCACGCGCATATTGGAACTGGCAATTCATGCCAGAGATGCCCGAACTGCCAAAGACGCGCGCGATGCTGATATCAGCCTGTGACGTTCGCCTGCCTGCGCGCCTGAAGAAAGAAGAGCTCGACGTGATCGCAGAGGCACTCACCGGTGCTGCGCAGGATGTGATGGGCAAGCTGCGCGCCTATGGCACGTAAGCGAGCCTATTGTTGCGAACAACGAAGAGCGGGCCGCAACGTCCGCTCTTTTCTTTTGGCCAAAGCCTTGCTTCCATTGGTACGTGCGACAACCGCACCTATATCCCTCCCAATGCCCCAGGCCGGATCGCTCCAATGACAGCTTTTTCACTCCTTGATTTGTCCCCCATTCCGGAAGGGGCCTCTGTTGCGGAGGCCTTGCAGCACACAATCAGCCTTGCCCAACACGCGGAAACTTGGGGATACGGGCGGTTCTGGCTGGCCGAGCACCACAATTCCGGTGGGATTGCTTCCTCTGCCACTGCGGTATTGATCGGCCAAGTGCTCGCCGCGACCTCGACCATCCGCGTTGGCTCCGGCGGCATCATGCTGCCCAACCACAGCCCGCTTCAGGTGGCCGAGCAATTTGGTACCTTGGCGACGCTTTATCCGAACCGTGTTGACCTCGGTCTGGGCCGCGCCCCGGGCACCGATCCCAACACCGCCGCCGCATTGCGCCGTGGCCTGAACGGGCCAGATCAATTCCCGCAGGATGTGATTGAACTGATGGGGTTCCTCGGAGAGGCCACACCGGATCAACCGGTGAAAGCCGTGCCCGGGACAGGCACCCATGTGCCGGTGTGGATTTTGGGCTCCAGCCTGTTTGGCGCGCAGCTCGCCGCGCAGCTTGGCCTGCCCTACGCTTTCGCCTCCCACTTTGCCCCTGACGCACTGGAAGAGGCGGCTGCGATCTATCGCCACCGCTTTACGCCCGGAATCACGCAAGAGCCGCGTTTTATGATGGCGGTGAATGTCTTTGCAGCCGATACCGACGCCGAGGCGATCCGGTTGCGCACCTCAATGCAGCAAGGGTTCCTGAACTTGCGCCGCGGCAGGCCCGGCCCGCTGCCTGCGCCTGTGGACAGCTTTGATCAGGTCGCCAACCGTGTGGAAGCGCATATGGTCAACCACGCTCTGCGTGTCACGGCTGTGGGGGCACCTGACACGGTACGTCACCAGATTTCGGAGCTGATCGCCCGTCATAAGCCGGACGAGGTGATCATCACCAATATGATCCACGACCCAGGGGCACGCCTGAAATCATTCAAAATAGCCGCGGAGGTCATGCAAAAGCTGGCGCCCCTCGCAGCCTGATCACTTCAGCACAAAGGGCTGGCGCATCCACGCGCGCAAAGCTGCCGTGACCGCATCTGGATTCTCAAGAACCGGCAGATGCCCGGCGTCGGGGATCACCTCAAGCTTGGCATAGGGGATCAGCTCGGCCATGAAACTGTGCCGCTTTACCGGCGTCAGCGCATCATGCTCGCCGCACAGCACCAACGCGGGGCATTTGCATTTGCGCAAAACGCTCTGCTGGTCGCGGCGGCGTTGCAATGCGCGCGCCTGCCGCACAAACACCTCCGGGCCGAGCGCCATGCCCATGTCACGCACTTGATTGAGTATCTCCGCGCGCGCAACGCTGGGCGCAAGATATTCCGGCCGCATAAAATCGCTGAGCACCTCATCAAGGCGCCCGGCCCGCGCGCCCACTATCCAAGGCTCATATGCCGCCGCGCTGGTTGGAGATTCCGCCAGTGGATTGGTGTCCATCAAGGCGATACGGGTCACGCGCTCCGGCGCTTTGCGCAGGATGTCCATCGCGACAATCCCGCCCATGCTCAGCCCGGCCAGTGCAAACTTTGGTGGCAGGATCGGAAGCAGGGCAGAAGCTATCTCGCTGATCCGCTCCCCTTGGGTGACCGGCGCAACCATCACCGCGTGATCTTTGGACAAATCCGTTACCTGATGCGCAAACAAACGTGCATCGCACATCATTCCCGGCAACAGCACAATCGGCTCTTGCATAACTGCCCCCTGTTCTTCTTTTTGTTGTGCGCAACTGTGCCATAGCGCCCGCTTAGGTCAAGCGGTCAATAGCCACCCCAGCGGAAAGCGCCTTCTTTGGAGAGCTCAGAGAACGGATTGTGGGCCACTTCCCAAACATGTCCGTCCAGATCAGCAAAATAGCCAATGAACCCGCCCCAGAAGACCTCCCCTGCCGGTCTTAAAATGCGCCCGCCGGCCTCTTCGGCCGCCGCAAGTAGAGGGGCGACCTCATCCGCCGTGCGCACATTATGCGCCAGCGTTACTCCGGAAAAGCCGCCGATCGCGTCTTCCGGAATGCCAAGATCTTCGGCCAACCCGGCTCTTGAATAAAGGCCAAGCGTTTGCCCCAGCAGATTGAAGGCCACCACGCCTTCATTCCCCGGCTCCCGCTCCCATCCAAGCGCTTCATAGAAGGCCGCCGATGCCGCAATGTCCTTCACGGCAAGTGTGATCAAACTCACCCGCGGTTCCATCTTTGCTTGTGTCATAGTCCCTCCTGTAAATACCCAAAACCGTCACCCATGCTGGCGCGCGAACCACGCCCCAGTGGCAAATGGCCCGTTTAGCGGGCCAGTACTTCCTCAACCTTGGTCTCGATCAGCTTGAGACATTCATCATCCGAAAAGCGGTGATCTTTGCCCTTCACCATCAGCAGCTGGATGTCCTCCCCCTCTGCGTGGTCCAGCAATCGATAGGCCACTTCAGAGCTTACCGCCGTATCCTCTGTGCCCTGCAAGAAGCGCACCGGGAATGGCAGCGACAGGGGATCGCGCAGCACAAGCCGGGTCCGCCCGTCTTCGATCATACGTTTGGTGATGATGTAGGGCTCCATATAATCAGAGGGCAGCGCCACTTGTCCTTCGCGGTCTAGCTCTGCTTTCTGCTCGTCGGAAAAGCCCGCCCAGTAGCTGTCCTCGGTAAAATCCGGCGCTGCGGCGATGGTCACCAGACCTTGAGTGCGCGCCGGAATGGATTTGGCCGCCAACAGCGCTTGCCACCCGCCCATGGAAGAGCCGACAATAACAAGCGGCCCTTCGGTCAGCGCATCCAGCGTGGCCAAAGTATCCTCGTGCCAATCGCCTATGCAGCCCTCTTCAAAGGTGCCGCTGCTCTCCCCATGCCCAGAATAGTCAAACCGCAGAAAGCTCTGTTCACGCGCTTTGGCCCAAGCCTCCAGATGCACTGCCTTGGTGCCTTCCATATCCGATTTCAGGCCACCAAGAAACACGACGGTCGGCCCCGCGCCCTCGGTTTTGTGATAGGCAATGCGGCGGCCTTGCGGGCTGTCAAAGAACTGGGTGGCGCTCATGAGGATCCTCTTAAGATTTTTTCAAATTTTATCGGTGCAAGTCGCAGCTGTTAACCCCGCTTGACTTGGGGGGCAGCACGGTTCATTTAAGCGACGAACCATATACCCGCAACCGGGCGTTCCGTGGGCGCCAAACTGACGAGGAGCTAGACGCCAATGGCTGATATTTCCCTTACATTTCCTGATGGTAACGCGCGTTCTTTCGCAGCAGGTGTGACCCCTGCCGAAGTCGCAAGCTCCATCTCCACCTCGCTTGGCAAAAAAGCGATCTCTGCCACTGTGGATGGCAAACACTGGGATCTGCAATGGCCTATTGAGACCGATGCCAGCATCGCAATCAACACCATCAAAGACAGCGACGCCGAAGCGCTCGAACTGATCCGCCACGACTGCGCACACGTCATGGCACGCGCGGTTCAAGAAATCTGGCCCGATGTAAAAGTCACCATCGGACCGGTGATCGAGCACGGCTGGTACTATGACTTTGACCGTGAAGAGCCCTTCACACCCGAAGATCTCGGCCTCATCGAAAAGAAGATGAAAGAGATCATCAACAAGCGCGAGCCTGTGACCACCGAGGTCTGGGAACGCGAGCGTGCGGTAAAACACTATCAGGCCAACAACGAGCCTTATAAAGTGGAGCTGATCGAAGCCATCCCCGGTGACGAGCCCCTGCGTATGTACTGGCACGGCCACTGGCAGGATCTCTGCCGCGGCCCGCACCTGCAGCATACCGGCCAGATCCCCGCAGATGCATTCAAACTGATGAACGTGGCCGGTGCCTACTGGCGCGGCGATTCTGATCGCGCGATGTTGCAGCGTATCTACGGCGTGGCCTTCAAAAACAAAGAAGACCTCAAAGCCCACCTGCACATGCTGGAAGAGGCTGAAAAACGCGACCACCGCCGCTTGGGCCGCGAGATGAACCTTTTCCACATGCAGGAAGAGGCGCCCGGCCAGATCTTCTGGCACCCCAATGGCTGGACGGTCTACACCGAGCTGCAAGACTACATGCGCCGCAAACAAAAACGCGGTGGTTATGTAGAGGTCAACACGCCGCAAGTGGTGGACCGTAAGCTCTGGGAAGCCTCCGGTCACTGGGACAAGTATCAGGAAAACATGTTCATCGTCGAAGTGGACGAGGATCACGCCCGCGAAAAGGCCGTGAACGCGCTGAAGCCGATGAACTGCCCCTGCCATGTGCAGATCTTTAATCAGGGCCTGAAATCTTACCGCGATCTGCCTTTGCGGATTGCCGAATTCGGCTCTTGTGCTCGCTATGAGCCTTCCGGTGCTTTGCACGGGATCATGCGTGTGCGCGGCTTTACGCAGGACGATGGCCACATTTTCTGTGCTGAGGATGAGATCACTTCGGAAACCAAGAAGTTCATCGACTTCCTGTCAGAGGTCTATTCCGATCTCGGCTTTGACAACTGGACCATCAAGCTCTCCACCCGCCCGGAAAAGCGTATCGGCTCTGACGAAAGCTGGGACTACGCCGAAAAGGCACTTGGCGATGCCTGCAACGCGGCTGGCCACGAGTTTGAGATCCTGGAAGGCGAAGGCGCATTTTATGGCCCCAAGCTGGAATTCACCCTGACCGATGCTATCGGCCGGAATTGGCAGTGCGGCACCCTTCAGGTGGACCCCAACCTGCCGGAACGTCTTGATGCGACCTACATTGGTGCGGACGGTGAGAAGCACCGCCCCATCATGCTGCACCGTGCGACACTGGGCTCCTTTGAACGCTTCATCGGCATTCTGATCGAAGAGCACGCTGGCAAATTGCCTTTCTGGCTCGCACCACGTCAGGTGGTTGTGGCGGCGATTGTATCTGATGCAGATGACTATTGCTTGGAAGTTGTCGAGGCGCTCAAGGCCGCTGGCGTGCGGGCGGAAGCTGACCTGCGCAACGAGAAGATCAACTACAAGGTTCGCGAGCACTCCGTCGGCAAAGTTCCGGTGATCTTGGCCATCGGGAAAAAAGAAGTCGAAGAGCGCACCGTCTCCACCCGCCGTTTGGGTGAGAAGCAAAGCAAGGTGCAGAGCTTGGATGAAATCGTGTCGCAGCTGTCGGTCGAGGCAACCCCGCCCGACATGCAGTGATTGCTCCACACAACAAAATCTCAAATGCGGCGCTCTGAGCGCCGCATTTTTCTTTTCTGATGTGGGCCGAGACGACAAAACCTGAAACATTTGCAAGCCATTGCACGAATTTGGCCCCTGCAAGGCATTGCCACCCACCGCAAATTGTAACATTTGCCAGTGATTTTCGGCGAGACCTCGCAACTGCTGGCCGGCGAAACCCTGCGCAAACGCCAAAATCGCCCCAGTTTTACACGGCAAGTCCCCCAGCATTCACAAGAGATTCACCAACAGTTGCAGATCTTTGCCAGCTTCCCGACCACAGTGTTACATGAGATAACATCGCCGTGGCACACAGTCGTGTGATTGGTAAGTGACCTGCACGGCGACCTATGTTGTAGTCATGCTAAGGCGCAAACGCCGCGTCTGGCCGAATTTAACTGTATCAAGAGGGAAGAGATACAATGTCCACAACCGTAAAAACTCTCGCCGTTGCCGGCGCCGTCGCAGCAGCCCTGACCGCGCACGCAACCACCGCATCCGCCGCAGGCAAAGAGAAATGCTACGGTGTGTCTCTGGCAGGCGCCAACGACTGCGCCGCCGGTCCTGGCACCACCTGCGCAGGCACCTCCACCGTTGATTACCAGGGCAACGCCTGGAAACTGGTTGACGCAGGTACCTGCGTAGACATGGAACTGCCAGCACTGGCAGACGGCACCCCACGTGCCGGCTCCTTGGAAGCGCTGGATCGCGACCTGCCGAAGAGCTAAGGCCTTCTTGCGAAGCCCCGCCCCACATGGGGCTTCGCATTTCCCCTGCCATATTGGCGCAAGGGACCAAGAACTGTCATACTACGCTCAACGGGCAGCACTCAGCAGCCCAGCGTGGTATAAAGGATCAAACACGATGGCGCATCTTGCCAGGCATTCTTATTTGAAAATTTCCGCGCCAGCCGCCAGTGAAATTACCCGGTGAAATTCTACAGAGCCCAAAAGCCACCACTCCAAAAGAACCTGCCCCCAACACCTGCCACAAGAACAAGGTGACGCGATGTTTGACGCACAACAAACGCCCCGCAAATTGCCCAACCGTCCCGGCGTTGGATACAAGCCGCAGCACTATGCCGATCTGATCCAAGATCCCGGTTCCGTGAGCTGGCTCGAAATTCACGCTGAGAACTATATGGGAGATGGCGGCCGCCCTATCGCGCAACTCCGCCAGTTGTCTGAGCGTTTTCCGATTTCCGTCCATGGCGTTGGTCTGTCAATCGGTGGTGAAGGCGCACTTGATGCCGACCACCTTGCGCGCCTCAAACACCTTGTTGACTGGCTTAACCCAACTGTTTTTTCCGAACATTTGGCATGGAGCACCCATGACGGCGCGTTTCTGAACGATCTGTTGCCCCTGCCCTACACCGACGCCACGCTCCAGCGTGTGTGCGACCACATCAACCAGCTGCAAGACACTATTGATCGCCAGATGATGCTGGAGAACCCGTCCAGCTATTTGGCGTTCGATGAAAGCACCTGGTCGGAGCCCGATTTTCTGCGGGAAGTCGCCAAACGCACCGGATGTGGTTTGCTGCTGGATGTGAACAACGTTTTTGTCTCTGCCACCAACCTGGATTACGATCCCCGCGCCTACATTGCGGACTACCCGCTCGACATGGTCGGTGAAATTCACCTCGGCGGCCATGACGAAGACGAAGATGATCACGGCAAGCCACTGCTGATCGACAGCCACGGCGCCCCCATTGTTGATCCTGTTTGGGCGCTGCTCGACCACACACTTTCCCTGTCCGGCCCCAAACCGATCCTGATCGAGTGGGACACGGATGTGCCGGAATGGCCGATCCTGCATGACGAAGCGCTGCGCGCAGATGCAGCCGTTGCCAAGCTTAACACCGGTGTTGCGGCATGAACGTCTCCCAAAACGAGTTTCGCGGCGCGATCTTTGATGGCGGACGCGCGCGGCCTGAAGGCCTGTCTGATGCCAAAGGTCAGCCTGCCGGGCGGCGGTTTGACGTCTATCGCAACAATGTGGCCGTCTCTCTGACAGAAGCGCTTGCCACCGGTTTTCCGACCATCGCCAAACTCATTGGCAGTGAGAACTTCAATGCGATTGCAGGCGTGTTTCTGCGCCAATCGCCACCGTCCTCTCCCATGATGATGCACTATGGCGAGGACTTTCCGGATTTTCTGGAGGGGTTTGAGCTTCTGGCGCATCTCGGCTACCTCGCAGATGTCGCGCGCCTTGAGATGGCGATGCGCCGCTCCTACCACGCGGCGGACGCAGAAGCCGTAAACCCCGAAGCCCTGGCGGCCCTCCCGCCTGAGCGCCTCACCGAACTGGTGATGACCTTCGCCCCATCGGTGAAACTTCTGCGCTCTCCTTGGCCGATCCACGCCATCTGGGCGTTCAATATGCAAGATGGCCCAAAGCCTGAAGCCGGAGGCCAAGATGTTATCATCCTGCGCCCTGGATATGATCCGCTCCCCCACGCTTTGGCACCCGGAGCCTATGAATTCATCACCGCGCTCACCGCGGGCGGCACACTGGGCGCCGCGGCTGCTGTCGCAACCAACGAAGTGGCTGAATTTGACCTGAGCGCAACGCTCGGCCTACTCCTAACGGGCAACGCCCTGACTTCTATTGATTTACCATCCTAATCCGAGGATCGCATGACACGTATACTGGACCAATACACCGACCTTCTTGACCGGCTTGACCGTCTGGATTGGCTCGTTCCCACGCTGGCCCGCCTGAGCTTTCTGGCGGTGCTGTTCTTCTATTTCTGGAACTCGGCAATGCTGAAGATCGACGGTTCGATCTTCTCCCCGTCTTCCGGTGCATTCGGACAGATTTTCCCGCAAGCGGCCGAAGCTGTGCTCTGGGACGTCACTCAAATGAACTTCTTCCAGCGCATCGTGATCCTTGCCGGCACCATCGCCGAATTTGTTCTGCCTCTGCTGATCGTTTTTGGTCTGCTCACCCGCCTCGCGGCAGCTGGCATGATCGGCTTCATCATTGTTCAGACACTGGTGGACGTGACCGGTCACGGCGTTGCCCTTGGTGGTCTGTTTGACAGCGCTCAGGGGCTGATCGACCAGCGCGTGATGTGGATCCTGCTCTTTGTGGTACTGGTCTTCAAAGGCGCTGGCCCACTCTCGGTTGACGCCCTGTTCCGCAAGCCTTCCAGAGACTGATCCGGGCGGCCACTTACATACAGAATAACAAAAGCCCGCGAGACAATCGCGGGCTTTTTTTGATCTGCTCCGGCACTCTAGCGCACCTCAATCTGCCCCGACTGAAAAGACTAAGACGTGAAGAGCAATTGCCCCAGCTATTCGCACTCTCAGCTAAGTTCGGCCTGCACGTCTTTCCCCCAACCCAGATAATAGCGACCGCCGCGTTCAATAAGCGGACGTTTCATCAGGGTGGGATGCACTTTCAAAAGCGCAATCGGATCTTCTGAGCGTTCGTCTTCGCTCAAATTTCTCCAGGTGGTCGATCTCTTATTCATCAAATCATCTTTAAATTGTGTGTGTGCTATTTCTAACACCACATCAGGAACCCCATCCTGACGAACATCGACAAAGGCAACATCCCCCAATGTTTTCATTGCCTTACGACAGGTATCGCAATTTTTCAAACCGTAGACAGTTGTCATGTCACCCTCTTTGCATGGCCATAATGACCGTATAATCCAGTTCATTTCGGGTTTCACGTTGGTTTTGCTTGATTTTTGTCATCACCATGCAATCCTCAGGCAGGCGCATTTGTTTCAATCTTCCGTAATCGTGCACTCGGAATTTGGGATTTCTGTTGCTCCGGCATTTTGCCGTAATTGACTAAAAGTGAATAAAGAGGAGAACGGTATGCCACGCGGTACCGTAAAGTGGTTCAACACCACCAAAGGCTTCGGGTTCATCGAACCTGAAGAAGGCGGCAAAGATGTCTTTGTCCATATTTCCGTTGTCGAACGGTCCGGACTTAAAGGTCTGTCCGACAACCAGAAAGTTGAATTTGAAATGACGCAAGGACGGGACGGCCGCGACATGGCGGGCGAACTCAAACTGCTTTAATGGATTGGGGCGCCATTAGCGCCCCATCCGCCCTGCGCTCCGCGCGCAAAGCCCCTCCTCAAAAAACTGTTATGAACAGCCCTTCGCACCCGGCGGGCAGCTTGATGTGCTATAGCTCCTATGGCCTGTGCTCGCATTGACAAAACGCTCGGTGGTGTTGGGCGTACCGCAACAAATCACGCCACCCAATGTCACTGGCTGGAGCCCTCTCGGGCAGTAATTTGTATGGGTCGGATAAGGATGGATCAGCACCCCTTCAGGCTGATTGACCGGCCCAATGACCGGAGCATTGCTGCTCCAGCTCTGTGCCGAAAGCGGCGCGGCAAACATCAATGCAACTCCAGTGGCAAGCGAAAGGCATTTCATAAAACACAGGCTCCAATTGTTGTTAGAAACATAAATAGCTTTGGCTAAGCTACTGCACGCGTTTGAAAACTGTCAAATTCGCAGACGTGCACCACCGTGTTTTTGAAAGCCAGTCACTCACACTGTAGCAGTTTCAGAAACGCGCAAATACTCACGCACGGTGCAGCTTGGAGTAGCGCCCTCAAGCGGTCTACTTGTGATGAGCTGCCACTTTGCAGGATCAAACTCCGGAAAGAAGGTGTCCGCGTCATCAATCTCGGTATCGACATCCGTGATCAGCAGACGATGGGCGACAGTGAGCATTTCCTTGTAAATGCCCGCGCCGCCTATGCCGTAGATCCGATCGTAGCCCTGCGCTGTGGCATATTCGACAGCAGCATCAATCGAGGGCACCACAATGTCCGCCGCATCCGGCTGTGAGGACACCACAATATTCAACCGATTTGACAGCGGTTTTACCGGCAGACTGTCCCAGGTGTTGCGCCCCATAATCAGGGCGCCTCCGGTGGTCTCGCGTTGAAACAGCTTAAAATCCTGCGGGATGCGCCATGGTATGTCACCATCCCGCCCAATCGCACCGTTTTGGGCCCGTGCAACAACAAGTGTGATCATAGTTTATACCGCCACCGGTGCGGAAATGGCCGCATCCGGCTCATATCCAACAATTTCAAAATCCTCGAAGATAAAGTCAAAGATCGACTTCACATCCCGCTTAATCACCAATTTCGGCAGCGCCTTTGGTGTGCGTGACAGCTGCAGATTTACCTGCTCCATGTGATTGGAATAGATGTGGGCATCGCCAATGGAATGCACAAAATCCCCAACCTCATAGCCGGTCACATGCGCCAGCATATGCTGCAGCAGCGCGTAGGAGGCGATGTTGAACGGCACGCCCAGGAACATGTCAGCAGAACGCTGATAGAGTTGCAGGTGCAATTTGCCATTCAACACCCGAACCTGCCACATGGTGTGGCACGGCGGCAGCGCCATCTCGGGCACATCCTGCGGGTTCCAGGCAGAGACTATCAGACGGCGGCTGTCAGGCGAGGTTTTGATCATCTCAACCAGCGTTTCAATCTGATCTACGCCGCCAAAATCGCGCCACTGCTTGCCATAAACCGGCCCGAGATCCCCGTTTTCATCGGCCCATTCGTCCCAGATGGTGACCCGATTGTCTTGCAAGTACTTGATGTTGGTGTCGCCCGCGAGAAACCACAGCAATTCATGAATGATCCCGCGCAGATAAAGCTTCTTGGTGGTCACCAAAGGAAAACCATCTGCAAGGCGATAGCGCATCTGCATCCCGAAATAAGAACGCGTGCCCGTGCCGGTCCGGTCGCCTGTATCTTCGCCAAACTCCAAAATGGTCTTCAATGCATCATGATATTGCTGCACGGCCTGCCTCGTTTCTCCTCAGAGTCACCCCATCTGGAATGCCATCTGCACCGGCATCCGTTTGAAGCAACGACTCACAATTGTCGCGTTCTCTGAACTATATCTTGTGGGTCCTAAGCTGGAAACCGCGAGGATTGATCCATCCACAAGCAAATTCAGCGCACCACTTCCCGCATCCGTGATTGCCTCCCAGCTTCAAACAGGCTGGCCAATCCAGACGGTTGCGTGTTCAATATCTCCAAACCCCATTCAAAGGAATCCCATATGCATGTGAAATACCTGCACACCATGGTGCGTGTCTCTGATCTGGAGGCTTCCATGGCTTTTTATGCGCTCTTTGGTCTGAAACAGATCAAGCGCTATGACAGCGAACAGGGCCGCTTTACTTTGGTCTATCTGGCCGCTGACGGCGACCATGACGCCCCATTGGAGCTCACCTACAACTGGGATGGTGATGACGGCCTGCCCTCTGACAGCCGCCACTTCGGCCATCTCGCCTATGAGGTCGGCAATATCTACGAAATGTGCCAGCATCTGGCGGACAATGGCGTGGTGATCAACCGTCCGCCCCGCGACGGGCGCATGGCTTTTGTTCGCTCACCGGACAACATCTCCATTGAGTTGCTGCAACAGGGCGAAGCGCTCGCACCAGCTGAACCATGGGCCAGCATGGAAAGCACCGGTCATTGGTAAGAGCGGCGGCGCATATCGCCGCAATTGGGGTGGCTCTTGCGGCCACCCCCTCCCTCGCTTCGGACTGCCGCATGGCGCTTTTGCTGGCATTGGATGTGAGCTCCTCCGTAGACAGCGATGAAGACGCGCTTCAGCGTCTCGGCCTCGCCGCCGCTCTGAGTGCTCCTGAAATTCAGTCCGGTTTCCTGAGCGATGCACGCCCGGTGGCCCTTGCGGTCTATGAATGGAGTGGCCGTCACAAGCAGAAAACCCTGCTAAACTGGACCCTGATCGAAACGCGCCAAATCCTCAATGAAAGCGCCGCCAAACTTGGGCTTTCAAAGCGCGGCACCTCGGAGTTCCCCACAGCCCTTGGCCATGCAGTCGGCCATGCCGCCACGCTCTTTCGTCAGGCACCCGCGTGTGATGTTCAGGTGTTGGATGTGAGCGGAGATGGGGAAAACAACGATGGCTTCACACCCAAGCAGGCCTATGCGGCCTTTCCGCTGGACGGGGTGATCGTCAACGCACTGGCGATTGAGACATTTGGCGTCAAAGCGGCCGATTTTGCGGCCCGTCCCGGAGATATGACGGATTACTATCGCCGTGAGCTGATCAAAGGGCCTGATGCCTTTGTGGAAACGGCCAAAGGGTTTGAAGATTTCGAGAACGCCATGCGCCGTAAGCTGTCACGCGAGTTATCTGTGACGGTGATCGGTCAAGCCTGGCCCGGCCCATCCAAAAAATCAAACTGACTGATATTTTTCAAAAGGTTGCAGATCAATCTTCACGCAACCTTGGTGACCAAAAGCAAACGCACGCCGCGCCCCATTCTGGGGCAGGCGCGCAAAAAGCTACGGAGTCCCCATTCTGGGGCTGCCGGCTATGTCAGTAGATGTAGCGGATCTGATCCGTCCAATAGCGTTCCACACGGCGCAGCGCGTGGGTGATCTGTTCGATGCCATCATCGCCCAGCACACCTTTGGACTGCAGACCTTCTGCATGGCGCGCAAACAGCGCAGAGATCACATCGCGAATTTCACGACCCTTTTCGGTCAGGCGCACACGCACCGAACGGCGGTCAATCTCGCAACGCTGGTGATGCATATAGCCTGCATCAACGAGTTTCTTCAGGTTGTAACTCACGTTTGAGCCCTGATAATACCCGCGGCTTTTGAGTTCGCCGGCTGTCACTTCATTGTCGCCAATGTTGAACAGCAGCAACGCCTGCACTGCGTTGATCTCAATCACGCCCACACGCTCAAATTCGTCCTTGATCACATCCAGCAACAGCCGGTGCAACCGCTCTACAAGCGCCAGCGAGTCCAGATAGTCGGCCATAAAGCTCTGTTCTGTCCCGCTGGGCATCGATGAATGAAAGCTCATTCTTAGTCTCCGTCAGCTTATCTAGCAGTCAGAGTGACGGAAAAAGCCCAACAAGAGGTTAAACCGTCCAAAAGACATGACAAATTCGCGTCAATTTGCACCGCTGATGGTGGTCGCAATGCGAGAAATAAGGGCTTTGAAGAGTTCAGGCGTTGGTTTTTGCCCCGTAACCCATTGATATAAATCCTGGTCATTCTCACAGAGCAGAGCATCATAAAGATCCAGCGCAGCGGTATCCATCTGCGTCAGATTCTCATCTGCAAACCTCTCAAGGATGATGTCCATCTCTTTGATGCCCCGCCGCATGGAGCGCATTTTCATGCGCTTGAGACGATTCTCATATGTTTCCTCACCGGAATTTGCGGCCTCTTTGGGGGCGTCAGACATCATCACACCTTTTGCTCAGATCTTTTTGCGCAGCGTTTTTTCAAGCCGTGCCAGCCGATCCAGATCATTTTTCATGCGTGCGCGGATATCGCGGATCTCTTTCAGAATGGCAAGCAGATCAGCTTCCGGGCTCTCGCCCTCCTCGCTCATGTCAACGCCGTCGCCCTCCCCGGTCAGCAACCAACCAACCGAAACGTTCAGCAATCCGGCCATCATCGACAGACGATTGGCGCGTGGCTCCCCGAGATCGTCTTCCCAGGCCGCGATGGTCGACTTCTTGACACCAAGACGTTTGGCAAACTCGCCGCGCTTCAGGCCTCCAGCCTCTCTGGCGGCTGCCAGGCGATCGCCGAAGGTGGCAACCTCCTCACCATACCAGTCGTCTTCAGGCATCACTTCCAGTTGATCTTGTGGCATAGTTTACTCCTTAGCGCTTCGACCTTGAATGGCCTTGGTGGGCACCCTAAGACATGGGACCAGAGATTACAAAAAGAGGCCAAGCCATGTCTTTCCTGTCTGAGACCCTATCGCGTGTCAAACCGTCCCCGACCATCGCTATGACAGCAAAGACCGCAGAATTGAAGGCCGCCGGACGTGACGTTATTGGCCTGAGCGCGGGTGAACCGGACTTTGACACCCCGCAAAACATCAAGGACGCCGCTGTTGCGGCCATCGCGGCGGGAAAAACCAAATACACCGCGCCTGATGGGATCCCGGAGCTGAAGCAGGCAGTCTGCGCCAAAATGATGCGTGATCACGGGCTGGAATACACACCCGCGCAGGTCTCCGTCGGCACAGGCGGCAAACAGACGCTCTATAATGCGCTGATGGCAACGCTGAACCCCGGCGATGAAGTGATCATCCCTGCGCCCTATTGGGTGAGCTATCCCGATATGGTGCTACTCGCGGGCGGCACACCTGTGGTGGCTGAAACATCGCTGCAGACCAATTTCAAACTGACAGCAGATCAGCTGGAAGCCGCGATCACGCCAAAGACCAAATGGTTCATCTTCAACTCACCCTCCAACCCGACTGGCGCGGGCTACTCGCAACAGGAGCTCAAGGAACTCACCGATGTGCTGATGCGCCATCCCCACGTCTGGGTGATGAGTGATGATATGTATGAGCACCTCGCGTATGACGGGTTTGAGTTCTGCACACCGGCGCAGGTCGAGCCGGGTCTTTATGAGCGCACCCTGACCTGCAATGGCGTGTCCAAAGCCTATGCCATGACAGGCTGGCGCATCGGCTATGCTACCGGCCCTGTGGAGCTCATCTCTGCAATGCGCAAAATCCAAAGCCAGAGCACATCAAACCCCTGCTCCGTCAGCCAATGGGCCGCTGTGGAAGCGCTGAACGGCACGCAGGACTTTCTGGCTCCCAACAATGAGGCCTTCAAACGTCGCCGTGATCTGGTGATCTCCATGCTGAGCGAAATCGAAGGGATTTCCTGCCCAACACCAGAAGGCGCCTTCTATGTCTATCCTTCGATTGCCGGGCTGATTGGCAAAACCACACCTAAGGGCACCGTGATCGAAAACGACGAAGCCTTCGCCAACGCCCTGCTTGAAGAGGCAGAGGTTGCCGTGGTGTTTGGGGCTGCCTTCGGGCTTTCGCCAAACTTCCGCGTCAGCTACGCTACCTCTGATGAGGCACTGACCAAAGCCTGCCAGCGCATTCAGGCGTTCTGTGCTTCTCTGACATAAAAACCGGACAACCGGGGGCATCCGGAGGGGACAGATGAGCGGCGATCTTCCAGACTATTATTTTCGCGTGCGCGAAAACGGCGCGGCGGTGTTTCGTGTGGACACAGAAAACCGCCATCGCCGGATCGAGATGGATCAGATCGCCGTTCTCAACATCCGGAATGGTGAGGTCAAACCCCACGGGGAACGCACGCTTTCCAAAGAAGACAAGGCCGCGATTGAGGCTTGGATGGAAGAGCGCCGGGCCTTGCTCGCAGAGCGCGACATCGACGACATCCTGCGCACGGTGGATCATTTGAATCTGACCACCCAATGGGCGCAATCCAAGGCCACGCCTGAGCAGCTAGAAGAGATCACCGACACGCTGTTGCTGACCATGCATGATCTGCGTTCGGTTCTGGTGCGCAAAAAAGCCGACCGCTTGCTCAAGGGAAAGTAGCCCTACGGCACACTTCTCAATGAGCACCCGGTTCATTCAAAGGTTCGGTTATTAGGGGCGCTGCCCCTGCCACATCTGCGATGTGGCTACCCCGAGATATTTTTCGAATGAGAAGAGCTGCACGCGCAAGCTTCAGGCTTGGGCAAACTTTTGCCGCAAACGACTGAGATCGGTGCGCCAGAAGCGATACATCAGCAACACCGCCGCAGCCGTCAGTCCCAGAACCAAACCCAGCCAAACGCCCACGCCGCCCAACTCAGCCTTAAAGCCCAGCACATAGGCGCAGGTGACCCCAAGCAACCAGTAGCTGATTGCGGCGATCACCATGGGGCCGCGCGTGTCCTGCACACCGCGCAGCAGCCCCAGCGCCATGACCTGCGCGCCATCCACGACCTGAAAGAGCGCGGCCACATAGAGCAGACTCACGCCTGTCGCGAGGATAGCCACACGCTGGGGCTCTTCCGGATCGATGAACATCCCCAGAAGCTGCTGTGGGAACGCAAGAAACACGGCGACCGTGATAAGAGAGACCGCAAGCGACATAACAATCGCCACCAGCGCGCCCCGCGCCATATGATCCGCATCTTTGCGCCCCATCGCATTTCCAACGCGCACGGTGGCGGCGTTTGAAAGACCCAGATGCAACATGAAGGCGAGGCTTGCGAGCTGCAAAGCGATGCCGTGGGCCGCGAGCGCCACGGTGCCAAGCCAGCCCATCATGACGGAAGAAGCAGAAAACAGCCCGACCTCTGCCAGATTGGTGAGGCCAATTGGCAGCCCCAGTTTAAAGACCTGCGCAAACACATCCCAATCGGGGCGCCAGATGCGGGCAAACAGCTCATGCTGCGGCAGAGCACGCACCGCATAAAGGATCACGCCAAGCAGCGAGACAAACTGCACGATGATTGAGGCAATCGCCGCCCCGCGCACGCCAAGCTCCGGCAGTCCCCAATTGCCAAAAATCAGGCCATAGTTGACAAGCGCATTCACCGGCACGGCAACAACCGTGACCCAGAACACCACGCGCGTGTGCTCCAATGCTGCCAGATACGACTTAAGCACCATCACCAGCAGCGCGGGCATCAGCCCAAATCCGGCGATACGCAAATAGGCCTGCGCCAAATCGGCCACCTCCGGTCCCTGCTGCAATCCCAGCAGCAACGCACCGGACAGGAAAAAGAGCGGCAGAACCACCAGCCCATAGGTAACGGACAGCCAGAGCCCCATGCGCGTGATGCGGCGCAGCGCAGCTTCATTGCCTTCAGCGTCGGCCTCGGCCACCAGCGGCATCACCGCGATGGCAAAGCCTGACCCAAGGATAAAAATCACGAAGAAAAACGTGTGTCCAAGAACAACCGATGCCAGCGCCTCAACAGAGTACCAGCCCAACATGATTGTGTCGGTCAGACCGATGGCAAATTGCGCCACATGGCCGCCAATCAGCGGCAACCCCAAACGCGCAAGGGCCCGGATGTGGTCCCGCGTAGCCATAGAAGATTTTACAGAAGTTCTGGTTGTCTCGCTCATCACTCAGCCATATGCCCGTTGTTTGTGCAGAGCAAGCTGCGTGTTGCAGTTGATCGCTTCTCGCGGCTCTGACACCATCAATACATGTGATCCGCATTGGAGCAGCAAATGTCCACAGCAGCGTTAGACGGTCTCATTCCAGACACCCGACAGTTCCTTGGTGAGCTGGCCGAAAACAACAATCGCGACTGGTTCCTTGCCCACAAGGAGATCTATGACAAAGCGCTCAAAGCGCCTGCGCTTGAATTGCTGGATAAGGTCGCCGCCCATTTGCAAAAACAGACGGGGCACGTGCCCACCACCAAATTGTTTCGCCCCAATCGCGATGTCCGCTTCTCCAAGGACAAGACGCCCTATCACCTGCATCTGCACATGTCCTGGACCACGGCGCCAACCAGCTGGTTCTTTGGCATCGGTGAGGACTACATCACTGCAGGTGCTGGCATCATGGGATTTGACAAAGACATGCTGCCCCGCTGGCGTGCAGCTGTGGACGGCCCCAAAGGAGAGGAGATCGCCGCAGAGGTGGATCGCCTGCTGGGATGGGGCGCGCGTCTGGATGAGCCTGCGCTCAAGCGCGTGCCTGCACCTTATGGCCAAGATCACCCACAGGAAGCCCTGTTGCGTCGCAAAGGCCTGGCCATGTGGTTTGAGGTGACGGAGGAGGAAGCATCAAAAGGCGACCTCGTTTCCGAGATCGCCTCCGCATTTCACACATTTGATCCACTCAACCGGATCCTGTCTGAGATCTGAACCTCAGCGGTCCTTACGACTGTCCGGATGCAACGCCGTACCCAAAATATGATCTGAGTTGTGGATCACATGGCTTGCTGTGTTCGCAATCAGCGGATCAGCGGGCTGCGCAATCTTCGGATCCTTGCCCGGATAGTCCAGCGTGCTCAGGAAGTGACGCATACAGTTCAGACGCGCCCGCTTCTTGTCGTTGGATTTGATCACGGTCCAAGGTGCATCAGCCGTGTCCGTGTAGAAGAACATCGCCTCCTTGGCTTCCGTGTAGTCTTCCCATTTGTTCAGCGATGCTTTGTCAATCGGGCTGAGCTTCCACTGTTTGAGCGGATCGGTTTCGCGGCTTTCAAAGCGGCGCTTCTGTTCATCCTGGGTGACCGAGAACCAATATTTGTAAAGCCGAATGCCCGACCGCACCAGCATCCGCTCCAGATCAGGGGTCTGGCGCATGAATTCCAGATATTCGCCTGGTTCACAGAAACCCATCACCCGCTCAACACCCGCGCGATTGTACCAGCTGCGGTCATAGAGAACGATTTCACCGGCAGTCGGCAGGTGCTCGATATAGCGCTGAAAATACCATTGGCCCCGTTCTTGATCGGTGGGCTTGTTCAGCGCCACGACGCGCGCAGTCCGCGGGTTGAGGTGCTCGGTAAACCGCTTGATGGTCCCGCCCTTACCGGCCGCATCGCGCCCCTCAAAAAGCATCACAAATTTCTGGCCAGTCTCCTGTGCCCAAAGCTGAACTTTCAACAGCTCAGACTGCAGCTTGGCCTTTTGCGTCTCATAAGCACGACGCGACATTTTTTTCGGATAAGGATACTCGCCACGCTCAAAGGCGCGGCGCATCTCATCCACGGACTCCTTATTGGCAACGGCAGGTGCCGCCGGAGCCGCAGCTTCCTCGGCAACTTGCACGGCCTCGGCTTCGCTCTCTACCTTTGGAGCCTCTGCAATTTCAGAAAGTTCCGCAGCGACGTCCAGCACCAGTTCTTCTTCAACAACACGCTGTTCAAGTTGTTTTTCCATAAGCTAATCCCTGTCCTGATAAATTCGACAGACATATAGCAAAGGTTGCAATTTCGCGCTTTGACACACGTCAATTTCCAGAGAAATAGTCAGGTGAATTTATTGCTCTGATCTCTTCACCGTAACCATGCCGTCAACGGGAGGGCGCACCTCTATCTCAGGAATGCGCCGCGCGTCACCTATTATGGAAGATTGAAGCTCTCAGATATCGACCTCTCAAATCCATATTAAATCCACCACAAAACAACGCGAAGAAGGAAGCGAAAGCCATTGAAAAGACAAGATAAGTGCCGCAGCCAGTAGCGTTCCATTAAGATTCGCGCCCCTAGGCTCTTCTCACACTTAAGAGGACCCTAAGATCATGAAACTTTTTGCCGCCGCTTTGGCCACAACATCCCTCACACTTGCCGCGCCCGTCATTGCTGAAACGCTCACCATCATGGCAGCCGATCTGCCACCGATGGTCTACGCCGATGGCTCGGGCCGCGAAGCAGAGATCGTGTCCGCTGTGATGGGCCACTGCGGTCACGAAGTGGCTTTTGAGGTGCAGCCGTTCACACGCCACTGGGCTTCATTTGAGGCTGGCACGGGGGACGCTGTGATGACCGTGCCCGTGGGGATGCCAATGGAAGGCACCCAAGGCGCAGCTTATATTGCATATCAGAACGGCGTGTCCTTCCTGGCCGGTTCTGGCAACGACTATGGCGCGCTCAGCGATCTTGCAGGTCTGAGCGTTGCCGCGTTCCAAGGCGCGTCCAACATCCTGCCCGGACTTGCAGAGGCCTCTGGCACCTTCGCCTCCTATCGGGAAATGACCGATCAAGAAACCCAATCCAAGCTGCTCTTTGGCGGGCGCGTAGATGGCATTCTAGGCGATGGCATGCTGTTTGCGGCCTATACCGCCTCTCTGCGGGACGCAGGCTCCAGCGCGGGCATTGATGCGTCCCAACCGCTTGAGTTCCGCGCCATTTTTGAGCCGTCCAATTATGCGATGAATTTCCGCGATGCCGCGCTGGCCGCCGATTTTGATCGCTGCTTTGCAGAGCTTGAGGCGGACGGCACCATCACCGCCATCAACGCCAAATGGGTCGACAAATACCGAGACACATTGGGCAACAACTACCTGTCTATGTAGCCTGTTGTAGGTACGGCGAGCGCCCTGCGCATGCAGAAGGCGCTCCCTACCTGCTGGGCACTTTAATCACAGAACCGGCCCTGCACCTCGTAGCGGGCAAAGGGGATTTTGTCAGGACGTTCCGGCCTGTCAAAGGTCTGCGGGCGGCCAATCACCCGATCTTCCGGATCGCGCGTCCCACGTAAGCTGTCAGGATCCACCGCACGCCGGTCACATGTCGCCAACAGGCGGATCGTGATCGCCTCCTGATCCTGCAAATCAATCAGGTAGCCTTCCCGACGCGTTGCCGTGCTGTTGAAAATCAGCGGTGGGTCCAACCGGAACTCACGTGTCTCAAGCCCGAACAGCTCCGGCTCGCCTTGCCAATCTTGCCCGGAGGCAAACAGCAACTCATAAAACCCGGGCGGCACCAAGACGCGGAAGAACTCTCCGCCGCGTATATAGGCAGCCAGCGCCATCTCGCCGGTTTCATAGGCCCGCAGCCGCAGCACATAATCCGCCTCCGCCGTTGTCTTGATCTGCAATGGGATTGTGGCGGGCAGGCCCGTCTTGTTCCAAAGCAAACCCTGCGGCCTTTCCTGCGCCGCGGCCCCTGTCGCAACCAGAATGAAAAACAAGATTCTGCGCCACATTACCGGCTCTCCCTCAGATGTCTCAAAGATAGGCATCCGCGCGGACCCGAGCCATAGAATTTTCCGTGACCATAGAGAGAGCGGCTCTGATGGCGTATCTGCGCGTTCTTCCTCTTCCCCCTGCCGCGCGCTCCTGCCATAATGCTTGCCAAGCAACATGAACAAGAGCAGCCCGCGAATGCCCAACGACCTTCTGGCCGAAGCCCAGCCGACCGATTATGACGCCTCCTCGATTGAAGTCCTTGAGGGGCTTGAACCTGTCCGCAAACGTCCGGGCATGTATATCGGCGGCACGGATGAGCGCGCGCTGCACCATATGGTTGCCGAAATCCTCGACAACTCCATGGACGAAGCGGTGGCAGGCCACGCCAACCGCATC
Source organism: Shimia sp. (assembly GCF_965227725.1). Lineage (GTDB taxonomy): Bacteria > Pseudomonadota > Alphaproteobacteria > Rhodobacterales > Rhodobacteraceae > Shimia. Next base: position 349,232 of record NZ_CBDDGH010000005.1, on the reverse strand, counting down.
GAAGTGGAGCTGCATGAGGATTATTCCCTGACTGTGCGTGACAACGGGCGCGGCATCCCCGTGGATCCCCACCCCAAGTTCCCGGACAAATCCGCGCTTGAGGTGATCCTCTGCACATTGCACGCGGGCGGCAAATTCTCGGGCAAAGCCTATCAGACCTCGGGCGGTCTGCACGGCGTGGGCGCCTCGGTTGTGAACGCGCTTTCGGATTTGATGGTTGTGCAGGTTGCGCGCAACAAAGAGCTCTATGAGCAACGCTTCTCCCGCGGCATTCCGCAGGGCAAGGTCGAGAAAGTCGGCGCAGCCCCCAACCGCCGCGGCACCACGGTGACCTTCCACGCCGATGAACAGATCTTTGGCTCCCACCGCTTTAAACCCGCGCGCCTCTTCAAATCCATCCGCTCCAAGGCCTACCTCTTCTCTGGCGTCGAGATCCGCTGGAAAACCGCGATTGATGACGGCGAAACCCCGACGGAAGCCACGTTCCACTTCCCCGGCGGCCTGTCTGACTACCTCAAAGAAACCATGAACGGCGCCACCACCTACGCCGAACAGCCCTTTGCGGGAACCGTGGATTTTCAAGAGCGCTTCAACACGCCAGGCAAGGTCGAATGGGCCATCAACTGGACCCCAAGCCGCGACGGTTTCATCCAGTCCTACTGTAACACCGTCCCCACACCCGAAGGCGGCACGCATGTCTCCGGCTTCTGGGCCGCCGTGCTCAAAGGTATCAAGGCCTACGGCGAGCTGGTAAACAACAAAAAGGCGGCCCAGATCACCCGTGACGATCTGATCACCGGCGGCTGCGCGCTGGTCTCCTGCTTCATTCGCGAGCCGGAATTTGTCGGCCAGACCAAAGACCGCCTCGCCACGGTTGAGGCTCAGCGTCTGGTTGAAAACGCCGTGCGCGACCACTTTGACAACTGGCTGGCCGCCGACACCAAATCCGCCGGTGCAATCCTCGATTTCCTCGTGCTGCGCGCCGAAGAGCGTCTACGCCGCCGTCAGGAAAAAGAAACCGCCCGCAAAACCGCCACCAAAAAGCTCCGTCTGCCGGGCAAGCTGGTGGATTGTTCCGCCACCAACCGCGAAGGCACCGAGCTTTTCATCGTTGAGGGTGACTCCGCGGGTGGCTCTGCCAAAATGGCGCGCGATCGGAAGAAACAGGCCCTGCTGCCCCTGCGCGGTAAGATCCTAAACGTGCTTGGCGCGGCCAGCTCCAAGATCGGCACCAACCAGGAAATCAACGACCTGACCCAAGCGCTTGGCGTCGGGCTGGGCACCAAATTCAACGTCGATGACCTGCGCTATGACAAGATCATCATCATGACCGACGCGGATGTGGACGGTGCCCACATCGCCGCACTGCTGATGACCTTCTTCTACACGCAAATGCGCCCGATGATCGACGCGGGGCACCTCTACATGGCCTGCCCCCCGCTCTTCCGCCTCACCCAAGGCGCCAAACGCGTCTACTGCGTGGACGAAGCCGAAAAAGACATGTGGCTTGAAAAAGGCCTCGGCGGCAAAGGGCGCATCGACGTGAGCCGCTTCAAAGGTCTTGGTGAAATGGACGCCAAAGACCTCAAAGAGACCACGATGGACCCGAACTCCCGCAAACTGATCCGCGTGACGATTGACGAGGACGAACCCGGCGAAACCGACGCGCTGGTGGGCGATCTGATGGGCAAAAAACCCGAGAAACGCTTCCAGTACATTCAGGAAAACGCGCGGTTTGTTGAGGAGTTGGATGTTTAGTAGTGAGGCCTTAAATGCATATTTCAACAACAATTCCGCTAACCTATAGGGGTGAAAGACGTCTTCTAAATGCCACAGGTTTCCCTTCGGATTTTGAGATTCAACAATTCTTTGAAGGCTGGGGTTTTGGACTTGCTAGAAAACTAGACGCTAAAGGCGAACCTATTGACACCCACGTCACCACAAATATCGAAGGTGCGGGAAAAGTCGATTGTAAAACCACGTTACACTATCGAGACATTGCAATAACTGGGATTTCTACGGCTGATGCTCACAAGAACATCACTAAAGAAATTGAGAAATTCTGCATATTTTATGGAGCACTTCCAAAGTACCAAGCCCATATTTATGTGACTAGAGTTTCTTCTGGCTCCATATCAATTTTCATCAGTGCCAAAGACTTGGGTATTGCAGCCTCAAGTTTTATAGAAATCTTGGAAGTTCTCAGACATTCAAGTTACGTAGAACAATCGAAGCTCCCAGGGAGCGAGGTTCGTATTTTCAGCGAAAACAAGTCGGACGTGGTTGCAGAAGGTGTGGTGTCATTTCGACCGCTGGGAAGGCTTATAAAGAGCGTGTCTGTCGATCTTTTCCTAGCTGGATTGTTGACAACTTTCCTAGTTCTATATCACTTTTTTAGCAGAGCCGCGGTCTTTACCGAGAACGTTTTTTTATCGACAAACTCTGCTGCAATTTTTCAAAGCTTGGTTGCTAGTTGGGTAGTTCTAGTCCTTTCTATTCTAGTCCAAGTTTATCGCTTCCGGACGTCTCCTATTGATTGGAAAACCTTCTAATGGCCAGATTACAATTAAAGGCTAAAGGTGAGCACCCGCCCAGAGGATGGGTACGAAACGCGCGCTCCCATTGAGGAGGGTCGGGCGCGGCGGAATGCGTCGCATTCCGCGATGGTTGGCGTTTTTCCTCCCCGTAGGGTGCGCATTTATGCGCACCACCCTTTCGATAAACCGCGCCCCCACAAACACCCCAATTCAGTACGCATAAATGCGCACCCTACGGCTTGCCCCCGCCCGGTGGCACTGCCACACTCCGCCCCATGCGCCTGATCCTCCTCTTCGCCCTCCTGCTCCCGACTTCGGCCCTCGCACAGGCCCGTGCGGACAGCGAACGCTATCAAAACAATCACATGTCCCAAGCCGCAGCCCCCAAATCACAGACCTCAGACCTCTATCAATGGCCACAGGATGACCCCCGCACCGAGATCTTCTGTGACCAATACGCCCGTGCCGCCACCGGCATGCGCGGCACCGAGCAAGGCAGCCGCACCGGCACCAATCTTGGCCAGGGGCTCGGCTACATCGGAACGCGCGACCGCAAACAGACCGAGGCTTTTGGCATGATCGGCGCAACTCTTGGCGCGTCTGAAGGCCGCGCGCAGGATCAGGAATTTTACAGCTTTCACTTTCAGGAATGCCGCGCGGGCGGGCGCCTTGTGCCCACCTCAAAATAAGCCAATCAGGTATTGAAACACCCCTGACCCACCTGTGAACCCTGTTTCAACGGGAACCCGCTATGCTCGCCCCATGGCTGACTTCATTCACATCTATCAACTGCCTCTGATCCTGCTTTTCTTCATGATCGGCAGTGTCGGCGCGCTGTTGCTGTTCAAATTCGCGCACCGCTCAAAGGCATGGGAATTGGCCGATGTGATCTGGGTGGCGCTTGGCGGTTTGGGGGCTGTGGTCGCCATCGCCGTGGGCATCTATCAGGAGGACAGCACAGCGCTGAACCGTCAGGTCACCGTCGCCTATACCGCGTCGCGCGCCTTTGACACCGACGCCGCCCGCTTCCGCCTGCGCTATTGCAACGATGTCTCCGAAGACGAGCTGCAAAAGCTCTGCGAGAAAGTCGAATATCTTTCCGCCAGTTCTGCCAGCAACACTGCACTTCCACTCTTTGTCTCCGTAACAGAGCGCCGCGCGCCGCTCGAAGGCTTCACTCTGCTGTTCAAAAATCGCGACGACATGGACACTATGGAACAGGCCGCCGCCCAACTGGAAGAGGCGGAGTTTCTCGCCTTTGACACCCGCGATGTGCCCACTGTTATGGCGCTCAAAGACATCGCCCCGACCCGTCCGGAAATCGCTGCCGACTACCGTGTTCTGGCGCTGACCTATGACGCTCTGATTGAAGATGTCAGCGCCCTGCGCGAGGCCTGGGAGGTGCTGCAATCAGGCCGCGCTCTTCTGATCCTGCAATTTGTCGCCATCTGTCTGGTGGCCTTTGCCGCGCCCTTCCGGCTGGGCCGCACCATCGACGGGCTGATCTGACTGTGACGTGATCGATTTGCGCCTTGTCCGATCTGCGGCCTTTGCTACTCTTCTTTCATGCGCCGCCTGCTTTGCCTTCTCTCCCTGACCCTGATTTCCTGCACCCGTCCCCTCACGGAGACCGAGACCGCCTTTGCGCGCGATGTGCATGGCGACAGTCTGGACACCAGCCGCGTGCGTATCACCCGTGATGTACCTCTGGGCGTTGCCACCTTTGAATACAAAAAGCGCCCGCGCCTTGCCTGTCGAGAACGCATCAATCCCGAACCTAAAGAAGAGATCATCACCGCCTCCCCCGCGGGTGTGGTGCTGTTCAACCGCCTCTTCACCACCGAGGACTGGTCTGTCCCCAACTATCTGCCGGACTACCCCGAGAAAGTGCACATGAGCGCCGCACTGTTCTTTGCCCACGAAATGACCCACGTCTGGCAATGGCAAAACCGCGACGTCACCGGATATTCACCCCGCCGCGCCGCGAGCGAGCACAAACACGGCGTAGATCCTTATCAGTTTGAAACCGCCTCGGCAGAGACCTTCCTGGATTACGGCTATGAGCAGCAGGCCTCTGTGGTCGAAGAATACCTTTGTTGCGCGATCCTAGATCCGAAAGCCCCCCGCACCGCGCGCCTTCGCTCCCTGCTGGATGATCACTTCCCTGTCGATGATCTGCCCCGCTTGGAGTCCGTGATCCTGCCTTGGGAAGGGGCGGAACTCGAAGGCATTTGCCGCTAAACCACGTCGGTATTTGCACTTACGATCCGCAGCCGCGATACCACCGCATTACGGCCGCAATACCGACACGATACATATGTGGACCTGCGCACAAAAAAGGAGGCCAAGGCCCCCCTTCTGTGTTCCTGCGCCTATTTGTATCCGAAGGCGCTGTCCGGGATCAGTTGGCGCTTGCCGCCTGGCGGTGTCCACTCGCTTTCAAAGCAGGCCGTGCCTTCTTTCTGGAAATACAGCACCTTAATGTCATACCAGCCAGCCTTAGGCACATTCACCTGCGGTCGCCCTGCGCTGGCACAGGCGGTGATGCCGTCAATCTTGCCCACGGTCTGTCCGCTGATCCAGATCTGTGCGCCATCATTTGTATAAAATTCAACACCATAGACCCCGGCCGACGGAAATTTGATGTAGCCGGTCACCTCTGCGCCAACCAACTCCGCACGACCTGACGTCATCACTGGCGCGCCCTTGCCCTTGTCTGGAAAGTTCAAACCCGGCAGCGGCGTTCCCAGCTCGCCAAAGCGCTCAATCCGGCGCTGCGCGGGATGCAGGTTGCGCACACTCCGGTCATTGACCGCGTAGACAACTGCAAGCCCGGTCTTAAGACCTTTGGGTTGTGGATCCGCAGGTGTCAACTCAATCACCTGTGCAGAAAGCGCGCTGGAAAACATAACAGAAACTGCCGCCAACGCACTGAAAATAAAAGACTTCACTGTGCAACCTCCCTGGTGTCGCATTCTTCTATCGCAGCCTAGAATCTTTGACACCCGCGGGGCAAGTCACAGTTCAGCGACAGAATAAGGAACCTGACGCGCGTCAGGCGATGGCACTCAGCTCCGCCGCACGCAGGAAGTCGTTCCAATGCGAAAACCGCACATCATGCGCGATTTCCTCGACCGGAGACTTGCGGTAGCCTTCCGTATACAAGGCAAATCTCACCTCCGCATTCTCTGCGGTTCCGGCATCCACTTCGCTGTCGCCCACATACAGAACCTCTTTGGCAGAGAAACTGCCCATCGCCTCATTCAGTGGCTGAGGATCAGGCTTGCGCACTGGCAAAGTATCCCCGCCGATAACGACATCAAAAAAGCCCTCAAGACCCAACCCGGCCAACACATGCCGCCCGGGCTCTTCCGGTTTGTTCGTACACACCGCGAGAAACATCCCCTGCTCTTTGAGCAACCGCAGTACGTCCAACACGCCGTCATACACGACGGTCTTGTCGGAATTTGATGCATTGTAGATTGCCAACACCCGCGCGTGTACGCGATCAAACTCTTCCACCGGCATGCCCCGCGTGGCCATCACACGCTCAACAAGCTTGGGCAAACCATTGCCCACAAACGAAATTACCGTCGCAAGATCGAGAGGTTCAAAACCTTCTTCGGTGAGCATCAGGTTGACCGAGGCCTGAATATCCGGCGCGCTGTCCACCAGAGTGCCGTCCAAATCAAATACCACTGCCTTGATCATCTTTAGTGCTCCCCAAAACTTTCGGCGCACAGAAACAATCTTTGAGGACAAAGGCAAGCGCATGGGTGCGCTCTACCAACGAGCCGTGATGACAACAGAGAACTAGCCCCCAACTTGTTGCCAGAGGGCATTCATTCAACCCTGAACCGATCTGGCGAGAGGTTTCTGCAAATCTGTCGCCGCGATACGCTGGTGCATTCGGGCTTTCTTCACTAACATGAAGAACACCGACCTATTTCAAGAAAATCCTGAAGATCCATGTCCTACATCGACAACATCCGAACCTTTGTACGTGTCTATGAACTGGGCAGCATGTCCGCCGCGGCCCGTGATCAGCGGATATCTGCAGCCGTGGCATCCTCCCGGATTTCTCAGTTGGAAGAATATCTTAGTGTGCGTCTCTTTCACCGCACAACACGGCAGCTCAATCCCACTGAGCAGGGCAACACCTTCTATGATGGCGCATGTAAGGTTCTGGAGGCGATAGAAGACGCCGAAGCCGCGGTGAACTCCATCACGCAAAGCCCACGTGGCTTGCTTCACATCGCCGCCCCGTTGGGGGTTGGCCGACGACTGATCGCGCCCTTAGTTCCAGAATTCAAAAAAGAATATCCGCTGGTCGATCTGAGGCTGCGCCTTTCTGACCGGAAGCTGGACCTAACCGCAGAGGGCTTGGATGTCGCCTTTTTCTTAGGTGTGCCAGAAGACAGCACTCTGCGCATTCGAAAGATTGCGGATTGCCCGCGTGTGCTTTGTGCATCCCCGAGCTACCTCGCGCAGCGTGGCACACCTGAGACGCCTGAGGCCCTTACGGATGGAACTCATGATTGCCTCAACCTGCGCTACCCCGGCGCTCCGGAATTCCAATGGCCGCTGGAAACATCGAACGGAACACAGCGTTTTGCAGTGAAAGGGCCGTTTGAGTCAGACGATGGAGATGTGCTTACAGACTGGGCGCTTGAGGGCTTTGGCATCACCCTCAAGCCGGTGTTTGAGATCGCAGAACACCTTAAATCAGGCGCTCTGGTGCCCGTTCTGCAAGACACGCCGCCGATACCGATCCAGATGGCGCTGCTATATACGCACCGCCGTCACCAAGATCCTAAAACACGACTTTTGATCGAGTTCATGACTCCACGCGTGCAAGCTGCGCTCTCCGGAAACCTTTCCGTTTCAGAAGGTTAACTGCCGCGATAGGTGGAATACCCAAATGGGGACAGCAACAGCGGCACATGGTAATGCGCCTCGGCGTCAGCCATGCCAAAGCGGATCGGGATCTCATCCAAGAAGAGCGGATCATCTCCCGCCTGACCGGTCTCGCGCAGGTAGTCACCGCAATGGAAGATCAGTTCGTAAGTGCCTGTTTTGAAATCGCCTTCTGGCAAGATTGGCGCATCTGTGCGGCCGTCATCATTGGTGACAGTCTCGGCAATTTTGCGGTGTGAATTGCCGCTGACGCGATACAGCGAAATACGAATGCCTTTTGCCGGAACGCCCCGCGCCGTGTCCAGAATATGGGTTGTCAGATAGCCAGCCATAAAATTCCCTCACATTTCTTGTGCATCGTCTATCGCCGATGATGCTCCGCCAAGCAAAGCCAGAGTGCCAACAACACTTTCATGAATAAAGAGAAAGTCTTGGGCATTTGCACGCGTTAGAACATAATGACAAAAATGTGAGGGAGCCGACAACGTGACTCGTTACGTCCGGAACATGCGGGGGTATGGCCAAAACCCACCCCGCGCTGCTTGGCCAAATGATGCCAAAATCGCCGTACAATTTGTGCTGAATTACGAAGAAGGCGGCGAAAACTGCGTTCTGCATGGGGACGCCGCCTCCGAGGCATTCCTGTCAGACATCCCAGGCGCCGCGCAATGGCCCGGGCAACGCCACTGGAACATGGAGTCGATCTACGAATATGGCGCGCGCGCCGGTTTCTGGCGCCTCCATCGCCTTTTCACCGGCGCGGATATTCCCGTCACAATTTACGGTGTCGCGACTGCACTTGCCCGCAGCCCCGAACAGGTTGCTGCTATGAAGAGCGCCGGTTGGGAGATCGCCAGCCACGGCCTCAAGTGGGTCGAACACAAAGATATGGCAGCGGATGAAGAGCGCGCCGCGATTGCGGAAGCGATCCGCCTGCACACCGAGGTGGTCGGCGAGCGCCCGCGCGGCTGGTACACAGGCCGATGCTCCGAGAACACCGTGCAGCTCGTCGCTGAGGAAGGTGGCTTTGACTATATCTCAGACACTTACGACGACGACCTGCCTTATTGGCTGGAGCTGGAAGAGCGTGATCAACTGATCATTCCCTACACGCTTGAGGCCAATGACATGCGCTTTGCCACGGCACCGGGCTGGGTGACTGGGCAGGACTTCTACACATACCTCAAAGATGCCTTCGATACACTCTACGCCGAAGGCACCGACGGCGCACCCAAGATGCTCTCCATCGGGCTGCATTGCCGCTTGGTCGGGCGCCCGGGCAAACTCGCGGCGCTCAAGCAGTTTGTGGATTACATCCAGAGCTTTGAAGGGGTTTGGACACCCCGGCGGATCGACATCGCCGAGCATTGGCAAACCCATCACCCGCATCAGCGGATCGAGCGCCCAAGCATGATGGACAAAGCCCGCTTTGTGGAAAGCTATGGCGGCATCTTTGAGCACTCCCCCTGGGTTGCTGAGCAAGCGCATGATTTGGAACTTGGCCCGGCGCACGATTGCGCTGCCGGGGTGCACAATGTGCTTTGCCGCGCTTTCCGCCGCGCACCGAAAGAAGCCCGCCTAAAAGTGCTTCAGGCGCACCCTGATCTGGCTGGAAAGCTTGCGGCGGCTGGCCGTTTGACCGCTGAAAGCACCTCAGAGCAGGCCGGCGCAGGTTTGGACATGCTGACCGACGAAGAGCGCACCCGTTTCACGCAACTCAACACAGACTACGTTGCGAAACACGGGTTTCCCTTCATCATCGCAGTGCGCGATCACGACAAACCCTCCATCATGGCCGCCTTTGAGCGACGGATCGGCAACGACAGCACAACCGAATTTGCAGAAGCCTGCCGACAGGTAGAGCGGATTGCCGAGTTCCGCCTGCAGGATTTGCTGCCTTGACCGATATCGATGCACTTCCCCTGACCGCAGAAGCCTTCGCGCCATTTGGCGATGTCATCACGCTGCGGGACGCTCCTGATAAGATCATCAATCAAGGCATGTGCGGTCGGCATCACGACTTGGCCCAAATGGATTTTGGGCCAATGGGACGTGCGGGCATCTCGCTGTTCAATGCCACGCCTCGCACGCTGCCATATATATTGGACATGGTCGAGCGGCACCCAGACGGCTCGCAGGCTTTCATTCCGATGACGGAACATGCGTTTTTGGTGATTGTTGCCAAAGATTTAGGCGGCACCCCCGATGTGCCCCAAGCTTTCCTCACGGCACCCGGCCAGGGCATCAACTTTCATCGCAACATATGGCACGGGGTGCTGACACCTCTGAGCGCACCCGGCTTGTTTGCCGTAGTAGATCGCATCGGAGACACCGCCAACCTAGAAGAGTTTTGGTTCGACACCCCGTATCGCGTGGTGGCCGACCAAATCCCCCGGTCAGGCCTCACCTGACCCTCTTGCCTCAAGCTGCTCAATATCAGAAGTGGCAGGGCGTAACGACCGACAGGAGAAGCAAAAATGGCTGATACCACAGCTACCAACACGCAGACATTGGGGCAGTATGCCGACCCCAATGTCACGCCACCTTTAGGCCAGGCAATTCCGCTTGGCTTTCAGCACGTCTTGGCGATGTTCGCCTCCAACGTGACCCCTTCAATCATCGTCGCCGGTGCGGCTGGTCTGGCCTTTGGTGGGCCGGAACAGGTCTATCTCATTCAGATGGCGATGCTTTTTGCAGGCATCGCCACGCTCTTTCAGACTGTTGGGATTGGTCCCATTGGCGCGCGCCTGCCCATCATGCAAGGCACCAGCTTCGCCTTTGTGGGCGTTCTGGCGGGTGTCGCCGCGACCCAAGGTCTGAGCGTTGCGCTCACCGCCTGTATCATTGGCGGCGTTATCCACTTTGCGCTTGGATCCGTGATCGGCAAGCTGCGCTGGCTCTTCCCGCCGCTGGTGACAGGTCTGGTGATCCTTGCGATCGGCCTCTACCTGATCCCGGTGGCCATCAAATATGCAGCAGGTGGCGCGGCGAGCTTTCAAATGGAAGCCGAAAGCTTCGGCTCGCTGAAGCACTGGTCCGTGGCCCTAACCGTTGTGATCGTCGCTTTGGTGCTTAAGTTCTACACCAAAGGCGTCCTGTCTAATGCCGCGATCCTGGTGGGCCTTCTGGCAGGCTACGTTCTGGCTTTTGCACTCGGCATGGTAAACTTCGCAGCGGTTGGCAAAGCCTCTTGGGTGACAGGCATCACGCCTCTGCCTTATGGCTTTGAGTTCAGCCTTGGCGCCGTCATCGCCGTCACCTTGGTTTCCATCGTGTCTGCCATTGAAACTGTGGGCGACGCCTCAGCAACCGCGAAAGCGGGCGCTGGCCGTGACGCGACGGATGCAGAGATCCAGGGCGCCACCTACGCAGATGGCCTCGGCACAGCCGTGGCAGGCGTGTTTGGCGGTCTGCCCAACACATCCTTCAGCCAAAACGTTGGCATTGTCGGCATGACAGGTGTGATGAGCCGCCATGTGGTGACCATTGGTGGTATCGTTCTGATCGTCTGCGGCTTGCTGCCCAAGATTGGCGCCGTCATCGCTTCTATGCCGCTCCCGGTGCTGGGTGGCGGCGTGATCGTGATGTTTGGCATGGTTGCCTCCGCAGGCCTGAACGTGCTGACCGAGGTGAACATGAACCGCCGCAATATGGTGATCATCGCGGTCTCGCTTGCGGCAGGTCTCGGGCTCAACCTTGTGCCAACCGCCGTGCAATATCTGCCGGGCGTGGTGAAAACACTGATGACATCCGCAGTGGCGCCCACAGCGCTTTGCGCAATTGTGCTCAACCTGGTGCTGCCGCAAGAAGACAGCTAACCTTCTGCAAATCCGATCTAAAAGGGGCGTTCGCGCCCCTTTTTCTTTGTCTGCTCACCCGTCTTTAACGCTTCCGCCATACCCCGTATCAGACATGATCTGAGCGCATGGGAGCCATGCAACCGCCCCACTAGCTTGATTGTTTAATGTTAAACTATAGTGTCTGAAACGCGGATTTCAGTGGAGGAGACGCCGCATGGCGAACGAGATTTCTGACATCGACCCAATCGAGTCCCAAGAATGGCAAGATGCAATCGAAGACGTGATTGCGCGGGACGGCCCAGACAGAGCCCATTACCTGCTGGACAAAGCGGTGCAACAGGCCCGTGCGGCCGGTGCGACACTGCCTTTCTCGGCAACCACCCCTTACCAGAACACCATCCCGGCGGATGATCAGGAAGAATTTCCTGGCGATCTCGATATGGAATGGCGCATCCGCACCATAAACCGCTGGAATGCCATGGCGACCGTGGTGCGCCGCAACAAAGAGAGCAGCGAATATGGCGGCCATATCGCCTCCTTCGCCTCCTCCGCGGTGATGTATGATATAGGGTTAAACCATTTCTGGCGCAGCAAATCTGCGATCCATGGTGGTGACCTTGTGTTCTTCCAAGGCCACGTGATCCCGGGCATCTATGCGCGTTCCTTCATGGAAGGTCGCCTGACCGAGGAGCAGCTTGAGAACTTCCGCTCCGAGGTGAACGGCAAAGGCCTTTCTTCCTATCCGCACCCTTGGCTGATGCCCGACTATTGGCAGTTCCCAACCGTATCTATGGGCCTTGGTCCGCTGATGGCGATCTACCAGGCGCGGTTCATGAAATACATGCACAACCGTGGCCTCATCGACATGGCAGACCGCAAGGTCTGGTGCTTCCTTGGCGATGGCGAAATGGACGAACCGGAAAGCCGTGGTGCCATCGACCTCGCCGTGCGCGAAGGTCTCGACAACCTGATCTTCGTTGTAAACTGCAACCTGCAACGGCTTGATGGCCCAGTGCGCGGCAACCACAAGATCGTGCAGGAACTGGAAGGTGACTTCCGCGGCGCGGGTTGGAATGTCATCAAGCTGCTGTGGGGGAAAGGCTGGGACGAACTGCTGGAGAAAGACACCTCCGGCAAGCTGCGCCAGTTGATGGATGAAACCGTTGATGGCGACTACCAGACCTTCAAGTCCAAAGACGGTGCCTACATTCGCGAGCATTTCTTCGGCAAATATCCGGAAACCGCGGAACTGGTCAAAGACTGGACAGACGAGCAGATCTGGGCACTGCGCCGCGGCGGCCACGATCCGCAGAAAGTCTACACCGCGTTCAAACGTGCGACTGACACCAAGGGCATGCCAACCTGCCTGCTGATCAAGACCGTCAAAGGTTACGGCATGGGCAGCGCCGGTGAAGGTCAGAACACCACCCACCAGCAAAAGAAAATGGCCGAAGATCAACTGCGTGCCTTCCGGGATCGTTTTGAGATCCCAGTGAGCGACGAAGATCTGCCCAAAGCGCCATTTGTGAAGCTCAACAACGCGCAGAAAGCCTATCTGGCTGACCGCCGCAAAGCGCTTGGCGGGGAATTCCCCAAGCGTGAGAGCCAATCCCCCAAGATGGAAATCCCCGCGCTCGACAAATTTGCCGCGCAGCTGAAAGGCACCGGCGAGCGTGAAATCTCCACCACTATGGCCTTCGTCCGCATCCTGACCACGCTGCTGCGTGACAAGCAGATCGGCAAAAACGTCGTGCCAATCGTGCCGGATGAAAGCCGCACATTCGGAATGGAAGGCCTGTTCCGCTCGGTCGGGATCTATAACCCTGAAGGGCAGAACTACACGCCAGAAGATGCCGATCAGATGATGTACTATAAGGAATCGACTTCTGGTCAGGTTCTGCAGGAAGGCATCAACGAAGCGGGCGCCATGGCGGATTGGATTGCGGCAGCAACCTCCTATTCCAACCACGGCGTGCCGATGATCCCCTTCTTCATCTACTACTCCATGTTTGGCTTCCAGCGGATCGGCGATCTCGCTTGGGCGGCAGGCGACAGCCGGGCGCGCGGCTTTATGCTGGGTGGCACCGCAGGGCGCACCACACTGAACGGCGAAGGGCTGCAGCATGAGGACGGCCACAGCCATATCCTCGCGGGCACCATTCCAAACTGCGTCAGCTATGATCCGACCTTCCAGCACGAAGTTGCTGTGATCGTGCAGCATGGCCTCAAGAGAATGTATGAAAATCAGGAAGATGTGTTCTTCTACCTGACCTTGATGAACGAAAACTACGCCCATCCAGATATGCCTATGGGTGTGGAAGACGAGATCATCAAAGGCCTCTACCGCTTCCAGGAAGTCAAAAAGCCTACCAAGAAGCACGTCACGCTGATGGGCTCCGGCACCATTCTTGTGCAGGCCATGAAGGCCGCAGACATGCTCAAGGAAGACTTTGGTGTAACCGCTGAAATCTGGTCTGCCACGAGCTTCAACGAGCTGGCGCGGGATTGCCAGGATGTGGCCCGCCACAACCGCCTGAACCCGCTGGCGGAACCAAAAGTGTCCTTTGTTGCGGAGCAACTTGCCAAAGCAAAAGGTCCGGTGATCGCCGCGACAGACTACATGAAGAACTACGCAGAGCAAATCCGCACCTGTGTGCCGGGCCGCTATACGGTTCTGGGTACAGACGGCTTTGGCCGCTCTGACAGCCGTGTGAACCTGCGCCGCTTCTTTGAGGTGGATGCCAACCATATCGCCGCAGCCGCCATGGTGGATCTCTACCGTGACGGCTCTGTGACCAAGAAAGACCTTGAGGCCGCATTGGCCAAATATGACATCGACGGCGCCAAGCCGAACCCGCGCCTGGTGTGATCGGGAAGAGAGGAGATTTTAAACATGGCAATTGAAGTCAAAGTTCCCGACATCGGTGATTTCACTGAAGTTCCAGTGGTTTCCGTCTTGGTCAGCGCAGGCGATGTGATCGCGGCAGAAGATCCCCTGATCGAAATCGAAAGCGACAAGGCCACCATGGAAGTGCCTTCCCCGGCGGCGGGCAAGGTGCTTGAGATCAAAGTGGCCGAAGGGGATAACGTCTCTGAAGGTTCGCTGGTTCTGCTGCTGGAAGCAGAAGAGGCTGCAGACGCAGCACCGGCCCCCAAAGCCGAGGCCGCCCCGGCGGCGGCACCTGCTGCGGCACCTGCGCCAGCGGCACCTGCCCCGGCAGCTGTGACAGACGCTGGGTTTGGCAAAGCACATGCGTCCCCATCGGTGCGCGCCTTTGCGCGTCAGCTGGAAGTGGATCTGGCCAAGGTCAACGGCACAGGCCGCAAGGGCCGCATCCTGCGCGAAGACGTCACCGCCTTCCTGAAGTCCACCACAACAGCGGCGGCGCCTGCTGGTGCGGCACAGGGCGGCATGGGCATCCCGCCGATCCCAGCGGTGGATTTCTCCAAATTCGGTCCAACCGAAGATGTGGATATGCCCCGGATCAAGAAGATCTCCGGCCCGGCCCTGCACCGCAGCTGGCTCAACATCCCGCATGTCACGCACAACGAAGAAGCCGACATCTCAGAGCTGGACGGCTACCGCCGTGAGCTGGATGCACAGGCCAAGCAAGACGGCTACCGCGTCACGCTTTTGTCCTTTGTTATCAAGGCCTCCGTCTCTGCGCTGAAGCAGCACTGGGAAGTGAACTCTTCGCTGCATCCGGATGGTGACAAGCTGATCAAGAAGGATTTCTACAACATCGGCTTTGCGGCAGACACGCCCAATGGTCTGGTGGTTCCGGTGATCAAAGATGCGGATCGCAAAGGCATCATCGAAATTTCCAAAGACCTGATGGAGCTTTCCGCCAAGGCGCGTGAAGGCAAGCTGAAGGGCGACGACATGTCCGGCGCGACCTTCACCATCTCCAGCCTCGGCGGCATTGGCGGCACGTCTTTCACCCCGATTGTGAACGCGCCTGAAGTGGCAATCCTCGGTCTGACCCGCTCCAAAATGGCGCCGGTTTGGAACGGTGAAGAGTTTGAGCCACGCCTGATGCAGCCGCTGTCTCTGAGCTATGACCACCGCGCGATTGACGGTGCTCTGGCGGCGCGCTTCTGCGCCACGCTGAAGCACCTGATGGGCGACGTGCGTCGCCTGATGCTCTAAGGGAGGACTTCACTATGGACGTCAAAGTACCTGATATTGGTGACTTTTCCGAAGTTCCTGTGGTTTCTATTCTGGTCTCTGTTGGCGACACTGTCGCCGCAGAGGATCCGCTGATCGAGCTGGAAAGCGACAAGGCCACGATGGAAGTGCCTTCCCCCGCCGCTGGCGTGGTGAAAGAGATCAAGGTGGCCGAAGGCGACAATGTCTCTGAGGGCAGCCTGATCATCGTTCTGGACGCTGAAGGTGCGGAAGAAGCGCCCAAGGCGGCAGCTCCGGCGGCGCCTGCTGCACCACAAACCGTGGCCGCAACTGGCACCGCAACCGGTGCCGGTGATGTGCATGCCGAAGTGGTCGTGCTGGGTTCTGGCCCCGGCGGTTACACAGCAGCCTTCCGCGCGGCGGATCTGGGCAAAAAAGTTGTGCTGATTGAGAAAGACAGCTCCCTTGGTGGTGTCTGCCTCAACGTGGGCTGTATCCCGTCCAAGGCGCTCCTGCACTCGGCCAAAGTCATCACCGAAGCAGAGGAAATGGGCGATCACGGCATCAGCTTTGCCAAACCTGAGGTCGATCTCGACAAGCTGCGCGGCTGGAAAGAAAGTGTTGTCAATCAATTGACTGGCGGCCTTTCTGGATTGGCCAAAGCCCGCAAGGTGCAGGTTGTGAACGGCTTTGGCACTTTCACCGGCCCCAACATGATCGAGGTGGACAACGATGGTGAAAAATCCACCGTCAGCTTTGATCAATGTGTGATCGCCGCCGGGTCTGAGCCCGTCACCCTGCCCTTCATCCCGCATGACGATCCCCGCGTGATCGACAGCACCGGCGCGCTGGAGCTGGAAGACGTGCCAGAGCGCCTTCTGGTGCTGGGTGGCGGCATCATCGGCCTGGAAATGGCCACGGTGTACGATGCGCTTGGCTCCAAAGTCACAATTGTCGAGTTCATGGATCAGATCATTCCCGGGGCTGACAAAGATGTGGTCAAACCGCTGCACAAGCGGATTGAGGGGCGCTATGAGGCGATCCTAACCAAGACCAAAGTCACTGCGGTTAATGCAACGGACGCTGGTCTTGAGGTCACCATGGAAGGCCCTAAGGGCGAAGTGGTTGATACTTTTGACAAAGTTCTTGTTGCGGTGGGCCGTCGCCCAAATGGTACAAAAATCAATGCCGCTGCGGCTGGCGTGGCAGTGGATGAGCGCGGCTTTATCGCGGTCGATAGCCAGCAACGCACTGGTGTGCCTCACATTTTTGCCATTGGCGATGTGGTTGGCCAGCCGATGCTCGCCCACAAGGCTGTGCATGAAGGCAAAGTCGCTGCAGAGGTGGCCGCAGGGCACAAACGCCACTTTGATGCGCGGGTGATCCCGTCGGTGGCCTACACCGATCCTGAGGTTGCCTGGGTGGGCGTCACAGAGACCCAAGCCAAGGCCGAAGGGCTGAAGGTTGGCAAGGGTGTGTTCCCATGGGCCGCATCTGGCCGCTCGCTCAGCCTTGGCCGCTCCGAAGGCCTTACCAAATTGATTTTCGACGAAGAATCCGAGCGCGTGATTGGCGCGGGGATCGTTGGACCCAACGCTGGTGACCTGATCGCCGAGGTGGCGCTGGCCATCGAAATGGGCGCGGATGCAGTTGATCTGGGCCACACGATTCACCCCCACCCCACCCTGAGTGAGACGGTGAATTTCGCGGCGGAAATGTTTGAGGGCACGATCACCGATTTGATGCCACCGCGCAAAAAGAAATAAGAAAACACCTGTTTTCTGCCAAAGCGCGCCTTCCTTGAGGGCGCGCTTTTTCTTTTGGGAAAGGTTAATCCGACTCAGTGTGCCCAAAAGGCGGTTCGGTATCGCGTCGGTATCCCTACGGTATTGCGTCGGTGTTGATGTGCGGATTGCACGCATGGCGAGAGCTTAACGGAGCGCGCGTCGCCTCCGCCTCAAAACCCTCGCCGCGCAACGCGCGGCCTCCCTGCCCTTACAGCGGCCAGAAGACCGGGATCAACAGCGAGGCCAACAGCCCGATCGACAGGTTCAACGGAATGCCGACGCGCATGAAATCGGTGAACTTGTAGCCGCCCGGGCCGAACACCAGCATGTTGGTCTGATAGCCGATTGGCGTGGCAAAGCTTGCAGAGGCCGCGATCATCACCGCCACCACCAGCGGGCGCGGATCAACGCCAATGGCCTGTGCCAGCCCCACCGCGATGGGGGTGACCACCACCGCCACAGCGTTGTTGGAGACAAGCTCGGTCAGCACGGAGGTCAGCAAATAGATCGCCCAGACCAGCAGGAAGGGCGGCAGGTTCTCAAGCGCCGGGGCAAGGCTGGTGACAATCAGCGAGACCGCCCCTGAGGAGGACAAGGCCGCCCCAATCGCCAGCATGGCAAAGATGAGCGACAGGAGCCGGCCATCCACAAAGGAGAAGGCCTCATCCGCATCAATGCAGCGGGTCAGCAGAACAACAGCCACCGCCAGCAGCGAGAGCAGCAGGATCGGTGCCAGACCAAAGCCTGCAAGCACCACAACGCCCGCCATGGCGCCCAAGGCAATCGGCGCGTGGCCCCGGCGGTATTCCCGCTCAGAGGGCTGGGACACATCCACCATATCCATATCCGCCGACAGGCGCTGGATGTCTTCCGGCGCGCCTTCCAGCAGGAGCGTGTCCCCCACCCGCACCACAAGCTGGTCGAGCTGCTGGCCGATGTTCTGGTTCCGGCGATGCACCGCCAGCGGATAGACACCATAGCGGCGGCGCAGACGCAGGGAGCCAAGGCGGCGGCCGACCATGCGGCAGCCCGGTGTGATCAGCGCCTCAACTGTGGTGGTTTCCACCGCGCCGACCTGATCCAGCCGTTTCAGCGATTTGTTGCGCTGCAGGCTCAAAAGCTCGGTCATCTTGGTGCGCAGCACCACGCGGTCGCCGACCTGCAGGGTCACCTCTTTGAGGTTGCGGCGCAGGGAGGTGTCCCCGCGGATCACGTCGATCAGGCGCACGCCGTCGCGCTTGAAGAGCTGCACCCCGGTGACCTCCCGGCCCACAAGGTTGCTTTCCGGCGGGATCACCGCCTCGGTGAAGAATTTCATCTGGCTGCGGTTGGACAGCAGGTCTGCCATGCTTGCACGCTCCGGCAGCAGGCGACGGCCGATGACATAGAGGTAGAGCATCCCCCAAGCCACAATGATCAGGCCCAGCGGTGTGACCTCAAAAATCGAGAACGGCTCGAGCCCCTGATCGCGGGCCACGCCGTCCACCAACAGGTTGGTGGAGGTGCCAATCAGGGTCAACGTCCCACCCATGATCGCGGCATAACTGAGCGGGATCAGCAACTTAGAGGCCGAAGTTCCCAATGTGCGCGCAAGCTGGGTGAAGACCGGGATCATCACCACCACCACCGGCGTGTTGGACACAAAGGCCGAGGCAACGATCACAAACCCCAAAAGCATCACAATTGCCAGCGCGGGGTTTCGTTTGGCCTGCCCGTCTGCGAGCTGTGTGAAGGTCGACAGGGCCCCGGTGCGCACCAAGGCGCCCATGACAATGAACATTGCGGCAATTGTCCATGGCGCAGGGTTTGAGAGCACACCCAAGGCGGCCTCATAAGGCAGCACGCCGAGGAACAACAGAACCGCCACCCCGCCAATGGCAACCACCTCTGTGGGGTAGACTTCCTTGAGGAACAGCACAAACATGCTGGCCACCGTCAGCAGAGCCAAGACCGCCTGTGTGGTTTGAGAAAACGCAAAAAGATCCATAGTGCTCAGCCCTTATCAGCGGGCAAGTTTTATCATGGCGCCGATGCCGGGCAAGCGGTTTTCGTTTCCAATCAGCAGGAATAGCGCGCTTTGCTCAGTCTGACAGCAACGTCATGGCGCCTTGCGCTTCACCCCGCTCTTCATTCTGCCCAAAATACTCTGGGGGGATCGCGGCCCCGCCGCGATGGGGGCAAAGCCCCCTCCTCTGCAGATCAGGAAGACTGTCGCGGACGCACGAGGGTCATGCCGGTCAGGATCAGCGCGAGCGCCGCCCAGACCCAGAGCGAGTAGCGCTCAGACAGCAAGATCATCGCCCAGAGCACGCCTGTGCCGGTCACCACATAAGAGACCTGCGCCGCAAAGACCGCGCCTGCGCGGGACACCAGCCAGACATAGGCGGTGTAGACACAGGCGTGAATGATTGACGAGAGCACCAGCGCAAACTCCGGCGCGGTCCATTCGGTGCGCGGATCAATGAATTGACCGGAGGCCAGCGCCAGCGGCAGGGCCAATATGGCGCCCACCACGCTTGCGCCATAGAGCACATGGCCAGCGCCCAGCCCCTGCATCCCCCATTTCGACACCACGTTGCCTTCCAGCGCGTAGCAGACCGGGGCAATCACCGCGATGGGCAACCAGAGCGCCATGGCGGGATCCGGCAGTGCGGCGGGTTCTGACAGGATCACCACGCCTGCAAGCCCTGCCAGCAAGCCGATCAGGCGTGGCCAGTTGAACCTGTCCACCCCAAAGAGGAGCGCCATGGGAAAGGCGACAATCGGCACCAGCGAGATCACAATGGACATGACACCGGAGGGCAGTTCCGCCGCCGCGCGGTAGGAAAAGCTGTTGGGGATCAATGTGCCAAGCGCGGCGATCAGCAGGAAGAACCACAGTTTGTCACGTGGTAGGGCGACGGATTTGCCGGTGAGCAGCCGCAACACAAACAAAAACACCGCGCCAATCAGCATTTGCCAGAAGATCAGCCCAAGCGGCTGGTACCCCTCAGACACTGCGATTTTTGCCAGCGGCTGTGTGAGCCCCCAACCGGTGCCAATGGCCAGCAGGATTGCGCTAAACTGCAGGGGCGACATGGGCTGCTAAAGGCGTCAGCTTGGGCCGGACTGGCTGAGCCTGCCGCCCTGACGCACCATCTCGATGCGGGTGGCGGCGCCGGTGCGGTCGTCGGTTTCCACATAAACCCCTGAAAGCGTCGCCTCCCCCAGCGCAGGCGTGAACCGCGCCTTGGGCATGCCGGTGACAAAGCGGCGCATGGGCTCTTCTTTTTCCATACCGATGACGGAGTTGTAGTCGCCGCACATGCCCGCATCCGCCTGAAAGGCCGTGCCTTTGGGCAGGATCTGGGTGTCTGCCGTTGGCACATGGGTGTGGGTGCCCACCACAAGGCTCACACGGCCATCGCAGTAATGCCCCATGCCCATCTTCTCGGAAGTGGCCTCACAATGCATATCGACGATCGCGGCCTGCACCATGCCGCCGCGCGGATGGGCGCGAAGCACTTGATCCACGGCGGAAAACGGATCGGAATAAGGCTGCTTCATAAAGACCTGTCCCAGCGCCTGGGTGACCAGCACCTTGCGCCCGCCGCGCGCTTCAAACACGCGGAACCCTTTGCCCGGCACATCGCCACGGGCGTAGTTCAGCGGGCGGATGATGCGCGGCTCCGACTGGATGAATTGCAGCATGTCTTTCTGGTCAAAGGCGTGATCGCCAAGCGTGAGGCAATCGGCCCCGGCATCGAGCAGCGCCTTGGCGTGGGCGCCAGACAGCCCCATGCCGTTGGAAGCGTTTTCGCCGTTTACCACGACAAAATCGAGCCGCCAGTCTTCCCGCAGCTTGGGAAGGCGTTCCACCACAGCCGCGCGTCCTGCGCGGCCCATCACATCACCTAGAAAGAGCATTTTCATGGGGGATGGTCCTATCCCTGATCGCGGCTCACCTCAAGGGAGGAACCACCACCGGCGCGCATTCCTGCGCATCCCGTGGCACCGCACACCAATCAGCGCACCAATCAGCGCCCCTCAACATAGGCGACCAGAAACTCCGGCGCGGGGAATTGGGTGAAAAGGATGTAGAGAAACACAAGCCCTGCAAGCAGGCGACCGACCCGGTGATAGCGCAGGGTGGCATAGAGGAACCGGAGCTTGCTGCGCAGGCTTTGAGGGCCGACCTCTGCCGGTTGCTGCGTGTTTTTGGGCAGGGCGTTGCGGTCGCCGCGCACCGCCGCGCTGAGCTGTTGCTCGCTCAGCATCTGCGTAGTCACCACGCTGCGGGGCTTGGGCGCGTCGGGCAACCGTCTGCGCAGCTCGATGTAGCCGTTGGGAAACTGAGGGTTGTCTGCATTGTGGCGCACCTCGATCACATCAGCCCCCGGCGCATCAGTGCTGAAGGTTTCCATATCTCCCAGAATGCGCCCCAGCGCGCGGCAATAGGTCAGGAACTCCAGAATATGCTGATGGTTTTGAAACAGCTGCTGCGGGTCGGTGTCCTCCGGGGCAAAGATCACCTCTTTTCCCAAAAAATGCTGTGAGCCAATGGCGCGCAGGCCGACCTTCTGGGGGCCGTCAGGCCCTGCCCCAGCCCCAAAGGGAAAAGGCGCGACATAGAGCACGGGATTAAAGCCGACGGAGGCCAGTTTCACAAATGTGGCCCCGTCCAGCAGCTGATGGGACTGACACCAATGCACCGCAGAGGGCATCATCTCGCCAATCAAGGCCGTGGCAACGGTCTGGGCAATCAGCAGCCGACGCTCAAAACTGTCGGTGTTGGCAACATCCCCTAACATGGGGCCGAGACTGGCAATGAAGTCGCTGTCCGCGCCACTGTTGGCCAGTGCAGCGGCAATACCGGGCACTGAACCTGCAGCGACCTCAATCAGGATGGCCCGCTTGTGCTGTTTGACCGCCTGAAACAGATCAGGGCGCAGCGTCGCCGTAAGCGCGTTGGACAGCACTGAAGAAAAGCCATCCTGCGGCAAAGGCTTGTCAAACCGCTCCAGCGTGACATTCACCTGATCCGTGGCCAGCCCCAGATGGTTGGGCGAATTATAGCCTTTTAAGCTGGTCCAGGGGCCATAGTCCTTGAGCGCGTCCTGCAGGCGTGGAATGAGGCGCTCAAGCGCTTTGAACTGGCGCTTGAACTGTCGTGTATTGTCAAACACAAGGACAACCTGAAGGGCCTGCGCCAGATCTTTGATCATAGTTCCAAACTCGCTATGCGTGTATGGAGACTAATCACAACCAATTATGGCTGAATTTGGCGCGAACTGCGGAAAGACTGCGCAAGCCACATTTTGCCAGCGACAACAGCGCCGGAGCGCGCAGGCCACATCCAATCTTGCCCTATGCGCCTGACGCGGTATCTTGGGGCAAGTCATTCCAACCACAGGTGAATTATGAAACCCATCCTAGCCCTGACTGCCGCCGCTGGTGCCCTCGCCCTTGCTGGCTGCACCGAGCCTTACCCCAATGATCCCACCAATCTGGCCAATCCGGCGGCGACGCTCTGTGTGGACAAAGGCAACCAGTATGAAATCCGCCAAGATGCGGACGGCAATGCCGTGGGCTATTGCATCCTGCCAAGCGGTCAGGCGGTCGATGCCTGGGAATACTTCCGCACGCAGGCGACCTGATTTAAACGGGCGACCTGATCCTTACGGTCACATCGCCCAGCGCGTTCGATGTGGCGCGACGGGCGGTGCCTGATCAGCGAGAAAACTCGATCACCCGGCTTTGGGTGATCACCATATCCAGTGGCTGATCGGTGGCTTCCAGCGGCAGGGCCTCCGCCATTTGCTCTTCAAAGGCAAAGCCGATTGCCAATGTGGCGCGGCGGCTGCGCAGCAGCTCCAGTGTGCGGTCATAAAAGCCGCCACCATAGCCCAGACGCCCGCCCTTGAGATCAAAGCCCACCAGCGGGACAATCACGATTTCCGGCTCAAAATAATCATCCACCTCTGGCACTTTGGCCCCAAACGGTCCATCGCGCAGCGGCGCGTCAGGTTCCCAGCGGGAAAATTTGAGCGGCATGGCTTCGCCCTGAATGACAGGCACCCCAACAGGGCCATGGGCCGCGGCCTCTGCCATGGCGGCAAGTGGTGAAATCTCGGTGCGGATCGGCATATAGCCCGCCAGCGGCACACCGCGATGGCCTGCGAGCACTTCAGAGAGATGCCCGGCCTGACCGGGGCCTGCCATGGCAAAGGCCTCCTTACGGCGGGCAAATGCGGCTTTGCGGGCGGCGGCTTTCTGGTCGTTCAATGTCAATTCAGGGGTCATGGTCAGTCACTCACAAAAGGACCTGGGCGGCGAGCCCGAGGAAAAGGAAGAAGCCGACAACATCTGTCACCGTGGTGACAAAGGGGCCGGAGGCCAAGGCAGGGTCGATGTTCATACGGTCGAGCGCCATGGGGATCAGAATGCCGCCCAGCGCGGCGGCAATCTGGGTGAGCAGCATGGCCACGCCAATCACCACAGCCAGCATCGGCACGCCAAACCACGCCCCTGCCACCAGCGCCATGATAAAGCCAAAGAGCGCCCCATTGAGCGCGCCCACAGAAAGTTCCCGCCAGATCACCCGCATGGCGTTTTGTGCTGTGAGGTCTTTGGTGGCGAGCGCGCGCACGGTGACGGTCATGGTCTGGGTGCCGGCATTGCCGCCCATGGAGGCCACAATCGGCATCAGCACCGCTAGCGCCACCATCTGATCCACCGTATCGGCAAAGAGGTTGATCACGCCCGAGGCCAGAATGGCGGTCAGCAGGTTCACAAACAGCCATGTGGCTCGGCCTTTGGCGGCGTTGAAGATCGTATCTGAGAGGCTGGATTCATCGCTCACACCGGCAAGGCGCAGGATGTCTTCCTCGTGTTCCTCATCCAGCACCACCATGGCGTCATCAATGGTGATCACCCCGACCAGACGTTCGTCTTCATCCACCACAGGGGCGGAAATCAGGTGATACTGGTTGAAGGCATAGGCGACGTCTTCTTCGTCCTGGGTGATCGGGATGACCTGAAAGACCTCTTCCACCAAGGTCGCCATCAGCACATCACGGCGCGAGGACATGAGTTTGCCCAGCGTGACATTGCCCACGGGCTTCATGCGCGGGTCGACAAGGATCACATGGTAAAACTGCTCCGGCAGCTCTTCGGCGTTGCGCAGGAAGTCGATGGTCTCCCCCACGGTCCAGTGCTCCGGGGCAAACACGGTCTCGCGCTGCATCAGACGGCCAGCGGTGTTCTCCGGATAGCTGAGCGCCTGTTCCACCGCGACACGGTCGGCATCCTCAAGCTGATCAAGAATGGCTTCCTGCTGGGGCTCATCCAGATCCTCGACCAGATCAACGATGTCATCGCTTTCAAGATCGCGCACCGCTTCGGCCAGAACATCCGGGCGCAGGACGTTCATCACCTCTTCGCGCAGACCTTCATCCAGTTCGGAGAGGATCTCCCCGTCAAACTCCGCTCCGTAAAGCTGCACAAGGCGGCGGCGGTCAAAGGCGTTGATCTGTTCCAGAAGGTCGGCGATGTCCGCCGCGTGCAGCGGCTCCATCAGATCGAGCAGCGTGGCCCGGTCACCCGCCTCAATGGCATAGAGCACACCGGCCACCAGTTTCGGGCTCAGGGTGTAGTCGTCCTGCTCTTCGGTCTCAGCAGCAATCTCGGCGGTCTGATCGATGGCTTGGGTCATGACACCTGCTCTCTCGTTCTGCCGCTTGAGCGCCGCGAATTTCATCGGTGGCTGCGGGGCGTTTGCTCTGATCCGCCCAGCCCTCTGGCGCGGCGCGGACGAGGCTTGGACTTGGCCCGGACCATAGTTTAAAGCAGGGAGAGAACTCAATGGGATGCGACGGTTTTGACGCCAAAAAAGGCCCGCCCTGACAGCGGCCTGCGCCCCGTGATGAAATGATGCCCGATACTGCGGAGTTTGCCGTGATGCCCCCTCCTGTTTTGCTGCTTGGTCAGACCCTGTCTTTTGCCGCCAGCCCGTTTGAAACGCCGATTGAGAGCGCGGTGCGGCACCTGCCCCACGGGGGTGTTTTGATCCGGGATGGCAAGATCGCCGCGGTTGGGGATGGCGCAGCTCTGAAAGCCGCCCATCCCGAGGTGCAGGTGGTGGACTATGGCGATCAGCTGATCTGTGCAGGCTTTGTGGATGCCCATGTGCATTATCCGCAGACCGGCATCATCGCGAGCTGGGGCAAGCGGCTGATTGATTGGCTGAACAGCTACACTTTCCCAGAAGAGATGCGGTTCAAAGATCGCGCCTATGCGGATCAGATCGCCAAGACTTATCTTGATCTGACCGCACGGCATGGCGTCACCACGATGGCGAGCTATGGCACCATTCATCCGGAGTCGGCGGAGGCGTTTTTCAGCGAGGCCCAGCGCCGGGGGCAACGGGTTGTGGCGGGCAAGACCTGTATGGACCGCAATGCGCCTGACGGGCTGCGCGACACACCGCAGAGCGCTTATGACGACAGCAAGGCGCTCATTGAGAAATGGCACGGTGTGGAGCGGATCAGCTATGCGATCACGCCACGGTTTTCGCCAACCTCCACGCCCGAACAGCTGGAGGCGCTTGGCGCGCTCTGGGCCGAGCATCCCGAATGCCTGATGCAGACCCACCTGAGCGAGCAGACAGACGAAATCGCCTGGGTGCGGGAGCTGTTTCCTGAGGCGCGGGATTACCTTGATACCTATGAGCAGTTTGGCCTGCTGGGCGCGCGCGGGCTTTATGGTCATGCGATCCACCTTGAGCCGCGCGAGAAAGATAGGCTGCGAGAGGTCGGTGCGGGATTGATCCATTGCCCGACCTCCAACACGTTTATTGGCTCGGGGCTGTTTGACCTCAAAGGGCTGATGACCCAAGGGCAGAAGATCGGGCTGGCCTCTGACACCGGCGGCGGGTCAAGCTTCTCCATGCTGCGCACCATGGCGACGGCCTATGAGGTGGCACAGCTGCGCCACCACCCTCTACATGCGGCCGAGCTGATGTGGCTGGCCACCCAAGGCTCTGCCCAGACCCTGCATATGGCAGATCAGATCGGAAATTTGGCAGCGGGGATGGAGGCTGACATTGTGGTGCTGGACCTCGCCAGCACGCCAGAGATCGCCCAACGCGCCGCACGCGCGGAGGATCTCTGGGAAGCGCTTTTCCCGACCATCATGATGGGAGATGACCGCGCGATTGCGGCAACTTGGATTGGCGGAAGGCTCACCTAAACTAAGCCTTCATTCTGCCCAAAATACTCTCGCCGAAGGCCTCCAACAGAGGCCACCCTCCGCTGTGCCCTGCGGCTTTTGCGATCAAAACGCCTTAAACGTAAGCGTCGTGAGCGTGCGTTCGATGTTGGGAATGTCGAGCATGTGGCTGTTGATGAACTTACCCACATCTTCGCCTTCGGGGATATAGAGCTTCATCAGGAGGTCGTAGTCACCACTGGTGGAATGCAGCTCGGAGTGGATTTCCTTCAGCGCAATCTCTTCGGCGACGCGGTAGGTGGTGCCGGGTTTGCAGCGGATCTGGATAAAGACGCAGGTGGTCATGAAGGCCCTCATTTGATTTGGCCTCAAACTGGCACAAATGCCACCTGCCTCACAATCTGAAAATCCGCCCCCTTGGCCTGCCCCCTGCCCGCCCCTATAAGGGCGCGGCAATACAGAGAGCGAAGGACGTCTCCCATGCGCAAGGCAAGCGTGACCCGCGCCACCGCGGAAACCAAAATCACCGTGGACATCAATCTGGATGGCAGCGGCACCTATGACAACAAAACCGGTGTGGGCTTTTTTGACCATATGCTGGACCAGCTGTCGCGCCACAGCCTGATTGATATGACGATCCGCGCCGAGGGCGACTATCACATTGATGACCATCACACCGTTGAGGATGTGGGCATCACGCTGGGTCAGGCGCTGACACAGGCTTTGGGTGACAAGAAAGGCATCCGTCGCTATGCCACCTGCCACCTGCCGATGGATGACGCGCAGGTGCGCGCCTCGCTGGATCTCTCCGCGCGGCCTTTCCTGATCTGGAACCTTGAGATGCCAACCCAGAAGATCGGTTCCTTTGACACCGAACTGGTGCGCGAGTTCTTCCAGGGCTTTGCGACCCATGGCGGCATCACCCTGCATGTGGACCAGATCCACGGGTTCAACAGCCACCACATTGCCGAAGCCGCCTTCAAAGCGGTGGCGCGTGCGCTGCGCGAAGCGGTTGAGGTGGACCCGCGTAAGGCGGATGCTATTCCTTCGACCAAAGGTGCGCTCTGAGAGCGCACCCTACGTTTGAGATCAAAAAAGACATTTAGAGGGTTCGCTTATGCTGACCGCGATCATCGACTATGAATCCGGCAATCTGCACTCCGCCGAGAAAGCCTTTCAGCGCATGGCGACGGAGGTGGATGGCGGCGAGGTTGTGGTGACCTCTGACGCCGAGGTGGTGGCCAAGGCGGACCGTCTGGTGCTGCCCGGCGACGGGGCTTTCCCGGCCTGCGCCGCAGAGCTGCGCGGGCACAAGGGCATCTATGACGCCATGGTGGAAGCGGTCGAAACCAAAGGCCGTCCGTTTCTGGGCATCTGTGTGGGCATGCAGCTGATGGCCAGCCGGGGCCATGAGTATGAGCTGACCGAAGGACTGGGCTGGATTGAAGGCGATGTGAAACGCATCACGCCAAGCGACACAGCCCTGAAGGTGCCGCATATGGGGTGGAACAATCTGGTGATTGACCACCCGCACGCGCTGCTCGATGGGATCAAGAGCGGCGATCACACCTATTTTGTGCACTCCTACCAGTTCCATGTGACCAAGGCGGAAGAACGTCTGGCGCATGTGGACTACGGCGGCGACGTGACCGCGATCATTGGCCGGGACACGATGGTGGGAATGCAGTTCCACCCCGAAAAAAGCCAGGACATTGGTCTGCGGATGATTGGCAACTTTCTGAAGTGGGCGCCTTAAGCTGCTCTGTGAAGCGCTTTAGGGGCTCTGCCCCTGCCACCGCGAGCGGTGGCTTCCCCGGGATATTTTAAGAATGAGAAGCCTTGGGGCCGCAGGGGCCTCAGGCGGCGCGCAAGGAAGATGGCGCTGCGCCATGGGCTTTGCGAAAGGCGCGGGTGAAGCTTTCCGGGCTGGCGTAGGCGTAGCGGCGCGCCACGGCATCTACACGATCGCCGCGCAGAATATCCTGATGAGCCAGAATCAAACGCCAGCGGCGCAGATAGCCCATCGGCGTTTCCCCGACCGTGGCGGCAAAGAGCTCTGAGAAGCGCGAGAGTGAAAGCCCGGCCTGCGCGGCGAGATCCGCGTTGCTCCAGAGGTGGCTGGGCTGATCATGCATCGCCACAATGGCGCGGGACAGGCGCGGATCGGCCAGCCCGGCAAGCAACCCGGCCTCAGTGCTGCCTTTGGCAATCTGATCGCGCAGCAGCCGCACCATCAGGGCCTCACCGAGCCGATTGACCACCGATTGTGCGCCGCAGCGGTTGCCTGCGGTTTCCTCGGCCATCAGCCGCACCAGCGCGCGGCTGTCGCCCTCATCGCGCAGATCATAGCGCAGCGTTTCCGGCAAAGACGCCATCAGCGGATTTGAGCGCCCCATCCAGTCAACCTCCGCAGCAAAGATCGCGGCCGTGTCTGCGACACGCCCCCTACGGCCCCGCGGCCAGAACACCACGTCCAGCGGCGCACCCTCAGCATCGCCAAAAACCAGAAGATTGGCACGATCAAGCGGGGCGCTGCGCACCGTTAGGTGAAATTTATCCATTAATGTGGTTAAACGGTCCAAGGGCACCTCGGATTTTCAGCACGATTATTCGGATTTAATGTGCCCAGAATACTGCAATAACACAAGCATGCCGTTTTTTTAACCATTACCAGGAGTTCCTCATGCTCATTCCCCGCCAGAAGACCCCCGACCTGACATTGCCGCTTGTGGGCGGCGGCACATTTGATCTGGCCAGCGAAGGCTCAGAGCGCGGCACTGTGGTGTGTTTTTATCGCGGTCTGCATTGCCCGATTTGCGCCAACTATCTGAAAGAGCTGGAAAAGCTGGTTGATGCTTTTGCCGAGCGTGGTGTGACCTGTGTGGCGGTCAGCAGCGATGGTGAAGAGCGCGCGGCGGAGATGGTGGAGAAGATTGAGGCCAAGGGGTTGCGGTTTGCTTATGACCTGCCGCTGACGGAAGCCAAAAAATGGGGGCTTTATATCTCCACGTCGCGTGGCAAGACGTCGATCGGGATCGAAGAGCCGGCCCTATTTTCCGAGCCCGGGCTGTTCATGGTGAGCCCTGAGCAGGCACTTTACTACGGTTCTGTGCAGACCATGCCCTTTGTGCGGCCGCATTTTTCGGAACTGGTGGGGGCGTTGGATTTTGCGATTGCCAACAACTATCCGGCGCGTGGCGAATACACAGGTGCGCTCTAAAGACTGAGCCGCAAACAAAAAAAGGCGCAGATCGCTCTGCGCCTTCTTCTAACTGGGTAAGCGTCGCGTTTAGTTCACGCGGGTCCAGCTCTGGCTGCGGCAGATCACGGCCACGCAGCCTTTGACTTTCAGGGTGTTGCCGCTGAGGGACATTTTGGATTTGTAAGTCTTGTCCACATCCGGTGCCCAGATTTTGCCGCCGGAGTAGGCTCCGCCACCGTCAGCACCCATGGACCAGATCATCTTCTTGCCCAGATGCTCATAGCCCGCGTTGGCTGCGCCATCGGCGTCAAAAGCTTTGTGGATGGTGCCGCAGATTTCCTCGCCGCAGGCTGCGATTTTGACATGCAGGAAGTCTTCGCCTGCGGAACGCTCGGTTTCCCAGACGCCTTCAACCGGATCGGCAAAGGCGGCGACGGTGCCGGCGAGGGTCATGGCCGCGGCCAGTAGTGTCTTTTTCATCAGGTCCTCCCATGTTGACGCGGTGGAGCCTGCGACAGGGGCTGATTCCGATCAACTGTGACTTTGGGTCATTTAACAAAGCCACAATCGGGCAGCCGCGTTGCAATTTGAGCAAGACCGTGCCACACGCTTGGCCAACAATCACTCAGACAAAACAGGGCCCGCTTATGATCCTCTACCCGGCCATCGACCTCAAAGACGGCAATGCCGTGCGCCTGCTGCATGGCGACATGGACAAAGAGACCGTGTTCAATGAAAACCCCGCCGCGCAGGCGATGGAGTTTGTCAACGCGGGCTGTGAATGGCTGCATCTGGTCGATCTGAACGGCGCTTTCGCCGGGGAGCCGGTGAATGCCGCGCCGGTGGAAGAGATCCTGAAGCAGACCAATGTGCCAGCCCAGCTGGGCGGCGGCATCCGCGATATGGCCACCATCGCGCGCTGGATCGACAAAGGCCTGAGCCGCGTGATCCTCGGCACCGTGGCGGTTGAGAACCCCGATCTGGTGCGCGAAGCGGCCAAGGAGTTCCCCGGCAAAGTGGCTGTGGGCATTGATGCGCGCAACGGCAAAGTGGCGACTAAGGGCTGGGCCGAAGAGACCGACGTGATGGTCACCGATCTGGCCAAATCCTTTGAGGACGCAGGTGTGGCAGCGATCATCTACACCGACATCATGCGCGATGGCGCAATGAAAGGCCCCAATGTGGAGGCCACCGCAGCGCTTGCGCAGGCTGTTTCGATCCCTGTGATTGCCTCCGGTGGTGTGAGCTCTCTGGGAGACCTGCAGGCGCTCAAGGACTGTGGTGCCGCGCTGAACGGGGCGATTTCGGGCCGGGCGCTCTATGACGGGGCGATTGATCTGGCTGAGGCGCTGAAAGTTCTGAAGGCATGAGCCTGCGCCGCCGGATCGTCTATGGGGGGCTGGGCCTGATATTGGCCCTCTCCCTGATCCCGGCGGCATATGTGTATTGGGCCCAAAGCACGGCGGAAAAACACGGCTGTGACTTTGGGCTGGCGCTCCAGCAGAACGGCTGCTGGGTGGAGGGCGTCAATATCGCCAGCCAGCTTAACGCGGCCTACTCCAAGGCGGGGCTTGTTGTGCTGACGCTGCCGATCGGATTTGTGGCCATGCTGGCCCTGATCCTGATGATTGCCGCCGACCTGAGACGCCGCGCAGCCCCCAAGGCGTGACGATTGGTCCTCTGGCTTCGAAAGGCTCCCACCCCCAGATTTTGAGGTGAGGCGACGAAAAGGAGCTGCAAAATGTTGGGCGCATTCACCAAAGTCAGCGCAGCGCAGCTGCCAGCGGACAGTCTGCTGCAGAGCCGCGTGGCAGAGGGCGATTTTCTGGATTGTTACCGCGCAAAATGCGCCCTGCCCGCGCGTGCGGCGGCAGACGAAGTCACGCGTTTTCCCGACTGGGCACAGGTGTTGGTGGCGCTGCGCAATAAGCTGGTGGCTCCGCTGGGCCTCAAAGGCCCATCAGATGTCGAGGACGCCCATGCGGGCGCGGATCATGTTGGCATTTTCCCGATTGAAGCGCAGACGGATCAGGAGGTGATCGCCGGGTTCAACGATCACCATCTGGATTTCCGTGTGTCGATCTACAGCACGGGGGAGCATGTCTATCTGTCAACATGGGTGCATCGGCACAACCTGACGGGCCGCCTCTATCTGGCGACGATCATGCCCTTTCACGTGCTGATCATACGAGATGCGCTTCGTCGGGTCGCGGGCTGACGCCCGCAGCCCCCGAACGAGTTACTCGCCCGCCGCTGCGGCGGTCAGCTTGGCCAGAGCGCCGCGCATGGTGGCGATAAAGGCGGCATCCTCGGCAATATCCAGACCCGCGAACATCTGCGCCGGATCTTCATAGGTCAGGAGGACCTGCCCTTGTGCGTCCTCATAGGCCAGCACTTTGAGCGGCAGGAACAACCCGGCCTTGATGTCTGCCTGCATGGCGGGGGTGCCAATCTTCGGATTGCCAAAAATCAGCAGCTCCGCATCAGACAGCTCTGCGCCCACTTTGGCGGCCCCGCCTGCGTGATCCACACGCGCAAAGACTTTGGCACCGGCGTTTTCCACGGCGGCGGCCAGCGCATCAACGGTCTGCGCGACCGATTTGTTGGACGGGACAGACAAAAGCTCCGCTTGGGCCGGAAGGGTGGAAGACAAGGCAATGGCTCCTGCAATGAGAATATTTTTCATGGTGATCTGCTCCAAAAATGAGATCGTGGGATCAGTCACGACATCATAGCGCGATTTGCCAATCACGTTTTCTCGATAAGCGAAAAAACCGCGCTCTTGGCGTCCCGCGGATAAGCGGGTATGAGGGCGCAAAGAGGTGCCCAATGCTAAAAACCCGCATCATTCCCTGTCTGGATGTCGCTGATGGCCGTGTGGTCAAAGGTGTGAACTTTGTTGGCCTGCGCGATGCCGGTGATCCGGTGGAAGCCGCGCGCGCCTATGATGCCGCTGGCGCGGATGAAATCTGTTTTCTGGACATCCACGCGACCCATGACAACCGGGGCGTGATGATCGACATGGTGCAGCGTTGCGCCGAGCAATGCTTTGTGCCGCTGACCGTGGGCGGTGGCGTGCGCACGGTGGCCGATGTGCGGCGGCTGTTGCTGGCGGGGGCGGATAAGGTGAGTTTCAACTCCGCCGCTGTGGCCAACCCCGATGTTATTGCTGAAGCCTCAGCGCAATTTGGCAGCCAGTGCATTGTGTGTGCAATTGATGCCAAGACCATTGGCCATGATGAAAACGGCGTGCCGAACAAATGGGGCATCTTCACCCATGGCGGTCGCAAGGCGGCGCTGGATCAGGACGGCAACCCGATTGACGCGGTGGAATTTGCCAAGCTGGTGGTGGCCAAAGGCGCAGGGGAAATCCTGCTGACCTCAATGGACCGCGACGGCACCAAGGCGGGCTTCAATCTGCCGCTGACCAAAGCGATCAGCGATGCGGTCAACGTGCCGGTGATTGCGTCGGGCGGCGTCGGCAATCTGGACCATTTGGTGGAGGGCGTGACCAAAGGCGGCGCAAGCGCGGTCCTGGCCGCATCGATTTTCCACTTTGGCGAATACACCGTGCAGGAAGCCAAGCAATATATGCATGACGCCGGTATCCCAATGAGGCTGACATGAGTGTTCTGAACGATCTTGCGGCCACCATTGCCGAGCGCGCCAAAGCGGACCCGGAAAGCAGCTGGACCGCCAAGCTTTTGGCCAAAGGCCCGGAGAAATGCGCCGAGAAGTTTGGCGAAGAGGCCATTGAAGCGGTGATCGAAGCCGTAAAAGGCGACCGCGAGAAGCTGACCTATGAGGCGGCGGATGTGCTGTTTCACCTGCTGGTGATGCTGGAGGCGCGGGATGTGGCGCTGGAGGATGTGCTGGCGGAGCTGGCACGGCGGCAAGGCATGAGCGGCATTGCCGAAAAAGCGGCGCGCACCAAAGCGTGATACGGGCCGCAATTGCCAAGTCCGGAGGGTTCCTATAGGTGGCCAACTGGTATTTGAGGCAGGCGGTATGACACGTTTGGGATTGGTGATTTGGGGGCTTATTGCGGCCCTGTTTCTGACAGCATGTGGCGTGCCCCAAGAGGCCTTGAGGCCGAATCCCACCAGGCTGGCACAGGAAATCCTCTCGCTTGACGCTGATGTGGACCTCGATGAGGCCAACCGCGTGGCGCGCATCGCCTATGAATACCCGCTGGAGCTGCGCGTGGCCTATAATGTCACCGACGGCCCTCTGATCCACAACACCAAGGTCAATCAAGGGCTTAGGCCGCGTGGGCTGTGCTGGCACTGGGCCGATGACCTTGAGGCGCGCCTGCGTCAGGAAGACCTGCAAAGCCTGACGCTGCACCGCGCCATCGCCAATCATGATAATATTCGCATCGAACACAGCACGGTGATTGTGAGTGCAAAGGGCGACAGCATGCGCGAGGGCATCGTGCTCGACCCCTGGCGGTATGGCGGATACCTATATTGGTCGCCGGTTCTGGAAGATGAGCGTTACGTCTGGGAAGAACGCAACAAAGTCTTTGCCGCCAAGGGCCTCAGATAGATAATTCACGCATTTTGGAACAGAGTTCCGCTATATGTATTCAGCAGGCTTTAACGCTTGCTGGGTTACAGCGGCAGTGATCACGAGTACGATTGAGCATGACCAAACCACTCAAGGCGATTTCCAGCGCATTCCTTGCCTACTTTTGGCCGGAGATGGCGGTCGACGACAATTTCGACCACGCCCGGACACGCCTGGTCTGTGTCTTTTCCCTGATTGTGGGGACAATCGGCCTGCTGCACAGCATTCCGGTCTACTATATCTCTGACACGCTGCCGGATCATGGGGTCCTGATCTCCAACCTGTTCTGCCTGACCTATTTTACCGTGCCCGCGATCTGGCACCGGACCCATAACCTGCGTCTGGCGGCCTTTGTGCTGGTGGCGATTTTCTGGGTCCACATGGAATACCTGCTGATCGCGGATCGCTCTGACATCTGGCGGCGGGAGCTGTTTCTGATCGGGCCGCCTATTATCCTGCTGATCCTTGTCGGGCGATTCACTGCGCGCATTGCAACGGCATTGATGGTGGTGAATTTTCTGGTGCTGTCGATTGTTTTTGACGCCTTTCCCGTGGAAGGCACATTGGCGATGACCGCAGCGCTTTGCACATTGATGGCCGGGCTGTCGATGTATTTCACCGAGGTGAACAAAAAAGAGGTCCACCTCAAAGAGCTGCGCGATGAGGCGCAGCTGGCGGATGCTCAGAAATCTGAGTTTCTGGCCAAGATGAGCCATGAAATCCGCACTCCTCTCAATGGGTTAAGCGGCGTCCTTCAGCTGCTCGATGAAACGGATCTGACCCCTGAGCAGAAAGAACTGGTGCAGATAGGGCGCAGCTCCGGACGGAACCTGATGGGGCTGATCAACGGCGTTCTGGACTATTCCAAGATCGCGGCGGATGGCATCACCATTGAGCAGATCCCGTTTGCGCGCGATGCGCTTTTGACCACGGCGGTTCAGTCTCAGCAGGCGGCGGCCACGGCGGCGGGACTTGAGCTCAAAGTCTATCAGGATCCTCGCCTGCCAAGCTGCCTACGCGGGGATCCGGTGCGGCTCAATCAGGTGATCACCAATCTGCTGAGCAATGCGATCAAATTCTCCAAAGAGGGCGACATACGCTGCGAGATGATCCGGGATGGGGATTTTGTCAGGGTCTCGGTGACAGACCGGGGCATTGGCCTCACTGAGGAGGCGCAGACACGGGTGTTCAACAAATTTGAGCAAGCCAGCACCGCCACCAGCCGCGAGTTTGGTGGCACGGGGTTGGGGCTTGCGATCTGCAAAGAGCTGGTGGAGCTGCTGGGCGGCCGGATTGGTGTGAACAGCACCCCGTTGCTGGGCAGCACCTTCTGGTTCACCTTCCCGCTGATCGAAGCAGATGCGCAGGAGAGCCAGCCTGCGCTCCCCGTGGGTGACGCAGGTGAGCCCTCCGCCACTGATTTCGCCGGCACCCATGTGCTGGTGGTGGAAGACAACAAGACCAACCAGCTGATCGTGCGCCGGTTTCTGGAGAGCATGCAGATCACCATGGATGTGGTCGATGATGGCCGCCCTGCCCTGCAGCTCTGCGCAACGCGGCGCTACGATCTGATCCTGATGGACATCCAGCTTCTGGATATGGACGGTGTGGAAGCGGCGACCATCCTGCGCAGCGGCCCCGGCCCCAACCAGCGCACGCCGATTGTGGCGCTGTCAGCCAACATCCTGCCCGAACAGACCAACGCCTATCTGAAAGCGGGTATGAATGCCTGTCTGGGCAAACCCTATCGCAAAGATGAGCTGGTGAAAGTCATGGCCCGTCTGCTGGACCGCAGCAATACGGACGTCAGCGCGGCCTGATCACATCGCCTCGCTCCAACGGCTAGAGTTTGGAAGAAATCACACCGGTGGCAAAACCGCCCATGCGCAACTCTCCAAAGAGGCGCTGATATTCGATCTTGGGGCAGCGGTTTTGGATGACATCAATCCCCTGTGCCTCTGCCTTGGCCGCCGCTGCGGCATGTTCCACACCGATCTGCATCCAGATCGTTTTGAGCGTCGGCAAATGGGCAAGCGCCTGATCGACAATCGGCGGCACCGCTTCTGAACGTCGGAAGATATCCACCATATCCACAGGCGCTGAAATCTCCGACAAATCGGCCACCACGGTTTCCCCAAAGAGTGTTTTGCCCGCGTGGCCCGGATTGACCGGAATGACCCGGTAGCCTTTCAGCGACAGATACCGCGCCACATAGTAGCTGGGCCGCACCGTATTCATGGAGACGCCGACAACGGCAATCACTTTGCTGCGTTTGAGAATCTTGCGGAGAAAATCGTCTGTGTCGCTCATGGAGGCACGCTAGAACACCTGTGTGAGACTTGAAACGCTTATTCGCAACGCCGCGCTCAAAGCACTTTTATAGCACATGGTCGCAGGCACATCCGGATGTCAGATAAAAAAACGCCCAAGGGGGGACCTTGGGCGCAGGTTCGGAACGAGGGACAGTGAAGCGAAACACAGCGGCTCCGATGGCTGTGTTTCCTGTTACTCTACATAAGATCGCAGAACTGGATGTGAAGAGATGATCAGATTCATGTGAAGATAGCGTTACCAAAATCTTTACAATTGCACCTATGACGCGGCCGGTTTGAGCGGGTTTGTTGAGCCATAACAGCGGCCTATCTTCAGGTGCAGAAGCTGGCGCGGCGATACCGTAGGCCGCGCCAACGGCTCAATCGAAGATGTCTTCAATCACATCAAAAGCTTCTTTCAGAAACCAACCCACCGTGGATTTCTTTTTGCGTTTTGGGCGTTTCTTGTTCTTTGGCGGCTTGCTGGCCGATTTTGCGCTGTAGGCAGCATAGTCGGGCGATTTGGCTTTGCGCCGCTTCTCGCCCTTGTCTTTGCTTCTGGGCGGCGCCTCCTGCACAGCGCTCATGCGCAGATGTTTGAGATCATGCAGAGGCGCGCCGCAATTGGAGCAGGCCAGCTCGTGGCGGGCATCGCCGCGCAGCACAAGGGCCGCGCGGGTGCCGCAATAACAGCAAGTGGCGATTTTGGATGCGTGTGCGATGAGCCCCTCCTCCACGTTCTGGTGTTTCTGCCTCTACCTAAGCACTGCGCCGCGCCCTTGGGAGCCTCCGGCGGGGATATTTTTGGCAAGAGGAAGAGGCGTCACGCCGCGCTCAGCTTTGAGCGCTTTGCGGCAGCGAGGCATAAAGCGCGACAGCCGCAGCGTTGGAGACATTGAGCGAGCCAAACGCGCCGGCAAAATTGATTTTCACCAGTTGATCCACAGTCTCTTTGGTTTTCTGCCGCAGGCCCGGGCCTTCTGCGCCCAGAACCAGCGCGATGGGCATGTCGCGCTTGCCCTCAAGCGCCTGCTCGATGGTGTGTTCCGCCTCGCCGTCCATGCCCAGCACCAGATAGCCCATGTTCTGCAGCGCCGTGATGGTGTCCGCCAGATTGCGCTCGCGCAGATACGGCTGGCGTTCCAGTGCCCCGCTGGCGGTTTTTGCCAGCGCGCCAGTTTCCGGTGCAGAGTGGTGGCGGGTGCCAATCACGGCCAGCGCGCCAAACACTTCGGCAGAGCGCAGAATCGCGCCCACATTATGCGGGTCGGTCACCCGGTCGAGCAGAATCAGCCGCTGCGGACGGTCATCAGAGGCGATCGCCACATCGGAGAGGCGCCCCCAGTTGAGCGGTTTCACCTCAAGCGCGGCGCCCTGATGCACCGATTGCGGATCAATCGGGGCTTTGAATTTGCGCGGATCCACCACTTCGGGTGTGATGCCGGAGGCGGCGATGGCCTCAGCCAATTTATCCGCCGCATTTTTGGTCACGATCAGGCGCAATTTTTCCCGCGCGGGATTCGCCAGTGCGTCCCGCACCGCGTGCAAACCGAACAACCAGACGGTTTCTGACGCCTCTTTGCGCTTGGCCTGTTCTTTTTCCACGACCCACTTGGGTTTTTTCATCGCTCTGCACCTTCAAAATAAGAGGGTTTCACCAATGGGCAAAAGAAGCGCCTCACGCAACCACTTTTCTGGTTGACGCCCCCCGCGCATCACAGTAATCACCCCCTCACACCAACGAGGCCAGCGCGCCTCAGGAGAGTGGGCGACAGGCCGCAAGGTGTGGCAGGGGACTGTAACTCCCTCGCGGAGACGCACGCTTGGTTCGATTCCAAGGTCGCCCACCACTTTCCATCTTATCAGTGACTTAGCACAGATTTTGGATGTGGAAGCTCTGGCCTTATCCAGACTTATTGGACACGTGCTCTTAGCGTTGAGAGCTTTTGGCTATGCCACCTCCCGCGGTTTTGTACCTGCCACCCAGAATTCGTTTTTGCGGGCGGTGACTCTAGCTGCGAGGAAATCCACGAACAGGCGCACACGGGCCGTGTTGCGCAAATCGCGGTGCAGAAGCAGCCAGAGGTTGCGGTATGGCAGCGGTGTTTGAAAAGGGGCGCGGATCAGGCCGGGGTGTCGGTCTCCGATGCTGCAAGACAGATAAGCCATGCCCAACCCCGCCGCAGCAAGATTTGTCAGAGGCACAAGTTCAGAGACACGATGCTTGAGCTGCGCCTTGGGATAGCAGCTTTGCTGCACCCATTTTGCAGTGACCTCTCCTTCGGGCTCGTGCCAGCCGATGAGATGCAGCCCCTCCCCATGATTGTCGCGCACCCGCGCCGCATAATCAGGACTGCAATAGGCGGCTTGGGACATCTGCACGAGCTTGCGACCGACCACATCATCGGTGACCGTATCTGCGACGCGCAGTGAGACATCCGCTTCACGGCGCGTGAGATCGGCCACATCGTTGGAAAAGGTCATATTCAGCGAAATATCGGGATAGAGCGCGGCGAAGGCGCTCAGGTCATCGGCGATTGACGTCATGGCCAGCCCATGCGGCAGGGTCAGATAGATGGTGCCTGAAGGCTGCGCATCGCGCCCGACAATCGCACGGGCGGCGGCGGTCATTTCTTCTTCGACCCGTTCTGCATAGGGCAGCAGATCTTCGCCCAGCTGCGTGAGGGCCAATCCCTGTTTGGAGCGGTCAAACAGCCGGCTGCCCAGACGTTCCTCCATCACCGTAAGGCGTCGGGCGAGAGTTGTGTGATTAGCATGCATGCTGTCGGCCCCGCCCCGAATGGTGCCCGTGCGCGCCACGGCCAAGAAGACTTTCAGATCGTCCCAATTCAAAGCATCACCGTCCACTGCGCCCCCTTCTGTGGTTCAAAAATGAACCGCTGTGTTCAAATTTACCCGGATACACGCCTATTTTCAAACACCCTAATTTCCTGAGCATAGCGGGAGAGATCCCGAGACCTGCAAACGGAGGAAATGCGCTGTGAAACCCATTCAAACTGTCCTGATCACAGGCGCCAATGCCGGGCTTGGCCGAGAGGCTGCCCGCCAGTTGGCGATGCGAAACGGGGTGGAAAAAATCTACCTTGCCTGCCGAAATCAGGCGAAAGCGGAGGCAGCCCGAAACGCGCTTGAAACCGAGACCGGGCGCAAGATGTTTGAGATCGTGCTGATGGATGTCACCGCGCCCGAGACAGTGCGCGCGGCGGTGGCCGCATTGACCACGCCGATTGACGCGGTGGTGCTCAATGCCGGTGGCACCGGAGGTCAAAAGCCCAATGCGCTGACCAACGAGGGTGTCACCACCATCTTTGCCACCAATGTGCTTGGCCATATCGTGCTGGTGAATGAATTGATGTCGCGCCAGCTCATCACCTCAACGGTGCTCTATGCCAGCTCTGAGGCGGCGCGAGGCATTCCGAAAATGGGGATGCAACGCCCGGATCTGGCAAGCGGATCGCCGGAAGAATTTGAATCCATTGCCAATGGCAACAAATTCGGGCCGGAGGGCGATCCGATGCAGACCTACGGCTATGTCAAACTCGCAGCGACGCTCTGGATGGGGGCCATGGCGCGCAAACATCCGCATGTTCGCTTTGTCAGCATGAGCCCCGGCGGCACGGCGGGGACTGCAGGGTTTGACGATCTGCCGTTTCTCAAACGGGTCATTTTCAAACATGTCGGGGGCGTGCTGATGCCGCTGTTTGGCATGATGCACAGCGTTGAAACCGGCGCGAAACGCTACGTCGATGGCCTGTTCAACCCTGAGTTTGAGACCGGGCATTTCTATGCCAGCAAGGCGGGCTATCCCACCGGAGCTTTGGTCGATCAGGTCAGCATCGACGCCACCTTTGCAGACACCACCACTCAGGACAACGCAAGCGACGCGATGATGCGGTTTGCGTGACACTCTCTCCCAGAAAGGAGCCTAGAAATGGACCTCACACTGAATATTCTTGTCATCGCTGCCACCGTCGCGCTTACGGCGCTTGGCCTCATGTCCATGTTTGCCCCACGGCGCATGGTTGCAAATTTCGCGATTGAGCCGGTTGGCACACCCGGCCTCAGCACGATCCGATCCGTGATTGGTGGGCTGTTTCTGGCCTCGGTCGCGCTTTTGGTGATCGGGCTGACCACAGGGCAAACCCTTGGGTATGTTGCTGTTTCCATTGTGATGGCAGCGGTCGCGGCCGGACGGATCATTGGCATACTCGCAGATGGTTTTGACAAGGCTGTGGTGCCGCCACTTGTGGTGGAACTGGTGATCATTGCGATTTTGATGACGGCCTACACCTCAACCAGTATGTGACAGGCGACCAAGCCGCAAAGCACCCCCCACAAATCCACTCAGCCTGATGCGAGACCCGGGCTGAGTGAATTTTTTGGAACTCTGAACAGAGTCGACCACTTTGGTCGCGTTGGACAAACGGAGACATTTGCCAGGCCGTTCAAGCCTCGCGATCCGTCGCCTCCCCCGCTTCGCCTTTGATCGTGCGCGCCATGAGCCATTGATAGAAGGAGGGCGACACGCGGTTGAGCATATGGGCGAGTTTGGACACGCGGCCCACCGCCACAAAATCCCTGCCTTGGCGAAACCCGCGCAGAATTGCGGTGGCGGCCTGTTGCGGTGTCATGGCGTCCACCGCGTCAGCCGCACTGCCCGGCGGTGAGATTCCGAGCGCATCGGTACGGCCCTCGGGATTGGTTGCCACAAAAGACGGGGCGGCGACACAGACCCGCACGCCAAAAGCTTTCTCCTCCGCCCTGAGAGAGCCGAAAAAACCGGCCATGGCGTGTTTGGAGGCGGCATAGGCCGCGCGTTGGTAGAGCGGGGCAAATCCTGCCACGGAGGTGAGCACAAGATGGGCGCCTTGACTTTGGCGCAGGGCTTTCTGAAACGCCTGCGCCATAGCGACAGCGGCGAAATAGTTGACCTCAAAGAGATGTCGGTGCGCGGGGTCTGAGAGTTTGGCCACCGGTCCAATCGTGGTGACACCCGCCGCATAGACCAGCAGGTCAATACGCTCAAAGCAGGCCAGAATTTTCTCACAACAGGCGGCAAGCTGCGCTGGATCTGTGAGATCACATTTCATCGGTAGTTGCGTGTTTGAGATCTGCAGCCCGCTGACCTCACGATCAAGCAGCACCACCTGCCAGCCCTGCTCTTGCAGCTGTTTTGAAAGAGCGGAGCCAAGCCCGCCGCCGCCACCGGAAATCACGGCGGTTTTGCGCCCTGCCCCGCGCAGCTTACTCATAAGCGCTGGTTCCGATGCCAGAACTCAAACACCTCGCGGCTGGATTTCTCCGGTGTGTAGCCAAAATCTCGTTTCAGAGCGGTGTTGGAGAGTACGGGGCGGTATTGCAGGAAGCGGACCTGTTCCGGGCCATATTGCGTCAGCCCAAGCGGGCGCGCCACGGCGAGCGCGGTGCGCAGCAGCCAGGCGGGCAGCCGCAACACCGGCTTGCCCATCATATCGGAAAGATCATCCACGCTGAGCGCGCCGTCGCCAGCGACATTATATATGCCTGCAGGCCCATCCGTGGCCGCGCGCAGCAGAATGCGGGCGAGATCCCGGTTCCAGACAAAGACAAAGGGGCTGTCGCTGCCCTGCACCGCCAGAAGGCGCGGTTTGTGGAAGAGATCAGTGATCTGATTGTCGGTGCGACGCCCAAGCACTGTGCCGACCCGCAGCACCACCTGTTCGAGGAATGGCGCGTTGTGGCGCACCTCGGCCAGAAACTCCTCGACCAGACGTTTGTGATGGGCGTAGGCAAATTCCGCATTGCCCCGGATGTCATCACTTTCACGCAGCGGCACTGGGTTGTCCGCGTGATAGCCGTAGGCAGCGCCTGAGGAGGTGATCACCAGACGCTTGGTGCCAGCCGCAAGGGCTGCGGTCACAACAGAGCGGGTCCCGACCACATCCACAGCATAGGCCATCTCCCGCGTGCTGTCTTTGGGGGGCGTCACAACGGAGGCCAGATGCACAATCACATCGGGCTGATAGCGGGCAATCACCCGCAGCGGGGCATCGGTGGTGACATCCATGGGATGAAACCGCGCATTGGCGGGCAGCTCTTCGGGGGCCTGCACATCACAGGCGATGACCTCATGGCTGGTTCTGGCGAGCTCCGCCAGAAGGGCTGAGCCGACCATGCCAGCGGCCCCGGTTATCAGGATACGGGTCATCTTGCCGCCTCTGTCCGGTTCATGATCATGGCCAGACCGAGGCCGGTAATCGCATGCCAAATCCCCCAGAACGCAGCCACAACGGCCATGCCGCCAAGCCCGCCGAAAAAGCCAAAAATGAGGATCAGGCCGAGGCCTGAGTTCTGAATACCGGTTTCGATGGTGACCGCGCGTCGGTCATAGGCCGAAAGCCCCATCACGCTGGCGATGCTGAAGCCGGTGGTCAGAGCCAAAGCGTTGTGCAGGAGCACCAGCGCGGCCACAGCGGTCG
This sequence comes from Shimia sp., assembly GCF_965227725.1. Taxonomy (GTDB): domain Bacteria; phylum Pseudomonadota; class Alphaproteobacteria; order Rhodobacterales; family Rhodobacteraceae; genus Shimia. The sequence continues at coordinate 306,293 of NZ_CBDDGH010000005.1, read as the reverse complement.
CAAATTGCAAAAAGTAGTCCCAGTTGGAAATCAGCGCCAAGACAATAAAGGCGATGAAAATGGCCATGGCCACATTCTGCAGCGGGCGGCGCAGGCGCGCTGTCAGCTCGGGGCGCGCGCTGTTGAGCGACACGCCAAGCACCAGAGGCAGGATCAGCATAAGCCCCACCGTGATCGCAACCGATACCGGATCAATCTGCGTGGCCTGCAGGATCGCGCGCGTTGGCGCGTAAAGCGCACCCCAGAACGCGATGTTGAGCGGCGTCATCAGGATGGCGCCGACGGTGGCAAATGCGGTCATGGACACGGAAAGGGCCGCGTTTCCGCCCGCACGATGGGTGATGTAGTTGGAGATATTGCCGCCCGGACAGGCCGCCACCAGCATCAACCCCAATGCGATGGAGGGCTGCGGCTGGGTGAGCAGCACCAGCACAAAGGTCACGGCAGGCAGCAGTAGAAATTGCGACACCAATCCCGTGACCAAGGCGCGCGGTGCCTGGACCAGCCGACGGAAATCGGCAGGTGTCAGGTCGATGGCAATGGCAAACATCACCACCGCCAGAACCGCATTAAGCACGGTCAATGAGGTTGCGCTGAAGTTCAGCACAACCTCATCCAGACTGGCCTCAGTCATTTGGGTTGCTCCGCCTCTAGCGCTTTGATCCAGCGCATCACAGCGCCACGGTATGTGGCCTTGTCAACGTAGTAGGCCATGCGCGGCAGTTCGAGGTAAGACATTCCACCGGTTGCGCGGGTGAAGCCGGACCGCTTCTCACGCTGGAGTTTTTTCGCCGCAGCACTGCCGCTTCTCAGCCCGCGTAGGTATCTCGCGACCATTTCCGCCTGCTCGTGCCGTCCCTGCCAGCCAAGCCCCGTGGCCTCCACCATGCCCAGCACAAAGAGGTCATCGCGCTCCGGATGCATGGCGTTCAGATAGAGATGTGGTGCATCTTTTTGCCAGTTGAGCAGTTTTTGGTCGATGAACGGATAGTCGAGTTTATAGCCGGTTGCCGCAAGGATCATATCATAGTCGGCTTGCGCGCCGTCCGTGAAAGTCACCGTTTTCCCGGAAATATCGGCGATATCCGCGCGGATGGTCAGATCGCCGTGGCCCGCGTGATAGAGCACCAGCGAATTCACCACCGGATGACTTTCATAAAGTTTGTAGTCGGGCTTGGGAAAACCATACTTCTGAGGATTGCCGACAAACCACTTGAGGATCAGCCCATCAACCCGACGTTTGAGCCACATCGGCAGCTTGATCGCGCCGCCCATGGTGTCAGCCGGTTTGCCAAAGACGTATTTGGGCACGAAATAATAGCCGCGCCGCATCGACAGATCGCAGCTTTGCGCGTGATGCACCGCATCCACCGCGATGTCGCAACCCGAGTTGCCTGCCCCCACCACCAGCACACGTTTGCCGGCAAATTGCTCCGGGTGGCGATAGGCGGCGGCATGCAGCAGCTCGCCGTCAAACTGGCCCGGAAACCTGGGCATATTAGGGGTACTGAGCGTGCCATTTGCGATCAAAACGCCCGCATAGACGGCGCTATGCGTTTGCCCTCCCTGTCGCCAAATGACACGCCAGCCCGCGCCGTTGTCCCCTTCCGGCGCTAGCTCTGTGATCTCCGCCCCAAACCGAAAATGGCGGCGCAGATCAAAATGCTCTGCGAAGTCGCGAAAATAGCGGGCCATCTCGCGGTGGGACGGGTATTCCGCCACCTCCGCACCCATGGGAAAATCCGCAAACTCCGTCATGGTCTTTGAGGAGATCAGATGCGCGCTTTCATACATGGTCGAGCGCGGCCCCTCGATGTCCCACAGCCCACCCACATCAGAGTGCAACTCAAAGCCATCAAAAGCGATGCCCTGCGCGCGCAGCACCTTGGCCATGGCCAAACCCATCGGCCCCGCCCCGACGAGGGCGAATTTTTCGCGCGTTTCTGACATTCCGGTCTCCTTGAGAACGTTATTTAAGTTGAACGGTCGTTAAATATAAGGCAAGCTGTTTTTATGAGCCGTGATTTCCTGCAAGAAAAACAAAGACAAAGGGCCCCATCAAAGAAGGCTTTGGAGACCCGGACACGGATCTTTGACGCAGCGGAAAGGGTGTTCTCGCGCCATGGTTACGATGCGGCATCGATTCGCGATATCGCCGCTGAGGCGGGGGTTCAGGGCGCGCTGGTGAACCACCATGGCGGCAGTAAGGAAGAGCTGTTCTGGCGGGTGGTGGCGCGCCGTGCCGACATTCTGAACGCCGCACGGACCGAAGCGCTTGAGGCCTGCAAATCCCAAGATGGGGTCACACTCAACGCCGCGCTCACCTGTTATTTTGAGCCATATCTGTCCCGGGCAGACTGCGGCGATGTGCAGTGGCTGGCCTATGCGCGGCTGGTGGCGATTGTCTCCTCTGACACCCGCTGGCAAGAGCTGGCTTCGGTGTGTTTTGACCCCACCGCCATGCAGTTTGTGGAAGAAATCGCAGCGCTCTACCCGCCTCAGGCCCGGGCCGCAGTGGCCACCGGATTTGTCTATTCCGTTGCCGGAATGCTGGCGCTTTTGACCGCGCAATGGCGGATGGAGGCGCTTGGTGACAGCCGCAAAGATGCCAAAAGCCGCCTGAGTGAGCTGGTGACCTTCTGCGCGGCAGGTATAGAGGCCAGTGCGGCACAGGCACGGTGACCGGAAAGACCGCCTTTGCAAAAAAATCGAATGCGCGCTTTTGCAACTCTGCCTGCAGGCCTATAGTTGCAAAAACAATCGCGCAGAGCAGCAGAGCAGATGGCAAAAAAGCCTTTGAAATCACAGAGATTCAACATCGTTGTTGTGGGGCAGAACGGGCGCTTGCAATATGAGGCGGCGCTGTTTGCGGCCTCGCTGCGCGCCAAGTCCCCCAATTTTGCCGGCCGCCTGTTTGTGGCTGAGCCGCAGCCCGGGCCACGCTGGGAGAAAGACGTGCGCATCGGCAACCCGCAGGTGCGCGAGCTGCTGGAAGAGCTGGAAGCAGAAATCCTGCCGTTTGAAAGCCGCGCCTTTGGCGAGGACTATCCTTATGGCAATAAGATCGAACTGCTGAGCGCGCTGCCTGAAGGGGAGCCCTTTGTCTTCTTTGACAGTGACACGCTGATCCTTGATGACATCACCAAAGTGCCGTTCGATTTTGAGCGCCCTTCCGCAAGCCTGCGGGTGGAAGGCACATGGCCGGAGCCGCCGCTCTATGGGCCGGGCTACAACGGGATTTGGAAAGCGCTCTATGACCGCTTCGGGCTCGACTTTGAAAGCTCCCTCGATCTGAGCCAGCCAGACGAGTACTGGCGGCGCTATCTCTATTTCAACGCCGGGTTCTTCTACTACAAATGCCCCAAGATGTTTGGCGCGCGCTTTCTGAAATATGCCACCAGCATTCAGAACGACCCGCCGGACGCACTGGCCTCCCAGACATTGCGGCCCTGGCTCGATCAGATTGCGCTGCCGCTGGTGATCCATGGGCTTGGTGGCGGGCGGGATGCGCTGCCTGAGGGGCTGCTTGATGGGTCGGTGAGCTGTCACTACCGGCTGATGCCACTGCTTTATGCGCGGGAGGCCGATCATGTGGTCGCAGCACTTGAGGAGATTGCCGCCCCCAACCGGATCAAGAAGGTGCTGAAACAATATGAGCCCTTCAAGCGGATGATCTATCAAAAGCGCGGGCATAAAGCGCGGGCGCTGTTTGATCGCGAACACCTGCCGCGACGCGAACAAGCCATACGTAACACGCTGAAAAAGAACGGTTATTGGCTGCGCTAATCCTGCCCCGAGACAGACGACGGGGCCAGCTAGCATTTCTGGTTCTAAAAGCTTTTGGTGCGACCCAGGCCGCCAAGATTATGTTCTCTATTTTGGCGCTTTTCAGCGACATGATCCAAGCGCGCACAGCTATAGAGAACAACCCTTCTAAATTCTTGATGCACAGCCATTTTTTCCCTGGGTTGAATGGACTTCATCACAAAGTTGTGCGTTGTTCTGTTGCGCGGTAGCCGACAGCCCCCTATCACTTTGGCAAGACTTTTTAGGGAGAGACAACATGACCGACGGACCCACCTACGGTTTTGACACATTGCAAATTCATGCGGGCGCGCGGCCGGATCCGGCGACCGGCGCACGCCAGACACCGATTTATCAGTCCACCGCCTATGTGTTTCGCGATGCAGAACACGCCGCCGCGCTCTTCAACCTGCAGGAAGTGGGCTATATCTACTCCCGCCTGACCAACCCGACCGTGGCGGTTCTGCAAGAGCGCATTGCCACGCTTGAAGGGGGCGTTGGTGCGGTTTGCTGTTCTTCGGGTCACGCAGCACAGATCATGGCGCTGTTCCCGCTGATGCAGCCGGGCTGCAATGTGGTGGCTTCCAACCGTCTTTATGGCGGCACGGTCACCCAGTTCAGCCAGACCATCAAACGCTTTGGCTGGTCCGCGAAATTTGTCGACACCGATGATCTGGACGCGGTGAAAGCCGCCGTGGATGAGAACACCCGCGCGGTGTTCTGTGAATCTGTGGCCAACCCCGGCGGCTATATCAGCGACATCGAAGCGCTCGCGGCAATCGCGGATGAGGCAGGTGTGCCGCTGATCGTCGACAACACCTCGGCCACACCGTACCTCTGTAACCCGATCAGCCTTGGCGCCACATTGGTTGTGCACTCCACCACCAAATATCTGACCGGCAACGGCACCGTCACCGGTGGCTGCATTGTGGACAGCGGCAAGTTTGACTGGTCCGCCAGCGACAAATTCCCCTCCATGAGCCAGCCGGAACCGGCTTATCACGGACTGAAGTTCCACGAGACCTTTGGCCCGCTGGCCTTCACCTTCCACGGCATTGCGGTGGGGCTGCGTGATCTGGGTATGACCATGAACCCGCAGGCGGCGCATTACACGTTGATGGGCATTGAAACCCTCAGCCTGCGCATGGAGCGCCATGTGCAAAACGCCAAGGAAATCGCGGGCTGGCTCGAGACCCATGAGCTGGTGGATTATGTGACCTACGCCGGGCTTGAGAGCTCGCCTTACCATGATCGTGTGGAGCGGATTTGCCCGAAAGGCGCTGGTGGCCTGTTCACCGTGGCGCTCAAGGGCGGCTATGCCGCCTGTGTGAAATTTGTGGAGAACCTTGAGATCTTCTCTCATGTGGCCAACCTCGGCGATGCGCGCAGCCTTGTGATCCACTCCGCCTCCACCACCCACCGCCAGCTGACACCAGAGCAGCAGGAAGCGGCGGGAGCCGGGCCAAATGTGGTGCGGATTTCCATCGGCATCGAAGCGGCGGCAGACCTGATTGCCGATCTCGACCAAGCGCTGAGAAAGGCGCATGGCTAAGCCTGCGCGCCCGATCTGACGACAGCTTTTCAAAACGCCCCGCGCAAACCCGCCGGGGCGTTTTTTCTATGGCGATGGAACTTTGGCTCAAAAGGCAGGCATCAAGGGGCGGATCACACCAAGTGTTTGCTTCCCCTTCGGCGATAACTTGCTATAAATTCGGCAATTCCGCAGGAACACGGGCATCCTGCACATCACCATGTTAGGGCTGTTCCATGACTCCGGATCTTGCGCTCACCCTGTCTTATCAAGGCATTAGCCTCCTCACCCGCGTTCAAGGCGGCTGGCATCTTCTGGGGGAGGTGTCGCTGGAGTCTGACGATCTCACGGCCAAACTTGCCGAGCTGCGCGAGATGGCGACCGCTTTGGGCGGCGTGGGGTTTCAGACGATGCTGGTGCTGCCCAATGACCAGATCAAATATCTGGACCTGCCTGCCGGAGAGATGAGCGAGAGCCGTCGCCGGATGCAGACCGAAGAGGTGCTGGCGAGCGCCACGCCTTACCGTGCCGATCAGCTGATGTTTGATGTGTCGCTGCAAAGGGACACGCCGCAAGTGGCGGCTGTGGCGCGCGAGACCCTGGCCGAGGCGGAGGCCTTTGCCACGGAGCATGATTTCAATCCGGTGTGTTTCACGGCGATCCCGCCTGCGGAGAGCTTTGCCGGAGCACCGGATTTTGGCCTGACCGAAGCGGCACAGCGCGCGGGCCTGCAGGTGGCGGCTGATCGCAACGCGATTGAGGTGGTCGGGTCCGGCCCCCTGCCCGTCACCGAGGCGCCTGCGGCTGACAGCGCTGCCCCTGAGAGCCTCCCGGAAGAGATCGCGGTGGAAGCGGAACCAGAGCTGCCGGAAGCCGCACCCGAGGAGCCCGTTGTTGAAGCGCCAGCCGAGGTGGCTGTGGAGGCACCTGCGGAAGTTGAGGTCTCTGCACCTGACGATGTGGCCACAGATCAGGACACTGACAACAGCGCTTCGCCTTCAGAAACAACGCCAGAGGCTCCAGCAGGTTTTGCCTCTGTGCGCGCGCATCGGGATGCGCCGGACGCCGCGCCCAAACGCGCCTTGGGTGGTGCCACCCGCGATGTGACCGGCACCAATGCCCCCAGCATCCCCGTACCCCGTGACAGCGATGCGACCGCCATCCGGTTTGATCCGGCCAAAGCGGTGGCCGGGCTGACCGCAGAGCGCGGTGAAGAGGATGCCCCTGATCTGATGCGTGATGCAGACAGCGGTGGCGACACCAGCACCTTCGCCAGCGCGCGCAACAAGACCAAAGTGGCTGGCCCTGCGCCAAAGACGCCGCGCAATGATCCCAAGCCGCGCCGCAACAAGAAACAGGCCTCCAAACCGGCAAGTGCAGACCAACAGAACCTCACAATGTTTGGCGCGCGCAAAGGCGAAGTGGGCGGCAAACCGCGTCATCTTGGGCTGATCCTGACCACGCTGCTGCTTGTCTTTATGGGGCTTGTGGCGCTCTGGGCGTCGCTGTTTCTGGAAAACGGCATTGCCGGGCTGATCGGGCGCGAACAGGCCGTTGAGGTTGCGACAGCACCTTCGTCTGAAAGCGGTGAGCCTGAAGAGACGCCGGTTTTGGCCGAAGACGCGACAGACACTGACGCGCTGCCTGCGGCGGAAGAGGTGATTGCGATCACTGTTCCGGACGGGCTGACACCTGATGGGACAAATGGCACGCAAACCGCGCTGCTGGAGCCCCTGCCCCCTGAAGACCTCGCCCCAGAAGAACTGGCAGAGAGCGTTGAGGACGGCGGCGAAGCGGCCCCCATCGTCGCGCAAGCCCCGGCGCTGACACCTGAAGAAGCTGAGGCGCGTTATGCGGTGACCGGCATTTGGCAGCTGGCGCCGGAGCCTCTGGCCGAACTGACCGAAGACAGCAGCGACACAATCTATGTGGCCTCTATTGACCGCCTGACATTTGGCTTGGACGCGGTGGCGCTGCCGGGAGTGGACGCCCTGACCACAGATGAGGTGCTGCCGACACAGGTCAATCCGCTGTCGGCCAGCGTGGCCTTTGACGTGGACGCGCGCGGTTTGGTGGTGGCCACACGTGAAGGCGCGCTGAATGCCGAAGGTGTGATGGTCTATGCCGGGCGGCCGCCTGTGGTGCCTGCGGCCTATCCCAAACGGATCATTGTGGCAGATGCCCTGCGCCTGCAAAGCGATGCGCGGCTGGCGAGCGTTCGGCCGAAACTGCGGCCAAGTGATCTGCTGGAGCAGAACGAGCGCGCCACCTTTGGCGGTCTGTCGCGCGCAGAACTCGCCAGCATTCGCCCGCAGTTGCGCCCGGAAAGCGCGCAAGACGTGGGTGTCGCGGATCGTGCCCCGACCCAATACGCGGTGACAGCCTCCCTGCGCCCACGGCAGAAGCCTGCCAATATTGCCCAACTGGCCGCCCGCGCGACGCAGAATGAGGCGGAAACGGCGACGCCGGTTGCCGCCGCGCCGCCCACCGCCACCGTGGTGCCGACCATTCCGTCGACCGCCTCTGTGGCGCGTCAGGCCACCATCAACAACGCAATCAACCTGAGAAAAACCAGCCTGATCGGGGTCTATGGCACCTCGTCAAACCGTCGCGCCTTGGTGCGCTTGCCAAGCGGGCGCTACAAGAAGGTGCAGGTGGGGGACCGGATCGACGGCGGCAAAGTGGCGGCGATTGGCGAAGATGAGCTGCGCTATGTCAAAAGTGGCCGCAACCTCGTGCTGAAGATGCCGAAAGACGGCTGAACCCTTCTGACAGCGCGGCGCCGAAGCGCAAAAGGAAAAAGCGCCGCCCGCATATCTGCGGAACGGCGCTCCCCTCCCTCCCGGACTTCGCCGGATCTCGTGACCGCGGCTGTTATTCGGCCGCCTGAATTTCCCCGTTGTTGATCTGCTCCTGTTCGATGGATTCAAACAGCGCTTTGAAGTTGCCCTCGCCAAAGCCATCGTCACCCTTGCGCTGGATGAACTCAAAGAAGATCGGGCCGATCACGGTTTTGGAGAAAATCTGCAGCAGGATCTTGGTCTCACCACCATTCACCACACCTTCGCCGTCAATCAGGATGCCGTGTTTCTTCATGCGGTCCAGCGGCTCTTCGTGGTCCGCCACGCGGGTTTTTGACAGCTCATAGTAAGCATCATTAGGCCCCGGCATGAACTTGATGCCTTTTTCGGCAATCGCATCGGTGGAGGCGTAGATGTCGTCGCTGCCCACCGCGATGTGCTGAATGCCTTCGCCGTTGTATTTCTTCAGATAGCTCACGATCTGGCCGGTTTCGCCGCGGTCCTCATTGATTGGAATGCGGATCTTGCCGCAAGGCGATGTGAGCGCGCGGGAGAACAGGCCGGTGAACTTGCCCTCGATGTCAAAGAAGCGGATTTCGCGGAAGTTGAAGAGATCGCCGTAGAACTTGAACCACTTGTCCATGTTGCCTTTGAAGACGTTGTGGGTCAGGTGATCAAGGTAGAAGAAACCATCGCCCTCCGGCTTGGAGGTCACCAGCCAGTCAAATTCTTCGTTGAACGGCGAGCTGTCATAATACTGGTCGGTGAAATAGATCAGCGAGCCGCCAATGCCTTTGATCGCGGGCCAGTTCAGGGTTTTGTCATCCGCGTCATAAGGCTCAGCACCTTTGGAGACCGCATGCTCATAGGCCTGCTGCGCATCGACAACACGCCAGCCCATAGACGGCGCACAGGGGCCGTGCTCTTCCACAAAGCGCGCGGCAAAGCTGCCGGGCTCCATGTTGAGGATGTAGGTCACATCGCCCTGCTGCCACAGCTCAACCGCTTTGGTCTTGTGATTGGCCACATGGGTGTACCCCATTTTGGCAAAGAGCGTGCGCAGCTCCTCCGGCTCGGGGTGGGCGAATTCGACAAATTCAAATCCGTCGGTGCCTGCCGGGTTGTAATCGGAAATCTCTGCGCGCGGTGCATCGTGGGGGAATGGGCCCATGGTGCGTCTCCTCCTTTGGTAAGCCAAATGGCATTTGCCTGTTCACATTCAAAAATAAGGCGCAATTGCCGCGTAAACACCGCAAAGTGACGTGCAATATTTACATTCAGCGCGTAGAATCCTCTTAGACACCAAAATCCATGCAAGAATTCCGCATATGCTTGATGACACAGACATGCGCCTGCTCACCGCGTTGCAGCGCAACGCCCATCTCACTGCGCAGGAGCTGGGCGACATCCTGAACCTGTCGCCAAGCCAGGCCGGGCGGCGACGTCAGCGGCTGGAGGCAGAAGGCTATATTGAGGGCTATATCGCGCGGCTGAGTGCGGGCCATCTTGGGCTGTCGGTGCAGGCCTTTGTGCAGGTACAGCTTGGCACCCACGGACCAGAGCAATCGCAGAGCTTTGCCACGCTGATCAGCACCCGCCCCGAAATTGTCAGCGCTTGGACATTGACCGGCGATGCGGACTATCTTTTGCGTGCCTATTGCGAAGACCTGACAGCGCTTAACCGTTTGATACACGAAGTGTTGTTACCGCATCCCGCAGTGAGCCGTGTGCAAAGCCAGATCGTGATGGATCAGCTCAAACGCGACGCCCCGTTGCCAACCTAACCCAAGCAGAAAGGCCCGGACGACCAGAATGGAAGAAGCCCTCTACACAGCCACTATTTTTCTGATGACCACGGTGATTGCCGTGCCGATTTCCGCACGGCTGGGGCTGGGGTCGGTGCTCGGCTATCTCGCTGCGGGCATTCTCATTGGCCCGATCTTCGGGCTGGTGGGCACCCATGAGGCGGATGAGCTGTTGCATTACGCCGAGTTCGGCGTGGTCATGATGCTGTTTATCATCGGGCTTGAGCTGGACCCGCGCGCGCTTTGGGCGATGCGCGACAAGCTTGTTGGCTTGGGCGGCTTGCAGGTGGGGCTTACCGGGCTGGCCGTGTTTGCCCTTGCCGTGGCGCTGGACCGGCCCATCAATGTAGCGATTGCCTGCGGCATGATCTTTGCCCTCTCCTCCACGGCAATTGTGCTGCAAACCCTGACAGAAAAAGGCCTGATGCAGACCGGTGGCGGACGGTCGACCTTTGCGGTGCTTCTGACGCAGGACATTGCGGTGATCCCGATGCTCATCATCCTGCCGCTGCTGGCGGGTGCCGCGGTGCCGCAGGTGATGGCAGATGGCTCTATTTCGGTGGGCGCGCATGGCCATGAAGACGCTGCACATGGGTTGTCTCTTGTGGATGGTCTCCCCGGATGGGGCATCGCGCTGGTGACGCTGGGTGTGGTGGCGGCCATTGTCATTGGCGGGCGCTATCTGACCCGGCCTGTGTTCCGCTTTATCCATGCGGCGCATCTGCCGGAGATGTACACGGCGCTGGCCCTATTGATTGTGGTCGGTATTGCCTTCCTCATGCATCTGGTCGGCCTGTCCCCCGCGCTTGGCACCTTTCTCGCAGGGGTGCTGCTGGCAAACTCCGAGTTCCGGCACGAGCTGGAGAGCGACATAGCCCCCTTCAAGGGCCTGCTGCTCGGGCTGTTCTTCATTACGGTCGGTGCTCAGATTGATCTGGATGTGTTTATTGCCGCGCCCGGTGACATCCTTGGGCTGACGCTTGCGGTGATGGCGCTGAAAGCCATGGTGCTCTATGGCATCGGCCGCGCCTTTGGCCTGCGTCACCGCGCGCTGTGGCTGTTTACGCTTGGGCTGGCGCAGGCGGGGGAATTTGGCTTTGTACTGATCACCACCGCCATGGGGCAAAATGTGCTGCCGCCTGCACTGGCGGAGCGTCTGTTGCTGATTGTCGCGCTGAGCATGCTGATCACGCCGCTGCTGTTCATCCTTTACGATCAGATCTCCAAACGCTTTGGCGACAAGGAAGAAGAGCGGCAGGAGCCTGACACGATTGACCGCACCGGGCCGGTGATCATTGCTGGCATTGGCCGGTTTGGGCAGATCGTAAACCGCCTTGTCCGCGCCTCGGGCTTTGAGACGGTTGTGCTGGATCACAACATTCAGACCATCGAAACCATGCGCCATTTTGGCGTCAAAGGGTTCTTTGGTGATCCGACCCGCCCTGAGATGCTGCATGCCGCCGGGCTGAAAGAGGCAAGTGTGCTGGTGGTGGCGCTGGATGATCCGGCAGCGGCCATCAAGCTCACGCATTATGCGCGGCGCGAACGCCCTGATCTGCACATCATCGCGCGCGCCAACAACCGCGGCACGGTCTATCAGCTCTATAATGCCGGGGCGAATGACATTGTGCGGGAGATGTTTGACAGCTCGCTGCGCGCAGGCCGCTATGTGCTGGAAAACATTGGTCTCAGCGAATATGAGGCCGCCCGCGCGGAACAGGCGTTTTACAAACACGACCGCTATGCGGTGCAGGAGCTTGCACAGGTCTGGCGCGAAGGTGTGCCAAGCGCGCAGAATGCCGAATATATCAAGCGCGCCAAAGAGTTGGAAAGCGAACTTGAGGCGGTGCTCCTCGCGCAGCTTCAGGAGAAACCAAGCGAGGAAGCCTGATCAAGGGGCGCTGGATCAGCCGTCTGTCACACCCGCTTCAGCAAAGGTGGCCATGCCCGAGTGGCAGGCCACCGCCGCTTTCAGGATGTTGATAGCCACAGCCGCGCCGGAGCCTTCGCCCAGACGCATGTTGAGGCTCAGGATCGGCTCTTTGCCGAGCTGCGCAAGCACCGCGCCATGGGCCGCTTCGGCGCTGACGTGGCCAGAGATCACGTGATCCAATGCGCCCTCTTGCGCATCCGCCAGCGTGGCCGCAGCCGCAGAGGCAATGAAGCCATCCAGGATCACCGGAACGCGCAGGCTGCGCGCGCGCGCAATCGCGCCGACCATGCCTGCCAGCTCACGCCCGCCCAGACAGCGCAGCGCCTCAAGACCTTTGGGTGTGCCATTCGCGGCCACGCCTTCGCGCACCACGCGGGCTTTGTTGGCCAGACCTGCATCATCCACACCGGTGCCACGGCCCACCCAATCCTCAGAGGTGCCGCCAAAGAGCGCGTGGGAAATCGCCGCGCCACTGGTGGTGTTGCCAATGCCCATTTCACCCACAACCAGCAGATCGGTGCCCTCTTTGACCGCAGACCAACCTGCCTGCAGCGCGGCCACCACTTCGGCTTCGCTCATGGCGGGGCCTTGGGTGAAGTCTGCCGTAGGCGTGTCCAGATCCAGCGCAATCACATCCAGATCGGCACCGGCGGCACGGCTCAATTGGTTGATGGCAGCGCCGCCATGCTGAAAGTTCAGCACCATCTGTTCGGTGACTTCCGCCGGAAAGGCAGACACCCCCTGCGCGGTCACACCGTGGTTGCCCGCAAAGATGATCACCTGTGGTGCCTCGATGGAGGGACGCGGATTGCCGCGCCAGCCCGCATACCAGATCGCCATATCCTCAAGGCGTCCGAGCGCGCCGGGAGGCTTGGTCAGCTGGCCGTTGCGGGCCTCAGCTTCGCCCATGGCTTGCTGATCCACGCCGGGGGCCTGCGCCAAAAGCGATTGAAACGCGGCGAGAGTGGAAAATTCTGCGGACATCGGCGGGGCTCCTGTTGAATTCTTATCGTCAGCACTGTTTAGCTCATTGCCAGCCCCCGGCAATACAGGAAAAGACGCAGACATGCCTGCTACCGACACGTCACCCTTTCGCCCCCGCGATATCAACACCGCGATTGCACTTTTGACGCGATTGCCGGTGCGCGCTGATTTCAGCCGGGGCGCCCGCGCCGCATGGGCCTACGGGCTGGCCGGCGCTGTGCTCGCGCTTCTGGCAGCGCTGCCTACCGCCGCCGCGCTGCTGATTGGCCTTCCGCCTGTGTTGGCGGCAATCATCTGGCTCACCGCGATGATCGTGATGAGCGGCGCGATGCATGAAGACGGCTTGGCGGACACGGCAGATGGTTTCTGGGGCGGCTGGGATCCGGCACGTCGGCTGGAGATCATGAAGGACAGCCGCATCGGCGCCTACGGCGTGATTGCACTCTGCCTGTCGATTGCCGCGCGCTGGGGCGCGGTGACGCTGTTGCTGGAGGCGGATGTCTGGCTCTTTGGGCTGTTGGCGATTGCCATGCTCTCGCGCAGCACCATGGTGCTGGTGATGACCGCCCTGCCCCATGCGCGTGCAAACGGGCTGAGCCATTCTCAGGGACGCGCGCCACGAGGCGGTGCGATCACCGGCTTTGCGCTGGCTGCAGTGGTGGCATTTGGCTGCGCCGGTATTCCCGGCGTGGTGATGGGGGGCGTGGCCTTTGTGATGGCAGCGCTGTGTTCCGCAACCGCCAAGGTCAAGATCGGCGGGCAAACCGGCGATGTTCTGGGCGCGACGCAGCAGGTCACCGAAATTGCGCTTCTGTTCACATTGGTGGCGGCCGCGCAGTTTGATTGGCCGGTCTGACCGCGCGATCTAGCGTTCTGGGCAGGCCTCGCGCGGGCCTGCCTATGCCCCGCGCGTCTTGATGTGCACGATGCTGCCGCAGTGTTTGCAGTGGATGGCATCCGGGTCATGACGCATCAGACCACAGGTCTGGCAGGTAAAATTGACCTTTTCGGGCTGAAAAATCGCCTGCGCGAGCCGCACGAACAGGGTCACCCCCACAACCATGACAAAGACAGAGAAGAGCTTGCCCAGCGGCGTGGCAAGCGTGATGTCGCCGTAGCCCGTGGTTGAGAGCGTGGCGACCGTGAAATAGAGCGCGTCGACATAGGGCGTGTCGGTCACGGTTTCATCAATGAAGAACGCCCGTGTGGTCGCCGCCGCCAGCATCACAAAGACAAAGAGGTTGATGCCCGCCGCCATGGCGTCTTCGTGTTTGCGAAACCAGCCGCTGCCCCGGCGCAGGTCATAGAGCAGATGGTAAGACTGGATCAGGCGCAGACCGCGTAGCACCCAGAGGAAAGCGAGGTTTCCGGCCACAAAAAGATCGAGAAACAGGCTGGCGATCACCACGATGTCTGCCAGCGTGTAAATGCGTGTGAGCAGAAACCAGCGGTCTTCAGACACCCAGAGCCGCGCCAGAAGTTCCAGTAGAATCGCAGCCCCCGCCACCCGGCTGAGCACCGTCAGCGCAAAGCCATACTCAAAGTTCACGGTCAGGAAAAAGAACAGCACCGTGAGCGCGTCAAAGATGACCAGCCCGTAGCGAAACCGCACAGCTCCCGGCGTGTGCGCGGTATATAGCCCGGTCAGAAACTTTTTCAGATCGCGCATCTCTGTCTCCTGGACTGGCGGAACCTAAGGTCAGGTATCACAGGCAAGACCCTGTATAAAAATAAAAAAGACCGCACCAAAGTGCAGTCTTTTTCTGAAAGATATGGGGCGCTGGCCTTATGCGGCGCGCGACACCAATACGTCGTCGACCTGCTTGGCTGCGGCGACTTCATCACCACCGGCCACAGCGGCCACTTCGCGGGTCAGACGCTCCAGCGCGGCTTCATAAAGCTGACGCTCGGAATAGCTCTGCTCACGCTGATCATCGGTGCGGTGCAGGTCACGCACCACCTCGGCAATTGCGATCAGATCACCGGAGTTGATCTTCTGTTCGTATTCCTGCGCGCGGCGCGACCACATGGCGCGTTTGACCTTGGCTTTGCCCTTCAGGGTCTTCATCGCCTGATCAATCACGTCAGGGGAGCTCAGACCGCGCATGCCAAAATGGGTGGCTTTGTTGGTCGGAACCCGCAGGGTCATCTTGTCTTTCTCAAACGAGATCACGAAAAGCTCCAGCTGCATGCCTGCAACTTCCTGCTCTTCGATGGAAATGATCTGCCCAACACCATGTGCGGGATAAACAACATAGTCGTTCGGGCTGAACTCGTTCTTCTTGGCTTTGCTCATGCAGTGCTTCCTTTGTGGGCCCCCAGTCCTGCCAGACAAAAAATTTCGCTCGGGAAAGGCGCTTTCCCGAAACGGAATGTCCTCTGGTAGAAAAAGCCACCCTCAGCAAATGCGGGGATGGCTCTCAGGCAGTTATGTCCTCTGTGAAGGATATATAACACAAAAAACGGACCCTTTAAAGCGCAGCCCGCTGAAAAAGGTGTTTTGCGTAGCGTCTTCAGAGCGTTACGCTCTTTTTAGGCCGGAGCGGCGATCCCAATATGCACAGGGCAGACCGAATCGCCTCGACACCGATAGCTTAACCGCCTTCGCCCGGTGCTTCGGAGAAATATTTCTCCAATTTGCCGGTCTCGCCGTCTTTTTCTTCGTGACCGGGCAGCGGATCTTTCTTGGTGATAATCACTGGCCAGATTTCAGAATACTTGCGGTTGAACTCAACCCATTTTTCCATATCCGGCTCCGTGTCCGGACGGATGGCGTCCGCCGGGCATTCCGGTTCGCACACACCACAGTCGATGCATTCGTCCGGGTGGATCACCAGCGTGTTCTCACCTTCGTAAAAACAATCTACCGGGCATACCTCTACGCAGTCCGTATATTTGCATGCGATGCAATTGTCGGTCACAACATAGGTCATTTTGGGTTAGCTCACTTATCGTCAGATCACGTGCCTGACTAAATCAGCACGACTTAATCTTCAAGGCGGGAAGATATCATAAGATCGAGATTGCGGCGATCCTTCTTGGTGGGACGCCCTTTTCCGTCTGAACCCGGTGCCTTTGGAACAGGTTTCTCTTCCGGGGTCAGATCTTCGTATAATGTTTGCGCCTCAGGTGCGGGACCGCGCCGTTCCCCAAGCGCTGCCACCTTCACCACACGCACACGCCGCGCCTGTGGGAAGGTCAGCACGTCACCAATGCTCACCGCATGGCTCGCTTTGGCAACTTTCTGGCCGTTCACCCGCAGATGCCCGCCGGTGACAAGTTTGGCCGACAGGCCGCGGGTCTTAAAGAACCGCGCCTGCCAGAGCCATTTGTCGACCCGCAGTTTTGGGGACGGCCCGCTCACGCGTCAGTCCTTGGACTTCAGCCCCATAAGCGCTGCGGCAAAGGGGTTGTCCGGATCAATCGCCTTCTCCTTTTTGGGAGGACGGGATTGGAACTGTTTGGGGCCATTGTCGCGACGTGGGCCTTTGCCTTTTGGCTTGCCACCTTTGCCGCGCGGTTTGTCACCGCCCTGCGTGTCATTGCGGCGCTTGTTGCCGCCTTGAGCATTGCCACCGCGACGCTGGCCACCACGGTTGCCACCCTGACGACCGGCCCAGGTGAAGGTGTAAAACACTTCCACCTCAGGCGCTTGTGCTTCCGCATCAGCCGCTGTCTCGGTCTCAGCGTCCTGCGCAGGCGCCTCTTCAGCCGCAGCTTCTGTTTCCGGCGCTTCCACAACAGCCACTTCAGCGGCAGCCTCAACGGCTGCGTCTTCGGCAGGCGCTTCTGCAGGTACCTCAGCAGCGGCTTCCTCTGCCGGTGCTTCGCTGGCGTCAGCTTCGGCTGCTGGCGCAGCTTCTGGCGCGGCCTTCACCTTCTCACGCTCACCTTTTTCCGCAGCATAGCCCAGACCCTGCATCAGGTCGGCAAACTGCTCAAGCGTCATGCCGGTGATCGAGAGCATGTCAGCTTTGGCTTCAAAGCCGCCACGGCTGTCTTCGGCGCGCAGCATATCTGCCAGACGCTCCAGCATATCAATGCGGATCGCGCGTTCGCCAGCGGCACGGTAGCCCGCCATGGCGTGATAGCCACGCGGCAGGCTGGTGCCCGATGGCACGGTCACAAGACCCGGAGGCGGTGCTTCGGGGAATTCCTGCAGGCCTTGCGCCAAGGACCACAGCACCAAACGCAAACGGGTTGGCGCGGGCTTCAGCAGCAGCGGCATGAAGATGGTGAACTGACCAAAGCGGATGCCGTGCTTGCGCAGCGCGCCACGGGCGTCCTGATCCAGCTCTTTGACTTCGGTGGCCACGTCACCGCGCGGGATGATGCCCAGCGCTTCGACCATGCGGAACGCAAACCCACGGGCCAGACCGGTCAGCTCTTCGTCGCGGCTGAGGTTCAACAGCGGTTCAAACAGCGCGGCGATCTTGCGATCGATGAAGTGCTGCAGGCGGCGCTCAACCTTCTGAGCAACCTCGGCACCGGCCTCGTCATCCACAAACACGGAAATACCGGGCTTGAGCGGATCGTCACCGGCCACCAACTTACCGACAGCCTGTTCGCCCCACATGAGGCCACCCTGCTCGGTGAAGTCGATTTCCGTATCCGGCGCGTTATAGAAGCGGTCTGCGCGCAGATGGAACTGCGGCGCGAGGGCTTGCAAGCTCGCCTGTTTCAGCGTCTTGGCTTCCTGCCCGCTGGCTTCTTTGTCCGCGATGAAACGGAACCCTTCAAGACGACCGACGAATTCTCCTTCGACGGTCACCTCACCCTTGTCATTCACTTCGGCCAAAAGGGCCTCCTTCTGCTTGAGCCGGCGCAAAAGCACTGACGTGCGCCGATCCACAAATCTCTGCGTCAAACGCTCGTGTAAAGCATCCGACAGGCGATCTTCTACCGCGCGCGTTTCGCCACGCCAATGATTTTCATCACTCACCCAGTTATTGCGCTGTGCGACATAAGTCCACGTCCGTATAAACGCCAATCGTTTTGACAGTGCGTCAATGTCGCCATCGGTGCGATCCAGCCGTTTGACCTGTCGCGCCATCCAGTCATCCGGCACCCGTCCGCTCTCATGCAGGAAGCCGAAGATTCGCTCGATCATCTGAGCGTGTTCGGCGTGGCTGATGCCGCGGAAATCCGGAATGCGGCAGACGTCCCACAGCAGGCGAACGGATTTGCCGTCGCTGGCGCGGGCCTGAACTTCGGCTTCTGCCGCCACGGTTTTCAGCGCCCGGAGATCATCGGCCTCCCGCGCTTTCATCAAAAGCGGATCATCCGGCGCTTCTTCAAGCGAGCGGATCAGCGCGTCCACCTTGCCAAACTCCAGCCGCGCATTGCGCCAGTTGAGTTTCTGCACCGGGGTGAAGCGGTGATCCATGATCGCCTCAGCCACCCCTTCGTCCAGAGGTGGCGCTTCGCCGGTCACCCCAAATGTGCCGTGGCTCATACCCCGCCCTGCCCGTCCGGCAATCTGTGCAAGCTCGTTTGGCGCCAAAGGGCGCATCCGGCGACCGTCAAATTTGGTGGTGGAGGCAAAGGCCACATGGTCGATATCGAGATTGAGGCCCATGCCGATGGCATCGGTCGCCACCAGATAATCCACATCGCCGTTCTGATAGAGCGCCACCTGCGCGTTGCGCGTGCGCGGGCTGAGCGCGCCCATCACCACCGCCGCCCCGCCTTTCTGACGGCGGATCAGCTCGGCAATGGCATAGACGCTATCGACGGAAAACCCGACAATCGCAGAGCGCGGCTGCATCCGGCTGATCTTGCGGCTGCCGGAATAGCTGAGCGTGGACATGCGCTCGCGCCGCATAAACTGCGCCTCAGGCACCAGCTCCGCAATGGTGCCGCGCATGGTGTCACTGCCCAGAAACAGGGTTTCCTGCGTGCCGCGCATCCGCAGCAGCCGGTCGGTGAAGACATGCCCGCGCTCCGGATCGGCGCAGAGCTGGATTTCGTCAATCGCCACAAAATCCGCACCAAGGCCTTCCGGCATCGCCTCAACCGTGGCCACCCAATATTGGGCACGCGGCGGCACGATGCGCTCTTCGCCGGTGACCAGCGCCACCACGGAGGGCCCACGCGCGGCCACGATCCGGTCATAGACCTCCCGTGCCAGCAGGCGCAGAGGCAAGCCGATCACGCCTGTGCGATAGCCCAACATGCGCTCGATCGCATAATGCGTCTTGCCCGTGTTGGTGGGACCCAACACTGCGGTGATCCGCCGATCTGCGGCCATATCTTTGCCTAGCTCTTGGTCGTGGTCGTCTGATCTTGCTTAGAGCGATTTGCCGCGCACCTGCGGCTCGAGTCGCTCCAAGGCCTCTGTTAGGCCTGCCTGATGGGGATGTATAGCCTTGACCTGCAGATAGGCCTCATAGGCGTCTTCCGGCTTGCCCATCTGATCCAGCATTACCGCCAGCCCCATGATCGCATCAAAATGCTGCGGATTGAGAGCCAGAACATGCTCCAGATCGCTGATCGCAGGCCCGTAAAGATCCAGCGCATAGAAGGTGCGCGCGCGCTCGGCCCAGCCCTGGGCGAATTCCGGCGCATGATCTGTCAGCGCTGTCGCATGGGCCAGAGCCGCCTGCAGATCCTCAACCTCGATGGCTTTGCGGGTGCGGCGCAGCAAATAATCGGCACTGGCGGAGCCTGAGGCATCCCAGATGTGGCGGATTTGTCCCGCCAGACGGTCTGCCTCGCCGGGGTCGGCATCCGCCAAGGCAGCCAGCAAAGCGCCCACATCCTGCGTGTCCGCCGCCTGCTGGGCAGCGCTTTCAGCCGCGTCCTGCGCCTGTGCCGGCCCTGCGGCAATCACGGGTTGCAAAATCCCCATTGCGATAGGAATTGCCGCGACGATAAGTTTGAGACGACTCGGTAAGTTGACCATAACGTAAATTATTGTAGCCCTTGCACATGTGATTCCCAAGATGTGCACAACAAAGTGAAGGATCAAGCAGATGAGCGATATCGTAACTGCCGCAGTGACCGCCCTGACCGAAAAACTCGGTGGTGAGAGCTTTGACGGCTCCGCCAAATTTGCCATCGAAGGCGAAGGCGCCATCATCATCGACGCGGACGGCGTGCGCGCAGGCGACGAAGACGCTGATGTGACCATGACCGCGGATGTGGAAACATTCCAGGCCATCCTCGAAGGTGAGTTGAACCCAACCGCCGCTTTCATGTCCGGCAAGCTGGCGATTGACGGCGACATGGGTGCCGCCATGAAACTGGGCGGCGTTCTGTCCTGATGAGTTTGCAGCGCGCCCCATTTTATCATGACGTTGCCGAAGGCTCTGAGGCACATGCCTATTGGGTCAAAGCAGAAGACGGGGTGCGCTTGCGCTTTGCCCATTGGCAGCGCGAAGCGGCCGCTGGCCCGACCAAGGGCACGGTGTTGCTGTTTCCCGGCCGCACCGAATATGTGGAAAAATATGGCCGCGCGGCCGCAGATTTTGGCGCGCGCGGTTATGAAATGATCGCCATTGACTGGCGCGGTCAGGGTCTGGCCGATCGCCTGATCAAAAATCCGATCGCCGGATATGTTGGCCACTTTGATGATTTTCAACGCGACGTCGCCGCCGTGATGGCAGCTGTCGCGGCGCTGGATCTTCCCAAACCCTATCATTTGGTCGGCCACTCCATGGGCGGCTGCATCGGGCTGCGCGCGATCTATGACGGCTTGCCGGTGAAGTCGGCGGTCTTCTCCGGACCGATGTGGGGCATTCATCTTTCCCCCACCATGCGCCCAACCGCTTGGGTCACCAGCGCGCTCTCCAAAGTCTTTGGCTTTGACCAGATGATTTCACCGGGCACCAGCGACACAACCTACGTGCTGGACCAAGATTTTGACGGCAACGCTTTGACCAAGGACGCGGGCATGTATGCCTATATGCAGCGCCAGATGACGGATCATCCCGACCTCTCACTGGCCGGCCCCAGCCTGCGCTGGGTCTATGAGGCGCTGATGGAATGCCGCAAGCTTGAGAAAAAAGCCTCTCCTGACACGCCGTGCCTCACCTTCCTTGGGGCGGATGAGCAGATCGTGGACACCAGCGCCATTCACGACCGCATGCGCCGCTGGCCCAACGGCACGCTGGATATCGTACCTGCCGGAGAACACGAGGTGTTGATGGAAGTGCCGGAAAGCCGCAATCGCATCTTTGATGACTGCGCCGCCTTCTTTGCCGAACACAGCTAAGCGCCAGCCAGCCTTTTCTCATTCGCAAAATATCCCGGGGTGAATGGCACAGCTTGCTGTGACAGAGGGGCTGGCCCCTCTCACTTTGCGGGCGTCGTAAACGCGCGCCCATCGCTGCTGCCCCTTGAACCTCCCCCGCCGCTCTGCCTATCTGAGCGACAACAGTTATTCACAACACAAGGTGCTTTCATGCTGAACCTTCCGTTTCCCGTCCGTGATGCCAATGCGTCTTCTGGCACGCAAGAATTCGGCGACCTGCCCGAATGGGATCTGAGCGATCTTTACGCGGGGGACGACGCGCCGGAGCTGATAGCGGATCTGGAGTGGCTTGAGGGCGAATGCGCCGCCTTTGCCGCCGATTATGAGGGCAAGCTTGCCGGGCTTTCCGCGACTGACCTGCTCACCTGTGTGCAGCGCAACGAGAAAATCTCTCAGATCTCCGGCCGCATCATGTCTTATGCGGGTCTGCGCTACTATCAGCTGACCACCGATGCAGAACGCGCGCAGTTCATGGCGAATATGCAGGAGAAGCTGACCAATTTCTCCACGCCTCTGGTGTTCTTTACGCTGGAACTGAACCGGATCGAAGATGACACGCTGGCCGCAGCCTTTGCAGAAAACGAAGAGCTGGCGCGCTATGAACCGGTCTTCCGCCGCATTCGCGCAATGAAGCCGCACCAGCTCTCTGATGAGTTGGAGAAATTCCTGCACGATCTGGGTGTTGTCGGCGACGCTTGGGAGCGCCTGTTTGACGAAACCATTGCCGGTCTGACCTTTGACGTGCTTGGCGAAGAGTACAACATCGAAGGCACGCTGAACTTCCTGACCGATCCGGATCGCCAAAAGCGGGAAGCCGCAGCGCATGAATTGGCGCGGGTTTTCAACGACAACATCAAGATTTTCTCCCGCGTGCACAACACTGCCGCCAAGGAAAAGGAAGTGCTCGACCGTTGGCGCAACATGCCAAGCGCGCAGACAGGCCGTCACCTCTCCAATGATGTGGAACCCGAGGTGGTTGAAGCGCTGCGCGACGCGGTCGTGGCCGCCTACCCCAAACTCAGCCACCGCTATTATGAGCTGAAGCGCAAATGGCTGGGTCTGGACCGCATGCAGGTCTGGGACCGCAACGCGCCGCTGCCGATGGAAGATCCCTCCACCGTGGATTGGGCCACTGCGCAGAAAACCGTGATGGACGCCTATAACGCCTTTGATCCGCGCATGGGCGAGATTGCAGAGCCGTTCTTCACCAAAGGCTGGATTGATGCGGGCGTGAAGCCGGGCAAGGCACCGGGGGCTTTTGCGCATCCCACCGTGACCAGCGTGCACCCCTATGTGATGCTGAACTATCTGGGCAAACCGCGCGACGTGATGACGCTGGCGCATGAGCTGGGCCACGGCGTGCATCAGGTGCTCGCGGCGGAACAGGGCGAGATGCTCTCCTCCACCCCGCTGACACTGGCGGAGACCGCCTCTGTCTTTGGCGAAATGCTGACCTTCCGCGCGATGCTGGATAAGGCCGAAACCCAGGAGCAGCGCAAGATCCTGCTGGCGGGCAAGGTTGAGGACATGATCAACACGGTTGTGCGCCAGATTGCCTTCTATGACTTTGAATGCAAACTGCACGCCGCCCGTCGTGAAAGCGAGCTGACCCCGGAAGACATCAATGCGATCTGGATGTCGGTGCAGGCGGAAAGCCTCGGCGAAGCCTTCGACTTCATGGAAGGTTATGAGACCTTCTGGGCCTATATCCCGCACTTCGTGCATTCGCCCTTCTATGTCTACGCCTACGCCTTTGGTGACGGCCTCGTAAACGCGCTCTATGCGGTTTACGCGGAAGGGGACGAAGGCTTTGAGGACAAGTATTTTGACATGCTCAAGGCAGGTGGCTCCAAACATCACAAAGAACTGCTGGCGCCTTTCGGTCTGGATGCCTCTGATCCCAAGTTCTGGGACAAGGGCCTGTCGATGATTTCGTCCATGATCGACGAGCTGGAAGCGATGGAGTGAGAAGCGGCCCGGTCCCCGACCGGCAAACCGTCCAGTGGACGGTTTGAGCTTCGAACGGGCAGAGCCCCAATACTGACTGGGGTACATCCCTAATTCACGCTGAGAAACCGGAGCCCCTGCTCCGGTTTTTTTTCGTTTCAGACCGCCGCCAAAATCGTGCTGACAATCAGGTCTTTCATGCTGTTCATCAGGTGTTTGACCCGCGCGCGCGCGATGCCCTTGGCGGATATAGCCAAGAGTTCTGCGTTGTCGGCTTTCATCTTCATCAGGAACTTCAGCTCAAACTCGGAGAGCTTCCCTTCCGCAAAGAGCTTTGCATAGCGGCGGATGTCTTCCTCGGACTCTTTCACAAAGGCTTTCAAATCCCGTTCCGCCTCATTGGCAAAGGTCTTGGCGGCGTTTTTGACCAGGTCCGCCAATCCGTCCTGGATCGCGTCTAATATCGCGTCTGTGTCCATGATCTCTCTCCTTGCCCGCGGGCGTTACTGTTCGATGTCGGCGCAAGCGGTGGCTTGGCCTTTGTTCGCTTCCAAACAGATCAGGCGGTCAAAGCTGAAGGTGATGTTCTTTTTGAACTCAGTGATGAATGCACTGTCTGCACTCACGCCGCCGGGGAACTCTGTGCGCCAAGCGGTGAGAAAACCGCCCACCAGATTGCCATCGGGATCGCGCAATTTATCCC
Organism: Shimia sp.; assembly: GCF_965227725.1. Taxonomy (GTDB): domain Bacteria; phylum Pseudomonadota; class Alphaproteobacteria; order Rhodobacterales; family Rhodobacteraceae; genus Shimia. Next base: position 282,531 of record NZ_CBDDGH010000005.1, on the reverse strand, counting down.
AGATATCAGCGGCTTCTTCGTTGTTCTCAATGCCGTTGGCAAACTCATAAGCCACGTCCATATCCAGCAACAACGCCTCAGCGGCCGCCCGATTGGCGCTGTAGCTGCCGTTGGCTTTGCTCACCAGTTTGAGCGTTTTGGCCTTGGCCTCGGTGGCGTAGGTGTAGGCTTGCAGCGAATAATCAGCGTAATTGGTGCAAGCGGCGAGAAGTAAGGCAAGCGCAAAAAGCGCGGCCTTTTTGGGGAAATAAAACAGAAACATACCCAAAATCCCATAAACAAATAAGGGACATGGTACACTGCCGCGCGCGTTTCACCAAATCTGCATCAGCAAAGCGATGCCGAGCCGCAAGCGGTCGCGTGCCTCAGAACACCCCAAGCGCCAGTCCGGCAGAAAGCGCGGCGCCAAGGTCAGCGCAGGGGGCCAGCTCCGCCTCGGAAAGAGTTTTCTCAGCCAGGATCGCCTCCGGCGTCTGCGCATGGGTGCAGACAATCAGCGCGGGCTGCACCTCCTTGAGCCGCCAGCCCGTGGCAATGCGTGCCAGTTGCCGCGCGGCACCTGCGCCGTCTGATCCGGCACAAATCATCTGCGCATAAGGCCGCCCCTCGATCTGCCCCAGAACTGGGTAGTAGCACCGATCAAAGAACTCCTTCATTGCGCCCGAGAGCGTTGCGAGGTTTTCCGGCGCGCAAAAGAGATAGCCCGTGGCGGCCAACAGATCTTCCGGCTGGGCGTCTTCTGCCCGCAGCAAATGCGCTGCGCCCTCCGCCTGCGCGGCGGCAAAGGCGGCTTCGGCCATCTGACGACTGCCGCCGGTGCGGGAGTGATAGACAATCAGCAAGCTCATCAGAGAGGTCTCACTTCAACTGGCTGTCTTTGGAGCCGCGCCGGTTGATGCCGCCACGGGCCTGATAGGCGCTGTCGCGCTCCTGCTGACATTCAATGCAGAGCTTCACGCCGGGTCGCGCGAGGCGGCGTGCTTCGGGGATTTCTTCCTCGCATTCCGCGCAGAACCTGAGGCTCTCGCCCACCGGCTGACGCTGCGCCTGAAGACGGGCCAGCTCATCGTTGATGCTGGCCTCGATCTGTTCGCTCACCGCGCCATCTTTTGCCCAACCACCAGCCATGTGATCCTCCTTTGCCCTTCCCCCAATCTAAGCACACCACCGGCAAGGGGCAACGCCCCGCCCCGACGTAAAGCTTTGAGACTGCCCCCTTTCCGGCCTAGGCTCTGCACAAGACAAGGGTGCATCGGGGGAGAACATATGCGCACATTCGGCAAATGGCTGGGCAGGCTGCTTTTGACTTTGGTTGTGGCGGTGGCTGCGTTTTTGATCGTGGCTCCGGGGCATGTGGAAAGATCCCGCAACGCGATCACCAGCGAGGGCGGTTTTCCGGTCAGCGATGTTGCGCGCAGATTGCACGGTGATCTCATCATTGGCGACTGGCATGCTGACACGCTGCTCTGGAAACGCGATGTTCTGGACCGCGCGGATCGCGGCCATGTGGACCTGCCTCGCCTGATTGAGGGCAATGTGGCGCTGCAGGTGTTCACCGCAGTGACCAAATCTCCGGCCGGGCAAAACTATGAGGAAAACTCGGCAGATGCGCGCGATAACATCACGCTGTTGGCAGTTGGCCAGCTCTGGCCTGCGCGCACCTGGGATTCGATCTTTGAGCGCGCGGTCTATCAGGCGGAGCGCCTGCAAAAGGCGGAGGCAGCATCTGGTGGGCAACTGCGCATCCTGCGCAGCAGCGCCGACATCGACGCGCTGCTTGCGGACCGCGACGCGGGGCAGACGGTTGTTGGCGGTATGCTGGGCATCGAAGGGGCGCACCCGCTGGAGGGCGATATCGCCAACCTGCAAAGACTGCAGGACGAAGGCTACCGCGTGATTGGCCTGCAGCACTTCTTTGACAACGCGCTGGGTGGCTCCCTGCACGGGATTGGCAACAAAGGGCTGACCGATTTTGGCCGCGAGGTGGTCAGCGCCATCACAGAGCGCAATCTGGTGCTTGATCTCGCCCATTCCAGCCCGAAAGTGGCAGAAGAGGTCATCGCGCTGACCGACATTCCCCTGATCGTCAGCCACACCGGTATTTACGGAAATTGCCCCGTGAAGCGGAACTATGAAGACACGCTGATGCAGGCGATCGTGGCCAATGGCGCGGCGGATGGCGGCGGCGTTGTGGGGATCGGCTATTGGGCAGATGTGACCTGCGATGACAGCCCTGCCGGGGTGGCCAAAACCGTGAAAGCAGCGGTGGACCTGCTTGGAGAAGACCACGTGTCGCTGGGCTCAGATTATGACGGTTCGGTCGCCACGGCTTTTGACACATCCCAACTCGTCGCGCTGACCCACGCGCTGATTGAGGTAGGTCTGAGCGAAGCACAAATCCGCAAGGTCATGGGGGAGAATATGCTGCGCGTGCTCAAGGCGCGGCTGGGCTGACAGACTTTTTAACGCAACAAAAAAGGGCGGCCTCTCGGGGCCGCCCTTTGGTATTCTATCGCGTTAACGCGTGGCTTTAGCCGTCAAAATCGACTTCTTCAACCAGCTTGAGCGCCTCAGCACGGTGGCCGGCGAGGGTCATCAGGTTCACGTCGTCAGCGGTGAATTCGCCCCAGCTCTGCACCAATGGGTCCGCTTCCATGCCCGGTGCAATCGGGTATTCGAAGTTGGCGGAGGCATAGACTTCCTGTGCTTTGGAGCCGGTCAGGAATTCCATCATCTTGATGGCGTTTTCCTTGTTGGGGGCGGCTTTGGTGAGCGCGATGCCGGAGATGTTCACATGGGTGCCGCCGTCCTCAAAGGTCGGGAAGACGATGTTCACGCTGTCGGCCCAGGCCTGCTGCTCAGTGTCTTTGAGCATTTTGCCCATGTAGTAGGTGTTGCCCACAGCGAGGTCACATTCGCCAGCCCAGATCGCTTTGACCTGTGCGCGGTCGTTACCTTGCGGCTTGCGCGCGAGGTTGTTTTTCACGCCTTCCAGCCAGGTCTTGGCTTCGACTTCGCCGTGATGCTCGATCACAGCGGAGGTCAGCGCGACGTTATAAGCATGGGTGCCGGAACGGGTGCAGATGCGGCCTTCCCATTTCGGGTCTGCCAGATCCTCATAGGTTGTGACTTCACCCTCTGCGACGCGGTCTTTGGAGGCGTAGACAATCCGTGCGCGGGTGGTCAGGCCAAACCAGTGGCCTTCCGGATCGCGGTAGGCTTCCGGCACATTGGCAGCGATCACGTCGCTGATCACAGGCTGGGTCACACCGGCCTCAACCACCGCATTCAGGCGGGAGATATCCACGGTCAGCACCAGATCGGCAGGGGAGCGGTCGCCCTCAGCCTGCAGACGCTCCACCATGCCTTTTTTGAGGTAGGCCACATTCACCTTGATGCCGGTCTCTTCGGTAAAGGCATCGGTCAGCGGCTTGATCAGCTCTGGCTGACGGTAGGAGTAGACGTTGACTTCATCAGCCATCGCCGGCGCAGCCACGGCCGCTGCGGCAAAAGCAAAAATGGAGGTGGAAAGCGCTTTGGTCATGTCATCCCTCACGGTGTCATGGTTTCGATGGGCTGCGTTAAATTTGAGTTTTTCAGTCAGGTCAATACCTGAACAAATTATTCAGGTTTGATATTTGCGTGAACGACGGCCCCTCAGCGCCAACGCCTGCGCCCATGTCCGGCGCAGGTTTCAGGGGCAAGCCGACCGCTCAGACGCGGGTTTTACCCCTGCCTTTTGGCCGCCTTCTCTTCGGCTTTGACCGCATCCCAGAGCGCATCCATCTCGGCCAGATCGCTTTGGTCCGGACGTTTGCCTTGGGCCGCAAGTTTGGCCTCAACCCCTTCAAAACGCCGCACAAATTTGGCGTTTGTGGCGCGCAGGGCGGCTTCGGGATCAATCTTGAGATGCCGTGCGAGATTGGCCATCACAAAGAGAAGATCGCCAAATTCTTCCTCGATCTCATCTTGGGTCAACCGGTCACGTGCCTCAGCAAGCTCACCGGCCTCTTCGACAATCTTATCAACCACTTGCTCGGTGTCAGGCCAGTCAAATCCCACCCGCGCGGCACGTTTTTGCAGCTTCACGGCGCGCAGCAAGGCTGGCAGGCCCAGAGCCACACCATCCAGCGTGCCCTCCTGCGCCTTCCCGGCACGCTCCGCCGCCTTCACCGTCTCCCAATCGCGGGTCTGCTGCTCGGCGGATTTGTCGCGGCTTTCATCGCCAAAGACATGCGGATGCCGCGCGACCATCTTGTCAGACATGGTGTCTGCCACCTGATCAAAGGTGAAAAGCCCCTGCTCAGCCGCCATCTGAGCGTGAAACACCGATTGAAACAGCAGATCGCCCAGCTCGCCTTTGAGTTCATCCCAGGCCTCACGCTCAATCGCATCGGCCACCTCATAGGCCTCCTCAATGGTGTAAGGCGCGATGGTGGCGAAATCCTGCTCGATATCCCAAGGGCAGCCATGGTCCGGATCCCGCAAACGGCGCATAATCTCCAAAAGGCGCGGCATGCCGCCATTGGGATCAAGGATAAGGGGGTCTTCGGCCATTGCGCTACGCTCCAGTCTTTGGTTTGGAGGCATCTGAGCGAATTGATGGAGGGGAGTCCAGACATGCCAATCGTGAATCGCATCGCAGATTACGCGGAAGAGATGAAAACATGGCGGCGTCACCTGCACGCCCACCCGGAGTTGGAATTTGACTGCGTGGAAACAGCGGCCTTTGTCGTGGAGCGTCTGAAAGAATTTGGCGTGGATGAAATCCACGAAGGCATCGCCAAAACCGGCGTGGTCGCGATCATCAATGGTGAGGGCGACGGCGAAACCATTGGTCTGCGCGCAGATATGGATGCCTTGCCCATGGATGAAATCACCGGCGCGGACCACGCCAGCACGGTCGCAGGCAAAATGCACGCCTGTGGTCATGACGGGCACACCACCATGCTGCTCGGGGCGGCCAAATACCTTGCTGAGACCCGCAATTTCTCCGGCCGTGTGGCATTGATCTTCCAACCGGCCGAAGAAGAAGGCGGCGGCGGCAACATCATGGTGCAGGAGGGCATGATGGAGCGCTTTGATGTCAAAGAAGTCTATGCGCTGCACAATGTGCCGGGACAGCCTCTGGGCAGCTTTCACACCACGCCGGGGCCGATCATGGCGGCAGTGGATACCTTCACCATCCACATTCAGGGCAAGGGCGGCCATGGGGCCTACCCGCAGGACACGGTTGATCCGGTGGTGGCTGCAGTGGCCATGGTCAATGCGATCCAGACCATTGTCAGCCGCAACCATGACACCCGCCAGCAGGCGGTGGTCTCGGTGACGCAAATCCATGCAGGCAGCGCCAACAATGTGATCCCCGACGGCGGCTTCATCAATGGCACCATCCGCACCTTTGACAAGGATGTGCAGGCGATGATCCACCGCCGCCTTGAGGAGATTTCCAAAGGCACCGCAGCCGCTTACGGGCTGGACGCGACGCTGGAGCTGGATGTGGATTACCCCGCCACAATCAACCACCCAAAGCAGACCCATTTTGCCGCCGATGTGGCCCGCGAGATCGCCGGGGAGGCCAACGTGGATGCCAATCAATGGATGGAAATGGGCGCGGAAGACTTCTCCTACATGCTGGAAGCGCGCCCCGGGGCCTATCTCTTCCTTGGTGCGGGCGAAGGCGCCGGGCTGCACCACCCTGCCTTTGATTTCAACGATGAGATCAGCCCGATTGGCGCGTCTTTCTTTGCCAAGCTCGTGGAAACGGCACAGCCACGCTGATCCACCCCAGATTTTAGGCAGCTGCTTCACAACAAGCCCTTCCGCAATCGGGAGGGCTTGACCTTTTTGTGTCCACAGACGAAATTTGATCAAATTTTCAGATGAGGACTCCCCATGGCGCTCGAAGATGCCAAAACCCAGGTCGACAATGCCTTCACGCGCAAAGCACCGCACGGATTGAGCTTTGAAAACACCTTTGGGGGGGCCACGTCCTTTCTGCGCCGCCGCTACAGCAAAGATCTGACAGGTGTCGACATCGCTGTGACCGGCGTGCCGTTTGACATGGCGGTGACCAACCGCCCCGGCACCCGCCTTGGCCCACGCGCCATCCGCGAAGCCAGCGCCATTCAGGCCTTTGATCCGCCCTATGGCTGGGGCTATGATCCGATGACCGAGCTCAGCATCGTGGACTATGGCGATCTGGCTTTTGACTATGCGCGGGTGATGGAGTTTCCGGACGCGCTGACCAGCCATATCCGCAGCATTCTGGAGACCGACACCGCCAGCATTGCGCTGGGGGGCGACCACTACATCACCTACCCGATCCTGAAGGCCTATGCCGAGAAGTTCGGCCCCATGAGCCTTTTGCAATTTGATGCCCACACAGACACTTGGGCCGATGATGAGCCCAACCGGATCGACCATGGCACCATGCTGTATAAGGCGGTGAAAGACGGGCTGGTGGATCCCTCACGCTCGGTTCAGGTGGGCATCCGCACCGAGAACCCCGACACGCTTGGCTTCAACATCATTGACGCGCGCGAAGTGCATGTGAGTGGCCCTGTGGCGGTGGCGGAGAAGATCAAAGGCATTCTGGGCGATCACCCGACCTATCTGACCTTTGACATCGACGGGCTTGATCCCGCCTTTGCGCCCGGCACCGGCACCCCGGTCTGGGGTGGTCTGTCGAGCGGTCAGGCCAGCATCATCCTGCGCGATATTGCCGGCATCAATATGGTGGGCGGCGATGTGGTTGAGGTGTCCCCGCCGTTTGACACCACAGGGGCAACCGCGGTGGCAGGTGCCCATGTGGCGCTCGAACTGATCTGTCTGTGGGGGTGGACGCGGCGGAAAGCTTGACGCGCGCCGCATCTGCTTTGATCTTGATCCACAACAGGCGCGGCAGCGTATCATGAAGGATGCGGGCGAAGACCTTGCCCGCAAACAAAAAACCACCTCTCACAGGAGACCGACGATGAGCTATATCTGGGTATTTTTTGCGGTGGTGGCGCTTCTGGCGATCTATGTGCGTGTGGCGCCGAGTGATCCGGCAAAATGGCATGTGGCTGCGCAATTTGATCAAAACAGCGACGGCGAAAACAGCGCCCGCCGGATTGTCGACACCGGCCCCGACGGCCTCACCCGACTAAACGAGATTGCGCTGAGCACGCCGCGCACAACGGTGCTCGCTGGCGCGCTGGAGGACGGCATGATCACCTATGTGACCCGCTCCAAACTGCTGTCTTATCCGGATTACACCACAGCCCAGCAAGTCGGTGACACGCTCAAGATCAACGCGCGCTCACGATTTGGGAAAAAGGACTTCGGTGTGAATGCCAAACGCATCGAGGCTTGGATCGCGGCTCTGGGGCAACGGGGATAGGTTGGAGCTGAGGCACCCGGGCGAGATTTCGCGCCACATCGGCACGTTCAGCGACATCTGACATTGCGCCATGAACATGCGCCCATCGACCTGCAAACAGATGGTTTCGCCCAGTTCGATCCGCTGCCCCTGTTTGTCGGTGCAATAGCAATCCACCGGCACACCGTTGATCATCCCATCCGCCATGGCGGGGGGCGCAAAGAGCATCATCACCACAAACAACCGTCTCATAAGGCCATGCTACACCAAAAGGCGGCCCTTGACCAAACCCCGAGATTGTCCCACTTAGCGACATGGTTCCGATAGAGCGACTACATCAGATCACCCAGCGTTTTGAGTTCCTTGAGGCGCAGATGGCCGAAGGCGGCGGCGACATTGCTGCGCTGGCCAAGGAATATGCCGATCTCAAGCCCGTGGTGGAGCAGATCGCGGCGTATCAGCGCCTGCTTTCCGACATTGAGGAAGCCGAAGAAATGCTCGGCGATCCCGATATGAAAGCGCTTGCCGAAGAAGAGCTGCCAGAGCTGCGTGCGGCTGTGCCCGAGGCAGAACACACCCTGCAGCTCGCGCTTTTGCCCAAAGATGCGGCAGACGCCCGCCCAGCCATTCTGGAAATCCGCCCCGGCACCGGCGGCGATGAGGCCGCGCTTTTTGCAGGTGACCTGCTGCGGATGTATCAGCGTTATGCCGAAGCGCGTGGTTGGAAACTTGAAATCCTTGAGGAAAACGCCACTGAGCTTGGCGGCATCAAAGAAGTGGTCGCCCATATCAAAGGCGAAAACGTCTTTGCGCGGATGAAGTTTGAATCCGGCGTACACCGCGTGCAGCGTGTGCCCACCACTGAAAGCGGCGGGCGCATCCATACCTCGGCGGCCACTGTCGCTGTGCTGCCGGAAGCGGAAGACGTGGACATTCAGATCGACGCCAGTGATATCCGCATCGACACCATGCGCGCCTCAGGCTCCGGCGGTCAGCACGTGAACACCACCGACTCGGCTGTGCGGATCACCCACCTGCCCACCGGCATCATCGTGACCAGCTCGGAAAAATCCCAGCACCGCAATCGCGAGATTGCCATGCAGGTGCTGAAAACCCGCCTGTTTGATCTGGAGCGTCAGCGCATTGCCGATGAGCGCGCCGCTGATCGGGCTGGCCAAGTGGGCTCGGGCGACCGCTCGGAGCGCATCCGCACCTACAACTTCCCTCAGGGCCGCATGACCGACCACCGCATCAACCTTACGCTTTATAAGCTGGATCAGGTGATGCAGGGCGATCTGGATGAAACCATCGATGCGCTCACCGCAGACGCACAGGCCGCAGCACTGGCGGAGATGGAAGGGTGAGCCTGACCATCGCTGACCTGGTCAAACAGGCGCAAAACTCTCTCACCGCTGGCGCAATTGACAGCGCCGCACGTGATGCACGGTTTCTGGTGGCCAAAGCGGTCGACATGCCTGCTGACCGGCTCACGCTTGAAGCGCGCAGCGACGCGACGTTGGCGCAGCAAACCGCCCTGCTCGGCCTTGTCGCCCGCCGCCTGTCGCGCGAGCCTTTGTCGCATATTCTGGGGACACGGGCCTTCTTCAATCACAGCTTTGCGGTCACCGCGGCGACGCTTGACCCGCGCCCGGAAACCGAGGCCTTGGTGCTTGAGGCGTTAAAGCGCCCCTTCAAATCCGTGCTGGATCTGGGCACAGGCACAGGCGCTATCGCGATTTCCCTATTGGCAGAGCGGCCCGATGCGCGCGGCACCGCCACAGATGTTTCCGCTGACGCGCTTGCGGTTGCACGTCAGAACGCAGATGCGATTGGTGTGACAGATCGGCTGACGCTGACAGAAAGCAATTGGTTTGCCGCCGTTGAAGGCATATTTGACCTCATCGTGTCCAACCCGCCTTATATCGCATTGGTTGAAATGGACGCCCTCGCACCGGAGCTGTCTTATGAGCCGCGCATCGCGCTGACGGATGAAGCGGACGGTCTCACGGCCTACCGCGCCATCACCAAAGGCGCGCCAGATCATCTTGCGCCCGCGGGTTGGCTGATGGTGGAAATCGGCTGGCAGCAGGGGCCGGATGTGGCCGCGCTTTTTCAGGAGGCCGGGTTGCGCAACGTCGCTGTGCTGCCCGATCTGGATGGGCGTGACCGCGTGGTGATCGGGCAAAAACGCCCAACATGACGAGATATTTTTGCAATTGAGCGCATTCTAGACAGAAAACCTCTTGTGTGAGAACCAAATGCGCCATATCAAGTTCATGTCCTTTTGCTGGATGCCCTATTTTCAGGGCCGTCCCGATCGGACACCAAGCCACAAATTGTCGCCCCCGGAAGACAGAGCGCACGAGGCGTGAAACGGGATGAGCGACCGCCATGGACCAAGGCTGGATTGCTGAAAACATGAGATCTTCGAAGTCACGTTCGCGGAATAAGTCAAACCGCAACCGTCCCTCCGGCAATATCGTCAACCGTGTGTTTGACAGTTCCGGCCCGGAAGGAAAAGTACGCGGCACCCCACAACAGGTGATCGACAAATACAACCAGCTGGCCCGCGACAGCCAGCTTTCCAATGACCGTGTTGCGACGGAGAACTTCCAGCAGCACGCAGAGCATTACCAGCGCATGCTGAACGAAGCGCAGCGCGAGCAAGAGGCGCGCCGCGAAGAGCAGGAACGCCAGAACCGTGAGCGTCAGGCAGAGCGGGATCGCGAACGCCGCGAGCGTATGGAACGCCAGGAACGCGAGGCCAACGGTGGCGAGGGCAAGGCCCAGCCGCAGGCGGACGAAGCGATGCCAACGGTGGACCCATCTGAGGCCGAACAGCCTGATCTGATCGTGGATGTGGCCGAAGAAAGCGCTCTGGTGGAAACCCCGGAAACGCAGCCGGAAGCGCCAAAGCCTGCGCCCAAGAAAGCCCCACGCAAGCGCGCGCCGCGCAAGAAGGCCCCTGCCCCGGCGGCAGAGGACGCCCCGGCGGAAGCCCCTGCGCCAGAAGCGGAAAGCAACGACGCGGCCGAATAAGCCAACTCCGTTAAAGACATCAAAAAAGCCCTCGGCGGAAATCCTCCCCCGAGGGCTTTTTCATTTGAAAGGTGCGCCGCGCTTAAACGGTGGCAAGCACCTGATCCACCATGGCCTGCGTGCCACGGGCCTGTTCCAGCGGCCAGAGATAAGCCTCGCCTGTCCGCAGCGCATGCCCAAAGGCCTCCACCTGCAGCACATAGTGGTTCACTCCGGGGAACCGCTCCACGCGGCGGCTTTGATCGGGCCGTGACAGCACCAGCTCCGCCTGATCAAACACGGCGGCATTGAAAGGACACGTCAGGCTCATCACCCCGGCGTCGCCATGAAAATGCACTTCCTGACGCGGGGCCATGCGGATGGCGGTGTAGCCCTGATAGGTGAAGCTGGGGAAGGTGAAGCTCATATCGGCAAAGAGGTCGATGCCGTTTTCCATCTGCACCCGCGTGTGATCGAGCGAGACCGGCTCCTCTCCGGTGACAAAACGCGCGCCGCCCAGCACGTAGCAGCCGATGTCGCGCAAGCCGCCGCCGCCAATATCAGCCTGATTGCGGATGTTGGCAGGGTCGTCATTGAAATAGGAAAACACCGCATTCACATGGCGCAGAGTGCTATGGCCCCCTCCTCCAGCAGCGCCTTGGCCCGCTGCCATTGCGGGTGATGCACAATCATGAAGGCTTCCGCCGCCAGAACACCGGCCTTGTCCCGCGCGGCGATCAGACGGTCGATCTCTGCCACATCCATGCCAATCGGCTTTTCGCAAAGCACCGCCTTACCGGCCTCAAGCGTTTTGATCGCCCATTCCACATGCAAATGGTTGGGCAACGGGATGTAGACCGCATCAATCTCCGGATCGGCGAGCAGTGCCTCATAGCTTGTGTGGTGACGCAGCCCCGGCGCAAAAGCTTCAAAGGCGGCAACTTTCTCCGCGCTGGAGCTCGCCACCGCCGCCAGCCGCGCGCCTTTGGCGGCATGGATCGCTGGCCCCATGTGATTGAGGGCAAAATTTGCCGCCCCGAGAATACCCCATCGAATGGTTTTATCAGACATGTTAGCGCTCCCTCCCTCTGATCGTGCAGAGCCTAGTCTCCGCTTTCCCTAGAGGCAACCGCCCGCATCATCTGTGAGATCACAGATCCATGAGCCAAGGTAGGCCGCAATGAAAAACGCCGACCCTGAAAGGACCGGCGCTCTTATCTGTGGGGTGTGTTTGCGCTTAGTTCACTGCCAGCATCCCGCGGCTGGAGGCCAGCTCGCGCATGCGCTTTTGCAGTTTTTCAAAGGCGCGCACTTCGATTTGGCGGATGCGTTCGCGGCTCACGTCATATTGGCCACTCAGGTCTTCCAGCGTCACCGCTTTATCCGCCAGACGGCGCTGGGTGAGAATGTCCTTCTCGCGGTCATTCAGCACATCCATCGCTTCAACCAACAGCTCACGGCGGGCAGCGAGCTCGTCCTTGGCCTCGTAATCCGCCGCCTGATCCGCGGTTTCATCTTCCAGCCAGTCCTGCCACTCCATGGTGCCTTCGCCCTCAGAGCCGACCTGTGCGTTCAGGGAGGCATCCCCGCCCGACAGACGCCGGTTCATCGAGATCACCTCTTCTTCGGTCACCCCAAGATCATTGGCGATGCGCTCCACGTTTTCAGGACGAAGATCGCCTTCTTCCAGCGCGCCGATGCGGGCCTTGGCCTTACGCAGGTTGAAGAACAGCTTCTTCTGCGCGCTGGTGGTGCCAAGTTTCACCATGGACCAGCTGCGCAGCACATATTCCTGAATGCTTGCGCGGATCCACCACATGGCATAGGTCGCCAGACGGAAGCCTTTTTCCGGATCAAACTTCTTGACCGCCTGCATCAGGCCCACATTGGCCTCAGAGATCACCTCCGCCTGAGGCAGGCCGTAGCCGCGATAGCCCATGGCGATCTTGGCCGCGAGACGCAGGTGCGAGGTCACCATTTTATGGGCCGCTGTCGCGTCCTGTTCCTCAACCCAGCGCTTGGCCAGCATGTATTCTTCTTCCGGCTCAAGGAGCGGGAATTTGCGAATTTCCTGCAAGTAACGGTTCAGACCGCCCTCTGGTGTCGGTGCGGGCAGGTTTGCATAATTTGCCATAAGTCTTGCCTCCCAATCGTATGTTTATCTGCTTAACATTGATCTAGGTCGCCAAATGCGTGTTTCAATAGGCAGATATGAATTTCTGACTCTCAGAGTAGGGTTTACTACGCGACCACACCAGCTTTAGACCAGTGTTTCACATGCATTTGCGCTTTGTTTCAAACGCATGGCTAGACCATCAGCCCCCTGCCAGGGCTACAAACTTAGCCGCGACCTCCTGCGCAAAGCTGGTTTTTCGCGCTGACAGCCCCACCACACGTGTCAAAGCCACGTCAACGCGCAGGGGGCGGATTTCGACCGCGGCATGTGCCGCCTCATGCGCCAGAGGCACCAGCGCGACGCCCAGCCCTGCGGCCACCAGATCCAACACCTGAAGGTCATTTAAGGCCCGCGCATGGGCCTCTGACACCACCATCGGTGCCACCCGCATCAAATCGGCATTCGGACAATAGGGGCGCAGAATTTGCGGCTCATTGGCAATATCCTCCAAACACAGGCTTTCCGCCGCAGCAAGCACATGCCCTTTGGGCAGGGCCACACCAAACTTATCCTCGCTCAGTTTGGAAAAACTGTGGCCTTTGGGCTGACAGCCTTCTGTCACCAAGGCCACATCCGCCTCTTCCACATTGTCGCAAAAGGCCAGCACCACCTGCGGCATGGCCTGTCTGAGCTGATGAAACAGCGGCATATAGGGCGCCATCAGCACATCCGGTTGGGCATAAACCCGCAGAACCTGCCGGGGTTTTGGCTTCAGACGATCAGGCAACCCTGCCAAAGTGGCGACAGAGGCGGAGGCCTCCTGATAAAGGCGCTGCCCCAGATCGGTTGGCGACAACCCGCGACGTTCCCGCAAGAACACCGCCCCCTCCAATGTAGCCTCAAGCTTTTGAATGGCGGCGGACACCGTGGGCTGGCTGACACCATTGACACGCGCCGCTGCGCTAAATGAGCCGGTTTCATAGGCGCTGACAAAATATGTGAGTGCGGTTAGCTCCACCATAGTCATTTTCTATATCAAATCTAGATTACACCTGAATTCCTTATACCTAAAAATCCTGCCATCCAAAACCTGTAATCATTTTGGGAGCACAGGAATGACCACCGCGATTGAGACGTTGTTGCAGAAGTTTGCTGAGGCGGATGCCAGCATGATCACGCTTCTTGCCGAAGACATCGATTTTCGGATTGACCACTATAAAGACGAGGCTGATGTGAGCTGGCAGGCGGGCAAAGGGTTGGCCGCATTGGGAGAGATACTGCAGCGCCTTGCTATGGAGGTGTTCCCCAAAGGCACCAAAGCACTGCGTATTGAAACCACAGCACTGGATCAGGAAGGCTGGCAGCTAACACGGTTTGAACAGGAATTTTTCTACGGGCTTGGCGGCTTTCCTTGCCGCAGCAGCACCTACATCCTGTCACATGAGGCGGATGGAAAGGTCGATTTCTTCCGCGAAACCGTCACCGAAATCATAGATTTGTCACAGGCGACACACTGAGGCGCAGCGGCCTCGCCGATGGTGACAACATGATCTGAGCCAACTGTATCTGACTCAGATCCTTGGGCTTTCACAGGCCAACCTGTGACCTTGCGCCGCTTCAGACCCCGCCGAGATCCTCAATCAACTGCGCCATATCCTCAGGCAAGGGCGCTTCAAACCGCAGCATCTCCCCTGTCACGGGGTGCTCAAAGCCCAGAACCGCGGCATGCAGCGCCTGACGGTCAAAACTCCGCGCGGCGGCTGCGCCTTTGACGCCGATTGCCTTTTCGGCCAGCTTGCGACGGCCACCATAGACCGGATCCCCGATCAGCCCGTGGCCGGCATGAGCCATATGCACGCGGATCTGGTGGGTGCGGCCGGTCTCAAGCCAGCATTCCACCAGACAGGCCACCGCCGGATTGCCAAATGGCTGCACGATCCGCACCCGCGTGACCGCATGGCGACCACCTTCAAACAGCACCGCCTGACGCTGTCGGTCTGTCTTGTGACGCGCCAGATGGGTGGTGATTTTCATGATGTTTCCGGATTCAAAATTTACGCCGCGCACACCACGCAGGCGTGGGTCATTGGCATCCGGCACCCCGTAGCACACCGCGCGGTAGTAACGCTCCACCGTGTGGGCCTCAAACTGCGCCGCAAGCCCCTGATGGGCCGCGTCTGTCTTGGCCACCACCAAGAGGCCGCTGGTTTCCTTGTCGATGCGATGCACAATGCCGGGGCGCTTCATGCCGCCCACGCCGGAAAGCGTGTCGCCGCAGTGATGCAGCAGCGCGTTCACCAAGGTGCCATTGGGCGTGCCCGGTGCCGGATGCACCACCATGCCCGCCGGCTTGTTGATCACAATGAGATCATCATCTTCCCAAATCACCTCCAGCGGAATGTCCTCTGGGCCGATGTGGCTGTCCTCGGCCACTGGCACGGTGATGACAACCGCATCGCCCTCTGCCACCTTGTGCTTCGGGTCGGTCACGGCACCCCCGTTGAGCGCCACGCCACCCTCAGAGATGAGTTTGGCAAGCCGGGTGCGGCTCAGGCTGGCTTCCACTGGCACATCACGCGAAAGCGCCTTATCAAGACGCTTGGGCGGGTCTTCCGCGATCACAAATTCTACAAGGGTTTCCGCCATGGAAGAGTCTCCGGAACCAATTGAGCCAACCAACCTGCGCTTTCTGCGCCTTCTGGTCACGGGCCTGACTGTGGTGATGATGGTGGGGCTTGTAACGGTGGTTGCGCTGATTGTCATGCGCTTCCGTGACGATGGGCCGATCCTGCCGGAAAACCTCACGCTGGACGGCGGTGCAGAGGCGCAGGCAGTCACCATGGGGGACGGCTGGGTGGCCATTGTGACCACAGACAACCGCATTTTGATTCACGACCGCATCACAGGTGCATTGCGCCAGGAGATTGCGCTGTCCGCAGGGGGTTTTGGCGCGTCTGTCAGCGAAGACTAGACGCTCAAAACCCAAACCGTACTGCCCCCACAGCCCAAAGAACGCCGAAAAACAAAAAAGCTCTCAGCCATAACAGCTGAGAGCTTTTTGATGGTACCGCCTCCCCGGCTCGAACGGGGGACCTCTGGATCCACAATCCAGCGCTCTAACCTACTGAGCTAAGGCGGCACTGTGAGGGGCGGTTTACAGATACCATTCGGGGGATGCAAGCACCTAAAACACGATTTCCCAGGTTTGTTCGACAAGATCGCATCCAAAGCTGTGCACCGGTCGTTCCGCCACACAGCGCCAGCCGTTTTTGGCGTATAAAGCGCAGGCTGCCTCATGGCTTTTGTGGGTCCAGAGCGTCATGCCCTCATAGCCGACGCCCCGCGCAAACCCCATGCAGGTGTCCAAAAGCCGTTGCCCCAAGCCAAAGCCGCGCGCCTCCGGCAGCACCAGAAACAGGCGCAGCTTGGCGAATCCCTCTCGGTCTGCGCGCACGCAGAAAACACATCCCAGCCGGTGTCCGTCGTGCTCGGCAATCCAGCCTGATTCTTTGCCGATCTCATGATAGACAAGAAATCCGCGGGCGATGTCTGCCACGAGGGGGCCAAAGCTGTCGTCAAACCCTTCTTCGCGCGCATAGAGCGTGGCGTGGCTTTCCACCAGCCAGTCCAGATCCTGCGCTGCAAACTTTCGGAAGGTGATTCCGTCATCCACTGCCCTGCCCCCCTTCAACCTCTCCACCACGCGCCTCACCACCGCAACCGCAAACCGCCAGATCCGCGCACAGCTTGCCTTTGGCGCAAGTTCACGCTACCGCAATCGGCACAACATGGAACCCCCAAGACCGACCACAAGACTGACCCCAAGGAGATCGCCATGGGCATCAACACCGAAAGCAACATCGAAGCCAACATGCAAATCGGCCCGACCGATCAGGGTTTTGTGCGCATCTATATCGAAGCCGGTGGCTTGGAGATCCCGATGGATTTTGACCCGGAAGAAGCCGAAGAAATCGCCGAAGAGATTCGCGCAGCCGCAGCCACGGCGCGTCAGGTTAAGTGATGCTGGTTAGGGGCGCTGCCCCTGCCACATCTGCGATGTGGCTACCCCGGGATACTTTAAGAATGAGAAGCCTGAGCGGCTTCAGGCGCGCTCAGCTCAGGATCTCTCCCGGGCCTTTGAGTTCAAAGGCTTTGATCTCAAATCGTAAAACCCATTGCGGTAACCGCGCTCTGCCCGCGCGATCAGGCCCTTTCCTCCGCCTCATCAGGCAAGGCTGAAAGCTTGGGATCGCGATAGCGCTGCAGGCGCCGCGCCGCATCCATGGCAAATTTCTGGATCATCTTTTTACGCCGCGCCGGAGCCAGTTTTTCTTCGGGCCCCATGCGAATGATCTCCGCATCATAGGCATCTGCAAAGATCAGCCCCGTGCCCTCCGGCAAAAGTTCGGTCGGGAAATCCGTGTCCACCGCCCAGAAATAGCGGTCGCCCCACTCAAGATAGCCCTGCCACTTTTTGTCGGTCTGAAAATCTTCGCGGCTGGATTTGCACTCAATCACCCAAAGCTCCCCTTTGGGCCCCAAGGCCATCACATCCACGCGCAGACCGCGGGCGGGCACAAATTCCTCAACAGAGACAAAGCCATGGCTGCGCAGATGGCGGCTGACACCACGCGCGAGGCGCTGTCCGGGTTGCAAATTCTCTTCCATGCTCACAGCGTGAACATATAGAGAACATAATTTCAAGCTTTGATTTGAAGAGACGCAGGCGGGCCACCCCTTGTCTTTGCGCGGGTGCAGGCATAGATAGGTCAGCGGCGGGTGCTGCCCTTCTCGTGATACGGTTGCATTCCGGTGGCCTTAAGCAATTCCGAGGGAGCTGGCTCTGTCCTGGTCCTGGCCTGGTTACCTGGCGCCCACCTGTATATACAGGTCCTCGGGAATGAGATAACCCCACGGCTGCGTTTGCGGGCCCGCCACTTTACGCCACTGTGAAAAGAGCCTCGATAGCGTGAACGAGCTTGGTTAAGTCTGCCGCATAAAATCCTGCCGCGTTTATGCTATTTGTTTCGATGATATGGTGTATGTCGCCAATTTGGCAGACATCCATGACATAGGCGGATGCATAACCCGCATTTTTCTGTGCCATCTCGCGCCCGAAACGTAGAGCCTCCTCTGTGATGTCGTGCACATAGTCCACACGACCCGCTTGTTTGTAACGGGAATACGTCACCAACTGATCATCAACGATCCAAAGACGCCACTCTGTATCAATCTCCTTTGGCGCGGAGAACATGACATTTGTATCCGGTCGCAGTGAACCGATTGGAAGTTGCTCTTCTGGCAGGTTGGAAACCCGATGCGCCAGCTGCGCAATTTCTCCAGCCTGCATAACGCGTCCGGGAATCTCTTTGCTGTCCTCAACAGGCCGCAAAAACCAGTACTGCGCCGGATCCCACAAGAAAGCAGGGCAATCCGCAAAGCGCATCACCCGAGCCTCAGGTCCGTTTAACAAGAATGGATGCCACACTTCTTGATCCAAGAAGGGAGCAATTCGAATGACGCCCGGTTGCAAGCCCTGTGCTTCGGCGTATTTCCACATGCTATAAGCGCCAAACATGACGACAGAGCGCGGATCTTTGATCACCGGCGCAGGTGTGAGATCGCCAACAAACGGCACTATTTTGTGCCAGCTAATGTCGCGTCCCATCGCGAGCAAAACTTCGCCCAACTTCTCTGTGTCTTCAAAGTCTTGAAGCAACCACTGCATCAATTTTCTCTCAAATGGCATGCGCTATGCGCCGTTTTTTTTCTGCTTGCGGACGATATCCAATACAGCGGGCGATGCAACTCAAGCTTGACACAATACCAAAAGGTACCACATATTTATAGTACCAAATGGTATCACATAAGAGACTCCCATGCCCGATCCCCTCCAACCTGTCTTCCGCGCTTTGGGTGACCCCACCCGTCGCGATATTCTGCGCATGTTGGGGGACACCCCGATGACCATCGCGGAAGTGTCTGATCATTTTGACATGACCCGCGCTGCCGTGAAGAAGCACCTTGTCGTGCTTTCAGACGGCGGGTTGATCACAGTGACCCCGCGTGGGCGCGAAAAAGTAAATGCGCTCAATCCCTTGGCGCTCAAACCTGCTTTGGATTGGTTGGGGTGGTTTGACCAATTCTGGGACGCGCGCCTGACCGCACTCAAGACCGCCATCGAAACCGACATCCAAAAGGAGACTGACAATGACGCTGGACAGCACAATGGCTGAACTTTCCCAAGACACGACCATTCGCAAATCCGTCTTCCTCGCGGTGCCCAAAGACCGCGTTTGGGCGTTTCTCACCAAGTCGGAGCTGCTGGGCAAATGGTTCCACCCTTCCGATGCGGATCTCACGGTTGGTGAAGACTACACGCTGCGTTCCCAGAAAGACGGCGACCGCATGTGCTGGGGCAAGGTGATTGAAGCCAAACCCCATGACTACATGAAATGGGATTTCACCGTGGGGCCTATGGAGGGCAAGATGAGCACCGTGGAATGGGAGCTGAAGGACGCCCCCGGTGGCACGCGCCTGACGCTCACCCACTCTGGCCTGCCCAAGGATTTGGACGGCTTTGGTCTCGTCCTGGCGCTCGACAAAGGCTGGCACGGCTTCCTGCTCAACCTGCACGACGTGCAGTGATGCCAACAAAAAAGCGCCCTTGGAGGGGCGCTTCGCTGCGATCTACTGTGGCCTGAGATCAGCGGCGGATCTGGCGCTGTTGAGGTGTGCGGCGATCCACTTTGACCGGCACCGGCTCTGCCAGCATCACCGGCATCATCTGGCGCTTGCCGCCACCGGGCTGATCGTCGTCTTTCAGTCGCATGATGGCGATGCCAAACTGCACGCCGGCGAACACGATGCCATTCAGCACCCACATCACCACCAGCGCAATCGCGCCTTCAGAGCTGCTGCTCACCAGATGCCAGAGATTGGCCACGTTGAAATACATCAGCATCCCGACAAACACGGCGGACAAGGCAAACCCAATCGCGACCTGACGAATGTAAAGAGAGATAAGCTTTGGCATGGCAGTGCCTCCTTTCGCTCATTAAACGACAGCCTGTCAGAAACGGCAAGCCAATCCGGCGCGACATATTTGTCCTACGACACGTCACACAGCATACGCCTGCGCGCGCGTCGCGGATCACCTTGGCGCGCGAAGGTTAACAGCCGATTAATGAGTTGGAGAAAGCAAGGAGGCGCTTAGAACGCCTCCGGTTTGGCCTCACGCGCCATGTGATCCAGCACCGCATTCACAAAGCGGGATTCCTTGCCGTCGGGGAAGAAGGCCGCAGCAATGCCGACATATTCGGTGATCACCACCTTGGGTGGGGTCTCACTTTGCAGGATCTCGGCACCCGCCGCACGGAACAGCGCGCGCAGGGTCGGGTCAATCCGGTCAATCGGCCATTTTGCCACCAGCGCGCGGTCGGTCATCTGGTCAATTGGCGCCTGATAGTTCACCGCATCTTCAAGGGTTTTGCGGAACAGCTCCACATCGCCCTCGATCATATCCGTGCCATCATCCACCTCGGCGCCAAACCGGTGGTCCAGAAACTCCACCCGCACCTGATCTACGGTCTGGTGTGAGCTTTCCATCTGAAACAGCGCCTGCACCGTATAGAGCCGGGAGGCGGATTTCATCTTACGTTTCTGGTTACCTGAAAGGGTCATGCCGTTGGATTGTCCTTGAGTTGACCAGCGATCTTGAGTTCTTCGGTGTCGGGCAAAAAGCCGACTCCCTTGCGCTGAGCGCCCCACTTACGGCTCAACGCCACAAGATGCAAGGCCGCAGCGGCCGCACCGCCACCTTTGTTCTGATCTTCCGGATCGGCGCGCACCTCGGCCTGCTTGCGGTTCTCCACCGTCAGGATGCCATTGCCGATACACAGCCCCTGCAGCCCCAGAAGCTGGATCGCGCGGCTGCTGTCGTTACAGACTGTTTCGTAATGGGTGGTCTCGCCCCGGATCACACAGCCCAGCGCCACGTAACCGTCAAAGTTGCTCATGCGCTCGGCAATGCCAATCGCCGTGGGGATCTCCAGCGCGCCGGGCACTTCGACCACCTCATAGGTGCCGCCTGCGGCTTCGATCTCCGCCACAGCGCCCGCCAGCATATTGTCAGCGATGTCCTTGTAGTAAGGCGACATCACGATGGCGAGCTTGACCGGCTTGTCGAACTCTGCGCGCGGCATGATGTAGTGTTTTTCTGCGCCTGCCATGGTCTTATCCTTCCGAGAGAATGGGGCGTGTGCCCACGATGGACAGCCCATAGGCGTCCAGTCCGAGATATTTGGTTTCCGGGCTGTCGGTCAGCAGGATCAGCTCCTTGCAACCGAGGTTGGAGAGGATCTGCGCCCCAAGCCCTGTGCGTTTCACAATGCGCGGGCCTTCGTCTTCATCGGCATAAAGGCTGTGGCGCACTTCGCGGAACAGGCAGACCACGCCGCGGCCTTCCTCGGCAATCTTGCGCATCGCCGTGGGCAGCTCGTTGACCGATTTTGGCCCAAGGCCTAGCACATCTCCCGCCTCATGCAGTGCATGGGTGCGCGACAGAACCGGCTCAGGCGTGGTGATATCGCCTTTGATCATCACCACATGCTCGATGCCGTGGATCTGATCGGTGAAGATGCGCATCTCCCAATCGCCGCCATATTCCGAGGTCACGGTCTCACGGGAGGTTTCCACCACCTCATTGTCCACCCGTGAACGATAGGCAATCAGGTCGCTGATCGTGCCGATCTTCAGGTCGTGCTTTTGGGCAAATTCCACCAGTTCCGGCAGGCGGGACATGGTGCCGTCCTCGTTCATGATCTCACAGATCATCGCGCTGGGGTGACAGCCTGCGAGGCGTGAAATATCCACCGAGGCTTCGGTGTGACCGGCGCGCACCAGCACACCGCCACGCTTGGCGCGCAGCGGGAAGACATGCCCCGGTGTGGCAATCGCCGCCATGGTGTTCTGCTCATTGATCGCGGTGGCAATGGTCAACGCGCGGTCTGCGGCGGAAATCCCGGTGCTCACCCCCTCACGCGCCTCAATCGACACGGTGAAAGCGGTCTCGTGCCGAGAGGAGTTGTTCACCGCCATCATCGGCAGCCCCAGAGTGTCAATCCGCTCAGCGGTCATAGGCAGGCAGATCAGCCCGCGCCCATGAGTGGCCATGAAGTTGACCGCCGCCGCGTCGGCGAATTCGGCCGGGATGATCAGATCCCCTTCGTTTTCACGATCCTCATGGTCCACAAGGATATACATCTTGCCATTGCGCGCCTCTGCAATGATCTCCTCAATCGGGCTGATCGCATCACGCAGGCTTTGCTCAACGGGGCCGGGCTGTTCAAAAGACATCTGTCATCTCCGCACTGTTGCCGCCCAGATAGCCCATGCGTGCTCTGAATGAAAGTGCAGGAACGGCGACCCTGGGTGCAAAATCGCCCTCCTATGTCCCCAGAGCTTGCCCCGGAAAGCCACCCAGGCTTCTCATTCTTCAAATATCCCGGGGGTGTGCTTGCGCTTTGCGCAAGTGAGGGGGCTGGCCCCCTGCCCCGGTTTGCGCATAGGCTCTCCCTTAAGAAGAGGACAGACCATGCGCATAAACCGACTGATCACCGCTGTTGAAGCCCATGCCGAAGGCGAACCCGGGCGCGTCATTACCGGCGGCGTTCCTCATTTTCCCGGCAACACTGTGTTTGAGCGCATGAGCTATATGCAGGCCCATCACGACGATATCCGCCTCAAGATGCTGCGTGAGCCGCGCGGCAACCCGGGCCTCTGCTGCAATGTGATTGTGCCGCCCTGTCATCCGGACGCCGACATGGGGTTCATCATCATGGAGCAGCAGGAATACCCGCCGATGTCCGGCTCCAACACGATCTGTGTGGTCACCGTGCTTCTGGAAACCGGCATCCTGCCAATGGTGGAGCCTGTGACCGAGCTGACCTTGGAAGCCCCCGCAGGGCTTATCAAAGTCACCGCCACCTGTAGGGATGGCAAAGTCACCTCGGTCAGCTTTGAAAACGTGCCGGCCTTTGCCGTGCATCTGGATGCAAAGGTCGAAGTGGCAGGCCTTGGCACGGTCACTGTGGATGTGGCCTGGGGTGGCATGTTCTTTGTTCTGGCGGAGGCCGCGAAACTGGGGGTGGATCTCTCCGGTGACAATGGCGGGCAAATCCTGCGCGTCAGCGAAGCCATTCGGCACGCCACCGCAGAGCAGCTCCCCGTTGTGCATCCCGACAACCCCGCGATCACCGGCCCTACCATCACCAATCTCTGGGGGCCACCGATTGATCCGGCCACCCACGGGCGCGGGGCCATCACAATTTCCACCGGCCCGTTTGATCCCGCGCGGCCCGAAGCGGCCAGCGGCATTCTGGACCGCTCCCCCTGTGGCACGGGCACCTGCGCAAAGATGGCGGTGATGCATGCGCGCGGCCAGCTGGCTGTGGGTCAGGACTATGTGAACGCAGGCCCGCTGGGCACCACCTTCACCGGGCGTATTCTGCGCGAAACCACGGTTGGGCCTTACAAAGCCATCGTGCCGAGCCTGTCTGGCCAGGGCTGGATCTACGGCACCGCAAACTACACGCTGGACCCCAGCGATCCGTTCCCCAACGGCTTTACCGTTGGCGATATGTGGTGAGGCTGCGGCTCAGAGGCTCACGTGCAAAAGAAAGGGCGCCGCAGCATTGCGACGCCTCAAACTGTTCAGACAACATACCCAAGCACGACAACCGCAAGCTATGTCTGTCGGGGTGACGGGATCAGGTCTCAGCCGCCCATTTCAGACAGCCGCGCCACATAGCGCGCCAGCGTGTCGATTTCAAGGTTGATCAGATCGCCCTCTTTCGCGTCACCCCAGGTGGTGACCTCTTTGGTGTGCGGAATGATGTTCACCCCAAAGGTGCAGCCATCGACCTCATTCACGGTCAGCGAGGTGCCATTGAGCGCCACAGAGCCTTTCGGGGCAATGAACTTCGCCAAAGCCTCCGGCGCTTCAAAGGTGAACCGCGTGCTGTCCCCTTCATCGGTCATCTTCACGATCTTGGCCACACCATCCACATGACCGGACACAATATGCCCGCCAAGCTCGTCCCCCACCTTCAGCGCGCGTTCAAGGTTCACACGGCGACCAGCTTCCCATGCCGCCAGATTGGTCTTGGAGACGGTTTCACCGCTGATTTCCACATCATACCAGCCTTCGCCCATGGCGATGACTGTCAGGCACACACCGTCGCTTGCGATCGACGCGCCCATTTCAATGCTGCTGGTGTCATAGGCCGTGCTGATGCGCGCGCGCAGATCGCCCCGCTGTTCCAATTCCGCAATTTTGCCAACGTCGGTGATGATTCCGGTAAACACGAGCCGCTCCAATCCAATCCGGTGATTTGCGTTAGACCTAAGCCGCAGCGCGCGCCAAGACAAGCCATGGTAGGCGTCAGGACGGCCAACAGAGCCACAAGCAGCCCCCTCTGGACCATAATTTTGCCACGCAGAAAGGGTAACATTTGCTTAAATTCCGGCGTATAGGGTTGGCGACTATGAAGAATACCACCGGCACAGATAGGACTTTCCTGTTCTTACAGGGACCGCACGGCCCGTTTTTTGCGGCGCTTGGGCGGATGCTGCGCCGGTCCGGTGCGCGGGTCTGGCGTGTCGGCTTCAACGCCGGGGATCATGCCTTCTGGCCCGCCCGCAAAAGCTACATTCCCTATCGCGACACGCTGGAAAACTGGCCGGACACCTTTGAGCGCCTTCTGGCGGAGAAAGGCATCACCGATATTGTGCTTTATGGGGACACCCGCCCCATCCATGCCCGTGCGGTGGAGATCGCCAAACGCGCCGGTGTGCAGGTGCATGTCTTTGAAGAGGGCTATCTGCGCCCCTATTGGGTGACCTATGAGCGTGGCGGCTCCAACGGCAACTCGCGCCTGATGGACATGACCATCCCCGAGATGGAGCGCGCGCTGGAGCTGTCGGATATGGAGGCCCCGCTGCCC
The DNA here is from genome assembly GCF_965227725.1 of Shimia sp. Taxonomy (GTDB): domain Bacteria; phylum Pseudomonadota; class Alphaproteobacteria; order Rhodobacterales; family Rhodobacteraceae; genus Shimia. The sequence goes on along the minus strand of NZ_CBDDGH010000005.1, from coordinate 258,029 downwards.
CCGGCCCATTGGGGCGACACCCGTCAGCATGTGTTTTACGGCGCGCTCTATCATTGGTTTGTGATGTTCACGAACCAGCGTTACCGCAATTTCCGCCCGCATCGGGCGCTGCCGGTCACGCGGGAATTCCGCCTCTATCTTCAACGCCTTCTGATGATGCCCGCCCATGCGCTTGAGCGCCGCATTGCCACGCTGCGCATCCGCATTGGCGGCTTCCCCTACCATCTGGCGTTGCTGCAGCTGGAACATGACAGCAGCTTTCAGTCCCATTCCCCGTTTGACAGCATGACAGACTTCCTGTCGCTGGTGATTGAGAATTTTGCCGCTGGCGCGCCGCAGCACCATCATCTGGTGTTCAAGGCCCATCCGCTTGAGGACGGCCGCGTGCCCCTACGGCGGGAGATTCGCAAACTTGCCCGGCAGCACAATGTTGAGGACCGCGTGCATTATGTGCGCGGCGGCAAACTGGCCCAGTTGCTCAATGATGCGCGCTCTGCCGTCACCGTGAATTCGACAGCCGCGCAGCAGGTGCTCTGGCGCGGCATTCCTCTCAAAGCCTTTGGCAGCGCGGTCTATGACCAGCCCGAGTTTGTCAGCAAACAACCGCTGACCGACTTCTTCGCCGGTGCCAGCCGCCCGGACAACCGCGCCTATAAAACCTATCGCCGCTACCTGCTGGAAACCAGTCAGGTGCCCGGCGGATTTTACTCTGCCCGCGCACGTCGACAACTGCTCCGGCAGGTCGTCGATATGATGCTTTCTCCTGACGATCCCTACAATGCGCTCGCCTCCGGCACAGCGGCACCGCGGCAACAGTTGCGGCTGGTGACGAAGTAACCACTAAGTCTAGCGCTGGATTTTTGGTTTCTATTTCGATAAGTTGTCGAAAAAACCTGAGGCAGAAAAATATAAGGTCGAGGAGACCGAGCAGTGAAAGTCTTTGCTACCCGTATGGGGAAATGCGCCACAATGGTCGCGGTCGCGGCGCTTGTGGCTTCTTGCAGTTTGGTGCCACGGTCCGGCCCAAACAAGAAAGAAATCTTCGCCGGTTCCGTACAGCGTGAGGGTGACGCCTTCATCGTTGAGGTCAATGACCGCGTGTCCCGCGCAACCGCCATTGTTCCCGCACTGGGATTCTCTGACAGTTTCCAGAACGCAGACCGGCTTGGTTCTGACACCATCCGCCCCGGCGATGTGCTGGCGCTGACAATCTGGGAAAACGTCGACAAACCGCTTTTGGGCCCTGAAGGCCAGGTCGCGGCGATCCTTGAAGAGGTGCAGGTCGACGGCGCAGGCTTCATTTTTGTGCCTTACGCCGGTCGCATCCGCGCTGCGGGCAACACGCCTGAGGGCATCCGCCGCATCATCTCATCCAAGCTCGAAGAGCAGACCCCGGATCCGCAGGTCGAAGTGCGCCGCGCCGCAGGTGATGGTGCCACCGTCTCCCTTGTGGGCGCTGTAGGGGCGCAGGGTGTTTACCCGATCGAGCGTCCAACCCGCACGCTGTCCACCATGCTGGCGCAGGCTGGCGGTGTGACCATCGTGCCCGAAATTGCCCAGATCACCATCCTGCGCGGCAGCGCCAGCGGGCAGATCTGGTTCCAGGATCTCTATGATGATCCAAGCCTTGATATCGCCCTGCGCGGCGGAGACCGCATTCTGGTCGAAGAAGACACCCGCGCCTTCACGGCTCTCGGCGCGACCGGCACACAAAGCCGCGTGAATTTCTTCTCCAAGGATCTTTCCGCCATCGAAGCGCTGGCGCAAGTTGGCGGCCTCACCCCGACCAACAGTGACCCGACCGGCGTCTTTGTCTTCCGCAACGAAGAAGACGTGATCGCCAACAGCGTGCTGGGCCGTCAGGATCTGAACGGTGCGCAGCGCATGGTCTATGTGCTGGATCTGACCAAGCCCAACGGCATGTTTATGGCACGGGATTTTGTCATCCGCGACGGCGACACACTCTATGTCACCGAAGCGCCGATCACCACTTGGGACAAAACCATCTCCGCGATCACAGGCACCCTGTCTTCGGCTGACACGCTCAGCAGCCTCGGCAGCCTAGGCGGCTAACTGTGCGCAACACATATGAAAACGAAGCCGCCGGGAGCAGTGCACCCCGGCGGCTTTTTGCATTCAACGGCGGTTTTTTCTTTCAAAAGCGCCTGCGCCGCATTCTGAGCCTTGCGGGCTACAGCCTGCATCTGGGCCGCCCTACTGAAGACGACCTCATCGCGATCTGGGGCAACAGCCCAACCGCCCACCGTGGCCTTGCCATGGCGGAACGCACCGGAGCGCCTTGTCTTTATGTGGAGGATGCCTTCCTGCGCTCCCTCTTTCCCGGGCGCATCGCCAAAGAGCCGCCCATGGGCCTGTTGATTGATGAAACGGTCCCGCATTTTGACCCTTCCGAGCCATCTGATCTGGAAAAGCTGCTCAAACACCATCCGCTGGATGACACCGTGCTGCTGGACCGCGCGCGGGGTGCGATCGCCCGCATGAAAGAAAGCCATCTCACCAAATATGCCGCCGTAGACGACACCCTGCGCCCCCCAGATCCCGGATATGTGCTGGTGATCGATCAAACACGGGATGACGCGGCTGTGGTGGCCAGCGGTGCCAATCAAGCGCGCTTTCAGGAGATGCTCATTCTTGCGCAGGAGGAAAACCCCGGCGCGCGCATCCTGATCAAAACCCATCCGGAAACCAAACAAGGCGCGCGGGCGGGATACTACAGCCAGGATCACATCACCGACCGGGTCAGCCTCTGTGACGCGGCTCATAGCCCGTGGTCCCTGCTGGATGGCGCGATTGCGGTCTATACCGTGTCGTCCCAGATGGGATTTGAAGCCATCCTCGCGGGCCACAAGCCGCGCGTCTTTGGCCAGCCGTTCTATGCCGGATGGGATCTGACCGACGATGAGTTTCCGCTCTATCGCCGCCAGCGCCGCCTGACCCGCGCGCAGCTCTTCGCGGCGGCCATGATCCTCTATCCCACATGGTACAATCCCTGCACAGATGAACTATGTGAGTTGGAAGACACGCTGGAGCAACTCGCCGCGCAAACCCGCGCATGGCGGGAGGACCGACAGGGCTGGAACGGCCATGCCATGCGCCTTTGGAAACGCAAGCCGCTGCAACGCTTCTTTGGCCAGCACAAAGCCATGGTGTTTGAGCGCAGATCCTCAGAGGCCCGCGATATGGTCTGGGCCAGCAAGGACGGGCCGGAGGGCGCGGTGCGGCTGGAGGACGGCTTCCTGCGCTCCCGCGGGCTGGGTGCTGAACTGGTGCCGCCGCTCTCGCTGGTCTGTGATGATCTGGGCATCTATTACGATCCCACACAGGAAAGTCGCCTTGAGCGCCTGATTGCTGCGCGGGAAACCCTGCGTCCGGATCAGGAGCGCCGCGCGCGGACGCTGATCAAGGCCATACGCTCTGCACAGGTGAGCAAATATAACCTCGGCGGCGCGCAGCCTGCCCTGCCAGAGGGCCATCGGATCCTTGTGCCCGGACAGGTCGAAGACGACGCTTCTATTCTCAAGGGGGCAAATGGCGAGGTGCGCCGCAATCTCGACCTGTTGCGCGCCGCCCGCGCGGCCCATTCTGAGGCGCAGATCCTCTTCAAACCCCACCCTGATGTGGAGGCCGGATTGCGCACGGGGCGTGTGGACCCTGAAGAGGCCGCCGCGCTTGCCGATATGGTGCTGGATCACGCGGATATGGCCTATCTTCTGGACAATGTGCAGGAGGTCTGGACCATGACCTCCCTCACCGGCTTTGAGGCGCTCCTGCGCGGCTGCAAGGTCACCACCCTTGGCAGCCCGTTTTATGCCGGATGGGGCCTGACCACCGATTTGGGCAGCCCCCCTGCCCGCCGCCGCGCAGAGCCGAGCCTTGAAGGGCTGGTTCATGCAGCGCTGATCGACTATCCGCGCTATCGCGACCCGGTCAGCGACCTGCCCTGTACGGCGGAAACCGCCTTGCTGCGCCTCTCAAGCGGAGACATCCCGCATCCGGGTTTGGGCAATCGGCTGCTGTCAAAACTGCAGGGGCGGTTTGCCAGCTATCAGGCGCTTTGGCGACGCTGAGGAGAAGAGAGCGTCAGAGGTTGTAGCGCGGGTTGCGCTGCGCCTCGACACGGTGCCAGGTGCACATCATGTCATGGCCCACCGCGCGGTGAGACACCAGATCAAAGCGCGGGGCCTCCGCGAGCCGTGCCAGCCCCATGGCCCCAATCGCGGGATGACCTTCAGCGCCGATTACCGCGCCTGCAGAGAAGGTGATCAACTCATCCACCATATCCGCGGCCAGCAGCGAGCCCGCCAGCGCACCGCCGCCTTCACAGAACACCCGCGTGATGCCGCGCTTGCCTAAGGCCTGAAGCACCGCCGTTGGCGACAGCTGAACGCCTTCAAGCGCGCAAGGCAGAAGCTCCGCGCCAATATCGCGCCAAGTCTGCATCAGCGCAGGATCAGCGTCCTCGCCATGAGCGATCCAAACCGGAATATCCTTGGCCGTGCGGGCCAGAGTGCTCATCAACGGCAGGTCCAGACGGCGCGACACCACCACACGCACAGGCTGGCGTGAGACGCCAAGATCCCGCACCGTGAGCGAAGGATCATCCGCCCGCGCAGTGCCGCCGCCAACCATCACCGCATCATGGCGCATCCGCATCCCATGCACGGCACGACGGCTTTCAGCGCCGGTGATCCACTTGCTTTCCCCCGATGCGGTGGCAATGCGCCCATCCAGCGTGGTGGCAAGCTTCAGCGTCAGGAACGGACGCCCCAGATCGGTCTTGAGGAAAAAGCCCTGCAGGTCGCGCGCCGCCTCATCAGCCAGCACGCCCATGGTGATCTCAATGCCCGCCTCCCGCAGCATGGCAATCCCACGGCCAGAGACCCGCGCATCACTGTCTTCAACAGCAATCACCACCCGCACCACGCCCGCCGCAATCAGCGCCTCGGCACAGGGTGGGGTCTGACCATGATGAGAGCACGGCTCAAGCGTGACATAGACCGTCGCGCCGCGGGCCGCCTCGCCAGCCTGCGCCAGCGCAACAGGCTCCGCATGAGGGCGGCCACCGGGTTGGGTCCAGCCCCGGCCCACAACACGCCCATCCTTCACAATGACACAGCCCACCGCAGGGTTGGGCCAGCACACACCTTGACCGCGCCGACCCAAACTCAGGGCCAGCGCCATGTAACGGCGATCAGTCACAATTATTCCTCAGGAGCAGGATCGGGACGCAGTTCGCTTACAAATTTATCAAAGTCGTCAGCGGCCTGGAAGTTCTTATAGACGCTGGCAAAGCGCACATAGGCCACCGTGTCGATCCGCGCGAGCGCTTCCATGACAATTTCGCCAATGGTTTTGGAGGGGATATCCGTCTCCCCCATGCTCTCCAGACGCCGCACAATGCCGGAAATCATCTGATCAATGCGCTCTGGCTCGACCGGACGTTTCTGCATGGAAATGCGGATCGAGCGCTCCAGCTTGTCGCGGTCAAAGTCTTCGCGACGGCCGTTGGATTTCACCACGACCAGATCGCGCAGCTGCACCCGCTCATAGGTGGTGAACCGCCCCCCGCAAGCCGGGCAAAAGCGACGCCGACGGATCGACACATGATCCTCCGCTGGGCGCGAATCTTTCACCTGAGTGTCGATATTTCCACAAAACGGACAGCGCATAGACTTCCCCTTGTATCAGCTGCTTTGGGCCTCACCTTTGCGCCATGTCCCGACGCTAGGGCGTTTTTTTAACTTATCCACAGCTACTATAGGGGAGCTACAATTCTTTGGGTAGAGGCAAAAGCGCGCCCCTATATCGGCCATAGGGGGAAAAGGCTTTTTTCTTTCCCGCTGCATCTCTTACGTCACTGTGTTATACAGGGACCTGAGGCAAGAGAGCTGATCCAATCATGCACTGAAATGCGCCGTCACACGTCTGCTGTGCGGCGCATTTCTATGTTCAAAGAGATAGATCCCCTGCCAGGTGCCCAACGCGGGCACCCCGCTACTCACAGGAATGGACAGCGACACGGGCATCATCGCCGCTTTGATATGCGCGGGCATATCATCCGGCCCCTCATAGGTATGGGTCAGGTATGACATCGACGGATCGCTGGTCGGCGGCACAAGACGGTGAAAAAACGCCTGAAGATCGCTCTGCACTTCAGGGTCGGCGTTTTCCTGTATGAGCAGGCTACAGGAGGTGTGGCGGACAAATAGCGTAAGAAGACCTTGCTCTGCCTCAGCCCCAAGCGCCGCAACCCAGCGCGTCACATCCCGCGTAAATTCATAAAGTCCCGGGCCACGGGTTGTGATCTGAAACTCGGTTTGCGGCATGCTCAGCCCCCTTATGCGTGACACGCAGATTGCCCCGCGCATGGGCGGACTTCAATCAATCATCCGAGCTAGTCGCCAGATCCTGGCAGCTCTGCCGCGCCCGGCCAACGGTTGCTGCGGCCCCAAGCTCCGGCCCCCAGGCGGCTGAACGCCCTGTGGCGCCTTGCGTCTGCGCGGGCGGCTTGAGCGAAAACTGTGCCGCATCCGGTGTTTTCGCAGTGACACCCGGTCCTGCGCCGCCCACCACATAAACCAGTGCCGTGTCAGGGGCATCCAGCGCGCGCCGCGCGTAGTTGCCAGCCCCACACCAAAAATCCGACGCCCGGCCGGCCGGGCGCGCCAGAACCTCAAACACGTCTTCATTGACCGGATTCACCCGCACGCCATTGCGGGTAACAAAAGCGCTGGACCCTGTGCCCTCACAGGCCATCAGCGCCAGCGGCAGAGCAAACTTAAAACCACGCATCACACATACCTTCGCACCCCGTTGGGGTCGTTCTCAAACGACACATCCTTTAGAAGGAAACATCAAATTGCGTGCGGTTGCAACGGGAGCGCGCATCCCCGACAAATCGGGATTGGCCAAGCCTTGGCCCCCAACGGCTGTCACGCCCGGTGGCCCCCTCGACCTGCGCGGCAGGCTTCAGCGCGAACTGCGCCGCACTCGGTGCGTCCATTGTCATCGCCCGACCTGCCCCGCCTACGACATAGACTTTGGCGTTGGGAGGTGCACCAAGCGCACGATGGGCATATTCACCAGCCCCGCACCAGAATTGGTTCTTCTCATTGCCGGGGCGTGCGATCACTTCAAACACATCCCCGTTCACCGGGTTCACACGTGTGCCGCCCGAGGTCACAAAGCCGCCGTCACCCAGTTCGGCACATCCGGCCAAAATCACCAGTGACGTCAAAACCCGTTTGAACATGTCGGCATCCTTTCATGCAGCTGCTGCACCGTCTTAACGCAAGCATGACGTGCATCAAGCCCAATGCGACAACACCATCAGCTGCCATCGCACAGATAAGACGCCCTGTGTGCGGTTAGTTTGAGAAGGTATCGATGCCGCGAACACAGCGATAGCGCGCATCGCCAACAAATTCATCTTCGCCGAGATCTGGCCCCCAAGTGCTCTGACGACCCGTCGCGCCGCTGGCTTGCCCCGGAGGCAAAAGCGAGAACTGCATCGCATTGGGTGAGTTGACCACAGTGCCCGGGCCGGCTTCGCCAACCACATAAATGCGCGCATTGGCAGGCGCGCCCAAGACGTGGGCGGCGTATTCACCCGCCCCGCACCAGAACTGATTGATCTCATTGCCCGGACGCGCGGTCACCTCAAACACATCCTGGTTCACCGAATAAACCCGGGCGCCGTTGGACACCAGAAAGGCACCATCGCTGCCCGTTGTTGTTGCTTCACATGCCGCCAAAGCGGCCACCATCACTAAAGAAAAACGTTTCATTTTCATACTCTGCGTGCAACGCCCATCCTCTATGGCAGGCCCTGACAATTTAGTCGTTAACCCTAAAAGTTAAAAGACCGCCGGCAAACACCGACGGTCACATCATTTTTTTCAGTCTTCATTGAACAAAACCGCAAAACCTAAGCGCGGGTCGTCAGAACAGGTGGTCCCCCATCTGATCGATCATCTGCTTGGCCTTATTGACCGACGCCTCTTTCGCCTCATTGAGATCCCGGATCACATCGGCTCGAATAAGTGTGTGCGTCTTGGCTTCGCCGTTCACCGTTTTGTCGATGCGCGCAGAGATCCGGTACTGACCGCCCTCTTCAATTGGCAGCGGCGTAATCGCAAACCCTTTGTAGTCCACCTGTTGCGGCGGCTCTTCGGGCTTTGCTCCGCCACCGCCGCCAAACAGGGTCTTCCAGAACGACACGGCTTACTGATCCAGGAAGGAGCGCAGTTTGCGCGAGCGGCTCGGGTGCTTCAGCTTGCGCAGCGCCTTTGCCTCGATCTGACGGATACGCTCGCGGGTCACGCTGAACTGCTGGCCCACTTCTTCCAGCGTGTGGTCGGTGTTCATGCCGATGCCAAAGCGCATCCGCAGGACACGTTCCTCACGCGGAGTGAGGCTTGCCAGCACGCGGGTTGTGGTTTCCTTGAGGTTCTCCTGAATGGCGCTGTCCAGAGGCAGCACGGCATTCTTGTCCTCGATGAAATCACCCAGCTGGCTGTCTTCTTCATCCCCGATCGGGGTTTCCAGAGAGATCGGCTCCTTGGCGATCTTCATCACCTTACGGACCTTCTCAAGCGGCATCTGCAGCTTCTCGGCCAGTTCCTCCGGGGTTGGCTCGCGGCCAATCTCGTGCAGCATCTGACGGGAGGTCCGCACCAGCTTGTTGATCGTTTCGATCATATGCACCGGAATACGGATGGTACGCGCCTGATCCGCGATGGAGCGGGTGATCGCCTGACGGATCCACCATGTGGCATAAGTCGAGAACTTATAGCCGCGGCGGTATTCGAACTTGTCCACCGCCTTCATCAGGCCGATGTTGCCTTCCTGAATGAGGTCAAGGAACTGCAGGCCACGGTTGGTGTATTTCTTGGCAATCGAGATCACCAGACGCAGGTTTGCCTCGACCATTTCTTTCTTGGCCTGACGCGCCTCTTTCTCACCTTTTTGCACCTGCTGAACGATGCGGCGGAATTCGGAGATATCCAGACCAACGTACTGGCCCACCTGAGCCATGTCGTTGCGCAGCTCCATGACCTTGTCAGAGGAGCGCTCCATGAACATCTGCCAGCCACGGCCGGACTTTTCAGACATGTCCTCAAGCCAGGTCGGATCGAGCTCGCGGCCACGGTAGGCTTCAATGAACTCGCGACGGTTGATGCGCGCCTGGTCCGCCAGCTTCACCATGGAGCTGTCGATCTGCATCACACGGCGGTTGATGCCGTAGAGCTGGTCAATCAGCGCTTCAATACGGTTGTTGTGCAGGTGAAGCTCGTTCACCAGCAGCACGATTTCCGCACGCAGCTTCTGATAGGTGTCTTCGTCCGCCTCAGAGAAAGAGCCATCTTCGTTCAGGGTCGCGGAGATACGCGCGTCCTGCATGTCGCTCAGCTGGGCAAAGTCACGGGCGATGATGTCCAGCGTTTCCAGAACGCGAGGCTTCAGGGCCGCTTCCATCGCCGCAAGCGACATGTTGGCCTGTTCGTCCTCGTCATCATCATCGTCTTTGGCAATCGGGTTGCCGTCCGCATCCAGCTCCTGCTCCGCTTCCTGTTTCGGCGCAGTGGTCACATTGGCGGCTTCAGCGACGGGCGCGGCATCGTCCTCGTCGTCATCGTCGCCCATCTGGTTGCCGAAGGTGGTTTCCAGATCGATCACATCGCGCAGCAGAATGTCTTCGGACAGAAGTTCGTCGCGCCAGATGGTGATCGCTTGGAAGGTCAGCGGGCTTTCACACAGCCCGGCAATCATCGTGTTGCGGCCAGCCTCGATGCGCTTGGCAATCGCGATCTCACCTTCGCGGCTCAGCAGCTCAACAGAGCCCATCTCGCGCAGGTACATGCGGACGGGGTCGTCCGTGCGGTCGAGCTTTTCGTTGCCGCCACTGGCAAGCGCCACGCCACGGTTGGCCGAAGAGGTGTCCACAACAGCGGTGGATTTCGCCTCTTCTTCTTCGGCTTCCTCATCCTCGATGATGTTGATGCCCATTTCAGACAGCATCGACATCACGTCTTCGATCTGCTCAGAGCTCACCTGATCGGGCGGCAGAACCTGGTTCAGCTGATCGTAGGTGATGTAGCCCTTCTCCCGGGCCTCGGCGATCATCTTCTTGACGGCGGCCTGGCTCATATCGAGCGAGATTTCGGCGTCCTGATCGGCGGGCTTCTGGTCGTCGGTGTCCTTGGCGGCCATTAAGTGCTCCTGCAAGTTCGGGCTGAAGGTGATTCGCTAGCGTCGAATCAACCGTTACACGGGGTGATTCGCAACCCCACAAAGCCCGTTTTCTTCATCTGTTGCTCACAAGGTAGAATCGACACCCGACTCGCGCGGAAATTATCCGCGTCGAGGTGGCTTCCCGCCCCGTGAAAAATCAATGTTTTCAGCCAGCGCATCCAGCGCCGCGCGTTCCTCTCTGTCGATCGGTGCGCCATTGGCTCCAACCGCATAATCGCCGCCTTCTTCGTCCTGACTTGAGATTTTGGCCTTATTGCTGTCCTCTGCGGCCTGTCCCAATCGCCACGTTACAGTTTCATCTGTCAAAGAATGCGCTTCTTCTTCCGCCTCTGCGATCTCCTGCCGTAAGCCACGTTCAGCTTTCAACTTGTTGAGTTCTTCTCTCAAGGTTTTGCGCGCAAGCGCTGTGTCGCCGGCACGAAGAACTGCAGGGGTAATCGCCACATGGGGTTGGCGCAGCAGGTTTTCAACCGCCTCCGGGCCAAGATATCCCTCAATATTGGCGCGCGGGTCCGGCGTGTTGGCAAATTGCATCAGCGCATCGCGCATCCGGGCGTTGTCCTGATCCAAACAATCCATGCTCTCGATCTCATATTCGAAATCATCCAGCATCTCAGGTGTCATCAGGGCCACCGCCAGCACCACGGCCTCGCGCACACGCTGTTCCACAGCGCCTTCGCTGGCGGCCAGCATCGACACTTTGGTGCGCGCCTGTACCGTCGGCTGCGCGTTCCAGCGCCCGCGTTGAAAACCGCCACGCTTGCCGCCGCCTGCACCGCCGCCGCGCTGAGGGCGGAAGAGCTGAAAGCGCAGTTCTTTGATCGCATCGCCATAATGGCTGCGGATCGACGGGTCCTGAATCAGCTTGATCTTCTCGCGCAGTGTCTTGTCGAGCGCCGCTTTGCGCTCCGGGCTGTCAAAAATCTTGCCCTCGATTTCGCGCTGCCAGAGCAGGTTGACCATAGGCATGGCCCCATCCAGCACCTTCTGCACCGCGCTCGCCCCTTTGGCCCGGATCAGATCATCCGGATCCTGCCCCTCAGGCATAATCGCGAACCGCAGGCTCTTACCTGCCTCAAGCAGCGGCAGCGCCAGATCAATCACCCGCATCGCGGCACGCAGACCCGCCTTGTCGCCATCCAGCGCAATGATCGGCTCATCAGAGATGCGCCACAAAAGCTGCAGCTGGTTCTCGGTCACTGCGGTGCCAAGCGGCGCGACAGACGCGCCAAACCCTGCCTCACTGAGGGCGATCACATCCATGTAGCCTTCCGCCACAATCAACGCCTGCCCTTTGCCAGCGGCCTCGCGCGCGGGGCCGTGGTTGTAGAGGCTACGCCCCTTGTCAAACAGCTCGGTTTCAGGCGAGTTCAGATATTTGGCATTGTCATTGGGGTCCATCGCGCGGCCGCCAAAGGCGATGCATTTGCCGCGCGCATCCCGAATGGGAAACATGATCCGATTGCGGAAGGTGTCATAAGGCTTGCCGCCCTTGGTTGAGGGTTTGGCAAGCCCGGCACCAAGCATCAGATCCGGCGCGACGCCTTTGCCGGTCAGATGATCCCACAGCCCCTGCCAGCCCTCCGGCGCAAAACCGATGCCAAACCGGTCGCGCGCTTCTTGAGACAGCCCGCGCCCATCCAGATAGGCCCGCGCCGCACCGCCTGCGCCGGTATTAAGCATCAGACGGAAATGCTGCGTGGCCATCTCCATGACCTCAGCAAGCTGCGTGCGCCGATCCGCCTTTTGCTGGGCTTGCGGATCACGTTTGGGCATCTGCATCCCGGCCTCTTCGGCCAGAATTTCCACCGCTTCCATAAAGCTGACGTTTTCCGTCTCGGTGACAAACTTCAGCGCGTCACCCTTGGCGTGGCAACCAAAGCAATAGTAGTAGCCTTTGCGATCATCCACATGAAAAGACGCCGTTTTTTCATGGTGAAACGGGCACGGCGCCCACATGTCGCCTTTGCCCTGATTGGATTTGCGCTGATCCCAAATAACCTTGCGCCCCACCACTTGGGTGATGGAGGTACGGCTGCGCAGTTCATCGAGGAATCCGGGTGGCAAAGACATGGGTCAGATCACATCAGACAGAGGGTCAGTTGGAAACGGACTTCTGCAATTCCTGTATCTGATCCCAATTGTCCAGACACTGCTGCTCAATCTGTGCGCCCAAATCGATCTTTTTGAGATCGCGCCGCTTCGCCTCATAGACAATCGGGGCAAACTGCGGGATCGCCACATTGTAGCTTTCTGGCCAGCTCGGGTTGTTAGCCTTCAGATGCTCCTGCAGGTCGCGCTCTTTCACGCGGTCCAGACGGGCCTCCTGAATGGCTGTCATCACCGCGCCCTGATAGCCGCAGACCTCTTCTTTGTTGTCTGCCGCAAAGGCCGCTGTTCCCATCATCGGGCCCAACGCCGCAAATGCCAAAATATACCGGACCATCCCCACTCTCCTGAATCACTTCTGATCCGGAGAGATTACCCCCGTGCTCCCAAGCTTTCCATCGCTGTTATGAGCTCGTGAACAAGGGTTTTGGCCATCGAGCGGAACGCCATGATCTGAAAGCTGCTGTCGCCCATCCGTGTGATCGACACGGTCATATGCCCCAAAAGCGTGCGTACAGTGTGCCCGCGCTTAAAGCTCTGGGGGCGCAGGTCCACCGGGACAAGCCGCGCCAGCACATCGGCACCCTGCTCTCCTTCCAGCCTCACAACCGCCCAGGCGTCGCTCTGATCGGTCACCGCCGCGAGCCCGCTCAGATCCGCCGCCAGCGCAGGCCCCATCAGAAAGGCCTGCCCGCACCCGCTCCAGATCAACCGCTCGCCGGCCCGTCCCGTGCTGCGGTTGGGCTTGGGAAAGCTCAGCTTGTGGGTCTCCATAAGCGCCTCATCAACCGCTGCCGCCTGCCCGTCCAGTGGCGCAATCAAGGTGATATGCCCTGTCTCAGCCTCTTCAATGCGCATGTCGCCAACCCGTTTGGGCAGCAGGCCTTCACAGGCGGTTTTTGCTTTCAACTCAATCACGCAACCGCCCTCCGTCAGCATCAAAAAACACCGGATCACAGACCTTACAGCGCGCCGTCACGCCCCGCAGATGATCCACCATCACCACCTCCTCACCATGACGCGCCCGCCCATTGCGCAAAAACGCCAACCCAAGGAAGCTTTCCAGCGTCGGCGAATAGCCCACCGAGGTGGTGTAGCCCTGCTCGTTTTCGCGCACAGGCTCCGCCTCAGGCGCAAACAGATGCGCCCCCGCCGTCAACTGCTTCACCGGCCCCACCGGCATCAGGCCAACCAGCTGTTCACGCTCCTCGCCCCAAAGCCCGGGCCGCTCGCTCATGGTTTTGCCGATGCAGTCTTTCTTCTGGCTCACCATGCGCTCCATGCCGATGTCAAAGGCCGTGACCCGCCCGTGAATTTCCGCATGGGTGATAAAGCCCTTTTCGATGCGCAGCACATTCAGCGCTTCCATGCCGTAGGCCCCGCCGCCCAGCGCCTCGGCTTGTGTCAGGAGCGCGTCAAACAGGCTGGCCCCATAGCGCGCGGGCACTGCGATTTCATAGGCATGCTCCCCGCTGAAGGAGATCCGGAACAATCGCGCATCAACCCCGCCAATCGGCACAGAACCGCAGGCCATGAAGGGGAAATCGCTCTCCTCCAACGGCGCATCCAGCACCTCATTCAGCAACGCGCGCGCCTTTGGTCCGGCCACCGCAAACTGTGCCCATTGCTCTGTGGCGCTGATCATCGCGAGATCCAGCTCAGGCCGCAGACATTGGTGCACATATTCCAGATGGCGCATCACCGTGCCCGCAGCTGCGGTCGTGGTGGTGATCACATAGTGGTTTTCCCCCATGCGCGCGCAGGTGCCGTCATCCATCACGGTGCCGTCTTCTCGCAGCATCAGCCCATAGCGCACGCGCCCCGGCTTCAATGTGCTCATGGTGTTGGTGTAGACAAAATCCAAAAACGCAGCTGCATCAGGGCCTTGCACGTCGATCTTGCCCAATGTGGAGACATCGCAGATGCCCACCGTGTTGCGCACCATGGTGACCTCGCGATTACAGCTTTCGCGCCACTTCACCTCTCCGGCGGTTGGGAAATAGCTTGGACGATACCAAAGCCCCGCCTCAATCATTGGCGCCTTGGCCGCGACGCTGGCCGCATGGCTGGTGGTGAAACGCTCCGGCGCAAAACCTTTGCCCTGCGCCCCTGCCCCCATGGCTGCAATCGTCACCGGCACAAAGGGCGGGCGGTAGGTGGTGGTTCCGGTTTCGGGAATGCCCCGCCCGGTCACATCCGCCAGAATGGCAAGTGCGCCGATGTTGGAATTCTTGCCCTGATCAGGTGCCATGCCCTGCGTGGTGTAGCGCTTCATATGTTCAACCGACTGGAAATTCTCTTTAGCCGCCTGTTTCACATCCTTCACGGTCACATCGTTCTGAAAATCGAGCCAGGCGCGTCCGCTGCCTGCAACGGCCCAATGGGCCTTCAGCGCGTAGGGGTCATCTTCTGCCTCAGGTGTTGCCACCTCAGAGGCATCAAGCCCAAGTTCCGCCAGCACATCACGCGCCGCTGCCGCGCCTTCTGTCAGCGCGCCATGGGTCGAAAATGTCCCCTGACAGGCCCCGGCTGTGCGCAGTCCCGGGATCGCCCCGGGCACCGGCACAAAGCTCTCGATCTGGCGGCTCCATTCCGGCCGCCCGTTCATGTGACAGGTCAGATGCAGCGTCGGGTTCCAGCCACCGGACACTGCCAGACAATCGGTGCGAATTTTTTCCTCACCGCTCACTGTGCGATAGGTGATGCTTTCCAGCGCCCGCCGACCACCCGCGTTGCAGACCTCAGCCCCCGGGATCACGCGATAGCCCTCTCCTTCCGGCCCGTCATGGCGCGTGTCCAGCACCGCCGCCACATGCGCCCCGGCGCGGATCAGATCGCGTGCGGTGCGGTGGCCATTGTCGTTGTTGGTGAAGAGGGTGATCGCCTTGCCCGGCGCCACGCCATAGCGGTGCAAATAGGTGCGCACCGCCGCCGCGCCCATAATGCCGGGGCGGTCGTTGTTGCGAAAGGCGATGGGCCGCTCAATCGCTCCGGCACAGAGCACGGCCCCTTTGGCCACGATCCGCCAGAAACATTCGCGGGGTTTGTCGCTGCGCGCAGGCCCGTCCACGATCCGCTCCAACGCACCGTATGTGCCTTGGTCATAAGCGCCCGTCACCGTGGTGCGTGTCATCAGCCGCACGTTGGGCATCGCCGCCAGCTCCGCCACCGCCTCTGCAGCCCAATCAGCCCCCGGCATGCCGCCGACCTCTTCGTCCTCACCGTTGAGCCGCCCGCCCATGCGCATATCTTCATCCGCAAGGATCACATCAGCCCCCGCGCGCCCTGCGGTCAGCGCCGCCATCAAACCCGCTGGCCCCGCGCCAATCACCAGCACATCGCAGAACGCATAGGCTTTCTCATAGCGCTCTTCACAGTTCCGCCCACTCAGCGCGCCAAGCCCTGCCGCGCGGCGGATCATCGGCTCATAAAGCCGCTCCCAAAAGGCGCGTGGCCACATGAAGGTCTTATAGTAGAACCCCGCGCCCAGAAACGGTGCGGCCAGATCATTCACGGAGAGCAGATCCAGCCCCAGCGTCGGCCAGCGGTTCTGACTGAAAATCTCCAGCCCCTGCCGCACCGGAATCATTGTGGCGCGCAGATTGGGCTCCTGCCGGGAGCCACGCCCCAAAGTGACCAGCGCATTTGCCTCCTCAGAGCCCGCCCCCATAATCCCACGCGGCCGGTGATATTTAAAAGAGCGCGCCACCAGCTTGATATCATTGGCCAAAAGCGCCGAGGCCACGGTATCGCCCTCAAAGCCGCTGACCGGTGCGCCGTCAAACTGAAAGGTGACCGGCTTGTCGCGGTTGATCTGCCCCTTGCCCGCTATCCTCATGCCTCCGCCTCCTCTTGGAGCGCCTGTTTGGCGTCGCGGGCCAGCGTCACATCATAAATCTCATGGGTGATGGTGTTGCGCCGCACCACAAGCCACGCCCCACAGCCCGCCTCATGCTGCCACAGATCGCGGGTCTCCCCCGCCGGGTTGTCGCGGTTGTGCAGATAGTCATCCCACACCTCATCGCTGGCCTCTGGCGACGGCCGCTGGAGCGCCACCGCATCCCCCAAATAGTAAAACTCGCGACGGTCACGCGCGCCACACGCTGGACATGTCACTCTCATTTGCTGTCCCCCGTATCGCTTGGGCCCTCTTGCGGCGGCACCCCGTCACGCACCAGCAGTGCACGCACGCCCGCACATTGGCGTGCATCAGCGCGGTAGAGTTTGTATTTGACCGCTTGGTCCGGCTTCTCCGCCAAATCTGCCGCGCCACCACAGCTGCCGGTTTGGCCAACCATAAAGTAATTTGTCTGGATGGTGATGGCGTCGCCTGTGTCCCGTACGACTTGGAAACGGCCTCCGTCACAATCGACCACGCAGGTCGGACCACCTTCAAACTCATAGCACAATGTTGATTGATCCAGCACCTGCCCCGCATGGCGCGTGCCTGCCACATGGCCTTGCGCGGCAAACCCAACCTGCACCATAGCAGATTTGTTTTCGAACTGATTTTGGTAAAACCAAAGCTGCATCCAATCCACAACCTGCTGGGGTTGCGATGCCAGATGCGCGTCTGAATAGTCACGCACATAACAGCCCTCAGGCAGCTCATCCGCCAATGCAGGTCCAGCCAAAAGCGCAGCGGTCAGAGCCATCGTTTTCATTGCAGTCTTCATTGCTGCCCCCTCAGTCTCAAAATATTTCAGTGCAAATTGTGCTGAGAGCCTGTGCCCTCTTCGTCCATAATCCCAACACCGGTGCGGAAGCGATCGAGCCGGAACTTTGCCGCCACCTCATGGTGCTGATCCGTGGCCATCAGATGCGCCATGCACCAGCCAGAGGCCGGCACCGCCTTGAAGCCACCGTAGTTCCAGCCGCAGTCGACATAGAGCCCCTCAATGCCCTCCATCTTGTCGATGATCGGAGAGCCATCCGGCGTCATATCCATGATCCCGCCCCAGCTGCGCAGCACTTTGGCTTTGCCGATCATCGGCATCAGCGTCATGCCCGCCTCCATGACATGCTCTTTCATCGGCAGATTGCCGCGCGCCGCATAAGAGGCGTAAAAATCGAGATCCCCGCCAAAGACCAAACCGCCTTTGTCGGACTGGCTGATATAGAAATGCCCCATGCCAAAGCTGATCACATGGTTGATCACCGGCTTCAGCCCTTCGGTTACAAAGGCCTGCAGCACATGGCTTTCCACCGGCAGACGCCGCCCCGCCATCGCCGCCACCTGACCAGAGCGTCCCGCCACAATGATCCCCACCTTCTTGGCACGGATCGCGCCGCGCGTGGTCTGCACACCTTTGACAACACCACCTTCGATATCAATGCCGGTGACTTCGCAGTTCTGCACCAGATCGACACCCCGGTCTGATGCGCCCCGTGCATAGCCCCAGGCCACCGCATCGTGGCGCGCGGTGCCGCCGCGCGGATGGTAGAGCCCGCCGTAGATCGGGAACCGCGCCTGTTTGAAATCCAGATAGGGCAGATGTTTGCGCACGCCTTCACGGTCCAGCAGGATCGCATCATCCCCCTGATTGACCATCATATTGCCGCGCCGCACAAAGGCATCGCGCTGCCCGTCACTGTGGAACAGATTGATCAGCCCGCGCTGGGAATGCATCACATTGTAGTTCAGATCTTCTTCCAGCCCTTCCCAGAGCTTCAGGGAGTGGGAGTAGAACTCGCTGTTGCCCTGCAGAAAGTAGTTCGCGCGCACAATCGTGGTGTTGCGCCCCACATTGCCGCCGCCGAGATAGCCTTTCTCAAGCACCGCGACATTGGTCAGGCCATGGTTCTTGGCGAGGTAATAGGCTGTGGACAGCCCGTGCCCACCGCCACCGATGATCACCAGATCATATTCCGGCTTGGGCTCTGCATCCCGCCAATGCGCCTGCCAGCCCTTATTGTCGCGCAAACCTTCCGCGAGCACTTTCAGCCCTGAAAACCGCATGATCCGCCCCCCTGTTTCGTCACATCTCTCTGGCGCACAATACCGCCATCACAAGGCAAGACGTGTCTCTGCGCACACATCCTAAGCCCGCATGAGCGTACCATGCGGCGCAAGATTATTGATTGCAATCAAGGATGTCCTTACTGCGACGTTTCAGAACGCAAGCGACACAGCAATGCCCAGCAATGGCACAGTGTCATAGCTCTCTTTGCGCACCGTGGTACCGGCGGCATTTTCCACCTCCAGCTGCCCGTCAAATTCCGCTCCGGCAAACACCGCAAAGTTCATCGAAGGGCGTGGTTTGTAGTTGAGGCTCACCACCACAGGCACGCTTGTGTCCTCGCCCGCGCCACCGGGTGTCGCACCGCGATCTGACAGCGCAAAGCGATTGCTCTCCCGCCGCGCCGAAAGCGTTACGCCCCAGTCGTCATCCAGCGCATAGCGCAAAGACAGCCCCGGCCCCTGCGAGGCTCCAAGCGTCGGCCCCGTGGTGAGGCTGAACCGGTCAGAGATCTGCCAGTCAAGCAGCAGAGCCGGAAAGACATCGACATCTTCACTGCCCACGCCCTCAAAGGCGCCGATGGCAGGGCCAATCGTCAGCCGGTCATTCAAGGACCAGCTCACACCGGCAAAGGCCCCTGCCGTCACCCCGTCATCCGATCCCGCACCGGTTTCTGCGCGCTCCCGCAGCGTTGGCGCCACAAACCAGTTCATGCCATTGCGGTTGCGCCCTGCAAAGGTCAGCGACAGGCTGTTCTCCCGGATGCGTCCCCAGGGGGCCGCTGTGTCAAAGTCATAATCGGTCTGCCCAAGCGTTGCTGACAGGCCAACACTCAAACCGTCGGCGCGCCTGTTGAACGCCCCAAGCCGCAGATATCCCCGCTCCGCCGAAAACGCGCTGCCGGAGGACAGATCAGAGTCGCCTTGTGAGAGATAAGCACTTTCGAGCTGAAACACCCAACCTTCCGGCGCGGCCGCATTGCCCTGCGCAAACGTCTGAGACGCCAAACAGGCCAAAACGGCAATGGTGCATGTTGCTCGGATCATTTCAGGTCACAGTCTCCATAAGCCCCTAAAAGGGTCTACGCATGGTTCAGTACGAAAGATCAGTCTGCTTGGTGTAGGATAGCACAGTATCGCTAAAATACTAATAAAAGTGATAAATCCTGCGTGAACACAACGAGCGGTGCCTTGGGTATGCCTTCACGGCGTGGCGGATTTGCGCTCTTCTTTGGTCAGCACACGGGGTGTCACCACCGGCGCACCGGCCGTGTCAAACAGCGGGGTCTGCTTCACCTGCCCCCGCATCAAAGCGCTGAAGTGGCGGGCCAGCACCTGAAACCCCGCACGGTTGAACCCGTATTCGCGCAGCCGCTCCGCCCCCATCGGCGCATCCTGCGTGCGCACCACCGCAATCACCTTGCCAATCGCCTTGGAAACCTCAGCGCCCTGCATGGCCGGAACCCAGATCCCGACAAAGGCCAGCTTGGTGTGCGGCAGGCAATTGAACAACGGCGTGTCACAACACCCCGCATACCAGCGCATCAGACCCTTGGGCGAAAGCCGCAAACAGGCCAGATGCTCTTCCCCCTTGGTGATCTGCAAATGCGCAGGGGTGGTCTGGAAAATGTCGCTGCCGCCGCGCGGCAACAACTGCTCTTCTGCGCCCAGCACGCGCGCGGCGGTTTGGCAGTCCGTGCAGTGACATTGCACATGTGAGCCCATACGCGGGCTCACATCTTTGAGCACGGCACCAAACCGGCCGCAGCGGCACCCGATATCCAGATCGACGGGCGCCATGCGCTCAGAGACCTTTGGCGCGGTAGCTGGCGGCCACTTTCTCGATCGAAACAAGATAGGCGGCGGTGCGCAGATCTTCCACGTCGTCCCGAGAATGCCAGACATCCCGCATGGACTGATAGGCGATCCGCATGGTGTCATCCAGACCGGAGCGCACCAGCTCCAGCTCACCCGCCCCGCGCAGATACTTCTGCTTGAAGCCATCGGTGAGCTTATACTGACCGCCCAGCGCGGCACTGATCTGTTCCAACTCATCCACGACAAGCTGGTGACGCGCCTCTTCCTGACGCCGCTGCATCCGGCCAAAGCGGATGTGGCTCAGGTTTTTGACCCACTCAAAGTAGGACACGGTCACACCACCGGCGTTGGCGTACATATCCGGAATGATCACAGTGCCCTTTTTGCGCAGAATGTCATCTGCCCCCGCAGTAATCGGACCGTTGGCGGCCTCGATGATCAGCGGAGCCTTGATGTTGGCCGCGTTCTCAAGGTTGATGACCCCTTCCAGCGCCGCAGGCACCAGAATATCACAGTCTTCCTCAAGGATCGCCGCGCCGTTCTGGGTGTAGCTCGCATCCGGGAAGCCGGACACACCGCCGTGCTTGGACAGCCACTGCTGCACCGCATCCACATCAATGCCATCCGGATTGTGCAGCGCGCCGTCGCGCTCGATGATGCCGATGATCTTGGAACCATCTTCCTCGCTCAGGAATTTGGCGGCGTGATAACCCACGTTGCCAAGCCCCTGCACAATCACGCGCTTGCCATCCAGAGACCCGCTCATACCGGCTTTCTTGACGTCCAGCGGATCGCGGAAGAACTCGCGCAGCGCATATTGCACGCCACGTCCGGTGGCCTCGACCCGGCCCGCGATGCCGCCCGCGTTGAGCGGTTTACCGGTCACACAGGCGCGTGCGTTGATGTCCGTGGTGTTCATGCGGGCATATTGGTCCGCCATCCAGGCCATCTCGCGCTCCCCGGTGCCCATATCCGGAGCCGGAACGTTTTGCGAGGGGTGGATCAGGTCGCGCTTGGCCAGCTCATAGGCGAAACGGCGCGTGATCTGCTCCAGTTCATGTTCGTCATATTTGCGCGGATCAATCCGCAGACCGCCCTTGGAGCCGCCAAACGGCGCTTCCACCAGCGCGCATTTATAGGTCATCAGCGCCGCCAGCGCCTCAACCTCATCCTGATTCACACCCATCGCAAAGCGGATACCGCCCTTCACGGGTTCCATATGCTCGCTGTGAACCGACCGGTAGCCGGTAAACGTCTGGATCTGCCCGCGCAGGCGGACACCAAACCGTACCGTATAGGTCGCGTTGCAGACCCGGATCTTTTCTTCCAAGCCGGGCGGAAGGTCCATCAGAGCCACCGCTCTGTTGAACATCAGGTCGACACTTTCCCGAAAACTCGGTTCTTGTATTGGGCTCATCTTTTTCCTCCCGACAAGCAAACGACTGCGACTCACCGTCACACCAATCGACTTAATCAAGAGTTAGGCGATAAGTCGGCCCGTGACGATAGAGGAATCCATGTCACAGTTGCGTGTCAGGGATGTTTTCAGTTCGGAAACAGAACACCGGTCAGATCAAAGACTGTATCCAAACCCTTACTGAAAAACAAAAAAACCTGCCTCAAGGCCGCATTAACCACCCGTTTAGGCCCCAATTCCGCCCCAATCTGCTTGGATAAGATCCTTGGCGCAAACCGCGACTTCGGTGGGAACTCCATTTTGATGCGTCGATACGAGGTGAGTAATATGAAACAGTTTACAGTCCGCAAACGGCGCACCAAAAGTCCCGGTCCAAGTGCCGGAAATCTGGGGATAATCACCCGTTTCCGCAAAGAGGAAGACGGCGTGATGGTCGGATTCGCCGTTGTGCTGGTCATCATGATGGTGATGATTGGCGGCCTAGGCGCCGACATCATGTTGGCAGAAATGAAACGTACACGTCTGCAGCACACGCTGGACCGCGCCGTTCTGGCGGCCGCCGACATGGATCAGGAACGCGCGCCCGAAGCGGTGGTCGAAGACTACTTTGACAAATCCGGTGTCGAATATGACAGCGTTTCCACATCTTCAGAGATCACGCTGAACCACCGCAAGGTCAGCGCCTCCGCCACCGTGCCCACGGTCCTGCGCAACAGCCAGGTTGGCGCGCGCTTCAAACGGGCCTGGAAAGGCGACGGCGAAGCCAGCGGCTCTTCGGCTGGTGAGGGCTCCGCTGATCAGCTCACCGAAACGACCGACAGCACGCAGGAGATCGGCGAGATCACCGTTTCTGCGACCGGCACCGCGATTGAAAGCATCGGCAACATCGAAATCTCCATGGTTCTCGACGTGTCCGGTTCGATGAACAGCAACAACCGCCTGACCAACCTCAAGATCGCGGCTCAAGAGTTCATCGACACCATGGATGACAACACCGAAGACGGCACATTGTCTGTTTCCATCGTGCCCTACGCAACGCAGGTGTCCATTCCCGACGAAGTCATGGCAGAGCTGAACACCACGGGTGAAAACGCCTATTCCAACTGCGTGAACTTCACCAGCAGCGATTTCAACAACACGGAAATCTCGCCCACGGCCACCTATGAGCGCACCATGCACTTTGACCCATGGTACCGCTATGACAACCGCGATGCGACACCAACACCGGTGAACAGCTTGCCTGTCTGTGAGTTTGACGACCGCCGCGAAGCCATTGTGCTGGAAAGCGACCGCACCACGCTGAAAAACTACATCTCGGCTCTCACCGCCCGCGGCAACACCTCGATCGACGTTGGCATGAAATGGGGCACAGCACTGGTAGATCCATCCTTTGAACCGATTGCGGCCAACCTGATCGAAGGTAGCCACATCTCCGAAGGCTTTGCGGATCGCCCTTATGAATACGGCACCAACGAGTCCTTGAAGGTGGTGGTTCTCATGACCGACGGTCAGAACACCAGCCAATACTATATCAGAGACGACTACCGCTCAGGCGAGTCCAATGTCTGGTACAACGAACAGGAGGATTTCTACTCCGTCTATGTTGGCCAGGATGTGAATGACCAGGACTACGACGGCATCACCTCAGAGCCGCTGTTCTACTGGCCCTCGACCTATGAGTGGAAGAACTGGGCCTATGGTGAAGGCGTCTATGACAAAACCGAAACCAGCTGGGAATGCAGATCCTACTACTGGAACGGTTCTTGCCGTCGCTATCGCCAGGTCACCACGACCGTCACCGTGAACGAGCCGGGCTCTGCAGAAGTCATCACGTACCCTGACCTTTGGGCCTACACGACAAGTTCTTGGATCGCAGAGTATCTGTACCGCCCCTTCATGGGCTCCAACTCGGCCTACAATGACTGGCACTACGGTGTGCGCAGCTCCTTCAAAACGTCCCAGAAAGATGCGCGGACACGCGAAGTCTGTCAGGCGGCCAAAGATGCGGGCATCATCGTCTTCACCATCGGCTTTGAAGCGCCTTCAAACGGTCAGGCCGTGCTGAAAGACTGCGCCAGCTCCGACAGCCACTACTTTGATGTGAACGGTCTGGAAATCCGCAATGCCTTCGCAACCATCGCAACATCTATTCGCCAGTTGAGGTTGACCCAATGATCCGGAGACTTGCAAATCTGCCCCGCGCGTTCCGTCGCGACGAAGACGGCAGCACCACAATTGAATTTGTCATCATGGTGCCCTTCTTCATCGGTCTGTTCCTCTCCTCTGTGGAGCTTGGCCTGATGACCCTGCGCTACTCCTATCTGGAGCGCTCTCTGGATATGGCGGTGCGTGACATCCGCCTCTCCACCGGGTTCACCCCAAGCCATGACGAATTGGTTGCACAGGTCTGTGAACGGGCCTCCATCATTCCAAACTGCGAAAGCAACATGAAACTGGAAATGGTGACCCGTGATCCGCGCAACTATGTGTCGATGGATGAAAACACCATCTGCACCGATCGTTCCGAAGCAACCCAGCCGGTCACCCGGTTTGAAGACGGCGCCGAAAACGATCTGATGGTGCTGCGCGCCTGCGCCAAGGTCACACCTATCTTCCCAACGTCGATGATCGGATCGGCGCTGCACAAAGATGACGCCGGTGATTACGCGCTTGTTGTCATGAACGCCTTTGTTCAGGAGCCTCGTTAAGCCATGAATATTCCATCTGTTTTCCAGCTCATCCGCAATTTTCGCAAAGACACGCGTGGCAGTGTCGCGGTGGAGACCGTGATCATGTGGCCGGCCCTGTTCCTCGCACTGATGGCCATGGCCGTGCTGTTTGACGCTTACCGCGCGCGCTCCACCACGGAAAAAGCTGCCTTTGCGGTGTCTGACATGCTGTCACGGGAAACCGCCGCAGTGGACTCCAGCTACATTGACGGTGTGCACACTCTGTTTGAGGAAATCTCCACCCTGCGTGGCGAGCAGGAGATGACTGTGAGCCTGGTGTCTTGGGACTCAAACACCAACGCCCACGATCTGGAGTGGTCGCACAGCACCCTGCCGTCACGCACCCTGACCGACGCGGATCTGCCCGAGCTTGGTGAGAACCTGCCAACGCTGGTGCCGGGGGAAAGCCTGATTGTGGTGCAAACCTTTGGCACCTACGCACCCCCGGTGATCATGAAACGCTGGTGGGGCGATGATTGGGACGGCTTCCCGATGAACACCTTTGTGTTCACCCGCCCCCGCTTCGTGGCGAACCTCGCCTGGAACGGCGCCTGATCCACAGGCAGCTCATTGCAAAACAATTGAAAGGCGGCTCAGATCTCTGAGCCGCCTTTTTCTACCAGCAACGCTTCCAAAATTTGCGCCATCGACTTGGCTTCAGAGCCGGGGGTGACCCCGCCGATGCCAACGCGCTTCCCCAGAGCCCACCACAGGCCCGGCTGCCAACGGCGGGGGCGCGATGTTTTCAGCACCACTGTGAACCCGTTGGACGGTTTCAGATCAAACATCCCGCGCTTCACCGCTGCAATATCGTCCAGAGGGGCAATCACCTCGCCACTGTCGGTCGCCATCCCGGCGCTGGTGAGCTGAATGCTGTTCTCCGTTGCACGCCGCGTGCTCTCCGCGAGCCACAAAGACAGCACGCCCAAGACCAGCAGAAAGACCTGCCAGATCAGTGCTGGCGACGTGGCCAGCGCCAGATACACAAGCAAACCACCCAACAGGGCCAATGTGCCAATGCCAAACACCCGGCGCGGGCCGGAGGCTCGGATTGTGGCCAGCACTTCGGTTTCATCAGTTTGAGGAAGCATCTTCTCAGTCATCCTTTGTCAGAAACGCAGCCCCCAAAGACGTGAGCGCCGAGGTCTGCGTTTCAAATTTGGTGGTTAGTAGGGCATCGGGTGCGCGCGGTTGGCCGCGTTGATCTCTGCCAGAACCTCATCGCTCAGCGTCACCTCCGCGCCTTTGAGCAGATGCTCCAGCTGCGTCAGCGTGGTGGCCCCAAAAATGGAGGAACACATGAACGGGCGCTGCACCGTAAAGGCCATCGCCATATGCACCGGATCAAGCCCGTGTTTGGCCGCAATATCCAGATAAGCCTGCACCGCATCAAACACCCGCGGGCTCACACGCCCACCCAGATCTCCGTTGATCGCCTTGCGCGATCCTTCCGGTGTCTGGCCGTTCTGATACTTCCCGGTCAGCAAACCGGTCGCCAGAGGGGAAAACGCCAGCAGCCCCACATCTTCGTTCAGGCACAACTCCGCCAGATCGGTGTCAAACATCCGGCACAGCAGCGAGTATTCATTCTGGATCGAAGCCACACGCGGGGTGCCTTTTTCCTCAGACAGGCGCAGCCACTGCGCGGTGCCCCAAGCGCTTTCATTGGAGAGACCAAAGGCCCCGATGGTGCCGCGGTCGACCTCTGCCTGCAGCGCGTCCAGCACCTCTTGCATATTGGCCAGCGTCTCTGCCTTGTTTTGCGAAGACGGGTCATACTCCCAGTTCTGGCGGAACATATAAGAGCCGCGGTTGGGCCAATGCAGCTGATAGAGGTCGATATGCTCGGTTTGCAGCCGCTTCAGCGATCCTTCCACCGCCGTGCGCACCGACGCGCCGGTGATCGGCGCGCCATCGCGGATGTGCTTCACCCCTGCCCCGCCGTGTTTGGTGGCCAGCACCCAGGCCTCCCGGCGTCCGGTCTTGGCAAACCATGTGCCCAGAATTTCCTCGGTGCGCCCCTGCGTCTCCGCGCTGATCGGGTTCACCGGATAAAGCTCAGCCGCGTCAATGAAGTTGATGCCATGGTCCAGCGCCATATCCATCTGCGCATGGGCGTCAGCCTCGTCGGTCTGGGTGCCAAAGGTCATTGTGCCAAGGCAATATTCAGAAACAGAGCGGCCCGTCCGGCCAAGCGGGTTCATTTTCATGGGGGGATCCTGTTGGAAATCGCGTTGGCGCGACATTAAGCCTTGGCGCGCGGGTTTCAAGGGGCGCAGGCTTTCTGCTCCAGCAAAGCGCACCAGCAGGCACGCGCGAAGAAGCCGCGCGTCCTGCCGCAAGTGCTCTCATGTTCTGCTGCGCTGCGCGCCCTTAGGCGCTTATGCCACCGTGCTGCACCATCGGCGCGCCGCCCGCCTCGCTCTCGACCCGTTCCAGAATGGCCGTGATCAACGCCTTCTTGTTCACCGGTTTGGAAATATGCGCGTCACAGCCCGCATCCTCCGCCTGCTGGATGTGTTCGCGCATGGCATTGGCCGACAGCATCAGGATCGGCATGCGCGGCAGGCGGCGTATTCTCTCCTGAACCCGGATTTCCCGTGTCGCTTCAAGGCCGTTCATCTCCGGCATCATCATATCCATCAGGACCACATCCGGCTTCCAGGAGTGATACAGCGCCACCGCCTCTTTGCCGTTGTTCGCAAAGGCCGTTTCACAGCCTGTGACCTTCAACAGCAGCGCGACGATTTTCTGGTTCGCCTTGATGTCCTCGGCAATCAGAACCCTGCGCCCCTTCAGGCTGCCAGCAAATTTCTTGGCTGGCGCTGATGCGACCAACTTGGGTTCAGCAGGCTGCGCCCGCCGCAGCGGCAGCTCCACAAGGAAGGCACTGCCTTCTCCCGGCGCAGACACCACCGACAGGCGGCCACCCATCTGGCGCGCAAGAGAAGAGCTGATCGACAGGCCAAGCCCGGTGCCGGAGTAGCCCTCGGTGCTGCTCCTGCCCTTTTGGTCAAACCGGTCAAACTCATCCGTTTCGGTGCGCGTCGGAAAGCCCACGCCGGTGTCTTTCAGGGTGATCTCCAAAGAGGCGGTTTCGCAATCCGCCACACAGCGCAGGCGCGTCGTGATCGCCCCTTTGGACGTAAACTTAACCGCATTTGACGCCAGATTGGACACGATCTGACGCACCCGCATATCGTCACCCAAAACCGGAATGCTGGCCTGCGGGTCAATATCCACATGAAAGGCCACACCTTTGGCCTGCGCCGCCTCCGCATGGGGGGCCACCGCGCGTTGCAACATGTCCTCTGGCGAGAACGGCTGGTTCAACAGCTCGCTTTTGCCCGCTTCGATCTTTGAAAAATCCAGAATGTCCGACATCTGGCGCTCCAGCACCTTGCCGCTGTCAAAAATCATCTGGATGAGTTTCTTGTCCTCATCAGACAGGCCCGGCTTGTCCAAGAGCCCATCCGCAACGCCGACAATCGCGTTCAGCGGCGTTCTGATTTCATGGCTGATGTTTGCCAGAAACGCCGACTTGGAGAAGCTCGCTTCCTCGGCAGAGCGTTTGGCCTCATCCAGCGCCTCACCCCGCTCCACCTCGGCGGTCAGATCGTGGCCTGAGGCGATAATCAGCGTACCATATACGCGGCTCTGCCACTCGGTATGGCGCACATTGCCATGCCCGTCGATCAGCCTCAGACGCGCAGGATTTGGCACATGTGGATCAGGAGGGGACTGCTCAAAATTGGGCACCTCCCCGTGATCTTCGGGCTGCACAAACTCCAGAATGTCCCGCCCGATCAGCTCTTTCTCAGTCTTATGCACCAGCTGACAGAAAGCATGGTTCACCTGCTGAATCCGCCCCGATTGATCAAAGATACAATGCGGCGCCATGGAAACGTCAAAGAAGTTTGACACCAGCTTGGAGGCTTCCACACGCTCGGTCACGTCAAAGCGGATCGAAAGATATTTCTCCACTTTGTCGTCTTCGCCGCGGATCGGATAGATCAGCGTGTCCACCCAATAGAGCCGCCCGTCCTTGCGTCGGTTGCAAATCTCTCCGCGCCAGATTTGTCCTTTGGAAATGGTCTTCCAAAGATCGACAAAGAAGTCTTTGTCATGTTCACCGGAATTCAGAATGCGGTGGTCCGCCCCGATCAGCTCCTCTTCGGAATACCCCGAAATATCGAGCAGCTTCTGGTTCACACTTGTGATCCGGCCCCGCCGATCCGCCGTGGCGACAATCGCCGCCTCATTGAGAGCTCTGCTTGCGTGCTGCAGCTCCAGAACAGACATTCCCTGCGGCGAGCTCAGATGCCGGGGCGCTTCAGTGCCCTCCTGTTCTTCAGATATCTCTCTGAATGATCCGGCAATCGCGATCACCTTGTCACCGGAATAGACCGGCGCACAGACCGCCTGAACCCACAGTTTGCGGTTCCGCGCGGTGACAATCTGTAGCGTCCCATTCCAGGGCGTGCCGGCCGACAGCACGAGATCAAGCGCCTTCTGCACCCCCTCGCGATACTCCGGCACGTAAAACTCAATCGCCTTGCTCAGATCCGGCTCAAAATCCGCGGCCACCTCATGGATCTGCTTGGTCTTCTCGCTCCACCAGAGCGCCTCTCGCTGCAGGTCAAGGCACCAGTAGCCAACACCCGTGGCCTGCTCCATCGCCTGCATTTGGACTTTTTGCATTTGAACGAGAACCGCAGTGTCGCTCTGCTTTGCAATGAAGTCTTCCATTGATTGTGTCTCCTCGCCCAATCGCCAGATGCGCTAAATTGATCCGCAAGGCGGCGCACATAGGACAATCAGGAGAGGAAGAAAATAGATTAATGCGACTCTTATCTAATTTTTTGGGCGGAAACCGGCCTGATTTCCGACGCGCGCTGCGCCCCGTCAAAAAACCGCTAAGCGCGCGTAAAATCGTATAACGCTAACGGCGCTCAGCTATAATATATAAGTATATTTCCTTGGGCAACATAACCTCAAGGCCCGCGCTTTGACCACTGCGATTCAACCCTGATCGCGCGCTGCAAACACGAATCCCAACAAGTTCAACAGCACCTGCGCCGCCAAGATCGCGGTCGACCCGCTCTGGTCATAATCCGGGGCCACTTCCACCAGATCGATGCCCACCACCTCATGGCGTTTGGCCAGCACCTGCAACATCTCAAGCACGTCATAGTAGAGAAAACCGCCATGGCTCGGCGTGCCTGTGCCCGGCGCAATGGAGGGGCAAAACGCATCGATATCAATCGTCACGTAAACACGCGCGCCCTCAGGGATCTGCGCAATGGTGCCCTCTGGCCCAAGCTTGCGCGCCTGACGCACGCTCAGGATCGAGCTGCCCATGGCCCGCGCATCGGCATAACCCTCCTTGGCGGTGGAGCTCACGTTGCGGATGCCCACTTGGGTCAGCCCGGTCACATAGGGTTTCTCCGCCGCGCGTCGCATCGGGTTGCCGTGGCCAAACCGCACCCCGTGGCGTTCGTCGACAAAATCCAGATGCGCATCAATCTGCAGCACATGAATATCGCCCTGATCGTCAAAGGCGTTGATGCAGGGGATGTTGATCGAGTGATCCCCACCGATGGTCACCGGCAAGGCCCCAGCTTTCAACGCGGCGCGCACACCCGCTTCGATATTGGCATGGCTTTTGAGCGTGTCGGTGTGCACGATGTCCGCATCACCCATATCCACGATCCGCACGCTGGCAGGCAGATAGGTCTCGTCGTCTTCATGGTCATAAGCCCCGGCGTGGCCAAAGCTGAACAGCGTAGAGGCCTCCCGCACCGCACGCGGGCCAAACCGCGCGCCGCTGCGCCATTGCGTGCCAAAATCAAACGGAGCACCAAGGATGGCCACATCCGCCTCCAGCGCGTCCCAATCGGCGACATAGGGCCGCTTGCCAAAGGTCGAAATCCCCACAAACGGCAAATCCAGCCGCCCGCTCTCATACCCGTGTCCCGCCATCTGCCGCTCCCTCTGTCCAGTTGCACCGGAGCGTGACCGCTTTTGCCCGCGGCGTAAAGAAAAAGGGTGCAGCCCGTGCCGCACCCTTTTGATTTTTCACGAAACTCAGCCGTTATGCCGCATCTTCGCCCAGCCATTCCCAGGCGTTGATGAAATCACCGAGCACTTTGCTGACCTCTTCATCAGAGGCGTCTCCGGTGCGCTTCACCTGAGCGATCAGACCGCGCTTTTTGTCGTCAATCACGTGGTCGATATGCGCAGGCACGCCCGCTTTGGTCAGCGCAGCATCATAGACGCGGGTGATCGCCGCCTTGCGCAGGTCCGGCTTGAAGATCTTGCCCACCGCCGTTTTGGGCAGCTCCGGCATGATCTCCACATATTTCGGGTGGGCGGCGCGCTCATGCACATGCACCTTGGCATGTTCCATCAGCGCCTCTTTGGACACGCTCGCCCCCTCAATCAGCTCCACATAGACACAAGGCACCTCTCCGGCATGGGCATCAGGCTGACCAATCGCACCCGCAAAGGCCACGTCATGGTGCGCCAGCAGCGCCTCTTCGATCTCTGCCGGATCGATGTTGTGACCACCACGGATGATCAGATCCTTGGCGCGCCCGGTGATCCAGAGATAGCCGTCCTCGTCAATCCGACCCAAGTCACCCGTGCGCAGATATTTTTCGTGGTGGTAAAGATCGACGTTCTTTTCCGCCTCGGTATAGGTGTTGCCCGCAAAGACCCCCGGGTTCGAGATACAGATCTCCCCCACCTCATCGCTGGCGCAATCCACCGGCCCTTCTGCTGTGTTCTTAATGATGCGCACATCCGTGTAGGGGAACGGCACACCAACAGAGCCCACCTTTTTGTTGCCTGTCGGTGGGTTACAGGACACCAGACAGGTCGCCTCGGTCAGACCATAGCCTTCCACGATGTCCACACCACAGGTGCTTTCAAACCGTTTGAACAGCTCCATCGGCATGGGTGCCGAGCCGGAGAAGGCGGTTTTCACTGAGGAGATATCCGCATCCACCGGACGCTGCATCAGCGCGGAAACGGCGGTCGGCACTGTGATGATGAAGGAAATCTTCCAGCGTTCGATCAGCTTCCAGAAGTTGTCGAAACACCCCTTCCCCGCGATAGCCCTGCGGCGTCGGGAAGACCACATGCGCGCCAGAGCTGATGGCGGCCTGCATGATCACATGCACCGCGAACACGTGGAACAGCGGCAGCGGGCACATGATGCTGTCTTTCTCGGTAAAGAGCAGACGATGGCCCAGCCAGCCGTTGTAGATCATGCCGGAATACATGTGCTGTGCCACTTTGGGCATGCCGGTGGTGCCGCCGGTGTGGAAATAAGCGCCCACGCGGTCCACCTTGCTGTCTTCAAAGTCCAGCGTGGTGTTGTATTTCGCCAGTTCCTTGTTGAAGTCCTTGAAGTCCGCATGGTGCGGGCCGCTCACCTTCGGACGGATCAGAGGCACAATCCAGGACTTTGGCGGGGTCAGATATTTGACCAGATCAATTTCCAGAACAGTGTGCACATGCGGCGCGTGGCGCACGGCCTCGGCCACTTTCTGGGCCACATCGGTCTTTGGGAAGCCTTTGAGCGTCACCACAACCTTGGCGTCCGTTTCCCGCAAGATCGCAGAGATCTGCTCCGGCTCCAGCAGCGGGTTGATCGGGTTTGCGATCCCGGCAACCATACCGCCCAGCAAGGTGATCAGTGTTTCGTTACAGTTGGGCAGCACGTAGGCCACAGTGTCCTTTTCACCGACGCCCAGATCGCGGAACATGTTGGCCGCCTGCGCCGTCTTGGCGTGCAGCTCTGCCCAGGTCAGCGTCTCCGCTTTGTCTTTGGGACCAGAGAAAATCTGGTAGCTCACAGCCGGACGATTTGGAAACTTCTCTTTGGTCCGGGTCAGCATCTCAAAGATGGTGCCCGGCAGGTCGCGCTCCTCCCACGGAGACTCCTGTTCAATCGCCTTCAGGTCCGCCAGCGTCTCAAAGGTCATAGTTGTCTTCTCCCCCCTCTTTATATTTGGGTTACGCCCGCCGTGCCCCAACACAAGCAAGCTTCCTTCCTCTCAGCATTAACAAAAACACTCTGTCCCCACACCTAGTCCAGCCGAACGTAAGGTAAGCCACCTTCAAAACATTACGTCAAGGTAAACCTAAAAGGGCACTGACCACGCCATCCCCCTCCAAAAGGTGATCTCCAAACGCACAGCGAATGGCGCTTGGAGATTGGCAATGCTCAGGCCGCGCCGGCGGTGAACTGTAGTCTGGCCAGCTTAGCATAAAGACCGCCTTCAGCCACCAGATCATCATGGCGTCCCTGCGCCACAATGCGCCCCTCTTCCATCACGATGATCCGATCAGCTTTCTTCACGGTTGCCAGACGGTGGGCCACGATGATGGTGGTCCGGCTCTGTGCCAGCTCATCCACCGCCGCCTGCACCAGACGCTCGCTTTCTGCATCCAACGCCGATGTCGCCTCATCCAGCAGCAGCACAGGCGCATCACGCAGAATGGCACGCGCAATGGCGATGCGCTGTTTCTGACCACCGGAAATCATCACGCCACGCTCGCCAAGCTGGCTGTCATAGCCCTCAGGCAGCGCTGTTATGAAGTCATGCGCCGCGGCCGCCTTGGCAGCGGCTTCCACCTCTGCATCGGTGGCATCAGGGCGGCCAAAGCGGATGTTTTCCCGCGCGCTATTGGCAAAAATCACCGGATCCTGCGGCACCAGCGCCATGTGCTGACGGAACTGATCCCGTTGCAGGTAAGCCAGCGGCATGCCGTCAAGCGTCACCTGACCCTCTTTGGGGTCATAAAACCGCTGGATCATTTGAATGATCGTGGTCTTACCCGCACCAGACGGGCCAACCAGCGCCACCGTCTCGCCCGGAGCAATGGTCAGATCAACCCCATCAAGGGCTGAGACATTGGGCCGCGATGGATATTGGAAAGACACATTGTCAAACACGATCTCCCCGCGCACCGGCGCGGCCAGCGCTTTGGGCTGTTCGGGGTCATTCACGCTATCCTGCGCAAAGAGCAGCTCCACCAGACGTTCGGTCGCCCCAGCCGCGCGCTGCAACTCGCTCCAGATTTCGGAAAGCGCGCCCACCGCGCCCGCCACCATCACGGAATAGATCACAAACTGCACCAGCACACCGACGCTCATGCCCCCGGCCCGCACGTCGCGCGCGCCCATCCAGAGCACGATCACAACGCCGGTGAAGATCAGAAAGATCACGATCATGGTCAGCAGTGCACGGGTGTTGATCCGCCGCATCGCCGCCGCCAGCGACAGGTTGGTCACCCGATCAAAAGCGTCACGCGATTGGGCTTCGTGGGTGAAGGCTTGCACGGTCTGCACCGACAGCAACGCCTCAGAAGCATTGCCGGAGCTTTCCGCGATCCAGTCCTGGTTTTCGCGGCTCAGCTTGCGCAGGCGCCGCCCCAGAACGAGGATCGGCACAATCACCATCGGCACTACCAAAAGCACCATCAATGTGAGCTTGGTGGAGGTGTAAAGCATCAGCACCAGACCACCGAGGAACAACAGCATATTGCGCAGTGCGATGGACACCGAGGAGCCGATCACCGACTGAATAACCGTTGTGTCCGTCGTAATGCGGCTCAGCACTTCGCCGGTCATCACGTTCTCATAAAACGCCGGGCTCATGCCGATCACGCGGGCAAACACCGCCTTGCGGATGTCGGTCACCACCAGCTCGCCAAGGCGCGTCACCAGTAGATAGCGCAGCGCCGTGCCCACAGCGAGCAGCGACGCAAAACCAAGCGCGGCGAGGAAATACTTGTCCAAAAGCGCATCGCTTTCGGTGCCAAAATTGTCCACCACGCGGCGTACCGCCACCGGCAGCATCAGCGAGACCGAGGCCGTCAGCGACAGCGCACAGAGCGCCAGAAACGCCAGCACACGATAGGGGCGCAAAAACGGGCCCAACCCGCGCAGCGCGCCAATGTTCTTGCTTTTTGCGCGGTCCTGGTCAGTTTCCGCGGCTTGTGGCCGTCTTGCCATCTGTCGCCCTTACTCTGGCTGAGGTGTTAAGCGTTAGTGACCAAGGAGCGCCCAAGGGTCAAGCGGTCAAAACCGCTACCGCGACAATAGCACCCCAAGAAACAGGGCAAAGCGGCCCACCGGCGGGTGGTTTGGAGCGTGTTTCATCTGAGGGAGATTGACCTTGGAGCGGGTAGCGGGAATCGAACCCGCACCTTAAGCTTGGAAGGCTCTTATGATACCATTTCACCATACCCGCCCGAGGTCCGGTTGATGTATTTCAGCGATTTGGGGAGGTCAAGAGACTTCCCCCATCCAATCGAAATTTATCGCAGATTTTTTGTCTCAGCCCTGCGCGATATGCGCCGTGGCCTCGATCTCCAACAGCGCCTCATCCTCCAGCAGATCCGCCACCACAACCAGTGACATGGCCGGGAAATGGCGCCCCATCACAGAGCGATAAGCCGCGCCGATCTCCTTCTGATGCGCCATATACTCTGCCTTGCTTTTCACAAACCAGGTGAGCCGCGCGATGTCACTTGGCGCACCGCCCGCTGCCTCCACAACGGCGCGAATGTTTCTCAAGACCTGCGTCATCTGGCCGATGAAATCGTGACATTCAAAGACCTTCTGACTGTTCCAGCCAATCTGCCCGCCGATGTGCAGCGTCCCATCCTCTGCCAACATGCCATTGGCATAGCCCAGCGCCGGGGCCCAGCCTTGCGGATGTATCTCCTTTAACGCCATCCTTCCCCCTCAGGTCACACGCGACCGCGTTTGATATTTTTCATATTTCCACAGATGGTTAGACATTACATCTTCAAGCACTTCAGCTGCGGCAACGATGTCTGCCTCATCCAGATAGAGCGGCGTGAAGCCAAACCGCATGATATTGGGCGCGCGGAAGTCCCCGATCACGCCACGATCAATCAGCGCCTGCATCGCCGGATAGCCGTGCTCAAAGGCAAAAGACACCTGCGAGCCGCGCAGCGTCGCCTCCCGCGGACTGGCCAATGTCAGCTCCGGACAGCGCGCTTCCACCTCAGAGATGAACAACTCAGACAGGCGCACAGACGCGGCGCGCAGATCCGCCATATCCACGCCTTCCCAGGCCTTTAACGCCTCCTGCAACACGGCAAGCTGCAAAATCGGCGGTGTGCCCACCCGCATCCGCTCCGTGGCGTTCGCGGGGCGGTAGTTCAGCTCCATGGCAAAGGGCGCATCATGGCCCAGCCAGCCGGACAGAGCAGGCGCAATGCTGTCAACAATATCAGGGCGCACATAGATGAACGCAGGCGCGCCCGGCCCGCCGTTCAGGTATTTATAGCTGCAGCCCACCGCGAACTCGGCACCGGATGCCGCGATGTCCACCGGCACGGCTCCGGCGGAATGCGCCAGATCCCAGATCATCACCGCGCCAACCTCATGCGCGCGTTTGGTGATCGCCGCCATGTCATGCATCCGGCCAGAGCGGTAATCAACCTGCGTCAGCATGACCACGGCCACCTCTTCGGTGATCGCGTCCATAACCTCGTCCGGCGCAGGCGTGCGCAGCGTGTAGCCCTGATCCAGTGTCTTGATCAGCCCTTCGGCCATATAAAGATCAGAGGGGAAATTGCCGTTGTCGCTCAAAATGACCTTGCGCTCAGGCCGCATCTTCAGTGATGCCGCCAACGCCTGATAGACTTTGATCGACAGGGTGTCACCGGTGGCAACAGAGCCTTCAGGCGCACCGATCAGCCCGGCGATCTGATCCCCGACCACTTGGGGTAAAGCCATCCAGCCCGCCGAGTTCCATGCGCGAATGAGCTGTGCGCCCCACTCCTCGGTGATGGTTTTCTGCGCCCGTTCGGCGGCTCCCTTGGGCAATACGCCCAGCGAGTTGCCATCCAAATAGATCACGCCCTCAGGCACATCAAAAAGCTCTTTTCTGGGAAGCGAAACGCCCATCGTCATAAGTCTCCGCGCAGATGCCAAAGTTCCGGGAACAGCTCCACATCCAGCATCCTGCGCAGATACTGCACGCCCGAGGTGCCACCCGTGCCGCGTTTGAACCCAATCACACGCTCAACGGTCGTAACATGATTGAATCTCCATCGGCGAAAATAGTCTTCCAGATCAACCAGTTTCTCGCCCAGCTCATAAAGCCGCCAATGGGTGTCCACATCCTCATAAACGATCTTCCAGCGCGCCTGCACTTCTGCCTCGGCTTGATGCGGCTGGGTCAGTTGCGGCGCGGGCATCTTGGCGGCATCGCCGTCCAGTTCCTCAAACAGAAAGCGGATCACCTCGTCATAAAAACTCGGCTGCGCCAGCTCGGCCTCCAGCACCGCTTTGGCCTCCGGCACATGCGCATGGGGTTTCACCATATTCGGATTGCGGTTGCCCAGCACATATTCGATCAGCCGATACTGATGGCTCTGAAACCCGGAGGACGGCCCCAGCGCCTCACGAAACGTGGTGTAATCCGCCGGTGTCATGGTGCGCAGCACATCCCAGGCCGAATTGAGCTGTTCAAAAATCCGGCTGACCCGCGCTAGCATCTTGAACATCGGCGAGAGATCCCGCGCCCGCAGCGCCTCCCGCGCAGCGCTCAGCTCATGCAAGGCAAGCTTCATCCACAGCTCACTGGTCTGATGCTGAATGATGAACAGCATCTCGTCATGCGCATCGCTCTGGGGGTGCTGCTGGCTCAGAATGCCGTCCAGATGCAAATAGTCCCCATAGGACATCGCATCCGCAAATCCCATTTTCGCCCCATCCGTTGCCGGATCGTAAGCCTTTGGTGTCATGTGTTTTCTTTCAGTCTGAACCGTTGAATTTTGCCGGTTTCTGTCTTGGGCAGCGCTGTGGTGAACACCACAGAGCGCGGATATTTGTAAGGCGCAATTGCCGCTTTCACATGGGTCTGCAGCGCCTCGGCCAAAGCCGCGTCTCCGGCAAAACCTTCCGCCAGCACCACATGCGCCTGCACGATCTCGCCGCGCGCCTCATCGGCCAACCCAATCACCGCGCATTCCGCCACGGCCTCATGGCCAAGCAAGGCGGCCTCCACCTCTGGCCCGGCGATATTGTAGCCCGAGGAGATGATCATATCGTCGTTGCGCGCGGCAAAATGGAAATAGCCATCCTCGTCCTGCCAAAACGCATCACCGGTGATGTTCCAGCCGTCCTGCACATAGTCCACCTGACGATCCCCGCGCAGATAGCGGCATCCGGTTGGACCACGCACCGCCAGCCGGCCAACCTCGCCACGTGGCAGCGTCGCGCCATCCGGCCCGATCACCTTGGCTTCATAGCCGGTCACAGGCTTGCCGGTGCAGGCCGGGCGATGATCGTCAAAGCGATTGGAGAGGAAGATATGCAGCATCTCCGTCGCCCCGATGCCATCCAGCATCGGCTTGCCGGTCTTCTCCATCCAAGCCTCATAGACCGGCGCAGGCAGGGTCTCTCCCGCACTCACAGCGGCGCGCAGGCTCGACAGATCCGCGCCTTCTTCCATGGCCGCCAACATCGCGCGATAGGCCGTCGGCGCGGTGAAACACACCGTCGCCTTAAAGGTCTCGATGATCTCAATCATATTGGGCGGCGTGGCCTGCTCCAGAAGCGTTGCCGCCGCCCCAAATCGCAGTGGGAAAATCGCCAGACCACCCAGCCCGAAGGTAAAAGCCAGCGGCGGGGAGCCGACAAACACATCATTTGGCGTAACATCCAGCACCTCCCGCGCATAGCCATCCGCAATGATCATCAGATCGCGGTGAAAATGCATCGTGCCTTTGGGTTGCCCCGTGCTGCCGGAGGTAAACCCGATCAGCGCCACATCATCCGCGCTGGTGGCAACCGTTTCAAACATCACAGGTTTTTCCAGCGCCAGACGGTCCAGCTCCGCATCATGATTGG
Organism: Shimia sp.; assembly: GCF_965227725.1. Taxonomy (GTDB): domain Bacteria; phylum Pseudomonadota; class Alphaproteobacteria; order Rhodobacterales; family Rhodobacteraceae; genus Shimia. The sequence goes on along the minus strand of NZ_CBDDGH010000005.1, from coordinate 219,816 downwards.
CGGTGCCGTCAAAGCCGGTCACCTTCAGCCCGTCACATTGCGCCGCACAGGCCTCCATCTCTACCATCAGGCGGGTGTCACAAATCGCGTGGCTGATCTCTGCGGTCTGCACATATTTGCTCAGCTCCACCGCGCGCAGCATGGGCATGGTGTTGACCACGACCGTCCCCGCTTTGGTCGCCGCCAGCCAACAGGCCACCATGGCCGGATTGTTGGCCGAGCGAATGAGCACCCGATTGCCGGGTTTCACCCCCAGATCTTCGACCAGCACATGGGCCAGCCGGTTGGTCCAATCGGTCAGCTCCTTATAGGTCCGCCGGCGTCCGTTCCCGATCAGCGCGGTGTGATCCCCAAACCCCTTGGCCACCATCCCATCGGTCAGCTCCCAGCCCGCATTGAGCTGTTCCGGATAGTCAAATCCCGCCAGCAAAAGCTCCGACCAAAGCGCTTCGTCCGGCAGGTTGTCCCGCGTGAATGTGTCCTGATGTGCCGATGGTCCCAACATGTTCAAACACCTCCTGCCGCATGTGCCGCCAATGTCTGACGCGCGATCACCACGCGCTGCACATCGCTGGCCCCTTCATAGATCCGGAGCGCGCGGATCTCGCGATAAAGCCGCTCGACCACCTCGCCGGATTTCACCCCGTCCCCGCCAAAAAGCTGCACCGCCTTGTCGATCACCTGCTGCGCCTGATCGGTGGCAAAGAGCTTGGCCATGGCGGCCTCTCGCGTCACCCGCGGGGCGCCGCTGTCTTTGGTCCAGGCCGCGCGGTAGATCAGCAAAGCTGCGGCATCCACGTCCAACGCCATATCCGCAATATGCCCCTGCACCATCTGCAAGTCACTCAGCGGCGCGCCCTGCACCTTGCGCGCCTGCACCCGCGCCAAGGCCTCATCCAGCGCCCGCCGCGCAAAGCCCAGCGCTGCAGCGGCAACGGTGGAACGGAACACATCCAGCACCGACATCGCAATGCGAAACCCCTGCCCAGGCGCGCCAATCAAGGCCTCTGCCGGAACGCGGCAATTCTCAAAACGCAGGGTCGCAAGCGGATGCGGCGCAATGGTTTCAAGCCGCGCCACCACCGACAGCCCCGGCGTGTCCGCCGGCACCACAAAGGCGCTCAGCCCCTTGGCACCCTCCCCTTCACCGGTGCGGGCAAACACAGTGTAGACATCGGCAATCCCGCCGTTGGAAATCCATGTCTTCTCGCCATTGAGAACAAACCATTCCCCCTCGCGCGTTGCCGTCATCGTGCTGTTCGCCACGTCAGATCCCGACTGCGGCTCCGTCAGCGCAAAGGCCGCAATCGCCTCTCCAGCGCGTGTCTTTGGCAGCCACTCAGCTTTCTGCGCCTCGGTGCCAAACAGGGAAATCGCGCCGGTCCCCAGCCCCTGCATGGCAAAGGCAAAATCCGCCAGACCGTCATGCCGCGCCAGAATTTCCCGGCTCAGGCAGAGGCTGCGCACATCCAGCACGCCATCCATCGAGGCCGTGGCGTTCAGCAAACCCGCCTGCCCCATCCGCGCCACAAGATCTCGACAGCTCTGATCCACATCGCCATGATCCACAGCCCCAAGCACCTCAGCCGCCCAGGCCTCCACCTCACGCGCCCGCGCGCGATGTGCCTCCTCAAAGAAAGGCCAGTCCAAAAACGTCTGATCCGCCAAGTCAAAGCCTCCTTTGCTTCCTCTTGCCCCAAGTATCCCGGGGGTGTGGGGGCTGGCCCCCATCTAAACCTGCGTATGGGGGCTGGCCCCCATTTAAACCTGCGTATGGGGGCTGGCCCCCACTTAAGCCTGCGCGCGCCTCAATCCCCCACAAAGACAGGCCGTTCCTTGGCCACAAAAGCCTCATAGGCCCGCCGGAAATCCTGCCCCTGCATACAGATCGCCTGCGCCTGCGCCTCCGCCTCAATCGCCTGCTCAATCGACATGGCCCATTCTTGCGCCAGCATGGTCTTGGTCATCATATTGGCAAAACCCGGCCCCGCCGCGATCCGCTGCGCCATAGACTGCGCCGCGCCATAAAGCTCCTCTGCCGCCACCAAACGGTTGAAAAAGCCCCAGCGTTCGCCTTCCTCAGCGGTCATGGCGCGGCCCATATAGAGCAGCTCCGCCGCGCGGCCCTGCCCGATGATCCGCGGCAGGATCGCACAGGCGCCCATGTCACAGCCCGCAAGCCCGACACGGTTGAACAGAAACGCGGTCTTGGCCTCAGGCGTACCGATGCGCAGATCGCTCGCCATGGCAATGATCGCCCCGGCCCCGGCGCACACACCATCCACTGCCGCAATGATCGGCTTGCCGCAATTCACCATCGCTTTGACCAGATCCCCAGTCATCCGGGTGAAGGCCAGCAGCTCTTTCATGTTCATCTCTGTGAGCGGCCCGATGATCTCATGCACATCGCCGCCGGAGCTGAAATTGCCGCCATTTGGAGCAAAGACCACCGCCTTCACCTCATCATCATAGGCGAGATCGCGAAACCAGTCGCGCAGCTCGGCATAGCTGTCAAAGGTCAGCGGGTTTTTCCGCTCCGGCCGGTTCAGCTGCACCGTCGCAATGCCATCCACAACCGTGCAAAGAAAATGCTCCACATCTGTGCGCATCGCTCAGATCTCCCTGTCTTCCAAAGTCTCAATCAGACGCTCAAGCCGCGTGGCCATGCCGTCCACATCTTCCGCGTTAAGCCCGCCCAGCATCTCGTCAATCCAGCCTTCATGGGTGTCCGCATGCTCGGCAAAGGCTGCGATGCCCTTCTCGGTCAGCTTCACTTTAGAGGCCCGCCGATCGCCAGGGACCGCCACCCGCTGCGCCAGACCTTCGTCTGAGAGCTTGTCGACAATCCCCGTGACATTGCCATTAGAAACGCGCAGCAAATCGCTGATCTCACTCATCTTTTTCCCTTCAGGGAAACGCGCAAGGACGCTCATCACATCAAAGCGCGGCAGGGTGCTGTCAAACTCCCGGCGCAGACGGCGGCGCACCTCATCCTCGATCATGCCCGAGGCCTTCAAAAGCTTTAGCCACAACCGCAGCCGCGCTTTGCTCAGCTCACTCATATTTCGCCTCCCGACAGGCTCATCGCCGTCCCGTTGACCGAGCGCGCGGTCTCACTGCAGAGCCACAGCGCCGCGCCTGCGACCTCATCAACCTCGATGAACCGCCTCTGCGGATTGCCCCGCATAAGGCTCGCGCGCGCCTTCTCCGCATCCATCCCGGTCTTCTCCATGATATTGGCCACAGAGCGGTCCAGCATCGGCGTGTCCACAAACCCGGGGCAAATCGCATTCACGGTGATCCCGCTCTCCGCCATCTCCAGCGCCGCCGCGCGGGTCAGCCCCACTACCCCGTGTTTCGCCGCGCAATAGCCGCTCACATAGGGGTAGCCTTTCAGCCCCGCGGTCGAGGCCACCGCAATCAGCCGCCCCCAGCCCGCGCTCTGCATATCGCCCAGCGCCGCCTGCCAGATGTTCATCACACCCAGCAGGTTCACCTCCAACATGTCCCGCATCTGATCAGGCTGCATCTTGGCAAAGGGCACGCTGTCTGCCGCGCCCGCATTGGCCACGGCCACCGCGACGGGTCCGGACAACGCGCGCGCCTCCGACAGTGCGGTGCCCAGCGCGGCGGCGTCGGTCACATCCGCCACTTTCCAGCCAATGAAGCGGTGTTTGCCAGCGACCTCGCGAAGCGGCCCTTCGCGTCTGCCCACAACGGTGACCCTTGCACCGGCGTGCGCCATCGCTTCGGCAATCGCCGCGCCGACGCCGGTGCCGCCGCCCGTGACCACCACATGTTTGCCCTCAACACTCATACCCGGATCATCTCCGCGTCTCGGTCGGCCAACCGCCAGGCCTGATCGCGCCCGGCCTCATAAGGCAGCGGCCAGCGCGCATGCCGATCGCCAATCCGCGCGGCCTCATGCAGCGTCCAGTAAGGATCAGCCAGATGCGGGCGTCCAACCGCCACCAGATCAGCGCGCCCTGCCATCAGTATCGAATTGGCGTGATCGGCCTCATAGATATTGCCCACAGCCATGGTCGCGATTGCTGCCTCATTGCGGATGCGATCAGAAAACGGTGTCTGGAACATGCGCCCATAGACCGGTTTGGCCTCGGTGCTGGTCTGCCCCGCACTCACATCAATGATGTCGGCCCCCGCCTCTTTGAACGCTTTGGCAATCTCAACCGCCTCCTGCGGTGTCACACCATCCTCACCGAGCCAATCATTGGCCGAAATCCGCACTGACATCGGCTTTTCCGCAGGCCAGACCGCCCGCATCGCCGCAAACACCTCCAGAGGATAACGCAGCCGGTTCTCCAGAATGCCGCCATAATCGTCTTTGCGCTGATTGCTCACCGGAGAGATGAAGCTCGACAACAAATACCCATGCGCCGCGTGCAGCTCGATCATGTCAAAGCCAGCGCGCTCCGCCATCTGCGCCGCCGCCACAAACTGATCCCGGATCATGTCCATATCTGCCCGCGTGGCTTCGCGCGGCACCGCATTCTGTCCGCTCCATGGGATCGCTGAGGCAGAGATAAGCTCCCAATTGCCACTCCCCAAAGGCGCATCCATCTCTTCCCAGCCCACTTGGGTGGAGCCTTTGCGCCCCGAATGGCCTATCTGGCAGCAGATCTTCGCATCCGTCTCCTGATGCACAAAATTCGTCAGCCGCGTCCAGGCCGCCTCATGCTCCGGCGCATAAAGCCCCGGACAGCCCGGCGTGATCCGCCCCTGAGCACTCACACAGGTCATCTCGGTAAACACCAGCCCTGCCCCGCCTTTGGCGCGCTCGCCATAGTGGATCAGGTGCCAGTCGGTGGGACAGCCCTCAACCGCTTTATATTGCGCCATCGGCGACACCACGATGCGGTTTTGCAGATCCATCTCGCGCAATTTATACGGCGTAAACATCGGGGGACGCACGGGTGCATCTTTTGAAACGCCTGCCTGCGCCTGAAACCAAGCCTCCGCGCTCTCAAGCCAATCTGCATCGCGCAGACGCAGGTTTTCGTGGCTGATCCGCTGGCTGCGCGTCAACAGCGCATAGTTGAACTGCACCGGATCAAGATCAAGATAGCGCTCAACCTCCTCAAACCACTCCAGCGAATTGCGCGCTGCCGATTGCAGCCGCAGCACATCGAGCCGCCGCTCGTCCTGATACCGCTCAAACGCCGCCGCCATGGTTGGCTCGCTGTGCAGAAACTCCGCCAGCGCAATCGCACTGTCAAAGGCCAGCCTTGTGCCAGACCCAATAGAAAAATGGGCCGTGGCTGAGGCATCGCCCAACAGCACCACATTCTCATGATGCCAGGTCTCACAGAGCACGCGCGGGAAGTTCATGAACACCGCCGAACCCCGCAAATGCGCCGCATTGCTCATCAGATCATGCCCACCAAGGTGATCGGCAAAGACCACGCGGCAGGTCTCCACGATCTCCTCTTTGGACATGTCTTCAAACCCGAAGCTATCCCAGGTCTCCTGCCCGCATTCCACAATGAAGGTCGCGGTGTCATCGTCAAACTGATAGACATGCGCCCAGATCCAACCGTGCTCGGTTTTCTCAAAAATGAAGGTAAAGGCGTCGTCAAATTTCTGATGCGTGCCCAACCAAACAAATTTGCAGGCCCGCACATCTATCTCAGGCTTGAAGTGATCGGCATAGGCCTCCCGCACACGGCTGTTCAGCCCATCACAGCCCACCACCAGATCATACTCCGCGCGGATCGCCTCCACATCGTCAAACTCCGCCTCAAAGCGCAGTTCGACCCCAAGCTCCCTTGCACGATCCTGCAGCAGGATCAGCATCTGCCGCCGGCCAATCCCGGCAAACCCATGCCCGCCAGAGACCGTCCGCACCCCGTCATGCACCACCGCAATGTCGTCCCAATAGGCAAAGTGATCGCGGATCATCTGCGCGCTTTTGGGATCATTTTGGGAGAGGTTCTCCAGCGCGTCATCTGACAGCACCACGCCCCAGCCAAAGGTGTCATTGGCGCGGTTGCGCTCATACACCGTGATCTCATGCGACGGGTCGCGCAGCTTCATGGAAATGGCAAAGTACAGCCCGGCGGGACCGCCGCCCAAACACGCAATACGCATACACCCCTCCTGATGCGTCTTTCGCGAGGCCCAAACGCCCCGTCACACAATCAGGCTAGGGTGAGTCGGAATTTACTTCAAGCTTGAAATTTCAAACTTAAAGATTTCTCCTGCGCGGGATTTCCAAGCCCCCGCTGTCGAAAACCCATTGCACCGCGCCCACGCCCATGGTTCGATCCAAGTCCCAAAACGCAAAGGACACGCCATGACCCTGCCCGCCTCAATGTCCGCCATGATCCTCACCGGCCACGGAGATATGGACAAATACGAATGGCGCACCAACTGGCCCGTGCCACAGCCTAGCGCTGGCGAAGTGCTTGTGCGCGTGCGGGCCTGCGGCATGAACAACACCGATGTGAACACCCGCGCGGGCTGGTATTCCAAGGCGGTCACCGGCGCGACGTCAGGTGCCACCGAGGAAACGCCCGACGGCGAAGACCCAAGCTGGGGCGGCAAGCCGCTCGCCTTCCCCCGCATCCAAGGCGCAGACATCTGCGGCGAAGTGGTGGCCGTGGGCGATGGTGTCGCCGCTTCGCGCATTGGCGAGCGCATCATCACCGACTGCTGGGTGCGCGACCCGGAGGATCTCACTGACAAAACCAAAACCGGCTATGTGGGATCCGAGATTGATGGCGGCTTTGCGGAATACTGCGTCCTGCCCGCACGCAATGCGCTCAAAGTGGTCTCGGACCTCTCAGACGCCGAGCTTGCCACTTTCTCCTGCTCCTACTCCACCGCCGAAGGCATGTTGACCCGCGCGCAGGTCACAGCCGCTGACACGGTGCTCGTGCCCGGCGCATCCGGTGGCGTCGGCGGCGCGTTGATCCAACTCGCCAAACGGCGCGGCGCGCAGGTGATCGCCATGGCCAGCGAAGCCAAACACGCCAATGTGGCCGAACTTGGCCCCGACCGCATCCTGCCCCGCGCACCAGACAACCTGCGCGCCGCTTTGGGCGCTGAGAAAATCACCGTGGTCGCAGACGTAGTGGGTGGCCCCTACTGGCCCAAGCTCATCGACATTCTGGATCGCGGCGGGCGCTACACCTGCTCCGGTGCGATTGCCGGGCCGATGGTGGATTTGGACCTGCGCACTATGTATTTGCGCGACCTCACCTTCACCGGCTCCACCGTGATCGATCTGGAGGTCATGCCCAACTTGATCCGTTACATTGAGGCCGGCGAAATCAAGCCCGCGCTTGCCGCCACCTACCCGCTCTCAGAGCTTAAGGCCGCGCAATCTGCCTTCATCGCCAAAGAGCACACCGGCAATATCGTGGTCACCCCCTGAGCATGTCTGTTGACGCCTATTTCGCCGCGCTGCCCGAAGCTCCACGCGCCCAGCTCACTGCGGTGCGTGCGGTGCTTCAGGACGCGGCAAAGGCGAAAAACATCCCGCTCAGCGAAAGCCTGAAATGGGGGCAGCCCAGCTTTGCCCCGCCCCGCAAACTGGGCACCCCCGTGCGCTTGTCCTGGTCCGAGAAAGCCCCGGACCATTGCGCTTTTCTGGTGCATTGCCAGACCACTCTGGTGGAAAGCTGGCGCCACATGTATGGCGCGCGCTTCACCTATGACGGCTCCCGTGCCGTGCATCTCCCGCTTGCGTCAAGCTTGCCTGAAGATACCCTGCATCAGATGGCCGTCATGGCCTTCACCTATCACGCAGCCAAAACCTGAGCTTTCTGCGCCGCACCGGCCACATAGGTCTGTGCCACCGCGCGGTCATCACCCATCATCATCAGAACAAACAGCTCCTCAGCCAGCGTTTCGGCAGCCTCCATCCGCAGCGCCATGGCAGAGGTCGCACGCGCATCAAGCACCACAACATCCGCCGCGCTGCCCAACTCCAGCGTGCCAATCTCATCCGCCATGCCAAGCGTCTGCGCATTGCCGCGCGTGATCCAGTGAAACGCCTGATAAGGATGCAGCGCCTGCCCCTGAAGCTGCAACACCTTGTAGCCCTCATTCAACGTCTGCAGCATCGAATAGCTCGTGCCCGCGCCAATATCGGTGGCGATCCCGCTCTGAATGCCCCGCGCTTTCAGCCCACCCTGATCAAACAGGCCGGAGCCGAGAAACAGGTTGGAGGTCGGGCAAAACACCGGATGCGCCCCGGTTTCTGCCAGCGCGTCAATCTCGCGCGGCTCCAGATGGATGGCGTGGCCCAAAAACAGCTTATCGGTCACCAAACCGGCCCGCTGATAGACATCCAGATAGTCCCGCGCCTCCGGATAAAGCTCCTTGGTGAAGGCGATCTCAGCTTTGTTTTCGCTCAGATGCGTCTGCACAAAACAGTGCGGATGCTCCGCCACCAGCGCGCCAGACATCTCCAGCTGTTCGGGGGTCGAGGTGATCGCAAACCGTGGGGTGATGGCATAGCGCGCACGGCCCTGACCATGCCATTTGGCGATCAGCCGCTTGGTCGCGTCATAGCCCTCCTGCGCGCTGTCCATCAGGCCCTCTGGCGCATTGCGGTCCATCATGGTTTTGCCGCCGATCACGCACATGTCGCGCCGCGCGGCCTCAGCAAAGAAAGCCTCAGCAGAGGTTTCATGCACCGAGCAAAACGCCATCGCAGTTGTGGTGCCATGACCGGTCAGCTGGTCATAAAACGCCGCCGCCATCCGCGTGGCATGGTTGGCATCCGCAAAGCCCAACTCGGCGGGGAATGTGTAGTTGTTTAGCCAATCCAGCAGCTGTGAGCCCCAGCTGGCAATCACCTGCACCTGCGGAAAATGCAGATGCATATCAATGAACCCCGGCATCAGCAGATGCGGACGGTGATCCACCACCTCCGCACCCTGCGCCTTGGCCACCACATCGGCGTGCTCCCCCATGGCGATGATCCGGCCATCCGAAATCAGGATCGCGCCATCCTCAAGATATTGAAAGCTCGCCACATCTTCGGGCCCCTGCGGCTCTGCCACAAAGTTCAACACGCGTCCGCGCAACAGTTTTTGCACCATTCTTTGACCTCTCTAAGGCCGCCTCACATGGTGGGTGAAGCAACCGGTTCTGCGGCAGGTTCAGAGGTCAATGCCGCGATCACATCTGCCACAACAAGGGCTGCAATCACGGACGGCCGCTTGTCGCGGCTACCGCGCACCCCCGGGACCATCCCGATGGGGCAATTCAGTGTTTCCGTGCTTTGCCCCTCACAATGCGTGCGGGCAAAACTCTCAAATTTCGCACGTTTTGTGGCGGATCCGATCATCCCCACCCAACATGCGTTTCCTTTTGCAAGCGCTTCAGATGTCAGCAGAAAATCCAAAGCGTGATCATGCGTCAGAACAATGAACGCACTGCCGTGAGGCGCGCTGCGCACCTCGGCTTCCGGCAATGCGGTCAGGCGCTTTTCAACACAAGCGCCTGCCATGTCAAGTTCCTCGGCGCGGCTGTCCACCAGCACGCAACGCACGGGCAAATGCTGAAACTGATCCGCCAAGGCACGCCCCACGTGGCCCGCGCCAAAGACATAGACATGGGGCAGCGCCGCCTCAGAGCGCGTAACGTCTGCCACCGCCTCTGCACGCGCTGCCGTATCCATCTTGTTCAGTGTCAGCTCCACACGTCCGCCGCAGCACTGGCCGATCTCCGGCCCCAGCGGCACATCCATGTGACCGGTCTCCGCGCCAAGGCGCAGCAGTTTGCGCGCCTCATCCAGCGCCATATACTCAAGCTGCCCGCCCCCAATGGTGCCGGTCATGGCGTGGGGCGCGACAAACATCACAGCGCCTTCTTCGCGGGGCGAACTGCCCCGCACGCGCGTGATCTCCACCCGCATCACCGCGGGTTCGCGGTCCAGAAACGCTATGAGGTTTGCTGCTTTCATCCGCGCATCCGCTCCACCGCCATCAGCACACGCTCCGGCGTTGCCGGCGCATCCAGACGTGGGCATTCGGCGTAATCCGCAACTGAGGCCACCGCCATGCCCAGTGCTTCAAACACACAGATCGGCAACATAAACGGCGGCTCGCCGACTGCTTTGGAGCGTTTGATGGTCAGCTCGCGGTTTTCGGACCAATCCGCCAGATTGACGTTGAACTCGCGCGGAATGTCCCCCGCCAGCGGGATCTTATAGGTGCTTGGCGCATGGGTCTTCAGCTGGCCTTTCTGGTCCCACCAAAGCTCCTCGGTGGTAAGCCAGCCCATGCCCTGCACAAAGGCGCCCTCAACCTGCCCTTTGTCTAGAACAGGGTTCAAAGACTTGCCCACATCATGCAGCACGTCGGCACGATCCACCGTGTACTCGCCGGTCAGCGTATCCACCGAAACCTCGGCCACCGCCGCACCGTATGCATAGTAATAGAACGGGCGCCCCTGCCCCTTTTCGCGGTCCCAATGGATCTTCGGCGTTTTGTAGAACCCCGCCGCCCAAAGCTGCACCCGCGCCATATAGGCCTGTTTGATGAACTCGCCAAAGGTGAACACCTGATCGCCCACATGCACCTCATTAGGCGCAAACTTCACGAGCAGTGCATCCACACCAAAGTGATCACAGGCCCAACGGATCAGCCGTTCCTTGATCTGGTCACAAGCATTCAGCGCCGCCATACCGTTCAGATCGGTGCCGGAACTCGCCGCCGTGGCGGAGGTATTGGGCACTTTCTCCGTGGTGGTTTTGGTGATCTTGATGTGATCAATATCCACCTGAAACGCCTCGGCCACCACCTGCGCAATCTTGGTGTTCAGCCCTTGACCCATCTCTGTGCCGCCATGGTTCAGCATGATCGAGCCGTCATTGTAGATATGCACCAGCGCCCCGGCCTGATTGTACCAGGTGGCGGTAAAGCTGATCCCGAATTTCACCGGCGTCAGCGAGATCCCTTTGCGGATGATCCCACCTTTGGCGTTGTGCGCCAGCACCGCTGCGCGACGCGCCTGATAGTCCGAACTCTGCTCCAGCTCCTCGACCAGCCGCGGCATGACATTGTCTTCTACCGTCTGGTGATAGGGCGTCACATTGCGATCCGTGGTGCCGTAGAAATTCGCCTTGCGGACCTCCAGCGGGTCTTTGCCAAGCTTGTAGGCAATCTCTTCGATCATCCGTTCCGCAGCAACAACACCCTGCGGCCCGCCAAAGCCGCGAAACGCGGTGTTGGAGACCGTGTTGGTCTTCATCGGGCGGCTTTGCAGCTTCACATGCGGATAGAAATAGGCGTTGTCGGCGTGAAACAGCGCGCGGTCGGTCACCGGTCCTGACAGATCAGAGGTCCAGCCACAGCGCGCAGCAAAGACATTGTCCACCGCCTCGATCCGGCCCGCGTCATCAAAGGCCACGTCATAGTCCACGACAAAATCATGGCGCTTGCCGGTGCTCTCCATATCCTGATCACGGTCAGGGCGGATTTTTACCGCACGGTTCCACTTCTTTGCGGCCAGCGCGGCCACGGCGGCAAACTGGTTCATCTGGCTTTCCTTGCCGCCAAACCCGCCGCCCATGCGCCGCACATTCACCACCACCGCATTGTTGGGCACACCCAGAACATGGGCCACCATATGCTGCGCCTCACTGGGGTGCTGGGTGGAGGAATGCACAATCACATCGTCATCTTCGCCCGGCATGGCAAAGGCAATGTGCCCTTCCAGATACATGTGATCCTGCCCGCCAATACGCATCTGCCCCGCGATGCGATGGGCCGCATTGGCCTGCCCTTCGGCGACATCTCCGCGCTGCAAGGTCATCGGATCGGTCACATGCGGATAGCCCTTGGCCACCGCCTCATCCGCTTCAATCACGTGATCCAGCGGCGCATACTCGATCTGCGCCAGCTCCACTGCGCGGCGGGCAATGTCGCGGCTTTCGGCCACCACGGCAAAAAGCACCTGCCCCCAGAACTCGACGGTTTCAGTGGCAAACAGCGGCTCGTCATGCCGCCCCGTGGGGCTCACGTCATTCACGCCGGGCACATCCTCAGCGGTCAGCACATCCACCACACCGGGGGCCGCGCGCACCGCGCTCAGATCCATCGACACGATCTTTGCATGGGCCACTTTTGCCGTGCCAAAATAGGCGTGCAACGTGCCCACCGGCTCGGCGATGTCATCACAGTAATCCGCCCCGCCGGAGACATGTTTGATCGCACTGTCATGAATAAGGTCGGTGTGCGCCGAACCACGGATAGAGACATTCTGTTTCATCATTCTCTCCTCACGCGCTCGCTAGGCGGGCATCTTCGCCCTGCTGTTCCAGCCAGAACCGGCGGAACAGGTTCTGGGCCACTTTCATCCGGTAATCCGCCGTTGCGCGCATATCGCTGAGCGGTTGGAAATCCTCAGGCAGTTTCGCTGCCGCCGCCAAAAGGCTGGCCTCGCTCCAGGGCTGGCCAACCAAAGCCGCCTCTGCCGCCGTTGCCCGTTTGGGCGTGGCCGCCATGCCGCCAAAGGCCAGCACCGCTTGGGTGATAATACCATTTTCAACGGCAACATTCATCCCAACCGCCACAGAGGAGATATCCTCCTCGCGTCGCTTGGAAATCTTATAGGCCGCATGATGCGCCCCAGCATTCTCTGCTGACAGGCGCGGAATGGTGATGCTCTCCACAAACTCACCAGCGGCGCGGTCCTGTTTGCCATAGGCGATGAAGAAATCTTCCAATGGCAGCACCCGCCGTGCATCGCACTTGCGCAGAGTGATAGATGCGCCAAGCGCAATCAGCACCGGCGGCGTGTCACCAATCGGGCTGCCGTTGGCGATATTGCCGCCAATCGTGCCCATATTGCGCACCTGCCAGCCGGCAATGCGATCCCAATAATCCACCAGATGCGGATAATGTTGCGCAATCACATCCTGCGCCTCGGTGTAGGTCACCCCGGCGCCAAATGTCACCGCATCCTCGGTGACCGCAATTTCTTTCAGCCCGTCAAGCTGGCCGATGAAAACCGCAGGCGAAATGCGTTTCAGAAACTTGGTCACCCAAAGCCCCACATCGGTGGAGCCCGCCACAATGGTCGCCTCCGGCTCGGCTTCCAGAACCGCGGCCAGATCATCCACATCCGCAGGCAGGATCGCGCGGCTCTCGCCTTTGGCCACTTCCACCCGCGCCCCGTCTTTCAACGCGCCCAATTTTGCGGCCACCGCCTCGCGCTCAGTTGCCAGATGTTCGGCGGAGAGCGTGCCATATTCCGTCACCGCCTGCGCAGCGCGAATGATCGGCGCATAGCCGGTGCAGCGGCACAGATTACCCTGCAGCGCGGTTTCCACCTGCTTCACCGTCGGGTGCGCATGGGCCATCCACAGCGCGTAAAGCGACATGACAATCCCCGGTGTGCAGAAGCCACATTGGCTGCCGTGGTGCTCTACCATGGCCTGCTGAACCGGCGACAAACGCCCGTTGGTGCCGCCGAGATATTCAATGGTCACCACATGACAGCCATCCAGAGTCGCCAGAAAGCGAATGCAAGCATTCACTGTCTCATAATGCAGCCCCTGCGGTGTCAGCCGCCCGACCATCACGGTGCAGGCGCCACAATCGCCCTCCGCACAGCCTTCTTTGCTGCCCGTAAGGCGTTGATCAATCCGCAAAAAATCCAGAAGCGTGTCGTCCGCTCCCACATCGGAAAGAGAGACCTCACGGCCGTTGAGTAAAAAGCGTATTTCGCTGCGGTGCTGCATCCTGACCTCTTGCTGGGAGTCGGCACTTAGGTGGCCACAAGCTACTCTATCTGCTCTTTCGTCTTCAATGAAACGAGGGTTTTAGAAAATCTATTTCAATGATTTATTGAAAATCGCCCGCCATTCCGGCAGTAAACTGTCCCTCAGCCACATATGGAGCGAGAAATGCCGTATCTTGAAAGCCTGAGAGTCTTTGTGCGTGTTGTGGAGCTGGGCTCGATCACCTCTGGTGGGCGGGATCTGCGGCTGACCCCGGCCGTGGCTTCAAACCGGGTGAAGGAGCTTGAGACCCGTTTGGGCGTGCGTTTGTTCAACCGCACCACCCGCAACCTCTCGCCCACCGAGGTCGGCAAGGTGTTTTATGAACACGCCCGCAAAGTGATCACCACCTTGGAGGAAGCCGAAGCGGTGGTCGCCGGGTTCTCCGACAATCCGCGTGGCACCATCCGGGTCACCGCGCCCTTGGGCGTGGGTCGCCGCATCATTGCGCCGCTTATCCCTGCCTTCACCGAACAGCACCCGCATGTGGACGTGCGCCTGCGCCTGTCTGATCGCACGGTGGATATGTTTGAGGACGGTCTGGATGTGGCCTTTGTCCTGGGCGAGCTGAAAGACAGCAATCTCAAACTGCGCAAAATCGCCGATTGTGAGCGCGTGCTTGTGGCCTCTCCGGAATATCTCGCCCGCGCCGGCACCCCGCAAACCCCCGAAGATCTGCTCGCAAATCACAACTGCCTCTTGCTGCGCTTCCCGCGGTCACCGGAATATTTCTGGACCCTGCAAACCGACGCAGGCCCGCAGAAAATCGAGGCCAAAGGTCGGTTTGATGCGGACGACGGGGATGTGCTCACCCAATGGGCACTTGAAGGGGCCGGGATTGCCAACAAACCGCGTTTTGACGTTTCCGCCGATCTTGCCAGCGGCGCGCTGGTTGAGGTGCTGCCTAACACCCCGCCGCTACCTGCATCCTTTGGTTGCCTCTATCCGCACCGCAAGCTGCAAGACCCGAAAGTGCGCCTGTTTGTCGATTACATCGCCACCGAAAGCCGCAACCGCATCGCCCAGCTATAGAACCTCCGCCAGCAGGAAAATGAGCTTGAACTCTTCCTCTTAAGACTCTGGCAACCTTCTATTTAAATGCAGTCTGGGTGCGCCCCCAAAAGAAAAAGCCCCGCAACACGCGGGGCCATCATCTCGACATATCGGCGCTGCTCAGGCGCGCAGATCAGGATCCCACCGCCAGCGGGCCGTTCTCACGCAGCTCGGGCCGATAAAGCGTGAAGGTCGCGCGCCCATCGTGCTTGGAGGCATAGAGCGCCGTATCAGCATCATCCATCAGCTCTTCAACGCTGGTGTCCGCCGTGCCGGTGTAGATCGAAATCCCCACGCTCGCAGAGACCTCGCACACAGCGTCTTTATAGGGTACCGGTGCCTCCACCTCTTTGATGATCCGCTCAGAAATCCGGCCCAGCACCTCCTCATCGGTGTTGCCCTTGATCACCAGCACAAATTCATCGCCGCCCACACGGGCAACCACATCCGCATCCCGGCTGCTTTCCACAAGCACCCGCGCCACATGCTGCAGAACCACATCGCCCGCCGCGTGACCCTTGGTGTCATTGACCTCTTTGAAGAAGTCCAGATCCACATGCAGCAGGCCAAAGGGCTTACGCTCCTCCACCAGACGCGGCAGGATCAGATCCAGCGCACGGCGGTTTTTCAGCCCGGTCAGCGTATCGGTGTAGGCCTGCTCCTCAGCGGCAACCTTGGCGCCCTGCAGGCGCTGATTGAGCTTGCGGCTGGCTTCCATGGCGGCTGATTTGGCCTCCACCAGATAGAGCATCTCAATCGTCAGATCGGTGGCCGCAAAATCCGCCGCATTCAGATCATAGTCGCGCACCGCATCCAGGATCGAAATCCCAAAGCTCAGGTTCACAACCGCACCACCTTTGCCGTCGTGCATCAGCACGCCTTTTAATCCGGTCGGCGGATCAGAGCGTTTCTTGAGGTGCAGTTTCTTACCCGCCGAGGCCATCAGGCGCGACATGGAGGTGATGGCATGCGGGCGGTTCAGTTCAAAAACGTCAAAGAAGCCCGCGCCGATCAGCGCCTGATCGGGGAAAATCTTGGTCAGCGTGGGGCCCGCATGGGTGATGCGCCCCTCTTTGTCGAGCTGCACATGCATCGGACACATCACGTCCAGCATTTGCGTCATCTCACAGATCTGGTCCAATTCGCTCACTGGGCACGCGCCCCCAACTCAAACTCACGCCCACTGGCAAAGGCATTCACAACCAGTGTAATATCAACCACCTCAGCATCCTGCTCTGCGCCCTTGTGCTCCAGAAAGACCAGCGCGCCATAGTCATCCGCCATGGTGCGCAAAATGCCAATCATCACATGGCCAAACCCCAGCTGGGGGTGTCGACAGGTCAGGCTATAGCATTCCGATGAATGCTCGCGAAGTTCCATACTCGGCAGAATAAGGTCATCCACCGCCAATCTCGCGCGTTCCGGCAAATCGTCCAGCGAATGCAAAAAATCCACAAAATCCACGCCGCCAAAGCGTAACAATCGCCTGAGCGCTTCGACATTCGGGTGGGTCACAAGATAGGTGCCAATGTCCTCAAGCACCGTTTCAAGCGGCGCGCCGATAACCTCGGACGCGGCTTTGATCAGGTCCTCGGTCACGCTGTCTTCGTAGTGCAGCATGGCTTCAAAATCGGTGGTGTCCACATCGGCAAGCCGGCACACCTCAACCCACCGCGGCTGACCATAGCTGTCGCGGACAAAGCACTGAATCGCTCTGTTGATCAAGCCGTGCATGCATTCACCTTTCTTACCAAGACCCATAAGATCAGAGCGGTGTTAAGATTTCCCCAACGCGCCCAAAACTAAAACTCTGGTGTAAGCTCCATATCACCGATCCACAGCGATTGACGACTGCTCGGAGCCACCTCAAACTTTCCATCCAGTATATCCCTCAGTTGTCTGAGGGTCACCCGATCACCTTCTGATCTGGCGATTTTTTCTCCCACAGCGAGCGACCTGCCGACCTCATACACGCTAAATACGTCAACTTTGCGTGCTGCCACTGGCAAAAATAGGATCCCCACACGCCCAGCGTGTGTAGGATGGAAATCACCAAACAGCAAAACGCATCCGGGATCCGGCGCGCTTTCGCAAATATCCGCCCAATCTTCCAAACGATAGAGCGCAATATCGCTCATATCACGCGCGGTCACCACCGCTTCCGGCGGCAGAACCGTCAGATTGGCGGCAAATCTTTCTGCAGGTGCAACTCGCGCGTTGCCATGAAAGCCCTGCGCATATTCCCAAGAGCTCTCCGCCGACTGCGCCGCCTCCACGGCGGCCTGCCACTCGGGTTTACCGGCGGCAAAATCCGCGCTCAAAGCAGCCAATCCGGCCTGCCCTGCATGGCCCCATTCCGCTTGCATCTCCCAAAGCGCCGCATCCTGCGGCGTCACTTTCTCTGCCACGATACGGGCCAGCTGAGATTGGGTCGAAATGCGCTCCACATTCAGCACCGGCGTCTGCCAAAGCGCCAGCAGCAACAGCATGCCCACCGCGATGGTGATATTGGCCTGACGGATCCGCGCCATCCACGCGCCGCGCAGCACCACCGCCACCGCATAGCTGACCGCATGCAGCCCCACCACCAGTACCGTGCAGGCCGCTGCCAGCCGCGCCGGTGTCCAACCGTATTGCGCCACGCGCAGCCACAGCGCATAGCCGGCCAGCCCGGTCAAAACCGGCAACAACAACGCCAAGGCCGAGGTCGCTGCGCGCATCAACGGAGTTTGCACCGCATCCACATCGCTGCGGTCCAGCGCCACGCTGATCAGCGTGATCATGGCCAGCGCCACCGCAAGCAAAGTTGTCGCGCGGCTCAAATTGCCAAACAGATCGCCTGGCGCCTGCATCAAGGCCGCGCCCACAAACACCAGCACCACCACCAGCACCACCGGCACCAGAAGGCGCAGCAGACGCATCACCAGAAATGGCGAGATATAGTCGCGCAACTCATGCACCACAGAGAGGCCAACCCCCAGCGCCGCGCCGGAGATCACAAAGGCCGCGCCCTCAATGTCCAAGAGATCCTCAATGATCGTGAGACCCACAATCTCCAACAGCGCATTGCTCAGGAAGATCACCGCCCAGATCAGCCCGACAAACAGCCAGGCCGCAGAGTAGCGCACAAGGATGCCCCAGCTCACATCAAACAGATGGCCATAATCCCGCAGGCTGTGACGATCCCGCAGCGTCGCGGCGGCAAAGGGCGTGCCAATCAGCAGAAACAGCGCCCAGGCGATAATGGGATGCTGCGCTGCGCCAAAAGCGTCCAACGTGTCAAAGCGCAGCCCCGACCATGTCAGCAGGGCCGCCGCCAGCGCAGAGAGACCAAGCGCAGGCAAAGCCGCACGTACAATGCGATGCGGGCCGCTCAGCCCCATCAAAACAGCAAAGAAGCCGGAAACAAATCCCGTCAGGGCAAGATAAGCCAGTGGATGGCTGACAATCTCATGCGCTTTTTCAATCAGCGCCCAGATGGCCAATCCAGCCAAACCGCCCACACCAGCCATTTCCGCACGCCCTGCGGCCGCGTAGCCTTCCCGCTTGTGCATGGCCTACCTCCAACCAAACTTGCGGACTCTCTATATCGGGTTGGCGATAAAAAACAACGTCTTGATAAGCCTACCTTGAAGTGAGGCGGCCTGCCGCCACCCCGCCGCAACCACACTGTGTGCCACGTCTCAGAAATCTGTGGGCGCGCCACCTTCGGCTTTGCGCCGTTCTACAAATTCGGCCAATTCCTCGCGGATTGCCGCGTCCATGGGCGGTTCTTCATATTGGCTCAGCACATCCTTGAAGATGTGATGCGCGCGTTCGG
The DNA here is from genome assembly GCF_965227725.1 of Shimia sp. GTDB lineage: Bacteria > Pseudomonadota > Alphaproteobacteria > Rhodobacterales > Rhodobacteraceae > Shimia. Next base: position 201,184 of record NZ_CBDDGH010000005.1, on the reverse strand, counting down.
CGGTCCATGTGCCACCCGCCGCCTGAAAGGCTTCAAAGTTGCGCCAGTCCGAAGCAAAGGGCTGATAAAACGCGGTGGTGTAGCGCTCCTGCGTGTGTTCGATCCCGAAGAAATGACCGTCAGAGCCCACCTCGCGGATCGCCTCCAGCGCAACCTCCGCCTCCCCCGTGGCCCAGATATCCGGCTCCAGATAGCGCTGGATCATCTGCACCACTTCGCAATCCATGATGAACTTCTCAGGGCTGGCAATCAGCCCGCCCTCCAGCCATCCGGCGGCGTGATAGACCATATTGGTGCCCGACTGCACAGCGCTCCACAGGCTGTTGGAGGTCTCCCACATGGCCTGCCCGTCCGGCACATTGGCCGCGCAGACGCCGCTGGCGCGCATCGGCAGACCGTAAAACCTCGCCATCTGCCCAGTCATCTGGGTCGCCCTCATATATTCGGGCGTGCCAAAGGCGGGCGCACCGGATTTCATGTCTACATTGGAGGTAAACGTGCCAATCGCGCAGGCCACACCGGGGCGGATATACTGCGCCAGCGCCACCGCGCTCAACGCCTCCGCCAGCGATTGCGCCACCGCACCCGCCATGGTGACCGGTGCCATCGCCCCCGCCAGCGTGAAAGGCGTGACCACCAGCGCCTGATTGCGCCGCGCCAGCCGCATCCAGCCATCGATCATCGGCTCATCATGTTTCAGCGGCGAGGTGGAATTGATGTTGGTGAAGATATGGGGCCGCGCTTCAAAGGCCTTATGGCTCAATCCGGCGGCAATCCGCACCATCTCCATGGCATCTTCCACCCGCTCCGCCCCCAGCGAATAGGTGTGTACCGCTTTGTCGGTCAGGGTCAGCGTGTCAAACAGCACATCCAGATGGCGCACGGAAGCATGGATGTCCTGCGGCTCCACCGGATAACCGCCGGAGAAATGGATGCAGTTGAAAAACTGTGTGAGCCGCAGCAGGTCCGCACATTGCGCCCGTGTGCCCGGCACCTTCCGGCCCAGCTCCAGATCCCAGTAGTTTGGCGGGCTCGACACATTGCCAAACAGGATGTGCCCTTCCCCCATCACCAGTTGCCGATCCGGGTTGCGTGGGGTCAGAGTCCAGCTGCGCGGCGCCTTGGCGACCATCTCCATGACAAAGCTGCGGTCCATGAACACGCGGTCCTCCACCACGCGACAGCCTGCCTCTTTCAGGATCTGGAGCGCTTCGCCGTTGAAGAACTGAATGCCGATTTCCTCAAGGATACGCATCGCCCCGTCATGAAGGCGCGCCACCCCGTCCTCTGACAAAGGCTCCGTCGGCCGATCCGTGTTGACCGGCAAGCGCCATGGCATCTGTTCCAGACCAACCGAGCGCCCGCGTCGAGCGGCCCGTCCGCCGCTGCGCTTGCCCCTGCGGGATGTCTCTTCTGCTTCAGACATGGCGCTCTCCTTCTCCGCGTCCTTTTCAGGAAACGCTGACCCGCGTGAGATTCCTGCGCTTTTTCGACAAAACCTGTCGCTTTTGAACTCCGTCTGTGCCTTGGGGACCGAGCGCAGCCCAAAAGAAAACCCCGCCACCTCTTGGTGCGGGGTCTTTTGACTTTCTCAAATGGTGCTATCTGCCGGTCAGATCAGGCGCCCAGCCACTCCGGCAAATGGCCAATGTTGGGCAGTACCACATCCGCCAGCGGGGCCAGCTCCGCCTCTTCTGCCACACCGGTCAGCACGGCCACGGTCTGCATGCCTGCCCGCCGGCCGGCCAAAAGATCATGGCTGCTGTCGCCAACCATCGCCACCCGCGCCGGATCAAGCGCCACATGCCGGGCAAAGGCCAACAGCGGGTCCGGATCAGGTTTCGCCCCAAAGCCGCTGTCAAACCCGGCGATGAAGTTGAAACGATCCACAACCCCGGCTTCCTGCAGATGCGCCCGCGCGCCAAACTCCGTGTCATTGGTCATCACGCCAAGCTTGAGCCCCTGCGCAATAAACCCGTCCATCAACGGCCCAAGCGGCACCGCCGGTGCAAGCGAAGCCTCTGCCGCCTCAAGCATCAACGTGTGCTCAATCGCGTCCACATCGCCGCCCGGCACCACGCTGGCCACAGCCTCAGCCGCCTCGCGGTTGGTGCCTGCAATCACAAAGCTCTCCGGCAAAAAGGCCTCCGCGCTCAGGTCAAACTGCAGCGCCCCTGCGATCTGCGCCGCCAGCGCCGCGTCCCCATCGGCAAAGCGCGTGATCATCCGCGCTGCCCATCCGTTCCACGTCGCCCCAAAATCAAACAGCGTGCCGTCTTTATCAAACAGAAGCCCGTCTACCCGCATCCTATCGCCTTTGTTCCTTCGCCCCGCGCCAAGCGCCTCACCCGCGCACCCTGCACCGGCGGTGCCCCCGCGCGCAAGAGGCGTCCTATATTCAGGTCCAATGGGCCCGCGACTCACCCAAAAGAAGATTCGCCGCCATCAGCGGCACGTCATAGGGGAGATCATTGGCATCACAAAATGAGACCACCCAGGCATCGTCCATCGTTAAGAACTCCAGCACAGAGCCCATGAAATCAGAATCACTTGCCCGCTCGCGCAGGTCGTTAACCGAGGCACCAGTAGCCCCCATGAAGACTCCGACCACTTCATCTTGGGTCACCAACCAGCCTAAAGCCTTAATAGCAACGGTTTCCGCCACTTCTTGAGAAACTCTCATTTGCTCCCACTTTCGAAAGAGTTTGTTAACCAATGATAAGCCAAAATGAACAGGTCCCGTTTTTCACAGTTTTCAGGTTTTCTTATGGCAGCTCATGTCTTGATCGTCGACAGTATCTCGGCGAACCGCATCTTGTTAAAAGTCAAACTGACTGGTGTTTTTGCTCGTGTTGAGCAGGCCGCCAGCGCAGGGGAAGCTTTGGATCTGCTCCACGCAGAAACACCGGACCTGCTGGTTCTGGGCGGTGACCTTGTGGACATGAGCGCACTGAAACTTTGCAAACTCGTTAAAGAGAACCCGGCTTTTGCCCATCTGCCCGTGTTGATCGCCAACACCGAAGGCACCCGCATGGATCGGATCGACGCCCTGCGCGCCGGTGCCGATGACGCCTTTGACATGTCTGTCAGCACCGATGCGCTTTTGGCGCGCATCCGCAGCATCATCCGCGCCCGCAGCTCTTATGAAGAGTTGCGCCTGCGCGAACAGGCGGGCCAGATCCCCGGCCTTGCAGAGCAGGTGTCAGGCTTTGAAGGTCCGGCACAGGTGCTGATCGCCTCCTGGAACGCCGCTGAAGGGCTGCTGTGGAACGCGCAACTGCAAGCCTGCGTGCCGTATGGCCTACGCCAACAGCCGATCTCCCAGATCGCGCAGGACATGTCGCAGTTTGCTGCGCCGGATGCGATTGTGATTTCCCTGCGCACCGCAACGCCTGATGAGTCCCTGCGCCTTCTGGCAGAGGTGCGCGCCCGCGCCACCACCCGTCAGGCCGCTGTGCTTGTGGTGCTGGACGCCGAAGACGACACTGCCCGCATCAACGCGCTTGATCTGGGCGCCAACGATGTGTTGATCGACGGCTTTGATGCCGAAGAGGCCGCCTTGCGGCTCGATGCGATGATTGCCCGCAAGCGCCTGACTGACCGTCTGCGCAAACGCGTTGAGGATGGCCTCACCGCCGCCGTCACCGATCCGCTCACCGGTCTGTTCAACCGCCGCTACGCGATGCCGCATCTCACCAAACTGGCGCAGCGCGCCCACAGCCAGCGCGGCGATTTTGCTGTGATGCTGGCCGATCTGGACCACTTCAAAGAGGTCAACGACCGCTATGGCCACGCCGCTGGCGACATCGTTCTGGCCGAGATCGCCCGCCGGATGCGCCGCTGCCTGTCTCAGGCAGATCTGATTGCCCGCATGGGCGGTGAAGAATTCATGATTGTGGTGCCGGTTGAGGATGTGACCGCCGCCGAGCAGGTCGCCCAGCGCCTCTGCGATGTGGTGCGCAGCGAGCCTGTCTACCTGCGCGGCCGCGACATTCAGATCCCCGTGACCGTCAGCATTGGTGTGGCCATGGGCAGCGACCTGATCAAGGCCAAGTCACCGGACTGCAAATCGACACAGCACCTGCGCCTTGCCGCCCATGACGGCATTGCCTCTGCCCTGCTGGACCGCGCGGATCAGGCACTTTACGGCGCGAAAGCCGAAGGTCGGGACAAGGTCACCCTGTCCTGCTCCGCAGCCTGACACAGCCGCCTACGCCAACAAAAAAGCGCTTCCAATCAAAGCGCCTCTCTGCCCTCGGGCACCTTTTTTTTCAGACAGGCCAGCTCGCCTTTGTCAGACCTGAGCCGCCTGCCCCACAAGGTCAGTTTTTGTGCTTGCCGTCCTTGTGGCCATCGCCGTGTTTGCCTTTGCGGCCATGTTTCAGCTCTTCTTCCAGACGATCGGCATAAGCAGCACGCTCCGCATCACTCATATCGCTGATCCGCTTCAGAAAGCTCTCCCGCGCGAGCGTCCGCCGGTTCACCCCCGCCTCATCCAGAGCCACCACGGTGGCCTTCAGCGCTTCGCCGTCAAACGGGCTCTGCCGCAACAAGCTCAGCGCCTCAAGGTAGCGCGCCTGATCTGCCTGCCGATCCACAGAGGCAGAACGGTAGCTGCGGCGGATCTCCCGCCCCACGGCGCGTTTGTCCTCAAAGCTCATCGCCCGCACAAAGGGCGCGGTGAACCTGTCTCCGGCCACGGGGGGGCCGTCGTGACGTTTGAAACTGAAAATCGCGCCGCCGACCAACCCGATGATCAGCACATTGAGGGTCACGGACCCGATCAACAGCACCCGCAGCGCGCGGCGTTTTTTGCCCTTTGGCGGCTGCCCATCGGTTGCGCCGTTTGCACCAGTGTCTTGTGTCATCATTCTTCCTCCACGCCCAGGGTCAGGGCGTAGCTCACATCCAGATCAGAAAGGTAAGTTTGCGCAACTTCCCCATAGAGATCGAGGCCCAAAGTGTTCTGCATCAGGGCCGTGCCTGAGGAAACACCAATCCACACCCCGGCCAACCCGGCCACAGCCACCCCGCTGAGCGAGGGCCATCCGCCCAGCGCCTGCAACAGCGCGCGCCACCAGCCGCCCGCTTCGCGGCTTGGGCTTTGGGGGGCACCCTGTGCGGCTTGCTGTGCCGCCTGCTGGTCTGCCTGAACGGTCTCGGCACTCTCCAGCACCCGCGCCATCAAGTCAGGCGACGGCTCTGCCAGCGCATCGCTCTTGGCAGAGGCAAACAGATCCTCAAGCATGTCGTCGTCAAACATCTTGTCATCAAACTTATCAGCCATCTGTATACCCCAGTGCTTCGCGCTGTCCGGCCAGTGCCTGTGCCAGCGCCCGTTTTCCGCGCGAGGTCAGGCTTTCTACCGCCTCTACGCTGATCTCCATGATCTCGGCAATCTCAGGATTGCCCAACCCTTCTATGTGACGCAACACCACCGCCAGACGCTGCCGCTCCGGCAGGCTGTTGAGCGCGGCTTGCAAAGCGTCATTGCGCGCCTGATCCTGCATCTGCTGCGCCGCCGATTTGGCGTCATCTTCCGGCTCCGGCACAGCGTCCAGCGCCACGCCCCGCGACTTGCGCAGCCGGTCGGTGCAGAGGTTGGCCACCACACGATAGAGCCATGTGGTCACTTTGGCCTCGCCCTGCCGCCAATCCGGCGCTTGTTTGAAAAGGCGGATCATCGCCTCCTGCGCCACATCTTCGGCCTCCGCCCGATCCCCCAGCATGCGAAACGCCTGCGCAAACGCCCGCGGCGTCAGCCGCAGCGTCAAGCTGCGCGCCGCAGCACCGTCTCCATTGGCGTATAACACCAACAAAGCGTCATCGGGCATCTCGTCCTGTTGATCGTAAGGCATCGTCATCGTCTCAAGGGCTACCCGCTGCGCCGGTGCTGCGCAATCGCTCCGGTGATAAGGCCGGATAAGCGATGCGCAGCAGGCTCAGGCCGGGACGGTTGGACGGGACATCTCCCACCGCCCCGGTCAGCTCGACCGGATCAGTTGTCCTGTGTCGCTGCCTCACCCCGTTTGACTGTGCCGCGCGCTTCCTTGGCCGCGTCCCATTCTTCCTGACTGATGCTGCCGTCACCATCGGTATCAAGCGCCTTGAACATCTTGGCCTTGCGCTCTGCGCGCTTGTTTGCGTGCTTTTCCTTCATGGCGTCATATTCCGCCTTGCTGATCTGGCCATCCGCGTCGCTGTCCAGCCGCTCCAGCATCTTGCCGATCCGGTCGCCCTTGGGTTTCATCTCCTCTGCAGAGAGCTGACCGTCCTCATTGGCATCCAGCCGGTCAAACATCCGGTCCACACCTTTGGCCATACGCGCATTGCCAGAGGCCTCCGCATGGGCCCGCATCTCATCGCGGGAGATCAGATCATCGTCATTGGCATCCACCCCGTCAAAACGCGCCTGCGCCTGTGCCTCAAGCTCCGCGCGGGTCACCACACCGTCGCCATTGGTGTCCAGCATTTCAAAAGCGGGCATGTGGTGGCCGCGATGGGAACGGTCCTTGCCACCCTCTTTGGCGGAGGCCCCAACAGCCGTCACACCCAATGCTGCGATCACAACCGCGCCGATCATCAGTTTGCTTTGCATCTCGATCTCTCCTCTTTAGGCATCGTCCAATGTGGCTCATTGCCTGTTTGGTGCAGATAGAACGCGCCGCCCCCACCATTCCGTCGCAACTTTTTTCGATTTTTTTGCGCGCGCCCTTCTTTGGCCTTTCCCAGCCCTCGCAAGTGCCCCCGCAAGCCCCTTCCTTTGCGACATCCCGCCGCAAGGCATTTTGACCTCTTTAATCTGCACGCCCGCTACATCATTTTGACCGGATCGAACGCGAGGACATGTGATGAGCGAGACAACGGCAGCATTGGAAGACAGACCTTTAAAACCTGCCCTGATGCGCGGCTGGCGCCGCAAATGCCCAAATTGTGGCAATGGCCCGATGCTGAAGGGCTATCTGAAGGTGCGCGACCATTGCCCGGTCTGCAAACAAGAGCTGCATCACCACCGCGCAGATGATGGCCCCGCCTATCTGACCATTCTGATCGTCGGCCACCTCATGGCCCCGCTCCTGCACGTGGCCTTTGTGCACTGGCGACCAGAACCTCTTATCCTCTTTACAATTTTTGCGGTTGGCTGCGTCGCGCTCTCGCTCTACCTTCTTCCTCGACTGAAGGGGGGCGTGGTCGCGTTTCAATGGGCGCGCCGCATGCACGGGTTCTAGTGATCCGTCCCAAGACCCCTCAAGCTGAGGGGAGCATACGGGCATGACGATCGACAAAACCGCCATTCGGGACGCCGCAACGGTCATCGTTCTGCGGGATCGGTACACCGATCCCCGCATTCTGATGGGCCAGCGCGGCGCCAAAGCGGCTTTCATGCCCAACAAGGTGGTCTTCCCCGGCGGCGCGGTGGACGCGGGGGATGCGGACATCGCCCTTGCCACACGTATCTCCGATTTCTGCGCCGACCGTCTGCGCGAAGACAGCGCCCGCGATCTGTCTCATGCGCTCTGCGTGGCCGCCATTCGCGAGCTGTGGGAAGAAACCGGGCTGATCCTTGGGCAGAAAGGCAGCTGGTCAGAACCGCCAGCGCCGGATTGGGAAAGCTTTGCCGCCACCGGCCATGTCCCCACCGCCGAAGCGCTGCAATTTGTCTTCCGCGCCATCACGCCCCCGGGCCGCCCGCGCCGCTTTGATGCGCGCTTCTTCCTTCTGGACGCCGATGAAATCGCCACCGATCTGGATGATTTCTCTGCCGCCTGCGAAGAGCTCTCCCACCTTCAGTGGATCCCGCTGAAAGACGTGCGCGCCTTTGACCTGCCTTTCATCACCGAGGTTGTGCTCGCCGAAATCGAAGCCCGCGTGACCGACCGCGATCCCCCGCCCTCGGTACCGTTCTTCAAAAACTACGACGAAGCCAGCCTGTTCATGCAACTCTATGGCCGCATACAGGACCGCTGAGCCTAGGCCAACAGGATCAGCCCCACAATCGACGCCGCCAAAAGCGCCATGCCAAGGTATTCCCGCCGGCTGATCGTCTCACGGAAGATCAGCACCGTGCCCAGAATGCCAAACACCAGCTCGATCTGCCCCACGGTTTTCACATAAGCCGCGTTTTGCAGCGTGAAGGCCGTGAACCAGCAGAAGGTGCCGCCCATGCTGGTCAGCCCGATGAAGCCCGCACTGCGCCAGGCGCTCAGCACCTTGGCCACTTCGCCGGGCTCGCGCAGCTTCAGCCAGACCCACATGCCCGCCATCTGCATCGCCGTCACCGCCGCCAACGTCACCAACGCCCGCTGCATCGGCGCATCCAGTGCCACCTGCAAAGAGGCCCCACGATAACAGACCGCCGACACGCCAAAGAGCGCCCCGGCCAACAGGCCCAGCGCCGCCGAAGGGCTGAGAAACCGCCGCCAGCCCTGCTGGTTGGCCTCAATCGGCCCCGACAGTACCAAAACTCCGGCCACACCGACAAAAATCGCCGCCATCCCAAGGGCAGAGACCGCCTCACCCAGCACCAAAATGCCAATCAGCACCGTCAGCAGCACCTCGGTTTTGATGAAAGCCATGCCCACGGCAAAATTGCGTCGCCCAAACAGCATCACCGTACACACGGTCGCGGTGATCTGCGCCGCGCCGCCCACAATGCCATAGCCCCAGAAGGCCCAGGACAGCGCAGGCAGCGCTACCTGCCCCAAGGCGACAAGCGTCAGCAGAATGGCCGCGGCAATCGGCGCGGAATACACAAACCGCGCAAATGTGGCCCCGGCGGCGGAGAGCTTCACCTGTGCGAGGTGTTTTTGCAGCATAAAACGCACGGTCTGAAAGGCGGCTGCGGCGACGGAGGCAATGATCCAGAGTTCCATGCCGCTCTTGATGCACGCCTAAGACGCTGTTGTCACTGTGGAATAGCCACCCGCGGCAGGTCTCACCCGCCTTTGCGCCACAGCGGATGCGCCACCGGATCTTTGCGCTGCCAGAAATAGCGCCGGAACACCTCACCGTAAGAGGCAAAATAATAGCCGTCATTGCGCGACAGATAGCGCGCCCGATGGCTGCGAAACAGTTTGGGCAGCTGATACCACGCCACTTTGGGGTGCATATGATGCACCACATGCAGGTTGTTGTTGAGAAAGACCCAGGACAAAGGCCCGCGATCCTCAATGATTACCGTCCGCCCCCGCGCACGCTCATGCGCCTGATGCTCCAGAAAGGTGCGGATTTTCAAAATCGCCATCGCCACATAGGCACAGCACCCAAACGCCCATCCCGGCATTTGCCCAACACCCACCAGCCACCAGATCACCACTGCCACCGCAGGCACATGCCACAGCCAGCCGCGCAGCACCGCGCCATTCCCTGCCCGAATGGCCCGCCAATCCGCAGCCATGAAACAGATCTGCCCCACCAGCGGCCCCAGCAAAAGCCTGCCCGCCAGCGTGTTGTTCCACAGCAAAACCCGCTGTCGCCATTTGGGCAGCGCCGCCCAATCCTCGGCATAAAGGTAATTGCTCTCCGGATCGTCATAAGGATCGGTCAGCCGGCTGTCCAAATGATGCGCCAGATGGGTGTCGCGAAACCGCAGATACGGCACAAAAAGCCCCAGCGCCGGAAACACCAAAACGGCATTCAACGCCTTGTTTTCAAACGGGTGTCCGTGCAGGATCTCATGGCTCAGCGAGCTGTGCAGCGCCATGGCCACAACCGTCAGCCCCATACCCAAAGGCAGCCACAACGCCGCGCCCCAGACAGTGCCCAGCGCAAACAGCGCATAGCACAAAAGAAGCAACCCAAGGGTGGGCCATTCCACCCGCATCTGCACTTTCTTGGGCTGCGCCCTATCCACACACACGCCCCCAGGACACCCGCGCCCAGACCCGCTCATAGATCACATAGCAGCTCAAGCCGATGGCTGTGTTGATCGCCGCCATCTTGCCGCCCATCGCCAAAGAGCCCGTCGCCCAAAGCCCCACCATGGCCATGGACATCAGCCCAATCACATTCCAGATCACCGCTTTCACAATCGAGCGTTTGGGAGTTTCCATCGCCGCGCCTTTTCTTCGTTCTAGTCCCGCTCACGATCTCGTGAGCACAAACAGAGCTATCGCGCCGCGGTGCGTTTCAGAATTCCGAATATGATTAACAAAAATCGCCATAGGTGATATTAATCATCACATGATCGAAAATATCGACAAACGGCTCCGCGCCGACCGCTTCCGCCAGCGCCTTGCCACCGCCATGCAGACCAGCGCCATGTCTCAGGCCGCGCTCGCGCGCACCATCGGCGTGGACCGCTCCACCATCAGCCAACTCCTCAAAGACGAGGGCGCGCGGCTGCCCAATGCGCAGGTTGTCGGCGAATGCGCGGCGGCGCTTGGGGTCTCTGCCGACTGGCTGCTCTCGCTCACCGACCGCCCGGAAAACACCGCCGATATTCTCGCCAATGCCCTCACTGTCACCAAAGCCCCCCGTGCGCTGGTGGATGAACAGATCTTCGCCTGGCACCAAGAAGCCGCAGGCTACAAAATCCGCCACGTCCCCGCCGCGCTGCCTGACATGCTCAAAACCGATGAGATGTTGAACTGGGAATACTCGCCGCATCTGGGCCGCACCGCAGAACAGGCCATCAACGCCTCGCGCGACCGGCTGGATCTGATGCGCGCCTCTCAATCGGATTATGAAATCGCCCTGCCGCGCCACGATATGGAATCCTTTGCCCGTGGCGAAGGCTACTATCGCGGCCTGCCCGCCGACATCCGCGCCCGGCAACTCGCCCATTTCGCAACCCTCACAGAACAGCTCTACCCGCGCCTGCGCCTCTACCTGTTTGACGCCCGCCGCCTCTACTCCAGCCCGATCACCGTCTTCGGCCCCCTGCTCGCCGTGCTCTATCTTGGCCGCAACTACCTCGCCTTTCGCGACACAGAGCGCGTGACCTCCTTCACCGAGCATTTTGACAATTTGGTGCGTCAGGCCGACATCAGCGCCCGCGACATCCCCGCCCATCTGGAAAGCCTCAAGGCCAGGCTGTAACCCGCCAAGGCTTCTCATTCGGAAAATATCCTGGGGTGGCCACCGCTTGCGGTGGCAGGGGCAAAGCCCCTAAACCTTCGGGTCCGGATTCACGGTAAACCCGTCCACGGCAATCACCTGCCCGCTGACCATCCGGGCTTTGTCGGAACAGAGAAACACCGCCATATCAGCCACATCGCCCGCCTCCACAAAGGCCCCCAGCGCCGTACCACTGGCATAGCCCTCATAGACATCATCGCGGCTCATGCCCTTGGCGGCAGCCTCCCGCGCCAGCACTCCCTCCATCCGTGGCCCCTCCACCGCGCCGGGGCAGATCACATTGGCCCGCACGCCATAGCCGCCCAGCTCCATCGCCAGGGTTTTGGTCAACCCGATCACCGCCCATTTTGCAGCCGCATAAGGCGCACGATACGGGTAGCCATATTGCCCCGCCGTGGAGCTGGTCACCACAATCGCCCCCCGCCCGGCGGCTTTCATCATTGGCGCGGCGTATTTGGCGGCCAGAAACGCGCCTTCCAGATTGACCGCCACACAGGCCTGCCAGTCCTGCAGTTTTACATCCTCCACTGCCGCTGTCGGCCCCGCAACTCCGGCATTTGCGCAAAGCGCGTCGAGCCCGCCCCAGGCGGCCTGCACCTCCGCTAACAGCGCAGCCACGCCTGCCTCATCGGTCACATCAAGCTGCGTTTTGAGCCAGCTCTCAGGCACGCCAGCCAAAGCCGCGCCATCCAGATCCGCCACCCAGACCTGCCAGCCGTCGCGCGCAAATGCCTCCGCCATCGCGCGCCCAATGCCAGAGCCGCCCGCCGTGATCAGAACCCGCCTGCTCATCGCGGCTGCCCCACATAGCGCCCAGCGCCCTCAGGGGCGGGCAGCGCCGCCTGCGCGTCACAGATCATCGTCAGATTGGCGGCAATTTCGGCGCTAAACGGCGCAGGCCGCCGCGTCTCAAGGCTCACATGGATCAGGATATGCTCCCCCGTCGCCAGAAGTCTCTCACCCGCATACATCTCATGCCAGACATGCATCTTCTTGCCTTCGCCCATCAGCACGCGGGTGCGCACCTCGATCACGCTGCCCAGATGGGTCTCGTCAATGTGCCGGATATGGGTCTCCGCCGTGAAAAAGCTCCCGCCCGTGGCGATATAGGCCTGATCACAGCCAATAATCTCCATCAGCCGGTCAGTGGCATCGGCAAAGGCATGCAGATAGCGGCTCTCGGTCATATGCCCGTTGTAATCCAACCAATCGATCGGCACCGCCCGGCGCACCGTCACAATCGGCTGGCTTGGGTCCACAATCTCGCTGGCCTTGCGCACCATGCCCGCCTCGGCAGAGAGCTTTGCGTCATGTTTGTTCAGAACCGCTCCGGAGGCAAAATCCTGCGCCTTCAAGGCCCGCATCATCGACACAAGGTTGTTGTCGCGAATGCGCTCCATCTCGCGAATGCTCATATGGCCAGATTGGTCATCAGACTGCCCCGCAATCAGATCCACCAGCTCCTCGGTGAATTCCGGCACATCCATCAGCTTGGTCCAGGGCCATTCCAGCGCGGGGCCAAACTGCGCCATGAAATGCTTCATCCCGGCCTCGCCACCCGCCACACGATAGGTGTCAAACAGCCCCATCTGCGCCCAGCGAATGCCAAAGCCCATACGGATCGCCTCATCAATCTCCTCGGTGGTGGCAATCCCGTCTTTCACCAGCCACAGCGCCTCACGCCAAACCGCCTCCAAGAAACGGTCCGCAATATGGGCATCAATCTCCTTGCGCACATGCAGCGGGAACATCCCTACCCCGGTCAGAATCTCCTTCACCCGCGCCACCATCTCCGGTGGGTTTTTCTCGGTGGGCACCACTTCAACCAGCGGCATCAGATAAACCGGGTTAAACGGATGGGTCACCACAATCTGCGCAGGCCGTGTGGCACAGCCCTGCAATTCACTTGGCTTAAAGCCACTGGTGGAGCTGCCAATCACCGCGTCTTCAGCGCAATGCTCCTGCAGCGTCTGATAGACCTTCCGCTTCAGCTCCAGCCGCTCCGGCACGCTCTCCTGAATCCAAGCCGCGCCGTCCACAGCTTCAGACATGGTCTCATGAAAACTCAGCGCGCCCTCAGCCGGCAAAGCCGTGTCGCTCAGCCCCGGCAAGCTCACCCGCGCATTGGCAATCACCTCGCCAATCTTGCGCTCTGCCTCCGGGTCCGGGTCAAACACCCGTACATCCCAGCCATTGAGGAGAAACCGCGCCGCCCATCCGCCGCCAATCACCCCGCCGCCAATAATCGCTGCTGTCTTTGTCATCCCGTGTCCTTTCCGCATGATACGGGTCGCTGCACCTCTGTGCGCGCCCTAGTCTCCCTCAAAAAAGGAGACCGCCTATGTCTGTTCATTTTCATCCGCTACCCGCCGCCGCGGTGGCCGCAATCCGCGCGAGCGGCATCGACGCCTACGGCAATCTCGTGGAGCGCGCGATTTGCGAAGGCCCCGGTCACCCCTGCCGTGCCTGCCTGACAGAAACCGCCGCTGGGCAGCCATTCCTCACGCTCGCCCATCGCCCCTTTGAAGGGCAGAATGCCTTCACCGAAACCGGCCCGATCTATCTCTGTGAGAACTGCGCAGGCACGCCGCCAAGCGCCGACCTTCCGGCGATCCTCAGCGCGCCCAGCCATATTGTGCGCGGCTACAGCGTGGACGAGCGCATTGTTTACGGCACCGGCCAGGTCACCCCGACGGCAGAGATCAGCACCTATGCCGCCACGCTGCTGGCGAGGGACGACATCGCCTTTGTCGATGTGCGCAGCGCGTCTAACAACTGCTTCCTGTGCCGGATCAAACCCGCCTGAAACCCGCCGCTCTGCCGCGCGCACAAAAGGCCGCGCAACGGCCTTTCTTAACCATTGCACCGCCGACTCAGGGGCCGTTTTTGGCACCGACGCAATACCGTAGGGATACCGACGCGATACTGACGTGTTGTGTTTTTGGCCAAACAGCGCGCGGTGGGCCCAAAAACCCGCAAGCCTTACCCCGCCGCGCGCAGCTGTTGCGCCGCCCTCCCGCAAGGCCTCAGCCCTTCGGCGCGCGTTTCACCAAGCCAAGCTTTTCGCGCACTTCCGCCGGGCCAATCACCCGCGCGCCCATGTTCTCAATGATGGTGCCCGCACGCTCCACAAGCTGCCAGTTTTCCGCCAGCACCCCTTTGTCGAGCCACAGGTTGTCCTCCAGCCCCACGCGCACATTGCCCCCGGCCAACACCGCTGCCGCGACATAGGCCATCTGATTGCGCCCCAAGGAAAACGCGCTAAACGTCCAGTCTTCCGGCACATTGTTGACCATCGCCATAAAGGTGTTGAGATCATCCGGCGCGCCCCACGGCACGCCCATGCAGAGCTGAACAAGCGCATTGGGCTCCAGCACACCATCTTTCACAAGCTGTTTGGCATACCACAGATGCCCGGTGTCAAAGGCTTCAATCTCAGGCTTAACCCCCAGATCTGTCATCATTTTTCCCATCGCCGTCAGCATGCCCGGCGTGTTGGTCATCACATAATCGGCTTCGGCAAAGTTCATCGTACCGCAATCCAATGTGCAGATTTCCGGCAGGCATTCCGCCACATGGGCCACCCGCTCGGTGGCCCCCACCATATCCGTGCCCGCCACGGTGGGCAGAGGGGTTTCCACCCCGCCAAACACCATGTCGCCGCCCATGCCAGCGGTCAGGTTCAACACCATATCGACCTCACTGTCGCGAATGCGGTCTGTCACCTCGCGATAAAGCCCCAGATCACGGCTCGGCGCACCTGTTTCCGGATCGCGCACATGGCAATGCACCACCGCCGCACCGGCCTTGGCCGCGGCAATCGCGCTGTCGGCAATTTGCTTCGGGCTGCGCGGCACATGCGGGCTGCGATCCTGCGTCCCACCGGATCCGGTCACGGCACAGGTGATGAAAACCTCACGATTCATTTGCAGCGGCATGGCGATTCCTTTCTTGCTCCTTGCCCAACCGTACTGCTCTTGCGGCGCAACACTTTTCATTTTACGAAAATTACATGACTGAATCCGCAGAAATTGGCGTTTTTCACCGCAACCCCGCGCCGCTCAACACCGCCATTCTGGTGCTGGATGAGTGCAACACGCTGAGCTTTGCCGCCACCGTAGACCCCATGCGCGCCGCCAACCGCCGCGCCGGAAAAACGCTCTTCAAATGGCAGTTTTTCACCGCAGAGGGCACGCCTGCTGCCCTCACCAGCGGCCTTGAAATCACCGGCCCCGCGCTCTCAGACCTGGATAAATGTGATCTCCTGTTTGTGGTGGCGGGCTTTCGTCTGGAAGAACAATCCACCCCGCGTCTGCGCGCCTCGCTGCGCCGAATTTATAGTGCAGGTGCCTCGCTCGCCGCCATCGACGGCGGACCCTGGCTGCTCGCGCGCGCTGGCCTTCTGGATGGTCATGAAGCCACCACCCACTGGGAAGACCTCGAAAAATTCTCTCAACAATTTCCGCAGGTTAAAACGCTTCAAGACCGGTTTTGCCTGTCAGGGCGCATCGCCACCTCGGGCGGTGCCAGCCCCTGCATCGATATGATGCTGCATCTAATTTCCACCCGCTTCAGCCCCGATCTCGCGCGCCGCGTCGGCAGTGCTTTTCTCTATGATCCGATGCCCTCTCAGGCACAAAGCCCCACCTCAACCCCACGCCAGATGCGCCAGCACCCGCAGGTCGGGCGCGCGCTGGATGTCATGGCCCGCGCTCTTGACACGCCGCTATCCATCCCCGCCATCGCCTCCATCATCGGCACCTCAACCCGCACGCTGGAGATGCGCTTTGCCGCGCATCTGAACAGCTCCCCACAGGCGACTTACATGCATCTGCGCCTCGAAGAAGCCCTGCGCCTCGCCACAGACACCCGCCTGCCAGTGCGTGACATCGCCCTCGCAACAGGCTTCAACAGCCCCACCAGCTTCGCCCGCGCCTTCAAAAATGCCCACGGCAAATCCGTCCGCGACCTGCGCCGCAGCCGGAGCTAAACCCTTCATTCTGCTAAAAATACTCCCGCCGGAGGCATCGAAGTTTTAGCGCGCGGCTGCCAGGATACCGTCCACATCCAGATGCGCTTCAACGTGATCTGCCAGACGATCCAGCACCGCCTGCACGGTGGCGTCATAGCCCTCGTTGCCTACCTGCGCTCCCAGCGCGCTCAGCCAGGCCCGGCGGAACCCATCATCGCGGAACATACCGTGCAGATAGCTCCCCGACACCTGCCCACCCGCAGAAACCGCGCCCTCATCGCGCCCGTCCACCTGTGCAAAAGGCCGCGCCCGATCCGGACCATCCGTGCGCCCGATGTGGATTTCATAGCCCCGGAAGGCCTCGCCGGAGGCCACATGCACGGCTTCGGTTTCCGTCAGACGTTTGTCCGGTGTCATCACCGTTTCCACGTCCAAAAGACCAAGACCTTCGGTTTCTCCAGCCGGGCCTTCGATGCCCTCAGGGTCCTTCACAACCGTGCCAAGCATCTGATATCCGCCACAAATCCCAAGCACATGGCCACCGCGCCGCACATGCGCCGCCAGATCCACATCCCAGCCCTGCTCGCGCAGAAACGCCATATCGCCGCGGGTCGACTTGCTGCCCGGAATGATCACCACATCTGCATCGCCGGGGATCGGCTCCCCCGCGCGCAGCATGGTCAACGACACGCCCGGCTCCTGTGCCAGCGGGTCCAAATCGTCAAAATTCGCAATCCGCGACAGCCCCAGACAAACCACTTTCAAGCCGCCGTCACGCTCAGCATTTTTGATGTCCAGCGCGTCCTCGGCAGGCAATTTCCACGCCTCCCCGAAGTAGGGCAACACCCCAAATCCGGCCCAGCCTGTGGTCTCTTTGATCAGGTCATAGCCATCGTCAAACAGACTCGGATCGCCGCGAAACTTGTTGATCAGAAAGCCCACAACCAGCGCCGCGTCCTCTTCCGATATCACCGCCTGCGTCCCGACAACTTGCGCAATCACGCCGCCCCGGTCGATGTCTCCGGCCAGCACCACGGGCACATTCGCGGCCTGCGCAAAGCCCATATTGGCGATGTCACCGGCCCGCAGATTGACCTCCGCCGGGCTGCCCGCGCCTTCAACGATCACCAGATCACTTTTTGATTTCAACCGGTTAAAGCTCTCAAGCACCGCCTCTAGCAGTTGCGGCTTAAGCTTGGCATATTCCCGCGCCTTCACCGTGGTCAGCCTCTTGCCCTGCACCACCACCTGCGAGCCCACATCGGTCTCCGGTTTCAACAACACCGGGTTCATATCCACGGTGAGCGCCTTGCCGCAGGCCAGCGCCTGCAACGCCTGCGCCCGCCCGATCTCGCCCCCGTCAGAGGTCACCGCCGCGTTGTTGGACATGTTCTGCGGCTTGAACGGTGCAACCGACAGACCGCGCCGCGCCGCCGCCCGGCACAGCCCCGCCACCAGCATCGACTTGCCCACGTTGGAGCCTGTGCCCTGAATCATAATTGCCTTGCCCATGGCTCAGCCCTGTTTGGGGAGGAAGGCCTCCACCGCCGCTGAGGCGATGACAAGCACGTTTCCATCATCGGGATTGGTCACATTCATCCCCCCAAAGACCGCTTTCACCTCGGCGCGCCCACGCGGCAAACGTTCTGCCAAAGCGTCACAATCGACCTCCTCCGGCTCTTGCACCCCCACGGTAACTTGCACGCGCATCTCTTTGGGATCTTTACCTAAAGCGGCAAACATCGGGATTGAAGAATGCCGGATTGCATCCTCGATCGCACGGGCGGCGGCCTTGGTGTAGTCCTGTCCGTATTGGTCGCTGCCCATGCCCATTTCGATGATGAAACGCTGCTCGCTCATGCCGCGACCTCCACGTCCAAAGCAACCGAGATCGCCACATTGGCCATCACCGTCGGGTTGCCGCCATCAGTGCGCGGCACGTCCAGCCCGCCTTTCACCGGCACAACCGTGACCTGCCCATAAGGGAAAATCGCCGCGATCACTGCTGTGTCAATCTTGTCTGGCTGCTGCACCGCCACCTCAACGGTGATGATCATCTCTGATTTGTCTTTGCCAAAAAGCTCCGCCAGATTGATCGAATTGTGCCAAAGCGCGTCTTTTACAGCGCGGCTCGCCGCCTCGGTGTAATCCTGACGTCTGAGCGAAGAGCCCATGCCAAATTCGGTGAGCAGACGTTTGATCGCCATCAGAATTCCACCCCCGCCTGCGCCTTGATGCCATCGCGGAACGGATGTTTCAGCAGGGTCATCTCCGTCACCAGATCAGCGGCCTCAATCAGCTCCGGCTTGGCATTGCGGCCGGTCAAAAGAACGTGAGTCATCTCCGGCTTTTCGTTCAGCAGAAAATCGACCACGTCGTCGATATCGAGATAATCATTGCGCAGCGCGATGTTGATTTCATCGAGCATCACAAAGCGGTTCTCAGGGTTGCGGATCAGCTCCTTGGCCAATTCCCAGCCCGCCTGCGCTTTGGCAATGTCGCGCTCGCGGTCTTGCGTTTCCCAGGTAAACCCTTCCCCCGACACATGAAATTGCACTTCATCGGGGAAGTGCTCTTCCAGAAAGGCCCGCTCTCCCGTGGCCATCGCGCCTTTGATAAACTGCACCACAGCCACCGGCATACCATGTGCGATACAGCGCATAATCATGCCAAAGCCCGACGAGCTTTTGCCTTTGCCCGGCCCGGTGTGCACGATGATCAGACCTTTTTCTTCGGTCTTTGTGGCCATCATCCTGTCTCGCGCCGCTTTGATTTTGGCCATCTTGGCCTTGTGGCGTTCGTTCTGATCCGTGTTTTCAGACATTCCTGCCCCTCCGTTCGCGCTTGACTTAGCCGCAATCATTGCCCATTCGGGTTGTCGCTGGTTTCTGCTCGATTTGAGCAGGTGAAAAGGGAATGTGAAACGGGTCCAACGTCAAGGCCCAAAGCGCAGCCGCCCCCGCGACCGTGACCGGAGAGGTCCGCCACAGCCACTGGAGAGATCCGGGAAGGCAGGTGGACCACCAGAGCCCAAGCTCTGAGATCCGCAAGCCGGGAGACCTGCCAGCGCAAATGACATAAACCGGACGGGGTGTTTCGGTGTCGGGCTCTCCACAGATGTCCCGTGTTTGCCCCGTCCCTGAAAAGGGACCAGATCTGATGGCTGATGCAAATGCTCCAGTCGAATTGCTTGTCTGCACCACCTGCCGTGCCGGCCAGCCAACCGACGTCGAAGGGCCGCGCCCCGGCACGCAATTGTTTGATGCGCTCACCGCCTCAGACCTGCCGGAAAACGTGACGGTGAAAGGCGTTGAGTGCTTTTCCAACTGCGATTTTGGCTGCTCGATCACCGTGCGTGGCGGCGATGAGCGCTGGACCTATGTCTATGGCAATTTCACCGGTGCAGAAGACGCGGAACTGGTCGCGGACGGCGTGAGCAAATATGCCGCCACCGCTGACGGGCTGGTCCCGTGGCGCGAACGCTCCACCCATTTCCGCAAAAACTGCATCGCCCGCATTCCCCCATTGGAGATCCCCGAATGAGCACTCTTGAAAAACTCCCCGTCACCGTCATCACCGGCTTTCTGGGATCCGGCAAAACGACACTGGTGCGCAACCTGATGACCAAGCCACAGGGCAAACGCCTTGCGGTGATCGTCAATGAATTTGGCGATGTGGGTGTGGACGGCGAGATCCTGAAATCCTGCGCCATCCCGGATTGCCCGGCAGAAAACATCATGGAGCTGGCCAACGGCTGCATCTGCTGCACCGTTGCGGATGATTTCATCCCCACCATCGAAGCGCTCATGCAGCTTGAGCCGCGCCCGGAGCACATCCTGATTGAAACCTCTGGCCTGGCTCTGCCAAAGCCGCTGCTGAAGGCTTTTGACTGGCCCGATATCCGCTCCAAAATCACGGTGGACGGCGTGATCGCACTGGCCGATGCAGAGGCTGTGGCCGATGGCCGTTTTGCCCCAGATGTGGCCGCAGTGGATGCCCAGCGTGAGGCCGACGAAGGTCTGGATCACGAAACCCCGCTTTCCGAGGTATTTGAAGATCAGATCAGCTGCGCGGACATCGTTTTGCTGACCAAACCGGATCTCGCAGGCCCCGAAGGTGTGGCCAAAGCCAAGGAAATCGTGCTGGCCGAAGCGCCGCGCCCCCTGCCCGTGGTCGAAGTGGCCGAAGGCGAAGTGGACCCGCGCGTGATCCTCGGCCTGGAAGCCGCCGCCGAAGATGATCTGGAGGCTCGCCCCTCCCATCACGATGGGCACCACGACCATGAACATGACGATTTCGAAAGCGTTGTGATTGACGTGCCAGAGCAAACCGATCCCGCAGCTTTTGCCGCCAAGATCGAGAAAATGGCAAAAGATCTCAACATCCTGCGCGTCAAAGGCTATGCCGCCGTCGAAGGCAAACCCATGCGTCTTCTGGTGCAGGCTGTGGGCGCGCGCGTGCGCCATCAGTTTGACCGCCCATGGAAGCCTGAGGAAGGCCGTCAGGGCCGCATGGTCGTGATTGCGGAACATGATGACGTAAATGTGGATGCGATCCGCGCCGCTCTGGTAGACTAAACGCCCATGCATGTAGTCTTTCGCGAAAGTCACGGCCTTGATGAGGCCGAAACCCCAATGGATCTGGGTCAGTCACCGGCTGACCTTGTGGTACTGTCGTTTTCCGACAGCGATCTGGGGGCTTTCGCGGCAGGCTGGCATCGCAGCAATGGCGATCTGCCAACGCTGCGCCTTGCCAATCTGACAGCATTGAAACACCCGCTGTCCGTCGACACCTACATCGAACAGACGCTGTCTGGTGCCAAAGCCATCCTGATCCGTCTGATTGGCGGCATCTCTTACTGGCAATATGGCATCCAACAAGTTCAGGCACTTGCGGCGGAAAAAGGCATCGCCCTTGCCGTGCTGCCTGCTGACGGACGCCCGGACACCCGGTTGGACGAGGTCTCAACCCTGCCCGTATCCACCCTGCACCGCCTGACCCACCTCTGTGACACCGGAGGCGCTGTGGCCGCGCAGGCCGCGCTCGCGCAACTGGCACTGGCCGCAGGGCTCTATGCAAAGCCGGTCATGGGCTCCAAAGCGCTGCCCGACCACGGCGGCTGGACACCCGAGACAGGTCTGTCTGACCCGCTCAGCGGGCGCGACGCTGCAAAGCCACTGATAGCCCTGACGTTCTATCGCGCCTACGTCAGCGCCGCTGACACCGCGCCGATTGAGGCACTTTTTGCAGAATTTCGCGGACGCGGCTTTGATGTGGTGGGCCTGTTTGCCCCCTCCCTCAAAGTCCCTTCCTCTGCCGCCTGGCTGGCCGACACCCTGCGCGCTCTGAAACCCGCCGCCATTGTCAACGCCACCTCTTTCTCCGGCAAAGGCGCGGATGGCACTTCGCCTCTGGACGCCACCGAGGCACCGGTCTTTCAGGTCGCACTGGCCACCTCCCGAAAGAAAGCCTGGGCCGAGGCAGAGCGCGGCCTCGCGCCCTCTGATCTCGCCATGCACGTTGTGTTGCCAGAGGTCGACGGCCGTCTCTTTGCCGGTGTGGTCTCTTTCAAGGAACCCGGCAAAAAAGACGCCGCGCTGGAATATTCCCGCTTTGCCCACCGCCCGCTACCCGACCGCATCACCGCTGTTGCAGACAAGGTTGAGGGCTGGGTGCGGCTGGCGCAAAAACCCAACGCTGACAAACACATGGCCTGTGTGCTGTCGACCTATCCGGGCAAAGACTGGAACATGGCACACGCCGTGGGTCTTGATCCGCTGGCCAGTGTCGAGGCGATCCTGTCTGACTTTGCCGAGGACGGCTTTGACACGGGAGAAGGTGAGACAGCGCCTCTCGCAGACGCCCTGCTCGGCGAAACGATCTCTTGGTCGCTGGCCGACTACAAAGCCGCCCTCTCCACCCTGCCGGAAACGCTGCAGGCAGATCTCGCAGAGGCTTGGGGCGCGCTGGAGGATGATCCCACCGTTTCCGAGGGGGCTTTCCCTTTCAAGGCCACAAAACGCGGCAACATCCTGATCGCCTTGCAGCCCGAGCGCGGCACCGATCAGATACGTGAAGACGAATACCACGATCTTTCGCGCGTGCCGCGCCATTCCTACGTGGCCTTCTACCTGTGGCTCCGCCAGACCCAATCCACCGACGCGCTTTTGCACATCGGCGCCCATGGCACGCTGGAATGGCTGCCCGGTAAATCCGTGGCCCTGTCTGAGGCCTGCTGGCCAGAGGCGCTCATTGGCGACGTGCCGGTGATCTACCCCTTCATTGTGAACGACCCCGGCGAGGCGGCGCAGGCGAAACGCCGCATAAATGCACTCACCCTTGGCCACGTGCCGCCCCCGCTGAAAGCCAGCGCGACGCCACAGCGTTTTGCCCGGCTTGAGACCCTTCTGGATGAGTTCTCCAACGCCGACGGGCTAGACCCCAAACGCCGTGACCGACTGCAATCGGATATCAAAGACGAGGCCGAAGCCCTTGGCCTACAATCAGAACTTGGGCTGGATGACGCCACCTCTCTGGCAGAGGCGATCACCCGCATCGACACCTTTGTCTGCGACATCAAGGAAAGCCAGTTTGGCGATGGCCTGCATGTGTTTGGCCGCGCGCCCACCGTCGAAGGGGCGTTTGACGCCAGCGCCTCGGCTGATGCCGAACGCGCATCCCTGACCCGCGCGCTGGCTGGCAAACGCATCGAGGCCGGCCCCTCCGGCTCGCCTTATCGCGGGCGCAAAGACGTGCTGCCCACAGGCCGCAATCTCTTCACCACCGATCCGCGTTCCGTGCCCTCACGCTCGGCCTATGCACAAGGCGTGAAGCTCGCCGAAGAGCTGGTGCGCCGCCACCTTCAGGAAGAGGGCGACTACCCCAAGAACCTGATTGTCGATCTCTGGGGCAGCGCCACCATGCGCACCGCAGGCGAAGAATTTGCCATGGCGCTGCATCTCTTGGGCGCAAAACCGGTCTGGGACAAAGGCAGCGAGCGCGTCTCCGGTGTTGAAATCCTGCCCATCGCCCTGCTGGAACGGCCCCGCATTGACGTCACCCTGCGCGTCTCTGGCCTCTTCCGCGATGTCTTCCCAACGCTGTCCACCCTCTTTGGTCAGGCGGTCAAAGCCTTGGCAGAACGCGACGAAGCCGCCGATTGGAACCCATTCGCGGGCCGCATCACGGCCCCTCGCGTCTATGGCCCCGCGCCCGGTAGCTACGGCCTTGGCATGGGCCACGACATCGAAAACTACTCTGAGGAAGGCCGCAAAGCCGCTGGCGAGGCCTGGCTCAACGCGTCCTCTTACGCCTTTGATGGCGACAAGATCACCAAAGACGCGGATGGCATCCGCGCGCTGGTGGGCGCCGCTGACAGCTTTGTGCATTTGCAGGACATGCCCGAAACCGACCTCCTGCTGGCGTCCGATTATGCCACCCATGAGGCAGGCTTTGCCGCCGCACAAAAGATCACCGGCGGCAACGCCAATCTCTATCATGTGGACAACACCAACCCGGAAAATCCCCGCGCCCGCAGCCTCACCGAGGAAATCGCACGCGTGGTGCATGCCCGCGCCACCAACCCGGATTGGCTGGCTGGCATGATGCGCCATGGTTTCCGGGGCGGTGCCGAAATCGCGGCCGCGCTGGAGCATATGGCCGCTTTTGCCAATCTTGCAGGCGCGGTGCCGCCGCAGCTGTTTGATGCCTACCACGACGCCACTTTGGGCGACTCGGAGGTGGTCACCTTCCTTGAAAAGGAAAACCCGCAGGCGCTGGCCGCCATGCGGGACCGCTTTGCCGCGCTGCATGAGGCCGGTCTCTGGATCACCCGCCGCAATTCCATTCTCGCAGAGCTGGAACGTCTGGCATGACCCGCCCCAGCGCCAAAGGCTGGTGCCCCGGCGCCTATAAGCCGATGATGTCCGGTGACGGTCTGGTGGTGCGCGTGCGCCCGATGCTGGCGCGGCTCACACAGGCTCAGGTGCTGGGGCTCTGCGCAACCGCACTTGAGTTTGGCTCCGGCCTGATTGACCTCACCAGCCGCGCCAACCTGCAAATCCGTGGTGTGGCGGAGGCCGATCACGAGGCCGTTCTGGCACGTCTCGCAGGTCTCGGCCTGCTGCCTGATGACCCCATGCTGGAAAGCCGCCGCAACATCCTGATCCCGCCGCTCTGGCAGGCCGGAGACGAAACCGACCAGATCGCAAATGCGCTGGTGGCCCGTCTGGGCGATTTCCCCGAGCTGCCCGCCAAAATGGGCTTTGCCATCGACATCGACGGCGCACCGCAATTCACACAGAACTCAGCAGATTTCCGGCTGGAGCGCACCTCTGACGGCGCTTTGATCCTGCGCGCAGACGGCGCATCCCGTGGGCGTCCGGTCACCGCCGCCACCGCTGTGGACGCGCTGATTGACATGGCAAACTGGTTTGTCAAAACCGATGGCCCAAGCCGCCGCCGCATGGCCGCGCATGTGGCCATGACCGCCCTGCCCGCCGACTGGCAAGCCGCCTTGCCCACCGCCCCCGCAGAGGCTCTGCGCCCCGGCGCAACCGGCCTTGGCACCGTCTTTGGCGCAGCCTTTGGCCAGATCGAAGCCACCGCGCTGGCCGCATTGGTGCAGGCAACACAGGCCGATGCGATGCGCGTGACCCCTTGGCGGCTTTTCCTGCTCGAAGGAGTGGAACCGGTTGAAACCGCCGACTTCATCACCGAATTCAGCGATCCACTTCTGGACATAGATGCCTGCCCCGGCGCGCCATTGTGCACCTCCTCCACCGTTGAGACCCGCCCCCTTGCCCGCGCATTGGCCGCCACGGCCCGCGGCGCACTGCATGTCTCCGGCTGCGCCAAAGGCTGCGCCCGCCCGCGCCCCTGCGCCACCACCCTTGTGGGCAACAACGGCGCATTTGATCTTGTCAAAAACGGCCGTCCATGGGATGCGCCCACAAAAACCGGCCTCACGCCGGACCAGCTGACCACCGCCTTGGGAGAATTTTGATGCCTTACGAATATGAGAAGAATGGTCAGGCGATCTATGATGAAAGCTTTGCCACCATTCGCCGCGAGGCAGCGCTAGAGGGCTTTGACGCAGACGAAGAACAGGTTGTTGTGCGCATGATCCACGCCGCCGGCATGGTTGGTCTGGAACAACATGTGAAATTCACCCCCGGCATGGTGGCTGCGGCCCGCAAAGCCATGGAAGACGGCGCGCCGATCTTCTGTGATGCGCGCATGGTCAGCGAAGGCGTGACCCGCCCGCGCCTGCCTGCGGACAATGATGTGATCTGCACCCTGCACGCCGAGGGCATCCATGATCTGGCCAAGGAGATGGGCAACACCCGCTCTGCCGCCGCGCTGGAACATTGGCGCGACCGTCTGGGCGGAGCGATTGTGGCCATCGGCAACGCCCCCACCGCGCTGTTTCACCTCTTGAACATGCTCGAAGACCCTGAGTGCCCCCGCCCCGCCGCCATCATCGGCTGCCCCGTGGGCTTTGTCGGCGCAATGGAAAGCAAAGACGCGCTTTGGGCGGACCAGCCCGTGCCCTGCATGATCGTCGAAGGCCGCCTCGGCGGCTCCGCCATGACCGTGGCAGCGATCAACGCAATCGCGAGCCGCAAAGAATGAGCGCGTCCAGCACCACCCATGGCATCACCCAGGGCACCATCCACGGCGTTGGCCTCGGCCCCGGCGATCCCGACCTCATGAGCGTGCGCGCACACCGTCTTCTGAGCGGTGCCAAACATGTGGCCTTCTTCCGCAAAGCAGGCCGCAAGGGCCAAGCCCGCCAGATTGTCGAAGGGCTGCTGCCCAAGGGCGTGATCGAATTTCCGATGGAATATCCGGTCACCACCGAAATCCCGCTGTCTGATCCGCGCTACAATGAGATCTTGTCGCAGTTTTACGAGGATGTGACCCAGCATCTGATCCGCCTCGCTCAGGCGGGTGATGATGTTGTTGTGCTCTGCGAAGGCGACCCGTTCTTCTACGGCTCTTTCATGCACATCTATGAGCGCGTGCGCCAAGTTGTGCCTGTCAATGTGGTGCCCGCCATCACCGGCATGTCCGGCGCATGGACAGCCACAGGCGCGCCGATCACCTGGGGGGACGATGTGCTCACCGTGCTCACCGGCACCCTGCCCCAAGACACGCTGACCGATTACATTTCCCGCACCGACTCGCTGGTGGTGATGAAAATCGGCACAAACTTTGAGAAGGTCATCGCCGCCCTCAAATCCGCAGGGCGCTACGAGGATGCCTGGATCGTGCAATACGCCACCATGCCCAAGCAGACCGTGACAAAACTCTCTGAAATGACAGACGACGTGACGCCTTATTTCTCCATCATCGTTGTGCACGGTCAGGGGCGCCGCCCATGAGCGCGTCAGAGAAAGGCTGGGTCCAGATCGTCGGTATTGGCCCCGGTGATGAAGCGCTGGTGACCCCACAGGTGCAGGCCGCGCTGGCTGAGGCCACCGATGCGGTGGGTTATATCCCTTATGTGGAACGTGTGGCAGCCAATCCGAACCTGACCCTGCATCCGTCAGACAACCGCGTTGAAATCGACCGCTCCCGCCATGCGCTGGAGATGGCCTCTGAGGGCAAACGTGTGGTTGTGGTCTCCTCTGGCGATCCGGGCGTGTTTGCCATGGCTGCTGCGGTGTTTGAGGCGGTGGAACATGGCGAGGCTGCATGGCGCGATCTCGACATCCGCGTGCTGCCCGGCATCACTGCCATGCTGGCCGCCTCTGCGGCTTGTGGCGCGCCACTGGGCCATGACTTCTGCGCCATCAACCTCAGCGACAATCTCAAGCCTTGGGAGCTGATCGACAAACGCCTGCGTCTGGCCGCTGAGGCAGATTTCGCCATGGCGTTCTATAATCCGCGCTCCAAGTCCCGCCCAGAAGGCTTTGAAAAAGCGCTTAAAACCCTGAAAGACGCCTGTGGCGACAACCGCCCGATGATCTTTGCCCGCAATGTGTCGCGCCCGGATCAGACCATCAAAATCGTGCCACTTCAGGACACCACGCCGGATATGGCAGACATGCGCACCGTGGTGCTGCTTGGCTCCAGCCAGACCCGCATCATCGAGCGCAATGGCGCGCCGATTGTCTACACGCCCCGCTCGGTGGCTGGGTAAATGTCGGTCATGGCCCCTCGCCAAAAGGGCCGCGACCGATCCTGGGAGGAAGCAAAGCGCCCTCCCGTGGGGAGGGTCGGGCGCGGCCCGTCTACGCCGGGCCAAACTTCAGTTATTGACCCAGGCCAAAACCGCCTCGGGTGTGGCAACCGCCGCCCTCGGTGGCAAGTCGGGCCGGTCAATCATGATCACCGGAATGTTCAAAGCCCGCGCGGCGTGCAGCTTGGCCTCTGCCCCGACGCCCCCGGCGTTTTTGCAGACCACCACTTCCACGCTGTGCTGCTCCATGAGCGCCCGATCCCCGGCCACATCAAACGGCCCCCGCGCCACAACCACGGTGTGATTTGGCACGGCGGGCGCGACTTCCGGCTGATCCACAAGGCGCAGAATATAATGATGCTGCGGCTGGGCGGCAAAGGCAGGCAGATTAAGCTTGCCCAGCGCCAGCAGCACGCGCTTTTCTGCCCCCTCAAGCGCCGCCACAGCTCCCTCAATATCAGCCACATGGCACCAGTCATCCCCCGCCTGCGCCTGCCAGGCCGGGCGGGTCAAAGCGATCAGCTCAACACCTTCCTGCGCACAGGCATGATAAGCGTTCCAGCTCATCTGCGCGGCAAAAGGATGTGTCGCATCAATCACATGGGTGATGCTATTGTCCCGCAAATAGGTGGCCAGCCCGTCAATACCGCCAAATCCCCCCACCCGCGTGGGCAAAGGCTGCTCTTTGGGCTTGGCGACACGCCCCGCATAAGAGAAAACCGCGTCAAAACCCGCGCGCGCCACAGCTTGAGCCAAAGCGCTGGCCTCGGTTGTGCCGCCAAGAATAAGGAGTTTGGTTGTCATGTCAGTTGATCCTTGGCTCACCATCGTCGGGCTGGGCGAAGATGGCCCAGATGGCCTCCCCCCTGCAAGCCGCAAAGCGCTTGAAGACGCCGAAGTTGTCATGGGTGCGGCGCGCCACCTGTCGCTGTTGCCACAGATCACCGCTGAGACCGTGACATGGCCCGTGCCCTTCGCCGACGGCCTCACACTCTTGCTGGAAAAACGCGGCCGTCAAACCGTTGTGCTCGCCTCAGGCGATCCGTTCTGGCACGGCGCGGGCGGCAGCCTCACCAAACATCTGGAGCCCGG
The DNA here is from genome assembly GCF_965227725.1 of Shimia sp. Taxonomy (GTDB): domain Bacteria; phylum Pseudomonadota; class Alphaproteobacteria; order Rhodobacterales; family Rhodobacteraceae; genus Shimia. Next base: position 172,856 of record NZ_CBDDGH010000005.1, on the reverse strand, counting down.
CGAATGGCGCAGCCTGCCCGCGCCCTCCACCATGTCCCTCGCCGCCGCCGCACTCGGCTGGCCTCTGGAAAGCACCACCACCATGGGCCTGCATGCAGCCCCCTTTGCACGCCTGCGCCCGCATCTCGCCAACGGCGCCCGCGCCATCGTGACCCTGCGCGATGGCGACGCCGCGTCCGATTTTACCGCTTGGCTCACGGGCATCGGCTTTGGCGAAAGCACTTTGCATGTGCTTGAGGCTCTCGGCGGCCCCCGCCAACGCATCCGCCAAACCGCCGCGCAAGAGATGACCTTCACTGACATCACACACCCCGTGTCCGTCGCGATTGAGGCTCAAGGCGGCCCTGCCCTCACCACAGCCTCCGGTCGCGCGGATACCTTCTTTGACAATGATGGTCAGATCACCAAACGCCCGGTACGCGCCCTGACCCTTTCCGCACTCGCCCCTTTGCCCGGCGAGCATCTCTGGGACATCGGCGGTGGCTCCGGCTCCATCGCCATCGAATGGCTGCTGGCCCACCCGCGCACCCGCGCCACCAGTGTGGAGATCAACGCGGACCGCGCTGCACGTATCAAAGCCAATGCTGCCTCCCTCGGAGCCGATCGCTTGAACGTGGTGACCGGCGCCGCACCGGAGGCCCTGGCCGGTCTGGATGCCCCGGATGCCGTTTTCATTGGCGGTGGCATCAGCGAAGAGATGCTCCAAACCGTCTGGCAGCAAATGCCCGAAGGCGCGCGTCTGGTGGCCAACGCCGTAACGCTGGAGGCAGAAGTGCTTTTGGCCAATTGGCAGGCACAAAACGGCGGCGACCTCTTGCGCATCGAGCTTGCGCATGCCAACCCCTTGGGCCGAAAACGCGGCTGGAAATCCGCTTATCCCATTGTGCAATGGAGCGTCACAAAATGAGAGTTGCCGGTTTTGGCTTCCGACAATCCGCCACGCTTGAGAGCCTGCAGGCCGCCTGGATGGCCGCGCAGCCTGCAGGTGTGTCGGCGATTGCCGCACCGGACGACAAAGCGCAAACGCAGGTGTTCGCGGCCTTTGCCGATACTCTTTCTCTGCCCGTGATCTCTGTGACCCCACAGGATATGCACGCGGCCACCACTGTGACCAACTCTGCAAAAGTGCGCGAAAAACGCGGCACCGGCTCCGTCGCCGAAGCCTGCGCGCTGGTGGCCGCTGGCGCATCCGCCACATTGCTGCAAACCCGCGTCATCTCAGAAGACCGTATGGCCACCTGCGCCATTGCTGAAGGAAGCTCCACATGACCGTTCACTTTATCGGTGCAGGCCCTGGTGCGGCCGATCTCTTGACCTTACGGGGTCGCGATCTGATCGCCTCTTGCCCGGTCTGCCTCTATGCGGGCTCTCTTGTGCCGGATGAAATCCTGTCACACTGCCCCCAAGACGCGCGCATCATCAACACTGCGCCGCTGGATCTGGATGCCATCGTCGCCGAATGCAAAGCGGCCCATGAGAAGGGGCAGGATGTGGCGCGTCTGCACTCTGGTGACCTTTCGGTTTGGTCCGCCATGGGGGAACAGCTGCGCCGCCTGCGTGCCGAGGGCATCCCGGTCTCTGTCACCCCCGGCGTGCCGAGCTTCGCCGCCGCTGCTGCGGCGCTGGAAACCGAGCTCACCCTGCCCGGTCTGGCACAATCCGTGGTGCTGACCCGCACCCCCGGGCGCGCCTCCTCCATGCCAGAAGGCGAAACGCTCAAGAACTTCGCCGCCACAGGCGCGACCCTTGCGATCCATCTGTCCATCGGCAACCTCGATCACGTGATCGCTGATCTGACCCCCGCCTATGGCGCAGGTTGCCCGGTGGCCGTGGTTTACCGCGCCAGCTGGCCGGACCAGCAGATCATCCGCACCACGCTCGCCACTCTGAAGGCCGATGTGACCGAAAACATCACCCGCACAGCGTTGATCCTCGTTGGCCCCGCCCTCGCAGGCGAAGGCTTTGACGAAAGCTGCCTTTACGCCACCGAATATGACCGCCGTTATCGCCCGCAGACCGCAGACAGCCCGTGGTCGAGCTGGCAGCATGGAGACGACTGACATGACCACCACCATGCCCCCCGGCATCCTGATTTCCGCCCCTTCCTCCGGCACTGGCAAAACCACCGTGATGTTAGGGCTGCTGCGTGCGCTGGCCGAAGATGGCCTGAACGTGCAGCCGTTCAAATCCGGCCCGGACTACATCGACCCGGCGTTCCACCACGCAGCCGCGCGCCGTCCTGCGTTCAATCTGGACACATGGGCCATGCCTCCCACACTCGCTGGCGGGATATCAGAACAGGCGCAAGGCGCGGACATCATTGTTGCCGAAGGCTCCATGGGCCTGTTTGACGGCGTGGCCACACGCGGCGAAAACGGCTTTGGCAGCTCTGCGGAAACCGCGCTGATGATGGGCTGGCCTGTGGTGCTGGTGATCGACGTGGGTGGTCAGGCCCAATCGGCCGCCGCCACCGCGCTGGGGTTCAAAACCTACAACCCGGATCTGCCCTTTGCTGGGGTGATCCTCAATCGCTGCGCCTCTCCGCGCCATGAGCGCCTCGCGCGTCTGGGCATGGATCAGGCGGGCATCAACGTGCTGGGCGTGCTGCCGCGGCGTGGCGATCTTGCCCTGCCGGAGCGCCACCTTGGCCTCATTCAGGCGATTGAACATCCCGATCTGGAAGAGGCCATCACCGGCTACGCCGCCTTCTTGCGCGAGCACGTGGATTTGGAAGCCATCAAAGCAGCAGCCAAAGCAGGCCCCGCGCGCACAGGGCAGCTGCCCAAACCTCCGGCACAACGTATCGCCCTGGCGCGCGACGCGGCCTTCAGCTTCACCTATCCGCACCTTCTGACCGGTTGGCGCAACGCGGGTGCAGAGATCCTGCCCTTCTCTCCGCTTGCCGATGAAGCCCCTGATGCCAGCGCCGATCTGGTTTGGCTGCCCGGCGGCTATCCCGAACTGCACGCAGGCACGCTGGCCGCCAATCAGACCTACCTGACAGGCCTGCGCAAACACGCTGAAACCAAACCGGTGCACGGCGAATGCGGTGGCTATATGGCGCTCGGTCAGGCCTTGATCGACAAAGAGGGCAATCGCCACGAAATGGCCGGCCTTCTGGGGCTTGTCACTTCTTATGAGAAACGCAAGTTCCACCTCGGCTACCGCCAAGCGACGTTGCAGGCCCCCATGCTGGGCTTTGACACCGGCGCACGCCTGCGCGGCCACGAATTCCACTATTCCACCATTCTGGAAGAACCGGATGCCCCGCTCGCCCAAGTTGGCGATGCAGACGGCAACCCTGTGCCGGAAACCGGCTCCATCAAGGGCAACACCACTGGCACCTTCTTCCACCTGATTGCAGAGGCCTCAACATGACCGGCTTTGTCAGTTTCGTAAGCTCCGGCCCAGGTGATCCCGAGTTGCTCACCTTGAAGGCGGTTGACCGCCTGCAAAAGGCGGAGGCCGTGCTGTTTGACGATCTTTCCGCAGGCCCCATTCTGGAGCACGCCAACAAAGAGGCAGATCTTGTTGGCGTGGGCAAACGCGCAGGCCGCCCGTCGCCCAAGCAACACCACGTCAGCCAGCTCTTGGTGGACTACGCACAGTCCGGTGCCCATGTGGTGCGCCTGAAATCCGGTGACAGCGGTATTTTTGGCCGTCTGGAAGAAGAGATAACCGCGCTCAAAGAGGCTGGCATTGATTTTGAAATCATCCCCGGTGTGACGTCGGCCAGCGCCGCCGCCGCTGCTGCTGGCATCCCGCTGACCCGCCGTCTGGTGGCGCGCCGCGTGCAATTTGTCACCGGTCACGATGTTGCAGGCGCTCTGCCCGGCGATCTCAACCTTCAGGCTCTGGCGGACCCCGGTGCCACCACCGTGCTGTTCATGCCCAAGCGCACTTTCCCGGAACTGGCCGAAAAGCTCTTTGCCACCGGCCTACGCCGCGACTGCCCTGCGCTCCTGGCCGAAAGCGTGTCCCACCCGGAACAGACACTCACCCGCACCACGATGGAAGAGCTCGCCAAACAGCTGGCGGAAGAGATTTCTTCTGCGCCGGGCATCATTCTCTTCGGCGAACTGGCAGATCCCAAATGACCACGCTGTCTCTTGTTGGCATTGGCTCAGGCAACCCGGATCACCTCACCCGACAGGCGCTCAAAACACTGGAGGCGGCAGATGTCATCCTGCTGCCGCGCAAGGGCGATGAGAAAACCGAGCTCGCCGATCTGCGCCGCATGATTGCCGCAGAGCTTCTGACAACTGCGCCCAAGATCGTCGAATTTGACTATCCGGTGCGCGACGCCGATACGCCGAAATATCTCGACGGGGTAAACACCTGGCACGATGCACTTGCCGCGATCTGGCAGGATCTCATCGCCACGCATGCTCCCTCTGACGGCCATGTGGCGCTGATGGTTTGGGGCGATCCGTCGCTCTATGACAGCACCTTGCGCATCGCAGATCGCCTGATTGCACGCGGCATCCCGCTGACTGTGAATATGGTGCCCGGCATCACCTCGCTGCAGATGCTCACCGCCGCCCACGCCATTCCACTCAACACTTTGGGCGATCCGGTCCAGATCACCACGGGGCGCAAGCTGCGCGAAGACGGCTGGCCCGAAGGTGTTTCAACTGTGGCCGTGATGCTCGATGGCAGCTGCTCTTTCCAGCATCTCGATCCCGAAGATCTGCACATCTGGTGGGGCGGCTATGTGGGCATGGACCAGCAAATCCTGATCGAAGGCCCGCTGGCAGAGGTCTCCGCCAAAATCATCAAGGCCCGCGCAGATGCACGGGCCGAGATTGGTTGGATTATGGATATCTATCTGCTGCGCAAAGCGGCTTAAATAGTCGCCTCAAACAGCGCTGTGAGGTTCGCCTCAGTCAGCTCCACCGGGTTGCCACCGCAGCTCGGATCAATCAGCGCGCCTTTGACCAGTTCAGGGATGGCATCCGCGTTCACGCCAAGGTCAGACAGCTTGCGCGGAATGGCAAAGCTGTCGTTGAAACCCTGCACAAAGGCGCGGAACCCATCAAAGCCGCCTTCAACACCCAGATAGCCCGCAGCGCGATCAAACCGCTCGGCAATTTCAGGCGCATTCAGCTCCAGAACCGCCGGCATACAGACCGCATTTGTGGTGCCGTGGTGCGTGTTAAACATCGCGCCCACCGGATGGCTCATGGCATGGATGGCGCCAAGACCTTTTTGGAATGCCGTCGCGCCCATCATCGCCGCACTCATCATATGCGCACGGGCTTCCAGATCTTTGCCATCGGCATAGGCGCGCGGCAGGTTCTCGATCACCAGCTTCATGCCTTCCAGCGCAATACCCTGGCTCATCGGATGATAATGCGGGCTGGAATAGGCCTCCACACAATGGGCAAAGGCATCAAGCCCGGTGCCTGCGGTGATGAACTGCGGCATGCCCACGGTGAGCTCCGGGTCACAGATCACGATGGCTGGCAGCACCTTGGGGTGGAAGATGATTTTCTTCTCATGGCTCACGGAATTGGTGATGACGCTGGCGCGCCCCACCTCAGAGCCAGTGCCCGCAGTTGTCGGAACAGCAATGATCGGTGCAATCCCGTCAGGATCGGCACGGGTCCACCAATCGCCAATGTCCTCAAAGTCCCAAACCGGACGGGTCTGGCCAGACATAAAGGCCACCATCTTGCCCAAATCAAGGCCTGAGCCGCCACCAAAGGCGATCACCCCGTCGTGCCCACCGGCGCGGTAGACCTCAAGACCCGCCTCAAGGTTCTTCTCGTTTGGGTTCGGATCAACTTCGGAGAACATCGCCCGCCCAAGCCCGGCAGCTTCCAAAAGATCCAGTGTCGCCGTGGTGATCGGCAGATCCGCCAGACCTTTGTCCGTCACCAGAAGCGGCTTCCTCATGCCAGTTGCCGCGCAGGCATCTGCCAGCTCTTTGATGCGGCCAACGCCAAATTTCACTGCAGTCGGGTAAGACCAGTTGCCAACAAGTGTCATGATGTCACCTTTTTCAGATGGTAGGATTTTGGACGTGTGAGGTTCTGGAAACCAATCACCGAGAGACCTCCACCACGTCCTGTGTTTTTGCAGCCGGTCCAGCACAGGCCCGGATCAAGGTAGTCCGCACGGTTCATAAATACCGTGCCGGTCTCGATCTCATTGCCCACACGCTCTGCGCGTTCGACGTCTTTGGTCCAGAGGCTCGCCGTCAGACCAAACTCGCTGTCGTTCATCAAAGCAATCGCCTCTTCGTCAGAGGAGACCTTCATGATGCCCACAACAGGGCCGAAGCTCTCATCACGCATCACGCGCATCTCATGGGTCACATCGGTCAGAATCTGCGGCGTGAGGTAAGCCCCGCCATCATCCTCAGCAAAAGTCTCAATATGCGCCGTCGCCCCGGCTTCAAGTGCTTCCGCAATCTGCGCGCGCACCTCATCAGCAAAACGCACATTGGCCATCGGGCCAATCGTGGTCTCTTCCTCCAGCGGGTTGCCCAGCTTGTAGCCGTTCACAACCGCCACAGCCTTTTCTACAAAGGCATCATAGAGGCTCTCATGCACATAGATGCGCTCGATGCCACAGCAGCACTGACCAGAATTGAACATCGCCCCGTCAATCAGCGTGTCCACCGCCGCATCCAGATCCGCATCTTCCATGACATAGCCCGGATCTTTGCCGCCAAGCTCTGTGCCAACGCCCGTAAATGTGCCCGCCGCTGCGCGCTCCATGGCCTGACCACCGCCGACAGAGCCTGTGAAGTTCACAAAATCAAACGCATTGCCCGCAATAAGATCATTGGTCACGTCATGGCTCAGGAAGACATTCTGAAACACATCTTCCGGTACACCTGCGCTGTGGAAGGCCTGCGCCATGCGCTCGCCCACAAGAAGCGTTTGCGTCGCGTGTTTCAGCATCACGGTGTTGCCCGCAATCAGTGCAGGTGCCACAGTGTTGATCGCGGTCATGTAAGGGTAGTTCCACGGCGCCACCACAAAGACCACGCCGTGCGGCAGGCGCTTGATATAACGCTTAAACGTCTCGTCCTCGCCAACCTGGATATCCGCCAGCGACTCCGCCGCGATATCCGCCATATAGCTTGCGCGCTCATTGAAGCCGCCAAACTCCCCGCCGTAGCGCACCGGGCGGCCCATCATCTTGGCAATCTCCGGCACGATCTCATCATTCATCGCACCCACAGCGGCCACACCGGCCATCACCAAATCAATCCGCTCCTGCAAAGGCCGCGCGGCCCAGGCTTTCTGCGCGTCCTTTGCACGTTTGGCCGCAGCAAAGGCCTCATCAGCACTCAGCACAGGTCTTTCTGCAAAAACCGACCCATCGATCGGAGAGATACATGTCAACATGCCGCTCATGGCAACACTCCATCCATAAGGGGCACAACGCCCCGCTTTCTCATTCGTCAAATATCCCGGGGAGTGTGAGGGGCTGGCCCCTCACCTCTTCCGGCTTACGCCCGTTCAAACCCGCGCGCAATTTCCCAATCAGTCACCACCGCGTCAAAGGCTTCCTGCTCCCATTCTGCCATCCGCACATAATGGTCAACCACTTCGCTGCCCATGGCCTCGCGCAGCATGTCAGAGCCGCGCAGCGCCTCGGTCGCATCACGCAGGTTTGTCGGGATCACATTGTTGCCTGCCTCATAAGCATCACCGGTCAAAGGCGTGCCCGGATCAAGCTTCTCTTCGACGCCCTTGATGCCTGCTGCCAGCATCGCTGCGATGGCCAGATAGGGGTTCATATCCGCTCCCGGCACCCGGCATTCCACGCGCACAGCCTTGCTGCCATCGCCGCACAAACGGAAAGCGGCCGTACGGTTGTCCACCGACCAGACCTTGGCGGTCGGCGCAAAGCTGCCCTTCTGGAAACGCTTGTAGCTGTTCACATAAGGCGCAAGGAACACAGTGATGTCATCGGCATATTTCAGCAAGCCACCCAGATAGTTTCGCGCCAGATCGGACATGCCCAGATCTTTGTCCGCATCATAAAACGCAGGTACGCCATCTTTGGTCCAAAGCGACTGGTGCACATGGCTCGCGCTGCCCACTTTGTCCTGATGCCACTTTGGCAGGAAGGACACCGCATGGCCTTGCTGCCAGCCAATTTCCTTGGCCGCATGTTTGGAAATCGTATGGTTTTCGGCCGCGTCCATGGCGCTGCCGTAGCGGATGTTGAGCTCTTCCTGCCCAGTCTCCGCCTCCCCTTTGGAGCCTTCCACCGGAATGCCCGAGGCATAAAGCCCGTTGCGCAGCGCGCGCATCACGCCTTCTTCCTTGGTGGTCTGAAGGATGTGATAATCCTCATTATACGCGCTGATCGGGGTCAGGTCGCGATAGGCCGTCTTGCCCAGTTCCTCAAAGCTCTGCTCAAAAATGAAGAACTCAAGCTCGGTTGCCGACACCGCTTCAAAGCCCATCTCCGCAAGCCTTGCGATCTGCTTTTTCAGCATCGCGCGTGGAGAATGCGCAATGTAGTGGTGGCCGTGGTGATCCATCACGTCACATATCACCAACGCAGTGCCGTCCAGCCACGCCGCCCGGCGCAAAGTGCTCAGGTCCGGCTTCATCAGATAGTCGCCATAGCCTGCCGCCCAGCTGGTTGCGGCATAGCCTTCCACCGTGTGCATCTCTAGATCGGTCGCCAGCAGATAGTTGCAGCAATGGGTCTCTTCCCACGCGCTGTCCACAAAATGCTGCGCCACAAACCGCTTGCCCATCAAGCGACCCTGCATATCCACGATACAGGCCAGAACAGTGTCAATTTCGCCGCTCGCGCTCAGGCCACGCAGCTCATCAAGGGTCAGATTGCCAGACATCAAATGCGCCTTCTTTGTTGAGTGCCGAAGCCCCATCGACGGACGGGGCTTCGAAAGATGTTATTGCCGAAAGACTTAGCCGTAACGGTACGGACGACCCGCCGCCTGCATGTCTGCGTTGTACTTGCGGAAAATCTCCACAACTTTTGCCTTAGTCGGGCTTTCCGCTGCGATCTCATCCCAGAATTTCACAGCTGCGGTTTCCACCTGTGCCCATTCTTCATCCGGGATAGAGGTCAGCTGCATCTTGGTGCCGTTCACACGCAGATTGGCCTCACCACCCCAATACCACCACTGGCGATAGTAGTGCGACTGGTCACAGCAAACGCGGAACAGGGTCTGCAGATCTTCTGGCAGCTCGTTCCAGCGGTCTTGGTTGGCAAAGAAGCTGCCCGCCCATGCGCCGGAAATGTTGTTGGTCAGGAAGTAGTTGGTCACATCGGCCCAACCCACGGTGTAATCCTCTGTGATGCCCGACCATGCGATGCCGTCAAGCTCGCCGGTCTGCACGGCCACTTCGATGTCTTCCCATGGCAGGGTCACCGGCACCACGCCAAACTGGCTGAGGAAGCGGCCCGCGGTTGGGAAGGTGAAGATGCGCTTGCCTTTCAGATCCGCCAGCGAGTTGATCGGGTCTTTGGTGGCAAAGTGGCAAGGATCCCATGCACCGGCGCTGATGTGCTTCACACCAACTTTGGAATACTCTTCGTCCCAGATCTCGTTCAGGCCATACTGGTTGAACAGCACAGGCACATCGAGGCTGTAGCGGGAGGCAAACGGGAAGTAGCCGCCAAACACGGTCACCTCGGTGGGCGACGCCATGGAGTCATCGTCAGACTGCACCGCATCAATGGTGCCACGCTGCATGGCGCGGAACAGCTCGCCGGTCGGCACCAGTTGGTCAGCGTAGAAGAGTTCAATCTGCATACGGTCGCCCGCAATCTTATTGAACATCTCAATCGCCGGATCGATCACATGCGCTGCCAGCGCCGGGCCGGCATAGGTCTGCATGCGCCATTTGATGGTGCTTTGCGCAATCGCCGGTGTCGCCAACGGTGCCGCAACTGCGCCAGCGCCAGCGGCTTGAAGAAACTTACGTCTTGTCGTCATCTCTTACTCTCCTTGTTGAATCTGGCCCCGTTTTCGGCGCTCTGTAGATTTTTTATTTTCCGTAGACATATTCCGGCAGCCACAGCGCGATCTGTGGGAAGATCATCACCAATGTGAGTGCCAGAACCATGACAAACACGAAGGGCACGATGCTGCGATAGATGTCGCGCAGGGTGACTTCGCTTGGTGCCATGGCCCGCATGAGGAACAGGTTATAGCCGAATGGCGGTGTCATATAGGCGATCTGTGTGGTGATCGTATAAAGCACGCCATACCAGATCAGATCGAAGCCAAGCGCCTTCACCAGTGGCACATAAAGCGGCGCCACAATGACCAGCATCGCTGTGTCGTCCAGAAAGGTGCCCATCAGGATGAAGCTCAGCTGCATCAGGATCAGGATCATCCAGGGATCAAGCCCCAGCTGCTCGGTGAACAGATTGTCGATGGCTTTCACCGCGCCCAGCCCGTCAAACACCGCGCCAAAGCCCAGTGCGGCGAGAATGATCCACATGAACATGCAGGAAATGCCCAGCGTGCTGCGTACAGAGGTTTCAAACACCTCCCGTGTCATCCGCCCCTTCAGCACCGCGGCCACAAATGCCGTGATCGCACCAATCGCCGAGCTTTCCACCAGCGAGGTCCAGCCGTTCACAAAAGGCACCATCATAGTAGCAAAAATCACAATCGGCAGCAGCCCTGCCCGTAGCAGGCGCAGCTTTTCTGCGCGCGAAATATCACGATCCGCCTCAGGCAAGGCCGGGCCAAGCTCCGGCTGAATACGGCAGCGGATCACCACGTAGAGGATGAACATCGCCGCCATCATCAGGCCCGGGAACACACCGGCCAGCCACAGCTGCCCCACCGGTTGGCGCGCAATCATGGCGTAAAGTACGAGCACCACAGAGGGCGGCACCAGAATGCCAAGGCTCGATCCGGCCTGAATGACCCCGGTCACCATACGTTTGTCATAGCCGCGTTTGAGCAGCTCCGGCAGTGCAATGGTTGCCCCGATTGCCATGCCCGCAACGCTCAGACCGTTCATCGCCGAAATCAGCACCATCAACAGGATGGTGCCAATCGCCAGACCGCCCCGCACCGGTCCCATCCAGACATGGAACATCTTGTAGAGGTCGTCGGCGATCTTGGATTCACTGAGCACATAACCCATGAAAATGAACATCGGCAGCGTCAGCAGCGGATACCATTTCATCAGCTTCATCGCGGCGGAGAAACCAATATCGCTGCCCCCCGTGCCCCACAGCAGCACCGCTGCCAGAACACCCACAAAGCCAATGGCCCCAAAGACCCTCTGCCCCGTCATGAGCATCAGCATCATGGTCGAGAACATCAGAATGGCGATCATTTCATAAGACATCAGTAGTCAACTCCACGCATCCGCGCGATGTCTTTGAACAGTTCAGAGACCGCCTGTAAGAACATCAGAATAAAGCCAAAAAGCATGATCAGCTTGATTGGCCAGAGAACCGGCCGCCACGCAGTCGGGCTGCGCTCGATATAGCCGATGATTTCACTCGCCGCCTCTTTGCCGCCGGTGACATAGGCCCAGACCAGATCGCGATAGAATGCATAAGGCTCGACGCCAAAGTGCCCCAGCGAATAGGCGCTGGAACCCACCGCCCCATGAATGAGGATCGCGATATAAAACATCAGGAAGAACACGGTCATCGCGTCCACCGTGGCGCGCTGGCGCAACGTCCATTCCCCGTAAAACAGGTCCATCCGCACGTTCGATCCAAGCTGCATCGAATATGGTCCGCCAAGGATGTAGTAGGTCACCATGGCAAACTGCGCCATCTCCAGCGTCCACAGCGAAGGCGTCGCAAAAGTCTTTGAGAAGGAGGACCACAGCAAAATCGCCATCATGACGAAAATCCCGTACATGATGAACCGCCCGATCCGGCGGTTAAATCCGTCGATGCCACGAATGTAGAGCCGCACAAGCTTTGGCATTTACAGCCCCTCTTCCGTCGTAGAGTTGTCAGCGAGCGTGTGAAGGCCAGCACGCAATGCGCCTTCGATCACGTCAGCCATATGCGCAATCTGCGCCTCAGTGCGCAGCAGATCATTGCGCACCTCAAGCATCACATTTGCCACCTTATTTTTCAGGCCATAGAGCTGCAGAGAGTGGGTCACGCCGTCTTCCGGCCCATAAGGTACATTGCGCTGCACATCATGCTCAGAGTCCGAAAGCGCCTCCAGCATTCCGTCCGCCAGTCGCGTGTCCCGGTCATGCAACACGCCAATCTCCACCGCGCGCGGTGCGCCGTGATAGACCGGCGTAAACGAATGCACGGTGACCAACGCCTTGGGCTCCACCAAAACCAGGACCTGCTCCACCGCAGCCCGGAATGGCACATAGATCTGCTGCACACGCGCATCGCGCGCATCCGATGACAGATCAACATTGCCCGGAATGTCAAAAACCTCGCTGCGCTGGGGGATCGCGCTCTCCGCTTCGGGCGGGCGATTGCAGTCATACAACAGACGCGACACGCCACCGGCCACCAAGGTGCTGCCAAAGCGCTGCGCCAGAAGCCGTGTCAGCGCAAGCGCCCCCGGATCCCAAGCCACATGGCTCTCGCGCACGTCATCGCTCAGCCCAAGTGTGCCAAAGCAATCGGGGAAATGATTGGAAGCGTGCTCACAGACAAACAGCACATCACCAGGTGCAACCGCCCCTTCAACATGTACCACTTCGTCGTCTTCTAAAGTCATTGGTGCCCCCTTTGTGAACAAACTTCTTCAGGAGCTTATCTTCTGTCAATAATTATTCTGAAAATTCTTCTTCTTTCGAAAAAACTCTGAAACTATGCTTACAGAAACAGCAGAGAGATGGGGCACCCCCTTGGCAGACACCGCGCAGGAAAAGATTAACAAGGTTTATGAAAGCCTTACGCGCGCAGAGCGGCAGCTCGCAGGCGTGATTCTGGAAAACTATCCTATGTCCGGCATGGGCTCGATCACGCGACTTGCCGAGAAAGCGTCTGTCTCCACCCCAACAGTCGCACGTATGGTGCAAAAACTCGGCTATTCCGGGTTTCCCGAATTTCAGGATACTTTGCGGCAGGAAGTGGAAGCGCGCTTTTCCAACCCCATCGCCAAACATGAAAGCTGGGCGCAGAGCGCCCCCGAAGAGCACCTTCTCAACCGTTTCACCGAGGCTGTGATCGGCAATATCCGCCAAACTCTGGCAAGCGTTGATCCCGCACAGTTTGACGCGCTGGCCGCGCTGCTCGCTGATGAAAGCAATGCGCTTTATATTACTGGCGGGCGCATCACCCACGCGCTCAGCGAATATCTGCACCTTCATATGCAGGTCATTCGCGCGCGCGTGCGCCATATCCGGTCCACCTCAAACGCATGGCCGCACGACCTGCTGGACATTTCCGAAGGCGATGTTGTGCTGATCTATGACATCCGGCGGTATGAAAACTCCACCTTACGGCTTGCCGAAATCGCAAAGGCGCAGGGTGCGCGTGTGGTTCTTATCACCGACCAATGGCAAAGCCCGATCAGCCAATACGCGGAGATTTCGCTGAATTGCCGGATCGAAGCCCCTTCGGCCTGGGACTCCACGATTGCCATGATGCTCTTGTCCGAAACCTTGATCGCCGCCGTTCAGGAAGCCTCTTGGGGCCGGACCGAACAGCGCATGCGCACGCTGGAAGACATGTTCGACCAGACAAAGATCTTCCGAAAATTTGTTTGAGCGAGCACCTGCCGTCAGTTTCACCCCAGGGTGGAAGTTAGGGCAAACGAGAACCTCAAACATCCGTAGTTGCGCCTAAGCTTATGATTTTGCACGGATAGATTTCCTAACAAATCCTTAATTTTTTCGAATCAAGTCAATCTTTCGCCGTTTTCTGGACGCATTCGCTTTGCAACATCTGACCAAGGCCGGTGGGCAGAAGCCGCGTCGGCACTGTTGGTTTGCGTTTCACGCTTTATCAGACAGGCAGCCACAGAAAGGGCTGAGACATGAAGATATTGGCCGTCGATGACGACGAGAGCATTTGCGCGCTTCTGGCGGAGGCCGTCGCGACCAAAACCGATCACACCATCGTCACGGTGCCTTCGGGCCCCGAGGCCATCCGCGCGATTGCCAAAGCCAAGGTGCCTTTTGACTGTTTCCTGCTCGACATCCAGATGCCCGTGATCGATGGCATCACGCTGGCAGGCAAAATCCGTAAAACCAAAGGCTATGCACGCACGCCCATCATCATGCTGACCGCGATGTCTCAGAAGAAATACATCGATGCAGCCTTCGCTGCGGGCGCGACGGATTTTGTCACCAAACCTTTTGATTTCCTGGAGCTTTTCAGCCGCATTTCTCTGGCGCACCGCATTATCTCCGAACAGCACCGCATCACCGAAACCGCCAGCGAAATGGCGGCCTTGAAGCGGGATCTTCTGGAAACAACGACCCACAGCCTCAAAGAGCCCATTGAACTCACTGGGGTGACGCAGATGGTTGGATATGTTGCTTTTGAAAACCACCTGATGGGCCTGCCCCGCTCCACCCTGCTGCGCAGTATGGCCTTCGCAGTTAAGGTCGACACCATTCAAAGCGCCTATACCGCGCTCTCGCCTGTCGCCTTTCGGCGCATGCTTACGGATGTCTCCAGCGAGCTGATGTCGGTGGTGGCGGACAATGACGCAATCGCGACCTATCGCGGCAATGGCGTTTTTCTGTGCGTAGCCCCGCGCACCCGATCCTTTGAAAACACGCACGTCGAAGCCGCGCTCAACGAGCGCCTAAGCTACGTTCCGTCAACGCAGATTGATGGTTTGATGAGCAAAACAACGGTCGGAGAGCCGCAAACCCTGCGCACCCTGACACGGGCAGGCGCGGTTCTGGCCTTGCAGCGTGCAGTCGCCAATGCGGAAATACGAGCCACCAGCCAGCGCAGCAGCTTTGCATATTTGCGCAAGACAATGCGCCATCATCCTGGCAGCGGGTTCCAGACCGAAATGGAACGCCGCGCTTATGAGCATCTGCTCCAAGACGCTTTGCGTGAAGACATCGACACGCGCCCCGCAGCAGCCGCTTTCAGCTAACGCCTCAGTGGCGGTGGGTGTTGGACAGATCCATACGCGCAACCTGCACCGGAAGCCCGTCCACCAGCATGATCGGCCCTGCCGCTTCTGCCACCAGACCAAGACGTCTGATCCAACGCGGCCAAACTGCGGGCACCAGACCCAGAACATGTTTGGCGTCCATGGACCGTGCTGTGGTGATCAGCTTTTGCATCAGCTGCGTCTGCACTTCCATGCGCTGCTCAGCTGGCACATCCCGCGCCACAAAAACCCGGCTGGCGTCAAATACTCTCGGATCAATGGGCGCTTCATCAAACAGCAGGTTGCTGGGAATTGACTCCAACATGCCCTTCTGCGCGTCCCGCACCATATAAGAGTACATGCCACATCTTGCGGTGGTCGGTGTCAAACGCACCCCGGCAAGCA
Organism: Shimia sp.; assembly: GCF_965227725.1. GTDB lineage: Bacteria > Pseudomonadota > Alphaproteobacteria > Rhodobacterales > Rhodobacteraceae > Shimia. The sequence continues at coordinate 157,432 of NZ_CBDDGH010000005.1, read as the reverse complement.
CACGCTCGCCTTCATGAACCGCAATCCAGCTGCTTGCTGGCGTGTCGTACTGATCGTATTCCATACCCGCCACTTCTGGCAGGTCCCATTTATTTTGTACAATGAAGGACTGTTTGCGAGCCCTTAGTAGGTTGACCATCAGTTCGCCATGCTTGTGCATGTTCTCGAACGAGAGGGTCGTCGTCAGCATATCCATTCTCTCTCCGGATACCTCTTTGCCCCTTCCCAACCGTGTACACTGACAAATCCTAAAAAATTGTATTCACTCACAACAACGCCGATTTTCGGATGCAAAACACACGCAACCGACCAATCATCGCATCACCCATAGGTAGAAAGTTCGCGCTTAGACAAAGAGTACGGCAGACAAAAGTTCGGAACAGAAAAACGAACTATATCCATACAAAATAGTGACTTAACTCATAGCCCACCAGAGTTTACCACCTAGAAAAAGCGCTCCCCCAAACACCCATAGCACGATTGAGGCACAAATTTAGTTAAACATCTAGTGAAAAAGTTCACTAGGTGAAGTTTGTTGAGTGTTTCTGTAATGTGAACACAGTTTTTCTAATTTTAATGCAATTTTATGTATTAAATTTACCATTCGTAAAGCTTTTGGTCCGATTTACAGGATAGGTGGGGACCAGAAATGACTTCGTAAATTCTCCCCGGCAAGACCATCAAAATGCCGCTTTCCAAAGTGAGATTCGGCAAACACCCCATCCAAGGGGCCGTCAGTTCGGAGGATGCCATGCAGACCTATTTTTTGAATTTTCACATCAAAGGTGAAATCGCGCATACGCTGCTGCTCTCTGAGCCGGAGCCAAAGCTTATGGTCGACATTTCAGCACAAACAGCCACCGAGTCCGACGCCCCCGGATTTCGCTACCCGCGCCGCGTGAGCTTCACCGTACGCGACAAGGCACTTATCGAGCGGTTCCGCACCACTGTCTCCCCCGGAGACGTGATCGAAGCCACAGGAACCTTTGATCAGTCCGGCTATGTGCCCCATCACAGAGGGCATATCGACACAACGTTCGAATTGCTCGATTTTGAGATCTCCCGCCCGGAGATGGAGCTTCAGCACAACGGTCGCGTCTTCAAAACCGATCACAGCGCCCCTGCGCATTAAACCCGCGTGGCCGCTGGCCTCCCACCAAGATTACGCATCCTTCAGATGCTCGGGTCATCGCGCCAAACAGATTGAACGCACCGCGTCGGTCACTCTCACTTGGATGTTGCAGAATGCACATTGAACAACCTGAAAAGACGGCGCGATCCACACGAATGACCCGCCTGTTTGGCAAACCTTTGCGCGGTCTGTTTCCTATCGCAGCCCATCCGGTTGAGGATACCCGCCGCCTACATCAGGAAATTCACGACTTTGCGCTTGGCGGCATCACCCTCTTCTGGCAGCGCCAAGGCATCTACGCCGGTGCCGGTTTTCTCTGTGGCTTCTATTTTTCCTGGAGCCTTGCTGCGTTTTGCTACCTGTTCATTCAGGCCACCGATCTGTTTGACAACTCGATCTGCTACAAGGTGATCAACCGCACGGATCATTCCTTGCGCCACAGCCAGCGCTTGCTCCGTGGCTTGTCCCTATCAAACGCGCTTTCCGCCGCCTCAATCGCCACCTTCATTCTGCTGCTGGCGCGCCTCGAAGGCCCCGGTCAGCACTTTATGTCGCTGTTCTTCCTGTTCGCCGCTGGCCTTTTTGCCGCCGTAAACAATCACCAGCTGACGCAAATTCTGGGCCTTCGGCTGATCACTTACGGTGTAATTTTCATCTACATCCCCGTGTCAGACATCCTGGCCCAAGGCGCATCCTTTGATTCCAAACTCTGGCTCCACTTTGCGACGGCCCTGTTTGTGCTCTATTTCGTGCTTGAGTGCTCCACGATTTTCCTGCGCATGTATCAGCGCACTCTGGACCAGATGGATGAGCTGCGCGCAGAGCGGGACAAGGCACGCGAAGGCTATGAGCTCAAATCCCAATTTGTTTCGGTTGTCAGCCACGAGCTGCGCACGCCACTGACCTCCATCACCGGCTCCCTTACTCTGCTGCGTGAAACCGATCTGGCCAAAAATCCAGACAGCGCCAGCCGCATGCTTGAGATCGCGCATAAGAACAGCAAGCGCCTCAGCAAACTGATCAACGATCTGCTCGACATCCAGAAGATGGAAGCCCGCAAGATGGTCTACCATTTTGCCCCTGTCGATCTGGGCCAACTGATACATGACGCGGCACAATCCATCACGCCTTACGCGGATCAGTTTGAAATTGTGGTGCGCACAGCGCCGCCGCCTCAGCCTCTCACCGTGCGCGGCGACAATGAGCGCCTGATGCAGGTGCTCGACAACCTGCTGTCCAACGCCGTGAAGTTCTCCCATTCCGGCGGCTATATTGAGCTTGGCGCGCGCCTCGAAGGCGGGTGCGCCATACTGGAGGTGCGCGACTACGGCATCGGGGTTCCGCCGGAAAGCAGTCACCTGATTTTTGACAAATTCCAACAGGTGGATACGTCTGACAGCCGCAAGTTTGACGGCTCCGGGCTTGGCCTCTCCATCGCTCAGCAGATCATCGAAGACCATGGCGCCGCCATCGACTTTGAGAGCACATTGGGCGAAGGCAGCCGTTTCTTTGCAATCTTCCCGCTTTGCGACACAGAGCAGGACATCAGCATTGAACTCCCCCAATCCCCCGCACAGCAAGACGCCTGAGTCCGCAGCCATGTTTCCGTCCAAATATCAAAGGAAGTTTGCCGGATTGCGCCGTCGTTTTCTCTCTGGCCTGCCCGCGCGGGAAGCGGAAATCGAAGATCTCACCGCCACGCTGCTGGAGCACGGCGCGTCCCCCAAAGCGCTTGAAGAGCTTTATCTCGCCACACACAAACTCGCCGGCATCAGCGGCACCTACGGCCTCAGGAAACTCGGTGATCTGGCGGAAGAGGTGGAACAATTGCTGGAGCCCGTGCGTCTCAGGCTCCCCACATCCCACGAACTCGAAAGCATTCTGGTCGCCACGGACATTCTCAGCGAGGAGCTGGGCGAGGTGATTGCCACCGCCTGAGGAGGCTTCTCAGCGGGTCTGTTGCGCCGCGATCAACTGGCGCAGCTGATCTGGCAACGCCACCGGGTCAAACGGCTTCTGAATGGCGCCAATCGCGCCCTCCCGGATCTCGTCTTCATCTTTGGACGCTATGTCTTTTGATGTCATGAACACCGCTGGAGTCTGCGCAAGCTCCGGCAAAGCACGCATCGCAGCCAGCGTTTCCACGCCACTCAGGCCCGGCATCATCACATCAAGCACCATCAAATCGGGCGCAAAAGCCACCGCCTGTGCAAGCGCATCTTCGCCGCTGGCACATTGCAGCACTTCAAACCCTCCAAGTTCCACCAACGCGAGAAGTGTAATCTCCCGAATATCGGGATCATCCTCGACATGTAGAATTTTGCGAAGCTCCGTCATCCGCAGCCACCCCAATACCCCATTACCATCACCACGCTGGATACCCTATCCGCTGAACCGCTCTGAGAAAAGCCTCCACAGTTTTGCCCGATGACAGCAGCCAATTCATGACGCGGCGTAGCCAATGAGCGCCCGACTTGAGCGATGCCCAATTTTACCGCAGCCTGAGAGCATTCGCGTCCGCACAGGAGATGTCATGGCAACGCCCCCCCTTTTGAAAGAGCGCATCGGCAGCGCAATGGTGCTGACCCTCAATGATCCGGCCCGGCGCAATCCGATCGGGGCGCCCTTGCGCGCTGCTTTGTCAGAGGCTCTCGAAGAGATTGAGACCGACACAAGCATCCGCGCGGTCATCCTCACGGGGGCCGGTGGCCATTTCTGCTCAGGCGGCGATATCGCTGCGATGGACGCACCAATGCGGCGGAAGCGGATCAACTTTGAACAGGTCAAACGGCTGGCCAATCAAATCACCGGCGCGTCTGTTCCCGTGATCGCCGCCGTTGAAGGCTGGGCCGCCGGCGCTGGCCTGTCTCTTGCGATGATGTGTGACACGGTGATTGCCGCAAAATCAGCCCGCTTCCTATCGGCCTTTCCAAAGATCGGCCTGATGCCGGATTACGGCCTGCTCGCGTCCCTGCCCGCCCGCATCGGCCAAGCGCGCGCGCGTCAAGTGATGCTCTATGCCCGACCGGTTGATGCCCCAACGGCACTCAGTTGGGGGATGGCGGATGACATGGTGGAGGATGGAGACACCCTTAAGGCCGCGCTCAGCCTCGCGCAGCACGTGGAAACACTTGGGCCAGAAGCTCTGCGCGCGATCAAGGCCTTCAGCTCCGGGCGACTGGACAGCGCCATCGATTATGAGCGCGATGTGCAGCCGCGCCTGCTCGGCAGCGACAATGCCAAAGAAGGGCGCGCTGCTTTCTTTGAGAAGCGGCCTCCACGGTTCATCCCCGACTGACAAAAGAAAAACCCGCCGAAAACGTCGGCGGGTTTTTATGTTTCAGATCGTTTCGATCAGACGAAGTCGATGTGATGGTAGAGCGGCAGCTCCCGAATGCGTTGCCCCGTCGCGGCAAAGATCGCATTGGCCAAGGCAGGCGCGGCAGGCGGCACCGGAGGCTCGCCAATTCCGCGGATCTTCTCGGCGTTCTCCAGCCCTTTCACGAAGATCTCTGGGCACTGCCGCATCCGCATGCCTTCCGCATCCCAATAGTTGGCCTGCTCCACCATCCCGTCGTCGTAGGTGATTTCACTGTTGATCGCGTGACCAAGCGCAAAGACTACACCACCCTGCACGAGGTTTTCAAAGTTCACCGGATCGAGCACACGGCCAACATCCGCAGCGACCCAGACCTTGTCGATGGTGATCCCATCCTCAGTGTTTGTCACCTCAATCACTTCAGCTGTTGGCACGCCAAAACTCTCCACAAAGGCGACGCCTCGGCCTTTGCCTTCCGCAAGCGGGCTGCCCCAGTTGGACATCTCACCAACGGTTTCCAGAACCTTGCGCGCCACTGGGTTGTTGATCAAACGAATGCGCTCCTTCAGCGGATCAGCCCCCGCTTCATGGATCAACTCATCCAGCATACAGTCAAAGAAGAAGCCACCTGCGGAGGCCCCAACCGAGCGCCAGCTCGATGTGGGGGCCAACTCCGGCACGCGATAGGCCCGCATCCGGTAGTTGTCTAAGCTGTAGGGTGCATCCCAAGCCCCGGCGGCAATCTGCGTATCCGGCCCCGGAATGCTCATGCCCAACCGCCCCATCTGCGAGGCCACCACCGAAGGCATAGCGATCTGCAAATCTGCGGCCACGACTTGGCCGTTTTCCACCGCACCAGAGGCCCGCGCCATCCCAATGTGGCGTGTAAAGTCATGGGCAAAGTCTTCTTCGCGGCTGTAGGTCAACTTGACCGGCGTGCCCCGCATTTTATTGGCGATCTCCGCAGCCATTTTGACATGTTCCAGCTCCAACCTGTGGCCAAAGCTGCCGCCCATGTAGCAGTTGGTCAAATCCACCTGAGCGGGCTCATGCCCGGTGATCGCAGCCACCTGCTGTTGCAACATGATCTGCACTTGGTGCCCGGTCCAAACCGTCACTTTGTCATCTTCCACCAAAACCGTGGCGTTCAACGGCTCCAACGGCTGATGCGCCACATAGGGCACGCGATATTCCACGTCCAAAGCCTTGCCGTGCGCTTTCTTGGCCTCATAGACGTCGCCTTCATCACGCCAAACCTTGTCGAGCCGGTCGCCGCTAAAGGACTCAGCGACCATATGCCAATGATCATCCTGCCGCGCGGGATAAGGCGCCTCATCCCAATCAAAATCAATGGCTTGCGCGGCCTGAATGGCGCGCCAGGTATTGTCGGCCACAACCGCGACACCACCGGTGACCTCAACAATCTTCTGAACGCCGCGCATCTCTTTGGCGGCGCTTGCATCATAGCTCTTCAGGCCACCGCCCTTGCGCGGGTTGCAGACCACAGTCGCATGCACAGCGCCTTCGACCTCAACATCGATGCCATATTCCAAAGTGCCAGTGGACTTCGCCAGAATATCCAGCCGCTGCATGGGTTTGCCCAGCAAACGCCATTCGCTTGGGTCACGCAGCTTGATGTCCATCACCGGCTCAAGCTTTGCCGCCTCCGCGGCCAGCTCGGTGTATTTCAGCGCGCTTCCGTCCGGCAGCTGCACCGCACCATTGGCCGTCTTCAGCTGCGCAACCGGCACTCCGCTTACGTTGGACGCCGCCAGCTTGAGCGTTTCACGCGCAATCGCTCCCGCTTCGCGCAGTTTCACATAGCTGTCAGGCACCCCGCTGGAGCCGCCCGTGATCTGCAAGCCCAACAGTTTGGCAAACCCCGACATCACGGTCCGCGCGCTTTCTGCGACAAAACTTGTGTCGCCCGATTGGAACGGCACCCCGTCAGCTGAAAGCGCCCGGTTCCAATAGGCCTTGTCAGGCTTGCCAAAACTGGTCTCAACCTGATCCAACTCGATGTCCAGCTCTTCGGCAATCAACGCCGCTTGCACATGGGCAATCCCCTGCCCCTTGTCCCCGTGCGGCCCGATCAACGTGACTTTCTCGCTGTCGATAATCACCCACGGATTGAAGGTCGCGGCCCCATCCGCCAGCCCTTCTTTCAGAGGGTTTTCATAAGGTGTCTTCACACGGTAGACGCCAAAGGCCACCCCGCCCATAACAGCGGCGGCGCCAAGCAAAAACGAACGGCGGGCGATCTTTCCAACAGTCCCCATGGCTTACACCTCCTGCAATTTGGAGGCTGCGGTTTTCACCGCTGCACGGATACGCGGATAGGTGCCACAGCGGCACAGATTGCCGCTCATGGCGTCATCAATGTCTTCATCCGTCGGGTTCGGAATATCAGACAACAGCGAGGCCGCCTGCATGATCTGCCCCGACTGGCAGTAGCCACATTGCGCCACCTGATGCTCCACCCAGGCTTCTTGCACCGCATGCAAGGCACCGGGCTGTCCCAGACCGTTGATGGTGGTCACTTCGCCATCCACATCCGCCACAGGCGTCTGGCAGGAGCGCACCGCAACTCCATCAATATGCACCGTGCAGGCCCCACAAGCAGCAACACCGCAGCCATATTTCACACCTTTGATGTTCAGCTCATCTCTGAGCACCCACAGAAGCGGCATGTCGTCTTCGACATCCACCTCATGTTTTTTTCCATCCACGATCAATTGCATAAGCTGTCTCCCGTTCGTTGGAACCATTCGCGTTAGCCTCCAGATAACGCAGCTTCGTAAAAAATCACTCGCAGATCGTGCCAAATCTCAAAGACGCTGGGTCAATCGCTTGTGATGCCCTCATCCGACCGACTTCTCGTGGCTGGTCAGCGGACCTGCGTGCGCCCGCTGCAACTCGCTGATTCGGCACAACCGGAGAATTGCGCCAGCCCCACCTTGTTAACCAACTCTTTACGAACAGCCCGAGAATGTTAGCGATACCGTGAGCGGCACCGATACCGCAACCGATAGCGGCATCGGTGCAGTTTATCGCTAACACACTCATAATTCACGGTATTTCACCTTCCGCAAAGACAACGCGGCGACTATAGCAATACCCAATCCCTATTTATCCGCGCAGCTACAGGAGCGCCTCATGACTGTTACCGTCGGCATCAATGGTTTTGGCCGTATTGGACGTTGCACTTTGATGCACATCGCAGAGGAAGCGCGCGAAGATGTGCGCGTTGTCAAAGTGAACGCCACCGGCCCGCTGGACACCGCAGCTCACCTGATCCGTTATGACTCCGTACACGGCCGCTTCCGCAACGAAGTTGTGGCTGGCAACGGCACCATGGATGTGGGCATGGGCCCGATGCGCATGTACTCCACCTACGACATGGACGAGCTGGACTGGGACGGTGTGGACATCGTTCTGGAATGCACCGGCAACTTCAACGACGGTGAGAAAGCCAAAAAGCACCTGGAGCGCGGCGCCAAGAAAGTGCTGATCTCTGCCCCAGCGAAAAACGTGCAGAAGACCATCGTCTTCGGTGTGAACGATCATCAGCTCGAAGCCAACGACAACATGATCTCCAACGGCTCCTGCACCACCAACTGTCTGGCGCCTGTGGCCAAAGTCCTGAACAACGCTTTCGGCATTGAAAGCGGCATCATGACCACGATCCACGCCTACACCGGTGACCAGCCAACCCTGGACCGCCGCCACAACGATCTCTACCGCGCCCGTGCCGCTGGTATGTCCATGATCCCGACCTCCACCGGTGCCGCCAAGGCGCTGGGTGAAGTGCTGCCTGAACTCAAAGGCAAGCTCGATGGGTCCGCAATCCGCGTGCCAACCCCAAATGTGTCTGCCGTGGATCTGACCTTCACCGCATCCAAAGACGTCACCGCCGAAGATGTGAACGCCGTGATGGCCGAAGCCGCTGCCGGTGAAATGAAAGGCGTTCTGGGCTATTCCGAATTGCCGCTGGTTTCGGTTGATTTCAACCACACCACCGAAAGCGCCACCTTCGCAGCAGAGCAAACCAAAGTGCTCGGCGGCCGTCTGGTGCGCGTGCTGGCATGGTATGACAACGAATGGGGCTTCTCCGCACGTATGGCGGATGTTGCTGCCAAAATGGGCCGCATCTAACCCAAACCCATACTAAATCTTGCGCCCTCGGATGGGGTCAGGCATATCTGCTCTGACCAATATCATCCGGGGGCGCAGTGCTTCATGACCAATCCCATCGCTGTTTTTCTCGTCTTGCTCTTTCTGACGGGTTTGGGTTTGGACATGCTGTTCAACGACAGCGCCGCCTCACTGCTTTTGGCCAAGAAGTTCTTCGAACTGATCGAATGGGTCGCCTTCTGGCGTTAGTCGGAACCGCCCAGCACAAAGAAAAAGGGCTGCTCTCGTTTCCGAAATCAGCCCCCAAGCATTCTCAATCGTTTGACGCCGGTCAGCTCTTGAGCCGATAGCCGGTTTTCAGCATCCACCACGCAATGGTGCAGAGCGCCGCGGTGACCGTTGCCACAACCACCAGCCCCAGCACCGGCGCGCCGTCAGACACCCCGATCACGCCATAACGTGTGCCATCAATCAGATAGAAGATCGGGTTCACGCGGGTGAAGCTCTGCAGCACCGGCGGCAAGGCCTCAACGGAATAGAATGTGCCGGAAAGAAAGGCCAAGGGGGTCACGATGAAGTTTGTGATCGCCGCCATCTGATCGAACTTCTGCGCAAAAATACCAGCCACGATGCCAACGGCGCCCATCATCGCGCCGCCAAGCGCAACAAACAGCAACGCCCAAAGCGGGTGTGCAACCCCCTGCCCCAGAACCAGCCCCACAACGACGCTCATGGCCACGGCCACAAACAGCCCCCGTGCCACCGCGCCAGCCAGATAGCCAAGCACCATTTCCAGCGGAGCGAGCGGCGGCATCAGCGTGTCGACAATATTGCCCTGCACTTTGGAGATCACGATTGAGGAGGAGGTATTGGCAAACGCATTCTGGATCACCGTCATCATCATGATACCGGGGATCAGAAAGGTCAGAAACGGCACGCCCATCACATCGCTGCGGCTTGGCCCGATCGCGATGGAGAAAATCAGCAGGAACAAACCCGCGGTCACCAGAGGCGCCAGAAGGGTCTGTGTCCAGACGGACATAAACCGCAGAATCTCCCGCTGCGCGAGGGTCTGCAGCCCCAGCCAATTTACGCGCCCAAAGCGGCGCACACCCATTTGCAACGGTTGATCGCTCTTTGCCATGTCTCTCTGCCCTCACTGAGTTGTGCCTGCTGCGCCATTGTCCGCGATTGTCCGGGCGCGAAGTGATTCTTCGCCTTGTAACTCGGGCTGGGGTGGCTAGAATAGGCCCCTGACCAAGAAATGCAGAGGCGGCCTTAGGCGGGCCGCTTTTTAGCTGAGGAAGTGACGAATGTCCTGGACCGACGAGCGCGTAGAGCTGTTGAAAAAAATGTGGGGCGAAGGCCAATCGGCCAGCCAGATTGCCAAGGAGCTCGGCGGCGTGACCCGCAATGCCGTGATTGGCAAAGTCCATCGTCTGGGCCTTTCCAACCGCACCACCGGCAGCACCGCGAAAGCCGAGAGCAAACCAAAGGCAGAGGCCAAGCCAAAGTCAGCGCCCAAACCCAAGGCCGCGCCAAAGCCAAAGGCGGAGCCCAAAGCTGAAGAGGCAAAGCCGGAACCCAAGACCGAGCCTGCGGTTGCCGCGCGTCCGCCACAGCCTCTGCGCAAGGCCATCATCCCTGCGGGTCAGCCGCTGCCGCCGCAACCTTCCGCCAATGAAATCAGCCCAGAGGCGCTGGCCAAGGTCAATGAGGTGGAGAAAACCGCCAAGAAGCTCTCTCTGATGGAGCTGACCGAGCGCACCTGCAAATGGCCTGTCGGCGACCCGGCAACCGAGGATTTCTGGTTCTGCGGCCTGCCTGTGCAAGCCGGCAAACCTTACTGTGAGGCCCATGTCGGCGTCGCCTTCCAGCCGATGAGCTCGCGCCGCGACCGCAAACGCTAAAGCGCTTCACAATCAGACAAGCAAAAGCCCCGTCGATCCCAATCGCCGGGGCTTTTCTTTTTGAGCGCCACCTAGCGTTAAAGCCGCCCGGCCTCCGGGCCTATGCATCAAAACGCATCCAAAGAACTTAAATCTCTGGATGCGCGGGCCTTTCTCATCGAGGCTTGCACCATGATTGCTGCAATTGCCCTCTAGGCTGCAGGTGACACGCTCTGTCCCTGAACAAGAAGGGTGGCCTGTTCAAATTGATCGCGCAGCACTTCGGCCTTCTGGAAGAACGCCGCGCGTACCTCCTTGGCATAGGGGTTGGCCACCTCAATCGCGTGCAAAACCGTGGGCGGATCATCCTGCACCATGCCCACAGCTTCCCGCAGCAGATCAAAGCTCGCCGTGGTCAGGCGCTCAGGCAGCGGCCCCAGATCCGTCATCACCTTGCCGATCAGGTGGGTCAGCCCCTGCACCATCGCCAACTCGCGGTCATGATCCTCTGCTGTGGTCACAATCACATTCAAACCCCGTTGGCGCAGAAAAGCGGCTATCCGACGCCAGCGGGTGCCGCGCACCGGACACAGCGCGATCTTGCGTCCTTTCACGCTCTCCTTCGCACTTTGCGGTCCAAACAGCGGATGGGTTCCTAAAATCTCCACATGTGGCGGCAGGTGCGCCTGCATATCCGCCATGGGAGCCACTTTGACGGAGCCCACATCCATCACCACCGTGCCAGGTTTCAGATGCGGGGCCAGCGCCCGGCACACATGCGCCATACGCGCCACAGGCACCGCCAGGATCACCACGTCACACTGAGCCACCTCTGCCAGCCCTTGCAACGCCAGCCGCCGCCCATCCGGCAGCACAGCGCGGCTGTACGCTGGATCACAGATCGTCAGCGCGCATTGCCCAGCCAGCTCACGCGCCACCAACCGGCCAAAGCCGCCAAAGCCCACCAGCCCCACGCGGAGCTGCGCCTGCGCGCCCAGTTCGGCGCCATCTAAAAGTTTGAGTTCATGTCCCATGACCGGACCCCTTGTCTATCGGGCCACGCCTGTCGGGGGTCTCATGTCTTGGAAGGTTTTTTGGCTTCATCCCCGGCAAACGCGGCGGATGATAATGCTAAAGACCCCGCCACTATGTGGTCAGGGGATAATAGATGCCAAAAAAGATGCCTTCAGTGCTCATGCCTGCTTCGTGCCACAGGGAAATTGCCCGGTCAAGCCGCTTCTGAGGTCTCCTCAAGCGGCTCTTTGATATCAAGCCAACGCACGTAAATCGCGCATAGAAGGGAAATCACCACACAGCCGATCATCAGCCCATAGAGCAACAAAACGCCATTCTGCGGCGTCAGCACAGCGCCGGTCACGCTGGTCATGACCGCGCCGATTGCCACGCTCATCGCGCCAGATAGCCCGGAAGCGCTGCCGGCCAGTTTCGGGCGCACCGACATCGCGCCGCTGTTGGTCGATGGCAAAGTTAATCCGTTGCCAATGCCCACAAATATCACCGCGCTGGTGAAGGTCACCGGATGCACAAATCCGGCCAGAACAATCACAAGCCCCAGCAGCAGACCAAACAGACCAACCACCCGACCGGAGAGAATGAGGATCCACAGCGGCAAACGCTGCGCCAGTTTTCCTGACAGGTAGGAGCCAAAAGAAAACCCAATCGCAATCGCGCCAACCGACATTCCAACAGAAGAAGGACTAAGGCCAAACACCTCTGCCCCGACCAAAACGGAGCCGGTGATATGCACGTAAAACGCACCGACAGAAAAGCCGCTGCAGAGGGCATAGCCCCAGAAGCGCCGGGATTTCAGAAGCGCGGGATAGGTGGCAAACTGCTCGCCCATGGTGGCCGCGCGGTCGGTATTGGTCTCGCCCAGATCCCGCCAGCACAGCGCCAACAATCCAAATCCCATCACCAGATAAACCACAAAGCTCGCGCGCCAGCCAAAACTCTCATGCAGCAACCCGCCCACCGTTGGCCCCAACATTGGCGCAATGGCCATGACCATAGAGATATAGCCCAGCTTGCTGGCGGCCTCCTGCGGTCCGTGCATATCGCGCACCACCGCCCGGCTCAGCGCGATGCCAACCACCCCCGCGGTCTGCAACATCCGCCAGAAGAGGAACCCTTCGATGCTTGCCGCCCAAAGGCATCCCGCCGATCCGAAGGTAAAAATCGCCAGCCCCCACAGCATCACCGGCCGGCGCCCATAGCGATCTGACAGCGGCCCGATCACCACCTGCAAAATCACTGTGATGGCCAGAAAGCCCCCGAGCGAGAGGTTGGCAACCGCGTAGTCCACGTCAAACTCCGCGGCAATGGCCGCCATAGAGGGCAGGAACATATTGAGCGACAGCACCGACATGGCTGTCAGCAGCACCAATGTGTTCAGATGTGGCGGGCTCCGCCCCGGATCATCCGTCACGCGCTTCAGTTCCCACCCAGAAGGTTCAGCAGACCTTTCTTGGCTTCATTCTCCAGCTTGTCTTTAATCGCATCCTCGGTGGATTGGCCCTCTTCGGCCTGCAGCCCAAGCTCACCTTGCACAGCCTCTTTCACACTGTCCTCAATGGCATCCAAATCCGCTTGAAACCCGCTTTTGATGGCGGCTTCCAGATCCGGCACGATGCTCGGATTGTGCCAACTGCCACGGATTTTCACCGGCACCATCAGCGCAGGCCCATCTTGGCCGCGCACCTGCGGGGTGAACAGATAATCAATCGTCTGCAGCCCAAGCCCTACCGTGCCTGCCCCTGTCGCCGCCAATCGCGGCAGCCCCATGACCAAGTCCTGATTGCTGAGCACGCCTTCTGAAATCGTCCAGCTCGCCGCCATATTGTCAAACACCGTGGTACCGCCGGTCACATCCCCGCGCAGCAGACGGTCCAGATCAATCCCGTCGATGGTGCCGCGCCCGACAGAGAGGTTGCCCTCCCCGCTCATGGCGTTCATCAGCGCATCCAGAGTGTTGCCAGAGCTCAAAAACGTGCCCCGCGCATCTGCTGATCCGGTGAACCGGTCAATATCCGCAGTGGCGGACAGGAACGGCTTCAGCCCGATCTGCGCCGCCGTCAGATCACCGCGCACCGAAAGACCGTTGCGGTTGTTGGCCACAAAGGTGCCCTGCACCGTTCCACCAAAGGCGGCCATTTCATTGATCGTTGCCACCGCGCGCGCATTTTCGATTTCCACCGTCGCGCGGGTTTTGCCCAGTACGATCCCGCCAAGGTCCATTTCTTCCGCCGCAAAGCTGATTGTGCCATCCACAAAGTTCAGCGCACTTGCATCAATCGGATCCTTTGACCACCCGCCGGTCTCAGCGCCCCCACCAGCAGAGGTTGTCTCTGCCGGTTGCGCGCTGCCGGCCAGTTGCAGCCGCCTTGTGGCCACCTGCGCCGCCACTTTGGGGCGCACGCCGTTCAGGTCCACATCCGCTTGCAGTGTCAGCGCATTGCCCAGCGCCTCAAGGCTCCCGCCGCGCAGGGAAAACAACCGCTCCCGGGTCAGCGTCACATCACCTGAGGCCGCCAACGGCCCGTCAATGCCCCCCGCTCCCAGAGCCGCCAGAAAGGCAGCCCCGTCGCTTGCCTCAACCTCCAGCCGCCCGCTGGCTTCCGGTGCCAGGCCAAACTGGCCTTCAAAGCCCGCGCGCCCACCAGCTGCGTTCAATGCAAGTGAAACACGGGTGTTCGCTCCCCGGAAAAGCCGCAGAGGATCGGTCACCGTCGCCTCAGCAGCAATCTCCTCTCCGAAAGGTGCCGCGCTTACAGAAAACTGAGCCGGAGCAGTCACCTCAGGCCAGCGCAACTCAAGGGCCAGCCCGGCAATATCCTGAACCAACGCGCCATTTTCTACATAGCGCACACGCGCCTCACTCAGAACCAGACGTTCCAGCGTGATCCGGCTGAGCGCGCTTGAAGCCTCAGTAGACGATGCTTCCGCCGCTGGCTCCGTTGGCTCAGCGCTCGCAGCGCCCCTCCCCGCCTCCAACTCCCAGTTTGCGCGCCCGTCTTGCGCCACTTCCAAAATCACATCTGGGGCCACAAGCTCCACGGTCTTGATGCGAATGTCCCCGCCCATTGCGGCCATCACATCCACGCCGATCACTGCGCTTTCCGCTTGAAACATCGGCCCTTGCTCAGACCATGCGGCATTGGCAAATGTCACAGCCTCCGTGCGCACGCCAAGCACCGGAAACCAGCTGATGCCAACCTCGCCCTCAAACGCCAGCTCCCGTCCGGTCTGCGCTTTCACCTGATCTGCCGCCAATTTGGCGATCTTCTCGCCCGGCAACGCCACCACCAGCACCACCGCAGCAACCGCCAACAGGGCCACCGCCGCCAAAATCCCTCGGATCACCTTCATCAGAAGACCTCTCCCTACTGCTCTGCAACCAGCCTAGAGCGCGAAAAACAGGCAAGCAACGGCCCTTCCTGCGCGACAGGCCCAAATTTCTTCAAACCAACGTGCGAAAAGCGCGACACAGATGCCATGCGCGGACGCTTGCAAGCTCCCAATCCCCCAAGCGCGCCTGAGCTTTCTGCCGCTAAGCTGCCCCCGATCTCCCTTTGCCAAACCCGCGGCGCTGCCCTATATGCACGCCATGTCCAGCAATCCGCCCGATCTCCGCCCCGACCTCGCCCGCGCAACCCTCACCGGGGACGCACGTCCCGGCCAGCCCACCATCGGGATGGTGTCGCTTGGCTGCCCCAAAGCGCTGGTGGACAGCGAGCGCATTCTGACGCGCCTGCGGGCCGAAGGCTACGGCATTTCGCCAGACTATTCCGGCGCTGATGCGGTGATCGTGAACACCTGCGGCTTTCTGGACAGCGCCAAGGCCGAGAGCCTTGAGGCGATTGGTGAGGCCATTCAGGAAAACGGCAAGGTCATCGTGACCGGCTGTCTTGGCGCTGAACCGGAGTATATCACCGGCACCCACCCCAAAGTGCTCGCCGTGACCGGTCCCCACCAATATGAACAGGTGCTTGATGCCGTGCATGGTGCGGTGCCACCCAGCCCAGATCCGTTCATCGACCTGTTGCCTGCCAAGAACGTCTCCCTGACGCCGCGCCATTACAGCTACCTCAAGATTTCAGAGGGTTGCAACCACAAGTGCAAGTTCTGCATCATCCCGGACATGCGCGGCAAACTGGCCTCGCGTCCGGTGCACGCAGTGCTGCGCGAAGCGGAAAAACTGGTCGAAAATGGTGTGAACGAGCTCTTGGTGATTTCTCAAGACACCTCCGCCTACGGCCTTGATCGCAAGTATTCGACCCACCCGTGGAAAGACCGCGAGGTGCGCAGCCACATCACCGATCTGGCGCGCGAGTTGGGCCAATTGGACGCTTGGGTGCGCCTGCACTACGTCTACCCCTACCCGCATGTGCGCGAGTTGATCCCGCTGATGGCGGACGGTCTGATCCTGCCCTATCTGGACATCCCGTTCCAACACAGCCACCCGGACACGCTCAAACGCATGGCCCGCCCGGCGCATACCTCCAAAACCCTGACAGAGATCGCCGCGTGGCGTGACATCTGCCCGGACATCACCCTGCGTTCCACCTTCATTGTCGGCTACCCCGGCGAAACCGAAGAAGAATTCCAGCATCTGCTGGACTGGATGGACGAGGCACAGCTCGATCGCGTCGGCTGCTTCCAGTATGAAAATGTCGACGGCGCCCGCTCCAACGATCTGCCTGATCATGTCGCACCGGAGCTGAAGCAAGAACGCTGGGAACGCTTCATGGAGAAGGCCCAGGCGATTTCTGAGGCCAAACTCGCGGCAAAAGTGGGCCAGGTGATGGATGTGATCGTAGATGACATTGACGCAGATGGCATCGCCACCTGCCGCACCAAAGCCGACGCCCCTGAAATCGACGGCAACCTGTTCATTGACGAAGGCACCGAGGGGCTTTCTGTCGGACAGATTGTCACGGTGGAAGTGGATGAAGCTGGGGAATACGACCTCTGGGGTTGCCTGAAGCAAAGCTGACCACCGTGCAGTCCAATCAGGCGCTCCACAAGATCGGAGCGCCCATGAGCGACGAAACACGGGTCCTTTTCAACGCAGACTGCCCGATCTGCAACGCCGAAATCTGCCATTACCGCGCCTACACCAAGGCGCGCGGCCTTAACGTGGTCTATGATGATCTGAACTCCGACGCGCTGTCAGATTGGAAGATCGACCCGGACACCGCCGCACGGCGTCTGCATGTGGTCAAAGACGGCGAGCTATACGTCGGCGTTGCCGCCTTTGTCGCGCTTTGGTCAGAAATGCCGCGCTACCGCTGGATGGCCACAATCGTGCGTCTGCCGGGCATCTGGCAGCTGTCCAACGGGATTTATGAACGTATCCTTGCGCCCTGGCTCTATCGCAAGCATCTCAAGCGCAGCCGGAAGGCTTAATGCGGTGCCAAACGCACCATCAGCGCGGCGTGGCAGCAGAACTCTGGCGGTGTCTTATGCTGCCCTGCTTCCCCCAACCAGGATTGGCACTCGGCCACATGCGCACAGGTTCGGCAGCGCGTGACCATCCCTGTGTACTCCTGCACGCTCAAACGCCCCTCAGCCATCATTTCGCTGAGGGAGACCCCCATCTTGCGGCCCATGCTGCGCGTCAGCCAGAAATGCGTCGCCGGATCGCCCAAAGGCACAACAACGCCCATCAGACCTGCGCCTCCAAGCGCTTTAGCAGCTCGGCATTGCGACAATAGATCGGCGCGCCATCATCTTGAGCCTCAGCCGATTTCATGCGCAGCGCACAGCGCGCGGGTTGCAAGCATCCCGAGCAACGGACCACCGCGTCTGAGATCTCATCACGTCTCAACGCGCCTTTGATCGCGGCCTCCTGCAAATCCACCCCAACGTGGGACGCCATATCGTCAAACAAAGCCGCGTGGCGTTTGATTTTTTCCAGCCGATCCATACGAAAAACTCCTGTTTCGCTTGCAAACAAGCTAACAGGCTTCGCCGTATGGTCCCTTGATGTGCATCAATCTCAGCTTTTTTGCGCATCCAGATAGGCGTTCACGCAATCCTGCACCCGACGAAAGCGATCTCCGCCCAGTTTCACCCCGCCATACCAGCGCGTGACAACCACGATGTGATCCGTGATCCCCTCGCGCTCCAGCATCCGCAAAATCACCAATCCCGCACCGCTTTCGCCGTCATCACCTTTCAGTGGTGTGCCGTCACTCAAAAGCGCCGCCCAGGTGTTGTGGGTGGCTTTGGCGAATTTCTTGTTCCGCTTCAGATCCTTGAGGAACCGATCCGCCGCCGCGCGATCCGTCACCGCGCCGCCGGACACCGCATATTTGCTGCCCCGATCGGTGACCACATTGGTCAGTTGCAACATGGCCTACAGACCTGCCGCCGTGCGCTTCACAATCGCCACACGAGAGGCGTTGGGCGGGTGTGTGCCCAAAAACTGGTTGCCCGGATCCGGTGTGCGCTCAAAAAAGCCCACCCCGATCAGCGGATCATATCCCGCTTTCTTGGTCAAAACGGTGCCGAGGCTGTCCGCTTCCAGCTCATATTCCTTGGAGAACGACCGAGAGCCAACAGAGGCACCGAGGTTTGCAGCCGCGTCCACAGAGCTTGCGCTGCCCCCGGCGAGGCCCACAAGAATGGCGCCCAATGCGGCCCCCGTCAGCGCATCGGCCTGCGACCGGGTCAAATGCCCTGCAATATGGTGTGCCGCCTCATGGCCCATCACAAAGGCGAGCTCATGCTGGTTGCGCGTCTCCGCAATCAGCGGCGCGGTAAAAATGATCAGGGGGCGGCCGTTCTTGTCAACGGTCTGAAAGGCGTTGGCCGGAATATCGGTGCGCGGGTCCACTGAGATTTTGTAGTCGCAATCGGTGCCGCGTGGCGCTCTTGCGCGGCACTCCCGCTCAGCCACAGGCTCCATCTGCGCAATGATCGGCGCAAGCCGCGCCTCGGCCTGAGACACGCTGATTTTCGGGGCCTTGGGCTGCGGCGCGCTGCGCTGTTGCGGCGCTGTTGTGGTTGTGACTTCACAGGCCGTCAACGCCGCCCCTGCCACAGTGGCCAGCAACATCGCACGCCACGGTCTTTGTCCAGATTTCAGCCCCTGCATCCGTCGTCCTTCCCAGCACCCCAATCTTCTAAGGCGCTCACAAATATGTCGTCTTCCCGAATTTACGCCTCCGCTGTGGCCGAGACCAGAGGGAAATGCTTGCACCCGGTCCCCGATGCGCTAGGCTCACAATATGTTCAGCATCGAGCACGAATTTGACTCCACCGTTGTCACGCTTGTCGATGAAGGCGCCGCCCCTCTGGGAGAAGATGTGGTGATCCACATGTTTGAAGAATGCGTCACCATCGAACAATATGATCCGCGCACTGACAGCATTCAAAAAATAACTCTTTCCACAGCACAGGTGCAGGATCTCACCGCCGCGCTGGACTTGCCTGAGGGTGTTTACATGCTCAAGCGAGACCCTGACAAAACGTGAGCTAGTCCAACCGAAAGACCTTTTCGCGTGAGGTCTGCCCGCGC
This sequence comes from Shimia sp., assembly GCF_965227725.1. Classification (GTDB taxonomy): domain Bacteria; phylum Pseudomonadota; class Alphaproteobacteria; order Rhodobacterales; family Rhodobacteraceae; genus Shimia. Next base: position 138,416 of record NZ_CBDDGH010000005.1, on the reverse strand, counting down.
ACAAGGGTCAGCCGGGATTTGGCAACACCCATGGCCTTTGCCAGCAATTTGGCAACGGCCGCATTGGCTTTGCCGCCCTCCGGCGCAACCGTGACATAGACCCGCAATATATCGCCATCCTGCACCACCGCGTTGCGCGAGGCCTTCGGTGTGACCCGCACCGCGATTTCCGCGCCCGGCGTGAGGGACATCTCAGGGGCCTTTGCCATTCTCTCGATCTCCAATGCAAAACCCTTTGGGCGAACAATGATTTACATTCCACAAATGCCCCGCATAGGGTAGCCCTCGCAATGAAACGGGGGAAGCTGAATGGCCGCACGCAACAAAACCGGGTTCTTTTTTGATGAAAAGTGCTTCTGGCATGCAGGTGGCAACTACGCGCTGACCCTGCCCGTTGGCGATCTTGTGCAACCGCTTGCTGCAGGTGGGCTTCCTGAAAGCCCTGAGACCAAACGCCGCCTCAAAAACCTCATGGATGTCACAGGCTTAACCGCAGACCTTGAGGTGCGCAGCGCTCCCGCAGCCACCACAGAAATGCTGGCCCGCGTGCATCCCGGCGACTTCCTTGGAAAGTTCAAATCGGTCTCCGATGCGGGCGGTGGTGAAATAGGTTTGCGCACACCTTTCGGCAAAGGCGGCTATGAGATCGCAGCGCTCTCCGCAGGGCTCGCCAGCGAAGCTGTCCGCGCCGTTGCCGCAGGAGAGCTGCAAAACGCCTACGCCCTGTCGCGCCCACCGGGTCACCACTGTTTGCCCGACTGGCCCAATGGCTTCTGCCTGCTCGCCAATATCGCGGTCGCCATCGAAGCCGCACAGGCGCAGGGGCTTGCCCAGCGTGTCGCCGTGCTCGACTGGGATGTGCACCACGGCAATGGCACCGAGGCCATCTATTATGAGCGCAGCGATGTGCTCACCATCTCGCTCCATCAGGAAAAGAACTACCCGCTCGACACCGGCGACGCGACAGATCGCGGCAAAGGTGCGGGTCTTGGCACCAACATCAACGTGCCCTTGCCGCCCGGCGCGGGCCACAACAGCTACCTTCATGCCATGCAGCAGATCGTTATCCCTGCGCTGCACAGCTTTAATCCCGACATCATCATCGTGGCCTGCGGTTTTGACGCCGCCGCCTTTGATCCCCTCTCCCGCATGCTCGCCACCGCGGACACCTTCCGACAGATGACCAAACAGGTCATGGCCGCCGCCGAAACGCTCTGTGAGGGCAAACTCGTGCTGGTACATGAGGGCGGCTATTCTGAGGCCTATGTGCCATTCTGCGGCCATGCGGTGATCGAAGAGCTTGCCGGCTCTGACATCCGCGCCGAAGACCCGATGGCGGCCTCACTAGACATCCGCCAGCCCAACGCCCGGGTTGAGGCCTTCTTTGCCACGCTCATTGATGAGATGGCCGCCACATTCGCAAGCCCGCCCGGTTGAAATCACACCGGGCCACGCCAACATACCTACTCAACTCCCAAGGGAGAGGACATGCCACAACCAAACCAAGCCGCGCTGGATTTCCTGCTCAGCCGCCGCTCACGCCCCGCCAAAACGCTGGTCGGCCCTGCGCCATCACGCGCCGAACTGGAACCCTTGCTGGAGGCCGCTTTGCGCAGCCCGGACCACGGCAAACTTGAGCCTTGGCGGCTCATCGTTTTGGAACGCAAAGCCTTGCAAAAATTGGCGGGTCTCATCCCCGAACGCGGCGCCGCCCTGGGCATCGAACCTGAAAAGATCACCAAGGGTCAGGATCAATTCGCCAAGGCAGATCTCGCAGTCGCGGTGATTGAATCCCCCGTGCTGAGCGAAAAAGTCCCGGCGATTGAGCAATCATACTCCGCCGCCTGCGTGTGTCTGCAACTTCTGAATGCATCCTTGGCTGCCGGATGGGGCGCCAACTGGCTTTCCGGCTGGGCCAGCCATGATCGTGGATTTGTGGAAAAAGGCCTGGGCCTCACACCCCATGAAAAGGTCGCAGGCTTCATCCACATCGGCACCGAAAAAGTCGCGCCCCCGGAGCGCCCCCGCCCCAATATGGAGACAAAGGTCACATGGCTGTTGGATTGATCCTCTCATCCTTTGGCAAAACCCTCGGCCAATTGGGAGACCCGCGTTTTCGCCGGGTGCTCTTCAAAGGTATTGGCCTGACATTTGCCCTGCTCATCGCGGTTTACACGCTGTTCCTGATGTTTTTGAACTGGCTGGGGGCCGCCGCTTGGGTACAGGAACTTCTGGGCAATATTTCTTGGGTCGGCGATCTTTTCACCGCCGCCTCGCTGTTCCTGATGATCTTTCTGTCCGTCTTTCTGATGGTGCCGGTCGCTTCGGCCATCACATCCCTGTTTCTGGATGAGGTGGCGGATGCGGTCGAAGATCGCCACTACCCCCACCTGCCTGACGTGCCTGCGGTGTCCTTTGGCGAAGGCCTGAAGGATTCGGTGAACTTTCTCGGGGTGCTGATTGCGGCGAACCTGCTGGCGCTGATCGTCTATGCGATCTTCACGCCGTTTGCCCTGTTCATCTTCTGGGCTTTGAACGGCTTCCTGCTGGGGCGTGAATATTTTCAGCTCACCGCCATGCGCCGCGTGGGCCGGGCGGAGGCCAAAAAGCTGCGCCGCAAACATGGCGGCGCAATCTGGCTTGCAGGGATCTTGATGGCGATGCCGCTCTCAATCCCGCTGGTGAACCTGCTGATCCCAATCCTAGGGGCCGCGACGTTTACCCATCTGTTCCATCAACTGGAGCCGATACGGGCGCATCCCCCATCCGGTTGAACATGTCGAGATCACGCACGGTGATCATACCGGATGTGATGATCCAGAACGCAATTGCCCAGATCACCGCCGACGCAAGGGTGGTGATCTTTGCTTTGGCCTTCAGATAATGATGCTCCGGTGCTCCTGCGTGGGTGCCGGGCACCACATCGCCCAAATCCCCCTGGGTTTGCAGGCGAATCGGGATCACAATCAGAAAGGTCATAAACCAGATGACCGCGTATAAAACGATGGCTGAGGTGATCCCCATTGTGTGCTCCTCCAAAAAAGTCAGCGGGCAAAACTGCCCGCTTTCCTACCCAAATATGTGGTTTGATCAGACCTGTTCAAGCTCGACAAGGCAGCCGTTGAAGTCCTTTGGGTGCAAAAACAGCACCGGCTTGCCATGCGCCCCGATCTTGGGCTCTCCACTGCCCAGAACCCGCGCGCCTGTCTCTTTCAGATGGTCACGCGCCGCCAGAATATCATCGACCTCATAGCACACATGGTGAATGCCGCCTGACGGGTTCTTTTCAAGGAAGCCATTGATAGGACTGTCTTCTCCCAGCGGGTAAAGCAGTTCGATCTTGGTGTTTGGCAGCTCGATGAACACCACCGTCACCCCGTGATCCGGTTCGTCCTGCGGCGCGCCTACCTTGGCCCCCAGCGCATCACGGTATTGCGCGCTCGCAGCCTCCAAATCGGGCACAGCAATCGCCACGTGGTTCAGTCGTCCAATCATTTTTGTCCTCCATGGATCGCTTTGGTCCCGCTCACCGCTGTTATGGGATTTGCATCGCGCGCGCGCAAGCGGCAGGGCGTCGCGGCGGCGATTAACGCTTCGTTAGTCATGTGCTGGCTAGCCTGAGTCCATGTGAATGTTTCAGTTAGTTTGCTTCGTTGAGGATTTCAGCCATGAATGACCAGTCCCCATTCTCCCCATTGACCTCGCCATCAGCCGCGCGGCCGCTTCTGGGTATGACCGTGCTTGTGGTCGAAGACAGCCGCTTCGCTTCTGATGCCCTGCGGCTCATGTGTGTCCGCTCCGGCGCGCGCATCCGCCGCGCAGACTGCCTGACCTCCGCCCGCCGCCACCTGCAAATCCATCTGCCCACGGTGATCATCGTGGATATGGGCCTGCCAGACGGCTCTGGCGCGGAGCTGATCGAAGAGCTGCACCATGCCTCCCCACGGGTCGAGCTGATCCTGGGGACATCGGGCGATGATTTTGCCGAAGACAGCGCATTGGCTGCAGGCGCAGACGGGTTTATCGCCAAACCTTACGGCAGCCTGTCCTCCTTCCAGCAGGCCATCCTGTCACGACTGACCGAAGGCTACCGCCCCACCATCGCGCGCATCGCCGATAATGAGGCCATCCAGCCCGATCCGGTCGCTTTGCGCGATGATCTGATGCACGCTGCCGACACGCTTCAGGAAACCCCTGAACAGGCTCTTAAAGACGGTGTTGTGGACTATGTGGCGCAATTCTTGGGCGGCATCGCGCGCAGCTCGGAGGATGCATCCCTGCTGAGCGCCGTACAAGCGGTGGAACGTGCCCGCAGGGCAGGTCAGATGCCAACCGCAGATGTGGCCCATCTCACCGGCGTGGTGCAGGACCGGCTGGCGCAAACCGCCACCATCTGATCGCCCGCCACCGCGCTCTAAACCCAATACGCCAGCGGCGCATGAAAGCGTCACTGCGACAATGCCTTGCCCAGACGATCTGGGAGGTTATCCCAGCGTCGGGTCTCCGCTCGCACGCACAAGTCGTGTCAGATCGCTCAGACGCTCTTTCTGCTGCCCTGCCGCATCAAAGTTGCTCGGCGAGAGCCAGACATCAAAGGTCGCCTTGAGCGCAGGCCATTCCTGATCAATCGCGGCAAACCATGCGGTGTCCCGGTTGCGCCCCTTGTAGACCAGCGCCTGACGGAACACGCCTTCAAAGCTAAAGCCCAGCCGCTGGGCCGCACGCCGCGAGGGCGCATTCAGCGCGTCACATTTCCACTCATACCGCCGATATCCGGCCTCAAAGGCCCATTGCATCATCAGAAACATCGCCTCCGTCGCCGCAGGCGTGCCCTGCATCATCGGTGCGAAGTTGATATTGCCCACCTCAATGGACCCCGCTTCCGGCGCAATCCTGAGGTAGGAGGCAACACCTGTGAACGTCCGGTCCGCTTTGCTGTAGATCGCATAGAAGAAATGATCGGGGTTCGCGACGGTCTCCCGCACCCAGCGATGATACTGCGCTGAGGAATGAAAAGGCCCATACGGCATGTAATCCCAAACCCAGTCATCAGACTGATAGGCCCGATACAGCAACGCCGCATGCGCCTCCGCATTCAACGGCTCCAGCCGCACATAACGCCCCTCCAAGACTGCCCCTGTTGGGCGTGGTGGCGCCTGCCAATTCGGCACGGCAAATCCAACAGGTCTTGGCTCAGTCATTTGGTATTCCTTCGTTTCCCGAAGTAGTGGCACAGCGCCCAGACTTGGCCAAGCCTTTGTTCACGGTCCAGACGAACGACGCCCCAAAAGAAAAGGCCGCCCTCACCTTCGTGAAAGCGGCCCTTTGTTGGCTTTTTACGCGGATCACTCCTGCGGGATCACCCGCAGACCCAGCTCCATCAACTGATCGCTGGAAGGATCGTTGGGCGCGTTCATCATAAGGTCTTCGGCGCGCTGGTTCATCGGGAACATCATCACTTCGCGGATGTTCTGCTGATCGGCCAGCAGCATCACGATGCGGTCCACACCAGCCGCACAACCACCGTGGGGTGGTGCGCCGTAAGAGAAGGCTTTGTAAAGCGCGCCAAAGCGCTCTTTCACTTCCTCTTCGCCGTAACCGGCAATCTCAAACGCCTTCAGCATGATTTCAGGCTGGTGGTTCCGGATCGCGCCAGAAACCAGCTCATAGCCGTTACACGCCAGATCGTACTGATAGCCTTTGACCGCCAGCGGATCGCCGTTCAGCGCATCCAGACCGCCCTGCGGCATGGAGAACGGGTTGTGTTCAAAGTCGATCTTGCCGGTCTCTTCGTCTGCTTCATAGATCGGGAAGTCCACGATCCAGGCAAATGCAAAGCGATCTTCGTCGATCAGGCCCAGCTCTTTGCCGATCACGTCACGCGCACGGCCTGCGATCTTTTCAAAGGCTTTTGGTTTGCCCCCCAGGAAGAAGGCCGCGTCGCCCACGCCCAGACCCAGCTGCTGGCGGATCGCCTCGGTACGCTCAGGGCCGATGTTCTTGGCCAGCGGGCCAGCGGCTTCCATGCCACCTTCCACTTCGCCGGACTTCAGCTTGGCCTGCGCCTCTTTCACCGAAATGCCCAGCTCTTGGGCTACGCTGTCTGCAGTCTTGTCGCGCCAGAAGATGTAGCCCATGCCCGGCAGGCCTTCGCCTTGGGCAAATTTGTTCATGCGGTCACAGAACTTGCGGCCACCACCGGTTGGTGCCGGAATGGCGCGCACTTCGGTGCCTTCCTGCTCCAGCAGTTTGGCAAAGATCGCAAAGCCGGAGCCTGCGAAGTGCTCGGAGACCACCTGCATCTCAATCGGGTTGCGCAGGTCCGGCTTGTCAGAGCCATACTTTAGCGCAGCTTCCGCATAAGGGATCTGCGGCCAGCTCTCTGGCGCGTCCACCTTGCGGCCGCCACCGAATTCTTCAAACACACCGGCCAGAACAGGCGCGATGGTGTCAAAGACGTCCTGCTGCTCCACAAAGGACATCTCCATGTCGAGCTGGTAGAAGTCGGTTGGGGAGCGGTCAGCGCGCGGGTCTTCGTCACGGAAGCACGGCGCGATTTGAAAATATTTGTCAAAGCCCGCAACCATCATCAGCTGTTTGAACTGCTGCGGTGCCTGTGGCAGCGCGTAGAACTTGCCCGGATGCAGACGGGACGGCACGAGGAAGTCACGCGCACCTTCCGGCGAAGAGGCTGTGATGATCGGGGTCTGATACTCGCGGAAGCCCTTGTCCCACATGCGCTTGCGCATGGAGGAAACCACATCAGAGCGCAGCACCATGTTCTGCTGCATCTGCTCACGACGCAGATCAAGGAAGCGGTACTTCAGGCGGGTTTCCTCAGGATACTCCTGATCGCCAAACACCATCAGAGGCAGCTCGTCTGCCGCGCCGAGGATCTCCAGATCACGCACAAACACCTCGACCTCACCGGTCGGGATCTTGTCGTTGATCAGGTCAGCATCACGCGCTTTGACGTTGCCATCAATACGGATACACCACTCGCTGCGCACCTTCTCCATTTGGGAGAAAACCGGGCTGTCCGGATCACAAAGCACCTGCGTGATGCCAAAGTGATCGCGCAGGTCGACAAACAGAATGCCGCCGTGGTCACGGATGCGGTGCACCCAGCCAGACAGGCGGACGGTCTCGCCCACGTTGGATTTGTTCAGGTCGGCGCAGGTATGGCTGCGATAGGCGTGCATGTGCGGCCCCTCTTTCAGGGTGAAAAACAATGGTCGCGCCGATACACCTTTTTGAGGCCATAAAGTCAAGGTCCGCACCGCGCGAAATGGCGCTAAAACGGCCGCACAACGTTGCCGGAGTAGAAAAACACACCCAACCCCAGCAGAAAGATGATGTTGCCCGCAATCGCATGCATCAGCACCGCCAGCGGGAAAGAGGCGCGCTCTTTGTAGGCATGGGCAAAAATCACCCCGCCCACAAAGGTCATGATGGCCACGACCCAGCTCCAATACATCAGATGTGCCAACGCAAAGAGCGCCGCATTCAGCCAGATCGCCGCCCAACCGTTTGGCAGGATCGCTTTGTAGCGGCGAAAGAACAGCGGGCGAAACACCAGCTCCTGTGGCAATGCAGAAACAAACGGATAGAAGATCAGGATCACCACCATCAATTGCGGCTCGTTCCTTACGAGAAAGAACAAGGCCTCCGGTGCAAACAGCATCGTCACCACAAAACAGGCCGCAAACATCAGGGCTGTATAGATCAGCATCTGCCGCAGCTTGATCTCCGCCATCCCCTCGCGCAGCGCCCGCCAGCGAAAGCCCGGCGTCAGGTGCAAGAGAAGGATCCCAAGCGCAGTGAGCGCAAAAAGCGCGGAGAACATCACCGTGGCCGGCAGCAAAGTGGCAATCAGCACCGGCGCAAGGACAAACAGGATCAGAAACTCGGCCCAGAGCCGGGTGGTGTTTTGTGCGGGCAAACTGCTGTCCTCAATCGGTTTTGCCCGAAGAATTGCGCGCGCATGTTTCAATTTCAAGACAGAGTGAGGGCTCGCATCGCCGCCGCAGGCCTCAGCCCTGCACCTATTGGACCACCGCCGGGATTTCCCCGCGCAACGCATTTGTCAGATGCAGAGCTTCCGCCGCACGCAAATCCGCCTCACGCAGCACCGCTTCGCGCAGCGCCCCCGCCTCAATCAAACTCTGCCGATACACCCCTGGCAAACAACCCGACGCAACCGGCGGCGTAAGCCGAACACCGTCATCCATTGTCAGCACCAGATTGGTGATGGTGCCCTCACACAGCTCACCGCGCTCATTGAGAAACAGCCACTCCTGCACACCCTCAGGCAACTCCGCCCGCGCTGCATCATAATACGCACGCCGCGTGGTCTTGTGCTGCAACAGCTGATCCTCGGAGGACAAACGGTCCGGATGTATCCGGCACACCCAAGGCTTTGTCGCCGCTGCGGGCATCTCTGCGGTGGTGATCTCCACATCCCCGGCCGCGCCCAATGTCAGACGGCAGCGCAAATCGGTGGTCGCCTCCAAGGCCTCAACCGCGCGCAACACATCTGTTTCAGAAAAAGCAAAGCCCAGCGCCTGCGCAGAATGCTTCAGCCGCGCCAGATGCAGGTGCAGCCGCGCCACGCCCGCCCCCGGCACAAAGCGAAAGGTCTCAATCAGGCGGGTTCCGGCTGGAACGTCTTGGCAAAGCGGGCTTTCCACAGCGCTTCCTCATATTCATCAGGCGCCTTGCTGTCCCAGACAACACCGCCGCCCACGTTCAGCACAGCTTGCCCGCCCTCAAGCAGCATCGTGCGGATCGCCACGCTGAACTCAGAGCTGCCGTCCGGCGCTGCCCAGCCGATTGCACCACAGTAGATCTCACGGGGCCACGGCTCCAGATTACGCAGGATCTCCATCGAGCGCAGCTTGGGTGCGCCGGTGATAGACCCGCAAGGGAACAGCGCCTGCAAAATATCGGCAAGCTGCGCGTCTTCCTGCAACTGCGCCTCAACGGTAGAGGTCATCTGATGCACGGTTGCATAGCTCTCCACCTCAAACAGCTGCGGCACCTTCACGCTGCCCGGCTGCGCCACACGGCTGATGTCATTGCGCAGAAGATCCACGATCATCAGGTTCTCGGCACGGTTCTTCTCGTCCTGCGCCAGCCACGCCTTGCGACGTGCATCCTCTGCCGCGTCTTCACTGCGGGGCTGCGTGCCTTTCATCGGGCGTGTTTCAATCCGGCCCGCCGCGTCGGTGCGGAAAAACAGCTCCGGCGAGCGTGACAGGATTGTCGGCAGCCCCGCCTGTTTGATCAACGCCCCATGGCCAACCGGCTGGCGCGCCGCGAGCGCGGCATAGAGCGCTTCGGCATCTCCGGACACAGCTGCATCCATCGGAAACGTCAGATTCGCCTGATAGATATCGCCAGCACCGATGTAGCCATGCACCCGGTCAAATGCCGCGCGATAGGTGGCCGCACTCCAGCGCGGCGCAAATGCGCCCAGATCAAACCGCGCATCTGTGGAAAGCGCCTTGGCCGCCGTTGGCGCGCGAAACACACCAAACTGCATCAAAGGCAGCCGCCGCGCCTTGGGCAGCATCCGGCGCAGCCGTGGCTCCAGCACATAGCCAAGCTCATAGCTTACATATCCTGCAAGCCAAAACCCTGCCGCCTGCGCCTGTCTCAGCACGTCAAAGGCCAGATCCACCTCATGTGGCTCCGTCACCGAAATCACATGCTCCGCCGCATCAAACAGCGTCGCATGCCCGTTTGGCCCGTGATCAAAGCGAATCTGCACCTGTATCCCCTGTCGGCGAAAGTTGTCTTCTGGTCATATACGGCGCATTTTGGCAAATGACAGTGGTGAAAGCGGCAGATCATGACAAAATCCCGCTCCCCCGGTGATCCCTCTTGCACGTTGTCGCCTGATGCGTATAACCCACGACAATTTGCGCATTCGGCGTCTCCCACCACGCCCTTCTAGCCCGAGGTTTATCATGCCAAAAAGAACCGACATCTCCTCGATCATGATCATCGGGGCCGGCCCCATTGTGATTGGTCAGGCCTGCGAATTTGACTACTCGGGGGCGCAAGCGTGTAAAGCGCTGCGCGAAGAGGGCTACCGCGTTATTCTGGTGAACTCCAACCCGGCGACTATCATGACCGACCCCGGTCTGGCGGATGCCACCTATATCGAGCCAATCACGCCGGAAGTTGTTGCCAAGATCATCGAGAAAGAGCGCCCTGACGCGCTCCTGCCCACCATGGGCGGTCAGACCGGCCTCAACACCTCCCTTGCGCTTGAAGAAATGGGTGTGCTCGACAAATTCGGCGTCGAGATGATCGGCGCAAAACGCGACGCCATCGAAATGGCCGAAGACCGCAAACTCTTCCGCGAAGCCATGGATCGTCTGGGCATCGAAAACCCACGTGCCTCCATCGTGACCGCACCTAAGAAAGAAGACGGCTCCGCTGATCTGGACGAAGGCATCCGCCTTGCGCTGGAAGAGCTGGAAAGCATCGGCCTGCCTGCCATCATCCGTCCTGCCTTTACTCTGGGTGGCACCGGTGGCGGCGTGGCTTACAACCGCGAAGACTATATCCATTTCTGCCGCACCGGCATGGACGCCTCCCCGGTGAACCAGATCCTCGTGGATGAAAGCCTGCTGGGCTGGAAAGAATATGAGATGGAAGTGGTGCGCGACAAAGCGGACAACGCCATCATCGTCTGCGCCATCGAAAACGTCGACCCGATGGGCGTGCACACCGGCGACTCCATCACTGTGGCGCCTGCGCTCACGCTGACGGACAAAGAATACCAGATCATGCGCAACCACTCGATCAACGTACTACGTGAGATCGGCGTGGAAACCGGCGGCTCCAACGTGCAATGGGCGGTGAACCCGGCAGACGGCCGCATGGTTGTGATCGAAATGAACCCACGTGTGTCCCGCTCCTCTGCGCTGGCCTCCAAAGCGACCGGTTTCCCGATTGCCAAGATCGCGGCCAAACTGGCTGTGGGCTACACGCTGGATGAGCTGGACAACGACATCACCAAAGTCACCCCGGCCTCCTTTGAGCCGACCATCGACTATGTTGTCACCAAGATCCCGAAATTCGCTTTCGAGAAATTCCCGGGCTCCGAGCCGCACCTGACCACTGCGATGAAATCCGTGGGCGAAACCATGTCCATTGGCCGCACCATCCACGAATCCATGCAAAAAGCACTGGCTTCCATGGAAAGCGGTCTGACCGGGTTTGATGAGGTCGAAATCGAAGGCGCGGATGACAGTGCCGAAGGCAAAGCCGCTGTGATCAAGGCGATCAGCGTCGCCACCCCGGATCGCCTGCGCACCATCGCGCAAGCCATGCGCCACGGCCTGACCAACGATGAGATCCACGGCGTCACCATGTTTGACCCATGGTTCCTAGATCGCATCCGCGAAATCGTGGACGCCGAAGAGGGCGTGCGCAAAAACGGCCTGCCGGTCACCGAAAAAGAGCTGCGCGCGCTCAAAATGCTCGGCTTCACCGACGCACGTCTCGCCAAACTCTCTGGCCGCGATGAAGACAACGTGCGCCGCGCCCGTCAGAACCTCGGCGTGACCGCCGTGTTCAAGCGCATCGACACCTGTGCCGCCGAATTTGAGGCGCAGACCCCTTACATGTACTCCACCTACGAAACCCCAATGATGGGCGAAGTGGAATGTGAGGCGCGCCCCTCTGAGCGCAAGAAAGTCGTGATCCTTGGTGGTGGCCCGAACCGCATCGGTCAGGGCATCGAGTTTGACTACTGCTGCTGTCACGCCTGCTACGCGCTGACCGAGCAGGGGTATGAAACCATCATGATCAACTGCAACCCAGAGACCGTGTCCACCGACTATGACACCTCTGATCGTCTGTATTTTGAGCCGCTCACCTTTGAACACGTGATGGAAATCCTACGCGTTGAGCAGGAGAACGGCACCCTGCACGGCGTGATCGTACAGTTCGGCGGCCAGACCCCGCTGAAGCTGGCAAACGCGCTCGAAGAAGAAGGCATCCCGATCCTCGGCACCACGCCAGACGCCATCGACCTTGCTGAAGACCGCGAGCGGTTCCAGGCGCTGGTCAACGAGCTGAAGCTGAAACAGCCTAAGAACGGGATCGCCTCCACCGACGCCGAAGCGCTTGCGATTGCAGATGAAATCGGCTTCCCGCTGGTGATCCGCCCATCTTATGTTCTGGGTGGCCGCGCCATGGAAATCGTGCGCGACATGGGCCAACTGGAGCGCTACATCGCTGAGGCGGTTGTGGTCTCTGGCGACAGCCCCGTTCTGCTCGACAGCTACCTCTCCGGCGCAACCGAGCTGGATGTGGACGCGCTTTGTGACGGCAAAGACGTGCATATCTCCGGCATCATGCAGCACATCGAAGAGGCAGGCGTTCACTCCGGTGACTCCGCCTGCTCCCTGCCGCCCTACTCGCTGGACAAAGAGACCATCGCGGAAATCGAGCGTCAGACCCGCGCCCTTGCGCTGGCCTTGAACGTGGTTGGCCTGATGAACGTGCAGTTCGCTGTGAAAGACGGCGAAATCTACCTCATCGAGGTGAACCCACGTGCCTCTCGCACCGTGCCGTTTGTCGCGAAATCCACCGACAGCGCGATTGCTTCCATCGCCGCGCGCATCATGGCGGGTGAAAAACTCGCGGACTTCCCCAAACGTGCCCCTTACGTGGAACTCGACGCCACCAAGGATCAGCCAATTGCGGATCAGATGACGCTGGCGGATCCCAACATGCCTTGGTTCTCCGTGAAAGAGGCCGTGCTGCCGTTTGCCCGCTTCCCGGGCGTCGACACCATCCTCGGCCCGGAAATGCGCTCCACCGGCGAAGTCATGGGCTGGGACCGCAGCTTTGCGCGCGCCTTCCTGAAGGCACAGCTCGGTGCAGGCATGGAGCTGCCAACCTCCGGCAAGGCCTTCATCTCCGTCAAAGACGACGACAAGACCGACGCGATGGTCGAGGCAGCCAATATCCTGATCGAGCTTGGCTTCTCTGTGGTGGCAACCGCTGGCACCGCCACATGGCTAAGCGAACAAGGCGTGGATTGCACCAAGGTGAACAAAGTCTACGAGGGCCGTCCAAACATCGTGGACCACCTCAAAGACGGCGACATCTCTCTGGTGATGAACACCACCGAAGGCGCACAGGCCGTCAACGACAGCCGCGAGATCCGCTCCGTGGCACTGTTTGACAAGATCCCCTACTTCACCACCGCCGCCGCCTCCAACGCGGCAGCACGGGCCATGAAAGCCCGCGAAGAAGGCGACCTGGAAGTGCGTTCGCTACAAGGCTGAGCATACAAAATGCTCCTGAACAGAAAGCCGCCAACAAGGCGGCTTTCTTGTTTTTGGTTACTGATTTTGCACGAGCTAAGGGCTGAAAACCTGTTCAAATTCAGTTTTCTCACCTCCCAAAGACATCGCTTTGTCATTTGTCTGCCAACTCTATCAGGTGGACTTTCACTTAAAAACGAGTCTTAAAATCCCCGAGAGATCCTTCTTCCTTAGCCCACAGAGAGCCTTTCCCGATGCGGCACAATGAAAGCCCAAGCTGGTACCTTATCTTTGCCATCTGGGGAGACATGTATGATGCAAAATCAGTGAACAGTTTGGCGGCCTCTGTTCTAAAAAAGGCAAGTGTCAAACCAAGCATCGTTTTGATGACTGATCGCATTCGACCAGATGTAGCGCCCTATATTCATCAAGAATTGATCCCAGAGAGCTTTCGCAACCCTCGATTTTTCGGTGGCGGCTATCCGGTCAAACTTGCCGCGTTTGGCCTGTCCAAAATTCCCCAAGACACCCCTTGCGTCTTCTTGGATCTCGACAGCGTCGTTTTAGGGGACTTAACGGCAATCGCTCGATTGGTCTCGCCAGAGAAACCATGTTTTATGCTCAACTCGGGCACCACACGCTTTAATGCGTTGAGCCGAGCTCTTCATCGCCTCACGGCCGGGCGCAGATTTGTTTGCGGAAACTCATCTGTGATTGCATTTCATACATCCATCGCTCCCAGCATCCCCGACGCATTCCTTCAGCATCACACCGCCGCCGGGGACGTCTCCAAGAAATACCTCCAGAGTGATGATCAATTCATCTCCTGGTACCTGGGCGACAAAATAAGAAGCATGCCAGATCGTTGCGCTGTGATGTTCCGCAGAGAATTTTTATCGCGTTTTCTGTGGTGGACGACATTTAAGGCTCGATTGCCCACTACAAAATCCAGGCGCCAAGAGATCACCGTCGTCACCTTAAATGGCGAGGAATTCAAACCTGAACGTCTCCTGAGCTATCCTGACGGCCACCTTATAGTGGAACGCAAAGGTCGACGTGGCGCCTGGAACACCGAGACATTCGGGGATTTGAAGCATCGTATTCTTCAAGAACTCAAAGCACTCTCCTGAAGTTTTTCAACCGATCCCGCCTATGCACCGGCCCGAGCGATCCGTTGAGGCAAAGTCAGGTTTGGCCAATGAACTCAACTTAAAAACTGCGCCAAGAGATGCGCTTGACAGGCCCCTGCCCGCTCCCTAAAACCCGCGCCTTTCCCTGCCGCGCGGAGACCGGACCATGAGCACCAAACCACACACTTTGGGCATCGATTTTGGCACCTCAAACTCCGCCGCGGGGCTGATGGTGGAGGGTGCCCCACACCTCATCACCTTTGAGGCCGGTCAGACCACCCTGCCCACCACTTTCTTCTTTGACTACGACAGCCGCGCCACGCTTCTGGGTCAACCCGCCAATGATGCGCTCCTTGAGGGCGAAGAAGGCCGCTTCATGCGCGCGCTCAAGCGGGTACTCGGCACCACACTCATGCATGAAAAGCGCCAGATCCTGAACGAGCGCGTGACCTTTGTGGAGATCATCGCCCGCTTCCTGCGCCACATCAAACATCAGGCCGAAGCCCAGACCGGCCACAGCTTCACCCACGCCATCTCCGGCCGCCCGGTGGTCTTTCACGGCAACAATGACCCGCGCGAGCAACAGGCCGAAGACGACCTGCGCGCCTGCTATCTCGCCGCCGGGTTTTCCGAGGTCACCTTCCTCTCTGAGCCCGAAGCGGCTGCGATTGCCTGTGGCGCACATGAACACCGTGGAGAAACCGGCCTGATTGTCGACATCGGCGGCGGCACCTCGGATTTCTCTGTGTTCCGCACCACCGACACCGGTGTGGAAATCCTCGCCAACCACGGCATCCGCATCGGCGGCACCGATTTTGACCGCGCGCTGAGCTTTCATCATGTCATGCCGCTGCTGGGCAAAGGTTCGCCCCTGCGTGACACATTCGGCAAAGGCACCCTGCCTGCCCCCAACGCCATCTTCCACGATCTCGCCACCTGGGAGAAAATCCCCTTCCTCTACAACGCCCGCACCCGCCGCACCGTCGAGGACATGCTGCGTCAGGCGGAAGAACCCGAAAAGCTCGCCCGCCTTGAAACCGTGCTGCGTGACGAGCTCGGCCATGAGCTGGCCTTTGATGTGGAACGCGGCAAAATCGCCGCCAACAACGGCGACGCCAACGCCAAGATCAGCCTCTCGGAAATCGAGCGTGGCCTTGAGCAGCCGGTGAGCGGCGAAATTCTCACCGCACTCCTGTCCGATCACGCCAAACAGCTGCACGTGGCCGCTGAAGACACCCTCGCTATGGCGAATTGCACTCCAGCAGACATCGACCGCGTGATTTACGTTGGCGGCTCCAGCCTTCTGACAGTGGTCTCTGGCACCATGAAAACCGTGTTTCCAGACGCAGAGCACACCTTTGCCGAGGTCTTCACCGCCGTGGCAGACGGGCTGGCCCGGGCCACGGAACTGCGCCGCTAGTCAGGCGTTCTTAAAACCTCCCGCACTTCAGTACGCTCTTGACCCAAGCGCGAAAGCGCCAAAGCTGGCCTTATGCCCAGCGCCCCGCCATCAGACGCATCGGTCGCCCATCTCGCCATGCTCCGCCCCGGCACGCCCCTCTGGATGCGTGACCCGCGCCGCACGCCCGTGCGGCTCATCAGCGTCCGCCCGGACATCGCAAGCTTCACTGTGGAAGTGCGCGCCTTCGAAGACACCGGCGCGCGGTGGTCCTTTCCAGTTTGGCAGGCAGAGAAATTCCTCTGCGCGCCAACCTCTCCCAAGCTGCCGCAGGCTCAGATCAACGAACTCGAAGCCGCATGCGCCCGCCTCAATCAACCGCTGCACATCCCAATTGACACAGCCAAGCGCGCCACCACCGAAATCCGGCTGCAACGCCTCACCGCGGAAGCCAGCGACTGGCTGTCCGCCAACGGCCACCTCGCCGCCCCCATAGCAACGCCCGAAAACTTCTCGGCCTTCACCAACCCCAAGGCGCTGAGCAACTGGCTCCGCCATCACAATGTCCTTTCGCTCGAACAAGACATCGCCCCCCGATACGTCAGCAATCCTCACGCGGGCGAAACCATCAAGGCCCATCGCCTTGCGCTGGCAGAGCTTGGCCTTTGCCCCTATGAGGGCCGCATCCTGCGCGATGTTGAGGAGCTCTCCGGCGACAAAGCACTCCCACACCGCATGCGCCACATCCTCGCCCGCCTTGCTTTCCTGCGCGCCGCTTTTTCACATCTCGGCACGTCCCAAGTGCTTCTGTACCGCACCATCTACTCAGACAGCCCACTTACCGCCCCGCGCAACACCGGCTTTGTGTCCGCCACCTTCAGCCTCGCGGTTGCAGAGCGCTTTCTGAAAGACGGTATCACCAAAGCCCACAGCGCCCTGCTCACACAGCACGTCCCGGTGACCCGGCTTTTTATGACCCATCTGGAAACGCCCCAAATGCGCGCGCCCTACGCAGAAGCCGAAGCCCTCCTGCTCTTTGATCCCAACGCCTCCCCATTCTGAGTCGGTACGAG
The DNA here is from genome assembly GCF_965227725.1 of Shimia sp. Lineage (GTDB taxonomy): Bacteria > Pseudomonadota > Alphaproteobacteria > Rhodobacterales > Rhodobacteraceae > Shimia. The sequence goes on along the minus strand of NZ_CBDDGH010000005.1, from coordinate 121,522 downwards.
ATCATCACAAAGCATGCTTCTCATTCGTCAAATATCCCGGGGGCTTGGGGGCTGGCCCCCAATTCAGACCAAAGTGGAAACCCCACGTCCGCCTCACCAGCGCCAAGGGCACGGTTAAATCACCTTCCCCACCCCAAACACCCGTAACCCAATGAAAAAGGCGCCACCTCCCGGGCCGCGCCTTCCAAATTCCCTCCGATCAGACACCGCCGCCATGCAACCACTGGTCTGATACAGAAACGCGGTGTCAGACCTTTTCCTGCGTGTACTGGCGCAGCTCTTTGCGCGCCACCTGCCGGCGATGCACCGCATCCGGCCCGTCAGCCAGCCGCAATGTGCGCACATGTGTCCAGGCCTGCGCCAGCGGGGTGTCCTGTGAAATCCCGGTGCCGCCGTGCATCTGCACCGCTTCATCAATCACCTTCAGCGCCACATTCGGGGCCACCACCTTGATCTGACTGATCCAGGGCGCCGCCGCACGGGCATCCCCCTGATCCATCATCCAGGCGGTTTTCAGACACAGCAGACGCGCCTGCTCGATCTCCATCCGGCACTCGGCAATGATGTCGTAGTTCGCCCCCAGATGCGCCAGCGGCTTGCCAAAGGCTTCCCGGTTCAGCGCGCGTTTGCACATGCGCTCCAGCGCCACCTCAGCCTGCCCGATCGCACGCATACAGTGGTGAATGCGCCCAGGCCCAAGCCGCCCCTGCGCGATCTCAAAGCCCCGACCTTCGCCCAGCAACAGATTCTCCGCAGGCACGCGCACATTGGTGAATTTGATGTGCATATGCCCGTGCGGTGCATCATCCTGCCCATAGACCATCATGGGGCGCAGAATCTCGATGCCCTCGGTGCCCGCAGGCACCACAATCATCGACTGCCGCTTATGCACAGGAAGCTCCTCGCCCCCGGTTTTCACCATGACGATATAGACCTTACAGCGCGGATCCCCCGCCCCAGAAGCCCAGTATTTCTCGCCGTTGAGCACATAATCATCGCCATCGCGCACACAGGACATGGACACATTGGTGGCATCCGAACTCGCCACATCCGGCTCCGTCATCAGATAGGCAGAGCGAATCTCCCCATTGAGCAGCGGCTTTAGCCACCTGTCCTTCATGGCCTCGGTGCCATAGCGCTCAAACACTTCCATGTTGCCGGTATCCGGTGCGGAGCAGTTGAACACCTCAGCGCCCAGCGGCGTCTTGCCCATCTCCTCGGCAAAAAACGCATATTCCACGGTAGAGAGCCCGAATCCCTTGTCCGAATCCGTCAGCCAGAAATTCCACAGCCCGCGCTCTTTGGCCTTGGCTTTTAACCCTTCCAGAATCTCCGCCTGCCGCGCGGTATAGGCCCAACGGTCCTCTTTGCCGATCTCCGCATGGTACTCCTCCTCCAAAGGCATGACCTCATCACGGATCATCTCTTTGACCTGCGCCAACAGGGCCTCATTCTCCGGCCGCATTCCCAGGAACATTGGCTCTCTCCTCTCTATCGCTTTGCCCCACCATGTCGTTGCCCCTCCCCCTTTGTCCACGACAGGCGCTGCGAAATGACGCGAGGTCTTCAAAAACCCAGTGTTTATTGGACATGCATTCTTTCGCGAAAATTTTTTGTACCGAGTGGCAAATTTTTCGCCAAAAAGCTCATTTCGGGTCTTGCACCTCCCAGCCGCTCTAAGTAAATACCGCCACACAGTTGGGGTGTAGCCAAGTGGTAAGGCACCGGTTTTTGGTACCGCGCACCGTAGGTTCGAATCCTACCACCCCAGCCACTTTCCTCTGAAAGCATGACACAGCACACAGCCAACACAGGTTGGATATCCCATGCATTTCACCCGCGTCCTCTGCTCCCTGCCTCTCGCACGACACTGCACGCCACACTCTCTCCCGTCGCCAGCGCGTACAAAGCTGCCCATCCCCCTCGCCCCATGGTGAATTTCATCACATGAGTTTTACACTCAGGGGAGTTTGATTTTTTCGGACAAGCCTCTATTTTCGGTCTCATGATAGTCAGAGCCAACACTCGATCCGCGACCATTCTGAAGGTCATTTGCGAGCACGCCGAAAAACTTGGCGTCGATGTGGATGCTTGTCTGGAAGGCTCCGGCATCAGTCAGGACGAGGTGTCCGATCCGCAAGCCCTGCACAACACCGAGCAAGAGCTGCAGATCATCATGAACTTCATGCGGCTTGCGCCACGCAGCGTGGGCCTTGGCTGGATTGTCGGGCGCGACATGCATGTGCACGCCTTTGGGATCTGGGGTTTTGCGATTCTCACCAGCCCCACCTTGCGCTCCGCCATTGAGACCTCGCTTGATTACATCAACCTCTCCTCCTCGATTGCCGACTACAGGCTTGAGGAATTTGGCGAGCGCGCGCAGCTGACCATCAACATGGACGGCATCCCGGACACCGCACAGCGCTTCATTCTAGAACGCCACTGCGCCATTTCAGTGAACTTCATTCAGGAAATCCTGCTGGCGCCGGGTCAGGTCGGGTTTAAGATCGAAACGCCTGAACCCGAGGCGAGCTATGGCCTTGATCTCTCCATGATCAGCAATCTGCCGGTTCTGACCGGCCAGCCCGCCTATGCGCTGTCGTTCCCGTCAGCCCTGCTGGATCAGCCGCTGGCAAAATCTGATCCGGTCTCGCTGCGCTTCTGCCTGGAACAATGCGAAGCCCTCTCCCAGAACGCGGCAGACATCCTGCCGCCCTGGTCGCAGAAAGTGCGCGACGCGATTTTGGACAATATCTCCAGCGAGCATAAGATCGAGGAGATCTCGGAACGGCTCACCGTGACAGAGCGCACCCTGCGCCGCCGCCTCACCGAAGAAGGCACCAGCTTCCGCGAACTTTATGCCGATGTGCGCATGGCACTGGCGCATGAGCTGCTGCAAACGGCGGGCCTCAACGTGGAGACCGTGGCCTGGCGCGTGGGCTATTCTGAGCCTGCAAGCTTTGCCCGCGCCTTCTCCAAGAAATTTGGCCAGACACCGGGCGAGGTGCGCCGCTCCAACGTGCCGCGCGTCGCCTGACAGGCGCGCACACGCGCTTCACAACACATGAAAAAGCCCCGTCTGGTTGCGCACCTGCGGGGCTTATTGGTGTTTATGAGAAGGCCATCCTGCCGCGATCAGACCCCAACCGGATGACGCCGCTTGATCCAGTCGCCTTCCTCTCCCGGTTCCGGCAGAATCTCCCCGCCCTCCATGACCCAGCTTGCCGGCACATCCGTGATGTCCATGACAATCTGGCTCATATCGATCCCGACATGGGCATGGATCGACGCGGTGATCCGGCTCACAAGCGCGGCCTTCTGCGCCTCACTATGCCCTTCGCGAATGCTGGCAAACAGAAACACGGCTTTCCCGTCAATCGCCAGCTGCGGCGCATCCTCAAAAAAGAACGCATGCACGAACGCGCGCGGCGCGCGGGTGACATCACAGTGAATATCCGTAATGTCTTCGGCGATGCGCTTTTTGGCGTGTGCTGAAATGACACCGTGAACGGCATTGCACATATAGAGAGGCATGTGATCTTCCTTCCCAAAGCGCGATCCGAAGGGGGCTTGTGTTTCCGGCCCCCAATGCGCGGCCCTATCCTAGTTTAAAACGTGCCCCTCCCAAAGGGGCACAAATCTCGGTCTATTGCGGGTCGCGTATTGAGGTCACAACCTCATTTGGCGACAACCCGGTCCGCGCCATGCAGATCTCTCCCAACTCTCGCAGCAGCGCCGTGCGCTCTCCGCGTTTCAGGCTGCGGTTTGCGTGCATCGAGGCAACCATCGCAGTGGACGGCGCAGCGGCGGTAAACCCGCTGCCCTGTGGCACCACGATCCAGTCGATATCTGCTGCCGCAGCAAAGGCCCGCTGCGTGAATGCACTGATGGCTGCTCTTAGGGCGAATTGAACCTCCGTTGAGATCTGCCCTTCCTGAACAACACACATAACTGAAATCATTCACTAATTCCTCATTGGAAGGCATATGCCTTCACCCAAAACGCACCGACCGGTCGCCACTTTCCACAGATTTCAGGATCGCGACCACATCCGCCTTGCGCATCACGCGCGGCACCGCATAGGAGCTGCGCGCTTCCGCCAGCGCCTCTTTTGCAATCGCGTCAAAATCCGCAGGCTGCACATCTTTCAGGTTCACAGGGATGCCCACACGCTCCGCCAGCGCATCGACACGGGCAATGAACTGATCCACCTGTTCGGGCGCAAAAGCATCGCCCTCAGTGCCGCTCAGCATCCGCTCCAGCTTGGCATATCGCTGCGCTGAGGCGGTCTTGTTGAACCGCAGCACCCGCGGCAGCAGGATCGCATTCGCGAGCCCATGCGGCGTGTTGTAATGCGCGCTGATCTGGTGGGAAATCGCATGCACATAGCCAAGGCTCGCCTTGCTGAAGGCATAGCCCGCCAGAAAGGAGCCCAGCGCGACCATTTCCCGAGCGTGTTCATCCGCCCCGTTCTCATAGGCCACCGGCAGGAACTTGACGATCAGCTTGATCGCCATGGCGGCATCCCGGTCTGTGTCTGCAAAGCGGTTGCGCGAGGTATAGGCCTCAATCGCATGGGTCAGCGCATCCATTCCGGTCGCGGCCGTCATCGGGCCGGGCAGAGATTTCAGCAGGCCCGTGTCAAACGCGGTTGCGATGGGGATATATTTGGGATCCACAAAAAACGTCTTCTTGTGGGTCTCCGTGTCCGAAATTACCGCCGCGCTTGTCACCTCAGAGCCGGTGCCGGAGGTCGTGGGCGCCACATAAAACGGCAGCGGCGGCTGTTTCACCTTCAAAATGCCGGTCAGCTGCGCCAGAGACTTTTTGCTGGTGCTGGCCGCCGCAATCACTTTGGCCGCATCAATGGCAGAGCCGCCGCCCACCGCCAAAACCGCATCACATTGCCCCGCCCGGCTTGCGGCCAATCCGGCCTCCACGACGGCAAAGGTGGGGTTCGGGATGATGCCGTCAAACACCGTGACCGTGCAACCCGCCCCTTCGAGAAAGGCAATCAGCTCATCCAGCATCCCGTTCTTCAGCAAGAAGCTGTCGGTCACCAGCAAAGGGCGCTTCTGCCCGCTGATCACCATCAGATCCGCCAGCTTCAACACAGCCCCCTGCCCTGAGAAAATCAGCGGCTTTTGTGGCGGAAAAAACGTGGAAAGCGCGCGCAGGGCATAGGTGATCGGGGAGCTTATCATCTGTCAATCTCGGAGAAAGGCATGGGCCCAGCCGTCTTCAAAGGCGCTGGGAGAGGTAAAGAGCCGAAGCGCGCGCACGTCGCGCTTCGGTGTGGTCTATGCGGGATCATCTGTGCGGGGAGGAACCGCAAGGTGCAGATGACCCCAGAGGCCTGAGCCTGCTCAGCTTAGGGCTTTTTGAAGCGCCACAGCTGGAATTTGACCATGATGTTGAAGAACATGTTGTTCCAGGGTGCTGCGACCCATGCGTTGCCGTCAAAACGCCCCTTGCGCACAACCGCCTTGGCTTTGGAGAAGTTCAGGAAGCCTTCCTTGCCGTGGTAGTGCCCCATGCCAGACGGGCCAACCCCGCCAAACGGCATGTCGTCGACCATGGTGTGGGTCATCACTTCGTTGATGCAAACCCCGCCGGAGTGAGTCTCGTTCAGGATCTTCTCGCCCCGCGCGGTGTCCCAGTCAAAGTAGTAAAGCGCCAGCGGACGGTCCCGGTCGTTCACATAGTCGATGGCCTCTTCCAGCTTGTCATATGGCACAACAGGCAGCAGCGGGCCAAAGATCTCTTCCTGCATCACACGCATGTCGTCAGACACATCGGTGATCACATGCATTGGCAGCTTGCGGGTGCCCTCAAAGCTGTCGTTGCTTGGGTTGATGACCTTGATGGTCGCGCCTTTTTCTTCGGCGTCACGGATGTTGTCCACCAAGCGGTCGCGCTGACGCTCGGTGATGATGGAGGTGTAATCCGAGTTGGACGCCAGCGTTGGATAATGCTTGGCAATCGCCTTGCTGAAGGCCTCCACAAAGGCGTTCATCTTGCTGCGCGGCACCATGATGTAATCCGGGGACACACAGACCTGACCTGCGTTCAGACCTTTGCCAAACGCGATCCGCTTGGCCGCTTCTTCCACCGGGAAGCTGTCGTGGATGATCGCAGGCGATTTGCCACCCAGCTCCAGCGTCACCGGAGTGAGGTTCTCGGCAGCCGCGCGCATCACGATCTTGCCCACCTGCGTGGAGCCGGTGAAAACAAGGTGGTCAAACGGCAGTTTGGTGAACTCTGTGGCAACCTCTACGCCGCCGTTCACAACCGCAACCTCCTCATCAGAGAAGTATTTTCCCAGCATCTCGGTCAGCACATTGGCAGTTTCCGGTGCAAACTCAGAGGTCTTGATCATCGCGCGGTTGCCCGCCGCAAAGGCGCCAACCATCGGCGACAGACCAAGGAAGATCGGGAAGTTCCATGGCACCACGATGCCCACAACGCCCAGCGGCTGGTAATGCACCTTGGTCTTGGCCCCCATCAGCGCCAAAGGCACATCGCGGCGGGATTGGCGCATCCACTTGCGAAGGTTCTTCTTGTTGTAGTGAATACCTTCCAGAACAGGCAGGATTTCCGCCATCATGGTCTCTGCCGGCGCGCGCCCGTCAAAGTCCTTGTCCACCGCGGCCACGAGGCGGTCTTTGTATTCGATGATGCCTTTGTGCAACCGGTTCAGGCGGTCCTTGCGCTCTTCCCGTGTCGGTGCCGGAGAGCGGGTATAGGCTGCGCGAATTTTATCCAGAGACGCACGCAGGGTTGTCCCTGTGTTGTCGGTTTCCATAACGTCTTTTGCGTTCATCGCATCCTCCTAAGGCGCTGAGGTAGGTTGGTATTGCAAAGCTAAGTGCTTTCGCTCCCCACCTTAATGCAACATCCCAAGCGTTTTCTACATGTCGGCGACGGACAACCCGCTGACACTTTCGGACACACCTTTAACGATAGTCAGGCCTGAACTGCCCCCGCTTGGCCGCCGGATGCATTGTGCCTGCCCGGCAAAATCTGCTGTCGCGCGCATCAGCTGCACGCCGTTCGCCGGTCGTTGGCTGTCTGTGTCTGAGAGAGTGTGAGTGGTGGTTTTGGCAATTTCAGCCAGACAGGCAGCACGCGACCGGCGCGGTTTTAGGTGAGTGGTGGTCTTTAAAAATAGGGCCCCCGATCATCTGCGTTGGGGGGGGGAGGAGGGAGAGGGGGTTACGCAGACGACCGGGGATTTCAGTTGCGGCTTAAAGTAAGGTGTCCCGTCGCAACTGGAAAACAAGAGAACTGGCCAACCCCGGCATCGCAGGCTTCGGGCAAACGGCAGCGCGCAAATTCGACGGTGTGGTCACTGTGAACTCAGTCATCGCATCCTCCTAAAGCTCTGTGGTTTCGGGCTTGGTATTTCAGCTTTGACGAACCCTGCGGCCCGCCTTGTGAGGCCAATATGGGTGACTTAGCGTCACGCCAACATGTTCGCGCCGGACAACTCGCTGACAGTTCCGGCCAGCGCTCTCAAAAATGTGAAGAGTCCCTCTTAAACCAAGGCGTTTCCTGCGCGACTGACGCCTAAAATTCTAAGCAGTTTTCCGCATAAGTATTTGTTTTTACGAAACTCTGACAAATTCGGCCATCAAAGGTGTAATTTTGGCCTAGTTTTTCCAGCACCGCGCTATTTTTCTGGAAAATTCGGCCCAAACGCCCCCAAAAAATCCGTTTCACAGCACGCATGGTGCCCCTCTCAAGACCGCTGCGCCGCCCGCAAGCCCTGTCCCGCAGCGTCATCACGCGCCAGATACCCGGCATTTTATCGAACCTCTGTTTGATTTTCAGAAACCGTCAACTTCTAGCCTCTACTCGAATAAGCCATCAACCGATGGGAGCCGAAAATTGGATCAACGCGTGAAGGCTGAAACAGCCGAAGACATCTTTGCCCTTATTAAGACGATTCCGGCAGATGACCCCAGCGGCCCGGTTGCCGATCTTCTGCGCGATGGCGACATCTCGGAACTGATGATCTCCATAGCCACCGACGACTTTGCCACCGTGCGCGAAAATGCCCGTGTCGGCAGCGGTGTGAACTTTCAGGGTGCCTACGGCACAAGCCCTCTGCTCTTTGCGTCCAGCCTGCAGCGCCCTGATGTGTTTGCCTTCCTGCTCGACAGCGGCGCGCGCATCGACCTCGCACTGACCGCTGAGGCTTCCGCCGTCACCTGGGCTGCCCGCTACGGCAGCCTCGCCACCATGACCCATGTGATCAAAGCCGCGCTGGCCTTTGATGACCGCAGCCACATGATCTTCTTCCAGGCGCTCGAAGGCGCGGTGCGCTCTGATGCCCCCGAGGCCAAACTTGATCGTCTCGTCGGCTTTGGGTTCAACTTCATCCTGCCAAGCCCGCAGAAACTGACGCCCATGCATGTGGCCGCCCGCGCAGGCAACGTGGCCGCGATCACCAAGCTCGCGGCCTTCGGGCTGGACCTCGCCTCCCCCGGCGACAGCGGCATGACACCAATGCATATGGCCGTCACTTCCGGCCAGCTGCACACGGTTGAGGCCCTCATCGCCGCCGGTGCCGATCTCGAAGTGACCGACAACCGCGGTGAAACCCCGCTCTTTTATGTCTCGTCGCGTGACGGCGGACAGATCTTTGATGCGCTGATCAAAATGGGCGCCAAACCGGATGCCCGCCGCTTTGATGGCGGCACCATTCTGCACAAGGCTGCGGCTCTTGGCGATGTGCGCCTGTTTGACCGCCTTGTGGGCCTCGGCATCGGCCTTGAGGACCGCGACAACAAAGGCAACACCGCACTGCACGCAGCTTCCGCGGCAAGCCAGCTTGTCGCCATGCGCAAACTGCAAAGCCTCGGCGCGGATCTTGAAGCCACCAACGGCCGTCAGGAAACCCCGATCTTCCTCACCATCAACGCCGAAAACCCCGCCTCCTTCCGCGCGCTTGAAAAACTGGGCGCGGATCTCTCCAAACACCGCAGCTACGGCACCAGCCTGCTGCACGACGCGGCACGCTGGGGGCGCATGGAAATTCTGCAGACCCTGCTGGAAAGCGGCGTCAACGTGAACTGCAAGAACGAGTTCGAAGAAACCCCGCTGCACTTCGCGGCCAAATTCGGCCATATCGAGGTGATCAAAAAGCTGCATGAGTTCGGCGCTGATCTCGAGATGGAGAACAAACAGGGCGAAACCCCGATCAACTCCACCATGGAGGCTCTGGGCCGCAAATCCTTTGCCACCCTCTCCCAGCTTGGCGCAAACACCAAAACCCTGAACCGGTTTGGCGAAGGCCTGATTCACTCCTCCGCGCGCTGCTCCGACCTTGAGATCTTTGAGAAGGTGATCGAGGAAGGCGTGGACGTCAACGCCACCTCCGAAATCGGCGAAGGCGCATTCCACTACGCCGCCCGCTCTCCGCTGGCCAAGAAAAAGCTGGATATTCTCAGCTTGCTGGGCGCGGAAATCGAGGCCGAGGATGATCGCGGGCGCACCGCCATGCACTCTGCTGCCGACGCCAAGAACATGCCGGGCATCAACGCGCTTTACGACATGGGCCTCAGCCCTGTGGCCAAAGACCGCGAGGGCGTCACCCCGCTGCATCTGGCCGCCGGCTCAAGCCGCTCTGAAGGCACCAAAGCCATCAAGGCGCTCGTGGGCATGGGCGCTGAGGTCAACGAGATCGACAGCAACGGCCTCACCCCGCTGCACTATGCCGCCGCCTCAGGCCACGCCTCCAACATCCGTGCCCTTGTGAAACTCGGCGCGCGTGTGAATGTGACCGATCCAAACAACAACACGCCCCTGCACCTCGCAGCCAAAGCAGAGAAAAAAGAGGCCTTGGCCGAGCTCTGCGATCTTGGTGCCAACAAAGACGCCCGCAACGCGGACAACCACAATGCGCTGCATGTGGCCTCCATGGGCAAATCCCGCCGCATGGCGCTCATTCAGGTGCTGCTGGAAAAAGGCTGCGACATCAACTGGCGCACAGGCCTCGGCGAAACCGTCGCCCATCTGATCGCCGAAGATCAGGAGATCAAACCAGCCGCCCTGATCCGCCATATGGAAGAGCTTGCCGAATTGGGCATCGATTTCTTCTTCCGCAACCGCAAAGGGCTGGGCGCTCTGCAAATTGCGCAGGAACATGTGGAAAGCCACGGCGCAGAATGGGAACGCAAAAAAATCGCGCAACTGAGAAAGAAGCGCGGCAAAAACGCCCCAAAATAAGAAACTCACATTCAAAACAAAGAGCTCCGCAAAAAGGCGGGGCTCTTTTCTTATGAAGCACGCCAAAACACCCAATACTGCGCGAATTATCGCCCAAATAAACCTGCACAATGCAAATTAATGCCGATGCGGACTTTATTTAAAAGTGTTTAGACAAAAAAACCCACGCCAAATTCGACAATTCAAACCTAAAATAAATATACAAAATCAACATCATAATCCAGATCACGAATATCCATTTACGTGTATTAGTTAAAATTAGCAGACCTCAAATCCACGCAAAGTCGTGGATATCTGACTTATGCACATCACCATAAAGTGATATAAAAAATAGCATTCCAAAAATATCGCGCCTGAATACCTATTCAATTTCACCAATACGGGCGCCGAAAATTTCAAATTTCAAATTGATGGAGTTGAGATGGCCAAGAAACCAGACTCATCACCCAAAGGCGACTCCGCTGAATCCGCCGAGGGTGCAGAGACCCCGCCCCCCGATACATCCCGACCTGCGCCCGATATACAGCTCGCCTGGGCGCAAATCATTTCCACCGCCTCACAGGACGCCAATTACGCCCAAAGCGCCTTCGCAGATCTGGCCTCCGCCTTCAAAGACATCGGCATTGAGGACATCTCCGACGTCGACATGGACAAAGATCTTGTCCCCGCCCTGCCGGACGCCCAGCGCATGGTCACCGGTGCGCTCAATCTCAAAGCGCAGGAACAGGCGGCGCAGGGCATGGTGGCCTACGGCTATTCCTACGGCACCTATGCCACCGCCCCCGCCGACCAAGCGAGCCATTGCCAACAAACCGCCGTCGATACCGCCGAAAGCCCGGATCAGGGCGACGCATCCCAAGACAGTTCAGACCAAAGTGATTTTCAAGGAGGACCCCAAATGTACACCGATCAATCAGGCACCACGGCCACCTATATGGGCGGTTGCGTAGGCTCCTTCGGAACCGCTGGCTCACTTGGGTCCATTGGCGGCACGGCGGGCTCCGCGGCCACTGTCGGCTCCTATGGCTCAGCCGGGATACCCGATCCCGAAGGCCCCGCCGCCACCGCCTTCACAAAGCCGACCCAGCCCACAATTCAAACCCAGCCAACCATCGCAAGCATCAAACCCACCATTGGCTCGCTGGTCAGCCGCCCCTGTGTTCCGACGCAACCCACTGTCGCCACGCGACCAACACAGCCCTGCATTCCAACACAACCCACGCAACCCTGCGTCCCAACGCAGCCCACACAGCCCTGTGTCCCTACGCAACCCACGCAACCGTGCATTCCCACATTGCCAAGCCAGCCGCCTTGCATCCTGACAAAGCCCTGCGTGCCCACCCAGCCGTGCATCCCGACGCAGCCAACCGACGCGACGATCAAGCCCACCATCGCCTCTCTGCAATCCCAGGCCAGTCTGGTGAGCCAGCCGCCCCCCATTTCCTCCACCCGCCTCTCCGGCAGCACCTATGGCGATCCGATGATGGGCGGCTGCTGGGGCAGCGCCGGCACCATCGGCAGCGCAGGCACCTTTGGCGGCACCGCTGGCACTGTGGGCACCGGAGCCTGCTACGGCAGTGCCGGGGATAGCGCCAAGCTCACCCCCGTGGATCCCTGCACCGGCAGTGTGGTGACACAGCCCACCATCGCATCGGTCAAACCAACCATAGCGACGCTGCAAACCGTGGCCTCCCGCCTCACACAGGCGTCAATCAAGCCAACCGTCGCCACGCAACAGACTACAGCGTCGCTGAAAACCATCGGCTCGCTGGTCTCACAACCTGCGCCCCTTTCCGCAGAGCCCATGGCAGGCGGCTGCAATGGCACCTTCGGCACCGTCGGATGCCTTGGCTCCGTCGGCGGCACAGCAGGCAGCGCAGGCACCGTAGGCACCTATGGGTCCGCAGGCATTGTCGCCGATCTGCAGACCGAGCGCGCCAATATGATCCCCTTTGGCCCATGTCAGCCAACAGCGATGACCACGGCCACCGCTCAAGGGACCTTCAAGGCCAATATGGCTGACATCAGCTCAACCCGTCTGTCCGGAGCCACCATGGGGTCCTTTGCCACCTATTGCGGCTGTGTCGCGGATATGGGGGATCTGCAGGATCCGATGATGGGCGGTTGTTGGGGCAGCGCAGGCACCATCGGCAGCGCTGGCTCCTTTGGCGGCACCGCGGGCACCGTGGGCAGCGCCGCCTGCTACGGCTGCGCGGGGGACTCGCTCACCATGGAGCTCAACCCCGCCGCCATGAGCCGCGCAACCGTCTCCACGCTGCGCTCGGCGATGGAGCTGCAACCGATGGGCGGCGCGGCCAGCTATGGCTTTGGCGCCACCGTAGCCACCTACCCCTACGGCTAAGCCCGCCCCGGTTTAGCCCTCGGCATCGCCCGCACACATTTCGCGGGCGATGCCACGCTTTCATTTTATTTCAGCGCTTTGCCCACAATCCCTGAGGTCTCTCATGCTCATCCGCCCAATTCTGAAGGAAAATTATCAAGCCTATACCGTCTATGGCGAAGGCCATGTGCTGCTCTCAGATTCCGACAGTTTTGCGCTTGAGGGGCATATCCTCTCCCATCTCCTTCCGCTTCTGAACGGGCAGAACAGCCGCGAGGACATTGCCGCCTTGCTCGCCTCCATCGCCACTCCTGAGGAAGTCTACGCCGCGCTGGATTATCTCACGCAGGCCGGCCATCTGCGCGAAGCCGACCCTGAGGCCAGCCCCGAGGAGGCGCTTTTCTGGTCGTCCCTTGGCATGAACAGTCAGGCCGCACGCGCACAGCTCGCGCAATTCCCAGTCACGGTTGCGGCCCCCAATGCCAGCGAGCAGGCCAATGCCATCGCCTGGGCGCAATCCGCGGGCCTTTACGTGGATCAGGAGGCCGGACGCATCACGCTTGTTGTGGTCGAAGACTACCTCGACGAAACCCTGCGCCCGCTCAACGCGCGGCTTCAGGCCAGTGGCCAGCCCTGGCTTCTGGTGCGCCCCTGGGGATTGACGCCGCTGGTCGGGCCGCTCTTCATCCCCGGTGCAACAGGATGTTGGGAATGTCTGGAAAGCCGTCTTCTGGAAAACCGCGATGTCGAGGTGATGCTCGCGGGCCGCATGGCCATCAAAGGCGCGCCTCCGCGCCCTGTGGTGCAGTCAGATGCCTTTTATGCGCAGGCGCTTGCTTCGGCCACGACCCAGCTGATGCGCTACATCGTGTCCGGCCAGAACCCCGAAGTTGCAGGCGTGCTCAACCAGCTCATGCCGCTCACGCTGGAACGCAAACCGCACCGTCTGCTCAAACGGCCGCAATGTGCCTGCTGCGGCACCCCCAGCCTCGGGATGGTGGGCGGCGCCCCGCAACAGTTTGAGGACCGCGACGCCGCCGACGGGGTCGAGAATGGCGAACGCGCCGCCAGTGCCGCGCAAACGTTCGAGAGATACGCCATCCACATCAGCCCGCTCACCGGCGTCATTAAAGAGCTCACCCCCTCGCCCTACAATGGCGTCACCCCGTTGCGCACCTATTCTGCGGGCAACAATCTGGCGGTCAAACCCAATGGTCTCTGGGGCCTCAAACAGAACCTGCGCTCGGTGTCCTCCGGCAAAGGGCGCACCGATCAGCAGGCCCGCACCTCCGCGCTCTGTGAGGCGCTGGAGCGCTACTCCGGCAAGTATCGCGGCGAGGAACTGCGCGTGCCTGCCTCCCTTGAAATGCTTGGCGACAGCGCGCTGCACCCCAATGATCTGATGCTTTATTCCGACAAGCAATATCAGGATCGCGAGGAATGGAACGCCCGCGGCAGCCAGTTCCAGATCGTCCCGGAAAAGCAAACCGCAGATGAGGTGGTCGACTGGACCCCGGTCTGGTCCGTCACCGAGGAGCGCATGAAATACCTGCCCACCTCGATGTTGTTTTACTCCTACCCTGCGCCCAACAACCGTTTCACCTCTTGGGCGGACAGCAACGGTGCAGCGGCGGGATCCAGCTATGAGGATGCCTTTCTGCAAGGGCTGATGGAGCTTGTTGAGCGGGATTCCGTGGCCATCTGGTGGTACAACCGCCTGCCCATGGCCGAGGTTGATCTTACCGGTCTCGATGATGCGTTTGTGGCCGAGAACCGCGCCTTTTATGCCCAGCACAAGCGCGAGTTCCACGTGCTCGACATCACCACGGATCTTGGCATCCCGTCTTTTGTCGCCATCAACCGCCGCGTCGGCGGGCCGACAGAGGACATCGTCATGGGCTTTGGTGCACATCTGGACGCCCGCGTGGGCATCCTGCGGGCGCTCACCGAAATGAACCAGTTCATGCCCGCCGTGCTCAGCGTCGGCGTGGACGGGCGCACCCATTATGCCTTTGACGATCCCGACAGCCTGAACTGGTGGCAAACCGCCACCTATGAAAACCAGCCCTACCTCGTGCCGACCGTCACAGCGCGCAAGCTCGAGGACTATCCACAGATCTCCGCACCCCGCATCACCGACACGCTGCGCGACGCCATCTCTCGTGTCGAACAGGCGGGCCATGAGGTCTTGGTGATCAACCAAACCCGCGCCGATATTGGCCTCCCGGTGGTGCGTGTCTTCGCCCCCGGCCTGCGCCATTTCTGGGCGCGCTACGCCCCCGGTCGTCTTTATGACGTGCCGGTCAAAATGGGCCGGATGGAGCGCGCTTTGACCGAAGAACAGCTCAACCCCATCGCGATGTTCCTCTGAGAAAGGAAACCGCCATGCACCTCTGGATAGATCCCCCTCAGGATCAAGACACCGCAACGCTGCTGGACACCGCGCTCACGCCGCACTTGGTGAATGCCCCCGACTTTGTGGAGACCCTGCGCGCGCTGCTGTCAGATCCGGACGGCACGCCAACAGCAGCCATCGCCAAGGCCAGCATTGAGGCGCGCGACGCGGGCCAATCTATGGCTGAGGACGTGCTGCAAAGCACACTCCTTACCCTCGGCGCGATGGGATGTCTGCGCTACGGCTCAGAGGAGCGCGACGAGGCCGTCATCACCATCTGGCCGATCCAACAATATGTGCTTCCCCCGCTGCAGCCGGAACCGGATCCGGAAGCCCCCTACCGGCTCTCGCGTTTCACCAACATCCGGCGGGAGGGCGACACCCTGATCCTGGAGCGTCCGCTCTCAGGCTATCGCGCCAGCCTGCGCACAGACACAGTCACCGGCTCCAAACTCCTCGCCCTCTTCACCGAAGGCGCAACCGCCGCAGGCCTCTCGCAGGGCCGCATCCCGACCGGCCAGCGCGACACCATCTGCGCCATGCTGTCTCTTGCGGGCATCATCGGCGCGGTGGATGAGGACGGCAAACTGGCGGAGGATAACAACGACACTCTGCGCCAGTGGGAGCCGCAAGACCTCGCCTTTCACGCCCGCTCCCGCATGGGGTTCACCCATGATCCCATCGGCGCTACCTTTCAGTTCAAAGACGACATCTACGCCCAGCCTGCCCTGCATCCGGAGCCGGAAAACCTTGGCCGCGTTCCGCTGATGGCAGCAGATCTGGCCACGCTCTCGGCCACCGACCTGCCTCTGACACAAGCGATGGAGCTGCGCAGCTCGCGACGCCCGCGCATGCGCCGCGCTCTGACGCTGGCGGAACTCGGCATCTTTCTCTACCGCACCGCCCGCATCCGCTCACATTTTGAAACCGACCTCGGCAGCTTCACCTCCCGCCCCTATCCTTCCGGTGGCGGCGCCTATGAGTCTGAAATCTACATCACCGCACAAAACGTCGCCGGCCTGCGCCCTGGTTTCTACTTTTATGCAGCGGCCAGCCACGAGCTCCTATTATTGCGCGACTGGGACGCCTCTTGTGCTGCGCTGGCCAATGACGCACTCACCGCCATGGCCATGACCTCTGCCCCAGATGCGGTACTAACCTTTGGCAGCCGCTTTCAGCGCATGCAGTGGAAATATTCCGGCATGGCCTACGCCACACAGCTCAAAACCACCGGCGCGGCCTATATGGCCTTCTACCTCGCCGCCACCGCCATGGGCCTCTCCCCCTGCGGCCTCGGTCTTGGCAACGCCGCGCTTTTTGCCCAGCTCACCGGTCAGGACCCTCATGTGGAAGGCTCCATCGGCGAGTTTGCCCTGTCCGGTCCGGGAGACGCCTGATGCCACAACCCTCTGACAATCCGCCCCTTGCCCTCTGGGCCGTCCGCAATCAGGACACGCCCATCCCCGCCGATGAGCGCCGCGACATCGCCAACCGCCTGCGCGAGGTTTTGGGTGATTACTACGTGCATCTGCCGCAAAAGGTCGGCTCCATGGCGATCAACCCCGTGCGCGAGCTCGAACTGCTCGCCGATGATGCCGATGCCTATTTCTCCTCCCACGCCTTCTTCCGCCGTCTGCTGAGCATCTTCACCAGCCTGCGGGACCGCCACACCACCGTGCGCATGCCCGCTCCTTGGAACCAGATGATCGCCTTCCTGCCCTTTGTGCTGGAAAGCTGCTATGAGGATCAGCGGCGCAAGCTGATCGTCACCAAGCTGATCAATGCGCCGGATGATCCCCATTTCAACATCGGTGTCGAGATCACCCATTGGAACGGTGTCCCGATCCGCACGTTCATCGAGAATTTCTCCTGGCAGACCAATGGGTCCAACCCTTGGGCACGCATCGCGCTTGCCTTGCGCGCACTCACCCTGCGCCCCATGGCCTATGCCCAACCGCCTGATGAGGATTGGGTCACGCTCACATTCATCGACGGCACCGGCGCACAGCGCAACGCCACCTTTCAGTGGCAAGTGGTCATCGCCCCAAGCGCGCCTGCGGGGGGTGCGGGCGCACAAGGCGGCGTGGCAGAAGGGGCGGCCGAAGGTGGCGCGCCGCTGCTGGGGCTCGACGCAGGCACCGATGTGATCAACCAGGGGCTTCAGGCGCTCTTCTCCCGCCCGCTGCGCGCCCGCAGCCAGGTGCTGGGCCTCACCGCCGCGGACACCGGCCTGCGCGTGGATGAGCTGCAGGGGGCCACGCAGGCCGCCCCCGGCATCCGTCCCTCCATCCTCACCCTGCCTAGTGGGGAGAGCTACGGTGTGCTGCGGATTTTTTCGTTTCACACCAACAACATCCGCGCCTTTGTGGAGAATATGGCCAACATATTGGCGCAGATGCCGCAATCCGGTCTGATCGTGGATGTGCGTGCCAACCCCGGCGGCACCATCCCCGCAGGCGAAGCGCTCCTGCGCCTGCTCACCGACAAACCTGTCAGCTTCAGCCGCAACACCTTCCTCGCCACGCCTGCGACCCGCAAACTCTCCGGCGGCGCAGAGTTTTTCCACCGCTGGAAACGCTCGCTCGATATGGTGCTTGAGACCGGCCAGATGTTTTCGCAAGGCTTCCAGCTCGTCGAAGACGCCCACTGGCAGGGCTTGGAAGGCAGCTACACCGGCCCCGTCGTCGCCATCATCGACGCGCTCAGCTACTCCACCACCGATTATTTTGCCGCCGGATTTGAGGACAACAAGATCGGCAAAATTATCGGCCTTGATCCCACCACCGGCGCGGGCGGGGCCAATGTCTGGTCACTGGACCAAATCGACCGCTTCGCACAGGCCGCAGGCGCATCGCCCATGCCGCCGCTTGCTGCCGGTGTAGAGGCCAATATCGCCGTGCGCCGCGCACTGCGGGTGGGCGACAATGACGGCCTCCCGCTCGAAGGCCTCGGCGCACGCCCTGACTTTCTGCATCTCACCACACGGCGCGACATTGTCTCCGGCAATCAGGACCTTTTGCTGCGCGCCGTTGATGTGCTCAAAAACAGCGGCTGACGCCTCAACTGCGCACCTTGGTCAGTTCCGGATCATAGGGGGACGGCGTGATCACTTCGGCGTCGAAAAGCCCGCCGCAAAGGTCCGCCTGCATCCGCGTGCCAACCTCCGCCAATTCCGGCAGAACATAGGCCATGGCGAGGTTCATCCCCACGCGGTGCCCCCATGCGCCAGAGGTGACGGTGCCAACAATTTTGCCCCCGACCATCAGTGACGCCCCGCCACGAGCAGGCAGCGCGTCTGTGTCGATCTTCAGCGTGACCAACCGCCGCTGTGGCCCCTCCGCCTGTCGCGCCAGCAAGGCGTCCCGCCCCACAAACGCCCCTTTGTCCAAAGTCACAAACCGCGCCAGACCGGCCTCAAAGGGATCAAACTCGGTGAGGATCTCCGCCTTCCAATGCAGATAGCCTTTCTCTAGCCGCATCGCCTCTACCGCGCGGCTGCCAAACAGGCTCAACCCATGCGCTTCGCCAGCTTTGCGCAGCGCCAGATAGGCCGCATAAAGCTGATTGTTTGGCACATGAAGTTCATAAGCCAACTCCCCGGAAAAGCTCACAGACATCGCCACCGCTGGCGCGATGCCCACAAATGTTTCGCGCACGGACAACCAGGGGAAGCCTTCCGCTGACCAATCGCCGCGCGCCGCCGCCGCAAGCACGTCCCGCGCCTTGGGCCCTGCCAGCACAAGGATGGTGAAATCATTGGTCAGCGAGCGGATCTGTACATCCTCATCGGCCCCGATATGGCTGTGTAACCAGTCCATATCGTGATACTCCGCCGCCGCCGCAGAGCCATACCAGATACGCGCAGGTCCCGTGGCACTCGCAGGCAGATTGGCCACCGTGGCCTCACTCTTCAGCATGCCCTTATCGTTCAGCAGATAGCCCAGCCCGACACGCCCCTCTTTGCGCGGCAGGCGGCCACAGATCATCCGATCCAGAAAGCTCTGCGCATCCGCCCCGGTGATCTCAAACCGGTTGAACCCGCTCACCTCGGTCAGCCCGACGCCGCTTGCCACAGCCGCCACTTCCTTGGCCACAAGTGGCTCGACCTCGGTAAACCCGAAGCTGTGGCTCTCCTCAAAATCCGCGGTCGGCTTGATGTAGTCCACCCGCTCCCAGCCGTTCACCACGCCAAATTCAGCCCCCTCTGCGGCCAGCACCGGCGTCAAAGGGGTGGTCTTGATCGGCCGCCCCGCCGGGCGATGCTCATGGGGGAAGTGAAAGCGGAACTCGTTCTGGTAATCCTCAATCGCCTTCAGCGCGGTCAGCTCCACATTGCCGTGGCCCGTGAACCGGCGCGGATCAATCACCCAGGTGTCATAGCAGGCTTCCCCATGCACGATCTGCTGCGCCAGCAGCCAACCATGGCCACCACCCTCGCCCAACCCGGCCCGCAGGCCAATGATGCAATAGGCGTTGCGCTTGCCCGGGATCGGCCCGACCAGCGGCGCGCCATCAATCGTGTAGGTGATCGGCCCGTTGATCACCGTATGGATCCCCGCCTCCATCAGCGCAGGCATCCGCGCAAAAGCGCCCTCCAACACATCGGTCACCCGATCGAGATCATCTGGACACAGGGCGTTGGTGAAATTCGGATCAATCCCATCCATGCCCCAGGTCTTGCAGTCCTGCTCATAAAACCCGAGCAACAGGCCGTTCTTTTCCTGACGGCAGTAATAATCGCTGATCGGGCAGCGCAGCAGCGGCATCCGGTGCCCCGCATCCCGAATGGCCGGGATCTCCTCGGTCAGGAAATACTGGTGCTCCATGGAGGCCACCGGATGATGCACCCCCATCATCGCGCCCACCTCATTCACGCGGTAGCCGCAGGCGTTCACCACAATATCGGCGTGGATCGTGCCCTTGGGTGTCTCCACCTCCCAAGTGTCATCCTTGAGCTGCCGCAGCGCGGTTACCGGCGTGTGCCGGTGCACCTCTGCGCCTGCAAGCCGCGCCCGCCGCGCCAGCGCCTGACAGAGCTGCGCCGGATCAATGTCCCCATCCATCGGGTCCCAAAGCCCGCCCAGCAGGTTGTCTGTGGAAATCAGCGGATGCCGCCGCGCACATTCCTCCGCATCAATGACTTCAAATTCGACATCCATCCCCCGCGCCATGGAGGCAAAATGACGGTATCCCTCCATCTGCGCCTCAGTGTTGGCCAGCCGGATGCCACCGTCACCATGGTGATAGTTGATCGGATACGCGGGATCATTGGCCAGCTCCTGATAAAGCCGTATCGAATGGCTCTTCAGGCCGACCATGGTCTGCGTCATGCCAAAGTTGGTGACCTGCGCGGCGGAGTGCCATGTGGTGCCGGAGGTCAGCTCATCGCGCTCCAGAAGCATCACATCGCTCCAGCCCTCCTGCGTGAGATGATAGAGCGTCGAGCAGCCCGCAATGCCGCCCCCAATCACAACAACCTTGGTCCGCGTCTTCATCCTGTGGCTCCCTCTCCTCAACCTCTACGTGGAGCGTGAGAAAGCAAAACCGCCACCGCAAGCGCTTTTCCGACACGAACTGCGTGTTTTTCAGTTTTTTCAGAGACCTGCGGCCACTGAAAGCCGCCTCAGACCGCCACCGCCGCTGAACTGCGCTGATCACTTGGGGAGATCCCAAACTTGCGGGAGTATTCGCGACTAAACTGTGTCGGGCTTTCATAGCCCACATCATAAGCGGTCGCCGCCACTGTCAGACTGCCGATCGACAACAGACGCCGCGCTTCCATCAGACGCAGCTCTTTCTGGTATTGCAGCGGCGTGGTCGAGGTCACCGCTTTGAAATGCTCATGAAACGCCGATGCGCTCATGCCGGATTCCGCCGCCAGATCCGCCACCGGGATCTGGGTTTTGAAGTTTGCGCGGATATAGGCAATGGTCTTGGAAATCCGGCTCGCCGCGCTTTCATGGCGCAACAGCTGGCGTAGCATGGCCCCATGCCGAGCCCGCAGCAGGCGGAAGTGAATTTCCTTCAGCACCAATGGCGCCAATGCCCGCGCCTCGACCGGATCGCGCGACAGCTGATAAAGCCGGACCACCGCATCCACCAGCGCCGCATCGCCCTTGTCCACATTCATCGAATGCAGCTCTTTGCTCGGCTCCCCGATCCCGCCAATCTCATCATAAAGACTGCGCGCCAACGCCAGATCCAGTTTCAGCGCCAGCGCCACATAAGGCGCCTCCGCGCTGGCCTGTATCACCGCAGACTCCACATGCACCGCATGGCTGACCACCAGCGTGTCCCCCGCAGTGTAGCGGATCACCCGCCCGCCGATCTGTGCTTCTTTGGTGCCCTGCAACACCAGACACATGATCGGCTCATAAAACCCCGGCGTACAATCGCTCACATTGGGGTCTGCAAAGGCAAACAGCCCGTCCACCCCGGTGACACAGCCAACGCCCAATGCGCCCTGTTCCGCCACATGGTCAAAAACGTCCTGCACAAAATCTTTTGTGATCATCGGGGCCTCCTTTGCCCCACAAATATAGGGTCGTTGCGCCGCAGAAAAATACACAAAAGCCGCCGCTCTGGAGGATTAGGCAGATCATTTGGAGAAACAGGCAACCTCTTTGCCCTGCTCTGTGCTATCTTGTGAGCGCGAACATCACTTTTCCCGCTCACGAAACCCATGCTACTTCAGCGCCTTTTATCGCAGCTCTGACGCAGGAACGAGAGACACCATGTATCAAGACGCACTTCAGGCAGGCGGCTGGGCCGTTGTCACCGGCGGCGCAAGCGGCGTCGGCTTTGCCGCTGCGGAGCGCTTTGCGCAGGATGGCCTGAGCGTGCTGTTGGCGGACCTGCCCGGCGCGGCGCTCTCTGAGGCGGCGGAGGCCATCGGCGATCTGCTTGCCGAGGGGGCGGAGGTCACCACCCTGCCCACAGACGTGAGCGATGCAACCGCCATGCAGGCCCTTGCAGATGCAGCCTTTGCGCTTGGCGACGTGGCGGTTTTGATGAACAACGCAGGCATCGGCCTGCCAAGCAGCAGCTGGGATCATGCCGAGGCCTGGCGCAAAACGCTGGAGGTCAACCTCTTTGGGGTGATCAACGGCCTGCAGGCCTTTCTGCCCCGCATGGTGGCCGCAAACCGCCCCGCCGTTGTGATCAACACAGGCTCCAAACAGGGAATCACCACACCACCGGGCAACCCGGCCTACAACGTCTCCAAGGCGGGTGTGAAAGTCGCCACCGAAAGTCTCGCCCATGAGCTGCGCGAAGCCCGCGCGCCGATTTCCGCCCATCTGTTTGTGCCCGGCTTCACCTATACCGGCATGATTTCGCGCCATATCCCCGAAAAACCGGCCGGCGCTTGGACATCTGAGCAAACCGTAGATCATTTGATAACGCGCATGACGGTAGGGGATTTTTACATCCTTTGCCCGGACAACGACGTATCCCAAGCACGCGACATGCGCCGTGTGACCTGGGCCTTGGGGGACATCCTTGAAAACCGCCCCGCCCTATCGCGGTGGCACCCGGACTATGCAGAGCAATTTGCAGAGTTTGAACAACCAAAAGACTGATAACTGAGCCAGAGGGAGACCTGATAGCTATGGCAATCTCACTGAAATTGAACGGCAAGACCCATGAGGTCGAGGCCGAACCGGGCACCCCGCTGCTGTGGGTGATCCGCGATGAGCTGAAACTGACCGGCACCAAATTTGGCTGCGGCGTGGCCTCCTGCGGCGCCTGCACCGTGCATCTGAACGGCGAGCCTGTGCGCTCCTGCCAGACCTACATCGAAGATGTGGAAGACGCCGAAATCACCACCATCGAAAAGATGGAAGAAGACAAAGTCGGCGCGGCCGTGCAGCAGGCATGGCTGGAGCTTGACGTTGTGCAATGCGGCTACTGCCAGTCCGGCCAGATCATGAACGCCGTGGGCCTACTGCGCGAAAACGCCAAGCCCACCGCTGAAGAGATCGACGATTACATGTATGGCAACGCCTGCCGCTGTGCCACCTACCAGCGCATCCGCGCCGGTGTGCAGCGTGCAGCCGAAATTCTGGAGGCATAAGACAATGACTGCTCATCTTTCTCGTCGCGGCTTTCTGAAATCCGCCGCCGCCGCAGGTGCCGCGCTTTATATCGGCGCCAACGCCAAAGGCGTTATGGCCGCTTCCAGCTCTGCGGACGCAGCGCTCAACCCGTTTGTGAAAATCGGCGCAGATGGCCGCGCAATCGCGCTCATCAAACACGTCGAGTTTGGCCAAGGTCCAGCCACCGGTCTGACCACGCTGATCGCCGAAGAGCTTGGCGTGACCATGGATCAGATCACCTATGAATTCGCCCCCTCTGATCCGCAGGTGTACAACAACCTGCTGTTCGGCCCCTTCCAGGGCACCGGCGGCTCCACCGCCATGGCAAACTCCTGGATGCAGTACCGCAATGCCGGTGCCGCTGCGCGCGAGATGCTGATCTCCGCCGCCGCCAAAGAATGGGGTGTGGATGCCGCCTCTCTGGACATCGTGGATGGCATGGTGACCGGTGGTGGCAACTCCGCCTCCATGGGCGATTTTGTCGCCACTGCTGCCGAAATGGACGTGCCCGCAGAGCCACGCCTGCGCGACGCCTCTGAGTGGAAGCTCATCGGCAATGACGCGACCCGCCGTCTGGACAGCCCGATCAAGGTCAACGGTAAGGCCCAATTCGCCATGGACGTGCACCTGGACAACCAGATGGTTGTGATGATCAAGCGCACCCCGCAAAAAGGCGGTGTTGTGGCGAGCTTTGATGACAGCGCAGCCAAAGACGTCAAAGGCTTCATCATGGCGCAGGCCCTGCCCACCAAACACGGTGTCGCGGTCTATGCCGAAAACACCTGGGCGGCCATGCAGGCCCGCAACGCCATTGAGGTGGAGTGGGACAATTCCGCCGCGGAAAGCCGTTCCTCTGCGGAAATCAAAGACGAGATCATGGAGGCGCTCAATGCTGAGCCAACCTACAACGTCAACAAAGCCGAACGCTCTGCGGTGCAAGCGGCCGTTGATGGCGCGGCCACGGTGGTGGAGAAAACCTTCTACTTCCCGCTTCTGGCCCATGCCCCGATGGAGCCGCTGAACTGCACCATCGAGCAGACCGCTGAGGGCAAAATCGTGCTGCATGACGGCGCACAGATGCCCACCGGCACCCACATGGCCTATCAGCAGATCTTCCAACTGCCGCCTGAGCAGATCGAGATCAACAGCATGCTGGCTGGTGGCTCCTTTGGCCGCCGTGCGACCCCTGATGCCGACTATCAGGTCGAGGCCGGTCTGGCCTTTGTGATGACCGATCGCTCCCGCCCGGTGAAACTGGTCTGGGACCGCGAAGACGACATCCGCAGCGGCTATTACCGTCCGGCCTTTGGCCACAAGGTGCGTGTGGGTCTGGACGATGCCGGGAAAATTGTGGGCTGGGATCACCAGATCGCAGGCCAGTCGGTCATCAAAGGCACCGCCTTTGAAGCGGCGCTGGTGCATGACGGCATCGACCACTCCTCGGTCGAGGGCGTGGCAGACAGCCCCTACACCATCCCCGGTCAGTTTGTCGGCCTGACCGACACCCAAAAGGCGACCAGCGTACTGTGGTGGCGCTCTGTGGGCCACACCCACACGGCCTATGTGATGGAAGTGATGATGGATCTGGCAGCGAAAGCTGCCGGTCAGGATCCTGTGGACTTCCGCCTGTCCTATCTGACCGGTGAAGGCGACGCTACCCGCAAAGCGGCAGTGCTGAAACTGGCTGCGGAAAAAGCGGGCTGGGGCAATGCTCCTGCCGGTCGCACCCAGGGCATCGCAGTGCACAAATCCTTCGGCTCCTACGTGGCAGAAGTGGTTGAAATTTCGGGCAACAACGACGACGGCATCGTGATTGAGAAAGTCACCGCCGCCGTGGACTGCGGCATCGCGGTCAACCCGGACACCGTGCGCGCGCAGATCGAAGGCGGCATCGGCTACGGCATCGGCCACGCCATGCGCGACCAGATCACGCTGGATGGCGGCGCGGTGGAACAATCCAACTTCCCGGATTACGAGCCCCTGCGGATTTCCGACATCAAGGCGATTGAAACCCACATCATCGCCTCGGCCGAAGCGCCAACCGGCATTGGTGAGCCGGGCACCCCGCCCTCCGCACCAGCGCTGGCCAATGCGATTGCCGCGCTGACTGAGGACAGTCAGCTGATCGCAGAGCTGCCAATGGCAGAATCCGGCGTCTACTTCGCCTGATAAGGGTCTGAAACGAAAAGCAAACCCGCGTCGGAGACCTCCTTCGGCGCGGGTTTTCTTTTGCGCCTCAGACCAGCGCCTTGGCAGCGGATCAGGAAATTGAAAGCGTTCCGGTCATATGCGGATGAAAGACGCAAAAATAATCGGTCTCCATCCCCTCCGTCACGGTCACCTCTGCGGATGCGCCTTTCTCGATTTCGGCGGTGTCCCAGCCAAACTCCAGCGCGGTTGCCGTATGCGGTGCCAAATCTTCGTTGGTCCAGCGGATGATGTCGCCCACCGACACCTCCAGATGCTCCGGCTCAAAGGTAAAGGAGGTGATCCGCACCTCATGGACCATGGGTTTGGCCGCCGTGGTCTTTGCGCGCAGAAACGTCAGAGCGGCCGCTGACGCGACCGCTCCTCCCATCAAGGCGCGGCGTGACAACGCACGTCCCATCACTGCAGCGCCTTCACCATCATCTCCGCATGCACCTCATGCGCCTTGAAGATCTCAAGCCCCTGCTCAAACAGCGCCTTCACTTCGGCATTGTCGATATTGGGGATCATGGTGTTCTCCACCAGCTCGTTCACCGCCTTGTGGTAGGCCAGCTCATTGGCCGCATAAGCCGCATCAAACTCCGCCCCGCGCAGCTTCACAAAGCCGGCGATGATCTCTTCGGCATTGGCATTCAAGGTCTGGCTGAAGGCATTGTCCTGCGCCGTTGCACCAAGCTTGTCCAGCAGCCCCAGCGCAGCTTCGTTCACCGCCGTATGGTCGCGGATCATGGTGTTTGCAAATTCGTGGATCTCAGGGTTGGTCGACAGGGCCAACGCCAGATGGGCATAGCGAATGTCGATGTTGTCCGCCGTATAGGCAATATGCGCATATTCCAGGTCGCTCATCTCGGCAACGTCCTGCGCAGCGGCTTGAACCCCAGTCATGGCCAGCGCCACGGCGAGTGCGGAAATCAGTTTCTTCATCTTGAGAACTCCATAGGGTGTTGCGATAAAACAGGAGTAATCGGAAGCAAGCTGCGCGATATATGCTTGAACGTCCTAAGTTTCATGCAGATCGTTCAGTTGTCTGTACAGAAGCGCTGGCACCGCTATGGTGGACACATGCTTGATCTGCTCAGTGACATCCTCAACAAACTCTCCATGCGCGGTACGCTCTACTTCCGCACCTCCTTCACCAAGCCTTGGGGCGTGGCCGTGCCGAGCTATGAAAACGTGGCCCGGTTTCACTTTGCCCATCGCGGCGCCTGTCTCGTGCGGGTCAACGGTGTCGCGGAGCCCATCGCGCTTAACCAGGGGGATCTGGTCATCATCCCCCATGGCGCGTCACATGATCTCTACTGCGGGCACGATCCCGAGCACACGGTCATGCCGCTCGATACGGTGCTGGAGCGCTCCGGCTTTGATGGATCAGGCGTGCTGGTCTACGGCGGCGAGGAGCCGCAAAGCGAAACCCAGCTGATCTGCGGCCACTTCGCCTTTGATCCCAAATCCCGCCACATCCTGATGGAGCGGCTGCCCCCCTACATTCACCTCACAAACTATGGCGAAACCGCCGGGCGGTTTATGGAGGCCACCCTGCGGGTGATTGGCGAGGAAGCCGGCGGACACAAAATGGGCGGCGATCTGATTGCCCTCAAAATGTCGGAGGCCATTCTGGCGCAAGCCGTGCGCAGCTATCTTGAAAGCGATGCCGCGCAGGACTCCGCGCTGGGTGGCTTTTCCGACAAGCATCTGAGCAAGGCGCTGGATGCGTTCCACAAAGCCCCCGCTGACAGCTGGACGGTGGAGACACTCGCTCACGCCGCAGGCATGTCCCGCACCGGCTTTGCCGTGCAATTTCGCGAACAGATGCAGATGCCGCCCATGGAGTATGTCACCGGCTGGCGCATGGAAATTGCCAAAAACGTGCTCAAACAGGGCGACGCCTCACTGACCGACGCCGCCGAAAGCGCAGGCTATGCCTCAGACTCAGCCTTCACCCGCGCCTTCAAAAAAGAGATCGGTGTCACCCCGGCCGAGTTCCGCCGGACCGAAAGAGCAGATCATTCGCATGTTTGAACGATCTGCACATACAGACGAACTTCCGAGCATTCATGAGGCTGAAACCTGCGTCTAACCTCTCCCTATCGCCGCTGATGATCAGCGCCAAAAAGAGAGAAAGACATACCCATGTTTCCACGCTTCATCACCAAAAACATCCATGCATATCTCGACTACCCTGTGGCTTTCGGCCTGATCGCCATGCCGTTTCTGTTTGGCTTGGGCGAGACCGCCCCGCTGGCCTTCTGGCTTTCGGTCCTGACCGGCATCGCCGCATTTCTTCTGACCGTGCTGACCGACCACCACCTCGGCCTGATCCGCGTGCTGCCCTACAGCGTACACCTCGCCGTCGACGGCCTCGTCGGCGTGGTCTTTGTCGCCGCCCCCATGCTGCTCGGCTTCACCGGCCTTGAGTTCTGGTACTACACCATCCTCGGCCTGACCGTTCTGCTGGTGGTCGGTCTGCATCAATCCGACGAACAAACCGCAACCGCCTGAGATTTGCAGACGGGTTAAGACAAACTGCCCACAGAAAGGGCCGCAGGCGATCTGCGGCCCTTCGTGCTTTAACGAATTGGTTAATTCTGCAATTTTCGAATTGGAGAAAAGAAGACACCGAAAGGGATCAATCTAATGGAAACAAGCGATGTGATTCTCAAAAAGAAAACTCTTTTAGCTATTGAAACTATTGCCATTCATCAAAAGCCCCTCAACGAATTTGCCTGTAATTTCAACATTTGACTGCCAATCAATTAGCCACACCTCTCGGTCATTTATTAATATTTCATTAAAATCAAACAGCTACCCACCCACCAAAAAACACCCCCTTGACGATACGGCAACCTCACCACAACCTTCAGCTTAGTTTTGGTTAATTTGTATTTCAGGGTATTTCGAAATGTTTATTTCGGTTGAAGCTGTTTCCAACCTTGAGGAAACATCTGGTGTTGATCCTAATTTTCTAAATTGGACTGTCTCTCTGGACGGGCCCTCTGCTGATGAGGTCACCGTGGATTTCCGCCTGCTGGCGGGCACCGGCGGGGTTGGTTCCAGCGGCTCCAGCACCGGGCAGACCGATGCCTACGGCTCCCTGGAAGGCACCCTCACATTTGCCCCCGGCGAGACCTCAAAAACCGTCAGCTACCGCATCGATGCGGATGCGGTGGATGAGACCGATGAAGCCGTGGTGCTCGAGCTCTTTGACCCCAGCGGCGCCGCGCTCGCAGGTGACGCCCCGGTGATCCGCACCACAGGCTGGATCCTTGATGACGACGGCACCGGCAACAACCTCGCGCTGTTTGTCTCCCGCCCGGTGGTGCTCGAAGGGGACAGCGGCCAGACGCAGGCCTCCTTTGACATCTCCCTGTCGCGCCCGGCGCCGGAAAGCTTCACCGTTGATTACACCACAATCGACGGCTCCGCGCTGGCCGGTGAGGATTACGCCGCCACCTCCGGCACCCTCACCTTTGCCGTCGGGCAGACCTCCGCCTCGGTCACCGTGCCGGTCTTTGGCGACACCAAGATCGAGCCGTCCGAGCTCTTCACCCTGGACTTCACCAAGCCCGCCCCGGTGGCCAATGTCTCCCTCGGGTCTGCGGAGATCTTTGACGATGATGCGGGCGGCAGCGCCCCCACCATTAACGTCAGCGCGGCCTCCAATTTTGAAGCCACCTCCGGCGTGGACCCCAACTTCCTGAGCTGGACCGTCTCTCTGGACGGACCCTCTGCTGATGAGGTCACCGTGGATTTCCGCCTGCTGGCGGGCACCGGCGGGGTTGGCTCCAGCGGCTCCAGCACCGGACAGACCGATGCCTACGGCACCCTGGAAGGCACCCTCACATTTGCCCCCGGCGAGACCTCCAAAACCGTCAGCTACCGCATCGATGCGGATGCGGTGGATGAGACCGATGAAGCCGTGGTGCTCGAGCTCTTTGACCCCAGCGGCGCCGCGCTTGCAGGCGACGCCCCGGTGATCCGCACCACAGGCTGGATCCTCGATGACGACGGCACCGGCAACAACCTCGCGCTGTTTGTCTCCCGCCCGGTGGTGCTCGAAGGGGACAGCGGCCAGACGCAGGCCTCCTTTGACATCTCCCTGTCGCGCCCGGCGCCGGAGAGCTTCACCGTCGATTACACCACAATCGACGGCTCCGCCCTGGCCGGCGAGGACTACGCCGCCACCTCCGGCACCCTCACCTTTGCTGCCGGGCAGACCTCCGCCTCGGTCACCGTGCCGGTCTTTGGCGACACCAAGATCGAGCCATCCGAGCTCTTCACCCTGGATTTCACCAAGCCTGCCCCGGTTGCCAATGTCTCCCTCGGCTCCGCGGAGATCTTTGACGATGATGCGGGTGGCAGCGACCCCACCATCAACGTCAGCGCGGCCTCCAATTTTGAAGCCACCTCCGGCGTGGACCCCAACTTCCTGAGCTGGACCGTCTCTCTGGACGGGCCCTCGGCCAATGAGGTCACCGTGGATTTCCGCCTGCTGGCGGGCACCGGCGGGGTCGGCTCCAGCGGCTCAAGCACCGGGCAGACCGATGCCTACGGCACCCTGGAAGGCACCCTCACCTTTGCCCCCGGCGAGACCTCAAAAACCGTCAGCTACCGCATCGATGCGGATGCGGTGGATGAGACCGACGAAGCCGTGGTGCTCGAGCTCTTTGACCCCAGCGGCGCCGCGCTCGCAGGTGACGCCCCGGTGATCCGCACCACAGGCTGGATCCTTGATGACGACGGCACCGGCAACAACCTCGCGCTGTTTGTCTCCCGCCCGGTGGTGCTCGAAGGGGACAGCGGCCAGACGCAGGCCTCCTTTGACATCTCCCTGTCGCGTCCGGCGCCGGAAAGCTTCACCGTTGATTACACCACAATCGACGGCTCCGCCCTGGCCGGCGAGGATTACGCCGCCACCTCCGGCACCCTCACCTTTGCCGCCGGGCAGACCTCCGCCTCGGTCACCGTGCCGGTCTTTGGCGACACCAAGATCGAGCCGTCCGAGCTCTTCACCCTGGACTTCACCAAGCCCGCCCCGGTGGCCAATGTCTCCCTCGGGTCTGCGGAGATCTTTGACGATGATGCGGGCGGCAGCGCCCCCACCATTAACGTCAGCGCGGCCTCCAATTTTGAAGCCACCTCCGGCGTGGACCCCAACTTCCTGAGCTGGACCGTCTCTCTGGACGGACCCTCTGCTGATGAGGTCACCGTGGATTTCCGCCTGCTGGCGGGCACCGGCGGGGTTGGCTCCAGCGGCTCCAGCACCGGACAGACCGATGCCTACGGCACCCTGGAAGGCACCCTCACATTTGCCCCCGGCGAGACCTCCAAAACCGTCAGCTACCGCATCGATGCGGATGCGGTGGATGAGACCGATGAAGCCGTGGTGCTCGAGCTCTTTGACCCCAGCGGCGCCGCGCTTGCAGGCGACGCCCCGGTGATCCGCACCACAGGCTGGATCCTCGATGACGACGGCACCGGCAACAACCTCGCGCTGTTTGTCTCCCGCCCGGTGGTGCTCGAAGGGGACAGCGGCCAGACGCAGGCCTCCTTTGACATCTCCCTGTCGCGCCCGGCGCCGGAGAGCTTCACCGTCGATTACACCACAATCGACGGCTCCGCCCTGGCCGGCGAGGACTACGCCGCCACCTCCGGCACCCTCACCTTTGCTGCCGGGCAGACCTCCGCCTCGGTCACCGTGCCGGTCTTTGGCGACACCAAGATCGAGCCATCCGAGCTCTTCACCCTGGATTTCACCAAGCCTGCCCCGGTTGCCAATGTCTCCCTCGGCTCCGCGGAGATCTTTGACGATGATGCGGGTGGCAGCGACCCCACCATCAACGTCAGCGCGGCCTCCAATTTTGAAGCCACCTCCGGCGTGGACCCCAACTTCCTGAGCTGGACCGTCTCTCTGGACGGGCCCTCGGCCAATGAGGTCACCGTGGATTTCCGCCTGCTGGCGGGCACCGGCGGGGTTGGCTCCAGCGGCTCCAGCAACGGGCAGACCGATGCCTACGGCACCCTGGAAGGCACCCTCACATTTGCCCCCGGCGAGACCTCCAAAACCGTCAGCTACCGCATCGATGCGGATGCGGTGGATGAGACCGACGAAGCCGTGGTGCTCGAGCTCTTTGACCCCAGCGGCGCCGCGCTCGCAGGTGACGCCCCGGTCATCCGCACCACAGGCTGGATCCTTGATGACGACGGCACCGGCAACAACCTCGCGCTGTTTGTCTCCCGCCCGGTGGTGCTCGAAGGGGACAGCGGCCAGACGCAGGCCTCCTTTGACATCTCCCTGTCGCGCCCGGCGCCGGAAAGCTTCACCGTTGATTACACCACAATCGACGGCTCCGCGCTGGCCGGTGAGGATTACGCCGCCACCTCCGGCACCCTCACCTTTGCCGCCGGGCAGACCTCCGCCTCGGTCACCGTGCCGGTCTTTGGCGACACCAAGGTTGAGCCGTCCGAGCTCTTCACCCTGGATTTCACCAAGCCCGCTCCGGTGGCCAATGTCTCCCTCGGGTCTGCGGAGATCTTTGACGATGATGCGGGCGGCAGCGCCCCCACCATCAACGTCAGCGCGGCCTCCAATTTTGAAGCCACCTCCGGCGTGGACCCCAACTTCCTGAGCTGGACCGTCTCTCTGGACGGACCCTCTGCTGATGAGGTCACCGTGGATTTCCGCCTGCTGGCGGGCACCGGCGGGGTTGGCTCCAGCGGCTCCAGCACCGGACAGACCGATGCCTACGGCACCCTGGAAGGCACCCTCACATTTGCCCCCGGCGAGACCTCCAAAACCGTCAGCTACCGCATCGATGCGGATGCGGTGGATGAGACCGATGAAGCCGTGGTGCTCGAGCTCTTTGACCCCAGCGGCGCCGCGCTTGCAGGCGACGCCCCGGTGATCCGCACCACAGGCTGGATCCTCGATGACGACGGCACCGGCAACAACCTCGCGCTGTTTGTGTCTTCTCCTGAAGTCATCGAAAACCTTCCGGGCGGCGCCATTGCGGTGTTTGATATCTCCTTGTCACGCCCGGCCGACAAAGATCTGAGCTTCGCGTTTCAGACCAACGCGGACACGGCCACCGCGAATGCGGACTACGCCCCCCAAACAGGTGTGATTTCCTTCACCGAAGGCCAAACCCGCGCCTTTGTGAGTGTGCCGATTGTGGCGGATCTGATCGACGAATTGGATGAAACCTTCACATTGGCCATCACGCCGACCGCTGATCTCGCCAGCGGAAACGCGGGGACCGTCGGGACGGCGACAATCATTGAAAACGGGCCGCCCCCACCGGAGCCCCCTGTCGCCGCACCGATCACAGCGAGTTTTGGTGAGGACGAGACTGGGCGTCTGGTCGATTTGCTCGACCCGGCTTTTGTCTCTGATCCCAATGGCGACGATCTGGATGTGGAAAATGTTCAGATCACCACGGAGGATGGGCGCACCGTCGGAAACAGTGTCAATCCGGAAACCGGCTTGCTGGTGCTGGGCGACGGGCAGTTTGAGGATCTCGCGCAGGGAGAAACGTTTGACATTTCGGTGTCTTACGATGTGGCCGATGGCGGTGACTCAGTTGGCAACTCCGCCACCATCACCATCACAGGAGCAAACGATGACCCGCTTGCTACAAACGACACCGCCCAAACCGGTACAGGCGCGGCGGTCGAACTTGATGTGCTGGGCAATGACGCAGACATTGATGGTGACGCACTGACCGTCTCTGAGGTCGGCAACGCCAACAATGGCACCACCGAACTCACTCCAGACGGCAGCATTCGTTATACTCCCAATGACGGTTTCACGGGGACCGACAGCTTCACCTACACCGTGTCAGACGGCAAAGGCGGCACAGACACAGCCACTGTTTCCGTCGAGGTCGGAGACCAGCAAGCATTCCGCGATTTTGCCGAATTCCAAATGAACATCGGCAACGCAACCACGCTCACCTTTGATGAGTTTAATGCGCAGGACACCCTGAGCGGAACCGAGTTTGACGGGGTGACCATTGTTGCGCGCGACATCAACGTGATCGACCCGACGTCTCTCGGACTGGTCACCGGAAGCGTAAACGTCAACTCAGCGCCCAACGGCATCTCCGCCTCAATCTTCCAGACTTCCTCCAGCGCCATCGGCTTTGACAACGGTGACGACAATTTCGAAATCGTGTTTGACGAACCTGCCGAAGTCGCAGGGCTTTGGATTGGCAATCTGGGGGCCAGCCACAACGACCCAACCACGCCG
The DNA here is from genome assembly GCF_965227725.1 of Shimia sp. Classification (GTDB taxonomy): domain Bacteria; phylum Pseudomonadota; class Alphaproteobacteria; order Rhodobacterales; family Rhodobacteraceae; genus Shimia. The sequence goes on along the minus strand of NZ_CBDDGH010000005.1, from coordinate 88,004 downwards.
ACCACCATCCAGTTTCTGTCAGCATCAGGAATAGTGCTGTTTGAAGACACCGTCACACAAGCCTCTGATGGAATCATCGGATCAGGCGCAAACAATCGGATTTTCTGCGGCCTCTCCTCTGATGTACCGATAGCGCGGATCGTGGTTCTGAATGCGGGCGGCGACGGGGATGGCATCATCTTGGACGACATTGTCTTTGGAGATGCGAATCTGGCGCCGACCTCAAATGATGACAGCGGGGCCGGGTTTGAGACCAATGAGGACACGGGCTTTGTCACCGCCTCCGTGCTGGGCAATGACGCCGATGTGGATGGTGATACGCTCACCGTGAGCGCGCTTGACACCACAGGCACCCTGGGCGCGGTCACCAACAACGGCGACGGCACCTTTGACTATGATCCAAACGGCGCCTTTGAAAGCCTTGGCGTGGGCGACAGCACCACCGACAGCTTTACTTACACCGTCTCAGACGGCAATGGCGGCACAGACACCGCCACCGTCACCATCTCCGTGACCGGCGTGAATGATGCGCCTGTGGCCGCAGATGACAGCGCCAGCACCGGCGCAGCCGCCGCCATCGACATCGCCGTGCGCGACAACGACAGCGATGTGGAAGGCGACACGCTGACCATCTCCGAGGTGGGCGACGCAGCCAACGGCACCACCGAGATCAACAGCGACGGCACCATCCGCTACACCCCCAATGACGGCTTCAGCGGATCAGACAGCTTCACCTACACCATCGACGACGGCAACGGCGGCACAGACACAGCAACCGTCACGGTCACTGTCGCCCCCGATCCCCAGCAGCCGCCGCAGGTCGCCGCGATCACCGCCGGCTTTGGCGAGGACGAGACCGGCCGCATGGTCGATCTGCTCGATCCGGCCTTTGTCTCCGATCCCAATGGCGATCCGCTGACGGTGGAGAATGTCCTGATCACCACCGAAGACGGCCGCGTGCTCGGCACCAGCCTTGATCCAAACAGCGGCAAGCTCACCCTGGATGACGGCCAGTTCGAAGACCTCGCACAGGATGAGAGCTTTGAGGTCACCGTCGCCTATGACGTCTCCGACGGCAGCGACAGCACCGCCAACACCGCAACCCTCACCATCACCGGCGCCAATGATCAGCCGGTTGCCACCGATGACAGCGGGGCCGGGTTTGAGACCGATGAGGACACGGGCTTTGTCACCGCTTCCGTGCTCGGCAATGACGCCGATGTGGATGGTGATACGCTCACCGTGAGCGGGCTTGACACCACAGGCACCCTGGGCGCGGTCACCAACAACGACGATGGCACCTTTGACTATGATCCAAACGGCGCCTTTGAAAGCCTTGGCGCGGGCGACAGCACCACCGACAGCTTCACCTACACCGTCTCAGATGGCAATGGCGGCACAGACACCGCCACCGTCACCATCTCCGTGACCGGCGTGAATGATGCGCCTGTGGCCGCAGATGACAGCGCCAGCACCGGCGCAGCCGCCGCCATCGACATCGCCGTGCGCGACAACGACAGCGATGTGGAAGGCGACACGCTGACCATCTCCGAGGTGGGCGACGCAGCCAACGGCACCACCGAGATCAACAGCGACGGCACCATCCGCTACACCCCCAATGACGGCTTCAGCGGATCAGACAGCTTCACCTACACCATCGACGACGGCAACGGCGGCACAGACACAGCAACCGTCACGGTCACTGTCGCCCCCGATCCCCAGCAGCCGCCGCAGGTCGCCGCGATCACCGCCGGCTTTGGCGAGGACGAGACCGGCCGCATGGTCGATCTGCTCGATCCGGCCTTTGTCTCCGATCCCAATGGCGATCCGCTGACGGTGGAGAATGTCCTGATCACCACCGAAGACGGCCGCGTGCTCGGCACCAGCCTTGATCCAAACAGCGGCAAGCTCACCCTGGATGACGGCCAGTTCGAAGACCTCGCACAGGATGAGAGCTTTGAGGTCACCGTCGCCTATGACGTCTCCGACGGCAGCGACAGCACCGCCAACACCGCAACCCTCACCATCACCGGCGCCAATGATCAGCCGGTTGCCACCGATGACAGCGGGGCCGGGTTTGAGACCGATGAGGACACGGGCTTTGTCACCGCTTCCGTGCTCGGCAATGACGCCGATGTGGATGGTGATACGCTCACCGTGAGCGCGCTTGACACCACAGGCACCCTGGGCGCGGTCACCAACAACGGCGACGGCACCTTTGACTATGATCCAAACGGCGCCTTTGAAAGCCTTGGCGTGGGCGACAGCACCACCGACAGCTTTACTTACACCGTCTCAGACGGCAATGGCGGCACAGACACCGCCACCGTCACCATCTCCGTGACCGGCGTGAATGATGCGCCTGTGGCCGCAGATGACAGCGCCAGCACCGGCGCAGCCGCCGCCATCGACATCGCCGTGCGCGACAACGACAGCGATGTGGAGGGCGACACGCTGACCATCTCCGAGGTGGGCGACGCAGCCAACGGCACCACCGAGATCAACAGCGACGGCACCATCCGCTACACCCCCAATGACGGCTTCAGCGGATCAGACAGCTTCACCTACACCATCGACGACGGCAACGACGGCAGCGGCACAGCAACCGTCACGGTCACTGTCGCCCCCGATCCCCAGCAGCCGCCGCAGGTCGCCGCGATCACCTCCGGCTTTGGCGAGGACGAGACCGGCCGCATGGTCGATCTGCTCGATCCGGCCTTTGTCTCCGATCCCAATGGCGATCCGCTGACGGTGGAGAATGTCCTGATCACCACCGAAGACGGCCGCGTGCTCGGCACCAGCCTTGATCCAAACAGCGGCAAGCTCACCCTGGATGACGGCCAGTTCGAAGACCTCGCACAGGATGAGAGCTTTGAGGTCACCGTCGCCTATGACGTCTCCGACGGCAGCGACAGCACCGCCAACACCGCAACCCTCACCATCACCGGCGCCAACGATCAGCCGGTTGCCAACGATGACAGCGGGGCCGGGTTTGAGACCGATGAGGACACGGGCTTTGTCACCGCCTCCGTTCTGGGCAATGACGCCGATGTGGATGGTGATACGCTCACCGTGAGCGGGCTTGACACCACAGGCACCCTGGGCGCGGTCACCAACAACGACGATGGCACCTTTGACTATGATCCAAACGGCGCCTTTGAAAGCCTTGGCGCGGGCGACAGCACCACCGACAGCTTCACCTACACCGTCTCAGATGGCAATGGCGGCACAGACACCGCCACCGTCACCATCTCCGTGACCGGCGTGAATGATGCGCCTGTGGCCGCAGATGACAGCGCCAGCACCGGCGCAGCCGCCGCCATCGACATCGCCGTGCGCGACAACGACAGCGATGTGGAAGGCGACACGCTGACCATCTCCGAGGTGGGCGACGCAGCCAACGGCACCACCGAGATCAACAGCGACGGCACCATCCGCTACACCCCCAACGACGGCTTCAGCGGATCAGACAGCTTCACCTACACCATCGACGACGGCAACGGCGGCACAGACACAGCAACCGTCACGGTCACTGTCCAGCCACCCTCTTCTGGGGGGGGGATCAATCGGGCGCTGGCTGTTTGATGACCCAAGCAACGAGGGCCTGGACAGCACCGTCAACAACAACACGGCACAATTGCGCGATGACGTATCCGCCCCTGCTGGCGCGGCTTTGTTGGATGGTATTGGCGACTACGTGGAAATCGAGAGTATTCTGCCTTATGAAACCCTCACTTCCGGCCGAATAGAAATGGACTTCACCGTCAGCGCATTGGACGGGGAAGACAGCGGCCGCCGCATCAAAGACACCAGCTATCAGACGCTCTTTTCCCGCGACTCCAGCGGATTTGACGGAGGCGGGCATATCACCGCGCTGGTGGACGGTGATGGCTCTCTGCTTGTCCGCCATCAAAGCGGGTCACAAAGCTATTACCTGCAAACCGAAGCAGGCACGATCACTGCGGGCGTCGCCGCTTCCATCGCCTATATCTTTGATCCCACTGAAGGCTTGCAGCTTCTGGTCGGCGTCGACGGCGCGGCTCCAAGCTTGGTTGCGGCCAACACCGACCCAGCGACAAGGGGCGACCCGGTGGGCCTGATCGGCAATGAAGAGCCCTGGACCCTGGGCGCTAGCCAAGTGATCAGTGGCGATGACACTGCTGATCCGTTGCTGAACTTCTTTGAAGGCGCCATTGACCGGTTTGAAATTTTTGACGGTCTCGCCGCGCTCAACACCGCACCTGTGGCTGCGGACGACAGCTTTGAAACGGAGGAGGATCAATCCGTGCAGGGCAACGTGCTTGTGGACAATGGCGCGGGTGCTGACAGTGACGCGGAGGATGACCCGCTGTCGGTCGGCCTTGAAACCGATGTCAGCAACGGCGTTCTTGTCCTGCAGTCCGACGGGCGGTTCACCTATGTGCCTGATGACAACTTCTTTGGTCAGGACAGCTTTGTTTACCGCGTCTCAGACGGCAATGGCGGCAGCGACACTGCCACTGTGACAATCGATGTGACCCAGGCCCCACCCCCGGCGTCCCTGCTCGGCCAATGGCTGTTTAACGATGAAAACCTGCCGGGGTTTGACGGATCTGCCAATGCCAATACAGCACTGCTGCAGCGCGGGGCGCAGGTTGAAATGGGAGCGGTGCAACTGGACGGCGTCAACGACTACGTAGAAATTGCCAATATCGCGCCCTATCTGGTCAAAACCGCCCAGATCCAGATCACCTTTACGATTGACGCGCTGGATGGAACGGACAGCGGAACCAATGTGAACGACGCCTCCTGGCAGGCGCTCTTCTCGCGCGATTCTCGCGGGTTTGACAACGGTGACCACCTGACCGCGCTGGTGGATGGCGACGGTTCGATCCTGATCCGGCATCAAAGCGCCACGGAGAGCTATCTCATTGAAACAGCTGCCGGAACCGTGACCGCTGGTGAGGCCTTCACGCTGGTCTATCAGGTCAGCGACGTGAACGGCATGACACTGTTTGAGAAAAACGGCGATGACTTTGTGTTCCTCGGCTTCAACGAGGATCCGATCCTCAATGACGATCCGGTGGGTCTGATGAACAACAACGAACCCTTCACATTGGGTGCCAGCCAGGTCCGCAGCGCCAACGACAGCGCCACACTTCTGAGATCCTATCTGGATGGGGAAATCGACAGCTTTGAGATCTACAATTTTGATTTTGTCTAAATGAGATTTAAGCCTCCCACTGAAGTGGTCTCCCGCCATGTCTGACAAAACGAAGGACACTCATGGCCAATAAGCGACCGAATCTGGGAGAGAGTGTTGTGGTGATGGAGTGTTGATGGGGCAAAGGCATGCCCCATTTAGGCGCCACAACACATACGGAGTTTGCTGAGCAAAACCATTGCATCTGGCGCATGCAATATGCTGAATCGGCTCAGGTTCATTGATTGAACTGAAACGACTGTTGAGCTCCCCCGGTCCCTAGTCCAGGTGTTTTGCGGTCTTCCGCGCTTTGGTTGGTTGGGCAGCAGATACCCCTGCCCCCAACCTCACTATCCAACCGATACCCTACAGAAACCCATCCACATCAGCCATTTGAAGATCCTGACTGCCCAGCCCCTCAAGATGCTCAAATGCACCTCCACCCTCCGGCGCCATCGGGGTCGGCTCGGGTGCCATTTGCGGCATAACAGCAAGCTGGGTCTCCGCTGGGAACGTCTCATCAGATGTCTGAAAGACAAAGGCATCCGCGCCCAGAGCGGCGCTTTGCGCTGCGGGATCTGCCAGCGGTGCGGCAGAGGCTGTGTAGGTTGCTGAGGCTGGCAGGCTGGACGGCGCGGATGATCCTGCCACATCCGCCAAGGAGCCGTCAAACTGATGGTAGCGGACGAGACCAGCTTCTCCCCCCTCCAAGGTCTGATCATAGAACGTCTCGATCTGGCTGGCGCTTCGGGCGACGGACCAGGCGCGGAATTCGTCAATTTGGCCTGAGAGGCCGCCGCTCAGCACCGTTCCGGCCAACTTGTCGAGGGTGAAATCGCCGCGCCAGCTTGTGGTGACCGCTTTGTCGAGGCCGCCATCCACATAAAGGCGCAGATCAGCCCCCTCCCGCACAAAGGCATAGTGGGTCCAGACGCCGCTTTGTGTGACATGATTGGCGATGATCGGGTCATTGCCGCCGGTGAATTCCTCGGCATAGATGCGCACACGTCCATTGTAGAAGTTGATGTCGGTCGCGCCCGCCTCGCCAAAGCCGATGTCAGACCCGGCAATCCCGTCCACATTGTTGATGGGACCGCTTTCATGCCTCACCCAGGCTTCGATGGTGAAATCGTCTGACAAGACAAGCCGCTCGGTGTCGATAAAGCCGGATCCGTTGAGATCAACCGCCTGATTGGGTTGCGGCGCGGGGGCATAGACAGGTCGGAAATCCTGCCCGGCTTCCGGGGTGGTAAAGCTGCGTATCCGGTCGCTGACACCGTCATCCCAGCCCACAAAATTGAAGGTCACACCGTCGGCCTGATAGCTTTGTTGCGCTTCAATCGTATGGTTGAAATCAATGATGGAATTGAAAGTGAAATCCCCGCCCTGAGCGCGGTTGTCAAAAACAAAGGAGTAGTCATCCACCGGCGCGTCAAATGTCAGTAGGGCTTTTTCAGCGGTCAGGTTGATTTGCGTGGTGCGCGACAGCCCGTCGCTGTCGGTCGCGGTGAGAAACACACCAATACCATCCAGTGTGCTTTCCAGATTGCCCGTGTCCGGGGTCACAAAGCTGACACCCGCAGCGGTGTCCGCGGTGCCGTCAATAGGGCCCGGTCGCTGGATCTGGCCAAGCTGGAAGGTTGTGGTCCAGATCAGCCGATCATCCCCATCAATCAGCCCGTCCTGCAGATCATTGGCAAAGCCGCTCAACTCGATCGTCTGACCCGCACGATAAGTGCCCCCGTCAACCGGCCCCGAGATAACCGGCGTCGGGGCGCTGCCAACCGTGATGATCTGACTGTCAAAAACAGTGGCCGCGCCATTGGCGTCCGTCACCACCAGCTCGACAACATATTGCCCAAAATCCGTGTAGGTATAGGTCGGGTTGGCCTCTGTGGATGTGGCGGTGTCGCCGATGCCATCGCCATCAAGGTCAGTGCCGTCCCCAAAGGACCACTGATAGCTCAGCGCGTCCCCGTCCGGATCTGTCACGTCAGCAATAAAGGCCACGGTATGAGGCGCAGTCGCACTTTGTTGATCACCGGGGGCAAGCTCTATGCCATTGCCCTCAGGGGCCTGATTGCCGTCATCAAAACTGATCCGATTGACGGTCCCCTGAAAGGTAAAGACATTCCCGGTCTGAAACGTGGTGATGTAGTACAAAGCCCCGTCCGGCCCCTGCTCAAAGGCCAGCACCTGCCCCGTGGCATTTTTAAAGAAATTGTCCGACACCAACTCAGGCGTGTCACCGGAGTAGTCGATCTCCAGATAGCGGATCCAGTTGCGCACCCAGTCTCCGTAGAAATAGGCACCGTTATATTCCGTCGGGAACAGATCGCCGCGATAGACCACCCCACCGGTGATGGACGCCCCCCCATTCTGCAAGCCGTCACCCTGTCCGGGGCCGCCAAGATGCGGGTAGGAAAAGATCGGATTGCCGGGATCATTGGGGTTGGGCAGATAGCCTTCGCCGTCAAAACCCGGATAGTCATTGGGGCCCCATCCGTAATCCGCCCCGGCCACCGCGATGTGGATATCCTCATCTGAGGTGTTGTTGCTGTTGCCGCCCACTTCACCAATAAACAGCGTGCCTGACTCCTGATCATAGCTTGAGCGCCAACCGTTTCTCAGCCCGTGGCTGTGGATCGTTGTCAGCACCCCTTCAGGGTCAATTGCCAAGTTTTCTGCAGATGTGGATATGGCACCAGCAGCATCCACCGAAGGATCATACCGCGCCGCAACAGCCGGATCATAGTAGGGGTTGTCCTCAGGCACAGACCCATCGGTTTTGTTGATCCGATGCACTTTGCCATCCGGATTGGTCAGGTCCTGAGAATTTGCCGGTGTGAACTCATCGCTGGTCACAATGTATATTTTCCAAGGGCTTGGATCATTTGCATCTATCGGCTCATATCCAAAGGACAGCCCGCCGCCCTGATGGCAGCACGATGACGTCACATCATTCTCCTGCCAGAGCACCTCTTCTGAGGACAGCGTAGCGCGGCTGCTTGAACCGCCCGCGTTTTCTTGGTGGGTGAAGCGTGCAACGGTTGTCCGCCCCTCGCCCTCTTCGATCTTGGTGTAGTAGAAATAAATCTGACCGTTGCTCTCAAACTCAGGATCAACTTCCACGGCGAGCAGGCCGCGCTCGGCGTCATTCAGCGTCTGGCCGGAGAGATCAAGATAGGTCTCCACATCGGAGCCAAAATTCGTCGGATCGGAGACGATTTTCACAATCCCGCTCTTCTCGATCACCAGCATCCGCCCATCAGGCAGGAAGGCCAGATCCGTGGGCAGGAACAATCCGTCAACCACCTGTGAGTCAATGAATTGCCCGTCCTCCGGCGGCGGCGGAGCAACAGGGATCGTCGACGGCACAAGCGCGGCGCTGTCCGGCAGGGGCACGGGTGCAGAGGCGCCTGTCAGGTCGACCACAGCCTCTTCCGCACCGTCAAAACTGTAATACCGCAGCAAGCCGGGCGTGTTGGCGGGCAAATTCATCTGCATATCCTGAGAGACTTCAGCAGCAGAGCGCGCCACATCCCAGATCTGAAGCTCGTCAATCTCTCCTGTCAGACCGCTGCCGTTTCGCTCCCCCAAAACCGATCCGGCGATCTTGTCGATGACAAGGTCTTCGTTCCAGCCCTGGGGCGCAAAGGCATTGAGCTGCCCGTCCACATAAAGCCGGGTCTCGCCGTTCTCCCGCGTGACCGCGTAATGGGTCCATTCTCCCGGTTCGGACACGTGATTGGCAACGATCACATCGCGCGGCCCCACCGTGTTGTCATAGAGGCGCAGCCGTCCCTGAAAGAAATTGAGATCGCTGTTGGGGCCAACCAGAATGCCATCGGCGTTGCTGATGGCCTCACCCGGCGCATGTTTGACCCAGGCGGCAACGGTGAAATCCCCTTGGATCGTGAGATTGGGCACATCAATGGCGTCCCCGTTTGCGGCAAGCGCGCGGTTGGCGATTGGTGCGGGAGGCACAGTGTCTGGAAAGGTGGCTGCCTGCGCATACTCAAGGCGGATATCGTCAAAATGCGCATTGTTCTCCCCGGGCAGAACCGCATCAAACAACTCGATCCGCAGCGGCTGACCAACGGAGCCAGAGAACGCAGTCAGATCGGCCGCGTTTAGAACAAGCTGCGCTTCGGCAAAACTCCCATTGGCCGCCTGCACCTGATCCGCCCCAAGCGCACCAAGCAGCTGCGCACCGGCGTAAAGGCGAATTTCCCAGCCAAGGTTTTCGCCCCCTGGGGATTCATTGCTGATTGCCGCACTCAGGCGATAGCTCCGCCCGGCCTCAAAGGTCTCTCCCAAAGTCTGGGAGATACTGCCGCCGTTGTCGATATAGGCCACATTCTCCCCTTCAGGGGCCTGCTCCGTGAAAAAGGCGGTATTGGGGTTCCATACACCCATGGAACCACCGCTCAGGTCCCAGCCGGTGATCGTTTGTGTCGACTGAAAATCGCCAAGCGCTTGCGCTTCAAAGCCCGCATTTACGATCGCCACAGAAACGACCTCTGCGGTGGTCCCATCCGTCACAGGCGCTGTGGATGTGGCTGTGGTGGCCCCTGCGGGCAAGGCAACGGAGGGGCTGTTGCCGGTGGCATCCACAAGCTGACCGTTGGAGGCCTCAAAATTGTAGTAGCGCAGCAGCCCGTCTGATCCGGTCGGGACAGTGCTGTCAAATGTGTCCCGAATTTCGGCCGCCGAGCGCGCGCCGTCCCAGATACGCAATTCATCCATCGCGCCGTCAAAGGCCCCGGCAAAACCCCCGGCAATCCGGTTGATGGTGAAATCTGACGTCCAACTGCTGCCAGCGCTCACCGCATCCAGCACGCCATCCCGATAGATCCGCGTGACACCGTCTTCGCGGACAATCGCGTAGTGATGCCATTCACCGGGATTGGTTCTGGTGCCAGAAATGACCTGATCGCGCCCATTGTTCAAATCAAAGACACGTATTTGGCCATTATAGAAATTGATGTCCTGACTTGGTCCGGCGACGATACCGTCGCGGTTGTCAACCGCACTGCCCGCTGCGGGCAAAACCCAGGCCTCAATTGTAAAATTTCCAGATAAAGTAAGTTCAGGGACCCCGACCGACACGGACTCCGTCTGCAACATAGTCATTAAATACACCCTTCACATTAACCTTCGAAAATAGAAGGCTTAAGCCCACCCACTTGGGCTTGATACGATCGGCAAAATGGCCGATTCCCGCCTCTAAGCTGCGTCAAATTCAATTAAAAATCAAATTTGCCCCTAAATGCAGCGCAGTCAGCGAACCGAAAAAGCGCGCGCAAACGAGCTTTCTTTGCAACCGGCTCAAAGGCCAGACAACGTGGCCCTACGCCAAGTACATTAGCCAAGGCAATCGGGAGTGCTGGACACTTACCCGAGGAAGCACCAGCACTCCCCCAAGCCATTGTTAATACGCGCTTAAAACCAAGACCCCACCACCTTCGCCGAACCCTCAAATCAGAATGTCGTCATATCCCGGCCCCAAAAGGCTGATGGCGTCAATGAGCGGCCCGGTGCCGTCACTTTGCCCGTCCAGCTCTCGGAACTCCAACCGGTCGGCCCCGCCGGATCCCTCCAGTATATAGGCATATTCCGTCCACGCGCCGCTGCTGTCAGGCGTGACTGTGTCTATCAGATCACCGCGCCAATAGACCTCTATGGAATCGCTGTCATTGCCCCGCTGGCGCGCGGAGAAGCTGAACTCGAACGTGTCTCCTGCGCGGGTCAATATATCCTGATAGAGATTGTCCAGCGGACGTCCGGCATCCAGCTCCACAAAGCTGCGCCCATCTGCGGCGGCAACGCCCAGAAAACCATCCGCCCAGGCCTCAATACCGCCCGCATCATTGCGCCAGCCCGCGACATCCCCGTCAGCCACCCAACTGTTGTCCGCCACAGAGCTTTCCAGCGCGCCGTTGACCAACCGCTCCACCAACGGCACCTCCGGCGAGGCGATTGGCGGCAACGGGCCGGTCTCATTCACGCGGATCGCGCTGACTTCGCCAACAAGATCCGCATCCTGCGCCCAGGCGGAAACGCCAACAAGTTTGTTCGGCCGGTCCACATCCGCAGGCACCACACCTGCCCCTTCCGCAAGCAGCACGCCGTTCTTGTAGATCGCCATTGTGCCATCCGCATCCACTGTGGCCCGCCAGTCTGCGGTCTCCCCCTCCTGGATCGCATTTGCCGCACTGAGCATATAGCGCGCGTCATCCTGATAGATGTGAAAGGCCATATTGTTGCTCAGCCCTTCCTGCGCGAGGATCAGATTGTTGGAATTTGGTCCATCGCCATAATCAAACACCCGTTGCCACTGTCCGGCGCCAAGGTCATCAAAGCGCGCGGTGGCTTCTGCTTCAAAGGCCAGCGCAGGTTCTGCGGGAGGTTCCACAGGAGGCTCAACAGGCGGCTCGACGGGGGGCTCAACTGGCGGTAATGGCCCGGTTTCATTCACACGGATCGCACTAACTTCGCCCACAAGATCCGCGTCCTGCGCCCAGGCGGAAACACCAACAAGTTTGTTCGGCCGGTCCACATCCGCAGGCACCACGCCTGCCCCTTCCGCAAGCAGCACGCCGTTCTTGTAAATCGCCATCGTGCCATCGGCATCCACCGTGGCGCGCCAGTCTGCGGTCTCTCCCTCCTGGATCGCATTTGCCGCACTGAGCGTGTAGCGCGTGCCATCCTGATAGATGTGAAAGGCCATATTGTTGCTCAGCCCTTCCTGCGCGAGGAGCAGATTGTTCGAATTTGGCCCATCGCCATAGTCAAACACCCGCTGCCATTGACCCGCGCTGAGATCGTCAAACCGCGCGGTGGCTTCAGCTTCAAACGTCAACACAGGGTCAGACGGCTCGACAGGCGGGGTTGGCTGCTCCCCCAGCGCGCCAATGGATCCTGTCTCATTCACGGTGATCGCCAGAACCTCGCCCACAAGATCGGTGTCCGCAGGCCAGGGGCTCTCCCCCACCATCTTATCTGCCCGCTCAAGGTCAGCCGGAACAACCCCGCGGGCCTCCGCCAAAACCACACCGTTCTTGTAGATCCCCATAAAGCCTTGCGACGACACCGTCGCGCGCCACTCGGCGACCTCTCCTTCGACAATGGCACCCACGGCAGTCACGCCATAGACCTGACCGTTCTGATAGATCTCAAAGCGCATGTTGTTGGTGCCAGCCTGCTGTGAAAGCAGAATGTTATCCTGTCCTTGACCGTTGTTATAATCAAAGACCCGCTGCCAATTGCCCGCGCTCAGATCGTCAAACCGCACCGTGGCCACAGCTTCAAACGCATAGCCTTCCTGATACAACGGTGCCCCGTTCAACCCTTCTGTCACAAGGATGGGATCGGTCTCGACGATAGGCGCCATGTCGACACCCGTCAGAGCATATTCCGATGGCACACCGGCGGTGTTGATGACAGAAACCATCCACAAACCGGGAATAAAGACATTTGTCTCAGGCGCTTCAACGACCACGGTTGAGGCATCCACAACCGTGAATTCCAAATCCACCCAACGCGCATCAGAGTTCCTTGCATGGGTGGTGCCACCCACCTTGATGGCGGTGACCTGTTTCAGGTCATAGGCGTTTGACACCGTGAGGGTAAAGCTCTCGCCACTGTTGATATCTGAACTGTGGGAGAGGATTTCCGGCCGCTCAGCGCGCGCGCCGCTGTCGTCAAACAGGATATCAGGCGTAAAAATCTGGCCATTCAGATTTTCCAACGGCCCATGTGCGCCACCGCCTGCGGACATGATGGTGCCGTCTGGCAAAACAGTGCCGGTGGAGTGATAAAGCCGCGCCAATTGCTCATCTGCGAGATCAAGCAGCGTGTTTGTTTCCGGTATCCAGCGGAATGCGCTGTATTGCGCCCCCGCAAGCGCAGCCAGATCGTCCCCCGTGCCAAAGAACTCCGAGGCGATGTTGTCGGTTCCGCCTGTGATGACAACAGAGCCGTCCGCCAGCAGCGTGAAGTTCCCGTTTGACCGCCCTTCCGGCAGATCGTTGACCTTTGTGAAGACTGGCGCGTCAACCGAGATATCCGCCGTCCAAAGCCCGCCATCCAGATCGACCATCAGCACTTTGTCTTGGGCGTACATGATCGAAGGGTCCACCTGCGATGAGGCAAATTGCACCGCCCCGACCTTTTCAACAGAACCCGTGCCGGTGACGTCCATAATGTAGATGTCGCGGCCATTGGCTTCGATCACCACAACCTTCCCATCCGCGCGCTGCCACATATGGGGATACCAGTAAGATCCGGAATTGCTCATGTCGGGTATCTCGGCATCCGTCAGCGCGCGGTATCCGGTCTGCGCGTTGAAAATCTCGGCCACCCCGACCGGCCTGCCCTGACTGTCACGTCCGCCCATGATCAACACCTCGCCGGTGTTGAGCGTGAGGGCGGAAGGGTACCAGCGCTCATAGATCATATCGCCTTGTTCGGCTGGCGTGATCTCCATGGTGCGGTAGTCATAAACATTCACTGCCGCCAATCCATGGGCCGCAGGCACACCATCGGTCATGCGCCCATCCCCCCCAAGGATCAGCACATTGCCGGTCGTCGGATCAATCGCAAGCTGCGCACAAACGATATCCGCGCCGATCTCATTTGGCAGCTTCACATATTCCCCGGTTTCGGGGTCAAAAACGCCATAATGCAAAGTGTAAGGCGAGATATCCCCGGCAGCGACATTTGTCTCCGCGCCAAACATGAAGACCTTGCCGTCGGGTGTCACAATTGTGTGGATCGGGATCACGGGCAGATCAAACACATCGCCCCACTCCCCATCGCCTTCCTGATCAAAGCCGTCCGCGGCCTCCGGCACGGTCAGATCCATGGGATGCCGCCCAAGATCATTCACCGCCCAATCAAGAGACAATCCGTTGGAAACAGGGTGCTCGACAAACAGCACTTCAATAACGTGCTCGCCCGGACCAACGTCGAGGGAGACGTCTTTGACCGCATAGGGTTCCTCTGCCTTGCACAAACAGACGCTTGCAGCCGTGGCCGCACAGGGTCCAAGAGCGGCACCGTCAACATCCGCACTGTCCAACCGCATGACTTCCACGCCGTCGACCTTGATGACAGCCTGCCCCACAACGCCCAGATAAAACTCAATTTTATCCGCAGCGTCAGTGGTGAAGGTCGATGTAAACTGCGCGGCATAGGCGGTGTCAGATGCACCGGTGTCCGGTGAAGGCGACCCTGCCAAACTACCAGTGAAGCTATCACTCACATCGGGAGACGCGCTGAAATCAACGTCATCGATAGCTGTATTAAAAGGAATTTCATAATAGGTTGCCGCCCATGCGGCGGACGTAGACACAACAGTCATTTTACCCCCAAACCACCAACCGCCCCACCCAAGAGCACCGGTGCATATCAATCTTTACGTCAATTCAAAGTCGGGTGCCGTCATCGCTGAGCCACCCAAAATTTCAGTCCAAACACCCGTGTCAGCTGAGCTGACACTCAAAAAATAATTCTGATGAAACTGCCCAATAAATAAGCACAGGCACATGGCTTCCGACAATATAAAATTTGATGTGCTTTTTTTTTGGGGGTGCAGTTAAGTGAATAACTACCAGTGAGATACGCCCCCAACTGGCTTGATCCTCTTTCTAGTTAGGAACCGGACTAGTCAGGAACCGGAATTGCCAAGTTGGCAAAAAACATCACAACCAGGAAGAGATAATTACGAAGTTGCGACAAATTGAATTGCTGTACTACCTAGTCAGACACAACCGCCAGGACACGTCGCTAAAATCGGAAGCCATTGGTGATCCGCGAGAGGTAATCCATTCAAGTCTATTCGAACATCACCTTTTGGAAGTGTCACTTTGAACCTATATCCAACGGCGAAGCCAAATGCCTACAGGCCTTAGACTGACAATGCCACTCAACGCGATGACTGGATACTAAATCCACCCACTAGATCTTGCATATTCTACGACCTGTGCGCGGTCGGAGAGGCCTAATTTGCCTGAGGCTCTGGACTTATACGTCTCAACCGTCTTGGCGCTGATGTTTAGATCATAGGCGATTTGCTTGCTCGCCAATCCGTTTGCGATCCCCACGAGAACTTCTTTTTCTCGCTTGCTCAGGACGTCGTCTTTCCCTTGGTCACCCGTGTTCAAAACATGCCCTGAGAAGAACTTATCAAAGTAAACGCCACCTCCCATGACCACTTCTATAGCCAACTCCAGTTGGCGGAAGGTGGAATACTTCGAGATACACCCATGAAAGCCGGCTTCGGTGACCGCCTGGACCATCGAATTTGTGACTTCAAAACTGTAACAAAGAAGTTTCGTCTCCGGCGACACATCACAGACGCTATTTTGAAAGTCGGAGATGTCATAACTTTGGGATAAATCCAAATGTGCGGGATCAACGATCACAACCTTTGGCTTACTGCACTCAACAACCAAAAGGAGATCTTTCTCGAATGCATACCCCTCACATTGAATGGACGTTTCAGAGGATAGCTGAGTAGCCAAAGAGCTTGCCAAGCATGGATTTTTGTCAAAAACGATTGCGCTATTCACGTCAAATCTCCAAGTAAATTTGGATTCAATCAAAGCAACCAACAAAACTCTCTACACACTTACAAAGGTTAAAAGCCACCCAATACAATCTTTTTGGGTCGCGACACCAGTATTGTTAATACATTGTTAACATATAAAAATGTGACGTTTTGATGAGTATTTCCGGAGAGTTACGCCAAGTAAGCGCTCAAAGTGCTTCTTACTTCTGCCAGCGCACAAATTCTCGGCAAATAATATACTTATTCACTAAAGTGCGAATGCGGGTGGCACGCAAAACGAAGGCCAATTCTGATCTCAGCACCACTGCGCTTCGAATCAGCACGCTCACAGAAAAACCACTTAAGGCTGTATATTGACCTTCGACCGACTGAGATCACAGACACCAATATTGCAGCTGGTTGTCTAATATGAGTGTCTGATCAAACCTATTTAAGCTCCGCCTGCCAAAGGAGATCTTGCCGCCCACCAAGCTTGGAGTGTGACAGTGGGCGCAAACCATTGGCAATTTTGGTCAACCCTGCGTCCTCATGAAGAAGCAGATAGGCTTCAAGCCAAGCCAGCTGATATTTCTCTAGGCTTTCGGAGCCGTCAAAATAACTTTGTGGCTTTCCCGAATAGGCCTGGCTCTTCTCACCCGTTTCCAGGTCACTCATGGCAAAACGCACAATCCGGATGAGCGCATCATCGCAAACACCCCGAATGGACAAGCCTTGCCTCTCCAGCAACAGAGTTGTGACAACCAAGGGCGCGATGGCGTGCAATTGATAGTGCAACGCATATTTTCCGCGTTTCATCTCCTGCGGAAGACTGCCGTCCTCCAGAGCCTGACATTGCAAAAAGGTCGCCGACCAGGCTGACCAGCGCAAGGCACTGTCATCTTTGGTCAAATACCCCGCCAGATTGATTGCGAGTGTCGCCCAGGCCCGCAAGTTGCCACGTTTGGAACCGGGCGTCGCATCTTCTTCCCAAAACGCCATTTGCTCGCGGGCCCGTTGCAACAGCCATGCCTCAATGAGGCGCTTTTCCTGGGTTGAATTTGCATAGGGGCGCACCTGCGCATAGGCGAAGGCAAACCCGGCCAACCTGGAGCCAACTGAAAAATTGGCTGTGAGATTTTTGAGATCAGAAAGTGCGTCAGCTCGGGCCCAGTGAGCCAGCTGAGCAACCACACAATTGGCGCTTTGCGCAGGATCGCCTTTTTGCGCAAGCACGCTGTTGGCTTCTTGGACAAGGCTGCGGATAAAGGCGTCGATCGGTTTGAGCTGGGCGTTCACATCTGCATTGGAGGTGGGATCAACAATCGAGCGGGAACTGTCATCCGCGATGTAGCGACTGCCGTGATCCAGTGAAACAACCGGTTTCGGTGCCGCCGCACATCCCTGATCCGTGCTCGCTTGCGCAACACCGCCCAGCACATTCATACAAGCCCCCATCACGAGAGCTGTCATAAGCCGATTTTGCATCAGCTTCCCTCCCCGGCACTGAGGGCCACCAGCCTTATGATCTCCCCTGCTTTTTGATTGCCCTGCTCGGCAGCCGCCGCAAGCCATTGTTTGGCGGCTCCCAAATCGGGCTCGGTTCCGATGCCAAACGCCAAAGCCTGACCATAGTCTGCCATAGCCGTCACATCGCCACCTTCTGCCGCGCGCTTCAACCACAGGGTAGAGGCAGACAGATCACTTGCGCCCTCAGCTGTCTCGCGAAGATAAACGCCATAGCTGCGCATAGCGAAAATATCACCGGTTTCCGCCGCCACTCGTTGAATCTGAGGCAAATCCAATCGCGCTTCGAGCACGGATTTCACCTGACCGTCCGCGCGCCGGTAGCGCCCTAAATACGCGGAAAGGGTCTCGTGATCTTCCGTTTCAAGCGCCTGCTCAATCATCAGGGCAGCCCTTTCTGGCGCAAATGTCTCAGCATCCGGGTCAATCATGAGATCAAACAACTTGTGTTTCGCCGAGGCATCCCCCGCTGCAATCGCCAACTCAAAAAGCTCTTTCGCATGCACGGCCGCAGGTGAGCCCTCATATGCCAACTTGGCCTCCGCGAGATCCCTATAGGCCCATGCGTTTTCGCCAGTGAGATGCGCCGAAATGTCCAGCCACTGCATGCCAAGATCTTCCATACCGTTGAGGAAGGCGACATGCGCGAGTTTCATGGCATTCTTGTAGTCGCATTGGATCAAACTGACCGCGCGATCCATGTAGCGAATGCGGTCAGGCATCTCCAAGAAAGGAACGGCAAAGAGGAGCGCATCAAAATCTCCGTCCCTCTCGATGAGCTCCTTGTATTCGAGATAGACATCGTGCGGCGTTCCGTTTTGGGAACGCAGAGACGCCAAGAGCTGAATGGCATCCCCGATGCCAAGTCTGGCCGAGACTCTCAGGATCTCTGTGATCTCGTCGTTCACCTCGCCGGAGTTATCTTCCAGAAGCGCTCTTGCCAGCGTCACAGCCGCCTCAGCACCCGATTTCTGAAATTCGCGACGCAACAAATTGAACGCGGCCACACGATCATCCGGGCTTGCCGCCAGTTCAAGCTCCAGCTTGGCAAGTGCTTCCAGAACAAAGTTAAATTGACCGGAATAGACTTCCCAAAAGTGCCGCAATTCCGCATCAGCATTTGGGTCAAGGTCAAGAAACTTAATCCAACTGGCAAGGGAAGACGGACGCCCGTAGAGGGCCTGAGACTGCAGGACCGCCACGGTAGACGGATCTTGCGAAGAGACCAAAGATACGATTTCTGCGCCGGAGAGCTCGACATTTGCTGTGTCTGTCGCTGCTTCGATATCACCCCAGTAGGAGGCTTCCACAAGGCGTGGGCTGTCAGCCGCTTGGCACATAAAGGCAGCGTGAAGTTGCTTACTGGGTGTCACACCACCATGCAGTGAAACCACACGGCTCAAAAGGTTCACAGCACGCTCAAAACTGACTGCGCTACGATCTTTGGCCAACAGCAATTGTGCAAGGCGTGCCGTTCCTTCCATGTCTCCCAATTCCGCGGCGCGTTCTAGAAGCGGCAACGCCGCATCAATGCCCACCCAACGCCCCTGACTGAGCTGCGCATGTGCCGCCAGACGGGTGAAGACCCACCCCGGCGCGTCGGGCAGCGTGGCCAATTTGTTGAATGTCTCGATCTTTTCTTCGACCAGATGAGGGTAAACCTCCTCATGCTCTTCGATAAAGAGGCCGAGCCGGGTCAAACCGGGGCGCTGGTTGGATTGCGCAGCGGCTCTGAACAATGCGAGAGACTGATCAAGGTCTTGCTCAACCAACGCGCCCTGTTCGTACAACCGGCCCAATTCGATTTGAGCAAATGGAAGCCCCGCGTCAGCCGCCTGGCGCAGATACCTCAGCAGAACATCGTTGTCCTTGTCGAATTCCTCGGATTGCATGTGATATTCCACGAGCTTCCATGCGGCGTTTGCATCCCCAAGGTCCGCTGAGAAACGGAACCACTCTCGCGCAAGCTCAGCATTGGGCGCGACGACCTCGCCATTGCGAAATTCCCGCGCTATTCGCGCCGTTCGATCACAAATCGTGGTGTTCAACTCCCCGACCAAAGCCCCAAAGGCCATCGTCACAGACAGTTCATTGGGCACATCCCAGCCCGCAACCGGATTTCCAGACAGGTCTCGCTTTGCCAGCGCGAGTAACGCATCTGCATTGCCCGCATATCCGGCAGAAATGAGGAGCTGATCTGCCAATGCAACATCACGCTCGACGCCGATGCCGCTGCGATAAAAACTGGCAAGGGCGTTTTGAATACGCGGCGAGGCTTCATTGGCCGCACTGGCCAACTGCTGCACCAACTGCAAATTGCGAATGCGGTCATATTCACCTGCGGCCTGCATCGCTTGGATACGCGCCAAAAGCGCGTTTTTGCCCGCGTAACTTGGGTCAAGCTCTTCAAGCAGGAGAATGACTTTCTCAATGGTCGGAAGCCATCGCTTCGCATCAATGTGCTGAAGTCGCTTTATATCGCGCTTCACCAACGCCGTCTTCATGCCCGCAAATGACTGACCACCCCAATCTTCCCAAAACGCAATCGTGTCCTGATCGCTGGAACGGGACACACAGACATTTTGGGGAGCAATTTCAGGCGGGCGAAATTCCAACTTAAGCGGTTCGGCATTGATCTCAACGGGGCAACACAGAGCCGCCAAAGCTCCTAAAAACAGCCCATGGAATTTGAGATGAAACACCGTTTTAAATGAGAATTTCGCCATCACACTTTCCTCAAATCAAGCTTACTTCAAATAGGCATTCGGCGTGGCAAGCGCGGAATAGCCGCCATCATTTTCGGCAAAAACGATGGTCACCCCCGCCTTCCTCTGGAGCTGAACTTGGGTTGCCGTTGCCAGAACTTCGCCTTCCCGACGAACCTCGAAATCCAATGTAAGAGGTGCTTTGATCGCGATGGATTTGCCATTCGCCGCATTCACGCCCGTCAAGACGCTTGCCTTTGCCGCAGGCACGTAGAGCTCCAGATTGTCGGCGTCCGACATGTTGTAGAAAGTAACGTCGGCCTTTGACGGGCTGCCCGTAATTGTGTCGATCTGGACTGTTGCCTGATCATCGGAATGCGACACGATGGTGTAGTGCATATTGGGCTCGACCTGCACGGTGGCAGATGCCCCAGTCAGAGACACCGTCACCTCACCAGGCATCACATTCACAAACTCCGTCGGCCCATCGCTCAAACCTTCAAGGCTCTTGCTCCCAACGGTGGCAACGCTCTGATCCGGAGCCAGAACCCGGATAAAACTTGAATTCGGTGCGAACACATCTTGGTAAAGATTGTCATCCGCGGCCTGCAGGATGGAAGCTTGGCTCAATACAATTGCCGCGGCAACAGGGGCAGTAAGAAACATACGTGTCATGAGTTATCCTTCAACTGTGGAGGGCAAAGTGATAGCGATGGCGAGGGGCCAAAGGGTTCGGACAAATGAATGGAAACTTTGGTTGCACCGGTCTGCCAAAGCCCTGTTGCGGGCATGTAAAATCGACCGGTCCGACGCAGGCGCTCTCCACGCTCAATCGACTTAACGCGGCTCAAGCCATCGTGTGAGGTAAAGTCAAAATCAGCGCGGAGTCCGGCGCTGCCATCGGTGTCAAGAAAGAGCGTATGATCATGGGTGAGATCAATTTGATCCAGATCCGCAACCAAAGAGCGCCGGTCGCTGCTCACTTCAAACGAGATCGCTTTGGTGCATTCTCCTCGCGCCGCAGCGATCAGTTCACGCATCGGCTGATCGCCATACTGTGCCAGATTGTTGTAGATCGGGTTCTCCCAAATCAGAAACTTCGGCCGGCTTTGCGCAAACTCTTCTGACGTCAGATAGGATGTCATGGCACCAAATTGGTTGCCGCCTGTAATGGCATAGTTGATGACCTCGAGCTGCGAATACTCAGCAAGAAATCCGGGAAAGTTATTGATCGGCGAGTCAGAGAAAGACGTCCCGAGCAGAGCGACCTGAATCGCGTCCTCCCCTCCCCCGAACAAATCAAGCCCCGCATCGCCCAAATCTGAAGAGGTCAAAGCAACCGTCTCGTAAGTCATTGTGACTGGATCTGGCAAAGCCAGCTTGCATTTCTTTTGCAGCGCACGACGCATGCCAGAGAACGCAACTTCAGATTTTAGGGGATGAGAGGCGTATTCGGTCTTCTCAAGCGCGGCGTAGCTCGGTTGAGACTGAATGACATTGGCGATCTCTTTGGCTGTTTCCATTGCGCCACGCGCAGACCAGTGAAAATCCGCTTTGAAGAACGTAAGATCACCTTCCGGTGCCTTCAACATGGCGTCGCGCGCATCAACCGCAATAACGCCAGCGTTCTCCAGCCGAGTCAGTATTTCCGTGTGAACCCTCGTTGCCACCTGCAAATCAAAACCGTAAAGCGGGGCGCGCTCAGGTAAATAGTCAGGCATTGTGACGCTTTTTGTGGGGATCGGAACATACACCAAGGTGGTGCCCTTCTCCGCGAGGGCCTCAGACAGTGCCCCCAAATGGCGAACAGTTGCGTCCGAAAATGGATGGTACATGCGAAGATCTGCATTGATGCGAAAAATCACACCGTCCTTGCCTTCTATGGCTGGCAAATCTCCCTGCGTTTCGAGGCCTACGCAGCCAAAATTTGACGCATGGCTTGCCGTCGCGCAGGCTGCAAATCCAAGTGCCAGAGAAAGTCGCCGCATAAATTCAGCCATCCGATTTTTCCTTTCCTGCTTGCTCAAGACCGTCCATGTGCTGCTTCTTGAGCGCACTTTCAGCGACGGGGATGAGGTTTACGGCTGTCGCTCTGACGCTGAGGGAGGGAGAGGCGCGCGCTATTTCCAAATAGGCTCTCGCCCGTTCCAGATCTGCCAGCTCAGCATCTTTGGTTTGCAAAGTGACACTGGCCAATTGCAGAGCGATCGGCCCGGCACCCGGAGCGCCGTTTAGCTGCACAATCTTCTCGATGTCATCGCCAAGCGGTCCAAATGGTTTCTCAGAAATATGGAAACCCACAACCACCTTGAGAGCATGAGAATTACCTGCACGAAGATAGGCTAGGAACACCGCCTTCAGGCTTTGCAAACGGCCCTCAGAAGTCCTCTCGGGGTCTATTTCCTGAAGCGCCTGAACCATGCCGCGCAGAGCGCCGCCCCGCCCTGTCGCAGCTGCAATTCCATAATAATGGGCCACATCCGCTGCCAGATCCGGATCGGACTTGGCTTCAAGATATTGCGCAAACCGGTAGGCGGCAAAACCATCTTGCAGATCGGCCAATGCGCGTATCTTAGAAGGTGAGACATGACTGCCCGCAACAAGTGCTCTGCGAGCGTCAATGAGTTCTGGCGTCGGCAGATCGGTGCTATTCTTTAGCCCCGTGACCAACGAGACTTCTTTGCTCCCGTCATTGCTCGCGCCCACATGAGCACGGCCAGCTGTCACCTCGACGTATTGTGCAGACACCGGCGGTACGGATGCCAGATAGGCACACAAAGCAACCATCCAAACCCGCGTCATGAACCCGCCTCCCGGAGCTGCAAAATCTCGGGATCAGTCAAGTAGCGAACGGGTATCTCCCATAGGACTGTTTCAGGCATCTCCTGTTCGGAGACAGTCTCCAAATAGCGCCGCATTGGGGCGATTGGGCCCTGCCCTTGCTCGGCGAAATTGAGCACATCATGCCGCAATCTAAGCTTCAGAGCTTCGGCAAAACTCCAATTTTCATTGGCAGAATAGCTTGTGCCGACCAGAGCATAGGGTGTCGGCCCGTCGCTTCCGAACAGATCCAGAGCTCCGGTTTCAGGTTCTTCAGATTGTGCCACTGCGCTGTAGGGTACTTCTCGCTCAACTGGTAAACCCACATGCGGTGCCAATGCATCAGAGGTCACAAACGAAATAAGATCGCCGCTAAAGGTGACTTCCTCAGCGTAGATCTTTTCGAATTTATCTGCGCCCCACTGGACCAAACCAGACTCTGCAACGGTTTTTGCCACCGCATCTGCGCCCGCACCTGTCCAATGGGTGTCGGTCTGAAAAAATGCGTCAGAAGTTCCCAAAAGCGCGTCGTAGGTGTCAACAACCGCAACACTTTTGGCGTCCAACTGAGCGAGAAAGGTCGTATAGAAAGCATTCATTGCATCGGATTGAGCGACGTTGCTTGAGTGATCCCGCGCGATGTCGAGCTTGGCTGGAAGCGGCACAACGACCAACTGTGTCCCCTTCCGATCTAGATCGGCAGAAACACTGGCAATCCAATCTGTAACTTCGTTCAATCCGTGGTCATTTGCTGAAGCAGAGCGGAACTCTTCGTCCGTAAAGAGCCAACCGTCCTGCCCCGGCACCACACCCAAGCGGCCCTCTTTGAGCAGCACATATCTAGCGGCACCGATCCAGGCGACGGCGGCGCTGCGATGCGGTAGGTTATCTCGATAGATCCCGTCAATTTCCTGCGTCGCCTTTCCGTCAAAAAGGGTGGCGAAATCCGGCCCGGCAATGTCTGACCGGCTGAGTGCCAAATTGGCGACAACAGCGTATCCGAAAAAAGCGATTGGCAAGGTTAGTTTCATAGCAAGATTGAAGTGCATCATGCGGCCCTCAGAACTGGAAATACAGGAATGGGGAGAAGCTCTGCTCGGCCAATTTCAAGATGGCCAAGGTTCCGCAAAGGAGCGCCCCTAGGGTGCCAAGCACCTGGCTCCAATTCACAACCGCCGCCGCTGTCCCGCCGTGACTGACAATCGGCTGGGGTGATTGGCTGAAATGCCCAAAGATGCGCGGCTCAAGAAAAACAACCAAAATCGCGATCAGGGCCAGAGAAACGCTCTCGCGGGTAGCCTCGTAATAAAGCGCTGCATCGCCCCAAATTCCATTGAAGCCAAAGAGCCCTGCATACACACCCACCCCTTCCGAGACTGAGGTCGCACGGAACATGACCCACCCGATCAGGACAAAAAACAGGGTGAGAGGCAGTGCATACCAATGCTCTTGCGCCCGCTTGTCCCAGCCGACGAAACGCTCCGCAGCAAGCAGCCCACCATGCCAGAATCCCCAGAGAACGAAGGTCCAATTCGCGCCGTGCCACAGTCCGCCCAGCACCATCACTGTCATCAGATTGAAGTATGTGCGCCCCGGGCTCACCCGATTGCCGCCCAGTGAAATATACAGATAGTCACGCAGCCAATTGGACAGGGAGATATGCCAGCGCCGCCAAAACTCTGTGATTGAGCGGCTGATGTAGGGGAAGCGGAAATTCTCCAGGAAGCGGAAACCCATCATTTTCCCCAAACCAATCGCCATGTCGGAATAGCCGGAAAAATCAAAGTAGAGCTGCAGCATATAGGCGATTGCCCCGGCCCAAGCGATCACCATCCCGGGGCTGTCTGCACCAAAGACCAGATCGGCAAGTGGTGCCACCGCATCAGCAAGAATGACCTTCTTGGCCATGCCCACCAGAAAACGCGCCAGCCCATCGCAAAACAGCTCAACGCTGTGGTCTCGCTTGCGGAACTGATCCTCCAGATCTTTGTACCGCAGGATCGGTCCGGCGATCAGCTGCGGGAAAAGCGCAATGAACGCGGCGAAATCTATGAAGTTGGCATCCGCCTTTGCATCCCCTCGATAGACGTCGATGAGATAGCTCAACGCTTGGAAAACATAGAAGGAAATACCAATTGGCAAAATCAGTCGCCAATGCACGCCAAGCCCGGCCGCGTCCGTCCCAAACAGCATGGCGAAGCTGTCGATGAAGAAATTCAGGTATTTGAAGACACCCAAAACCCCAAGACAGCCAACAACCCCAATTGCCAGAAAGGTACGCCCCTTCGCGGTTCCCTTATGCTTGGCCACCTTTTGGCCAATCACATAGGCGAAGGCCGTTGTTAGGATAAGAAGTCCGAGAAAATCGACGCGCCACCACGCATAAAATACATAGCTGCCAAGCAAGATCGGATAGGATCTCAAACGGACTGGCGTGAGATAGTACATCGCCAGAAACACGGGCAAAAAGAGAAAGAGGAAAGACTCCGACGAAAAGACCATTCTTACCCCTCCTGTGCTTGAGTGTTGCGACATGCGAGCTCTGGCAAAGCAAATTGGTCGACACCAGCCGATGCCAGAGTCACGAATTGTTTGCCGTGCAAATCCTGCAGAATTTGCCTGCTCTGAAAAATGAGATCCCCTTCGAGCAAACGTGGAAATTGCTCAGAAAAGTCATTGTCTTGCATCAAGAGGTCCGCTGCACTGGCAGAGCTTAGTCCAACGCGATTTGCGGTGATCTGGTTGCCCATCAACCGGGTCTTGGTGCCAACCGGCTGATTGGTAACGTGAATGCCCGCACTCTGATTTCTAAAGATCCGATTGTTCTTGATGACGCTGCCTCGCGATGAGGAAAGCGAAATGCCTCTGCTTTGCGCCGAAAAAATATAGTTGCCATCGACATATGTGCAGTCTGATCTTGAGACAGAAATGCCGTTTCGGGCACTGTTCCAAATGTGATTGCCAAGCAGCTGCGTTTGCGCCCCAGCACCTTCCACCTCAATGCCTTGCGCAGAAGACGCCAGTATCAAGTTGTTTGCCACATAGGTGCCAGACGCTCCGTCTGTCACACGGATGGCGCTGCCTCCCGTTGGGGCGACAAAGGTATTGCCAACGACCTGCGCGCCCTCGCCTCCACGAACCACCATTCCCGGTCCGATGGACTCTAGAAACAAATTCCCCGACACATCGGCGCCCCGCGCGCCTTTTACAGAAACAGGCCCTGAGTTCAGAAACGTGTTGCCCTGAATAACGCTGGATTCGCTGGGCTGATAAAGTCCAGGACTGAGAAGGGACACGCCAGAGAAAGCCGCTGTGGTCCCAAAGCCCAGGCTCTCCAAATGGGAGTTTTTGACGTACGCAATCCCGGTGCCTGCCGTCGCAACAAATGGCCTATAGTCGGGCTCGCGCAGATTGGCTGATCCACTCCCGGAAATTTGACTTTCAAAGACGGTCAAGCGACCGAAATTCGCCACAAAAGCCCCGTCAGAGCGACTGAGACGCAGATGATCGTTTGGCTCCAATACCAACTCGGCATCCGCCCAAATAGCGATTGGCACTTTGAACCCATCAACACCGATCAGATCCGCCTGCTGTTCCATTGCGCGCACGATCGAAACCAATTCAGAAAATCTGAGCTGCCCGCCTTGGATGGTGAGACTGCGCTGTTCCTGATCGCTTTGTGCCTGAACAATCGAAAGTTGGTTATTGGAACCGGCTGACAAAGACAGCTGCCCCAGAACCAGCCGTGTATTGGCAAAAATCACCGAAGCAGGTTCTCCGGTGCTTTCATGGCTGGGTTGAGAAACCGTCAGATCGCGGCTTTTGCCACCGAGCAACGCGGCCGACACATCAAAAGAACCAGAAAGTTGCTTTGCGCGATATTTCTCAAAGACGTCCGCATAGGCACGTTCGAGATGCGAAAAATCTGCGATTTGATTGGCCAGCGCGGCGCCGGACAAAGCCACTGCAACGGCGCAAGCGCCCACCGCAGTTTTTACAATGCGCCTTGTTTCACTACGCATTTTGGACCTTTTCCCAATATGGCTCAGTTTCGATACTGCCCGCCATCGTGACCAAAAGAGCCTCAGCGGCGTCATTGCCATTGTTTGTGAGAGTGGTGCGCCCTTCCGAAGGCATCGCCAGCCGTTCACCTATGTCCAGCGCGCGCCGGCGCAGGCCGTCAAAGATCTGCAGATTGCCCGAGACGGGAATAATCTGGCGGCCCGGAAGCGCGTCAAGCTTGATCGAAGCGCCTGCATTTATCCTGATCACCGACATGTCAAAGCTGGGCGACCGCATGATATGGGTGCTTTGCCCCCAGACATGGTCTTTTGACACTGGCGCAACGGCTTCACTCCGCTGCTCATCCTTCAGCGTGTTCACAACCTCTTTGACGTCCTGGCATTTGCCGCGCTGTGTCACAAGAACCGCATCAGGCGTATCCACAACAATCACATCTGACATGCCTACGACTGCAATCAGACGTTTATCGGCCTTCACCAAAGCGTTGGTTGTATCGACCGAAATCACATCGCCATGAAACGAGTTGCCCTCTTTGTCCTGATCGGCAATCGCGTGCATCGACGTCCAGCACCCGACATCGTCCCATTCGACATCCAGAGGGGCGAGCACAACGCGTTTTGATTTCTCAAAGATAATACGTTCTGTCGGTTCATTCGTTGCTTTGCGGAAGCTCTCCGGATGCAGCAACAAATTGTCGTTGATCTCATCGCCACGATCCACCGCAGAGAAGACCGCGTTGAAGGTCGTGGGGTCATACTTTTTCATTTCTTTGATGATGGTGCTCGCAGTGAACATCGAAATGCCTGACGCCCAATACGCTGCACCTGATGCCAGCAACGCAGTCGCTTGTTCGATCGGCGGCTTCTCAACAAAGGAGGCAACGCGCTGCAGATTGTTAAAATTGGCAATCGACCCGCCATCGGTGATGTAGCCATAACCCGTTTCAGGGTAAGATGGCTTGATGCCAAAGATCACGATGCGGCCATCCAGCGCGACCTGTCTCATCTCACGCAAACGGCTGTTGATATCCCCGGTGATCACGTGATCGGACGGCACCACAAGCAAGATCCCCTCGGGATCTCTTTGCGCGACCCGAATGGCCGCGGCCATCACCGCAGGTCCGGTATTGCGGCCCATCGGCTCGCAGATCACATCGGCGGAGCATTGCAACTCATCCAACTGGCGCTTCACGGTGTGCTGATGCTGTGCCGCTGTCACAATTGTGGGCTGCGCAAAATTCTCTGCACGATGCCTCTGAATGGTGGTCTGAAAAAAGGTCAGCGAAGATGGGCCGTTCACTTTTTGAAACTGCTTTGGGCTTTGTGATCGAGACAAGGGCCAAAGGCGCGAACCGGAACCTCCACAAAGAATAAGGGGGTGTATGTCTTTCATCTTCCTATTCTCCAAATTCCAATCGCGTCAGGACGCAAAACCCGGAAAGAAATTTCCAATTTTTACAAATGCTTGTTGGATATTGCTGATGGCAGCGTCCCGCAGCCGAAGGCGGCCAATCGTCCCGGGCTCTATCGAGCGGGATGCGGCATCCGCCAGGGTGAGCTTCACTTTGGAGTAGCCACGCAAGTCCACCTGCGCGCCGGTCTCAACGATCTGCACATGTGCCGGCAAGACCGTTCCATCAGCCAGCTCAATTTCTGCAGTGTCACCGTCTATCAAACGCGCAGCACCCTCACTGCTCAGTTTGGTTTCGCTCACCAGAGGCGCATTTGGCTCGGCAACCTTGAGAAGGGCATCCCCCGCCAGCACTGTCCCACCGGTAAAGAGCCCACTGTAGGGAAGCACTTCACAATCACAGGGCATCTTTGTGCTGAGCAAGTCGCCAGAATTTGAGCTGATTGAATAGGCGACTTCGCCCTCTGCGGCGTCGAAATTGATGTATGAAATCTGTCCTGAAGCCGTTGCGCGCATGATGTCGCCCGCGCGGGTGAAGACAACCGGGCTTTCCTCATATTTGTAGGCGACCCGCTCAATAAACATGCTTGCCGCCAAAAAAACGAGGCCTGCCCCCATCGCGGCGAAAAATGCGCCACGCACCCCATTCGCGGCACGACGCGCGACGCTTGTCTTCGCGTTCGGAGCGGGAGGCTTGGCTTTGGTTGGGCCTGTGAAACCCAACAAAGCGCCCATATTGACCATATCGCCAGCTATAAAGCTGTTCAGAATATAACGCATGGGCGGGAGGTGCTCGCCCGTGGGATTGGTAAAGCTGAGTTTGACCTTCGGATTGTCGCTTTCCTCGCTCAGCTCAATCCGGGCTTCCGCAAAGAGATTGATTGAAAATCCATCAAAATCAAATCGAAGCGTTACCAGCTCTTCGTTTCCATTCAGAGACTTGGGCAGCAATCCTGTGACCTCAGCCTTCGTCAATGAGATGCATGATCCCTCTAGCCGCCGGTCATCAATGATGGCACCAAACGGGATCGTCAGCATGGGGTGTTCGTCTTCAAAGACAAACTCCTCGGGCAACGCCTTGGGCGGAAGAGATGTATTGTGGCTGCTTTCAGTGTTTGACATGAGGTTCCCCCTTTCAGCGCTTATGCGGCGCCTGTGAGATAAAGAACGGCGAGCGAGAGCCATCCAAGTGCAAGTACATGAAGGTAAATTGATCCGTAGGACTTCAGGCGTTCAGAGGTGGAACGAGGCGCTTTCTGCCCGCCCTTGGCGGCTTGTCGGGTCCACTTCTGCCGATCAAGCCGAAAGTAAACAAAGCTCTTAACCGCCGCGCCTACCAGCTGACCAAAGTACAACAGAAAGGGGTATGACACTGGGAACCAATGCCCCCGAAAGAGCGAGATCATGGCGCAGAACATATAGCGCGTGAACATCACCCAGGCGAAATAGGCGGGCAGTACAATCGGATCAAAAAAGATGGCTGCCGTGATTGCTGAAAGAGGCCCTGCAAGTGTCGTCCAGATTGACAGGTTCTGGTCGAAGATAGACCACCAAACAAATAGCCCGATACGACGGCTCGGAATTTCAAGCGCGCGTCCGTTGGTGCGCAGCATGTTCCCAAACCAGCGCACCATCAGAGCAATGGCGCTCCCGAAAAACGTGGGTTTGGGCTGCGTTTCCATCGAGACCGAGCGCACGTCCGGCAGGTAGACCATCTCATAGCCATTTTTGAGCAGCCAGTACCAAGTCGACTTGTCGTCGCCAGTCAGAAAATTGACCCTTCCCAGCCGCCAGTGATCAATGAAATCACTGCGGATCAATTTGATAAAATCGGGATTGGTGGCCAAATCGGCCCGAAAAACAGACATGCGCCCGGTCAGTGTGAGAACACGTTTGCTCAGCCCCATCGAGCACATCATGATCTGACGCTGATCAAACCTCAGTTTGAACCAATCCCTGAAAAAACCAGGCTGCGGAATATCGACCGCTTCATCAGTTGTCAGAGCGCCCACTTGAGGATTGGTGAAGAATGGCGCCGCCTGATCAACGATGTTCGCAGGCACACAGCTGTCGCCGTCCACAAAAACAACCACGTCGCTGCTGCTGGGGCAATTTCGCGAAATCAGCGACAAGGCCTTTGCCAAAGCGTCTCTTTTTCCGGTGCCGGGGATGCGGTCAATGATAAGTTTCACGCCGCTCATGTCGCAAGGCATGCAGGAGAACACCTGCCGGATCAGCCGTTCATCAGCGCCATCAACCACCGAAGAGACGATCGTTGCGCCCCCTTTGGACTTCGCAGCCGCAGTGAACACACTGGTATAGACGGGGATCGTAACTTCAGGCTCAATCTTATACGATGTTGTCAGAAAATAGGCATGTGCGGCCCCAGGACGCGACGCATAGTCCTTCACCGCACGTTCTTTCTCCCTGGGATAAGCAAAACGCCTAAAATATATCGCCCGAGCGAAATTCACCGATGCCCAGCTATATCGCCATGCCCCCAAGAACCCGATCAAGATCAGCGCTTCTTCGGCATTCCCCAAACGCTCCGCGGGAACAAAGGAAATCAACAGAATGATAATGGCAAAATATGCGATATGACTGAGCATCGAAGAACTACCAGCAGATGCCTTCATAGGACCCGGCTGACGTCAAATCGCGCCGCAGCCGTGTCAGATCGACCATAGGTTTTGAGCCGGACACTTTTCCAAGTTCATCGACGGTGTCTTTATAAAGGTTGCCAACCACGATGGCGTCTGACCGCGCGATCAACTCCTTGAGTTCCGGAACAATTCGGCTCGCCAGATCCGGTACAACGTCATTTCCCCGGCCCGCGGTGGAATTCTCGTTGGCGTAGGCTTCATGGACATAGGGATCATAAAATTCGACGCCCATTCCGCCCTTGATCAAACGCGACGCCAGTTCGGCCAGCGGGCTTTCTCGGAGATCATCCGTGCCCGGCTTGAAGCTCACACCGACAAAGCCAACCTTCTTGGCCCCCGCGTCCCGCACCATGCGCTCCGCTTTCGCGATTTGCGCTTCATTGGCCTCCAAAACCGCGTGCAACAAAGGCGCAGCGACATCCTTGGATTGGGCCAAATAGCGCAAAGCCCGAACATCTTTGGGCAGACAGGATCCCCCAAATGCAAAACCAGGCCGCATGAAATAAGGTGAGATGTTGACCTTCTGATCAGAGCACAAAATCTCCATCACGGTCTGACCATCCAAGCCGCAGGCCTTCGCGATATTGCCTATCTCATTGGCATAGGTGACCTTCACTGCTCGCCATGTGTTGGAGGTGTATTTCACCATCTCGGCGGTGCGCACATCCACACTGTGGATGTGACAATTCAAAGGCTCGTTGATCTCTTTGAGGATTGCCGCCGTTTTCTCTTCCAATGCGCCAAAAACGATCAAGCCAGGGTCGTAGTAATCCTCGATTGCGGTGCTTTCACGCAGGAATTCAGGATAATACCCAACGCCGAAGTCGGCACCGGCACTCTTGCCCGAGAAACGCTCCAAGGTTGGAATACAGGTTCCTTCGGTGCTGCCAGGAACAATGGTCGACCTGATGATGACGGAATGGAAGCTCGGCTTCGCAGCAATCGCACGACCGATGTTTTCGCATGCACTCTCAACATACTTCAGGCCAACAGAGCCATCCGCAGCGCTGGGGGTTCCTACACAGACAAAAGATGCATCCGAGTGATTGATCGCGTACTGAACATCATCTGTCGCCTCGAGACGACCTGCTTCGACGACCTCTTTTACAAGGGCATCAAGGCCATTTTCAACGATGGGTGAAATGGCTGCGTTGATGGCATCGATTTTCCCACGATCCACGTCAACCGCAATGACCTTATGGCCATCTTTGGCCAAGCAAGCCGCAGCGACAACCCCGACGTAGCCAATACCGAAAATGCTTATATTCGCCATAAAATCCTCGCGTTAAGTGCATGTGGTCAAAATATCTGTCTGACACCCAGCACCTTGCGGCAGCGCAGCATTTTTCGGCAGTCGGTAAACTCCTTTCGGTTGTGGGGGAATCTCCTACACAGCGCGCACAGAAATCTCCCTACGTTAGAAATCGGGTCGCAGCGGGGTAAGCATTTATTGGTTATTGATGTCGTCGCGGGATCAAGATTTTCGCGAATTCTCAAGTAGATATAGAGTTGTTCGCATGGGAAGGCTGCTTCTTCCTGCTGACCACTCGTGGATAGAACAACGAAACGGCACACAGACGCTAACGACCGTTTGTGATCTCGTGCCGAAGGTGTCGGTTTAGCCTAATGCTAAGCGTTCTGCGCCACTGATAGAATTTCGGCGGTGCGTTCTTGCGGCTACCGTTGCGGCTGAAAGTCTTTGCTCGCCAAGAAGTATTCCGCGCCGATCATGGTGCCCAGCATATCTTGTTCAAGAGGCTGAAAGAAAACCTCTTGAGTGCCTTAGCCGCCCGGCCTCCAAGCCATTCCCACACAAGTAAAATTTCTCCATCTACAACCAAGTACGTAACACCCGAAATGGGAAGTTGCGGCAGCACCGGCATAGTCGGGTCGATAAACTGAGGAAAAAGCGCACCGAAAAGGACAACAGCAAATGGGCTCGCCATCGAAGTCACAAAACCTTGACGGAATAATCGAAACGATTGCTCGGATAACGCCGCAGCTTTCGTGGCTTGAGATCAGACAAAGCAAACCTGAACGGCATTGAAACAAGACCTATCACTAAACGCAGACACATCTGTAACAAGCAACCAGGTATCTTCGCAGAGGTTCAGTTCATCAGGCGACTGTTTGTGGCCGCTCTACCCTGAGGCATTAGCCTGTTCCAATACAGCTTCAGCTGACTAAGACAACAGTCCCTTGATAACTAAGAAATTGAGGCAATCCTGGAAGGCCATGCCTTCAGACATAGCGAACAAAAATACCCCAAGATGGCTTGAGTGTTTTTAGGCTTGGAAGTGGGCTCACATCTACTATTGTCGGTTCACTTTCGACATTCTTAAAAAGCCGATATCGGGTTCACGACATGCTAATCGCCCAGAAACTATGCGAAAAAAACAGTTTCTCGTTTGAGGCTACGTTTCGAAACCAGTTCCTTCTTACCCAGAACAGAGCTCTAGATGTACCCGAGTGGACGGAAAAAAGCCTCAATGGCTGGCACCTTAAGCATTGTCAGGATTTACCTGTAGCGAAAGTCGTGTCTGCCACAGGTTTGCCTATTGGCTTTATCTTAGGAGTCGCAGTCGACAGTGATGGGCATTGCGTCGACAGCACCCAAACACTGCCTTGCGAAGAAACTTCGGTGAATTTCTGGGATGTAGTTGAGCGTTACGTCATAGGGCTCGCTGGCCGCTACGTCGCGATCTTTCTAACCAACGACGCTCAAAGAGTTTATACAGATCCGGTTGCCGACTACGCTGTGGTCTATGATCCGGATGCTCGCATCGTCGCATCCTCTTTGTGCCTTTGTCTCGATCGAGAAATTCACCCGAATCCAATTTTTCCCTGGCAGGAAATTACAGGACGCCGCAAACAGTATTCGCTGGGCCATACCAGAGATTTCGGAGTGAAACGGCTGCTCGGGAACCACTATCTTGGCCTGCGTGATTTTCGTCCCAAACGCTTCTGGCCCAGGCATGACAGTGATCTCGAAACGAGGCCTGAAGATCAGGTCAACGAAGTTGTGGCAAGCATCAATGAGCGGCTATCTCAAAATTTGCGGGCTCTGCTTAGGAACCATAAGTGTATCTTGCCGCTTTCCGGTGGGCGGGATTCCAGATGTCTGCTTGGTGCAGGGATTGAAGATG
The DNA here is from genome assembly GCF_965227725.1 of Shimia sp. Taxonomy (GTDB): domain Bacteria; phylum Pseudomonadota; class Alphaproteobacteria; order Rhodobacterales; family Rhodobacteraceae; genus Shimia. The sequence continues at coordinate 53,976 of NZ_CBDDGH010000005.1, read as the reverse complement.
TCCAAAGCGCCGAATTTGCGTTTACCTGGCGGTTTCACAAGCAATCTGGCCAAGATGCAAATATTGCAAAGGAAATTTGTGAACGCTTAGGCATCCGCCACCAACTCTACGGCTTTCAGAAGACGACGTTCAAACATCGGCAGAGTTATTTTCTTTCGAATGGCTACGCCACTTTTGGGCCAGAAGTTAAGACGCTCGCTGTACACGAACAGCTGCCTAAAGGCTTTGTTGTTCTGAGAGGGAATATTATGGGCATACTTCGGGCGACAAATTGGGCTCGGCAACGCGAGGGCAGCTTGAATTTAGAACACGCCGTCAAACGGCTTAGAATCTACGGTCCTGATGAAACGCAACGGGATTTTCAGCTTTGGTTTAATGCGTTTTTGGAATGGTATGAAACGCTGCCCCCTCAAGGAAAGAACAAGGTGCATGACCTCGCTTGGCTGGACATAACGCTTCCACATAGCCAGGGTGCGCGTTGGCATGGGTTTCCCAATCAGTTCTATATGAATCCCTTCGCTGACCGGCGTCTCTTGTCTTTGTCTATGCAGTTGCCCTTAAAATTGCGCAGGAATGACAAAGCATATGCCGCACTGCTGGATCTAACGGTGCCTAGCCTCAATGATATCCCGTATGTCTGAACGTGACTGCTACCACCTCCTCGTCTACGGCAAAGTTCAAAAAGTCGGCTTTCGCAAGTGGACGTTACAAAAAGCTGCTACTTTGGGCATTCAAGGATGGGTTCGCAACCGACCAGACGGCCGTGTAGAGGCAATGGCCACTTGTACCGAAGATCAGTTGAAACTGTTCTGCCGTGCTCTTGAAGAGGGCCCTGCAAACGCGCGCGTTGCTCGGTTGGATGTAAAAGAGGCGAGGCCAAAAAGCTTTCGCATGTTCACTGAGAAAGCTGATGGACCATCGACCGCTGAGAAAGTGAATGACTTGGTTGACGAACTCCATCCAGAATACGTGGAGGCATGTCAACGCGCCTACGACACGCTCCCTGCTAATTGCCGCGAATTTACCAAATATGAATCAAAGCCAGCACGTTGGCGATTTGGGCAAATTGATGCGGCCGCAAAAAAATTCGGTGTTGAGCTCACTTATTTGGGACCCAAATCGCCCCCAAATTTTTTGTGCAAAACCGACAGAAACTTGTTCGGGATGGATGTTACTCGCCCTTCTTGGGTCAGTCCAATCACCGAAGAATTTAGCAACAACAAGTTTCTGACCAAAACTGTTCTGAGCGCGCAGGGTATCTCCGTTCCTTACGGAGAGGTTTGCAACGATTTGACGCAAGCTCATGACGCTTTTGACAAGTTGCGTGGTGATGCGGTGGTGAAGCCTGTGTTTGGAACTGAAGCCAAAGGTGTGACAACCAACATTAAGTCGCGCCATGAGCTTAAAAAGGCGTTTGAATACGCAAAGTCGGTTTCGCGAAACGGGCCTGTGATAGTTGAAGAGTATGTCAAAGGCGTCGATATCAGAATTCTATTGATTGGTGACAAAATCGTTGCGGCCTACTTACGGCTGCCTGCGCATGTTGTCGGAGATGGGAATAGAACAATTTCCGAGCTTGTCGAAATCAAAAACGCGGCGCGTGCAACTCTGCCAGCTACTCAGGATGCGCACCTGCTCGAGCTCAAAATCAGCCAACGACGGCTGTTGACGCTACAAGGGCTGCAACCCGATGATGTCCCCCAACGCGACAAATTGGTTTTACTTGGAGTTTCGCCTAATTTCACTGATGGCGCTGACCTGGTGCCTATCACAAACCAAATCCATCCAGATATCACGCAAATGGCCCAAGACGCAGCGCGTGCCGTCGATCCTACGGCATTTTGGGGTATAGACGTACTCTCTGAAGACTTTGCCGCGCCTCTTACTGAAAAAAACGCATCTATATGTGAGATGAACAGCAGACCCGTCGGTGGCGTTTTCCGACACGCGACACATGGTTCGCATGTCCCTTTTTTTGAAAACCTGTTTGACCAAACGCCCAACATTGGCAATCAGTCCATTCCCTGTACCGAGAAAGAAGTGAGCGTTTCCTATGCGCCGGAGATAAATGATGCGTTTGATAAACAAGTCGCAGATGCCATCATGGCGTCGAGTGCTGGAACAAAGTTCTTAACGCCCAAGATCCTTGTAAAGCAAAGGCCTGCTGCTGCCGATTTCTATTCTCTACAACAGAATTCCAGCACTGTTAGAAGTGCGCTTGCCCCGTGGCGTTGGCTGGCTCTCCGCGATGCGCTCGATGCCAATGGCGTAAGTGTGGTATCGCAAAGCCGCTTGAATCATAGCGAAATCGCCCAGCATGATTGTGCAAGTCCCATTGGCCGAGCATTTACACTTAAGCGTCGGCATAAGATGAAAACGCATTGGGTTGAAGATTCAAATCGTCTTCGATCTCTCAGGAAGATTTACTCTGATTGGGAAATCATTTTTCAGCCTTTCGAAACCGCCTCTTCCTTGGAAGTTGCCATCGTGGGAGGCGCCGCAATCGCCGCCGCGCAGCTTGAATATCAATCAGTGCGTGCGACCGGCGAAGAAAGTACATTGGAGCAACTCGAGAGAACCCTCTTCTTTCGGCGCGGATCGATCTCTTTGTCTCAACGGCAATCCAGAAAGGAGCTTTTGGCTCCTGACGACGTGCTGCCGAGGGGCACGTTTCTCCCTCAGCCGAGAACTTTCGCCCGCATGTTGAGTGTGATCAACACGGACGTGAAGCTCACCGAAGGTCTTAAGTCTGCGTGTGATGAAATTTTGAGAATTTTACCTGGTCTACAGACCGCTACCGTCGTGTTCCGAGAAACCGAAACAGGAGATTGGGGCGTTTCCGAGATTAGGCCCGATATAGATCCACGACCATTCCTTCTCCCCGATATTGGGGAGCCAAAGAATTTGGCTTGTATACAAGCAGGCTTGGTGCTCAAGCGGTGCCAAACCTATCCTATCCAGCTAGAAAGCTTACAAATTCACTGATTCATCCAGCCTGAGAATGACAGGGTTGAAACAAGAGGTATATCTGGGACTGTTGCCTTAGCCTGCTGAAGCAGGATTAGAGCAGTCTAATGCCTTAGGGTGAAACGACCTAAAACAGCCGCCCGATGTACTAGATCTCCGCAAAGGCCGAATTGGCCCCACTTTTTCGGACAGTTTTGCAGCGTCGCTAAGGTGAATCTTGTTTAGGCTTCACGCTGCTTTTTGTTCTTCCAAGCCCGCCGAGGCTTGCGAAGATGGCGCAGGCTTTGAAACCCGCCAGGGTTTTGTCGGGAGATCAGCTTGCTGAGTTTCTGCCAGTCATCCCGGAGACTGAAAAGGTATAGGGCTTCTACAAACCTCAAGATCGTTACACCAAAAAAGGCGGCGCAAATTTGCGCCGCCCTTCTGAGTTCGTACCAACGATACTTCCGCTTTGGTTCTGGGCGAAAAGAGAGCCTTCACCCTCATTCGTAAGGGCAAAACAACAACCTCAAACACCAAACGGAAATCCTATGGTGTGTCAGACAACACTACCCCAGCACTCTCACCCGCACTTGCTATATCCGCAGCTGGTGCAGGTCATGCAGCCTTCCACCATCTGCAGCGAGAAGTCTCCGCAGCTGGGGCAGGCCTTGCCGCGTGGGGTTTCGCCCACCGCCACAACCTCGGCTTTCGGGTCAGATTTCAGCCCCATGCCCTCGCCTTCGATGAAGCCGATCGCGATCATGTGGCGCTCCAGCACGCCGCCGATGGCTGCGAGAATGGAGGGGATGTATTTGCCTTCCATCCAGGCGCCGCCACGAGGGTCAAACACCGCTTTGAGCTCTTCCACCACAAAAGACACATCGCCGCCGCGACGGAACACTGCCGAAATCATCCGTGTCAGCGCTAGGGTCCAGGCGTAGTGCTCCATGTTTTTGGAGTTGATAAACACCTCAAACGGGCGGCGGTGGCCGTTGATGATCACATCGTTCACGGTCAGGTAAATCGCGTGCTCGCTATCGGGCCACTTGAGCTTATAGGTCGCGCCTTCAAGGCTCTGCGGACGCTCCAGCGGCTCGCTCATATAGATCACTTCACCGCTGTCGGCCACGTGATCGGCTGGCTGCTCGCCCGGCGCCTTCTCATCGCTTTCCGATACGGTCAGAACCGAGCCGGTCACATCGTTCGGACGATACGTGGTGCAGCCCTTACAGCCGGTGTCCCACGCCTGCATGTAGACGTCTTTGAACGCATCAAAGCTGATGTCTTCGGGGCAGTTGATGGTCTTTGAGATCGAGCTGTCGATCCACTTCTGCGCCGCCGCCTGCATGCGCACATGCGCCGCTGGCTCCAGAGTTTGCGCGTTCACGAAGTAGTCTGGCAGCTCTTTGTCGCCAAACTTGTCGCGCCACAATTGCACAGCATAATCAACGACTTCTTCCTCGGTTCGGGAGCCATCTTTCTGCAGAACCTTACGGGTGTAGGCATAGGCAAACACCGGCTCGATGCCAGAGCTCACGTTGCCCGCATAAAGGCTGATCGTGCCGGTCGGCGCAATCGAGGTCAAAAGTGCGTTGCGGATGCCATGCTCTGCAATCGCCGCTTTCACGTCCTCATCCAGATCCTGCACCATACCGCCAGCGAGATATTTCTCTTTGTCAAAGAGTGGGAAGGCCCCCTTCTCTTTTGCCAGCGCCACAGAGGCCAGATAGGACGCCCGCGCAATCGCTTTCATCCAGGCTTCGGTCTGTGCTGCGGCTTCTTCGGTGCCGTATTTCAGGCCCAGCATCAACAGCGCATCCGCCAGACCGGTCACGCCAAGGCCAATGCGGCGCTTGGCTTGGGCTTCCTGCGCCTGCTGCTCCAGCGGGAACTTGGAGGCATCCACCACATTGTCCATCATCCGCACAGCAGTTGCCACCAGATCGGTCAGCGCCGCCTCATTCAGCTCGGCCGCCGCCTCAAACGGATCGGTCACCAGACGCGCGAGGTTGATCGAACCCAGCAGACACGCACCATATGGCGGCAGCGGCTGCTCCCCGCACGGGTTGGTCGCCGCGATCTCTTCGACGTAGCTCAGGTTGTTGCGCTGGTTGATGCGGTCGATGAAGATCACGCCCGGCTCGGCATAATCATAGGTGCTCTGCATGATCTTATTCCACAGATCACGCGCCTGAACCGTGTGATACACGCGGTCTTTGAAGACCAGCTCCCAAGGGCCATCCGCCTTCACCGCTTCCATAAACGCATCGGTCACCAGCACGGACATGTTGAACATCCGCAGACGCGCCGGATCGGACTTCGCTGTGATGAAATGCTCGATATCAGGGTGGTCACAGCGCATGGTCGCCATCATCGCACCACGGCGGCTGCCCGCGCTCATGATGGTGCGGCACATCGCATCCCAAACATCCATGAACGACAGCGGGCCAGAAGCATCCGCCGCCACACCTTTCACATCCGCGCCGCGCGGACGAATGGTGGAGAAATCATAGCCGATGCCGCCGCCCTGCTGCATGGTCAGCGCCGCCTCTTTGAGCATGTCAAAGATGCCGGACATGCTGTCAGGAACCGTGCCCATCACAAAGCAGTTAAACAGTGTCACCTGACGCGCGGTGCCTGCACCTGCGGTGATGCGGCCCGCTGGCAGATACTTAAAGTCTTCCAGCGCAGCGTAAAATTTGTCTTCCCACTTGGCCGGGTCTTTTTCCACGCGCGCAAGGTCGCGCGCAATCCGCCGCCAGCTGTCTTCCACCGACAAATCAATCGGCGTGCCATCCGCCTCTTTGAAACGATACTTCATATCCCAGATTTGCTCGGCAATAGGGGCGGCGAAACGGCTCATCGTGGCGTCCTCGACTGTTCTGCTATGATGTTCAGGGTTTCTTAACCTATAACAAACCCGTGTATGGTGGCAACGGGCAAATAGTGTCCCGAGCAAAGAAAAGCCACATGATTTTGGGGTTGAAGGTTAATGAACCCACTATATAATGTAGGCTCCGTGCATAACCCTGTGGGAAAGCTGTGGATAAATCAGTCCATCTTGTAAAACTGTCCGTCGGGTCGGAAACTCCCGAAACTCTGGCCGCTTGGCAAGAGGCAAATGCGCATCGTTTTCCCGATGGGCTGCCCCGTCACGTCACCCGCATGTGGCCTAAACGGGAGGCTGAAATCCTCAACGGCGGATCAATCTATTGGGTGATCAAAGGGTCGATCCAGTGCCGTCAAAAGATCATACGGCTGGACGAAGTGATTGGATCAGACGGCATCCGCCGCTGCGCCATTGTGCTGGACCCGCAGGTCCACCTCACGCAGGCCGCACTCAAACGCCCGTTTCAGGGCTGGCGCTATCTGAAGCCCGAAGACGCCCCCGCCGATCTGCCGGAAGGCCGCGAAAACGACGACGTGCTGCCTGACGACTTAAACCGCGCGCTGGCCGAAATCGGCGTGCTTTGAAGGCGCGGTTGCCGCACGCTGCGTTAACCACACGTTCCGGCTGTGTGACGCCCTTTAACACCGACGCAATACCGTAGGGATACCGACGCGATACCGAAGGCCCTTTTTGGGCAAGTCATCCGCGTTAAGAAAGCGACTCAAAACGCGAAAAAACTGCGTTACCGTGTGCCAATGTCCTGTGGCGCGACCGAGACCGACTTGATCACCGCATAGCACGCAACACCTTCGCGCAACGCCAGCGCCTCGGCAGAGCGGCGGGTGATGCGCGCCAGCACACGACCGGCTTTTGTGTCTACCGAGACAATGGCCCCCGGCCCGCCTCCGGCCCGCAAAGACTGCACGGTTCCCGCGATAATATTGAGCGCGGACAAACCCTTAGGTTCATCTCGCGACAGGATCACATCATGCGCAGCAACCCGCACGCGCACCGAATGGCCCACCGGATGTGCCACTTTCGGCAACAGCAATGGCACCCCATTGGCGCTGAGTTCCGTCAACCCGTCCGCATGATGGGCCGCAACCTCCGCTTCCAGCACAGCCCCCACGGCCCGCACGCCCAACGGCGTAAAGCTCGGATCAGACAGCACCTCCGCCGCAGGTCCAACCCGCACTACGCGCCCTTGCTCCATGGCGACCACCGTTGTCGCCAGACGCGCAACCTCCGCAATTGAGTGGCTAACATACAGTATTGGCAGCGAAAATTCGTCGCGCAGCCTTTCAAAATACGGCAGGATCTCCGCTTTGCGCGGCTCATCCAAAGCGGCCAGTGGCTCATCTGCCAGGATCATCTCAGGGCGCGCCAACAGCGCTCGACCAATCGCCACCCGCTGTTTTTCACCTCCTGAAAGCGCCGCAGGACGGCGCTCCAAAAGTGGCCCGATCCCAAGGATTTCCACCACCTGATCAAAGCCCGCCACCTCGGCCCGCTCTTTGGCATAGCCCGCCCCGTAGAGCAGGTTGCTGCGGACATTCAGATGCGGGAACAAACGCCCCTCTTGAAAGACATATCCTACGGCGCGTTTGTGCGACGGCGTCCACAGGCCTGCGTCGCTGTCCACCAGCCTGCGCCCGGCAGCCGTGATCCGCGCATGGCTTGGGCGGCTCAGCCCCGCCACCGCATTGATCACCGATGTTTTGCCCGACCCGGAGCTGCCAAACAGCACCGTCAAACCCGGTGGGGCCTCAAACTGCACATCAAGGTCAAACCCTTGAAAGCGCTGTTTTATCTCGACGGATAGGCTCATGCCTGCCCCACTTTCCGCGCAATCCGCCGCGCCAGAACTTCCGACAGGATCAAAGCGCCCATGGCCACCACAATGGCCACAATAACCAGCCGGATCGCCGCCGTTTCCCCGCCCGGCACCTGCAGGAACGCATAGATTGCCGAAGGCACGGTGCGGGTTTGTCCGGGGATATTCGAGACAAAGGTGATGGTCGCGCCGAACTCGCCCATGGCCTTGGCAAAGGCCAGCACCATCCCGGCCAATATGCCCGGCAAAATCAGCGGCAAGGTCACGGTTGTGAACACCCAAAAGCGGCTTGCGCCCAAAGTAGCGGCGGCCTGCTCCAATTTCGGGTCCACCGCCTCAATCGACAGCCGAATCGAACGCACCAGTAACGGAAACGCCATAACTGCCGCGGCCAGCGCCGCCCCGGTCCAACGGAAGGCAAAGACGATCCCGACCTCTTTGAGAGCTGCGCCCAAGGCCCCTTGGGTGCCAAAGGTCACAAGCAACAGATATCCCGTCGCAACAGGTGGGAGGACAAGCGGTAAGTGTACAAAAACATTGAGCAATTGCTTGCCGTAAAACTGCCAGCGCGCCAGCGCATAGGCCACAAAAACACCGGGAATCAGCGCGCCCAACGTGGCCCAAAACGCCACTTTCAGCGACAGCGCCACCGCAGCCCACTCCTCTGGCCCCAGCCACTCCGTCACTCACTGCCCTCCAGCACCCGAAAGCCCCGCTCTGCAAAGGCGGCCTTCGCGACTTCGCTTTGCCAAAACTCCATAAATTCAATCACTTCGGGACGATCTTGCCCGGCCACAACAGCAGCTGGATACACAATCGGATCGTGTAATTCCGACGGAAAGACCGACAAAATACGGACCCGCTCTTCCGCCAAAGCATCCGTCACATAGACAACCCCAGCCCGCGCCTCGCCCAGCGCCACCAGCGCAAGGGCCGAGCGCACATTATCCACCTGCGCCACCTTCGGCGCCACATCCTGCCAAAGCCCCATGTTTTCAAGCGCTTGGCGCCCATAGATTCCGGCAGGTACAGCCTCGACCAAGGCCATCGCCAGCCGCCCGTCCGCCAGCAAAGCGTCAAAGTCGACGTCAGAAATCTCAACAGGCCCGGTCGGATCATCCGCCGCAACAGCCAAAGCCAAGTCATTGCCAAATAAGGTTTTTGTCTGCCCCTGCGCCAACACAGCGCGGTCCTCCAAATGCGTCACCCAAGCCGCATTAGCCGAGACAAACACATCCGCAGGCGCCCCATATTCAATCTGCCGCGCCAGCGCTGAAGACCCTGCCAGCGTCAAAACCACCTCATGCCCGCTCGCCGCTTCAAAGGCATTCCCCAAGTCTTTCAAGACCTCCGCCAAACTGGCCGCCGCAAAGACAGAGACCTCTCCGGCCTGCGCCCCGGCAGGCGCAAGCGTCAGCATCGCCGCGCAGGCAGCGTGTTTGACACCAGAAAGCAGAGCGTTACGCCGCATGGGGTTCCATTGACAATTCACCGTCTTTTCATGGGGATACCGAATGCGCCCCCCACAAGGCAAGGTCTTTGGGATTTGTCAGACACCGCCCCGCTGCTACTGTGGCGCAAACAATCGGGAAGCGCCATGCCAACAGCCTCTGATCTACCAATTGTCATCGCCGGCGGCGGCATCGGCGGGCTGGTCACCGCCTTGACCCTGCATCAGATCGGCCAGCCGGTGGTGGTGCTCGAAGCGGTGGAGACCATCCGGCCGCTGGGCGTTGGCATCAATCTGCAACCCAACGCCGTGCGCGAACTGCTTGAGCTCGGCTTTACACTGCGCGATCTTGACGCCATTGGCCTGCCCATCACTGAATGGGCCTTAGTCGGTCTGAACGGCAAAGACATTTACAGCGAACCGCGCGGCGAGGCTGCGAGTTATCACTGGCCGCAATACGCGGTGCATCGCGGACGGTTTCATATGATGCTGCGCGACGCCTTTCTGGCCAAGGCAGGGCCTGACGCCTTGATCACCGATCACCGCGTGCTCGGATATTCCCAATCAGAAGAAGACGTTACGGCCCATTGGCAGACGCGCAGCGGATTTACGGGCGAAACCAAAGCCGCACTTTTGATCGGTGCTGACGGCATCCATTCCAAGGTGCGCGCGCAAATGCACCCCAATGACGGTGGCGTTCAATGGGGCGGTGTTCTCATGTGGCGGGGCACCAGCCTGGCAAAGCCCTTGCGCACAAAGGCCTCCTTCATCGGGCTGGGGACCCACGACAAACGGGTTGTGCTCTATCCGATCTCCGCAGCGGATGCGCAAACCGGGCTGGCCGAAATCAATTGGATTGCTGAAATCACTCTTGATGGCGATGCGGACTGGCCGAAAGACAGCTGGTTTTCGCCAGTGCCCCCGGCGCAATTCTTGGCGCATTTTGCAGACTGGAAAAATGATTGGCTGGATGTCCCGGCTCTGATCTCTGCCACGCCCACAGCCTTTGAGAACCCGATGATAGATCGCAATCCTCTGCCGCATTGGCACCAAAATCGCGTGGCGCTCTTGGGCGACGCGGCCCACGCGATGTATCCGACCGGCTCTAACGGAGCGACGCAGGCCATCATCGACGCGCGCGAACTTGGCAAAAGCCTGTGCGATCTCGGCGTCACCCCCGCCGCGCTTACCGACTACAACAACAAACTTTGTGATCCCGTGGCCCAGCTGGTTTTGCGCAACCGCGCAGATGGCCCCTTTGGCCTCCTCAAACATATCGACCAGCTATGCGGTGGGCAATTTGATGACATTGACGCGGTGATCTCTCCCAAAGAGCGCGCCGATTTTATGCGCACCTATCAAACCGCCGCCGGATTTGAGCGCGACGCCCTCAATGCCTCAAAGCCCATCCTGTCGCGCTCCGCGTCACTGCGCTCCCCCTAGGGATTTTGCTGCGCGGCCATGGCTTCAAGTTCCGGCAGAACAGCTGATTTGAAGTAGCGCGAAAGCAAAATGTAGTCTTCCACTGTCACTTGACTGACGAGTGGCTCCGCAGGTTCGCCACCACCTGTCGCGGCCATCATCTCCGTTTCAAGCTCGGCAAGTATCTGATCAACCAGTTCATTCTGATATAACACCGGTTTGGCAGCAGGCTCCGGCGCCAGCGACGCAGGGGGGGTTAGGCTTTCAGCAGTATCCGGCGCCGCTGGATGCACTCCCATGCCTTGGGCTGTGTCTTTGGCCGCCATCTGCAGCACCCGCAGCGCGGCTTGTGGATCCAGTCCCAGATCGGAAATCAGATAATCCAGCTTCTTCACTGTATCCGCCCGCTGGTCAGACTGAGGCTGCGCAGCAGGGCCTTGCGGCATCACCTCCGGCTGCGCACTCACTACTGGAGAGATCGGCACCCCGGCGCCAGAAGCCCCCCCAGCAACCGGAAGAGACGGATCTTGTTGCAGCCCATCCAATTGGGTCTGTAGCCCCTCAACCGCCGCGAGCAACTGCGCCAAACTGGGCTCTGCCTGCATGCCCCCTGCCCCACTCACGGGCATCGCAGCCTGCGGCGGGAATGCCGGTGCGGGGCTCGTATCAGGCACCTCTGCTGCCCGCCCAAGCTGCGCCTGCAAAATGATCTGTTTAAGCGTTTCAAGCTCCGTGCGCAGCTCTTGCCCGCTGACTGTATCGGCCATCGGCGCAGATGCGGCTTGCGGCTGGGCCGTGGCGTTGGGCGCAGCCAACGTCACCGGGCTCGCCGTGGTCGCAGGGGCAATTCCAGCGGCAAGCGCACTGGCATATTCAGGCGCAAGCACCTGTGGCTGCGGCATGGGCGAACTCCAGGCGGCAGGTTGTGTCATGGATCCCGCGCCCCCTGCCCCGTCGGCATTTGGCACCGGCCAACCTCTTGGCAAGACAGAATAATCCTGCCGCGCCGCAATCCAGCGCAGATAGGCGGTGACCGCCGAAAACCCTTTGAGTGACACGCGCGACACCTCCGATCCCCCGCGGCGCACGATCAGCTCGCCGCCCGATCCCAAAAGCAACTCAAGCGGGACATCCAAGGGCTGCAAAATCCGCTCCGGCACCTGAATTTCAGACACGCCTTCTGAGACAAAGAACTGATCCCCGGCCAGCGCATTCTCAAGCTTGATCTGCAGCTGCCCACGATCCGTTAGAAAGGCCTCAAGCCCTTCTTTTCGCGCCGCGCAGGCATAGGTGCGCGGGCGGCAAATCACCTCAAAAACATCCACATCCAGCCGCGGTGTCGGCGCAAAGCGGGCGTAGCCATCCGGATCAAACCGGAAATAGACCCCTTCCACCAAGCCTTCCTGAAAGCTGGGCCAGCCAAACGCGCCGCGCAAGGCCTGCCGCGCCTCCCGCGCGCCAATGGCAAAAGGAATGGAGGTATCCAAGATCGCGTTTTCCGAAGCAAAGGCCTCCTCTCCACGCTCAGGCACGCCAACCGTCTGTGCACCGGCCGGTGTGGCCGCCAAGAGCGCAGCGCCAGCCGCTGCGGCGAGGGTTTGAACAAAATATCGCATCAGTAATCAGCCTTCTCTTGAACGGAATGACGCAGCGCCGGGAGCCAGTCGTCTTTCTGTGGAGGGTCCGGATAATTCCGCAACAGCCGGATATCCTGATCGCGGAACGCGGTGTACCATACCTCGGTGTCGCCGGTGTAAGGGGTCAGAATGGTGCCCTGCACCTTGTGCAGCAGGGAGGTGAGAATGATGCCATTGTTGTTGGCCGTATAGATCGCCACACGGCCCTGCCCACGCTCATAAAGCCCTTCATACATACCGTTTTCCGGATCATAGAGCTCGATAATCGCCTCATAGAGCACATCGGTATATTCGGTTTCCCACAACGCCCAGAGGCCCAGCGCCGCCTTGGCGGCCACGGCGGAGTGATCCGGCACATAGTCACCACGGGGCGTCACCGTATTCCAGGGGTAGCCATCCGAGAAAATGGTGTCATAGGTGAAATACGGCGGACCTTTGACATTGTGCTCAGAGCGCGCCGTCATAAACCCGGTCTGCCGCCAGCGGTTTTCCTGCACCTGATAGATCCGGTCGGCAAACTCCGCACGCCAGCCATCCGTGTGCACCCATTCCGGGCTGCTGTCGTCATGGGGCATGTCAAACCCCAGCTCCAGCCCGTCTTGCAGGTAGGATTCCGTCACCACATAGTTTTGGGAATGAAACACCCGCGGGTCACGCCCGTCATAGGGCACCTGAATGCCAAAAATCGAGGCTGTCAGGAACGGCTCCGCCCGATGGGCCAGACGCGGCTGAAACCCCCAGAGCGCAAATCCCTTGGCCGCATACTCCTCATAACCAAGGCGCCCTTCTTGGGCATAAACGGTCTCATCGGTTTCCTTATCGATATAAGCGCCAAACATTAACCCTTCAGAGTCAATGGCATTACGGAAATCCCATTTCAGCAATACGGAATCAATTGTATTTGCCAAATAAGGATAGCGATTCTTGCAAATACGCAGCCACACAAGAAACCGCCCTATATCCAAGGCGGAAAATCCGATTTCCCCCGGCTTATTCGTATAATCCACCTTCGCGCCGGTCTTGGTGTGATACACTTTATTGGGCAGCTCTTTGCGAAACAGCTCGAGCCCTTTCACCGTTGTCAGAAGCTGTGTGATCCGACGGTCAAACTCCGGCTTCTCAATCAGGCACAGCTCAAAGGCAGACACCAATCCCGCCATGTAAGAGGCCGTGTCCCAAAGCGTGGTTGAAGGGTAGTTGCCCACCGAATTGGCAAGCCCCGTGGTTTCCTGTGTGAATTTCTCAAAATAGTGCCAGGCCACGCGCGCCGCCCGCAACTCCCGTTCATTCAGAAAACCACGCCTTGCCCGATACTTACGCACATAGGCGTTGTGTTTATCATAGCCATGCGGCACGTTCAGGCCACGCTCCAAAGTGTCAAAATAATCCGCGGGCATTTCACACATTCGGGGCGGTTTTTTGCGACGTGGCACATCCGTGAGCATGCTGCTTGTCACGCTTGGCAAATTCCCCCGCATCAGCGCAGGAATGTCATCCAGCTCACCGCCGGCAATGATCGGAATGATCTCTTCTTCCTGCGCCAGAAACACCTTGCGCGCAGATAGACCAACCGAATATCCGGCCCCGCTCAGCACAAGCACGGCAGCAAAGAATATAACAACGCCCCGTAGCGGCGACCGCTTGCCAGAACCAACAGCACTCTTCATCAAACACACTCCAAACGGAATGCAACCATGAAACGGCAAAGCTATTAACAATTGGCAACCAACGCCGCCAATTACCAATTTGAACAAAATAAGAACATAAAATTGAAAACACCTTACCATGCAATGCTTTTGTTAACTTCTGCGCGCTAAAACAAAGACGTGTTGTGAAGGTTTCCTTGGTTATGTCCGATATGTCCCCCCCTCAAAACGCTATGGAAGCGTCCAGACGGTCTGCTGGCCCCACCGATGCGCAGCCGGTGCCTTTTCAGGATCGCGCCACCCCGATGTGGGCCACGGCGATCTCCATCCTGTTTTCTCTGGGCAGCGGCCTGTGTTTGCTCTCGGTCGCGATTTTTGTGGTGTTCTTTTATGAGCAGGTTGCGCTGAACGGGCAGACACTTCTTGCGGCCCTGCTGGCCGTGGGGGCTGTCGTGCCGCTTTTGGGGATGATCATCTTTGAAGTGGGCCACAGCCGCGCCTTGGCCGGATACCGCTATATGCGGCTGCGCCATGCGGTGACCGGGCGAGCGGTTGTCGGGCTGTTTGCCTGCGCGATCTTTGCTGTGTTCTCCCCCTATTTGGCGGTGCCTTTTGTGCTGACTGCCGCGCTCGGTTGGCTGTTCTGCGGGGTCGTTGCCCAAAAAATGCACTCTGAGCCGATGTGGGAATTTCTACCGCAGGAGGCCGTCGCCTTTCTGTCCGGGCGTGATCAGCGCGCGGTTGATCTCGCCAATGCCGCGCGGGGCGAGAGCGCCTTTCTCGACGCCACACAAAGCGCGCTCGCGTTGTGCGGGCTAATAGGTGGCTTTGCCATGGCCTCCTGGCTTGTGGCCCAAGATGTGCTCAACGTCGCGGCAATCGCCACCATCGCCCTCGTAACCTGCTGGTCAGCCGACGCCTTCGCCGCTTTCTTTCGCCAGATATCCCGCGCCGATCCGGAGTTGCAGCACCGCGCGGCCGAGGTGCGCCAATTGCCTGCGCCCTATTCTGCAGACGCCGAAGGAGACGACACAGCGTTGATCGTCAGCCATCTCTCTGTGCGCACGCCGGACGGCACCCCCCTTTTGTCCGATATCTCTTTCCGCGCAGAGCCGGGCACGATCATTGGCCTGTCTGGGGACAGTTTTTCCGGAAAATCCCTGCTGCTGCGCGCCCTGCATGCCCCCCATGATCTTGATGGGCTTTTGGTGGAAGGCCATGTCGCGCTGCAGGGCGCAGAGCTTTGGGCGCGTCATGCCAAAGCCCGCGCTCTATCCTCTGCATTGGTGGGGCCAATGCCGCTTTCGGTCCCCGGCGGCGGCGCGAACAATCTCAGTTGTTTTATCGGCGATCTGCAGTTGCAGCGCGCGCGAAAAGCGCTGCAAAATCTGGTCTTCACCGCCGATACTGTGGATCGCATCCAAAACGCCAGCGACGTCACGCAGCTGTCTTGCACCGAACAAAAGGCGCTGGCACTTGCGCGCGCGTTGGCGCTGCGGCCCAGCCTCTATCTGCTCGACCGCCCCGAAGACGGCGCCAGCGAAAGCCTGTTGGTGGCCTTGAGCCAGCGCCTGAAATCTGACGCGCGCCTTGGCCATATCACGCTGATGATCACCGAAAACCGGCAGCTGCTCGAACAATGTGACCAACTCTTGATGATGCAAAACGGGCGGATCATCGAATTTGCCGCCACCTCAGACATTCGCGAAAGGCAGGCCTCCGGCTGGCACCGTTTTGTCACCCCCCGCAGCCTTGAAAGCGAAGAGGCGCTGGATGGCTGGATCTGCAGCCATTTCCGCCGCGAGGGGGACGAGGCCAACCGCCGCGCTGTCTGTATGGTGGCCAATGAAATGCTCAGTCTGGCGTGCCAATCAGGGATTGAGACACAAACAGAGGCAGACAGCTTATCCTTTGAGTTCAAGCATTTCGTGGGCAAATGCCAGATCCGGATGATCGACAGCCGCCTCGCGCTTTCCTCCGGGGCGATCCAGAAAGCCAAAACCGCCGCAGACACCTCGGTGGACGGGGAGCGCCTGTCCCCGCTGGCCAAGATCATGCGCGACTCGCTTGATGTAGAAAGCAGCGCCTCTGATGGCGGCGGCGTCCTGCTTGTGGCCATCAAAACCTATGATCCGCGACTGCTGTCCTCTCGCAAGGTGAGCCAAGATGCGCCCCGCCAGCGTTGATCTCAAACCGCCGCGCCGTTTTCACCGGATGCCGCTGGTCTGGCTGGGCTGGGCCACGGCCTCTTGCGCCCTGCTCGGGGTCAGTGCCTGGTCCCTCTCCCAGCACATCACCATAACGCCGACACAACGCTACACCGGCACCTTTGTCAGCCAGGCGCGCACGCTCCCCGTGGTACTACCCGCAGGCGCCGTCCTGCAAAGCGTACTGGCCCAAGATGGCGATGACGTCTCCAAAGGCCAGAAACTTGCCCGATATGATCGGGACGCGATGGCCCAGCATAGCATAGAGCTCTCAAATCAACTGGCGCTAAACCGACAGCACCGCTGGTGTTTGCTGCAGAAAAATACCGGCACGCCAGTCTCCGAAGCCCCCGCCACATCAACGGATGCGCTTTCAGCAGAGGCTGATCTGCCCCTGGATCTGCGCAAGGAAAGCGCTTTGGCGCGGTGTCACAACACCCACCGCCTCAACCGTCTGGCCCGTGACAAGCTGCAACAGCGACGCGATAGCCTGCGCCGCAAAAGTGCCTTGGCGGTGCAGGAGCTGCTGGCCCGGGCCGCCTTGGCCAAACCGTCAGCACAGGGTGTGCTCAAACTGCGCGCCGCAATTGAGAAAGAAGCGCTTGAGGCCTCCATTCGCGAGTTGGAGTTTGATCTGGCCCTCCTGCAAGAAACCCAAAGAAAAACTGTTCTGAATGAGGTGCAGCGTCTGGAACAGAACGCGCTGACAATCGAAGCGGAATTGACCGCGCTGTCCGCCCTGATCGACGCGCCTTGGCTGATTTCCCCTGGCACCGGCCAGCTCCTGCGTCTGCGACAGCTGTCACCAGAAACGGCCTCAAACACCGCGCTGACGCTCGCGCAAATTCACCAGCCGCAAAACAAGGTGTTTCATGCGGCAATCACGCTCCCGGAAGAACAGGCTGCACAGTTGAAAGCGGGCGACCAACTGCCCGTCCGTCTGCTGGACATGGGGAAACTCCAGGCGCAGATATCAGGTCAGATCAAGCAGATCACGCCCGCGAAAGAGACCGCCGCGCTGGCACAGGTGGAACTGGAACTGCGCCCGCAGGAAACCGACCACTTGCTTCAAATCACATTGGAAGACCTGCCCAGCGGCACCCACGCCGCGATCGAGGTGACAGTGCCGGAGCGCTCATTCACAGACATTCTTTCGAGATCGGCAAAAACAGTCCTTAAGAATTTCTGAAGGGCAGGAGCAAAAGCCGCAGGAAACCTCTGATCACCGTAGCGAAGTTCGAAAGAACACTCCTGCACGCTCACTTCGCTTTGAAAGACCGCTTCCAATCCCGCATGGCCACGACCACGCCCTCTCCTGAAGTTACGCTCAGGTGATCCCTTCCCCATCGGGGCCTTTTGTCAGCCTAGACGCCAACCATAGCCCCCGCCCGCGGCCCTCAGCGCAGCAGAGGCCCCTTGAGCTTATAGTGAAGCGCTTCCAGAACCACCGCATTGGTGTTGAGCGTCAAAGCAGAGTTGACGCGCCCATCAGCCTCATATCGGCCCGCCATCCAGCCCGTTGGCCCGGCCAGATCCGTCAACTCTTCCCTCAGGTTCTCCGTGTAGGCCGTGCCATAAAGGGCATCCCAGCCAATGGTCGCCTTCAGACTCACGGTGCGCAGATCGTCATACAGGCTGCCGTCTTCTGCAACCACGGCCCAATCCCGCCCGTTGCCATAAACCGCGCCATAGAGGAAATGCGGCTCCTGATCGATGTGATCTTCTGACACCATCGTCGCCGCCCCTGTCTGCGCATGACGCGCTTCCTGAGCGGCATAAACCCGGCTCGCCAACAGGCGCGATTCACTGTTCAGCCCGACCTCAAAGGCTTGCAAGAGATAGGGTTCACTCAAAACCGGCGTGATCGCGCCAAAGCTGGTTGCGCGCCGCCTGTCCGCCGCAACCTCCACCCCGCTGACCGTTTCCCAGGCCAAGATCGGGCGGGCTGTGCTGGCTTCAAGCACATCCAATCCCCAAAGCGCCGCGGCGCGCGCGCCATATTGTTCATAACCGATGCGCCCCTCCTGCGTGTATTCTGTCACCCCATCTTTGCGCGTGGCGCCCCAAAGTCGCCCATCAACCGTCATCGCGCTCAAATCCCATTGCGCCAGCAGCGCCCGTATGCGCGGCCCATAGGCCGGTTCGCTGATTTCAAACACCCGCAGGGCCATCAACATGCGTGCCACATCCAGCGCCGACCAGCCGACGCCCTCCGCCACCGGGGTATTGGCGTAATCCACCATCACCAGGCTGCGCGTGTCATAAGCCTTGTTGGGCAAACGCCCCTCAAACAGCGGCAATCGCTCAAGCCCTGCCATCAAGGCCTCGCTGCGCGTCAGGAAATCCTCCCGTGACAGCAGCCCAAGCCCCTCTGCCGCCATCAACGCCAGCAAGTGGGATCCCTGATCCCACATCGTCGCATTGGGGTGACCGTCAACCGCGTCGACAAATCCGGTTTCTGCGCGGAAATTGGCTTGGAAATACCGCCAGGCGGTTTCAGCATCCTGCCAATCCTGTGCGGTCAACCCGCGGGCTGGCTGCGGCACATGGCGCAGCTCCTCTGACAGCGTGGCGAGCGTGTTTTGACGCATCACCTGCCCCCAGCCATCGGTCCCAACCGCAAGCCCCGCCGTGGCCAAGAGCCCGACCACAAAGGCCCAGCTCATACGGTTGGAATTGCGGGTCTTCTCAGTTTGCAAGCTGACATGCGCCATGGGCGGCCTCCGGTTCTGTCTGCGTTTCTTCGGTCTGGCGCGCCTCGGGCGGGGTCCACCAGGCCATCGGCACCAGCCGCGCAATCAGCGTCATATTGACCCCAAGCCAAAACAGGTTGACCCACAAGAGCGGCGCACTAAAGCCCGTGTGGCCAAGCGCGGTGCGCACAATGCCCACAGCCGCAGCCCCGCTCATCAGGGCAAGCAGCACGAGATGGGGCAAAACATGCCGCAGCCCGCCGCCAACAAGCGGCAATTTGGGCGTAGGTGCAAATCGCGGCTTTTGCCCGCGCAGCACGCAAATAAACGCATGCCAATGCACAGGCAGCGCGGCAACGCCAAGCACCCGCCCGGGCCCAACAGGGTACCCTTTGCAGGCCGCCAACATCGCCAGTTCCCCCAGCACCACCGCGGGCAGGAAATGCATAAAAAAGTCGAGCGAATAGGCTTTCACCGGCGTCACAGCGGTGGTCAGGGAAACCATCGGTGCAAGCAGGAGTATCGGCGCCCAGAGGACATTGAGATAGGACCAGAAGGTCGCACCGTAGTGCAGCTTCTGACGCCAGCTCAGGCAACGCCGGAAAATCGGGTTGTCATGCGCCGCTATGTCAAATGTACCGCCCGCATATTTCAGGCGCTGCGCGGCCCAGGCCGTCAGGCTCATGGGAGACAGCATCCGCGCCTCAACCTGCGGATGGTAAACACTTTTCCACCCTGCCGCCGCATCCTCATGCAGCAGGATCGAGGTGTAGAGATCCTCTGACACGTGAAACCGGTAGGGCTGTAAAGGCAGCGCGCGCAGGCAGGTCGCCACGGGCTGCCTCAAACGTGTTTGCAGCCGCCCCACCGCAGCCGATTTGCGCTTTATCGCCCCGGCAAACACCGCTTCGCGCCGGTGGATTGAGGCCGCCCCGCAACAAAATGCGGCGTTGTTTCGGTTGCGCCTGCGTTGAATGACGTCAAAAAACACCGTGGGATCTGCGAGGAAGGGGTCTGCCCCGATCCGGCCGCGCCCGGTGATCCAGGTCAGCACGGCTGCCGCCAGCCTGACCAAGCGATGTGCAGGGGTGCCGCCGATGTGCCTGACAATCCAGTCAGACCAGCTCTCCCCCGGCGGCACATCATAAAACCAATGAGGCGTCTGCACCCAGGCGACCTGCGGATCAGAAAAATAGCCCAGCGTGTTTTGAAGAAAGCCCGGCAACAGCCGCGTATCCGCATCGCAGATGACCACAAGATCGCCCGATGTGCGCAGCAGCCCATTGCGCAGATTGCCCGCTTTGAACCCCAGGTTTTCACGTCGCGCAAAATACCCGATGCCGTGATGCTTGGCCAATTGCGCCATGTCGGCGCGATCCCCATCGTCCAGCAACCAGATCTGCACGCGCATATCCTCGGGCGCGATGACCGCCTTTGCATCCGATATCGATGGGGCCACAACGGCCACATCCTCATCATAGGTCGTGATAAAGATATCCACGCTTTGCGGCGCGGGAGCACCTGATGTCGCCTCAAACGCTGCGCCATCATAGGGCCGAGGGGGCGTGTCCCCTTCGTCCCAAAAATCAAAGTAAAACAGCAGGGTCCCCAGAAAAAACAGTGTCTCAGCCCCGACCACCAGCATCGAGAACCCCAGCGCATCCGCGTTTAAAGACGCGCTCCAGCGCCACTGCAGATAATAGGCTCCGGCGGCGACGGCGCAGCCTGCCAAAAAATGCCAGATCGCGCGCTGGCGGGCGGACATCGGGGCAAACACTGGCGGTTTGCGCGTCTCATAAGCTGTGAAATACGGGCGCGTCATCAGGGCCTTACACCTTCACTTGGATCATTTTGTGTGGCGCAAGCGACTGGATGCCGCTTTGCGCATCGTCTCTTGGGGCTCAGCGGCCATTGACCTTCTGATGGTCACGTACAAAGGCCTCTGCCACGCGCAAAATGGCATCCCGTTCATTGCCGCTGTGATCGCGCGCGGAGGAGCCTGTGGAAAAGGACCAGACGCCAGCCGCCACTTTGATGCGCGGATCGCGGGTCAGCAGAACATCCTGAGAAAGGGAGGCAAACACCGAGTATTGGTAGTCACACAGGTCATCCGGATCAGAAAACGAGAAATAGAGGTTGAGTGTGGGCTGCCCGTCCAGCGTGGGAAGCGCGTCTTTGTCGACCACCTCAATCCCCGCGGCCTGCAGCTTGCGCACAAACGTCTTGTGCAGCGACGGCCCGAAGTCTGCCGAGAACCCGGGGGGGGATTTCAGCCCGGTCAAATCAAGATGCAGCGCGTCAACGCCGCGCAATACCTCGCCCTTTTCCGATTTGGGCAAGGCCATGGGATCAAATCCAAGCGCCGCCTCGATCTGATTTTTGCGACAGATATTGGGGGCCTCGGAGTGATCTTTCGGCAGCTCGGCGGCCTTGTGCAGACCACCCTGCAAGCCAAACAACCGGTAAATGAATCCGGTGTTGTTGGTGGTCAGGGGGCGGCTGGAATAGCTTTTGAGTTCAACGCATTGCGCACCGTCTGGACAATGGCGCCCGGCGAATTTGACCCGCTCCCACAACAGCCAAAACCGATCCTGCGTGAGCGCTGGATTTGGGGCACCTACGCCTGATTGGGCGCTGGCGGGCTGCGAAAATGCGCCCCACAAGAGACAACTCAGCACCGCAGCGCGCAGGATCGAACCGGACCACAGCGTCATCACAGGCTCCCGACGCGTGGCAAGTCCACAGGGGCTTGCGCAACTTCGGCGTGGGTAACCCCTTCCATCGGCACAGCGGTTGTTGTGCCGCCATCTGCAAAGCGGTGGTCGATGGCCCAATCTGCCGAGACAATCATATCGCTGAGCCAGGTCCCCGGGGCGACGGCTGTGTTCGGCATCAGGATCGAGCGCTGCACCAGCGCCCGGGGCGCGACCCTGGCGCCCGCGCCGACCACCGTGGGCCCGTCAAGTTTCGCGCCTGCCGAAACCTTTGCACCGGGGCCGATGTAACAGGGCCCCACCACCACCGCGCGCGCAGAGAGCTCCGCCCCCGGCGCCAGCCAGACATGGCGCCGCACCTCTTGGGCCTCAGGAGAGACGCCCGCGATCAAGCCGCGCAAGGCTTTGGAGATGGCGGCGAAATAGTCCTTGGGGCAGCCGATATCGACCCAGTCGAATGGGGCGCCATACACCTGAAGCGCTGCACCTGATTTCAAGATTTCCGGCAAAAGATGCTGCGCGATATCAAGCCCCTGCGGAGAGGCGTCAGAGGAAGTAAGATGGCGCAATGCGCTGGGTTTCACGACATAGATGCCGGTGCTTGCCAGCCGTGATTGCGTTTGCTCCGGCGCAGGCTTTTCCACAAAATGCGTGATGCGCCCGCGCGCATCCGCTTCAATGATCCCGTATTTCTGCACCTCCTCATGCGGCACAGACGTGGCCGCCACCGTGACCTCCGCCCCGCTGGCGCGGTGCTGCGCCATCATCTCTGCAAGATCAATATTGATCAGCGCATCCCCGCAGAAGACAAAGAAATCCTCTTCAAAAGCAGCGCATTGCGCCTGCAACGCCAAAAGCGTGCCAGCTGAGCCCAGGGGCGCAGGCTGCCAGCGCTGATTGACAAACTGCCCTTCGTTAAAAAACTGGATGCTGCGGTGAGCGGTGGTTTTGAAACGGGTGTGAAACTGCGGCCCCAGATGGCCCGGGTTGAGAATGAAATCCCGCAGGCCAAAGCTTTCCAGATGCTGCATCACATGGGCAATCACCGGCTGTCCAAGCAGATCCACCAGCGGTTTTGGCGTGTCATGTGAAATCGGCGCCATCCGGCTGCCAGCGCCCGCAACAAGCAGCACCGATTTGACACCGGCCAATTGGCAGGCACGAAACGCGGGGTGGGCCAAGGCCTCCTTGCGCGTGTCAAACAGGCTCAGAAGCGGCGCAATGCCAAGCTTGGTGATCGCGGCTTTCACCGCGGGTTGCGCGCCGAAAAAGGCAATGCTGCCGTTGGATTTGGCCGCGCTCTGAAACTCCAAAAGCGCTGCGAGGCCGGAAACAGCGGCGCGGCGCACTCCGCTCAGATCCACCAGATGAGCAAAACGCCCACGCTCTTCCGCCGCCATCTGTGCCTTTTTCAGGGCGGCAAAATCGGCTGAGGTCAAACGGCTTGTGGCCACTTTCATCACGGAAATCATGCCAAGGTCTTCGCTTGTGGTGAGCATGTTTGCCTCCTTGATCAAATCGGTTGTGAGCGCACAGCGCGCGAAATTTGGGGAAATCGACCCAGACCAATGGTCCATCCCAGCCATCGGGAGCGGCCAAGCAGCCAGACAAACGCAAGCGTCATCGGCAAGGTCCACAGGAACTCCAGCCCGATCAACGCGATGGGTGGCAGGTGGCTGTCTTTCAATGCAACTTCAGCGAGGTCGAGAAAGATCGGGTGACACAGGTAGATGCCAAAGGTGTATTTCGCGACCTTGGAAATCCAGCCTGGCCAAGCCCTGTGCCCCAGGCACATACAGATGAACAGCAGCGCAATCGGCATCAGATAGTCGGCCCAAAAGCCCGGCGCATAGGCAAAATCCCATTGCCCCGTGACGATCACATCGGAAATCGCCACCAGTTTGAACGCAAAAAGCCCCACAGCAAAAAGCAGCACCGGCCCAAGCCACCCCTCGCGCTCAGGCGCTTCGGACCGCCGCCAGAGCCCCAAAATCGCAGCCGCCGCAAGGCCATAGCCGGTATAGGTCGCCACTTTGGCCAAGCGCACGATGTAAGGCAGGATATCCGCGCCCCAGAATATCTTGAAGATCACCGGGTCAAGCACCTGTTTCATCAGCAAAAACACCACTGCGAACAGGCCAAAAATCGGTGCTTTCTCTGCCGCGCGGTAGGCTGGGTAAAACAACAAGAGCGCAAACAGCGTGGGGATGAAATGCATGTGATACTTCACATTGCCCAGCAGCAGAAAACCAACCCAGCTTTGCCAGGCCGCAAGCTCCGCCCATTCGGGCGAAAAATACCCCAGCGCGTCAGCTTTGATCAGGCCGTAAAACGCAAAGAACACGGTCCAGAAAACGAACGGCACCAGCAACCTGCGCGCCTGTTCCTTTATGGTGGCACCATAGCCGCGCGGGCGACGCTCAAGCGCCATCAACAGCAGGAAGATCGAGATCATCAGAAAGAGCTCAGTGCGCGCCGTATAGAGCACCGCACGGATCAACATCGGCGCCACCCTCTCTGACGGCGTCGCATCCGGAAACGGCTGCCCGTGGGCATCCGCGGTGACATGTAATCCAACCATTGAAAGCCCGGCAAAGAGACGCATCGCGTCAATCCACGTGTGCCGGTTGGCCAATTGACCTTCTGCAACCATGCAGCGCACCCATACAAACAAACAACAGGGTCCATACTGCGCAAGAGGCGTGAACAAAACATAAACATATGTAATTTCACCACGCACGGCACCTATTTCGAGGATTTACAAAAATTCAACGACTTGGCGGGACAATTTATTCAAGGAGTGCTCGTTATGCGGTTGTTTGGTTATGTCTGCCTGTTGGCGGCGATTGGGTTTTGCTCGCCTGTTCTGGCGATGAGTGAGTCAGAGATTTGTGCACAAATCATGCGGGAATATGGTGTGCGTGCGGATCAATGCGCCGATGCGCCCACCGCACCGCCGCAGCGCGTTGTGTCAACAGAGCTGTCAGCGGACATTCTGGAGAGCCATATTTTCTTCGCAAAAGGTGGCACCGCGCTGGATGGTGACGCCCGCCTGCAATTGGCCGCCTTGGCCGCGGTCCTAAATGCGGCGCCGATGCAAACCGCCTGTCTGCGCCTGATCGGCCATTCTGACACCAGCGGCGGCGCAACCGCCAATCAGGCCTTGGCGCTCAAACGCGCAGAGGTGGTGGCCGCGTCCCTCAGGGCCTCCATGGCGGATGGCAGCCGGATCAAAGAAGTTGTTTCTATGGGGGAAACCCAACCGCTAGACAGCCTGCCGGGGAGTTCCCCTCTGAACCGGCGTGTGGAAATCCGTGCCAAAACATGCCCCTAAAATGCGTACAAGTGGGTCAAACGTTTCACCCGTGATATTTCCCTGCCCTTGCTCGCTGTCGCCATAGGCAGCGCGAGGTAGCTCACCCCCTATTTGACGACCAGAAAGCTGACACGGCAATCATAGCCACGGACTTAAACCTTCGGCTGCGATCGCACACGCGGCCCAACCGCATCCGCAATCCGCCGCCGCCCAAATTAACCATAATTATAAATTCCCCTTGCCAGGCACCGGCACCCCCCCAGATAAATTAAGGTTAACAGTTATTAACCTTAATGCAGGGTGGAGACAGGGTGCGGATCTGGGGGAAACTGTGTGAGTGGTTCAAAGCCGCACCGCCTCTCAGCGGCGCATATGCTGCTACATCGACCTCCGCGCCTTCCCTGCAGGCCCACAGGGCCAGCTGCTCTTCCGTTTCGCTCGGTGCCTTGCTGATGTCGCTGGCCACCACCTCGCTACACGCCGCCGAACCACCGGGCGACCCAGCCAACGGGTTTCAGGCCCGCTTTGAGGCCGCCGCGCCGCCCGACTGGCAAGTGGCGCACTATGCCTTTTCGCATCCGATGTTTGACACCGATTGGTCCCGCGCAAATGTCGCCTTTGACAAGGGGCTTCATCTGACCCTGACGCCACAAAAAGCCCGCGAAAACCGTTTTTCCGGCGGCTCCATCCGCCACACATCCCTCAGCCATTACGGGCGCTATGAGGCCACCATCCGGCCAGCCAAGGGCGACGGTGTCGTGACCGGTTTCTTCACCTACACCGGCCCCTACTACGGCGCGCGCCACGACGAAATCGACATCGAATTTCTGGGACAGGACACCACAACCATCAATCTCGCGTGGTTTGTGGACGGCCAACTCCATGACCGCAAAGTGCCGCTGGGCTTTGATGCGGCAGAGCGCGCAGCGCGTTATGCCTTTGAGTGGCATCCAGACCGGCTGCGGTGGTTCGCGGGGGATCATCTGTTGCTGGAGGTCACCGCAGAGGAGGCCCCGCTGCCGCAGGTCGCGGGCTACCTTTTTGCAAATCTCTGGGCGGTAGACAAAAGCCTGAAAGACTGGGCCGGTGAGGCGAAGGTGCAAACCACGGCGTCCGCCTTTGTGACCGACATCCGGTTTATCCCTCTGGCCCAGATGCGCAGCGCTCACACTGGCCGCAGCAACCTCAACGCCATGCGCTAAACCCTTCTATAAGGGCGCTTTTCCGTAAAGCACGTGGGTGAGGTCAAACCCCCAACCAACTGGTCGCACTCAGCACGACCACAGACAGCAGAACCAAAGCAAAGAAGTGTTGAACTGACTTACTCATGACGTCGCTCCCATCCCCTTGGGGCCAAAAGACTCTCGCGAATCCAGGTTACCATAGGAGTCGTCCAGAGAGGTTAATTTGTTTGAAATTGTCTGCAATGAGCAAAAAAAGACCGGAACACATGGGAGCGTTCCGGTCTTTGATTTTTGGGACGATCAGGCGGACTGACGGAAGCTCAGGTCGCTCTCATCTTCGTCCCAGTCGTCCGTTTCAGACGCGTCCTGCTGCGCCTCAATAGAGGACGGGCGGAAGCTCGCAACCAGCTCGGCCAGTTCCCCGGCCGCCGCCTGCAGCGCCCGGCCCTGCGCGCTGGAGCGCTCCACAAGGCTTGCGTTCTGCTGGGTCACCCGGTCCAGATCCATGACACCGGAGTTGATCTCGGTGATCGCAGTGGACTGATCGCGCGAGCCTTCGGCAATCTGCACCGCCAGTTTGCTCACGTCCTCGATCTTCTTGATAATCTCTTCAATCGCCTTACCGGCCGCATCCACCAGATCCACGCCAACCTGCACCTTGTCGGTGGAGTTGTCGATCAGCTCCTTGATTTCATTCGCACTTGTGGCCGAGCGCAGCGCCAGTGACCGCACCTCGGAGGCCACAACCGCAAAGCCACGGCCACTGTCGCCAGCACGCGCCGCCTCCACGCCGGCGTTCAGCGCCAGAAGGTTGGTCTGGAAGGAGATGTCTTCGATCACGCGGTTGATTTCAGAGATCTTGCCTGCGGAATCCTCGATGTCCTGCATCGCGCCAACCGCACGTTTCACAATGTCCCCGCCGCGCAGCGCTTCGGCTTTGGTAGCATCCACCGTGGCCTCAACCGATTTGGTCTGGTTGGTGGCATTCTGCACGCTTTCGGTGATCTGGCTGATCGCCGCAGCGGTTTCCTCAAGCGTCGCCGCCTGGCTTTCCGTGCGTTTGGAGAGGTTGTGCGTGCCCTCCGCCATCGAGCCGGTCTCTTCCTCGATCTGGGAGATCGTTGCCAGAACCCGGCCAATCACATCATCCAGCGCTTCTGCGGTTTTGTTGAAATCCGCGCGCAGCATTTCATAGTCTTCGCCAACTTCCGCCGTGATCCGGTGGCTCAGCAGGCCCTGCGCCAGATGGTTCAGACCATCTGCCAGCTCGCCAACCACCTCGGTCTGCTCCCGTGCGGTGTTGCGGGATTGCTCTTCCAGGGTCTTGTTTGCCTTGATGGTCTGCACAAATTCCACCACCGCGCGCGCCAGTCGGCCCAGCTCATCCTTGCGCCGATCGCTCGGCACCGCGCCCTCGGTGTCGCCTTCCCGCAGGCTGTCGATGCGCTCGATGATTCCACCCAGCGGCAGGGTCACACTGGCCGCAATGATGTACACGATAAAGGCCATCACCAGTACCATGGCGAGCCCCACAACCAGCGACTGCATATAGAGCTGGTTCACAACGGCCACGACCCGGCTGTGGTCAAAGCCCATCACCATTTCGCCCACCAGCGTGCCATCGCTGTGGCGCACCGGGAATTTGATGTATTCAACGTCCCCAACAGACAGGCGGGCGCTTTCCGCTTCCAGCGCCAGAACCTCGGCAACGCCCTCGTCCCAGCCGGTGATGTCCGCCCCGTCCAGGGCGACCTCTGCAAAGATCTCACCATCAACAAAGACTTTGGCAAACATCGCATCTTCGATCTCAACGATGCCCGCGATTGCGCCTTCCGCGCCATCGGTGTTGAAATCCCAAACCGCCGCAGCCACAGGTGGCGCAACAAAGGTCTGCGCCATCACCACTTCGTTCTCAAACGCGCGCTGCAAGGTGCTGGTTTGCAAATTCATCCACCACACGGTGGAGCTGGTGAAGAAAACCACGATACAGCCGACGATGGGCAGCAGCAGCCGCCCCATGATCGAAAATCCCAAGAAACGGTCGAGCAGACGCGTCAGAAAGTTTACCAAATAGGCCATTGCCTCGATCCGCTAAGCGGCCCCCAGTTTGCCTCTGCAAGAGAGGTCATTGCCATAGTCTCAGGGGGGCATCTGTGCCTTTTGGCGGGTGAGTGACCGCACTCATCTGCGCGCCACGGCGCCTTTGCGCACCAAGGGGATCAGACGGTTTTGAGCACAAGACAGCCCTGTCCTGTTGCGCTCACCGTAGGAAAGTTGCGTTAACAGTTGCTTACAGGCGCTCGGGCAGAAAGATGGGTTTTGAACTATCGCCTAAGCCTCTGGCCAAGCACCATTTTTGCGCAGTTCAGTGGAGCTGATTGCGCGCATCGGCACATTGGCAAAGCCCCAGGCCGGCGCCGCTGAACGACTCAACAGCCGGTTTTCACGCGGCTTCAGACGCGCCTTGCGAAACACCTGCGCCGCCTTGGCAGTGCGCGCTTCAATCCGGTCTCCGGGCCGCGCCAGCACGCCCACCGGCACCCGCGCCATGATCTCCTGCCAATCTTTCCAGCGATGAAACTGCGCCAGATTATC
Source organism: Shimia sp. (assembly GCF_965227725.1). Taxonomy (GTDB): domain Bacteria; phylum Pseudomonadota; class Alphaproteobacteria; order Rhodobacterales; family Rhodobacteraceae; genus Shimia. The sequence goes on along the minus strand of NZ_CBDDGH010000005.1, from coordinate 25,439 downwards.
CGCGCCCATCAGCCAGACAAACTGCGCCTGCGGCACGGCCTGCTGCAATCTCGCAATGGTTTCGGCCGTATAGCGCGTGCCCGCCTGCGTCTCAAAATCGCTCACAAACACCCGCGGATGCTGCATCAGCGCCCGCGCCGCCAGCAAGCGCCGCCCAAGCCCCGCCGGGCCACGCGCCTTCAACGGGTTTCCCGGGCTCACCAGCCACCAGACCTGATCCAGCCCGAAGCGTTTCATCGCCTCCAGCGTGATATGCACATGCCCCGCATGCGGCGGATCAAACGATCCCCCCAGCAGGCCAATGCGCTGGCCGCGCGCGACATATGGCAATCCGTAAGGCACCCCGCCTCCTGACCTTTTCCCGCCCCGGCTGTCAAGCCCGCCCGGCGTACTCGCGCACCTCTGTCGCCCCTGTGATGTCCCCCGTATTGCGCTGGCCGCGCACAGCCACTAACGTCGGCGAAAAAACTGAGGCACAGCATGACACCCAAAGCCGCCCTAGCCGCGCTCACCCTTCTGGCCGCCGCCACCCCGGCGCTGGCGCAGGACAAGAAGTTTGTGGGCTACACGATCACCACGCAGTCACCGGACGTGCGCGGCGTGATGCTGCATGAGGGCTATAGCGTGAAACAGGTGATCGCCTTTGTTCAGAAAAGCTGTGGCGGCAAAATCGGCCCCTTTGCGCTGGCCACCAAGACCCACCGCAAAGGCGGCTTTACCCTGAAAAACTTCCGCACCACCTGCCCCGCAGGCCCCGCCGCCCGTTTTGACGGCACAGAGCGCCTCTCCGTTGAGCACGAACGCCTGCCCGACGGCCGCACGCTGACCGAGTATTTTTATGTGAGCGGTGGCGAGAGCAAACGGCTGGTGGAGTTTGAGTAGAGGCGGATAACGCTGGACAATTGGGAAATTCAAACGCACGTATAAGGCGATTACTCCAAGGATTTTCCCATGGCGCGCCTCTACATTCCCGAACCAAAGATCACCCTCTACGAAGATGGCTTTGACGGACACGATAAGCTTAGCCGCAAAACCACGGGCGACAAACTCTCCGATCTTGTCGAGCGGATAGACGACCCCCTCGTCATCGCCCTTGACGGCGCATGGGGCTCCGGCAAATCGGTGTTCCTGAAATGCTGGGTCGGCGAGCATCTTAAGCATCATGGTGACAAAACACAGACAGTCTATTTCGATGCGTTTCAACACGACTATTTGGACGATCCACTGATTGCATTGACCAGCGCAATCTCGGAGCGCATCGAACGTGACCCAGAAAGCAAATCCGCAAAAGCATGGCGCATTGCAAAGAACGCCGCGCCCTTTTTAGGCAAAGCCGCGCTCCGGCTCGGCACCGCTGCACTTGTGGGCAAAGCAATCTCTTTGACCGGAGACGAAGATGGCGCTCTCAATGACATTGGCGACAAGCTCTCAGAGGAAGGCGGCGACATCGCCAAATCGCTGAATGACTTTTGGAAGAAGGAAGACGGCAAACGCGCCGCAATGGAAGCTTTCCGGAGCGCGCTTGTCCAGCTTACTGCCCCTGATGAGCAAGGATCGCCAACTCAAAAGCTGGTCATCGTCATCGACGAACTGGACCGCTGCCGCCCCGACTACGCTCTCTCCGTGCTGGAAATCATCAAGCATTTCTTCAATGTGGATGGCGTGCATTTTGTGTTGGGAACCAATCTTCTGGAACTCGCAAATTCAGTAAGGTCACGATATGGCTCTGGCTCGAATGCCGAAGGTTATCTCGGTAAATTCATCACTCTCAGCATGCGCCTTAACAACGGCAATAAACACGTTGGTTTAAAACCTTTATTGCAGTTTTCGAAAAATGCAAAAGAAGAGATGGGTTTAGTAGGCAACCCATTGGCCGAAGCACTTGACGTCTATCTGGAGTTACCTCGATTGAACCAAAGTCTCTCACTTAGGGATATTGAAAGGCTCTATTCGCATTGTTCAGTACTACACCCCTTCGACACAGCTTGGGGTGGCGTCTTGTCAAACTGGATGTTGGCGGGGCTAATTATTCTGAAGCATCAATCATCTAAAGAGTTTCGAGCATTGTGTCTTGGGAACACAAGACAAATAGGGCTTCTTGAAACGCTAGGCTTCGACAAACTTTCTTTTCCCAACAGAGATCCTCTCCGCGTCGAAAGGCATCAACTACTTAGTGAATTTTGGAACTACATCTTCAATGATGGCTTTCGGGCCGACCAAGAGTGGGTGAATGAACGCCACAAGCAATTCATGCCCGACGACTTAAACAGAGGCAGCATGCACTCAGTGGTACTGGAAACAGCTCGGAATAAGCTCGGCGAAGTTGAGGTGGTCCCTTTCGGCGATGACTAGCGATTGCCCCCGCCCCCGCCCTCCGCTATCACACGCTCTAACGTGATTTTGGCGAACGGAGTCGGCTCCCATGGCATCTTATCAATATGTCTACCACATGCAGGGTGTGTCCAAGACCTACCCCGGTGGTAAAAAATGTTTTGAAAACATCCACCTGTCCTTCCTTCCGGGCGTGAAAATCGGTGTGGTCGGCGTCAACGGCGCCGGTAAATCCACCCTGATGAAGATCATGGCGGGTCTCGACAAAGACTTCACCGGTGAGGCGTGGTCTGCCGAGGGCGCCAAAGTCGGCTACCTGCCACAGGAGCCGCAGCTGGATGAGAGCCTCTCTGTGCGTGAAAACGTCATGCTGGGTGTGAAGGAAAAGAAAGACAAAGTTGATCGGTTCAACGCCATCGCCATCGAAATGGCGGAGAACTACACCGACGAGTTGATGGAAGAGATGACCGTCCTTCAGGACGCCATCGACAGCGAAAACCTCTGGGATCTGGACAGCCAGGTCGACATCTCCATGGAGGCCCTGCGCTGCCCGCCCGATGATGCCAATATCGCCGATCTCTCCGGTGGTGAGAAACGCCGTGTCGCGCTCTGCAAACTGCTGCTGGAAGCGCCCGACATGCTGCTGCTTGACGAACCGACCAACCACCTCGATGCGGAAACCATCGCCTGGCTGCAACAGCACCTGATCGACTACAAAGGCACCATCCTCTGCGTCACCCACGACCGTTACTTCCTGGATGACATCACCGGTTGGATCCTAGAGCTCGACCGCGGCCGCGGCATCCCTTACGAGGGCAACTATTCTGCATGGCTGGAGCAGAAAGCCAAACGTCTGGAGCAGGAAGCCCGCGAAGACAAATCCAAGCAGAAAACGCTTGAGCGCGAACTTGAGTGGATGCGTCAGGGCCAGAAAGCCCGTCAGGCCAAATCCAAAGCGCGTATCGCCGCCTATAACGATCTGGCCAGCCAGTCTGAGCGCGAGAAAATCACCCGCGCGCAGATCGTCATTCCAAACGGCCCGCGCCTTGGCTCCAAGGTGATCGAAGTCAACGGGCTGTCCAAGCACTTTGGCGACAAGCAGCTCATTGAAAACCTCGAATTCTCCCTGCCTCCGGGTGGCATTGTCGGCGTGATCGGCCCCAACGGCGCCGGTAAATCCACGCTCTTCAAGATGCTCACCGGTCAGGAACAGCCTGACGAGGGCACCGTGGAATACGGCGACACCGTGAAGCTGAGCTATGTGGATCAGTCCCGCGATGATCTGAACGACAAAGACACCGTCTGGGAAGCCATCTCCGGCGGCGCCGAGATCATCGAGCTGGGCGATGCGCAGGTCAACTCCCGCGCCTATTGCTCTTCGTTCAACTTCAAAGGTGGCGATCAGCAGAAACCGCTGAACCTGCTCTCCGGTGGTGAGCGCAACCGCGTGCACATGGCGCGCCTGCTCAAAGAAGGCGGCAACGTGCTGCTGCTCGACGAACCGACCAACGATCTGGACGTCGAAACCCTCCGCGCCCTCGAAGACGCGCTGGTCGATTTCGCCGGCTGCGCCGTGGTCATCTCCCACGACCGCTTCTTCCTCGACCGGATCTGTACCCACATCCTCGCCTTTGAAGGCGACGCCCATGTGGAATGGTTCGAAGGCAACTTCGAGGACTACGAAGAAGACAAAAAACGCCGCCTCGGCCCAGATGCCCTGGAACCCAAGCGCCTGAAGCACAAGAAGTTCACGCGCTAACGCGCCATCGCACTACTCTGGAAACCAAAACACCCGCGCCCCCGCGCGGGTGTTTTCGTTCGCCCCCACGGGCAATCCCCGTAGGGTGCGCATTCACTGCGCACCACCGCCCAACGTCCACCGCACGCCACACGCAACAAAGGTGCTCGGCAACCGCGCACCCTACGCCCACCGCCCTGCGGCAATCTCTCGATGCACCGACGAAAACGGCCAATCCTCCGCCCGCGCGACAAACCCACGTTTCACCGGGTTCAGATGGCAATAGCGCACCGCAGCGTCATAATCTCGCTGATCCCGCACATGATGCTCCCAGAACCGCCGCTGCCACACCCCGCGCTCCCGGCGCGAGATATGGCTTGGGCGTAGCCTGCCTTTGGGCACATGTCGTGAAAACCGTGCTTTAATCAGTCGCCACCGTGTTGCGTAGTCGCTGTCCCCCGGCGGCAAGGTCCAGACCGCATGCATGTGGTCGGGCAAGACCACCCAGGCATCAATGTAAAACAACCGCTCAGACCGCGTACGCCGCACCGCGTCGCGTAAGGCCTCAACATGGCGCACCAGCAGGTCGCCACCACGCTGCGCTATATTCACGGTAAAGAAAATCGTCGCGCCCGGAACCCTGGGCCGCACATAACAAGACATCCCATAAGTCTGCCCAATCTTGGTTAACCAAACCCTACCCCGTAAGGTGCGAACTCGCTGCGCACCTCGCCGCGCCCCCCCCCCCCCACAAACACACCCCATCACACCCCCGCCATCCCTCTGTAACAACCCTTCCCCACGCCCCCGCGCATCCCCATCTCCATACCAACATCGGAGACACCCCATGCGCCACCTGATCCCAGCTCTTACCGCCGCCCTCCTCATGGCCGTGCTCATCCTCGTTGATGTGGCCCGCCCGCTCGGCGCACATCCGTGGTGGAGCCAGCAAACCCTGCTGATTGGCGCACCCCTTGGTCTCTTGCTGGCCACACTGGCGGGCCTGCGCCTCAATACACTCCCGCTGACTGTCGCTTTCCTGCTCGCCACGGCGCTTGCCTTTGGGGCCGCCAAATACGGTCAGCTCCAGTTTGCAGCCTCTTATGCCGAAGACCAGCTTGCCGGCCAGCTCTGGCATTTTGGCTGGATCGCCACCGGCCTTTTTACCGCCGCCACCCTCACCGCAGCCGCCGCCACTCTGATCGACACCTGGGCTGCAACAATCCGCTCATCCGCCAACCCATTGCGTAAAATAAGGAAAATCTGACACTCGGAAAACTTGGGCAAATTTGCGCCGACCGGGAAAATCAAAGCCCTTGCCAGGCCCTACTTCCGCCCTATTTAACCGACACAATGACGAGGCACACCGTGATAGGACACCCCATGGCACTCGCACTATTCATCCCCGGAAGTATCGCAGGTTTCATTATTGGCCTGATCCAGGTGTTTGTGCTGGGAGCCGGTGTCTGGACGGGGATCGCCACCTATTTCGGCTTCTCTCTGGGCTTCCCGCTGGCGGTGTTTGCCCTGACCTATCTCGCCTGCGCCCTGCGCCGCTCCGAAGACGAACGCGAAGAGATCACGCTGCACAAAGCCTGATCTCGCCACCACTCACGGCGCGTTCGTTTCGGCCTCACCTGACCGCGGCCCCAACAGCTGGCTTTGCGCCGCCTCTGTACTATCGCCATGATCGTCCATCGCCGCATCAATATGCAGCTCTTCGGCGATCTTCATCTGGGCCCATGTCGCCAACAGACGGTTGATCCGCGCCTGATAGCCTTTGCCCATCGCCCGATAAAACCGCGCCACGGATTTATCGAGGTACAGCGTCACCTTCTCCTTGCGCTCCTGCACCTCCAGATCCTGCTCCAGATGATGCCACGCCTCCGGCACCGCCTCCCGCAGGGCCGAGGTGACCCAGCTTTCCGTGGTCAGCATCAAGAGGTTTCGCCCCAATGCCGCCCGCGCCTGTCGCTGCGCCTTGGTGCCTTTGATCACCGCGCTTTGGGCGGCGCGGCGGCTGGGCCGATGTGGCGGACGGATCTCTTCTGACATGGCGCTCTCCTTTGCGCCCATGTCAGCGCCAAGCTTTTAACGCGCGGCCAATCCACCGCGCGCCGCCCGTTGCCCTCCCATGCCTTAGCAGTAAGCGCCACTCAGGCACCGGGCCAAGGCGTCTCTTCCTCGGGCACCGGCCGTGGACTGCCATCCTCGTCAATTGCCACATAGGTAAAGACCGCCTCGGTCACCTTTTCCGAAATCCCCTGCCGGTGGCGCACCGCCCAGGCTTCGATCTTGATCGCCATGGAGCTGCGGCCAACCCGCTCGACCCAGGCCCAGACGCAGAGGATATCCCCCACTCCGACCGGCCGGATAAATTTCATCGCATCCACCGCCACCGTGGTCACGCGCCCCTTGGCACGCTGCGCCGCGATGATCCCGCTCGCGATGTCCATCTGGCTTAACACCCAGCCGCCAAAGATGTCCCCGTTCACATTCACATCCGCCGGCATCGCCAGCACCCGCAATGTCGCTTCGCCTGCGGGCTGTTTCTCTTCGGTCATGGCTGGTCCTTTCACTTGCTGCGCCACCGTATCCGTCTGGCCTCGGAGGGAAAAGCTGATAGAAGCAAACCGAGGGATAAAGCATGACAGAGTTTGACATCATCATCATTGGTGCCGGTCCGGCAGGCAGTGCGGCGGCCGCTTGGGCTGCCAGACAAGGCCTGCGGGTCGCCTTGGTGGACAAGGCGCGCTTTCCGCGCAGCAAACTCTGTGGCGGCCTCTTCACAGAGCGCAGCCGCAGCTATTTCCGCGAGATTTTCGGGCAAGACCCTGATCTATCTCAGGCCGTCACCCGCCACAACTGCGCCCTCTGGTATGAGGGCGAAGAGCTGGCCAAGCTCGAAGACATCCCGCCCCTGCATCTGACCATGCGGCTGGACATTGATGCGCAAATGTTTGGCCACGCGCTGGCGGCGGGCGCGCAGGATTTCACCGGCCGCCCCGTGGCCAACCTCACCGACAGCTCCGTGACCTTCCGCGATGGCGACACGCTCACCTGCCGCGTGCTGATCGGCGCGGATGGGGTCAGCTCGATTGTCGCCAAACACCTCTTTGGCGCGGCGTTTGACACCAAGACCATCGGCTTTGGCCTTGAAATAGAGGCCCCGCTGGCGTTGCAAGACCCGCAAACCCAGCCCCTGCGCATTGATTTTGCCGCCGCCCAGTGGGGCTATGGCTGGTCCTTCCCCAAACAGGGCTCCACCACCGTGGGCATCGGCGGCCTGAGGGCTGAGAACCCGGATATGAAGGCGCAGATGGCCGCCTATCTCACCACCTTGGGCCTGCCGACTGACGCGGTGAAGGTCAAAGGCCACCACCTGCCTTTTGGCGATTTCCGCCCCCACCCCGGACGCGCCTCTGTGCTGCTGGCCGGAGACGCCGCCGGGCTGGTGGATCCGATCACCGGTGAGGGCATCGCCTTTGCCATGAAGAGCGGCCAACTCGCCGCACAAGCCGCATGCGATGCCCTTCTGGCTCAGGCGCCGCAGACCGCGCTGGCCCGCTATCAAAAAGCGCTCAAGGACATGCACCGCAACCTGCGCATCGCCTGCGCCCTGCGTCATGTGATCTTTGGGCCGCGCTGGCAGAAGACGCTAATGGCCAGCTTCCGCCGCTCCGGCACCATGCGCATGATGTATATGCAGCTTCTGGCCGGTCAGGTGGAATACCCCGAGCTCGCCCGCCGCCTGCTCCTGCGTTTGCCGAAATACCTGCTTACGGCTCTACGCCCCAGCCGCTAGATCACCGTCCAGCAAATCTGTAACGATTGTAACGGGTCACATAGACCAGCCCCCGACCCTGGGTGGGGGTGAAGCCCCCTCCCGTGGGGAGGGTCGGGGGCTGGTCGGCTTCGCCGCCTGCGTGCTGGTGGAAACCATGCGTTTTAGATCTTCAGGACGATGATTTTAAACAAAAAAGGCCGGGATCTCCCCGGCCTTTCGCAATTCTAGCACTAAGGTTTGGCTTACTTCAGCGCTTTGTCGGTGATGGCGTGGGTCCATGCACCTTCTGGGGTCGCAGTGATAACCGGATCAGAGCCGCCAGACATCAGGCTTGCCACCGTGCGCTCATAATCCGCCGGATCAAGTGCACCGTTGGAGCCTGCGGTCAGCTTGGCAATCTCGCCCATCATCCGCACCTGATGCTCTTCGGTCTGCGCACCGGTTTCGTCATACTCCAGCACGATCATCGCTGCGTCTTCCGGGTTCTCTTCAGCCCACTTCCAGCCCTTCATGGACGCGCGCACAAAGCGCACCATCTTGTCCTCAAAGGCCGGATCGGCAAGGTTTTCTTCCAGCGCATAAAGCCCGTCTTCCAGCGTCGCCACACCCTGATCTTCGTATTTGAATGTGGTCAGATCATCCGGGGTCAGGCCCGCATCAATCACCTGCCAGTATTCATTGTAGGTCATGGTGGACACACAGGCCGCCTGGCCGTTCAGGATCGGATCCACGTTAAAGCCCTGCTTGAGCACCTCAACACCGGCGTCGCCGCCATCGGTGCTCAGCTCCAGCTGCGACATCCAGCTCAGGAAGGGGAATTCGTTGCCAAAGAACCAAACGCCCAACGTTTTGCCGGCAAAGTCATCGGTGGTCGCCACACCCGCATCCTTGCGGCAGGTCAGCATCATGCCCGAAGATTTGAACGGCTGCGCGATGTTCACCATCGGCAGGCCTTTTTCACGGGCCGCCAGCGCCGCAGGCATCCACTCCACGGTCACGTCAGCGCCGCCACCGGCCAGCACCTGTGTCGGGGCAATGTCCGGGCCACCCGGCTTGATGGTCACATTCAGGTCTTCGTCCGAGTAAAACCCGTTTTCCAGCGCCACGTAGTAGCCTGCAAATTGGGATTGGGTCACCCACTTAAGCTGAAGGGTCACATCATCTGCGGCCAGTGCAGCAGATCCCAGCAGGGAAAAGGCCGCGGCCGTAAGAGAGGAAGTCGAGAGTTTCATGCAAGTTTCTCCTTGTTGAATATCATTTGGGTTGTTGTTCAACCTCTTTGTGATGGGTGCCAGAAGGTCACCCGTTTTTCGATCCATGCGACAACCCCGTAAAAGGCGCTGCCCACAAGTGCTGAGACAAAAATCTCAGCCCAGACCAAATCTATTGAAAGACTGCCAACGCCGGTCGAGATACGAAACCCCATGCCCCGCGTGGGCGAACCAAAATACTCCGCAACAATGGCACCGATCAAAGCAAGGGTTGTGGCAATCTTCAACCCATTGAAAATGAAAGGCAGTGCGGCAGGAATACGCAGCTTCAGCAACGTCTGGAAATAACCCGCCGCATAGGTGCGCATCAGATCCCGCTGCATCGCGTCCGTGGCGCGCAAGCCCTGCACCGTGTTCACCAGAATGGGAAAGAACACCATCACCACCACAACGGCCGCTTTGGAGTGCCAGTCAAAGCCGAACCAGTTCACCAGAATTGGGGCCACGCCGACAATCGGCAAAGCGGCGACAAAGTTGCCAATCGGCAGCAGACCACGGGTCAGAAACGCACTGCGGTCAATCAGCAGCGCCGCAATAAAGGCCGCCGCCGCCCCCATCAGAAAGCCGCGCAACGCGCCTTTCACAACGGTCTGCACAAAATCGACCCACAGAAGGTCTGTGGATTGGGCAAACACCACCATCACCTGGCTGGGAGGCGGCAAGATCACCTGGCTGACCCCAAAGCCGCGCACAAGGCATTCCCAGAGCACCAGAATGGTGATCCCAAACAGCACCGGCACCGAGATGCGCACCGCCGTCATTTCCGCATAAGCCGAGTTTGCGAACCAAACATTGGTGCGCCAGGCAGCCGCCCAAAACACCAGCATTGCAACAATCCAGATCATGAGTTGAACCCCATCTTGCGCAGCGTGACCCGCTGGGTGATGTCAATCAGAGTGACCAGAATACCGGCCAGCACAGCGGCACAGACCAGCGCCGACCAGATCGCCAGCGGCGTGCCAAACTGATCCCCGATCAGAATACGCGCACCCAACCCGCTGATCGCACCCGTTGGCAGCTCGCCCACAATCGTGCCCACCAAAGCGGCGGCAATGCCGACCTTCAGCGCGGTGAAAAGATAAGGCACACTTGCCGGAAGACGCAGTTTCAGAAAGCTCTGCAACCCACTGGTGTTATAGGTTTTTAGGAGATCCAGCTGCTCGCCCGTCGGAGAGCGCAGGCCTTTGACCATGGACACCAGCACCGGGAAGAAACACAGATAGGCAGAGATGATCGCTTTAGGTACCCCGCGTCCCTCGATGCCCACCTGATTGGAGACCACGATAATCATCGGCGCCAGCGCCACAATCGGCACGGTCTGGCTGATGATCGCCCAGGGCATCACACTCATGTCCACCACACGGCTGTAGACAATGGCAACCGCACCCAGAATGCCCACGGTGGTGCCCAGCAGGAACCCCCAAAGGGTGGACTGCAACGTCACCCAGGCATGATAGATCAACGAGCGTTTGGACCATGTCCGCCCCTTGGCCACCATCGCGCCCGTGGTCTTCCACAGCTCCTCGCCCACCTGCGCCGGTGTCGGCAGTCGTGGACGTTTCAGATCATAGCCCGCCGCCACCAGCGACGGGTTGTCGAGCATCAGCTTAAAGACCGACACATCGCGGCGTTCCACCGAGCCTTCCGGCACCACAACCGCGCCACCCCGTTCGGCAATATCCAGCGCCGGGCGCACGTTCATCGGCGCCACCGCCAACCACCAGATGCCCACAATCGCCGCCAGTACGGTCAAAATCGGGAGTAGATTTCTCATCGCTGCCACTCCATCCGCACTTCACGCACCGTGTTTGGCGGCTCCGCGTCATGGCGGCTCACCTCGACAAACCCTTCGCGTTTGTAGAACTTCTGCGCTTTCAGGTTCGGCTCATGGGTGGTGAGCCAGAGGAAATCGCGCCCCTCTTTCACCTTGTCCATCAGCGCTTTGCCCAGCCCCTGCCCGCTCTTGCGGCAATAGAGACCACCCACGCGGGTGGCTTTGGGATCATAGGAGAGATAGCCCTCAATCGGTTCCCCCGCGACCCACATCTCCCGCGCGGGCATGGCCTCACGGATAAACCCGGAAATCTCCTCCGGCCCGTAGGGCGAGCTCATCCACTCCGTCGCGGCCTCCCAGTCACAGACAATCTGCGCCATCGCCCCGACATCCTCAGGCGTCGCCCGTCTGATGTGCAGCTCAGTCATTTTCATGCCCCGCCCGCAGGCCATCCCGCACCCGATGCGAAATGTCGATGAACTCCTGACTGTCGCGAATATCCAGCGGCCGCTCTCTTGGCAGCGTGCTCTCGATCACATCATGAATGCGCCCCGGACGCGGACTCATCACCACAATCTTGGTCGACAGGTAAACCGCCTCAGGAATCGAGTGGGTGACAAAGCCAATGGTCTTATTGGTGCGCGCCCACAGCTCCAAAAGCTGCTCATTGAGGTGGTCACGTACAATCTCATCCAGCGCACCAAACGGCTCATCCATCAACAGGATATCGGCGTGAAAGGCCAGCGCGCGCGCAATGCTGGCCCGCTGCTGCATCCCGCCGGACAGCTGCCAGGGGAACTTCTTCTCAAAGCCCTCCAGATGCACCAGCTCCAGCACCTCTTTCACGGATTTGTCCTGCTCGGCCTTGTCCACGCCCATGATTTCCAGCGGCAGGCGAATGTTGCCGCCAATGGTGCGCCACGGATACAGCCCCGCGTGCTGGAACACATAACCATAGGCGCGGCTCTTCCGCGCCTCCTGCGGGCTCACCCCATTGACGGTGATTTCCCCCGCCGTGGGCTGTTCCAGATCAGCCATACAGCGCAGAAATGTGGTCTTCCCGCAGCCCGAAGGCCCGATGAAAGAGACAAAGTCCCCCTTTTTGATATCAAGGTTCACATCCTTAAGCGCATGCACCGGACCATCGTTGGTCTCAAAGGTCAGGCTCAGGTTCTTGGCGCTGATCACGGTTGACACACCGTTCTCCCCATCTGTCATAGTCATATCATTATTGCCTTTTTCGGGAGCACGCCCCCATGACATCTTCTTCCATGCCCACCAAATGCCAAAAGCTGCGCCCAGGCGGCACTTATGCCGGCAAACAGGGGTTCAGCTATTTTGAGGGCATCGCCCGCGAAACCACCGGTGCTCAGGGCATCTGCATGCACATCCTGCGCATCCCGCCCGGCGGTCGCGCCAAAGCCCATCTGCATGAAAGCCATGAAACGGCGATCTATGTGATGGAAGGCTCTGCCGCGATGTACTGGGGCGAAAAGCTTGAACACTATATGGAAACCGATCCGGGCGATCTGGTCTATATCCCTGCGGGCGTGCCCCACCTGCCGATCAACACCGGCTCGGTAGAGGCTGTGGCCATCATCGCGCGCACCGACCCGCACGAGCAGGAAAGCGTGCGCCTCCTGCCCGAGCTTGAGGATCTGGTGCCCGCCTAAGCGCATCACACACCCGTGGCCGGAATGCCGCTGCGCTCCACCGGGCGCGGCGCGCTCAGCTCTTTCCACGTGCTCAGCGCCTTGTTGACCGTGGTGTTGGCTTCACGCTCCACAAACTTGCCATGGCCTTCCTGCGTGCGGATCTCGCCGTCATGCACCGCCACATGGCCCCGTGTCAGGGTAAAGCGCGGCAGGCCTTTGACCTCTTGCCCTTCAAACACGTTGTAATCAATCGCGCTCTGCTGGCTGCTTGCGGAAATCGTCTTGGTCTTGGCCGGATCCCAGACCACAAGGTCCGCATCCGCCCCAACCAGAACCGCGCCCTTCTTGGGATAACAGTTCAGGATTTTCGCAATATTGGTGGAGGTCACGGCGACAAACTCATTGGGCGTCAGACGGCCGGTTTCCACACCATGTGTCCAGAGCATCGGCATCCGGTCCTCAAGCCCGCCGGTGCCGTTCGGGATCTTGGAGAAGTCGCCCACGCCATAGCGCTTCTGTTCGGTGGTGAAGGCGCAATGGTCGGTGGCCACTACACTCAGGCTGCCCGATTGCAGACCGGCCCAGAGGCTGTCCTGATGCTGCTTGTTGCGGAACGGAGGTGACATCACCCGGCGTGCGGCGTGATCCCAATCCGGGTTGAAATACTCGCTCTCATCCAGTGTCAGATGCTGAATGAGCGGCTCGCCCCAAACGCGCTTGCCCTGCATCCGCGCCCGCCGGATCGCTTCATGGGCCTCTTCACAGGAGGTGTGCACCACATAAAGCGGCACACCGGCCATATCGGCAATCATGATCGCGCGGTTGGTGGCTTCGCCTTCCACTTGTGTCGGGCGCGAATAGGCATGGCCTTCCGGCCCCACATTGCCCTCTGCCAGCAGCTTGGCGGTCATCTCCGCCACCACATCGCCGTTCTCGGCGTGCACCATGGCAATCCCGCCCAGCTCAGCAAGACGGTTGAAAGAGGCAAAGAGCTCATCGTCATTCACCATCAACGCGCCCTTATAGGCGAGGAAATGCTTGAATGTGTTGATGCCGCGCTGCTCAATCACGGTCTTCATATCGTTGAAGACCTGCTCGCCCCACCAGGTCACCGCCATGTGGAAAGAGTAGTCACAGTTCGCGCGGGTGGATTTGTTGTCCCAGCGCTTGATCGCATCCAGCAGGCTCTCGCCCTGATTTGGCAGACAGAAATCCACCACCATCGTGGTGCCGCCTGCCAAACCGGCGCGCGTGCCGCTCTCAAAATCATCGCTGGAATAGGTGCCCATAAACGGCATTTCCAAATGCACATGTGGGTCAATCCCGCCCGGCATCACGTAGCAGCCGGTCGCATCCAGCTCTTCGTCGCCCTTGAGGCCTTTGCCAATCTCGATGATCACGCCGTTCTCGATCAGAACATCCGCCTCATAAGACAGATCCGCCGTCACAACGGTGCCGTTTTTAATGACTTTCGTCGCCATGTCTTCACTCCCTGAATAACCCGCGCATGATGCGCTCAATTCCCCCCCCGGCTTCCTCTTGCGGGAAATATCCCGGGGGTGTGGGGGCTGGCCCCCACCTATTCTGCGTGTGGGAACTGGCCCCCACCTATCCTGTGCGTAGGGGCTGGCCCCCACTCAAATCACTGTGCGGAGAGTGCCCCCGCACACATTCGGTGGCCGGAGACAGAGCCCCGGCATCCCGTGTTTATTCCACGATCTCCGCGGTCTCGAGCACCGCATGCAACAGCACATCCGCGCCCGCTGCCGCCCATTCTTTGGAAATCTCTTCGGCCTCATTGTGGCTCAGACCATCCACACAGGGGCACATCACCATGGCTGTTGGCGCCACTTGATTGATCCAGCAGGCATCATGGCCTGCGCCGGAAATAATATTGGTGTGGCTATAGCCCAGACGCTCCGCGGCATTGCGCACAGCTGTCACGCAGCCCTCATCAAACTTCACCGGATCAAAGCCGCCCACCTTCTCAAAGGAGATCGTGAGCCCCATGTCATCGGCGATTTTCTGACCTTCCACCTTCAGGCGGGCTTCCATGTCCTCAATCACCGACAGCTCAGGGCTGCGGAAATCCACGGTAAAGACCACCTTGCCGGGGATCACATTGCGCGAGTTCGGGTAGACATCGATATGGCCCGCCGCGCCCACCGCATGGGGCGCATGGGAAAAGGCGATCTCATCCACCTTGTCCAAGATCCGCGCCATGCCAAGGCCCGCGTTCTTGCGCATCGGCATCGGGGTGGAGCCGGTGTGCGCGTCCTTGCCTTCGATGGTCACCTGCGTCCAGCTCAGGCCCTGACCATGGGTGACAACCCCGATGTCCTTGCCTTCGGCTTCCAGAATAGGCCCCTGCTCGATGTGCAGTTCAAACATCGCGTGCATCTTACGCGCGCCCACTTCCTCATCGCCACGCCAGCCGATCCGCGCCAGCTCATCGCCGAATTTCTTGCCTTCCGCATCTTCGCGGTCGTAGGCCCAATCCTGCGTGTGAACACCCGCAAACACGCCCGACGACAGCATCGCCGGCGCAAACCGCGTGCCTTCCTCATTGGTCCAGTTGGTCACAACAATCGGGTGTTTGGTCTTGATGCCAAGGTCCTTCATCGTGCGCAGCAGCTCCAGACCGCCCAGCACCCCAAGCACACCGTCATATTTGCCGCCCGTGGGCTGGGTATCAAGGTGGCTGCCCACATAGACTGGCAGCGCCTCAGGGTCCGTGCCGGGATATGTGGCAAACATATTGCCCATGGTATCCAGCCCCATGGTGCAGCCCACATCCTCACACCATGTCTGGAACAGCGCGCGCCCTTCGGCGTCTTCATCGGTCAGCGTCTGTCGGTTGTTGCCGCCGGCCACACCGGGGCCAATCTTGGCCATTTCCATCAGACTGTCCCAAAGACGGTCGCCATTCACCTTCAGGTTTTCACCGGGTGCACTCATGATTTCACTCCCTATTTTCGGCCCGGGTTCCTGACCCTTTCGGATCGGTCCCTCACTGGCGGGGCTCTTGCTTTCACGGCCATCCTGACCGTATGGTCAATTTCAGAGCACCACAGCCTGACCATTCGGTCAAGAAATTTCTCAAGGCCCCATTCATGACCTCCACACGTACAACCAACAGCAAAAAACTGCGTCGCAAAGAGGCGGAAACGCTGATTTTATCAGCAGCAGAAAAAGTCTTTGCAGAGGCGGGTTTTGGCGGCGCCACCATGCAGCTGATTGCCGATGTGGCCGGCCTGCCCAAGGCAAACCTGCATTATTACTTTCCTACCAAGGAGTTACTCTATCGGCAGGTGGTTCAGAACATCTTTGAAATCTGGCTTCAGGCGGCCGATTCCTTTGACAACGCCGAAGGGCCGGAAGACGGCATTGGCGCCTATATTGATGCCAAGATGGAAATCTCCCGCCGCCACCCGGACGGCTCCAAGGTCTGGGCCAGCGAAGTGATGCACGGCGCGCCAGTTATTCAGGATTATCTGGAAACCACGCTCACCGACTGGACCAACGGCAGAATCAAGGTGATTGAACGCTGGATTGCCGAGGGGCGCATGCAGCCGATTGATCCGCGCCAGCTGCTCTATATGCTCTGGGCCACAACCCAGCATTATGCCGACTTCGGCCATCAGATCGAAACCCTCAACCACGGCGCGCCGCTCTCGGACGCGCAATGGGAAGAGGCAAAAAACACCATAAAAGCCATCATTTTGCGCGGTATCGGCACCATTTCCTGACCAATCGCACAGCAAAACCTTTGCCCTACTGGACCGCGCCTGCGCCCTCCAGTAGCCTCACTTGCAAAGAGCAATGGAACATCACGAATGCCTGAGGCCCAAACGCGCAAACCCAGCCGCATCCAGCAACGCAATCGCAAACGCATCCTCGATGCCGCGCTCGAAGTGTTCTCCAGCCACGGCTATCGCGGCGCAACGCTCGATCTGATTGCCGATGAGGCCGGTCTGTCAAAGCCCAATATTCTCTATTATTTCAGCGGCAAAGAGGACATTCATGTCACCCTGCTCAACCAGCTGATGGAAACCTGGCTCGACCCGCTTGAGGATATGGACGCTGAAGGTGACCCGCTCGAAGAGATCATGAGCTACGTCCACCGCAAGCTGGAAATGAGCCGCGAGTTCCCGCGTGAGAGCCGCCTCTTCGCCAATGAAATCCTGCAAGGCGCGCCGCGTATGGCACCGCATCTGCAAACCGGCCTGAAACCGCTCTTTGACAGCAAAACCGCCCTGATCCGCAAATGGGTGGCAGAGGGCCGTCTGGCTCAGGTCGAGCCGCGCCACCTGCTGTTTTCGATCTGGGCCACCACGCAGCACTACGCCGATTTTGACGCGCAGGTGCGGGTGCTGACCGAAGGCGAAACCAATGTGCTCGACGGCGCAGACGCTTTCCTCGACCAGATGTTCCGCAAACTTCTCTCGGTCTGAGGCCGCGCGCCGCCCGCGCAAATCCTTCACACCAAACGCAAAACGCCGCTGCATCTCCTGCAGCGGCGCTTCTTTTTAATATGGTCGTGACGCCTTACTCAGCAGCCGTCGCCGTTGGGTTGTTCGGATGGCTGGTCCAGTTGCCATATTCCGCAGCAACCGGCGTGTTTGTGCGCTCATCCATCTCGCCCGCATCCAGCGTGCGCATGGTGATGCAGTTCTCCACCGGACACACGTTGACGCAGAGGTTACAGGCCACGCATTCATCATCCTTCACGGTGAACACACGGTCCTCAGACATCTCAATCGCCTGGTGGCTGGTGTCTTCACAGGCCGCATAGCAGCGACCGCATTTGATACAATCGTCCTGATTGATCACCGCTTTGGTCACGTGATTGAGGTTCAGATACTGCCAGTCGGTGACATTGGGTGTCGCCATGCCGACAAAAGCAGCGGTGGAGGTATAGCCCTTCTCATCCATCCACTGGGACAGGCCAGAGATCATCTCCTGCACAATCTTAAAGCCATAGGTCATCGCCGCTGTACAAACCTGCACGTTGCCCGCGC
Organism: Shimia sp.; assembly: GCF_965227725.1. Lineage (GTDB taxonomy): Bacteria > Pseudomonadota > Alphaproteobacteria > Rhodobacterales > Rhodobacteraceae > Shimia. The sequence continues at coordinate 7,862 of NZ_CBDDGH010000005.1, read as the reverse complement.
CCAGCGCCATGAACTCTGCCGCATCGCGCCATGTGGTCACGCCGCCAATGCCGGAAATCGGCAGACGCGCGGTCTCTGGGTTGCGCGCAATTTCGGCCACCATGTTGAGCGCAATCGGCTTCACCGCCGGGCCGCAATAGCCGCCGTGGGTGCCTTTGCCGTCAATCATCGGCTCCGGGCTCATCGCATCAAGGTTCACCGAAGTGATGGAGTTGATCGTGTTGATCAGGCTCACCGCATCCGCCCCGCCGCGCAGCGCCGCTTCGGCGGGGTAGAGAATATTGGTGATGTTGGGCGTCAGCTTCACAATCACCGGCAGGTCGGTGGCCTCTTTACACCAGCGCGACACCATCTCGATATAGTCCGGCACCTGTCCCACAGCGGAGCCCATGCCACGCTCGGCCATCCCGTGCGGGCAGCCAAAGTTCAGCTCAAACCCGTCACAGCCAGTTTCCGCGATCATCGGCAGGATTCGCTTCCACTCATCTTCTTCGCACGGCACCATCACCGAAGCGATCAGCGCGTGATCTGGATAGTCCCGCTTCACCCGCGCCATTTCCTCAAGGTTCACCTCCAGCGGACGGTCGGTGATCAGCTCGATGTTGTTAAGCCCCAACAGACGGCGATCCGCGCCGTGGATCGCGCCATAGCGCGGGCCGTTGACGTTCACCACCGGCGGGCCTTCCGCCCCCAGCGTTTTCCAGACAACGCCACCCCAGCCCGCTTCAAAGGCGCGGCGCACGTTGTATTCCTTATCCGTTGGCGGCGCAGAGGCGAGCCAGAACGGGTTGGGGGATTTGATCCCTACAAAATCACTTTCGAGATTGGCCATATCGCTTATCTCCTACCTTACGCCAACAGTGCAGCGTGAATGTCTTCGGCCGCATCGCGGCCCTCGGCTACGGCGGTCACGGTCAGGTCATCGCCGCCCGTGGCACAGTCGCCGCCGGCCCAGATGCCCTCAACAGAGGTCCGACCGGTTTCATCAACCTTGATCTTGCCCCACTCCAGCGCCGGCAGGCCGTCGCCTTCCAGTGTCTGACCAATCGCCTTGAACACCTGATCCGCCACCAGACGCACGCTTTGGCCGGTCGGCTTCAGATCATTGTCGGTGTACTCAAACTCGATCTCGCGCACCGCGCCATTGCCGATCACCGCCTTGGGCGAGGCATTGGTGATGATCCGCACGCCTTTGGAGGCCGCCAGATCCTGCTCAAATTCCGAAGCGTTCATCCGGTCTTTGCCACGGCGATAGACAAGGCTCACGTTCAGCGCGCCCAGCAGCTTGGCTTGCACAGCGGCATCCACCGCCGTCATACCGCCGCCGATCACCACAACATCACGCCCGATTTCCATCTGGGTAAGGTCTTTGGCCTGACGCAGCTCCGCGATGAAGTCGACCGCATCATCCACGCCGTCTTTGTCTTCGCCATCCACGCCCAGCGCGTTCACGCCGCCCAGACCGATGCCAAGGAACACCGCGTCAAATTCGGCCTTCAGACCGTCGAGCGACAGCCCCTCGCCCAGCTTCTTGCCAGTCTCAATGGTGATGCCGCCGATTTTCAGCAGCCAGTCCACCTCGCGCTCCGCAAAGCTGTCGACAGACTTATAGGCCGCGATGCCAAATTCGTTCAGACCGCCCGCTTTGTTGCGCGCGTCATAAACGGTCACGTCATGGCCATGCATCGCCAGACGGTGCGCCGCCGACAGACCCGCAGGCCCCGCGCCCACCACGGCCACTTTCTTGCCGGTGGAGGCTGCGCGCTCAAACGGATGCACACCGGCATCCACCAGCACATCTGTGGCGTAACGCTGAAGGCGGCCGATCTCTACCGGATTGCCTTCCGCTGTCTCGCGCACACAGACCTGCTCACAGAGTGTCTCGGTCGGGCACACCCGGGCGCACATGCCACCCAGAATGTTCTGATCCAAAATCGTCTTGGCCGCCGCTTCCGGCGTGCCGGTGGCGATCTGGCGAATGAACAGTGGAATATCGATATCTGTCGGACAGGCTGTCATGCAGGGCGCGTCGTGACAGAAATAACAGCGATCCGCCGCGACAAGCGCCTCGTGATCGTCAAACCGGGGGTGCAAATCCCCGAAATTTTCGGCCAGTTCCGCAGAGTTCAAACGCCCTGCTTGGATGCCGTTGCTGAACAGTGTGTTGGACATAAAACCTCCCCAGACACCTATTTGGCTACGCAATCAGGCTGGCACAGGCTTTTTTATCAATCAATCATTTTTTACCGAGCGGTCAAATTTAGACGACACCTCCCCAGTGCTTGTGCATTTTTTACGCAGCCGCCCAAAATACAGACCTACAACCAATGAGGGAAATTTTCCTGCTTTTGAGCGCAAAGATGCCGACAGGCGGCAAAATATCACTAAAAAGACCCTGTTTTCATTGGCTTGTTACACGAAAATCCTTGCAATACGCCGATACCCCCTTCAGATGGACGTGCTAAGTTTTCATCTTCGACCTTCTGCTCCGCTATCTGGCTCAGTCATTCGATCATGTGACCAAGCCGCGCTGTTGCATTCCGTGGACAGCATAAGATCAGGAGAGACGACGATGGCCACAGGCACCGTCAAATGGTTCAACACCACCAAAGGCTTCGGCTTCATTGCACCGGACGAAGGCGGCAAAGATGTGTTCGTGCACATTTCTGCAGTAGAGCGTTCCGGGCTGACCGGTTTGGCTGACAATCAGAAAGTCAGCTACGAGCTGCGCGCAGGCCGCGACGGCCGCGAAAGCGCCGTAGATCTGGCACTGCTCTAAGGCTGCCACCTTATGGTGAGAAAGGCGCTGCCCCCGCAGCGCCTTTTTTGTTTTGGGGGATGGGGGAGAGTGCGGTTGCTTGGAAAAGCTCTGGTTCGCACTTAGATCGCCGGATGATGTGATCATCCTTCCGGAACTCCCGCCTTCTTTAAACCTTCGATAAATCCTTGATGTCGCGCGTGAGTGGCGGGCGGCATGCTGTCGATCACACGCTTTATCGTCAGCCCCGGATAGCTTTGCATCAGCTTTTCCACGGCTTCGTCTGCCTCTTTCTGCCGCCCCGCTTCGGCGGAGAAGCTGGCGAGGTCGCGATAGGCCCATGTGACCCCAGGCCCGGCGGTGAGCCCTAATTTCACCGATTTGACGGCTTCATCATAGTCGCCAAGCACGCCCTTCGCGTAGCCTCTTCCAAATTGAATGTTAAAGAGAAATGGGTCTCGTGGGCTCAGGGCCTCGGCTTTATCAAACGCGGCCAGACCCTCGTCGATCTCTTGCAGATACACATGGTTCCACCCTTTGCGCATCCAGCCCCAGGCGGAATTCGGGTCGAGAAGCAAGGCTTGCTCCAAGAGAACACCGGCACGCTCGTGATCCAGCCCGGTCATGCCCAGCGCCGCTGCAATGGCCACCAGAGATGGCGCATGGCTGCCTGCCGAAAGCACCGCTGTCTCCGCATCCTCAAGCGCGCGTTCGCGCGACACCAAAGGCGTTTCACTCCACATATAAGTCGCTTGCTGAGCAAACGCCCACGCACGGAGCGCCTGAGCGCGAAAATCACTTGGGTCCAGCGACATAGCCGAGGTCAAAAGCTCAATTGAGCGTTCATTCTCAGAGCGCCGATGCGCCCAAAAATGCGGAAAGGCGCTCATATAGAGCTCATATGCTTTGCGCTCCATTGGTGCGACAGCCCGCGCGGCAGCGATCTCCGAAGCCCGGATCGAGGGAGAAATTGCACCGGCAACATGAGAGGCAATCTTGTCCTGAAGCTCAAAAAGATCCTTCAGCTCGTCATCATACCTCTGCGACCATAGATTTGCGCCAGTGATCGCCGAATTGAGCTGTACGGAAATGCGCACCCGAACGCCCGAGCGGCGAATAGCACCAGTGACAACATAGCGGCTGCCAAGTTCGCGCCCCACTTTGCGAATATCAACCATCCGCCCCTTGAAGCTGAACGCTGATTGCCGCGCGATCACGGATATGTCGCCCACGCTGGACAGGGCCGAAGTGATTTCATCGACAACCCCGTCAGCAAAGAACTCGTCTTCCCCACCAACTTCTTCAAAGGGCATAACCACAACCGCAGGTATTTGGGCCGGACTTGGCCGGGTATCGCAGATGGCCGGTCCGGTTATCCAAGCTTCAATCGGATTGGGGATGTTTTTTACAGAGACGTTCCCCATGGCCTTAAGCGCAACCAGAAGACGCCCTTCAACCTGATCTCGTGCCGCTCGCGAAAGACAAATTCCGCCCACAGGAGACATAGCCTCAAGCCTTGCCGCAACATTCACGGCGTCTCCGAAAATATCCCGCTCAAGAACGACCACATCGCCGACATGGATACCGATGCGGAACCGCAACCTCTCGTCCTCTGGCCGGTCGGTGTCGCGGTTTTCCATGGCGTCCTGAACCGCCAGCGCGGTTCGCACAGCTTCAACGGTGGATTGAAATTCAGCAAGAAACCCATCGCCCATCGTCTTAATGATCCGGCCACCTGATTGCTGAACCATCGGTTTTACAACCTCAGACCATATTGCGCGAAGACGGGAAACCACCCCCTCTTCGTCGACAGCCATAAGCCGGGAATAGGCCGCCAGATCAGCAATGACTATGGTTGTTAATCTTCTGATCGTGGCACCTCCCTGCTGCACCAGATTACCTTGCGTCAATTTCTCTACGAGAGCAATGATCCGGCGGTCTTGCTGATGGGCAACTAACCAAATGGCGAGCGATACTTTTAGCCCTTTGACACAACCGTCCCGCCCCCGATTGGAGACAACCCGCAACCACTTCAGGTTGCGGCCGATCATTGCTTCTTACCCCCAACCCTTGCCCCAAACGCCCCCCTCATGCACACTCTTCCCATAGGCGCGCGACAGGGAGGATCCGCGCGCCACTGCCGGAGCAGTCCCCAGATCACCCGGCACAGAGGCAAGCTTTGGGAGGAGTGTGTCATGACGTCCAAAACCGCAGGCCCCACCCCGCCGGGCAATCTGGCACCGCGTCCACAGAGCGTACTCAAGGTCAACAAGGTGACCGCAGCCGACATCACCGCCGCGCTCAAAGCAGGCTACGCCGATTTTTGCGCACACCCGGCGCTCAGCGGCTTCTTCGGGCTGTTTTATGTGGTCTTTGGCCTGCTGATGGTCTGGTGCCTGCTCTGGCTCAACCAGATCTGGATGATCATCCCCGCCATTGTCGGCTTCCCGCTGGTCGCGCCTTTCGCAGCCGCTGGCCTCTATGAGATCTCCCGCCGTCGGCAAAAGGGCGAGCCCTTTGGCTGGTCAGACATCCTCACCGTCATGGCCCATCAGCGCAAACGCGAGATGGGATGGATGGCCTTTGTCACCCTCTTTATCTTCTGGGTCTGGGTCTATCAGGTGCGGCTGTGGCTGGCGATCATCCTCAAAAACGCTTCATTTTCAGACCTCAACGGCTTTCTGACAACGGTCTTCTTCACGCCGGAGGGCTGGACCTTTCTGGCCGTGGGCACCTGTGTCGGCGCGGGCCTCTCTGCAGCGCTTTTTGCTGTCACCGTGGTGGCCATGCCCATGCTGCTGGACCGTGAGACCAATTTTGTCACCGCCATGCTCACCTCGGTGCGCACGGTCACGGAAAATCCGCTCGTGATGCTCACATGGGCGGCAATCATCTCTGCCACCATGCTGCTCTCGCTGCTTCCAGCCTTTCTCGGCCTGATCGTCACCCTGCCGATCCTAGGTCACACCACATGGCACCTTTATCAACGCGCCGTGCCACCTGAGGGCAGCTGAGCCTCCGCGCGCGCAAAGATCACAACATCGGCCAGCCGCTGTGCGGCTTGATCTCCTTGAGCGCAAAACTGCTCTCCATCGCTTTGATCCCCGGCATCCGGCGCAGATGCGTCATCGAGAATTCCGCATAGGCATCAAGATCCTGACAGACCACCTGCAACAGAAAATCCGCATTCCCGCCGATGGAATGGCACGACACGATCTGCGGATAATCCGCCACCGCCTTCTCAAAAGCACTGGCTTCTTCCGCTGAATGGGTGTCGATCTGAATGGTCACAAACACCAGCACGCCCAGCCCGATCTGCTTGCGGTCAATATCGGCTCGGTACCCCTTGATGTAGCCCTGCTCCTCAAGCCGCCGCGTCCGCCGCCAGCACGGCGATGTGGACATGCCCGTCGCCTCCGCCAGATCCGCATTGCTCAACCGCCCCTCGGCCTGTAGCGCTGCCAATATCCGCTTGTCCGCCGCATCAAGCGGATCCTGCCCCTGTCCCATGCCGTCACTCCTTTTGGCAATTCCTACCCGATACCGCCTACAGAAGGTAGATCTTACCTAAAAACCCACAAACCTAAACACAAACAGATGCAGATCACCCGTCTCAATGATGCTGTTCTTCCAGAAAACATCAGGAAGACATCATGCCAAACGACACCACGCCGCTCCCAGCCAAAGCCCTCCCCCTGCATGGCACCGGCGATCTGCGCCTTTCCATCATCACCTCACCCGAGCTGCCAACCGGGCACCTTGCCAACACGGTTGCCACCATTGCCGCAGGCCTCGGCGCGGCACACCCGGGCATCGGCAACGTCCCGCTGCCAGATGCCAATGGCTTGACCATCCTGAACTCCGCCGACCGCCCCATTCCGATCCTTCAAGCCGGTGCGGCCCAAATGCTTGAGATCATCCAGAAGGCGCAAGCCCACCGCCCCGATCTCACGCTGGTGGCCTTCCCCGAATTTGCCCGCAAGCTGCATTCCTTTGCCGATTATGAGGCGGCGTTCCCCCAGCGCGCCCTTGCCACCGAACCGCTCAGCGGCGTCGGGCTCTGCGGCCCCACAAAACTTGTGAAGTCCCTCACCGGCGCGCTGAAGCTTCTCCGATAAAACCGCCCCGCGCACTCAGACCAAAAGCAAAGCCCATGGACCTCTCACATCTGCTCCTCTTCAACGCCGCCCTGCTGACCGCAATCCTCAGCCCCGGCCCGGCCTTCTTTGTCGCCATGCAAAACACCCTATCCTCCGGCATCCGGGCAGGCATCGCCACCGGCCTTGGGCTTGGGCTGGTTGGCGCGCTTTGGACCGCGGCCGCCCTGCTGGGGCTGGATCTTGTCTTCAACTGGATGCCATTGGCCTATACCGCCGTGCGCGCCTGCGGCGGCCTCTACATCCTCTATGTCGCCTACCACATGTGGCGCGGCGCGGGCGCGCCGCTGGCGACCGTCGCCAAACCCGCGTCCCATGCCTTTGGTCAGGGCGTGATGATCAATGCGCTCAATCCCAAAACCGTGGTCTTCGCCGCCGCCATTCTGGCCACGATCTTCCCGCCAGACCTCAGCACATCAGAGACCGCCCTCATCATTGCAAACCACTTTCTCTTTGAGCTGAGCTTCTATGCCGCCATGGCCTTTGGTCTCAGCCGTCAGAAGGTGCGCGACGGCTACCGCGCCATAAAGCGGCCTCTGGATCGTCTCAGCGCCGTTGCACTTGGGGGATTGGGGGCGGCTCTGATGCTCAACAGATGAAATCTGGCGGGTTTTACTGCGCCCACACAATCACTGCGGCCATCCCCAGCATCGCTGAGGTGATCGGCCCCCACAGCCGCCGTTCCGGCACAGATGGTGTGATCCAATTGGCCAGACAGGCGAGCCCTTGCACGCCCAACGCCACCCAGCTTGTCCCAGATCGGCCATTGGGGCCGCCAGCCCGCAGCGGAAGTGATGGCCACCGCCATCCCCAGCAGAATCACCACAGAGACCGCCGCCGCAATCCGCCCGGACAGAGGCAAAGCGCCCTCATGCTGACCACCCTGCGTGATCCGCCCCCAGGGCGCTCCAAAGAGCAGCGCAAATTGAAATCCGATCACCGCCAGA